>NZ_CP083691.1 GCF_020097155.1 Micrococcus porci | reverse complement strand
CATTCCCAGGGCTTCTTTCGATTGAGCGGGCGGTTGCCGCCCGTGGACTGGGGTCATTCACTGCCGCTCGTCGAGCTCCCGTACCGCTCGTCCTCGAGCGGTCAGCACCTGGGTCAGACGTGCGGCATGGTGGCTCAGGTCGCCCTCCCAGGCCTGCGCGTCGGCCAGCAGGTCGTCCGCGTGCACCGGCTTCAGATGGTCGGGGAGGCATAACCAGTCCTGCAGGCCCGGCAGCACTCTGTCGCGCAGCAGCTCGTACGCGGCCAGGGCTTCGGCGCTTCTCGCCGGGGCTGTCCTGTCCCATGCCGGCAGGAGCGCACGTGACCGGTTCAGGAACGAACGCAGAACCGCCGCGGCGTCGGGGCGGATCCGCGCGGACTCCCGTTGCAGGATCTCCGACAGCTCATCCGTCAGTCGGCGGAGCTCCTCGGCTGCCACGAGCGGCGGTTTGCCGAGCGGCGCCGGACCGCTGGAGGAGAGGCGGCGTCGTGCCCACCAGGCCATGGGGCGTCCTTCCGATCGATTGGTGCGTTGCCGCCATCCTGCCGGATTCGCGCACCCGGGCTCACCCTGGTATAGTCGTGCCCTGTTGGAATCCCCTACGGGCAGATTCTGACGGGGTGTGGCGCAGTTTGGTAGCGCGCGTCGTTCGGGACGACGAGGTCGCAGGTTCAAATCCTGTCACCCCGACCACAGCAGAAGGCCCCCGCTCAGTGAGCGGGGGCTTCGTCGTCTCGGGGAATCATCCGACCGGACCCGATGTTCTCTCCGGCGCGCCCCGACCGGGGTGCTCACTCAGGAGAGAAGGTCCCCTCATGAAGATCGCAGTCATCGGCGCCACCGGCATGGTCGGCTCTCGGGTCGTCGCGGAGGCCCGGGCGCGCGGCCACGAGGTCGCCGCCGGCAGCCGCTCCGGATCACGGCAGGATGGCTGGTTCGACGTGGACGTGGCAGACACCGCGGCCGTCGCCCGCGTGATCGAGGACAACGACATCACGGTCCTCGCCGTGCCGCCGGTGCGCACCGGTGACGGCGACGTGACGGCCATCCGACGCTCCCACCAGGCGCTGATCGCCGCGGCCCCGCAGGGACGGTTCATCGTGGTGGGCGGCGCCGGCGCGCTCCAGCTCCCAGACGGCTCCCTGCTCAAGGACTCAGCCGAGTTCCCGGCGGAGTACAAGGCCGAGTCCGACGTCTTCGGCGACATTCTCGAGGACTACCGAGCCTCGCAGGGCCTGGCCTGGACCATGCTCGCCCCGGCTCCCATGATCGCCCCCGGGGAGCGCACGGGGGCATACAAGACCGAGACCGACATCCCGGCGGGGGAGACGGTGTCCGCCGAGGACTTCGCCGTCGCGCTGGTGGACGAGGCCGAGAGCGGCGCCCACCGCGGCACCCGCTTCACGGTCGCGAACTGAGGGTCGGTCTCGCACGGGTGACCGTGAACCTGGTGAAGCTACATGTCTCACAGCTCAACGGCTGCGCCCCCTGCCTGCGCCTGCATCCACGCGAAGCCGCCGCCGGCGGGTGGGAATCCGGCTGCGTTTCCGCCGAGGCGGGCGCCGCGCTCGCCCTCGCCGAGGACGTCACCCACCTGTAGCGGCCTTCCGCTCACCCCCACGACGGCGCCCCCCTCACCCCCGCCCAGGTCTCGGCGGTGACATGGCTGGCCCTCGTGATGAACGACTGGCACCGGATGGCCGTCCGCAGTCACCCGGGTCGACCCCCGGCGTTGAATCCCTCTGTCGCCGAGCAGCCACCCAGCAGGTGGACGTCCCGCGCAGCCGTACGGACGCGAGACGGGCCCGACCGCCATGACGGTCGGGTCCTTCTGCGTCGGGGCGCTCAGCCCTGCTTCCGCTCCTGCGCGTGCTTCTCCAGGAACTGCAGGTGCTCCGGACGCGGCTGGTCCACCTGGCCCTCCACCTCGTCGGCGTGCTTGTCCGCCCACTGCTTCACGTAGGGGCACACGGGCACGATGCGACGGCCGGCGGCCTCGGTGTCGCGCAACGCCTCGCGTACGAGGGTGGATGCGAGCCCCTTGCCCTCATAGGCGTCCTCGAGCTTGGTGTGGGGGAAGATCCGCTGCTCGGTGCCGTCCTCGGCGGTGCCGTCCTCGGCGGTGTAGTCGATGGCCAGGGTGTAGCCGGCCACGGTGCCGTCGGCGTCGACGACGATCTCGTACTTCTCCGCGTTCTTGCGGACCTGAGGGTGGTCCAGGGAGGAGGTCTGCTCGGTCATGACGGGGGTCCTTTCTTCCGGTCTTCTCGGGAAGGCGTTCAGCCGCGGGGGCGCATGCGCGTGTGCGGCAGCGGGGGTGCGCGGATCGGGGGCTTGGGATCCGGCGGGAAGTCCCCGAACTGGGGGAAGGCGCGGCCGTCGTCGTAGGCGGCGCCGCGCAGGGCGTCCATGAGGTCGCCGTCGGCCGCGAGCGGCCGACCCCGGGTGCCTCGAACCCCATCTCCTGCTGGTAGGCCGCACGCCAGCGCACGACCTCCTCGTGGGACCGGCCCACGACGTTCCACCACATGATGATCTGCTCCCCGAGCGGCTCGCCGCCCAGGAGCAGGGCGATCACGGGCTCCTCGCCCGCGGTCACGACGATCTCCTCCGTGCCGGTGCCCACGTAGCCGAGGTGCGCCTGCGGCACGTCCGCGCCCTGCAGGGTGACGGCGCCCTCCACGGCCAGCAGGCCGTGCTCATGGTCCGCGGGCACGGGGATCCGGACGGTCGCGCCCGGCTCCACGCGCAGCTCCACACCCGTCAGCGGGATGGAGGTCGGCACGGGAGAGGACTGGCCCAGGAGGTCACCCAGGAAGACGCGGGCGATCCACCCCTCGCCCCCCACCGGCTCCGGGCGGTGCGAGTGTAGGGCCGGCTCGGAGAACCGGTGCTCGTCCGGCAGGGCGTACCAGAGCTGCGCGCCGTGGAGGACCGTGGTGTCCTCGGTGGAGTACTCACTGTGCGTGATGCCGGTGCCCGCGTTCATCAGGTTCACGTCGCCCGGACGGGCGGTCGCCCAGTTCCCGGCGGAGTCCTGGTGGTCGATCCGCCCTTCGAACAGCCAGGAGACCGTCGCCAGGCCGGTGTGCGGGTGCCGCGGCACGTCCATGCCGCCGGTCCGTGAGACGTCAACCGGGCCGTAGAAGTCCAGGAAGCACCAGGCTCCGATCAGGCTCCGCGCCCGCTGCGGCAGCGAGCGCTGCACGGGCATGGCGCGGGGGCCGCCCAGCGGCACCTCCCGCGGCTCCAGGATCTCGACGACGGGGCCGTCCTCCCCGTCCGTCGAGGTCACCCCCGAACTCAGTCCGTCCGTGAACCGGGCGGGGCGGAGCCCGCCGTCGTCCTGGGTGGGGGCGTGGCCCGGGCCGCTCTCGCAGACCTGCTCCTGCGGGTCGCGTTCCGTGTTGCTTATCGGGGGCCTCCTCAGGAGTCGTGCCGGCGGACCGGGTGGTGGGACAGGATCGAGATGCGGTTGGTGACGTTCATGACGATCGCCAGCCACTGCACCGCCGCGTACTGCGCATCCGTGAGGACGCCGTGCGTGGACAGCTGCACGTACTGCTGCTGCTCCTGCTCCGGCAGCTCCGTGACGGCTTCCGCCAGCTCGAGGGCAGCGCGCTCGAGCTCGGTGTACACCTCGGGGGCCTCGCGCCAGGCGGACAGCAGTCCGCGGCGCTGGTCGCTCAGGCCGGCGCCGACGCCCTTGCGGGTGTGGACGTCCAGGCAGTAGGCGCAGCCGTTGATCGCGGACACGCGCAGGTTCACGAGCTCCATCAGCTGCTCGTCCAGCCCGGCCTCGACGGCCGCGCGGCGGGCCGCGGCGGCCAGTCCGCCGACGGCCACCCATGCCTCGGGAACGGCCTTGTCCAGGTAGAAGGCCAGGGGGTCCTTGCGGGCGGGCGCGGCGTCGTCATGCGGGGAACTCATGGGGGAGAGGCTGTCGAAGGCGGACGGCGCAGGCAAGGGTGGGCGGACGGCTCAGGGGGCGGAGGGCGGCGAGGAGCAGGTCGACGAGGGTGGCGACAGGCAGGGCGGCCGGTTGCCTGGCGTCAGAAGCTCCCCGAGGATCCCGACCCGGAGAACGAGCCGCCCGAGGACCCGTAGCCGGTGCCGGACGAGGAGGACTCGTACGAGGCGACGGCGGAGTCGCCCGCGTCGACGCCGGCGTCGAACGCGGTCACGGTCCAGTAGGTCCGCCAGCCGTCGCCGGCGTCGAGGATGGAGCCGCGGCGGTCCCGGGGCACGGCCCGCTGCCCGTCCAGGCTCTCCTGCATCAGCCGCTGCTTCTTCCTCCCGTCCTGGGCCTGCGCCACGGCGCGGGCCAGCTCCTCGATCCGGACCGTCAGGCGGCGGCGCAGTCGCTCGAGGGCGTCGATGGCGTCGTCCGGGGCCACCGTCTGCGCGGTCAGCCCCGTGCCGAGGCGTTCCAGCTCGGTGCGGGCCTCGTCCCGGAACGAGTCCAGGGCGGCGAGGGGGACCGCCGTGCCGTCCACGTCCCCCAGCCGATCGTGCAGGGCGGGCACCCGGTGCAGGTCCTCGCGCAGGGGCGCGACCTGCCGGTCCCAGGCGTCCTCCCAGCCCGGCAGTCGGTTGAGCAGCGCGTTCGCGTCCGCGATGGCGTCGTCGAGGGCGTCCAGGGCCGCGACGTCGTCCCGCACGCCGCCCGCCCGGTCGACGAAGGACTGCGCGGAGCGGTCCTTCACGGGGGCGGCTTCGAGCTCCTCGAGGCGGGCGGTGGCGTCCAGGGCGGACCGGTGGAAGCCGCGGTAGCGCTCCATCAGTCGCGCGCCATGACGGGAGCCGAGGGGCACGGTCGAGGCGTTCAGCTCCGTCGTCTCCCAGTCCAGGGTGACGCTCGTGAGGTGGTGGCGGGCCTCCTCGAGGTGCTCGGCGGACCGGCGCGCGCGGCTGCGGCGCGGCCCCACGACGGCGGCCGTGATGCCGGCGCCCGCGCCCAGCACCCCGAGCGCTCCGCCCCCGAGGCCGAGCCACACCACCGGATCCTCGTTCCAGGGCCGGCCGATGCGGGTGGCGGCCTCGTCCACCATGTCCACCACCGCGTCCGTCCAGCGGGCGTCGCGGGCGGCGTCCGTGCCGGCCTCGCGCACGGCGGACTGGCCACCCGACTCGAGCTTCCGGTCCTCGCCCTGGTACACGCCGAGCATGCGGTTGTCCGGGTCCACCGCCACGATCACGAGCCCGTCTGCCCACTTCTGACCGTCCGCGCTGATCCACCCCGGTCGCTGGGCGCGGGCGAACTCGAGGACGCGGCCGTTGAACGCCTGAGCCTTGCGCTCCTCGTCCAGGCCCCGGATGTCCGGGCCGCGCTCCGTGAACACGGCCACGCGCGTGGGCGCGCGGAACTCGATCCCCGCCAGGTCGCGCTCGAGCTGGGCCGGATCGATGATGCCCGCCTGATCCGCGAGGTCCACCCGGGACCACTCCAGGGCGTGGGCGGCCGGGGCGGCGACGACGGCGCCCGCCGCCACCGGCACCGCCGCGGCGGTCGCCGCGACGCCGGCGGGCGCGGCCGCCCCCGCGAGCGCGGCACCGGCCACGGCCGCTGCCGCCAGCGGGCGGGCGGCCCGAGCCAGGAGCCGCGCCCGGGGGGCGCGGGCGAGGCGGGAGGGGCGGGGAGCGGTCGGCTCGGGCACGGTGGGCCTCTCGTCGGACGGGGCGGGCTGGCGCCGGGGGCCGCCCGCGTGCTGCAGGTCCCCCAGGGGACAGCGTAGGCACAGCGGGCTCGGTTCAGGCGAGCTCGCGGGCCAGCTCGTCCGCCGGCAGGGGGCGTGTGAAGGCGCGCGTGCCCGGCTCGAGGGCCGCCGCGCGGGCCAGCGGTGCGTACTCCACCGGCTCGAACCCCATCGCCGTCACCAGGGCGGCCACGGCTGCGCGCGCCGGCCCGGGGGAGTCGGCGCCGACGCCGAGCGCGCGCAGCGGCGGCTGCGCGCGGCCGTCGCGGTCCAGCTCGTGGTGCGAGACCTCGGAGAACGCCCGCACCACCGGGGCGGTCAGTCCCGCCTCCGCCCAGTGCGCGGCGATCGCGGCGCTGCCCGGCATCGTCGGCAGACCCGGTGCGGCCGCCGCTGCCAGCCAGTCCGGGACGAGCTCGTCCCCCCACGTGTTGGTCATGTCCACCACCGCGAGCGTCCTCGGCCCGGCCAGCCACGCCGGGTCCACCTCGTCCAGCTCCTCCCGCGGCACCGCCACCACGGTCAGCTCGGTGTCCGTCGCGAGGTCCCCGGGGTGCGCCGCCTCCGCGCCGGGGGCGTGGATCGCGAGGTGCCGGCGGACCGCCGCGGGGCTGCGGGTGGCTGCCAGCACGACGCGCGGGGCCGCCGTCCCCGGGTGCAGCACGCGGATCCGGGCGATCGCCCGGGCCAGCGCCGTCCCGGCCCGGCCGGCCCCGAGGATCCCCACCGACGCCGGCAAGGACTCGAAGGCGGCGGGCTGGTCGGGGCGAGGCGCGGCGTCGTGGGGCATGTCGCCATCCCATCACGCGGACACCGCCCCGTGTTCACGCGGCCGTCACCGGGCCCTTCCCGGGCCGGGGCAGGGTGGTCGGGCATCGCCGTCCCCTCGCACCCAGGAGCCCGATCATGCGCCTTCGCCACCTCTCCGCGGCCATGGCCGCCGCCGCCCTCGCCGCCTCCGGCGCGGCCGTCGCCCACGCCGCCCCGTCCGCCCACGTCTCCGCCTCCCCCGGGGCGCGCGCGACCGCCGTCGCCGACGCCCACGACGTCCGCGTGGCCACCTACAACGCCTCCCTCAACCGGGGCACGGAGGGCGAGCTCGTCCGCGACCTCACCACCCCGGACGACCAGCAGGCGAAGAACATCGCCGAGGTCATCCAGACCGCCCGCCCCGAGATCCTGCTCGTCAACGAGTTCGACCACGACGCCGCCGGCGAGGGCGCCCGCCTGTTCCAGGAGAACTACCTCTCCGTGGGCCAGAACGGCCACGCGCCGATCGAGTACAGGTACCGCTACACCGCGCCCGTGAACACCGGCGTGCCCTCCGGCCTGGACCTGGACCAGAACGGCACGGTGGGCGGCCCCAACGACGCGTGGGGATTCGGCCTCTTCCCGGGCCAGTACGGCATGGTCATCTACTCGCAGCACCCCATCCTCGAGGACCGGATCCGCACCTTCCAGGACTTCCGGTGGGCGGACATGCCGGGCAACGTCATGCCCGAGGGCTACTACACCGCGAAGCAGGAGCGGCAGCTGCGCCTGTCCTCCAAGTCCCACTGGGACGTGCCCGTGCGGATCGGCGGCACGAGCGTCCACATCCTCGCCGCGCACCCCACCCCGCCCTCCTTCGACGGCCCGGAGAAGCGCAACCAGCGCCGCAACCACGACGAGATCCGCCTGTGGGCGGACTACATCACGGGCGGCAAGACCGCCGAGTACCTCTACGACGACGCCGGCGTGCACGGCGGCCTGCCGCGCGGCGAGCGCTTCGTGATCCTGGGCGACTACAACGCCGACCCGCTCGACGGCGACTCGTGGGACGGCGCGATCGACCAGCTGCTGCAGAACAGGCGCGTGCGTGATCCGCAGCCGCGCTCGGCCGGAGCTGCCGAGGCCTCCGTCCTCCAGGGCGGTGCGAACCGCACCCACCGCGGCGACCCCTCGCTGGACACGGCCGACTTCAACGACGTCCCCGCCCCGGGCAACCTCCGTGTGGACATGGCGCTGCCCTCCCGCAACCTCCCGCTGCGCGGCGCGGGCGTGTTCTGGCCGAAGCAGGGGGAGCCCGGCTCCGAGCTCACCGGCACCTACCCCTTCCCGACCTCGGACCACCGCCTCACCTGGGTGGACGTGAAGGTGCCCGGCGGCCGCTGAGGGACGAGACGGGAGGTCACCGCGGCTCGTCCGGTCGCCGCCGCGCGCGATACCCCGCCGGGGTCTCGCCGGTCACCCGGCGGAAGTCCCGCGTGAAGTGCGCCTGGTCGAACCAGCCGTGCGCCGCGGCCAGCTCGGCCAGCGATCCCGGGAAGCCGCGGTCCAGCGAACCGACCGCGCGGATCACCCGGGCCCGCCGGAGGGCCCACTTGGGCCCCACCCCGGCGAACCGGTGGAACAGTCGCTGCACGGTCCGGGGGTCGCAGCCGGCGCGGGCGGCGACGTCCTCGACGCGCACGACGTCGGGGTCGTCGACGGCCGCGTAGGCCGCACGGAACCGCTCGTACGCGGGATCGGATCGGGGGCCGAGCCCGGCGAGGAAGGCGTCGAGTGCCGCCGCGGCGGCGACCGCGGACTCGGCGACGTCCCCCAGGGCGGACGCCCCCGGGAACCACGCCGCGCCGGGCTCGGAGCGGTCCACCACCGTCGCAGGGTCGCCCGAGGAGAAGGCGCGGGTCCCGCCCACCGCGAAGGCGACGCCCACGGTGGAGCCGCTCCCCACGAGGGTCACGTCGAAGCGTCGGGCGGTCTGCGGGCCGGTCACCCACACGCCCGGCCCGGGCACCGCCGTCCGGTGGACTCCGCCGCGCTCCACGGTGAGGTGCACCCCGGGGTCGTCCAGGGTGGCGGTCCGGAAGGCCTCGCCGTCGTCGAGGTCGAAGCAGACCGACCAGTACCGCTCGACCCACGGGGCCAGCTCGGGGGCCGGCGCGGCGCTCGCATACCGGGCGCGCGTGTGGAACTCGTCGGGCCGCAGCACGCGGCCGAACATGTGCTCCGGTGTCGCGTTTCTCCAAGCCGGGGTGACCGCCATGCGGGCATCCTCACACCATGGACACGCAGAACGCACCCGTCGCACGCCTCGCCATGATCACCCTCGACGCACCGGACGCCGCGGCGCTCGGCACCTTCTACCAGGCCGTCCTCGGCTGGCCCGTGGCCTATGAGGGCGACGGCGTCGTCATGCTCGCCGGCCCCGGCGGAGTGAACCTCGGCATCGGAACGGTCGAGGACTACACCGCTCCTCGGTGGCCGGACACCGGCCGCAAGCAGTACCACCTCGATCTGGCGGCCGAGGACGTCGCCGCCGCCGCGGCGCGCTGCGTGGCCCTCGGGGCGACCCGCCCCGACCACCAGCCCGGCGAGACCTGGACCGTGCTGCTGGATCCGGCCGGCCACCCCTTCTGCGTCACGGACGCCGCGAACTGGGGCTGACCCCGCAGGGCCGCTGAGCCGGACCCGCGGAGACGAGCCCCGCGCAGTGAAGGGTCACCCGTGGGTGGACCGCCGACTGTGCGGGGCTCGTCCCCGGCGGCGCTCAGACCAGTTCGTTGCGCTGGCGACCCAGCCCGGTGATCTCCACCTCAACGACGTCGTCGGCACGCAGCCACGGGCGTCGCCCGTCCCCGTCCCTGCGGGCGACGGCGACGCCGGCGGGGGTTCCGGTCATGATGAGGTCGCCCGGGTTCAGGGTGACGAGCTGCGAGACGTAGGAGACGAGCTCGGCGGGGGAGAAGACGACGTCCTTCACCTTGCCGTCCTGGCGGACCTCGCCGTTGACGCGGGTGACGATCCGCGCGTCCTTCGGGAACTCGTCCGCGGTGACGAGCCACGGGCCGACCGGGGTGGAGGCCTCCCACACCTTGCCCTGCAGCCACTCGGGGGTGCGGCCCTGGAAGCCGCGCATGGAGACGTCGTTGGCCACGGCGTACCCGGCGATGTGGTCCTTCGCGTCCTCGACCGCGATCCGGCGGCCGGGCTCCCCGATGACGACGCACAGCTCGCCCTCGTAGTCCACGCGGTGGTCCTCCTCGGGCACCTCGATGGGGTCGAGGGCGCCGGTGAGGGACTGGGCGAACTTCGCGAACAGGGTCGGGTGCTCCGGCTTCTCCTGGCCGGTCTCCCTGATGTGGTCCGCGTAGTTCAGGCCCACGCAGAACACCTTCGTGGGGAAGGGGACGAGGGTGTCGTAGACCAGCGTGGACACGTCCAGCAGGAGGCCGTGGTCCTCCTTGGCGGCCTCGAGGGCCTCCCGGACCATGTCCTTCTGCTCCTGCGGCTCGGCGGTGAGGAACTCGCCCACGTCCCGGCACTCCGGCAGGGCGACGGCGCGCACCGCCACCTGCGGGTCCTGCGGGTGGAAGGACGTGAGGACGGCGGCGAAGGTGGCGCCCGGGTAGGAGGCGTCCGAGTCGGGCTGGCGGAACGTGGCGAGCTTCATGGCCCCATCCCATCACAGCGGCCCCGCCGCCGGGCGGGCCCGCCCGCCCCGTGGGCGCCCCCGTGTGGAACGCTGGGACCATGACCGCGCAGGACACCGCCCCGCAGACCCCCGCCGCCTCGCCCCTGATCCTCGGCACGATGGGCTGGGGCGACGTCGAGCGCGCCCGCGGCGCCCTGCGCGCCGGGCTGGAGGCCGGCATCGGGCTGCTGGACACCGCCGACATCTACGGGGCCGGGGCGTCCGAGGAGACCGTGGGTGCGCTGCTGGCCGAGCTCGACCCCGCCGAGCGGACCCGGCTGCGCGTGCAGACCAAGTCCGGGATCGTCCTCCACGAGCCCGGCCCGGACGGCACCCCGGCCGTCCGCTACGACAACTCCCCGGCCTACCTCCACGAGCGCCTGGCCCTCTCCCTGGAGCGGCTCGGCCTCGACCGCGTGGACACGCTGGTGGTCCACCGCCCGGACGTGCTGACCCCCGTGTCGGACACCGTCCGCGCCTTCCTCGACGCCCGCGAGGCCGGCCGCGTGGACGCCCTCGGCGTCTCCAACATGGGCACCCGACGCGTCCTCGAGTACCAGCACGCGCTGCGGGAGGTCTCCGCCGACGGCACCGGGCTGGCCTGCGTGCAGGTGGAGCTCGGCCTGCACCACCGGATGCTCGTGGAGTCCGTGGTCCTGGCCAACCACCCCGCGGCCGCGCCCGACGGCGGCGCCGGGGACCTCGGCGAGGTGTGCGCGGGGGAGGGGATCGAGATCCAGGCGTGGGGCCCGCTCGGCCAGGGCCGGTTCACACGCGGCTCCGACGGCACCGTGCCCGCTGACCCCGCCGAGCAGGCCGCGCTCGCGGCCGCCGGAGGGGCGCCCGCCGTCGTCGCCCGGGTGGCCCGCGAGCTCGAGGTGAGCCGGGAGGCCGTGGTGCTGGCCTGGCTGCTGCGCCTGCCGTGGGGCGTGCGCCCCGTGGTCGGCACGCAGGACCCGGCCCGGATCGCCTCCTGCGCCCAGGCCGCCGACGCCGCCGCCCGCATGGACGGCGCCCAGTGGCACCGCTTGTGGACCGCCGCCCGGGGTGAGACCCTGCCCTGAACCGCCTGTGCACCCACGGGCCGCGCTGAAGGGACGCCCATGACGTTCGCCCCCGTGGATCTGCAGACCCCCTGGCTCCTCTACTGGGCGGCCGCCGTCGCCGCCGTGGTGGGCGTGTCCCTCGCGCTGGCAGGGCGGTGGCGCGAGCGCGACCACCGTCGCCGCCAGGCCGCCGCCGGCTCCCATGTGGTCATGCGCGTCCTGGAGAACACGCGGCTACAGCGCCGGGTGGGGTACGGGGCGCTCGTGCTCGCCCTGGCGCTCGCCGTCTGGGGGGCCGTGGCGCACGTCCAGGGCATCGACGCCCTGCGCGGCAACGTCCGGCAGAAGTACGGGGCGGAGGTGGAGGACGTCCGCCAGTCCGGCTCCGGCGTGACCGTGGACCTGGTCCATCCGGACGGCACCCGCGAGGAGGACCAGTACATGGCCGTGGAGCAGGACGGGGAGCCCGTCTACGGGGCGGAGCTCGTCGAGTCACCTCCCATCGGGGGCTGACCAGGGCGCGGACCGGCCCTGCTGTCGCGTCGGGCACCGCTGTTAGTGTCGCCGCGTGAGCCACACCGACGCCGTCTCCGCGCCCGCCTCGACCTACCGCCTCCAGGTGGGACCGGACCTGCCCCTGGACTCCGTGGCCGGGCTGGTGCCCTATCTGCGCCGCCTCGGCGTGGACTGGCTCTACCTCTCCCCGATCCTCGCCGCCGACCCCGGATCGGACCACGGGTACGACGTCGTGGACCCCGCCCGCGTGGACCCCGCCCGCGGCGGACCCGAGGCCCTGGCCGCGCTCGCGGCCGCCGCGCACGAGGCCGGCATGCGGCTGCTCGTGGACGTGGTCCCCAACCACCTGGGCGTCGCCACGCCGCTGGCCAACCCGGCCTGGGCCGACCTGCTGGCCCACGGCCCGGAGGCCGCCCACGCCGCGTGGTTCGACGTGGACTGGGAGGCCGGGGACGGCCGCGTCCTGCTGCCCGTGCTCGGCGACGGCCCGGAGGGGGACCCGCGCGGCGCCGAGGCCGGGCTGGACCAGCTGATCGTGGACCCGTCCGCCGGGGAGCACGGCGTGCTGCGGCACTGGGACACCGCGTACCCGCTGGCCCCCGGGTCCCTGGCCGCCGCCGAGGAGGAGACCGGCCTGCGCGCCGCCGAGGTGTTCGCCGGCGCCGACCCCGCCGCCCCCACGGACGACGCCGCCCGCCTGGGCCGCGCCGTCCACGACCGGCAGCACTACCGCCTGGTCCACTGGCGCCGCGGGGACGCCGAGCTGAACTACCGCCGCTTCTTCACGGTCACCACGCTGGCCGGCCTGCGCGTCGAGGACCCGGAGGTGTTCGACGCCACGCACGTCGAGATCGGCCGCTGGGTCTCCGAGGGGCTCGTGCACGGCCTGCGCATCGACCATCCGGACGGCCTGACGGACCCGGGCGCCTACCTGCGCGCCCTGCGCGAGCGCGTCCTGCCCGAGGGCTACCTCGTGGTGGAGAAGATCCTCGAGCCCGGCGAGGACCTGCCCGCCGCCTGGCCCGTGGACGGCACCACCGGCTATGACGCCCTCGGCGAGCTCGAGCGCGTGTTCATGCCCGCCGACCCGGACGGCCCCGCCGCGGACGACGCCGCCCGTGCCGCCTGGGAGGCGCTCATCGCCGAGGCCAAGCGGGACGTGGCCACCGGCTCCCTCGCCGCGGAGACCGCCCGCCTGGTGCGGGAGGCGCGCGCCGCCGTCGTCCTCGGGGCGCACTCGGACGAGGCGCTGACGGAGGCCTTCGCCGACGTCCTGGCCTCCCTGGACGTGTACCGCACCTACCTGCCCGTGGGCGCCGAGCGGCTGGCCGCGGCCGTGGCGCGGGCCCGCGCCGCGCACCCCGAGCCCGCGGACGTGCTCGACGACGTCGCCCGGGTCCTCGCCGACCCGGACTCGCCCGTGGCCCGGCGCTTCCAGCAGACCTCCGGCATGGTCATGGCCAAGGGCGTGGAGGACCGCTCCTTCTACCGCTGGACCCGCTGGGCGAACCTGAACGAGGTCGGCGGGGACCCGGCACACCTGGACCTGCCGCTCGCCGGGTTCCACGCCCTGCAGCGGGCCCGCCAGGCGTCCTGGCCGACGACCATGACCGCCCTCACCACCCACGACACCAAGCGCAGCGAGGACGTGCGCGCGCGGATCACCGCGCTCGCCGAGGAGCCGGCCTCCTGGGAGGACGCCCTCGCCCGATTGCGCACGGCGCACCCGCTGGACGCCCCGGGGCTGGAGGAGCTGGTCTGGGAGTCGATCGTGGGCGTCTGGCCCACGGACGGCACCGCGCCGGAGGCCGACCGCCTCGAGGAGTTCCTGCTCAAGTCCGCCCGTGAGGGCCAGGAGCACACCTCCTGGACCGCCCAGGACGACGCCTACGAGGGCCGGCTGCGGGCGTTGGCGGCGGACGTCGTCGCCCCGGACAGCGCCGCCCGGGCCGTGGTCCAGGAGATCGCGGACCGGATCGCCGAGCCCGGGCTGACCGTGCAGCTGGGCCGCAAGCTCGTGCAGCTCGCCGCGCCCGGCGTGCCGGACGTGTACCAGGGCACCGAGATCCCGTTCCCCACCCTCGTGGACCCGGACAACAGGCGGGCCGTGGACTTCGAGGCCCGAGCAGACCTCCTCGACCGCCTCGACGCCGGCCACGCCCCCACCCTGGACGAGCCCGAGGCCGCCAAGCTCCTGGTGGTCAGCCGCGCCCTGCGCGCCCGTCGGGACCGGCCCGAGCTGTTCCACGGGTACCGTCCCCTGGACGTGGACGGGCCCGCCGCGGCGCACCTGATCGCGTTCAGCCGCGGCGGCGCCCTCGCCCTGGCCACCCGCCTGCCCCTCACGCTCGCCGCCGCCGGCGGCTGGCGCGAGACCGTGGTGAGCCTGCCCCCCGGCCGCTGGCGGTGCGCCGTCACGGGCCGGGCCGTGACCCCCGACGCCCGGGGCGCCGTCCGCGTGGACGACGTCCTCAGCCAGCTGCCGGTGGCCCTGCTGCTGCCGGAGGAGGAGACCGCATGAGCACCCCCGCAGGCCGCCCGGCCGCCGACCTCCCCGTGGATCCGCTGGACTCCCCGCTCCCCGTGGATCCGCTGGACTCCCCGCTCCCCGTGGATCCACTGGATCCGGCCGGAGCGGAGCGCGCCGCCGTCGCCGCGGCGCGGGCCACCCCCTACGCCGTGTGGGCCCCCCACGCTGAGGCCGTGGAGCTGGTCCTCGTGGACGCCGCCGCCGGCGACCTCCACGACACCGCCGACCGGTGGCCCGTGACCTCCGCGCATGCCCTGGAACGCGGCCCCGGCGGCTGGTGGCTGCCCGGCGCGGACGCCCGCGCCGCGGCCGCGGCCCTCCAGGACGGCAACCCCGGCTACGGCTTCCGGGTGGACGGTGCCGACCCCGTGCCGGACCCGCGCTCGCGGCGCCAGCCCGACACCGTGCACGGGCCCTCCCGCCGCGACCTCGAGGCCGCCGACTTCCCCTGGACGGACGCGGACTGGACCGGCCCGGCCGGCGTCGAGAAGGACCCGGCCGCCCCGCAGGGCGGCGGCCTGCGCGGCGCCGTGCTCTACGAGCTGCACGTGGGCACGTTCACCCCGGACGGCACCCTGGACTCCGCGATCGAACGGCTCCCGCACCTCGTGGACCTCGGCGTCACCCACGTGGAGCTGCTGCCCGTGAACTCGTGGTCCGGGGACCGCAACTGGGGCTACGACGGCGTGGCCTGGAACGCCGTGGACGAGTCCTACGGCGGTCCCGAGGCCTACCGGCGGTTCGTGGACGCCGCCCACGCCGCGGGGCTGGGCGTCGTCCAGGACGTGGTCCACAACCACGCCGGCCCCTCCGGGAACTACCTGAACGTGTTGGGCCCCTACCTCACGGACCACGGCACCGGCTGGGGCGACGGCCCCAACCTGGACGGCCCCGACTCGGACGAGGTCCGGGCGCTCATCCTGGACAACGTCCGCCTCTGGCTCGAGGAGATGCACGTCGACGGGCTCCGCCTCGACGCCGTGCACGCCCTCGTGGACACCCGCGCCGTGCACCTCCTCGAGGAGATGGCCGTCCTCGCCGACGGGATCGCCGCCCGCGCCGGACGCCCCGTGCCCCTGATGGTCGAGTGGGACCGCAACGACCCGCGCGTCGTGCTGTCCCGCTCCGCCGGCGGCCTCGGCCTGGCCGGCGCCTGGGACGACGACGTCCACCACGCCCTGCACGTGGCCGCCACGGGCGAGACCCACGGCTACTACGCCGACTTCGCCCCGCTCGAGGCCGTCGCCAAGGTGATGGAGCGCGTCTACTTCCACGACGGCACGCGCTCCACCTTCCGCGGCCACGACCACGGTCGCCCCGTGCCGGCCTCCGTGCCGTCCCACGCGTTCGTGGTCAGCATCCAGAACCACGACCAGGTGGGGAACCGGGCCGCCGGCGACCGCACCGCCGCGGCCCTCACCGAGGGGGCGCTCGCGGCCGAGGCCGCCCTGCTGCTCGCGGGGCCGTTCACGCCGATGCTGTTCATGGGGGAGGAGTTCGCCGCCACCACCCCGTGGCCGTTCTTCACCGCGCACCGCGAGCCCGAGCTCGCCCAGGCCGTCCGCGAGGGCCGGCGCCGCGAGTTCGGCGCCCACGGCTGGGCCGCGCACGAGGTCCCCGACCCGCAGGACCCGGCCACCCGGGACGGTGCCGTGCTGGACTGGTCCGCCCTCGAGCCCGCGCCCCGCGGGCACTCCGGCGCCCCCTCGGAGGCGGAGGCGGCCGCCGGCGCCGCCCCCGGCGGTCCCGGCCGCGGGGCGCGGATCCTGGAGGCGTACCGCGGGCTGCTCGCCGCGCGACGTGCGCTGCCCGCCCTGACGGACCCGGACCGTTCCCGCACCCGCGTGACCGTGGAGCCCGGCGCCCGCCACGTGCGCATGGACCGCCTCGCCGCGGACGGCTCCGGGGACGCGGTCCTGCTAACCGCCCTGGGGGACGAGCCCATGTCCGTCCCGGACGACCTCAAGGACGCCGTGCTGGTGGCCGGCCACGGCGACGCCGGCCCGCTCGGCTCCTCGGGGCGTCCGTGGGAGGTCCCCGGGTCCGTGCCCGCGCCCGGCTTCCTGCTGCTGCACCGGGCCCCCGCCGCCCAGGGCTGACGCCGTCGGCCCCGGGGGCGTCCGACGGCTCGGTCAGCCCTCCGGGTCCGCCTCCGGGGCGGGGACGGCCCGCAGCATCGTGGTGGTGGGGTGCAGGGCGAGGGCGTCCTCGTCTCGCCGCGCGCGCAGGACGGTCTCCACGTAGGAGTCCACGGCCTCGTCCAGGGGCACGGCCTGTCCGCGCGCCTCGGACAGGTACCAGCGGTGCTCCAGCAGCTGGTGCATGACCTCGGCCGGCTCGAGCTTGGCGCGGAGCTCCAGGGGCACGGAGCGCACCACGGGGTCGAACACCTCGATCACCCAGCGGTGCGCGGCGTGGTCCATGTCCATGAAGGGGTCCCACGAGCGGCGGGCCGCCTCGATGTCCACGAGCAGCCGCCGCGCCTGGTTCTCCTGCACGTGCAGCCCGGTGAGCCGCTCGAGGCGGCGCCGGTGGTAGCCGGAGTTCACGTCGGTGGGCTGGGCCACCATCATCCCGGGGGCGTCCGCGGCGCGCAGCGAGTACTCCTCCACCTCGAAGCCCAGCTCGGTCAGGCGTCGGAACCGGCGGTCCATGCGCCACGGCTCCCCCCGGGGGAACACGGTGGGCTCGGTGAGCTGCTGCCAGAGCTGCCGGTAGGACTCCACGAAGAGGTCCGGGGTGGCGATCGCGTCGACGTCGGGGTCCGCGAGCCCGCTGGCGTGCAGGTCCAGCAGCTCCCCGCCGATGTTCACCCGTGCCACGTCGAGGTCGTGCTCGCGCTGACCGGTGGAGAGCCGCTCGCGCAGCTCGCCGGTCTCGGCGTCCACGAGGTGCGCGGCGAACCCGCCGGCGTCACGCCGGAACAGCACGTTGGACAGGGAGACGTCCCCCCAGAAGAACCCCTCCAGGTGCAGCTCCACGAGCAGCAGCGCCAGGGCGTCCATGAGGCGGACCAGGGTGCGCCGCTCCATGCGTTCGGAGAACACGGCGCGGTAGGGCAGGGAGAAGCGCAGGTGCCGGGTCACGAGGGCCGCGGGCAGCGCGGTGCCGTCCTCGCGGGTGCGCCCGGTGACCACGGCCACCGGCACCACCGACGGGCTGGGGCGGTCCTCGAGCTCCCGCAGCAGCCGGTACTCCCGGAACGCGAGCTCCTCGGTGGTCTCCTTGACCGCGACGACGCCCGCGCCCATCCGCGCGAACCGCACCACGTGTCGGGAGATGCCGCGGGGCAGCGCGGCGAGCACCTCCGCCGGCCAGTCCTCCAGCGGCCGCTCCCAGGGCAGAGCCAGCAGGGACGTGGCCGGATCCTCCGAGGCGTCCCCCGAAGGCGCGGCGGTGACGGTGAGACGGTCGGCGGGGTCGGTCCGGGGCTGCTCGTGCTCGTCCATCCGCCGATCATCGCAGACGCCCCGGCGGCCCTCCCAGGTGCGGCGGGTAGGCTCGCCCCGACCCATCCGGCCCCGACCCATCCAGGAGGACCAGTGGCCAGCAGGAACCCGGCGCCGTCCGAGGTGGACGCCCGCGCCCGCGCCCGTCAGATGCAGGTGGACCAGCAGAAGAAGGCCCGCCGCCGCCGCACCGCCACGATCTGGGGCGCCGTGCTCGCCGCGGTCCTCGTGATCGGCCTGATCGTGGGATTCGTGGTCAAGGGCAACCAGGGCACCGAGATCTCCGCCACCGGGCCGGTGCCCGGCGTCGTGAACGAGGAGGGTGGCGTCGAGATGACCTCCGCCACCGCGCTCGCGGACTCCGGGAAGAGCGAGCGTCAGGTGGACTCCTCCTCCGTGGCCGTGCCCGAGACCGCCACGGCCCCGGAGGAGCTGACGACGATCCCCGCCGCCGGGGAGCCCGCGGACGGCGAGCCGGCCCAGATCGTGGTCTACGCCGACTTCAACTGCGTCCACTGCGCCGAGTTCGAGTCGCAGAACTCCGAGCAGCTGCAGTCCTGGCTGAGGGACGGCAAGGCCACCGTCGAGTACCGCATGGTGAACTTCCTCAGCGCCCCGAACAACAAGAACTACTCGGCCCGGTCGGCCAACGCCGCCTACTGCGTGGCCGCCGCCAAGCCCGAGGCGTACAACGAGTTCACGACCGGCCTGTTCATGGCCTGGGAGGGCCACGGCGGCAAGGGCCTGTCCGACGACGAGCTGATCCAGCGCGCCGACGCCCTCGGTGTGGACATCGAGGGCTGCCTCAAGGACAACACGTACCGCCCCGCCGTGGAGTGGGCCACGAACAAGGCCAAGGCCGCCAGCGTGGCCGGCACGCCCACCGTGTTCGTCAACGGGAAGAACTGGTCCACCGACGGCGGCGACAAGTCCTTCGTGGACTGGGCGAAGCCGATGGTCGAGGGCTGACGCCCTCCGCCCGGGCCGCGCGCTCGGAGCCCGCGGGGCGGGGTCGCACCGGCACCGGTGCGGCCCCGCCCCCGTCGTTCCTGCTCTAGGCTGGGACCGCCCGCGGCCCAGCCCGGGCACGCCCCCTTAGCTCAGCTGGCCAGAGCATCTGCCTTGTAAACAGAGGGTCACCGGTTCGAATCCGGTAGGGGGCTCCACCTGGACGTGACCAAGGTCACGAATCCGCCCGCCCCCGCATGACGCCCGCGTCGTCGTCGCCCGCCCCCGTGAAGGCCGGTTCACCGGGTCCCGTCCGGCCCCCGATCCCGCGGATCCCCGCCCTACTGTGTGATGCGTTCCACGTCCCACAGGAGGTCCACCCATGTCCGTCACCGCCCGACTGCGCGCCGCCCGCGACCTCCTCGTGGAGCACCAGCAGGACTACGCCGGCGCCCGGGCCGCGTTCGAGTGGCCCCGGTTCGAGACCGTGAACTTCGGCAGCGACTGGTTCGACGCCGTCGCCGCCACCCCCGAGCGGGCCGACCAGGACGCCCTGGTGATCGTCGAGGAGGACGGCACCGTCCTGCGCCGCAGCTACGCGCGGATGTCCGCGGACACGGACCGCGTGGCCGGCTGGCTCCAGCACCTCGGCGTGGGCCGAGGAGACACGGTGATCGTGATGCTCGACAACCAGGTCGAGCTCTGGGAGGCCATGCTCGCCTGCATGAAGATCGGCGCCGTGGTCATCCCCACCACCACGCAGCTGGTCGCCGCCGACCTGCAGGACCGCGTGGACCGCGCCGGCGCGCGATGGGCGATCGCCAACGCGGGCAACCTCGTCAAGTTCGCCGACGTCGTCGGGGACTGCACCCTGATCCACGTGCCCGGGGTCTACGCCTCCGAGGCCGAGCACGCCCTCCCGGAGGTCCCCGGCCACCCCGTCCACTCCTACGGCGACGCCGCCTCGTTCGCCGGCACGTGGTCCCTCGAGACGCCGACCTCCGCCGACGACCCGCTGCTGCTCTACTTCACCTCCGGCACCACGTCCCTGCCCAAGCTCGTGGAGCACACGCAGGCCTCCTACACCGTGGGGCACCTCTCGACGATGTACTGGGTGGGCCTGCGGCCCGGCGACGTCCACCTGAACGTGGCCTCCCCGGGCTGGGGCAAGCACGCCTGGTCCTCGTTCTTCGCCCCGTGGCTGGCCGAGGCCACGATCTTCGTGCTCAACTTCCGTCGGTTCGACGCGGCCACCCTCATGCGCGCGATGGACGAGGGCGGGGTGACGAGCTTCTGCGCCCCGCCCACCGTGTGGCGCATGCTCATCAAGGCGGACCTGACCCAGCTGCAGGCCCCGCCGCGCAACGCGATCTCCGCCGGAGAGCCGCTCAACGCCGCCGTGATCGACCAGGTGCAGCGGGGCTGGGGCGTGACCGTCCGCGACGGCTTCGGCCAGACCGAGTCCACCCTGCAGATCGCCAACACCCCCGGCCAGCGCGTGGTGATCGGCGCGATGGGCCGCCCACTGCCCGGCTTCGACATCGAGCTGCGCGACCCGCAGACCGGCGACCGCGTGGACGGCGAGGGGGAGGGAGAGATCTGCGTGGGGCTGGACCCCCGCCCCGTGGGCCTGTTCCAGCGGTACCACGGGGACCCGGAGAAGACCGCCGAGGCCTTCCGCGACGGCGTCTACCACACGGGGGACATCGCCCGCCGCGACGAGCACGGCATCTACACGTACGTGGGCCGCGCCGACGACCTGTTCAAGTCCTCGGACTACAAGCTCTCCCCGTTCGAGCTGGAGTCGGTGCTGATGACCCACCCGGCCGTGCTGGAGGCCGCCGTGGTCCCGGCGCCCGACGAGCTGCGCCTGTCCGTGCCGAAGGCGTTCGTGACGCTGGCCGCCGGTCACGAGCCGGGGGAGGAGGCGGCCCGGGCCATCCTCCAGCACGTCACGGACCGCGTCCCGGCGTACAAGCGCATCCGCCGCATCGAGTTCCGGCCCCTGCCCAAGACCGTCTCCGGCAAGGTGCGCAGGGTGGAGCTGCGCGCCGAGGAGGAGCAGCGCCGGGCCGGCGTCGCGGGGCTGGGGGTCGAGCACCGCGAGGAGGACCTCGGCATCCGCCGTCAGCGGCGCGCCTGAGGCCGCAGCCTGTGCGGCGCCCCTGACGAGGGGTCGGGTCTGCCCGATGGTGCCGCCCCGGACGGCACCATCGGCCAGGTCCGCGTGGCACCATCGGCCAGCGAGGCCTGGACCATCGGCCACACTTGCCGGAACGCCCTGGTCGGAGGCGGATGCGCGATCCTAGTGTGGTCCGGGTCACCCGGCGCCGGAGTCCCCGGTCGTCGTCGCATCGGTGGCCCCGCCCCCTCCCGAGGAGTTCCCGTGACCGCTCTGACCTCCCCCTCCGCCCGGCGCCGCGTCGGCTCCCTGCTCGCCGCCGCCGTGCTCGCGGGCACCGCGCTCACCGCCGCCCCGACCCTCGCCGCGGCCGAGCGCCCCGCCGAGCCGGCGCGCACCTCCCCGGCCGCCGCCGCGCCCCTGGCCGACCCGAACGCGGACGGCTACGACTCGTTCATCGTCACCTACCGGGAGACCGCCGCGAACAGCACCGCCCAGGGCCGCGCGAAGGCGTGGGGCAGGGCCGCCAGGGAGGCCGGCGTCAGCGTCAAGGAGCTGCGCGAGACCGCGCTGGGCTCCCGTGTGATCGCCACCGACGAGAAGCTCACGCAGGAGGAGTCCGCCGCGTTCATGGCCGACCTCCGGGCCTCCGGCGCCGTCGAGGCCGTGGAGCCCAACGTGATCATGACCCGGGCGGCGCTCTCGCCGGCGGACCCGTACTACGCCGACCAGTGGGGCTTCACCGGCGTCAACGGCATGCGCGTGCCGGGGGCGTGGGACGTGAGCACGGGCACCGGGGCCATCGTCGGCGTGATCGACACCGGCCAGACGGACCACGCGGACCTGAACGCCAACACCGTCCCCGGCTACGACTTCATCTCCGACGCCACCACCGCCCGGGACGGCGGCGGCCGCGACGCCGACCCGCGGGACGAGGGCGACTGGTACCTGGCGGGCGAGTGCGGCCAGTCCCGCGCCTCGAACTCGTCCTGGCACGGCTCGCACGTGGCCGGCACCGTCGCCGCCGTGGCGAACACCCAGGGCGTCGTCGGCGTCGCCCCGGGCGCGAAGGTCCAGCACGCGCGGGTGCTCGGCAAGTGCGGCGGCACCCTGGCGGACATCGCGGACGCCATCGTCTGGTCCTCCGGCGGCTCCGTCCCCGGCGTGCCGGCCAACCCGACCCCGGTGGATGTGATCAACATGTCCCTCGGCGGCCAGGGCACCTGCGGCACCACCTATCAGAACGCCATCAACGCGGCCGTGGGCCGCGGCGTGCCCGTGGTGGTCGCGGCCGGCAACGAGAACCAGTCCGCCGCCAACGCCCGCCCGGCCAACTGCCAGAACACCATCACGGTGGCCGCCACCGACGTGAACGGCAACCGCGCCTCGTACTCGAACTACGGCTCGGCCGTGGACGTCGCGGCCCCCGGCTCCGGCATCATCTCCACGGTGAACGCGGGCACGACGACGCCCACCGCCGGCGCCTACGCCCAGTACAACGGCACCTCCATGGCCACCCCCCACGTGGCGGGCACCGTCGCGCTGATGCTGGCGGAGGACGCCACGCTGACCCCCGCCGAGGTGGAGTCCTCCCTCAAGACGAACTCCCGTCCGATCCCGGGCGTGTGCGCCGAGGGCTGCGGCGCCGGGCTCGTCGACGCGGCCAAGACCCTCGCATCCCTGCGCGGCGGCACCACGGACCCCCACCCCGTGACCCCCGTCCCCGGCGCGGAGAAGCTCGTCAACGGCGGCTTCGAGAGCGGCCTGACCGGCTGGACCGCCACCGGCCGGGTGGCCGCCTCCTCCACGGCGGGCCTGTCCGCCACCGGCTCCCTCCACGCCGCGCTGAACGGCAAGGGCGGCACCAGCACGGCCACGCTGACCCAGAAGGCCGTCCTGCCGGCCGGCGCCGCCGCCACCCTGAGCTACGCCGTGCGCGTGGACTCCGCCGAGACCACCACGGCCCGCCAGTGGGACAAGCTCACGGTCTCCGTGAGCGACGGCGCCACGACCACCACCCTGAGGACCCACTCCAACCTGGACAAGGGCAGGGGCTACCTCGCCCAGGCGGCCGACCTCTCCGCCTACGCGGGCAAGACGGTGACGATCTCCTTCAGTGGGACGGAGGACGGCAGCGGCGCGACGACCTTCCGGATCGACGACGTCTCGGTGAAGGCCGGCTGACCCCGTCCGGGCCGGGCGGCGGATTTGCCCAGCGCGGCGGCGCGGTGTAGAGTCCTTCGAGTCGTCCGGCCCGGCAATGGGTCGTTCCGCCCGGATCTTTAGCTCAGTTGGTTAGAGCGTTCGCTTCACACGCGAGAGGTCGCTGGTTCGAGTCCAGTAAGATCCACCGCCGCAGGAAGGGCCCCCCGTCTCGGGGGGCCCTTCCTGCATTCCGGGGGCGTGATTGGATGGGGGCGGAGCCGCGTCGCGGCCCGGCCCAGGGGACCGGCCCCCTCGGGCCGGACAGGAACCCCAGGAAGGACCCGGTGAGGAGCGTGGATCCGCTGGCCCCGCAGGACGGCTCCCCGGAGGACGGCGGCGTCCCGCAGGGCGCCCGCCGAGCCGGCACCCGCCCGGACGCCGCCGGCTCCGCCCCGGCGGAGCCCGCCGTGCACGTCGCCCTGCTGCCGGTGCTCCGGCCCGCCGACGCGCGGACGCCCGCCGGGGCCTCCGACGGGGACGCGCCGGCCGGGGACGGGGTGGACCTGGCCGCCGCCCCCGCGCGGGAGCCCGGGCCCGAGGACGTCCTCCCTCCCGTGCTGGCGCCGGTGGCCGCGCCCACCGTGCCCGTCGAGACGCTGCCGACACCCGAGCCCGCCCCGGCCCCGGAGGAGGAGCCGACCCCCGCCGCCGACGCGCCCCTGACCGCGCCCCCGCTCTCGGAGCCCGTGCCCACCTCGGTGCTCGCCCCCGCGGAGGGGGACGCGCCCACCGCACAGGAGGCCGCGGCCGCCGTCCCGGACGTCGTGGTCCCGGACCCCCTCAAGCAGCACGGCCCGGAGGAGCCCCGCGGCCGCCGGCGGCGGCGCCGCACCCGGGAGGATCACCGTGCCGTGTTCGAGGAGGTGCTGCCCACCCAGGCGATCGTCCTGGTGGACCGGCTGCAGGCCTCGCCGTACGGCAAGCGGATGCGCTCCACCCTGCGCCAGCGCAGGGACACCGAGGCCGCCGCGCTCGAGGCGCGCACCACCCTGGACTTCGCCCTCAAGCTCGGGGAGACGATGTTCGGGTTCGGCGCCACCTCCCTGGACGTGGAGACCTCGATCATCGTGGTCACCCAGGCGTACGGCATCCACGAGACCGAGGTGGACCTGACCAACCAGGCGATCTCCCTGAACTACGCCCCGGACTCGTCCCGCGGCGAGGTGCCGTACACCCTGCAGCGCGTGGTCCGCACCTACTCCACGAACTTCGAGGGCCTCGTGGCCGTGCACCGGCTGGTCGAGGAGATCTCCGACGGCACCCTGGAGCGCGCCGAGGCGCAGCGTCGGCTGGTGGAGATCCGCCGGCGTCCCAAGCCGTACCCGCCCGCTGTGGAGATCCTCCTGGCCGGGGTGTTCGTGGCCTGCTTCATCCCCTTCATCGGGGGCACGTGGCAGGGCTCCCTGCTGGGCATGGTCTCCACCTGGTTCGTGTTCTGGCTGCACACGCGCACCTCGGTGTTCCTGCCGGAGATCTACTCCGTGATGATCGGGGCGTTCCTGGCCACGCTGATCGCCCTCGGCGCCTATGCGCTGCACGTGCCGGTGAACCCGGCCATCGTGGTGGCCGGCGGGATCATGATGCTCCTGCCCACCTCACGGTTCGTCACCGCCGTGCAGGACGCGATCAACGGCTTCCCGGTGACTGCCGCGGGACGCTTCATCTCCGCGATGCTCGTCTTCATCGGGATCATGGCCGGGATCATGGTGGCCGTCGGGCTGACGGACATGCTGGGCATCGCCCGCCTGGACCTGGCCGCCACCCAGTCCACGGCCTACCCCACCACCCTGCTCCTGGCCCTGGTCGTGGCCGCCACGGCATGCGACGCCGTCGTGGAGCGCTCCGGCTGGCGGACCCTCCTGGCCTCCTGCGCGGTGACCGCGGCGGCGTTCGCGGCGCACACCGTGGTCGCCGGCCTGGGAGTGAGCGCGCAGCTGCTGCCCGCGGCCGCGGCCGCGATGGTGGGGTTCGCCGGACGCATCGTGGCCCTGCGGGTCGGGGCGCCGCCCATCGTCGTCGTGGTGCCCGCCATCCTCTTCCTGCTGCCGGGCTTCGCCGTCTTCCGCGGTCTCTACGAGTTCACCGTGGAGTCCGCCTCCACCATGGCGGGGCTTGCGGGCATCGTGAACGCCCTCGTGATCATCGTGGGCATCGGCGCCGGCGCCGTCTTCGGCGACACCCTGGCCCGGCCCGTCACCGAGCGATTGTCCCCGGCGCGGTCCACGCCGGGGCCGGAGGGCCACACCCGCTGAGCGGCGTCGGCCTCAGTCCGGCAGGCGCCAGTCCACGGGGGAGGCCCCGGCGGCCTCCAGCAGCGCGTTCACCCGGCTGAACGGGCGGGAGCCGAAGAACCCGCGGCTCGCGCTGAGTGGGGAGGGGTGCGCGGACTCGACGACGCCCGCGCCGCCCGCCGTGAGGAGGGGCGCGAGGCGCCGCGCGTCGTTGCCCCAGAGCAGGCCGACCAGGGGCGTGCCTCGGGCGACGAGTGCGCGGACGGCCGCCTCCGTGATCTGCTCCCAGCCGATGCCGCGGTGGCTGCCCGCCGCGCCCGCGCGCACGGTGAGCACCCGGTTCAGCAGCAGCACGCCCTGGTCCGTCCACGCGGAGAGGTCGCCGTGGGCGGCGGGCGGGACGCCGAGGTCGTCGTGGAGCTCGCGGTGGATGTTGGCGAGGGAGCGGGGCAGGGGCCGGACGTGGCGGTCGCATGCGAAGCACAGGCCGATGGGGTGGCCGGGCGTCGGGTAGGGGTCCTGGCCCACGATCAGCACCTTCACGTCCGCGAAGGGCTGGCGGAACGCGCGGAGGATGTGTTCGGGTGCGGGGAGCACGTGCTCGCCGGCCGCGCGGCGGGCGGTGAGCTCGGCGCCGACGCGGACGAGCGCCTCCTCCTGGTCTGCCAGTGCGGCGGCCCAGCCGGGATCGAGCGGGGAGATCAGGTCCATGGGCCCGAGCGTAGCCGTGCGGCCCCGGAGGGCCCCAGTAGAGTGGCCGCCATGCCCGACGCCGACCCCCGCCCCGCCGCCCCCGCTGACGGGCCCGAGCCCACCCCGCAGGACGAGCTGACGGAGCTCGAGGAGGCGGTGCTCGCCCTGGAGGCGCAGACGTGGCGGCACGGCGGCGCCAAGGACCACGCGATCCGAGAGCGCCTGCAGATCACTCCGACCGCCTACTATCAGGTGTTGAACGGGCTCCTGGAGCGCCGGGCTGCCCTGGCCCGGCAGCCGCTGCTGGTGTCCCGGCTGGCCCGCTCGCGCGGCACGCGCAGCCGCGCGCGGCGGAGGCCGGCTCCCGAGAACTCCGCCCCACCCGCTTCCCCGCAGGAGAGATGACCGATGGCCTACCCCGCCGATCGCTTCGACGACGTCCCCGAGTACACCGACCAGTCCGGCGCACACCGTGAGTCGTTCGCCGCGGCCCCGGCCGCCGCCGGTGCCGCCGGCGCCACCGCCGCCGGTACCGAGGCGGCTGCCGGCGGCGGCATCCTGAAGTGGCTCCTGGCGGCCGCCGCCGCCGTCCTGCTCGTCGGCCTGTTCCTGGGCCTGGTGCTCCCGCGCCTGAACGGCGGGGACGACAAGCCCGTCGCCGGCGCCGCGTCGTCGTCCTCCTCCTCCGAGCCCGCCGCCGACGCCTCCTCGTCCTCGTCGGACGCGCCGAGCTCCGACGCCTCGTCCTCCGCCGGCCCCGACTCCGCCGCCCCGGCGGCCCCGTCGTCCGACGCGGGCGCCGAGTCCGCCGCGGCCCCCTCCTCCGACGCGGCCGTCGAGTCCCGCGCCGCCGCCGAGTCCTCCCAGGCTGCCGCGGAGTCCTCCCAGGCCGCCGCGGACGCGCAGCGCTCCCGCGACGACGCCGCCCGCGCCGCCTCCGAGTCCGCGCAGGCCGCGGCCGACGCCTCCTCCGCCGACGCCGCCGCCCGTGAGCGTGCCGCGTCCGAGTCGGCGCAGGCCGCCGCGGACGCCTCCCGCGCCGCCGAGGCGTCCCGTTCGGCCGAGGCCTCCCGCTCTGCGGAGGCGTCCCGGTCGGCGGAGGCGTCCCGTTCTGCGGAGGCGTCCCGGTCGGCGGAGGCGTCCCGTTCGGCCGCGGCCTCCCGGTCCGCTGCGGCCCAGGAGTCCGCGGATCGGGCCGTGAAGTCCACCCCGGTGAACGTCTACAACGCCACCCGCAGGAACGGCCTGGCCGCCTCCTACGCCGACCGTCTCACGGGCGCGGGCTACACCCGCGTCACCGCGGACAACTGGCCGGGCTTCCGCGTCACCTCGAACACGGTGATGTACAACGGCGCGGACAAGCGGGCGGCCGCCGAGGCCGTCGGCCGTGAGCTGGGCATGCCGGTGCAGCAGGTGCCGAACCTGCAGGTGCCGGGCATCGCCGTCGTCGTCGTGCGCTGACCCACGCAGGCGGCCGGTGCGCTGACGCGCGCAGGCCGTCCCGGGCCCCCGCCCGCGCTCCGGAAGGAGGCGCGGACGGGGGCCCTTTTCGCCCCCTGCGGAACGGCGTCGCAGGGCGCCCGCGGGCTTTGCACTCTCCGGTGGTGAGTGCTCATAATGGGGCTAGCACTCCCGCGGTGCGACTGCCAGCAGTACCCGGCCGGCGGCCGCCCGAGGTGGAGGACCTGCTCCATCGGTGAGGCCCCGGTCCGGGGCCGTCCGTCGCGGGCACCGCTGCGGGTCAGGCACGAATCGAAGCACCCGTCCAGAAAGGACTGCATCATGGCCAAGACCATCGCATTCGACGAAGAGGCCCGCCGTGGCCTGGAGAAGGGTCTGAACACCCTCGCCGACGCCGTCAAGGTGACCCTCGGCCCGCGCGGCCGCAACGTCGTCCTGGAGAAGAAGTGGGGCGCCCCCACCATCACCAACGACGGCGTCTCCATCGCCAAGGAGATCGAGCTCGAGGATCCGTACGAGAAGATCGGCGCGGAGCTCGTCAAGGAGGTCGCCAAGAAGACCGACGACGTGGCCGGCGACGGCACCACCACCGCCACCGTGCTGGCCCAGGCCCTGGTCCGCGAGGGCCTGCGCAACGTGGCCGCCGGCGCGGACCCGATCTCCCTGAAGCGCGGCATCGAGAAGGCCGTCGAGGCCGTCACCTCCGAGCTCCTCTCCGCCGCCCGCGAGATCGAGACCAAGGACCAGATCGCCGCCACCGCGTCGATCTCCGCCGCCGACGCCCAGATCGGCTCCCTCATCGCCGAGGCCCTGGACAAGGTCGGCAAGGAGGGCGTCATCACCGTCGAGGAGTCCAACACCTTCGGCCTGGAGCTCGAGCTCACCGAGGGCATGCGCTTCGACAAGGGCTACATCTCCGGCTACTTCGTGACCGACGCGGACCGCCAGGAGGCCGTCCTCGAGGATCCGTACATCCTGATCGTGAACTCCAAGATCTCCACCGTGAAGGACATGGTGGCGATCCTGGAGAAGGTCATGCAGTCCGGCAAGCCGCTGCTGATCATCGCCGAGGACGTCGAGGGCGAGGCCCTGGCCACCCTCGTGGTCAACAAGATCCGCGGCACCTTCAAGTCCGTGGCCGTGAAGGCCCCGGGCTTCGGCGACCGCCGCAAGGCCATGCTGGCCGACATCGCCATCCTCACCGGCGGCCAGGTCATCTCCTCCGAGGTGGGCCTGTCCCTGGAGAACGCCTCCCTCGACCTGCTGGGCACCGCCCGCAAGGTGGTCATCACCAAGGACGAGACCACCATCGTCGAGGGCGCCGGCGACGCCGACCAGATCGCCGGCCGCGTGGCCCAGATCCGCTCCGAGATCGCGAACACCGACTCGGACTACGACCGCGAGAAGCTGCAGGAGCGCCTCGCCAAGCTGGCCGGCGGCGTCGCCGTCATCAAGGCCGGCGCGGCCACCGAGGTGGAGCTCAAGGAGCGCAAGCACCGCATCGAGGACGCCGTGCGCAACGCGAAGGCGGCTGTGGAGGAGGGCATCGTCGCCGGCGGCGGCGTGGCCCTGATCCAGGCGGGCGCCAAGGCCTTCGAGGGCCTGCAGCTCGAGGGCGACGAGGCCACCGGCGCGAACATCGTGAAGGTCGCCATCGAGGCCCCGCTGAAGCAGATCGCCTTCAACGCCGGCCTGGAGCCGGGCGTGGTCGCCGACAAGGTGAAGTCCCTGGAGTCCGGCCACGGCCTGAACGCCGCCACCGGCGAGTACGTGGACCTCATGGCCGCGGGCATCAACGACCCGGTGAAGGTGACCCGCTCCGCGCTGCAGAACGCCGCGTCCATCGCGGGCCTGTTCCTCACCACGGAGGCCGTCGTGGCGGACAAGCCGGAGAAGGCCGCCGCAGGCGCCGAGGGCATGGACCCGATGGGCGGCATGGGCGGCATGATGTGACCACCCGCTGACGCCCAGCGTTTTCGCTGAGGAGAACGTCGCTACCATCCCGGTCTACCGGGACGGTAGCGACGTTTTCTTTCACGAAAGTGCTGGCCGGTGGGCGGCGAGCTCGCGCTCCAGGTTGGCGCGGGCGGGGTCCTCCCAGCGGGCGCGGCCGGCGGCGGTGGCGTAGAGCCGGTCCGCCCCCAGGAGCCCCTCCAGCACGGCGGCGCGGCCCGTCCGCCAGGCCTCGTCCGGGACGTGGGCGAAGTCGGCGCGCACCAGGTCGACGTAGGCCTCGTAGTCGTGCGGGGCGCGGCCCAGGACTTCGAGGTCGGCGTCGCAGAGGACGGCGCCCGCGGCGTCGTCCGGGGCGGGGCGGTGCTCGGCGGTGAGGCGCACCAGGCGGGCGGTCTCGGCGACGACGTCGTCCCCCAGCGCGAGGCCGGGCGCGGCGAGCAGGCGCTCGGCCAGGCGCGCCGAGTCCTCCTCGTCGGCGCCGGGGCCGCGGGCGGGGTCGGCGGTGTAGACGGCGTCGTGCAGCCAGGCGGCCAGGGGCACGGCGAGGGGGTGCGGCCCGAGGTCCTCCCCGGCGGCGGAGAGCAGGTCCACCGCCTGGAGGACGGCCAGCAGGTGCGCGGGGGCGTGGTACCGGCGGTGGGGCTCGGACCAGCGCCCCAGCAGCTCGGCCCCGGCGGCCGTGACCGCGTCCGGCGAGGCGTCCGTCCCCGCGAAGAGCCGGGCCCACCGGCGCCGCAGCACGGGCTCCGCGCGGCCGTCCCGCCGGCGGGCGGGCACCCGGAGTCCCGAACGGATCAGGCGCCGCACCAGCTCCCCGCCGTCCACGGCGAGGGCTCCCGCGGCCACCAGCTCGGCGTGCCGGTGGGCCGGGACGTCGTAGTGGTCGAGGTCGAAGGCCCGCGGGGAGAGGCCGTGGGCCGCGGCGAAGCCGTGCAGCTCCTCCAGCGACGCGTCGGAGACGAGGTGGGAGAACACGGTCCCGTGGGCGGGCCAGCGGGGTGGATCGATGAGCACGGCCATGCGCCCACCCTACGACCGCGCCCCGCCGCCCGGGCGGGCGACGGGGCGCGGCACGGGCCCGGCTCAGAGCCGGAACATCGCGGCGTTGGCGGCCTCCGTGTCCGAGTACTGGGTGGCCGCGAGGTCCATGGCACGGCGGATGCCGCCCAAGGACTCCTCCACGCGGGCCTGGGTGGCGCGCCACTCCGTGAGCACGCCCTGGAAGTTGGCGGCGGCCTGGCCGCGCCAGGTGCCTTCGAGCTGGCGGAGGTTGGCCTCCATGGTGTTCACCTCGGTCTGCAGGCGGGCGATGGAGCCCTCCACGGCGCCGCTCTTGGCGCGCAGGTCCTCGACGTCGATCTGGACGATGGTCATGTGGTCCCCCTCTTCAGGCGCCGGGTGCCCCGGCGGTCGTGAGCGCGGCGGGTGCCGCGGCTCCCACTGTAGGCGGGCCGTTCCGGGCCCCTCCGGGCGGAGGGACCCGCCGGGGGATCAGGCGCCGTCGCGGGCGGCCTGTGCAGGAGAGGTCCCCGCCTGGGCCTGCCTCCGGGCAGCCGACGCGCGGCGGAACCGCTCGCCCGCCCACGCCAGCCGGCGGCGCTGACCGGTCTCCAAGGCCCCCGCGGATCCGGCGGCCGTGGACCCCCCCGTGGGGGGCCGGCCCGCCGGCACCCCGGCGCCGGGCCGCGCGTCGTCGTCCTCCAGGTCCAGGTCGTCGTCCGCGTCGTCCTCCAGGGCGGCCCAGGGCAGGTGCACGGAGAACGTGGCGCCGCCGCCCTCGGTCTCCAGCAGGCGCACGGAGCCGCCGTGCTGCGCCACGATCGCCGCGACGATCGCCAGGCCGAGCCCCGTGCCGCCGGTCTCGCGGTGCCGGGAGGCGTCCGCGCGGTAGAAGCGCTCGAAGATCCGGGCGGCGTCCTCCTCGGACACCCCGGCCCCGTGGTCGCGGATCTCGATCACCGAGTGGCGCGTCCCGTCCACGCCGGAGTCCCCGCCGAACGCGTCGCGGGTGCCCACGGCGATCTCGATGGGCGTGCCCTCCGGCGTGTAGCGCAGGGCGTTGGTCATCAGGTTCACCACGACCTGGCGCATCCGGTTCTCGTCCCCCATGAGCGGGGCGGATCCGGCCGGCCCGCCGTCCAGGCCGACGAGGCTGACCTTCCGGTCCGGCGCGTTCACGGAGGCGTCCATCATGGAGTCCATGCCGAGGACCAGCAGGTCCACCGGCTCGTGCTCCAGGGGCCGCTGCTCGTCGAGGCGTGCCAGCGTCAGCAGGTCCTCCACCAGCCGGTGCATGCGGCCCGCCTCGGACTCGATGCGTCCCATGGCCGCCGCCACGTCCTCCTCGCGGGTGATCCCGCCGTGCCGGTACAGCTCGGAGAACCCGCGGATGGTCACCAGCGGCGTCCGCAGCTCGTGCGAGGCGTCCTGGACGAACCGGCGCATCTTGTCCTCGGATGCCTCCTTGTCCCGGAAGGCGGTCTCGATGTGCGCCAGCATCGCGTTGAGCGAGCGGGAGAGCCGGCCCACCTCCGTCGAGGGAGGCGCGTAGGCCACGCGTTGGGACAGGTCACCGGCGGCGATCTTCGCGGCCGTGCGCTCCACCCGGTTCAGGGCGCGGAAGGCCCGCTCCACGAGCAGGTTGGAGGCGACGACGGACACCGCCGTCCCCAGCAGACCGATGGTCACGACGAGCGTCACCACCCGCTCCACGGAGGTCCTCACGCCGTGCAGCGGCAGCGCGATGGCCAGGGAGCCCTCGCCGCTGCGCAGGTGGTAGAGCTGCACCCGCCAGCCGTCGGAGCCCGCCGTGGTGCCCGGCACCTCGAACGACGCCGAGCCCTGCGCGTCCACCTGTTCCGGCGTCATCCCCTCCAGGGCAGGACCGTCGGCGCCGGGCATGAGCGGGGTGCTCACCACGGCCCTGCCGGAGGTGTCCCACACGACGCCGTAGAAGCGCAGGATCGACTGCTGCGGCGTGTAGTACCCGCCGGTCTGGGACATGGTGGTCAGGTAGATGGACACCTCGTCCCGGTTGTGGGAGAGGTCGTCGTCCAGCTGGCGGAGCAGCTCGGTGCGGAACAGGACGGCGGTCACCAGCGCGATGACGGCCACGAGGACCATCATCAGCGCGGTGATCATCACCACGAGCTTCGTCCGCAGGGGCCGTGCACCCCACCAGCCCCACAGCCACGTGCGGGGGTGGCGCAGGCGCGCGGCGGCCACGCCCAGCCGGGGGCCCATGTCAGCGCTTGTCGGCGGTGCGGAACATGTACCCCACGCCGCGCTTGGTGTGGATCATCTTGTCCCGGCCGCCGACGTCGATCTTGCGGCGCAGGTAGGAGATGTAGGACTCCACGATGGAGGCGTCCCCGTTGAAGTCGTACTCCCAGACGTGGTCCAGGATCTGAGCCTTGGAGAGCACGCGGTTGGGGTTCATCATCAGGTAGCGCAGGAGCTTGAACTCGGTGGGGGACAGGTCCACCACCTCGCCGCCGCGGCGCACCTCGTGGGCGTCGTCGTCGAGCTCGAGGTCGTCCACGCGCAGCACCGCCGAGTCGTCGTCCAGCGGCGCCGTCCGGCGCAGCACGGCGCGGATGCGGGCCACGACCTCGTCCAGGGAGAACGGCTTGGTGACGTAGTCGTCTCCGCCGACGGTGAGGCCGGTGACCTTGTCTTCCGTGCCGTCCCGGGCGGTCAGGAAGACCACGGGGAACAGCCGGCCGGCGGCGCGCAGCCGGCGGGTCACGGTGAAGCCGTCCATGTCCGGGAGCATGACGTCCAGGACGGCGAGGTCGGGCTGGAACTCCTCCGCGGCCTCGAGGGCCTCACGGCCGTTGCCGGCCGCGCGCACCTCGAATCCGGCGAAGCGCAGGGAGGTGGAGAGGAGCTCGCGGATGTTGGGCTCGTCGTCCACGACGAGGAGCCGGGCTTCGGGTGTCTGGGACTGCATGCCTCCAGTGTGTGACCGTCGCCTGGACGATTCCTGGACACCTCCTGTCCGGTGCGGACGGACCCCCCAGGGACGGGCCCGGCCGCGTCAGGAACGGGCGCGGAGGACCGCGGAGAGCACGACGTGCAGCACCATCAGGGTGAACCCCAGGGGCAGGCCGAACAGGCTCACGGCGTACAGCGCCGGCAGGAACGCCGGGGTGGCGTGCAGGAAGTACGCGGCCAGCGCCCCCAGCAGCCCCAGCCCCGAGACCACGGTCAGGACGACGCCGGCCGTCAGCAGCACACGCAGGGCGCGGCGGGCGCCGGAGGGGGCGGGGGCGGCGTCGGGACGGGGCTGCGGGGAGGTCCGGGGGGAGGGCACGGATCCACTGTAGTCCGGGTATCCTGGACGATCAGACCCACGTCCGCGGCCTGCGAGGCCGCGCCCGGACGGTCCCGCCGATGCCGCGGCCCGCTGCGGCCGCACCGGTCGGAGACCCCCGGCGCCCCGCGTCGCGCCGCCCCGCCGCAGGACGCCCCGACTCAGTAAGGCAGGTGCCCAGCGATGCCCACGGGCCGCATCAAGTTCTACGACTCCGCCAAGGGGTTCGGCTTCGCCCAGACCGACGACGGCGAGGAGGTGCACGTCCCCGCCGCCGCGCTCCCCGCCGGGGTCTCCGACCTGCGCTCCGGGACCCGCGTGGAGCTCGGCGTGGCGGAGGGACGCCGCGGCAAGCAGGCGCTCACTGTGGAGGTCCTCGACGACGCCCCCTCCGTGGTGCGCAACCACCGGCCCTCCCCGGAGAAGATGGCGGTGCTGATGGAGGACCTCATCAAGGTCCTCGACCAGACCTCCAACGGCCTGCGCCGCGGCCGCTACCCCCAGCGCGCCCAGGCGCAGAAGATCGCCGCCGTGCTGCGGCGCGTGGCCGACGACCTCGAGGCGTGAGCACGATGACCGAGCACAGCGACACCCCGGGGCAGACCGACACCTCCGGGCAGACCCACACCCCCGAGCAGGCCCCTGCCGTCGCGCCCGCCGGACCGGCCGCCGACGCCGCCCCCGCGGCCTCGGCGCGCGCCCCGCGCCGCCGGGCCCCCAAGCGCGACGAGCTGCTGGCGGCCGCCGTCGACGAGGCCCGCGCCGCCCTGACGGAGCTGGCGGAGGAGGGCCAGGTCGGTCCGCACCTGGGCGTCACGGTGGACGACGACCGCCTGATGACCCACCGCTTCGCGGCGGAGGTGCCCGGCTACACGGGCTGGGTCTGGTACTCCACGATCGCCCGCGCCCCCCGCGCCAAGAAGGTCACGGTCTGCGAGACCGGCCTGGAGGCAGGGGAGGGCGCCGTCGTCGCACCCGCGTGGGTGCCCTACGCGGACCGCGTCAGCGCCGAGGAGCGCGAGCGGCTCGCCGCCGTGGCCGAGGGCCGCGTCCCCGACGCCGGCTGAGCCCGCACGACGCCGGGCACGACGACGCCCCGCCCTTCGGCCCGCACGGCCGGGAGGCGGGGCGTCGTGGCGCCCGGGGAGGGATCAGCCGAGCCGGGCGACCACGTGGTCGATGCAGGCCAGCAGGGCGGTGACGTCCTCCGGGTCGATCGCGGCGAACGTCGCGATGCGCAGCTGGTTGCGGCCGAGCTTGCGGTAGGGCTCCACGTCGACCACGCCGTTGGCGCGCAGGGCCTGGGCGACGGCCGCGGCGTCCACGGCGTCGTCGAAGTCCACGGTGCAGATCACGTTCGAGCGCTCGGCCGGGTCCGCCACGTAGGGGGTGGCGTGCTCCGACGCCTCGGCCCACGCGTACACGCGCGAGGCGGAGTCCGCGGTGCGACCGGTGGTGAACCCCAGCCCGCCGTTCGCGTTCATCCAGCGCAGCTGCGCGTCGAGCATCACGAGGGTGGCCAGCGCGGGCGTGTTGTAGGTCTGGTCCTTCAGGCAGTTGTCCACCGCGATGGACAGGTCCAGGAACTCCGGGATCCAGCGGCCGGACTCCTTGATCTCCGCGACCCGGGCCAGGGCGCGCGGGGAGAAGAGCGCGAGCCACAGGCCGCCGTCGGAGGCGAAGTTCTTCTGCGGGGCGAAGTAGTAGACGTCCGCCTGGGAGACGTCCACGTCCAGGCCGCCGGCGGCGGAGGTCGCGTCGATCACCACGAGGGCGTCGTCGTCGATCCCCTCGGGGCGGACCACGGGGGCGGACACGCCGGTGGAGGTCTCGTTGTGCGGCCACGCGTACACGTCGACGCCGGGCACGGCCTCCGGCTGCGGGCGGGTGCCCGGCTCGGAGGAGCGGATGTCGGAGGCCTCGAGGAACGGGGCGTTGTCCGTGGCGCGGGCGAACTTGGAGCCGAACTCGCCGAAGCTCAGGTGCTGGGCCTTCGAGCGGACCAGGGAGAACGCGGCGGCGTCCCAGAAGGCCGTGGACCCGCCGACGCCGAGGACCACCTCGTAGCCCTCCGGGACGGAGAACAGCTCGGCGACGCCGGCCCGGACGGAGGCCACCAGGTCCTTCACCGGCTTCTGGCGGTGGGAGGTGCCCAGCAGGCCGGCGGCCTCCTGCAGCGCCTGCAGCTGCTCGGGGCGCACCTTGGAGGGGCCGGCGCCGAACCGGCCGTCCTGGGGGAGCATCTCCGGGGGGATGGTGATCGCGGTGGGGTCGGTCATGGGGTCCTCCTGTGGCGGGGCGTCGGTGGCCCTGCCCATTCTCCCGCCGCCCCGATCGCCGCCCGCGAACGTGACGCGGCTCCCGACTAGGATGGCCGGGACCAGTCAGCGGGAAAGAGGACGGCGCGATGACGGACCTGATCGACACCACGGAGATGTATCTCCGGACCATCCTCGAGCTCGAGGAGGAGGGCACCGTCCCCCTGCGCGCCCGCATCGTCGAGCGCCTGGAGCACTCCGGCCCCACCGTCTCGCAGACCGTGGCGCGCATGGAGCGCGACGGCCTGGTGCACGTGGGATCGGACCGCCGCCTGCTGCTCACCGACGAGGGGCGTGAGCGCGCCGTGGCCGTGCTGCGCAAGCATCGCCTGGCCGAGCGGCTGCTGTCCGACGTGATCGGCCTGGACTGGGCCTATGTGCACGATGAGGCCTGCCGCTGGGAGCACGTGATGAGCGACCGCGTGGAGCAGCGCCTGCTGGAGGTGCTGGAGAACCCGACGGCCACCCCGTACGGCACCCCGATCCCCCCGCGGCCCGAGGCGCAGTCCGCCGGCGAGTGGAGCCGGGACCTCGGCCTGGCGGGGGAGCCGCTGGCCACGGCGGCGGCGACGCCGGGGCGCTTCCGCGTGGGCAGCCTCTCCGAGGGTGTGCAGGCGGACCCGGAGCTGCTGGCCGAGCTGCAGGACGCGGGTGTGCTCCCGGGCGGCGTGCTCGAGGCGCAGCCGGCGCTGGAGGCCGGCTACGTGCGCGTGCAGGGGGAGGGCTCCGCCGAGGCCCTCGAGCTGTCGGCCGGCACCGCCGCGCACGTGTGGGTGCAGCGCCTCTGACTCCACCGTCGCGCGTCCACCGGCTGACGCGCGGATGACGGGCCGGTGAAGACTCCGGGCCGCCGTCGACGGACACGCCGCGGACCCGCGGGGGCGGACCTACCCTGAGGGTCAGAAGCCCGTGCAGCCCCGCCCGCCATCCCCCGAGGTCCGTCATGCGCACACTCGTCCTCAACGCCGGCTACGAACCCGTCTCGGTGGTCTCCGACCGCCGGGCGCTGCTGCTCGTCGCCACGGGGAAGGCCAGCGTGCTCGAGGACGGCGACGCGCCCATGCACAGCCCCACCCGCGCGTGGGGCCGGCCGCTGGTGATCCTCCTCCACCAGTACGTGCGCGTGCCTCACGCCGACGCCGCCGCCGTCTCCCGCAAGGGCGTGCTCCGCCGGGACGGCCACCGCTGCGCCTACTGCGGCGCCCACGCCACCACCGTGGACCACGTCCACCCCCGCTCGCGCGGCGGGCAGAACACCTGGGAGAACCTCGTGGCCTGCTGCCTGCGCTGCAACTCCGCCAAGGCGGACCGCTCCCTCGACGCCCTCGGCTGGCGGCTGCGCGTGGTCCCGACGCGGCCCTGCGGGGTCCAATGGCGGCTGCGGGAGCTGGAGCGGCCCGCCCCCGCGTGGGAGGGCTGGCTGCAGTTCGCCGCCTGAGCGCCGCTCGTAGACTGGGGGCTTCGGCCCGGAGGAGCAGGAGACCCCCATGAGCATGGAGTCCGTGGCGCGCGTCTCGATGATGCGCCTGCAGCGCGGGGGCACGGCGCCGCAGCCGCTGGCCCCCGGCACCGTGCGGCGCACCGTCGCGTTCGCCGCGCAGTACCGTGCCCGCCTCATCGTGTTCGTCGCCGCCTCCGTGGTGAGCGCCGTGCTCGGCGTGGCGTCCCCGGTGCTCGCGGGCGACGTGGTGAACGCCATCACGGGCGGCACCGACCGGGCCCTCGTGGTGCGCCTGGCCCTGCTGATCGCGGCGGTCGCGCTCGCGGACGCGGCGCTGAGCGTGTTCACCAAGTGGCTCTCCTCCGGGTTGGGGGAGCGGGTCATCTACGACCTGCGCACCCGGGTGTTCGACCACGTGCAGCGCATGCCCGTGGCCTTCTTCCAGCGCACCCGCACGGGTGCGCTGGTCTCGCGCCTGAACAACGACGTGATCGGCGCCCAGTCCGCCATCTCCCGCACCCTCTCCGGGGTGGTGGCCAACGCCGTCTCGCTGGCGCTGACGCTGGCGGTCATGCTCGCCACCAGCTGGCAGATCACCCTGCTCTCCCTGGTGCTGCTGCCCCTGTTCCTGGTCCCGGCCCGGATGGTGGGCGGCCGGCTCGCCGCGCTCTCTCGGGAGCGCGCCGGGCACAACGCCGCCATGGGCGACCAGATGACGGAGCGGTTCTCCGCGCCCGGCGCCACCCTGATCAAGCTCTTCGGCGAGCCCGGCGCGGAGTCGGCCGAGTTCGCCCGCCGCGCGGACCGGGTGCGCGCCACCGGCGTGGACATCTCCGTACGCCAGGCCGTGTTCACCACCCTGCTCACCCTGGTCTCCGCGCTCGCCCTCGCGGCGGTCTACGGCGTCGGGGGGCTGCAGGCCATCGCGGGCACGCTGGACGCCGGCGACGTCGTCACGATGGCCCTGCTCCTCACCCGCCTCTACGCGCCGCTGACCTCCCTGGCCAACGCGCGCATCGAGATCATGAGCGCCCTGGTGAGCTTCGAGCGGGTCTTCGAGGTGCTCGACCTGGAGCCGCTGATCACGGAGCCGGCGCACCCCGTCCCCGTGCCGGACGGGCCCCTGGCCGTGACCCTCGATGACGTGCACTTCGCGTACCCGTCCGCGCAGGAGGTGTCCCTCGCCTCGCTCGAGGAGGTGGCGGTGCTGGACACCCGCGGCGGGGAGGAGGTGCTCCACGGCGTCGACGTGGACGTGCCCGCGGGCCGGACCGTCGCGCTGGTCGGCTCCTCCGGCGCGGGCAAGTCCACCATCGCCTCGCTGGTGACCCGGCTGTACGACGTCACCTCCGGCGCCGTGCGGCTGGGCGGGGTGGACGTGCGGGACATGGCGTTCGCGGACCTGCACCGCGCCGTGGGCATGGTGACCCAGGACGGGCACCTGTTCCACGACACCGTGCGCGGGAACCTGCTGCTCGCCCGCCCGGCCGCCACCGACGCCGAGGTCTGGGACGCCGTGGACCGCGCCCGCCTGCGCGGTGTGGTCGAGTCCCTGCCGGACGGGCTGGACACCGTGGTCGGCGAGCGCGGCTACCGCCTCTCCGGTGGCGAGCGCCAGCGCATGACCATCGCGCGCCTGCTGCTGGCGGCACCGCGCGTCGTGGTCCTGGACGAGGCGACGGCGGCCCTGGACTCCACCAACGAGCGCGCCATCCAGGAGGCCCTGCGGGAAGCGCTGGCCGGGCGGACGGCCGTCGTGATCGCGCACCGGCTGTCCACCGTGAGGGACGCGGACGAGATCCTCGTGGTCGAGGGCGGGCGGATCGTGGAGCGGGGGCCGCATGCCGCGCTGCTGGCGGCCGGCGGGCGCTACGCGGAGCTGTACACGACGCAGTTCGCGGAGGGCGCGTGAGCCGTGCGGGCGAGGATCTGGTGCCCCAGGCCGGAATCGAACCGACGGCCTACCCTTTAGGAGAGGGTCGCTCTATCCAACTGAGCTACTGAGGCGGGGGACCGGCGTCCGGTCCGGTCGGCCAGTCTAGCCGGTCGGCCGGTCTGGCGGGATGCGCGGTCTGGTGGGGTGGGCGCCTCAGGTGCGCGGGCGACGACGCCGCCCGGCCCACAGCATCACGACCACGGCCACCGTGATCACCGCGAGCAGCACCCAGCGGATCGCGGTGAGCGTGGCGGCCAGGCCCGTGCCGGGGCCGCCGGCGGCGATGGCCGCCTCGATCGCGAGTCCCTCCCAGATGTCCACCACCGCGAACAGGACGCCGAGGGCGAGCGCCCCCCACTTCGCGGCCACGGGCTTCAGCCGCCAGGCGCCCACGGCGGCCACGGTGAGGGCCACCGCCACGGCGAAGATCACGCCGGCGGTCTTGTGCACCCAGTTGAGCTGGCCGCGGGCGGCGTCGTCCATCACGGCGGACAGGGCGGCGACGTGGTCCTGGCCGTAGAAGAGCATCGAGTCCGGCATGGCCAGCCCGCCGGTGAGCTGGGTCATCTGCTGGAGGACCAGCAGGTGGAAGTAGGCCCCGATGAACAGCGTGGTGCCGATCAGCGCGGTGATGAGCATCGCCGGGCTTCCCTCCTGCTGGGCGGCGTCGGCGAGGTCCGCGCGCGGGGAGACGTCGTGCAGGCCGGCGCGACGGGGCTCGGCGGTGGGCGCGGCGCTCGAGCCGGTGCGGGCGGGGCGGGACTTCTTCTGCTTCTTGGACACGGGGTCGCTCACTCCTGGCTGGTGACGGGCTGGCGCCCATTCTCCCAGGCGCCGCGGGCGCCCCCGTACCGGGTCCGCGGCCGCACCTAGACTGGAGCGCGCCATGGCTGACCTCTTCTCCTCCCTCGGACGCGACCCCCTCTTCGCCCCCCGGACCCGCCCCGCGGATCCGGAGACGGCCCTGCCCGGGCTGGTGCCCACGGCGGTGACCCGGGCGGCGGACCCCGAGGCCGGCGCGTGGGGCGCGGGGCGCGACGCCGGCGCCCCCTCCGCGGGGCCGCTCACCCCGGAGGGGCTCGTCGAGGGCCTGAACCCGCAGCAGGCGGCGGCGGTGCAGCACACGGGCAGCCCCCTGCTGATCGTGGCGGGCGCGGGCTCGGGCAAGACCCGCGTGCTGACGCACCGGATCGCGTGGCTGCTGGCCACCGGTCGCGCGCGCCCGCACGAGGTCCTGGCCATCACGTTCACCAACAAGGCGGCCGCGGAGATGCGTGAGCGCATCGCCGGGCTGATCGGGGACACCGCCCGGCGCATGTGGATCAGCACGTTCCACTCCTCCTGCGTGCGGATCCTGCGCAACGAGGCGGCGAACATCGGGCTGAAGTCCACGTTCACCATCTACGACTCCGCGGACTCCCTGCGCCTCGTCACGCAGATCGCCAAGGTGCAGGACCTGGACCCCAAGCGGTTCGCCCCCAAGGCGCTGCTGAGCCGGATCAGCGCCCTGAAGAACGAGCTCGTGGACCCGGAGGACCACGCCTCGCGGGTGGCCGAGGGGGACCCGTGGGGTCGGGCCGTGGCCGCCGTCTACACGGAGTACACGGCGCGCCTGCGCCAGGCCAACGCGCTGGACTTCGACGACCTGATCGGCATGACCGTCCACATGTTCGAGGCGTTCCCGCGGGTGCTGGACGGCTACCGCCGCCGGTTCCGCCACGTGCTCGTGGACGAGTACCAGGACACCAACCACGCCCAGTACCGCCTCATCCGGCTGCTCTCCGGCCCGGCCGGCGAGCCGGAGGGCGTGGACACCCCGGGCGGCGAGCTGACCGTCGTCGGCGACTCGGACCAGTCCATCTACGCGTTCCGTGGGGCAGACATCCGCAACATCGTGGAGTTCGAGCAGGACTTCACGGACGCCGCCACCATCAAGCTGGAGCAGAACTACCGCTCCACGCAGACCATCCTGGACGCCGCCAACGCGGTGATCGCGCACAACCCGGACCGCCGCAAGAAGGACCTGTGGACCGCCGAGGGCGAGGGCCCGCGGATCATCGGCTACGCCGCGGAGAACGAGTCCGCGGAGGCCGAGTGGATCGCCTCCACCATCGATCGCCTGCAGGACGAGGAGGGGATCCGGCCCGCCGACGTCGCCGTGTTCTACCGGACCAACGCGCAGTCCCGTGCGCTCGAGGAGCGCCTGGTCACCCGCGGCATCCCGTACCGCGTCATCGGCGGCACCCGGTTCTACGACCGCAAGGAGATCAAGGACGCGCTCGCCTACCTGCGGGTGATCGTCAACCCCGACGACGACGTCAACGTCCGCCGCATCCTCAACGAGCCCAAGCGGGGCATCGGGGACCGGGCCGAGGGCGCCGTCGCCGCGTGGGCCGAGCGCAACCGGGTGCCGTTCTTCACGGCGCTCCGCGACGCGGAGAACGCCCCGGGCATGGCCACCCGCTCGCTCAAGGCCGTCCAGGGCTTCGTGCAACTGATGGACGACCTCGCCCAGGTGGCCGAGTCCGCCGGGCCCGCCACCGTGCTGGAGGCTGTCCTCGAGCAGTCCGGCATGCTTGCCGCCCTCCGCGAGTCCGAGGACCTGCAGGACGAGTCCCGCGCGGACAACCTCGGTGAGCTCGTGGCCGTGGTCCGCGCGTTCGAGAAGGGCACCCCCGGGGGCACCCTCACCGACTTCCTCGAGCAGGTGGCGCTCGTGGCGGACGCGGACCAGCTGCCCGCCGCCCCGGACGTCGAGGGGGAGGAGCTGGCCGAGCAGCAGGGCCAGGTCACGCTCATGACCCTCCACACCGCCAAGGGTCTGGAGTTCCCCGTGGTGTTCCTCACGGGCATGGAGCACGGCGTGTTCCCGCACTCGCGCTCCCTCACGGACGAGAAGGAGATGGCGGAGGAGCGCCGCCTGGCCTACGTGGGCATCACCCGCGCCCGACGCCGCCTCCACCTCTCCCGCGCCGAGGCCCGCTCCCTGTGGGGCCAGCACCAGTTCAACCCGCCGAGCCAGTTCCTCGGGGAGATCCCCGATGAGCTGATCGAGTGGGAGCGCGCCGGCACGGACCGCTCCTTCGGGGGCCTGACCAGCCTCGCCGGCGCGGGCACCTCCCGCTACGCGAACCGCTTCTCCGGGGGCGGGTCGGGCTCGGCCCGGCGCGGCTCCATGACCGGGGCCTGGGGCGACCGGGCCGCGGGCGGCGTCGGGGGCGGGCTCGCCTCGAACCGCCCGCAGCGGCTCACCCGCGGCGAGGAGGCCGCCGACCTCACCGTGCCGTCCTCGGTGGTGCGCGGCCGCGCGCCGTCCCGGGTGCAGCCCCAGAAGGAGGTCGTGGCGCTCTCCGCGGGGGACCGCGTGGAGCACGCGACGTTCGGGGCCGGGCGCGTGGACGCCGTCGCCGGGACGGGGGACAAGACCGTGGCCACGGTGACCTTCGACGCCACCGGGGCGCAGAAGCGCCTGCTGCTGCGCTACGCCCCGCTGACCCGCGTGGAGGGCTGAGGCGCCCCCGGAATTCCGCGCCGGGACGGGGGAGGCAGGCCTCCGAACGGTCGGTCGGGTGCACTAGAGTGGGCGCTGGAACGCCGTCGTCCGCCGCTGCGCCGTGCCCTGCGCACGCACGCTCCCGGGGGGCGGCGGCGCCGAGGCCGGCGTGGTCACACAGGACGCGCGTCGGCAGTACCCAAGTCTTCGACTGAGAAGGACACCCACCGTGGACCTGTATGAGTACCAGGCGCGCGATCTGTTCGAGAAGCACGGGGTCCCCGTGCTGCAGGGCATCGTCGCCGAGACCCCCGAAGAGGCCAAGGCCGCAGCGGAGAAGATCGGCGGCGTGACCGTCGTCAAGGCGCAGGTGAAGGTCGGCGGCCGCGGCAAGGCCGGCGGCGTGAAGGTCGCCAAGACGGCCGACGAGGCCTACGAGCACGCCAAGGCCATCCTCGGCATGGACATCAAGGGCCACACCGTCAACAAGGTCATGATCGCCCAGGGCGCCGACATCGCCGAGGAGTACTACTTCTCCGTGCTGCTGGACCGCGCCAACCGCACCTACCTCGCCATGTGCTCCGTCGAGGGCGGCATGGAGATCGAGCAGCTCGCCGAGGAGCGCCCCGAGGCCCTCGCCAAGGTGCCCGTCTCCGCCCTGACCGGCCTCGACCAGGCCACCGCGGACACGATCGTCGCCGAGGCCGGCTTCCCCGAGGAGCTGCGCGCCGACGTCGCCGCCGTCATCGTGAAGCTGGGCGAGGTCTTCAAGAACGAGGACGCCACGCTCGTCGAGGTGAATCCGCTCGTGAAGACCGGCGACGGCACGATCCTCGCCCTCGACGGCAAGGTCTCCCTGGACGACAACGCCGAGTTCCGCCAGGCCGACCACGCCGGCCTCGTGGACAAGACCACCGAGGACCCGCTGGAGGCCAAGGCCAAGGCCAACGACCTCAACTACGTCAAGCTCGACGGCCAGGTCGGCATCATCGGCAACGGCGCCGGCCTCGTCATGTCCACCCTGGACGTCGTCGCCTACGCCGGCGAGAACCACGGCGGCGTCAAGCCCGCGAACTTCCTCGACATCGGCGGCGGCGCGAACGCCGAGGTCATGGCCGCCGGCCTCGACGTCATCCTGGGCGACGAGCAGGTCAAGTCCGTGTTCGTGAACGTCTTCGGCGGCATCACCGCGTGCGACGCCGTCGCCAACGGCATCGTCAAGGCCCTCGAGATCCTGGGCGACTCCGCCACCAAGCCGCTGGTCGTGCGCCTGGACGGCAACGCCGTGGAGGAGGGCCGCCGCATCCTGCAGGAGGCCGACCACCCGCTGGTCACCCTGGCCGCCACCATGGACGAGGGCGCCGACAAGGCCACCGAGCTCGCCCACTCCGCGAACTGACCGTTCGGAAAGACTGAGGAAACAGCTATGTCGATCTACCTGAACAAGGACTCCAAGGTCATCGTCCAGGGCATCACCGGCGGCGAGGGCACCAAGCACACCCGCCTCATGCTCAAGGCCGGCACGAACATCGTGGGCGGCGTGAACGCCCGCAAGGCCGGCACCACCGTGTCCCACGAGGACGAGGACGGCAACGCCGTCGAGCTGCCCGTGTTCGGCTCCGTGGCCGAGGCCATGGAGAAGACCGGCGCGGACGTGTCCGTGGCCTTCGTGCCGCCGGCCTTCGCCAAGGACGCCGCCATCGAGGCCATCGAGGCCGAGATCCCGCTGCTCGTGGTCATCACCGAGGGCATCCCGGTGCAGGACTCCGCGGAGTTCTTCGCCCTGTCCCAGTCGAAGACCGGCGAGGACGGCAAGCCGAAGACCCGCATCATCGGCCCGAACTGCCCCGGCATCATCACCCCGGGCGAGGCCCTGGCCGGCATCACCCCGGCCACCATCACCGGCTCCGGCCCCATCGGCCTGGTGTCCAAGTCCGGCACGCTGACCTACCAGATGATGTACGAGCTGAAGGACTTCGGCTTCTCCACCGCCATCGGCATCGGCGGCGACCCGGTCATCGGCACCACCCACATCGACGCCCTCGAGGCGTTCGAGGCCGACCCGGAGACCAAGGCCATCGTGATGATCGGCGAGATCGGCGGCGACGCCGAGGAGCGCGCGGCCGAGTTCATCAAGGCCAACGTCACCAAGCCGGTCGTCGGCTACGTGGCCGGCTTCACCGCCCCCGAGGGCAAGACCATGGGCCACGCGGGTGCCATCGTGTCCGGCTCCGCCGGCACCGCCCAGGCCAAGAAGGAGGCCCTCGAGGCCGCCGGCGTGAAGGTGGGCAAGACCCCCTCCGAGACCGCCGACCTCATGCGCGAGATCATGAAGGGCCTCTGAGCCCCGCTGATCCCGGGCTGAGCGCCTGACGACGACGCCCCCTCGCCTTCCACGTGGAAGGGAGGGGGCGTCGTCGTGTGCCGGGGCGGGGATCCGTCAGCCGATGCTGCCGCCGACCAGCAGGCCGAGCAGATAGGTCACGGCGGCGGCGCCGTAGCCGATCATCAGCTGGCGCAGGCCGCGCCACAGCGGGGAGGAGCCGGAGAGCAGGCCCACGACGCCGCCGGTGAACAGCAGGGCGATGCCCACCAGGACCGCGGCGACGACGAGCGCCCCCAGGCCGGTCATGCCGAACAGGTACGGGAGGATCGGGATCAGCGCGCCCGAGGCGAAGAAGCAGAAGCTGGAGAGGGACGCGCCCCACGCCGAGCCGATCTCAGCGAAGGACTCCGAGTGGTCCACGGGGCCCTTCGAGCCGTCCGGGCGGGCGGAGAACTGCGGGTTGCAGTCGCAGGAGAGGTAGCCGAGGCGCTCGAGCGCGCGGTGCTTGGCGTCCTCCGGGGTCATGCCGCGCGCCAGGTACACCAGCTCCAGCTCGTTCCGGTCCAGGTCGAGGTGCTCGGCGGCCTCGAGGGTGATCTGGGTCGGCGAGGACGCCTCGAGCAGCTCGCGCTGGGACCGCACGGACACGTACTCGCCGGCCGCCATGGACAGGGCGCCGGCCAGCAGGCCCGCCACACCCGTGAACAGGACGACGGATGAGGCCACGCCCGTCGCGCCGATGCCCATGACCAGGGCGAGGTTGGACACGAGGCCGTCGTTCATGCCGAACACGGCCGCGCGGAAGGAGCCGGCCAGCTGCTCGCGCCCCCGGGAGGCGAGCCCGCGGACGACCTCCTCGTGGATCTGCTCGTCCGCGGCCATGTGCTCGGTCGCGTCCTGGTCCTTGGCGTAGGGGGTGTCCGACTCGGCGCGCTGGGCCAGGGCGAGGACGAACACGGAGCCGAACACGCGGGCCAGGGCGCGCAGCAGGATGCGGTGCACGGAGGGGCGCGGGGGGTGCGCGGCGTGCTCGCCGAGCAGCGCGCGCCAGTGCTCCTCGTGCCGCTTCTCCGCCTCGGCCAGGCCGATGAGGATGTCCCGCTCGACGCCGTCCTTGCTGGCGGCGATGTCGCGGTAGATCTGGCCCTCGGCGATCTCGTCGGCGAGGTAGCGGCGCCAGCGTCGGACCTGTTCACGGGTGGGTTCGGGGAGTGCCGCGGGGGTGGCGGCATGGGCGGGACTCATGGGGCTCCATCGGACGGGCGGGATGCGGATGGGGCGCCGCCGTCGCGGGCCGCGGCGGCTGGGCGCGCTCGACCGGCCAGTCTACGCCGCCGCTACCATGGCCGCATGGACGCAGCGGAGACCCCCGACGGCCCCGAGGCCGCCGCGTACGACGGCGGCCGGCCGGCCTGGCAGCACCGCCTCCTGGCGGGTGGGGACGAGCCGGACCCCCGGTTCACGCTCGCCAACGAGCGTACGTTCCTGGCCTGGGTCCGGACGGCTCTGGCGCTGCTGGCCGGCGGGGTCGCGGTGGAGGCGTTCACCGGAGCCCTCTTCGCGCCACCGGTTCGGGTGGCGCTGAGCACGGTGCTGCTCGTCCTGGCGGCGCTGCTCGCCCTGGGCGCGGGTGCGCGATGGCTCCGGGTGGAGCGCGCGATGCGCCGCGGCCGTCCGCTGCCGCTGCCACTGATCGTCCCGGTCCTCGCGGGGGGTGTCGTCCTCGCCGTCGTGGTGCTGATGCTCGCCGTCGTCCTGCCGCGGGGCTGAGGCGATGCGCCTGCACCACGACCCCGGGCTGCAGCCCGAGCGCACCGTGATGAGCTGGGGCCGCACGGTCCTGGCGCTGGGCGTCCTCAGCCTCACGTTCCTGAGGTGGTGGCCGGCCGTCGGCGCGTGGGCGTTCGGGCCTGCGGTGGTGGCGGCCGTCGGCGGGGCGGCGGTGCTGGCCACGCAGCGCCGGCGCTATGTGGCGCAGGCGGACGGGATCGCGCGGGAGCAGGCCCGGCCGGCCCTGGCGTCGGTGGCCTGCATGGTCGCGCTGGTGGTGGGCTTGGCGGTCCTCGGGATCACCGCCACGCTGCTGCACGCGGCCTGATCCGCGGACGACGACGGCGCCCCTCACCTGCGCGGGCAGGTGAGGGGCGCCGTCGTGCCTCCGGAGGCGGACCGCTCAGCGGGCGATCATGCCGTGGGGGTCGATGATGAACTTGTCCACGGAGCCCTGGTCGAACTCCGCGTAGGCCTGGGGTGCCTCGTCCAGGCTGATCACGCGCGGGTTGACCATCTCCGTCAGGTACGGCATCCGGTCCCACAGGATCGACATCATCAGCTGGCGGTTGTAGCGCATGATGGGCGCCTGTCCGCCGATGATGTGGGGCGACTTGATCCAGGCCTTGCCGAAGTCCACCGGGAAGGTGCCCTCCTGCTCGGCCTTCGTCTCCGCGATCGGGTCCGGCCCGTAGATGCCGATGATGCCCGTGGCGCCGCCCGGACGGGTGATGTCCAGGACCTGGTTCACGGCGGCGATCGGCTGCATCTCATCGGACTCGGAGCCCAGGCCGTGGGCCTCGGAGCCGACGTAGTCCACCGCGCAGTCCACCATCGGCTCGCCGAGGATGTCGTTCACGGCGTCCTGCAGGTTCTCCGTGACGGAGAGGTCGATGGTCTCGCAGCCGTGCTTGCGCACCAGCTCCAGCCGCGAGGCGTCCTGGTCGCCCACGATGATGCACGAGGCGCCCAGCAGTCGAGCGGCGGCCGCGGCGCACCGGCCCACGGGGCCGGCGCCGGCGATGTAGACGGTGGAGCCGGGCTTGGCGCCGGCCGCCATGAGACCGTGGAACGCCGTGGGGAGGATGTCCGAGAGCACGGCCAGATCCAGGATCTTCTCCATCGCCTGCTCCTGGTCCGGGAAGCGCAGCAGCTGGAAGTCGGCGTACGGCACGAACAGGTACTCGGCCTGTCCGCCCTGGAAGTTGCCCAGATTGAAGCCGTAGGCGGCGCACGCCTGCTCCGGGTTGGCGGTCTCACAGATCTCGGTGTGGCCGGCGCGGCAGTTGCGGCAGCGGCCGCAGGCCACGTTGAACGGCACGGAGACGAGGTCGCCCTCCTTCAGGAACTGGACGTCGCTGCCGACCTCCAGCACCTGGCCGGTCATCTCGTGACCCAGCACCATGCCCTCGGGCACGGGGAAGGAGCCGCGGTAGATGTGCAGGTCGCTGCCGCAGATGTTGGTGGCGACGATCTTGAGGATGACGCCGTGCGGGGCAGCGGAGCCGTCGGGCATCTCCAGCTTGGGGAAGTCCAGCTCGTCGACGCGCACGTCCTTGATGCCGTGGAATGCCACGGCGCGGTTCTTGGTGGTCATGAAACTGTTGCCTTTCTGTCTCCAACGACGCCCCCGACGGGGCGAGAGACGGGGCGAACCCGAGGGGGAGTCCCGGTCCCGGGCTGTACGGAGACACTAGGGGCCGGGGCGAGCCCGCGGGAAGGGTTGCCCGCCGCCGCACCGCCTGGCCTCGGCCATCGTGCGGGCATTGGAGGACCGCAGGCCCCGGAATTCCCGGTCAGAGACGCTCTCGGGCCGCGGCGTCACCAAGGCCCAGTTCACGGTCCACCACGCCTCGGGCATCCCCTCGGCCATCCAGGACGCGTGGGCCGAGGCCGTCACCGTGCCGCAGGGGCCGGTGTGGGTGGAGATCCCGCAGGACGTGCTGCTCGGCGAGGTCATGGTGCCCCCGGTGCAGGACGCCCGGGCCGTGCCCTACGACCATCCGCCGCGCGCCGAGCTCGTGGCCGAGGTCGTGCGCTGGCTGCGCGGGGCCGGGCGGGTGGCGATCGTGGCCGGCGGCGGTGTGCGCCGCTCCGGCCGGGCCGCGATGGAGAGCCTGCGGGAGGTCGCGGAGCTGCTCCAGGCCCCCGTGGTCTGCTCGCCGGGCGGCAACACCGCCTTCCCGTGGGAACACCCGCTCAGCCTCGGCGGCTGGGTCGAGGACCGCCTCGTCACGGACCTGCTCGAGGACGCCGAGGTGCTCCTCGTCGTCGGCTCCTCGCTCGGCGAGGTCACCTCCAACTACTTCACGCTCGAGCCCCGCGGCCGCCTCATCCAGGTCGACGCCGAGCCGCGCGTCCTCGAGACCAACCACCCCACCCTCGGCGTCCGGGCCGACGCCGGCCAGGCGCTCCAGGCCCTCGCCGCCGCCCTGCGCGAGTCGGGCTCGGTGGCGCGGGACGCCGCCGTCTGGCACGGCCGCACCCCCGCCGAGGTGGTCGCCGACGTCAACGCGCGCATCACCGCCCGCCTCGACGCCCAGGACCTCGGCGTGGAGCGCCGGCTCCTGGCGGACATCCGCGCCGCCGTCCCGTCGACCATGCAGACGTACTGGGACATGACCATCGCCGCCTACTGGGCATGGAACTGCTGGGACGCGCAGGACGGCGAGTTCCACTCGGCGCAGGGCGCCGGGGGACTCGGCTACGGGTTCCCGGCCGCGTTCGGCGGCGCGGTGGGCCTGGCCCACCAGGGACGCACCGGGATCGACGGGCGCGTGCTCGCCGTCGCCGGCGACGGCTCGGCCATGTACTCGCTCGCCGAGCTGGCCGCCGCGCGCCAGCACGACGTCGACGTGACGTGGCTGATCATCGACGACGGCGGGTACGGCATCCTGCGCGAGTACATGGAGGGCGCGTTCGGCAAGGCCACGGCCACCGAGCTCGACCGGCCGGACTTCCAGGCCCTCGCCGCCTCCTTCGGCGTGCCCGCCGAGACGGTGGGAGTGGAGGACGTGCGCGGCGCGCTCGAGCGCGCGTTCCAGGCGGACGGGCCGAACGTCGTCGTGGTGCAGACCCGCCTGGCGATGTGGGCGCCGAGCCACCTCGGGGAGGCCCCGGAGGTCTGAGGCGGCCCGGCGCGGCTCAGCGGGGGTCGGCGGCCTCGAGCGGCTCGTAGTCCGGCCCCGCCCCGGCGGGCCGACCGGGGACGAGGGCCCGGGCCACCGCCTTGGGGACGCGGGAGACGACGGTCTCCAGCGGACCCTGGGCGGACACCCGCCGCCACAGGGTCGCGAAGGACACCAGCAGCACCAGCTGACCCACGAAGAACCACCCCCGCCGCTCCTCCCACCCGGGCACGGTCAGGAGCAGCAGGTGCGAGACGTACACCGTCAGGGACATCGACCCGGCCGCGCGCAGGGGCTCCGTCCAGGCGGGCAGGGAGCCGTCGGGGCGCATCAGGCCCGACGTCAGCATCAGGACGAAGCCGACCACCGCCGCGGCCACGCCCACGGCATGCAGCGTGGACAGCGGCGTGTCCAGGTGGGGTCCCCGGGCGGCCAGCCACCACGGGGTGGTCGAGAGCATCTCCGCGCTGAGGCCGCGGGAGGCCCGCAGCTCCACGAGGTCGGGCCGGATGCCGGTCACCTCGGCGATGCGCTCGCGGCCGTCCCAGACGTGCAGGGCGGCCCAGCTCAGGCCCGCGGCCACCCCGGTGGCGGCGAGCCCGCCGACCGCCACGAAGGCCTGGCGTTGGCGGTCGAAGAGGTTGAGGCGAGCCGCCGCCATGCCGGCGCACACATACGCCATCCAGGTGATCGCCGGGTAGGTGCCGGTCACGAAGAGCTGGATGAGGGTCGGGCCGGGCCGGGCGAAGAGGGAGATGAGGGTGGGGTCGAAGCCCGGCACCGGTGTGCCGGTGGAGACCAGGACCATGCGCAGCACCGGCCCGGTCAGCAGGGCGGCCGCCGCGCACAGGGCCAGCGCCGCGGGCCCGAGCCCCAGCAGCGGGATCGCCAGCAGGAACAGCATCGCGTAGTAGGGGAGGATGTCGTACGCCGGGAAGTCGATCAGGTTCAGCCCGAGGCCGATCACGAGCAGCATGACGGCGCGGACGGCGATCGCGACGCGCGCCCGCTGCAGGTCCCGTCCCCGGGCGCCGCGGCTCCCCCCGGAGAGGAAGATCAGGGTGATGCCGGCCAGGAACGCGAAGACCGCGGCCGCGTTGCCGGCCACCACCGTGCCGATGAATCCGCCGAGGCCGCGGTCGTCGATGGCGTCCGCCCACACGTGCACGGCCATCATCCCGGCGAGGGCGAGGAACCGGGCCAGGTCCAGGCCGTGCAGGCGCCGGGCCGAGCGCAGCGCCTGGGTCCGCCAGCTGACCGGCGGGGCATCCCGATGGCCGACCTTGCCGGGTGGGGGCGGTGGCGGCGGGGGCGCCGCCGTATCCGGGGCCGCGTCCGCGCGTCGGCGGGAGATGTCCGTCCACGGGGTGCGCGACGGACGTCGTCCGGGGGCGGGCCGTGCCTCGGTGAAGTCACCCTCGGGCGGCTCGGCCAACGGGTCCTGACGATGCTTCGGGGTCACGACGTCGGCTCCTCTCGTGCAGGGGTGCTCGTGGCGACGACCGGGATCGGCCCGGTCTGCGGGCGCTCGTCCGCGTCCAGGTGATCGGCGCGGGCACGAGCGCGGGTCGCGGTGTCACCGGTGGCCGCGGCCGCGGGGGCGTCCTGCACCGCCCGGATCGGGTTGCCGGACCAGTCCGAGTGCCCGGGGACCGCGTCCTCCCGCAGCACGAGCGAGCCCGGCCGCACGGTGGCACACGGGCCCAGGCTGGAGCCCGGGAGCATGAAGGAGTTGGGCCCGAGGGTCGCGCCCTCGTCCAGCCGGACCGGCTGCATCGTCATCACCCGGTCGTGGAACAGGTGGGTCTGCAGCACGGTCCCGCGGTTCACCGTCGCGTTGTCCGCGATCGAGACCAGGTCCGTCTCCGGCAGCCACCAGGACTCCACCCACGCGTTCCGGCCGATCTCCACGCCCATCCACCGCGCCCACATGGTCAGCACGGGGGAGCCCAGGCCGATGCGGATCAGTGAGGGGACCGCCAGCACCTCGACGAAGGCGTCCATCAGCTCGTTGCGCCAGACGAACGAGGAGAACAGGGGGCGGTCCTGGGGGACGAACTCGCCCACCAGCGCCCACTTGAACAGCACCGGCATCGCCGAGGCGATGAGCGCGGCGGCCACCGCCGCCGGCAGGGATGCCACGGTGGCGACGACGACGCCGCGCAGCGGGTCCGAGCCCTGGCCCGAGGCGCCCATGTACACGGTGGCGAGGAAGTAGACCACGGCGATGTCCAGCCAGCCCACGATGAAGGCGGGCACGAAGCGGCACAGCTCCACCGCCCAGCGGGCGGCCTTGAGACGCCGGGGCGGTGCGAAGGTGGCCGCGGCGTCGGCCGCCACCTTCACGCGGGGGATGGCCGTGGGGCTGCGGCCCAGCCAGGACGTGCCCGGTGCGGGCCGGTGGGGGGAGACGCCCAGGACCGCCACCAGGGCGTCGTCCGGCAGATCGCGGTCCGGCCCGACGATCGCCGAGTTGCCGACGAAGGAGCCGCGACCGATCACCGTGGAGCCGATGTGGACCCATCCGCGTCCGACGCGGGGCACGGCGGCCATGGAGTGGTCGGCCAGGAAGGCCCCGTCCTCCACGACCGTCAGGTGGGGGATCGCCTCCACCGTGGAGATCTCCACGTTCCGGCCGATCCGCGCGCCCATCAGCCGCATGAGCCAGGGGGTGGCCGAGGAGGCGTAGACGGGATAGGTGCCGATCAGGGTGCGGCGCATGACGTTCTGGATGCTCCACGCCGCCCACGCCTGGAGCGAGTGCACGGGATAGAAGCCTGGCTTGACGAGGGGGGCGAGCAGCCGGACGAAGGCCGAGACCAGAAGGAACCAGGTGGGCACGGCCAGGACCACCACCACCGGGACCCACAGCGCCATCACGGGGAGGACGTCCCGGAAGTCGGTCGCCCCGCGCAGCGGGCTCAGCACCAGCACCACCCAGGGCAGCAGGGCGACCATGGGCAGCAGGGCGAGGACGGCCAGCGTGAACATCTGGCCCGCCGCGGCCAGGGCCACCGGCCATGCGCGGACGCCCCGGGCCGCCCGCGGGTCCTCCGAGGGCCACGTGACGCCGGCCTCCCCCAGCCGGCGCAGCGGGGAGCCGCCCCAGTACTCGTGGGCCGGGACCGAGGACGCCACCCGAGAACCGGCCTGGATCTCCGCCCAGGAGCCCACCCGCACGCCGGGCAGCACGATGCTGCGTGCACCGATGCGGGCGTGGTCGCCGACCACGATCTCACCCAGGACGAACGTGCCGGCCTCGACCCAGTGGCCGTGCAGGTCCGCCTCGGCGCCCACGCTGACGCCGTGGCCGATCCGCACCAGGCCGGTGGCCGAGGGCATGTGATCCAGGTGGGCGCCGCTGCCGACCCGAGTGCCGAACACGCGGTGGACGTGCGAGGCTGCAGGCCCCCCGAGCAGGTATTCCAGCCTCGCCGTGGCGATCGCCCGGTCCGCGGCCCACACCCGCAGGTGGGTGAGGCCACCGCGGCGGTAGCGGCCCGGCCGCAGCCCGGCGTTCAGCACTCGCACGACGAGCGCGGTGCCGTAGAGCCGCCCGGGGACGGAGAACAGCACGGCCCAGGCGATCAGCGTCGGCAGCACCGGCGGCGTGACCACCCAGCCGGCCCCGAAGAACTGGCCCAGCGCCCAGATCGCCACGGTCGCTCCGGCCACGTAGCGCAGACCGGCGACCCCGGTCAGGGCCGTCACCCAGGCGATCTGCGCCGGGCCGGTGAAGCGCGGCATCGCGGCCGGCTGCCGCCGTTCGACACGGGGCCCGGAGTCCGCCATGCCGGCCAGGAGGTCCGCCATCCCGGCCAGGGTGGGGTTGGCGTACACCTGCGGGAACTCGAGCTGCGGGTGGTGCTCGCGCAGTGCGGTGACGAGGTGGGCCACGGCCACGGAGCTGCCGCCGAGGGCGAAGAAGTCGGACTCGGGCGTCAAGGGCGCCGGGCCGAGCACGGCGGTCCACCGCTCTGCGAGCCAGCGCAGGTCCTCGGGCAGCGGCGGGGCCTCACCGGCGTCGAACGGCAGCGGCCACGGCAGCGCTGTGCGGTCGACCTTGCCGGAGGACTTCATCGGCAGCTCGTCCACGACGGCGAGGGTGGGGACCACGCCGCCGGGCAGCCGCTCGCCCATGAGCTCGCGGATGCGGGGCAGATCCAGCTCGACGCCCTTCTCCGGCATCAGGTAGCCCACGAGCACCGCGGTCCCGGAATCCGTGAGCTGCACCGCGGCGGCCCCGGCCCGGACTCCGGGCATGGCGGTCAGGTGGGCGTCCACCTCCCCGAGCTCGATGCGCTTGCCGCTGATCTTCACCTGGTCGTCGATGCGGCCGGCGAACACCAGGCCCTCGGGTTCCGCGACCACCATGTCCCCGGTCCGGTAGCACCGGTCCCACCCCAGGGCCGCCAGCGGGGCGTATTTCTCGGCGTCCTTCTCCGGGTCCAGATAGCGGCCCAGTCCGACCCCGCCGATCACGAGTTCACCCGCCTCGCCCCAGCGCACCGGCCTGCCCTCCGGGTCCACGACGGCCAGCTTCCAGCCCGGCACGGGCAGGCCGATCCGGACCTCCTGGCCCGGGCGCAGGATCGCGCCGGAGGCGATCACGGTGGCTTCGGTGGGGCCGTAGGTGTTCCAGAGTTCGCGGTCCTGCGTCGCCAGGCGCGCCACGAGCTCGGGCGGGCACGCCTCGCCGCCGAAGATGAGCAGGCGGATGCCGACCAGCGAGTCGTCCGGCCAGAGGGCCGCGAGCGTCGGGACGGTGGAGATGGCGGTGAGCCGCTTCTGTGCGATCCACGCGCCGAGGTCCGGACCCGACCGGACGACCTCGCGCGGAGCCGCGATCAGGGCCGCGCCGTGCCGCCAGGCCAGCCACATCTCCTCGCACGAGGCGTCGAAGCTGACGGCGAGGCCGGCCATCACACGGTCGCCCGGGCCGAGCGGGTCGTCCTGGAGGTACATCCGCGCCTCGGCGTCGACGAGCGCGGCCGCGTTGCGATGGGTGATGGCCACCCCCTTCGGCAGCCCCGTGGTGCCGGAGGTGAAGATGATCCAGGCGTCGTCCTCGAGACCCGGTGCGCCCGTCCGGCGCAGCGGGGCGACGCCGTCCACGGGGGTGATCGCCATGCCCTCGCCGATCACGCACGCGACGGCGGCCTCGCCGAACACCGTCTCGGCGCGGGAGGCGGGGTCGTCCCAGTCGACGGGCACGTACGCCGCGCCCGACAGCAGGATCGCCACGAGGGCCACGTACAGGTCCGTCGTGCCCGAGGGCACGCGGAGACCGACCCGGTCGCCGGGGCCGATCCCCGCCTCACGCAGCCGTGCGGCGACCTGCTCCGCCCGCGCCAGCAGCTGCATGTAGTTCAGCGCCGCCGAGCCGCCGGGGCCATGGCCCTCCAAGGCGACGGCGTCGGGGTGGGCCGCCGCGGTCGCCTTCAGAATGTCGACGAGGGTCCGGGGTGCCGGAGGCGGCTCCACCGGGTAGAGGGCGCGGTCCTCGGACTCCACGGCGCTCGTGGCCGCCGCCGGCGCGCGGGCCGGGTGGAACTGCTGCGTCGTCATCCTGCCACTCTCCTTCGGCGAGCCGGGGGCCCTTCGGCGAGCCGGCGGCCGACCCGGCGCCGGAGCCGCTGACTCGACCGTGAGATGGTGGGTCGCCTTTATATCGCATATGGCTGAGCAATGGAAGTGGACCGACGGGTAGGTTGAGGCGCCGGCCAAGGCGTCGGGGCGGTTGCGGGCGTCCCGCCGGTGTCAGTGACGTCCCAGAAGACGTCCTGGAACCATCCCGCCGATCTCGCGGAAACGTCCTGCATCCGTTGCCATGCTGGCCTCTCGACGCGGCCCGCCACCGGCGGGCGCCCCACGAGAGGAACTCCATGGCCCCCTGGCTCCCGACCCGCTCCCGCCGCCCCTTCCCCCAGGTCACCGAGGGAGGCGAGGCCCCCGCCGTCACGCCCACCTTCGAGGGCCGGGCCTTCCACCGCCCGGCCGAGGACGTCGAAGACCAGGGCGCCGCCTTCGACGTCGGCACGCTCGTCTCCCGCCGCAACGCGCTCGGCATCTTCGGCGCGGGAGCGGGGGCCCTCGTCCTCGCCGCGTGCGGCGTCCAGGAGGGCGCCTCGTCCTCCTCCAGCTCGACGTCTGCGAGTGCCGGCTCCTCGTCACCCGCGGCCTCCTCGTCGGCGGCGAGCGCCTCGCCGTCGGCCACCCTGACCGAGATGGTCACCGAGACCGCAGGCCCGTACCCGGGCGACGGCTCCAACGGCCCGGACGTGCTCGACGCGTCCGGCATCGAACGCTCCGACCTGACCACGAGCATCGACACGGGCACCGTCGCCGAGGGGGTCCCGCTCACGGTGACGATGAACGTGATCGACATGGCCAACGGCGACGCCGCCATGACCGGCGCCGCCGTGTACCTCTGGCACGCCGACGCGCTGGGCCGCTACTCGATGTACTCGGACGGCATCACGGAGGAGACCTACCTGCGCGGCGTCCAGGTGGTGGGCGACGACGGCACGGTCACCTTCACCACGGTGTGGCCCGGCTGCTACGACGGACGGTGGCCGCACCTGCACTTCGAGGTGTTCCCGGACAAGGCGTCCATCACGGACGCGACGAACAACGTCCTCACCTCCCAGATCGCCATGCCGGAGGAGCAGTCCTCGCAGGTCTACGCCACGTCGGCCTACGACGGGTCGACGGCGAACTTCGCCAAGGTCAGCCTCGAGACGGACAACGTCTTCTCGGACGGCTACGAGACGCAGCTGCCGCAGATCACGGGCTCCGTGGAGAAGGGCTTCGCCATCACCATCGACGTCCCGATCGACACCACCACCGAGCAGGAGCAGGGCGGGATGGGCGGGCCCGGCGGCGGGCAGCCCCCGGCGGGCGGCGAGGGCGGTCAGCCCCCGGCGCGCCCCTGAGTCCGGCGGGTGCGAGTCCGTACAGTGGCGCCATGAGCTCTGTGATCCCCGACACAGCCCGCCCCTCCTCCGGCCACGCAGGCGTGCACCGGGCCGACGTCGTCGTGCTGGGCCACGGCCTTGCCGGCCTGGTGGCCGCGTGCGAGCTGCTCGAGGCGGGCCGCTCCGTGGTGCTCGTGGACCAGGAGCGCGCCGCCGACCTGGGAGGGCAGGCGTGGTGGAGCTTCGGCGGGCTGTTCCTCGTGGACTCGCCTGAGCAGCGCCGTCTGCGCGTGCGCGACTCCGTGGACCTGGCCTGGTCGGACTGGCGGGAGACCGCGGGGTTCACCGGCGGGGACGACGCCCTGCCGCGCGCCTGGGCCGAGGCCTACGTGCACTTCGCGGCGGGGGAGAAGCGGGCCTGGCTGCGTGAGCGCGGACATCGGCTGTTCCCGGTGGTGGGCTGGGCGGAGCGGAAGGTCCCCGCGCCGGGCGTCGGCGGCAACTCGGTCCCGCGCTTCCACATCACGTGGGGCACGGGGCCGGGCATCGTGGAGCCGTTCGCGGCGGTGGTCGAGCAGGCTGCCTTCGACGGACGGCTCACCTACCTGCCCCGGCACCGTGTCACGGAGCTCGTCACGCAGAACGGGGCCGTGTGCGGCGTGCGCGGGGACCGGCTGGCGGACGACGACGGCGCCCGCGGCACCTCCTCGAGCCGCACCGTCACGGGGGCGTTCGAGGTGCGGGCGCAGGCGGTGCTGATCGCCTCCGGCGGCATCGGGGCCGACCACGACGCCGTGCGCGCGGCCTGGCCCGACCGGCTCGGCACCCCGCCGGAGCGCATGCTCTCCGGGGTCCCCGCCTACGTGGACGGCTCCGGCGTCGCGGCCGCGCGGGCGGTCGGGGCGCACATGCTGCACCCCGACCGCATGTGGCACTACACCGAGGGGGTCGCGAACTGGGACCCGGTGTGGCCCGGGCACGGCATCCGCATCCTCCCCGGGCCGAGCTCCCTGTGGCTGGACGCCGCCGGGCGACGCCTGCCGCACCCGCGCTGGCCCGGCTTCGACACCCTCGGCGCCCTCGGTGAGATCTGTCGCCCCGGCGGGGCACGCCGCGCCGAGGGGGCGGACCACACGTGGTTCGTGCTCAACGAGCGGATCATCGGCAGGGAGTTCGCCCTCTCCGGCTCCGAGCAGAACCCGGACCTCACCGGGCGGTCCCTCGGACACGTGCTGGGCCGCGCCACGCAGGGGGTGCCCGCCCCCGTGCGCGCCTTCCTGGACCACGGCGAGGACTTCGTCCAGGCCGCCACCGTGGAGGAGCTCGTCGACCAGATGAACGAGCTGCAGGACCGCACCGGCGGGGGCGGCCCGCGCGTCGAGCTGCACGCCGTGCGGCAGGCGGTGGCCGAGCACGAGGACGGGGCGGCGCGCGCCGGCGTGGACCCCCAGCTGGACGCGGTGCGCCGCGCCCGCCAGTACCTGGGGGACCGGCTGATCCGCACCGCCGCCCCGCACCGGCTCACCGACCCCGCGGCCGGGCCGCTGATCGCCGTGCGCCTGCGCACCCTGACGCGCAAGACCCTGGGCGGGCTGCACACCGACCTGCGCGGGCGCGTGCTCGACGAGCTCGGCGGGCCCGTCCCGGGCCTCTACGCCGCCGGTGAGGCCGCCGGCTTCGGCGGGGGCGGCATGCACGGCTTCCGCGCCCTGGAGGGAACGTTCCTGGGCGGCTGCCTGTTCAGCGGCCGGACCGCCGGGCGGGCGCTCGCGGAGGACGTCGCCTGACGCAGCGGGCCCGCCAAGGGAGGTGGTGAGACTCAGTCGGTCGGCTCGGCGCCGTCGCGCTCCGGCTGCTCCCCCAGGAGGAAGTGGCGGCCGGTGGCGGAGTCCACCTCGACCTTCACGTAGAAGTCCTTGATGGTGGGGACCCACGGCCGGATGCCCATGGACTCGGCCTCGGCGATCTCCTCGGCCGTGTCCGCGCGGCGGGCGGTGCCGTGCAGCAGCACGGACCAGGCCTGGTCGGAGAGGATGCCGTCCGCCTGCACCACCACGCGGGGGTTGACGGTGAGCTCGGCCAGCTTGGAGCCGGGGGCGGTGCGGAACCACACGACGCCGTCGACGGCGCGGACGTTGACCGGCACGATGTCCGGCTCGCCGCCCACGGCCAGGCCCAGGCGGGCGTGGCGGACGCCGCGCATCAGCTTCCAGATCTGCTCGTCCGTGAGCTTCAGGACGGGCTCGCCCTCCGGATGGGGGAACATCGAACCGGGGCCGACCGCGGGGTCCGGGCGCTGCATGGAGGGGGTGGTGTGCTCGGTCATCGGGGGCCTCCCGGTTCGTCGTCGGACGGTTGGTCCGCTCATTCTCACTCCGCGGCGCGGTCCGCCACCAGGCCTGCCAGCACGGCCCGGGCGGTGGGGGCCCTGCGGCCCGGGCCCACGGCCAGCAGGTGCGGGGCCAGGTGGGGCACCAGGGCGGGGGCGGGGCCGGCGTCGTCGGCGGCGACGAGGGTGCCGCCGGCACGGGCGACCAGCAGCTGGCCGGCGGCCACGTCCCAGGGGTGCGTGTCCACGGCCAGGGTCACGTCCGCCCAGCCGGCCGCCACGAAGGCGAGCTCGAGCGCCCCGGACACGGTGCGGCGGACCGTGGCGTGGGCGTCCACGAGCTGCGCGAACCGGCGCAGCGCGGCCTCGCCCTCCCGCGCCAGGGCCTCGGCGGCCGGGTAGGACGTCACGATGTTCAGCGCCCGTTCGCCCCCGTCCGGTGCGGCGCGCAGGGGCAGTGGCGCCTCGCCCAGCCAGGCGCCGGCGTCGTCCGCGGAGAACTCCAGGCCCGCCGCCGGGGCCAGCACGACGCCGGCCACCACCTCGCCGTCCACCTCCGCCGCGATCGACACGGAGAACAGGTCGAAGCCGTGCGAGAAGTTCGAGGTGCCGTCGATCGGGTCGACGATCCAGCGCACCCGCGGGACGCCCGCGTCGGCGGGCGGCGCCGTCACCCCCGTCTCCTCGCCGAGCACGGCGCTGCCCGGCACGGCCGCGGTGAGCGTGGCGACCAGGGCCTCCTCGGTGGCGCGGTCGTGCGCCGTGACGAGGTCGTGGTGGTTCCGCTTGGTGGCGGCCGCGGCGTCGGGGGTGCGGAACGCGGCGGCCAGCGCCGGGGCCACCGCGCGGGCCGCCTCCAGGCCGATCGCGCGCAGCCGCGCCGGGGAGGGGGCGAGGGGCGAGCCGGCCGCGGAGCGGGGGCCGGAATCGGAGGAGACCATGGGGCCAGGCTACGACGCCTCCGTCCCGTCGCCGTTGGACCTGTGCCGCCCCCGTTAGACTCGAGCGGTCCCCTCACCCCTCGCGCCCGTGGACGCCCGGCGCCCTGCGAACGGAGATCGCCCGTGCCCCGCCCCGTCGACACCAAGGCCTCCTACTTCCCCGGGCTGGACGGGCTGCGCGCCCTGGCCGTGGGCCTGGTGGTGGCCTATCATCTCGGCGTCCCGGGCACGGACGGCGGCCTCCTGGGCGTCGGCGTGTTCTTCACGCTCTCCGGCTACCTCATCACCTCCCTGCTGCTGCGCCGGCACGAGCGTCACGGGGACCTGGACCTGAAGAACTTCTGGATCCGCCGCTTCCGCCGTCTCCTGCCGGCCGTGGTCCTGGTGCTGATCGCCGTGCTCGCGGCCACCGCGCTCGTCTCCCCGGACCTGCTCGGCGCGCGGCTTGGCCAGTCCGTGGCCGCCCTCCTCTACGTGGCCAACTGGCACACGATCCTCAGCGGCCGCAGCTACTTCGACCAGGCCGAGGGCGCCGGCCCGCTCGACCACCTGTGGTCCCTGGCGGTGGAGGAGCAGTTCTACCTCGTCTGGCCGCTGGTGCTGCTGGGCCTGCTGGCCCTCACCCGGCGGCTGGGCCCCGACGCGCGGCGGCGCGTCCTCGCGGCGGCGACCCTCGTCCTGGGCGCCGTCTCGTTCGTGCTGCTGGCGGTGTTCGCGGACCCCGCCGGCGACTCCACCCGCGCATACGAGGGCACCGACACCCGCGCCGGCGGCCTGCTCTGGGGCGCCGTCCTGGCCTTCCTCTGGCGGCCGGACCGGGTCGCCCGGCTGACCGGACGGGCGAGCCGCGTCGTCGTGGACCTCGTGGGCGTGCTCGGCCTGGCCGGGGTCCTGGCCCTCTCCGCGACCACGGGTCAGGAGGACGCCGCCCTCTACACCTGGGGCCTCGCCGCGCTCACCGTGGCCACCTGCGCCGCCCTGCTCCCGCTCGTCCACCCCGGCTCGTGGGTCGCGCGCGTCCTCGGCATCCCTCCGCTGCAGTGGATCGGCGCCCGCAGCTACGGCATCTACCTGTGGCACATGCCCGTGGTCGCGTTCCTGCCGGACCGCGTGCTCTTCGGGCAGCCAGTCCTGCGGGGCCTGCTGATCGTGGCCCTCACCCTCGTGCTGGCCGCCCTGTCCTGGCGGCTCGTCGAGGACCCGATCCGGCGGCACGGCCTGGTCGCCGCCCTCGCCCGGGCGCGTGGCGTCCTCGGGGTGGGCGCGGTGGCGGTCCTCGCGTCCGGTGCGCTCGTCCTCACCGCCGCCCTGCCGCAGACCTCCGCGCAGGAGATCGCGGCGCAGGAGCCGGCGGCCCCCGCGGGCGACGCGGTGGCACACCCCGCCCTGGACGGGCGCACCTCCTGCACGTCCGTGCTCCACGTGGGGGACTCCACCTCCCTGGCCTCGGGCAACACCGACCGCACCAGGATCGCCGACCCGGCCCAGCGGATCACCGGCCGCTACGAGGCCGTGGGCGTCGAGACGGTCGTCGAGGACATCGCCGGCGGTCGCTCCACCCGCGAGCACATCGACGGGTCCGCGGACCTCAACGCCCCCGAGGCCGTCGCCGCCGGCGTCAGCCGCCTCGACGCCGGGGGCTGCGTCGTCGTGAACGTGGGCCTCAACGACGCCGCCACGATGACCAAGGACGACGCCTGGGACCAGGCCGCCGCCCGCATCGACGCCGTGGTCGACGCCGCCGACGGCCGCCCCGTGCTCTGGGTGGGACCGGCGATCATGCCGTGGAGCAGCCGCCCCTACTACGAGCCCGCCGGGGCCGAGCGGTTCACCCGCGCGCTCGTGGACGCCACCGCCCGCCACCCCGACCTCCGGGTGCACGACTGGGCCCGGGAGTCCCGCTCGCACCCGGACTGGTACCTCTCCGACGACGCGAACCACAACACCGAGGCCGGCGCCGTGGCCAAGGCCCGCAGCATGGCCGCCGCGCTGACCGCCGCCTTCCCGGCCGGGCGCCCCGCCAGCGCCGAGAAGGTCGTCCTCGGCGAGTGACCGGGCCCGTGCGGAATACTGGTCCCATGCCCGCATCCGAGTCCGCCTCCATCGCCGCCCAGAACGACCCTGCCCGCCGCCAGCGCCTGGCCGCCGCGGGCGGTCCGACCCCCGCGGAGAACGTCGCCACGCACCTGCAGGAGCAGTGGAACCGCTGGCACCGCTCCCGGGCCCTGCGCCGCGGCTTCGTGCCGACGGTCATGGCGTTCACCGGCTACGGCACCACCTCATGGGTGCGCGTGCTCTCCCGGGTGGTCCTGGCCAAGGACGAGGACTTCCTCAACGGCCGCCGTCTGTCCAAGGTCGTCGCCGACGGCGTGCACGGCTGGCGCAACTTCGTCGCCCCGCCCATGGCCTACGCCGAGGTCGAGGTGGAGGTGGGCGACCTCGTCACCACGGTGCGCGCGGATCGGATGGGCGTGGTCGACGTCGTCCTGGACGTGGAGCTCGAGCCGGGCTGGCGCACCGCCGTCCTGCGCGTGGGCGACGAGGAGGAGGTCACCACGGACCTCTACATCGCCTCCCCGGACGCGAAGGTCGGCTTGGTCTCCGACATCGACGACACCGTCGTGGTGACCTCTCTGCCGCGCCCGCTGCTGGCCGCGTGGAACTCGTTCGTGATCGACGAGCACGCCCGCACGCCCACCCCCGGCATGGCCGTGCTCCTGCGCCGCATCGCCGCCGCCGAGCCGATGGCGCCGGTCCTCTACCTCTCCACCGGCGCGTGGAACGTGGCGCAGACCCTGACCCGCTTCCTGGGCCGCAACCTGTACCCGCTGGGCGCTCTGCTGCTCACCAGCTGGGGCCCCACGAAGGACCGCTGGTTCCGCTCCGGCCAGGAGCACAAGGTCACCCAGCTCGAGCGCCTGGCGCAGCAGTTCCCGGACCTGCAGTGGATCCTCGTGGGCGACGACGGCCAGCACGACCCCGAGATCTACGCCGACTTCGCCACCAAGCACCCGGACAAGGTCAAGGCGATCGTCATCCGCCAGCTCACCCCGTCCGAGGCGCTGCTCGCGGGGGGCCGTGCGGAGGCCACGCGCCACTCCACGCCCGGCATCCCGTGGTGCTACGGGCCCGACGGCGCCGCCCTCTCCAACCAGCTCGAGGACCTCGGCATCCTGCCCGTGGACTTCGTGGATGTGCACCCGGAGGGCTGGCTCGAGGACATCCTCGGCGAGGACGAGGCCTCCGCGGCCGGCCGCGACGGCGACGAGCACGGGGTCCACGGCGGCCGCGCCGACCAGGACGAGGCCCGGGACGTCGACGTCTCCGCGCAGGACTGAGCCGGCCGCGCCGGAAGGACGGAGGGAGCGCGCATGACGGAGACGACGACGTCGTCCGCCGCCCGAGACGGCGCCGGGCGCTGGGTGGAGGTGTCGGTGCCGCTGCGCTGGGCGGACATGGACGCCTACGGGCACATCAACAACATCGCCGTGGTGCAGCTGCTGGAGGAGGCCCGCGTCGCCGTGTTCGGCGTGCCCGCGAACACCGGCGCCGGCGGAGGAGGGGCCCCGCCCGTCGACCTGCTCGAGGGCGTGCCGGAGGGCGTGCGGACGTTCGTGTCCGAGCACACCGTGAAGTACCGGGCGCAGATGCCGTACCGGCCCGTGCCGCTGCGCGTGCGCGTGGGGGTGGCGGCCGTGAAGGCGGTGTCCGTGGAGGTCGCCTACGAGCTCTACGACGGCGTGGACGGCACCCTCTGCGTCACGGCCCGCTCCGTGATGGTGTTCGTGGACGGCGCCTCGGGCCGCCCCGTGCGGCTGACCGCCGAGCAGCGGGCGGCCCTGGCCGGCTGAGCCGGAACGCCGCAGGGCTGGGACGTCACGGGGGCGCTCCCTCGGCCGCTGGAGCGGCGGAGGGAGCGCCCCCGTGTCAGTACCGTCGGCTCAGACGACGCCCTGGGCGATCATCGCGTCGGCCACCTTGATGAAGCCCGCGATGTTCGCGCCGGCCACGTAGTTGCCCGGCGTGCCGTACTCCTCGGCGGTCTCCACGCAGCGGTCGTGGATGTCGCGCATGATCCTCTCGAGGCGGTCGTGGGTGTAGTCGAAGTCCCACGAGTCGCGCGAGGCGTTCTGCTGCATCTCCAGTGCGGAGGTCGCCACGCCGCCGGCGTTGGCGGCCTTGCCCGGGCCGAACAGGGTGCCGGCGTCGAGGAACAGGTGGGTCGCGGCCTCGGTCGAGGGCATGTTCGCGCCCTCGGCCACAGCCTTCACGCCGTTCTGCAGCAGGGTCTTCGCGGCGGACTCGTCGAGCTCGTTCTGCGTGGCGCACGGCAGCGCGACGGTGCCCTCGACGTCCCACACGGAGCCTCCGGCCACGTAGCGGACCTTGCCGCCCTTGCGCTCGGCGTACTCGGAGATGCGGGCGCGCTCGACCTCCTTGATCTGCTTGAGCAGCTCGACGTCCACGCCGTCCGGGTCCACGATGTAGCCGGCCGAGTCGGAGGCGGTCAGCACGGTGGCGCCCAGCTGGGCGGCCTTCTCCGCGGCGTAGATCGCCACGTTGCCGGAGCCGGAGATCAGGACCTTCTGGCCGTCCATGGACTCGCCGCGGGTGCGGAGCATGGAGTCGGCGAACATCACGGCGCCGTAGCCGGTGGCCTCGGTGCGGACGAGCGAGCCGCCCCAGGTCAGGCCCTTGCCGGTGAGCACGCCGGACTCGAAGCGGTTGGTCAGGCGCTTGTACTGGCCGAACATGTAGCCGATCTCGCGGCCGCCCACGCCGATGTCGCCGGCGGGGACGTCCGTGTGCTCGCCGATGTGGCGGTGCAGCTCCGTCATGAACGACTGGCAGAAGCGCATGATCTCGCGGTCCGACTTGCCGGCCGGGTCGAAGTCGGAGCCGCCCTTGCCGCCGCCGATCGGCATGCCGGTCAGGGAGTTCTTGAAGATCTGCTCGAAGCCCAGGAACTTGATGATCCCCAGGTACACGGAGGGGTGGAACCGTAGGCCGCCCTTGTACGGGCCGAGGGCGGAGTTGAACTCCACGCGGAAGCCGCGGTTGACCTGGACCACGCCGGCGTCGTCGATCCACGGCACGCGGAAGATGATCTGGCGCTCGGGCTCGCACAGGCGGTGGAGCACGCCGGCGTCGACGTAGTGGGGGTGACGCTCGACCACGGGATCCAGTGCCTCGAAGACCTCGGACACCGCCTGGTGGAACTCGGCCTCGCCCGGATTGCGGGCGAAGACCTCGTCGCGCAGCGTCTGCAGAACCTGATGCATGGTGTCCTCCTCGTGGACGTCGTCTCGCACGGCCCTCTCGGTCCCGCCTCGCCGACGGGTCCGCGGCGCAGGAGGGAGGCCGCGGTGCCTGCGCTCATCCTGGCATGTGACCTGGTCCATGAAGTGAATGAGACACAGGCCACGAGGACGACCGCCTCGTGAGACGCCCGGGGTTCCCGTCAGGGGACGTCAGCCCTGCTGCGGCGCGTCCTCCGTGTCCACGCTGGCCTGCTGGGCGTCGCTGTAGCGCCGGCCCTGGACGGTGGCGTGATTGACGAGCGCGTCCAGCCGGGCGAGGTCCTCGAGCGTGAGGGACACCTCCTCTGCCCCGCGGTCCTCCCGCCAGTGGGCCGGGTCCGTGGTCCCCGGGATCGCGACGACGTCCGCGCCCTGGGCGAGCACCCACGCCACCGCGAGGGAGGCGGCGGGCACGCCGAGCCGGGCCGCCTCGGAGGCGAACTCCTCCCGCAGCCGCAGGTTCGCCTCCCAGGCCGGGCCCTGGAAGCGGGGCATGGCATGGCGCATGTCGCCGTCGGGCAGGTCGGCGACGACGGGCGGGGCGTCCGTCAGCAGGCCGCGGCACACGGGGGAGAACGCGACCAGGGCGGCGCCGTGGCGGCGGCAGGCCTCCAGCAGGCCCCACTCGGGGTTGCGGGTGGCCAGCGAGTACTCGTTCTGGACGGCCGCGACGGGGTGCTCGGTCGCCGCGCGGTCGAGCGTGGCGCCCGAGACCTCTGAGAGGCCGATCGCCCCGATCTTGCCGGCGGCCACGGCCTCCGCGAGCGCGCCGACGGACTCCTCGACCGGCACCCGGGGGTCGAGGCGGTGCAGGTAATAGAGGTCGATGCGGTCCTGGCCGAGGCGCCGCAGGGAGGCATCCACCTGCGCGCGCAGGGTCTCCGGCCGACCGTCGATCGGGCGGTCCGCGTCGCGCGACAGGCCGCACTTGGAGGCCAGCAGCACTCGGTCGCGGACGTCGGCGCCCACGCGGGTCAGGGCCTTGCCCACGTACTCCTCGCTGAGCCCGCCGCCGTAGAGGGTGGCCGTGTCCAGGTGGTCCGTGCCGTCCGCCAGGACGCCCACGACGAGGTCGACCGCCTCGCGCTCCGAGAGGAAGCCCGAGTAGCCGTGCACGAGGTTCATGCACCCGAGGCCGACCGGGCGCACGTCCTTCCCGGCGACGCGGCGCGGCGAGCGCAGGTCGGTGGTGAGGGCGGGGTTCGCGGCGGTGTCCATGCTCGTCACCCTACGAGGCGCACGGGGGCGCCGTCCGGGCGTGGGGCTCAGCCGAAGACGCGATACGCGCGGGAGGCCACGGCGCCGGGCGCGCCGAGCAGCCGGCGGGACAGCTCGCCGCGGCGGCGCCGCTGCACGTGGATGGCCTTCTCGTAGTAGCCCACGAGCTGCTCGCACAGCACGGGCCAGGTGCGGCCCTGCATGGACGCCCACGCCGCCTCGGCGAAGGCGGCCCGCTTGGCGTCGTCGTAGGCGAGGTCCGCGACGCGGGCACGCAGCTCGCCCAGGTCCCCGGGCTGGTAGATCCAGCCGGTGCGGGAGGAGTCCACGATGTCCAGGGGGCCGCCCCGGCCCACGGCGACGACGGGCACGCCCGAGGCCATGGCCTCCTGCAGGGTCTGCCCGAAGGTGTCGGACTCGCCCGGATGCACGAACAGGTCGAGGCTGGCCACGTGCCGGGCGAGGTCCTCGCCGCCCTGGAAGCCCGCGAAGTGCGCCCCCGGCAGCCGGCGCTCGAGCTGGTCCCGCAGGGGGCCCGAGCCGATGATGACGAGCCGGGTGTCGGGCAGGTCCGCCAGGACGCGCAGGTCCGCGACCTGCTTCTCGTGGGCCAGGCGGCCCACGAAGCCGATGAGGCGCTCGCCGTTCGGGGCCAGCTCAGCGCGGAGGGCCTCGTCCCGCTTGGCCGGGTGGAAACGGGTGGAGTCCACGCCGCGGCCCCAGAGGTGCACGCGGCGCACGCCCACATGGTGCAGCTGGCGCAGGGTGAACGACGACGGCGCGAGCGTCAGCGTGGCGGTGTTGTGCAGGCGGGTGACGTGGTTCCACAGCACGTCCTCCAGCCACGGCGCGCCGTACTTGGCGGCGTAGCGGGGCACCTCCGTCTGGTACACGGCCACGGACGGGATGCCCAGCTCCTCGGCGGCCTGCACGGCCCGCCAGCCGAGCACGAACGGGGAGGCGATGTGCACGACGTCCGGGGCGAAGTCCGCCAGGAGGGAGCGCAGGCGCAGGACGGTGCCCGCCGCCACGCGCACCGAGGCGTACCCGGAGAGCGGCATGGACGGCAGGGTGATCACGGGGAAGCCCTCGACCTCGGAGGGCGCCTGCCCGGCCCCGGCCCGCTGCGTCCACCCGGCGGACCAGGAGGCGGCCGGGGCGATGACCACGGCCTCGTCCCCGCGGGAGCGCAGGTGCTTCAGCACCTGGAGGATGGAGTTGGTCACCCCGTTCATGTGGGGCAGGAAGGACTCGGCGATCACGGCGACGCGCATGGGGCCACGGTAGGACGCGGGGTGGGGGCCGAGGGGGCGTCAGGGGGTCCCCGCGGTGGCAGGCGGGTGAACATCCGATGACGCCGGCGGGCGGGGCGGGACGTCGCCCCCGGGTCGGGCGGCGGCACGACGTCCGGGGCGGATGGGATGATGGGCCGGTGAGTCCCCGCGTCCCCAGCCTGCTGCGTCCCGTGCCCCTGCCCCTGTGGCTCCAAGGCGTGGTCGAGGCGCTCGTCACGGCGCTCACCAGCCTGGCGCTGGTCCTCGTCCCCACCCTGGCGGTGTGGATCACGGGCGGGTTCTCCTCCACGCGCATCGAGGACGTCCTCCAGACCGGGGGTGCCCTGTGGCTCGGCCTGCACGCCGTGCCCCTCGCCGTGACCACCGTCGTCGCGCAGGCGGACACCCCCACCGTCACCGGCACGGTCTGGCTGGTCCCGTGGGCCCTCACCGCCCTGCCCGTCTGGCTCTCCTGGCGGGCCGGGCGGAGGCTGGCCCGCGCGTCGTACCGGGAGCAGGCGTGGCAGGCGCTGGCCGGCGCGGTGGCCGCCTACGCCGTCGTGGCGCTGGCCTGCGCGCTCCTGCCGGGGGAGGGCCGGATCACCGTGCACCCCCTGCCCTCCGTCCTCCTGCCGTGCCTGCTGTTCACGACCTCCGCCGTGGCCGGGGCGCGGCGCGAGGCGGGCACCTGGGCGCACCTCATCGGCCTGGACCTCACCGAGCGCATCGCCCGTCGTTCGCAGTACGAGCGCTGGGCCGGGACCTACGCGTGGTCCGTGCTGCGCGGGGCCGGCGTGGGCCTGGCCGCGCTCGCGGGGCTGCACGCGCTGCTGGTGACCGTCGCGGTGCTCGTGCGCTGGCCGCGGATCATCGAGGTCCAGCAGATGGTGGGCGCCGGGCCCGTGGGCGGCCTGATGCTGGCCCTGCTGGAGATCGGCTGGCTGCCCACGTTCACCGCGTGGGCCGTCGCGTGGACGGCCGGGCCCGGATTCGCGGTCGGCGCGGACGGCCACTACTCCGTGTTCGGGACGACGCCGGCCCCCGTGCCCGCCCTGCCACTGCTGGAGGCGCTGCCCGCCCCGTGGGCGCCGTGGCATCCGGCGTTCCTGCTGGTGCCGGTGCTCGCCGGGGCCGTGGCCGGCTGGTGGCTGCTGCGGGAGGGCGAGAACCACCTGGACGACTGGATCGACTCGCGGATCACCGCCCGCTGGGCCTCCCTCACGCTGTCCACGCTGGCCCTCGCCCTGCTGCTCGGGCTCGTCTCCGGGGTCGCCGTGCTCGTGCCGCTGGCGCTGACGAACGGCACGCTGGGCGTGGGCTCGATGCGGGAGATCGGCTCGAACGCGCCCCTGGTGGCGCTGGCCGTGGCGGGGTGGATGGCCCTGGGCTGCGCCCTCGGCTACCTCGTGGCGCTGGCCGTGGTCGACCGTCCCGTCCGTGGGCGACGCCGCATCTCCCTGCCGCTGCCCGGCTCCGCCCCCCGGGCCGTGACCGGCCGTGCCCGCCGTCTCCCGCCCCGGCGCCTGCCGCGCGGCGTCGCGGACGCGGAGGCCGACGAGCCCGAGGTCGCGGCGCCCGCCGCGGCGCGGGAGGAGATCCCGGGCCGGGAGACCCCCGCTCAGGAGACCCCGTCCGAGGAGCCTCCCGCCGCCGCGCGTCCGGCCCCGCGGCGGGCCGGGGCTCCGCGTGTGCCGCGTGTCCCGCGTCCGGCACCGCGCCGTGCGCGGGACTGAGGCTCTCGGCGTGGGGCGGGTCAGCCGCCCAGCTGGGCGACGCCCGTGCGCCGCTCCACCGTCGCGGTGAAGTCGTCCGCGCACGTCTGCTGGGCGCGCACCGTCACGGCCGAGGCGGTGCACCGCTCGAAGCCGGCGGTCTCGTTCCACAGGAGCAGCGGGAAGACGCCCACGGTCAGGCCCATGAGGGCCAGGGCCATCCCCGCGCCGGCCGCGGCGCGCGGCACGAGCGACTGCGCGGTCCGGCGGGAGGCCGTGAACACCAGCACCCCCAGCACCAGGGCCGCGAGCGCGGCCGCCAGGGTCAGCACCTTGAACGGCAGGACCAGGGTGAACGCCCCGAGCATGGCCAGCAGCGCGGCCGACTGCGCGACCAGCAGTCGGCCCACCCGGGCGCGGGCGGCGGCGTCGGCGGGGCGGCGGTCCGGGGCGGACGGCGGGACGGGAGGGAGGGCGGACACCCCCACACCCTACGACGGGGCTCGCCCTACGATGTGGCCATGCGCATCCTCGCCCTCGTCTCCGGCTCCGGCACCAACCTTCAGGCCGTCCTCGACGCCGTCGCCTCCGGGGCGCTGCCCCTGGAGGTCGCGGCCGTCGGCTCGGACGTGCCGGGCGTGCAGGGCCTGGCCCGCGCCGAGGCCGCGGGCATCCCCACCTTCACCGTGGCCCCGGCCGACCACCCGGACCGGGCGGCGTGGAACGTCGCCCTGGCGGAGGCCGTGGCGGCGTACGAGCCGGACTGGGTGGTGTGCTCCGGCTTCATGCGGATCCTCGGGGCGCCCCTGCTCGAGGCGTTCCCGGGGCGGATCGTCAACACGCACCCGGCGCTGCTGCCGTCCTTCCCGGGGGCGCACGGCGTCCGCGACGCCCTGGCCTACGGGGTGAAGGTCACCGGCTGCACCGTGCACCTCGTGGATGCGGGCGTCGACACCGGCCCCATCCTGGCGCAGGCCGCCGTCCCGGTCCTCGACACGGACACGGAGGAGGTCCTGCACGAGCGCATCAAGGTCCAGGAGCGGGTCCTGCTGCTGCGCGTGCTCGGCGAGCTCGCCGCCGGACGCTCCCCCCGGCAGGCCTGACCGGTCCTCATGGGACCGGACCCGGACGCACGAACGGCGCCCGCCCCCTCGCAGGGGCGGGCGCCGTCGTCGGAGGGCGCGCTCAGAACCGCCGGACCCCCACGGTGCGCCAGGAGTCGACGGCCTCGCGGGCGTTGGCGTCGCGGACCATGCCCGGGACCAGGAACAGGTCCACGATCCACCAGACGGCCCAGATCGCCAGCGGGATCCAGCCGATGAGGAGCCAGGCGGTCGCGGCGCCGCCCCACGCCAGCAGCAGCTGGACGACCCCCGACACCCAGCGCTTGGTGTACATGCGGTGCACCCCGAGGTTCCCCAGGAAGAACCACAGCAGGTACGCGATCAGCGTGTTGCGGGACTGCTGGACGACGACGGTCTGGGGCTGGTGCTGCGGCTGCGGGCGGTAGGGCGCGGTCATGGCTCCAGCCTACGGGGCGGGCCGTCCGGGCCCTCAGTCCTCGGCGACCTCCAGGGCGCGGCCGCGGGTCTCCGGGGCCCACGCGAACATGACGAGCACGGCCACCACAACGAGCCCCGCGGTCACGCCGAACGCCCCCGGCAGGCCGAGCGCGGGCACCAGCGTGCCCACGAAGAACAGGGGCCCCAGCCCCGCCCCCACGCGCGAGGCCGCGGAGGCCCAGCCGAAGCCGGAGGCGCGCAGCGTCGTCGGGTACAGCTCGGAGACATAGGTGTAGAGCACCGGCACGGCGATCTGGATGACGAACCCGTAGGCGAGCACGAGCGGCAGCGCCGCCCCCGGCACGCCGAGCACGGAGGCCAGCCACACGAGCAGCCCCGAGGCGACGACGCCGCTCACCGCCAGCAGGCGGCGTCGGCCCGTGGCCTCGACGAGGACCGCGGACACGGCCACCCCCACGAGGCCCGCGGCGGCCATACCGGAGGTCGTGATGAACGCCCGCGACTGCGCGAACCCGGCCTCGATGAGGAACGTGGGAAGCCACTGCAGGGCGATGTAGTAGATCAGCATGACGGCCACGAACAGCAGCCAGGCCGTCGCCGTGATCCGCGGGGAGAACCGCCACACGGCCGCCAGCTGGGCGAGCAGGCCGCCGTGGGCGCGGGAGTCGGCGGCGGGCATGACGTAGGGGCGGGGCTCGGCACCCGTCCGTTCCACCATGCGGTCGATCACGGCGCGGGCCTCGCGCTCGCGCCCGCGGCTCATCAGGTACAGCGGGGACTCGGGGATGCCCAGGCGGACCAGGAAGACCAGCAGGGCGGGCAGCACCATGGCCAGCAGCGGCAGACGCCAGTCGCTCCAGGTCCCGACGAGCCACGCCGAGACGACGCCGCACAGCGCCGCGCCGATCGGCCACCAGCCGTCCATGGCGGTGAGGACGTGCCCGCGCAGGCGCCGGGGCGTGAACTCGCCGACCAGGGCGTAGTCCACGGGGACGGTGCCGCCGAGGCCGATGCCGGCCATGAAGCGGAACACGGCGAACCACAGCAGCGAGTCCGTGAGCGCGCCGGCGAGCGTGAAGACGGAGAAGATCAGGAGCGTCCACGTGAACGCGGCCTTGCGCCCGATCTGGTCCGCGACGGTGCCCCAGAGGAACGCGCCGACGGCCATGCCGATCAGGTTCGCGGTGCCGATCCAGGCGGCGTCGGCCTTGGACAGCCCCCACTCCTCGGTCAGCAGGGGGATCATCACGCCGTTGAGGGTGACGTCCCAGGCGTCGAACATGAAGCCGAGGCCGCCGATCAGGAAGATCCGGCCCTGGACGGGCCAGCGCCAGGGGAGCTCCTGGACGACCTGCTCCCCGGTGGGGGCGGCGGATGCGGCGTGACTGCCGGTGGGGGGCACGGTGGTCTCCCGTCTGAGTCGAGGACCGGTCCGACGCCGGTCCGATCCAGTATGGGTGATCCCGGCCACGATCCCGGCCCCGTGACCGTCGGATGACGGCCCGCGGCGGCTTCCGCCCCTCCCGGCGGAGGGAGCACCATGGGCGCATGACCGAGGATCTCGCCCCCACGACCGGACCCGACGACGCCACCCCGGGCGCCCCCGACGAGGAGGCGGTCGACGTCGTCGTGATCGGCGCCGGACCCGTGGGCGAGAACGCGGCCCAGTACGCCCACACGGCCGGCGGCCTGGAGGTCGCCCTCGTGGAGGCGGACCTGCTGGGCGGGGAGTGCTCGTACTGGGCGTGCATGCCCTCGAAGGCGTTGCTGCGCCCCCTCGAGGTCGCCGGCGCCGCAGCCCACCTGGGCGGGCTGACGGACCCCGACATCGATCTGCCGGGCCTGCTCGCCCGCCGGGACGAGTGGCGCTCCCACCTGGACGACGCCGGCCAGGTCGAGTGGGCCGAGGACGCCGGGCTGCGCGTGGTCCGCGGGCACGGGCGGCTCGCCGGACCCCGCCGGGTGGAGGTCCTCGGCGACGACGGCGCCCCCGCGCGCGTCCTCCGGGCCCGGCACGCGGTGGTGGTCGCCACGGGCAGCACGGCCGTGGTGCCGGGGGAGCTGCGGGGCGTGAGCCCGTGGACCTCCCGGGACGCGACCGGCGTGCGCGAGGTCCCGGGGCGGCTGGCGATCGTGGGCGGCGGCGTGGTGGCTGTCGAGGCCGCCACGTGGATGGCCGCCCTCGGCTCGGACGTGCAGCTGCTGGTGCGCGGCGACCGCCTGCTCTCCGGGCAGGAGCCGGTGGCCTCGCGCCTGGTCCTCGAGGGGCTCGTGGACGCCGGGGTGCGGGTGCGCTTCGGGACCTCCGTGGAGCGCGCCGAGCGGGCAGACGTGCACGCCGAGTCTGACGTGGGCGTCCCGCACGGCGGGCCCGTGCGCCTCACCCTGGCAGGCTCGGGGGAGACGCTCGAGGTCGACGAGCTGCTCGTGGCCGCCGGCCGCCGCCCGGCCCTCGACGGGCTCGGCCTGGAGGCGCTCGGCCTGTCCGCCGAGGACCTGCAGGACGAGTCCGGGACCGCCGTCGTGCCCGCCTCGGACGGGGCTGCGCCCTGGCTGTACGCCGTCGGGGACGTCACCGGCGGGCCCGCCCTGACCCACTGGGGCAAGCACCGGGCCCGCCTGCTGGGGGAGCGGATCGCCGCGCTCGCCACGGGGCGCCCCGCCCCGTCCGGCGAAGAGGCCGGGGAGGGCGTCCCCGAAGCGGTGCCGCAGGTGGTCTTCACCTCGCCGCAGGTGGCGCGCGTGGGGGTCACGGAGGCCCAGGCCCGCGAGGAGGGCGGGGAGGGGGAGCTGCGCGTCGTCGACGTCCCGCTGACGTCCGCCGCCGGCGCCGCCCTGCTGCGCGACGACGCCGCGGGCCGGGCCGTGCTGGTGCTGCGCGGGGACCGCGTGGTGGGCGCGACGTTCGTGGGGTTCGAGGTGGCGGAGCTGCTGCACGCGGCCACGGTGGCGATCGTGGGCGAGGTCCCGCTGGACCGGCTCCGGCACGCGGTGGCGGCCTACCCGACGGCCTCGGAGGTGTGGCTGCGGCTCGTGGAGGAGGCCCTCGGCCGCGGCTGACGCGGAGCGGAGGCCGTCCGAGCCACTGCCTAGACTGGACCCGACCTGCGGCGCCGCCGGGACGAGCCCCGGCCGGGCCGCGCTCGACCCGCACGAATGGAGTCCCCGTGTCCTCTGCCCCGTCCGTCACCACCGTCCTGGACGAGGTGCCCCTGAAGCGGGCCCTCATCTCCGTGTACGACAAGACCGGGCTGGAGGAGCTGGCCACCGGCCTGCACGCCGCCGGCGTGCAGCTGGTCTCCACGGGCTCCACCGCCCAGCGCATCGCCGCCGCGGGCGTGCCGGTCACCGAGGTCTCCGAGGTCACCGGCTTCCAGGAGTGCCTGGACGGCCGCGTGAAGACCCTCCATCCCCGCGTCCACGCCGGCATCCTGGCCGACCGCCGCCGCGAGGACCACGTGGCGCAGCTGGCCGACCTCGACGTCGAGCCCTTCGACCTCGTCGTCGTGAACCTGTACCCGTTCGTGGAGACGGTCCGCTCGGGCGCGGACGAGGACGCCGTCGTCGAGCAGATCGACATCGGCGGCCCCTCCATGGTGCGTGCCGCCGCCAAGAACCACGCCTCCGTGGCCGTCGTCGTGGACCCGGCACGCTACGTGGACGTCGTCGCCGCCGCGCAGGCCGGCGGCTTCGACCTCCGCACCCGCCGCCGCCTGGCCTCCCTGGCGTTCGCCCACACCGCGGCCTACGACAACGCCGTGGCCGCGTGGACCGCCGCGCACTTCGGCGAGGACGCCGAGGACGAGGACGCGCCCGTGTTCCCGCCCTACGCGGGCTTCTCCCTGGAACGGGCCGCGACCCTGCGCTACGGCGAGAACCCGCACCAGCCCGCCGCCCTCTACGTGGACCACGAGGCCGCCCCGGGCATCGCCCAGGCGGAGCTCCTGCACGGCAAGGCGATGTCCTACAACAACTACGTGGACGCCGACGCCGCCGTGCGCGCCGCCTTCGACCACGCCGTCCCCGCCGTCGCGATCGTCAAGCACGCCAACCCGTGCGGCGTGGCGGTCGCGGGGGAGGGCGAGGACGTCGCCGTCGCCCACGCCAAGGCCCACGCCTGCGACCCGGTGTCCGCGTTCGGCGGCGTGATCGCCGCCAACCGCCCGGTCACCCGGGCCATGGCGGAGCAGGTCGCGCCGATCTTCACCGAGGTCGTGGTGGCCCCGTCCTTCGACGAGGACGCCCTCGAGGTCCTCACCGCCAAGAAGAACCTGCGCCTGCTGGCCCTGCCCGAGGGCTTCGCCCGCGACGCCGTGGAGGCCAAGCAGGTCTCCGGCGGCATGCTCATGCAGATCGCGGACGCCGTGGACGCCGACGGGGACGACCCCCGGACCTGGACCCTCGCCGCCGGGGAGGCCGCGGACGAGGCCACCCTCGCCGACCTCGCCTTCGCGTGGCGGGCCGTGCGCGCCGCCAAGTCCAACGCGGTGCTGCTGGCGCACGACGGCGCCACCGTGGGCGTCGGCATGGGCCAGGTCAACCGCCTCGACTCCTGCCGTCTCGCCGTGGAGCGCGCCAACACCCTGGGCGCCGCGCAGACCGGCGGCCAGGACGTCAGCTCCGCCGGCGGCGCGGAGAACGTCTCCGGCGAGGGCGCCCCGGAGCGCGCCCGCGGGGCCGTGGCCGCCTCGGACGCGTTCTTCCCGTTCGCGGACGGCCTGCAGATCCTCGTCGACGCCGGCGTGAAGGCCGTGGTCCAGCCCGGCGGCTCCGTCCGGGACCAGGAGGTCGTGGACGCCGCGAACGCCGCCGGCATCACCATGTACCTCACCGGCGCACGCCACTTCTTCCACGGCTGAGCCCCCTCGACCCGGCCCCGGTCCGCGGACGCCCCGTCGCCCCTTGGCGGCGGGGCGTCGTGGTGCCAGGATGACGGCGAGAGCGGCGTGGACGTCGCCCGGGACGAGGGGAGGGCACCGTGTTCGGCGGGGACTCGATGATGCAGGACCTGATGGTCGGCTCCGGCTGGCTGGGACTGCTGGGCTGCATGATCCTGGGCGTGTTGGCGTCCGTGGTGCTCGGGACGGCGGGACGCCGCCGAGTGCAGGGACGCCCCTGGGCGGTCCCGGGCGTGGTCGGCGGCCTGCTGCTCGCCGCCGCCGTGGCCTCCGCGCTGAGCTCCTTCGGCACGTTCTTCGGCTTCATGGGGATCGCCTTCGCGGTGTTCATGGGCATCGGCGCGTGGAACGCGTTCACGACCCCGGCCCGCGCCGCCGAGCGCCTGCGGGAGCAGGAGGCCCACGCCGAGCGCCTCGGCGCCGCCTACGCCCGGGGCGCCGCCACGGGCCCGCCCGCACCGCACTCACCGGACGCCGCCGAGCCCGGGCAGGCACCGGCCCACGACCCCGACTGGTATCCGGCCACCCCCGGAGGAGGCCCCCGATGACCCAGCCCGCCCCCGGCCCGCCCGCGCCGTGGCCCGCCTCCGGCGGCCCCGGACTCGCCCCCGCCCCGTGGCCCGGACCCGACTGGCAGCGCGCGCACGACCAGGCCATCGTGTTCGGGATCCTCGCCGTCACCACCGGCATGCTCGGTCTGGTGTTCGGCCCGCTGGCCCTCAACCAGGCCAACCGGGCCCGTGCGATCGGACCGGACGTCGGCGTCGCGCGCGTGCTCGCCTGGATCGGGATCGGCCTGGCGGCGCTCTCCCTTCTCTTCCTGCTGGGGTATTTCCTCTTCTTCGGCGTGATGATGGCGGAGATGCTCCGGCAGCTCTCTCAGCTCTCCTCCGGCGGGACGTTCGCCGCGCTCGGGGCGGTGTGACCGCCGGGGGCGGTTGACGTCCCCCCGCGGTGGACGTGCACGATTTCTGTTTCCCCTCCGACCCGCCGGGTAGATTGACGGCCGAGACACCAGTTTCACGTCGACGACGGCCGCGGTCGGACGCGGTCAGAAAAGGAGAGACGATCCGCATGTCGAAGATCATCTACACGCTCACCGACGAGGCCCCCATGCTCGCCACGGCCTCCTTGCTGCCGATCGTGCGCGCCTACGCGGGTACCGCCGGCGTGGAGCTGGAGACCCGCGACATCTCCCTGGCCGGCCGCATCCTGGCCGCCTTCAACGACCTGCTCCCCGAGGAGCAGCGCGTCAACGACGCCCTCGCCGAGCTCGGCGAGCTCGTGAAGACCCCCGAGGCCAACGTCATCAAGCTGCCGAACATCTCCGCGTCCGTGCCGCAGCTGCGCGCCGCGATCAAGGAGCTTCAGGCGGACGGCTACGCGCTGCCGGAGTACGTGGACGACCCGCAGACCGACAAGGAGAAGGACGCCCGCAAGCGCTACGACTCCGTCAAGGGCTCCGCCGTGAACCCGGTGCTGCGCGAGGGCAACTCGGACCGCCGCGCCCCGAAGGCCGTGAAGAACTACGCCAAGAAGTTCCCCCACTCCATGGGCGCGTGGACCGCGGACTCCAAGACCGCCGTCGCCACCATGGGCCAGGACGACTTCCGCTCCAACGAGAAGTCCGTGACCATGCCGAAGGACGACGTCCTCTCGATCGAGTTCACCGGCCAGGACGGCACCACGAAGATCCTCAAGGAGGGCCTGAAGGTCCTCGAGGGCGAGGTCGTGGACGGCACGTTCATGTCCGCCAAGGCCCTCGACGCGTTCCTCGCCGAGCAGGTGACGCGCGCCAAGGAGGAGGGCGTCCTCTTCTCCGCCCACCTGAAGGCCACCATGATGAAGGTCTCCGACCCGGTGATCTTCGGCCATGTGGTGAAGGCGTACTTCGCCGACCTCTTCGCCCAGTACGGCGAGCAGCTCGCCGCCGCGGGCCTGGACCCGAACAACGGCCTGGCCGCCATCGAGGCCGGTCTGGACAAGCTCGACGCCGAGACCGCCGAGGGCGTGCGCAAGGCCATCGCCGACGCGTACCAGAACGGCCCGGACGTGGCCATGGTGAACTCGGACAAGGGCATCACCAACCTGCACGTGCCCTCCGATGTGATCGTGGACGCGTCCATGCCCGCCATGATCCGCACCTCCGGCCACATGTGGGACAAGGACGGCGCCGAGCGCGACACCCTCGCCGTCATCCCCGACTCCTCCTACGCCGGCATCTACCAGGTGGTCATCGACGACTGCAAGGCCAACGGCGCCTACGACCCCACCACCATGGGCACCGTGCCGAACGTGGGCCTGATGGCCCAGAAGGCCGAGGAGTACGGCTCGCACGACAAGACCTTCGTCATGGAGGCGGACGGCACCGTCGAGGTGAAGGACTCCGCCGGTGAGGTCCTGTTCTCCCACGAGGTCGAGGCCGAGGACATCTGGCGCGCCTGCCAGACCAAGGACGTCCCCGTGCAGGACTGGGTGAAGCTGGCCGTGACCCGCGCCCGCGCCTCCCAGACCCCCGCCGTGTTCTGGCTGGACGAGACCCGCGCCCACGACCGCGAGCTCATCAAGAAGGTCGAGCAGTACCTCCAGGGCCACGACACCGAGGGCCTCGACCTGCGGATCATGTCCCCGGTGGAGGCCACCAAGTTCACCGTGGAGCGCATGCGCCGCGGCGAGGACACCATCACCGTGACCGGCAACGTGCTCCGCGACTACAACACGGACCTGTTCCCGATCCTCGAGCTGGGCACCTCCGCCAAGATGCTCTCGATCGTCCCGCTGATCAACGGCGGCGGCCTCTTCGAGACCGGTGCCGGCGGCTCCGCCCCGAAGCACGTGCAGCAGCTGGTGGGGGAGAACCACCTGCGCTGGGACTCCCTGGGCGAGTTCCTCGCCCTGGCCGTGTCCTTCGAGCACGAGGCCGCCCACAACGGCAACCACCGCGCGCAGGTGCTGGCCGACACCCTCGACGCCGCCACCGGCATCCTGCTGATCGAGGGCAAGTCCCCCGAGCGCAAGGCCGGCCAGCTGGACAACCGCGGCTCGCACTTCTACCTGGCCCTGTACTGGGCGCAGGAGCTGGCGAAGCAGACCGCGGACGCCGAGCTGGCGGCCGCGGCGAAGCCGGTCGCCGAGGAGCTGGAGGCCCAGGAGGAGACCATCCTGGCCGAGCTCAACGGCGTGCAGGGCTCCCCGGTGGACCTGGGCGGCTACTACGCCCCGTCCATGGACAAGGTCTCCGAGGTCATGCGTCCCTCCGCCACCCTCAACGGGATCATCGCCACGCTCGGCGCGTGATCCGCGCACGGGCCTGAACGTGCCCGGGACCGACGACGGCGGCCCCGTCCGGAGTGATCCGGGCGGGGCCGCCGTCGTCGGGCAGGGAGGGGCGCCGCCGGGCCGTGCCCCGAGCCGCGGACCGTGATTACAGGTCACGTCCGTGAGCGACTGTGAGCCCTGCGACCTGCAGTCCGTCCCCGCGATGACGGACACCGCGCCGGCCCTCGACGTCGACGCGCTGGCCGCCGACCCGGTGGAGCAGTTCCACCGCTGGATCCGGCAGGTGGTGGGGTCCGGCGTCCCGGAGGCGACCACCGTCACCTTCGCCACCGTGGACGCTCGGGAGCAGCCTGACGCCCGCACCGTGCTCCGGGCCGTGCGGGTGCGCGGCGGTGTGAGGGACGCCCCGCTTCCCGAGGGCGCCCGGATGCGGACCGTCCGACCGGAGCGCGTGGAGTTCTGGCAGGGCTCGCCCGAGGATCACCGGCACGTGCGCATCGTCTACACGGCCGACGACGTCGGCGGCTTCCGGGGCGAGGTTACGCGAGGCTGAGGCCCGGCGAGGCGGGCCGTCCATCTCGCACACGAAAGCGTGGGACACGCCGTCCGTTTCGCGCACGAAAAGGGGTCAGGCGGGGGCGTGGGCCGCCTCGTGGGCCAGCAGGGCCGCCTTCGCCGCGGATCCGTACAGGTAGCTGCCCACCCCGCCGGAGGCCGGCACCACGCGGTGGCAGGGCACGACGACGGCCGCCAGGTTCGCAGCGCAGGCCCCGCCCGCGGCGCGCACGGCCTTCGGGGCCCCGGCGCGGGTGGCGAGCTCGCCGTAGGCCACCGGCGAGCCCGGGGTGATCGACCGCAGTGCCTCCCACGAGGCCTGCCGGAACGCGGTCCCGGGCTGCACCACGGCGAGGCCGTCCAGGGCGTCCACGTCCCCGGCCGCGTAGGCGGCGAGGGCGTCGGCGACGGTCTGGTCCAGGCCCTCGCGCGGCTCGACCGGGCGGGGGTCCATCTCGCGGGCGGCGGTCTCCGGGGCGAGCTCCTCGAGCCGGTCCATGAGCTCCAGCAGGAGCCGGCCGATCGCCGCGGCCGGGGGCTCGGCGCCCTCCGGGACGGCCACGCCGGAGGCGCGTACGGCGTCGTCCTCGGGGGAGTACACGGCGACGAGGGCCAGGCTCGTGCCGGGCAGCGTGGCGGCGGTCCAGCGCAGCTCCGGCAGGAACGCGGGCGGGTGGGTCATGGCTTCCTCACGGACGACGGCGGCGGGCTGACCCCTCATTCTCCCCCGACGCGCTGTGGCGTCCGCACCGTCTGCCACAGTGGAGGCATGACCGAGACCCGTGTGTTCGAGCATCGCACCCTCCTCCGCCATCCCCGCCGGACGGTCTTCGACTGGCTGGCCGCCCCCGGCGCCCTGCAGCGCATGAATCCGCCCTTCGCCTCCGAGCTGGCGGCCGGCCCGTCGGACGGGCTGCGCGAGGGCTCGCAGACGCGGCTGCGGATCGGCGCCCCGGGCTCGCTCGGCCTGTTCGCCGGCGCGGTGGACGGCGCCCTGCGCGCCGCCCTGCCGGCCGCCGTGTCCCGCCGCATCCCGGCGGCCCTCTCGCCCCGCCTGCCGTGGCGGGCGCGCCACACCGCCTATGAGGAGGGGCGGATGTTCCGGGACGAGATGGCGTCCGGGCCGCTGTCCGCCTGGCGTCACACCCACTCCGTGGAGGACGCCGCCCCCGGGGAGGCGGACACCGCCGAGGGCGAGCCGGGCGCCGTCGTGGTGGACCGCGTGGAGTACGCCCTGCCGGGCGTCGGCACCGCGGGACGGCTGCCCGTGGTCGGACGGCCCGCCGCCGACGCCGCCCACCGGGTGTTCGAGGCGGAGCTGCGCCGCCAGTTCGAGTTCCGCGGCCGCGTCATGGCTGAGGACCTCGACTTCCATGCGGGCCACCCCGGGCCGCTCGTCGGCGGGCCGGCGCGGACCGTGCTGGTCACCGGGGCCGGTGGGCTGGTCGGCACGCAGCTGTGCGCCCTGCTGACCGGGGGCGGTCACCGCGTGATCCGTCTGGTCCGGAGCCCGGCGCAGGCCGAGGCCGAGGACGCCGTGCTCTGGGATCCGGCCGGCGGCACCGTGGACACCGCGGCCCTGCGGGCCGCGGACGTCGTGGTGAACCTCGCCGGGGAGCCGCTGGCGGGCCGGTTCACGGAGAAGCACCGCCGTGCCGTGCACGACTCCCGTGTCGACGGCACCCGCACCCTCGTGGACGCGATCGCCCGGCTGCCCGAGGCGGAGCGCCCCACGGTCCTGGTCAACGGCTCGGCGGTCGGCTGGTACGGGGCCGACGCCGGCGCCGGGCCCGACGGCCGGGGCCTCACCGAGGACCTGCCCGCCGGGGACGACTTCCTGGCCGGCGTCGTGGCGGACTGGGAGGCGCAGGCCCGCCGGGCCGAGGAGCTCGGTCTGCGCGTGGTGCGCGTCCGCACCGGCATCGTGCTCTCCCCGACCGGCGGGATGCTCGCGCAGCTGCTGCCCCTGTTCCTGGCCGGGGCCGGCGGCCCCGTCGCCACGCGCGGGGGGCGCAGCCATGACGGATCCCCGTGGATCAGCTGGATCGGCGTGGACGACATCGCCGGGGTGTTCGCGCACGCCGCGCTGGCGGAGGGGGTCGTCGGAGCCGTCAACGGCACCGCGCCGGAGCCAGTCACCGCCAAGGAGTTCGCCCGAGTGCTGGGGACCGTCCTGCACCGCCCGGCGGCAGTGCCGGTGCCGGAGTTCGGGCCGCGGCTCCTGCTCGGGGAGCAGGGCGCCGCGGAGCTGGTCCGTGCGGACCAGAAGGCCTCCGCGGAACTGGTGCTCGACTCGGGCTACGCGTTCCGGGACGCCGCCCTGGAGGGCGCGCTGCGCCGCCTGCTGGGGCGCTGAGCCCGGCGGCGGTGCGCCGGGTGCGGCGGCCCGCCTCAGTCCTGCAGCGCGCCCGTCTCGCGGATGAGCTGGCCGAGCGCGGTGTACGCGTCCCGGGCCAGGGCCTCCCACAGGGTGAGGGCCAGGCTCGGGAAGCCCTCCTGCAGGGCGTACATGACCTGCGCGGTGAGCACGCGGGTGGTCACCCGCCCGCGGGCGCGCACGGTGGACGGCTGCCGGCCCGGCTGGCCCAGGGCCATCTCGCCGAACGTCATGCCGGGGGTGAGCACCGTGCGCCGCACCCGGCGGCCGCCGGTGCCCTGCCCGGTGAGCTCCACCCGGCCTGAGGTGATCACGTAGATGCCGCCGAACGGCTGCCCGGCCCGGCGGATGATCTGCCCGTCCTCGTAGACGCGCTCGTCCATCATGGACTCCAGCAGGCGGGCGTCCTCGGAGGAGAGGTGCTGCAGCAGGGGCGCCATGGCCGCCTCCTCCTCGGAGGCCGGCAGCAGGTGCGGGGCGTGGCGGGCCAGCAGCCGCTGCTCGGCCCACTGCACGGCGCGGGAGCGCGAGTCGAAGAACCGGAAGGCCGGGCCGAGGTCCTGGTGGCCGGGGTCGGCGTCGTCGGCGTCGTGCAGGGGATCCGGGAGGGTCACGCCGGACGCCTCGGCGGTGGCCATGACCTGGTCCACGGCGGCCGTGTCCCGGTCCACCACCACCACGTCCAGGCCGTGGTGCAGCGCGTAGGCGAACCACTGGGCCGCGAGCACCGCGGCCGCGTGCGAGGTGGAGCTGACCGAACGGACGTCCACGATGATCGTCTCGAGGGCGGCCGGCAGGTTCCGGGCCACGTGGGCGAGCGCGTCGACCTGGCTGAAGCCCACGTGCCCGCCGAGCTCCAACACGTGCGCGGTGTCCCCGTGGGCGCTGAGCAGCTCGAGCACCTCGGCGCTGCGCACGGAGCCGGACGGAGCCTGGTCCACGCGGTAGTGGGTGCGGAACGCCGCCCGCGGGGAACCGGCCGCCTGGGAGGGGTGCAGCTCGAAGTCCCGCACCAGGGTGCGCAGGGCCGCGAGGGCGGCGGGGGAGGGGGCGTCGGCGTCGTCGGGGTCCGCCGGGCCCTGGACGGCGATGCCCATGTGGCCCGGGACCACGGCGATCACGGTGCCGGCCCGGGCGGACGACCAGCCGGGCTGGCCGACGTCGAGGGCCCACGCGCCGTCCACGGTGTCCATGCCGCAGGCGTCCAGGGCGGAGAGCACGGCGCGGACGGTCTCCTCCGCGAGCACGCGCTCACCGGACACCGGGTGCACGCCGTGGGCGGCGAGGGTGCCGGCGAGCAGGGCGAGGTCCGCGACGGTCACGGGGGCGGCGCGCAGGGTGGCGACGTCCGCGAGCAGGCCGTCCGGGTCCGCCTCCAGCACGCCGACCGAGCGGAGGAGCCATGCCGCGGCGCGGGCGCGGTGCTGGGCGCGGTCCGCGGCGCGCACCGCGGCGTCCGTGGGCGCCGTCTCACGGCCGATCAGCCCCGCGAGCTGCTGCAGCAGGCGCGCGGCGCGGTCGCGGCCGCCACGGCCCTTGACGAGCGCGGCCAGAGCCATGGTGCCGGCGTCCTGCAGCGGGGTCAGGGGTCGGCCCGTGCCGGGCTCGAGCTCGAGGCGGGTGCGCAGGTCCGGGCGGGGCACGGTGCCGACCGCCTCCCCGACGCGCTCCACCCCGAGGTCCTCGAGGGCGAGCGCGTGCACCACGGGCCCCGCGAGGCCGGCGAGGGGGACGGCGACGAGCTCGCCCGCGCTGTAGTGGTCGCCGCCGACGGTGGCGACGGACAGCGCCAGGCCCGTCCCGGCGTCGGACGTCGCGTCGGCGTCCGCCGCCGTGCCGGGGGTGTGGGCGGCGGTGAGACGGTCGAGGCGGTCCTGCACGGGAGACTTCATAGGCCAAGCCTATCGAGGGATGGGGCTCCACCCGGCGTGGTGGGGCCCTCGGTTCCGGCCCGGTGCCGTCCATCGTGAGACGTCAGAATGGGGTGCGATGAGCACCTCCTCCGCCTCTCACAGCACCCCCGACCTGCGCGCCGCCCTGGCCGCGGCGTCCGCTCGCCTGGGCGCAGACCTCGCCTTCTCCGCCTCCCTCCCTGCGCTGGAGGCGGCCCTCGACGCGCGGGCGGGGGCGGTCGTGCACGCCCCGCCGGGCACGGGCAAGACGACGGCGGTCCCGCCCGCCGTGGCGCTGTGGCTGGCCCGCCGGGCGGAGTCCGGCGGCGAGGGCGGCCGCGTCCTCGTCACCCAGCCGCGCCGGGTGGCGGTGCGCGCCGCGTGGCGTCGACTGCACGGGGCCGTGGCGGATGCGCTCGGGCCCGAGTCCGGCCCCGACACCGGCCGGCTCCCCGACGCCGTCGTCGGCTACGCCGTGCGCGGGGACGCGGTGGGCCGCGGCGCCTCCGCCGTGGAGTTCGTGACGCCCGGCCTGCTCCTGCGCCGCCTCCTGGGCGACCCGGGACTGGAGGGCGTGGGCGCCGTCGTGCTGGACGAGGTCCACGAGCGGGACCTGGACACGGACGTCCTCTTCGCCCTCCTGGCGGACCTGCGCCAGCTGCGCCCCGAGCTGGCGCTGACGGCCATGTCCGCCACCCTCGACGCCGACGCCCTCGCCGCCCGCTGGGCCACCGGCATGGGCGAGGATCCGGTCCCCGTGGTGCGGACCCCCTCCGTGCAGCATCCCCTCACGGTGGAGCACGCCCCGTTCGGAGGGCCGCGGACCACCGCGGACGGGCGCGTGGACCGGGACTTCCTGGACCACGTCGCGGCCACGGCCGCGCGCGCCCACGCCGAGGCGCTCGATGCCGACCCGACCGTGGACGCCCTCGTCTTCGTGCCCGGCGTGGCCGAGGTCGAGGCGGTCGCGGGCCGCGTCGCCGCGCTCGCCCCGGACACCGAGGTCCGCGTCCTGCACGGCCGCCAGGAACCCGCCGACCAGGACGCCGCGCTCGCCGGCCGCGCCGACCCCGCCGTGCCGCGCGTCGTCGTCGCGACGGCGGTCGCCGAGTCCTCGCTGACCGTGCCGGGGGTGCGCCTCGTCATCGACTCGGGTCTGGCCCGCGAGCCGCGCCGGGACCGGGGCCGCGGGATCACCGGTCTGGCCACCGTGCAGGCCTCCCGGGCCGCCGCCGACCAGCGGGCCGGCCGCGCCGCCCGCCTCGGACCGGGCACGGCGGTGCGCTGCCACACGGCCGCGGCCCTCGGCGCCGCCCCCGCCGCGCCCACGCCCGCGCTCGCGGTGGCTGACCTCGCGTCCGTCGTCCTGGCGTTCGCCGTGTGGGGCGCCCCCGGCGGGGACGGGCTGGTGCTCCCGGAGGACCCGCCGGCCGACGCGATGGCCGCCGCCGAGCGGACGCTCGCCTCCCTCGACGCGGTGGACACGGACGGGCGCATCACCCCGCACGGCACCGTCCTGGCCGAGCTGCCCCTGGATCCACCCCTCGGCCACGCCCTCCTGCGCGCGGCTCCGCTGACGGGGCCCCGCTCCGCGGCCGAGGCGACGGCGGCCCTCGCCCTGGACCTGCGCGCTCCCGGTGCCGACCTCGAGGCGCTGGTCGCGGCCCTGCGAGACGGCCGGCACCCGGAGGCCGGGCGGTGGCGCCGGGAGGCGGATCGGCTCGAGCGCCTGGCCCGTCGGCACGCGCACCGCGCCCCGGAGACGCGGGAGCCGGACGAGCCCGGGCCCGCGGCGACGGCGACCGCGCGGCGGCACCCCGCCGGCCTCGTGGCCGCCCTGGCCTTCCCCGCGTGGATCGCCCGACGCGCGGGGGAGGAGGGGGCATACCTGCTCGCCTCCGGCACCCGCGCGGCCCTGCCCCGCGACGCCGTCGGCGGCGGCCTGGCGGGGCAGGAGTGGCTGGCCGTGGCCGAGGTCGCCCGCGTGGCCGGGGACGCGGCCGGCACGGGTGCCGCGATCCGCGCGGCCGCGCCGATCGACCGGCCGCTCGCCGAACTCGCCGGCGCGGGCCTGCGGCGCACCGAGGACACCGCTGAGTGGCGCGGGGACCGGCTCACCGGCCGCCGCGTGGACCGGCTGGGTGCGCTCGTGCTGGCGGAGACGCCGGCCCCCGTCGCCCCCGACGCCGCCGCGCAGGCCGTGCGCGTCGCGCTCGCCGCCGACGGCCTCGCCCGGTTCGACCCGAGCGGCCGGGCCGAACGCCTGCGCCGCCGGGTGCACCTGCTCCACCGCGTCCTCGGCGCCCCGTGGCCGGACCTCTCGGACGCGACGCTGCCCGGCCTGGACGCGCTGGTCGACGGGCTCGCGGCCGACCTGGCCGCGGGGCGGTCCCTCACGCGCTTGGACGCCGAGGCGCTGCTGCGCGGCGCCCTGCCCTGGCCGGAGGCGGGCCGGCTGGACGAGCTCGCCCCCGAGCGCCTGCCCGTGCCGAGCGGGCGCGGCGTCGTCGTGGACTATCCGGCCGTCCACGAGGACACCCCGCCCGTGGTCGCCGCCAAGCTGCAGGAGTTCTTCGGGGCGCGTGTCACCCCTGCTGTGGCGGACGGTCGTGAGCCGGTGGTCCTGCACCTGCTCTCCCCGGCAGGTCGCCCGCTGGCCGTGACCGCCGACCTGCCGTCCTTCTGGGCCGGCCCCTACGCGCAGGTCCGCGCCGAGAACCGGGGGCGGTACCCCAAGCACCCGTGGCCCGAGGATCCCGCCGCCGCGGAGCCGACCGACCGGACGAACCGCCGCGCCCGCTGAGAAAGGGGCCCGCGAAACGTGCAGGAATCGCTCCGATGGGTGATGATGGCCGTCACATCCGACTCGCATCGAATGAGGTTCCACTTGTGAGACACGACACGCGGGCACGTCAACGGCGCCGGGCCACGCTGGCTGGCGCCGTCGCTGCGGGCGCGCTCATCCTGGCCGGGTGTGCCCCGGCCGAGCAGACGCCCACCCTGACCTGGTACACCAACCCCGACGACGGCGGGCAGGCGAAGATCGCCGCCCAGTGCACCGACGCCGCGAACGGCCGGTACCGAATCGAGACGTCCATGCTCCCGACGGACGCCGCCTCCCAGCGCGAGCAGCTGACCCGCCGCCTCGCCGCGGGCGACACGTCGATGGACATCATGTCCCTCGACCCGCCGTTCGTCCCCGAGCTCGCCGAGCCCGGCTTCCTGGCCCCCGTGCCGGAGGAGATGCAGGCCTACGCGAAGGACAACGCCCTGGAGGGCGCCCTCGCGGCCGCCAGCTGGAAGGACGAGCTCGTCACGGTCCCGTTCTGGGCCAACACGCAGCTGCTCTGGTACCGCAAGTCGGTCGCCGAGGCCGCGGGGCTGGACATGTCCAAGCCCGTCACGTGGGACCAGCTGATCGAGGTCGCCCGCAGCCAGGACAAGGACCTGGGCGTCCAGGGCGCCCGTGCCGAGTCCATGACCGTGTGGCTCAACGCGCTCATCGAGGGCGGCGGGGAGCAGATCATCCCCAACGCCGAGGCGCCCACGGACCAGGTCACCACGAACCTCGACTCCGAGGCCGGCCGCACGGCCGCGCGGATCATCTCCACGATCGGCAAGGAGGGCCTCGGCAGCGCCGGCCTGCCGACCCAGGACGAGAACGCCTCCATGCTGCTCTTCCAGGGCAAGAACGGCTCGTTCATGGTCAACTGGCCGTTCGTCTGGCCGGCCACCCTCGGCTCCGTGGAGGAGGGTTCGCTGCCGAAGGACCTGCCCGAGGACATCGGCTGGGCCGTCTATCCCCGCACCGTCGAGGACAAGGACGCCGCGCCGCCCGTGGGCGGCATCAACCTGGGCGTGGGCGCGAAGTCCGAACACCAGGACCTCGCCTGGGACGCGATCTCCTGCATCACCACCACCGAGCACCAGAGCCAGTACTTCGTCGAGAACGGCAACCCGCCCGCTGACCCGGCGGCCTACGACGCCCCCGAGGTCGCCGAGAAGTTCCCCATGGCGGACACCATCCGGGAGTCCCTCGAGCTCGGCGCCCCGCGTCCGCAGACCCCGTACTACAACGAGGTCTCCACCGCGATCCAGCAGCGCTACGCGCCGCCGTCGGGCGTCTCCGAGTCCACCCCGGCCGAGACCGACGACTTCATCCAGGAAGTCCTGAGAGGGGAGCGTCTGCTGTGAGCCACGTCGACACCGCACCCGCCGCATCTACCCCGCGCGCCGCCGAGGGCCGCCGCCCCCGCCGGGTGAAGTCCGCCCGCGCCAAGTCCGAGGCCCGCCTCGGCTGGCTGCTGGCCGGCCCGGCGTTCTTCATCATGCTGTTCGTGGTCCTGTACCCCACGGTGCAGGCGTTCTACGACTCCCTGTTCAAGTACCGCCTCACGGCGCCGCAGGACCGCGAGTTCGTCGGCCTGGGCAACTACGGGGTGATCCTCTCCGACCCGGTGTTCTGGAAGGACCTGGGCGTCACGGTGCTGATCACCCTGGTCACGGTGCTGGTGGAGCTCGTGCTGGGCTTCCTCCTGGCGCTGGCCATGCACCACGCCATCAAGCAGACCCGCGGCCTGATCCGCACGATCATCCTGGTGCCGTACGGCATCATCACCGTGGTCTCCGCGTTCGCGTGGTTCTACATGTTCTCGATCGACTCGGGCTTCGTGAACAACTGGTTCGACTGGGTCCCCGGCATCACCTCGGACCTGAACTGGTTCGCGCAGAGCGGCACCGCCCTCTCCGTGATCATGCTCTCGGAGATCTGGAAGACCACCCCGTTCATCTCCCTGCTCCTGCTGGCCGGTCTGGCCCAGGTGCCGGGTGACCTCACGGAGGCCGCCGCCGTCGACGGCGCCTCGTGGTGGCAGCGGATGAAGCTGGTCATCCTGCCGAACATGAAGGCCTCGATCATGGTGGCCGTCCTGTTCCGCGCGATGGACGCGTTCCGCATCTTCGACTCCATCTACATCATGACCAACGGCGCCTACGGCACCGAGGTCCTCTCGCTGCTGGCCTACCGCACGTCCATCGGCCGCCTGGAGATCGGCATGGGCTCCGCGATCTCCGTGATCCTGTTCCTGTGCGTGGCGCTGATGGCGTTCACCGCCGTGAAGGTCTTCAAGGTGGACCTGGCCGACCGAGGAGGTTCCAAGTGAGCACCGGCAACCCCATCCCGGCTCCGCAGGAGCCCGTGACCACCCGTCCGGACGGCGCCGCCGAGCGCACCGAGGCCGGCACGGCCGTGGGGGACCGCGGCGTCGCCCCCACCACCACGCGCCGGACCCGGAAGGGCTCCAGCTCCTGGATCTGGTGGCTGCTCGCCGTCCTGATCGGCGTGTGGTGCCTGTTCCCGCTGTTCTCGATCTTCGCGACGTCGTTCAAGACGCCCGCGGACCTCTCGAACGGGAAGCTGCTCCCCACGCAGTGGTCCACGGTGAACTACGAGGAGATCTTCGTGGGCGGCTCCCGCGAGCTGTTCCTCACCGCGCTGCGCAACTCGATCGGCATCACGGTGATCGCCACGCTGATCGCCGTCGTGCTGGCCACCCTCTGCGCGTACGCGATCGCGCGCCTGGACTTCCCGGGCAAGCGGATCGTCCTGACCGTGTCCCTCATGGTCTCGATGTTCCCGGTGATCTCCCTGGTGACCCCGCTGTTCAACGTGTGGCGCACCCTGGGCCTGTACGACACCTGGCTCGGTCTGATCATCCCCTACCTGTCCCTGACCCTGCCGATCTCCATCTGGACGCTCGCGGCGTTCTTCAGGCAGATCCCGTGGGAGCTGGACCAGGCCGCGCAGGTGGACGGTGCCACGCCGCTGCAGGCGTTCCGCAAGGTGATCGTCCCGCTGGCCGCCCCCGGCGTCTTCACGACGGCGATCATCGCCTTCTTCATCGCGTGGAACGACTTCGTGTTCGGCATCTCGCTGACCTCCACGGAGGCGGCCCGCACGGTGCCCGCCGCGCTGGCGTTCTTCACGGGCGCCTCGCAGTTCGAGTCGCCGACCGGCGCCATCTCGGCGGCGGCGATCGTCGTGACCATCCCGATCGTGATCCTGGTGCTGCTCTTCCAGCGCCAGATCGTGGCCGGCCTGACCAACGGCGCGGTCAAGGGCTGAGGCCCGCGCACCCGGACCCTGAAAGGACCTGAGAACGATGGCCTCCATCACCCTGAACCACATCGAGAAGACCTACGACGACGGCTACCACGCCATCTCGGACGTGAACCTGGACATCGAGGACGGCGAGTTCGTCATCCTCGTGGGGCCCTCCGGCTCCGGCAAGTCCACGCTCCTGCGGATGATCGTGGGCCTCGAGGACATCTCCGGCGGCGACCTGCTGATCGACGGGCGCCGCGTGAACGAGGCGGCCCCCAAGGACCGCAACCTCGCGATGGTGTTCCAGAACTACGCCCTCTACCCGCACCTGTCGGTGTACGAGAACATCGCCTTCCCGCTGCGCCTGGCCAAGGACGGTAAGCTGTCCGAGGAGGAGCTGGACCGCAAGGTGCGCGACGCCGCCCGCGTGCTCGAGCTGCAGGACCACCTGGACCGCAAGCCGGCGAACCTCTCCGGCGGTCAGCGTCAGCGCGTGGCCATGGGCCGCGCCATCGTGCGCGACGCCGACGCGTTCCTGTTCGACGAGCCGCTGTCCAACCTGGACGCCAAGCTCCGCGGTCAGATGCGCGCCGAGATCTCGCAGCTGCAGCGCCGCCTGGCCACCACGTCCGTGTACGTGACCCACGACCAGACCGAGGCCATGACCCTCGGCGACCGCGTGGCCGTGCTGAAGAAGGGCGTCCTCCAGCAGGTCGCCTCCCCGCGCGAGCTCTACGAGCAGCCGCTGAACCTCTTCGTGGCCGGGTTCATCGGCTCCCCGTCGATGAACTTCCTGCCCGCCACCGTCAAGGAGCAGGGCGGGCAGTACGTGCTGTCCTCCCCGATCGGCGACATCCCTGTCCCCGCGGAGAAGGCCCAGCGGGCGGCGGGCCGGGACATCGTGTTCATGGGCCTGCGCCCGGAGTTCTTCGAGGACGCCGAGCTGGTGGAGGACGCCAAGCGTCCCCACGGCTCCGAGTTCGACGCGACCCTGACCCATCTCGAGTGGCTGGGCCACGAGCAGTACGGCTACATCGAGTTCGAACCGGACCCGGAGGTCGCCGAGCTGCTGTCCTCCCTGGCCAAGGATCTGGACGCGGACGAGCTGCGCCCCGTCGTCGTGACCACCCTCTCCGCCGAGTCCGCCGCCCGCCCGGGCGTGCCGACCCGCCTGTGGGTGGACACCACGCGCGTGCACCTGTTCGACCCGAAGACCGGCGAGAACCTCACCCGCGACGCGGAGGCCGGCGCCGAGCTGACCCGCCGCACCGCGGAGGCGCGCCGCCGCCAGATCGAGGCAGCGCAGGCCCGGGACGCCGAGGGGCGCTGACGCGCATGGGCCACCTCGTGACCGTCCTCGGGCGCACGCCCCGGGTGGACCCGAGCGCCTTCGTGGCGCGCACCGCGGTCCTCTCCGGGGATGTGGAGCTCGGGCCCCGCGCGTCGGCGTTCTACGGCGTGAGCGCGCGCGGGGACTCCGCCGCGATCCGCGTCGGCGAGGGCTCCAACCTGCAGGACAACGTGGTGCTCCATGCGGACGCGGGCTTCCCGTGCACGCTCGGCGCCGGGGTGTCCGTGGGGCACGCGGCCGTGGTCCACGGGGCCACCGTCGAGGACGACTGCCTCATCGGCATGTCCGCCACGGTCATGAACGGCGCCGTGATCGGCGCCGGTTCCCTCGTGGCGGCGGGTGCCGTGGTACTCGAGGGCACGCAGGTGCCCCCGGGCTCCCTCGTGGCGGGCGTGCCCGCCAAGGTCCGCCGCGGGCTCACGGAGGAGGAGCGCGCCTCCCTCACCGTGAACGCGCGCACCTACCTGGACCTGGCCGCCGCGCATCGCGCCGCCGAGGAGGCGGAGCAGGCCGGGGTCTGAACCCCGCAGTCCCGACCGGACGCCCGACGCCCCCGTCGCCTTCGCAGGAAGGCGGCGGGGGCGTCGGCGTACGCCGGCGTGGGACGTCACGCCGCGCGGATCAGGAGAAGACGACCGTGCGGTGCCCGTCGAGGAGGACGCGGTGCTCGGCGTGCCAGCGCACGGCCTGCACGAGGGTGGCGCCCTCTACGTCCCGGCCACGCTCGACGAAGTCCTCGGCGGTCTGGGCGTGGGTCACGGGATGGACGGACTGCGCGATGATCGGGCCCTCGTCCAGGTCCGCGGTGACGTAGTGGGCGGTGGCGCCGATGATCTTCACGCCGCGCTCATGCGCCTGGTGGTAGGGCCGCGCACCCTTGAAGGAGGGCAGGAACGAGTGGTGGATGTTGATGGCCATGCCCTCGAGGTCGCGGCAGAGCTCGTCGGAGAGGATCTGCATGTAGCGGGCCAGGACCACCACGTCGATCTCGTACTCGCGGATCAGCTCGCGGAGCCGGTCCTCGGCTGCGGCCTTGGAGTTGCGGCTGGCCGGGTCCGTGGAGAGGGGCACGTGGATGAAGGGGACGCCGTAGAAGGAGGCCAGCGGCTGGAGGTCCAGGTGGTTGGAGACGACGACGGGGATCTGGACCGGCAGGGAGCCGGTGCGCTGCTGGAACAGCAGGTCGTTGAGGGTGCGCCCGTCCTTGGAGCACATGACGAGGGCGCGCAGGGGGGTGTCCGCGTCCCAGACCTGCAGGTGCATGCCGAAGCGGTCCGCCACCGGGCGCACGGCGGCCTCCACCTCCTCGCGGGTGGCGGCGGCGTCCACGGCGACGCGCATGAAGAAGGTGCCCGTGTCGGGGGAGTCGTACTGCTGGGACTCGGTGATGTTCGCGTCCGCCTCCAGGAGGGCCCCGGTGACGGCGTGGACGATGCCCGGACGGTCCGGGCAGGAGAGCGTGAGCACGATCCGGTGGCGGGCGGAGGCCTCGCTGGGCGCGGCGGGGGTGGAGTCCATCCGTCGATGCTATCCACGCGCGTGCCTCACCGCGGAGCGTGACGCACGCGGTCCGTGGTCGCGGGACGTGCCGTGTGACATCCTCATCACCAGGACCGTCAAAGAGGAGGACACCATGCCCCAGAGCACTCTGTACTGGATCATCGGCATCATCATCGTGGTGCTCGTGATCATCCTGATCGTCTCGAGCCTGCGGGCCAAGCGGGGACGCGAGGAGGAGGCGGCCGCCGCGGGTCGCCACGCCGACTCCGCGCCGGCGCCGCTCGCGGCCACCGCCGCCCGGGGCGGCACCGTGGGCGCGTCCACCGTGCCCGCCACCGGCGACGCCCCCGCCGACCGCACGGATGGGCGCGCCGCCGGCGCCACCGCCCTGCCCTCCTTCGACGTGGACGAGGTGGACCGCCGTGCCGCCGAGCAGCGCGAGCAGGACGTCGTCGAGCGTCGTCGCGCGACCGGCGCTGAGGCGGGCGCGGCCGGGCACGCCGCCGTGCCCGGCGTGACCGGCGGCTCCGGCGTGAGCGTGGACGAGGCCGAGGGTGTCGCGAAGGACGCCACGGGCCAGGACGTGACGCCCGTCGCCGACGCGCAGCGCCGCAACGGCAGCTCCGCGGCCCCGGCTGCGACCGGAGCGGGCCTCGGCCTGGCCGCCGCGGGCGTGGCCGGTGGCACCGGCGTGACCGTGGACGACGCCGGCACCGGCGCCGACCTGCCCGCGCCCAAGGGCTCCCCCGCCGGCGTCGTTGAGGTGGCCGAGACCCAGGCCGAGGCCGCCCAGGCCGACGCCGCCCCGGCCGAGCACACCGTGGTCCCCGGCGTGGCCGGCGGCGACGCCGTCACCGTGGACACTGCCGACGTGCAGTCCTCCTCCGCCCCCCAGGGCGCCCAGGCCGCGGCCGGCCGGTCCGACCTGACCGACGCCGAGGCCCGCACCTACCCCGTCACCGGGCTGCCGGGCGTCCCCAGCGCCGTGGACCCGGAGCAGGTCGCGGCCGCCCGCGTGCAGGACGCCGCCGAGCTGAAGGCCGCGGAGGGCCAGGGCGCCGAGCACGAGCGCGGCGCGTCCCAGCCCGCCGACCCGGAGTCCGTGCCCGGCACCGTCCCGCTCACCGGCGAGGAGGCCGTGATCGAGGCCCCGGTGCACACCCACGAGATGCCCGAGCCCGTCCTCGGCACCCCGGCCTACATCCAGGACTCCACCACCGGCCAGGACCCGACCGAGGACCTGCCGGAGGGCCAGGTGTACGGCACCACCCCGCTGAGCGGCGAGGACGCCATCGTGGAGCCGGCCGACCAGCTGCCCGCCGAGGCCGCCGAGACCGAGGACCGTGCGGCCTCCGACGCCGGCACCGCCTCCGCCGAGACGGCCGTCGTCCCGGTCGAGGAGACCGAGACCGCCGTGGTCCCGGTCGCCGAGACCCGGTCCGCCGACGCCGGCCCCTCCGAGGACTCCGTGGCCCTCACCGGCCAGGGCGTCGAGACCGCCGACCGCGTCGAGCCGGCGGCCCCTGTCGCCGGCACCCCGGCCCGCGACGAGGCCCGCACCCACGACGAGCACCGCTCCCGTCTGGAGATCGTCAAGGACGCCGTGGCGGAGACCGCCGGCACCGTGGCGACCACCGCCGGCACCGCCGCGGAGAAGGCCGCCCCGGTGGTCCGCTCCGCCGCCCGCACCGTGGGCAAGGCCGCCGGCTCCGCCGCGTCCACCCTGAAGGACAAGCTGGCTCAGGCGCAGGAGCGCCGCTGGGGCAAGCGCTGACCTGAACAACCGCCCCACCGACGACGGCGGCCGCCCCCTCGTGTGAGGGAGCGGCCGCCGTGCGTTCAGCGGAGCGCGCGCGGGCGCCCGCCGGGGGAGGGAGACGTCAGATGCGGGCCTCGCCGCCGGCCTCGACGCCCGGGATGCCGTCGCCCTCGTGGCGCTTGACCTCGTCCTCGATGCGCTGGCCGATCGTGGCGTCCACGTTCTTCCAGTACTCGAAGGCGCGGGCCTGGACGTCCTGGCGGACACCCTTCAGCGCGCCGGCCACGGTCTCCACGAAGTCGTCACGCTCCTGGTCCGAGAAGACCTCGCGGACGAGGGTGCCGGCCTGGCCGAAGTCGTCGTCGTCCGCACGCAGGGCCTGGGCCTCGCGGGTCAGGGTGCCGTCGGCCTCCCAGCCGTCGTCCACCGGGCCCGTCTCGTCCGACCAGGAGTCGCCGTTGGAGTTCGGCGCGTAGGTGGAGCGGTCGCCGGTGTGGTCGTACCACATCTGGCCGTCGAAGGCGTAGTTGTTCACGGCGTTCTTCGGGCGGTTCACCGGCAGCTGGTTCACGTGGGCGCCCACGCGGTACAGCTGGGCGTCGTGGTACGCGAAGGCGCGGCCCAGGAGCATGCGGTCCGGGGAGAGGCCGATGCCCGGCACGGTGTTGCTCGGGCTGAACGCGGCGGACTCGATCTGCGCGAAGTGGTTCTCCGGGTTGCGGTTCAGGGTCAGCGTGCCGACCTTGATGCGCGGGTAGTCCTTCTGGGAGATCGTCTTCGTCAGGTCGAAGGGGTTGAACCGGTAGGTCTTGCCCTCCTCGTAGGGGATCGCCTGGATGTAGAGGTCCCACTTGGGGTGGTCGCCCTTGGCGATGGACTCGAACAGGTCCTGGCGGTGGAAGTCGGCGTTCTCGCCGGCGATCTTGGTGGCCTCGTCGTTCGAGAGGTTGTGCACGCCCTGCTGGGAGATGAAGTGGTACTTCACCCAGTGCTTCTCGCCCTGGGCGTTGACCCACAGGTAGGTGTGGGAGCCGTAGCCGTTCATCTCACGCCAGGTGCGGGGCAGGCCGCGCGGACCCATCAGGTAGGTCACCTGGTGGGCGGACTCGGGGTTGTTGGTCCAGAAGTCCCACTGCATGGTGGCATCGCGCAGGCCGGAGTCCGGCAGGCGCTTCTGCGAGCGGATGAAGTGGGTGAACTTCATCGGGTCGCGCAGGAAGAACACCGGGGTGTTGTTGCCGACGATGTCGTAGTTGCCCTCTTCGCTGTAGAAGCGCAGGGCGAAGCCGCGCACGTCGCGCCAGGTGTCCGGGGAGCCGAGCTCGCCGGCCACGGTGGAGAAGCGCAGGAGGGTCTCGGTCTTCGTGCCGGGCTGGAACACGAGGGCCTTGGTGTACTTCGACACGTCCTCGGTCACCTCGAACTCACCGAACGCGCCGGAGCCCTTGGCGTGCGGGCGGCGCTCCGGGATGTTCATGCGGTTGAAGTGCTGGTGGGTCTCCAGCAGGTGGGTGTCGTGCAGGACGATGGGCCCCTCGCTGCCCACGGTCAGGGACTGGCGGTCGCTGACAGCCGGGGCGCCGTTCTGGCGGGTGGAACCGGTCGCGTGCGGGGTCGTCTTCTGGTACTCCGTCATGGAACTCTCCTTCGTCGATCGACGTCGGCCGCGCACCGATCGGCGCGGTGGGCGGCGTCACCCCCGATCTTGGCATATTTCTGAATCAGTCAAAAGAGCCGTGTGCCGGGGCCCGTCTTCGGGGCCGCGGGCCGCCGTCGCGCAGGCCCGACGACGGCGTCCGGTCACTAGGATGGAGGGCACCGGAGCCTTCCGGCCGCACAGACCCCCGTTCGAAGGGAACCCCCGTGACGCAGACGCCCGACATCAACACCCAGCCTCTCGCTGAGGTGGACCCGGAGATCGCCGCGGCGCTCGCGGACGAGCTCGGCCGCCAGCGGGGCACGCTCGAGATGATCGCCTCGGAGAACTTCGTGCCGCGCGCCATCCTCGAGACGCAGGGCTCGGTGCTGACCAACAAGTACGCGGAGGGTTACCCGGGTCGCCGCTACTACGGCGGCTGCGAGTTCGTGGACGTGGCCGAGAACCTGGCCATCCAGCGCGCCAAGGACCTGTTCGGCGCCGAGCACGCCAACGTCCAGCCGCACGCGGGCGCCCAGGCCAACGTGGCCGTGATGACCTCGCTGCTGGACCACGGGGACACGATGATGGGCCTGTCCCTGGCGCACGGCGGCCACCTGACGCACGGCATGAAGCTGAACTTCTCCGGCAAGAACTACAGCATCGCCGCGTACGAGGTGGAGCCGGACACCCACCGCATCGACATGGACAAGGTGCGCGAGAAGGCCCTCGAGGCCCGGCCGAAGGTGATCGTGGCCGGCTGGTCCGCCTATCCCCGTCAGCTCGACTTCGCCGCCTTCCGCTCGATCGCGGACGAGGTCGGCGCCCGGCTCTGGGTGGACATGGCCCACTTCGCCGGCCTCGTGGCCGCCGGCCTGCACCCGAACCCGGTGCCGCACGCCGACGTCGTCTCCTCCACCGTGCACAAGACCCTCGCCGGCCCCCGTTCGGGCTTCATCCTCTCCACCGAGGAGCTGAAGAAGAAGATCGACTCCGCCGTGTTCCCGGGCCAGCAGGGCGGCCCGCTGATGCATGCGATCGCGGGCAAGGCCGTGGCCTTCAAGATCGCCGGCTCCGCGGACTTCAAGGAGAAGCAGGAGCGCACCCTGGCCGGTGCGCAGATCCTGGCCGAGCGCCTGACCGCCCCGGACATGGCCGAGCACGGCATCTCGGTGCTCACCGGCGGCACGGACGTGCACCTGGTCCTGGTGGACCTGCGCGAGTCCCAGCTGGACGGCAGGCAGGGCGAGGACATCCTGCACGAGGTCGGCATCACCGTGAACCGCAACTCGGTGCCGTGGGACCCGCGTCCGCCGATGACCACCTCCGGCCTGCGCATCGGCACCCCCGCGCTGGCCTCCCGCGGCTTCGGCGAGGCCGAGTTCCGCGAGGTGTCCGACGTCATCGCCGAGGCGCTGAAGCCGAGCCCGGACGTGGAGGCGCTGCGCGCCCGCGTCGTGAAGCTCACCGAGGACTTCCCGCTGTACGACGGCCTCGAGCAGTGGTGATCGGACGATGACCGCGAAGGTCCTGGACGGCAAGGCCACCGCCGCCGCGATCAAGGAGGAGCTGCGCGGCCGCGTGGCCGCCCTCGCCGAGCGCGGGCACACCCTGGGCCTCGGCACCCTGCTCGTCGGCGAGGACGCCGGCTCGCAGAAGTACGTGGCGGGCAAGCACCGCGACTGCGCCGAGGTGGGCATCCGCTCCATCCAGAAGGAGCTGCCGGGCGACGCCACGGAGGAGCAGATCCTCGACGTGGTCCGGGAGCTGAACGAGGACCCGGAGTGCACCGGGTACATCGTGCAGCTGCCGCTGCCGAAGCACGTGGACACCCAGAAGGTGCTCGAGGCCATCGACCCTGACAAGGACGCGGACGGCCTGCACCCCATGAATCTGGGGCGGCTCGTGGCCTCGGTCGGCGGCGAGCTGGACTCGCCGCTGCCGTGCACCCCGGCCGGCTGCGTCGAGCTGCTGCGTCACCACGGTGTGGAGCTGGCCGGCAAGCACGTGCTCGTGATCGGCCGCGGCGTGACCATCGGCCGGCCCGCCGGCCTCGTGCTCACCCGCCGCGAGGTCAACGCCACCGTGACCCTGGCCCACACCGGCACCACGAACCTCGACGAGCTGCTGGCCAGTGCCGACGTCGTGATCGCCGCCGCCGGCTCCGCCCACATGGTGAAGCCGGAGCAGGTCAAGGAGGGCGTGATCGTCCTGGACGTGGGCGTCTCGCGCGTGACTGGGGAGGACGGCAAGTCCCGCGTCCTGGGCGACGTGGACCCGGCCGTGAAGGAGAAGGCGGCCTGGATGGCGCCGAACCCGGGCGGCGTCGGGCCGATGACCCGCGTCATGCTGCTGGCGAACGTCGTCGAGGCCGCCGAGCGCGCCGCCGACGGCGAGGACTGGGCGGGGGAGCGCGCCGGCGCCTGAGCCCCGCCGCCCACCGGATCCCCCTCCCCGGATCGCCCCCGGCCCCGGCCCTGAGGGCCGGGGCCGGGGTCGTGTCCGGCACCGCATAGGATGGCGCGTGTGACCCGTACCACATCCTCGCCCTCCCCGGCCGCGCCCGCCGGCGGCGGCGCCGCCCCCGTCATCCTCGCTCGCGGCCTGCGGAAGCAGTACGGGGACTTCCACGCGGTGCAGGGCATCGACCTGGATGTCCGGCCGGGCGAGTGCTTCGGCCTGCTCGGCCCCAACGGCGCGGGCAAGTCCACCACCATGCGCATGCTCGCCGGCACGTCCCAGCGCACCGGGGGCGAGCTGCGGATCCTCGGGATCGACCCCGAGGAGGACGGCCCCGCCGTGCGGGCCCGGCTCGGCGTCGTCCCGCAGCAGGACAACCTGGACGAGGACCTCACGGCCCGGGAGAACATCCTCATCTACGGCCGCTACTTCGGCCTGCCGTACTCCTACCTGCGACCCAAGGCGGAGGAGCTGCTGGCCTTCGCCCAGCTCACGGACAAGGCCGACGCCAAGGTCACCGACCTCTCCGGCGGCATGAAGCGCCGCCTCGTGATCGCCCGCGCCCTCGTCAACGAGCCCGCCCTGTTCCTGCTGGACGAGCCCACCACCGGCCTGGACCCGCAGGCCCGCCACACCCTCTGGGACCGGCTCTACCGGCTGAAGGAGCGCGGGACCACGCTGCTGCTCACCACCCACTACATGGACGAGGCGGAGCAGCTCTGCGATCGGCTGGTCGTCGTCGACGCCGGGCGGATCATGGCCGCGGGCACGCCCGCCTCCCTCATCCGCGAGCACGCCTCGCGGGAGGTGCTCGAGGCACGCTTCGGCACGGACCGCAACGCCACCGCCGCCCGCCTGCTGCGGGAGTCCCTCCCGGGCCTGCACCGTCTCGAGGTCCTGCCCGACCGCGTGCTGCTCTACACCGAGCACGCCGACACCCTGCAGCAGGACCTCGACCGGCTCGTGGCCGAGGGGCACGTCACCGCGCCGGTCACGCAGCTGACCCGGCGGGCGTCCTTGGAGGACGTGTTCCTGATCCTCACCGGCCGCACCCTGGTGGACTGAGCCGTGGCCGCACAGATCCCGGCCTCGGCCCCGTTGCAGCCGCCGATCACGGCGGCCGAGTCCGCGGTGCGCGTGAAGGCCCGTGGCGCCTGGTTCTACGCCGAGCACGTGCTGCGCAGCATGCGCCGCTACGGAGCGGTGCTGATCGTCGGCGCCCTGGGCGAGCCGATCCTGTACCTCCTGGCCATGGGCCTGGGCATGGCGCAGGTGATGGGCGGCGGTGCCCCGCAGGAATCCCTCGGCGGGGTGTCCTATGTGACGTTCCTGGCGCCGGCGCTGCTGGCCTCCGGCGCCCTGATGACGGCGGCCACGGAGTTCTCCTACCCGGTGATGGGCGGGTTCCAGTGGCACCGCACCTACTACGCGGCCCAGGCCACCCCGCTCTCCCCGGCGCAGATCGCCGTGGGGCACCTCGGGGCGGTGGCCCTGCGCTTCCTGTTCCAGGCCGCCGTGTTCTTCGGCGTGATGCTGGCCTTCGGGGTGGTGCACGGCCCGTGGGGCTGGGTGCAGGTCCTCACGGCCGCGCTCGGCGGCCTCGCCATCGGAGCGCCGATCATGGCGTTCTCGGCTTCCCTGAAGGAGGACCACGGCCAGTTCGCCACGCTGCAGCGCCTGGTGATCATGCCGCTGTTCCTGTTCTCCGCCACGTTCTACCCGCTGGAGGCGCTGCCGGTGTGGCTGCGCTGGGTCGGCTGGATCTCCCCGCAGTGGCACGCCGCGCAGCTGGGCCGCGTGCTCTCCTACGGCATGGCCGAGCCTCGCTGGCTCACGGTGCTGCACGTGGCGGTGCTGCTGGCGCTCGCCTTCGGCGGCGCGTGGGCCGCGGTGCGGATGTACACGCGCCGGCTCGGCTGGCGGCCGGGCACCCCGGACCGCGACGCCGTCGCCCGCCCCCGGGCCCAGCGCGCCTCCCGGCTGGGCCGGCGCGCGACCCGCGTCGACCGGATGGCGGGGGCGCACGCGGAGGCGGCCGCTGCGTCGTCGGTGGTGCGGGAGCACACGGCGGCGGTGCCGCCGATGCCGGAGATCACGGTGCGGCGGGGCCGCCTGGGCGGGCTGTACTCCGGCAACGTGGCCGCCGTGATGGAGCGGGCGCTCCTCACACTGAAGTCCAACAACTGGGTGGTCTTCGCGTCCGGGTTCTTCGAGCCCGTGCTCTACCTGGCGTCCATGGGACTGGGCCTCGGCGCGCTCGTGGGCGCCGTCCCCGGCCCGGGCGGGGCGCCGATCCCGTACGGCATGTACATCGCGCCGGCGCTGCTGGCCGTGTCCGCCATGAACGGCGCGATCTACGACTCCACGTGGAACGTGTTCTTCAAGCTGCGCTACGCCAAGACGTACCAGACCATGCTCGCGACCCGCCTGGGCCCGCTGGACGTGGCGCTCGGCGAGATCGCCATGGCGCTGCTGCGCGGGCTGCTCTACGCGGTCGGGTTCCTGGTGGTCATGGCCGTCGCCGGGATGGCGACGTCCTGGACCGCGCTCCTCATGGTGCCCGGCGCGCTGCTGGTCGCGCTGGGCTTCGCCTCGCTGGGCATGGCGGTGACCAGCTGGATGAAGACCTTCCAGCAGATGGACTGGATCCAGCTCGTGCTCATGCCGATGTTCCTGTTCTCCGCCACGTTCTTCCCGCTCACCGTGTACCCGGAGCCGATCCAGTGGCTCATCCGGGTGTTCCCGCTGTGGCACGCGGTGGAGATGATGCGCGCGCTCGCGGTCGGCGCCGTCACCGGGGCGACGGCGGGGCACGCCTTGTACTTCGGGGTCATGTCCGGGCTGGGCGTGTGGCTCACCTCGCGTCGCCTGCGGGCGCTGTTCCTGCGATGACCGGGACGGGAGTGCTCGACGTCGCGGGCCGGACGGCGGCCCGCGACTGGATCGCGGGGGTGCTGGACCTCCCGGCCGCCGCACTGACGGTGCGGGTGGTCCGCGAGCGATCGTGGGGCGACGTCTGGCGGCTGTCCTCCCCGGCCGGCGTCCACTGGTTCAAGGCTCCGCACCCGCGCCTGCGCGGGGAGGTCCCGCTGCGGGCGCTGCTGGAGTCCCGGGCAGCTGAGCGAGTCCTCCCCCTGGTCGCCGCAGACCACGAGCGCGGCTGGCAGCTCACCGCGGACGCCGGCCGCACCCTCGCCGCGCTCGCCCGGGACGACGCCGGCGCGCCGCGCCCCGGCGAGGTAGCTCGCCTCTACGCCGGGCTGGCCGGCGCGCTCGCCGCCATGCAGGAGGCGGTGGGGGAGGACGACCTGCGCGGCCGAGGACTGACGGAGTTCGACCCGGCCAAGGCCGAGCTGTCCCTGCTCCGCGAGCTCGCCCCGTTCCGGGCGCTGCCCGCCGCCCATCCGGCGCATTGCACCGCTGAGGAGGAGGCGCGCGCCGTCGCCGTGAGGGCCGCGCTCGCGATGCGCTGGGAGGACTGCGGCGGTCCGGCCGACCCGCTCGGCCTGGACCACAACGACCTCCACGGCGGCAACGCGTTCCTCGGGGCGGACGGCCGGGTCCTGGTCAGCGACGTCGGGGACGCGGTGCTCGGTCATCCTGGGGCGAGCCTGCGCGCCCTGCTGGTGCCGGTCCGGGCCGAGCACGGAGCCGATGCCGCGGAGACCGTGCGGACCGCCTGGCTCGCCGCCCGCGGCCAGGACCACGCGGCGGGGCGGGAGCGCCTCGAGCTGGCCATGCTCCTGGCGGTTCCTCAGCGGCTGCGCGCCTGGGGCGCGCTGCGGTCCCCGGAGACCTGGGCCGCCTACGCGGAGTGGATCACCGCCCTGTGGCGGGACATCGGCACACCGGTGGACCAGCTCACCACGGCCTGACCGCCGCCCGCGGTGCCCTCAGCGCGCCGTCCGCCGGCGGCGCACCAGGTCGGCGGCGGCGATCGCCGTCGTGACGAGCCAGCAGGCGCCCACCATGAGCACGGCGGCGGACGCGGCGTGCGCGAACCCGGCGGCCGACGGCGCCCCGCCAGGCCCGGCCGCCCCGGCCAGGGCCGCGTAGAAAGCCCCCATCACCACGGACAGGCCCAGGGCGGTGCCCATGCGCTGTGCCGTCTGGGCGACGCCGCCGGCGGCCCCGGCCTCGTGCCCGGCGACGTCCTCCATCATCAGCACCTGCGTCGTCGTGAGGATCAGGGCCTGGGACACGGCCATGACCGCCAGCGCGGCGCCCACGATCCACGGGCTCCACGCGCCCGCGGCGGAGCGCTCGAACGCCAGGGCCAGGATGGCCAGCGAGGCCAGGCCGACGACGCCGCCCCCGAACACCATGCGCGCCCCCTGGGACGGGACCTTGGAGCCGGCCCACGGGGAGGCCACGGCCTGGACCACGGCCCCCGGCAGGGTCGCCAGCCCGGAGGCGAGCGGGCTGAAGCCCATGCCCTGCTGCAGGAACACGGCCGTCACCGCGAACACGGCGGGCATGCTGGACAGGAAGATCGTGGACTCGGCGGCGCCGATGCTGAACGACGCGCGGCGGAACAGCGCCGGGTCCACCATGGGCTCCACGCCGGTGGCTGCGGCACGGCGCTTCACGCGCAGCTCCCACAGCCACCAGCCCACGCCGAGGACGGCGGCCCCCGCCAGCAGCGCCCACGTGCCGGGCGCAATGAACGGCACCATCAGGCAGAGGCTGGCGCCGCCCAGCAGCAGGGCGCCCACGGGGTCCAGTGCGGCGATCCCGCGCGGCCCGCCTGACCTGCCCGCGGCCCCCTTCACCCGGGTGTCCGGGGAGAGCCAGGCCGTCGCCATGACGATCGCGAGCACGCCCACGGGCACGTTCATCAGGAACGTGGAGCGCCAGCCCCAGTCCGGGCCGAGGGCCCCGAGCAGCAGACCGCCCAGCAGCGGGCCCACCGCCACGCCCAGGCCCACCACCATGCCGAACAGGCCGTAGGCGCGGCCGCGGGCCCGCCCCGTGAAGTGGGACTGGATGAACCCGATGGTCTGCGGGTTGAACACGCCCGCGCCGAGGCCGGTGAGGAGGCGCCCCGCGTTCAGCCACAGCGGGTCCGGGGCCAGGCCGGAGAGCAGCGAGCCGAGCACGTAGAGCGCGATGCCGGCGAGGAACAGCGGGCGGCGCCCCCAGAGGTCCCCGGCGCGTCCCGCGGCCACCAGCACCATGCCGAAGGTCAGGGTGTAGCCGGAGAGCACCCACTGCAGGTCCGCGCTGGAGGCCCCGAGGCCGCCCTCGATGGAGGGCAGGGCCACGTTCACCACGGACACGCTCATCAGCGCCAGGAAGAGGGGGATGAGCAGGACGGTGAGGATGCGGCGCTGGTCGGCGGTGAAGGCGCCGGACTCCGCGGCGGCGGGGGAGGGGAGGGTCACCGGCACAGCCTACGGGGCGCCCCGATTCGGAGCCCGGGTGGGCCGTGCGGGATGATGGGGGCCAGTCCCGCACGCACACTGGAGGAACTCCGCATGCCCCAGAGCATCCCGTCCGGCTCGGCCGGCACCCGTCCGGCGCGCGCCGGCCTCACCGTCGGCTCCACCGGGTTCGCCGTGATGGTCGCCGTGCTGCTCGTCGCGATCGTCTTCGCGGCCAACGCCAACGACCTCATCGGCTGGCTGGTGGTGGCCATCGCCGCGGGCTGGCTCGTCTTCGCCGTGGTGGTGTTCCTGCAGATGCGCAAGGGCGTGCGGGAGGCGGGCCGCAAGGTGGACACCGCCATGCAGAACGCCCGTGCCGACGTCGCCGCCCTGCGCGCCCCGCAGCAGCCCGCCCCGGCCGCCGCCGTGCCCGCCGCCGCCGGCGACCCCATGCGGGACACCAAGCTCGAACACTCCTTCAAGATCTGCCAGGTCCAGGCCCGCGTGATCACCCAGCAGCTGGACGCGGAGGGCCCGCTGGACCGCGAGATGGTGGACCGCGCCCTGGAGACCATCACCATCACCGCGCAGAACGCCCGGGACATGATCAAGGAGTCCGCCCGCGACGCCGAGGGCCCCGTGTCCGGGACGGTGGTCTCCTGATGACCGTCCCCCAGAAGGACCCGGTCACCGGGAAGCACCCCGGGCCCGCCGCGGGCGAGCCGGTGGTGCACGCCAACGCCGGCGCCCCGAAGCCCGAGGGCGCCCTGCGCGTGGCCACGGTGAACGTGAACGGCATCCGCGCCTCCCACCGCAAGGGCATGGGCGGCTGGTTCGCCGGCCGCGGCGTGGACGTGCTCACCCTCCAGGAGGTCCGCGCCCCGCAGGAGATCGCCCACGCCCTGGTCCGCGACGTCGTGGGCGACGCCTGGGACGAGGTGCACGTGGCGGACGTGGAGGCCGCCTCGAAGGGCCGTGCCGGCGTCGCCGTGGCGTCCCGGTTCCCGTTCGAGGACGTCCGCACCGGCATCGGCGGTGCTGAGGACCACGCGGCGGACGCGGGCCGGTGGATCGAGGCCGACGTCCGCCTGCCGGACGGCTCCCTGCTGACCGTGGTGTCCGCGTACGTGCACACCGGCGGGGTGGACACCCCCAAGCAGGTGGACAAGTACCGCCTCCTGGACGAGATGGTCCGCCGCCTGCCCGAGCTCGCGGCGGACGGCCGCCACGTGCTGGTCACCGGCGACCTCAACGTGGGCCACACCGAGCGGGACATCAAGAACTGGCGGGGCAACGTCAAGAAGGCCGGCTTCCTTCCGGAGGAGCGCGCCTACTTCGACCGGTTCTTCGGCGAGCTCGGCTACGTGGACGTGCACCGCACCCTCGCCGGGGACGTCCCCGGCCCCTACACGTGGTGGTCCATGCGCGGGCAGGCGTTCGACAACGACGCCGGCTGGCGCATCGACTATCAGATGGCCACGCCGGAGCTCGCCGCCAGGGCGACCTCCGCCGTGGTCGACCGTGCCCCCAGCTGGGGGACCCGCTTCTCCGACCACGCCCCGCTCGTGGTCGACTACCAGTTCTGACCGTGCAGGAGAGACCCGAGGCTGAGATGACCATGAAGAAGAACTCCGTCCAGGACGTCCTGGCCCAGGACGCCGCCGCCACCGCCCACCTGGCCGGCGCGTCCGCCCGGCACCGCGTGCTCTCCGGCATGCAGCCCTCGGCGGACTCCCTCCACCTGGGCAACTACCTCGGCGCCCTCGTGAATTGGGAGCGCACCCAGGCCGACTTCGAGGCGTTCTTCTTCATCCCCGACCTGCACGCCATCACCGTGCCGCAGGACCCGGCCGCGCTCGCGGAGCGCACCCGGGTGGCCGCCGCGCAGTTCATCGCCGGCGGCATCGACCCCGAGCGCTCCACGCTGTTCGTCCAGTCCCAGGTCCCCGAGCATGCGCAGCTGGCCTGGGTGCTGACCTGCATGACGGGCATGGGCGAGGCCATGCGCATGACCCAGTTCAAGGACAAGTCCGCCAAGCAGGGCGCGGACGCGGCCGGCGTCGGCCTGCTCGCGTACCCCATGCTCATGGCCGCGGACATCCTGCTCTACCAGCCGCACGGCGTGCCCGTGGGCGACGACCAGCGCCAGCACGTGGAGCTCACCCGCGACCTCGCCCAGCGCTTCAACCATCGCTACGGCGAGACGTTCGTGGTGCCCACCGGCTTCTACCCGGAGACCGGCGCGCGCATCTACGACCTGCAGGATCCCACGTCGAAGATGTCCAAGTCCGCGGCGTCCCCGAACGGGCTCATCAACATCCTCGAAGAGCCGAAGAAGACCGCCAAGAAGATCAAGTCCGCGGTCACCGACGACGGCACCGAGGTGCGCTTCGACCGCGAGGCCAAGCCCGGCGTCTCCAACCTGCTGACCATCCTCTCCGCGGTGAGCGACCGTCCGATCCCGGAGCTCGAGGCCGAGTTCGAGGGCAAGATGTACGGCCACCTGAAGGTGGCGGTGGCGGACGCCGTCGTGGAGCGCCTGGCGCCCGTGCGCGAGCGCGCCCTGGGCCTGCTGGACGACCCGGCCGAGCTGGACCGCATCCTCGCCGCCGGCGCGGCGAAGGCCCGCGAGGTCGCCACCCCCGTGCTCGAGGACGTCTACGCGAGGGTCGGCTTCCTTCGCCCGCTGCGCTGAGCCCGCCCCGCGGGCCGACTCCGCCCTGCGGGGGAGCGGGGCGGCCCGCAGGGTCCGACCTGGGTCTGACGCGCCTGTGCCGGGGCCGTGTGAAGATGGACGCGGCTGCCGCGCGACGGGCGCGGCCGACGCGAGGGAGGCACCCCCATGTCCACCGTCCACACCCATCCGCCGGAGACGCAGGCGTCCCGGGGAGAGGAGCCCGTCCTCGAGACGGAGAACCTCGTGAAGGTCTACGGCCGGGGGGCCTCGCGGTTCGACGCCCTCAAGGGCGTCACGCTGCAGATCCACCGCGGCGAGTCCGTGGCCGTCGTCGGCAAGTCCGGCTCCGGGAAGTCCACGCTCATGCACCTGCTCGCCCTGCTCGATGTGCCCACGTCCGGCGTCGTGGCGATGGACGGCCGTCCGGTGTCCCAGCTCAAGGCCGCCGAGGTGGCGCACCTGCGCAACGAGCGGTTCGGCTTCGTGTTCCAGCAGTTCTTCCTCAACGCGGACCAGACCGTGCTGGAGAACGTGGTGCTGCCCCTGAAGATCGCCGGCGTGCCCCGCCACGAGCGCGAGGCCCGCGGGCGCGAGGTGCTGGAGCGCCTGGAGATCGCGGACAAGGCGAAGAACCGCGCCAACGACCTCTCCGGCGGCCAGAAGCAGCGCGTGTGCATCGCCCGGGCCCTCATCAACCGGCCCACGGTGCTGTTCGCGGACGAGCCCACCGGCAACCTGGACTCGGCGACCTCCCGCTCCGTGGAGGAGATCCTCTTCGGCCTGCACCGGGACGAGGGGATCACCCTCGTCGTCGTCACCCACGACGACGACCTCGCCGCCCAGTGCGACCGCCGCCTGGTGATGCAGGACGGCGTGATCGTGGCCGCCGAGGGCGCCGGGCGCGCCGTCGCCGCCGGGACGGGGGCCCGGGCATGAAGGCCCCCGACCTGATCCGCACGGCCCTCGGCAACACCGCCCGTGCCAAGCTGCGCACGTTCCTGACGGTGATCGCCATCATGATCGGAGCGTTCACCCTCACCCTGACCTCCGGCCTGGGTGCCGGCATCAACAAGTACGTGGACAACATGGTGGCCGGCTTCGGCGCACCCGACGAGCTGACCGTCTCCAAGCCCGCGGGGAACCAGATGGCCGGCATGACCGGCGGCGCGCCCACCGAGTACGAGGACTCCGCCGCCGCGGGCGAGATGTACGGCATGCCGCTGCTCACCCAGGAGGACCTGGACCGCATCGGGGCCACGGAGCACGTCACGGGCGTGGAGACCGTGCGGATCGTGGAGGTGCAGGACCTGCGCGGCGCCGACGGCCGCCGCTGGAGCGTGCCCATGATGGGCGGCACCTACGAGATCGGCAAGCTCTCCGTGAAGGCCGGCCGCGAGCCCGCCGCGGATGGCGGGGCCATGGAGCTGACGGTGCCGACGGAGTGGGTCGAGTCCCTGGGCGGCACCGCCCCGGAGGACGTGCTCGGCCAGGAGGTCACCCTGACCACGAAGACCCCGCTGCAGCAGGAGCGCACCGTGCAGGCCGAGGTGGTCGGCGTGACCGAGCGCCTGCCCTCCGGCGTCGGCGCGAACCCCGTGCCCTCCGCGGCCCTGGAGCAGGGCCTGCACGACATCCAGACCGAGGGCCTGCCGGAGGAGCAGCGGAACACCTACTTCCAGGCGACGGCGATCGTGGAGGGGATGCCCGGCAACGAGGCGGCCGTGAAGGCCGCCCTGAGCGAGCAGGGGTACCAGGCCCAGACCCTCGAGGACCAGCTCGGCAGCATCCGCGGCATCATCAGCGCCGTGACCTGGGTGCTCAACGGCTTCGCGCTCATCGCCCTGCTGGCGGCCAGCTTCGGCATCATCAACACGCTGCTCATGGCCGTCCAGGAGCGCACCCGGGAGATCGGCCTGATGAAGGCCCTGGGCATGACGTCCGGCCGCATCTTCGGGCTGTTCACCCTGGAGGCCGTCGTGATCGGCCTGCTCGGCTCGCTGCTCGGCGTCGGCCTGGGCGTCGCGGTGGGCGTCGGCGTGAACGCCTGGCTCACCACCGGCGGGCCGCTCGAGGACGTCGCGGGCCTGGTGCTCTACGCGGTGGACCCCCTGGCGCTCCTGCTCATCGTCCTGCTCATCGTGGCGATCGCGTTCGTCGCCGGGACCTTGCCCGCGGCGCGTGCTGCCCGGAAGGATCCCATCGAGGCGCTGCGCCACGAATGAGCACGGACCGCACATCGCCCGCACCCACATCGCACGCACACGGAGGGAACTCAGCATGACCGACCAGAACACCCCCTACCCGCAGAACCCCCAGGGCGGCCAGCCGGCGCCCCAGTACGGCCAGCCCGGCCAGGCCGCCCCGCAGTACGGCCAGCCCGGCGAGGGCTCCCGCTTCGGCACCCAGGCGTACGGCGCCCCGGGTCTGCAGTACGGCGCCCCGCTCGCCGAGCCGGCCAAGTTCCGCACGCTCCTGAAGCTCACCCTGGCCTCGGCCGTGGTCTACGTGCTCTCCGCCCTCCCGGGCCTGTTCGTGGACCAGGACGCCCTGGTCCGTGACCAGCTGCGGGCGCAGGGCATGTCGGCCGAGCAGATCGACCAGGCCATGCAGAACGCCGGCATGTTCAGCGCGATGGCCGGCATCGGCGCCGTCGTCGGGCTCCTGATCGCCCTGGGCCTGTACGCCCTGGTGTACTTCGGCCTGCGCGCCGGGAAGAACTGGGCCCGTGTCCTGGGCATCGTCCTCGCGATCCTCGGCACCCTGTCCGCCGTGTTCGGCCTGTTCAGCCTCGGCAGCTTCCCGGCCGGCGTCATGATCGCCTCGCTGGTGCTGTCGGTGCTGTTCATCGCCGTCAACGTGCTGTGGCTGGTCAACGCGTTCAACAAGGACGTGGCCGCCTACACCAAGCAGGGCCGCCTGCCCGCCGCCTGACCGGCACCCCGGACGCCCTCCCGTCCCGCCCGGCCCCCTCACCCGCCTCGCACGGGGGAGGGGGCCGGCGTCATCCTCGGCGTCCTCGGGCCGGGGGAGGCGTGCGCGATGATGGGTCCATGCGCTCCGACGACGTCGCCCCCGCCTCCGCCCGTCCCTCCGGCCTGGACGACCCCGCCGTGCGTGGGCCGATCCGCCGTTACCAGGCCATGACGGCCGGGACGGGGCTCGTGAGCGCCGCCGCCGTGGCGGGCGTCCTCGGGCTGCAGTCGGACCCGGGCTACGCGCGCGAGGTCCTGCAGTCCCGCACGTGGGGCCAGTACGAGGTGAGCGCGCAGCAGGTCCAGGACTTCCTCACGCCGCCCGGCGGGGCCGTCCTCGGCGCCGTGGGCGTGCTGCTGACCGCCGCCCTGCTCGTCTGGGGTGCCCAGCGGCTGTGGGGCGCCACCCGCTGGCTGGGCACCGCGCTGGCCGGCGTCGGGCTGCTCAGCGCCGTGTTCTGGGCCGTGGACGGCGGTCGCATGGCCGCCCGCGGCGCGTCCGGGATGGCGGTGCTGGTCGCCGTCGGCGCCATGGCGGTGTTCTGCGCGGTCTGGCTGGTCACGGCGCATTCCAAGGCCGTCCGCGAGGCCTTCCTCGGCTGAGCCGTGCCGCGCCCGGCGGCCCGCACGACGACGGCGGCCCGCCTCCCCGGAGGGAGACGGGCCGCCGTCGTGCGTCAGAGGCTCAGAAGGAGCGGGCCAGGATGGCCTGCTTGACCTCGGCGATCGCCTTGGTCACCTGGATGCCGCGGGGGCACGCCTCGGTGCAGTTGAAGGTGGTGCGGCAGCGCCACACGCCCTCCTTGTCGTTCAGGATCTCCAGGCGCATGTCGCCGGCGTCGTCGCGCGAGTCGAAGATGAAGCGGTGCGCGTTGACGATGGCGGCCGGGCCGAAGTACTGGCCGTCCGTCCAGAAGACCGGGCACGACGAGGTGCACGCGGCGCAGAGGATGCACTTGGTGGTGTCGTCGTAGATGGCGCGGTCGGCCTGGGACTGGTAGCGCTCCTTGGAGGGCTCGTGGCCCTTGGCCACCAGGAACGGCATGACCTCGCGGTAGGACTGGAAGAAGGGCTCCATGTCCACGATGAGGTCCTTCTCCACCGGCAGGCCCTTGATCGGCTCGACCGTGATGGGCTGGGACAGGTCCAGGTCCTTCAGCAGGGTCTTGCAGGCCAGGCGGTTGCGGCCGTTGATGCGCATGGCATCGGAGCCGCACACGCCGTGGGCGCAGGAGCGGCGGAACGACAGGGTGCCGTCGTGGTCCCACTTGACCTTGTGCAGGGCGTCCAGCACGCGGTCGGTGCCGAACATGGTGAGGCGCCACTCGTCCCAGTAGGACTCCTCGGAGGACTCCGGGAGGAACCGGCGCACACGGAGGGTGATGTCGAAGGACTCGATCTCGCCCATGCCGCCGTCCTGGCCCTGGGTCTGCTGCGCCGGGGCCGCGGGGGCCTGGGTCTCGGTTGCTGCGTGGCTCATCAGTACTTACGCTCCATCGGCTGGTAACGGGTGACGACGACGGGCTTCGTCTCGAAGCGGATGCCCTTCACGCCCTCCATCTCCGCGGTCTCGTCGCGGTAGATCATGGTGTGGGCCATGAAGTTGGCGTCGTCGCGGTTCGGGTAGTCCTCGCGGTAGTGGCCGCCGCGGGACTCCTTGCGGCCCAGGGCCGCCAGGGTCATCGCCTCGGCGATGTCCAGGAGGTAGCCGAGCTCCATGCCCTCGAGCAGGTCGAGGTTGAAGCGGTGGCCCTTGTCCTGCACGGACACGTTCTCGTAGCGGTGGCGCAGCTCCTCGATCTTCGCCAGCGCGCGGCGGATCGAGTCCTCGTCGCGGAACACCTGCATGTCGGCGTCCATGGACTCCTGCAGCTCGGCGCGGATGTCCGCGACGCGCTCGGAGCCGGTGGCGGAGCGCAGGTTCTCGATGTGCTGGACGGTCGGCAGCTCGCCGCCCTCGGGCAGCTCCACCCAGTCCGCCTGCGCGGCGTACTCGGCGGCGTGGATGCCGGCGCGGCGGCCGAACACGTTGATGTCCAGCAGCGAGTTGGTGCCCAGGCGGTTGGAGCCGTGCACGGACACGCAGGCGACCTCGCCGGCGGCGTAGAGGCCCGGGACGACGGTGTCGTTGTCCTGGAGGACCTCGGCCTTGACGTTGGTCGGCATGCCGCCCATGAAGTAGTGGCACGTCGGGAACACCGGCACCGGCTCCGTGTAGGGCTCGACGCCCAGGTAGGTGCGGGCGAACTCGGTGATGTCCGGGAGCTTCTCGTCGATGTGCGAGGGCTCCAGGTGCGTCAGGTCGAGCAGCACGTAGTCCTTGTTCGGACCGGCGCCGCGGCCCTGGCGGACCTCCTCGGCCATGGAGCGGGCCACGATGTCGCGCGGGGCCAGGTCCTTGATGGTGGGCGCGTAGCGCTCCATGAAGCGCTCGCCCTCGGCGTTGCGGAGGATGCCGCCCTCGCCGCGGGCCGCCTCGGAGAGCAGGATGCCCAGGCCGGCCAGGCCGGTCGGGTGGAACTGCACGAACTCCATGTCCTCCAGCGGGAGGCCGGCGCGGTAGGCGATCGCCATGCCGTCGCCGGTGAGGGTGTGGGCGTTGGAGGTGGTCTTGTAGACCTTGCCCGCGCCGCCGGTGGCGAAGATGACGGCCTTGGCCTGGAACACGTGGATCTCGCCGGTGGCGAGCTCGTAGGAGACGACGCCGGCCACGCGCTTCTGCGTGTAGGGGGTCCCGTCCTCGCGGGTGGCGTCCTCGTCCACCAGCAGCAGGTCCAGCACGTAGAACTCGTTGTAGAACTCGACGTCGTGCTTGACGCAGTTCTGGTAGAGGGTCTGGAGGATCATGTGGCCGGTGCGGTCCGCGGCGTAGCACGCGCGGCGCACGGGGGCCTTGCCGTGGTCACGGGTGTGGCCGCCGAAGCGGCGCTGGTCGATCTTGCCCTCGGGCGTGCGGTTGAACGGCAGGCCCATCTTCTCGAGGTCGAGGACCGCGTCGATGGCCTCCTTGGCCATGATCTCGGCGGCGTCCTGGTCCACCAGGTAGTCGCCGCCCTTCACGGTGTCGAAGGTGTGCCACTCCCAGTTGTCCTCCTCGACGTTGGCGAGGGCGGCGCACATGCCGCCCTGGGCCGCGCCGGTGTGGGAGCGGGTCGGGTAGATCTTGGTGAGGACCGCGGTGCGGGCGCGCTGGCCCGACTCGATGGCGGCGCGCATGCCCGCGCCGCCGGCGCCGACGATCACCACGTCGTACTTGTGAACCTGCATTCAGGTGTCTCTCTCTCAGTGTCAGGGCCCGACGCGCGCCGCCGGGGGGCGGCGGCGTCCGGCTCCGGGTGTGCTCGGTGCCGACGTGGGTCAGCGGCAGATGGCCGGGGAGCCCTCGAGGAGGGCGCCGGAGGCGTCCACCATGCACGGGTCGAAGGTGAAGATCACCAGGGAGCCGAGGACGATGATCACGGCGGTGGCCACGTAGAGGATCATCGAGAGCCAGAAGCGGACGCCGTCGCGCTCCGCGTAGTCGTTGATGATGGTGCGGACGCCGTTGGCGCCGTGCAGCATGGCCAGCCACAGCAGGGCGAGGTCCCAGAGCTGCCACAGCGGGTTGGCCCACTTGCCGGCCACGAAGCCGAAGTCCAGGCCGCTGATGCCGTCGCCGACCATGAGGTTGGCGAAGATGTGCGCGAACACGAGGACGACGAGGAACACGCCGGACACGCGCATGAAGAGCCACGCGAGCATCTCGAAGTTGCCCTTGCCGGACTCGCCGCGGACGTACTTGGAGTCGAGGCGGCCCGTGCGCGGAGCCGCGAGGGGGGTCTCAGCGGTGGTGCTCATGGTCAGTGGCCTCCGAAGGCGATGGAGAGGTGACGGACGGCGAAGCCCAGGAACAGGACGGCCCAGACGGCCAGCACGACCCACAGGAGGGTCTTGTGGTGCTTGGTGCCGCCCTTCCAGAAGTCGACCAGGATGATGCGCAGGCCGTTCAGGGCGTGGAAGAGGATCGCGGCGACCAGCGCGGTCTCGCCCAGGGCGAAGTACCAGGTCTTGTACGAGCGGATCACGGCGTCGTAGGCCTCCGGGGAGACCCGCACCATGGCGGTGTCCAGCACGTGGACGAGCAGGTAGAAGAAGATGACGACGCCGGTGACGCGGTGGCCCACCCAGGACCACATGCCGCCGTGGCCCCGATACAGGGTTCCGCGGCCGTTCTTGGCCGGGGCCTGCGCAGTGGCGCTAGACACGGTTGATACCTCCAGGGGAATGCTCCGCCCCGAGGGGGACGCCGGATGGCGCGGACGGGCACGGATGCGAGTGGATTCCACAGCACAGAGTAGACCCTCGGCCGCCTGTGGAGCACGGGCGGGGCGGTGTGTGTCACCGGCCGTGGGCGGGGGCGGTGGGGGTCCGGATTCGTGCCGCGTCCGGCGTGTTCCCTACCCTGGCCCTGTGAGCATCGACCCGACCGCGGCGCAGAGCGCGCCCAGCCAGCCCAGCGCGTCCGCCCTCGAGCGCTTCCACGCCGTGATCCCCGCCGGCGGCGTGGGCACCCGGCTGTGGCCACTCTCCCGGGCCGCCGCCCCCAAGTTCCTGCACGACCTCACCGGCTCGGGCCAGACCCTGATCCGCGCCACCTGGGACCGGCTGGCCCCGCTCGCGGGCGGCATCATGGTGGTCACCGGCCGGGCGCACGAGGACGCGGTCTGCCGGCAGCTGCCGGACGTCGGCGCCGCGGACCTCGTCCTCGAGCCGGAGCCCAAGGACTCGGCCGCCGCCATCGGGCTGGCCGCCGCGATCCTCTGGCTGCGCGACTCGGACACCATCATGGGCTCCTTCGCCGCGGACCAGGTGATCGGCCCCGTGGACGTGTTCCAGGACGCCGTGCGCCAGGCCGTGGAGACGGCCGCCACGGGGCGGATCGTCACGATCGGCATCACCCCGACCCACGCCGCCACGGGCTTCGGGTACATCCGCACCGGCCGGCGCCTCTCCGTGGCCGGCGCGCCGGACGCCCACGACGTGGCCGCGTTCGTGGAGAAGCCGGACCAGCGCGTGGCCGAGCGGTACGTGGCCTCCGGTCGGTACCTCTGGAACGCCGGCATGTTCGTGGCGCCGGTCGCGCTGATGCTCCAGCACCTCGAGGCCAACGAGCCCGAGCTCCACGCGGGCCTGACGGAGATCGCCCGCGCCTGGGAGACGCCGGAGCGCGACGCGGTCATGGCGCGGGTGTGGCCGGGCCTGAAGAAGACCGCCATCGACTACGCGGTGGCCGAGCCCGCCGCCACGGCCGGCGACGTGGCCGTCATCCCCGGCGCCTTCACCTGGGACGACGTCGGCGACTTCGCCGCCATCGCCCGCCTGAACCCCGTCAAGGACGGCTCCGGTGTCACCGTCATCGGCGACACCCCGCGGGTGTACTCCGACTCGGCGACGGGCGTGGTGGTCACCGACACCTCCCGCGTGATCGCGCTGATCGGCGTCGAGGACGTCGTCGTGGTGGACACCGGGGACGCGCTGCTGGTGACCACCACCGAGCATGCGCAGGACGTGAAGAGGACCGTGGAGTCGCTCAAGGCGCAGGGCGCCGACGACGTCCTCTGAGTCGCCCGGGGCGGGGCGGGGGGTCTCCCCGCGGGGTAGGGTGCGGGGCCATGACCACCTCCGAGTCCGTCGTCACGGGGACGGCGCCGCGCCTCGCCCCGCCCTCCGTCGCGCCCGTCGTGCAGCAGCTGGAGGAGCACGTCACCGCGTTCCGGCGGGATGTGCACCGGCACCCCGAGCTCTCCTACGAGGAGTACCGCACGACGGACCTGATCGTGGAGACCCTTGCGGAATACGGCCTCAACCCCGTCCGCCTCGAGGGCACCGGCGCCTACGTGGACCTGGGGGAGGGGCCGGTCGTCCTGGGGCTGCGCGCGGACATCGACGCGCTGCCCGTCGAGGAGGAGACGGGCCTCCCCTACGTCTCCGTCAACGACGGCGTGGCGCACGCGTGCGGGCATGACATGCACACGGCCGTCATGCTCGGCACCGCCCTGACCCTGGGGCGGATCCTCCGCGGCGCGGCGCCCACCGCGGAGCTGCGCGCCGTGGGCGAGCGGGCGCGCGGCCGGGTGCGCGTGATCTTCCAGCCGGCCGAGGAGCGCCTGCCCGGCGGATCGCTCGCGGTGATCCGCCAGGGCGTGTTGGAGGGTGTGCCGCGCGTGCTCGCGGCCCACTGCGACCCCCACTTCGACGTCGGCACGATCGGCACGCGCATCGGCGCCATCACCTCGGCCGCGGACACGATCAGGATCACCCTCACCGGCCGCGGCGGGCACACCTCCCGCCCGCACCTCACCGAGGACATGGTGTTCGCCCTCTCGCAGATCGCGGTGAACGTCCCCGCGGTGCTGTCCCGGCGCATCGACGTCCGCTCGGCCGTCTCCGTGGTCTGGGGGCAGATCGCGGCCGGCTCCGCGCCGAACGCCATCGACAACACCGGGTACCTGGCCGGCACCATGCGGTGCCTCGACGCGGGCGTCTGGGAGGAGGCCGGCGCCCTGCTGGACGAGGTCGTCACCCAGGTCGCCTCCCCCTACGGCGTCCAGGTCCAGCTCGAGCACATCCGCGGCGTGCCCCCGGTGGACAACGCGGAGGCCGAGACGGCGCTCATCGAGGACGCCGCGCGTCGGGAGCTGGGCGCCCACGCGATCGCGCTCACCCCCCAGTCCATGGGCGGCGAGGACTTCGCGTGGATGACCCAGAAGGTGCCCGGGGCGATGCTGCGCCTGGGCACGCGTACCCCCGGCGGGCCCACCTACGACCTGCACCGCGGGGACTACGCCCCCGACGAGCGGGCGATCGGCGTGGGCATGCGCGTCTTCGCCGCGGCGGCCCTCGACGTGCTCGCCGGGCCCGCCCGCTGACGCGGCCGGGTACCGTCCGGGGCGTCTGGGTGACGGGGGCGACAGAGGAGAACAACGGGTAAACTCCTGCGCGACGGGCGCGCGGGACCTCGACGAGGACGCCGCCTCGCTCCCGCCGCCCCTCCGGGGGCTTCGTCTCGCTCCGCGCCTTCCGAAAGAGGACCCCATGGGCATCGTCTCCCCCCTGGCCGGCCGTCGCCGCCTCGCCGTCCCCGCCGCCCTGCTCAGCTCCGGCCTGCTCCTGGCCGGCTGCGGCGCCCCGCCCGCCGAGAACTCCGGCTCGGCCTCCGGCTCCGGCGCCGCGGTCTCCGCGGACGCGGCCGCCGGCTCCGACAACAAGGACTACAAGTCCTGCATCGTCTCCGACGCCGGCGGCTTCGACGACCGCTCCTTCAACCAGTCCTCCTACGAGGGCCTGAAGGCCGCCGAGGAGGCCTACGGCATCGAGACCAACAAGGCCGAGTCCAAGGACGCCTCCGAGTTCACCCCCAACGTGAACGCCCAGGTCAACGCCCAGTGCGACTCGATCATCGGCGTCGGCTACATGCTGGGCGACACGATCAAGCCGATCGCGCAGAAGAACCCGGACATCCACTTCCTCGGCGTCGACGTCACCGCGGACGGCTTCTCCGACAACGTGAAGAAGCTGACCTACGACACCGCCCAGGCCGCGTTCCTGGCCGGCTACGTCTCCGCCGGCATGACGAAGACCGGCACCGTCGCCACCTACGGCGGCATGGAGATCCCCACCGTCACCGTCTTCATGGACGGCTTCGCGGCCGGCGTCGAGCACTACAACGAGGTCAAGGGCAAGGACGTCAAGGTCCTCGGCTGGGACCGCGAGGCCAAGACCGGCTCCTTCACCGGCGACTTCGACAACCAGGCCAACGGCAAGACCAACACCGCCAACTTCATCAACCAGGGCGCGGACATCGTCATGCCCGTCGCCGGCCCCGTGGGCCTGGGCACCCTGGACGCCGTGAAGGAGGCCAACGCCGGCGGCAAGTCCGTCGCCGTGGTGTGGCCGGACTCCGACGGCTACGAGTCCACCAAGGACGGCGCCCTGATCCTCACCTCCGTGGTGAAGAACATGGGCCAGTCCGTCTCCGACGTGATCGGCCAGGACCTCAAGGGCGAGTTCTCCGCGGATCCCTACGTGGGCACCCTGGAGAACAAGGGCGTCGAGCTGGCACCGTTCCACGACTTCGACTCCAAGGTCCCGCAGGAGCTCAAGGACGAGGTCCAGACCCTGCAGGAGGACATCATCTCCGGCAAGGTGAAGGTCGACTCCGAGTACTCCCCGAAGTCCTGACCCCACCCCCTCCGCGGGGGATCCGGACTCCCCGGGGCCGACGTCGGCGGACCGCCACGGTCCGTCGCCGTCGGCCCCGTCCCGCGTCCGCCGTCCCCGAGACCAGGAAGGCCACCATGAAGCTCGAGCTGCGCGGCATCACCAAGCGCTTCGGCTCCTTCGCCGCCAACGAGGACGTGAACCTGACCGTGGAGTCGGGGCGCGTGCACACGCTGCTGGGCGAGAACGGCGCCGGCAAGTCCACCCTCATGAACGTCCTCTTCGGGCTCTACGAGCCCACCGAGGGCCAGATCCTGCTCGACGGCGAGCCCGTCGCCTTCTCCGGCCCGGGCGAGGCGATGCGCGCCGGCATCGGCATGGTCCACCAGCACTTCATGCTGGTGCCCGTGTTCACCGTGGCGGAGAACGTCGCCCTCGGCGACGAGCACACCCGTGGCGCCGGCGTCCTGGACCTCGAGGCCACCCGCCGGAAGATCCGCGAGATCTCCGACGCCTACGGCTTCGACGTGGACCCCGACGCCGTGGTCGAGGACCTCCCCGTGGGCGTGCAGCAGCGCGTGGAGATCATCAAGGCCCTGGTGCGCGACGCGCGGATCCTCATCCTCGACGAGCCGACCGCCGTCCTCACCCCGCAGGAGACGGACGAGCTGCTGGCGATCATCCGCCAGCTGCGCGCGGACGGCACGGCGATCGTCTTCATCTCCCACAAGCTGCGCGAGGTCAAGGCGATCTCCGACGACATCACCGTGCTGCGCCGCGGCCGCGTGGTGGGCACCGCCGACCCCTCGGCCTCCGCGGCCGAGCTGGCCTCGCTGATGGTGGGCCGCGACGTCGTCCTGAACCGCCGGAAGACCGCGCCGCAGCTCGGCGAGGAGACGTTCCGCGTGGAGCACCTGACCGTGGTCTCCCCGACCGGCCAGGTGCTCGTGGACGACGTCTCCTTCGGCATCCGCCAGGGCGAGGTCCTCGCCGTGGCCGGCGTGCAGGGCAACGGCCAGACCGAGCTCACCGAGGCCATCATGGGCCTGCAGGCCAAGGCCGCCGGCTCGATCCGCCTCGACGGGCGCGAGCTGCTCGGCCGCTCGACCCGCCAGATCATCCACGCCGGCGTCGGCTACGTCCCCGAGGACCGCTCCACCGATGGCCTCGTCGGCAGTTTCTCCGTGGCGGAGAACATGGTCCTGAACCGGTTCGACGTCGCCCCCGCCGGCTCCGCCGTGCAGCTGCGCCCCCGCGCCGTCCGGGAACTCGCCGAGCGCCGCGTGGAGGAGTTCGACGTCCGCACCCAGGGTGTGGACGTGCCCGTCTCCTCCCTCTCGGGCGGCAACCAGCAGAAGGTGGTGATGGCCCGCGAGCTCGTGGACGGGCTGCGCCTGTTCATCGCCTCGCAGCCGACGCGCGGCGTGGACGTGGGCTCGATCGAGTTCCTCCACGACCGGATCATCGCCGAGCGCGACGCCGGCACCCCCGTGCTGATCGTCTCCACCGAGCTGGACGAGGTCCGCGAGCTCGCCGACCGGATCGCCGTGATGTACCACGGCCGCATCGTGGACATCGTGCCCGGGGACGCCTCGCGCGAGCACCTGGGCCTGCTCATGGCGGGCCAGACCGCCGAGGACACCCACCAGGAAGGAGCCCGGGCATGAGCACCGCCGTGGCTTCGCGCCCCGCCGGGGCGCGCACGCAGGAGGACGGCTCCGCTCTACGGCGCCTGGCCTCCTCCAACGGGGCGGTCACCGTGCTGGCCGTCCTGCTCTCCCTCGTCATCTCGGCCGTGCTGATCGTCGTCACGGACGAGGACGTCCAGGACGCCGCGGGCTACCTGTTCGCCCGCCCGCAGGACGCGCTGACCGCGGCCTGGAAGGCGGTCTCCGGGGCGTACGCCGCGCTGTTCCGCGGCGCGGTCTTCAACTACGAGGCCGACACGTTCACGGACATGGTCCGCCCGCTGACGGAGACGCTGACGGTGGCCACCCCGCTGATCATCATCTCCCTCGGCGTGGCCGTGGCCTTCCGGGCCGGCCTGTTCAACATCGGCGGCCAGGGCCAGTTCATCTTCGGCGCCATGGTCGCCACCTGGACGGCCGTGCACCTTCCCCTGCCGTTCGGCCTGCACCTGCTCGTCGTCCTGCTGGCCGGCGTCGTGGGCGGCGTCCTCTGGGGCGCCGTGGTGGGCGTGCTCAAGGCCTGGACCGGCGCGCACGAGGTGATCCTCACGATCATGCTCAACTACGTGGCCGTCAACGTCCTGGCGTACCTGCTGAACACGCCGGTGCTGCGCCGGGCCGGCACCACCAACCCGGTCTCCGAGTTCCTCCCGGAGAGCGGCATGTTCCCGAAGCTGCTCGGCGACGGGTACCGCCTCCACTGGGGCTTCGTGCTCGCCCTGCTCGTCACGGCGTTCACCTGGTGGCTCATGTCCCGCTCGACGCTGGGATTCCGCCTGCGCGCGGTGGGCGCCAACCCGGCAGCCGCCCGCACCGCGGGCATGTCCGTCAAGGGCACCTACGTGGCCGCGATGGCCATCTCGGGCGGCCTGGCGGGCCTGGCCGGCATGACGCACGTCTCCGGCACGGAGAACGCGCTGAACACCTCGGTGGCCGGCTCCTACGGCTTCGACGCGATCACCGTGGCCCTCCTGGGCCGCTCCAACCCGGTGGGCGTGCTGTTCGCGGGCCTGCTCTTCGGCGCCCTGCGCGCCGGCGGGGTGACCATGCAGACAGAGACCGGTGTGCCGATCGACATCGTGCTCGTGGTCCAGTCGATGATCGTGCTGTTCATCGCGGCCCCGCCGCTCGTGCGCGGCCTGTTCCGCCTGCCCGCCCCGGGCGCGGCGCGGGCACGCCGCACCGCCGACGTCGTCACCCAGCCGGCCGTGGCCGGCGCCGCGGTCCCCGGCGCGGCCGGCCTGGCCTCCGTGCCGTCCGCCCAGACCCAGGACGCCGCCGCGACCGCCGTCGCGGCCGACCCCGCGGATCCCGTCGCCGGGACCGGCCCGCACCGTGAGAAGGGACAGGACCTGTGAGCACCGCAGCACCCGCGCGCGAGAGCGCGACCCCGTCCGAGCGGGCCGGCGCCGCGTCCTCCGGCGTGGTGGTCCGCCACTGGAGCACCCCCGTCCTGCTGAGCGTGTTCACGCTCGTCTCCCTAGTGGTCTTCGCGCTGGGCGCCTCGGACTCCACGGCGGTGTTCCGCATCTCCGAGGCCTCCGACGCGGTCCGGCTGCCGGACCTCTTGGCCGACCCGGCCGTGACCGGCTGGGCGCTCACCGCCGTCATGGCCGCGATCACTGCGGCGGCATGGGTCCTGACCCTGCGCGGGCGACGTCTGCCCGGCTGGGCCGCGGGCCTGTTCGCCCTGGCCTTCACGGCCGCGTTCCTGGTGTGGGTGGTGGGCGCCGCGACCAACAACGAGGTGTTCCTCACCGGCCTGATCGCCGGCTCCTTCACCCTGGCCGTGCCGCTGATCTTCGGCTCCATGGCCGGCATCCTGTCCGAGCGCTCCGGCGTGGTGAACATCGCGATCGAGGGCCAGCTCCTGGCCGGCGCGTTCATGGCGGCCGTCGTCGGCTCCCTCACCGGCTCCCCGTGGGCCGGCCTCGGTGCGGCGATCGTGGCCGGCGTGCTGGTGTCCTGGCTGCTGGCGGTGTTCTCCATCAGGTACCTGGTGAACCAGGTCATCGTCGGCGTCGTGCTGAACGTGCTGGTGGCCGGCCTGACGAACTTCCTGTTCTCCACCGTGCTCACCGCGGACTCGGACCTGAACGCGCCGCCGCGCTTCCCGGACCTGCGCATCCCCCTGCTCGCGGACATCCCGGTCATCGGGCCGATCCTCTTCGACCAGACGATCCTGGGCTACCTGATGTACGCGATCGTGGCCCTGCTGTGGTTCGGCCTGTTCCGCACCCGCTGGGGCCTGCGCGTGCGCGCCGTGGGCGAGCATCCGAAGGCCGCGGACACCGTGGGCATCGACGTGAACCGCACCCGCTACGTCAACGTGCTGCTCGGCGGCGCGGTGGCGGGCATGGGCGGCGCGTTCTTCACGCTGGTCTCCGCGTCCTCGTTCTCCAAGGAGATGACGGCGGGCCAGGGCTTCATCGCCCTCGCCGCGGTGATCTTCGGCCGGTGGAACCCGATCGGCGCGTTCTTCGCGGCGCTGCTGTTCGGCTTCGCGACCAACATGCAGTTCGTGTTCGCGATCCTGGGCACCCCGGTGCCCAGCCCGTTCATGGCCATGCTCCCGTACCTGGTGACGGTGTTCGCCGTGGCCGGCCTGGTGGGACGCTCCCGCGGCCCGGCCGCCGCGGGCGAGCCGTACGTGAAGGAGTGACCCCATGACCGGCACGACGACGCCGCCCGCCTGCGCCGCCCCCGTGGCCGAGGCCGACTGGGACCGGCTGCGCGCGGCCGCGGCCGACGCGATGGAGCGTGCGTACGCCCCCTACTCGGGGTTCCGGGTGGGGGCCGCGGCGCTCACCGAGGACGGCCGCCTGGTGAGCGGCTGCAACGTGGAGAACGCCGCCTACGGCGTGGCCCTGTGCGCCGAGTGCGCGCTCGTGGGGCAGCTGCACATGACGGGCGGGGGCCGGCTGCGGGCCTTCCTGTGCGTGGGCGGTGACGGCCGGCTCATCACCCCGTGCGGGCGCTGCCGGCAGCTGCTCTGGGAGTTCCGCGCGCCGGGGCTGGCCGTGCTCACGGCGGCCGGCGTCACCACCGTCGAGGCGCTCCTGCCCGAGGCGTTCGGCCCCGACGCCCTGGAGGCCTGAGCCTCCGGCGCCCCCGACCCGCGCCCCCGTCCACGAGCCGTCCGGGATCCTCCCGGGCGGCTCGCGGCGTCTCTGGCTAGGCTGGGGGCTCCGGCGGTGCGCGCCGCCGGAGCCGACGACGCCGGAAGGGGCCCCGCCGCCATGACCACCACCTCCATGCCCGCCCAGCCCGCCGCTCCCGAGGCCTTCGACGCCATCGAGGTCATCCGCCTCAAGCGGGACGGCCACCGGCTGGACCCCGAGCGCATCGACTGGGTGGTGGACGCGTACACGCGCGGCGTCGTCGCCCCCGAGCAGATGTCCGCCCTGGCCATGGCCATCCTCCTCAACGGCATGGACCGGGAGGAGATCGCCCGCTGGACGGCCGCGATGATCGCCTCGGGCGAGCGCATGGACTTCTCCGGCCTCTCCGCCCCCGACGGGCGCCGCCTGGCCACCGCGGACAAGCACTCCACCGGCGGCGTGGGGGACAAGATCACCCTGCCCCTGGCGCCCCTCGTGGCGTCCTACGGCGTGGCGGTGCCCCAGCTCTCCGGCCGGGGCCTCGGCCACACGGGCGGCACCCTGGACAAGCTGGAGTCCATCCCGGGCTGGCGCGCAGACCTCACGAACGACCAGATGATGCGCCAGCTCGGCGAGGTGGGCGCCGTGGTCTGCGCGGCCGGCGCGGGCCTGGCCCCGGCGGACAAGAAGCTCTACGCGCTCCGGGACGTCACGGGCACCGTGGAGGCCATCCCGCTGATCGCCTCCTCGATCATGTCCAAGAAGATCGCCGAGGGCACCGGCGCCCTCGTGCTGGACGTCAAGTGCGGATCCGGCGCGTTCATGAAGGACGAGGCCTCCGCCCGCGAGCTGGCCCGCACCATGGTGGACCTGGGCCGCGACGCCGGCGTGGACACCTCCGCGCTGCTCACCGACATGTCCGTGCCGCTGGGCCTCACCGCCGGCAACGCCCTCGAGGTCCGCGAGTCCGTGGAGGTGCTCGCCGGGGGCGGGCCCGCCGACGTCGTGGAGCTCACCGTGGAGCTGGCCCGTGCGATGCTCGCCGGCGCGGGCGTCACGGACGTGGACCCGGCGGAGAACCTGGCCAACGGCAAGGCCATGGACGTGTGGCACCGCATGATCCAGGCGCAGGGCGGCGACTCGCACGCCGAGCTGCCGGCGGCCCGCCACCAGGAGACCGTCACCGCGGACGCGGACGGCGTGCTCACCGAGCTGGACGCCATGGCCGTCGGGCTGGCCGCGTGGCGCCTGGGCGCCGGCCGCGAGCGCCAGGGCGAGCCCGTGCAGGCCGGCGCCGGCGTCGAGCTGCACGCGCGCCCCGGTGACGCCGTGCGGGCCGGGCAGCCGCTCATGACCCTGCACACGGACACACCGGAGCGGTTCGACCGCGCCCGCGCGGCCCTCGCCGGCGGCTGGGCCGTCACCGCCGCAGACGAGGCCGAGGCCGCCGCGCTGCGCTCCCGCTCGGTGATCCTGGACCGGATCGGCTGACCGCCGTGGTGCAGGCGCTGGAGCAGGCGATCCTGGCGGGGGCGTCCCACCCGTGGGCGCTGCCGCTGGCCGCGCTGCTGTGCCTGCTGGACGGGCTCGTGCCCGTCTTCCCGTCCGAGTCGGTCCTCGTGGCGCTGGCCTCGATCGTCGAGGACGGCCGGCCCTTCCCCCTCGCGGCGCTCTGGGCGGCCGGATTCGTCGGGGCGTTCCTCGGCGACGTCGCGGCGTACGGGGCGGGCCGCGGCGTCGGGGTGACCCGCTTCCGGTGGATGCGCCACGGGAGGGTGCGCCGGACCATCGTGATGGCGCGCCGGAACCTCGACTCCCACGGGGCGCTGCTGCTGTTCACCGCGCGGTTCATCCCCGGGGGCCGTGTGGCCGTGAACCTCGCGGCGGGGGCCATGCACTACTCGCCGTGGCGGTTCGTCGGGCTGGACCTGGTCTCCACGGCCCTGTGGTCCGTGTACTCGATCGCGATCGCGCGCCTGACCGTGGGGTGGCTGGACAGCACGGTGCTCCGCATGGCCGTCGCCGTCCTCGGCGCGGCCCTCGTGGGGCTCCTGCTGGACCGCGCCGTGAAGGCGCTGCTGCGCCGCCGCCTGGCGCGGGACGGGCACCGGCTGGGCGCGGACGAGCAGGCGGCCCTGCGGTAGAGTCCGGCCACGTGACGATCTCCTCGCAGACCCCGGCGGACGCCGCCCCCTCGCCCCTGACGATCGACCTCGGCGCCCTGCCGAAGGTCTCCCTCCACGACCACCTGGACGGCGGCCTGCGCGTGGCCACCGTGCTCGAGCTGGCCCGCGAGGCCGGCGTCGAGGTCCCCGCGGACACCGTGGACGGCCTGGCCGACTGGTTCGCCGAGCACGCCAACGGCGAGTCCCTGGAGAAGTACCTCGAGACGTTCGCCTTGACCACCTCCGTCATGCAGACGCACGAGCAGCTGCGCCGCGTGGCCCGCGAGTTCGTCGAGGACCTCGTCGCGGACGGCGTCGTCTACGGCGAGATCCGCTGGGCCCCCGAGCAGCACCTGGCCAGCGGGCTGACCCTGGACGAGGCCGTGGAGGCCGTCCAGGAGGGCCTCGACGAGGCCGTGGACGCCGCCGACGAGGCCGGCCACGTGATCCGCGTGGGCCAGCTCGTGACGGCCATGCGCCACGCGGACCGCGCCCAGGAGATCGCCGAGCTGGCCGTGCGCCACCGGGACCGCGGCGTCGTCGGCTTCGACATCGCGGGCGCCGAGATCGGCTTCCCGCCCTCCCGCTTCGCGGACACCTTCACCTGGCTGGCCCAGCAGCACCTGCCCGTCACCGTGCACGCCGGCGAGGCCGAGGGCCTGTCCTCCATCCAGGACGCGCTCGTCTCGGGCCGCGCCCTGCGCCTGGGCCACGGCGTGCGCATCGCGGACGACATCCAGGTGGAGTTCGGCGGCCTCGACGAGGACGGCGTCCCCGTGGACGCGGACACCGGCATCGTGGACCTGGGCGAGACCGCCGCGTGGGTGCGGGACCGCCAGATCGCCCTGGAGATCTGCCCCTCCTCGAACCTGCAGACCGGCGCCGTGGACGCCGCGGCGGGCATCGCCGGCCACCCGATCGACCTGCTGGTCCAGCTCGGGTTCCGCGTCACCGTGAACACGGACAACCGCCTGGTCTCGAACGTCTCCCTGACGGACGAGCTCTACCTGCTGGCCGAGACCTTCGGCTACTCCCTCTCCGAGCTCCTCGACCTGCAGCTCAACGCCGCCGAGGCGGCGTTCCTCGCGGTCGACGAGCGCGAGGACCTGGCCGAGATCCTCGTGTCCGGCTGGGGCGAGGTCATCTCCGGGGCCGGCGGCACCGTCGCCCTGGAGGAGCTCGAGGCGGACACCGACGACGAGGCGGACGCCTGATCCCCGCCCGCCGCACCGCGCCGGCCCCCCTCCGCCGCGGAGGGGGGCCGCGCCCGTGAGCGACGCCGTCGACCGCCTCGTGGCCACCACCGAGGCCCTGCGCACACACTGCCCGTGGACGCGCGCGCTCACGCATCGCTCGCTGACGCAGTACCTGGTGGAGGAGGCCTACGAGGCGCTCGCCGAGATCGAGGCCCGCACGGACGCCGAGTGGGCGGACGTGCCCGCCCGCCGCGCGGACGGCTCCTACCCGGCGCTCGCGGGCGAGATGGGGGACGTGCTCTTCCAGGTGGTGCTGCACGCGGCGGTGTCCCGGGCCCCGGACGCGCCCGCACCCGCCGCGGGCTTCCGGCTCGACGACGCCGCGGACGCCCTCACGGCCAAGCTCGTGCGCCGCAATCCGCTCGTGTTCACCCCGGACGGGGCGGTGCGCCCGCCCGCCGAGCTGGAGGGGATCACGCCCGAGGCCGTCGAGTTGGCCTGGGAGCGCGTCAAGCGCGCCGAGCGCGCCGCGGCGGAGGGCGGCGGGGCGCCCGACGGCCCCACGGGCGCCCCTCGGCCGGACGACGTCGGCCTCGGTGGGATCCCGGCGCACCTGCCGGCCCTGGCGGCGGCCTCCGCCGTCGTGGATCGGGCGGCCCGTCAGGACGTCGACCCGCTGGCCGGTCACGTCCCGCTGCCGGAGCGCACGGGAGAGGCATGGGAGGACGAGGCCGCGCTGGGGGCCGAGCTGTTCGAGACGGTGCGCCGGGCGCGGGCCGCGGGGCTCGACCCGGAGCGGGCGCTGCGCGGCGCCATCGCGTGCGTGCGAGCGGGCGACTGGGACGCGCTGCGCCGGTAGGCTGGCCGCGTGCCGCAACGCCGCGCGCACCCTGTCGACTCGTTTGAAGGAGACCCGTCCCATGGCCCAGATCGACGCCATCCACGCCCGCGAGATCCTGGACTCCCGCGGCAACCCCACCGTCGAGGTGGAGGTGCTGCTGACCGACGGCTCCCTGGGCCGCGCCGCCGTCCCGTCGGGCGCCTCCACGGGTGAGTTCGAGGCCGTCGAGCGCCGCGACGGCGACACGGAGCGCTACCTCGGCAAGGGCGTGCAGGACGCCGTGAACGCCGTGTTCGAGATCGCGGAGGAGCTCGAGGACGAACTCGCCACCGACCAGCGTGCCGTGGATCAGATGATGCTGGACATGGACGGCACGGAGAACAAGGGCAAGCTCGGCGCCAACGCGATCCTGGGCGTGTCCATGGCCGTGGCCGTCGCCGCCGCCGACTCCGCCGACCTGCCGCTCTACAAGTACCTGGGCGGCCCCAACGCCCACGTGCTGCCCGTGCCGATGATGAACATCCTCAACGGCGGCGCCCACGCGGACTCCAACGTGGACATCCAGGAGTTCATGATCGCCCCGATCGGCGCCCCGTCCTTCCGCGAGGCGCTGCGCATGGGCGCCGAGGTGTACCACTCCCTCAAGAAGGTGCTCCAGGAGAAGGGGCTGTCCACCGGCCTGGGCGACGAGGGCGGCTTCGCCCCGAACCTCGAGTCCAACCGCGCCGCCCTGGACCTGATCGCCGAGGCCGTGCAGAAGGCCGGCTACACCCTGGGCGAGGACGTCGCCCTGGCCCTGGACGTGGCCTCCTCCGAGTTCTGCGAGAACGGCTCCTACACCTTCGAGGGCCGCCAGCGCTCGGCCGAGGAGATGTCCGCCTACTACGCCGAGCTCGTGGACGCCTACCCGATCGTCTCCATCGAGGACCCGCTCGACGAGAACGACTGGGAGGGCTGGGAGCACCTCACCGAGCAGCTCGGCGACCGCGTGCAGCTCGTGGGCGACGACCTGTTCGTCACCAACGTGGCGCGCCTGCAGCGCGGCATCGACGAGAAGGCGGGCAACGCCCTGCTCGTGAAGGTGAACCAGATCGGCTCCCTGACCGAGACCTTCGACGCGATCGCCCTGGCCCAGCGCCACATGTTCCACTGCATGATCTCGCACCGCTCCGGCGAGACCGAGGACACCTTCATCGCGGACCTCGCCGTGGCCACCAACGCCGGCCAGATCAAGACCGGCGCCCCGGCCCGCTCGGACCGTGTGGCCAAGTACAACCAGCTCCTGCGCATCGAGGAGGACCTGGCCGACGCCGCCGTGTACGCCGGCCGCTCCGCGTTCCCGCGCTTCCAGGGCTGAGCCCGACGGCACCCCGCGCCGCCCCGACGGGCCCGTCCGGACACGTTCCGGGCGGGCCCGCCGCCGTCTCCGGCCGGCCAGGGTCCTGCCAGGGGAGGGCAGTAGGCTGTGGGGGTCCCGCCCACGTCCCGAAGGAGACCGGCATGAGCGCCCGCCGCCCCCGTGTGCCCCGTGTGGCCGTGCCGGACACCGCTCCCGAGAGGGCGACCCCCGCCGTCGTCGAGCCGGTCGTCGTCGAACCGGCCCCCGTGGCGCCGGCCGCACCGGAGGCGCCGGCGCCCCCGGCCCCCCCGGGCCCGCAGGTCATCGACCTGCAGGAGGCGGCGCAGCGTCGTCGGCACGAGGCCACCCGGCCCTCCCCACGGCCCGATGCCGAGCGCGCGGCCGCCCAGCGCGTCGCCCGTCTGCGGGAGGAGCGCCGCCGCGCCACCGTCCGGGAGCACGCCGCGGCCCGTCGTCGCGTGCCCCTGCCCGAGCCGGTGCCCGCGCGCCAGCTCACGGGCCGCTCCCTCGTGGTGCTGGCCGTGCTGATCATCGCCGCCGTGCTGGTGGCGCCCACGGCGCGCCTCATGCTCAACCAGCAGCTCGAGATCTCCGCGGCCCAGCAGGACATCGCCGAGCAGCAGCGCCGGAAGGCGGAGTACGAGGAGCAGATCCGGCGCTGGGACGACCCCGGCTACGTGGCCCAGCAGGCGCGCCAGCGCCTGGAGCTCGTCATGCCGGGGGAGACCCTCTACACCGTCACCGGCCTGCCCGACGAGTCCGGCGCCGTCCCGGCCGACTCCGTCCCCCAGGAGAAGGTCAACGACCGGCTCCCGTGGGTGGAGGGCCTGTGGGACTCCGCCGTCCGCGCCGCCACCGAATGACCACGCCCGCTTCCCGCCCCGCATCCCAGGAGGACGCCTTGACCGAGACCCCCGCGCCCCAGGACCCCCGCGCCGTCACCGAGCAGGACCTGGACACGCTCTCCCGGCAGCTGGGACGCCCGGTGCGCGACGTCGTGGAGGTCGGCGCCCGCTGCGTCTGCGGCAACCCGCTGGTGGCCACCACGGCGCCGCGCCTGTCCAACGGCATCCCGTTCCCGACGACGTTCTACCTGACGCATCCGGTGCTCACCGCCGCCGTCTCCCGCCTGGAGGCGGGCGGTCTCATGGCGGAGATGAACGACCGGCTGGCCGCGGACCCGGAGCTCGCCGCCGCGCACCGCGCCGCCCACGAGGCGTACCTGGCCGAGCGCGAGCGGATCCGCGTGGCGTCCGGCACGGGCGAGGTGCCGGAGATCGCGCACGTCTCCGCGGGTGGGCTGCCCGACCGCGTGAAGTGCCTCCACGCGCTCGTGGGCCACGCGCTCGCGGCCGGACCGGGGGTGGACCCGCTGGGTGACGAGGCGATCGCCGCCGTCGCCGAGTGGTGGACTCCCGGGGTGTGCGCGTGCGCGGGCGCCTGGGACGAGGCGGCTCCCGTGCCGACACGGGACCTGTCCCGCCACGTCAAGCACCTCGAGCGTGTCGAGCGCCTGGAGCGGGTGACGGTGGCCGGCGTTGACTGCGGCACGAACTCCATCCGCCTGCTCATCGCCCGCCCGGCCGGTGCGGAGGACGCCGCAGAGCCCGCCGGCCTGCCCGCGGGCGCGCCCCTGGAGGACGTCGTCCGCGAGATGCGCGTGGTGCGCCTGGGCGAGGGGGTGGACGCCACCGGCGCGTTCTCGGAGGCCGCGCTGGAGCGCACCTTCGCCGCGGTGGACGAGTACGCCCACCTGGTGAAGCGCCACCACGCGGGGCGGGTGCGGTTCGTCGCCACCTCCGCCAGCCGCGACGTCTCCAACCGGGAGGCGTTCGTGCAGGGCGTGTCGGAGCGCCTCGGTGTGGAGCCCGAGGTGATCTCGGGGGAGGAGGAGGCCCGGCTGTCCTTCGCCGGAGCGGTCTCCGCCGTGGACGTCTCCGCCCTGGACGACGACGCCCTCGTGCTCGTGGTGGACCTCGGCGGCGGGTCCACGGAGTTCGTCGTCGGCACCCCGGCCGGCGAGGTCGTGGACGCGGTGAGCATGGACATGGGCTGCGTGCGCTTCACCGAGCGCTTCGGACTGGCCGGGTCGGCCGCCGCGGACGGGGTGGCCGCCGCCCGTGCCGCCGTGGAGCAGGTGATGGACGACGTCGCCGCGCGCCTGCCGCTGGAGCGTGTGGGGGCCGCGGTGGGCGTGGCGGGCACGGTGACCACCGTGACGGCCGAGGCCCTCGGGCTGGCCGAGTACGACCCCGCCGCGATCCACGGCGCCGTGCTCCCGGTGGAGCGGCTGCGCGCCGCCGCGGAGGCCCTGCTGACGGCGGATCGGGAGGAGCGCGCCGCGCGCGGGTTCATGCATCCGGGCCGGGTGGACGTGATCGGAGCGGGCTCGCTGATCTGGTCCACGGTGCTCGCGCGGGTCGCCGCGGCGAGCGGCGTGACGGAGGCCGTGACCAGCGAGCACGACATCCTCGATGGGATCGCCCTGTCCCTGCGGGGTTGAGCGTCCCCCGGGCGTGGGAGCGGCCGCGGGGCCGGGATTAGGATGACCTCATGTCTATCACCCCTGATCTGTCCCCGAAGCCGCGCCTGCTCGTCGTCGGCGGCGGCTACGCCGGTTTCCACATCGCCCAGACCCTCCAGTCCAAGGTGAAGGACCGTGGCGGCGTCGTGACCGTCGTGGACCCCCGCCCGTACATGACCTACCAGCCCTTCCTGCCGGAGGTCGTGGGCGGCCACATCGAGGGGCGCCACGTGATCGTGGATCTTCAGACCCACCTCAAGGACACCGAGGTCGTCCGCGGCGCCGTGACCAAGGTCGAGCACGCCCGCAAGGTCGCCGTGGTCCGCGGCGAGGACGGGGCCGAGTTCGAGGTGCCCTACCAGGACATCGTGATGACCGCCGGTGCGAACACCCGCGTGTTCCCCATCCCGGGCCTGGCCGAGCAGGGCATCGGCCTCAAGACCGTGGAGGAGGCCGTGGCGCTGCGCAACCAGATCCTGGAGCGCCTGGACGCCGCCGCCCTCATGACCGACGCCGAGCAGCGCCGCGCCGCCTTGACCTTCGTGGTCGTCGGCGGCGGCTTCGCCGGCATCGAGGCCATCGCGGAGATGGAGAACCTCATCCGCACCGCGGTCTCCCGCAACGAGAATCTCTCCCAGACCGAGGTCCGCATCGTGCTCGTCGAGGCCATGGGCCGCATCATGCCCGAGGTGTCCGAGGACCAGGCGCAGGCCGTCGTGGCGCACCTCAAGGGCCGCGGCATCGAGGTGCTGCTGAACACCTCGCTGGGCGACGCCACCGGCGGCGTCATGAAGCTGGTCAACATGGCCGACAAGTCGGAGGCCGACTCCTTCCGTGCCGACACCCTCGTGTGGACTGCCGGTGTCGCCGCCAACGGTGTTGCCAAGCAGACCGACTTCCCGGTGGAGGACCGCGGGCGCATCGAGGTCACCCCCACCCTCCAGATCAAGGACGGCGAGGGCGTGCTCGAGGGCGCGTGGGCCTGCGGCGACGTCGCGGCCGTGCCGGACCTCACCGGCGCCGGCCCCGGTGGCTTCTGCGTCCCCAACGCCCAGCACGCCGGCCGGCAGGCCGCGCAGCTGGCCAAGAACTACATGGCCGTGCGGCACGGCGAGGGCGAGGTGCAGGAGTACGTGCACAAGTCCCTGGGCGCCGTCGCCGGCCTCGGCTTCCTCAAGGGCGTCGGCAACCCGATGGGCGTCAAGCTCTTCGGCGTGCCCGCCTTCCTGGCCCACCGCGGCTACCACGCCTACGCGATGCCGACCCTGGAGCGCCGCTTCCGGATCGTCTCCGGCTGGATCGCCGAGACCCTCTTCGGCCGCGACTCCACCTCCGTGGACGGCCAGGAGACCCCCTTCAACGCGTTCCGCGTGGCCGCCGGCGCCGAGCCGGTGCCCTCCACCCTGGAGAAGAAGCGCGCCGGCGAGCTCGCAGCGAAGTGACCCTCCCGCGCGTCTGACGCGCACACGGCCCCGCCCGGGATCCGGGCGGGGTCGTCGCGCCCCCGTGGCCCAACCGGCAGAGGCATCCGACTTAAAATCGGCGTGGTGCGGGTTCGAGTCCCGCCGGGGGCACCACGACGTCCGGCTCCGCAGGACGCCCAGGTCCAGCCCGGGAACTTCGCCCTGCGTGAACGCAACGCCCCCGTTCCGCCTGCGGCGGAGCGGGGGCGGTGCGGAATCGGGTCCCCTCGGTAGACTGAGGTGGAACCCCCGGAGCACGTGTGCAGCGCATTCACGCGGTGTGTTCGGGCCGTCCCGACCCGAAGGAGCGAGCCGTGGCCAACCCGGTGATGAACTCGAACAACTTCCAGCAGCAGATGCACGCGGGCCAGCAGCAGCCCGGCTGGTACCAGAACGCCGCCCCCCAGGCGCCCTCCGGCCAGCAGCAGAGCCCCTACGGCCAGTCTCAGGCGTACGGCGCCCAGCAGGCGGCGCAGCAGGCCGCCTTCCAGCAGAACATGGAGCAGGCCTTCCGCGCCCCGGCCGCCGGCGCCGCCGAGACCGGCCGGATGACCTACAACGACATCGTCGGCAAGACCGCCCTCATGCTCACCCTCGTGGTGATCGGCGGCGCGATCGGCTGGACCATGCCGGCGCTCATGCTCATCGGCGCGATCGTCGGCCTGGTCCTGGGCCTGGTGAACTCGTTCAAGCGCGAGCCCTCGCCCGTCCTGATCATGGGCTACGCCCTGGCCGAGGGCCTGTTCCTCGGCGGCATCTCCGCCTCCTTCGAGGCCGCCTACGGCGGCATCGTGCTGCAGGCCGTGCTCGGCACCGTGTCCGTGTTCGCCGTGATGCTGGCCCTCTACACCTCCGGGAAGTTCCGTCCCACCCCGCGCATGACCAAGATCGTGATGGCCGCCATGATCGGCTACATGCTGTTCATGCTGCTGAACCTGGTGCTGACCTTCACCGGCATCGCCAACCTGCGCCTCGGCGCCATGGGCCTCATCGTCGGCGCCGTGGCCGTGCTGCTGGCCGCCTACTCGCTGACCATGGACTTCGAGATGGGCGCCCAGGGCGTGAAGAACGGCGTCCCGCAGAAGTACTCCTGGACCGTCGCCTTCGGCCTGACCGTGACCCTGATCTGGCTGTATGTGGAGATCCTGCGCATCCTCTCGATCCTCCGCTCGGACGACTGATCCGGCCCCGTCCCGCCGACGACGCCCCCGTCCCCACCGGACGGGGGCGTCGTCCTCTGCCGCCTCCGGGACGCCCGTCCCGCGTAGATTGGTCCCAGCCGTCCGCCCGCCCTGCACCCGAGGAGCCCGCCATGACCGTCCCGCCCGCGCCCGACGCCGACGCCGTCTTCGGCGCGCCCCGGGCCTCCGGCGCCCAGTACCGGATCGCCCGCGGCGGGGCGGAGGCCGTCGTCGCGGCCCTCGCCGGGGCGCTGCGCACCTACCGCCTGGACGGGGTGGACCTCACCGAGCCGTACGGCCCGGACATGGTCCCCCCGGCCGGCAACGGCATCCAGATGAGCCCGTGGCCCAACCGCGTGGCCGGCGGGCGCTGGGAGCTGGACGGCGCGGCCCAGCAGCTGGACGTCACGGAGCCCTCCCGCGGTCACGCGAGCCACGGGCTGCTGCGCAACACCCACTTCACGGCCGAGTCCGTGGCCGAGGACGCCGTGACCCTGCGCGGGGAGATCCACCCGCAGCACGGCTGGCCCTTCCGCCTCACCCACCGCGTCGCCTACGCCCTGGACGACGCCGGCGCCCTCACCGTCACCATGTCGCTGGAGAACCACGCCGACGCCGAGGCGCCGGTGGCGTTCGGCGCCCACCCGTTCCTGCGGATCGGGGACGTCCCCAGCGCGGAACTGACCCTCCAGGTGCCGGCCCGGGAGTGGATCCGCACGGGCGAGGACTTGATCCCCGTGGAGACCCTGCCCGTGGACGGCGGCCCGCAGGACTTCCGCTCCGGCCGCCCGGTGGGCGCGCAGGGGCTCGATGTGGGGCTGACCGGCCTGGAGGCCGACGCAGACGGGCTGCACCGTGCCCGGCTCCTGGCTCCGGACGGACGCTCCGTGACCCTGTGGTCCGATCCCGCGTTCACGGTCACCCACGTGTTCGTCACGGACCGGCTGCCGGGCCGGGACGTCGCCGTCGCCGTCGAGCCTCTCACCGCTCCCGCCGACGCCCTGAACTCCGGGACCGGCCTCCACCGCCTGGCGCCCGGCGCCACCCTGACCGCCCGTTGGGGCCTCGTCCCCGACCTCGCCCCCGCCGCGCCCGCGGCCGCACCCAAGGAGGACGCCGCATGAGCTCCACGCTCTCGACCGACGCCAAGCTCGAGAAGGACATCCCCTACGGGCTGACCGTGGCGGCCGGCTGGTCGTGGCGGGTGATCGCCGTCGCGGCCATGCTCTGGGTCGTCTGGCACTTCGCCGGGTTCGCCAGCCTCGTGATCATCCCCGTGCTGGTGGCCGCCCTGCTGGCGGTCCTGCTGGCCCCGATCTACCGGGCGCTGCGCCGGGCGCGCATCCCCGGGGTGCTCGCCGCGGTGCTGTCCATCGTGCTCCTGCTCGCCGCCGTCGTGCTCCTGGCCTGGGTGGCCGGGCTGGAGCTCGTCCAGGGCTTCTCCGACCTCTCCGACCAGCTGGGCGCGTCCGTGGAGCACCTGGTGACCTGGGTGCAGGGCATGGGCGTGCCCGTGAGCTTCGACGCCGCCGCGCTGGACAACGTCTGGAGCACGGTGAAGGACAACTCCGGGGTGCTCGTCGACGGCGCCCTGGCGTTCGGGTCCACCGCCGCGAACGTGCTCACCGGCCTGTTCATCGCCCTGTTCACCCTGATCTTCTTCCTCTTCGACGGCGAGCGGATCTGGCGCTTCCTGCTGGCGTTCGTGCCGCACACCAGCCGCAGCCGGGTGGACGTCGCCGGGCGCACCGGCTGGAACGCCCTCGGCTCGTTCGTGCGCGTGCAGATCGTGGTCGCGTTCATCGACGCCGTGGGCATCGGCCTCGGCGCGTGGCTCCTGGGCGTGCCGCTGGCCCTGCCGGTCGCGGTGATCGTCTTCCTCTTCTCCTTCGTGCCCACCATCGGCGCGATCGCCTCGGGCGCGCTCGCGTGCGTCCTGGCCCTCACCGCCAACGGGCTCGTCAACGCCCTGCTGATGCTCGGCGTCGTGATCCTGGTGCAGCAGATCGAGTCCAACCTGCTGCAGCCGCTGATCATGGGCCGGGCGGTGTCCCTGCACCCGCTGGCCGTGTTCCTCGGCGTCGCCGCGGGCGGCGTCGCCCTGGGCCTCGTCGGCGCCGTGTTCGCCGTCCCGCTGCTGGCCTTCGCCAACGCGTTCGTCCAGGCCCTGCGCGCCAAGGGCCCCGGGGAGGAGATCCTCCCGGGGGAGAAGGTCTTCCGCCCCTCGGACGAGGTGATCGCCGCGGCCCGTCGCGACGCCAAGCTGGATCCGAAGCTCGACCCGACCTCCTTCGACGACGACTCAGGCCCGGACGGGGATGTGGAGGACGGACGCACCGGCTCCACCCGCACGGAGCTCAAGCCGTGACCGCGGGCGGCGCCGCCCCCGCCCCGTGGTTGCGCCCGGCCGACGCGCAGGAGCCCACCGGCGACCGGCTGCCCGTGCGCCTGGAGGACGTGGAGGCCGCCCGCGGCGTCCTCGAGGACGTCGCCGAGCACACCCCGGTGATGCTCTCCCGCGCCCTCACGGACCAGCTCGGCACGCCCGTCCACCTCAAGTGCGAGAACCTCCAGCGCGCCGGCTCCTTCAAGGTGCGCGGCGCCTACGTCCGCATGGCCCGGCTCAGCGCGGAGGAGCGGGCGGCCGGCGTCGTCGCGGCCTCGGCGGGCAACCACGCCCAGGGCGTCGCCCTCGCGGCGGCCAAACTGGGGATCCACGCGCGGATCGTCATGCCCCGCGGGGTGGCCCTGCCCAAGCTGCAGGCAACCCAGGACCACGGCGCCGAGGTCCAGCTGTACGGGTCCACCGTGGACGAGGCGCTCGCCGAGGCGCAGCGCTACGCCGCGGCGACCGGCGCCGTCTTCATCCCGCCGTTCGACGACCCGGCGATCGTCGCCGGGCAGGGCACCGTGGGCCTCGAGATCATGGACGACCTGCCCCGGGTGGACACCGTCCTCGTGGGGATCGGCGGCGGAGGGCTGATCGCGGGCCTGGCCATCGCGGTGAAGGAGCGGGCCCGGCGGGAGGGCCGGACGGTCCGTGTGGTGGGCGTGCAGGCCGCCACGGCCGCCGCGTACCCGGTGTCCCTGCGGGAGGGCCGGGTGCAGGTGCTGGAGTCCGTCTCCACCATCGCCGACGGCATCGCCGTGGGCCGTCCCGGCGCCTTGCCGTTCGACATCGTCTCCGGCCTGGTGGACGCCGTCGTCACCGTCACGGACGACGAGATCGCCGGCGCGATGGTCCACCTCGTGGAGCGCTCCAAGCTCGTGGTGGAGCCGGCCGGGGCCGTCGGCGTGGCCGCCCTGCTGTCCGGGCGCGCGCGGGACCTGGGCTTCGACCTGGGGACCACCGCCGTGGTGCTCTCCGGCGGGAACATCGACCCGATGCTCATGCTCAAGTCCATCCAGTCCGGCCTGTCGGCGGCGGGGCGGTACATGACCGTGCGGATCCCGTTGCGGGACCGCCCCGGCGAGCTGGCGACCATCTCCCGCGTGATCGCGGAGACGGAGGCGAACGTCGTGCGGGTGGACCACACGCGGGTGGGCCCGGAGCTGTCCATGGGCTCCGTGCACATCACCCTGGACATGGAGACCAAGGGCTGGGACCACTGCGAGGCGGTGCTCACCGCGCTGCGCGAGTCCGGGTACAGCCCGCTGCGCCTCACCTGAGCCGGCGCCGGACACCGCACGGGCCCCGGGCGTCTGCCCGGGGCCCGTCATCCGTGCGGGGGTGTCCGCGCGGCCGGCCGTGCTCAGCCGGCCGCGGCGGCCGCGGCGGCCGCGGTGGAGACGGTGCGGCCCACGGCCTGCACCAGCAGGTCGTCGTGGGTCAGCCGCTCGAGCCGGCGGGACTGCTCGCGGCGGGACTCGCCCTCGGCGCCGGCTTCAGGCAGGACGCGGCGCAGGACGTTGAGCTGGTGCAGGACGCCGAGCAGCAGGCGGTCCTCGTCGGAGGGGGAGTCGCCGTCGAGCGCGGAGGTGAGGCCGGCCACCAGCGCGGGCCGGCCGGGGCCGACGGGCGTGTGGCGGGTGTTCAGGAGCGCCTTGTGCTCCACGAGCTCCCCGGTCTCCACGAGGTGCGCGACGACGGGCTTGCGGGCCTTCGGACGGCCCTTGCCCACCACGGCGGCGACCTTCTTGCCGCGCAGGCCGTCCAGCTCCGGCAGCAGCGCATCCAGGACCGGGTGGTCCGTGCTCCCGGCACCGGTGACGAGCACGCGCGCACGGGAGACGGGGGCATCCTCGAGGGAGACGATCCCGGCATCCCGCAGGTCCGCCAGGACCGCGGCGGCCAGGGCGACGCCGTGGTGCGAGGGGGACAGCGAGCGGCCGTCCTCCCGGGTCAGGAGCAGGTGCAGCTTCTCGGAGGTGAGCATGGCGTCAGCGTAGTGGACGCAACGACGGCCGCGCCCCGGCCGGGGCGCGGCCGTCGTGGCGGCCTGCGGCGGGTGGCGCCGCGGGCGGGTCAGGCCTGGTAGGGCTTGACGTCGGTGATCTCCACGGCGATGTCCTTGCCGTTGGGGGCGGTGTAGGTGACCTTGTCGCCCTGCTTGGCGCCGTTGATGGCCTCGCCCATGGGGGAGCGCTCCGAGTAGACCTCGAGGTCCTCGCCGTCGGCCGCGATCTCGCGGTTGCCGAACAGGAAGGTCATCTCGTCGCCGGCGACGACGGCGGTCACCACGGTGCCCGGGGTGACGACGCCGTCGGCGGCCTGGGTCTCGCCCACGCGGGCGGTCTCCAGCAGGTGCTTCAGCTCGGCGATGCGGCCCTCGTTCTTGGACTGCTCCTCGCGGGCGGCGTGGTAGCCGCCGTTCTCCTTGAGGTCGCCCTCCTCGCGGGCGGCCTCGATGCGCTCGATGATCTCCTGACGGCCGGGGCCGGAGATGTGGGCGAGCTCCTTGCTGAGGCGGTCGAAGGCCTCCTGCGTGAGCCAGGGGGCGTCGGACGGGGTGGTGGCCATGGTGCCGTTCCTCTCGGTGTCGTGGCGGCCGCGGGCCGCTCGGGAATGCGAAGCGCCCCGCCGTGGGTGCGCACGTCCTCTCGCGGGGGCGTGCCCTGCCCGGTGCGGCGGGGCGGAAGATCGGGTCCATCGTACCCGGCGGGGCGTGTCCGCCCAAGGATCGGGCGGCGTCATCGGGACAGCGGCCCGCGGGTCAGGCGGGGCGGCAGCCTTCGACGACGCCGGTGACCCCGCGTCCCACGGTGCGCACGTCGGCCGTGTAGGTCACGGTCTCCCCGGCGGGATGGTCGGGCCCGGCGCTGACGCGCACCGTGTGGAAGCCGACGGGCGCGTACCGGGCGTCCATGACCTTCAGGTCGCAGGCCGCGGCCTCCACCCCGCGGGGCAGCGTCACCTGGAAGGTCACGGCGGCGTGGGCGGCATCGTCGATCCGGTAGCCGACGTCCTCGGCCTCGACCCTCCCCACGGAGTTCCCGAGGGCCACGGCCACCGCGGTGGCCACCGCGAGCACGAGGGCGACGGCACCGAGCACGGTCCACAGGCGCCGGCGGTCGCGGCGCTGGCCCACCCCATAGCGGGTGGCTAGGGTGGTCTCCGGCGCGGACGCGGCAGGGGCGGGGGTCGAGGACATCCCCTCCAGCCTAGCCGCCCCGCGCGCCGCCCGCCGGTCCCCGGCAGCCCGTCCGAACCGAAGGAACAGCGCCCGTGTCCGAGCCGTCCATCCCCGCCCCCACCACTGCGTCGGTGCCCGACTCCACGGGGCTGCGCCTGCTGGCGGTGCACGCGCACCCGGACGACGAGTCCTCCAAGGGCGCAGCCACGATGGCCGCCTACGCGGCGGCCGGCGCCGAGGTGCTCGTGGTGACCTGCACGGGCGGCGAGGCGGGCTCCGTGCTGAACCCCTCCTACGCGCATCCGGTGCGCGCCGAGCGGGACATCGCCGGGGTGCGCCACGCGGAGATGGCCGCGGCGGCCCGTGCCCTGGGCGTCCGTCACCGCTGGCTCGGCTTCCTGGACTCGGGCCTGCCGGAGGGCGACCCCCTGCCGGCGCTGCCGGATCATTGCTTCGCGGAGGTGCCGCTGGAGACGGCGGCGGCCCCGCTCGTCGCGGTGGTGCGTCGCTTCCGCCCGCACGTGATCCTGTCCTACGACGAGGCCGGCGGCTACCCGCACCCGGACCACATCCGCGCCCACGAGGTCACGCGCGTGGCGTGGGAGCGGGCCGGCGACGCCGACGCCTACCCCGGCACCGGCCCCGCCTGGGAGCCCCTCAAGCTCTACTATGACCGCGCGTTCCACCCGGCCAAGTACCAGGCGCTGCACGAGGGGTTCCTGGCGGCGGGCGAGGAGTCCCCGTTCACCGACCGCCTGGAGATGCACGCCCGCATGGAGGCCATGCGGGAGGTGCTGCGTCGCCGCGAGGAGGGGGAGGAGGTTCCGGACCCGGAGCACCTGCCCCCGTTCGTGCCGCCGGTGCACGAGGTCACCACCCAGATCCCCGTGCAGGACTTCCTGGACGAGCGCGACGCCGCCCTCCGCGCCCACGCCACCCAGGTGGACCCGGAGGGGATGTTCTTCGCCGCGCCGAACGAGCTGCAGCGCTCCACGTGGCCGTGGGAGGACTACGCCCTCATCGAGTCCCGTGTGCGGACCGTGCCGCCGGAGACGGACCTCTTCGCCGGCGTGCGCTGACCCTCGGCGGGCGGGCCCCCGCGCGGTCCCGCCCGGTAGAGTGGGGCGTCGTGATGTCCCTGGCCCCCCTCGCCCTGTCCGCCGTGTCCCTGGCGGCCTCCGTCTCGCCGAGCGCGCCGATGCCCGCCGTGCCCGAGCCCACGCTCAAGCCGGGGCTGGACAAGCAGGACATCTCCCCGGGCATCGAGGGGTTCCTGTTCACCGCCCTCATGGTGGTGATGGCGATCATCGTGTTCCGACTGATGGTGCGCTCCGTGCGCCGGGTGCAGCAGCGCTCCCCGGAGGCCGAGGCCATGCTCGTGGACCGGCACCAACAGCACCTGCCGGAGGAGGTCCGGGAGGGCGGAGAGCGGCTTGACGGCGACGCCCACGACCGCATCGAGCGCCTGCGTCGGAGGTACCCCGGCTACCTGCAGGACCCCACGCCGGAGCCGGAGTCCCCGGACACCGGCCGCGAGCCCCGCTGACGGTCACGGCCCCGCTGGAGCGCGGGGCCCGGCTCAGGCCGCCAGGACGGCCATCATCACGGCGATGTAGTGGCACACGAAGCCGCCCACGGTGAACACGTGGAAGAGCTCGTGGAAGCCGAACCATTCGCGGTGGATCGTCGGCGCCTTGAGTGCGTAGAAGACGGCGCCGACGATGTACGCGGCGCCGCCGGCACAGATCAGCACCGCAGCGGGAACGCTCGCCGCGAAGAAGTCCCCGAGGTAGACGACGGCGGCCAGGCCGAGCGCCACGTAGACGGGCGTGTAGAGCCAGCGGGGCGCGTCCGTCCACAGGAGGCGGAACGCCACGCCCAGGGCGGCCCCCACCCACACCGCGGTCACCAGGGTCCACGCCTTGTCCGCGGGCAGCATCGCCAGGGACAGGGGCGTGTAGGTGCCGGCGATCACCAGCATGATGTTCGTGTGGTCCAGCCGCTTGAGCACGCGGGAGACGGTCTCGTTCCACTGGACCAGGTGGTAGGTGGCGGAGACGCCGAAGAGCAGCAGCCCGGTGACCACGTAGACCACGCACGCCCACGTCAGCGTGGCCCCCGGGGCCAGGACGATGAGCACGATCCCGGCGACCAGCACGAGCGGGGCCATGACGGCGTGGACCCAGCCCCGCAGGCGGGGCTTGTAGAGCGGGTGCTCGGGGTCCCGGATCCGCTCGATCCGCCACTTCAGCGGCCGGCCGGTGCGGTTCTCAACGGAGGGGGCACGGGTGACCATCCCCCCATGCTCCCACACCGTCCCGCGCCTCCCGTCCCGTGTGGCCTGCGCGTATCCTGGATCCCCCGGCCCCCAGCGGAACAGCGAGGTGACCCGTGCGCCGACCCGAGGTCTTCTACCGCCTCTACGAGCGACGTCTCGCCGGCGAGCTCGACCCGGAGCGTCTGCCGCACCACGTGGGGGTGCTGGTGGACGGCAACCGGCGCTGGGCGCGGGCCTTCGGGGCCACCACCCAGGAGGGCCACCAGGCCGGCGCGGACCGGATCATCGACTTCATCGGCTGGTGCGACGAGGTCGGGGTCCCCGTGGTCACCCTGTACATGCTCTCCACCGAGAACCTGGCCCGCCCCGCGGCGGAGCTGACACCGCTGCTGGAGATCATCACGACCACCACCCAGCGCCTGGCCGAGCCGCGGGAGGACCGCGCCCCCGTGCGCGTGCAGCCGGTGGGCGCCGTCGACCTGCTGCCGCCGCGGATGGCGCAGCAGCTCCGGGACGTCGCCGAGCGGACCCGGGACAACACCGGGGTGCACGTGAACGTGGCGGTGGGCTACGGCGGTCGCCTGGAGATCGTCGACGCCGTCCGCGAGCTGCTGGAGGAGGCCGCGGCCGAGGGGCGCTCGGCCGCCGACGTGGCCGCCGAGCTGACCGTGGACGCGATCTCCGACCGCCTCTACACGCGCGGTCAGCCCGACCCGGACCTGGTGATCCGCACCTCCGGGGAGCAGCGCCTCTCCGGTTTCATGACGTGGCAGTCCGCGTACTCCGAGTTCTACTTCTGCGAGGCCATGTGGCCGGCGTTCCGGCGCACGGACTTCCTCCGCGCCCTGCGCGACTACGGCCGCCGTCAGCGCCGCTTCGGCTCCTGAGCCGGCCCGCCCGTCGGCCGGGACCCGGCCGAGGACCTCAGGGGCCCAGCGGGGCGCGGGCGGGCCGGTCCGCGCGCCCCCACAGCAGGGCCAGGCCCACCCCGACGACGGCGCCGGCCAGGTGCCCGGTCCAGGACACCCCCGGCTGGGGCAGCAGGCCGAGCAGGGACGAGCCCAGGTGCGCGGCGGCCACCGCCACGGCGACCACCACCGCGAGCACCCGGCGGGCGACGACGCCGTAGACCAGCAGGAAGGCGATCAGCGCGTAGACGATCCCCGAGGCGCCCACGTGCACGCCGGGCGTCCCGATCACCCAGGTCAGCGCGCCGGAGCCCAGCCAGGCCGCCGCGAGCAGCGCCAGGGGCCGGCGGGACACGGCCGCCGCGACCGGCCCGAGCACGAGCAGCGCGGTGGTGTTGCCGACCAGGTGCCGCCAGCCGCCGTGCAGCAGAGGCGAGAAGAGGATTCCGTCGAGGCCGGCCGCGCGGCGGGGGATCAGCCCCAGCCCGCCGATCAGCGTCGAGCCGCCGACGATCGAGACGAGGAACATCACCCACATGGCCGCCACGAGCACGGCCGTGGGGGCCACGGTGCGCACCAGGCCCTGGGCCGCCGCCTGCGTCAGGGACGGGCGGGGTGCGGGGACGGCGTCGTCGGCGGGGCGGCGGTCGGGCAGGGGCACGGGCGTGTCCTCTCATCGGGGGCGTGGCCGGCACGGTCGGTCCGGCCAGCCTAGCCGCGGCGCAGGCCCGCGCACCGGGCCACGAGACCTTCACCGGACGTTCACGCGGCCCGCGTCCTATGGTGCACCGGGCGCTCCTACCGTGGGCCCCGGACGGGCGCGGATCCGTCCGACACGACGGCGAGGAGGCCAGCGATGACGCTGCAGGCGGACGGCACCGGACGGCACGGCAGGGGGACCGGCGAGACGGGCGCGGAGGTGCGGGAGGGGGCGGCGTCGGACGGGCGGCGCTCCTACGTGGTGGACACCTCCGTCCTCCTCTCCGACCCGCGGGCCCTCGTGCGCTTCGCGGAGCACGAGGTGGTGCTGCCGCTCGTCGTCGTCTCGGAGCTGGAGGGCAAGCGCCAGGACCCCGACCTCGGCCACGCCGCCCGCCACGCCCTGCGGCTCCTGGAGGACCTGCGGGTGCGCCACGGCTCGCTGGAGGACGCGGTGCCCTTCACCGCGCAGGGCGGCACGCTGCGGGTGGAGCTCAACCACGTCTCCACGGACGTGCTGCCCTTCGGCATCCGCGGCACGGACAACGACTCGCGGATCCTCGCGGTGGCCAAGGCGCTCGCGGACGAGGGCCGGGACGTGACCCTCGTGTCCAAGGACCTGCCGATGCGCGTGAAGGCCGCCGCCATGGGGCTCGCCGCGGACGAGTACCGGCACGAGCTGGTGCGGGACTCCGGCTGGCGCGGGGCCGTGTCCCTCCGTGTGGACGAGGACCGCCTGGACTCGCTGTACGACGACGGCCGGATGGGCCTGCACGGGATCCCCCTGGACGAGGTGGCCGGCTCCGGGGTGGACGCCGTCCCGGGCGAGCCCGCCCCCACGGCCGTGGACCTGCCCGTGAACACGGGGCTCTCGCTCACCTCGCCGCGGGCGGCCGGGCTGGCGCGGGTGCGGGAGGGCGGCGTCGCGACCCTCGTGCGGGGGGACGCGGACGTGTTCGGGCTGCACGGCCGCTCGGCGGCCCAGCGGCTGGCCATCGACCTGCTCACGGACCCGAGCGTGGGCATCGTCTCCCTGGGCGGACGGGCCGGCACGGGCAAGTCGGCGCTGGCCCTGTGCGCCGGCCTGGAGGCGGTGATGGAGCGCCGGGAGCACCGCAGGGTGGTGGTGTTCCGTCCCCTGTACGCCGTGGGCGGCCAGGACCTGGGCTACCTGCCGGGCACCGAGGGGGAGAAGATGGGCCCGTGGGCGCAGGCGGTGTTCGACACCCTCAGCGCGATCGTGTCGCCGTCGGTGATCGACGAGGTCGTCGACCGCGGGATGCTCGAGGTGCTGCCGCTGACGCACATCCGCGGGCGGTCCCTGCACGACTCCTGGGTGATCGTGGACGAGGCGCAGTCCCTCGAGCGGAACGTCCTGCTCACGGTGCTCTCCCGGATGGGCCGGGATTCCAAGGTGGTCCTCACCCACGACGTCGCCCAGCGGGACAACCTGCGCGTGGGCCGGCACGACGGCATCGCGGCCGTGGTGGAGACCCTCAAGGGGCACCCGCTGTTCGGCCACGTCACGCTGACGCGGTCCGAGCGCTCGCCGATCGCCGCCCTGGTGACGGAGCTGCTGGAGGAGGGCGAGGACTGAGAGGAGCCGCCCGGGGCAGTGGCGGGCATGAAAAGGGGGGCCGCTGCACGCAGCGGCCCCCGGCGGGGGTGCTCGGCCCCGCGGAGGGGGGATGGGGGACCGAGGAAGCCCGCGTCCGCATGGCCCCTTGAAACGGGATCGAGGCCATGGGTCTCAGGATCGGCGTCCCCCGGAGGGGATCCGACTTCGAGGACTCTACTCCCGGGTGCTTCAGGTTGCAACTGTCATCTGTGTCACGGCAGAGCCTGGTCAGACCCGGCTGTGGACGGCCGGCGAGAGCGGGTGCGGGGCCGCCTAGGGTGGGGCCATGACGTGGTGGACGGGGGCCTGGGAGGCGGGGGAGCGGCTGACCGCGATGCTGTGGGCGGCGGGGCTGGTGTGGTTCCTGCTCTGCTCCGTGGTCCTGGCGCGGACGGACCTGAGGGAGCACCGGCTGCCGAACCGGTGGACGGGACGGCTGGCCCTGGGCGGTGTGGTGGCCATGGGGGGCGGGGCGGTGCTCGGCGGCCTGTGGTCCGTGGTGGCCTCGTGCCTGCTGGGCGGGCTGGGCTACGCCCTGGCGATGCTGGCCCTGCACGTGCTAACGCGCGGCGGCCTGGGGCTCGGCGATGTCAAGCTGGCCGCGGGTCTGGGCCTGTACTGCGGCGTCGCAGGGCTGGCCGCAGTGCTGGCCGCCGCCGTGCTGGCGGTGCTCCTGGGCGGGGTGGTCGCCGTGGTGCTCGTCCTGGCTCGACGCGCGGACCGCCATACGGCCCTGCCCTTCGGGCCGGCGATGGTGGCGGGGGCTCTGGGGGTGCTGCTCCTGGCATAGCCGACAGCGCCTTCCCCTGAGGACCGCTGCGGCGGATGCGGTGCACAGGAGGGCGTCCTTTCCCGCGGGGTGACCGCACAGCAGCAGGGCCCCCATCCTCTACGGATGGGGGCCCTGGGACGCGACGGGAGTCACATCAGCGGGACGTCACTCCTGGTCACTCGCCGGGGTGGGTCATCGACATGGTGTCGAGGGCCTTGTCCAGCTGCTCCTCGGTGACCTCGCCGCGCTCCACGTAGCCGAGGTCCACCACGGCCTCGCGCACGGTCATCTTGTTCTTGACGGCGTGCTTGGCGATCGCGGCGGCGGCCTCGTAGCCGATCACCTTGTTCAGCGGGGTCACGATGGACGGGGAGGCCCCGGCCAGGAAGGTGCAGCGCTCCTCGTTGGCCTCGATGCCGTCGATCATCTTGTCGGCCATCACGCGGGAGGTGTTGGCGAGCAGGCGGATGGACTCCAGCAGGTTGGCGGCCATCACCGGGATGCCCACGTTCAGCTCGAACGCGCCGTTGGTGGAGGACAGGGAGATCGTGGTGTCGTTGCCGATCACCTGGGCGGCGACCATGATCGCGGCCTCGCAGATCACCGGGTTGACCTTGCCGGGCATGATCGAGGAGCCCGGCTGCAGGTCCGGGAGGGCGATCTCGCCGAGGCCGGTGTTGGGGCCGGAGCCCATCCAGCGCAGGTCGTTGTTGATCTTGATGAACGAGTAGGCGATGTTCCGGAGCTGGCCGGAGGCCTCCACGAGGCCGTCGCGGTTGGCCTGCGCCTCGAAGTGGTTGCGGGCCTCGGTGATCGGCAGGCCGGTCTCCTCGGCGAGCAGCTCGATCACACGGGCGGAGAAGCCCTGGGGGGTGTTGATGCCGGTGCCCACGGCGGTGCCGCCGAGCGGGACCTCGGCGACGCGCGGCAGGGAGGCCTCGATGCGCTCGATGCCGTAGCGCACCTGCGCGGCGTAGCCGCCGAACTCCTGGCCCAGGGTCACCGGGGTGGCGTCCATCAGGTGGGTGCGGCCGGACTTCACGATGCCCTGGAACTCCTCGGCCTTGCGCTCGAGGGACTCGGCCAGGTGCTCCAGCGCCGGCTTCAGGTCGTTCACGAGGGCGCCGGTGACGGCCACGTGCACGGAGGTCGGGAACACGTCGTTGGAGGACTGGGACGCGTTCACGTGGTCGTTCGGGTGGACCTCCTCGGAGGAGCCCGCGTCCTTGAGACGGCGGGTCGCCAGGGTGGCGAGGACCTCGTTGGTGTTCATGTTGGAGGAGGTGCCGGAGCCGGTCTGGAACACGTCGATCGGGTACTCGCCGTCGTGCTTGCCGGAGATGACCTCGTCCGCGGCGGCGACGATCGCGTCCGCACGCTCCTGGGAGATGACGCCGAGCTCGGCGTTGGCCTTGGCGGCGGCCTTCTTGATCTGAGCCAGGGCGTGGATGTGGGCCGGCTCGAGGGTCTTGCCCGAGATCGGGAAGTTCTCCACGGCGCGCTGGGTCTGGGCGCGGTAGAGGGCGTCCACCGGCACCTTCACCTCGCCCATGGTGTCGTGCTCGATGCGGAACTGCTGCTCAGTGTTCTGTGCGGTCATGCCGCCAGTCTAAGCACCGGCCCGGACGCGCGTCCCGGGTGCGGGGCGCGCGTCCTCAGGCGTCCATCGTGGGCGCTCAGGCCTCGATGCGGCCGTGCACACGGCCGGGGGAGGCGGTGCCCTCCGCCAGCGAGTAGGTCAGGCCCACGACGGCGGTCCGTCCGGCCTCGACCGCGGCGCGCACGGACTGGGAGGTCTCCAGGAGGCGGTCGCAGGTCTGGTCCACGTGCTCGGCCACGAAGTCGTCGACCTCCTCGAGGCCGCGGCGGCGCCCGGCCAGCACGGACGGGGTGATGCGCTCCACGAGCGAGCGGACGAAGCCGGCGGGCATGGTGCCGCTGATGTAGGACTCGACGGTGGCCGTGACGGCGCCGCAGGAGTCGTGCCCGAGCACGATGATCAGCGGCACGTCGAGGGAGTCCACCGCGTACTCGAGGGAGCCGAGCACGGCGTCGTCGACTACGTGCCCGGCGGTGCGGACCACGAAGACGTCGCCGAGGCCCACGTCGAAGATGATCTCGGCGGCCAGGCGGGAGTCGGCGCACCCGAAGATCACGGCGATGGGCGCCTGGCCCTCGGTGAGCCCGTGGCGGCGCTCCGAGTCCTGGTTGGGGTGGCCCGGGGTCCCGGCCACGAAGCGGCGGTTGCCCTCCTGGAGGGTCCTCCACGCCTCGGCGGGGGTGGGGCGGGCGGGAGTGGTCTCGGCGGCGGTGGTCATCGGATCTCCTTCGCGACGGCGCGGGCCAGGTCCTCGAGTACGGCCTGGTCCCCGGATGTGGTGAGGACCAGGGTGCTCCCTCGCACCTCGGCCACGAGGTGCTGGTCCTTCGAGTCCTGCGGGGCGTAGTGGTCCCACGTGATCCCGTCCACGTCCACCGTGCCCACGGCGGGGGCGGAGCCCACGCGCAGGGCCAGCCAGGTGGGGTCGGCACGGGAGGTCTGTTTGAGCCCCGCGAACACGGCGTCGTTCACGGCCCAGCCCACGTCCCAGGTGTCCACGCCCTGCAGCCGCTCCACGCGGGCGTAGGTCGAGTCCCAGGGCTCGGGCACGTCGGGCGCCAGGGCGGGCAGGGCGCCGTCGTCGTGGGGGACGGTGGACGCGGCGGCCGCCACGTCCACGCGGTCCGCCTGCGCGGGGGCGGGCGGCGGCTGGTTGACCATGAGGGCCACGAGGACGATCCCCAGCACCGCCAGCGTGGAGAGCACCATCGCGATCCACGGGGCACGCGCCCGCTGCGCCTGCTTGGGCGTCAGGACAGGGCGGGGGGCGGGGGGCGCGGCGGGGTCGGGGGAGCTCATCCCTGGCATTGTGCCACCGCGGGCGTGCATCGGGGGACGGCCGGGCGGGTGCGGCCTAGGATGAAGCAGACGGGGCAGAGTCGCCCCCGGCGCGGGCCCGCGGGCCGCGCACGCGAGCTACGGATCGGAGAGCAGGATGACCAGCGCGTCCTCGGAGAACACCGGCTACGAGAACCACGTCCCGGATCGCAACCTCGCCATGGAGCTGGTCCGCGTGACCGAGGCCGCGGCCATCGCGGCCAGCCCCTGGGTCGGCGGCGGAGACAAGAACCGCGCGGACGGCGCGGCGGTGGACGCGATGCGCGCGTTCATGGACACCGTGGCCATGGACGGCACCGTGGTGATCGGCGAGGGCGAGAAGGACGAGGCCCCCATGCTGTTCAACGGCGAGCGCGTGGGCGACGGCAAGGGCGCCTCCGTGGACGTGGCCGTGGACCCGATCGACGGCACCCGCCTGACCGCCATGGGCTACAACAACGCCCTGTCCGTGTTCGCCGTGGCCGAGCGCGGCACCATGTTCGACCCCTCCGCCGTGTTCTACATGGACAAGCTCGTCGTGGGCCCGGAGGCCGCGGACTTCGTGGACATGCGCCTGCCGGTCAAGCAGAACGTGAACCTCGTGGCCAAGGCCCTGGACAAGCCCGTCTCCCAGGTCACCGTGTGCGTGCTGGACCGCCCCCGCCACGAGGGCCTGGTCAAGGAGATCCGCGCGGCCGGCGCGCGCGTGAAGTTCATCCTCGACGGCGACGTGGCCGGCGCCATCGCCGCCGCCCGCCCGGACACCGGCGTGGACATGATGATGGGCATCGGCGGCACCCCGGAGGGCATCGTCACCGCGTGCGCCATCAAGGCCACCGGCGGCGTGATCCAGGGCCGCCTGGCCCCCACCGACGACGCCGAGAAGCAGAAGGCCCTCGACGCCGGCCTGGACCTCGACGCGGTCCTCACCACCGACGAGCTGGTCACCTCCGACCACTGCTACTTCGCCGCCACCGGCATCACCGACGGCGACCTGCTGCGCGGCGTCCGCTTCGCCGGCGGCCGGGTGCACACCCAGTCCATCGTGATGCGCTCCAAGTCCGGCACGGTCCGCACCGTGGACGCCGAGCACCACGTGGACAAGTGGTCGCAGTGGCTGAAGAACCGCGGCTGACGCACCACCGCTGAGCGCGACGACGGCCCCCGCCGGATCCGGCGGGGGCCGTCGTCGTCCGCGGTGCCGGGTCGCTCAGGCGGTGGGCAGCGCGGCGACGAACACGCGGGCCGGGGCGTCGTCCGTGGCGGGGGAGAGCGTCAGGGGTGCGGCGGCGGTCTCCTCCGCGGGCAGGAACACGGCCGCGCCGGCCTCCAGGCGCACGGCGTCCGCCCCGCACGCCAGCACGGCCGGTCCGTCCACGGCGACGGCGATCGCGGGCCCGGCCACACGGGCCTCCGCCGAGGGCCCCCCGGCGTCCGCCGCCAGCCGGGTGAGCTCGAACTCCTCGAACGGCGGCCGGTAGCGCACCACGCCCGCGCCGTCCTCCACCGGGTCCGTGTAGGGCACCGGCAGGGGGGCGAACGCGACCACGCGGCGCAGCTCCGGCACGTCCACGTGCTTGGGGGTCAGGCCGCCGCGCAGCACGTTGTCCGAGGCGGCCATGACCTCCACGCCCAGGCCGTGCAGGTAGGCGTGGACGTTGCCGGCGGGCAGGTGCACGGCCTGGCCGGGGACCAGGTCCACACGGTTCAGCAGCAGCGTGACGAGGACGCCGGGGTCACCCGGGCACTGCTCGGCGACCTCGAGGGCGGTGGCGAGCGCGGGGTCGTGGGCCACGAGGTCCGGCTGGGCGCGCACGGCCTCGATCAGCCGGTCGACGCCGCCCGCGGACCACACGGCGTCCGGGTCGAGGATGTCCGCGAAGGCCGCCTCGACGTCCTCGGCGGCCAGGTGGGCCGCGATCCGGCGGGCGGCGATGCCCACGTCGGTGGCGTCGCCGTCGGCCCACTCCGCGAGGGCGTCGGCCATCCGCTCGAACGTGGCCGCCGCGTCCTCCGGTCGGCGGAAGCCGCAGAGCGCGGAGAACGGGGTGAGGGCCACGATCATCTCGGGCTTGTGGTTGTCGTCCTTGTAGTTGCGGTGCGGGGCGTCGACGGGCACGCCCGCCGCCTCCTCCGCGGCGAAGCCCGCACGGGCCCGCTCACGGGTCGGGTGCGCCTGGATGGAGAGCGGCCGGCCGGCGGCGAGCAGCTTCATCAGGTACGGCAGGCGTCCGAAGCGGGCGGCTTCCCCGAGCATGGGGGCGGGGTCGGCGGCGATGAGCTCGTCCAGGCCGCACCGACCCTCGGGGCCGGACACCGTGCACGGCGCGCCCGGGTGGGCGCCCAGCCACTTCTCCGCCTCGGGGGCGCCGGAGGGCTCACGCCCCTCCAGCTCGGCCAGCAGGGTGGGGGATCCCCACGCGTAGTCACGGACGACGGCCTCGAGCAGGTGCATGCGCCCAGCCTAGGGCAACGGCGTCACCCGCCCGGGGCGCAGAGGTCGTTGGTGGAGGCGATCCGGACGAGCTGGGCCTCATCGCCCGCGTCCTGGATCCGCATCAGCTCCATCGCGGAGTACGGCTCCCCGTTCGGCCCCGTGGGCGCGGAGGGCCAGGTGGAGGGGTCGTCCGGGTCGACGCCGGGCCGCGTGGTCCCGCCGGTGCCCGTGGCGGCCGGCGACGCCTCGGCCACCAGGAGCGGGGCCGGGATCGCGGCGGTGAGGGCCAGGAGGGGCGTCGCGCCCGGGGAGGCCGCCGGGGCGGCCGTGGATGCCGAACCGGCCTTCGTCGGCTCCTCGTCCAGCAGCTCGGCCACGCGCCGGTGCACCAGGTCGTAGTCCGGGCGGGTGGTGAAGCGGTCGTTGGCGGTGCCGAAGTCGGGGGCGCCGATGGTCAGGCGGGCCATCCGGTAGCCCCGCGAGCGGTCCGCGAGGTCGACGAAGGTTCCCAGCTGGCTCTGCGGCACGTTCGTGGTGACGATCTGCGTGCCCGCGGAGACGATGCCCTCGAACCGGGTCAGCACCGTGGCCGGGGTGAACTGCTGGAGCATGGCCGCCTGCATGCACTGCTGGCGGCGGATGCGGGCGTAGTCCGTGGCGAACTTGCGCGAGCGGGCGAACGCCAGCGCGTCGTCGCCGCCGAAGTGGTGGGTGCCCGGCTCCCACCAGATGTCCCCCCACGTGCCGTCCGGGCGCGCACCGCGGTGCGTGACGTAGCCGCCGGAGACGACGTCCACCCCGCCCATGGCGTCCACCAGCTGCGCGAAGCCGGCCATGTCCATCATCGCGTAGCCGGTGATCTCCAGGCCGAGCACGCCGCCGGCGGCGTCCATCATGGCCTCCGCGCCGGGGTGCTCGGCATCCGGGTAGAGGTCCTTGTGCTTCTCCTCGACGTCCATGTACAGGGCGTTGAGGATGCAGTCGTCCCCGCAGTCGAAGCCGTTCGGGTAGGCCTGCCACAGGGGGGAGTCGGGGGTGAAGGGGGCGTTCTGCAGGTTGCGGGGCAGGGAGAACAGGGTGACGGCCCCGGTCTCGGCGTCGACGGACGCGACGTGCATGGAGTCCGGACGCAGGCCCACGCGGTCCTCGCCGGCGTCGCCGCCCATGACGAGGATGTTGTACCGGCCGTCCGCAGCCTCGATGGCCGGGCCGCTCCCGAAGATCGAGCCGAGCGCCCCGCGGCCGGACTGCGTCATCCACGCGGTGTAGCCCAGGCCGCCCGAGGTGACCACGAGGGCCACCACCGTGGCCGCCGCCGTGGCGGCCCGGGCGCGTGGGCCGAGCAGGTGCACGCGGATCAGGCGGAAGGTGTCCACCCAGAGCAGGCCCCAGCCGATCGCCAGGGTGACGAGCACCACGCCCAGCAGCACCAGCACCACGGGGTTCGCCAGCACGGAGACCAGTGCCGCCCGGGCGGTCAGCGCGAGGACGAGGGCCAGCAGCACCGCGGCCCACACCGCGAGCGTCACCCGCAGCGCGATCCGGCCCCACCGCCGGCTGCCCGCCACCGCCTGGGCCCCGCCGGGCACCAGCAGGGTCAGCAGGAGGAGGATCCCCGCGCGACGCCGCCGCTCGGGCCCGGTGGCCTGACGCGGGTCGCGGACGGGGTCCCGGGTGAGGACGGGGCTCGACGCGGCGGAGGCGGGCATGCTCAGGCCCCGTCGGCGGCGCGCTCGTGGAGGCGGGCTCCCTTCGCCCGGGCCTGCGCGTTCAGGCCGGCCGCGACGTCCTGGAGGGCCGCGCGGAGGTGGGCGGCCCCGTCGTCCGTGCCGGCCGCCAGGATGCGGGCCGCGAGCAGGCCGGCGTTGCGGGCGCCGTCCACGGAGACCGTGGCGACCGGCACTCCCGCGGGCATCTGCACGATGGACAGCAGGGAGTCGAGCCCGTCGAGGGACCTGAGCTTCACCGGCACGCCGATCACCGGCAGCGGCGTCACCGCGGCGAGCATGCCCGGCAGATGCGCGGCGCCGCCGGCGCCGGCGACGATCACGCGGATCCCGCGCTCGTGGGCGCGCGCACCGAAGTCCACCATCTCGTGCGGCATGCGGTGCGCGGACACGACGCCGACTTCCACCGGCACGCCCAGCTCCCGCAGCGCCTCCACGGCCTGGCCCATCACGGGCCAGTCGGAGTCCGAGCCCATCACCACGGAGACGACGGGCGCCTCCTCCTGGAGGGGGCGGGTGCAGGGGGCGTCGGAGGTCGGCTGGGTGGTCTGCTCGGCGGTCATGCTCAGGCCTTCGGGGTCGGTGCGGAGGGGGCGGTGGCGTCGCGCAGGACGGCGGCCGTGGACTCGGCGATGCGCTCGGCGTCCGCGAGGGAGAGGCCGTGCTCGGCCACCACGTTGACGTGGCCCACCTTGCGGCCGGGGCGCACGCCCTTGCCGTACACATGGACCTTGGCCTCGGGGTGCGCGGCCAGGGCCTCGGAGAAGCCGGAGTGCAGGTCCTCGTGGGCGCCGCCGAGGACGTTCTTCATCACGGTGCCGTCCCCGCGCGGGGCGGTGCCGCCCAGCGGCATGTCGAGGACGGCGCGGACGTGCTGCTCGAACTGGCCGGTCACGGCCCCGTCCATCGACCAGTGGCCGGAGTTGTGCGGGCGCATGGCGAGCTCGTTGACCTGGAACCCGGCGTCGGTGCCGGGGGTCTCGAAGAGCTCCACGGCGAGCATGCCCGTCACGTCCAGCTCCTCGGCGATCCGCACGGCCGCGCCGGACGCGGCCTCGGCCACCGCGGGGGCGAGGTCCGGGGCAGGGGCGGTGACGACGTCGCACACCCCCTGCGTCTGCAGGGAGGCCACCACGGGGTACGCCGCGACCTCGCCGGAGGGGCGGCGGGCGACCTGGGCGGAGAGCTCGCGGGCGAACGGCACCATGGCTTCCGCCAGCAGCGGCGCGATGCCCGCGCCCAGCCACGTGCCGAGCGTGCCGTCGGCGGCACCGGACCGCGCGTCGTCGGCGGAGTCCACCTTGAGGACGCCCTTGCCGTCGTAGCCGCCGCGGGCCGTCTTGAGGATCATGGGCCAGCCGTGCTCGTCGCCGAACGCGATCACCTCCTCCAAGGAGGACACCGGCGCCCACGCCGGGTTGGGCAGGCCGAGGCGCTCCACCAGGCCGCGCATGAGCAGCTTGTCCTGCGCGTACTGCAGGGCGTCCGGGCCGGGCCGCACCGCCACGCCCGCGGCCTCGAGGGTGCGCAGGTGCTCCGTGGGGACGTGCTCGTGGTCGAAGGTCACCACGTCCACCGTGGCCGCGAACGCGCGCAGGTCCTCCAGGGAGGCGTGGTCGCCCACCATGTGGGGGGCCACCTGGGCCGCCGAGGCGTCCGGGGCCTCCGCGAGCACGCGGAAGGGCACGCCCAGCTCCGCGGCCGGGCCCGCCATCATCCGGGCCAGCTGGCCGCCGCCGATCACACCGAGTCGAAGGGAAGTCACCCGTCCAGGCTAGTGGCCCAGGCTGGGAGCTCCCTCACTGTGCCCTTGGACGTCGGCCGCGGCGTCCGCCCCGGCACGGGGGTCGGACTACAGTGTTCCCAGCCCGTGAGGGCCACCCCTCCTTCCCCGTCCCCCGATCCGAGGTGCTCCCGCCCATGCCGACCGATCTCTGGCACCGGTTCACCGGCCTCGTCAGCATGCTGTGGCGCGAGGTCGCCAAGTTCGGCACCGTCGGCGCCGCGGCGTTCGTGGTCGACTCCGCGGTGTTCTGGTGGCTGATGCACGGCCCCCTCGAGGGCTCCAACGTCAAGGCCAAGATCTGTGCCGGCGTCGTGGCGACGATCTTCAGCTGGGTGGCCAACCGGTACTGGACGTTCCGGGACAAGCGCCAGAACAACGTGGTGCGCGAGCTGGTGATGTTCCTGGTGATGAACGCGGTGGGCCTGGGCATCCAGGCGGGCTGTGTGGCGATCGCCCAGTACGGCATGGGCGTCACGGATCCGAACGGCCTGTTCATCGCGGGCAACGTGATCGGCCTGTTCTTCGGCACGGTGTTCCGCTACTTCGCCTACCGCTTCTGGGTGTTCAAGGAGGAGCTGGACGAGGAGCCCGGCTTCGAGAACGACATCGCCGTGATCACGGGCCAGCTGCCCGTGCTCCACGCGCACGATGAGCATGTGCCCGGCCTGCAGCACCGCCACCCCCGGCACGACGTGGAGGATGGCTCCGCCTGAGCGCTGCAGCACCGCCGGGTCCCGGGCGGTGATCCCGGCTCAGGCCGGGACGTGCGCCGCCCGGCCCGCGTCCCACGCCTCGAGGCTGGCCCGCAGCGCGGGGGCGTCCAGGCGTGCCCGCCCGACGCCGACGCCCCCCTCCGTCAGCGGGCCGGCGGCGTCCGCGGGGTCGGCGGGGACCGCGTCCACGGTGACGTGGTCGACGCGGCCGGGCAAGGCGTCCGGCTGGGCGCGGATCTCCGCGGCGAGGTCCACGACGGACGGGTCGCCGGCGTCGTCGTCGCCGAAGTCCGGCTCGATCCCGCGCGGCAGGCGGACGGCCACCACGGTCAGGACGGGGTCGTCCCAGTGCTCCGGGCGGTCGGTGAGCACGGCGGCGGCGTCGTCGGGGGCCTCCTGAGCGCGGTCCGCCGGGCCGGCGACGAACGCCGGACGGGCCCCGGCGCAGAGCACGCCGAGCGCGAGGGCGCGGGAGAGCCAGTGGTCGGGGAGGTCCAGGAGCACGGCGTCCCCGGGGGCCACCCCCTCGTCCAGCAGGAGGCCCGCGGCCTTGGCCGCCCAGTTCACGGTGACCGATCCGGAGAGCTCGATGCGCTGGTCCACGGCGCCGTGGGCCGCGCCCGCGGCCTCGCCCGCCGGGGCCGGCTCCTGCACCAGGGCGGGCCGGGGCGAGGAGGCGAGGCGGGTCACGAGGGGACCGTCGGGGCGGGGCGCGGAGAGGGAGACCATGCCCCCAGTCTGCCCATCCGGTGACGTCCCCGCGGCATGGCTGGGGCGAATTACATCCGTGTAATGTTGACCGCGGCAGTCGGACGAGCGAAACGGGAGAGGCCGTCATGCAGAACACGCAGCGAGTCGAGGACGTCGCACGGGCGGAGCGCGCCCCCGCCGCCTCGCGCTCCCGTGGCGTGCCCACCGACTGGTTCCTGGACCCCGCCGACCCCACCGCCGGCGGCCGCGCCACGGCCGGTCTGGCCGCCGAGTCCCTCGAGGACCAGGCCACCGCGTTCCTCGCCGCCCACGACCTCGACGACGCGGGCACCCCCGCCGCGACCGTCACCGCCCTGGTGCCGCGCCCGGCCGAGGCCCCCGCTGTGGACGACGCCCTCGTCCCGGACGCGTGGCAGCCGGTGCCCGGCGTCGTCATGGAGCCCGCGGAGGGCGAGCTCGCCTGGCAGGTGGACGCCCTGTGCGCCCAGACCGACCCCGAGGCGTTCTTCCCGGAGAAGGGCGGCTCCACGCGGGACGCCAAGAAGGTCTGCGCCGCGTGCGACGTGCGCCGCGAGTGCCTCGACTACGCCATGGCCAACGACGAGCGCTTCGGCATTTGGGGCGGCCTGTCCGAGCGGGAACGCCGCCGCCTGCGCCGCGAGCGCGGCTGACCGCTCCCTGACGCCCCTGTCGGAGGACGGACCTCTCAGGCCCGGCCCCATGAGGGGTCCAGCACCTGCGGATCCACCCCGAGCGCCGCGGCGCACCGGCTGAGGGCGACGGCGTAGACCGCCTCCTCGAGGTCGGCGGGGTCAGCGGACTCGGTGAGGGGACGCTCGAACAGGGTGATCACGACACCGTCGGCGCCGTCGCGCTCGGCCCGCCCGAACAGCCCCTCCTCGTCGGCGACGGCCCGCGCCCGCTGCAGGGCGAGACGCTCGTCGAGGCGGTCCGGGATGCGCTCCAGGCGCGCGGCGACCCGCCGCAAGCCGGGAGCCTGCAGCCCGGCGAGCCGGTCCACGGCCTTCTCCACGGCGTCCATCAGGGCGTCCGCGCGGCCGCGCCCGGCGCGCGCGCCGAACGGCAGCGGGTGGCGCAGGCCGCGCCCCCGCACGTCCCGGCGCAGGCCCGGCCGGGGCCCGCGCCCGTCCCGGCGCGCCGGCGGCAGAGGGGGGAGCGGGGCGAGGGGGTCGGCGGGCATGCGGGCCATGCTAGGCCGGGCCGAGTAGGGTTGTCTGCCGTGGGAGCCATGCGACGCTGCAGCAAGACCGGATGCCAGGAGCCCGCCGAGGCGACCCTGACGTACAACTACGCCGGGTCCCAGGTGGTCATCGGGCCCCTCGCCCAGCGCGCCGAGCCCCACGCCTACGACCTCTGCGCCGCCCACGCGGCCCGCACCACGGCCCCCCGCGGCTGGGAGGTGCTGCGCCTGGCCCCGGCGGCGCCCGCCGCGCCGGGCGTTGCCGCGCCGACGCACCCCGCCCTCCGCCTCGTGACGGACCCCGTCGAGGGCACCGCCGGGTGACGCCCGCGGTCGACCCGGCCGCTTCGGCGTCGGGCGCCTCGGTAGGCTGGGGCGCATGACCGAGACCTCCTCCGCACGTCCCACCCCCGACGTCGACCCCGCCTTCGCCAACCGCTCCACCGTGCCCGGCGCGACCTTCGACTTCGCCGTCCGCGACCTCTCCCTGGCCGAGGCCGGCCGCCACCAGATCCGCCTGGCCGAGCACGAGATGCCGGGCCTGATGGCGCTGCGCGAGGAGTATGGCGAGTCCCAGCCCCTGAAGGGCGCCCGCATCGCCGGCTCCCTGCACATGACCGTGCAGACGGCCGTGCTGATCGAGACCCTCACGGCCCTCGGCGCGGAGGTCCGCTGGGCCTCCTGCAACATCTTCTCCACACAGGACGAGGCCGCCGCCGCGATCGTCGTCGGCTCCGGCACCCCGGACGCCCCCGCGGGCGTCCCGGTGTTCGCGTGGAAGGGCGAGTCCCTCGAGGAGTACTGGTGGACGGCCTCCCAGATCCTCACGTGGCCCGGCGCCGCGGAGGACCCGGACCGCGGCCCCAACATGATCCTGGACGACGGCGGCGACGCCACCCTCCTGGTGCACAAGGGCGTGGAGTTCGAGGCCGCCGGCGCGGTGCCCTCGGCCACCGAGGACGACCCGGAGGAGTACCGGATCATCCTCGAGACCCTGCGCCGCTCCCTTGCCGAGGACCCGCAGCGCTGGACCCGCACCGCCTCCACGCTGCGCGGCGTCTCCGAGGAGACCACCACGGGCGTGCTGCGCCTGTACCAGCTGGCGCAGGAGGGCACGCTCCTCTTCCCGGCCATCAACGTGAACGACTCGGTCACCAAGTCCAAGTTCGACAACAAGTACGGCATCCGCCACTCCCTGCCGGACGGCATCATGCGCGCCACCGACGTGCTGATCGGCGGCAAGGTCGCCGTCGTCTGCGGCTACGGTGACGTGGGCAAGGGTGCCGCGGAGGCGCTGCGCGGCCAGGGCGCCCGCGTGATCGTCACGGAGATCGACCCGATCTGCGCGCTCCAGGCCGCGATGGACGGCTACCAGGTGGCCCGCCTGGAGGACGTGGTGGAGCAGGGCGACCTGTTCGTCACCACCACCGGCGGCAAGGACATCATCATGGCGGAGGACATGCTCCGCATGAAGGACAAGGCCATCGTGGGCAACGTCGGCCACTTCGACAACGAGATCGACATGGCCGGCCTCGGCCGCGTCGACGGTGTCGTCAAGACCGAGATCAAGCCGCAGGTCCACGAGTGGACCTTCGACACCGGCACGGAGGACGAGCGCTCCATCATCGTGCTCTCCGAGGGCCGCCTGCTGAACCTCGGCAACGCCACCGGCCACCCGTCCTTCGTGATGAGCGCGTCCTTCACCAACCAGGTGATGGCGCAGATCGAGCTCTACGACGGCTCCACGGGCCAGGGCGCGCTCACCGGCGAGCACTACGAGAAGCAGGTCTACACCCTGCCCAAGGTGCTGGACGAGAAGGTCGCGCGCCTGCACCTGGACGCCCTCGGCGTCGGACTGACCGAGCTGACCAAGGCCCAGGCCGAGTACCTCGGCGTGGACGTGGCCGGCCCCTACAAGGCGGACCACTACCGCTACTGAGTCGCCGCGCCCCCCGGGGCGCACGGCAGGAGAGGACATCATGGCTTCCCACACCCCCGGGCGCTCCGACGGCGCCGGCTCCGGGTCCTCGGACTTCGAGTCCGGCCTGGACTACGGCGCGTTCGTCGAGGACGACGACGCCCAGCCCACCCAGGCGCTGCCCCGCACCACGGAGGAACACGGGGCCCAGCGCACCCTGGCCTTCGACCGGGACGAGCTCGCGGCCGCCGCCGCCGGGGCCGGCACCGGGGCAGGCCGCTCCGGGGCCGGCTCCCGCGCGGCGGGCGCCGCCCACGGCGTCGCCGGGGAGGACATCACGGCCTCCCGCCCGGCGCCCGCTCCGGCGCCGTCGCCCGCGTCCCCCTGGGGCGCGGACCGGTACCCCTCGGACGCCACCGTCCCGGCCTCCGCCCCGGCGGCCGCCGACACCCGCACCCCGGAGGAGCGGGCCCGGCTGCCCAAGGCCGGCCCGCGGCTGGCCCAGGTGCTGCTGGCGGTGCTCGCGCCGCTGGTGCTCCTGCTGGGGGCGGTGCGCCTGGTGGCCACCCCGCTGTTCCTCTGGCTGGAGTACCACCGGCCCGGGTTCCCGGCGGACCCCTACGGGTTCAGCACCGCGGACCGCATGACCTACGGGTCGGCGGGCCTGGACTACCTGCACAACCTGGCGGGGCCCCGGTACCTCTCCGAGCTGACCTTCCAGGGGAAGCCGCTGCTCTCCGAGGCGGCGGTCTCCCACATGACCGACGTCAAGACGGTCATGTGGATCGCCACCGCCGTCCTGGTGCTGCTGGGCCTGGCCTGCCTGCTGCTGGCGCTCTACCTGCGCCGCACGAGCCCCGGAGGGGTGCGTCGCGCGCTGTTCGCCGGCGCCCTCGGGCTGCTGGTCGTCATCGTGGTGCTGGCCGCCATGGCCGCCACCGGCTGGCAGGGCTTCTTCGCGGGGTTCCACTCGCTGTTCTTCGCCGAGGGCACGTGGACGTTCTCCGTCTCCGACCCGCTGATCCGCCTGTACCCCGCCCAGTTCTGGGTGGACGCCGCCGTCGCGGTGGCCGTGCTGGCCCTGATCGGGATCATCGCCGCCCTCGTGGCGGGCGCCCCCACCCGGCGTCGCCGGGAGATGTCCCAGGACCGCCGCGCCCAGCTGGAGGCCACCCGCCTGCGCTGGGCCCGCGAGGACGCCCACGGCGTGCGCTGAGCACGCCCCCGACGCACGAGGGCCCCGCCGGATCCGTCCGGCGGGGCCCTCGTGCATCCCGGGGCCGATGGGGGTCAGCCCTCCAGGGACGGGTAGTCCGTGTAGCCGTGGGCGCCGCCCACGTAGAAGGTGGACGGGTCCGGGGCGTTCGTCTCGCGGTCCTCACGCCAGCGGCGCACCAGGTCCGGGTTGGCGATCAGCGCCCGCCCCACCACGGCGGCGTCCGCCAGGCCCCCCTCCACGATCCGCCGGGCCTCGGCGGCGCCCGTGACCTCGGAGAAGCCGCTGTTGAGCAGCACGGGCCCCCCGAACCGGGCGCGCAGGGCGGCGACGAGGTCCCCGGCCACGTCCCGGTGCAGGAGGGAAAGGTAGGCCAGGTCGAGGTCGGCGACGCCGTCCAGGATCGCCCCGTAGGTGGCGAGCACGTCCGCCCGGTCCTGCTCCAGGACCCCCTGGACGTCGTGCTCGGGGGAGAGGCGCAGGGCGGTGCGCTCGGCGCCGATCTCCGCGGCGACGGCGCGCACCACCTCGACGGTGAGGCGCGCCCGGTTCTCGGGGGAGCCGCCGTAGGCGTCGGTACGGTGGTTGCTGGAGGCGGCCGTGAACTCGTGGAGCAGGTAGCCGTTGGCCCCGTGGACCTCCACGCCGTCCGCGCCGGCGTCCACCGCGCGGCGGGCGGCGGAGGCGAACGCCGCCGCGATCCCCGGCAGCTCCTCCGTCTCGAGGGCGCGGGGGACGGGCCCGTCCGTCTTGCCGGAGAAGCCGCGGACCGGCACGCCGGGGGCGATCGCGCTGGGGGCCACGGGCTCGGCGCCGCGCAGCAGGTCCGGGTGGCACATGCGGCCGCCGTGCATGACCTGCACGAAGATCCGGCCCCCGGCCTCGTGCACGGCGTCGGCGACGCGGGCCCAGCCGGCCTGCTGGGCCTCGTCCTCCAGGCCGGGCTGGCCGGGGAAGGCGCGGCTGTCCACCGTCGGGAAGACGCCCTCGGAGACGATCAGCCCCGCGGAGGCGCGCTGGCGGTAGTACTCCACGTGGAGGTCGCCGGGGACGCCGTCCTCGCCCGCGCGCTGGCGCGTCAGCGGGGCCATGGTCACGCGGTTGGGCAGGGTGAGCCCGCCCAGGGGCAGTGGGTCGAACAGGTCGGGCACGGCGGCTCCTCTTCTCCTCGGGTGCGTCGGATCCGCAGACGCAACCGCGGCGGGGCCACCGGGTATTCCCGGCCGTCGTGCTCAGCGGCCCCGGTAGAGCTGCTCGATCTCGTCGGCGTAGTCGGCCAGCACCTGGGCGCGCTTCAGCTTCTGCGATTGGGTGACGTGCCCGGAGTCCTCGGTGAGCTCGTGGTCCAGCACGCGGATGCGGCGGATGGACTCCGCACGGGAGACGGTGGCGTTCGCCTGGTCCACGGCCTCCTGGAGCGCGGCCAGGACGCCCTCGTCCGCCACCGCCTCCTCGAGGGTGAGGGTGCGCTCGCGGTCCAGGGACCAGCGCTTCAGCTCGTCCGGGTCCAGGACGATCAGGGCGCCCACGTACGGGCGGTCGTCCCCGACGACGACGACGTGCTGCACCAGCCGGTGCTGGCGGATGATCTCCTCCAGCGGGGTGGGGTACACGTTCTTGCCGCCGGCGGTCACGATGACCTCCTTCTTGCGGCCCGTGATGCGCAGGAAGCCGTCCTCGTCCAGGGTGCCGAGGTCGCCGGTGCGGAAGAAATCGCCGTCCATCGACTCTGCGGTGGCCTCCGGCTGCCGCAGGTAGCCGGCGAAGACGATCGGCCCCTTCACGAGGACCTCGCCGTCGTCGGCGATGCGGATGGTCGCACCGGCCACGGGCAGGCCCACGGTGCCGACCTTGTACGCGGCCGGGATGTTCACGGTGGCCGGGGCGGTGGTCTCGGTCAGCCCGTAGCCCTCGACGATCGGAATGCCCATGCCGCGGAAGAGGTGCACCAACTCGGGGGAGAGCGCGGACGCGCCGGAGACGCAGGAGAGCACCTCCCCGCCGAAGGCCTTGCGGACGTTCCCGTACACGAGCGTGTCGAACACGGCGTGGCGGGCACGCAGGGCACGGGAGGGGCCGGGGCCGCCCTCGTGCGTCTGCGCCTCGAGGGCCTCGGAGTACTCGATGGCGGTCCGCTTGGCGGCGTGGTAGACGGGGCCCCTGCCGCCGTCCTCGGCCTTCGCGGCGATCCCGGCCTCCAGCTTCTCGAAGACGCGGGGGACGGCGAGCAGCCAGGTCGGGTGGAAGGAGGCCATGTCCTCCTGCAGGGTCTTCGTGGAGCCGGAGTGGGCCATCTGGATGCGCGCGTACAGGCAGATCACCTGCACGGCGTGGGCCAGCACGTGCGCGAGCGGCAGGAACAGGAGCGTGCGGGAGTTCGTGCCGGGATGGTAGTCCACCACGCCGGCGGCGAAGTTCAGCACGTTGATGGACGCCGCCGCGAAGTTGCGGTGGGTGATGATCGCGCCCTTGGGCCGGCCCGTGGTGCCGGACGTGTAGACCACGGAGGCGGCGTCGTCGAGCGTGGCGGTGGTCCGGGCGGCCTCCAGCTGCTCGTCGGTGACGGCGGCGCCGTCCCGGGCGAGGACGCGCAGCGCGGCCTCGCTCATGGGGAAGACCGTGACGTCGATGCCGGCCTGGCGGGCGGCCTCACGGGTGGTCGCGGCCAGCTCGTCGCCGCCCACGGCGGCCGCGTGCGTCTGGGAGTCGCCCAGGATGTGCGCCACCTGCGCGGCGGAGGACGTCTCGTAGATCGGCACGGAGACGGCGCCGGCGAACCACACGGCCTGGTCCAGGACCGCCCACTCGTAGCAGGTGGGCGCGAACAGGGCCACGCGCTGGCCGGGCTGCAGGCCGTGGGCGATCAGCCCCTTGGCGACGTCGCGCACCTGCCCCAGGAACGCGTCGAAGCGCACGTCCAGCCAAGCGCCGGCGCCGTTGCGCACCGCGTACACGCTGGCCCGAGGGTCCTCCGCGCAGGAGGACAGGATCAGGTCCGTGATGTTCGTGTCCTCGGCGGGGAGGCCGTAGAGGTCGGTCGAGGACTCGGAGATGGGGCTGGCGTGCTGCACGGGACGAGCCTAGTCACAGTTCGCGCCACGGGTCGCCCCGTCGCTCAGATCCAGGTGGAGAACCACATGCGCCAGGACCACTGCGGGTAGGGGATCCGCTCACCGATCCACACGGGCAGGAAGAACAGGGAGACGCCGACGGCGACCAGCAGGTAGGCGGCCACGAGCACCGCCCCCCAGCGTGGCCCGGGCCGGTGCCCGCGGCGCAGCAGCAGCGACAGGGCGAGCACGATCATGAGGATCAGGAAGGGCTCGTAGGCCACCGTGTAGAAGAAGAACATGGTGCGCTCGGGCCAGCGGAACCACACGACCTGCCCGGCCACGTAGGCGCCCAGCAGTGCGCCGGCGCGCCAGTCCCGGTGGCGGACCAGCACGGCCAGGCACACGAGGACGGCGATCAGGCCCGTCCACCAGATGAAGGGGTTGGCGATGTCCGTGATGGCGGAGGAGCAGGCGTCCGCCGCCGTGCTCGGGCAGCCGTTCTCCCCGGGCTTGCCGCCCTCGTAGAAGTAGCTCACCGGCCGGCCCATGAAGGGCCACGTCCAGGGGCTGGACCCGTAGTCGTGGGGGCTGGTGAGGCCCTCGTGGAAGGTGAACGCCTCCAGCTGGTAGTGGATCAGCGAGCGCAGCGGGCCGGGCAGCAGCGCGGACAGCGGGCCCTCCGGCGGGTTGTCCTGCGCCCAGCGGCGGTAGTAGCCGCCCTCGCTCGCGAACCAGCCGGTCCAGGAGGCCAGCCACACGGCCAGCCCCGCGCCCACCACCGCCGCGAACGCCGGCAGCCCGTCACGCACGACGCCGGCCCGGAGCCAGTGCCGGATCCCCGCCGTCCGGCGGGCCTCCATGTCCCACAGCACCGTGAGGATCCCGAACACCGCCATGAAGGCCAGCCCGGAGAGCTTCACGGCGCAGCCCGCCCCGAGCAGGGCGCCGGCCAGGATGCGCCAGGGGCGCCAGCCCAGCCGGGGCCCGAAGGCGAGGGGGTCGCCGCGGCGGGTGCCGGCGTCGTGGGCGGCCACCTGCTCCGCCAGGCGGGAGGCCAGCAGACGGCGGCCGTGGTCCCGGTCCGCGAGCAGGGCCGCGAACGCGGCGATCATGAAGAAGCTGAGGAAGATGTCCAGCAGCCCGATCCGGGACATCACGATGTGATGGCCCTCCACCGCCAGCAGCAGCCCGGCCAGGGCGCCCAGGGACACGGAGCGGAACAGGCGCTGCGCCACCAGCGTCACCAGCAGCACCGAGAGGGTGCCCGCCACGGCGGCGCTGAACCGCCAGCCCACCCCGTTGTCCGGGCCGAACGCCAGCATGCCCAGCGCGATCAGCCACTTCCCCAGCGGCGGGTGCACCACGTAGGCGGGCTCGTCCAGCGGCTGCGCCGTCCCCTGCGCGAACGCGGCGTCCACGTCCGGCGCCCAGCGGCGCTCGTAGCCGGAGAGGATCAGCGAGTAGGCGTCCTTGGGGTAGTACGTCTCGTCGAAGATCAGCTTGTCCGGGAACGCCAGGTTCGTGAACCGGATGACGCCGGCCAGCACCGTGACCGCCAGCGGCACGATCCAGTGCCAGCGGGTGAGCACCGCGGCCTGCACGCCGAGCCGCGCGCGCAGGGCGGCCGCGCCGAAGGGGTGTGCGGCGGCGTCGTCGGCGGGCGCGGGGAGGGCGTGCGCGGGACGGCGGGTCAGGGAGGAGGCGGGCACGCACGCCATGCTACGGGGGCTAGGCTCGCGGGCATGAGCCTGCCCGCCGCCTCCGGCCGCATCGTCCTCGCCGCCACGCCCCTGGGGAACCTGGGGGACGCCACCGGGCGGCTGCGGGAGCTGCTGGCCACCGCGGACGTGATCGCCGCGGAGGACACGCGGAACACCCGCCGGCTGTGCCAGGGCCTCGGGATCACGCCGGCCGGCCGCCTCATGGCCCACCACGAGCACAACGAAGCCGCCTCCGCCGCCGGCCTGCTCGAGCGCGTCCGCGCGGGGGAGACCGTGGTGATGGTCTCCGACGCCGGCATGCCCACGGTCTCCGACCCCGGCTTCCGCCTCGTGGAGGCCGCCGTCGCCGCCGGGCTGCCCGTCACCTGCGCCCCCGGCGCGTCCGCCGTGACGACGGCGCTGGCGCTGTCCGGGCTGCCTTCGGACCGCTTCGCGTTCGACGGCTTCCTGCCCCGCAAGGACGGTGAGCGCCGCCGCCGCCTCGAGGAGATCCGCACGGACCCCCGCACGGTGGTCTACTTCGAGTCCCCGCAGCGGACCGCGTCCGCGCTCGCGGTCATCGCCGAGGTGCTCGGCGGGGCCCGGCCCGTCTGCGTCGCCCGCGAGCTGACCAAGCTGCACGAGGAGGTCGTGCGCGGCACGGCCGACGAGCTCGTGGCCTGGGCGGTCGAGCGCGAGGCGGGGGAGGGGATCCGCGGAGAGGTCGCGATCGTCGTCGGCCCGGCCGCGCCCGACGCCGGCGCGGGGGCGGACGAGGCGGACGTCCTCGCCGAGGTCGCCGCGTTGACCGACTCCGGCACCCGCCTGAAGGAGGCCGTGGCCGCCGTCGCCGCCGCCCACGGGCTGCGCAGTCGTGAGCTCTACCAGGCCGTGCTCGACGCGCGGCGGGGGTGAACCCGCCCCGGTGTCCGGTCCGTGGACGGTAACGTCGCGCACTCCTCGGGGGTGACGCGCGTCGCTAGGATTGGGCCAGGACCGGCGCGGCCGTGTGTCGGAATACGTCACGCTCACGTGCTGTTATGAGTGGCGTGAACGCCTCACCCGACGACCTGAAAGAGGTGCACCATGACCGTGACCGCTGAGCGTGAGAAGGCCCTCCTGGAGTCCGTGCCCACCGGGCTGCTGATCGACGGCGAGTGGCGTGACGCCTCCTCCGGCAAGACCTTCGACGTGAAGGACCCGGCGACCGGCAAGGTCATCGCGTCCCTCCAGGACGCCAACTCCGACGACGCCATGGCCGCGTTCGAGGCCGCCGTCGCCGCGCAGGCCGACTGGGCGCGCACCCCCGCCCAGGAGCGCGCGGACATCCTCCGCCGCGCCTACGACCTGATCAACGAGCGCGCCGAGGACTTCGCGCTGCTGATGACCCTCGAGATGGGCAAGCCCCTGGCCGAGGCCCGCGGCGAGGTCGTCTACGGCAACGGCTTCCTGCGCTGGTTCTCCGAGGAGGCCACCCGCCACTACGGCCGCACCATGATCATGCCGGACGGCAAGCTGCGCATGCAGGTGCACCACAAGCCGGTGGGCCCGTCCCTCCTGATCACCCCGTGGAACTTCCCGCTGGCCATGGCCACCCGCAAGGTCGGCCCCGCCGTCGCCGCCGGCTGCACCATGGTGCTCAAGGCCGCCAAGCTGACCCCGCTGACCACCCAGCTGTTCGCGCAGGTGATGCTGGAGGCCGGCCTGCCCAAGGGTGTGCTGAACGTGGTGTCCGGCTCCTCCGCCTCCGCGATCTCCGGCCCGATCCTCGAGGACCCGCGCCTGCGGAAGGTCTCCTTCACCGGCTCCACCCCGGTGGGCGTGCGCCTCATGCAGGACGCCGCCAAGAACGTGCTGCGCTCCTCCATGGAGCTCGGCGGCAACGCCCCGCTGATCGTGTTCGAGGACGCGGACATGGACAAGGCCGTGGACGGCGCCTTCGCCGCCAAGCTGCGCAACATGGGTGAGGCCTGCACCGCCGCCAACCGCTTCCTGGTCCACGAGTCCGTGGCCGAGGAGTTCACCCGGCGCTTCGTGGAGCGCCTGGAGGCCCTGAAGCCGCTGCGCGGCACCGACCCGGAGTCCACCCTGGGCCCGATCGTGGACGAGGGCGCGCGCGACGACATCCACGCGCTCATCGAGGAGGCCGTCGCCGCCGGCGGCGAGATCCTCACCGGCGGCCACAAGATCGAGGGCGACGGCTACTTCTACGCCCCCACCGCCCTGAAGGTCGGCAAGGACAACCCGATCCTCAAGAAGGAGATCTTCGGCCCCGTGGCCCCGATCGTCACCTTCTCCACGGAGGAGGAGGCCATCCAGATGGCCAACGACACGGAGTACGGCCTCGCCTCCTACGTGTTCACCGAGGACAACGCCCGCATGCACCGCGTGACCGAGCAGATCGACTTCGGCATCGTGGGCTACAACGTGGGCGTCGTCTCCAACCCGGCCGCGCCGTTCGGCGGCGTGAAGCAGTCCGGCCTCGGCCGCGAGGGCGGCGCCGAGGGCATCGCCGAGTACACGACCGTGCAGTACATCGGCATCGAGGACCCGTTCGCGGGCCGCTGACCAGGCCGGCCGGCGCCCCTCACCCGCACCCGGGTGAGGGGCGCCGTCGTGTCCGGGGCCTAGGCTCGAGGCATGGCCACCACGACGTCCGCCCAGTCCGCCTCCACCCAGTCCGCCTCCACCGAGCCCGGAATCCCCTCCGCCTACCGGCCGCCCGCCACGCCCGCTGACCTGGGCGACGGCCCTGCCCGCGACACCCGCGAGGAGAAGTCCGGCCGGAAGCGTCGGCTGGAGTACCCGCCGGCGCCCGAGCCGCTCCCCGTGCCCGTGGTGGACAACCACACGCACCTGGACTTCCGAGACGGGCTGGTGAGGGTGGACGTGCACCAGGCGATGGACGCCGCGGAGGCGGTGGGCGTCGTCGGGGCGGTCCAGGTGGCCTGCGACGTCGAGTCGGCCCGGTTCACCGTGGAGGCGATCGAGGCCGAGTCGCGCCTGCTGGGCGCCGTGGCCCTGCACCCCAACGACGCCGCGCGGTTGACCGCACGCGGGGAGTTCGAGGAGGCGTTCGCGGTGATTGCCGAGCTGGCGGAGCACCCGCGCGTGCGGGCCGTGGGGGAGACCGGCCTGGACTTCTTCCGCACCACGGACGAGGCCGGCCACGCGGCGCAGGAGGAGTCCTTCCGCCGGCACATCCGGCTCGCCCGGGAGCTGGGCAAGGCACTGCAGATCCACGACCGGGACGCCCACGACGACGTCGTCCGCGTGCTCCTCGAGGAGGAGGCCGACGGGGGCCTGCCGCCCCACGTCGTCTTCCACTGCTTCTCCGGGGGGCCCGACCTGGCCCGGACCTGCGCCGAGCGCGGCTGGCACGCCTCCTTCGCCGGCCCCGTGACGTTCAAGGCCAACGACGACCTGCGCGACGCCCTGCGCCTGCTGCCCCGGGAGCTGGTCATGGTGGAGACCGACGCGCCCTTCCTCACCCCGCACCCCCACCGGGGCCGGCCCAACGCGCCGTACCTGATCCCCGTGACCCTCCGGGGGATGGCCGAGGCCCGGGGCGAGGAGGTGGCGGAGCTGGCTGCGGCGGTGGCGGAGAACACCGCGCGCGTCTACGGGGAGTTCTGAGGAGCACTGGCTGCGGCCAGTAGAGTGACGGACTGTGGTGACCCGCCTCCTCAAGTCCCGGCTCCCCGAGGGAACGCAGTACCTCGTCGACCGGCCCATGCGCATCCGGCTGGGCTTCGTGGTGCTCGGCTCCATCCTCGTGGCCCTCCTGGAGATGGCGGCGCTGGCGTCGATCCTCCCGCTGGTCAACCTCCTCACCACCGGGTCGCCCGGAGCTCCCGTCATCACGGAGCTCCTGGCCTCGGTCGGCGCGGTCTCCGTGGCCGAGCAGACGGTGGCCTTCGCGGGGGTCATCGTGGTCGCGTACCTGCTGAAGGCCGTGCTGGTGCTGTCCTTCCGCTGGTGGACCATGGGGTTCACCAACAAGAACCTCATCCAGACGTCCGCGAAGCTGCTGCGCTACTACCTGCGAGCGGACTACGGCCTCCACCTCACCCGCACCGTCGGCACCCTGGTGAACAACGTGACCGGCACCTCGTCCATGGCCTACACCGGCGTGGTGAACGCGTCCGTCACCCTCCTCACCGAAGCGGTCACCCTCCTCGCGGTGGGGATCGTGGTCGGGGTGACCATGCCGCTCACCGCGCTCGGCATGGGCGCCTACTTCCTGGTCGTCACGCTGATCATCCGGCACGTCATCCGCAAGCCGGCCTCGCAGCTCGGGTGGACGCTGGTGGTCACCGGAGAGCGCGCGAACACCGCCGCCCTGCAGGGCCTGGAGAACTACAAGGACGTGAAGGTCCGGGGCAACGACTCGGCCTTCATGGACGAGTACGTCGACGCACGGCGGGAGAACGCCGAGGCGATCCGCCTCAAGATGATCCTCACGATGATGCCTCGGTACGTGCTCGAGGTCGCCTTCGTCGCGGCCATCGCCGGCCTGGTGGCGGTGGCCTTCGCCTCCGGCCGGGGCGACCAGGCCTTCGGGTCGCTCGCCCTCCTCGCCATGGCCGGCTTCCGGCTCCTTCCCTCCATCGCCTCCGTGATGGCCACCAGCAATGAGATCCGAGCGTCCTGGCCGGCCTTCGAGCGGACGGTCGCGGAGCTGAAGGACGCCCAGCCGGTCCTCGACGCGGCCGATCGCCCCTACGATCGTCTGCCCTTCGAGCGCTCGCTCGAGGCGCGCAACGCGTCCTTCACCTACCCGGGCAAGGACGAGCCGGTGCTCAAGGGCATCGACCTGTCCATCCCCTTCGGCGCGTCCTATGCCTTCGTGGGCGGCAGCGGCGCGGGCAAGACCACCCTCGTGGACCTGCTCATCGGCTTCCATCACGCCCAGCAGGGCGGGGTGTACGTGGACGGGGTCGAGCTGCAGGCCGATCCCCGCGGCTGGTGGGACAACGTCGCGTTCGTCCCGCAGTCCGTGACCGTGGTGAACGGCTCCGTGCTGCACAACGTGGTGCTGGACATCGAGGCGGCCAGGACCGCAGACCGGACCGAGGTGGAGAGGGTCCTCCGCGACGCGCAGATGGGGGACTGGCTCGACGCGCTGCCGGACGGCCTGGACACCGTGGTGGGCGAGGGCGCCGTGGGCGTCTCCGGTGGCCAGCGGCAGCGGCTCGGCATCGCCCGCGCGCTGTACCGCCGGCCCCGCCTCCTGGTGCTGGACGAGGCGACGTCGGCGCTGGACAACGTCACCGAGCGGAAGGTCACGGACGTGATTGAGTCGCTCAAGGGGAGGATCACGGTCATCGTGGTGGCCCACCGGCTCTCCACAGTCAAGCACTGCGACCAGGTCGTCCTCATGGACGAGGGCCGGATCCTCGACCAGGGGACCTTCGCAGGCCTGCAGGAGACCAGCCCGGAATTCCAGGAGCTGGTCCGCCTGGGAGACCTCTCGTCCTGACCGCCCCTGACCGCGTCCAACCTCGCCGGTAGACTCGCCGGCATGGTCCCGCCCCCCGACGCCCCCGCCACCGCGCCCCTCCTGAGCGCGGCCGACGTGCGCCGTCTGGCCGCCGAACTGGACCTGCGCCCCACCAAGCAGTGGGGGCAGAACTTCGTGATCGACCCCAACACCATCCGCCGCATCGTCGCCGCCGCGGACCTCGCCCCGGACGAACACGTCCTGGAGATCGGCCCCGGCCTCGGCTCCCTGAGCCTCGGCCTGCTGGATGCCGCCTCGGCCGTGACGGCCGTGGAGATCGACCCCGTCACGGCGGCCCGCCTGCCCGCCACCGCCGCCGAGTTCCGCCCCGAGCGGGCCGCGGATCTCGCCGTGCTCCACGCGGACGCCATGACCCTCACCGCCGAGGGCCTGGACTCCGTCCGCCCGGCCGGCGCCGCCTCCGGGCCCACCGCGCTGGTGGCGAATCTGCCCTACAACGTCGCCGTGCCCGTGCTGCTCCACGCCCTGGCCGTGCTGCCGGGACTGCGCCACGGCCTCGTCATGGTCCAGGAGGAGGTCGCGGACCGCCTCGCCGCCGGACCCGGATCCCGCGTCTACGGCGTGCCCTCGGCCAAGGCGGCCTGGTACGCGGACGTGCGCAAGGCGGGTGTGATCGGCACCCAGGTGTTCTGGCCGGCGCCGCGCATCCACTCCGGCCTCGTCGCCTTCACCCGTCGCGAGCCCCCCACGCAGGCCGTGGACCGCCGTGAGGTGTTCGCGGTGGTGGACGCCGCGTTCGCCCAGCGCCGCAAGACCCTCCGCGCCGCCCTGGCCACCTGGGCCGGCTCGCCCGCGCTCGCGGAGGAGGCGCTCGTGGCCGCGGGAGTGGACCCGAAGGCCCGCGGCGAGGCCCTGGACATCGCGGCGTTCGCGCGGATCGCCGAACACCGGCCGGAGGCGGCGTCGTGAGCGGCCTCCCGGGCCCGAGCGCCCGCCACGTCACCGTCCGTGCGCCCGGCAAGGTCAACCTCTCCCTGCGCGTGGGCCCGCCACGCCCGGACGGCTACCACCCCGTGGCCAGCGTCTACCTGGCGGTCAGCCTGGCGGAGACCGTCACCGCCGTGGCCCGCCCGGACGGCGACGCGCGGATCACCCTGGCCGAGTCCACCCGCCAGCCCAGCTCGGTGGACACCCGGGACGTCCCCTGGGACGAGCGCAACCTCGCCCACCGGGCCGCCCTCCACCTGCGCCAGAGCCTCGGCCTGGCCCCGGAGACCCACGGCGTGCACCTCGAGGTGTCCAAGCAGGTCCCCGTCGCCGGCGGCATGGGCGGCGGCTCCGCGGATGCGGCCGCCGCGCTGCTGGCGTGCTCCGTCCTCTGGGACACCGGCCTGACCCGCTCCGAACTCGCCGAGCTGGCCGCGCCCCTCGGCGCGGACGTGCCGTTCGCGGTGACCGGCGGGGCCGCCGTCGGGCGGGGCACCGGCTCGGAGCTGACCCCGGTGGCCGCGCGTCGGCCCGTGCACCTGGTGCTCGTGCCCGCGGACGCCGGGCTGTCCACTCCCATCGTGTTCCGCACCCTGGACGAGCTCCGCTCCCTCGGTCGGGCTCCGGAGGGGCAGGGGGAGCCGGCCGTGGACGCGGACGTGGTCCGCGCCCTGGCCCAGGCGGACCCCCTGGCGCTGGCCCTGGCCATGGAGAACGACCTCCAGACCCCCGCCGTGACGCTCTTCCCCGAGCTGTCCGACGTCATGGACGTCGGCCTGGACGAGGGTGCCCTGCGCGCCATGGTCTCCGGCTCCGGGCCCACCCTGCTGCTCCTGGCCCATTCGGAGCAGGACGCCGCCCGCCTGGCCACCGCCGTGCAGGAGCGCACCGGCGTGGCCGCCCTGGCCGTGCACGGCCCCGTGCCCGGCGCGCACGTGCTCTGACCCCCGAGCCGTCCCCGCACCCCGCCGCTCCGCGCCCCCCACACTCCGCCCGCCCCGTCCCGGAAGGACCCCCACCCCATGGCCCACCTGCTCGGCGCCGAGAACATCGGCATCTCCTTCGGCACCCGCACCGTCCTCGACGGGCTCTCGCTCGGCGTGGACGAGGGGGACCGGATCGGCCTGGTGGGCCGCAACGGCGACGGCAAGTCCACCCTGATGCGCATCCTCGCCGGACTGCAGGAGCCGGACACCGGCCGCGTCACCCGCCGCGGCGGCGTCCACGTGGGCGTGCTGGACCAGCGCGACGTCCTCGACCCGCAGGACACGGTGCGCCGCGCCGTCGTCGGGGACGTGGAGGACCACGTCTGGGCCTCGGACGCCAGGATCCGCGACGTCCTGGGCGGTCTGCTCGCGGGCATGGACCTGGAGCAGAGGGTCGAGGGGCTCTCGGGGGGCCAGCGCCGCCGCGTGGCCCTGGCCCGCCTGCTCGCCGGGGACGACGACGTCCTGTTCCTCGACGAGCCCACCAACCACCTGGACGTGGAGGGCGTGGCCTGGCTGGCCGGTCATCTGAACGCCCGGTGGCGGCCGAACGACGGCGGCCTCGTCGTGGTCACCCACGACCGCTGGTTCCTCGACGCCGTGTGCACGCGCACGTGGGAGGTGCACGACGCCGCCGTGGACCCGTTCGACGGCGGCTACGCGGCCTGGATCCTGGCCCGCGCCGAGCGCGCGCGTCAGGCGCAGGTCACCGAGCAGAAGCGCCAGCAGCTCATGAAGAAGGAGCTGGCCTGGCTCCGCCGCGGTGCGCCCGCCCGCACGTCCAAGCCCAAGTTCCGCATCGAGGCGGCCAATGCGATCATCGCGGACGTCCCCGAGCCCCGGGACACCGTCTCCCTGGCCAAGACCGCCACCGCGCGGCTCGGCAAGGACGTCATCGACCTCGAGGACGTCACCCTCACCCTGGGGGACCGGACGATCCTCGACGACGTCACCCTCCGCCTGGCCCCCGGCGAGCGGCTCGGCGTGGTCGGCGTCAACGGCGCCGGCAAGTCCACGCTGCTGCGCCTGCTCGACGGTCGCCTGCAGCCGGACTCCGGCCGCATGAAGCGCGGCAAGACCGTGGTCTCCGCGACCCTGACGCAGGACGTGAAGGAGCTGGACGAGGTGGCCGACCTGCGCGTGGCGGAGGTCATGGCCCGCGAGGGCTCCGCATTCCAGGTGGGGGACCGGGAGATGTCCCCGGGCCAGCTGCTGGAGATGCTGGGCTTCGGCCCCACCCGCCAGTGGACCGCCGTGTCCGAGCTCTCGGGCGGCGAGCGTCGCCGTCTGCAGCTGCTGCGCCTGCTCGTCGGCGAGCCGAACGTGCTCATGCTGGACGAGCCCACCAATGACCTCGACACGGACACCCTCGCCGCGGTCGAGGACGTGCTGGACGGCTGGCCGGGCACGCTCGTCGTCGTCTCCCACGACCGCTACCTCCTCGAGCGCGTCACGGACCACCAGGTGGCCCTGCTCGGCGACGGCAGGGTGCGCGACCTGCCCGGCGGCGTGGACCAGTACCTGGAGCTGCGCGTTCTCATGGACGACGCCGGGGGAGCGGCCCCCGCGCCCGGCTCCTCCCGTGGGCGCGGGGACGCCCAGGGCACCTGCGCGGGCATGGTGGTGGACATCCCGGAGGTGTCCGAGGCGGAGCGCCGCCAGGCCCGCAAGGACATGGCCCGGCTGGAGCGGCAGATGCAGCGGCTGCGCGAGTCCCGCGGGGGGATCGAGGCGCGGATGGCCGAGCTGGGCCAGGCGCAGAAGTACGACGAGCTCGGCGCGGCCACGGCGGAGCTCACGGCCGTGGACGCCGAGCTGGAGGACCTCGAGGAGCAGTGGCTCGAGGCCGCCGAACGGGATGCGTGATCGTTCATTTGACCCTGCCCCATCTGTATCCTTCCTGAATGACCAGGCTCAGTGAGCCTGTCGAGAGCTTGAAGGGACACGCATGACGTCCAGTGCCGTGACGACGAGCCAGACGGGCCGGGGGGGCTCCTCCGTCCACGCCCGTGTCCTGGGCGCACCGTGGGAGCGCGGCCTGCCCCGCCTCGTGCTGCTCGCGGACGTCGTCGCCGTGGTGCTGGCCGCGTTCCTCTCCTCCGAGCTGCGCTTCGGCACCGCCCGCAACGCGGCCGTTCCGGGTGCGGAGAGCGTGAACTACCTCCTGGTGGGCGCGGTGCTGAGCGCGTCCTGGGTCGTCGCCCTGGGCGTGGACGGGTCGCGGGACATCCGGATCCTGGGCATCGGCGCGGAGGAGTACAAGCGCGTCCTCCGCGGCACCCTCTACCTGTTCGGCATGATCGCCATCCTCGCGTACGCGTTCGCGTTCGAGGTGGCGCGCGGCTACGTCGCCCTCGCATTGCCCATCGGCCTGCTCCTCCTGATGCTGGGGCGGTTCCTCATCCGCGGCTGGGTGGCGCGCGGCCGGCATCGCGGCGCCATGCGTCGGCGCCTGCTCCTGGTGGGCGGTCCCCAGGCCGTCAAGTACGTGCACGACACCCTCGACTCCGAGGCCGGCGCCGGCTACAAGCCCATCGCGGCCGTGCTGCCGGGGTACCGGGCTCGGGACGAGGGCTGGCTGCCCATCCCCGTGACCACGGAGGTGGACGGGGTGGACGAGCTCGTCGCCCAGGTGCGTGAGATGGACATCGAGGCCGTGGTCATCACCTCCGGGCACCCCTTCGTGCCCGACGACGTCCGCCGCCTGGGCTGGGACCTCCAGGAGCGGGGGATCTCCCTGATCATGGCCCCGGCGCTCGTGGACGTGGCGGGTCCGCGCCTGCACACGCAGCCGCTTGCGGGACTTCCGCTGCTGCACCTCTCCACCCCGCGCCTCTCCCGCGGCAAGGCGTTCGTCAAGCGGTCCTTCGACGTCGTCGCCTCGGGCCTCGGCATGCTGGTGATCTCGCCGCTGCTGCTGACCGTGGCCATCGCGGTGAAGGCCACCGACGGCGGCCCGGTGCTGTTCCGCCAGGAGCGCGTGGGCCTGCGCGGCGAGCACTTCACCATGCTCAAGTTCCGCTCGATGGTGGTGGACGCCGAGGAGATCAAGCAGCAGCTGATGTCCGACCGCGGCGAGGAGGACGTGCTCTTCAAGATGAAGGACGACCCGCGGATCACCCGGGTCGGCAGGTTCATCCGCCGCACGTCGATCGACGAGCTGCCCCAGCTGGTGAACGTGCTGCGCGGGGACATGTCCCTGGTGGGCCCGCGCCCGCACCTGCCCCACGAGGTGGAGCAGTACGGCCAGTACGTGCACCGGCGGTTCCTCGTCCAGCCCGGCATCACGGGCCTGTGGCAGGTCTCGGGACGGTCGGATCTGTCCTGGGAGGACGCCGTGCGCCTGGACCTGTACTACGTGGAGAACTGGTCCGTCCTCGGCGACCTCGTCATCCTGGGCCGCACGGTCAAGGCCGTCCTGGCGGCCGACGGCGCCTATTGACGGGCCCGACCCCCGGCGGGGCCTGTGGGACAATGGCACGTCGTCCCGCCCGAGGCGTGGACGGACCCTCCGCCCTGGTGTAATGGCAGCACGCCGGCCTTTGGAGCCGTGCAGTCTAGGTTCGAGTCCTAGGGGCGGAACGCCCCGCCCGCCCGGCTCCTCCGGGCGGCACGCCCCCGCCAGCCACCCCGTCAGGAGCACCCCATGCCGCAGACCGCCGTCCGTCCCTCCGCCGTGATCGTGCTGGCCGCGGGCCAGGGCACGCGCATGAAGTCCGCGACGCCGAAGATCATGCACGCGATCGGCGGGCGTTCCCTGGTGGGCCACGCGCTGGCCGCCGCGCAGTCGCTGGCGCCGGAGCACCTGGTGACCGTGGTGCGCCACGAGCGGGACCGGGTGGCCGCGCACATCGAGGAGGCCGCCGCCGACCTGGGCGTCACGGGCCTCGCGATCGCGGATCAGGACGAGGTCCCGGGCACCGGCCGCGCGGTGGAGCTGGGCCTGGCAGCCCTGCCGGAGGACCTCGAGGGCACCGTGGTGGTGACCTACGGCGACGTCCCGCTGCTCACCCCGGAGACCCTGCAGCGCCTGGTGGCCGCGCATGAGGCGGACGGCAACGCCGTCACCGTGCTCACCGCCACGCTCGCGGACGCCACGGGCTACGGTCGCATCGTCCGCGACGCCGACGGCCTCGTGGAGCGCATCATGGAGCACAAGGACGCCCTGGCCCACGCCGAGGCCACCGGGGACTCCTCCTACGTGGAGATCGCGGAGGTCAACTCCGGCATCTACGCCTTCGACGCCGCCCTCCTGCGCCGCACCCTCCCGCAGCTCTCCACGGAGAACGTGCAGGGCGAGAAGTACCTGACCGACGTGCTGGGCATGGCCCGCGCCGAGGGCGGCCGCGTCGCCTCCGTGGGCACGGACGACGTCTGGGAGGTCGAGGGCGCCAACGACCGCCGCCAGCTCTCCGACCTGGGCCGCCAGCTGAACGAGCGCGTGCTGCGCCGCTGGATGAAGGACGGCGTCACCGTCGTCGACCCGTCCTCCACCTGGGTGGACGTCACCGTGGAGCTCGCCGCGGACGTCACCCTCAAGCCGGGCACGCAGCTCCACGGCTCCACCACGGTGGCCACGGGCGCCGTCGTCGGCCCGGACTCCACCCTGGTGGACACGCGGGTGGGCGAGCGCGGCACCGTCAAGCGGACGGACGCCACGGAGGCCGTGATCGGCGACGACGCCACCGTGGGCCCGTTCACCTACCTGCGCCCGGGCACCGTGCTCGGCGAGGAGGGCAAGATCGGCGCGTTCTACGAGACCAAGAAGGTCACCATCGGCCGGGGCGCCAAGCTCTCCCACCTGGGCTACGCCGGCGACGCGGAGATCGGCGAGTACACCAACATCGGCTGCGGCAACATCACCGCCAACTACGACGGCGTGGACAAGCACCGCACCGTGATCGGCTCCCACGTGCGTACCGGCTCCAACACGGTGTTCATCGCCCCGGTGACCGTGGGTGACGGCGCCTACACGGGCGCCGCGGCCACCGTGCGCCAGGACGTGCCCGCCGGCGCCCTGGCCCTGAACGCCGTGGACCAGCGGAACGTGGACGGCTGGGTCGTCTCCCGCCGCGCCGGCACCGCCTCGGCCGAGGCCGCGCAGGCGGCCGGCGCCGTGGGTCGCGACCAGGCCACGGAGGCCGCGCAGGACTGACGCGGGCCTAGGATGGGGTGCGCCGAACCGTGGCCGCAGGCGCACGGGGAATGACCGAGCAGGACCGAGGACAGGGGACGTCATGACGGAGCTGAGCCGCAGCGAGGACAAACGACTGGTGCTGGCCGCGGGCCGGGCACATCCCGGGCTCGCGCAGGAGATCGCGGAGGCCCTGGGCACCGAGCTGCTGCCCATGAGCGCGTACGACTTCGCCAACGGCGAGATCTACGTGCGCTCGGGGGAGTCGGTGCGCGGCAAGGACGTGTTCGTCATCCAGTCCCACCCGGCGCCGCTGAACAACCACCTCATGGAGCAGCTCATCATGGTGGACTCCATGAAGCGCGCCTCCGCCCGCCGGATCACCGTCGTCTCCCCGTTCTACCCGTACGCCCGTCAGGACAAGAAGGGCCGCGGCCGCGAGCCGATCTCGGCCCGCCTCGTGGCGGACCTGTACAAGACCGCCGGCGCGTCCCGCGTCATGTCCGTGGACCTGCACACCGCGCAGATCCAGGGCTTCTTCGACGGACCCGTGGACCACCTCTTCGCCATCCCGCTGCTCGCGGACTACATCCGCGGCCAGGTCGAGGGCGAGAAGGTCACGGTCGTCTCCCCGGACACCGGCCGCGTGCGCGTGGCCGAGCAGTGGGCGGACCGCCTCGGCGGCGTGCCGCTGGGCTTCGTGCACAAGTCCCGCGACCTGACCGTGCCGAACAAGGCCGAGTCCAAGACCGTCGTCGGCGACGTCGAGGGCCGCGTCTGCGTGCTCATCGACGACATGATCGACACCGGCGGCACGATCGCGGGCGCCGTGCGGATCCTCAAGGAGGCCGGCGCCAAGGACGTCATCATCGCGGCCACCCACGCGGTGTTCTCCGATCCGGCCGCCCAGCGCCTCGGGGAGTCCGGGGCCCGCGAGGTCGTGGTGACCAACACCCTGCCCATCCCGGAAGAGAAGCGCTTCGACAACCTCACCGTGCTCTCGATCGCCCCGCTGATCGCCCGCGCGATCCGCGAGGTCTTCGAGGACGGCTCCGTCACCAGCCTGTTCGACGGGGATGCCTGAGCCATGGCGCACACCCCGGACGCCGTCCCCGCCCGTGACGAGGCCGCCTGTGACGAGGCCGTCCGCGACGACGCCGCCCCCGCCCCCGCCTCCTCGGCGGCGGCGCCCGGGCGGCGTCGCCGTGTGCAGCTGCCGTTCTGGGCCTCGGTCCTTCTGAACGTGGCGGTCGCGCTGCTGGTGGTGTCCGTGGTGCAGGCGCTCTGGGTCAAGGTGTACTCGGTGCCGTCGGGCTCGATGGAGCAGACCCTGCAGGTCGGCGACCGGATGCTGGTGAACCGCACCGCGTACCCGGACGGCGTGGCGGAGCGCCAGGACATCGTGGTGTTCGACGCCAACGAGACCTGGGGTGTGGACACGGTGGGCGAGGAGGGCCCGGTGGAGGGCGCCGTGCGCACCTTCGGCGACCTCACCGGCATCGGCCGCTCGCACGAGAACGCGCTGGTCAAGCGCGTCATCGGCCTGCCGGGGGAGACGGTGGAGTGCTGCACTTCGCAGGGCGCGGTGACCGTCGGCGGCACGCCGCTGGAGGAGGACTACCTCTACGAGGACCTGCCGTTCGTGCCCGGGACGCTGGACTGCACCACCACCCCGAGGTCCTCGCGCTGCTTCGGCCCGGTGACGGTGCCGGAGCGCTCCATGCTGGTCATGGGCGACCACCGCTCCAACTCCGCGGACTCCGTGTACCAGTGCCGCGGCCTCACCGCGGAGCAGGCGGGGGACTGCGCGCACTTCGTCCGGGACGAGGACGTGGTGGGCCGGGTGTTCAGCACCGTCTGGCCTCCGTCGAACTGGTCCGGGCACTGAGTGGGGGCGGGCCGGCGGCCCAGGAGAGCCGCACACCCCCGCTGGTGGGGGAGCCGTCGGCCGCGCCAGGGTCAGATCCGCACGAGCCCTGACTCGGCGAGGGCGGTGACGGCGTCGGCCACCCGGTCGGCGGCGTCGTCGGGCACGGGTCCCTCGGCCGCGAGGCGCTCCACGATCTGCGCGTTGGTGAGCGGCTCCTCGAGCATCAGCCACACCACCGGTCCGAGCCCCTCCAGGGCGGCCAGCTGGGGGCCGGCGAGCAGGATGAGACGACCGTCGTCGGTGACGATCCCGTCGTCCACGGCCTCGCGACGCGCGGCTCCCGCGGCGGCGTCGCCCGTCTCCCGGGACGCCGCGAGCTCGGCCGGGGTCAGCGGCTCCCAGGCGGGCTCGAGGGGCTCGGGGGCGGCGGCGAGCAGCTCGTCCACCACGGGGCGCAGCCCGTCGGCCTCGGCGTAGACGAGGCGCTGGACGCCGCCGAGCCGGTCGATCACCCGGCACAGCTCCCGGAGACCCCGGGGCAGCCGGGCCAGGGACGACGTCTGGGGGACCACCGCGATCAGGGCGTCGCCGAGGCCCATGGTCTCGGCGCGCGCCGTCACGGGTCCGTCGACGTCCCGGACCCGGTCCAGGACGGCGAGGCGGGCCAGCCGGGCGGGGACCGCGTCGCCGAGGCCGAGCTCGTCGGGGGAGACCTGCGTCTTCGGCCGTACGCCGGAGGGGCCGAGCAGGGACAGCGGCTTGGGGAAGGGGGTCACCTCGAGGGTGTCCGGGGCGACGATCACGGTCTCGTCCGTGAGGTAGGCGTAGTGGGGTCCGAGGCGGCGGGTCGCGGTGGTCTTCCCGGTGCCGGAGGCGGCGACCAGCGCGACGGCGCTGCCCGTGCCGGGATCGGCCAGGCAGGCGCCGTGGAAGAGGAGCCTGCGGCCGACGCCGGCGGTGATGGCCGCGGTGGTGGCGGAGTGCACGAGGTTCTCGTGGAACCAGTCCCAGCCCGTCGCCTCCCAGTACGCGGCGGCGCCCTCGGCCGGTGCCGCGACCTCCTCGGCGCCGCACCGCCGCCACGCGTCCAGGAGGGTCCGCACGCCGGTCTCGTCGAGGCCCGCGGCCGTGGTGCTGCCGTCGCCGGCGGGGATGCGGACGGCGCGGCCACCTCGGCGGGGATCGGTCACGGGAGGCTCCTTCGTGCGGGCGGGTGGTCCGGCCAGCCTAGCGAGGGCGACGGCATCCCCCACGCCCGATTCCACCCCGCCCTCGTCCCTATACTGAGGGGCGGCTGCAGGGTCTGCATCAGCGGCCTCGTCGAGCCGTCCCCGTCGGAGGAATGTCGTCCCATGCCTGCTTCACGGATCGCCCCGTCCGTCACCGTGGTCATCCCGCACTACGGCGACCCGGAGCCCACGCGCGCCCTGGTCGATGCCCTCCTGGCCGCCCCCGGGCGCAGCGTGGCCGGCGTCGTGGTGTCCGACGACGCCTCCCCGGAGCCGTACCCCCAGCCCGCGCCCGGCCGTGAGGGGCTGACGGTGGTGCGCCGCGAGGCGAACGGGGGCTTCGGGGCCAACGTGAACACCGGCCTGGCCGAGGTCCGCACGGAGCTCGCGCTGGTGCTGAACTCGGACGCCGAGATCACGGGCGAGCAGATCGACGCCCTCGTGGAGGCCGCCCGCCCGTACCAGCCGGCCGTCGTGAGCCCCCAGGTGGTCAACGAGGACGGGTCCCCGCAGTGGTCCGGCCGGCACTTCCCCACGGTGACGCACCAGACGGTCGAGTGGCTGACCCCCCTGGCCCGCTTCCGCCACCTGCCCGCCCTCCACGAGGCCGTGGGCCACGATGTGCGGGCCGCCGAGGCCGACTCCCCGGTGGCCGTGGACTGGGTCATGGGCGCCGTGATGCTCCTGCCGATGGCGGAGGTCCGCGCGGTCGGGGGCTTCGACGAGGAGTACTTCATGAACTCCGAGGAGGTGGACCTGCAGCGGCGTCTGCGCGAGCGGGGCGTCCCCTCCGTGGTGGTGCCCTCCGTGCGGGTGGTGCACGGGCTCCACGGCTCCTCGGACCCGCTGCGCCGGCGTGCCTGGCTCGTCGACTCCCGCTTCCGCTACGCCCGGAAGTTCGGCCGCCCGCGCCTGCTGAGGGGCGCCCTCACCGCCGCCACGGGCGTGAACTGGGCCGTGAACCGCGTCCGCCAGACCCGGGGCACGGACGTGGACGCGAATGCCGTGTTCCGGGCGGAGAGGGACCTGATCTGGAAGGGCACCCGACGATGAGCGCCGGCACCTACACGATCGCCGCCCGCGGGGAGCGCCCCGTCTCCGGCCGCCCGGAGCGGCTCTTCCTGGTCTCCCCGGCGTTCCACGGCTACCACCGCTCCATCGCCGCGGCCTGGGCCGCGCAGGGCTTCGACGTCACCGTGCACTGCTACGACGCGTACGCGGACCTGGGCATGAAGCTGCGCAACAAGCTGGCGCTGGAGCTGCCGCAGAAGGCCGGTCTGGACCGCACCGCGGCGCGGGTCGCCTGGGACACGGACCGCGCCGTGGCCGCCCTCCGCGCGGCCGCGCCGGACCGCGTGCTCGTCATCAAGGGCGACTCGCTCGGGGACGCCTTCTGGGACGAGGTCACCGGGCGCGCGCTCCCCCGCATGCTCTGGCTCTACGACGACCTCTCGCGGCACGACTACTCGATGGACTTCCTCCGCGGCATCGGCCCCGTGCTGAGCTACGCCCGCTCCGAGGCCGAGTCCCTCGCAGCCCAGGGGGTGGACGCGCACTACATGCCCAACGGCTTCGACCCGGAGATGGTGCTGCCCGCCGTCCCCCGGACGGAGGAGCTCGTCTTCGTCGGCTCCCGGTACCCCAACCGCGTGGAGCTGCTGAGAGCCCTGGCGTCCGCGGGCGTCCCCGTGCGCGCGTACGGTCGGCAGTGGAGCCACCACCCGGTGGACCGGCTGCGCACCTGGGAGCTGTCCCGTCCGGACCTGCCGGCCGAGCGGGACATCCCGCTGGCCGAGGCCTACGCCGTGCAGGCGGCCGCCGCCGGCGCCATCAACATCCACGGCCTCCAGGCCGGCCACGCCATGCGGACCTTCGAGGTGCCGGGCATGGGCGGGCTCCAGCTGGTGGACCGGCCCGACGTCGCCGAGTTCTACGTCCCCGGCGAGGAGGTCCTCGTCTTCGAGGACACCGAGCACCTCGTGGAGCTGGGGCGCCGCATCGTCGCGGAGCCGGCGTGGGGGGACCGGATCCGCGCGGCCGGCCGTCGCCGCTCCCACGCGGAGCACACCTTCTCCCATCGTGCGCGCATGGCCCAGGAGTGGTGGGCGTGACGCGCGCCGTCGCGCAGCCGCCGCTGTTCTGGCGGGCCGAGCAGCTGGACGCCTGGCGCCGCTGGCAGCGCACCCAGTGGCCCCTGGCCCGGCGTGCCGCCGACCTCGTCCGCGGCGGCGTCGCCCGGTCGCGCGGGGCGGTCCAGGCGCCGGACGCGGGCCTGCGCCTGCTCCTGCCGGCCGGGGACGTCCACACGCTGATCGCCGTGGAGTCCGCCGGCCCCACCCAGCGCGCGGCCCTCGTGGAGCCCACGCGCGCCCTCGCGGAGGGCCGCACCGGGCTCGACGCCGCCGCCCGCACCCGCCTCCTCGGGGGCGTCGCCTGGGTGGTCCCGGCCGACGTCGCCGGGGCGCTGCTGCCGGACCTGCCCGCCGCCGCGCAGCTGACCGGGCACGCCGCGGACCCGGACACCGTGGGGACACGGCTCGCCGGCCTGGAGCGCGTGCTCGTGGCGGGGGAGTACCTGCCGGCCGGGCGCGCGGCCGTCCGCTGGGCGCACGAGCGGGGTGCGTCCGTGCACGTGGTGCAGCACGGCCTGCTGGCCGTCTCCACCCCGCCCGTTCCCCGGGACGCCACGCTCTACGCGTTCACCGCGCGGGACGCCGACTGGTGGACCCAGGGCCGCGCCGACGTGCGCGCCGTCCCGGTGGGCTCCGCCCTGCTGGAGGCCGCCCGCCGGGGAGCCGCCTCGGCGGACCCGACCGCAACGGGATCGACCGGCCCCGGCCCGGGCCTGTTCCTGGGCCAGCTGCACGGCGCCGAGCTGCCGCGCGCGCAGTTTGCGGCCGCGGCGGAGCAGTACGTCCGCACCACCGGCGCCGTCTACCGCCCCCATCCCGCCGAGCGGGACCGGCTCTCCCGCGCCCAGCACGCCCGGTGGGAGGGTGCGGGGATCGCGGTGGACCGCTCCGGCGCGCCCCTGACGCAGACCGCCGGCCCCGTGGCCGCCGTGTTCTCCACGGGCATCCTGGAGGCGGCGCAGACCGGCCGGCCCGCCTGGGCCGTGCACCCGGACCCGCCCCGGTGGCTGGTCGAGTTCTGGGACCGCTACGGCATCACCCGCTGGATGCCGGGCGCCGACCCGACGCCCACCCCCGCCCTCGTGGCGCCCACGGCGGACCCCGCCGCGGCGATCGCCCGCGACCTCTGGAAGGAGCACGCATGAGCATCCTCTGCGTCATCCCCGTCCGCGGCGGCTCCCGCGGCCTGCCCGGCAAGAACATCCGCATGCTGGGCGGGCACCCGCTGGTGGCGTGGACCATCCAGGCCGCCCTCGACGCCGAGGCGGACCTGCACGTCGTCGTCTCCACGGACTCCGAGGAGATCGCCGAGGTCGCCCGCAAGTACGGCGCGGACGTGCCCGCGCTGCGCCCGGCCGAGTTGGCGCGGGACGACACGCCCACCGAGCCCGTGGTGGAGCACGCGCTGGCCGCCGAGCGTGCCCGCGGGGTGGAGCCGGAGGCCGTGATGCTGCTGCAGGCCACCAGCCCGCTGCGCCTGCCCGGCACCCTGGACCGCGCCGTGGCGGCGTTCCGCGAGCCCGGCGTGGACTCGGTGGTCGGCGTCGTGCCCGTCTCCCCGTTCCTGTGGCGCCACGCCGCGGACCCGGCCGCGGCCCCGGTGGCCGACTACGACGTCGACGGGCGCAAGCGCCGCCAGGACATGGACCGCGCGGACCTGCGTTTCCGTGAGAACGGCTCGCTCTACGTCACCGCCCCCTGGGTGTACGACGAGCGCCACAACCGGCTCGGCGGACGGATCGCCCTCCTGGAGCTGGACGACCTCGAGGGCGTGGACATCGACACCGAGCTGGACTTCGCGCTCGCGGAGCAGCAGATGGACCAGTACCTCGCCGTGCAGAAGCTCCTGCAGACCCGTCCCGACCTCACCCGCACCGCCGGAGGCGCCCTGTGATCATCGAACGCCACCTCACCCCCTACCTCGTCTTCCCCGAGGACTCGCTGACCGTCGCCCTGCAGAAGATGACGGACAACCGGGAGCGCATCGTGTTCGTGGTGGACACCCACGGCTTCCTGCAGGGCTCCCTGACGGACGGGGACGTCCGCCGCTGGCTGCTGGCCCATCCGGGGGCCGCGCTGGACTCCCCGGCCGTCGCGGCCGCCAACCCGTCCCCGGCCACGGGCCTGGTGGGCGACGCCCCGTCGTCGGTGCTGGCGGCCCTGCCCGAGGGCGCGCTGCACCTGCCGCTGCTGGACGAGCGGGGCCACCTGACGGCGCTGGCCATCAACCGCGAGTCCGAGCTGCGCATCGGCTCCCACCGCGTCGGCGAGGGCCGCCCGGCGTTCCTCATCGCGGAGATCGGCAACAACCACCAGGGCAGCGTGGACCTGGCCCGCCGTCTCGTGGACCTGGCCGTCGAGGCGGGTGCGGACGCGGTGAAGTTCCAGCTGCGGGACATGGACGCGCTCTACCGCCAGTCCGGCGCCGCCACCGCGGGGGAGGACCTCGGCGCCCAGCGCACGCTCGACGAGCTGGCGAAGTTCTCCCTCTCCGTGGACGACATGGTGAAGGTCTTCGACCACACCCGCGCCGCCGGCGTCGCCCTGATGTGCACCCCGTGGGACGCGCCCTCCATGCAGGTGCTGGCGGACTACCCGGTGGACGGCGTGAAGATCGCCTCGGCGGACCTCACCAACCACGGCCTCCTGCGCGACGCCGCCTCCCGCGGGATCCCGATGGTCCTCTCCACGGGCATGTCCCGCGAGGAGGAGATCCAGGAGTCGGCCGCGCTGGTGCGCTCGTACGGCGTGCCGTTCGCCATGCTCCACGCGCAGTCCACATACCCGGCGCCCTACAAGGACGTGAACCTCGCGTACCTGGACCGTCTGGCGGAGATCGCTCAGGCCCCCGTGGGCTACTCGGGCCACGAGCGCGGGTTCCATGTGGCCCTGGCGGCCGTGGTCCGCGGCGCCTCGATCATCGAGAAGCACTTCACGATCGACCGCTCCCTGGAGGGCAACGACCACAAGGTCTCGCTCCTGCCGGACGAGTTCGCGCAGATGGTGCGCCAGACCCGCGAGATCGAGGAGTCGATCGGCGTCGCCGGCGAGCGCGTGGTCTCCACGGGCGAGGCGATGAACCGCATCAACCTCGCCAAGTCCCTCGTGGCGGCCCGCTCGCTCACGGCGGGCGACGTCGTCGCGGAGGCGGACGTGACCGTGAAGTCCCCGGGTCGCGGGCTGCAGCCGAACCAGCTGCCGCAGCTGGTGGGCCGCACCCTCCACCGCGACCTGGAGGAGGGCGACTTCTTCTTCGCCGGCGACCTCACCGACTCCGTGCCCACCGGGCGTCAGTTCGAGTTCCGCCGGCCGTGGGGCCTGCCCGTGCGCTACCACGACTACGCGGCCCTGACGAAGGACTGCACCCCGGACTTCCTGGAGTTCCACTTCTCCTACAAGGACCTGGAGATCGACATCGACACGGTGTTCCGTGAGCCCATGCCGGGAGGCTTCACCACCCACCTGCCGGACATCTTCGCCGGCGACTTCCTGGTGGACCTGGCCAGCATGGACGAGCAGGTGTGGGAGCGTTCGATCGCCGAGGTGCAGCGCACGATCGACATCACCCGCGACCTCAAGCGCTGGTTCCCGTCCGAGGAGGCGCCCATCATGGTCATCACCATGGGCGGGTTCACCCTGGACCGGCACATCCGCCCGGAGGAGAGGCAGCCGAAGTACGAGCGCATCGCCGAGGCCGTGCAGCGCCTGGACACCTCCGGCATCCGGATCGCCGCGCAGACGCTGCCGCCGTTCCCGTGGCTGATGGGCGGTCAGCAGTACCACAACCTCTTCATGGACCCGGACGACACCGTGGCGTTCGTGGAGGCCACGGGGGTACCCCTGTGCCTGGACATCTCCCACTCCAAGCTCTCGGCCACGTTCCTGGGGATCCCCTTCTCGGAGATGGTGGAGAAGCTGGCCCCGCATACCATCCACCTGCACCTCGTGGACGCCACCGGTGTGGACGGGGAGGGACCGCAGATCGGCGAGGGCGACGTCGACTGGCCCGTGCTGTGCGAGCAGCTGGACCGCCTGGCCCCCGGGGTGAGCTTCATCCCGGAGATCTGGCAGGGCCACATCAACAACGGCGAGGGCTTCTGGACGGCCCTGGACCGCCTGGAGCAGTGGCTGTGATCCCCGAGGCCGCGACGACCACCCCGGCCCCGCTGACGCTCTGGGTGGTGCCGGTCGCCGACCTCGGCGGTGTGGCCCGGCACGTCCTCGACGTCGCGCGCGTGGGCTTGCCCGGCCTGCGTCTGGCGGTGCTCTGCCCCGAGGGGCCGCTCGCCGAGCGCCTCCGCGAGCAGGGCGCGGCGGTGTTCACCGGGGACGTCGGTCCCGACGCCGGCCTGGCCGCCTCGGTGCGGACGCTCCGGACGGCGGTGCGCACCCTGCGCCCGGCCGCGGTCCACACGCACCTGGCCTACGCCGACCTCGCGGCCTTCACCGCGCTCGGTCCGGGGCGGGCCCGGCGGCGGGCCGGTGCGCCGGCGCTGCTCAGCACCGAGCACGGGATCGCCCCGGACGACGGGCTGTACAACCGCGCCGCGGCGGCCCGGGTGAAGAACGCCGCGCACCGCGCCCGGCTGCGTGGCACGGACCTCGTGATCGCGGTGGCGCAGTCCACCGCGGACGTGCTCCGGCGCAAGTGGGGTGCGGGGGCGCCCCTCACCGTGGTGCGCAACGGGGTGGACGTGTCCGCGGTGCGCGCCGCGGCCGCGGGGCAGCGGCGCGCACCGGGGGAGGGGCTGCGGATCCTGTCCCTCTCCCGCCTGGCGCCCGAGAAGGGCCTGGACCGGCTGATCGCCGCGCTGCCCGCCTTGCGCGAGCGGGACCCCGGGACGCGGTTGACGCTGGCTGGCTCGGGTCCCCTGGAGGGGCAGCTGCGCGCCCAGGCCGAGGACCTCGGTGTCGCGGATGCGGTCGACCTGCCCGGCTTCGTGGAGCCGTGGGAGACCATGGCCGAGCACGACGTGCTGGTGCAGCTCTCCGCGTGGGAGAACCTCAGCTACACCCTGCTCGACGCCGCGGCCGCGGGCCTGCCCGCCGTCGCCACGGACGTGGGCGGCAACGGGGAGATCCTGCCGCCCGAGCGCCTGGTCCACGAGACCACGCCGGCGGCCATCGCCGACGCCGTCACCCGCGCCGCCGCCGAGGGCCCGGGCGAGGTGCGCGTGGACGACGTGGAGGGGATGGCGGAGGCCACCGCGCGGGCCGAGCGGGACGTGGTGGAGACGCAGGACGCCCGGAGGAGGAAGACCCGATGACGGCCGCGAGCTCCAACGAACCCGGCGCGGCCACCGTCCCGCCCATCGAGAAACGCCACCCCGGCCCGCGGTTCCGCGAGCTGGACGGCCTGCGCGGCATCGCGGCGCTGGCCGTAGTCCTTTACCACTTCACGGGACATTTCGCAGCGCGGTTCCCCGCGGCGCCGCGGGCGTTCCACGACTTCTGGTGGGGGGAGTACGGCGTGCAGCTGTTCTTCCTTCTCAGCGGGTTCGTCATCCTCATGACCGCATGGCGGGCAAAGCGCCCCAGCGATTTCGCGATCTCCCGGGTGGCCCGCCTGTACCCGCCGTATTGGATCTCCCTGGCCGTGGCCGTGAGCCTGCTCCTGTGGCGACCCATGCCGGGCTTCCCCATCGACCCGGCCACCGTGGTCGCGAACGTCACGATGGTCCAGCGGTGGTTCCTATTCCCCAACGTGGTGGAGGTCTACTGGACCCTCGCGGTGGAGATGCAGTTCTACGTGATCGTCTTCGTCCTGCTCCTGGTGACGCGGTGCCGCTTGCGCGGGCGCGTGCTGCTTTGGGCGGCCGCGGCATGGACGGCGGTGTCCTGGGTGGTGATCCTGGCGGCCTTCCGGGTCACCTCGGACAACCCCCAGGCGGACCCGACCTGGGTCAAGCTGCTGACCAACGCCACGGTGGCCGAGTACGGACCGCTCTTCGTCACCGGCATGCTGTTCTACCTGGTCCGCGAGACCGGCCGGCATCCCGGCTGGGCGATCGCCTCGGCGGCGTCCACGGCGCTGGGAGCGACGCTCCTGCGCGGCTCGGAGCACGGGGTGATGGTGGCCGCGGTGTGCGCGCTCGCGTGGCTGGTATGGCGGGTCGGGGAGCAGTGGCTTGGCAAGCACGCCCGCACCGGTTTGGTGAGCCTGCGGGACCACGTGTCCCCTCGGGCCGTGGCATCGAAACGGGAGGCTGCCCGATGACCCGCCGCATCTGGATCGCCGCCAACCAGGGCGAGGTGGGCGGGGGAGAGGTGATGCTCCACCACCTCGCCACCGCGCTGCACGAACTCGGCCGGGACATCGCCGTCGTGGCGCCCGCCGCGCCGTCCGCCACCGCCGCCCGCCTGGAGGCGGACGGCTTCACGGTGGACCGCGTCGGCGGTCCGGGCCGGGCCGGGTACATGCGCGCGCTGCGGCGCTGGCACAACGGCCACCGGGAGGACGTGGTGTGGTGCAACGGGCTGCTCCCCGCCACCGCGCTCGCGGGCCGGCCCCGGCGGATCGTGCATCTGCACCAGTGGCTGATCCGCCCCCGTGACCGGGTGCTCGGAACCCTCGCGATGCGCGGCGCCCTGGCGGTCATTGCGCCCTCCGAGTCAGTGGCGCGGGAGATCCCCGGGTGCCGGGTCCTGCACAACTGGGTTCCCCGCCCCCTGCCGCTCTCGGGCGCGGCACCGGCTCGACGGCGGCCAGGTGAGGGGGGTGCTCTGCGAGTGGGATATCTCGGGCGTCTCTCCTTCGACAAGGGATTCCACCTCCTCATGGACGTCGCCGAAGAGCTGCACAGAGAGCAGCCAGACGAGTGGCGGTTCTTCGTCGCCGGGGAGCCCCGCTTCACCACCGGGGACGACGCACGGGAGATCCGGGAGCGGCTCGCAGCCAGCCGGGCCGTGACTGCGCTCGGGTGGCAGGCTCCGGGCGACTTCCTGCCCACGGTGGACGTGCTCGTCGTCCCCTCGCTCGCCCCGGAATCGTTCGGTCTGGTCGCCGCGGAGGCGATGGCAGCCGGTGTCCCCGTGGCCGTCTCCGATTCCGGTGCACTGCCCGAGGTCGCGGGAGATGACCATCCGCTGCTCTTCGAATGCGACGACCATGAGGAACTTGCCGCGGCCCTGCGCCGAGCCCGGCAGATAGACCTCGCTCCGCTCGTCGCCGCCCAGCATCGCCGCTGGGAGGCCCTGTTCTCGCCCGAGGCCGGCCGTGCCGGTGTCGCCGCCCTGCTGGAGGAGCTGCATGTCTGACCAGACCGCGTACGAGGCCAGCGTGATCGTGCCCAGCCGCGGCGGCGCCGGGCGCTTGCCTCGCCTGATTGGAGCGCTCGCCGCCCAGGAGGAGGCGCCCCCCTTTGACGTCCACGTGGTGGTGGACGGAGATGTGGACGACTCGGCGAGTGCCCTGGAACGCCTGGCCGCGGCGCACCCGGACCTGCCGCTGACGTGGACGGTGTTCGAGGAGAACCGCGGCCGCGTGGCCGCGCTCAACGCCGGCGCCGACGCCACCACCGGGCGCATCCTCATCCGCGCCGACGACGACCTCGAGCCCGGCGTCCACTACATCCGGGACCACGTGGCGGCGCACGCGGAGGGGCCCGGCGGGGCCATCGGTCTCTACCTCAACATCCTCGAGTCGACGCCGTACCAGCGCGTCTACGGGGACGCGCAGGATGTGCTCCACCGGGAGCATGCCTACGCCCTCCCCGCTGATCAGCAGTGGCGGCATTGGGCGGGCAACGTCTCCGTGCCGCGCGCCGTTCACGAAGAGCTGGGTGGTTACGACCCCGACTACCGCCAGTACGGCTGGGAGGACATTGACTTCGGCTACAGGCTCCACGCCGCCGGCTACCCGGTGCGCATCCGTCCGGAGCTGGCCACGTCACACCACGCAGCGGCCGTCACCACGTATTCGAAGGCGGTGCGCGCACTCCACGGCACGGCAGCGCGCAACCTCTTCATCCAGAAGCACGGAGCCGAGGTGCTGGGTGGCGTAGATGCGCCGCGGGGTCTATGGGGCGCGGCAGTCCGGCTGGTTGCGCTGGGGGCGACGGAAGGCTCTCTCACCCGTTCGAGCGCGCTCATCGATGCCATCGCTGATCGGGTCCCCATCACGGTCGCTCGCAAATTGATCGCACTCCAGGTGGAGGGGGCCTCCGAGGCCGGACGTGCCTACCCCGAGCGAGCCCAGCGACCCATCTGACACCAAGGGACATCATGAAGATCCACGCCAGTCGCCCTCTGTCTGCGCGCCGCGCGTCGCAGCCCGGCCGCATCGCGATCGCCCACGACTACCTCACCCAGAAGGGCGGTGCCGAGCGCGTCGTCCTCGCGCTCCACCGCATGTGGCCGGATGCGCCGATCTACACAACGTTCTACAACCCCGAGGGCACCTTCCCTGAGTTCAAGAAGGCGCGGATCATCACGTCCCCGCTCAACCGGGTGGGCGTGCTGCGCTCGGATCCCCGGCGTGCCCTGCCGCTGCTGCCCCTCGCGTCCTCGCTGATGCACGTGAAGGAGCCCCTCGCGGTGGTGTCCACCTCCGGCTGGGCCCACGGGTTCCGGTACGAGGGGGACACCCTCGTGTACTGCCATACGCCCGCCCGCTGGGTGTACCTCCTGGAGGACTACCTGGGTGAGGGCGGCCAGAGGAGCCTCAAGGGGCGGGTGGCCCGTGCGCTGCGTCCTGCTCTGCGCGCGTGGGACAGCGCAGCTCAGCTGCGCCGCACCCGCTACGTGGCCAACTCCACGGTGGTGAAGCGGCGAATCGAGGAGGTCTACGGGGTAGCGAACGTAGACCTTGTCTTTCCCCCGCACTCGGTCAGCACGGACGGACCGCAGGCTCCGATCCCGGGTGCCGAAGACCTGGCCGAGGGCGGATATCTGCTTTCCGTGGCACGCCTGATGCCGTACAAGCATGTGGATGTCGCGATCCGCGCGGCCGAACGCACCGGCCGGCGCCTGCTGGTGATCGGCAAGGGTCCCGAGGAAGCGCGGCTGCGCGCCTTAGCTGGTCAGGGTGTGGTCTTCGCCCAGGACCTCACCGACGCGCAGCTGCGCTGGGCGTACGCCCACGCCGTCGCGCTGATTGCCGCCAGCCACGAGGACTTCGGCATCACCCCGCTCGAGGCAAGCGCGTGGGGCGTCCCTACCGTGGCATTGCGCGCCGGCGGCTACCTGGACACGATCGTCGAGGGGGTGAACGGGGTGTTCGTGCCGGAGCCGACCGTGGAAGCCGTGACCGACGTCGTCGAACAAGTGCTGGCACAGGACTGGGATCGAGGAGCCATGCAGGCGCATGCGGAGCACTTCTCCGAGGTGGCGTTCAGGGAACGCCTGGCTCGATTACTTGATGATCCTCATGGTGCCGTCTAGCAAAATGGTGACGCGTCCTCAGCCGTTCCCCGTGCCAGTTCGGCCAGGGGTTCCGATGCGGCCTGCCACTGACGCCATTCGGTGACGAAGACGTCCTATTCTCGACAACCTGCGCTCGACCCAGCCGTAGCGGTGGCGGAGGTGGTCGAGATACGACATCTTCATGATCCTCCAGGACACGAAGTCTTCCGCGTGGCGTTCGAAGAGCGCGACATTGTTCCGGAACACCCTGGCTTGCGATCGAATCTCCAGATCGTCATCGCCGCCTGCAGTCTCCGATGCTGCGTGCTTGCGATAATAGTAGAGGGGGCGGGCAATCTGATGGACAGCCCGATGTGGATCATCCGACAGGGCAAGGATTTTCAGGAAGAAGTCTTGGTCTTCATAACGGCGAAGATTTTCATCGAATCCCCCCACCGCCTCTGCATCTGCCCGCCGCACCATCTGGCCTACCTGAAGAAGGCTCTGGTTGAAGAGCTGCCCTAGATTGAACCGGGGACCATACGGCCCCTCAAGGTCCCCGAACATGATTGTCTCCCCGCCGAAGACGCGTACTTGTGGGTGCTCTGCAAGCCACTGTGATCCAAGCGATGCGAAGTCGGGCGCGAGCAGATCGTCTGCGTCAAGGAAAATCAAGAACTCGCCAGTGGCATGTCGAATTCCTTCGTTCCGAGCCGAAGACACACCACCGTTGCACTGATGCAGAACAGCCACTCCGTCGAGAGTGACAATCTGGCGAAGAATGTCTAGGGTGCCAGGGTCCTCGACGCCATCCGCCACCACGAGCACCTCGATGTCAGGGTGGGTCTGCCCGACGGCTGAGTGCACTGCCGCGAGCAGAAGTGCGCCCTCCTTGTAACACGGGATGATGATGGAGACGGTCGACATGCAGGCCCTTTCAGTCGAGGTGTAGTCACCGTTTGGCACGAGCGCGACCGAGCAAGCTACGGATTCCAGCCTTGAAGCGGTCGACGTGGCGGTACGCATGGCGGTAGGCGGCCAATTGCAGCTCCGCTGCATTCAGGCGCTCAATGAGTTCCACCTCCTGGCCAGCGTATAGGTCGGAATTTTCACTGCGAACCAGTGCGGCCGCCTGCGTGCTCTGCCGCGGATCGATATAGCCACGGGTCACCTGATGTTCGCCTAGGTGCCGGCGTGCGATGGGAATGTCCAGGATCTCGACCTTCCCGCCAGTTCGGAGGAGGCGCATCCAGAAGACCCAGTCCTCACCCACGGAGAGGCCCTCTGGGAAGCCTCCCACAGCTTCCCAGTCGGAGCGCCGGAACATGGAGGCCATTGCCAGAACTGTGGCCGCGCGCATTGCACTGCGGGTGACAGGACCGTCGGGTGGAGAGCTCAGGTGCTCCGCGCCATCGACCACTTCGAACGCGCCCCCCGTGACAATGGTGACGTCACTGTGGCGGTCCAGGATTTCCGCCATCGCATGGGGTGCTTCGGGCATGATTTCATCGTCGCTGTCAAGCGCAATGACGTAGGGCGTCGTCACCTGCTGGATGCCTGTATTGCGGGCTGAACTGACCCCACCATTGGGCTGCCGAATGACGTGGAATCCCTCCACGCGGAGGGAGTCGAGGACAGCAAGAGTGTCGGGATGTTTGCTCCCATCGTCGACGACGACGACGTTCTCGGTGCTGCCAAGGGCGACTCGAGCGCTATGGGCGGCCCCGAGCGCTAACGACCCAGTGTTGTACACCGGGATGACGATCCCTACACGGCCGTCAGGCAACGGAGGAACGGGCGGGGTGGACTCCATGTGTCGACTCCTAGTCCGGAGCGGGCGGGGGCGTATTGCGGGACTGACAACCAACCGAACAGGCCCGTCCAGAAGCCTAGGACATCTTCCGCACTGCCCTCTTGGCGAAATCTCTCGCCCGGATGAGCGGGCGGAATCGATCCTGCCACTTGTGCACATAGGAGCGGTACTCAAGGTGGAGGTCGTGCATTTCCTCCAGGCGGAGGAATGCAGCCTGCAAGAGAATCGCGTGGTGCTCTGGGTTGGCCTCCACGATAGCCTGATGGGTATCTCGTGCCGCATGCGTCCCGAGGGTGGAGAGACGAGAGTTCTCCCGGGAGCGATAGTGGTAATAGGCGGTAGGAACGGGGCGTGCTATCCCGCCGTCGCGGAGGACTCTCACCCAGAACTCGTAGTCCTCCATGCCCCACCGCATGGATTCCAAATACCCGCCGACCTCCGCCCAGCGGCTCCGCCGGAACATGGCGGCAGACGGTACCTTGTTCATCTCCATAAAGTCCTTCAGGACATAGTCGGCGCTGACGTGGCGCAATACCTCCCCCTGGCCGAAGTGACGGGTGGAGGCGAAGGCGATCTCCACAGTTGCATCCTGAAGAATATGCACCGCTTCTGCAGTGAACTGAGGGTCCAACCAGTCATCCCCGTCAAGTGTGATGATGCAGTCCCCCGTGGCACGGGTGATCCCCGCGTTCCGAGCCGCCGAGGGGCCCGCGTTCTTCTGGTGGATAACCTGGACCCCCTCGTCCGTTGCCCGTAGGAACTCGAGCAGATCGGCCCGCGTGGACCCGTCGTCGACAACGATGATTTCCTGAGGCGGCGAGGTCTGTGCTGTGGCTGAGGCAATTGCCTCCTGCAGATGGGCGGGCTCATCGTTGTACGTAGGAATGACAAATGAGACTCGGGGATTCACTTCATACCTCTTCAGAACGACGGTCGGATGGGGCGGTGTTACTTAGCGGGAGCTTCGACCGATGGGGTCTGCACGGTCGAGCAGGCCGAGAAGGTAGCGGCCGTACCCGGACTTCACCAAGGGCTCAGCACGCTGGCGCAGCTCGTCATCCGTGAGCAGCCCCTGGCGCCAGGCGACTTCCTCGGGGGATCCGACTTTGAGGCCCTGGCGGGATTCGATCGTGCGGATGAAATTTGACGCGTCGTTGAGGTCGTGGAACGTCCCGGTGTCCAGCCACGCGGTGCCGCGGGGCAGGACCTCGACGTTGAGCATGCCGCGCTCGAGATACACGCGGTTGGCGTCAGTGATCTCGAGCTCCCCGCGGGGAGAGGGTTTGAGATCCTTCGCGATCTGGACGACGTCGTTGTCGTAGAAGTAGAGGCCCGGGACCGCGTAGTTGCTCTTGGGCTCCTTCGGCTTCTCCTCCAGAGACACGGCCTTGCCGGCTCCATCAAACTCCACGACACCGTAGGCGGTGGGATCGGCCACCCAGTAGCCGAAGACCGTGGCTCCCTCCACCTCCGTGTGCCGGCGCAGCTGCTGGCCCATGCCGGGCCCATAGAAGATATTGTCGCCGAGCACGAGCGCCACCCGGTCGTCGCCGATGTGCTCCTCGCCGAGGATGAACGCCTGCGCGAGGCCGTCCGGGGAGGGCTGCTGGACGTAGGAGAGGCTCACGCCGAACTGTGAACCGTCCCCCAAGAGGCGCTGGAACTGCTCTGCGTCGTGAGGGGTGGTGATCACCAGGATGTCGCTGATCCCAGCGAGGATAAGCGTGGAGAGCGGGTAGTAGATCATCGGCTTGTCGTAGACGGGCACAAGCTGCTTCGAGATGCCGTGCGTGATGGGGTGCAGACGCGAGCCGGTGCCACCGGCAAGGATGATGCCCTTCATAAGGCCGAGTCTAGGCGCAGGGGCGGTTGGGTTCGGCGGGGTGCGGGGCGGGGGGAATGGGCGGCGCCACACGTGCCGGTGGCCGACCGAGGACTCGATACCGGAGATGGCCTTCCAGGACACCCAGAGCCCACCCCCAGCGCGCGGCGTCGCGTGCCGTGGCCGTTCCCCGGATCATCTTGATCCCGAGGGGGAGACCGAGGCGGACGCCATTAAGGGCCCCACGCAGGCTCACGGCGCTCTGGTCCACGAGATCCGGATTCTGGACCCACACCTGAATGGAGGTCCGGGCGTACAGCCGTCGTTGCTGAAGAGCAGACCGTGCGTCCGGCCGTTGGACGTAGTCGATACGTGCCTCGGGGACGAAGTGGGTTGGCCACCCCGCTCGTGCGGCTCGCCACGCCAGGTCCGTTTCATCGTGGCCACCCGCGTAGGACTCGTCGAAACCTCCGATCGTCTCCAGAACCTCCCGCCGCACTCCCATGGTGGCGCCCAAGGGGTAGGCAGGGCCGCCGAAGGTCTCGTGTAGTCCTAAATCGGGGCCAAGACGACGGCCCTCTTCATCTACCGGCGTCGCGCTCCCTCCCGCGATTCCATCAGTCCCCAATACCTGTCGGAGGGACCTCACCCATCCAGAATGGACCACATCGTCTGCGTCGCAGAACAGGATGATCGGGTTGTGGGCTCGGGCGGCGCCGATGTTCCGGGCGTGGTTGGCGCCCGCCTTGTCGGGCGCGTTCAGCACCCGGACCCTTGCATCCCGAAGGGCGGCCTCCTCCGCAATCCGGCGCGTTCCGTCTGCTGATCGGTTTTCGACGAGGAGGAGTTCATCGGTCTCCTCCAACTGGGGGAGGAGCGCGTCGACCTGCCGCTGCATACTCCCAGCCGCGTTGTGGCAAGGGATGACCACGCTGACAGCCTGGTTCATCGGTAGACCTCCTGGAGTCGGGCACGGAATCGGTTGGGTCCGAACTCTCGGGCGACATCCGTGGCCCTGCTGCGGGCGTACCTCTCCGCGCACGGCAGGTTGGCTAGGACGGCGGTGACAGCCTCGGCAAAGGCGGCGGGTTCGTCGGCCACGATGGCGGCATCCGCTGGGTGGATGCCCTCATTGCCCACGGTGGTGGTCACGACGGGCACGCCCCGCACCAGGGCGTCCACCACCTTGAACTTCACGCCGGCGCCGTAGCGGAGGGGGACGACGACGGCCGATGCCTCCTCGTAGAGGGGCTCGAGGTCGTGGACGAAGCCGAGCACCTCGACGTCGTTCGCCTCCAACTCCGCGACGACGTGGTCCCGCAGACCTCCACCGGCGACGGCGACACGCACGTCCGGCGCCTCAGCGCGTACTCGCGGGAGGATCTCGGTGACGAACCAGTGCATGGCGTCCTCGTTCTCCCACCGGGCCATGTAGGCCACGAAGAGGAGGAACGGAGCACCCGTCCCGTCCCGTAGGGGGCGTAGGGGGCCGGTGATCGCGGGGGGCACGACGTGGATGCGAGCCCGTCGTCCCCGCTTCGGCAGCAAATCCGCGTCTTTCTGGCTCAGCACGACCACGGCGTCGGCCTCGCGGACGATATGGGCCTCGAGCATCGTGGCCGCCGCCTGACGCGCGGCCCACACACCTTTGCGAAGCCGGCTGCTCTGGAGTTCGCGCTGCCGCGCGAAACGCTGGGAGAGCACGTCGTGGAGGGTGACCACGATGCGCGCATCCGCGTTCATCCGGCGCAGAGGCCCCAGCAGCAAGGCGCTCTCCTCCCACTGGAGGTCCACCAGGTCCGCCGACGCCACCAGCCCGCGGACCTGCTCTACAGTGCGCGCGTTCAAGGCGGGGGCCACGCCGAGCAGGCGCGGGAGGCGGTCGCACCGCAACGGCGCGGACGTGAGCAGTCGGTGCGCGAAGGCCACCCCTCGCTCGAGGGCCCGACGATTCGCCGGTCCGTCGCTGCTGAGCATCGTGAGTTCGCTCCGCTCGGCGATGACCTGGGCGATGTCGTTGACCAGATGCTCTCCGGCCGACTCCTGGCCGCCCGTCGAGGGGAGGATGGGGGTGACCATCAGCGCCCGTCGCCTCTGGGCCTCCGGTGACGCCTGCCCCCGACGCTCTGCCACGGCGGCGCGGACCACCTCGTCGGCGGTGGCCGCCCAGGCGCGCCAGCTCAAGCGCGCGCGGGCATCGGCGAGGGCGGCCGCGGAGGCGCGGGTGACGGCGGCCGCGTCGAGCGTCGTGAGGACCCTAGCCGTCGCGTCGACCGCCCCGCTCGGCTGCACGAGCCAGCCGGTTTTCCCGTCCCGCACGATCGTATCCACGCCGCCCACGTGGGTGGCGATGACCGGCAGCCCGGAGGCCAGCGCGTCGGTCATCACCACGCCTGCGGCGTTCGCCAGTGCGAGATCCACGAGCACGTCGTGACCCCGGTAGAGCTCAGCTAGGCGGGCACGGTCGACGACGCCCGGCGCGTTCACCCAGGAGGGGAGTCCTTCGGGGGCCCGCCCCACGATGGTCAATGTGAGATCACGGAATTCCCGGGCCCGCGCCACGGCGGCGACGATGTCGTCCCCGCGTTTCCGTTCCCAGTCAGCGATGACGGCGAGAACGCGCAGGCTCGATCCGGGCTCACGGCGCCGGGCATCCGCGGGGGGAGGGGTGCCAGGTCCGAAGGGAGCCACCGTCACCCGATGCGGGGCCACCCCGACGACGTCGGTGAGGCTAAGGGCTGCCCACTCGGAGGCCACAAGGTAGCGGTCCGTTGCCTGTGCCCCGGCCTCCTCCACCCGCATCCCCTCACGTTCGTTGCGGCGGCCGAGACCGGTGGCGAGCGGATAGAACCCGCGGATGGCGGGGAAGGTGGCGTCCGTGACCTGCACGATGGGCAAGTCATCGGGCAGGGAGAGCACATCGGTGGAGGCTGCGATGGTCACCAAGGCGTCAAGGGGAGCCCCCGTGTGGCGGCGGAGCTGGTGCGCCAATACCGCGCTGCGCAGGCGGGCGGTCGCCATGGTGTGCGTGGGAAGGCTGCGCCGCCCCGTCATGCCACGAAGGCGGGTGCGGATCCGCTCACCTCGAGCGTCCCGTTGCCCCACGGGAGGGATGACTGTCACGTCGAAGACGTCGCGGAGTGCCTCGGCCATCGGGCTGATCACGCCGGACCAGGCTCTGGGATCGGTGGTGTTCCACGGGCTGTAGAGCCCGACGTGGAGGGCCACGGGTGAGTCAACTCCTCGGTCAGGCGGTCGGCGTCAGGCCCATCCTAGGCCGGAGAAGGCCGGTACGCTGAGGCGAGTTCCTTGCTGACTGCTCCCCGTGGGGAGCGTCGAGGAATCGCTCTCCATCCGCGATGCCACTCGGGAGGCACCCGTGAACACCCGTTGCCTGGTCCTCACCTCCGGTCGAGCAGCGGACGGCCCCTACGGGATCGACCAGCTCGGCCAGTTCGGCTACGACCTCGTCGAGGTCGAGCCGGCACGGACTCGCGTCCACCGGAAGCTCCGCGATGTCGTGGAGCACCGCTCCGGCCGGCCGATGGACAAGACCGTCCGGTCGGTCCGCCAGGCATGGCAGGCGGACCTGGTGCTCGCCTTCCTGGAGAAGGAGGCGCTCGCTGCTTCCTGGGCCAAGCGCCGAGGGGTGGCCCCCTTCGCCGGTAGACCGCTCGTCATGATCGCGTGCTGGCTCGCGGACGAGCTTCAGCGGATGTCGCCCGCGCAGCGAACAGCGGTGGTGACGTCTTACAGTGGGGTGGATCTGATCATCGTCCTGTCACGGAACCAGGTGGAGATCCTCGTGGAGGCAGGGTTCGATGCATCACGAATCGAGGCCGTCAGTTTCGGATACAACCCCGACCAGTTTCCGGTCGCGGCATTCGAGGAACGACGCGGCATCGTTTCTGTCGGGGCCGACCGCGGCCGGGACTTCCCGACGCTCCTCCAGGCTGTGGAAGGTTCGGACCTGCAGCTGCACCTGTACACCGGCGAGGGTCATCTGAACGACGTCGAGCTCCCCGCCGAGGCGGTGCTCCACGGGCGGGTCCCGTTCGAGCGCTATCAAGAGGTCATCGCGACCGCGTCCATGGTCGCGATCCCCACCCACGTTATGGCGTACCCGAGTGGTCAGACCGTGGCGCTGGAGGCGGCGGGGACGGGAGCCTGCCTCATCCTCACGGACACTCCGGCCATGCGCGAGTACTTCACAGACGAGACCGCAGTCTTTGTCCCGCCGGGAGACGCGGACGGTTGGCGTACGGCGCTCACGGAGCTCACAAGCGACGCGGAGGCACGCCGTCGTCTGGGAAGAAACGCTGCGGCCATGGTCGCCGACCACTTCACCTATGCCGACATGTGGAGACAAGTTGATGAGGCCATTCGTCGGCGGGGTTGGAGCGCCCAGTAGTTGTTGTGCCCCACTGGAAGGAAGGGCAGTTCACTGGCGTCATCTTCTTCGGTAAGCCTCTTGAAGGGACGATTGGAGGATCGTTCACCGCGCCTAATCCCGTGGGGGCAGTGACATGGGTCACTGGTAGTCGGTGAAATTGACCAGGAGGTCATCGTCCACGCGGATGTGCTCGAAGTACTTGAGCTGCAGGGGCTGGTAGACCTTGCCCAGCAGATCCGTCCAGGACACCGGGTAGCCCGGCCCGCCGAGGCGGACAAGGCCGGGGCTCGCGGCAAGGCGGGGAGCCAGCGCGTCCATGCGGCGGTCCACCTCCCGTATCCACTCGCCGGTGAACGGGGTGTGGGAGCGAACGATCATGGCAGCCGTCCCCACGAGGCTCTTCCAGTGGGTGGCGATGTCCCGCCCCATCGGACCGGGGAACCGGGCGGAGGCGTTCGCGTTGATCTCCCCGTAGCCGGAGAGCCAGGCCGAGGGATCTCGCTCCATCCGGTCGAAGGCCGGTGCCCAGGAACCCACGGGGGCCTTGAGGTCGATGTACCCGCCGCCGTGGTGGTGCATCAAATAGGCCCGCAGGTAGTCCGAGCGGTGCACAAGGGAGAGGTGCTCATAAGCGGGATGGAGGGGATGCCCGGGGATGAGCCACCCGCCTAGCGTCTGTGGCGTCACCAGGACTACGGGCACCGCGATCACCTTGCGCAGGTGGGCGAGGTTGCGCGACCGGTTTGGGGGAAGCGGGTTGTTGCCAGTCCACAGAACGAACACGCGACGCGGCAGCTCGCTGGACGCCGCGTCAATCGGGGGGGGGAGCTGCAGAAACGAGAGATCGTGCCCTTCCTTGCCCCGGTTCGGACCGGTGTACCGCTGGGCGTCGTAGCGGAAGGGCCAGACCCTGGACAGGGCCGGTGTCACCATGGTCAGAGCCCGCCACTTCCCTGCCCCCAGCACGCGTCGAGTCCGCTTGTTCGCCACAAAGGCGGCGTGCTTCGCCTGCCGTGCAGAGTACATGAGTCTCATATGCCGCACTCTACCCAGCCACCACACAGGCCCCTCGCCAGCCCGGTGGGTGGCCCTTAGTGGGCCAGGAAGGCGTTGCCCAGACTCTGTGTTGGATAGGTTCTCGAGGTGGGCGCGATGGGCTCAGCTCGCCCAGGGGCGGGTGTCCCCGCGCATTTCTTTCCACGCGATGCGGGCCCCCGCGCGGAAGCGGGAGACGCGCCGCGACCACGCCTGCCGGCCCATCGGATGGGCCGCGTAGGACTGGATCTGGAGGTGGGGCCGGGTGGTGGCATTAATCTCTGATTCGCCGACCCATCCAGCGATGGTGGGGAGGAGGATCCACACCTTCACCCCTGCCGCTGCGTGCCAGGTGACATAGTCGTCGGCTGCCCAGGACAAGCCTTCCCGGGTGGCATGGTCCGTGAGAGCGCGGGCGGCTTCCCTGGTCACGAGGTAGAGGCCGGTGCCCCACAGCTCCCCGTCCCAGTTGCCCAGGCGGTAGCGCCAGGGGGAAGATGGTGGCCCGACGGGTTTCGCCAGCAGAGACTGGGGCGCTCGGTCGCGGCTCTTGGCCCAGAAGGGGTCCCGAAACGGGTCTTCAAGGCCCTGGGCCAGCAATGTCCAGCCCCACCCGCGCGTGCGAGCAACACGGCCCAGGACAGCCTCGAAGTCGGGGGTGAATACGACGTCGTCTTCTGCGACCAGCATGAGGTCATCCGGACGGCCCAAGCCTGCCGCGAAATCAGCAAGGAGACCGGCGTGGGAAAGTGTGCAGCCAATCTCCCCGCCCTCGGGAGGCCGGCCCGCCCGGCGCTCGAAGGCGACCACATCGAAGCGATCCCGTCCCGCGCCGGTCCGGCCGTCGAAGGCATCCCACACGACGAAGTCGGCCACGCCCGGCTGCGAGAAGAACGCCTCCCGCCGCGGCGACCCCTCCAACGAGATGACGTACCTGTCCGTGATCTGGCCCATGCGCCTTACAATACCTAGGTATTGTGCGGGCCTCTGGTTGCCCCGGAGGGGCGCCCCGCTGGCCTACAGGAGCGGCACGTGCTCCGGCCGCTGATCCGCTCCCGGCGTCTATGTAGTGCCTCGGGTGCCGGGCTCCGTCGATTCTGCGATCTAACCGCGCGTGTTTCGCTGCCCGTGGGGCGCCGTCGTATAGGACGGATTGGTCGGGGTATCCACGGGCGTGAGATTGAAAGGCAAGCATGCCGTCTCGGGATCGCGTCGACCCTAACCTCGGTAGCCTGACCTCATGCACCTCCTCGTCACCGGCGGCGCCGGGTTCATCGGATCGAACTTCGTCCACCACGTCGTCCGCGAGACCGGGCACGACGTCGTCGTCCTGGACAAGCTGACCTACGCCGGCAACCGGGAGAACCTGGCCGGCCTGCCCGAGGACCGCGTCACTCTCGAGGTGGGGGACATCTGCGACGCGGCCCTGGTGGACCGCCTGGTCGCCGAGTCGGACGCCGTCGTGCACTACGCGGCGGAGTCCCACAACGACAATTCGCTGAACGATCCCTCCCCGTTCATCCAGACGAACATCGTCGGAACCTTCGTCCTCCTCGAGGCGGTCCGCAAGCACGGCAAGCGCTTCCACCACGTCTCCACGGACGAGGTCTACGGCGACCTCGAGCTCGACGACCCGGCGAAGTTCACCGAGACCACCCCGTACAACCCCTCCAGCCCCTACTCGGCCTCGAAAGCCGGCTCGGACCACCTGGTGCGTGCGTGGGTCCGCTCCTTCGGAGTGCAGGCCACGCTGAGCAACTGCTCCAACAACTACGGGCCGTACCAGCACATCGAGAAGTTCATCCCGCGCCAGATCACCAACCTGATCGACGGCGTCCGTCCCCGCCTCTACGGCCAGGGCATCAACGTCCGGGACTGGATCCACACGGAGGACCACTCCTCTGCCGTGCTGCGCATCCTCGAACGCGGCGAGATCGGCCGCACGTACCTGATCGGCTCGGACGGGGAGAGGAACAACAAGGAGATCGTGGAGATCCTCCTCGAGCTCTTTGACCGCCCCGCGGACGACTACGACCTCGTCGCCGACCGCCCCGGCCACGACCTGCGCTATGCGATCGACAACACCGCGCTGCGCACCGAGCTCGGCTGGGAGCCGCAGTTCACGGACATCCGCGCGGGCCTGGCCGACACGGTCCGCTGGTACCGCGAGAACGAGGCCTGGTGGCGCCCAGCCAAGGACGCCGTCGAGGCCACGTACCGCGCCCAGGGCCAGTGAGGAGGCACCGCTGATGAAGATCACCGAGACCGCCATCCCCGGCCTGCTCGTCCTCGACCTCGACGTCCACGGGGACAACCGCGGCTGGTTCAAGGAGAACTGGCAGCGGGAGAAGATCCGCGCCCTCGCCGCCGAGCACCCCCGCCTGGCCTCGCTCGCCCCGGTGCAGAACAACATCTCCTTCAACGACGCCGTCGGCACCACCCGCGGCATCCACGCCGAACCGTGGGACAAGTACGTGGCCGTCGCCCACGGCCGGATCTTCGGCGCCTGGGTGGACCTGCGCGAAGGGCCGTCCTTCGGCGCCGTCGCCACCGTGGAGCTCGGCCCGGAGAAGGCCGTCTTCGTGCCGCGCGGGGTGGGCAACTCCTACCAGACGCTCGAGCCGGACACCGCCTACACCTACCTGGTGAACGACCACTGGTCCGCCGACGCGCAGGGCCAGTACACGTTCCTCAACCTCGCGGACCCGACGGCCGCCATCGCCTGGCCCATCCCGCTCGAGGACGCCGAGCTCTCGGACAAGGACCGCGCCCACCCGATGCTCGCGGACGTCACCCCCATGCCGCCCGCCCCGATCCTCGTGCTCGGCGCCGGCGGCCAGCTCGGCCGCGCCCTCGTGGCCCGCGCCGAGGCCGCCGGGATCCCCGTGGAGGCCCACGGACGGGACACGTGGGACATGACCGATCCGGCGTCCTGGCCGCGGGAGCACTTCCGTGGCCTGCGCGCCGTGGTCAACGCGTCCGCCATGACCGCGGTGGACGCCGCCGAGACGCCCGAGGGCCGGGCCCAGGCCTGGGCCGTCAACGCGACCGCCGTCGCCGAGCTCGCCCGCCGCTGCACCGAGGCCGGCGTCCCCCTGGCGCAGGTCTCCACGGACTACGTGTTCGACGGCACCCTCCCCGTGGGGCAGGAGCACCCGGTGGACCACCCGCTCGCGCCGCTGGGCGTCTACGGCCAGTCGAAGGCCGCCGGCGAGGCCGCGGTGCGCACCGTGCCGCGGCACTGGATCGTCCGCACCTCCTGGGTGATCGGGGAGGGGAAGAACTTCGTGGCCACGATGGCCTCCCTCGCCGAGCGCGGGATTGACCCGGCCGTCGTCGCCGACCAGCACGGCCGCCTCACCTTCGCCGACGACCTCGCCGACGCCCTGCTGCACCTGGTCACCACGGACGCGCCCACGGGCACGTTCCACATGACCAACAGCGGTGACGTGGTCACCTGGCACGACGTCGCCCGGTGGGTCTTCGAGGACACCGGCCACGACGCCGCACGCGTCTCCGCCGCGACCACCGCCGAATACATGGCCGGCAAGGAGGGCGCGGCCCCGCGGCCGACCAACAGTGCCCTCGATCTCGGGCCCCTGGCCGCCGTCGGCTACACCGCCCCGGATCAGCGCGAACGCCTGCGAGACCACCTGTCAGAAGCGGCGGGTGGCACACGCTGATATTCTTGCAGGAATCGCGTCTGCTCAGAGAGAATACATCTGGCATACATCGCCCCCCGAAAGGCCCCGTCATGAACGCTCGCTCTGCTCACACCACCGCGTCAGGCCCGAGTCGGCGCGCCGTCGCCACCGGGCTGGCCTGGTCTGTCCCCGCCGTCGCCATGGTCTCGGCGGCACCGTCCTTCGCCATTTCACTGCGCAAGGATCCCGGCATCAACGGCTGGGTGCAGGTCACGCCCAGTGGGCGTGCCGGGTGCGCCTCTGGTTATTCTCTCGACGTGACCTCGGCGCCCGCTGGTGGAGGCCGCACGCCCGACGGCGCGCCTTGGGGGCTCTACCTCTACGACTTCTCGTCGGAGGGTGTCTACACCAACGCCAAGCTCGTCTACTGGGTGCGTGGCGACCACGTGAAGCAGAACCCGATCACCTGGAAGGCGGCCACCGGGCATTCCTCGAAGTGGGAAGGCCCGGTGACGGGTAGCCCGCAGAGGAAGGCTGACGGTTTCACCTACACCCCCTACACCTGGACGTACACCGGCACCATCAATCCGGCGAACGTCAAGAGTGACGGGCGGCTGTACCTTGAGAACTTCCACGTGACCTCGAGCACGTTCTCCCAGTTGGAGGGTGGCAGGTGCGTGCCCCTCGATTACTGGGCGTACCGGGAGATCGTCGCGGATCCGGACGGGCCCAACGGCCCGCAGTCGCCCCGGACCCTGCACTTCGAACGTCGAGCAGGTATGAGTGGCGCGTACGTCTCCGGCGGCCAGGCTCGTATGGCGGCTTCGCCGGACGCTGAGGGCACCAGTCAGTTGTAAAGCCCGAGCAGCTGAACCGGCTCACTCACACGTGCACGGGGGCGGGTCCGAGATGCCGAGCATCTCGGGCCCGCCCCCCCGTCGCGTGGGTGCTATCCTGTCCGGGTTGCCCAGGCGAGGGAGCGCACGCTCCGTGATCGACGAGGCCGCCGCCGCGCGTCAGCACGCTGACCCGCCGCGGCACCGAAGCCCCCTCCTGGCCGCATCCCGCGCCGCCCCCCGGCTGCGCGGCCGAGACCCCCACAGGAGGACGCATCATGTCTGACCAGATCAAGCTCAAGGTCACCCGCCGCACCGACTTCGGCAAGGGCGCCTCCCGCCAGGCCCGCCGCGCCGGCCAGATCCCCGCCGTCGTCTACGGCCACGGCGCCGAGCCGATCCACCTGCTGCTGCCGGCCCAGGAGACCACCCTGGCCGTCCGCAACCCCAACGCCCTGCTCACCGTCGTGAACGAGGCCGGCGAGGAGCACCTGGTCCTGCCCAAGGACATCCAGCGCCACCCCATCCGCCAGACCGTGGACCACCTGGACCTCATCGAGGTCCGCCGCGGCGAGAAGGTCGTCGTCGAGGTGCCCGTGCACGTCGAGGGTGAGCTCTCCACCGCCGTGGACGCCGAGTACGTCCTGGACTACCCCACCGTTCCGGTCGAGGCCGAGGCCACCGACCTGCCGGAGAACGTCCTCATCTCCGTCGAGGGCCGCGAGCCCGGCCAGCACGTGTACGCCACCGACGTGCAGGTCCCCGCCGGCGTGACCCTGCAGCTCGAGGACGAGATCGTCATCGCCACCGTGTCCGAGGTCGTGGAGCAGGACCTCGGCGACGAGTCCGTCCAGGAGGAGCAGGCCGCCGAGTCGGCCGAGGGTGCCGAGGGCGAGGGCGAGTCGGAGGGCTCCGAGGAGTCCGCCGAGGGCGAGTCCGAGGGCTCCGAGGACTGACCCGCCATGACGGGGACCACGCTCATCGTCGGGCTCGGCAATCCCGGGCCGGAGTACGAGCGCACCCGTCACAACGTCGGCCACATGGTGGCGGGCGAGCTCGCCTCCCGCATGGGGGTCGGGTTCACCCGCCACAAGGCCGGCGCCGTGGTCGCCACCGGCCGCCTCGGCATCGGGGGGCCCCGCGTGGTCCTCGCGATGTCCACGGGCTACATGAACACCTCCGGGCGACCCGTGTCCGCCCTGACGAACTTCTACGACGTCGCCCCCGAGGACCTCGTGGTGGTGCACGACGAGCTGGACATCCCCTTCGAGACGCTGCGCCTCAAGCGCGGCGGCGGCGAGGGCGGGCACAACGGGCTCAAGTCCATCACCGCGTCCCTGGGCACCAAGGACTACCACCGCGTCCGCGTGGGCATCGGCCGTCCGCCGGGCCGCATGGACGTGGCGGACTTCGTGCTCAAGCCGTTCACCAAGCAGGAGCAGGAGCTGCTCCCGCTGCACGTGGACCGGGCCGCGGACGCGGTCGAGAAGCTCGTCACGGACGGGCTCGAGGCCGCACAGCAGGCCTTCAACAGCTGAGGTCCGGCCTCCCCGGACGACGGCGCCGCACCCGGCTTCGGGTGCGGCGCCGTCGTCGTCCGGGCGTCGGTTCAGCCGGTGGCCGCCAGGATGAGGTCGGCGGCGCCGAGGATCGCCGGGGTCATCTGGGACGGGACGTGCGAGGCCAGCCCCGTCACGCCGTGCTCCTCGGCCGCGGCGCCGTCCGGCGAGGGGGTCGGGGTCAGCCCCGGCCGCCGCGGTCGATCCACGCGGAGACCTCGCGGCCGGCGCGGGCGACGACCTTGCCGACCATGGGCTCGGCCATCTGGGCCATCTTGGAGCCCACGAGCGGGATCTTCACCTGCAGATCGCCGTTCACGCCGTACTCGGTGCCGGCGGGCGCGGCGGCGAGGCGGAGGGTCCCCTCCGCGGTCGCCTTGGCCTTGGGGACGCGGATGGTGGTGGTGCCGGTGCGGGAGCCGTCCGCGGCGGGGGCGGACCAGCGCTCCACCTGCTCGATGTTGAGGTTCTCGCCGACCACCTTGCGGACCATGTCCGGCAGGCGGTCCGTGGGGCCGGAGCGCACGATGGTCAGCTCGACGCCGCCGTCGGCCTGGTCCTGGCGGGCGAAGGACACCAGGCCGCCGCCCAGGGACTCGGCCACGGAGCGGTGGAAGTCCTCGGAGAACAGGGCCTCGGCCACGGCGGCCGGCGGGTGCGGGATGGTCTGCTGGGCGGAGAATGCCATGGGGACTCCTCAGGTCGTGGAGCTTTCAGCCTATATGCTGGACGGCGGCCTCCGGCCTGGCTCCCCGCGGGCATCGCCACGGGCGTGACGCACGCCGCCGGCCCGCCCGACGTCCCCTCCGGAAAGGCGCCTCCGACATGTCCGCACTTTGGGCCGTGGCCCTGATCATGCTCTTCAGCGGGGCAGCGAAGCTGCGCTCCCGCGAGGACGTCGGCGCGGTGTTCACCCGCCTCAAGGTGCCGGCCCCGTGGAACGACGCGCGCCTGGCCCGCGCCTTCCCCTGGCTCGAGCTGCTGCTCGCCCTGGCCCTGGTCCAGCCGTTCACGGTGCTGCGCCCCCTGGTGGGGCTGGCCGCCGTCGCGCTGTTCGTCGCGTTCCTCGTGCTCGTGGTCCGGGCCACGGGCGACGGCGTCTCCTGCGGCTGCTTCGGTGAGGCCTCCGCCGCGCCGATCACCGGGCAGACCGTGGTCCGCAACGTGCTGTTCCTGCTGCTGGCCGTCATGGCCCTGTTCGAGGGCGTCGCCTCCCTGGCCGTGCACGGGATCGCCACGGAGTGGCTGCCCCTGACCGCGTTCGGCGAGGACGTCACCGCCTGGACCGTGGTCGTCACCCTGCTGCTGGCCGCCGCCGCCGTCCTGGTGGGCCGGGAGTCCGTCCCCGCCGCCGCGTCCGCCGTCCCGGTGCCCGCCGCCGGGGTCCCCGGCTCGGCCGCGCCCGCCCCGGCCGAGGGGCAGGGCGACGAGCCGGAGCGCCGTCCGTTCCCCGTCGCCGCGGTCCAGCAGGGCGGGGCCTTCGTGACCCTGCACCAGCTCGTGATCCCCGGCGCGGTCGTCGCCCTGCGGCTGTCCGTCGGGTGCGGCTCCTGCTCCGCGGTGATCGCCCGCCTGCCGGAGCTGGTCGAGCGCCTCGGGCCGATCCGCGTCCGGGTGCTCATGCCGCAGACCGTCCCGGGCGGCGAGCTGCGCCACGGCACGATCCCGGCCGAGCTGGTCCTGGAGGACCCGGCCGGCGCCGCCGCCGGCGGCCTCGGCCTCACCGGCTTCCCCAGCGCTGTGCTGCTGGGCGCGGACGGCATGACCGCCGGCGGCCCCGTCTTCGGCGCCGACGAGGTCATCGCCTTCCTCGAGGAGATCGGCGAGATCGTGGCCACCGAGCTGCCCGCGGCCGCCGAGGGGAGCCACCGCCCGTGAGCCCCGCCGACGTCACCGCGCCCGTGCCCGTCCTCGCCCCGCTGCTGCCGGTCCTCGCCCGCGAGCCCGCGTTCGAGGCGGCCGCCGCCTCCGCCGCCCGTGCCCTGCCCGCCCGCGGGCAGGAGCTGGAGATCGGCCTGCCCGACGGCGCCCGCGCGCCCCTGTTCGCGCACCTCGCCGACGCGCTCGCCGCCGGGCACGGCGCGGACGCCGTCCTGCTGGTGGTCACCGCCACCGCCCGCGAGGCCGAGGACCTGATCGGGGACCTCGCGGCGTGGGCGGACCCCGCGTCCGTCGCCCTCTTCCCCTCGTGGGAGACCCTCCCGCACGAGCGGCTCTCCCCGCGCTCGGACACCGTGGGTGCGCGCCTGGACGTGCTGCGCCGCCTGGCACACCCGGGGGAGGACGGCCGGCCGCCGCTGCGCGTGGTGGTGGCCCCCGTCCGTTCCGTCATCCAGCCGCTCGTCCGCGGCCTGGGGGAGCTGGCCCCCGTGCACCTGCGCGTCGGGCAGGAGCGCGACTTCGACGCCGTCGTCCAGGACCTCGCCGACGCCGCCTACGCCCGCGTGGACATGGTGTCCCGCCGCGGCGAGTTCGCGGTGCGCGGCGGGCTGATCGACGTCTTCCCGCCCACCGCCGACCACCCCGTGCGCGTGGAGTTCTTCGGCGACGAGGTCGAGCAGATGCGCTGGTTCTCCGTGGCGGACCAGCGCTCCCTGCAGGACACCTCCGAGGACGGCAGCGGGCACCCCACCGAGCTGCACGCCCCGCCGTGCCGTGAGCTGCTGGTCACGCCCTCCGTGCAGGAGCGGGCCCGCGCCCTGATGGCGCGCCTGCCCGGCGCCGCGGACATGCTGGAGCGGATCGCCGAGGGCCAGGCCGTGGAGGGCATGGAGTCCCTCTCGCCGCTCCTCGCCGACGGCATGACCTCCCTGGTTCACCTGCTGCCCGAGGGGTCCCTCACCCTGCTCGTCGAGCCGGAGCGGATCCGCAGCCGCGCGGACGACCTGCTGGCCACCAACGAGGAGTTCCTCGCCGCCGCGTGGGCGGGCGCCGCCCAGGGCGCGCAGGCCCCCGTGGACCTCGGGGCGGACCAGTCCGCCGCCGGCGGGTTCCTCACCCTCGCAGAGCTGCGCGAGGCCGTCCTCGAGGAGCGGCAGGGCCACTGGTCCACCACCGCCCTCTCGCCCGACGCCGAGCTGCTCCCCGACGCCTCCGCGCTGCGCTCCTCGCTGGGCGTGCCCACCACGTTCGGCGCGGACATGGAGGCGATGGTCCGCTTCACCCGCGAGCGGCTCGCCGACGGCTGGTCCGTGGTCCTTCTGACGGACGGCCCGGGCTCGGCCCGCCGCCTGGCCGAGCTCCACGCCGACGCCGGCCTCACCGCCTCCGTCCTGGACGGCCCCGTGGACCCGGCGCCCGCCCCCGGGCGCGTGCGCGTGGCGACCGCCGCCGTCGGGACCGGGTTCACCGACCCCGAGACCAAGCTGGCCGTCGTCACCGAGCAGGACCTGTTCGGCCGGCACCGCACCGCCGGCACCCGCGCCGCGGGCGGCAAGCTCGCCCGTCGGCGCCGCAACGCCGTGGACCCGCTGGCCCTGCAGCCCGGGGACTTCGTGGTGCACTCCCAGCACGGCATCGCCCGGTTCGTGGAGCTGCAGCGCCGCCCCGTCACCGGCGGCGCCCGGAAGCGGCCGGGGGAGGAGGAGTCCTACCGCGAGTACCTCGTCCTGGAGTACGCCCCCTCGAAGCGCGGCGCCCCCGGGGACCGGCTGTTCGTGCCCACGGACCAGCTGGACCTGATCTCCCAGTACGTCGGCGGCGAGGCCCCCGCGCTGTCCAAGATGGGCGGCTCGGACTGGGCGCAGACCAAGTCCAAGGCCAAGCGCGCCACCCGCGAGATCGCCGGCGAGCTCATCCGCCTCTACTCGGCGCGCATGGCCACCCGCGGGCACTCCTTCGCCCCGGACACCCCCTGGCAGGCGGAGCTGGAGGAGGCGTTCCCGTACATCGAGACCCCCGACCAGCTGACCACCATCGAGGAGGTCAAGAAGGACATGGAGTCCCCGGTCCCCATGGACCGGCTGGTCTCCGGCGACGTGGGCTTCGGCAAGACCGAGGTCGCCGTGCGGGCCGCCTTCAAGGCCGTCCAGGACGGCAAGCAGGTGGCCGTCCTCGTCCCGACGACGCTGCTCGCCCGCCAGCACCACCAGACCTTCACGGACCGGTTCGCCGGCTTCCCCGTGACCGTGGCCGCGCTGTCCCGGTTCCAGACCGCCAAGGAGTCCAAGGAGGTCGTCGAGGGGCTCGCCGCCGGCGAGGTGGACGTCGTCGTCGGCACCCACCGGCTGCTGTCCAAGGAGGTCCAGTTCAAGGACCTCGGCCTGGTGATCGTGGACGAGGAGCAGCGCTTCGGCGTCGAGCACAAGGAGGCGTTGAAGAAGATGCGCACCAACGTGGACGTGCTCGCCATGTCCGCGACGCCGATCCCGCGCACCCTGGAGATGTCGCTGACCGGCATCCGCGAGACCTCCACCCTGGCCACGGCCCCGGAGGAGCGCCACCCGGTGCTGACTTCCGTGGGCCCGTACACGGACCAGCAGGTGATCGCCGCGATCCGCCGTGAGCTCATGCGCGAGGGCCAGGTGTTCTACGTGCACAACCGGGTCACCACGATCGACAAGGTGGCCTCGCGCCTGGCGCAGCTGGTCCCGGAGGCGCGCATCGCCGTCGCCCACGGCAAGATGAGCGAGTCCCGCCTGGAGCAGATCATGGTGGACTTCTGGGAGAAGAGGTTCGACGTGCTGGTGTCCACCACGATCATCGAGACCGGCCTGGACATCGCCAACGCGAACACCCTGATCGTGGAGGACGCCCACCGCTACGGCCTGTCCCAGCTGCACCAGCTGCGCGGCCGCGTGGGCCGCGGGCGCGACCGCGCGTACGCCTACTTCCTGTACGACGCCCAGAAGCCCCTCGGCGAGGTGGCCATGGAGCGGCTCAAGGCCGTGGCCCAGCACAACGAGCTCGGCGCGGGCCTCCAGCTGGCGATGAAGGACCTCGAGATCCGCGGCGCCGGCAACCTGCTAGGCGGCGAGCAGTCCGGCCACATCGCGGGCGTGGGCTTCGACCTGTACCTGCGGATGGTGGGCGAGGCCGTGGCCGACTTCAAGGGCGAGGAGGACACGGCGCCCGCCGAGGTCAAGGTGGAGCTACCCGTGAACGCCCACCTGCCCCACGACTACGTGCCGGGGGAGCGGCTGCGCCTGGAGATGTACCGCTCCCTGGCCACCGCCGTCGACGACGCCGCCGTGGACGCCGTGGTCGAGGAGATGAAGGACCGCTACGGGCCCCTGCCGGAGCCCGTCCAGGCGCTCGTGGCCGTGGCCCGGTTCCGCAACCGGGCCCGCGAGGCCGGGGTCACGGAGGTCATGCTGCTGGGGCAGAACGTGAAGTTCGGCCCCGCCGCGGACCTGCCCGAGTCGCGACAGCTGCGCGCCCAGCGCATGTACAAGGGCGCCCAGCTGAAGCCGGCCCTGAACGCCCTGCTCATCCCGCGGCCCAAGACCAAGCCGGTCATGGGCCAGGACCTCGTCGACGCGCCCCTGCTGGAGTGGGCGGACCAGGTGGTGCAGGCGATCTTCGCCCCGGAGCCGGTCAGCGCGGGCTGAGCCGGCCGGTGCCGGCCGTGGTTCAGGGGAGGACGGCCGGCACCACGAGGCGGTGCCCGGCCAGCATGCCCAGGAACGCGCGCGTGTCCGCGGCGACCACCTCGACGTCGACGCCGAAGGCCTCCGCGACGGCCCCGCACAGCGCTTCCTCCTCGACGGGCTTCGGCGGATCCGCGGCGAGGTCGTCCTCGGGTGTGCGTCCGTCGAGCAGCAGCTCCCAGACCGCGGACCCGGTGGGGCTCAGGACCTGGGGGTTCCCCTCGTCCAGGTCCATCACGGTCACCTGATGCTCGCCCGAACGCACCCACGCCGTCGTCGGCGCGACCCGCCAGGCGCGTGCGGCGGGAGCCTGGGCGAACGGCGGGTGCTCAGCGTCCGACACGGGGCACCGCCTTCCCTGCGGCCCAGCGGGTCAGCGCCGCGCCCCGCGACGCCTGCTCTCGCAGGACGTCGGCCGTGGTGGGCGGACGTCCGAGGCGCATCTGCAGGTGCGCGCGGTTGACGGGCACGGTGCGCACCAGGAGGTGGAGTCGCTCCCGCCACCCCCGCGCGGCGTGCCAGCGGGTGGCGAGCAGCCGGATGCCGGACTCGTCCCCGCGGACCGCGGACAGGAGCAGCGCCTCCCGCTCGTCCACGCCCGCGACGTCCGTCTCCCCGGTGGCGATCGACCACGCGGCCCCGGCCCCGAGGATCTGGGCCTGCACCCGCAGCTCCGCCCACTGGCCGGCGTCGAGGGTGTGGCGCAGGTGGTCCACGTCGAAGCGGCCGCGGCCGGCGTCGCGCGCCCCATGGACCAGCACGACCAGGCGTTGGTGCCGGAGGGACGGGACGGGAACGGCGTGCCCGGCGACCACCGTGGTGGTGCGCTCCCCCCACAGCGCCTCGAAGGCGTCCACCGGGGAGCGGCCGAGGCCGGGGAGGCGCCGGTGCACGTCCACGTAGCCGAGCTGGTCGTGCCAGAGGGTCGCCGCGTGCTCGAACACGGAGCCCTCCGCGAAGTCCGCGATACGACGCCACCCGTGGGAGGTGAGGGCATCCAGGGCGTGGGAGAGGTCGGCCGGGTGCACCAGCAGGTCCACGTCCGAGCTCGTCCGCCCGCCGGCGTAGACCCCCGGCCCCATCGCATAGCCCTTGATGTGGAGAGAGCGCACACCGGCCGCCGCCATGAGGTGGGTGATGCGGGCGTGCGCCAGCCGGACCCGGGTCTCCAGGGGGGCGGGCGCGGCGGTCATGCCCTCACTCTAGTCAGCCACCGCGGCCCCCAGGCGCGGGAGGAGCCGGGCCTCCGGGGTGGACAGCAGGGGTGAACAGCAGGGGTGAACAGCAGGCCAACAGGGGGTGACACCGCCGTGCCTGCGCCCAGGATCACGCGGAACGATACCGTTTCGTGACGAAGGAGGGAGGCCTGTCCCGTGTGACGACGACGACACAGCGCTATCATGGAGGGGGTTACCCACAGCCACACCGACTGTGACCCGCCCCGCCTGCACCCGTCGTCATCCCCGCGTCGGCCCCCTCGTCCCCTCGCTTTGGAGAATCGCATGCAGACCACTCCCAAGACCGTCAACCGCCGCACCGTGTCCGCCGGCATCGCGTGGTCCGTCCCCGCCGTCGCCGCCGTCGCCGCCGCCCCGTTCGCCGCCGCCTCCCCGACCGGCTGTGTCAACGTGACCTCGGGCACCGCCGAGAAGTTCCCGGGCGGTGGCCACCCCGATGGCATCAAGCAGGCCTACGGCTTCACCATCACCATCACCAACACGTCGCCCACCCCCGTGTACGTCAACCCGGGCACGGTGACCGTGGTGTTCGGCGGCCACACCACCCGGAATGGCGAGGCGCGTCTCTACACCGCCAGCCCGTGCAGGGGAGGCAAGCGACTGGCCGCCATGGACCCCGAGCTGCTCCTGCAGCCGGGCCAGTCCAAGACCTACTACTACGTGGTGAACAACACCGGCAACTCGGCCCAGGAGTCCGGCTGCGTCAAGGGCAAGCTGCAGCTGGCCCTGCCGAAGGGCGCCCCCGAGGGCGCGGATCTGTGCAACGGGGGCATCGTCGAGTTCAAGAACTGCTTCGAGACCACCCCGCCCACGGCGGGCTGCTGATCGTCGGAGCACCACCATGAAGGGCCCCGCCTCGTCAGAGGCGGGGCCCTTCTGCATCCCCGGGCCTGCGCCGTCGGTGCGACGACCTGGCCCTGCCGCCGGGCGCGATCAGCGTCGCGACGTGTCGCCCGCGGTCCCGGCCGCGGCGTCGGCGGCGTCCCGGGGCGCCTGGTAGTAGACGTCGTAGCTGCCGCCGTCCGCGCCGTAGCCCCCGCCGTAGTAGTCCGAGCCCACACCGGAGGCGGGCACGCCGTTGAGCACCACGCCCAGCATGCGGGCGTTGACCTTGGCCAGCATGTCCCGGGCCACCTCCACATGGTCCTTCCGGGTCTTGCCGTGGCGCACCACCAGCACGGTCCCGTCCACGACGGCCGCCAGCAGGGTGGAGTCCGTCACCGGCAGCACCGGGGGGGGCGTCGACGAGGACCAGATGGGTCTCGGCGAGCACGCGCAGCAACTCCTGCATGCGGTGCGATCCGAGCTGCTCGGACGGGTTCGGGGGCGTGCGGCCGGCCGGGAGGAGCAGGAGCCCGTCCCCGAGGTCCTGGACGGCGTCCTCCAGCAGGACGTCCCCGCTGAGGACCTCCGACAGGCCCACGCGTCCGTCGACGCCGAACTGGCTGGCCTGGCGGGGCCGCCGCAGGTCCGCGTCCACGAGGATCACGGGCTGGCCGGACACGGCGACGGCCTGCGCCAGGCCGGCGATGACGGTGGACTTGCCCTCGCCCGGGTTGGAGCTGGTCACCATCACGACGCGGGGCGGGTCGTCGACCGCGGCGAAGCGCAGGTTGGTCCTCAGCTGGCGCAGGGCCTCCGCCGCCCGCGGCGAGGGCACGCCGAGCGGGGCCGTGCGCTCCGCCTTCATGGTCCCGTCCTGCGGGATCGCGCCGAGCAGGCCGGCCCCGGAGGCCTCCGTGGCGTCGGTGGTGGTGCGCACGTTCACGTCGAGCACCCGCCGCAGGAACGCCACCGCCAGGGCGGCCAGGAGGCCGATCCCCGCCCCGATCAGAGCGTTGCGCAGGTGGTCCGGGCTGGACGGCCCAGCGGGCGGCAGGGCGTCCTCCATGGCGGTGACCTTGACATTGGAGGTGGGGTCGAGGCTGTTCGCCACCTCCGCCGTCGCCCCCAGCGCGGTGTTGGCCAGGTCGGCGGCCCGCTGCGGGTCCGGGGCCAGCGCCGTCACGGTGATGAGATTGGAATTCGGCACCACCTGGGCCGAGAGCGTGGACCCCGACACGTCGACGCCTGACTCGGCGACCTTCTCCCGCACCGTGCGGCTGTTGATGAGCGGCACGTAGGACTGCGCGCGGGTCAACGCCGTCTCCGTCCCGGAGATGCTGGCCTCGCCGGCCACGGTCACGAAGCCGGTGGACGTCGAGGTGTAGAGCGTCGGCTGGAGGAGGGAGTAGACCAAGCCGCCCAGGAGGCCCAGCACCACCCCTCCCAGGAGGACGAGGCGATTGGCTCGCAGGACGCGAAGGAAGTCGAGGATGTTCATGGAGGACCCGATCGGTTGGTGGCGTCTCCATGAACTCTATACAGCCTGTGGGCCGGGCTCGACCTGCCGCACCGGGGCTCCACTAGGCTGGTGGCGACGGCGCCGTCCCGCGCGTCGCCCCCGCGCTCCCGCATGAGGAAGGCCTCCGGATGCCCCCGCACCTCCCCTCCGGCCCCGCCCTCCAGGACCCGCGCTATCAGGCGGTCCTGGCTGAGCGCGGCCGCCGTGAGGCCGCCACCGCGCGGGGGGTGTCCGTCCTCACCGCCGAGGACGCCGCCGGCCCCCGCACCTCCCTCCGCGTGCCCGAGCTGCTCCTGGGGTTCCTCCTGGCCATGGAGGCGTACACCCTGCCCGCCGGCGGCGTGCCCGTCCCGCTCAACGAGGCCGCCATGATGGTGCTGCTGGGCCTCGCGCTCTGCCGGCGGGCGAAGCGGAGGGCGTCCGCGCTGGGCGTCGCAGCGCTGCTGGCCGTCCTCGTCGGCGTCTACCTCGCCGCCGTGTCCCTCGCGATGGGCGTCCCCGACGCCGTCTGGCTCCGCCGCCTGGTCCGCATGGCCGCCCTCACGGCCCTGGTGGGCTGCTTCGCCGCGCGCCGCGTCGACCTGCGGTCCGTGCTCACCGGCCTCCTCGCCGCGATGGCCGTGAACGTGCCCCTGTTCTACGCCGGGCTCGTGCCCGCGCCCTACCAGGGCTTCCTCACCGGCTTCCTCGCGGACAAGAACGTGGCGGGCCTCTACTACGCCGCCGTCCCCGTCCTGGCCCTGACCTTCGTCCGCCGCCCCGGCGTGCGCCTGCTGCTGCTCTCCGCCTCCGGCCTGTGCGTCTTCCTCACCGGATCCCGCACCTCGCTCGCCGGCTTCGCCTGCGCCCTCGTCTGGGTGGTCCTCACCCCCCGCATGGGGCCGGTCCTGCGGGTCGCCCTGCTGGCCCTCCTGGCGTGGGCGGTCGGCTTCGCGGAGGAGAACCTCGCGCGGGTCGGCGTCTACTCGGACCGCGAGGGCACGGACTGGTTCCGCAGCGTCATCCAGACGGCCACCGGCGTCAAGGTGGAGGCGACGCCGTGGACGGGCCAGGGGCTGGCGCAGTCGTTCGTCGAGCTCGACGCCGGCCGGTTCCTCTTCCACAACTCCTACGCGGCGCTCTACGTGGAGGGCGGGGTGGTGCTCACCGCCGCGATGCTCACCGCGTACGCCGTGTACGGGCTGCGCCTGGGCGCCACCCGCCTCCGGACGCCGTCGCGCGTGGCCGTGGAGGCCGCGGCCGTGGTGGTCCTGGTGACCGCCACCCAGCTCGGCGAGGTGTTCGTCTCCATCCCGTCCATGCTCATCCTGGCGGCCGGGGCGACCCTGGCGATCACGGAGGCCGACGCCCCGCTCGACGCCCAGGCCCGCGCCCGGCGCGAGGAGCGGACCCTCCGGCAGGCGGCGGCCCGCGGGCACTGAGGCCGGCCGCGCGGAGGCCGGCTCAGCGGGCGGGCTCCACGGCCCGCACCACCGCCGCCTCGACCGCCGCGAGGGCCGGCTCCAGTGCACGCGTCATCTCCGTGTAGCCCTCGGCGGGGCCGCGGAACGGGTCCGCGAGGTCGGCGGCGCGGCGTCCGGCCGGGAACAGGCCCCGTCGTCCCGCGTCCAGGCCCCTCCCCTCCCGACGCGCGGCCTCCAGGGCCGCGACCAGCGCCCGGCCGCCGCCGCCCGGGGCCACGGCGTCGGGGTCGGCCAGCAGGGCGCCGGCGTCGAGGAGGGTGGCGGAGCGGCGGAGCGCGGCCGGGGCCTCGCGCACGACGGCGTCGCGATGCGCCTCGGTGGCCGTCAGCACCAGGTCCTGCCCGGCCAGCACGCGCGCCGTCAGCCGGCGGGGGCGATGGGCCGCCAGCGCGGCGCGCACCCCCGCGTCGGGGGCCAGGGTGAGCAGCTCCTCTGGGACGGCCAGCGCCTGGTTGGGCCCGGTCCCGGCGCTGGAGACCTCCACGACGTCGGCGCCGAGCGCGGCGTCGAGGCGGGCCTGCAGCACGTGGTGGGCCCACGCGGAGCGGCAGATGTTGCCCGTGCACACGGTGAGGATCCGCAGGGGGCCGCCCGCGCCGTCGTCGGCCGGGGCATCCATCCCCGGGGCGGCCGCGAACGGGGACCGCAGGGCGGGGCGCTCGAACCAGCTCATGCCCCCGCCTCCCGTCCGAACGGGAACCACTGCTGCGGCACGCCCGTGAGGGGGCGGGCCAGGGGAGTGGCCAGCAGGGCGAGTCCCACGGCCCAGCTCACCGTCAGGGCTACCACGAACTTCATCAGGTTGTCCTCGATCCCCACGCGCATCGCCTCCATCAGCACCAGTCCATGCAGCAGCACCACCACGGTGCCCGTCCTCGTCAGCGCGGTGATCCCCGCGCGGATCGCCCGTCCGGTCCCGGTGTCGCGGGCGAAGGCCCGCAGCCGCCGCTCCACGAAGGCGCCGAACACGAGCACCATGCCGGCCGCCATCGCAATCCCCGTCAGGGGCGTCCAGGGGAACAGTCCGAAGCCGCCCCACTTGATGTTGTGCGGCGGCAGCCCCAGGGCCACGGCCCCGACCCCCGCCGCCACGAGCGCGACGCCGATCAGCGTGCGGTGGCGGCGGATCCGCGGCTGGACGCGCCGCCGGAACGCCTCCCCGGCGAGCACGTAGAACAGGCACGGGGCGGCGAGGCCGATCCCCAGCGGGGTCCGCGCGATCGCGGACTCCGGAACCAGCTCGGCCGCCGCGAGCCCCGCCAGGGCCACCGCCCACCCGGCCCAGGACGGCGCCCGCTCCAGGGCGCGGCGCAGCAGGGCCACGAAGAACAGCACCGAGATGAACCAGAACGCCCACCACGGCGGCGGCTGGTCCGCCCCGCCGTACCAGCCGGCGGAGACCAGGTCGGCCAGCGTGACGCCGTCGATCTGGCTCCGGCGGCTCCAGCTCAGCACCACAAGAGTCATCAGCACCGACCACAGCAGGTACGGGACCATCAGGGAGCGGAACCGGGAGAGGGCGTCCGCCGCCCATGGCCGGCCCCGGGTCCAGAAGTAGCCCGTGAGGAAGAAGAACAGCGGCATCCGCCAGATCTCCAGGTACGGGCTGAACGTCAGGTCGGCCAGGTAGGCGTGGCCCAGCACCACCGCGGAGATGGACACAAGACGAAGGGCGTCCACTCCCGTGTTGCGAGTGGACGCCCTTCGGCGAGCGGCGGAGGGCCGCGGTGCGCCTGCGCGGCGCGGGGCGCGGGACAGGCTCAGTGGTGCACGGCTCCGGTGCCGCGCGGGGCGTGGATCTCGGCCGGGCGGGCGGCATGGATGGCCACGGCGTCCACGGTGTCCCCGCGGCCGAGCAGCTGCTTGGGGATGAACATCGTCAGGAACGCGAGCGCCAGGGCGATCAGACCCGGGATCCACACGTGCGTGAAGTCCCAGAAGCCCATCGCATAGACCGCGGCCAGGAAGATCGCGTAGGTCACGAGCCAGGCGATCGCGGAGCCGCCGAAGCCGCCCTGGTTCGAGTGGTCGATGGCCTTGCCGTTGCGGATCACGTCAATCTCCTCTGTGCAGAAGCATCCGGCGGTGCGAGCCGGCGTCAGTCGTCACCCAGGATAGCAAGCGCGGAGCTCGCCCCGATGCGCGTGGCGCCGGCAGTGATCATGGCGAGCGCGTCCTCGCGGGAGCGCACGCCGCCGGAGGCCTTCACGCCGATCTCCGGGCCCACGGTGCGGCGCATCAGGGCGACGTCCTCGACCGTGGCCCCGCCCGTGGAGAAGCCCGTGGAGGTCTTCACGAAGTCCGCACCCGCGGCCACGGCGGCCTCGCAGGCCAGGACCTTGGCGGCGTCGTCGAGCAGGGCTGTCTCGATGATCACCTTGACCAGCGTGCCGGCCCGTCCGGCCGGGCCCGAGGCGTGGGCGGCCGCGACGACGGCGCGCACGTCCTCCTCGAGGCGGGCGCGATCCCCGGCGCGGGCCGCGGCGATGTCGATCACCATGTCCACCTCGTCCGCGCCGTCGGCGATCGCCTGGGTGGTCTCGAAGGCCTTGACGGCGGAGGAGGAGGCGCCCAGGGGGAAGCCGATCACCGTGCAGGTGAGGACGTCGGAGCCCTCCAGGCCCGCGCGGACCTCGCGCACCCAGCGCGGGTTCACGCACACGCTCTTCACACCGGCCTCGCGGGCCTCGGCGACGACGCGCAGGATGTCCTCGCGGGAGGCCTCGGGCTTGAGCAGGGTGTGGTCGATGTGCTTGGCCAGCTCGGCCGTGGTCAGCTGCGGGGTCTCGCTCATGCCGCCCAGCCTAGTGGCTGCCCGTCCGCCCCGGCGGGCCCCGTCGCCGTCAGCCGGCGACGAGCGCGGCGACCTCCTCCCTCAGCCGGTCCAGGCGGGCGGCGGCCGCGGTGGGGTCGGCGTCCTGCGTGCCGAGGTAGCACTTGAGCTTGGGCTCCGTGCCGGAGGGGCGCACGAGCACGCGGGTGCCGGCGTCCGTGGCGAACAGCAGGGCGTCGGTGGCGGGCAGGTCTGCGGAGCCGGCGGCGAGGTCCCGCTCCACGGTCACGGGGTCCCCGGCCAGGGCGGCGGGCGGCCGGGCGCGCAGCGCGGCCATGGTGTCCGCGATGATTCGCAGGTCCTGCACGCGCACCGACACCTGCCCCGAGGGCATGGACCCGGTGACGGCGTCGGCGTCGGCCCGGGCGTCGTCCAGGGTGCGGCCGGCGGCCTTCAGGGAGGCCGCGAGCTCCGCGGCCACGAGGGCGGCGGTCATGCCGTCCTTGTCCCGGACCATGTCCGGTGCCACGCAGTAGCCCAGCGCCTCCTCGTAGCCGTAGCCGAGGCGCGGGGCGCGGGAGATCCACTTGAAGCCGGTGAGCGTCACGTGGTGCTCGACGCCGGCCGCCGCGGCCAGGGCCGCCAGCTGCGGGGCGGATACCACCGAGTTGGCGGCCGAGCGGCCCTGTGCCGCGAGACGCGGCAGCAGGTGCGCGCCCAGCAGGGTGCCCACCGCGTCGCCGGAGAGCATGCGCCAGGAGGGGGCGGCGCCGTCGCCGGCGGGGACGGCCAGCGCGAGGCGGTCGGCGTCGGGATCGTTGGCGATCACCAGGTCCGCGCCGACCTCCGCGGCCAGGGCCAGCGCGAGGTCCATGGCCCCGGGCTCCTCCGGGTTGGGGAAGGCCACGGTGGGGAACGCGGGGTCCGGGGCGGCCTGCTCCGGGACCACGTGCACGTCCGCGAACCCGGCCTCCGCCAGGAGGTCCGGCAGCACCGCGCCGCCGACGCCGTGCAGTGGGGTGTAGACGATCCGCAGGTCGCGGCCGGGGTGGCCGCCGGGGTCCAGGACGCCCAGGGCCGCGGCGCGGTAGGCCTCGAGCAGGTCCTCGCCGGCCACCTCCCAGCCCTCGGCGGCCAGCGGGATGTCCGCCGTCCAGGCGTCGTGGTCGATCTGCGCGGCGATCTGGACGTCCGCGGGGGAGACGATCTGGGCGCCCCGCCCGGCCTCGTCCGTCATCCGCCCGCCCAGGTACACCTTGTACCCGTTGTCCGCGGGCGGGTTGTGGGAGGCGGTGACCATCACGCCGGCGTCCGCGTGGAGGTGGCGCACCGCGAACGCGAGCACGGGGGTGGGCAGCGCGCGGGGCAGCAGGACCACCTGCGCGCCGGCGGCGGTGAGCACCGCGGCGGTGTCCGCCGCGAAGTCCGCGGAGCCGCGCCGCGCGTCGTAGCCCACGGCCACGAGGGGCGCGGGCTGGTCCGGGCCCAGCTCGTTCCAGAGGTGGCGGCCCAGGCCGGCCGCCGTGCGGCGCACCACCAGGCGGTTCATCCGGGACTCGCCCGGACCCTCCTCGGCGCGCAGGCCGGCGGTGCCGAAGGCCAGCGGTCCGGAGAAGCGGGACGCCAGCGACGCGCGGGCCGCCTCCGCCGCCGGGTCGTCACCGTCCGCGGCGGCGAGCTCGTCCATGAGGACGGCGCGGTGCATCGGCTCGGGGTCCTCCACGGACCAGCGCTCGGCCAGCTCCCGGACGCGGGGGTCGAGGGCGCGCATCAGAGCCGCCCCACGATCTCGGCGAGGAGGCGGGAGATGCGCGGTCCGGCGGCCTGGCCGGCCTCGACGACCTCCTGGTGGGACAGCGGGGTCTCCTGGATCCCGGCGCCGTGGTTGGTCACGAGGGAGATGCCGAAGACCTCGAGGCCCGCGTGGCGGGCGGCGATCGCGTCCAGGGCGGTGGACATGCCCACGAGGTCGCCCCCGAGGGCCGTGGCCATGCGGACCTCCGCCGGCGTCTCGTACTGCGGCCCGGAGAACTGGACGTAGACGCCCTCGGTGAGGGTGGGGTCCACCTCCTGGGCGATGGCCCGGATGCGCGGCGAGTAGACGTCGGTGAGGTCCACGAACGTGGCCCCGACCAGGGGCGTGGCGCCGGTGAGGTTGATGTGGTCGGCGATCAGCACCGGGGTGCCCGGGGCGATCTCGGGGTCCAGACCGCCGCAGCCGTTGGTGAGGACCACGGTGGCCGCGCCCGCGGCGGCCGCGGTGCGCACGGTGTGCGCCACGGCCTGCGCGTCGCGGGACTCGTAGAAGTGGGTGCGGGAGCCGAACACCAGGGCGCGGGACCCGTCGGCCAGCTCCACCGAGCGGATCACGGCGTTGTGGCCGGGGACCTTCGGCGCGTGGAAGCCGGGCACGTCCGCCAGGTCGATGCGCGCACGCTCGACGCCGATCAGCTCCGCGGCCTCGCCCCAGCCGGAGCCCAGGACGACGGCGATCCGGTGCTCGGCGCAGCCGGTCGCCTCGGCGATCGCCTCAGCGGCGGCGCGGGCCTCGGCGAAGCCGGGGTGGTCGCCGGCCAGGCGCGCGAGGGAGGCGGGGGTGGGGGTGGGGGTGCTCTGCTCGCTCACGTGCCCATCCTAGGTCCGCGCACCGCGCGTCGCCGGGCTGGGAACCGCGCCCCCGCTCCGGCAAGATGGGTGAACGTGACCGAAGAGAACACGACCTTCCTCCCGTCCCTGACCATCATCGGCGGCGGCCCCGGCGGCTACGAGGCCGCCCTGGTGGCCGCCAAGCTCGGCGCCCGCGTCACCGTCGTGGAACGCGCGGGGATGGGCGGCTCGGCCGTCCTCACCGACGTCGTCCCCTCCAAGACGCTGATCGCCACGGCCGACTCCATGCGCCGGGTGATGGCCGCCTCGGGCCTGGGCGTGGACCTGGGCGAGGCGCAGCCGCACGCCGACATGCACGCGGTCGACCGCCGCATCCTCGAGCTCGCGGGCCAGCAGTCCTCCGACATCCACCGGGCGCTGGAGAAGCGCGGGGTGCGCGTGGTGATCGGGGACGCCGTGGTCACCGGCCCGCACGAGGTGACCGTGCGCCGGCGCGGGATCGAGGAGGGGGAGGAGCCCGAGGTGATCACCTCCGACGCGATCCTCGTGGCGGTGGGCGCCAGCCCCCGCGAGCTGCCCACCGCCCGCCCGGACAGCGAGCGCATCTTCAACTGGAAGCAGGTCTACGCGCTCCAGGACCTGCCGGAGCACCTGATCGTCGTGGGCTCGGGCGTCACGGGCGCCGAGTTCGCCTCGGCCTACAACCAGCTCGGCGCCGCGGTCACCCTGGTCTCCTCCCGCGACCGTGTGCTCCCCGGCGAGGATCCGGACGCCGCCGAGCTGCTGGAGGACGTGTTCGCCCAGAACGGCCTGGACGTGGCCGGCCGCTGCCGCGCCGAGTCCGTGGAGCGCACCGAGACCGGCGTGCGCGTGCACCTCTCCGGCGAGGGCGCCGACGGCCGCCCGTACATCGACGGATCCCACTGCCTGCTCGCCGTCGGCGGCGTCCCCAACACCGCCGGCCTCGGCCTCGAGGAGGTGGGCGTCGAGCTCACCGAGTCCGGCCACGTGAAGGTGGACGGCGTCTCCCGCACCACCGTGCCCTCGATCTACGCCGCCGGCGACTGCACCGGCCAGCTCGCCCTGGCCTCGGTGGCCGCCATGCAGGGGCGCATCGCCGTGGCCCACCTGCTGGGCGACGCCCTCAAGCCGCTGCGCCCGCACCTGCTGGCGTCGAACATCTTCACGTCCCCGGAGATCGCCACCGTGGGCGTCACCCAGGCCCAGGTGGACTCCGGCCAGTACCAGGCGGACGTGATCCGCCTGGACTTCGCCACCAACCCCCGCGCCAAGATGCAGGGCGTCTCCACGGGCTTCGTGAAGATCTTCGCCCGCCAGGGCTCCGGCACCGTGATCGGCGGCGTGGTGGTGGCCCCGCGCGCCTCCGACCTCATCTACTCGCTGGCGCTGGCCGTCACCCACAAGCTCCACGTGGACGACCTCGCGGACACCTTCACCGTGTACCCGTCCATGTCCGGGTCCATCGCCGAGGCGGCCCGTCGCCTGCACGTGCGGGTCTGATCCCGTCCCGGGCACGACGACGGCCGGCCACCCCGCGCGGGTGACCGGCCGTCGTCGTGGGCGGGGCCGAGCGGCGGCTCAGCGGGCCGCGGCGCGGCGCTCGCGGGCCGAGGTGACCTCGTGGAGGTCCGCGTGGCGGGTCTCGGGGGAGAGGGCCAGGGCGGCCATCGTGATCACCGAGGCGATGGCCAGGTACCAGCCCACGGTGGCCACGCCGAACTCCTTGACGAGCCAGCCGGCCAGGAACGGGGTCAGGGCGGCGCCGAGGATCGAGGACACGTTGTAGGCGATGCCCGAGCCGGTGTAGCGGGTGTTCGTGGGGAACAGCTCCGGCAGCACCGCGGACATGGGGCCGAAGGTCAGACCCATGAGCGCCATGCCGACCGCGAGGAACGCGAGCATGGACGGGACGTTCAGCGCGTCGCCCTGACCCATGGCGGCCGGGGAGAGCCAGGCGCCGAAGGACAGGCCGAAGACGACCATCAGGCCAGAGACGACCAGCAGGGTGGGCTTGCGGCCGAAGCGGTCCGCCAGCCAGCCGGAGACCGGCACGAAGGCTGCGAAGAACAGGATGCCGACCAGCTGCAGCACCAGGAAGTCCGCGTACTTCACGCCGAGCATGCCGTTCTGGGTCTTGCCGATGGCGTAGGAGAGGATCCAGGTGGTCATCAGGTAGAAGAGCACGTACGTCGCGTACATGACGAAGGTGCCGAGGATCAGCTCCCACCAGTTGCGCTTGAAGACCTCGCCCAGGGGGGCCTTGACGCGGGTGTCGTCCTCCAGGGCACGCTGGAAGACCGGGGTCTCCTCGAGCTTGACGCGGACGTAGAGGCCGACGGCCACCATCACGATCGACAGCAGGAAGGGCACGCGCCACACCCAGGTGAGGAAGGAGCCCTCCAGCTGGGGGTTGGTGGAGTCGTGGCCGAAGGCGCGCACCAGGATGAGGAAGAGGCCGTTGGCCAGCAGGAAGCCGATCGGCGCGCCGAGCTGCGGCCACATGGCGGCGCGGGCGCGCTTGCCGTGGTCGGCGTACTCGGTGGCCAGCAGGGCCGCACCGGACCACTCGCCGCCGAGGCCCAGGCCCTGGCAGAAGCGCAGGACCACGAGCATGGCGGGGGCCCAGAGGCCGATCTGGAAGGCCGTCGGCAGCAGGCCGATCAGGAAGGTGGCGATGCCCATGGTCAGCAGCGAGCCGATCAGGGTCACCTTGCGGCCCATGCGGTCGCCGAAGTGGCCGAACAGGATGGAGCCGATGGGGCGGGCGACGAAGGCGGTGCCGAACACGGCGAAGGAGGCCAGCAGCGCGGTCGTGGGGTCGTCCCCGGGGAAGAAGATCAGGGGGAATACGGACACGGCGGCCGTGGCGTAGACGTAGAAGTCGTAGAACTCGATCGAGGTGCCGACGAGGGACGCGAGGATCACGCGGGACTTCGGCACGTCCTCGACCGAGGGGGCCTCGGCCGAGCGGGCGGTGGTGTGGGACATGGCACTCCAGGGGGCGGCTGGTCACATGGGCCCGCACGAGGACCACGATGTGAGATGGAATGCCTGTGACGCTAGTCTCCCCCAGGGCGAGGGGCGGTGAATTCGCCACGAATGTCCATATGGTGGACGCGCGGCCGCCGCTGCCGAGCCGCTCCATAGACTGTGCCGTTGTGAGCCACAGTCGCCTTGCCCCCGAGTCTGAGCCCGAGCCCGAGCCCGAGCCCGAGCCCGCGACGCCGACGCGCGTCCCCGGCCTGCGTGAGCGCAACAAGGCCGCCCAGCGGGAGCGCATCCTCGCGGCCGTCCGCGAGCGCCTGGGCCGGCAGGGCTACCGGGCGATGACGACGGCGCAGATCGCGCAGGACGCCGGCGTCGCGGCCGGCACGGTGTTCACGTACGCGGCCACCAAGCCCGAGATGCTGATGATGGCCACCCACGACCGGTGGAAGGACTCGGTGCCGAGCGCCCTCGCCGGCAGCCTGCCGGAGGACCGCACGGAGGCCGTCCGGGCCCTGGTGGACCCGATCGTGGCCACCGCCGTGGCCGAGCCCGAGAACTCCGCGGCGATCGCCCGGGAGCTGCTCTTCGGGCAGCCGGGCGCGCACCACGACGCGGTGCTGGTCCTGGTCCGCCGGCTCGAGGAGGCCATCGCCCGGATCATCGCCGACGGCGACCCCGGGCCCCGCGAACGCACCGCCGCGGACCTCGTGGTCATGGGGGTCGTGCTCGAGCTCCACCGGGACCGGACCGAGGGCGGGCGCGTCGAGGGCCTCGAAGAGCGGATCGAGCGCGTCATCGGCCTCTTCATCGACTGAGCCCCACCGACTGGGCCGGAGACCCGGGGGTCATCGTCCCAGGTGGCGCGCCGCGCACGCGGCTCAGACCGGGGCCGGCCCGCTCACTCCGCGTCGGCGATCACCGCGATCACGGCGCCCGCCGTGAGCGCGTCCCCGGCGGCGACCTCGAGCCCCGAGACCACGCCGGCCCTGTGCGCGGTGAGCGGCTGCTCCATCTTCATGGCCTCCATGACGACGATCAGGTCGCCCTCGGCCACGCGGTCGCCGTTCTGGGCGGCCACCTTGACCACGGTGCCCTGCATCGGCGCGGTCAGGGAGTCCGTGCCGGGCGCGGCGGGGGCTGCCCCCGCGCGTCGTGCGCCCCGCGGGCGACGCCGGCCCGCACCCGCCCGGGCGGCGGCGCCCTGCAGCTGGTGCATGGCCTCGCCCCAGGTGGGCAGGGTGACGTCCACGCGCTTGCCGTTGACCTCGACGGTCACGGTGTGGCGCTCCGGGCGGTCGGGCGCAGCCGCGGGGGTGAGGGCCGTGGGCTCGATCTGGTGCGCGAACTCCGTCTCGATCCACCGCGTGTGCACGGCGAACGGCTCCTCCGAGCCCGCCAGCTCCGGCGCGAACGCCGGGTCGGCGACCACGGCGCGGTGGAAGGGCAGCACCGAGGGCATGCCCGCGATCTCCGCCTCCGCCAGGGCGCGGGCGGCCCGCTGCAGGGCCTGCCGGCGGTCGGCGCCGGTGACGATCAGCTTGCCCACCATGGAGTCGAACGCGCCGGAGACGGTCTCGCCCTCGGTGACGCCGGCGTCCACGCGCACGCCCGGGCCGGAGGGCATCCGGAAGCGGGTGAGGGTGCCGGGGGCGGGCAGGAAGTTCCGGCCCGGGTCCTCGCCGTTGAGGCGGAACTCGAACGAGTGGCCGCGCGCCTCGGGGTCGCCGTAGCCCAGGGCCTCGCCGCGGGCGATCCGGAACTGCTCGCGCACCAGGTCGATCCCGGTGACCTCCTCGGACACCGGGTGCTCGACCTGCAGGCGCGTGTTCACCTCGAGGAAGCTGAGCGTGCCGTCCTGGCCCACCAGGAACTCACACGTGCCGGCGCCCACGTAGCCGGCCTCCTTCAGGAGGGCCTTGGAGGACTCCACCAGGCGGGTGTTCTGCTCGTCCGTGAGGAACGGGGCCGGGGCCTCCTCCACGAGCTTCTGGTTGCGGCGCTGCAGGGAGCAGTCGCGGGTGGAGACCACCACCACGTTCCCGTGGGCGTCCGCCAGGCACTGGGTCTCCACGTGGCGGGGGCGGTCCAGGAACCGCTCCACGAAGCACTCTCCGCGGCCGAACGCGGCCACCGCCTCGCGGACGGCGGACTCGTAGAGCTCCGGGATCTCCTCGCGGGTGCGGGCCACCTTGATGCCGCGGCCGCCGCCGCCGTAGGCGGCCTTGACGGCCACGGGCAGGCCGAACTCGTCCGCGAAGGCCACGACCTCGTCCGTTCCGTTCACGGGGGAGGTGGTGCCGGGGGCCAGCGGTGCGCCCACCTTCGTGGCGATCCGACGGGCGGAGACCTTGTCCCCGAGGGCGTCGATGGCGTCGGCGGGCGGGCCGATCCACACGAGCCCCGCGGCCTCGACGGCGCGGGCGAACTCGGCGTTCTCGGAGAGGAAGCCGTATCCCGGGTGGACCGCGTCCGCGCCCGAGCGCTCGGCGGCGTCGAGCACCTTCTGGATCACCAGGTAGGAGTCGGCGGCGGTCTCCCCGCCCAGCGCGACGGCCTCGTCCGCCAGCTTCACGTGCAGGGCGTCCCGGTCCGGCTCGGCGTAGACGGCCACGGAGGTGAGGCCTTCGTCCTGGCAGGCGCGGATCACGCGGACGGCGATCTCGCCGCGGTTGGCGATCAGCACGCGGGAGAACGGGCGGCCGGGCGCCTCCGCGATGTCGGCGGAGGCCTGGGGCGCGCTGGCGTTGGTCATGGGTGCGGACGACTCCTCGGACGGGACGGGCGGCGGGCGCCGCTGTTCCCCAGCACCTTACTGCGGCGGTGGGGTCCCGCACAGGCCGCGGGCCGCCATCCCGCGGATCAGGCGTCGCAGTTGGAGGATCCCCACAACGCTGACAGGTCGACGCCCAATACCGAGCACTGTCGGCGCAGCGTGGACACGGAGAGCCCGATGACGGCGTTGGGGTCGCCCTCGACGGACTCCACGAGCGCCGCGCCGGCGCCGTCGATCGTGAACCCGCCCGCGCACTGGAGCGGTTCGCCGGTGGCGACGTAGGCGCGGATCGTCGCCTCGTCCACGTCCGTGAACGCCACCCCGGCGCTCACCGTGGCGCCGCTGGCGGGGGCGCCGGCGGCGTCAGTCCCCGGGGTCAGCAGGATCACGTGCTGTCCCGTGTGGAGGGTCCCGGACCGGCCGGACTGCGCGCGCCAGCGGGCGATCGCCGTCTCCGGCTCCCACGGCTTGCCCAGGGCCTGCCCGTCCAGCTCGAACACCGAGTCGCAGCCGAGGACCAGCGTGGGCCGGTCCACGCCCTCGGCCGCGACGACGCCGGCCACCGCCTCCGCCTTGGCCTCCGCCAGGAGGCGGGCCAGTTCGGCGGGGGTCGCCCCCGGGGAGGCCGCCCCCACGGCCTCCTCGTCCACCCGGGAGACCACCGTGCGGAACGGCAGCAGCGCCCGTCGGAGGATCTGCGCGCGGCCCGGGGAGGCCGAGCCCAGGACGAGGGCGGCGGGGGCCCCGCCGCCGTGGGGGAGGGTGCTCACGCGAGGGCCTCGCGGAGGGTGTCCAGCCCCATGCCGCCCACGCGCAGCGCGCGGGTGTGGAAGGCCTTGAGGTCGAAGTCCGCGCCCTCGCGCGCCTCGTGCTCGGCGCGGATCTGCTCCCAGATGCGCTGGCCGACCTTGTAGGCGGGCGCCTGGCCCGGCCAGCCGAGGTAGCGGGTGAACTCGAAGCGGCGCTGGCCCTCGGAGATCCGCAGGTGCTTCTCCAAGAAGGCGTAGCCCTTCTCCGGGGTCCACTCGCCGCCGCCCTCGGAGGCGGGCATCTCGAAGCCGCAGTGGTAGCCGATGTCGAACACCACGCGGGCCGCGCGCATGCGCTGCATGTCCAGCATGCCCAGGTGGTCCCCGGCGTCGTCGAGGAAGCCGAACTCCTCCATGAGCTTCTCCGCGTACAGGGCCCAGCCCTCGCCGTGGCCGGAGGTCCACGCGAAGTTGCGGCGCCACAGGTTGAGGGTCCCGCGGTTCATCATGGCGGTGGCGATCTGCAGGTGATGGCCGGGCACGCCCTCGTGGTACACCGTGGTGGTCTCGGCCCACGTGGTGAACTCCTCCTCCCCGGCCGGCACGGACCACCACATGCGTCCGGGGCGGGAGAAGTCGTCCGAGGGGCCGGTGTAGTAGATGCCGCCCTCCTGGGTGGGGGCGATCATGCACTCGAGGCGGTCCATGGGCGCCGGGATCTCGAAGTGGGCCTTCATGGCCTCCACGGCCTCGTCGGAGAGGCGCTGCATCCACTCCTGAAGCGCCTTCGTGCCCGTGAGCGTCCGGGCGGGGTCGGCGTCGAGGATCGCGCGGGCCTCCTCGATCGTGGCGCCGGGCTTGATGCGCTCCGCGTCCGCCTCCTGCGCGGCGATGATGCGGTCGAGCTCCTCCTGGCCCCAGCGGTAGGTCTCCTCCAGGTCGATCTCCGCGCCGAGGAATACGCGCGAGGCCAGGCGGTAGTGCTCGATGCCGACGGCGTCCGCCTCGGGGGCGTGCGGGCGCAGCTCGGCCTCGAGCGTGTCGGCGAACTCGGCGTAGGCGGCTGCGGCGCCTGCGGCGCCCGTGCGGATGCGCTCGGCGAGGGCGGCGTCGACGACGTCGGCGGCCTCGGCGCGCTCGACGAGGCCGGGGAAGAACCCGCCCTCGGCGCCGTGGGCGCGGGCCTGCTCCACGACGATCTCCACCTGGCGCACCGCGGCCACGTGGCCGGCGTCGCGGGAGGCCAGCAGGGACTCCGCGTAGCCGCGCAGGGCGGCCGGGAGGTTCTCCAGGCGGCCCGCGATGTGGCCCCATTGCTCGGCGGTGTCCGTGGGCATGAGGTCGAAGATCGCGCGGATGCCCTGCGCCTCGGAGGCGATGTTGTTCAGCTCGGTGCGGCCCGTGGCGTGGATCTCGCGCTCCAGGCCGAGGCGCTCCCGCATCGCGGCCACGGTCACCCGGTCCACGTCGTCCGCGGGCTCCAGGCCGGCCAGCTCCTCGAGCGTGGTCCGGTTGAGCTCGTCGAGGGCGGCGGCGCCGGCGGGGGAGAGGTCCGGGTACTCGGTCTCGTGGCCGGGCATCCCCAGGGAGGTGGCTTCGTCCGGGCGCAGGGCCAGGTAGGCGGCCACGTGGCGCTCGGCCAGCGCGTCGACGGCGGAGGGGGTGCGGGCGCCCTCGGGCGCCGATGTGGTCTGCGTCATGCCTCGATGGTACGGGCCGGTGCCCCCACCGGTCAGCCGCGGCTCAGCGGACGCTCAGCGGCGCCCCGCCGCGCGCCGCCACTGGTCCTCGCCGGGGCGGGCCCACAGGCCCAGGTCACCGCGGCGCACCAGGCTCCGGTCCGGGCGGCGCAGGCGGCCGGACCGGCCGGCCTGCGGCACGGCGGCGCCGCCCTGGGCGCGCATCTGCGCCAGCACGGCGGTGAGCGCGGCCATCTCCTCCGGCTCCAGGGAGGAGCCGGTCAGGCGCATGGGCTCCGGGTCCTGGACCTCGCGGTCCGCGGCGTCGTCGGGGAGGGCGGCGCTCACAGCGGCATGTTCCCGTGCTTCTTGGCGGGCCGGGCCTCGCGCTTGTGGAACGTGGCGCGCAGGGCCCGCACCAGGTGGGCGCGGGTCTGGCGCGGGGGCACCACGGCGTCGACGTAGCCCAGGTCCGCGGCCTGGTACGGGTTGAGGAGTTCCGCCTCGTAGTCCGCCACGATCTGCGCGCGGCGGGCCTCGACGTCCTCGCCCGCGGCCTCCGCCGCGGCCAGCTCGCGCCGGTAGAGGATGTTCACGGCGCCCTGGGGGCCCATCACGCCGATCTGGGCGCTGGGCCAGGCCAGGTTCAGGTCCGCGCCGAGCTTCTTGGAGCCCATCACGATGTACGCGCCGCCGAACGCCTTGCGGGTGATCACCGTCAGCTTCGGCACGGTGGCCTCCGCGTACGCGTAGATCAGCTTGGCGCCGCGACGGATGATGCCGTTGAACTCCTGGTCCGTGCCGGGCAGGAAGCCGGGCACGTCCACGAGGGTGATGATCGGGATGTTGAAGGCGTCGCAGAAGCGCACGAACCGGGAGGCCTTCTCGGACGCCGCGATGTCCAGGGTGCCCGCCAGCTGCTGCGGCTGGTTGGCGACGACGCCCACGCTCATCCCGTCCAGGCGCGCCAGGCCGGTGATCACGTTGGGGGCGTACATCTCCTGCAGCTGGAGGAGGTGGCCGTCGTCGACGAGCGCGGCGATGACCTCGAGCATGTCGTAGGGCTGGTTGGCCGAGTCCGGGACGATCGTGTCCAGGGCCAGGTCCTGCTCGGTCTCCTCGAGGGACTCCGCCTCGAACACCGGCGCCTCCGCCAGGTTGTTCGAGGGCAGGTACTCCAGCAGGTCCTGGACGTAGGCGATCGCGTCCTCCTCGGAGGTCGCCATGTAGTGCGCCGTGCCGGTGGTGGAGTTGTGCGAGCGCGCCCCGCCCAGGGTCTCCATATCCACGTCCTCGCCCGTGACCGTCTTGATGACGTCCGGGCCGGTGATGAACATGTGGGAGGTCTGGTCCACCATCACGACGACGTCGGTCAGCGCCGGCGAGTACGCCGCGCCGCCCGCGGACGGGCCCATGATCAGGGAGATCTGGGGGATCATCCCGGAGGCCATGACGTTGTTCCGGAAGATGTCGGCGAACTGGGCCAGGGAGGCCACGCCCTCCTGGATGCGGGCGCCGCCGCCGTCGAGGATGCCGATCACGGGGCAGCCGTTGCGCGCGGCGAACTCCTGCACCTTCACGATCTTCTGGCCGTTGCGCTCCGAGAGCGAGCCGCCGAACACGGTGAAGTCCTGCGAGTACACGGCCACCTGGCGCCCGTCCACGGTGCCGAAGCCGGAGACGACGCCGTCGCCCGCCGGGTGCTTCGCGTCCATGCCGAACGCGGTGGTGCGGTGGGTGGCCAGGGCGTCGAGCTCCACGAACGAGCCCTCGTCCAGCAGCAGGTCGATCCGCTCGCGCGCCGTGTGCTTGCCGCGGGAGTGCTGACGCTCGACGGCGGCCTCCCCGCCCGGGGCCGCCGTGGCCTCGAGGCGGCGGTGCAGGTCGGCGAGCCTGCCGGCGGTGGTGCTCAACTCGGGTGCGCTCACGCGGGACTCCTGGCGTTGTCGAGGGGCTTGTCCGGTGTGGCCGGAGCCACGCGCGACAGTGTACGCGCGGCCCTCCGCCCGCACCCGGGCGGCGTGGCCCGTCCGGCGCATGGGCTATACCTGGGGCATGGGCACCCTCCTCTGGCTCGATGCCGCCGACTCCACCCAGGACGAGCTCCTGCGCCGCCTCGCCGCCGCCGACGGCGCCGCCCGCCCCGGCCACGGGGACGGCGTGGGCACCGCAGACCAGCGCGCGGGCCGCGGCCGCCACGGTCGCGCCTGGCAGGCGCCGCCCGGCGCGGCCCTCGCGCTGTCCGTGCACCTGCGCCCGACCGGCCCGTCCGGCCCGCTGGCCCCCGCGCACCTGAGCTGGCTCTCCCTCGTGGCGTCCGCGGCCGTGGCCCGTCGCCTGGTCGGGCTGGGCGTGCCCGCGCACCTGAAGTGGCCCAACGACGTCCTGGACGCCGAGGGGCGCAAACTCTGCGGCGTCCTCGCCACCCTCGCCCCGGCACCCGTCTTCCCGGGCGCGGACGCGGGGGAGACGCCCGGCGTCGTCGTCGGGATGGGTGTGAACGTCGACCTCTCCTCCGGGCGTCCGGTGCCGACCGCCGCCGCCCTCACGGACCACCTGCCCGGCGCGGAGGTCCCGGCCCCCCGCGACCTCGCCCAGGCGCTCCTGCGGGACGTGGCCGCCGCCGCGGACCGGCTGGCCCGCGACCTGGACGGCGTCGTCGAGCCCGTGGACGGGACGCACCCGGCGCTCGCGGAGGTGGCGGCCGTGCTGAGCACCCCCGGGCGGCGGATCCGCGCGGAGCTGCCCGGCGGGGAGGTCCTCGAGGGCGTCGCCACCGGGCTGGGGGCGGGCGGGGTGCTGGCCGTGAGGGTCGTCACGGGGGAGCGTGAGACAATCACCCGTGAGATCAGTGCCGGCGACGTGGTCCACCTGCGGGGAGACGTGCGCCGCGGAGGCTGAGCGCCCGGCCACCGCCGTGGCGCCCCGAGCGAGCGAGGAGGTGGACCCGATGCGGCTGGAGCCCGGTGAGCAGGTGGTCGTCCGCACGCGCAGCCACCCCCGGGTCCTGGTCGGGACGGCCGCCCGGCTGACCGGCACCGCCTTCCTCCTCGGCCTGGCGATGGGCCTGCTCGCCCGCCCTGGCCTCCCCTCCCCGCTGCGCGCCGCCGTGCCGTGGCTGGAGGCCGTCGTCTGGGCCGCGGCCGTGGTGGCCGTGCTCGTGGGGGTCGTCCGCCCGCTGCTGCGCTGGGCCACGCGCGCCACCGTGCTCACGTCCGAACGGCTCGTGCAGCGCCCCGGCCTCGGCGCCGGCCCCGAGGCCGCGATGCCCCTGGTGAGCATCGCCGACGTCCAGCGCCGCCGCCGCGGCGCCTCCTCCGGCGACCTGCACATCCTGTTCCAGGACCCGCTGCGCCAGGTGTACTGGCGCCTGGCGGACGTCCCCGAGGCCGAGCGGTTCGAGCAGGTGCTCGCCGAGACCACCCGGGCGGCACGCGACCGCGCCCGCCCTGCCATGCCCGCCTGGGGAGGAGTACTTTGACCCGCGACACCCACCACGACGCCGTCCCCGAGACCGCCCCCCTGCCGGTGCAGGCCCCCGCCGGCGCCGCCGACCCCGCGGTCGGGCGCCGGGAGTCCGACGCCCTCCACCACGGCTGGACGAGCGCGATCCGCACCCTCGACGCCGGGCTGCTCGACCGGCCCCGCTCGTACTCGCGTCGCGAGGCCGCGCAGCGCCTGGGGATCTCCTCGGTGTCCGCCCGCAAGATCTGGCGGGCCCTGGGCTACCCGACCGTGAAGGACGAGGAGAAGGTGTTCTCCGCAGAGGACATCGACGCGTTCGAGCAGGTCCTCTCCCTGGTGCGGGACGGGATGCTCAATGAGGACACCGCGATCTCCCTGGCCCGGTCGGTGGGGCAGATGACGGACCGCATGGTGGTCTGGCAGATCGAGGCCCTCGTGGAGGACCAGATCGCCGCCGAGGGCAAGACGGACCCGGAGGCCCGACGCGCCGCCGTCGAGATGCTGCCGGGGCTGGTCGAGCCGCTGGAGAAGGTCATGCGGATCGTCTACCGGCGGCAGCTGACCAACGCCGTGCAGCGCCTCACCGTGCGTGTGGAGGCCGGCCTGGCCGCCTCCGAGCGGGGCCGGGACGGCTCCGAGGACGACGCCCCGCTGCCGCTGGCCCGTGCCGTCGGGTTCGCGGACATGGTCTCCTACACCACGCTCTCCCGGACGATGGGCGAGCGGACCCTGGCCCGCACCGTGCAGCGCTTCGAGTCCAAGGCGGCGGAGATCATCGCCGCCGGCGGCGGGTGGCTGGTGAAGACCATCGGCGACGAGGTCCTCTTCAACGCCGAGACGCCGGAGGCCGGCGCCACCATCGCCCTCGCGCTGGCAGAGGCCATGGCCGACGACGACCAGCTGCCCGCCGCCCGCGTGTCCCTGGCCTGGGGGCGCGTCCTGTCACGCCTGGGCGACATCTACGGGCCCACGGTGAACCTCGCCTCGCGGCTGACGTCGCTGGCCGACCCGGGTACCGTGCTGGTGGACGCCATGACCGCCGCCGCCCTCTCCCGGGACGAGCGCTTCGTGCTCGTCCCGCAGCCGCCCAGGATCGTGCGGGGCTTCGGCGAGGTCCGACCCTCCCTGCTCATGAACGGCGCGGCGCAGCCCCTGATCGCCGACTGAACCGAGGACCCATGAGCGAGCCGCACGCCGCCGACGCCGCCCCCGCCGAACCCGGCGCATGGGCCTCCGTCCCCCGCCCGGAGGCGGTGGCCGTGACCCACGTGGGCGCGGTGCGCGAGCTGAACGAGGACTCGTGGGCGGTCGTCGGGGACCCCCTGCTGCTGGCCGCCGTGGCGGACGGCATGGGCGGCCACGAGGCCGGCGAGGTGGCCTCCGCGGCGGCCGTGGCGGAGCTGCACCGCCGGGCGCCGTCCGTGCTGGCCCCGGGTGTGGCCCACACCCCGCAGGAGCTCGGCGCGCTGGTCCACGAGGCGAACGCGGCCGTGCTCGCGGCCGGGGGCGGGCGCGCCGGCACCACCCTCACCGTGCTGGCCTGTCTGGACACGGAGGTCGGGCGCTGGGCCGTGGCCAATGTGGGCGACTCCCGCATCTACCTGCGCCCCGTGGGGGCCGGCGTGCTCCAGCAGGTCACGGTGGACCACTCCGCCGTGCAGCTGATGGTCGACGCCGGCGAGCTCACCCCCGCGGAGGCGCGTGTGCACCCGCGACGGAACGTCATCACCCGCGCCCTGGGCTCCACGCAGGCCCTGACCGTGGACGTGATGGAGCTGGACGTGGCCCCCGGCGACCGCTTCCTGCTGTGCAGCGACGGCCTCACCGGCGAGCTGCTCGACGACGAGATCCTCGCGATCATGGACGACGCCGCCACCCTGGACGAGGCGGCCGAGCGCCTCGTCGAGGCCGCGCTCTGGCGGGGCGGCCGGGACAACATCACCGCCGTTCTGGTCCGCATCCCCTGAGCCGGCGACGCCCGTGCGGCGTCCGGGCCCGCCGCTAGGCTGGCCCGGTGAGCACCGCACAGACCCCCCGCGAGCCCGAGCACGGCGGCCTCGAGCCGACCCCGGACCAGGTCCCCGAGCGGGACCTCCGCGAGCAGCACGCCGAGCTCGTGGAGCGGATCCGTGCCGCGCGCACCGCCTACTACCAGGACGACGCCCCGGAGATCTCGGACGCCGAGTACGACCGCCTCTACCGCGCCCTCGAGGACCTCGAGGCCCTGCACCCCGAGCTGGCGTCCAACGACTCGCCCACCCAGGAGGTCGGCGGTGAGGCCTCGGAGGCGTTCGCGCCCGTGCGCCACGGCTCCCGCATGTACTCCCTCGAGGACCTCTTCTCCCTCGAGGAGCTGGAGACCTGGTTCCTCCGGGCGGCCGGGTCGCTCGCGGAGGTCCGCCCGGGGCGGGCGCCGCGCTGGCTCGTGGAGGTCAAGATCGACGGCCTGGCCGTGGCCCTGCGCTACCGGCGCGGGCGGCTCGTCCAGGCGGCCACGCGCGGCGACGGCGTCACGGGCGAGGACGTGACCCGCAACGTCATGACCATCGCCGACGTGCCCCAGACGCTGACCGGGGAGGGCTGGCCCGAGGAGTTCGAGGTGCGCGGCGAGGTCTTCATGCCGTCGCGCGCCTTCGCCGAGCTCAACGAGCGCCGCGCAGAGGAGGGGCAGGCGCCTTTCGCCAACCCGCGCAACGCCGCCGCGGGCGCGCTGCGCCAGAAGGACCCGGCGGTCACAGCCCAGCGGCCGCTGAGCATGTTCGTGCACGGCATCGGCACCGTGGAGGCGTTCGGCGCGGACGGCCAGGAGGAGGTCTACGGGATGTTGGCGGGCTGGGGCCTGCCGGTCAGCCCCTACACGCGCGTGGTCGAGGGCGCGGACGAGGCCGCCCTGACCCGCGTGGTGGACGTGATCGAGGAGTACGGCCGGCGTCGTCACGAGCTGGTGCACGAGATCGACGGGATCGTGCTGAAGGCCGACGCGTTCGCGGACCAGCGGTACCTGGGGCACACCTCGCGCGTGCCGCGCTGGGCCGCCGCCTACAAGTACCCGCCCGAGGAGGTGCACACCCGTCTGCTGGACATCGCGGTCAACGTGGGCCGCACCGGCCGGGTCACCCCCTTCGCCGTGATGGAGCCCGCGCAGGTGGCCGGCTCCACCGTGTCCATGGCGACCCTCCACAACCAGGACGTCGTCAAGGCCAAGGGCGTGCTGATCGGGGACATGGTGGTCCTGCGCAAGGCCGGCGACGTCATCCCGGAGGTCGTGGGACCCGTGCTGCCCGTGCGCGAGCGGCTGCTGGCCCAGGGGGAGGACCTGCGCGAGTTCGTCATGCCCGCCGACTGCCCGTCCTGTGGCACCCCGCTCGCCCCCGCCAAGGAGGGCGATGTGGACCTGCGCTGCCCCAACGCCCGCAGCTGCCCCGCCCAGGTTGCCGGACGCGTGGAGCACCTGGCCGGCCGCGGCGCGTTCGACGTCGAGGCCCTGGGCGAGGAGGCCGCCCGCTGGCTGGTCATCGGCCACGGCCCGGACCCGGCCGAGCACGAGGGCATGGTGCTGCCCGAGGGCGCCGGGCCGATCACCGCGGAGGCCCAGCTGTTCGACCTCGCCTCCGGCACCCCGGAGGAGGTCACCGGCCCCCGCGGCGAGGACGGCCTCACGGACCTGCAGCGCTCGCTCGGCGACGTGCGCGTCTGGCGAGAGGGCCGGACGAAGGTGGACGGGAGGATGGTCCCGTCCGGCGTGTTCTCCCTGAAGCCGTACTTCTTCACGGCGGGCACCGCGAAGAAGCCGGCGGCGCCCACCGCCAACACCCTCCGCCTGTTCGACGAGCTCGAGAAGGCCAAGACCGCCCCGCTGTGGCGGGTTCTCGTGGGCCTCTCCATCCGTCACGTGGGCCCGGCGGCGGCGCGCTCGCTGGCCACGGCCTTCGGCTCCATGACGGCCCTGCGGGCGGCGGCCGAGGCCGGGGAGCGGGACCGGCTGGCGGAGATCGACGGCGTGGGCCCGATCATCGCGGACGCCCTCATCGAGTGGTTCGCCCAGGACTGGCACCGCGAGATCGTGGACCGCTGGGCGGCGGCCGGCGTCGTCATGGAGGACGAGCAGGACGCCGACACGCCCCGCACCCTGGAGGGGGTGACGGTGGTCGTCACCGGCTCCCTGGAGGGCTTCTCCCGGGACTCCGCCAAGGAGGCGATCCTCGTGCGCGGCGGCAAGGCCTCCGGTTCCGTCTCCAAGAAGACGCACTTCCTGGTGGCCGGGGAGGCCGCCGGATCCAAGCTGGAGAAGGCCGAGCAGCTCGGCGTGCCCGTGCTGGACGAGGCCGGATTCGTGCGGCTGCTCGCGGAGGGCCCCGCGGCATTCCCCTCGGAGGACGCCGACGCCGAGACCGTCGATGCCGCGGCCGAGGGGGAGAGCGCATGAGCGCCGCCCCCGCACGCCCGGCCTCCCCCGCCGGCCTGCTGGTGATCGCGAAGGCCGCCGCCCGCGCGGGCGCGGACGTGCTCGCCGAGCGCTGGGCCGGCCACCACCCGGCCGTGCCCCTCACCTCGGACGAGCTCGGCGCGGACACCAAGTCCTCCGGCTCGGACTGGGTCACCGACTACGACCGACGCGCCGAGGACGCCGTGCGCGCCGTGCTCACCGGCTACCGCCCGCACGACGAGATCACGGGGGAGGAGCACGGCTCCACCGCCCCGGTCGAGCCGTCCGGGTACCGCTGGTCCATCGACCCCCTGGACGGCACCACCAACTTCATCCGCGGCCTGCCGCAGTTCGGCACGTCCGTGGCCGTCGAGGGCCCGGTGGACGAGGAGACCGCCGCGCTGCTCGGCGTGCTCCCGGGCTCGCGGCGCTGGCTGGCCGGCGTCGTCGCGGCCCCGGCGCTGGGCCGCACCTGGTTCGCGAGCGCGGGCCGGGGCGCGTTCTCCACGGCGGACGCGACGACGGCGGGCGTCGCTGTCCCGGACCGCGACGCCGCCCCCGTGCGGCTCACCGGGCCCGTGCCCGGCCGTTCGGGGCGGCTGCTGGCCACCGGCTTCGGCTACCACCCGGGCCGCCGCGCGATGCAGCTGCGTGCGCTCGCGGCCCTGCTGCCGGCCTTCGGCGACGTGCGGCGGATCGGCTCGGCCGCCCTGGACCTGTGCATGGTCGCGGACGGCACGCTCGATGCCTACGCCGAGTTCGGCACGCAGGAGTGGGACTGGGCGGCGGGCGCGCTGATCGCGGACGAGGCCGGCGTGCCCGTGGACCGCCCTGCCTCCGGGGACGGCACGGGGCACCCCGACTGGATGACAGCCGGGGACGTGGACGCGGCCGCCCTCGCGGCGGCGAAGGAGGCGACAGCGTGAGACGGCTGGTCGGCGACCCCTGGTTCTGGCCCGTGCTCTTCGGCGCCGCGGGCGTGGTGTTCCTGGTCTGGGGCACCGTGCGCCGGGACGTGATCGCGATCGTGGCGGGTGTGGCCATGCTCTGGATGGTCTGGCAGTACCTGCCCGCGCTGCGCGTCCGCTCCTGCCCCATGGCGGGGGCGCAGGCCCACGTGGACGCGGGCGGCGTCGTCGTGTTCTGGCGCCCCGCCTGCCGGTACTGCCTCGCACTCATCAAGGACCTGGACCCGGCCCAGCGGGCTGCCGTGTACTGGGTGAACATCTGGACGGACCCGGACGCGGTGCCCGTGCTGCACCGCCTCCACGCCACGCGGGACGGGCACGCCCATGAGGCGGTGCCCACCGTGTGGTCCCGCCGCAGGGACTTCGTGGTGAAGGACGAGGCCACCCGCCGGAGGCTCACGGACATGCTCGGCGCGGTGCGGCACATCCCGGAGTCCGGACGCTGAGAGGGGCCGAGGTGGCGGAGATCGAGAGGACAGTCATGCCGGACATCGTGGACTACAGGGTGATCGCCTTGGCGGACAGCACCCGGCTCGAGGGGTTCCTGGCGCAGCCGCTGGGCCGTCGGTTCCGGCCGTTCGAGGCGGTCGACGCGCGGAAGGGCTACGGGCCTGAGGACTTCGACGCCGAGGGCTTCGAGGTCCGGTTCGGCCGCCCGCCCCTGAACGGCGAGGTCGGATGCACGCTCAGCCACATGAGTGTGCTCCGCGAGTTCGCTGTGGAAGACGGTGCCGTCACCGACGTCCTCGTGGTGGCTGAAGACGACGCGAGGTTCTCCCGGTTCACCAGCGAAGTCTTGAACCGGCTGCTGGAGACGTCTGCGGTCCGTGGTCTCGTCGTCCTGGCCGATCCCTACGGTCCGGTGGACATGCGTGGGCGGCTCGGGGCACCGACTCTGGAAGACAAGCTCCAGCAGTCTCTGCTCAGACGCCGCCTTCGTCCCCTGGCCGGGGCTCCTCGCTTTGCCGTCGGGCGTTGGAGCCGGGGTCTTGTCGGCACGGGCTTCTACCTGGTCAGTCGCGATGCCGCCAAGTACGACATCGCGTGGCGCCTCCGCCACCGGAGGGGAGGCGCTCGATGAGCGACGTGACGGTGCGTGCGCTGCGCCCGGAGGACCACGAGGCGGTGGCGGCCCTGACGCTGGCCTCCTACACGACCGGCGGACATTTCGAGGCGGAGAGCGACTACCTGGAGACCCTGGCCGACGTCGCCGGGCGGGCCGCGGTGGCCGAGGTGCTGGTCGCCGAGCTGGACGGGCAGGTGGCCGGCTCGCTCGTGCTCACCCCGCACGGCTCGCCGATGGCGGAAACCTCCGTGCCGGGGGAGTACGAGTTCCGCATGCTCGCCGTCGACCCCGCGGTCCACCGTCGCGGCGTGGCCACCGCCCTGCTGGCCGAGGTGGTCCGCCGGGCGCGGGCGACACCCGGCGTGGAGGCGATCGCCCTGTCGACCATGACGTCCATGACGGACGCGCACCGGATGTACGAGCGGCTCGGCTTCGTCCGCGTGCCCGACCGCGACTGGCGACTGAGTGACCTCGAGCCGGGCCTGGACCCGGCCGAGGACGCCGGGCCCTTCCTCGTCTACCGACTGCCGCTGACCTGAACCCGGCGCGCGCGGCCGCGCCGGGTCAGTCCGGGCGCGTCGACCGGGCGAGCAGCCCGGGGTGCCGGAGCAGTCGCGGCAGGAGCGCGGCGCTGAACGCGGTGAGCCCGGCCCACGGGCGGAGGTGGGGGCGGATCTCCAGCACGCGGCCGTCCTCGGCCACGGTCACCAGCATCGCGTCGGTCAGCGCCACGCCGAGCGCTCGGGCCCGGCCCAGCACGGTGTGCACCCGGCCGTCGGCGTAGTGCTCCACCCACTCGAGGCCCCGCAGCACCGCGTAGACCTCGCCCAGCAGGAGCGCGACGTCGTCCGGCCCGCGCATCACCGCACCGCCGGCCATGGGCGAGACCAGCCGCACGTCCGGGTGCAGGGCGCCCCGCGCGGCCGCGGCGTCACCGGCCTCACCGGCGCGCAGGAAGCGGGTGAGCGGCGTGTCCGAGCCGCCCACCGGGGCGGCGACGGCGGGCTCCGAGGGGAGGGGCGACGCCGCGGCGGCGGTCCGGTGGTCCATGCCCCCAGACTAGACTCATCTCGACGTCCGACCCACCGCCACGGCGACCGCGCCGACGTGGTGGTCACCCGACCCAGCGCGCGAGGAGATCCATGGCAGAGATCACCCGGGACCAGGTGGAGCATCTGGCCCGCCTGGCCCACATCCGCATGACGGACGAGGAGCTGGACGTCATGTCCGGCGAGCTCGAATCCATCCTGGAGTCCGTCTCCCAGGTCCAGGCAGTGGCCGGGGAGGACGTGGTCCCCACGTCCCACCCCATCCCGCTGGAGAACGTGTTCCGCGAGGACGTGCCCACGGGCATGCTCACGCAGGAACAGGCGCTGGACCAGGCGCCGGACGCCGAGGACGGGCAGTTCAAGGTGCCCGCCATCCTGGACGGGGAGTGATCAGGCCATGACGCAGACCTTCGACGTGAACGCCAGCCTCTCCGCGGACGAGCTCGTCCGCCTCACCGCCCTGCAGATGGCCGAGCGCCTGCGCGCGGGCACCACCACCTCCGTTGAGCTGGTCCAGGCCCACCTGGACCGCATCGCCGCCGTGGACGGGGACCCCCGCTCCGACGCCGCCTCGGACGCCGGGGTGCGCGCCTACCTGCACGTCAACACGGAGGAGGCGCTCGCCGTCGCCGCCGAGGTGGATGCGATCCGCGCCGCCGGCGGCGCCGAGGCCGAGGCCCTGCACCCGCTGGCCGGCGTGCCGGTGGCGCTCAAGGACAACATCGTCACCGTGGGGCAGCCGACGACGGCCGCCTCGAAGATGCTCGACGGCTGGATGAGCCCGTACGACGCCACCGTGGTGGAGCGGATCCGCGCCGCGAAGCTGCCGATCCTCGGCAAGACCAACATGGACGAGTTCGCCATGGGCGGCTCCACCGAGTACTCCGCGTTCGGCGTGACCCGCAATCCGTGGGACGGCCAGCGCGTGCCCGGCGGCTCCGGCGGCGGCTCGGCCGCGGCGGTGGCCGGGTTCCTGGCGCCGTTCGCGCTCGGCTCGGACACCGGCGGCTCCATCCGCGAGCCCGCCGCGTTCACCGGCACCGTGGGCGTGAAGCCCACCTACGGCGCGGTGTCCCGCTACGGCGTGATCGCCATGGCCTCCTCCCTGGACCAGGTGGGCCCGGCCGCCCGCACCGTGGCCGACGCCGCCGCCCTGCAGCAGGTGATCGGCGGGCACGACGCCCACGACTCCACCTCCCTGCCGGAGGAGCAGGCCGACCTCGTGGCCGCCGCGGCGGGCCGCGACCTGGCCGGGCTGAAGGTCGGCGTCGTCACCGACCTGGACGCCGAGGGCTTCCACCCCGGCGTCAAGGCCGCCTTCGACGCGGACGTGCAGGCGCTGCGCGACGCCGGTGCGGAGATCGTGGAGGTCTCCTGCCCGCACTTCGCCGCGGCTCTGGGTGCGTACTACCTGATCATGCCCTCCGAGGTGTCCTCCAACCTGGCCCGCTTCGACGGCGTCCGCTACGGCCACCGCGTGGTCCCGGACGGCGGCGGCACGATCGAGCAGGTCATGGCCGCCAGCCGCGCCGCCGGGTTCGGCGGCGAGGTCAAGCGCCGCATCATCCTGGGCACCTACGCCCTGTCCGCCGGCTACTACGACGCCTACTACGGCTCGGCCCAGAAGGTCCGCACCCTGGTGCAGCAGGACTTCGCGGCCGCGTTCGAGCAGGTCGACGTGCTGCTGACCCCCACGGCGCCGATCCCGGCGTTCCGCCTGGGTGAGCAGACCAAGGACCCGCTGACGATGTACCTGAACGATCTGTTCACCATCCCCGCGAACCTCGCGGGCGTGCCCGGCATCTCCGTGCCCGGTGGCCTCGTGGACGGCCTGCCCTACGGCCTGCAGTTCATGGCCCCGGCCCGCGAGGACGCGCGCCTGTACGAGGTGGGTGCCGCCGTCGAGAAGCTGGTCACCGAACGCGAGGGCGGGCCCCTGTGGGCCCGTGTCCCCGAGCAGCACCCCGGCGCCGCCCGCGCCGCCCAGACCCCCGCAGGAGGCACCAAGTGAGCACCGCAGAGCTGATGGACTTCCAGGAGGCCATGGACCGCTTCGACCCCGTGCTCGGGTTCGAGGTGCACGTGGAGCTGAACACGAAGTCCAAGATCTTCTCCACCGGCGCCAACGCGTTCGGCGACGAACCCAACACCAACGTCACCCCGCTGGACCTGGGCCTGCCCGGCACCCTGCCGGTCCTGAACCGCGAGGCCGTGGAGTCCGCGATCGCGCTGGGCCTGGCCCTGGACGCGCAGATCGCCCCGTCCTGCCGGTTCGCGCGGAAGAACTACTTCTACCCGGACACGCCCAAGAACTTCCAGACGTCCCAGTACGACGAGCCCATCGTGTTCGACGGCCACCTGGACGTGGAGCTCGAGGACGGCACCGTGTTCCGCGTGGAGATCGAGCGCGCCCACCTCGAGGACGACGCCGGCAAGCTCACCCACCAGGGCGGCTCCGGCCGCATCCAGGGCGCCTCGGCGTCGCTGGTGGACTACAACCGCGCCGGCGTGCCGCTGATCGAGATCGTCACCCGGCCCATCGTGGGCGCCGGCGACCGCGCCCCGGAGATCGCGCGCGCCTACGTGACCGCGCTGCGGGACATCGTCAAGGCGATCGGCATCTCCGACGCCCGCATGGAGCACGGCAACGTGCGCTGCGACGCCAACGTCTCCCTCATGGAGAAGGGCGCTTCGGCGTTCGGCACCCGCACGGAGACCAAGAACGTGGGCTCCACGCGCGCCGTCCAGCACGCCGTGACCCACGAGATCCAGCGTCAGGCGGCGATCCTGGCCGCCGGCGGGACCATCACGCAGGAGACCCGCCACTGGCACGAGGACACCCGGACCACCACGTCCGGCCGTCCGAAGTCCGACGCCGACGACTACCGCTACTTCCCCGAGCCGGACCTGCTGCCGGTCGTCGTGGACGAGGCCTGGATCGAGCGCGTGCGGGCCGGGATGCCGGAGCTGCCGGCCGTGCGCAACAAGCGCCTCAAGGGCGAGTGGGGCTTCTCCGACGAGGAGTTCCGCGACGTCGTCAACGCGGGCGTGGCGGACCAGATCGCGCAGACCGTGGAGGCCGGCGCCTCTCCGGCCGCGGCCCGCAAGTGGTGGATGGGCGAGATCGCCCGCCTGGCCAACCTGCGCGAGGTGGAGGCCGCCGAGCTCGGCGTCACCCCGGCGCACGTCGTGGAGATCGAGGAGCTGATCGCCGCGAAGACGATCAACGACAAGATCGCCAAGCAGGTCCTCGGCCTGGTCGCCGACGGCGAGGGTGCGCCGAAGCAGATCGTGGCGGCCCAGGGCCTGGCCGTGGTCTCCGACGACGGTGCGCTCACCGAGGCCGTGGACGCGGCGATCGCCGCGAACCCGGACGTGGCCGAGAAGATCAAGGGCGGCAAGATGCAGGCCGTCGGCGCCCTGATCGGCCCGGTGATGAAGGCCACCCGCGGCCAGGCCGACGCCGGCCGCGTCCGCGAGATCGTGCTGGAGCGCCTCGGCGTGGCATGAGGCGAATCACCCTGACCGCCCGGCCTTCGCGCGCGGGCCGGGCGGTTTGCGCCCTTATAATTGAAACGGCAAACGGAGAGATGGAGAACCCCACCGGGGGTGCGGCTCACGTGCCACCGAGGGACCGCACATGAGCGGGTCCCCGATGACCCCTGCCCGGAACACCGACGCCGTCCCCGCCCTCGACCGCCGCCGCGTGGTCCAGGGGCTGGCCTGGACCGCCCCCGCCGTGGCCGATGCGCCCGCTGACGCTGACGGTCAAGAACACCTTCCAGGGGTCCCACATCCGGTTCGGCAGCCAGTTCGGGACGGAGAACACGAATCTGGCCGTCCAGTCCGGCATCATCGGCGGCGCCGCCAATCCGCTGTCCCTGCATCAGTCCCCGCTGAGCAACAGTGCCACGTCGGACTCCCGCGTGGACGCGAACAAGACCGTCACCACGTTCACCTTCGATCGTCCGGTCACGAGCCTGGCGTTCTCCATCACCGACATCGACTCGACCCGGAATGACTTCGCGGATGCCGTCGCCGTGACCAGTGCCGCGGCCTTCACCTCCTCGAAGGCCGACTCGAGCTCGTCCGGCCTGCAGGGTGTGGGCACCGTTGCGGACCCGTGGCGCCCATGGACCACTGACAACCCCGTCAACAACTCGGCGACGAACGGCAACGTCACCGTGCGCTTCACGAGCCAGGTCACGTCATTCCAGATCCACTACTGGAACCAGACGGCGGCGTCCTACGCCTCCGTCGACGGCGATCAGAAGATCTTCATCTCGAACCTCTCGCTGACCTACAACGCCTGCGCCTGACCCGCCGCCCTCGCGGCCGCCCCGCTCACGCGGCCGCGGCCGCGAGGGCGCGCCCCACGCGGGGCAGGGTCTTGCGGAGCAGCCGCCGCCAGCTCGACTCCGCCAGCCCGCCGACGAGGACGTCCCGCGCCCCGGCGTCGTCGAGGGTCTCCAGAGCCATCGCCCCGAGCCACACGCGGGCGCGGCGAGCCTCGGCGGGGTCGGCGGCGATCGCCTCGACGAGGTCCTCCCCGTGCCACAGGCCGAGGTAGGCCACGTTGAGCGCCGGGTCCCACGCGCAGGCCAGGTCCCAGTCGAGCACGCCCGCCAGCTCCCAGCGGACCGGGGCGTCCGGGACCTCGGCATCCGGGGTGGCGGCGGCCGGAACAACCCGCCAGCGCATGTTGTGCCCGGCGAGGTCTCCGTGCACGAGGGCCGGTGGCACGGGCGGCTCCCGCGTCCACGCCGAGACGACGCCGGTCAGCGCGGTCACCGACTCCCCCCACGCGTCCGCGCGCAGCCGGACGGCGGCCTCGCCCGCCGCGGTCTCGTCGCCCGCATGCCCCAGGGCGTCGCCGGGCCAGGCCCCCAGGCGGGGGGCCAGCCGCGCGGGCAGCCCGGCCACGTGCGCGGCGCGCTCGGGCGTCCACGGCCCGCGGAAGGTGAAGGGGCGTCCCAGGTGCGGGGCCACGCGCGGGTCGGCCACATCCACCGCGGCGAGGTCAGCGAGGACGCCGCGCAGGACGGCGGGATCGCCCTCGTGGGGCGGGTGCGGGAAGCCGGGCACGTAGCGCTGGAGCACGGCGGCGCCGGGGCCGTCCTCCACGACCGCCGAGAGGGCCGTCGGCAGGGACCACCGGACCCCGGCCTCGGCGAGCACCGCCGCGAGGCCGTCGAGCAGGGCGAGGCGGCGGGGCAGGTGCACGGCGGGATCCCGCTCCGGCGTCCACCGCGCCGCGGGCGCCGCGCCGGCCTCGTGGACGCGCGTCATCCGCAGCACCCCGACGTCCTCCAGCACGAGCACCCGGTGGAACTGACCGCCCTCCTCGACCCGCCCGGCGGACCAGTCGGCCCCGCGCAGGCGGGCGGCCACCCCGTCGTCGAGCCCGGGGCGCAGCCGCTGCAGCGCGGCCGCGACGAGGTCCAGTTCGGAGCGCGCGGGATCGGAGGCCATGGCACCAGGGTAGGCAGAGCCTCGGGTCCTACACTGACGCGCATGACCGCCACCGCCCGCCCGGAGCACGCCGCGGGGCGCCGCGGCCCCGGCGCCCCCGCCCTGCCCGCCCCCTCGGCCCGGACGGTGCGCTGGGAGATCGCGATCGTGCTGGGGCTGAGCCTCGGCCGGTCGGCGGTCTACGCGGTCGTCCAGCTCATCGACCAGGCCACCCGGGCCCCGCTCGGGGACCAGACCACGGTCCTCAACCCGACCGTGGCCGACCGCTGGGCGTTCGACCTGACCTACCAGCTGCTCGGCATCGCGTTCTCGCTCGTGCCCGTGCTGCTGGTGCTGCACCTGCTGTGGCTGCGCGGGCGTCACCCGTTCCGCGTGCTCGGCCTGGACCTGCGCCGCCCCGGCCGCGACCTCGCGTGGGGCCTGGGGCTGTTCACCGTGATCGGCGTCGGCACCCTCGGCGTCTACGCCGCCGGCCGAGCCCTGGGGATCACGACGGCGATCGTCGCCAACGCGATGGACGAGAGCTGGTACCAGGTCCCCGTCCTGCTCCTCTCGGCCGCACGGCACGCGCTGCTCGAGGAGGTGATCGTGGGGGCGTGGCTGATCGACCGGCTCGGCTACCTCCAGCGCCTGCGCGAGGCGGGGCTGGGCGCGTCGTCGTCATGGGCCGGCACGGAGGGGCTGTTCCTGCCGCTGCGCACCTGGCCCGTGGTGCTCTCCCTCGCGCTGCTGCGCGGGGCGTACCACCTGTATCAGGGTGTGGGGCCGGGGATCGGCAACGCACTCATGGGGGCGGTGTTCGTGCTGGTGTTCCTGCGGGTGCGCCGCGTCATGCCGCTGGTGCTGGCGCACTTCCTGCTCGATGCCGTGGGGTTCGTGGGCTACCCGCTGCTGGCGCGGGCGGGGCTGCTGGGCTGAGCGCCGGGCGGCACGTCAGAGCGTGACCTCGCCCTTCGGGGTCGAGAAGGTCACGGAGACGATGCCCGGGGTGCCGGAGGGGGCCACGTAGTCCACGGACACGTCGGCGACCTCGTCGTCCTCCGTGCCGCCCAGCCACTCGCGCAGGCGGTCCGGGGAGCCGGCGATCGAGAGCCGGGCGATCGAGGCCTGGGCCGGGGCGGCCTGCGAGGGGTGCATGTCCTCCTGGCCGTCGGCCCAGCGCAGGATGAACGGCAGCTGCGGGTCGGCGAGGGTGCCCTTGACGCCGATCTGGCGCCAGGAGAGCTCGCGGCCGTCCGGGAAGCGGCGGTTGCCGGGGACGGCCTCGCGGCCGAGGCGGCGCTCGAAGCGGCCGATGTCGTTCGTGGTCACGGCCCAGCTCATCCAGCCGCCGCCCTGCTCGGACCGCGTGCGGACCAGCTGGCCGAACGGGGCGCTGAGGGACGCGGGATGGTCCAGGGCCTCGACGACCTCGAGGTACTGGTTGCCGGTCATGGGGAACAGGGCGTTCTGCGTGCCGAAGCGCGGGTGGATCCCGCCCTTGACGCGCTCCACGCCGAGCCGCTCGGCGATGCGGGCGACGGTGGCGTCCAGGCCCTCCGGGCCGGCGGCGTAGGACACGTGGTCCATGCGACAGGTGTTCACGGCGCGGATCCTTCCGTTCCCCCGGCGGGCCGAGGGGTTGACCTGGGTGCGTGCTGCGAGGAACGGCCGGCCCTTGACGCGCCGGGTGCCCCCGTGCCGGAAGCGTATCCGCGCGTGACCTGTGTGACGAAATCGGGGAGGACGGTGTCGCTACACTGAGGCCCACGGTCACGAGAGTCAGCGCAAGGCCCCGGCGAGCTGACCGGCAACCCTCCTCCGCGGTGGGGTGCCCCGGGTGACGACCAGGCCGGCCCCGCACCCGGGCGCCGGCAAGCGCGGGCCGTCCCTGGCGTCCCGGGGCGGCGTGCACCCCTGGTGCGCCCGGCCCGGTTCCGGGAAGGTCCCTGACTCCCCAGGAGGACCAGCCATGAGCACCCAGCCCACCCCCCGCAGGGGCTTCTCCACCACGCAGATCCACGCCGGCACGGACGCCCCGCACGCCTTCGGGGCGACGGCCCTGCCGATCTACCAGACCACCTCGTACGACTTCCCGTCCGCCCAGGTCGCGGCGGACCGCTTCGCGCTCGCGGACCTCGGCCCCATCTACACGCGCATCGGCAACCCCACACAGTCGGCGGTGGAGGAGAAGATCGCGGCCCTCGAGGGCGGTGTGGGCGCCCTCCTGCTGGCCTCGGGCCAGTCGGCCACCACGTTCGCGATCCTCAACGTGGCCGGCGCCGGTGACCACGTCGTCGCCTCCGCCTCCCTCTACGGCGGCACGCAGAACCTGTTCAAGCACACCCTGGCGCGCGTCGGCGTCGAGGTCACCTTCGTGCAGGACCCCGACGACCTGGACGCCTGGCGCGCCGCGGCCCGCCCGGAGACCAAGGCCTTCTTCGCGGAGGCCCTGGGGAACCCGCGCGGGGACGTGCTGGACGTGGCCGGGGTCGCCGCCGCGGCCCACGACGCCGGGGTGCCCCTGATCGTGGACAACACCCTCACGACCCCCTACCTGCTGCGGCCGTTCGAGCACGGGGCGGACGTCGTGGTCCACTCCGCCACGAAGTACCTCGGCGGGCACGCGGCCGCGATGGCCGGCGTGATCGTGGACTCCGGCCGGTTCGACTTCGCGCGGGACCCGGAGCGGTTCCCGGGGTTCAACGAGCCGGACGAGTCCTACCACGGCCTGGTCTACGCCCGGGACCTGGGCGTGGGCTCGCCCCTCGGAGCGAACCTCGCCTTCGTCCTCAAGGCCCGCGTGCAGCTGCTGCGCGACTACGGCTCGGCCATCTCCCCGTTCAACGCGTTCCTGGTGAACCTGGGCCTGGAGACCCTGTCCCTGCGCATGGACCGGGCCGTCGCCAGCGCGCTGGCCGTGGCCCGCCACCTGGAGGGCCACCCCCAGGTGGAGTCCGTGTCCCACCCCGGGCTCGAGTCCAGCCCGTGGCACGCCCGCGCCCAGGAGCTGCTGCCCCGGGGCGCCGGCGCGTTCGTGTCCTTCGAGATCGCGGGGGGTGCCGCCGCGGGGGCCGCCTTCGTGGACGGCCTCGAGCTGCACCACCACGTGGCGAACATCGGGGACGTCCGCTCGCTGGTGGTGCACCCGGCGTCGACGACGCACGCCCAGCTGGCCGAGGACGAGCAGCGCGCCGCCGGGGTGACACCGGGGCTGGTGCGGCTCTCCCTGGGCCTGGAGGACGTGGAGGACATCCTCGCAGACCTGGACAAGGGCTTCGCGGCCGCGGCCGCCGCCCTCGACGCCGCCGATGCCGCCGAGCAGGACTGAGGGCCATGACCGCCATCGACCCCCGCATCCTGCCCGGCCACGCCGCCCATCGTCCGCACCAAGGCCCGCAGGGCGAGGCCGCCCCCTCCGCCCGCTCCGCCGCCCCGCACGACGCGCGGCCGGCCGACCGCCTCCCCGCCGGCGAGTTCCGCACGCTCTCCGTGGGCCCGCTGGAGCTCGAGGCCGGCGGACGCCTGCCGGGCGTCGAGCTCGCCTTCGAGACGTGGGGCACGCTCGCCGAGGACGGCGCCAACGCCGTGCTCGTCCTGCACGCCCTCACGGGCGACTCCCACGTGGCCTCCCACCGCCGCGACGAGTCCGCGGGCTGGTGGGAGGAGCTGATCGGGCCGGGCCTGGCCGTGGACACGGACCGCTGGTTCGTCGTCGCACCCAACATGCTCGGCGGCTGCGACGGCTCCACGGGGCCGTCCTCACCGGCCCCGGACGGTGCGCCCTGGGGCGGCCGGTTTCCGTTCGTCACCATCCGGGACGCCGTGGCGGCCGAGCGCCGCCTCCTCGACGCGCTCGGCGTCACCGCGCTGCAGGCCGTGATCGGCGGGTCCATGGGCGGCGCGCGCGCCATCGAGTGGGCCGTCTCCCACCCGGACCTGGTGCGCGGCGTGGCGGTGCTGGCCTCCACGGCGAGCTCCTCGGCGGAGCAGATCGCGTGGGCGCAGGCCCAGACCCACGCCATCCGGCTGGACCCGGAGTGGCGGGGCGGCGACTACCACCCGGGCCCGGGCCCGGTGACGGGGCTGGGCATCGCCCGCCGGATCGCGCACACCACCTACCGCTCCGCCGCCGAGCTGCAGCACCGGTTCGGCCGGGAGCCGCAGGGCGCGGAGGACCCGCTGGGCACGGCGTCGGGGGAGCGCGTGGGCCGCTACCAGGTGGAGTCCTACCTGGACCACCAGGCCTCCAAGCTGGTGGGCCGGTTCGACGCCGGCTCCTATGTGGCGCTCACCGAGGCCCTGATGAGCCACGACGTCGGCCGGGGCCGCGGCGGCGTCGAGGCCGCCCTCGCCTCCTACCCGGGGCGGGCGTTCGTCGCAGCGGTGGACTCCGACCGGCTGTACTTCCCCGCGGAGTCCGAGCGCCTGGCGTCCCTCCTGCCGGGCGAGGTCCCGGTGCACACCATCCACTCGCCGATCGGCCACGACGGCTTCCTCACCGAGTACGGGCAGATCGCCGACGAGCTGCGGCGGACGCTCGAGCTCTGAGCCCCGAGCGCGGGGCTCAGTCCGCGGCGTGCTCGGTGTAGTCCGAGCCGTGGGGCATGTCCGCGCCGAACAGCGGGGCGGGCAGCGGGCGCTTGGGCTGCATCCCGTCCCCGGAGGAGACGCCGCGCAGGCGGCGGCCGACCCACGGCACCAGGTGGGTGCGGGCCCAGCGGGCGTCGTCGACCCGGGCCTCGCGCCACGTCCGCGGGGCGGCGCGCTTGGGGGAGAGGGGTTCGAGCTCGTGCTCGACGCCGAGGGTGTCCAGGGCCATCGCGGCGATCGTGTGGTGGCCCACGGGGGAGAAGTGCAGGCGGTCCGGGGCCCACATCTCCGGGCGGGCGAGGTCCTTCAGGCTCCACATGTCCGCGACGACGGCGTGGTGCCGGGCGGCGACGGTGCGGATGTTCTCGTTGTAGATCGCCACGCGGCCGCGGATGCGCGCGAGCACGGGCGTCTCCTTGATGTCCGGCACGTTGAACAGCAGCACGGTGGCCCCGGTCTCCGCCAGGCGGCCGACGGCGTCGTCCAGGTGCAGGGCGGTCTCGTCCGGGTCGGCGCGGCGGAGGATGTCGTTGCCGCCGGCGCAGATGCTCACGAGGTCCGGGGCGAGCTCGACCGCAGGGTCGATCTGGTCGGCGCGGATCTGGTCCATCAGCTTGCCGCGGACGGCCAGCGAGGCGTACGAGAACTCCTCGCCGGCGGGGGTCAGGCGCGCCAGTTCCTCGGCGAGGTGGTCGGCCCAGCCGCGGTGGTAGCCGGGGCGCTCGGGGTCGGGATCGCCGATGCCCTCGGTGAAGGAGTCCCCGACGGCCACGTAGCGGCGCCAGGGGTGGGCCGGCTCCGCGGAGGCGTGGCCCTCGGCGTGGGGAGGCTCGGAGTCGGCTGTGTTCGTGAGTGGGCTCATGGTCTCCATGATGCCGACGGGCGGGGCCGGGGGCCAGCCGACACCGTGTCCCCCGGTCACCCGCAGCGCACGCCGAGTGCCTCCTGGCACGCCCGCGTAGAGTCGCCCCGTGAACGACACCACCCCCCGCGACCCCGCCCCCTTCGCCGTCCGCTGGTCCCGCCCGGAGGGCGAGCGCACCGAGCACCTGCTCGTGCTCCTCCACGGCTACGGCGCCGACGAGGACGACCTGTTCGGCCTGGTGCCCCAGCTGCCCGAGGCCTTCACGGCCCTGGCCGTGCGCGCCCCGATGGACCTGCCGCAGGGCGGCGCCGCCTGGTTCCCCCTCACCCAGGACCCGGCCACCGGGGAGATCGGCTCGGACGCCGGGGCCGTGCGCGCCGCCGTCGAGGACCTGCACGCCTGGCTGCCGGGCGTGAGCGGCGGCTTCCGCACGGTGAGCCTGCTCGGCTTCTCCCAGGGCATGGCCATGGCCACCTCCCTGCTGCGGCTGGACCCGGCCGCCTACGCCGCCACCGTGGCGCTCTCCGGCTTCGTCGTGGACCCGCTGCACGTCGAGCCCGAGCTCGAGGGCCTGTTCCCCGCCGACGAGACCGTGGATGCCGTCACGCCGAAGGTCTTCTGGGGCCGCGGTCAGGAGGACCCGATCATCTCCGCGCAGCGCGTGGAGGAGTCCCACGGCTGGCTCACCGCCCACACCGACCTCACCAAGGTCGTCTACGCGGGCCTGCCGCACGCCATCAGCCCGCAGGAGCTCGGGCACGTCCGGGAGTACCTCACGCACGTCGTGCTCTGAGGCCTGCCGGCCCGGGGCTCAGCCCCGGGCCCGAGGGCGGCGGCGGTCCGCCCCCCGCTCAGGACTGGCCGGCCTCGACCACGATCTCCTCGCCGTTGAACTCGACGACGTCCCCGTCGTGGAGCTGCCGGCCGCGGCGGGTCTCCACCTCGCCGTTCACGGACACCATCCCGTCCTGGACGACGTCCCGGGCCATCGCGCCGTCCTCCACGAGGCTCGCGAGCTTGAGCGCCTGTCCCAGGCGGATGGACTCGTCGCGGATCGGCAGGGGCTGGACGTCGGAAGAGGAGGTCATGGCCCCCATTGTCCCCGGTAGGCTGGTCCGCGACGAGACGAGGCGCGCCCCGCAGAGCCCGGGCGCGCCGTCGTCGTCGTGGTCCCCCGCTGCACCGAACGACGGAAGTGATGCCCCCATGGCTGCCAAGTCCCCGCTGGACAACGTGATCAACCTGGCCAAGCGCCGCGGCTTCGTGTTCCAGGCCGGTGACATCTACGGCGGCTCCCGCTCCGCGTGGGACTACGGGCCCCTCGGCGTCGAGCTCAAGGAGAACATCAAGGCCGAGTGGTGGCGGACCTTCGTGCGCTCCCGTGAGGACATGGTGGGCCTGGACTCCTCCATCATCCTGCCGCGCCAGGTCTGGGAGGCCTCCGGCCACGTGGCCACGTTCACCGACCCGCTGGTCGAGTGCCAGCAGTGCCACAGGCGCCACCGCCAGGACCACCTGCTCGAGGCGTTCGAGGCCAAGAAGGGCCGCGCCGCCGCCGGCATGGAGGAGATCACCTGCCCCGACTGCGGCACCACCGGCAAGTGGACCGAGCCGCAGATGTTCTCCGGCCTGGTCAAGACCTACCTCGGCCCCGTGGACAACGAGGAGGGCCTGCACTACATGCGCCCGGAGACGGCGCAGGGCATCTTCGTGAACTTCCTCAACGTGCTGGGCGCCTCCCGCAAGAAGCCGCCGTTCGGCATCGGCCAGATCGGCAAGGCGTTCCGCAACGAGATCACCCCCGGCAACTTCATCTTCCGCACCCGCGAGTTCGAGCAGATGGAGATCGAGTACTTCGTGCCCCCGGCGGAGGCGAAGGAGCACTTCGACACCTGGGTCGAGGCCTGCTGGGACTGGTTCATCGACCTCGGCATCGACCCGGCGAACCTGCGGAAGTTCGACGTCCCGGAGGAGGAGCGCGCCCACTACTCGGACGGCACCATCGACCTGGAGTACCGGTTCGGCTTCGCCGGGGGCGACGGCTGGGGCGAGCTCATGGGCGTCGCGAACCGCACCGACTACGACCTCACGTCCCACGCGAACGCCTCCGGCGCGAAGCTGCAGTACTTCGACCAGGCCAACGACGTGCACTACACGCCGTACGTGATCGAGCCGTCCTTCGGCCTGACCCGCTCCATGATGGCGTTCCTCGTGGACGCCTACACCGAGGACGAGGCCCCCAACGCCAAGGGCGGCGTGGACGTGCGCACCGTGCTCAAGCTGGACCCGCGCCTGGCGCCGGTCAAGGCCGCCGTGCTGCCGCTGTCCAAGAAGCTGGAGCTGCAGGAGCCCTCCCAGAGGCTGGCCGCCGAGCTGCGCGCGCACTGGAACATCGAGACGGACGACTCCGGCGCCATCGGCCGCCGCTACCGCCGCCAGGACGAGATCGGCACCCCGTTCTGCATCACCGTGGACTTCGACACCCTCGAGGACCAGTCCGTGACCATCCGCGAGCGCGACACCATGTCCCAGGAGCGCGTGGCCCTCGCCCAGGTCCGCGCCTACCTCGCGGAGCGGCTGACCAAGTGAGCCCCCGGCACGACGACGACGCCCCCGCCCTGACCGCCGCCGTCTCCGGCGGCGAGGTGGTCCTCCGCCCCTGGGCGGAGGGCGACGACCTGCGCCTGCTCGAGGTCTGGGGGGACCCGGCCGACGTGCAGCAGCACCAGGACCGGGCCATGCTCGCGGCCGACGCGGACTCCCCGTGGCGGCGCACGCTCGTGGCCGAGGAGGACGGCGTCCCCGTGGGCGCCGCCGTGGCGTTCGCGCAGCCCCTGCACCCGGGACGTCTCTGGGTCTACGGCGAGGTCGCCCGCACGGTCCGCGGCCGTGGCGTGGGCCGCGCCCTGCTGGAGGCGCTGCGCGGGCTCGTCGCCGCGGCCCACGAGGCCGGCGCCGTGCCGACGACGGAGCTGAAGGCGCGCTTCGCCGTCGCCTCCCGCGTGCCCGTGGGCGGCGGGGAGGTCGTGGAGGCGGCTCCGGGGGAGGCCCCGGAGGCCGGCGCGGCCGGGGCGGAAGCGCACGCCGCGCAGGTCGCCGCCACCGAGCGGTTCCTCGTGGCGGCCGGGTTCACGCCCGTGCAGCGCTCGCGGCGGATCGCCGTGGCCCCCGGCGTGATCGCCCTGCCCGCGCTGCGGGACGAGGAGCACCCGGAGGGGCGCGTGCTGGAGGAGATCTCCACCGGCTCCGTCGAGCTCACCCGCGCCGTGGCCGCGTTCTACGACGCCGCCCACGCGTGGGACCCCTCGCAGATGTCCGTGGGGGCGGCCCAGCAGCTGATCCTCGGCCCGCAGACCGGGGCGGCCGGCGCCGTCGTGCTCCGCGACGCCCCGCGCGAGGAGGGCGGGACGATCCAGGCGTTCGCGGTGTCCTACACGGCCGAGCGGCAGGACGCCCCCGCGGACGTGCTGCTCGGCTGGGACCCGTCCCTGGGCCTCGAGGAGGCCCAGCTGGCCGTGGGCGACCTGCTCGCCCTGCTGGTGGCCCAGCACCCCGTGCAGGTCGAGGCCGACGAGGCGATGACCGCCCTGGAGCCGATCCTCGACGCGCTGCTGGCCAAGCGCGCGGCGGGCACGCTCGTGGACACCCGCGTCTGGGCGACCGACCCCTCCTGACCCCTCCCGACCCTGCTCCCGCGCGCCCCCGCGCCCCGCACTTTCGCTCGGGACACCGTCGCTACCTCGGCACGACGTCGGCGAAGTTGCGACGGTTCGTCGAGCGAAAGTGGAGAGATGATGGATGCCATGACGGAGACCTCGCATCCCCGGCCCGACCCCGCCCGCGTGCGCGCCCTGCGTGGCACCGTCCTCGCGGTGTCCCTGCTGAACCTCGCCTACATGCTCGTGGAGATCGGCGTGGCGCTCGGCATCGGCTCGGTGTCCCTGGTGGCGGACTCCGTGGACTTCTTCGAGGACTTCGCGGTGAACATGCTCATCGTGATCGCCCTCGGCTGGCCGCTGGCCCGGCGGGCGCGCGTCGGCAAGGTGATGGCCGGGATCATCGTGCTCCCGGCGATCGCCGCGCTCGCGATGGCCGCGGTGAAGGTCGGCGACCCCGAGCCGCCCGCCACCGGCCCCCTGTTCTGGACCGGCGTCGGATCCCTGCTGGTCAACCTGGTGTGCGTGGGCCTGCTGGCCCGCTTCCGAGCCGACGGCGGATCCCTCACGCGGGCGGCATGGCTCGCCGCCCGCAACGACCTGATCGCCGGCATCGTGCTGATCGCCCTGGCCGGGGCGACCGCGCTGACCGCCTCCGGCTGGGCGGACATCATCGTGGGCGTGCTGCTGGTGGTGCTCAACGGCGGCGCCGCCAAGGAGGTCTGGCAGGCCGCCACGGAGGAGCGCCTCGCGGCGCAGGCCCTCGCCGGCGAGTTCGACGACGACTGAGCCCCTCGGCCCGGCACACGGCCGGGGCACGGCAGAATGGATCCATGACCGACACCTTCCCGACGCCGCTCCTCCGCCGTCGGGCCTCGCGCACCCTCGCCCTCGGCGGCACCCTCGCCCTGGCCGCCGCGATGACCGGCTGCGGCCCGGACCCCGACTACCGGCAGACCTCCGAGGACTATGCGCAGGTCTGCCGGGACGAGACCACGCAGGAGCGCGTGCCGGACGAGGACTGCGACGACTCCGCCGGCACCTCCCACGCCCACGCCGGCCACCGCACGGGCTGGTACTTCATCCCGCTCGCCGGCGGGCGCACCGTCCCGGCCGTCGGCCAACGCGCCGGCGGAGGCCTCACGACCCGCCCCGGGACGGGCACCACCACGAAGGTCCCGTCCTCCGGAGGGGAGTTCGCGAAGTCCGGCACCGTGTCCAGGGGCGGCTTCGGCTCCAAGGGCGGCGGCGCCGGCTCCTGAGCCCCCCCGCGCCCCGCATTGCCCCCGCCGCCTGCCCGCACCCGAGGAGACCCCATGGAACGCCGCGTCATGGCCCCCCGCCCCGGCTGGGAGCGCACCATCGCCTCCCAGGGGCTCGTGTTCGACGAGACCGTCCACCCGGACGGGACCGTCACCCACTACTGGAACGAGTCCGCCTGCTACGCGCTGACCATGGCCGAGGTGGAGCACCTGGAACAGGCCTCGGAGCGGCTGCACGCCATGTCCCTGGAGGCCGCCCGCTTCCTCGCGGACGAGCAGTCCGTCCCCGGCTCGCCGTGGCGGGCACTCGGCATCCCCCGGGAGGCGGCGCAGCTCGCCGTCGACTCCCTGAACGCCGGGGAGCCGAGCCTCTACGGGCGCTTCGACCTGGTCTACTCCGGCCCGGACGCGCCGACCAAGCTCCTGGAGTACAACGCGGACACGCCCACCGGGCTGGTGGAGGCCGCGGTGTGCCAGTGGTTCTGGAAGGAGGACGTGTTCGGGGACGCCGTGGACCAGTGGAACGGGATCTTCGAGGCGCTGACGGACCGCTGGCGGCGGATCGCCCCGCCGGAGGCGGACGGGACCCCGGCGCGCGTGCACTTCGCCCACACCGAGCTGGACGAGACCGGCGAGGACGCCATGACCGTGGCGGTGCTGCGCGACGCCGCCGAGCAGGCCGGCGTCAGGGGGGAGTCCCTGCTGATGAGCCAGATCGGCTTCGACACGGAGCGGCTGCGCTTCGTGGGCGCGGACCTGCGGTACCTGCGCCGGATCTTCAAGCTGTACCCGTGGGAGGACATGGTCACCGAGCGCTTCGGGCCGCGGCTGAAGCTCGACGACGAGGTCCGGTGGATCGAGCCGCCCTGGAAGATGCTCCTCTCCACCAAGGCGCTCACCGCGGCCCTGTGGCACCTCTACCCGGGCCATGAGCTGCTGCTGCCCACGTTCCTGAACGACCGGGGCGGCCTGCGCGAGTGGGTCCGGAAGCCGCTGCACGGCCGCGAGGGCGCGGGCATCGAGATCCGTTCCCGCGCCGGGGACGTCAGCTCCGCCGCGGGCCGCTGGGGTGCGGAGGGGCACGTGTACCAGCAGTTCCACGGCCTGCCGGACTTCCCGGCGCCCGACGGCGCCCCCAACCGCCCGGTGCTGGGCACCTGGATGGTCGGGGACGAGTGCTTCGGGGTGGGCATCCGCGAGTCGGACGGCCCCGTCACCGACGCCCTGTGCCGGTTCGTCCCGAACATCATCGACGGCTGAGGAGGCCTCCCGTGCTGAGCACGCACCAGTCCGTGTCCGTGTCCACCTCGTCGGTGGCGCCGGTCTACTCCGCCGTCGTGACGGTGCCGCTCGTCGTCGGCCTGGTGGGCTCGGGGGCGCCGCTGGCCTACCTGCTGGCGCTGCTGCCGATCCTCGGCGTGTGGGCGGGGATGTCCGCGAACGACGAGCGTGAGCCGGACAAGGGGTCCGTGTACTCGTGGGCGGTCACGGGCCACCCCGTGCTCGGCTGGACGGCGGGCTGGTGCCTCGCCCTCACGGGGATCGTGGCGACCTCCGGGCTTGCCTACGTCGCCCTGGACGCGTGGCTGCCCGGGCTCGGCGCGGGCGTGAAGGTCCTGATCGGCGCGGGCATCATCGCGGCGGCGACCGCCCTGGCCTCGGCGAACGTGCGGATCACGGCGGCCGTCCAGACCGCGGGGGTCCTCGTCCAGGTGGCGGCCACCGCGTACCTGGCGTGGGTGCTGGCCCGGGTGGGCCTGACGCCGCTCCCGCCCGCGGGGACGGTGCAGGACTGGGTGCACGCGGTGCTGCTCGCCGTGTTCGCGTTCTGGGGGTTCGACGCCGTCTACGCGCTCTCCGAGGAGTCGCACCGGGGCGTTCCGCGCCGCTCCGCGGCGGTCTCGCTGGGGCTGCTGGCGGCGATCTTCCTGGTGTTCTCGGCGCTGGGCGCCTCGGAGGACCCGGCCGCCGTCGCCGCGCTGACACACCCCGTGGTGATGGCCGGCGTCGTGGTGTCCTGCGTGGGCGCGATCGGCTCCACCCTGATCCCCACGGCGCGCGGCCTCTCAGCGATGGCCGAGCGGGGCCACCTGTCTGCCGTACTGGCCCCGCTCCGCGCGGCCGAGGTCGTCTCGGCGCTGCTGGCGATCGCCTGGCTGGTGGTCTCCCTGGCCGTGCCCGGGGTGTTCGAGGACTCGATCGAGATGCTCTCCGTGTTCGTGGGCGGCTACTTCACGATCTCCTCGGCGACGGCCGCCGCGCACGCCTCCGGCGGCGCCCGGATGCTCCACGCAGCGACGGCCGTCGTCATGGGTCTGATCACCGCGGCGAGCCTGGCGTGGATGTTCGAGCCGGACTACGGGGCCACGGTGGTCGGCGGCGTCGGCGGGGTGGGCCTGCTGGCCGTGGGCTTCGCGGTGCTGGGCCTCATCCTCGCCGTCGGGGCCGGGCACCGCGGACGCGCCGTTCATCCGACGTCGGGCGTCTGACCCGCCCGCTCCTCCGGGGCGATCTGCTTGGCGTCGAGCCGCTCCCTGGCGGACTCGATGGCCTCGGGGTCGAACACCTCGTCATCCCGGGCGTCGGAGTCCGCGCGGCCGCGCCGCCATCGTCCCCCGGACTTTCGCTGAGGAGACCGTCGCTTCCATCCCGGTGGATTGCCGAGGAAGCGACTGCTCCTCTAGCGGAAGTCGGGGGCCAGACGCGGGGCCCGGAGGGTGAGCGCCAGCACCGTCCCCAGGGCCGCCAGCACCACGAATGCGCCGAGCGCGGCCGTGAGCGGCAGGACGCCGGCCAGCAGGCCGACCAGCGGGGACAGGCCCAGTCCCGCCAGGCGCATCAGCCAGCTGACCACCGCGAGCCCAGTCTGGGCGGGCAGGCCCGGCACCTCGTCGGCGAGCGCGAACGCGGTCGGGACCACGACGGCGGAGCCCAGCCCCGCCAGCGCCAGGCCGGTGAACATCGCGGCGGGCGTCGGCACCAGCAGGGTGACCGTCAGCCCCGCCAGCACGACGGCGAGCCCCCCGGTCAGCGCGCGCGTGCGTCCCAGCGCGGCCAGCACGCGATCCCCGGTCAACCGGCCGAGGAACTGGGCGCCCAGGAGGGTGCTGGCGCCCAGGCCGGCGGTGGCAGGGTCCAGTCCACGCTCGGCCTGGAGGAACAGGGACGTCCACGAGTTGCCGAACTCCTCGACGGAGAAGCCGGCCATGGAGATCACCACGATGGGGGCCAGCAGGAGCCAGGGGTGGCGGTGCGACGCCGGCGTCGCCTCGGATTCCGGCCCGGGGTCGTCGGCCGTCAGCAGGGCCGGGGCCGGGGCGTGGTCGGGGGTGTCCGGCAGGAACCGGGGCAGGGTCAGGGCCAGCAGGAGCACGCAGGCGGCCCCGTTGAGGCCGAGGTGCAGTCCGGCGGGGACGCCCGCGCCCACCGCGGCGGCTCCCAGCGCCGCGCCGACGGCCGCCCCGAGGGACCAGCCTGCGTGCATCGAGGTCAGCACCGGTCGGCCGAGCGCGTGCTGGGCGCGCAGGCCCTGGGCGTTCTGTGCGGTGTCCACGACGGCGTCGCACAGGCCGGAGGCGAACACGGCCGCCGCATAGGCCCCCAGCCACGGGCCCGCGGCGTCGGATCGCGCGCCCAGGTCCAGCGCCAGGCCGGCGCCGGTGAGGACCACCGCGATCGCCAGGGATCCCCAGAGGACGGTGGCCCGGGACCCGGCCCGGCGCAGGATCGGCGCGCCGGCCGGCCCCGCGCAGGCCGCGCCGAGGGTCATGACGGTCACCAGCAGCCCGAATCCCGCGGGGTCGAGGCCGAAGGCGGCCTTGGCCTGTGGGTAGTGCGGGATCATCGCGGCCGCGAGGGCGCCGTTGGTGAAGAACGCCGCGGTCGCGGCCCAGCGGGAACGGGTTGCGGCGCGTCGGTCGATGCGCGGGGTGTCGGCGGGGGCGGACGTCACGCGCTCCAGGGTGTCACGCCTCCGGCGGCGTCACGTCCGGCCGGGACGTGCCCCGCGGGCCCCGCCCGCTCAGGAGTCCCAGCCGAGCAGCCGCCAGACCTCGGCCCAGCCCGCGAAGAGCTTCGCGTTGTACTCCGCGCCGAGCTGGTTCGGGTTGGCGAACAGCACCCAGTCCGCGGCCTGGACGGCGTCGTCCGCGGCGAGGAGCTCCGCGACCTCCTCCGCCGAGCCCGCGTAGGTGGGGCCGGAGCGGGCCGCGCCGCCGTCGAGGTGGCCGGAGGAGTCCCGCGAGTGGCGGTCGCGTCCGAAGTACAGCTCGTCCTCGTGGTCCTGGATGACGAACGCCGAGCGGGTCACCGCCGTGCGCGCCGGGGTCGTGTGGCCCCCGGCCTCGTACGCCTCGAGGTACCGGGCGATCTGGTCGGCCTGCTGCACGTGGAAGGGGCGGCCGTCGTCCTGCAGCAGGAGGGTGGAGGAGAGCATGCCGTAGCCGTCCTTCGCGGCCTCCACCGCGGAGCCCACCGTGCCGGAGCCCCACCAGATGCGGTCCGCGAGCCCGGGGGAATGCGGCTCGATGCGCAGCGGTGCGGAGCTGTGCGCCCAGCCGGAGGAGAGGTCCGGCGTCGCGATGCCCTCGCCGCGCACGCCGGCCAGGAGGCGGCGGCCGCGCTCGCGGGCCACGTCGGACCAGGTCTGCCCGTCGGCGAGTTCGTAGCCGAACTGCGCCTGACCGTCCCGGGCGGCCTCGGGGGAGCCGCGGGAGACGCCGAGCTCGAGCCGGCCGCCGGCGAGCAGGTCCGTCGTGGCGGCCGCCTCGGCCATGTACAGGGGGTTCTCGTAGCGCAGGTCGATCACGCCGGTGCCCAGGTGGATGCGCTCGGTGTGCGCGGCCATGGCGGTGAGGATCGGGAACGGCGAGGAGAACATCCGCTGGAAGTGGTGGATGCGGATCCACGCGCCGTCCAGGCCGGCGGCCTCGGCGTCCACCGCCATCTGGACGACGTCGTCGATAGCCTGCTTCGCGTCCGGCTCCACGGGTCGCCGGCCCACCCGCGGGCGGTGGATCCAGTGCCCGAAGTTGAGGAATCCGAGGTTCTTCGTGGTCATGGCTCGTTCAACAATGAAGTATCTCCGGGTGTTCCCAGGCGGGGCCCGGTGGCAGGATCGAGGGCATGAGCCTCCCCTCCGCGACCGACTGGACCGGCACCTGCGGCTTCCGCCTGTACCCCACGGACGAGTTCTCCTCCGGCCCGTCCGCCGCGCGCCTCACGCCCGTCGCCGGCGGCGCCGCCCTCGCGCTCGACTACACCTGGGTGCACCCGGACCAGGGCGAGCAGGCCGGCCACCTCGTCATCGGCCGTCCCGACGACGCCGGCCGCGTCACCGCCGCCTTGACCGACTCCTTCCACCAGGCCCCGGAGATCCGCGTGCTGGAGGGGGCGTCGTCGTCGCCGGAGGGGGATGCCCACCCCGTGGAGGGCGAGGGCGTCGCCGTGTCCATGGAGTACTCCGGCTGGGGCTGGACGGTGGCGGTCCGCCTGCAGGGCGGCACCCTCGCGATGGTCATGCAGAACGTGATCCCGGAGGGCGTGGAGGGTGCCGAGCCCGGCGCCTACGACGTGATGCGCGCCGCCTGGACCCGGACAGACGCCTGAGCGAGCGGGCACACTGGAGGGCATGACCGAGCACCAGGACACCCAGGGCCAGCACGCACCGGCCACCCCGCCCGCCGAGCCTGCAGTGGAGAGCGCAGGGCCCTCGCCGGAGATGCTCGAGCTGGCCGGGCGCATGTTCGACGCCGCCCGCACCGGCGACGTGGACACGCTCGAGGCGTACATCGTGGCCGGCCTGAACCCGGACCTGCAGAACGGCAAGGGGGACACGTTCCTGACCCTGGCCGCCTACCACGACCAGCCGGCCGTGGTGGAGATGCTGATCCGCGTGGGCGCGGACGTGGAGAAGGCCAATGACCGCGGCCAGCGCCCGCTGACCTGCGCCACGTTCAAGGGCGACGTCGCCTCCATGTGCCTGCTGCTGGCCGCCGGGGCCGACCCGGACGCCGGCACCCCCTCCGCCCGGCAGACCGCGCAGATGTTCGGCGGGGAGCGGGTCGCCGCGGTGCTGGATGAGGCCCGCTGACCGGCCGCGCGTCGACGCCGCGGTGCCCGCTGACGCCGGCCCGTCGACTTGACGGCGGTGGGATGATGGCGGGGACATGACTGCTTCCCACACCCTTCCCGACGCCGCCGTGGACCCGCACTACGCCAAGTCCGCCGGCGCGGGCCGCCGCATCGCCGACGACGACCAGCTGCACGAGGGCGGCCACGCCGCCCCGCGCTCGGACCGCCTGAACCTGCCCCCGCTGAAGCTCGGCCCGATCACCGTGGACGTCCCGGTGGTGCTGGCCCCGATGGCCGGCATCACGAACACCGCGTTCCGCCGCCTGTGCCGCGAGTACGGCGGCGGGCTGTACGTGAACGAGATGGTGACCTCCCGGGCCCTGGTGGAGCGCAAGCCCGAGTCCATGCGGATCATCCAGCACGACCCGGACGAGGTCCCGCGCTCGGTGCAGCTGTACTCCGTGGACCCGGTCACCACGGCCGCGGCGGTGCGCATGCTGGTCGAGGAGGACCGGGCCGACCACATCGACATGAACTTCGGCTGCCCGGTGCCCAAGGTCACCCGCCGCGGCGGCGGCTCGGCCCTGCCGTGGAAGTCGGAGCTGTTCGCCTCGATCGTGAAGGCGGCCGTCACCGAGGCCTCCAAGAAGGACATCCCGGTGACCGTGAAGATGCGCCGCGGCATCGACGAGGACCACCTCACGTTCCTCGACGCCGGCCGCACCGCCCGCGACCTGGGCGTGGCCGCGGTCGCCCTGCACGGGCGGACCACCCGCCAGTTCTACTCGGGCACGGCGGTCTGGGAGGACATCGCCCGCCTGCGGGAGGCGCTGCCGGACATCCCCGTGCTCGGCAACGGCGACATCTGGTCCGCGGAGGACGCGATCGCCATGGTCGAGCAGACCGGCGTCGACGGCGTCGTCATCGGCCGCGGCTGCCAGGGTCGGCCGTGGATGTTCGGGGACATCCAGAACGCGTTCGAGGGCCGGCCGGAGCGGTTCCATCCCACGCTCGGCATGGTCGCGGACACCCTCTACCGCCACGCGGAACTGCTCGTGGACACCTTCGGCGGGGACGAGGTCAAGGCGCTGCGGGACATCCGCAAGCACGTCGCCTGGTACTTCAAGGGCTACCCCGTGGGCTCGGAGGTCCGCACGGGCCTGTCCACCGTGCCGAACCTGGCCACGCTGCGCGAGCTGCTGGACCGCCTCGACCGGGACATGCCCTACCCGGGCGCCCCCGCGGAGGGCCCCCGCGGCCGGGCCGGCGCCCCCAAGCGTCCGCACCTGCCGGACGGCTGGCTGGACTCCCGGGAGCTCAACGAGGAGCAGCGTGCCATGATCCACGCCGCCGAGCTGGACGTCTCCGGTGGCTGAGCCGCAGCCCACCCTCTTCGGCCCGGCCGACCGCCCGCCCTACGCCGGCCGGCCCGTGCCCACGCCCGGGTACACGGACTGGGACCGCCGGCGCTGGCTCGCCGAGCCGCCGAAGTCCTCCTACCGGTCGGACTTCGAGCGGGACCGCGCGCGGGTCCTGCACTCGGCCGCGTTGCGCCGCCTCGGCGCCAAGACCCAGGTCGTGGCCCCGGACCTGGACGACTTCTCCCGCACCCGGCTCACCCACTCGCTGGAGGTCGCCCAGATCGGCCGCGAGCTGGGCCGCTCCCTGGGCTGCGACCCTGACCTCGTGGACACCGCCTGCCTCTCCCACGACCTCGGCCACCCGCCGTTCGGCCACAACGGGGAGAAGGCGCTCGACGCCGTCGCCGAGGCCGCCGGCGGCTTCGAGGGCAACGCCCAGACGCTGCGCCTGCTCGCCCGCCTGGAGCAGAAGAAGTCCTTCCCGGACGGGTCCTCCGCGGGCTTGAACCTCACGCGCGCCGCCCTCGACGCCGCGTGCAAGTACCCGTGGGTGCGCGAGGACGCCCCGCTCAGGCCCGACGGGAAACGCTCCAGGAAGTTCGGCGTCTACGCGGACGACCTGCCCGTGTTCGAGTGGTTCCGGCAGGGGGTGCACGGGGCCCGGAAGTCCATGGAGGCCCAGGTCATGGACCTCGCGGACGACATCTCCTACTCCGTGCACGACGTCGAGGACGGTGTGGTCAACTCCGCGTTCCAGCTGCGGTGGATCACCGAGCCCGGGGAGCGCCGCGCCCGCGTCCTGGAGACCACCCGCGACTGGTACCTGCCGGGCGGTGACCTGGAGGAGATCGACGCCGCCCTGACGCGCCTGGAGTCCCAGGACGTGTGGATGGGGGAGATGGACGGCTCCCGCCGCGCCCTCGCCGGCATGAAGGACATGACCAGCCAGCTGATCGGCCGCTTCTGCACGGCGGCGTTCGACGCCACCCGCGAGGTCTTCGGCAACGAGCCGCTGACCCGTCACGCGGCCGACGTCGTCGTGCCCGCGCACACGGAGCACGAGATCGCCGTGATGAAGGGCATCGCGGCGGCGTTCGTGATGACCTCCGAGCAGCGTCAGCCGCTCTACGCACGGCAGCGCGATCTGCTCACCGAGCTCGTGGACCTGCTCATGACCACGGGGGACCGGTACCTCGACCCGATGTTCGCCGCGGACTTCCAGGACGCCGCCGACGACGCCGCCCGCGCCCGCGTGGTCATCGACCAGGTGGCCTCGCTGACGGACTCCACCGCGATCGAGTGGCACCGCACCCTGGTGCGCGGGGAGACCTTCCAGCGCGTCTGGCTCTGAGCCCGGTTCAGCCGAGCAGCGCCGGCAGCACGGTCCCCGCGGGGCCGCGCAGCACGTGGGTCATGGCGTCGCTCAGCGCAGTGCGGTCCGGATTGACCTCGACGACGGGCGCCCCGGCCCCCAGCGCCAGGAAGGGGAGCGAGGCGGCGGGCTGGACCACGCCCGAGGTGCCGACCACCACGCAGAGGTCGCACTCCTCGAGGGCGGCCTGCGCGTCGCCCCACGCGCGCTCGGGCAGCAGCTCGCCGAACCACACGATGTCGGGGCGGACGCGGCCCCGCCGGCACGCCGCGCACAACGGCGGCTCCAGGTGCATCAGCGCCTCCAGGCCCGCCTCGGAGCCGGGGGCGGCGGACTCGGCCAGAGCGACGACCGCGCTCGGGTCCACGTCCGCGGGGGTGTCGCACTCCGCGCAGCGGAATGCGAAGAGCGAGCCGTGGAGGTGGGAGAGGACGTCGGCCCCGGCCCGCTCGTGGAGGTCGTCCACGTTCTGGGTGACGATCCGCAGCGCCGGTGTGCGCGCCTGCCAGGCCGCCAGCGCCCGATGCCCGGCGTTGGGCTCCACGGCCCGGACCATCCGCGCGCGCCACAGATACCAGGACCACACGAGGGAGGGGTCGGCGGCGAAGGCCTCCGCGGTGGCCAGCTGTTCGGGGGAGTACCGCTCCCACAGTCCGGTCTGCGCGTCACGGAAGGTCGGGACGCCGGACTCGGCGGAGACGCCCGCCCCGGTGAGCACCACGGGGCGCTCCGCCTCGAGGATCAGGCGACGGACGGCGCCCAGGGCGGCGGGGTCGGAGGGCTGCGTGGGGCTCATGGTTCCAGCCTAGGGACGACCAGGCCGTGCTGCTCTGTATCACTGACTCGTCCGAAGACGACCCTCCCGGGTCCCGGGAGCGCGTGGGAGGGTCGGATTCGGCCGAGCGGATGCCGTGCCGTCGCGGTTCAGGCGGTCCCGGCCGCGCGCGTCAGGGCCCGCCGCAGCCCGCGGGCCTTGAGCAGGACCTCCTCGTGCTCGGCGTGCGCGTCCGAGTCGGCGACGATCGCCCCGCCGGCGCCCACGCTCCACCGGGCAGGGGCGTCCGGGGTCGTGGGGGAGAGCACCGCCGTGCGGATCACGATGCTCAGCTCCACCGTGCCGTCGGCGCCCAGCATCCCCAGCGCCCCGGAGTAGACGCCCCGCGGGGAGCCCTCCCACGCGGCGAGCAGCTCCACCGTGCGCCTCTTCGGCGCCCCCGTCATGGACCCGCCGGGGAACAGCGAGCGGACCACGTCCACGGGCGCGACGCCGGCGCGGGCGACGCCGGTGACCGTGGAGACGAGCTGGTGGACGGTGGCGTAGGACTCGACGGCCATGAGCGCGGGGACCTGCACGGTGCCGGGCTCGCACACCCGGGAGAGGTCGTTGCGCAGCAGGTCCACGATCATGAGGTTCTCGGCCCGGGTCTTGGGGTCGGCGGCGAGGGCGGCGGCCGCGGCGGCGTCCTCGGTCGGGTCCGGCAGGCGGGCCGCGGTGCCCTTGATCGGCTTGGTGCTGTACCGGCCGTCCCGGCCGGAGAGGAACCGCTCGGGGGAGGCCGAGACCACGGCCCAGCGCTCGGCCCCCGTGCCGTGCTCCATGAGGGCGGCGTAGGGGGCGGGCTGGTGTGCGGCCAGGTCCCGGAACAGCGCGAGCGGGTCCACTCGCAGGGCGGGGTCGGCGTCGAAACGGGTGGTCAGGCACAGCTCGTAGGAGTCCCCGGCGTGCAGGGCGGCCCGGCATCGGGCGATCTGCTCGGCGTACGCGGCGCCGTCCTCCCGCCAGACGCCCGGGGCTTCCGGGGCGTCGACGTCGACCTCGACCTCCTCGGTGGACGTCCGCGCGGCCTCCAGCGCCCGGCGGACGTCCGCCTCCCAGCGGTCGGCGGCCGCCTCGGCGGCGTCGGCGTCGAGGGACACGACGCAGCAGCTCAGCGCCCCGGCGACGTGGTCGGCGACCGCGTACCGCGAGGGCCGCACCCAGAACTGGGCCGGCAGCGCCGCCGGGTCACCCGGACGGGGCGGCGGCGGGGTCACGCCGAGGTCCGCCAGGCCCAGCTCGTAGCCCAGCCAGCCGACGAGCCCGCCGCGCAGGGGCAGCCCCTCGCCGCCGTGCACCTCGCGCGGGGCGGCCGCGGCGGCCAGGTCGGCCCAGGCCCGGTCCGGGTCCGCGGGGTCGCCGTGCCGGATCAGGCGCAGGCCCGGGGAGGGGATGCGGCCCTCCTCCTCGCCGAGCACGTCGACGCCGTCACCCACCATGGACCAGCGGGCCTCACCGCCGTCGGGCAGGGCCGAGTCCAGCCAGAAGGAGGCGGTCCCGCGCTGCACGGCGTGGGCGTAGACCGCGCCGGCCGCCGTGGCCGCGGTGTGGCCGACCGCGGCGAGCGTGGCGATGTCGAGCGTGCGGACGGCCACGTGCAGGGGCGCGGGGGAGGCGTCGGGGCGGCCGGGCGCGGTGGGCATGCGCACCAGCGTAGGCGGCGGTTCCGCCCGGGGCTGACGCGTCGCCGCGCTCCCTAGAATGGTCCGCATGGCCGGACTGATCGTGCGCAAGGACATCGACCTCGTCCGCGAGCGGGCCGACCTCAAGGCCGTCGTGGAGGAGTTCGTCACGCTGCGCTCCGCCGGCGTCGGCTCGTTCAAGGGGCTGTGCCCCTTCCATGACGAGCGCACCCCGTCCTTCCACGTGCGCCCCGGCGTCGGGACCTACCACTGCTTCGGCTGCGGCGAGCACGGGGACGTCATCAGCTTCCTCATGGAGATGGAGCACACCACCTTCACGGAGACGGTCGAGCGGCTCGCCGCCCGCGCCGGCGTGGAGCTCCACTATGAGGACGGCCAGGGCCCGGACCGGGCCGAGACCAGCCGGCGTCGCCGCCTGTTGGAGGCCAACAAACTGGCCGACGAGTTCTACCGCGCCCGCCTGGCCGCCCCCGACGCGCAGCCCGGCCGGGACTTTCTCACCGGCCGCGGATTCACGCAGGAGCACGCCGAGCAGTTCGGCCTCGGCTACGCCCCGCAGGGCTGGTCCGCGCTGCTGGACCACCTGCGCCAGCAGGGCTTCCGCGACGATGAGCTCCGCGCGTCGGGCCTGTTCTCCGAGGGCCAGCGCGGGCTCTACGACCGCTTCCGCGGGCGCCTGCTGTGGCCCATCCGGGACATGACCGGGAACACGATCGGCTTCGGCGCGCGCAAGCTGTTCGAGGACGACCCCGGGCCCAAGTACCTGAACACCCCGGAGACGCCCCTCTACAAGAAGTCCCAGGTGCTCTACGGCATCGACCTGGCCAAGCGGGCCATCGCCAAGGAGCGGCAGCTCGTCCTGGTCGAGGGGTACACGGATGTGATGGCGGCGCACCTGTCCGGGGTGGAGACCGCCGTCGCCACGTGCGGCACCGCGTTCGGCGCGGACCACATCAAGATCGCCCGCCGCCTGATCAGCGACGACGGCACCGGCGGCGAGGTGATCTTCACGTTCGACGGCGACGCGGCCGGACAGAAGGCCGCCCTCAAGGCGTTCGACGAGGACCACCGGTTCCTCGCCAAGACGTTCGTGGCCGTGGAGCCGAACGGCCTGGACCCGTGCGACCTGCGCATGCAGCAGGGGGAGGAGGCGGTGCGCGCCCTGATCGCCTCCCGCCGGCCCCTGTTCGAGTTCGCCATCTCCGCCGGGCTCAAGGACTATGACCTCAACACGGTCGAGGGACGGGCGGGGGCCCTGCGGCACGCCGCGCCGATCGTGGCCGGAATCAAGGACTCGGTGCTGCGCCCCGGCTACGAGCGGGAGCTCGCAGGCTGGCTCGGCATGGACCCCAACGTGGTCAGCCGCGCCGTGGCCCAGGAGCTGCGCGGACGACGGCGGGGCGGCCCCTCCGGCGGGAGCGCCGAGCGCACGCCCGCCCCGGAGCGGGCCCCCGAGGGGGCGAACGCCGGCCAGGCTCCGGGTGAGGAGCCGGCCGCGCCCCGGCCCGCGCTGATCGTGCCCGTGGACCCGCGGGACCCGGCCGCCCGGCGCGAACGCGAGTCCCTCGAGGTGGTGCTCCAGCATCCCACCCTGCTCTCGGCCGAGCAGTGGACGGCGTTCTACCAGGCCCGGTTCACCATCCCGCAGTACGCGGCCGTGCACCACGCGGTGAAGGTCGCCGGCACGGCCGGGGCCACGCCGTCGCGCTGGGTGGACGCGGTGCGGGACGCCGCGCCGGGGGAGGTGGCCGGCGTCGTCTCCGAGCTGGCCGTGCGGGACCTGCCCGCCCGCACCCCGGAGGACGTGGACCGCTACTGCCGGGACATCATGAACCGGCTGTTCTCCCTGCAGATCGTGCACCGCAAGGAGGAGCTGCTGGGACAGCTCCAGCGCCTCGGCCCCGAGGGCGACCACGACGAGTTCATGCGCCTGAACGCCGAGCTCATGGAACTGGAGACGCGCCGCCGGGCCCTCCGCGCCGACGACTGACCCCCACCCGTTTTCGTTCGCGAAACGGCGGCCCCAGACGCGTTTTCGTTCGCGAAACGGCGGTCCGTCGGCCACCCGGCGTCAGTGCTCGTCGACCGTGAGCACCTCCCCGGACGTGGCGTCGATCTCGACCTCGGGGCCGTCGGAGCCGTCCTCGCGGTCGAACTCGACCTCCCACTGGAGGGTGCCGTTGTCGTCGTCCAGGTCCATCTCGTCCAGGGTCACCCCGTCACGGCCCTTTCGAGCGGTGTCGAGCGCCTGCTGGGCGGTGACCTCGGCGTCCTTCGCCTTCTGGACGTCCTCGGGATCCGACTCGCGGTCGGTCTCGGTGATGTCGCCGTCGGCGGTGACGTCCAGCTCCTTCACCTCCTTGTCCACCACGACGTCGACCTCCCAGGTCGTGTCGTCGTCGTTGGCATCCACCCCGACGATGATGCCGTCGCCGTACTTCTCCAGGACCGCGTCGATCACCGCGGAGGCGGGGTCGTCGGCCTGGCCGGTGGCCGAGTCGCGGCCGGCCGCGGCGGCCGTCGACGAGGCCGGGGCGGAGGAGGCTGACGACGCAGAAGCTGACGTGGTCGAGGCGTCCTCCGTGGCGGGGGTGCTCGCCACTGCCGAGGAGGCGTCGACCTCCAGCGAGGCGGAGCCGTCGTCGCCGTTGTCGGCCGTGGTGCCGCAGGCCGCGAGGGCGAGCGCGGCCAGCACGCCCGTGCCGGTCAGGGCGGTCTTGCGCGTGAGGGTCGTGATGGTCATGGTCACGTCTCTCCTTCGGATCCGTTCCTGATGGTTCTGGGAATGTCCTCGCACCGTAGGCCGCCCGGAGCCGTGCCTGGCAAGGGCCGCCGGTCCCCGGGGGCGGGCAGGGCGACGACGGCGCCCCGCGGCCGGGTGGCACGCGGGCGGGGGCTCTGGTAGAGTTCCATCCGTTGTCCGAACGGCCCCGGCGGTTCGCGGCACATTCCCCCGTAGCTCAACGGCAGAGCATTCGACTGTTAATCGAAGGGTTGTTGGTTCGAATCCAACCGGGGGAGCCGAACAGAGGCCCCTGCACCGACCATGTCGGTGCGGGGGCTTCTTCGTGCCTGGAGGACGACCGGGCCGCGGGAGCCAGTTGTGCCCGCCACTGTCGCCCGTGTTGGAAGCGATCGCGCGGACTTCTAAGTCTTGCGGCAAGGACCACACCTCGGTCTCCGAGCAGATCCACGACACCGAGGTGGTCTCGGTTGCGGAGCTGCGTCGGCTGCCGTTCGGGTGGGGGATCCTGCTGAACCGTAACGGGCGTCCGATCCTGATGCGGATGACCCGTTGGTGGGACCGCAAGGACGGCAAGCAGATCAAGGAGGCTGCGGGTCGGTACTCGAAGGCGCTGCTGGCCGAGCTGGAGTCCAAGGACCCGGCCCCGTCGTCCACACCGACCGACGCGGACCGGGCCGAGGAATCCGTGGCGGCGTCGGACCCGGTGCCGGAGGCGGCCCCGGCGATCCCTGTGCGGTGAGGGCATGGGCAGGTTCGGGCTGTACCGCACTGGCTCGGCCGAGTACAAGCGGTACTTGCGGTCCCAGGCGTGGGGGTACAGGCGGGTGCGGTGGTTCGCGGACTGCCGGCAGGCCGGCCAAGAGCCGGCCTGCCAGGTCTGTGGGGTCACGCTGACCGAGGCAGGGACCCTGGACCTGCACCACGTCTCGTACAAGGGCGTGGGCCAGGACGAGGAGGGCCGGTGGCAGGCCCGTGAAGCGCACAACGACCTGATGCCGTTGTGCCGGGACCATCACCAGCGGTTGCATCAGATCATGGACGGCAAGAAGGAGTTCTTTGGATGGGACCGCAGGCGGGCGACGATCGTGATCGTGGTCAGGATGATCCGGCAGAGTCAGGCATGAGCACGGACGGGGGTGCACGGTGCCATGTCTGCCAGCGGCCCGTCTTCACGAGGTGGCACTGCACCGATGGGCGGCACTTGGACCGCGCCGAGTGCCGTGCCGCCAGTGGAATCGGGGTGTGGTTGTGCGGGACGTGCGAGGACGCCGCGCATCGCTACATGCGCTCGACTGGAGCAGGTGGACGCGAGGCTGTTGAGGAGCTGTTCGCCCGGCTCGAGCGGCTGTTGGGCGGGCCAGCACGTCGGTACACGAGGGAAGGGCGGAACTGATGGCATCGCCGTGGGTCGAAGACGACGAACCGGACTGGTCCGAGACAGCCCCCCTCCAGGACGAGGGGCCAACGGAGACATCGTTGCCTTACGTAGATCCGGAGGTGGCCGCAGAGCTGGCTCAGGAAGGCCCGCCGGTGTGGATGGGCACGCGGTGGCGGGAGATCGAGGCTGAGCACCAGTGGCAGGCGTGGAACCACCTGCGGCGGTGGGTGGACTGGTTCGTGGCCGAGTACCGGCTGGGGACCTCGATCGTTCCCGCGTGCTGGTACCGCCACCCTGACGTGACCGCGGAGCTGTATGCGGCCATGTGCATGGAGTACAAGGTCTGGGATGAACAGGCTCCGGGGCTGGGGCCGATGATGATGTGGCACCCGCATGTGGAGATGATGACGGCCCGGCTGCGGCGCATGGTCGACGAGGCCGGCTGCGCGAAGATCGGCCGGCACAAGGACCCCGAGGCTTACGGCAACCGTGGGGCGTACGAGCTGGACTACGACGAGTCGGACTGGACGCGATGGGCCGCCACGGAGCGCGAGGAAGAACTGATCGAGCGCCCGACCGAGGGCGTGAAGTACGTGCGGGCGAAGGTCGTGGACTCCGACGGGAACGTGCTCGGGCACTCCGCCCCTGTCGGGCTGAGGCCGGTACCGAACGTCGTAGGGGTCGAAGCGAAGGTGCGGGTCACCTCGTCAACGCCGGCGGAACCGCGAATGGCGGTCGCGGTATCCAGTGGACGCGACGATCTGGGGATCGAGTGGGAGATGTCCCCTGACGGTGCCGAATGGAGCACCCGGCCGAACGACGACCGGTGAGGGCCGAGGCCGCGACGGATACCGGCACCGGTAATTACCGGAATGCCGATTAAGGTAAATATCGAAGATAGTCGCAATAGGTTCGATTAGATCATTGCAAATCCGCGTACTCTTGGTGCATTCTGACGACCGGGCTCACGTGAGGGCCTGGGCGGAAACAGGAGGTGTGGTGGATGTGGTCGCGAGGACTGGGCCGAGGCTGGGACTTGAGGTGGGTGCGCGATGTGGCCCGCATGCAGTTCGACCTCTACGAAGAAGACCGCACAGGTGCCTGGTGGGCCGACCAGGACAGCGGGCATCAGCTGGCGCTCGTCAGCGACGGCGGTTGGCGCATGAGCCTCAACGGTGCGAGCTACCCGAGCCGTTATCGAGTCTTCGACTTCGACGGCGTGGAGATCGTGGAGCAGACGGAGGAGGTTCTGGGTCGTCTTGGGCATGGTGGGCACTTCGATCCGCAGCAGGAGGGTGCTGGGCGCTACCAGCGGGTCCGGGAAGAGTGCGTGTCCGCTGTCGAGGATGTTCTCCATCTGGGGGGTAAGCGTTGAGTCGCTCGAAGAAACCGCGGAAAAACGATAGGAAGGCGGGACACCCTCGTGTCCGCCGGATAGTTGACCAACTCCGCCACGAGGGGCTGGACGATTTTGTCCCGCAGGCCCAGTTGCTGCCGATCCTCGGGCGCCGAGAGGGCTGGGAGCTGGCCGTGGATGAGTCGGGTGAGGTGTGGACCTATAGCCCAAGCGGATCCACGGCGGGGTCGAAGGATGGGGACGTTCAACCAGCAAGGATCGAATGGCTCGACGTGCGTGGCCTGCCCGGGTACCTCGTCCATCCACCCTCCAATGACGAAGGCGTTAGCCCGTGGCGGCGGGTTTACCCGTTCGCCGACGCGTTGGCTCTGGACGTTGTTGCCATCGAGACATGGACTGTCCCGGTCTCGGGTGACCCGCCCGGCGCGGTGAACGGGTGGAGATGGGAGGAACCTGCCACGGGCCTTGGCGAGCAGGCGCTCGAGGTGTTCGACCCGCTCATGTACGGGCGGCCTGCCGCGACCTTGAGTCAGCTGGCGGGCCAGGCGGACGGCGTCGGGCGAAAGCTGATGAATCTGCGTGAGGCGCTGATGGGGTGCACCACCCCTGTTGACCTCACGGTGATCTGGGATCAACTGGACGAGGCGTTGAGGCTCGTTGTGGACGCTGAACGGAGCCTGACGTATGCGCACCGGGTCATCGCAGAGGACCTCCCACTGCGGAAGCAGTTGTCCAGGGGCGAGCCGCCGTGGGTCTCGTCGACAGGAGTGAATCGCTGGCTGACTCCCAAGCAGATGAAGCGGGCGCGCCGACGTCATGACGTCGTGCCGGAGGACCAACTCATCACATATCGGGAGGCGGTGGTGATGGCAGACGACTTGATCCCGCCGTTGCTGGCGAAAACGCTCGCCGCGATGGACAAGCAGATTCTGCTCGACGAGCTACTGGACGACCTCCTCTCGCGCCAGTGCCCAGGCTGTGGGGCGGGAGCGGGTGCATACTGCACGACGGCCAGCGGTCGGATCGCCGAAGTTGTGCACGCTGGCCGCCGAGATGCATCACCCATGATGCGTGGGCACATGGAGTTGTACATGGAAGTGCGCCAGCCAAACGAATTCGTACCTGATCCCGAGTGCGGCCGCGTTGGGCCGGCTCCGTGGGACGAAACGCTGCCGGGCGTGTGAGTTCAGGTGGCGTTGTCGAGAAGGAACTTGGTTGCGGCGAGAGTAACGACGCGGACGTACTCGGCCAGCTCGGGGGAGACACCGGTCGGGTTCAGATGTCCGTGGCCATCACCTCCGTCATTGCGCGAGGCCGTCACCGCTTGTGCCGTGCGGGCAATGAGTTGGTGAAGCTGAGCGATCGCGCCTGCACTCGGACCGTTGATACTTGATGGCTTAGTCGATAGGTCAAGCGCCTCCATGGCTTCGTACACGATGTTCGGCATGTCCTTTTGGCGCTGCTGGGGCGCTCGCTCGTGCAGGACGTGCTTCGAGGTGGCTTCGAGCAGGTCCTTGGCTGTCCCGAGTATGGATGCTGGATCCTGGTCGTTGCGCCGAAGGCGAGCGATGAGGCGATCGACTGTTTCTCGCTGTCCGGCGTCGACAGTCGGGAATGCGACAGCGGTCGTGATGAAGCCATCTGTCGTAAGGGTGGCCCCGCCCTCGGTGATGAGCTGCCGCACGGCCTGAACGGCGGCCACAATCTCCGGGGCGGGGTGCTGAAACACGTCACGGTGTCGAAGCTCATCGACGAGTGCGGAGATCAGGCGTCGTGTGGCCTTCAGTCCGTTGGAGTCTGCGGTCTCAAAGGCAGTTCGCATGCGCCGGGGCTTGGTGATGGATTCGCCGCTGGGGGTATCTCTGGGGATTGTCATCCCAACCGACGCGAACGCATCGTCGAGGCCGTCATGGGTGGGGATGCCGGACACATCCATTAGTCGGCGCATCGCGAGACCGACGCGACCACTCCAGTTCGGTTCCATGGAGACATCTTGCACCAAGGGGCGGAAACGACCGATTGTGCCCGTGGGTGGGTTAATGGGGGCGGCGCGCGAGACGGGTGGCGGCGATGGCGAAGGCGAGGGAGAGCAGGGCCATCGCCTGCCACCCGGCCAGTACCCATCCCGGGCCGAAGGCCGCGCCGAGCGCGCCGCCGGCCAGCGTGGCAAGGGGCACGGAGCCGCGGGTGAGGGTGCGACGCATCGCGGTGACCCTGCCCAGGGTGCCCTCGGGGCAGGAGCGGGCGAAGATCGCGCCGCTGGTGATGTTGCCCAGCACGACCATGAACCCCCACAGGGCGGCGCCGGCCAGCAGCAGGGGTCCGGCGTGGGCGCGGTCGAAGAACGCGGCCAGGTGGAGTGCGACGGCGGCGGCGCAGCCGGCGGCGCCGGCCAGGATGCATCCCTTCTCGCCCAGGGTGTCGATGGCACGGGGGGCGAGGGTGGAGACGGTCAGGGCGCCGAGGGCTCCGGCGGTGAGCTGGAAGCCGACGAACTCGGGACCGAGCTGCAGGTCGGTGAGCACCCACACGGCCTCGATGGGGGCGAACAGGGCCATGCCGATGTTGCCGGCCATGGAGTTCAGGGTGAGCAGCCACAGCACGGGGGTGCGTCGCAGGGTGGTCCACCCGTGGGCGGCCTCGCTCCAGAACCGTGACCAGCGGGTGAGGACTACAGCGGCGGCGGGAGTCTCCTCGTCCTGCGTGTCTTCAGTGACGGGGGCGGGGTTTATGCGCACTTTCAATGCGACGAGCGCGGCGGTGGCCAGGAAGGCGGCCGCGATCCCCAGCACGGGCCCGGCCCCGAGGGCGGCGACGAGCAGGCCGGCTGCGGCCGGGACGATCAGTCCCAGGGCCGCGTCGGCGGACTCGAGCCTGGCGGCCAGCCGGCTGACCGTGTCCGGAGCGACCACGCGGGGCACCAGGGTGGCCTGGGTGGTCTCGGCCAGGACCGTGAGCACCCCGAGCAGGGCCATGACCGCGGCCAGGTGGGCGAAGGTGAGCGCGTCCAGGGCCCAGGCGAGCACGAGGGTGCCCAGCAGGGCCGCTTTGGCCAGGTCGGTGGCCACGAGCAGGCGGGGGCTGAGGTGTCGGTCCACGAGGATGCCGATGGGGACCCCGAGGAGCAGGAAGCCCAGCCCCGAGAGGGTCATCAGCACGCCCATCTGGGCTGCGCCGACCCCGAGGGCCAGGACGGCGAGCACGTCGATGGCCACGTCGGTGGCCGAGCGGCCGCCAGCGTCGAGGGCGTTGGAGGCGACGAGCCAGCGGGCGTGCCCGAGCCTCTTCGCGCGCGCCGCGTTCTCAGGCGCGGTCGTGTCGTCGGTCAGGGGTGAGCTCACCCCGGGAGTGTCCCCTAGGGCGTGTTGCTAAAGGGTAGTAGTCAGCCAATGCAGTGTCGCGGCGAGGCAGAGCCCGGCGTGATAGCTCCGGGCGTACTTGTCCGAGCGCATCGCGATTCCTCGCCACTGTTTGAGCCGGTTGAAGCACCGCTCCACGACATTGCGGCCCCGATAGCGCTGGCGCTGGTCTTCACCGAAGTCGATCGGTCTTCCTGGGCGGCGGCGCCGGTGCGCGATCTGATCGGCCCGCTCGGGGATCGTGGCCGCGATGCCATGCCGGCGCAGCCAAGACCGGTTCGCCTTCGAGGGGTAGCCCTTGTCCGCAATCAGGCGGTCAGGCCGCGCCCTGGGCCGCCCACGGGCGCCGGCCACGCTGATCAGCTCCAGCGTGGTGGCCAACATCGAGGTGTCCGCCACCTGCCCGCCGGTCACCACGAACGCCAGCACCCTGCCCTTGCCATCACAGACCAGATGAGACTTCGTCGTCAGACCGCCGCGGGAGCGTCCGATGGCATGATCAGCCGGCTCGTCCCCGGATTTCTTGTAGTTCATCAGGGCCCCCTGTGGGGCGGGGCAGGGTCGCCCCGTGCTGATGGACGCGCACGATCGTGGAATCGATCGAGGCCACCCAATCCAGCTCGCCAGCCTGCTGTGCCATCGACTGAGTGCGCTCGAGCACGCGCTCCCACACACCCTGGGCGGCCCACCGGTTGAAGTTCTTGTAGATCGTGTTCCAGTTCCCGAACCGCTCGGGCAGATCCCGCCACGGAGCTCCGGTGCGGAAGCGCCACGCGGTGGCCTCGACCACCGCGCGCCGATCCACCGGGGGCCGACCCGTGGACTTCGGGGCAGGGAACAGCGGGCCGATCACGGCCCAGACCTCGTCCGAGATGACATCACGCGACACCCCTCAAGACTGGCGCACCCAAAGCTTGAAACCCTTTAGCAACACGCCCTAGAAGTGAGGTGGATCACGTGAGGCGGGTGAGCCTGGGCGTGTCAGTTGCCGGCGGAAGATCGAAGCAGCCCGGTGCTGTCCGGGGTGGAAAGGACGTTTGACCGGGTTCCGCCCTGGCGTCGCTGGGGGTAGGAGGCCGCGGGGCGGGAGGGCTCCTCCACACTTAGCCTCATGGACGCGTGGATTGGACTCGGAGGCGTGGTGCTGGGCGCTTTGATCGCGGGAGGGGCAACGTTCCTGACGGGCAAGCTGGCGGATGATCGCGCTCGACAAGCCGAGAGGAAGGAACATGTGGCCAGGGTCGGTGCTGAGTTCCTGCGTGAGGCCGACCGTGTTGAGCAGTACCTGCTCGACTACGTCCACGAGCATGCCGCTGTGCCCGGTGACAACGAGGAATGGGGTGAAACCGCTGAGTTGGCGCGGATCGCGTGGGAGCTGCGGCTGTTCGCCCCGCGTCCTGTGAACGACGCCGCTGCGGAGCTCGTGGATGTTCTCGAGGCATGGGAATCGGGCGTTGATGGGCGTGGCCGGGACGTCCTAGAGATCCACAAGCGATTCGTGAGCGTGTTGCGCGTTTATCTGCACGGTGAGGACGACTGAGGCGGGGCCGATCGTCCCCATCCGCTGATGTGGTCGCTGCGTACCCACCACCCCCGAGTCGCCATGCGCTCTGTCTACCCTGGTATACCCATACGCACACTGCGGGCTGAACCATCACCCCAGCGTCACCGGAGCCTCTAGTCCCCACCACGATCCGCCCTTTTAGGCCTATCAGGGGACCGGAGGCACGCCGCGCCGCCCCCCGCTCCTACAGGCTGGCAGGTTCGGGCAGGGTGCTCCACCAGTCCCCGAGCCCTCTCCCCGGTCCCTAACCCCGACCAGGCAGAATCCGAGCACAACAAGCCCGAACGGCCCGCAGAGCCCCAGGACAGGAACCGGACATGACCAGTCAGTAGCTACCCCGCCACGATGTGATCGGCTACCCCAGAGTCTTCATCAAGGTCCAGGCGCGGTTCGATGTGCACCCCTCCTCCTCTTTATCGGGTACCCGATATTCTGTGAGCGGACGAAAGAGGTGCTCCATGACCCTGACCCTGATCCCCCCGACCACCCCTGACGAGGCCACCCAGCAACTTGCACAGCTCCAGGGCACCACCGTCGCCCTTGCCGTGCTCCGCCGTGTGCAGCTCGTCAAGGCTGCCGAGGTGGGAGTAACCCAGCAGCAGCTTGCCGGTGCGCTCGGCCGAGCCCAGTCGAGCATCAGCGAATACCTCACCCGTGCCCGCACGAGCCTGGCCGACAGGCCCGCCACACATCCTCTGTGGCCGGCCGAAGTCATCGACCTCTACGCGGCGGGCCTTCTGCCCCGTGACGAAGTGCTCGCCTACCTCGCCAGCTACCCCTACATCGACCCCGCACCCACCGATGACCCGGCCTACACCGTGACCCAGCCCGGTGAGTTCGGGGAGGTCGCAGCAGCCCACTGGAACGACAAGCTTTCTGATACCGACTACGCGAACCTCTACGACCTTCTGCACGCAGACGACTAGGGCATGTCTGACAATCGTTTGGACCACGCGAGCACAGCGTTCAACACCACGGCGGCCCGGTAGACGATCGCGTACTTGTCGTACCGGGTCGCCAGGCCCCGCCATTGCTTCAGGTGCGCGTACTGGCGCTCGATCACGTTCCGGCCCTTGTAAGCCTGCGAGTCCAGGCCCACGGGACGGCCACCGGCCGAGCCGCGGCGCCTGCGGTGGCCCTGCTGATCCGCCGGCTCGGGGATCACGGCTTTGATCCGGCGGGCACGCAGGTGGGTGCGGATCGCCCGGGAGGAGTACGCCTTGTCGCCCAGCACCGCCTCGGGGCGGGTCCGGGGCCGCCCTACCGGCCGTGCCACGCGCAGCCGCCCCAGCAGCGGCAGCAGCATCGGGGAGTCCCCGGCTTGGCCGGGGGTGATCAGGCTGACCAGCGGCAGCCCGGTCCCATCGACGAGCTGATGGATCTTCGTGCTCAGCCCTCCCCGGGAGCGCCCGATGCCGTGATCGGCCGGCTCCTCATGCAGATTCCTGTAGTTCGACCCATCCCCCTGTGAGGCGGGTGATGTTCGTCGCGTGCTGATGCGCGCGGGCGATCGTGGAGTCCACCGAGACCGACCAATCGATCAGGCCTTCGGCGTCCGCGGCGGCGGTCAGCCTCGCCAGCACCGCATCCCAGGTGCCCTCTTCAGCTAAGCGCCGGTGCCAGGTCCACACGGTCTGCCAAGGCCCGTAGACCTCGGGCAGATCCCTCCATGCAATCCCGCACCGATATCGGTAGATGATCGCCTCCACCATCGTGCGGGCGTCCGAGAACGGCCTGCCGGCCCTGCCGGTCCGGGTCGGGAGCATCGGGGCGATCAACTCCCATTGGGCATCGGAGAGCATCTGGAAGCGGGACATGCCTTCCAGGGTGTCAGCTGGCCCCCTGGATCCATTCTCAGACACGCCCTAGCCGAACTCGATCGGGTCGATCAACGTCCCCGGTCAGTACACCTAATGGGCGGCTCTGAAGGTTTCGGTAGTTCCGCGAGGGCTCTTTGCCTGGTTTGCCTGAGTAGGCACCCAGAGAAACTTGCTAGCACGCTAGCTAACTTGCATGCTCCCTAGTCAGCACGCTTGCATGCTTGCTGACTAGGGAGCTTGCGTAAAAGCATGCGTGCATGCATACCTTGATGGTCTACTCCGAGGCCGGCGGTGTCGCCAAGACGACGACTGCTGTTTCCTTGGCCATGTCCTGGGCTGAGCAGGGCCGACAGGTGGTCCTGATCGATCTGGATCCTCGTGCGGCTGCCACGAAGTGGGTGGACGTGGAACCCACCGAGCCTGGCCTGCACATCGGCGCGGTGATCGGCAACCCCGACCCCACCGGCTGGGTGCAGGATCTGGCCGTGCCCTCCGGCTGGCACGAGAACCTTCGCGTGGTTCCCTCTGATCGGTCCTTGTCGCACCAGGAGTCCGACCGAGCGGACCACGCCCACCTGCGTCTGCGCATGGCCTTGAGCGATCTGCAGGCAGATCTGGTGGTCATCGACTGCCCCAACCGTCAGGGCGGGCCGTTGACCCAGAACGCGTTCACCGCCTCAGACGGGGTGATCTACGCCGCCCGCCCCACCTCGGACGGCTGCGACGGGGTACACGGGGCGCGCCAGAGCGTGGCCGCGTTCAAACAGTCCATGGCGCTGCTGGGAGCGCCAGACCGGCTCGTCGAGGTGGGCATCGTCGTCTCGGACTACCGAGACCACATCACCCCCAAGGACCAGACCGTCGCCGTCGAGGAGCTGCGCGAGACCGGGCTGCTGCTCACCCCCCTGGTGCCCGCCCGCTCCATCGTCCCAAAGGCACGTCTGGCCTGCGACTGGCTAGGCCGCTACGAGAAGGGCGAACCCGTCGCCGCCGCCTACGCCGACCTGGCCGGCCTCATCTTCGAAAGGATCACCGCATGAACGAGAAGCAGCTTGAGCCCGACCTGAGCCTGCGAGCACAGCGACGCAAGCCCACCCCGGCACCCCACACCCCGGCTCCCGGAGCGGTGATCCCCGTAGAGCCGGCGACAGCCTCGGACCCGGCCGGCGGGTATGCGCCCCTGGCTCGGCGTGGGGCGCCGACCGTGGCGCTGAACGTGCGGGTGCCCGAAGCGATCCGCGACGCGGTGCGCCGAGAGGCCGCCACGAACCCGGCAACGCCCAGCCAGGCTGCGGTCATCGAGGCCCTGGTCCGCGCGCACCTGATGAACTGACCGGTGCGCCAGGCCGAGGGGTCTGAGCTGATCCTCCAGGCCATCGGAGACGCCTGCCCCTTCCAGGGCTGAGGACCCTTGAGCGTCCTGGGTGCCGGCCCCGTGTTCACTGCGCAACGTGGGCAGGCTGAAAGACGTCTGCCACAAACCCCGCCGGGGCCGGTGTTGTGGCGAGCTGATTGAGGCCAGTCTTTGGCCGTCTGGCAGGCGACTTGGGGAGGCTGCCGGAGACGTCTGGGGCGTGTGCCAGAAACGACCGATTGTGCCGAGTATCGGAGCGAAGCCTCACTGGGTGGGCGGGTGTGGCGGTCGTCGCGCCTCCGGAAGGTGCTCATCTGCGGCACGGTGGGCTTCAAGGTTCAGCGGCATCTCGTTGTCATGCCGGGGGTGCGTGGACCAGCTGGCGACGTGCGGGGTTTGCCCCGTTGCCATGGGGGACTGCCCTCGGCGGGGCAGGGGTGGAGGGCGCCGTGCACAGCTGCTGAAAGGCGAGGGAGTGCGGGTCGATGCCCTCTCGAATCGACCACGTCCCCTAATGCTCGACGAGGACCTTGTCGGCCAGGGTGTCCAGGTCGTAGTTGATGGGGGGTGGGGCCGAGGTTCGGGGGCAGGTGGGGGTGGGGGCCGAGGTTCGGGGGCAGGTGGGGGCCAGGAGCATCTACATGACGTCAGGGCGGGCCGAGGAGCTGTTCATGGGGGTCCTTGCGTGCGGGGGCCGCTGGGCGGTGAGCTGGTCGAGGGTGTGCATGGGGGCTCTCCTGGGTGCTGGGGGTGAGATGTAAGCAGTGCTGGTCTCAGGGGTGCTGCTCAGGTTCACGGTTTCGCTCTTAAGCACCGGGTGGGGTGCTGCGGAGCGCGTGGAGGTGGGCGTCGAGGCGTTCCTCGGCCAGGGGGATGTTCGTGGCGTACCACTTCTTCCAGGCCCCGGCCTTGTCCCCGGCCACCAACAGGATTGCCTGCCGGCGGGGGTCGAAGGCGAAGAGGATCCGGATCTCGCTGCGCCCGCTCGAGCCGGGGTGCAGCTCCTTAAGGTTCTTGTGCCTGGAGCCGGTGAGTGTGTCCACCAACGGTCGGTCCAGGGTCGGCCCGGGCTTGCTGGCGAGAGTTGTTGTCAATGACTGCTGAAACGCGAGCAGGAATCGACACCTGAAAACCGAGCAGGTGGGCCCAGCAAATAGCGGCATGAGCGCGTGTATGGCGGTGCATCCACGAAGCACGCCTCTCGGAAACGCGGGGACACCAGCGTCCAGCCGGTAGAATCATGAACAGACACGGCCGAGCCGCATGCAGGCGCTCGCCCCTTCCAGGAGAGACCATGACCAAATGGTTCCTGCTCGCCGGCGCCGTCGGTAGCGAAGTCATCGCATCGCTGTCACTCAAGGCAGCACTCACCCACCCCGCGCTGTACGCGGTCGTCCTGCTGGGCTACGTCTCAGCCTTCACCTTCCTCACCCTGGTACTGAAGCGCGGAATGGCCCTCGGTGTCGCTTACGGCATCTGGGGCGCGTTGGGTGTCGCCGCAACGGCGGTGCTGTCCGCCGTCCTGTTCGACGAACGGATCACGGCCATGATGGGGATTGGGATCGCCCTGGTGATCGCCGGCGTTCTGATGGTTGAACTGGGATCGCACCATACCCCCGACACCGACGAGCAGCAGGCGGGGGCAGCGTGATGCAGTGGCTATTCCTAGCCGGGGCCGTCCTGTCCGAGGTGGCTGCCACCCTGTGCCTGCGTGTGGCGGCCGCCGGCCGTCGTGGGTTCTACGCGGCCGTGGCCGTCGGTTACGTGCTGGCCTTTGTCTTCCTGACCCTCGCGCTGCGCGCCGGGATCGGGCTCGGTGTCGCCTACGGGATCTGGGCCGCCGCGGGGGTTGCCTTGACCGCGATCGCGTCCCATGTCCTATTCAAGGAACCCCTGACCCGCACCATGATCTTGGGGATCTTGCTGATCATGGCCGGTGTGCTGGTCATCGAAATCGGTTCCAGCTCCCACTGACCTGCGGCGGTGGCCGCGCCGCGCACTCATCGCCAAGGTGGTGATGTCACGCGCAACGTCTGATCGTGGCCGATCGGCGCGGATCAGTGGGGTGCCACCTTCCTCCGCGCCGGTTTAGTGACTAGCGTGCGGCGCATGAGCGGGGGTGCGCAGTCCGTCAGCGTCCGTGTGCATGGGGACTCGATTCTGGGGCAGGAGTGCCTGAAATCCATGATGTGGCCATGGAGTGTGGAGCGGCTCGGGTTGCCCTGTGTCGGTCTGTCGTGGGGGGTGCCGGGGGAGACGTTCAAGGTGCAGGGTGCCTATGCCCAGGAGCCGGTCCGGTATGAGGATCTCAACTTCCAGGAGATCGGTCTCGTGGGGGAGGACTTCGGCCGCGGGCGGCCGGCGTGGCCGGACCGGTGCTTCTCCCTCGAGCTGTTCCCGGAGTATTCCCCCGAGGTGGCGTGGCTTCGCCTGCGGGTGGTGGAGGAGGCAGGGGCGCAGGAGTTCCGAGCCCAGGTCACGTTGCGTCCCCGTTCGCAGGGCAGGGGCTGCCAGGCCGACCTCGACTGGTGGGAGTCTCGACTCGGAGCTCTTCCAGCCCAGATGAGGGAATGGGCTCGGTCCTGATCCGTTCCTCGGGGTCAGGGGCCCGGGCCCTCCTTCGTCCCGGGGATGCGCACGTTTCGGACGGGGCCCCGGCGGTGCAGGGGTCTCTCTGGGTCCGTGTCCAGTCGGGTATACCCCTTTACACGCCCCGCCCGCCCACGAGATCATCACGTCAGAGACGGTGTGAATCGCAGCGCTAAATGGCGTGGTTTTTGTAACGCTTTAAGGCCTGCTAATCAGGTGGGTGATCGGATCTGAGCTTTCCGCAGACGACAGGTTCTACGTCCGGCTGACGGCGGGTTTCATAGGCACCCCTGGCGCAACAAACGTTTTGTCGTGAAATCCTAGACCCCGCCCTAGAGGGCCTGTGGTTGAAGAGTCGGTCTTACGATGGACAATGGTCCAAACCAGCGACACCAGTGCGCACTGTTCGTGCTGTGGGCGGCGTCTGCCGTTGAGCAGGTTGCACGCGTTGGCGGATGGCGCGGCTTACGTCTGCCGGCGGTGCGGCTTATGGATTGCGGTCCGTCGTCGCTGAGTGATTCCGTTGAAACGTCTGGTTGTGGATGTGCCGATGATCAAAGGTAGCTACAGATGACTTCGGCATTGCACTGAGCGGGGTCGCCGGCCGCCGCGGTTCCGTGAAGGCCGGCAACGGTTTCTCTGAGCGCGGTGAGTTCGGCGATGTGCCTGTCCAGGTTCGTCAGGTGCTCGGCAAGCTGATCACGCACGTGGCCGCACGGCGCCGTGCCAGCATCCCGGATTTGGAGGATGTCGAGGATTTCGGCCAGAGTGAGGCCGGCAACTTGGCTGCGCCGGATGAATTCAAGCCTGACGATCGTGTCCTCTGGATAGTCGCGGTAGCCGTTGGTGGCTCGGTCGGCCTGCGGCAGGAGCCCTCGCTCCTCGTAAAACCTCAAGGCCTTGGTCGTCACGCCGGAGGCCGCCGCTACTTCACCGATACGCATGCTTCACCTCGTTCTCGAAAGACTCCGTAATCTTCCATTTTGCTGGAAGATCACGAAGGTGATGGGGGTCTTTGTGGTGTGCCAATTCCTTCGTGCTCCCGCCTGTACGTTTCTCGACCCGGTTAGGGGGTGAGGTCGAGTTGTTCGAGGGCGACCTGGTAGGCCTCGTGGTAGGTCGGGAATTGGGCGACCTGGTCCAGGAGCGTGTCGATCGGCAGTTGCGTGCGGATGGCGAGGGAGGCGTGGTGGATCCACTCTCCGGCCATGGGGCCGACGGCCCAGGCTCCGATGAGGATCTTCCGGTCGGCGTCGGCGAGTAGGCCGAGGTGCCCGCGGGGGTCCTGCTCGTAGGTCCAGGGTCGGGCGATGGCGTCGGCGAGGTCCAGTTCCGTGGCGATGGTGCGGATGCCCTGCTTCGTTGCCTGTTCCTGGGTTAGTCCGGCGCCGGCGATTTCGGGGTCGGTGAATACGACACGCGGTATGCCGTCGTAGGTGGCCGGGTGGGGTCGGCCGAGGATGGCGTCGGCGGCGATCCGGCCTTGGTACTTCGCGACGTGGGTGAAAGGCATGATGCCGGTGACGTCGCCGATGGCCCACGTGTTTTCGCCGGCGCGGCAGTGGTCGTCGATCTGGATTTCTCCGTGGTCGCCGAGGGTTACGCCAGCGTGTTCGAAGCCGAGTCCTTCGGTGCGTGGTGTGCGGCCGGTACCGAAGATCACGACGTCTGCTGCCACCTCACCGGCTGGATCGCCGTCGCGTGTCTGAAGCTTGATGATGCTGTCGGCTCCCTCGCGCCGCGCCTGGACGGCGGAGGTGGCCAGCCGGATGTCGATGCCGGCCTCCTGCAGGTACTGGTGGGCAAGTTCCCCCACCCGGGGCCCTTCGCGGTCCAGTAACCTCTCGCCGCAGTGGATCAGGGTGATGGCCACTCCGAAGCGGGCCAGGAACGTCGCGGTTTCCACGCCGACGGCGCTGCCGCCGATGATGACCGCCCGCTCGGGGAGCGTGCTGGTGGTGTAGGTTTCACGGTTCGTCCAGGCCGTGATCTGGTCGATGCCGTCCAACGGTGGGATCACGGCGTCGGAGCCGGTGGCGATAATGATGTTCTCGGCTGTGATCTCGCGGTCTCCAGCCTGGATCCGGCCCGGTCCGGTAATCCGAGCTTCGTCCTTGATCACCACGGCGCCCTCTTTGATGTACCCGTCGACCTGTGCCTGGTCATCGAGGTTCCGGATCATGTAGTCCCGGTACTTTGCAGTGGCAGCCCAGTCCAGTTCGGCGCCGGAGACACCGGCGGCCCGTTGAACTTCCGTGCGCGCTTCCGGCGGCCGCAGGACGGTCTTGGAAGGGATACACGCCCAGTAGGCGCATTCCCCGCCGATTAGTTCCCGCTCGAAGACCACGACGTTCTTCCCGGCTTTCAGAAGCCGGTCGGCCGCGACCTCCCCGCCTGGGCCCAGACCGAGGACGGCAACATCGAAATGTTCACTCATGAGAATTTCTCCTTCAGATTCAGCGGATCTTTCCCGGCTCTTTCCGGTCCTTCGTCAACATCTCGCACCGGCCCCGGCCCGCCTCCTGCACCGGTACTGAACCCGTGCAAGCCCTCCAGTTGCCAGTGGTGGTCCGGCGGGTAGTGGTGGGTGGTCGGTTGGTTCAGCAGGCGCAGCTTTGGACGCCGTTGCTTACCTGGTCGGTGGCGGGTCCTGGTGTGTGGGTGAGCATCTTCTCAGCCATGGAGGATCCGAGTTCGTAGGCCTCTTTGACAGGCATGATGGTGCCGCCGGGGTGGGTTTCGAGCCAGGGCGCTGCGTCGTCGGGTGAGGCGAAGAAGTGGACCTGGTTGCAGAACGATGAGCGGACGGAGCTGATGTCCTCCGGGTTCACCAGGGACACCACGGCGGTGGCCGGCTCCACGCTGGTGACACCCATCGCTGTGACAGCCACCCGTACCGGGGTGCCTGTGGCCTGATGTGAGGATTCGATACGCGCGGATGCGCCCAGCAGGGTCGGGAAGATCAGGGTGTCCAGCGCGCACCAGGTGTAGAGTTGCTCACCGTTTACCTCGAACCGGTGCTGCGTGGGGCGCTGCGTCAGGCCCTGCCCGATGATCCGCCCGGACCCGTCGTACTCCGTGTCGCCCATCGCCTTGAGGGCAGTGCGGACTTCCTCCCCGGCACGGCCGGTCGCCGCGGCGAGGTCGCTCACGTCGACCGGGTCGCCCAGGGCGAGGAGTTTCAGTAGGGGCATCCACAGCCAGGGCTCCATCCCCGTCTCGTTGGACGCAAGCCGGTCAGTGACCTCGCTGATGTTGTTCATCGCGGTCGTTCCTTTCAAGGCATGGTGTGTCAGTGTTCGGCGATCGGTGGTTCAGGTGTTCAGGCGGCGCAGCAGGAAAGTTTGGAGACATCCGTCTTGAAGGACTGGGCAACGATCTTGATGCCCTCGGCCATGGTCAGGTACGGGCTCCAGAGGTTCGCGACCTGATCGACGGTCATCCCGGCCTGCAGGATGTACACGCCTGTTGCAGCGAGGTCGCCGGCTTCCTTCGCGACGGCGGTGATACCGACGATCCTGCCGGTGTCGGCGTCTGCGACCATCTTGATGAATCCGCGGGTGTCCCGGTTCACCACGGCGCGGGGTATGTATTCCAGCGGTACAACCCGGCATTCGCACCTGATCCCGGCGTCTCTTGCCTGCTTGTCGGTCATGCCGACAACCGCGAGGTTAGGGCTGGTGAACGTGACGCGGGGCAGGTGGCTGTAGTCCACGGCGCGGCCGGCGTCGCTGAAGGCGTTGTCGACCATCAGGGTGCCGTGGGATGCGGCGACGTACACGTATTCGGGGTGCCCGGTCACGTCCCCCGCAGCCCAAACGCGTGGGTTAGAGCTCACCAGGGTGTCCTCGACGACGACTTCCCCCTTGTCCCCGGTCTTCACGCTCACCCCGGCCAGGTTTAGCCCGTCGGTGACCGGGCGCCGACCCGTGGCGATGAGGACCTTGGAGGCCCGGAGGGTTTCGCGCCCGCCGGCGATGTCGGCCTGGGCGGCAATGCCGCCGTCCGTGTCCTGGGTGATGGAGGAGACGGTGGAGCGGCGGATGACCCGGATGCCCTCGTTGGCGAAGACGCTCATCAATGCCCTGGATGCTTCGGGTTCCTCACCCGATGCCAGGCGAGAGCGCACCAGCATGGTGACCTTCGAGCCGAGGCGGGCGAAGAGTTGGGCATGTTCCAGGGCGACGTACCCGCCGCCGATGACCAGCAAGGACTCGGGTACCTCGTCGAGGTCCATGGCCGTGGTCGATGTCAGGTAATCGACCGTGTCCAGACCATTGATCGGTGCGGCCCACGGGGTGGAGCCGGTCGCGACCAGATAGTGGGCGGCCGTGATCGTCTCCCTGGTCCCGTCCTGCGCGGTGACCTCCAGCGCAGGGTCCGCGGCGGTGCCGGTGAATACAGCATTGCCGTGGCGCAGCTCCCACCCGTAGTCCGCGACGAGGTCCACGTACTTATCGGAGCGCACATTCTCCACCAAGGCGCGCTCTCCCGCGATGAGTGCTTCCATGTCCACGGGTCCCGCGGTGGCGGTGAGGCCGGGGAACCTGCCGGCGTCCTGGGCGGTGTGGCGTGCCTCGGCTGCGGCGAGCAGAGCCTTGGAGGGGATGCATCCGGTGTTCACGCAGGTCCCGCCCACGGTCCCGCGTTCGATCATGACGACCCGTTTGTCGAGGTTCGTTGCCCTGATCGCGGCAGCGAACGCGCCACCACCGGAACCGATGATCGCCAGATCGAAATGCGGTACTGCCTCGTTCATGCGAATCTCCCTACACTGCCATCGGGCACCGGTTCATTGCGTGACGGCAGAAGCTGATGGCTGGTTTTCCAGTGGTTGATCTTCAGTCTGCACCTTCCCCTACGGGGGAAGGTCAAGGGTTCTCTGAACGGACGACGGGCTGGGGGCCCTCGAGGTGGTCGAGGCCGGTCCAGGCGATGTCTTCAAGCGGCCCGTAGGCGGGCGAGGTCGTTCCGGCGCGGCAGGCGTACTCCCACTCGGCCTCGGTGGGCAATCGGTACCCGTCAGCGCTCGTGTTCCAGGTAACGGAGCGTCCGTCCCCAGCACGCGTGTAGGCCGGCTGCAGCTCTTCGGCATTGGATAGCTCGTTGCAGAGGTTGATGGTCTCGAACCATGTCAGAGGCGTGAGCGGGCGTCCGGTGCTCCGGTCATGGAGGGGGTGCACTGCCATCTCGAAGGGCTCCAGTTCCACATCCCGTGTGGTCCCGCGGCGGGCGTCGCTGTCGAGATGCAGTGAAGATTTCACACGACACGCGATGAACTTTTCGCAGAGCAGGTCAGTCAGTGTGGCCCGCGAAAAGTGGCCCTCGGCCGCGGGCGGTGTCACCGACGTCCCCCGGTCCGTACAGCAGTCACTGTCGAGGGGGCGTGTGCTGGACCTCAGCCAGGAGGTAGGCGACGGCTGCGAGTGTGAGGTGGCGTATGTAGTCGGCCAGCTCTGGGGACACGTCGGTCGGTTCGAGATGCCCGTGGCCGTCGCCGCCGGTGTTCCTGGTGCTGGTGACTGGGGACTGCCGTCTACTCCGCAGTGCCCCCATCAGACGCCTCGTGAGTCAGTGAATCTGTACTGTAGAGACCCCGCTGGCTAGTAAGAGAGGCCTGCGCTGCCCCCGTGGTGAGAACGCCGGCCTCGACGGACCTGACCAGGCGGAAGAGTTCTGCGGTCGGAATTACAAGACCACCCTCCTCGCTGAAGGTTTGAACGTGGTCCTGCACTGACTCGAAGGGGCCCGGCCGAGCGGCCGGAGGTTGTCCCATGTACGCATTTACCACGTACCAGTAGGCGTCCGGTTGCATGTTTGTCTGGCGACTGTACTCAGAGCTGTACCGGGCAAACTTTTGGAAGTCGTTGGACTTACCAGCCTTGGAGTAGCCCTTGACCTCCACAAGCGCGGTCCACGTCCCGGAACTTGTACTCACCCGCAGGTCCTCGAGTTTGGCCACCCCATCCGAATCCATAAGCGTAACCTCAAAGCCCAGGGCCGAGAGGGCCTCCTCCACTGCCAATTCGAGGTCTTCGCCGTTCTTGGTCAATAGACGCCGCGCCCCCGATTCCGCAGCCTCTGAGGCCTCGGCTAACCGACCCTTCGCGGCCGCGATTGCCTGACCCAACCTCTCCTTCTCACGCTGCAGTGAAGCGCCCTGGGTCTGATGGAGACTCGCGCTATTTGATTCCGACCAGCTGTTCGCGGCCGGCTTCGACAGCATAGAACGTGTCCTCGAACTCGGCGGGTGGGACGTCGCCGAGGTAGCCGTGGAGGCGTTGCGTGTTGTGCCAGGACACCCACCCGAGGGTCGCGAGCTCGAGGTCCTCGACCGTTCGCCAGGGACCTGGCCGTGCGGGTCCGCGGACGAGCTCGGCCTTGTAATAGCCGTTCACGGTCTCGGCCAGGGCGTTGTCATAGCTGTCCCCGACGGTCCCGATCGACGGTGTCGCTCCGATCTCGGCGAGGCGTTCGCCGTAGCGAATGGAGGTGAATTGAGACCCCGCGTCGCTGTGACAGCGCAGGTCCTCGTGGCGAGCGCCGCGGGACCAGCGGGCCATCTCGATCGCGTCGAGGACCATCTCGGTGCGCATGTGTGACGCGCACCGCCACCCTACGATCATCCTGCTGAACGCGTCGACGATGAAGCAGACGTACGCGACGCCGGCCCACGTCGGCACGAACGTCAGGTCGGTGACCCAGAGCCGGTTCGGGGCAGGCGCGGTGAACTCCCGCTTCACGAGGTCCGGGTGCCGCGCCGACGCCGGGTCCGGCCGGGTGGTCTTGACCCTCTTCGACCGCCGCGCACCCTCGATGCCTGCAGCGCGCATCAGCCGGGCGGTCTGGTCTCGGCCGATCATGATCCCCGCCCGGCCGGCGGCTTTCCAGAGCTTGCGGATTCCATAGACGCGGTAGTTCGTCTCCCAGAGCTCGACCAGCTGCGGGATCAGCTCCTCGTCCCGCACCGCGCGAGCCGAGGGGGCGCGGGTCTTGGCGGCGTAGTAGCTGCTCGGAGCCACCTGCAGCAGCCTGCAGATGAGCTCGACTCCGAGCCGGCGACCGTCGACCAGGTCATCCTTGTTCGCGTCGATGAACGCGACTACTTCCGGTAGTGGCGGTCGAGCTCCGCCCCGAAGAAAGACGCAGCACGCTTGAGGACCTCGTTGGCCCGCCGCAACTCCCGGACCTCCTGCTCCAGTTCACGCACCCGCCGCGCCTCAGCGCTGCTCACGCCAGAGGTGACGCCGTCGTCGATGTCGGCTTGCTTGACCCACATCCGCACGGACTCGACCCCGTATCCGAGCTGCGTCGCGACCCGCTGCACAGTCCCATGCTCGGTCCCCAGCTCGACACGCAGCGTCCGCACCATCCGGACCGCCGCGGCCTTCTCCTCCGGCGAATACCGACGCGTCGTCGGCTTCCCCGCTGTCTGCTCTTTCGGCATAACTCCATCCTCGTTTCCAAGGTCAGGAGTCTCCAACAAACCCAGGGCGCTTCACGCCAACGGGGCCGAAGACGATGACCGGCGCCTGGGCGCCATTGATTGGCTGGCCGAACGAGACGATCAGGTCGTAGTCAGGAAGGTGGAGCTCGTCTGGCTGCTGTGCTCGGACCACCATGGGGAAAACATCGACCTCTGCCGGCGACACCGTCGCCTCCGCGAGGCATGCCACCAAAGGATGAGGAAACTTCCCCTCGGGATCTAGATTCGTTCTCCGAACCTGAGTAGGGGTCTCACGCGGGAGCTGCATGGGGTACTTCGCACTGGGCACAACTCAAGAGTCTATGGGGTGGGAGATCGTCCCCGCTCTCGAAACCTCCCGCCACAACCCATAGGTTCTTGGCAACGACTCGGGCGACCCAGTCCTGTGGATGTGATGGCTTGGTGGCGGGTTTCTGTGATCGCTCAGTGGCGGTGCAGGCGCGGTCAGGTGTCGGTCGTGGTGCGGCGCAGCTCGCGGTAGATGGTGGTGCGGGAGACGTTGAACAGCTCGGCCAGCTCGGCTTGGGTGTGCTCGCCGGCGGCGTGCAACGTCAGCAGGTGCTTGCGCTGAGAGGGCGAGAGCTTGGGCTTCTTGCCTTTGAGTTTGCCCTTGGATCTGGCGATGGCCATGCCTTCGCGAGTGCGTAGGCGGATGAGGTCCGCCTCAAACTCGGCCACCATGCCGAGCACGTTGAACAGCAACCGGCCGACGGCGTCGTTGGGGTCGTAGACGCTGCCTCCGAGACTGAGCGCCACTCCCTTGGTGGTGAGCTCGTCGGCGATGTCCCTCGCGTCCGGGAGCGAGCGGGCCAGCCGGTCGAGCTTGGTCACCACCAGGGTGTCGCCGTCCCGGGTCGCGGCCAGCGCTTCGCGCAGCCCGGGCCGGGCGCGGGTCGTTCCCGTCAGGCCGTGGTCGAAGTAGATGTCCTTGTTCTCGACTCCGAGGCGCTCGAGTGCTTCCCGTTGGGCGGAGAGGTCTTGCTCGAGAGTCGAGACGCGCGCGTAGCCGACATGCATGTCCCCATTGTTGCAGTTACCCTCCCCTCACCGCCCACGTCACCGTACGGGTCTTGCGTACATGACGATCCCTCACAAGAAGTCGTCGAGGACTGAGCTCGCTCGACGTACGGTGAAGGATCCCCTTACGGGCATGCGATCTGGGCTGACGCCTGTGACCGAGTGTTCAGTTCGCGCTGTATAGTTCAGTCCATGATGACTATTGCTTCGCGTCTCGACGTGATGAACCGCCTGGGTCGTGCACTGGCCGACCCCACTCGATCCCGGATCATCTTGACCCTGCTCGACCATCCCGCTTACCCGGCGGAACTGGCCCGAGATCTGGACCTGACACGCCCGAACGTGTCCAACCACCTGGCATGCCTGCGCGATTGCGGGATCGTCGTCTCCGAGCCCGAGGGTCGTCGGACACGATATGAGATCGCCGATTCGCACCTGGCGCAGGCGCTGACGGCACTGGTCGATGCCACCCCTGCAGTGGACGAAGACGCCCCGTGCATCGATCCCGCCTGCTCGCTTCCCGGATGCGACGCAGCTGGGGAGGGCGCATGATCCTCACCTCGGTCTTGCAGGCGATGGGCCTGTTCGCAGCGACCAACATCGACGACATCATCGTGCTCTCCCTCTTCTTCGCGCGAGGGGCAGGCCAGCGCGGCACTACCGCCCGCATTCTGGCCGGCCAGTACCTCGGATTCGCCGGCATCCTCGGCGCCGCGGTCCTGGTGACCATCGGCGCCGGAGCATTCCTGCCCTCGGCAGCCATCCCGTACTTCGGTCTCATCCCGCTGGGCCTCGGCCTCTGGGCCGCATGGCAGGCCTGGCGCGGAGACGATGACGACGATGACGACGAGGCCAAGGTTGCCGGCAAGAAGGTCGGCGTGTGGACAGTCGCAGGCGTCACCCTTGCCAACGGCGGCGACAACATCGGCGTCTACACCCCTGTCTTCCTCAGCGTGAAACCTCTCGCCGTAGTCGCCTACTGCATCGTCTTCCTCGCGCTCGTCGCGGTCCTGGTGGCCCTGGCAAAGTTCGTCGCCACCCGCCCCCCGATCGCCGAAGTGCTCGAACGCTGGGAGCACGTCCTCTTCCCCATCGTTCTCATCGGCCTCGGCATCGTGATCCTCGTCAGCGGCGGAGCCTTCGGACTCTGACGTAGCGGCAGCGATCCAAACGGCCCCGACCGGGCGCACCCCTCTCGGTTCAGACCGCGACACCTACCTGCAGCCAGTCCTGCGTGATCGCGGCAACAAGACCGCCTCGGAGCGCTGCAAAAACCCCGCCACCAAGCGAACGAAGCCACACCCATTTGCCGAAGAGGGAGCGCTGCTGTTGGTGGACGCCGTGGACGTGGCGGAGCCCGACGAGGAGGAGAGATACTCGTGTCCGGTCCCCTCCACCCTGCCTGCCTAAAGAAGCCCCGCACCGTCCCGGTGCGGGGCCTTTTCCACTGCATCCGATTATGTGTGCGGCCGGGCAGCTAGGGCGTGTCTGACAATGTCTTTGCCCAGGCGATGACGGCGTTGAGGACGACGGCCGCGCGGTAGACGATGGCGTGTTTGTCGTACCTGGTGGCGAGTCCACGCCACTGCTTGAGGTGGCAGTACTGTCGCTCGATCACGTTGCGGTTCTTATAGTCGATGGCGTCAAGTCCGATCGGGCGCCCGCCGCGCGAACCACGTCGCCGGCGATGGCCCTTCTGGTCATCAGGTTCGGGGATCACGGCCTTGATGCCGCGGGAACGGAGGTGCCCGCGGATCGCACGGGACGAGTACGCCTTATCGGCTCGGACCGCGTTCGGCCGGGTGCGCGGTCGGCCCCTGTCGCGACCCACCCGCAGCTGGCCCATCAGAGGCAAGAACATCGGCGAGTCGCCCGCCTGTCCCGGGGTGATCAGCGTGACCAGCGGGCGCCCCTTGCCGTCGACGAGCTGGTGGATCTTCGTCGATAAGCCGCCTCGGGAGCGGCCAATGCCGTGGTCAGGCGGCTCTTCCCGCAGATTCTTGTAACTCGATCCAGCCCCCTGTGAGGCGGGTCGTGTTCGTCGCGTGCTGATGCGCGCGAGCGATAGTCGAGTCCACCGACAGTGACCAGTCCACCAAACCGGCGGCGTCTGCGGCAGCGGTGAGCTTGGCGAGCACCCGATCCCACGTCCCGTCGCTCGCCATCCGGTAATGCCAGGTCCACACCGTCTGCCACGGACCGAACACCTCAGGCAGATCACGCCACGCGATGCCCGTCCGATACCGATAGACGATGCCCTCGACCATGGTGCGCGCATCGGAGAACTTCCGACCCGGCCTGCCCGTCGGGCGCGGCAACATCTCCTCGATCAACGACCACTGAACATCCGAGAGCACCTGAAAACGCGACACGCAATCACCCTCTCAGCCCTCGCCCCCAACCTTTGTCAGACGCGCCCTAGCGATGTGCCTTGCTCGTCGGCGGCGAGTCAGTGGCCTCTCTCCATGTGAGGATGTGTATATCCGGGTATACCCCTTTACACATCCCGCTCGTCCACGAGAGCATCACGTCAGAGACGGCCCCAAACCGGGTCATTAGACAGAAGTGTCGGAGGGTCTAAGACGTGGTTGGACAGGCCGTGGGGTACGTGCGGGTGAGCTCGGCGGAACAGAACCTGGACCGCCAACTCGAGGCGGTGGGGGAGTGCGACCGGGTCTTCGAGGGCAAGATCTCCGGCAGTTCCCGCGCCAAGCGCACCGGGTTGGCCGAGCTGATGCGGTACGTCCGCGAGGGGGACCTGGTGAAGGTCGCCTCGATGGATCGGCTGGGACGGGACACCCGGGACCTGTACGCGATCGTGGACGAGCTCACCGACAAGGGGTGCGCGGTGCAGTTCGTGTCCGAGCGCATCACGGTGGACAAGTCCGGCACCTCTCCCGTGGACGGGCTCATGCTGGGCATCCTGGCGGCCTTCGCTGAGTTCGAGCGCCGGCGGATCAAGGAGCGCCAGGCCGAGGGCATCGCCCTGGCCAAGGCGAGAGGCAAGTACGTGCAGGCCCCGAAGCTCTCGGGCACGGACGTGGAGCAAGCGCGGGTGATGATCAACATGGGCATCCCGAAGGCGGAGGTGGCGCGCACGTTCGGGGTGAGCCGGCAGACGCTGTACACATCTCTTGCTCGCATGGGGCTATAAATAGGCGCTAGTTTTTAATGCTACTGGCGCGAGCGGCCTGTTGGTGAGGTGCACGGAGGCCCTGGGCCGGCTTACCGTGATTCTACTGAGCGATGAACTCGGGCCACGTCATACGTGACCAGTTCAGCGAATTTATAGGGGGGATTGGGGGGATTGCGAAAATGGGCCGGATGGGAACGATTTCAGTCAAGGGCGGGATAGGCGGGATAGCGGCCACAGGCTTCAGGGGGCCTTCATGAGACTTCCGCGTCCAAGCGACTACATCGCCATGATGATCCCGTACATTACCCTCCACAAGCCTGCCGAAGTGGCGGCCCTGGCGGCCAAAGACCTGTGTCTGGTCGATGTAGGCAACCACACGGCCAGCGAGGTCGAAGAGAGTGTCATCTTTCATCCAGGCGCACGTATATCCGTTGCGATCAAACAGAGCTTCCATATGTCAATGCTACAGGAGCATTGAAAATTGTCTTCAGGCTGAGCTCCTCATCCTCACCCGGTTAGCTCCGCATACCGAGTGAAGAGCAACTCCTGACGTTCTAGCTCGGTACGGCACCGGCGGGGTGCTCCCATGATCTTGTCCATCACGGTGTCCAACCCGTCGTGGGCTCTCACCAGGACCGGGTCCATGCTCAGAGGCGCGTAGTGCTGGGCAAGGGATCGCTCGGGGTGGAGAGCCCGGGCTTCGAGGACTTTCTGGCCAGCCTTGGCTAGAGAGGCTCGGTCCTTGTCGGTCAGAGCAGGCAGGGGGAAGCCGTTCCAGGTGATCGTGCTGGAGAACGAGATGCGGGACTCCAGTCGTCCTCCGACGGTCTTCATCCAGGTGATGAACATCGAGGAGGAGGCCACGGCGAAGACGATGCCGTAGGGGTCCACGGCACCGTAGACCTTGTTGGAGATGATGACGTCGGGCTCGAAGTGGGCCACGGGCAGGTAGGCGCGCCCCTCACTGCTGACTTCTGGGATCCCCACGAAGGGCACATCGGAGACGAGGCCGCGCTGGCGGAACAGGTGGGGGAAGCGTGCCCAGTCTCGGGTGGAGGCGGCCTTGGACTTGGCTCGTTCGGTGGCGACACCCTCGAGGCGGCGCTTGAGCTCGGGGGAGCGGGAGGGTGCATCCGGGTCCATGTCGGTCAGCCAGAGGCACCAGCGTCGCTGGCCGCGGATCAACTCGACCGCACCGACGTAAGGGCGCACGTAGGGGGCCATCACGGGGTCGGCCATCACGGCCTGGTACTGCTCTGCGGTGACGATGAGGTTGCCGTCATCCGTGGGCTTGGAGCCATAGACGACCTCCGGCATGTCGGGGGCGAGCGGGGTGCTGCGCTTTTGCACCAGCACGTCGGGTCCGTCCACCAGGTAGGCGTTGATCGTCTTCACCCCGGGCACCTCGCGGGCCTCGCCTCGTGCGTGCTCGTATTTGAACAGGCGTGCCTTGGCGTCCCGGTCGCGGGTGAAGCCGATGATCACGCAGTGCACTGCGGCCTTGCCGGGGGCCTGGGAGTCCCACGCGAAGGTGCGGTGGGCGAACTTGATCCGCCAGCCGGCGGCGAAGATCGGGGCGAACAAGCGGGCCGGCTGGTCCCCCTGCACGATCGAGTTCGTGGTTACGAACGCCCACTCCCCATCCCGCTCAGCCAGAAGGCGCAGGGTGAGTGCGTGCCAGGAGGTCACGAAGTCCAGGCGGGAGAGCTGCTTGCCTTCTCCCCAGGCCGCCTGCATCAGCGCCAGCTGGGCAGCCGTGCGGGTGTGGTCGCCCAGGAATGGGGGGTTGCCGAACACGAACGTGCGGCCGGCCGGGACGGGGAGGGCCTGAGCCCAGTCGAGGGTGAGCGCGTCGTGTTGGTAGATCGTGGCGGTGATCTTGATCGGCAGTCGCACCGGGGCTTGGCCGAGCGCGGCGGCCAGCTGTCGGTTGGCCTGGTGGTCCACGAGGAACATGGCGGTCTCGGCGATCTTGGCCGGCCACCAGTTGATCTCGATCCCGTAGAACCGGTCGATGTGGATCCGCTGGTCCAAGCTCACGTCCAGGGACAGGTCCTGAGATCCGGTGCGGCGGCGCTGGTCGGCCAGCAGGTCCGTCTCGATCTCGCGCAGTTTGGCGTAGGCCAGGTTCAAGAAGTTGCCGGCCCCGCAGGCAGGGTCGACGTAGATGTTGGAGGCAATCTCCTCGATCAGGCCGATCACCTCACGCCGGGTGGTGGTCTTGTTCTGGATGAGCCGGTCCGCGCGGGCGCGGTACTCGTCCAGGAAGAGCGGGCCGATGGTCTTGAGGATGTTCTCCTCGGAGGTGTAGTGCTCCCCGTCCCCGCGGCGGGCCTGCTTGGACTTGACCAGCTGGAACATGGAGCCGAACACGGCCGGGGAGATCTGGGTCCACCGGAACCGGCAGGCGGCCACGAGCGCGTCCCGGAAGTCGCGGGTGAGGAAGCCGGCCGTGGAGGTGCCGTCGAAGATGCCGCCGTTGACGTAGGGGAAGCGGGCCAAGGAGTCTGGCACGCCGCGGCGGCGGTTCTCCGGGGTGTTGAGCACGCGGAAGAGCGCGTCCAGCTGGGGGCCGAGGTTGTCGGCGGTGGTGTCCCACTCCACCCAGCGCTGGAACAGGTCGGCCTCCCACAGGCCGGCGTCGTCTCCGTAGAGCAGGAACAGCAGCCGGGTGAGCAGGATCGAGGCCTGCTGGGTGGCGAACTCCTCCTCTTCGGCGTCCTCGGGGGCCTCCTCGCCTACGGGTACGTCCACCTCGTCCCCGACGAGGGCGGTGAACATGGAGGCCATCAGCTGCGCGGCCGCGATGGAGGCCTCTTGTTCCTCGGTCTTGGTCACGGTGTCCTGGCCGGCTAGGGCGTGTCTGAGAATAGATGCACGAGTCAGCTGAGACCCTGGGGACATGTCCCGGTTCCAGATGCTCTCTGACACCCAATGGGAGTTGATCGCCCCGATGCTCCCGACCCGGACCGGCCGCGCCGGCAGGCCGTTCGCCGACGCCCGCGCCATGGTGGAGGCGATCATCTACCGGTACCGGTGCGGAATCGCTTGGAGGGATCTGCCCGAGGTCTACGGGCCCTGGCAGACCGTGTGGACCTGGCATCGGCGCTTGGCCGAAAAAGGCACCTGGGACACGGTGCTGGCCACGCTGACCGCCGCCGCTGACGCCGAAGGCCTGATCGATTGGTCGGTCTCGGTGGACTCCACGATCGCCCGCGCCCACCAGCACGCGACGAACATCACCCGCCACACAGGGGGATGGATCGAACTACAAGAATCCGCGTGAGGAGCCGGCCGATCACGGCATCGGGCGCTCCCGTGGCGGGCTGAGCACGAAGATCCATCAGCTCGTCGATGGGACCGGGCTGCCGCTGGTCAGCCTGATCACCCCCGGCCAGGCAGGGGACTCCCCGATGCTGCTTCCTCTTCTGGAGCAGCTGCGCGTGACCCGGCCAGTAGGGCGGCCCCGGACCCGCCCCGAGGCCGTGCTGGGCGATAAGGCGTACTCCTCCCGGGCGATCCGCACCCACCTACGCGCCCGCCGGATCAAGGCGGTCATCCCCGAACCGGCCGACCAGCAGGGCCACCGCAGACGGCGCGGTGCCCGCGGCGGGCGCCCCGTCAGCCTCGACGCGGACGCCTACAAGGGCCGCAACGTCATCGAGCGTCAGTACGCTCACCTGAAGCAGTGGCGGGGTCTGGCGACCCGGTATGACAAGTACGCGATCATCTACAGGGCCGCTGTGGTCCTGAATGCTGTGCTCGCATGGTCAAAACGATTGTCAGACATGCCCTAGGTGTGATGTCCAGGGACGTTGTTGCGTGAGCAGCTGACAGGCGAAGGCCTCCTGTTGCGAGAGTGGAGTTGTCAAGAAACCGCTCACGCGAACAGAAGGCCTTCATGTCCCACGCTAACGCCGCCCTGACCCCTCGCGCCCGCCTACGCCTGGCCAAGCTCATCGTCGATGAGCACTAGCCGGTCGCCACCGCGGCCAAGATGTTCATGGTCTCCCCACCCACCGCACGCAAATGGGCCACCCGCTTCCGGGCCGAGGGACCTGCAGGCATGGTCGACCGGTCCAGCCGGCCGGCCACGATGCCGACCAGAACATCGCCAGCAGTGGTGAAACAGATCGTGGCCGCCAGAAGGCGCCGACGCCTGGGACCGGCACAGATCGCCTCAGAACTCGGGATGCCGGCATCCACCGTCCATGCCGTGCTCGTGCGCTGCCGGATCAACCGCCTCGCCCGTCTGGACCGGGTCACCGCCGAGCCGATCCGCCGCTATGAGCACCCCCACCCCGGCTCGCTGATCCACGTCGACGTCACGAAGTTCGGACGCATCCCCGACGGGGGCGGGCACCGATTCGTCGGGCGTCAGCAGGGCATGAAGCACCGCGCGGCGACTTCGGACCGAGAAGGAACCCGTGATGCCCGATACCAGCCCCGGCTCGGGGTGGGCTTCCTGCACACCGTGATCGATGACCACTCCCGCTTCGCGTATGTCGAGATGCACTCCGACGAACGCAGCCAGACCGCCATCGCGGTGCTGCGCCGCGCGGTCGCTCACTTCGCGCAGCTGGGCGTGGAGGTGGAGCGGGTGCTCTCGGACAACGGTTCGGCCTACCGCTCGCATGCCTGGCGGGATGCTTGCACCGAGCTCGGGATCAAGCCCAAGCGGACTCGGCCCTACCGACCGCAGACGAACGGGAAGATCGAGCGGTTCCATCGCACGCTCGCTGACGGGTGGGCCTACGCCAAGTTCTACGGCTCAGAGACCGAACGCAGGGCCGCGTTGCCTGGGTGGGTGCACTTCTACAATCATCACCGAGTCCACTCCGCGATCGGAGCCGCACCTGCCAGCAGGCTCAACAACCTCCCTGGACATCACAGCTAGGAACATCAGCTGGTCCACGTGGTCCGCAGCGTCTTCTACGCCGAACTCGGCCACCCAGCCGGCGTCTCCGAGACGTTCGACGCGGATGCGGGCGAAGTCCGTGACGAGCACGTACTTGGGCCACTCGTGCTGACCGATGGACCCGCCGGCGAGGTAGTCCAACGCCTGGGCGTGGGCCACGTCGAGGTTAGCGCCCAGGGACTTGGCCTCGCCCAGGGCGACACCGGACCAGAAGAAGTCGATGTAGCCGGCCCCACCGGTGGAGGCGCGCGCGGCCCCGCGCTCGAACAGGTCGATGCGTTCGGGGATCACCCCGAAAGCGCGTAGCAGGTCGGACCAGAACTGCTGGGCGAAGGACTTCTCCGTGTGGGTCTGTCCATCGGCGCGCCAGCGGTCGATGCGCTGACCCCAGGCATGTCCGAAGTCGTCCAGGGCTGTGCGGATGACGCCGCGATCTGCAAGTTGCTCCACAGGCACAACGTACACGGGGCCCTGCCGTTCTAAACCTAAGAATCGGGGCCGAGAGGGTCAGCTGGAAACGGGCGGTTTCTCTACGTGGGTGTCGATGAGGAAGCCGGCGATGGCGAACCCCGCGTTGACCGCGAGCTTGGCATGGCGAGGTGCTGGCCCCACAGAGCGCTTGCCTCGACCGTGGGCGTCGCTGAGGGCATTCCTCATCGCGGCCAGTCCTCCAACAAGCGTTGCCGCCCCGCTGAGGATCTGCTTGATGATCTGTTCGCTGTGCTGATCCGGTGCCACCTGCATCGCACTTGAGGTGGCCTTGTAGAGCCGAGCGAGATCCCACCCGTCTTCGTACTTCACTCCGCGTTCATCGCAGATGTGCTTGCACACGCTCTCGATGGTGGTGCGGGTCGCGGTGATAGCTCCGTCTGGGTCGTCCTGGACTTTGGTCAGCGCGGCCTGCCAGGACCTGTTGACGGCCTCCCAGTCCTCGAGCTTCTGCAGGGACTCCTGTGCTGCCTGCGCGCCGGGGGTGCCGGCGGAGAGGAGCATGGCCCGTAGCCGGGTGAGCTCCCCTTCAGGGGGGCGGCCGTTTTTGAACTCGCCGTCGTAGGAACACAACTCCAGTAGCACGGCGCGTTGTTGAGGCAGCGGAAGAGAATGCAACCCGGTCTGGAAGATCTGCCATCGGGAGGGGCTCCCGTTCCACCGATAGGGGCCCAGCACGTCGGTGTAACGAGCGAAGAAGTCATGGAGCTGGGGGCCGCTGAAGCCTGTCTCCTTGGCGAAGAGCGAGGTGGCTAGAGAATCGATCCGGAACGGCAAAAGCGTTGGAGAGGTAGAGGCCATATACGCTCCTAGGGCGTGTCTGACAAACAGTCTAGGGGCCCACTGGCACCTTGGAAGGCATGTCCCGTTTCCAGATGCTCTCCGATGCCCAGTGGGAGCTGATCGCCCCGATGCTGCCTACTCACACGGGCCGGCCCGGCAGGCCCTTCTCGGATGCGCGGATGATGATCGAGGCCATCATCTACCGGTACCGGTGCGGGATCGCCTAGCGCGATCTGCCCAAGGTCTTCTGGCCGCGGCAGAGAAGTGTGGACCTGGTATCGACGCATGGCCGAAGAAGGCACCTGGGATCGGGTGCTTCAGATGCTGATCGCCGCAGCGGACGCGGGCGGTGCTCGCGTAATCCAAACGATTGTCAGACACGCCCTAGTGGCTGTGCTCACCCTCCTGGCCACCATCGTGCTCAGCTGGGTCGGTCTGGGAAGTTAGGCAGCCGCCGACGCCTGAAACGCCGGTAGCGTCGGCCGCGCGGGACACGAGGTACCCCTAACGACCAGCAACTGGGCTCATGTTGGGGACCTTGGCGGCATCCTAAGGCGCCCCCCTGAAGAGGGTCGCCTTGTGCACCACCACAACGCTGACCGTGACGCGGTACTGACCTGACAGGTCCCATCGGTGCCCGCGTCCTTAACTGCACTTGGTTAGGGGCGGGCGCCGTCGTATGCGGTGGCGGCAGACCCTAGTGATTCCACGGCCGGTGTGCAGGGTCTGGGTCTGGGCCAGGTTGGGGGGAGTCTCTTAGACGGGGGTGGTGAAGGTTCCGGCGAGGTTCTGGAGTTGGTAGATCCACGCCGTCCAGATTCCGGTGGCCATCAGGACGCCGACCAGCACGAGCAGGGTGCCGCCGGCGATATTGAAGGCGCGCATGTGGCGGCGCACGAAGCCCAGTGCGGTGCTGACCCAGCCCAGGCCTCTGGCGACGAGCACGAAGGGTATGCCCAGCCCCAGGCAGTAGACGAAGCCGAGCAGGGCCCCGCGCCATGCCCCTCCGGTGGTGGTGCTCAGGGCCAGCACGGCGCTGAGGGTCGGTCCCATGCAGGGTGTCCAGCCCAGGCCGAAGCCCAGGCCCAGCAGTGGGGCTCCGGCCAGGCCGGTCCGGGGGGTGAAGGAGGGGGTCGTGGTCCGTTGCAGGAAGGTGAGCATGCCCATCAACGCCAGCCCCATGAGGATGACGAGGACGCCGAGGATGCGGATCAGCAGGTCCTGCCAGCGCAGTAACCAGCCGCCGATCAGACCGAAGGCGGCCCCGTAGAGGGTGAAGACGGCGGCGAAGCCGAGGATGAACAGGCCCACTCCGGTCATCACCCGGCGGCGGTTGTCCGGGCGGGTGGGGTCGGACAGTCCGGAGACGTAGCCCAGGTATCCGGGCACGAGCGGCAGGATGCACGGCGAGAGGAAGGAGACGATTCCGGCGATGGCGGCCAGGGGGATGGCCAGCAGCAGGGCGCCGGATTGGACCGTCTGAGCGAAGTACTCGCCCATTTATTTCCTCCTACGGGTCAGGACGGGGGTGCCGGGCCAGAGGTCTCGGGCGGGCTGGGCACGGTGGGTGGGGGAGAGCGATAAAGGCATGTTCTTTCCTGGGCGGCCACCGTGCGATCCCCCCCCGTGGATGGAGGGGTGTGGGCCGGGCGGGAGGGTCAGTGGATGTAGGAGAAGACGCCCATCATCCCGGCCTCGGCGTGGTAGGCGTTGTGGCAGTGGGTTAGCCACTGGCCCGGGTTGTCCGCCTCGAAGTCGAAGACGATGGTTTGCCGGGGTTTGATGATGACCGTGTCCTTGCGGGCGCCATGGTCGGCCAGCTGGAAGGTGTGGCCGTGCAGGTGCATGGGGTGCCACATGTCGGTGTCGTTGGTCATCGTGACCCGCACGCGTTCGTCCAACCGGAGTTCGAAGGCGCCCTCGAAGGGGTTGGCCGGGTCGAAACGTCGCCCGTTGATGCCCCAGTCGTACTCCATCATCGATCCGGTGAGGCGTACCTCGTGGGTCCTGGTCGGGTCCTTGGGTGGGAGCAGGACGGATTCGTGTGCCTTCAGTCGGCTGCCATCGAGCACGGTTCCGCCCAGGGTCTGTGGGAGCCGACCGGAGAGCGTGGTCTTTGGACCGGCTGCGATGATGCCGTAGGCGTGGCCGGTCTTGCCCTCGGGCAGGGCCAGTACGGGCACCGCCTGGTCGCCGAGGGTGATCAGCACGTCCAGGCGTTCGCCCATCCCCAGGACGACGGCATCGGCCTGGCGGGGCTGGACCGGGAACCCGTCGGTGTGGGTGATGGTCAGTTCCTGGCCGGGGATCCCGACCCGGTAGGCGGTGTCTCCGGCCGCGTTGATCAAGCGCAGGCGGATCCGGTTGCCCGGGGTGCTGGAGAAGGTGTCCGGGTCGGATGGGGGGCGGCCGTTGAACAGGTGCACGGGGATCTTCACGTCGCCGGCGTCCCCGCCCAGATAGTCGCTCTCAGCGCCCATGAGCATGTGCTTCATGGGCATGCCCGAGGAGCTGTCCTGGCTCATGGACCCGTGGTCCATGCCCGCCATGCCGGCCATGCCCTCCATGTCGCCGGACATGTCCATCCCGGCGGAGAGTTCCTCGACGACGTCCTGCGGTGTTCCGGTGATCCCGTCGAGCCAGTCGTCCAGGATCACGACCCATTCCTGGTCGTAGCTGAGGGGCTCGTTGGGGTCCTCGACGATCAGGGCCCCGTACAGGGCGCGTTCGCGCTGGGTGTCGAAGTGGGAGTGGTACCAGTACGTGCCCGGATGGGACAGCCGGAAGCCGTACGTATAGCGTCCTCCGGCGGCGATGGGGTCCTGGGTCACCCCCTGGACTCCGTCGGCGTCGTTGCGCAGGGCCAGCCCGTGCCAGTGCACGCTCGTGTCCTCGGGCAGGTCGTTGGCGACGCTGACCTTGAGCAGGTCCCCGGTCTGGGCGCGCAGCAGCGGCCCGTTGAGGCCGTCGTTGTATCCCCAGGTGGTCAGGCCCCGACCCTGGAGGGAGGTCTCGAGGGGTGCGGCGGAGAGCCGGTGGGTGACGGTGGTGCCCGAGGCGGCGCGTCGTTTCTCGTACTCGGCGACCAGCGGGTCAGTGGGCAGGATGCGCCCTGACGGTTGGGGGCTGATGGCGGGATCGGCGCAGGCGGCCAGCCCGGCCAGCGCCAGGGCCCCGACGGAGGCGCCCAGGAAGGTGCGGCGGGTGGTCAGTGAGGAGGTCATCGGTTCTTCTTTCCGTCATCCGGCCCCGTGTCGCAGGCGCGCGCGACGGGGCCGGGCATGGCTGATCAGTTGCTGGGTGAGGCCGGTGGCGTACCGGGGCTGCGTGCCGCTGTCACCCGGAGGTATTGGCGGACCCTGCGCTCACCGGTGGGGCGCGGTCGGGGGCTTTAGGTGCGGCTGATGGCCAGTTGAGCCAGTGAAGGGTCCACGGGGGCCGGAAATGGGCAACCCAGGGCACGGGTGGTGCGGTCAGTCCCCCACCGGGGCTAGGCAGGAGGGCCCGGGAGGCCAAGTGGGACACGACAGGTGCCTTGGTCAGGGCCGAGGCGCAGGTATCGTCCACGGCCTCCAGGGCACAGACCGGCAGCCCGGGGTCGGCTGCCTCATCCCCGGCAGGCTCGGCCGGGAGCACGACCTCGGGCACCATGCCGGCCGGACCGATGGCCCCCGGCCCGAGGTGATGAACAGTTGTGGCGGCGGCCGTACCGGTGGCGGCCCAAGCCGCGCTGGTGCCCGTACCAGCGTGCATCCCGAGCAGGCCCAGGATCAACACGAGGGTGCCCAGAACGGTTCGAAGGGCGGGCCAGCCGGACAGGGGGCGGCGGGAGGAGGTCACAGCAGCGATTCGGTGGTGTTCCCGCCGTCCGTGGTGGACAGCACGGTCGAGCCGACGACCAGCAGTGCTTCGGTCTGCCCGTCGTCGGTGATGCCCGTTCCCAGGGCGGTGGCCGTGCCGACCGGGCGGTCGCTGGCGGTCCAGGTGTCGCCGGCGTCGGTGCTGGTCAGCAGGTGTCCCTCGGTGCCGGCGCCCACGGCGGTGGTGTCATCGGCCCAGGCGACCAGGTGCATCAGCTGGGGGGTGTCCAGGGTGGTCCAGGTCGCGCCGTGGTCGGTCGAGCGCAACATGCCGGTTTCGGTGGTGGCCAGCACGGTCCCGGTTTGGGGGGAGATCGCCAGCGATGCCGGGGCGACGGGGATCTCAAGGCTCTGCCAGGTGAGGCCGTCGGTGCTGGCGCGCAGTTGCCCATCGAAGCCGAGGACCCCGTTCGGGCCGGCGGCCAGGGCGTGGAAATCGGATGCGCCGCCGCGGGAGAGCACCGTCCAGCTCTGGCCCCGGTCGGTGGACTCGGCCAGGCCCAGCGGCTCGGGCAGGTCGGTGCGCGGCGCGGGGTGACCCGAGGCCAGGTAGCGGCCCTCGGGAGTCAGGGTGAAACCCATGAAGTCCACGACCGGACCGACCTGGGTCAGCTCCCCGTCCTGGAGCCGGAACAGGCCCTGGTGGGTGGCCAGCAGCACCTCACCGTACTCGGGGTCCCGGGTGAGGGCATGGACGTGGGTGATGGCCGTGCCGGTGCCCTGCGTGCCGGTGCCGGCCGCCGGGGATGTCGCGGGGTTCGGCGCGGCGCAGGCGGTGAGGGTGCCAGCGCCGAGCAGGGTCAGCCCGCCGGCGATCAGGGTTCTGCGGGTCAGGGGGGTCATGGAGCCTTTCCGCCCCGGGCCAAAAGGCGGGGCCATCTACCATTGTCGGCCGGTGACGCGCCGGGATGGGGCGGTTTGCCTTGAAGATTCGATGAAGATTCCCCGCCCCGGCACCGTTCTGAGCCGCCGGGGCGCGAGACAGAGCGAGACTGGACCCATGAACTCTGGCACTGGCACTGGGACTGACACTGGGACTGGTCCGGCGGCCGGCCGGGTGTTGGTGGTCGATGACGAGAAGCCGCTGGCGCGCATGGTGGCCACCTACCTGGAGCGGGCCGGCTACGAGGTGGCCCTCACCCACACCGGCCCGGCCGCAGTGCAGGCCGCCCGGGTTCACGAGCCCGACGTGATGGTCCTGGACCTGGGCCTGCCCGGGCTGGACGGGATCGAGGTGTGCTGGCGGGTGCGGGCCTTCTCCGAGTGCTATGTGCTGATGCTCACCGCTCGCGGCGATGAGCACCACCGGTTGGAGGGATTGGCGGTGGGGGCCGATGACTACATCACCAAACCCTTCAGCGTCCGGGAGCTGGTCGCCCGGGTGGGGGCGGTCATGCGCCGGCCGCGCACAACGGTGTCAGCCCCCGAACCGGAACGGGTCTGCGGTGACCTGGTCATCGACCTGGCCGCCCACGAGGCCCGCGTGTCGGGCCAGGTGGTGCAACTAACGCGCACGGAGTTCGACCTGCTGGCCGCCTTGTCGGGGCGCCCGCACCAGGCCTTCTCCCGGCGCCAGCTGATCGATATCGTCTGGGACCCGGCCTGGGTGGGCGATGAACGGCTCGTGGACGTGCACATCAAGAACCTGCGCCGCAAGCTCGACGCGGACCCGGCCCGCTATATCGACACCGTCCGCGGGGTCGGCTACCGGATGGCGGAGCAATGACCAGCCGGCGGCGCTACCAAGGATTAGCGGCCCGGTTCTTCCTCGCCCAGCTGCTGGTGGTGGGGGCCAGCGTGCTGGCCGCGGTGGTGGTGGCCTCCCTGGCCGGCCCACCACTGTTCCACGAGCACCTGGAACAGGCCGGGGCCGGACACGATGCAGCCCAGATGCTGCACGTGGAGCAGGCCTACCGGGACGCCAATTTCTGGACCCTGGGCGTGGCCCTGGCCACGGCCTTGATCTGTTGTCTGGCATTGACCTGGCATGTCGCCCGCCGGATCCAGAGTCCGATCAACGCCCTGACCCAGGCGGCCAAGGCCATGGCCGGTGGACGGTACGACACCCGCGTGCCGGCCATGGGCGCCGGCACCGAGGTGGAGGAGCTGGCAGGGTCTTTCAACACCATGGCCGCACGGCTTCAGCGCACCGAGGACACCCGTCGACGGATGCTCTCGGACCTGGCCCACGAGCTGCGCACCCCCGTCTCCGTGCTGACCGTCTACCACGAGGCCCTGCAAGACGGGGTGTCCCACTGGGACGAGCCCACCGGTGAGCTGATGGGTGGGCAGCTGGCCCGGTTGACCCGGCTGGTGGAGGACATCAACGACGTCTCCCGCGCCGAGGAGGGCCGGATCGAACTGGACCGCAGCCCCCAAGGGGTCAGCGGGCTGCTGCATGCCGCGACCGAGGCCCACAAGGAGGCCTACGCCACCAAGGGCGTGGCCCTGACCATGGACGCCGATCCGGGCCTGGCCGTGGACGTGGACCGCCAGCGCATGGGCCAGGTCCTGGACAACCTGCTCACCAACGCCCTGCGCCACACCCCGGCCGGGGGCCGGGTCACCCTCGAGGCCCGACAAAGCCCGTCCGGGGTCACGCTCAGCGTCACCGACACCGGGGAGGGGATCTCTCCCGAGCACCTGCCGCACGTCTTCGAACGCTTCTACCGCGGGGACACCGCCCGCGACCGTGACCACGGCGGCTCCGGGGTCGGCCTGGCCATCTCCCGAGCTCTCATCCAGACCCACGGCGGCACCTTGAGCGTCACCTCCACCACGGCCGGGGCGACGTTCACCATCGACCTGCCCACCAAGCAGCCCCCCGACCAGCCCACCTACCGGCGCACCCGTTTATCCACCGTGAACACCGGCGCTCCACCCCTTGAATGATACCCCCGGGGGGTATATACCAATTGGAGAGGCGCCGTCCGGCGCCGCCCTCAGACCTGAAGGAGACCGTCATGACCGAATCCGCCCGCACCCCGCTGCCGGGGGCCACCAACGGCTGCTCGTGCTGCGCCCCAGCCGCCGACGCCACCGCCCCCGCCGGGCACCAGAGTGCCGACCCAACCGGGACGAGCGCCGGCGACGCGACCTACCAGGTGGAGGGCATGACCTGCGGACACTGCGTGGGCTCCGTCGCCGAGGCCGTGAGCGCCCTGGACGGGGTGGACGATGTCCGGATCGAACTGGTCGCCGGCGGGGCCTCCCCCGTCACCGTGACCGGGCCCGCCTCCGCGGACTCCGTGCGGACGGCCATCGAAGCGGCCGGCTACCGCGTCCGGATCTAACCGACCCATCCCCTCGAGGTCGGAGCCCCACCGCCGAGCCGGTCGCCGAACAGACCGCCGAGCAGAAGGAACACCATGAGCACCCCGCACCACCACGATCACCCCACCGACCAGACCGCCGAACACCCAGACCCGAACCCCCACGCCGGCCACGCCAACCACACCGACCATGCCGCCCACCACCCCGCGGACGCGGCCACCCACGGGCAGGCCATGCCCCAGGGCCACGCCCACTCGGCCCTGGACGAGGACCACCAGGTCCACGACCACGGTCAGCACGCCGGGCATTCCACCGCGATGTTCAAGAACCGGTTCTGGGTCTCACTGGTGCTCTCCATCCCGGTGGTGTTCTTCAGCCACATGGTCGGGCAGCTGCTGGGCTACCACGTCCCCGAGTTCCCGGGCTCGGCGTGGATTGCCCCGGTGCTGGGCACCGTGATCTACCTCTATGGCGGCATGCCCTTCCTGAAGGGCGGGCTGACCGAGTTGCGCGCCCGCCAGCCCGGGATGATGCTGCTGATCGCGATGGCCATCACGGTGGCCTTCGTCGCCTCCTGGGTCACGACCCTGGGCATCGGGGACCTGATGCTGGACTTCTGGTGGGAGCTGGCGCTGCTGGTGGTCATCATGCTGCTGGGCCACTGGATGGAGATGCGCGCCCTGGGCGCGGCCTCCTCCGCCTTGGACGCGCTGGCGGCGCTGCTGCCGGAGGAGGCCGAGAAGGTCGTGGACGGTGACACCATCACCGTGCCGATCACCGAGTTGGCCGTGGGCGATGTGGTGCTAGTGCGGGCCGGGGCCCGGGTGCCGGCCGACGGGACCATCCTCGAGGGCACCGCGGAGTTCGACGAGGCGATGATCACCGGGGAGTCGAAGCCCGTGCTGCGCCAGGCCGGGGACACGGTGGTCGCTGGGACCGTGGCCACCGACAACACCGTGCGGGTGAAGGTGGCCGCCGTCGGGACCGACACGACCCTGGCCGGGATCCAGCGGATGGTCGCCGACGCCCAGGAATCCTCCTCCCGCGCCCAGGCGTTGGCCGACCGGGCGGCGGCCCTGCTGTTCTGGTTCGCCCTGGTCGCGGCGATCATCACCGCGATCGTGTGGACCGCGATCGGCCAGCCCACCGACGCGGTCACCCGCACCGTGACCGTGCTGGTCATCGCCTGCCCGCACGCCCTGGGCCTGGCCATCCCGCTGGTGATCGCCCTCTCCACGGAGAAGGCCGCCAAGTCCGGGGTCCTGATCAAGGACCGGATGGCCCTGGAGCGGATGCGCACCATCGACGTGGTCCTCTTCGACAAGACCGGCACCCTGACCGAGGGCGCCCACGTCGTCACCGCCGTCACCGCGATGCCCGGCGTGTCCGAGGCAGAACTGCTGGCGGTGGCCGCCGCGGCCGAGGCTGACAGCGAGCACCCCGTGGCCCGGGCCATCGTCACTGCCGCCGGGCAGCACCCGCAGGCCAGCACGTTGCGCAAGCGCGGCACGGACTTCAGTGCTGCCATGGGCCGCGGGGTGCGCGCCACCGTGGACGGCTCCGAGATCCTCGTCGGGGGCCCGAACATGCTGCGCGAGCTTAACCTGACCATGCCGGCGGAGATCACTGAGCACACCGCCTCCTGGACCGCGCGCGGGGCCGGGGTGTTGCACGTGCTGCGCGAGGGGTCCGTTATCGGCGCGGTCGCCGTGGAGGACAAGGTCCGCCCCGAGTCCCGGGCCGCCGTGGCCGCCCTGCACGCCCGCGGCATCAAGGTCGCGATGATCACCGGCGATGCCCGCCAGGTCGCCGAGGCCGTCGGGGCGGACCTGGGCATCGACGAGGTCTTCGCCGAGGTCCTCCCCCAGGACAAGGACACCAAGGTCACCGAGTTGCAGTCCCGGGGACTGTCCGTGGCCATGGTGGGCGACGGCGTCAACGACGCCCCGGCACTGGCGCGGGCCGAGGTCGGCATCGCCATCGGCGCCGGCACCGACGTGGCCATGGAGTCCGCCGGCGTTGTGCTGGCCAGCAACGACCCCCGCGCGGTGCTGTCGATGATCGAGCTCTCCCAGGCCAGCTACACCAAGATGATCCAGAACCTGGTGTGGGCCACCGGCTACAACGTGCTCGCCGTGCCGCTGGCCGCCGGCGTGCTCGCCCCGATCGGGTTCGTGCTCTCCCCCGCGGTGGGCGCGATCCTGATGTCCGCCTCCACCATCGTGGTCGCCCTCAACGCCCAACTGCTGCGCCGGATCAACCTGGACCCGGGCCACCTGGCCCCCCTCGGCGCCCCCCGGCCGGAGGCTGCCCTTCAACCCGCGACCTCCTGATCGCGCCTCTTGGCGCGAACTCTGATATGAACCCTCAACCCACTATGGAAGGACCCACCATGAAACGCACCATGACGCTGACCGCCCTGGCCCTGGCCTCCGCCCTGACCTTGACCGCCTGCGGCACCGGCGCCCAGGACGAGAACGCCGGCGCTGAGGCCTCGGCCACTGCGACCAGCTCCGCCCCGGCCGCCACCCCTGCGGCCACGGCCACCGCGACACCGTCCACCACGGCGACCGGTTCGGCTGAGGAGGTCTCCGCCGAGCACAACGACGCGGACGTGATGTTCGCCCAAATGATGATCCCGCACCACCAGCAGGCCGTTGAGATGAGCGAGATGCTGCTGGCCAAGGATGACGTCCCGGCGGAGGTGGCCGCGTTCGCCCAGAAGGTCATCGACGCCCAGGGGCCGGAGATCAAGCGCATGAACTCCATGCTCACCGCCTGGGGCCAAGACCCCGTGGACACGGACGGCATGGACGGTATGGAGGGCATGGACCACGGCGGGATGTCCGGGATGATGTCCGAGGAGGACATGACCGCCCTCGACCAGGCCCAGGGCACCGAGGCCGCCCGGTTGTACCTGGAGCAGATGACCGCCCACCACAAGGGCGCCGTGGACATGGCCAAGGACGAGGCCAAGGACGGCCAGAACCCGCAGGCCGTGCAGCTCGCCGAGCAGGTCATCGCCGACCAGGAGGCCGAGATCACCGAAATGCAACAGATGCTCGACAAGCTCTGAGCACCGTCGTCCGCTGCGGGCATCCGGTGAGACGCGGCTGGCGATAGACCCCGAAACCGGAACGGGTCCTCCAGGAAAGGAGACGAGCATGCAGGACAAGATCAAGGTCGCGGTGAACGGGTACGGGGTCATCGGCAAACGCGTCGCCGACGCGGTCCGGGCCCAGGAGGACATGGCGCTGGTCGGAGTCAGTGACGTCATCGCTGACTACCGGATCGCGACTGCGGCCGGGAAGGGTATCCCCGTCTACGCCTCTACCGAGCAGGCCCTACCGGTGATGGCGGATGCCGGCCTTCCCGTCGTCGGAGGCCTGCACGACCTGCTCGAGAACGTTGACGTCGTGGTGGACTGCACCCCGGCCCAGGTGGGCGCCGGCAACCTGGAGCTCTACCGTGCCCACGGGGTCAAATCCGTGTTCCAGGGCGGGGAGAAGCACGATCTCACCGGCCACTCCTTCGTCGCCCACGCCAACTACGCCACCGCCCTGGGCCGGGACAGCACCCGGGTGGTGTCCTGCAATACCACCGCCACCGTCCGGGCCCTTACCGCGCTGAAGGACGTCGGACTGCTGTCCAAGGCCCGGGGGGTGCTCATCCGCCGGGCCACCGATCCGTGGGAATCGGACCACTCGGGGATCATGAACACCATCGTCCCCGAGGGCCGAATCCCCAGCCATCAGGGGCCCGACGCCCAGTCGGTGGTCCCGGACCTGGACGTGGTCACCATGGCCGCCAAGGGAGCCCACACCCAGAACCACCTGCACAACTGGACGATCGAGCTCACCCGCCCGGCCGAGAAGCAGGAGGTGTTGGAGGCGTTCCGGGCGATGCCGCGGATCGCCTTCGTCCGGCGCTCGGACGGCGTCGTGGCGGTCAATAGCACCGTGGAACTCATGGAGGACCTGGGCCGGCCCCGGGGTGATATGTATGAGGTGGTCCTCTGGGAAGACATCCTCACCGTGGACGGCAACGAGCTGTACTACACCTACACGGTGGACAACCAGGCGATCGTCGTCCCCGAGAACATCGACGCGATCCGGGCCCTCACCGGAACCGTCGACGACGGCGGCGAGTCCATCCGGCGCACCGACCGCGCCTTGGGGGTGCGCCAGGACTTCGTGCGCTCCTCGGTGGCTGCCCGTTGAACTGCGCGGCAGACGCCGCTGAGGCGGTGCCCGGCCCCAGGAATGGGGGGTGGTCGGACACCGCTTCGGCGGCCGCAGACTACCGCAGCGGTCCTATGGCCTCCGGTCAGGTGCGAGAGGCCGTCGCGATCGCGTTGATGGCCTCATCCAACACCGTATTGAACTGCGCTGGGCTCTGGGCCGTACTCAGCCCTTCGGTCAGGGCGCGGGAGAAGCTGGCGATCACGCCGTGGTTGCGGGCCAGCAGGGTGGTGGCCTGGGCCCGGGTATAGCCGCCCGACAGGGCCAGGAGGCGGATCACTCGGGGATGGTCCACGAACTCGCGGTAGAAGTCCGCCCGCTCCGGCAGCGTCACTTTGAGGATGACCGACTAGTCGTCTCCGAGCTTGTCCAGTTGGGCGAGGATTGCCGCCTTGAGCTGGTCCTCCACCTCGGCCTTGCGGGGGCTGCGGATATCCACCTCGGGCTCGATGATGGGCACCAGCCCGGTAACGAGGATCTGACGGGCGAGCCCGAACTGCTGCTCCACGACGGAGCCCACCCCGTCCCCGGGCAGCTGGATGACCGAGCGCATCTTCGTCCCGAACATGTGCTTTTCGACGGCTCGAGACAGTAAGTCATCCAGGTGCGGGATGGGTTTCATGAGCTGGGCGCCTTGCTGTTCCGGGGCCAAGCCCTGGTCGATTTTGAGGAAGGGCACGATGCCTTTGCTGTTCCACAGGTAGTCGCCCGTGGGGGAACCCTCCACCTGGCGGTTCATTGTGTTCTCGAACAGGATGGCCCCCATGACGCGCTCACCGTCGAAGCTGGGGCTGGTGATGATACGTGTGCGCACCTGGTGTACCAGGTCGAACATCTCCTCTGGGCCGGAGTAGGCATCCTTGTCGATCCCGTAGAGGTGCAAGGCCGCCGGGGTGCTGCCCCCGCTCTGGTCCAGCGCCGCGACGAATCCGGCACCGTTCCTGACCCTCTGATACTTCTCCGAGTCCATGGGAGCCTTCCGCGGCGAGGGAGCACGGTGGTCCGGGTTCCCTGCGCGCGTCATGGACGACTGGCCGCCCTCAAGGGGGAACGGTCATCAGCAGGCTCAACCCAGGGTGACGAGCAGGTCCGCGCAGGCCTGCTCACACCGGCGGCAGGCCTCGGCACACACCTTGCAGTGCTCGTGCATCTGGGCGTGGCTCTCGCATTCGTCCCCGCACGTCTTGCAGGCGGCCCGGCAGGCCTCGAGCAGGGCGCGGGTGGTCTCGACGTTGGTGCCGGTCTGCCGGGACAACACCCTGCCCGTGGCGGCGCAAACTTCGGCGCAGTCCAGGTTCAACCGGATGCACTGCCTCAGGTCGGCGACCATGTCCTCGGCCAGGCAGGCGTCCGCGCAGGCGGTGCACGTCTGGGCGCACTCGAAGCAGGCCTGGATGCATTCGGCCAGTTTCTGCCGATCGATGTTCCCCACCTCCTTCGGGTAGGTCTCCAGCATGGCGCTCACGTGATGGGTCATGATGTGCTCCTTCGTCGATCTGATCCGACGCACCGGCCTTCGCCGGCCCGCCCTTCCATCGACTGTAGACCGCCCCGCCGACGCGGGTGAAGGGCTCAACCTTGAAGGTTCCGTGAAGATCGCCGGCCACGGAGGCCCGCGGACTCCTTTACGGGCAGGGATGACGCAGGTGTGACCAGCCGCCCCTCAGCCCGGCCGACGGCCCTGAGGACCACGCCGACGGGGAGGACCAGCAGGGCTCGCCTCAACGTGGATCCTGTCGGACCGGACGGTCGGTGTCGGGAAGAGCGCTTATGCGATCCGACCAGGGGCGTCGAGGCCGCCGGTGCAGGCCGCCCCGGGCTCAGGCGCGTCGGGGGACTGCCAGTACTCGGCCACGAACTGCTCGATCCGTTCATCCTCCGGGGAATCCACCGCCACCTGCGCCTGCCAGGCCGAAAGCACGATGGGCGAATCCAGGCCCTCGTAGGGGGCCAGGACGACATAGGCGGCCGGTAGGGCCGTCCGCAGGGCATCGACTTGCTCCTGTGAGAGCGCCTCGGAATCGTAGGCGACCCAGGCGGCACCGTGCTCCAAAGCGTGCACGGCATTCTCGTTGGGTACCGGTTCGGTGTAGACCCCACAGTTGAGCCAGGCGCTGGCATGATCGCCACCCACCGGCGGCGACTGCTCGTAGTCCACAGGGGTGCTCACGTGGTTAGCGCTGAGCCCCTCGAAGGTCTGCAGCCCGGCGATCTCAATGTCCTCCCGAGCCTGGGGCGGAGGATTCTGAATCACGGCGAGTGTCACCAGCCCGCCGACCACGGCGATGGCGGTGAGCGCTCCCGCTCCGACCAGAACCTTCCGCCGACGTTCAGCCTTGGCTTCCGGGTCTGCCATGAGTTTGGTTGACATCTGATCTGTGGTCCCGGGAGGGACTGCTGGAAGGATGACCCCATGCCCGCTGCATACCCCCGGGAGTTCCGCCAGGACGTGGTCGCGATCGCCCGTAACGGTCAGATGCCGATCGCGCAGGTCGCTAAGGACCTCGGCATCACCGCCTCCTGCCTGCGACGCTGGCTGGCCCAAGACGATGTCGAGGCCGGGATCCGGCCCGGCCTCACCAAAGCTGAGAACGAGGAGCTGAAGGCTCTCAAGCGCCGTAACCGTGAATTGGAGATGGAGAACGAGGTCCTACGGCGTGCGGCCGCGTATCTGTCCCAGGCGAACCTGAAATTGGGTCAGTCCCCAAAATGACCTATCCCGTCGTGAAGGACCTGGCCCGCGACGGGATCCCCGTGAAACTCTCCTGCCGTGTCCTCGGGTTCTCCCGTCAGGCCTACTACCCGTGGCTGGCCGAACCTGTCAGCGCGCGGGAATGGTCCGACGCGCATGCCGCCAACGCCGTCTTCGACGCCCATGCCGATGACCCGGAGTTCGGATACCGGTTCCTGGCTGACGAGCTCCGCGGCCGTGGCTTGGACGTGTCGGACCACCAGGTGTTGAAGGCCTGCCGGCTCGTGCGTGTCCGCTGCTGCCACTCGATCCGCCGCGGCTCGGGCAAGCGTCCTGGCCCTGCCGTTCATGACGATCTGGTTCGTCGTCAGTTCCGCGCTGACAAGCCGAATCAGTTGTGGCTCACGGACATCTCAGAGCATTGGGCCGGGGATTCCAAGCTTTACCTCTGCGCGGTCAAGGACGTGTTCTCGAACCGGATCGTGGGCTACTCGATCGACCGGCGGATGAGCTCGCAGCTGGCCGTGGACGCCCTGCAGATGGCCCTGGCCCGGCGCGGAGGCAAAGCCGGAGTCCAGGGCTGCCGGGTGCATTCGGATCGAGGATCGCAATTTCGGGCCAGGCGATTCGTGGAGACGCTCCGGGTCAACAGCCTAATCGGGTCGATGGGCCGGGTCGGTGCTGCTGGGGACAACGCGGCAATGGAATCCTTCTTCGCGCTGTTGCAGAAGAACGTGCTGAACCGGCGTCGCTGGGACTCCTTCGCCCAGCTCCGGCTCGCGATCGTGAGCTGGATCGAGCGGACCTATCACCGCCGTCGTAGGCAGGCCCGTCTCGGGAAGCTCACCCCCGTCGAGTTCGAGATGGTTCAATCAGTCCAGGCGGCTGCCGCCGCCTGATAACTCGTGTCAAGCAAACTCATGGCAGACCCTTTTGGCGCGCTCGGGGGAAGGACCATGGGAAGGGTTCTGAGGGTGGGCAAAAGTCTGGACAGAACCTCGTGGGCCAAAAGGCGGGCGGTTTCTGATTTTTGGCGCTCTGTCGGGGGGGTAAGTGTGTCGGCTCCTAGGCCCGCCGGCCGGGAGCGCAGCGAGCGGTCGGCAGGCGCGGCCCGCCCGGGCGTCCGGGCAGCAGGGGCGCGGGGCGGCTTGAGCGCCCGCGATGGTGGTTGCGGCTTATCCCGTCCACGCGGGGGTGTTTCCTCGGCTGGTGCTTGCAGGCGGAGTTGAGGTGTTCGATGGGCCGGCGTGGCAGTCCGTGGACGAGATCGGCAGTGCCCCGTACCGGCGTGAGCCGTACGTCCGGGTGAGGCTGCCTGATGAGGTGGTGGATGCGAAGGCGACGCGGTGGTCGCGCACGCACGTGCTCTTGCACTGGATCCCGGCCCCAGGCGCTGCCCCGCGGAATGCGTGGGTGCCGGCGCAATGGGTCACGCGGATCAGTCGGGACGAGTCGAGCTGGCGGGCACTATACGACTTGCCCGCGTAAGAGACATACACGGTGTGCCTCGGCGGACGAATCCATTCATGTCTAGGTAGTGGCGTCCTGAACGAGTCCGGAGATGAATGGTGTGGCCGGGTTGTTGGTTCGAATCCAACCGGGGGAGCCGAGCAGAGGCCCCTGCACCGACCATGTCGGTGTGGGGGCTTCTTCGTGCCTGGAGGATGACCGGACTGGTGCGCGATCAAGTGCCAGCTGGATCGGGCCGCCTGCCTGACGTCGGACGGGACCGGGGCACGACGCCGTCGGCGACGTTGGAGGCGCAGGAGAAAGTGTGCCTTCCCGTAGCCTGGCCGTTCGTGGTGGAGCAGGTCTGGGATCTGCTCGGCTTCGGTAGGTGCGCGTCGCCGTGGAGGGAGCTTCGTCGATGACGGTCATCGGGATCATCTGGCTCAGTGAGCTCACCCTGGTGAGTGGAGTGGCCGTGCGCGGCCTCCTGCTCACCCACCTGCCGTCCGGAATCGACCCGTTCCGGGCCGTGGGCCTCCATCTGGGGGCAGCCGCGCTCAGCGGCTTCATCCTCCACGTGCTGACGCGCGGTTCTGCCAGCCGGGCGGCCTGATCCCACCCTCCGGGTGATCACCGCGTCGTCGGATCGAACCTGACAGGTCGGCGTCGGCGCCGCGGGGGCGGCATGCACCACCCCCACGAGCGCCGTGTCGCGTCCCGCACTCGGATGCGCCCGCCCGCGCCCTCACTCCGCCAGGAACTCCAGCAGGATCCGGTTGAACTCCTCGGAGTGGCTGATGCTGAATCCGTGTGGGGCGTCCTTGACCAGTTCGACGCGGCTGCCGTCGATCGCCTTGTGCGTCCGCTTGCCGGAGCCCTTGAACGGCACGATCTGGTCGGCGTCGCCGTGCAGGACCAGGGTCGGCACGGTCACCGCCGGCAGGTCGCGGCGGAAGTCGGTGGCTCCGAACGCGTCCATGCAGGCCAGCGCCGCCGTCTGGTCGGACTGCAGCGCCATCCGGATGGCCTCCTTGCGCTGCTCCTCGGTGACCTTGAGGCTGCTGGTCAGACCGGCCAGCTTGGGGGTGGAGAAGAACGTCGTCGTGAAGTCGTCGAAGAACGCCTCGCGGTCCTTCTCGAGGCCCGCCCGCATCTCGGCGGCCTGCTTCTCGGTCAGCGGGCCGTCGGGGTTGTCCTCGGTCTTCAGCAGGTACGGGGGCACCGCGCCGGCGAACACCACCGAGTGGATCCGGTCAGCGCCGAACCGGGACATGTGGCGCGCCACCTCGCCGCCGCCCATCGAGAAGCCCACGAGCGTCACGTCACGCAGGTCGAGCTCGGTGAGCAGACCGTGCAGGTCGGCGGTCATCGTGTCGTAGTCGTAGCCGCCGGCGGGCTTCTCCGAGGCGCCGAAGCCGCGCCGGTCGTAGGTGATCACGCGGTAGTGCGGGGACAGGGCTGCGACCTGGTCCTTCCAGGAGTCGAGGGTCATCGGCCAGCCGTGGATGAGGACGACGGGACGCCCGTGGCCGGCCTCCTCCACGTTCAGCCCGATCGTGCCGTGGTCCGTGGGGATCTGCATGAGGGTCATGTGCGTCTGCCTTCCTGTGCTCTCGGGGGACGACGGCGGCGCTCAGCCACCGCTTCCTCCTCACGCTAGGCATGCGCTCGGCACGTGTCAGGCTCCGGTCTCCGCCATCCTGCGCAGTGTCAGCGCGTTGAACCCGGCGTGGCCGTGGTTGTCGTTGTTGAAGTAGACGTAGGCGGGCCGCGCGCCCGCCGCGTCCCCGGCCGGGCCGCCGTTGTCCGCGCCGGTCAGCACCCGCAGCCGCCCCACCCAGGGGGCGAGCTCGGCGTCGGAGAACGAGCCGCCGTAGCGCCAGTCCGGGTCCGCGTTGTGGAAGCGCACGTAGGCGAGGCGGCCGGTCGCGCGCAGCACCGGCTCCCGCCCGGCGATCACCGAGACCACGAACCCCGCCCCGTGCCGGTCGAGGAGGTCGAACACGTCCTCGTCCAGCCAGGACTCGTGCTGGACCTCCACCGCCACGCGCACCCGCTCGGGCAGCAGGCCGAGGAACCCGGCGAGTCGGTCGTCGTCGCGGTGCAGGTTGGCCGGCAGCTGCAGCAGCAGCGGCCCGGCGTGGTCACCGAGCAGGTCCAGGGTGTGCACGATGCGCTCCACCCAGTCCTGCGGCTCGTTGAGCTTGCGGTAGTGGGTGAGGTAGCGGGAGGCCTTGACGGCCATCTCGAAGCCGGCGGGTAGGCGCTCGCGCCAGGCCTCGACGGTGCTGTCCGCCGGCCAGCGGTAGTGGGAGCCGTTGAGCTCGACCGTCCGGAAGCGCTCCGTGTAGTGGTCGAGCTGATCGGCGATCCGCAGCCCCTGCGGGTAGAAGGTCCCGCGCCAGTGCTTGTAGGTCCAGCCGGAGGTCCCGATCCGCACGTCCATCCCCCGACGATAGCCCCGGCCCGGGTTCCCGGGTCTTGCTTTGACCCGCCGCGGCAGGCGTAGCGTCCCGCTGATCATCGCGGTGGCTCAGAGGTACGACCGGAAGATGGGCATCGGCTCCCTGATCGCCACGATGCTCCCGTCCTCGATCGCCTTCCTGCCCGCGTGCACCGGCATGGTCATCGGCTGGAGGTGGCTGGGCCTGCCGCTGGGCCCGAACGCCCGGTCCAGTGCACACCGTGACCGGCCCGGTGCCCGCCCGCGACCCGGGCGCCCGTCCACTACTGTGACAGGAATGGACACGACGCGATTCGACGACGACCTGCGCGCGATGCTCGGCGAGGTGGAGTCCGACCGCCGCGGCGAGCCCTCCGACTACCTCGAGGACGTCGCCGGCCAGCATGTGGACGGCCTCGCCGTGGCGGTGTGCACGGTGGACGGCCACCAGGCCGCCGCCGGGGAGACCGAGCACGCCTTCGCGCTGCAGTCGGTCTCCAAGGCCCTCACCTACGCGGTGGTGCTGCAGGAGATCGGCCTGGACCACGTGCTGGAGGACGTGGGCGTCGAGCCCTCCGGTGAGTCGTTCAACCACCTGTCCCTGCACGACGACGGCCGGCCGTGCAACCCGCTGATCAACGCCGGCGCCATCCTGGTCCACTCCCTCCTGCCCGCCGGGGACGAGGACGAGCGGACGGCCCTGCTGCTGCGCCGCTACAGCGCGCTGGCCGGCGTCGAGCTGGAGGTCTGCGAGGACGTCCTCGACGCCGAACGCACCCGCGCCGACCGCAACCTGGGCCTGGCCCACCTGCTCGCCGACGCCGGCCGGCTGCCCATCTCGGCCCGCGAGGCCGTGGCCGGCTACCTCGCGCAGTGCTCGGTCCTGGTCACCGCACCCCAGCTGGCCGTCATGGGCGCCACCCTCGCCGCTGGCGGCACGAACCCCGTGACGGGGGAGCGGGTGCTGGACGAGTGGGTGGCGCAGCAGACGATGTCCGTGATGCTCACCTGCGGCATGTACGACGCCAGCGGCCAGTGGGTGGCCGAGGTCGGCGTGCCCGCGAAGTCCGGCGTCTCGGGCGCGCTGCTCGGTGCCGTGCCCGGGGCCCTGGGCCTCGCCGCGTGGTCGCCGCGCCTGGACGAGCAAGGTAACTCCCGGCGTGGCATCGGGTTGTTCGAGGGGCTCAGCTCGCGCTGGGACCTGCACGTGCTCCAGCACCGTGGCGCCTTGCGCGGCCTCAGCGGGCCCCGCTGACGCCTAGCCGCCGCCGCCAGGGCCACGCCGACGACGCCGCGCCCCGTCCCTTGTCACCCTCTGACGCGCGCCGCGTAGCATCGGGCCCATGACCACTCCAGAGAAGAAGGACGACGCCCCCGCAATCCCCGTGCAGGACTCCCAGCTGGCCCACGACGACCCGCGCACCCGCCACCCGAAGCTCCACATCACCAAGCAGCGCCAGCCCGAGCCGGGCCTGGACGTGAAGACGGATCCCGTCCCGGACATCGGTCTGGACTCGTACCGGGGGGCGGGCCGGCTGACCGGCCGCAAGGCCCTGATCACCGGCGGCGACTCCGGCATCGGCGCCGCGGTCGCCATCGCCTACGCCCGTGAGGGCGCGGACGTCGCCATCGCCTACCTGCCTCAGGAGCAGCCCGACGCCGACCGCGTCCTGGCGGCGATCGAGGCGGCCGGGCGCACCGCCGTCGCGCTGCCGGGGGACCTGATGGACGTGGACTACCGCGCCTCCCTCGTGGACGAGGCGGCGCAGCGCCTCGGCGGCCTGGACATCCTCGTGAACAACGCGGGCAAGCAGTTCATCTCCGATGACCTGGTCGATCTCACCGACGAGCAGGTCCACGAGACGTTCCAGATCAACATCATGTCCATGTTCACGCTCAGCCGCGCCGCGCTGAAGCACATGGGCCCGGGCAGCACGATCGTGAACACCACCTCGGTGCAGGCCTACAACCCCAACCCGAGGCTCCTCGACTACGCCGCCACCAAGGGCGCCATCAACAACTTCACCAAGGGCCTGGCCGAGCAGCTCGGCCCGAAGGGCATCCGCGTCAACGCGGTGGCGCCCGGGCCCATCTGGACGGTGCAGCACGTGTCCTACGGCGAGCCCGAGGAGAAGCTCCCCGAGTTCGGCCACAGCACCCCGCTCGGTCGCGCCGGCCAGCCCGTGGAGATGGCGCCCGCCTACGTGTTCCTGGCCTCGGGCGAGTCCAGCTACGTCAACGGCGAGACCCTCAACGCCAACGGCGGCACGCCCACCCCGTGACGCCCGGCGGTCACGGATCCGGGAGGACCGCGCCTGATCGGTCGGGCGGTCGCGACGGCACTACAGTGGCCGCCGTGACCGCCCGCCTCCTCGCCGACGTCGACACCGGCATCGACGACGCCTGCGCCCTGCTCCACCTCGTGGGCGCCCACCGCCTCGGCGCCGGCCCCGAGCTCGCGGCCGTCACCACCACGGGCGGCAACGCGACCGCCCGGGACTGCGCCCTGAACACGGCCGCGGTGCTGGACCTGGCCGGCCGGGCCGACGTCGAGGTGGCCGTCGGTGCCGAGACCCCGCTGCGCCGCCCCGCGGTCACCACCCCGGAGACCCACGGCGACGGCGGTCTCGGCCATGCCCGGATCGATCGCCGCCCCGAGCGGCTCTCGCCCCGGCCCGCCGTGGACGTGTGGCTGGACGAGCTGCGGGCCCACCCCGGGGAGACGACGATCCTCTGCACCGCGCCGCTGACGAACCTGGCCCTCGCCCTGCGCGCCGAGCCGCGCCTGCCGTTCCTCGCCCGCGGCATCGTGATCATGGGCGGCTCCTTCTATCATCCGGGCAACACGACGCCCACCGCCGAGTGGAACACCTGGGTGGACCCGGACTCCGCGAAGGAGGTGTTCGCGGCCGTCGAGGGACTGCCCGAGGACCGCCTGCCGATCGTCTGCGCGCTCGAGACCACGGAGCGGATCGAGTACACGCCGGCCCTGCTGGACGGACTCCTGGCCGACGCCGGGGCCCGCCCCGCGCGCTGGGACGTCGCACGCCCGCGCGTCTCCGGGCCCGCCGCGGACACCGGCCACCCGGTCACGGACGTCCTCGCGGACGCCCTGCGGTTCTACTTCGAGTTCCACCACGACTACGACCAGGGGTACATCGCCCACCTGCATGACCTCGTCGCCGCCCAGGTCGCCGCGGGCCAGGCGGACGTCACGCTGCAGGCGACCGTCGTCGACGTCGAGGCGGACTCGGAGCTGCTGCGCGGCACCACCGTCCACGACGACAGACGCATCTGGGGCCGCCGCCCGAACGCGCGACGCGTCACGGGCTGCGACCCCAGAAGGGTGTTCGAGGACTTCGCTCAGGCGGTCGGCGCGCTCACGGGGGCGGGCGTCGGCTGAGCCCGGTAGGTCGGCTCGTGCCGCTTGAGCCAACGGATGACCAGCAGCGTCACCGGCACGATGCAGATCTCCACGAGGCACTTGTAGACGTACCCGGTGACCGTGTAGTTCGCGAGGTCGGCCAGGGTGATGGTCCCGGCGAAGGCCACCAGGCAGAAGATCAGGGTGTCGAAGAACTCGCCCACCAGGGTGGAGGCGATGAGCCGCCAGGCCACGGCGCGCTCGGCCATGCGGGCCTTCATGCGGGCCACCACGGTGGCGTTGAGCAGGCTGCCCACGATGTACCCGGCCAGGCCGGCCAGGGTGATGCGCAGGGTGGGGGCGAGCGCCTGGTCCCAGGCCTCGAAGCCCTCCACCGGCGTCGTCAGGGCGACCAGCCGGTAGGTGAGGGCGGCGACGACCAGCATGGCGAAGCCGATGTAGATCGCCCGGCGCGCACGCCTCAGGCCATAGACCTCGGCGAGGATGTCGCCCACCACGTAGGACAGCGGGAACAGGAAGGCGCCGCCGTCGAAGATCAGGGGCCCGCCGCCGTAGAAGACGTCGGACACCCCGGGGACGGTGGGGCCGTAGAAGAGCTTGGCGGCGGTGACGCCGGAGAGGATCAGGAGGGCGACGAAGACGCCGACGAAGATGTCGTAGTGGCTGTGGGGCGCTGCGGCGGAGGCGGCGGCGCCCTGCCCAGACGTGGGCTCGGACCGGGATGCAGGGGTGGTGTTCACCGGGACATCCCATCACAGCCCGCCCCGCTCGGGCCTCACGGCGACGACGCGGCGCCCTCCTCGAGGTCCGGCCGGCTGCGGCCGTGGCCGTGCAGGAACAGCCGGTAGGCCGCCCCGAGCAGCACGAGCCACACGAGGCCCACGATCATGGCCACGCGGGTGTCCGAGAACCAGCCGAGCAGGCCGACGACGAGGAGCACGAACGCCACGGCGGCCCACGACGCCGCCGGCCACAGCGGCACCGGGAACGCGGACGCGGGCAGGCCGCGGCGGGCGACCTCCCGGCGCATGGCGATATGCGCGAGCAGGATCATCAGCCACACCCAGACGGTGGCGAACGTGGCGATCGAGGCCACGACGACGAACACGTCCTCGGGGATGACCGCGTTGAGCACGGCGCCCACGGCGAGCGCCAGGCCCATCACCACGGCCGCCATCCACGGCACGCCGCCGCGGGAGACGGAGGCGAAGACGGCCGGGGCCCGCCCCTGCTGCGCCATGCCGAAGAGCATGCGCCCGGCGCTGAAGGTGTCCGCGTTGATCGCGGAGATCGCGGCGGTGATGACCACCAGGTTGAGGATGGCGGGGGCGGCGGGGACGCCGAGGGTGGAGAAGATCTCCACGAACGGGCTGGCCTCCCCGGTGATCCGGTCCCACGGCACCAGGGACATGATGACCACCATCGTCATCACGTAGAACAGCAGGATCCGCGCGGGCACGGCGTTCACGGCGCGGGGGATGGCCCGGCCCGGGTCCTGCGCCTCGCCGGCGGTGATGCCGATGGTCTCCACGCCGCCGAAGGCGAAGACGACGACGGACAGCGCCGCGAGCACGCCGGCCGCGCCGTGCGGGGCGAATCCGCCGTGGTCCACCAGGTTCTGCACGCCCGCCGGCGTGGCGGCGTCGAGGGAGACGCCCATGACCAGCAGGGCGACGCCGCCGATGACCATCGCGAGGATGGCGCTCACCTTCACGATGCTCAGCCAGAACTCCAGCTCACCGAACACCTTCACGTGGCGGGTGTTCACGGCGGCGATGAAGAGGATCACGGCCGTCACCCAGATCCACCGTGGGGTGTCCGGGAACCAGAAGCCCATGTAGACGCCGAACGCGGTGACGTCGGCGATGGCCACCACGACCATCTCGAACACGAAGGTCCATCCGGTGACGAACCCGGCGAACGGGCCGAGGTAGCGGTCGGCGTACTGGCCGAAGGAGCCGGGCACGGGGTGGCGCACGGCGAGCTCCCCGAGGGCGCGCATCACCATGAACACGGCGGCCCCGGCCACCAGGTACGCCAGGATCACGGCGGGCCCGGCCAGCTGGATGGCGGTGGCCGAGCCGTAGAACAGGCCCGTGCCGATCGCCGAGCCCAGCGCGATGAACTGGATGTGCCGCATCGACAGCCCGCGCCGCAGCCGCGCGTCCGCCGCACCGTGCGAGGGGGCGGCCGTGGCGCCGCCGGCGGGGGAGGGCGCCGGAGGGGCGGCGCCGGTGGGCTCGGGGAGGGCGGGGGGTTCGTTCACCCGGACACCGTAGCGCCCGCCTGGGGACGTCCCCGGCCCCCGGCGCTCCGGTGTCACTCGCAGTTCATGCCGTCCCCGTCGCCGTCCCGGTACCAGGCGTACTCCGGGTCCACACCCTGCACGTAGGGGCCGTAGCCGGCCGCCTTCGCCTTCCTGCAGCTGCTGAACGAGGGGTCCGCCCCGCCGGCCGGGGCCGCGGGCGCCGGGGCGGGGGCCTGGACGGTCGGGGCCGGGGCCTGGGGTGTGGGCTCCGCCGCCGTCTCGGGAGACGGGTCGACGGGCCCGCCCTCCGCGGGCAGACCCTGACCGGGGCACTCCCGGAGCACACGGGCCATGGCGTCGCGCTCGGCGGGGGTGACCCACAGCCCGTAACGGGCCTTGACGGCGATCTGCCGGGCCACCATCGGGCACCGGGCCGAGCGCAGCGGGGGCAGCCAGGTGGCGGCGTCGCCGTCGGACTTGGACTGGTTCACGGAGCCCTGCACGGCCAGGAGGTTGAGGGGGTCGTTGCCGAACGCGGCGCGGCGGCCCGCGCTCAGGCCCTGCGCGCCCTTCTGCCAGGCGTCGGAGAGGGAGACCACGTGGTCGATCTGGACCGCCGTCGACGTCCCCGGCCCGCGTTGGAACGCGATCACCTCGCCGGTGTACGGGCCGTGGAGGGTGCCGCTGAGCACGACGCACCCGTTCGTGCCGGCCTTGAGCACCACGTCGGCGAGATCGCGGCGCAGGACATCATTGCGGGTGTCGCAGCCGTTGCGGTCGACGTCCGCCCAGGCGGGGCCGAACTGCTCCCGGCTGTAGCCCGTCTTCGGCGCGCGTCCCTTCACGGGCAACGACTGCAGGGCCGCCAGAGCGGTCCCGTCCGCGGCCGGGGCCTCGGCGGCGGGCGACGACGGCGCGGCCTCCCCGGCGTCGCCGGGCGCGGGTGCGGGCGCGGATGCAGGCGCGGGTGCGGGCGCGGGGGCCTCCGCGCGGTCCGATACGGGGGCCTCCGCGCGGTCCGGTGTGGGGGCGGGGGCCGGGGCGGAGCCGGCCGGGTCGCCCGGCGCGTCCGGGGCCGAGGGTGCCGCGGACCTCCCGTCGGGTGCCTGCGACGCCGCGCTCGGCGACGGGGATCCCGTGAACCCGCCGACGAGCAGGCTGAGCAGCAGGAGCCCGAGGGCCACCAGTCCCAGGCACCCGCTGCACCCGAGCATGCCCCGCCGCACCCCCGCGCTGGGGTCTGCCACGCGGGCCCGGCGTCGTCGGCGCGGCGCCGGCGAGGAGGGACGCGTGGGACGGGACGAGGGCGCGGAGGGCATCCGTCGATCCTAGTCAGCGGCCCGGACACGACGGCGCCCCCGCCCGGGAATGGGCGGGGCCACGGGCCCGTTGCCCCAGGTGGAAGCACGTCCGCCGATCCCCAGGAGGAACACCATGACCACCGTCCCGCAGACCCCGTTCCGTGACGGCCAGTCCATCCCGCAGCTCGGCTACGGCGTGTGGCAGGTCGAGGACGCGGTGGCCGCCGACGTCGTCGAGCAGGCCGTCCGCGCCGGCTACCGGCACATCGACACCGCCGCCGTCTACGGCAACGAGGAGGGCGTCGGACGCGCCGTCGCCGCCGCCGGCGTGCCGCGCGAGGAGCTGTTCATCACCACCAAGGTGTGGAACTCCGACCAGGGGTACGACGAGGCCCTCGCCGCCCTCGAGGCCTCGCTCGCCAAGCTCGGCACGGACTACGTGGACCTCTGGCTGATCCATTGGGCCAAGCCGGCCCAGGGGAAGTACGTGGACACGTGGAAGGCGCTCATCGAGGCGCAGCGCCAGGGCAGGGCGCGCTCGATCGGCGTCTCCAACTTCCCCGCGGAGCAGCTCGAGGAGATCATCTCCGCCACCGGCGTGGTCCCCGTGATCCACCAGGTGGAGACGCACCCCTACTGGCAGCAGCGCGAGCTGCGCGAGGTCGAGTCCCGCCACGGGATCGTGCACGAGTCCTGGTCCCCGCTCGGCCAGGGCGGCGAGCTGCTCTCCGATCCGGTGATCACGGCCATCGCCGAGGCCCACGGAGCGACGCCGGCCCAGGTCGTCATCGCCTGGCACCTCGCCGAGGGTTTCGTGGTCATCCCCAAGTCCGTGACCCCCGAGCGCATCGTCTCCAACCTGACCGCGGCGGAGCTGGAGCTCACCGCGGAGGAGGTCGACCAGATCCGCGGGCTCGACCGCGCCGACGGCCGCATCGGCCCGGACCCGGCCTCGATCACCTTCTGAGCCGTCCGACCCGGCCCGACCTGCGGATCCGCGCGCGGAGAGCGCGCGGGTCCCCAGGCGCCCACCCCCGGACCGGCGGGGGCGGGCGGTGATAGCGTGAGCCGCAGAACCGCCCCGTCCGGACGGCCTCGGGCCGCCGTGACCTGACGAGAATGCAACGGAAGGCCTCCCTGCCATGTCCCACGCCGCACCCACGGCAGCGCCGCGCGCGCCCCGCCCCACCACGCCGGTCACGCCCCAGACCCGCGCCAGCTCCCTGACCGACCTGCTCGCCGCCGTCGTGCGCCTGTTGCCGCTGCAGCTCAAGGACGAGCTGGCGCTCGCGAAGGGCCAGGCCGCCGCCAAGGGCAAGAAGGCCGGCATCGGGGCCGCGCTGGCCGTCGTGGGCCTGTTCTTCCTCGCCCTCATGACCATCGCCCTGGTGGTCGCGCTGATCGGCGCGTTCGCGAACCCGCCGTTCTGGTTCCCGGCGCTGATGGTCGCCCTCGTCTTCCTCGTGCTGGGCCTCGTGCTCGCCGGCGTCGGCGCCATGCAGATCAAGGGCGCCATGCCCCTGGTTCCGCAGGAGACCGTGCGCAACCTCGAGTACGACCTCGGCTACCTCAAGGAGGGCAACGACTTCGACCCGGCCGAGTACGACCGCCTGAAGGCCGAGCGCGCCGAGGCCAAGCGCCTGGAGAAGCAGCGCGAGGCGGAGCGCAAGAAGGTGGAGAAGGAGGAGAACAAGCAGGCCCGCAAGGACGGCCTCGCCGCTCCCCACCCCGCCAAGGACGACGCCTCCGAGGACGAGGTCCGCCGCCGCGCCGAGCTGCGCCGCCGCCACCTGGGCGACATCCGCTCCGGCCTGGACGAGAAGACCAGCGTGAAGGGCCAGGTCGCCGCGTTCACCGCCCAGCGCAAGCTGCGCGGCACCACCCCGGACACCGCCCACGCCACCGAGCAGACCGCGCCGTTCACCACGGCCGCCCGCGCCGGTGAGCAGACCGCCGCCGCCGAGGATTACGTGAAGGAGCGCTGGCAGCCGCTGGCCCTGCTCGGCGCCTCCGGCACCGCGTTCGCCGTGCTGGCCTCGCGCCTGCGCGGACGCAAGGGCTGAGCCGCCCGCCCGCACCCGACGACGCCCCGTCCCTCTCCGGAGGGGCGGGGCGTCGTCGTCGGTAGGGTGGGAGGCGGACGAGAAACCCGCACGGGCGGGGCGGGCCCGGACCGCCGGGCGCGAGCGAGGAGGCGACGTGTACCTGGTGCCCATCCTGTGCGCCCTGACGGGGGCCCTCTTCCTCGCCCTGGGCAGCGAGCGGCAGGCGTCCGGCGTGCGTGCCCTCGAGCGCGGGGACGGAGCACGCCCGGGCCGCGGAGGGGCTCTGCGGCTGCTGACCTCGCCCGTGTGGCTGGTCGGCGGTGTGCTGATGCTGGCGGGCATCGTCCTGAACGTGATCGCCCTGGCGTGGGCGCCCCTGACAGTGGTGCAGCCCCTCGGGGCCGTCGCGGTGGTGGTCACGACGCTCGTGCACGCTCGCGTGGCCGGCCTGCGGGTCGACCCGGCCACGTGGCGGGCGGTCGCGGCGTGCACGCTGGGCTCGGCGGCCTTCGTCGTCGTCACGGTGCAGGCGACGCTCCCCAACCCGGTCCCCGATGCGGACCAGGAGACCCTCACGGCGTGGATCGCCGCCGGGGTGGTGGTGGTCGGTCTGGTCGCCGCGCTGGCGCTCCGGGGACGCCGGAGCGCGCTCGTGCCGATCGTCGCGGCCGGGGTGCTCTACGGATTCGTGGCGGTGTGCGTGCGCATGTCCGCGGTGCGGCTCGTGGACGGCCGCCCGCCGGCGTGGGGCGTGCTGGCCGTTCTCGTGGCCGGGGCGGTCCTGGGCGTGTGGTTCGTGCAGACCGCGTACCGGCACGGGCCGCCGGACCTCGTGGTCGCCGGGCTCACGGTGGTGGACCCGATGGTCGGCGTGCTGGTCGGCGTCCTGGTGCTCGGGGAGATGCGCCCGGACGCGCCCTGGTGGGTGGGGCCCTGCCTCCTGGCCGCCGCGGCGGTTGCTACCGTGGGGATCGTACGGCTCTCCCGCAGCCACCCGGACGTGCTGGCCCGCAGGGAGGAGCGCCGCGTCGCCGACACCCCAGGAGAGACCACCCCGTGACCAGCAGCGCCCGCCCTGCCCAGGAGCGCCCGCTCACCGTCGTGATCGCCGCGGACACCTACCCGCCGGACGTCAACGGGGCCGCCGTCTTCTGCTTCCGCCTCGCGTCCGCCCTCCACGAGCGGGGCCACCGGGTGCACGTGATCGCCGCCCGCAACGAGCCGGGCCCGGACACCGTGGAGGAGCGTCCCGAGGCCACCGTCCACCGGCTGGAGTCCCACCGCGCCTTCACCCACGAGTACTACCGGCTGGTGTTCCCCTGGCACGCGTCCCGCTCCATCGACCGGATCCTCGCGGAGGTCCGCCCGGACGTCGTGCACGCGCAGTGCCACTACATGATCGGAGAGGCCGCCATCAACGTGGCCGATCGGCGGCGCATCCGGACCGTCTCCACCAACCACTTCATGCCGGAGAACCTCGAGCCGTTCCTCCCGTTCCCGCAGTGGTTTCTGAACATCGTCTCGAAGAACTCCTGGCGGGACATGGGCCGGCTCATGGGCAAGGGCGCGGCCGTCACCACGCCGACCGCCCTGGCGGCCGCCGCGATGGCGGAGCACGCCGGCCTGGACCGCGTGCTGCCGATCTCCAACGGCATCGACGCGAGCGCCTATGAGCTCGCCCCGGGCGAGGTCGTCGAGCGTGCGGCTCACCCGACCGTGCTCTTCGTGGGCCGCCTGGCCGTGGAGAAGCACGTGGACGTGCTGGTGCGGGCCGTCGCCCACCTGGCGCGCACCCGCCCGGACCTGGACGTGCACGCGGAGATCGTGGGCGACGGCGAGCAGCGCACCGCCCTGGACGCCGTGATCGCGGAGGAGGGGGTGGCCGACCGTGTCCGCCGCCTCGGCCACGTCTCCGACGCGGAGCTGCACACGGCCTACCTCCGTGCGGACGTGTTCTGCCAGCCTGGCACGGCCGAGCTGCAGTCGCTCGTCTCCCTCGAGGCCATGAGCGCCTCCACCCCGGTCGTCCTCGCGGACGCGCTGGCGCTGCCGCACCTGGTGGACGACGGCGTCAACGGCTGGCTGTTCCCGCCGGGCGACCACGTGGCTCTGGCGGAGCGGATCGCGCGCGTCCTCGACCTCCCCGAGGCCGGGCGGGCGGCCATGGGGGAGGCCTCCCACGCCAAGGCGGTGCGCCACTCGCAGGCCAAGACCGTGGACCTCTTCGAGCGCCTGTACCGCGGGGCCACGCCGGCGGAGATCCGCGCCGCCCTCTGAGCGCTGCGGGCCGCGGCCATCCCCGCCGTCCGTTCCCGACGTGCGGGCCTGGCTAGGATGGCCGGGTCCCGTCCGCGGGACCCCGGGGCGTTAGCTCAGTCGGTCAGAGCAAGGGACTCATAATCCCTGGGTCGCGGGTTCAAGCCCCGCACGCCCTACCGCGAGCCGGATGACGAAGGCCCCTCAGCCGCTGCTGGGGGGCCTTCGTCCGCGCGGCTCAGTGGTCGTAGCCGCCCTTGTCCTGCTCGGCCTCCTCCTCGGCCTTCTCCGCCAGGCAGTCGACCTGGGCGGGAGCCTGCCGCTGCATGGCCTCGTCCTGGTCGCCGGGGGCGTCGGAGTTCTTCGCCTCGGGGGACTGCTGGTCGCTCATGGGTCCCACCGCTCCTTGTGCATGGTGGGTCGCGGGCCCGGGGCCCGCATGGGGCCAACGAGGCGGCGCGCGCCTGCGTCGTCGGCGTCTCAGTGAAGCAGGCCGGACGGCCACGGGCCCAGGGCGGGGGCTCGCCGACCTCCGCGGCCCGCGCGTGCGGCCCCCACCCGTCGCGCGTCAGGCGGCGGCCCCGCGGGCCTCACGGGTGCCGCCGGCGCGGGGCGCCCCCTAGCGTGGTGCGCATGGACCCCGCCACGATCTCCGGCCGAGCGCTGGGCGCCGTGCTCGCCGTCGTCGCCAACGCACCCGCCATGCTGCCCCGCCGCCAGCCGCTCCATCCGCGCGGGCGGACGCGCCGCGCCACCTGGCGCGTGCACGCGGCGTGGCCGGAGTCCGGGATCGCGGCCTTCGCCGCCGCGGGGGACACCCCGGTCCTCGCCCGCACCTCCCGGGCGGTGGGCCTGCCCGAGCCGCTGCCCGACTTCACCGGCCTGGCCCTGCGGTTCGCGGACGGCGGCGCGCTCCTGTTCGCCTCCACGGGCACGGGTCCGTTCACCCGGCGGCTGCTCGCGCCCCGCGTCCCCGGCGCCGTGGACCCGCTCACCACGCTGCTGCCGCTCCACTGCCGCCTGGGGGCGGTCGACGTCGGTGCGCAGGTCCGTGGTGACGAGGTGGGGATCCTGACTTCCCTCGACGGCGGCCCGTGGGTCGACCGGGCGCGCGTGGTGCTGGGCGGGCCGGCCGACGTCGTGGTGCGCTTCGACCCGCTGCGCCCGCCCGTGGGGCTGTGGTGGAGCGACTTCTGGGCCGCGGCGCGCAGCCCGGCCTATGCGCTGGCCCGACGCCTCACGCCCGGCGCCCCGTAGGGGTCGCGGACCCGGGCGCGGTCCGCGCACCGTCGGCCGCGTCGAAGAGTGCCCGTTTCGCCCTGCCGGGAGTGCAGATCGGCCCCCGCCCTGGAGTCCAGGGCGGGGGCCGACGTCGTCCGCGGGGCGGGGCGGCTCAGTAGCGGCCGACCACGGCGAGGCGGTTGGAGGTCATGACGTCCGTGGACGTGATGACCAGGTCGTCCGTGGTGTTGAGGGCGTGGGCGACCTTGCCGTTCCCGATGTACACGGCGACGTGGTAGACGCGGCCCGTGGACTGGTTGGCCCAGAACACGAGGTCACCGGGCTGCGCCTGGGACAGCGGGGCGTAGGCCGGGGCGTTGACGTACTGGTCGTGGGAGACGCGCGGGATGGTGATGCCGGCGGCGGCGAACGCGGCCTTGGTCAGGCCGGAGCAGTCGTAGCCGTAGGGGCCGTTGCCGCCCCAGGCGTAGTACGTGTTCGGGTCGTTGACCTTGGCGACGGCGAAGTCGATCGCGGCCTGCTTGGAGGACTGGCGGACCACGGGGGCCGGCGCCGGAGCCGGAGCAGGAGCCGTGGAGGCCGGGGTCCCGGTGGTCTTGAGGACCATGCCCGGGTACAGCATCGAGGTGATGGTCATCCCGTTGAGCGAGGTCAGCGTGGAGACCGGGACGCCGGTGGCGCGGGAGATGGCGTACCAGCCGTCGCCGGCCTTGACGGTGTACGTGCCGGCGGCGGCCGTGACCGTGCCGCTGGTCTTGAGGACCATGCCCGGGTGCAGCATGTCGGCGGAGGTCATGCCGTTGAGCTGCATCAGGGTGGCCATGGAGACGCCGGTGCGCTGCGAGATGATCCACCAGCCGTCGCCGGCCTGGACGGTGTAGGTCTCGGCGGCCACGGCCTGCGGGGCGATCACCGCGGCGCCGGCGGTGACGCCGGCACCGGCGCCGAGGGCGAGGGCGAGGGATGCCGCGGCGGCGCGGGGGCGGCGGGCAGGGGTGAGGAGGGCTTCGGGCATGGTGGGCTCCCAGAGGTGGCCAGCGTCGGACGCGGCGCAGGCGAGGGGAAGCGCAGTGCCGGGGAATGACGTCGAGGGGCTGGGGGTGAGTGATGTCCGGTGGCGGTCGCGCGAGTGCGCCCGCCGGTGAGGTGAGGCTTCGCAACCTCTCCGTGACCAAACGTACCGGATCGTTATAGAAACGCAACATGAACGAGCAGTTAACCCAGCAACATCCCATGTCAGGGAAGAAATTCGGCATCGGTCACGCGTGTTGGGAGTGCAGAAGATCACGATCGCCGCTTCAGGTCACGGCCGGATCACGACTCGCTGGTGCCCCGCTAGCGTGGTGCCGTGACCGGTTCCCAGCTCCTGCTCATGGACGCGCGCTACACGCGGGTCGACTTCCATGACGGCATCTCGCGCTACGGCGCCAGCCTCACCGAGGCCGTCCACCGCCTGGCCGACCCCGCTGGCCTGCGCGTGGAGATGCTCATCAGTGACGAGCGCCAGCTGGCGCTGCTGCCCGACGGCGTGCCCTGGCACCGGATCACCGGGCCGACCTCCGCCGGGGAGCCGTTCGTGGCCCGCCAGGTCCGCGCACTGCGCCCGGACGTCGTGTTCTCCCCGATGCAGACGATGGGGTCCCTCGGCCGCGACTACGCGCTGATCCTCACGCTGCACGACCTCATCTACTACGAGTACCCGACCCCGCCCCGGAACCTGCCCGAGCCGATCCGCTGGCTGTGGCGCCTCTACCACCTCGGCTACGCCCCCCAGCGGTTCCTCCTCGACCGGGCCGACGCCGTCGCCACCGTCTCGCAGACCACGGCCGACCTCATCGCGGCGCACCGCCTCACCCGGCGCCCGGTGCACGTCGTGCCCAACGCTCCGCAGCCCGCCGGCGTGCCCCGGGACCCGGAGGCGGCCCCGACGCGCGAGCTCCTCTACATGGGCTCCTTCATGGACTACAAGGACGTCGAGTCGATCCTCGACGCAGTGCCCCTGCTGTCCGGGTACACGGTGCGCCTGCTCTCCCGGCTCACGGCGGAGCGCCGCCGAGAGCTGGCGGAGCACCTCCGCCGGGCACGGGCCGCCGCGGGCGCCCGCGGCGCGGAGGTGGTCTTCCACGACGGCACCGACGAGGCCGAGTACACCGCGCTGCTGCGTCGCGCCACCGCCTCCGTCACCCTCTCCCGGGCGGAGGGGTTCGGCCTCCCCGTGGCCGAGGCCCAGGCGCAGGGCACGCCCGTGATCTGCTCGGACCTGCCGATCTTCCGCGAGGTCGCCGGCCATGGAACCGCGGCCTGGAACGGGGTGCCGCTCGAGGGGGACCGGGGTGCCGCGCTGGCCGCCCGGGTGCGTGGGCTCGAGGACCCGGCGGCGTTCGCCGCGGCCTCCCGCGCCTCGGCCGAGCACGCCGCCGGCTACACCTGGGACCGGTCCGCGCGGCGGCTGCTCGACCTGGTGGAGGGCCTGCTCGCCGACCGCGGGCGCTGAGCGACGCGGCCCACGGGCGTCACCCGGCGTCCCCGACCGGCCACAGCACCGACGGCCCGGACCATCCGAGCAGCAGGAGCGGGTCGAGGTATCGGTCGAAGCGTGCGGCGCCCACCGCCCAGGCGTCCTCCCGCCGGACGCCCCAGTGCACGCAGCGGACGGGACAGTGCGCCGCGCCCTCCTGCACCCGCGCCACCTCCTGGCCGGCCGCCACGGCCTGCCCCGCGGTCAGGTCCGAGGTCACCGGCTCGAACGAGCTGAGCGTGCCGTCCGGGTGGGCCAGGGTGAGCACCCCGCGGCCGGCCACCGACCCGACGAACCGCACGGTGCCCGCGGCCGGCGCCGTGACGAGACCGCTCGACGTCGCGAGGTCCACGCCCCGATGCCCGCGCGACCAGGGCCGTTCCGGCCCGGCGAACCCGCGGAGCACGTCCGAGGGGCCCGCGCCCGGCGTGGGGGCGAGGAGGGCCCCGGTGACCGGCGGCGCCGCAGGGGCGTCCTCGGCGCGGGCCGCCGAGGCCGTCGCCAGCAGGGCGACGGCGAGGACCGCCGCGGCCCGGAGCCGCGGGGGAGGGGTCGATGCCTCGTTCATGAGGCCACCCTCTCCGGTCCACGCGGACGCCGCGGTGCCGCCCTCCGTCCTCGGTGGACCGGTCCCGGCAGCCGACGGCCTGTGCAGGAGCGGTCGGCGCCGCCGCACCCCCGTCGCCGTGCCCGCGCACGGGTGCGGTAGGATCTCGTCAGCGGTGTCGTGTCACCGGCCCTGTGCCGTGCCTCGACGCCGACTCCGCGCATCTCGGTGGACCCGCTTCTGCGGGTCCAGCCCCCACGTCCGGTCCCCCCGATCCTCCTGGATCGACGGGGTGCACGCGGGGCCCGGCCGCCCGCCGTCGCGATGCCAGGGGCTGAGCGTCCGCCCAGCCGCGCAACCGTGAAACACAACGACCGGCAGACCGCCCGCGCGCGCAGCGCGGGGTCCCACGGCTGCCACAGAAGGGAACGCCATGTCCGTCGTGACCATGCGCCAGCTGCTCGACTCCGGTGTCCATTTCGGCCACCAGACCCGCCGCTGGAACCCCAAGATGAAGCGCTTCATCTTCACCGAGCGCAACGGCATCTACATCATCGACCTGCAGCAGTCGCTGACCTACATCGACCGTGCGTACGAGTTCGTCAAGCAGACCGTCGCCCACGGCGGCACCATCCTGTTCGTCGGCACCAAGAAGCAGGCCCAGGAGGCCATCGCCGAGCAGGCCACCCGCGTGGGCATGCCCTACGTGAACCACCGCTGGCTGGGCGGCATGCTCACCAACTTCTCCACGGTCTCCAAGCGCGTGCAGCGCATGAAGGAGCTCGAGGCCATCGACTTCGAGGACGTGGCCGGCTCCACCCACACCAAGAAGGAGCTGCTGCTCCTGAACCGCGAGCTGGAGAAGCTGCAGGGCAACCTCGGCGGCATCCGCGACATGGCCCGCACCCCCTCCGCCGTGTGGATCGTGGACACCAAGAAGGAGCACCTGGCCGTCGACGAGGCCCAGAAGCTCAACATCCCGGTCGTCGCCATCCTCGACACCAACTGCGATCCGGACGAGGTCGCCTACCCGATCCCGGGCAACGACGACGCGATCCGCTCCGTCACCCTGCTCACCCGCATCGTGGCCGACGCCGTGGCCGAGGGCCTGATCGCCCGCCAGGGCGGCAAGTCCGGCGACTCCTCCGCCGAGCCGATGGCCGAGTGGGAGCGCGAGCTGCTCGAGCAGCACAACGCCGAGCAGGCCGCCCAGGCCGAGGCCCCCGCCGCCGAGGCCGCCGAGTCCGAGGCCCCCGCGGCCGAGTGATCCGTCCCGTCCGGGGCCGGGCGCACGCGCCCGGCCCCGGACGGAGTCGACCAGAACACCCCGTCACCACCCACACATCGGGAAGGACCCAACGAGCATGGCGAACTACACCGCTGCAGACATCAAGGCCCTGCGCGAGCGCACCGGCGCCGGCATGATGGACGTCAAGAAGGCTCTGGACGAGGCCAACGGCGACGCCGACAAGGCCGTCGAGATCATCCGCGTGAAGGGCCTCAAGGGCGCCACCAAGCGCGAGGGCCGCTCCGCCGCCGAGGGCCTCGTGGCCGCGACCGTCGAGAACGGCGTCGGCGTGATGATCGAGCTCAACTGCGAGACCGACTTCGTGGCCAAGGCCGACAAGTTCATCTCCCTGGGCGACGTCGTGCTGAAGGCCGCCGTGGCCTCCGGCGCCGCGGACGTCGACTCCCTGCTGGCCTCCGACCACGAGGGCCGCACCCTGGGCGACTACGTCACCGAGGAGGGCGCGCTGCTGGGCGAGAAGGTCGCCGTCCGTCGCGTGGCCCGTGTGGAGGGCGCCCACGTGGACGCCTACCTGCACAAGACCTCCAAGGACCTGCCGGCTCAGGTGGGCGTGCTGCTCGCCGTCGATGCCGACTCCGACGCCGCCAAGACGGCCGCGCACGACATCGCCGTGCACACCGCCGCCTACTCGCCCACGTACCTCACCCGCGAGGACGTCCCGGCCGAGACCGTGGAGAACGAGCGCCGCATCGCCGAGGAGTCCGCGCGTGCCGAGGGCAAGCCGGAGCAGGCCCTGGCCAAGATCGTCGAGGGTCGCCTGACCGGCTTCTTCAAGGAGGGCGTCCTCGTGGACCAGCCCTTCGCGAAGGACCCGAAGACCACCGTCGGCAAGGTGGCCTCCGAGGCCGGCACCGCCGTCACCGGCTACGCCCGCTTCCGCGTCGGCAACTGATCCACCCCGGTCCGGGACCCGTCCAGGACCACGCCACGGCGCCCCGTCCCTCCCGTGCGGAGGGGCGGGGCGTCGCCGTGTCCGGGCGGTAGGATCGGGGGCGCACCCGCGGCGCCGCGACCCGGCCCGCGCTTCGGCCCGACGAGGAGAGCACCAGATGAGCCCCGCACAGCAGCCCGAGAACCACGCCGTGGACGCCGAGGACACCGGCCGGCGTCGCGTCCTCCTCAAGCTCTCCGGCGAGGTGTTCGGCGGCGGCTCCGTCGGCATCGACCCGGTCACCGTGCGCGGGATCGCCGAGCAGATCGCGGAGGCCGCGGAGCAGGTCGAGATCTCGATCGTCGTCGGCGGCGGCAACTTCTTCCGCGGCGCCGAGCTCTCCGAGTCCGGCATGGACCGCCGCCGCGCCGACTACATGGGCATGCTCGGCACCGTGATGAACTGCCTCGCCTTGCAGGACTTCCTGCTGCAGGCCGGCGTCTCCACGCGGGTGCAGTCCGCCATCCACATGGAGCAGGTCGCCGAGTCCTACATCCCGCTGCGCGCCGTCCGGCACATGCAGAAGGGGCGCGTCGTCGTCTTCGGCGCCGGCACGGGCCTGCCCTACTTCTCCACCGACACCGTGGCCGCCCAGCGCGCCCTGGAGATCGGCGCGGACGAGGTCCTCATGGCGAAGTCCGGTGTGGACGGCGTCTACACCGCGGACCCCAAGAAAGACCCCACCGCCCAGCGCCTCGAGCACCTCACCTACGACGAGGCCCTCCGCAAGGACATCCGCGTGATGGACCTGACCGCCATGACCATGTGCAAGGACAACGGGCTGTCCATGCGGGTGTTCGGCATGGAGGGCCCCGGCAACGTGACCCGCGCCCTGCTCGGCGAGGAGATCGGCACCTCCGTCACCCCCTGAGGCGTCCGGCCGTCCGCGTAGGATGGACGCAAGAAGCACACCACCCCCAGAGGAGAGATCGTGATCCAGGAGACCCTCACGTCTGCGCAGGAGCAGATGGAGCGCACCATCGAGGCCACGCGCGAGGACTTCGCGTCCGTCCGCACCGGCCGCGCCAACCCCGGCCTGTACTCCAAGGTGATGGTGGACTACTACGGCTCCTTCACCCCGCTGCAGCAGCTGGCGTCCTTCACCACCACCGATGCGCGCACCCTGCTCATCACGCCCTTCGACGTGTCCGCGCTGCGCAACATCGAGAAGGCCCTGTCCGACTCCGAGGTCGGCGCGAACCCCTCCAACGACGGCAAGGTCATCCGCGTCGTCATGCCGGAGCTCACCGCGGAGCGCCGCAAGGAGTACGTGAAGCTCGTCAAGAACAAGGCGGAGGAGCACAAGGTCTCCGTGCGCAACGCCCGTCGCAAGGCCAAGGAGGCCATCGACAAGCTGGTCAAGGACAAGGAGATCGGCGAGGACGAGGGCGCGCGCGGCGAGAAGGACCTGGACGCGCTCACCAAGAAGCACACCGACCTCATCGAGGAGATGGCCAAGAAGAAGGAGGCCGAGCTCCTCGAGGTGTGAGCCCCCGCTCCCGCCCACGTGCTCGCGTCATGACGCCCGACGCCACAGCCCCCTCGCCCCCACGCGGCGGTCGCGACCTCCGGTCCGCCGTCCTCGTGGGGGTCGGCCTGTTGGGCACCGCCCTCGTGGGCCTGGTGTGGCTGCCGTGGCTCCTGGTGCTGCTGGTCGTCTCCCTGCTGGTCGGGGCGGTGAACGAGGTGGCCGTCGCCATCCGTCAGATCGGACTGGACGTGCCACGGCCCCCGCTGTGGGTGGGCGCCACCGTGATGCCCCTCGCCGCCTGGACGGGCGGGATCCCGGCGCTGTTCCTGGCGCTGATGGCGTCCCTCGTGCTGATGTTCGCCTGGACGGCGGTGACGCGACGCCGGCCCACGGGCCAGTTCATGCTGGCGGGGACGTTCGTCCTGCTCTGGGCGCCGTTCCTGCTGTCCTTCGCGGCCGCCCTCCTCGACCAGCCCGCCGGCCACATGATGGTCGTGTGCCTGGTCCTGATGGTCGTCTCCAACGACACGTTCGGGTACATGGTGGGATACCGGTGGGGGAGGACCCCCATCGCCCCTCGGATCAGCCCGAAGAAGTCCTGGGAGGGCGCCCTCGGTTCCCTGGCGGGCTCCGTGGCGGTGGGATCGGTGCTGGTTCCCGTGCTCGTGGGGCACCCCTGGTGGGCGGGCGCGCTGCTCGGCGCCCTGACCGTGGGGGCGGCCACGGCCGGCGACTTCTCCGAGTCCATGGTCAAGCGCGAGCTCGGCATCAAGGACATGTCCTCGGCCCTGCCCGGCCACGGCGGCATCATGGACCGGCTCGACTCCCTCGTCTTCGCGGCCCCGGTGGCCTACGCCGTGCTCGCGCTGCCCCTGTCCTGACCCTCAACCGACCCTTCCCCTTCCCCCGCCCCGCCCCCGGGGCACGAACCGTGCAGGAGACGCCATGACCCCCACCAGCCCCGAGGCCCGCGCCGATTTCGAGCACGTCGGGCCGGACGAGATCGGCTACGAGCCCGCCCATGTGGACGCGTTCCTGGAGCGCGCCCGCCGCGCCGAGGCCGGCGAGGGCGACCTCACCGCCGAGGACGTCCGTCAGGCGCGCTTCGCCACCGTCAACGGCGGCTACGCCGCGGACCAGGTGGACGACGAGCTGGACCGCCTCGAGGAGGTCCTCATGGGCCGCGAGCGTGAGGACGCCGTCGGCGACGGCGCGTGGGACAGGGAGCTGGCCGAGCGCTCGCAGGAGCTGCTGGGCCGTGCCGACCGCGCGCCGGCCGAACGCTTCCGCCGGCCCTCTGCGGACGACGCGCAGTCCTACGACGTGGACGACGTCGACGCACTGGTGGACCGCCTGCGCGCCACCCTGACGGACGGCTCGGACGAGCTCACCGCCGACGACGTCCGCCGCGCCGGGTTCGCCTCCGCGCAGGGCGGCGACGGCTACGACGAGGCCCAGGTGGACGCCTACCTCGACGCCGCCGTGGACGTGCTGCTGCGCCGCGGCTGAGCCGCCCCGCTCCGACGCGGCCCCGCACCCTCAGGGTGCGGGGCCGTCGTCGTCCATGGGCTCCTCGGCACGGGTGCCCGGGTCCGGGCATGTGACTAGATGTGATGTCCAGGGAGGTTGTTGAGCCTGCTGGCAGGTGCGGCTCCGATCGCGGAGTGGACTCGGTGATGATTGTAGAAGTGCACCCACCCAGGCAACGCGGCCCTGCGTTCGGTCTCTGAGCCGTAGAACTTGGCGTAGGCCCACCCGTCAGCGAGCGTGCGATGGAACCGCTCGATCTTCCCGTTCGTCTGCGGTCGGTAGGGCCGAGTCCGCTTGGGCTTGATCCCGAGCTCGGTGCAAGCATCCCGCCAGGCATGCGAGCGGTAGGCCGAACCGTTGTCCGAGAGCACCCGCTCCACCTCCACGCCCAGCTGCGCGAAGTGAGCGACCGCGCGGCGCAGCACCGCGATGGCGGTCTGGCTGCGTTCGTCGGAGTGCATCTCGACATACGCGAAGCGGGAGTGGTCATCGATCACGGTGTGCAGGAAGCCCACCCCGAGCCGGGGCTGGTATCGGGCATCACGGGTTCCTTCTCGGTCCGAAGTCGCCGCGCGGTGCTTCATGCCCTGCTGACGCCCGACGAATCGGTGCCCGCCCCCGTCGGGGATGCGTCCGAACTTCGTGACGTCAACGTGGATCAGCGAGCCGGGGTGGGGGTGCTCATAGCGGCGGATCGGCTCGGCGGTGACCCGGTCCAGACGGGCGAGGCGGTTGATCCGGCAACGCACGAGCACGGCATGGACGGTGGATGCCGGCATCCCGAGTTCTGAGGCGATCTGCACGGGCCCCAGGCGCCGGCGCCATCGGGCGGCCACGATCTGTTTCACCACCGCAGGCGGTGTTCTGGTCGGCATCGTGGACGGCCGGCTGGACCGGTCGACCATGCCTGCAGGTCCCTCGGCCCGGAAGCGTGTGGCCCATTTGCGGGCGGTGGGTGGGGAGACCATGAACATCTTGGCCGCGGTGGCGACCGGCCAGTGCTCCTCGACGATGAGCTTGGCCAGGCGTAGACGGGCGCGAGGGGTCAGGGCGGCGTTAGCGTGGGACATGAAGGCCTTCTGTTCGCGTGAGCGGTTTCTTGACAACTCCACTCTCGCAACAGGAGGCCTTCGCCTGTCAGCTGCTCACGCAACAACGTCCCTGGACATCACAACTAGAATCACATGCACGTGACCGGCAACACCACGCCGGAGCGTTCCGCCGCCCCGCACCCCGGGGCCCGAGCAGAGGACTTCCATGACCGACGTGCACCTCCCGGAGCAGGACGCCCCACCGCGTTCCGACCGTCCCGCCGAGCAGCTGCAGGTCCTCACCCCGGACGGCCGACGCTCGCCCTCCCCGGAGCTCGACCCCTGGCTGACCGACGTCGACGAGGAGATGCTGGCGCGGCTGCACCGGGAGCTGACGCTGGTGCGCCGGCTGGACACCGAGGCCACCCACCTGCAGCGCCAGGGGCGGCTCGCGCTGTGGCCGCCGCTGCGGGGCCAGGAGGCCTCCCAGGTGGGGGCGGCCGCCGCGCTCCGGCCGGCCGACCACGTGTTCCCCTCCTACCGCGAGAACGGCCTGTGCCTGCTGCGCGGCGTGGAGGCCGGGGAGCTGCTGCGCGTGTGGAGCGGGTCCTCCTTCTCCGGCTGGGACCCGGCGGCCACGGGGGTCGCCACCCAGCAGCTGGTCATCGGCGCGCAGACGCTGCACGCGGTCGGCTACGCGATGGGCGTCCAGCGCGACGCGGCGGACGTCTCCACCCTGGTGTGCTTCGGCGACGGCGCCACGAGCGAGGGCGACGTCCACGAGGCCATGGTGTTCGCGGCCTCCTATCAGGCACCGGTGGTGTTCTTCTGCCAGAACAACCACTGGGCCATCTCCGAGCCGGTGGGGCTGCAGGCCCGACGGAGCATCGCGGACCGAGCCTGGGGCTACGGCATCCCCGCCCTGCGGGTGGACGGCAACGACGTCCTGGCCGTCCTCGCGGCGGTCCGGCGCGGCGTCGACCGGGCCGCCGCCGGGGCCGGTCCCATGTTCGTCGAGGCGGTCACCTACCGGATGGGCGCCCACACCACCGCCGACGACCCCACGCGCTACCAGGATCCGGCGGAGCTGGAGGCGTGGGCGCGACGCGACCCGCTGGAGCGGCTCACGGCCCACCTGCGGGACGTCGGGGCGGACGCGGACGCCGTCGTCGACGCCTCGGAGGCGGCCGCGGACGACCTCGCCGCGCGGATGCGGGCAGACCTGGACGCGCTCCCCGAGGAGGGTCCGGAGGCCCTCTTCGCGCACGTGTACGCCGAGCCCCACCAGGAGCTGGCGCGCCAGCAGCGCGACCTGCAGCTGCACCTGGACGGCCTCGACGCGGGGGAGGAGCAGGCATGAGCGAGCAGATGACGTTCGGCCGCGCGCTCAACCGCGGCCTGCACCGGGCCCTGGCCGACGATCCGAAGGTCCTGCTCATGGGCGAGGACATCGGGCGCCTGGGCGGCGTCTTCCGGATCACCGACGGGCTCCAGGAGGAGTTCGGGGTCGACCGGGTCGTGGACACGCCCCTGGCGGAGGCCGGGATCGTCGGCACCGCGATCGGCCTGGCACTGCGGGGCTACCGGCCGGTGGTGGAGATCCAGTTCGACGGGTTCCTCTACCCGGCCTTCGACCAGATCGTCGCGAACCTCGCGAAGCTGCGCGCCCGCACGCGGGGGCGGGTGGCCGTGCCGGTGACCATCCGGATCCCCTACGGTGGCGGCATCGGCTCTCCGGAGCACCACTGCGAGTCCCCGGAGGCCTACTTCCTGCACACCCCGGGCCTGCGGGTCGTCTCCCCGAGCTCCCCGCAGGCGGGCTACGAGATGATCCGCGCGGCGATCGCCTCGGACGATCCCGTCGTGTTCTTCGAGCCCAAGCGCCGGTACCACGACAAGGGCCCGGTGGACCTGGACGCGGCACCGGGACCGCTCTCCGTCGGGCGGGTGCTGCGTCCCGGCGCGGACGTCACCCTCGTGGCCTATGGGCCGCTGGTGAAGACCGCCCTGCAGGCCGCCGAGGTCGCGGAGCAGGAGGGCGTGAGCGTGGAGCTGATCGACCTGCGCAGCCTCTCCCCGCTCGACACGGGGCTCGTCGAGGCGTCCGTGCGACGCACGGGGCGACTGGTGGTGGCGCACGAGGCCTCCCGCACCGGCGGCCTCGGCGCCGAGCTCGTGGCCACGGTGGCGGAGCGCGCCTTCCACTGGCTGGAGTCCCCGCCCGTCCGGGTCACGGGCCTGGACATCCCCTACCCGCCGGCCACGCTCGAGCACCTGCACCTGCCGGACCTCGACCGGATCCTCGAGGGCGTCGATCGCGCCCTCGGCCGGCCGAACCCCCAGGACGCGGTGGACGCGTTCGCCCCGCCCCAGACCGCGGAGGACTTCCTCTCCGCCCGCGCCGACTCCTCGGAGGTCCCCGCATGACCCGCACGGTGTTCCGCCTCCCCGACCTCGGCGAGGGCCTGACCGAGTCCGACCTGGTGACCTGGCGTGTGAGCGCGGGCGACGACGTCGTCCTGAACCAGGTGCTGGCCGAGGTCGAGACCGCCAAGGCCGTGGTCGAGGTGTCCAGCCCGTACGCCGGCACCGTCGCCGAGCTGCACGCCCAGGAGGGGCAGACGGTGGACGTGGGGTCGCCCCTGGTCACCTTCGACCTGCCCGGCGACGACGCGGCCCCGTCCGACGGGCCCGCGGCGGACGGTCGCGTGCCCACCCTGGTGGGCTACGGGGCGGCGCCGGAGAGCGGCGCCCCCGCACGCCGCCGCCGCCGGCCCGCCTCGTCCGCGGGAGAGTCCACGCCGGAGACGGGCACGTCCGCGGAGCCCGCCCCCGCGCCCGCAGAGTCGGCTCCCGCTGAGCGCCCGCGCTCGACGCCCCCGGTGCGGCTCCTGGCCCGCCGGCTGGGCGTGGACCTGGAGTCGGTGACCGGCTCCGGCGACCACGGCGTGATCACCCGCGCGGACGTCGACGCGGCCGCCCGCGCGGCCTCGGACTCGGCCGGGTCCGAGGCACCCGCCGAGGCCGACGCGGCTCCGGGCGTGCGCACGCTGGGAGGCCGCCCGCGCGTCGTGGTGGAGCAGGTCCGCGGGGTGCGCAAGGCGACCGCGCAGGCCATGGTCTCCTCCGCCTTCACCGCCCCGCACGTCACGGAGTTCCTCACCGTGGACGTCACGGAGTCGATGGAGCTGCTGGACGAGCTCCGGCGGGACCGCGCCTTCCGGGACGTCAAGGTCACGCCCATGACCCTGGCGCTGCGGGCCTGCGTCCTCGCCATGGAGCGGACCCCCGAGGTCAACGCCCGCTGGAACGGGCAGGACGGGACCATCGAGCGCCGGCACTTCGTGAACCTCGGCATGGCCGCGGCCACGCCCCGCGGCCTGCTCGTGCCCCACGTGAAGGACGCCCAGGCGCTGGACCTGCGGGGGCTGGCCGTGGAGGTCGCGGCGCTCACGGAGCGCGCGCGGGCGGGGACCCTGACCCCGGCCGAGCTCACGGGCGGCACCTTCACCCTCACCAACGTCGGGGTGTTCGGGGTCGACTCCGGCACGCCGATCATCCACCCCGGCGAGGCCGCCATCCTCTGCCTCGGCGCGGTGCGGACCCAGCCGTGGGAGCACCGCGGGCAGATCGCGCTGCGTCAGGTCGTGACGCTGTCGCTGTCCTTCGACCACCGCCTGGTGGACGGCGAGCAGGGCTCGCGGTTCCTCGCGGACGTGGGCGCGATGCTCCGACGGCCCGGGATGACCTTGGCGCTCGTCTGAGCGGGAGGACCCGCAACGCCTGCGCCGGGCCCCGGCTCAGGCGCCGGGGAGCTCCAGGACGAGCTCCTCGACGACCTCCGCGCGGGCGTTGGAGAACACCTTCTCCCGGCCGACCTCGCGGAAGCCGCGCCGGGTGAGGACCTTGACGGAGCCGAGGTTGTCCTCGGGGACGTGGGCGCGCACGGGACGCTCCCGATGGGTCGAGAGGAACTCGTCCACGGCGGACGTCGTCAGGCCCTGGCCCCAGAACTCGCGGGCGACCCAGAAGGACAGCTCGTCCACGCCGTCGACCCGGGTGCACACCAGGGCGCCCACGGGGCGGCCCTCGTGCTCGATGGTCCGGACCTCGGTGGCGTCGTCGCCGAGCAGGTGGGCCCAGTGGTAGTCGAACACACCGCGGTCCGAGGGGTTCCGGGGGGCGAAGGCGGACATGAGGTTGGCGCGCTCGTCCTGCTGGTGGAGGAAGAACGCGTCCAGGTCGTCCGGGCGGACGTCACGCAGGGGCACGACGCTGCACCTCTCTGTGCTGGCGGCCCGCGGGGGGCGGGCCTGCGGTGCCGCTCACGGTACCACCGGAGGCTCCGGGCGGGCCGTCCCCCCGGGCGTCCGGGCCGCCGCCCAGGCCATGCCGATGAGCGCGTCCCGACGTGCGCCGCGGTCCGCCCGGGAGCGGCGCACGGAGAACGGCGTCGAGTTGATGAGGCCGAGCAGTGCCTGGGTGCGGAACCGGGCGGTGGCGTGATCCTCGCCGGGGTGGAGGCGGCGCAGCTGGGCGCCCCACAGGTCGATGTACCGGCGCTGCACACGGGTGATCTCGGCGCCGTCGGCCGGCGGCAGGGAGGACATGTCCCGCCCCTGCACGCGGATGACGTCGCGGTTGGCCAGGGCGAAGTCGGTGTGGAAGGCGATCAGGTCGTGGACGGCCTCGGCGCCGGACAGTCCGCGGGCGGCCACGGCCTCGGCGCCGTCGAGGAGGAAGAGGCTGGCGCTCGAGAGGATCTCCACCAGGACGGCTGCCTTGCCGGCGAAGTGTCGGTAGATCCCCGGGCCGCTGATCCCCGCGGCGGCCCCGATGTCCTCCAGGCGGGTGGCCTCGTAGCCGTGGGCTGCGAAGAGCCGGGCCGCGGCGGCGAGCAGCTCCGCGCGACGACGGGCCTTGGCCCGCTCCCGCGGGGTGCCCGTGGGGCCGGGGGCGGCGGTGTCGGGGGCGTGGGGCATGCGCCCACTGTAGTGACCCGCGTCCGCGGACCCCCGGGGATCGGGGGAGGGGCCTCGTGACGCGGGGGTCATGCCGGGCAGTCGGGTTGACGAGGCTGTGCGCCTGCATTCACAGTGTGATGGTCATCACAGTGATCCGCGTCACACGCGGCGCACGTCCCACCATCCTCGGGAGGCCCCCCATGTCCACCGGCCCGCACACACCGCCGGCCCCCACGCCCGCGCAGTTCCGCGCGGCGCAGGACTCGCCGGAGTTCCGTGAACTCCGCCGCACCCAGCGCTCCTTCGCGTTCCCCATGACGGTCACGTTCTTCGTCTGGTACCTGCTCTTCGTGATCCTGGGGGCGTTCTTCCCCCAGGTCATGGCCGTTCGCCTGGGCGGCAACATCACCCTCGGCCTCGTGCTCGGACTCCTGCAGTTCGTCACGACGTTCGCCATCACGTTCGCCTACGTGCGGTTCTCCAACCGCGTCCTCGACCCGCGCGCCGCCGCCCTGCGCGAGCGCCTGGAGCGCGAGGCCGCCGGCGCCGCCCCCGAGACTCCGGAGGTCGCCCTGTGAGCACCTTCGCACTGCCCCTCGCCGCCGCCGTCGGCGACCCGGTCGTCAACATCGGCATCTTCGTCGCCTTCGTGGCGGTCACCCTCGTGATCGTCATCCGCGCGTCCAAGAAGAACGCCTCGGCCGCGGACTACTACGCCGGCGGCCGCGGGTTCTCGGGCACGCAGAACGGCACCGCCATCGCCGGCGACTACCTCTCCGCGGCGTCCTTCCTGGGCATCGTGGGCGCCATCGCCCTCTACGGGTACGACGGCTTCCTCTACTCGATCGGCTTCCTGGTGGCATGGCTGGTGGCCCTGCTGCTCGTGGCCGAGCTGCTGCGCAACACCGGCAAATTCACGATGGCGGACGTGCTCTCCTTCCGCCTGCGCCAGAAGCCGGTGCGCATCGCGGCCGCCTTCGGCACCATGGCCGTCTGCCTCTTCTACCTGCTGGCGCAGATGGCCGGCGCCGGCGGCCTCGTGGCCCTGCTGCTGAACATCACGGACAAGGGCGGTCAGGCCCTCGTGATCGTGATCGTCGGCGTGCTGATGATCGTCTACGTGCTCGTCGGCGGCATGAAGGGCACCACCTACGTGCAGATCATCAAGGCGATCCTGCTGATCACCGGCGCGGGCGTCATGACCCTCTGGTCCCTGGCCCTCTTCGGGTTCGACTTCAACGCCATGATGGGCGCCGCCGTCCAGCTCAACCCCCAGGGCGAGGCGATCCTGGAGCCCGGCCTGCAGTACGGCAAGAACTTCACCACCCGCCTGGACTTCCTGTCTCTGGGCCTGGCCCTGGTGCTGGGCACCGCCGGCCTGCCGCACGTGCTGATGCGCTTCTACACGGTGCCGACGGCCAAGGAGGCCCGCACGTCCGTGGTCTGGGCCATCGTGCTCATCGGCGCGTTCTACCTCTTCACCCTGGTGCTGGGCTACGGCGCCGGCGCGCTCATCGGCCCGGAGAAGATCCTCGCCGCGCCCGGCGGCGTGAACTCCGCCGCCCCGCTGCTCGCGTTCGAGCTGGGCGGGTCCATCCTGCTGGGACTGATCTCCGCGGTGGCCTTCGCGACCATCCTCGCGGTGGTGGCCGGCCTGGCCCTGACGGCGGCGGCGTCGTTCGCCCACGACGTCTGGGGCTCCGTGATCGCGAAGGAGCCCCTGACGCCCGAGGAGGAGGTCCGCATCGGCAAGATCACCGTGGTCGTCATCGGCGTCCTCGCGATCGTCGGCGGCATCGCCGCGCAGGGCCAGAACGTCGCGTTCCTCGTGGCCCTGGCCTTCGCGGTGGCGGCCTCGGCGAACCTGCCGACCATCCTCTACTCGCTGTTCTGGAGGGGCTTCACGACGCGCGGCGCCGTGTGGTCCATGTACGGCGGCCTGATCGCCTCGATCGTCCTGATCGTGCTCTCCCCGGTGATGTCCGGGGCGGAGACCTCGATGATCCCCACGGCGGACTTCGCGGTGTTCCCGCTGAAGAACCCGGGCATCGTGTCCATCCCGCTGGCCTTCGTCCTGGGCTGGCTGGGCTCGGTGACCTCGAAGGACGTCGAGGACCCGGACAAGCAGGCCGAGATGGAGGTCCGCTCCCTCACCGGCGTCGGCGCGGAGAAGCCCGTGGCCCACTGAGGCGGCCGGCGGCCCGGCCGTCGTGCCCTCGGCGTCCGTCCAGACGCCGCTGGCATGATGGCCGGGTGACGCACGGATCCCTCACCGACTACACGTTCCCCGCCGACCACGGCCCGGGGGCCTCCGACGGGGCCTGCCGGGCCGTGGCGCTGGTCGGGTCCACCGGCTCGATCGGCACGCAGGGCCTGGACGTGATCGCCCAGGCCCCCGAGCGGTTCCGCGCGGTGGCCCTGTCCGGGGGCGCGAACACCGCGCTGCTCGCGGAGCAGGCCGTGGCCCACGGGGTCGAGGCGGTCGGCTCCGCCGCGGCCTCCGAGGAAGAGCTGCGCGCGGCCCTGGCCGACGCCGCCGCCCGCCTGCGCCGCCCCGACCCGCGCCCCGCCCTCTTCACCGGACCCGAGGCGGCCGCGCGGATCGCGGCCTGGGAGGGCGCGGACACCGTGCTCAACGGGATCACCGGGTCCATCGGCCTGGCCCCCACACTTGCCGCACTGCGCGCCGGCCACCGGCTGGCGCTCGCCAACAAGGAGTCGCTGATCGTGGGCGGGGCACTGGTCAAGGCCGCCGCCGCGCCCGGCCAGCTCGTCCCCGTGGACTCGGAGCACTCGGCGCTGGCGCAGGCGCTGCGCGGCGGCACGGCGGGCGAGGTGCGCCGGCTCGTCCTCACGGCCTCCGGAGGGCCGTTCCGCGGCTTCTCGGCGGCGCAGCTCGCCGAGGTCACCCCGGCCCAGGCACTCGCCCACCCCACCTGGGACATGGGCCGGGTGGTGACCACCAACTCCGCGTCCCTGGTGAACAAGGCCCTCGAGGTGATCGAGGCGCACCTGCTCTTCGACGTCCCGCTGGAGCGGATCGACGTGGTGGTCCACTCGCAGTCGGTGGTGCACTCCATGGTCGAGTTCACGGACGGCTCCACCCTGGCCCAGGCCTCCCCGCCGGACATGCGCCTGCCCATCGCCCTCGGCATCGGATGGCCGCACCGCGTCCTGGGGGCGGCCGCCGGCTGCGACTGGACGCAGGCCGCGCAGTGGACCTTCGAGCCGCTCGACGAGGCGGCGTTCCCGGCGGTGTCCCTCGCCAAGGAGGCCGCGGCGTCGTCCGACACCCACATGGCCGTGTTCAACGCGGCCAACGAGGAGGCCGTGGACGCGTTCCACGGCGGGCGCATCCGCTTCGACCAGATCGTGGAGACCGTCCGCGCCGTCCTGGGCGAGTACCGGCCGGACGGGGTGCTCGCCGCCGCCGGGGCGGATCCGGACGAGCTGACCGTCGAGGCCGTCCTCGCGGCCGAGGACTGGGCCCGCGCCGCCGCGCGCGGGCGCTGGTGAGCGCCGTGGAGGCGCTGTGGTTCGTGGGCGGCGTGGTCGTCGTCGCCCTGGGGCTGGCCCTGTCCATCGCCCTGCACGAGGTCGGCCACCTGGTCCCGGCCAAGCTGTTCGGCGTGCGGGTCACGCAGTACATGGTGGGCTTCGGCCCCACCGTGGCGTCCTGGCGGCGCGGCGAGACCGAGTACGGGATCAAGGCGTTCCCGCTGGGCGGGTACGTGGCGATGGTCGGGATGCTGCCCCCGCCGAAGGGCGGCACCGTGGCCCGCACGGGGTCCACGGGCTTCCGCGCCCGGGCCGGGCGCATGGCCGACGACGCGCGGGCGCAGGCCGCTGAGGAGATCACCGCGGCCGACGAGGGGCGCCAGTTCATCCAGCTGCCCGTGTGGAAGCGCGTGGTCATCATGCTCGGCGGCCCCTTCGTGAACCTGCTGATCGCGCTGGCGCTCACCGCGGTGCTGGTGAGCACCCTCGGGGTGGCCCGGCCGTCGACGACGGCGGACGAGGTGTTCCAGTGCGTCGTCTCCCAGTCGGAGCAGCAGTCCCGGGCAGCGGACGGCGGGGCCGCCCAGGACTGCCGCCCGGGCGACCCCGCGGCGCCGGCCTACGAGGCCGGTCTGCGCCCGGGGGACCGGGTGGTCTCCTTCGACGGCAGGGACGTCGGCTCGTGGGCGGAGCTCTCCACGGCCATCCGCGCCCGCGCCGGGCAGGCCACGGCCATCGCCTGGGAGCGGGACGGGACCCGCACGGAGTCCACCCTCACCCCGCTGCTCACCGAGCGGCCCGTGACCGACGCGCTCGGCGTCCCCGAGCGCGGGGCGGACGGCGGCGTGAAGACGGAGCCGGTCGGCTTCATCGGACTCGCCTCCCGGCAGGAGACCGTCACGCTCGCCCCGTGGGAGGCCGTGCCGCTCGTCGGCCGGCAGGCGCAGGGCGTCGTCGGCGTGATCCTCGCGCTGCCGCAGCGGCTGTGGGACACCGCCGTCGCGGTGGTCACCCCGGCCCCGCGCGACCCGAACGGCCCGATGTCCGTGGTGGGTGTCGGGAGGATCGCGGGGGAGGCGGCCGCGCTGGACACGGCGTCGCCGGCGGACAAGGCGGCCCTGCTGCTCTCGCTGGTGGCGGGCGTCAACGTGGCCCTGCTGGTGTTCAACCTCATCCCGCTGCTGCCCCTCGACGGCGGCCACGTCGCCGGCGCGCTCTGGGAGGGGCTGCGCCGTGGCTGGGCCCGCCTGCGCGGCCGCCCCGACCCGGGCCCGTTCGACCTGGCCGTGATGATGCCGCTGACCTACGTCGTCGGCGCCGCGATGCTCGCCATGGGCGTGCTGCTGATCGTGGCGGACATCGTCAAGCCCGTCCAGCTGTTCTGATCCCGCCGCCCCCGTCCTGTGCCCACCCCGCCCGAGCCCGCCCCGGGGCCCCGGGCCTAGGATGGGTGCGACGTCCCCGGGCGGCCCGTGCCGCCCACCGCGAATCCGTGAGGAGCCACCGTGCCTGTCAGCCTTGGAATGCCGTCCGCCCCGCCGCCCGTGCTGGCCCCGCGCCGGCGGACCCGGCAGATCCAGGTGGGCCGGGTCGGCGTGGGCTCGGAGCACCCGGTCTCCGTGCAGTCCATGACCACCACGAAGACCCACGACATCGGCGCGACCCTGCAGCAGATCGCGGAGCTCACCGCCGCCGGCTGCGACATCGTGCGCGTCGCCTGCCCCACGGACAAGGACGCGGACGCGCTGAAGGTCATCGCGCAGCAGTCCACCATCCCCGTGATCGCGGACATCCACTTCCAGCCCAAGTACGTGTTCGCCGCGATCGAGGCCGGCTGCGGCGCGGTGCGCGTGAACCCGGGCAACATCAAGAAGTTCGACGACAAGGTCAAGGAGATCGCCCAGGCGGCCACCGAGCACGGCACCTCGCTGCGCATCGGCGTCAACGCCGGCTCCCTGGACCCCCGCCTCCTCCAGAAGCACGGCAAGGCCACCCCGGAGGCCCTCGTCGAGTCCGCGGTGTGGGAGGCGTCCCTCTTCGAGGAGCACGGCTTCAAGGACTTCAAGATCTCCGTGAAGCACAACGACCCGGTGATCATGGCCCGCGCCTACGAGCTCCTCGCCGAGCAGGGCGACTGGCCGCTGCACCTCGGCGTCACCGAGGCCGGCCCCGCCTTCCAGGGCACCATCAAGTCCGCCACCGCCTTCGGCTACCTGCTCGGCAAGGGCATCGGCGACACCATCCGTGTGTCCCTCTCCGCCCCGCCGGTCGAGGAGGTCAAGGTCGGCCTGCAGATCCTGCAGTCCCTCAACCTCCGCGAGCGGAAGCTGGAGATCGTCTCCTGCCCCTCCTGCGGCCGCGCCCAGGTGGACGTGTACACGCTGGCCGAGCAGGTCACCGAGGGCCTCAAGGACGTCACCGTGCCGCTGCGCGTGGCCGTCATGGGCTGCGTCGTCAACGGCCCGGGCGAGGCCCGCGAGGCCGACCTCGGCGTCGCCTCCGGCAACGGCAAGGGCCAGATCTTCGTCAAGGGCGAGGTCATCCGCACCGTGCCCGAGGACCAGATCGTGGACACCCTCATCGAGGAGGCCCGCCGCATCGCGGCGGAGATGGGCCACGAGGACGGCGAGGGTGAGGCTGCGCCCGCCGGTGCCCCGTCGGTCACCGTCCACTGACGTGGACCTCGCCGCCGCGTCGGACGGCCGGGTGCGGGTCCTCACGGATGCGGACACCCCGGCGCTGACGGCGCTCGCGGCCGCGGACCCGGTGGCGAACGTCCACGCGGCGTCCCTGCTGGAGGCCGGCCGCCTGGCCGGCCCCCGGGGCGGGCGCGCGGACGGCACCCTGTTCCTCGGCGTGGAGGACCCGGACCGGCCGGGCGCACTGCGCTCGGCCTGCTGGGTGGGATCCACGGTGGTGCCCCTGGCCGGCCACGACGACGACGTCCCCGCCCTCGCGGCCTCCGTCGCCGCGCTGCGGCGCCGGTTCGCGTCCGTGTACGGCCCGGCGGTGACGGTGCTGGCCGTCGGCCGCACCCTGCGGGACGCCGGCCACCGGCCGCGCGCCGTGCGGGAGGAACAGCCGCTGATGGTGCATGCGCGCACTCCGGGGGACCTGGTCCCGGACCCCGCGGTGCGGGCGGCCGCGCCGGGGGAGTGGGAGTCGGTGGTGCCGGCGAGCGCGGCGATGTTCGAGGAGGAGCTGGGCTTCTCCCCGTTCCTCACCGGCGCCGCCCAGTACCGGGACCGCGTGCGCCGCCTGGTGGCCGACGGCCGGGTGTTCACGGCCCCGGGCGAGCCGGTGGTGGACGACCCCACCTCGGGGGTGCGCTTCAAGGCGGACATCGGACTGCTCTCCGCCTCGTGCGTGCAGGTCCAGGGGGTGTGGCTGCACCCCTCCCGGCGCGGCCGCGGCGAGGCAGCCCCGGCGATGGCCGCCGCCGTCGCCCTGATGGCCCGCCGCGCCCCCGCGGTGAGCCTGTACGTCAACGGCTTCAACACCCCGGCCCTGCGCACCTACGAGCGCGTGGGCTTCGAGCGCGTCGGGACGTTCGCCACGGTGCTGTACTGAGGCCCCCGGCGGGGGCACGGCGGCGCGCGGGCTAGGATCGGCGGGAGCATTCCCGCCCCACATCTGAGGAGTCCCGGCATGGCCCTGCGCATGTCCACCCTGTTCCTGCGGACCCTGCGCGACGACCCGGCCGACGCCGAGGTGGCCAGCCACAAGCTGATGGTCCGCGCCGGCTACATCCGCCGTGCCGCCCCCGGCATCTACACCTGGCTGCCGCTGGGACTGAAGGTGCTGGCCAAGGTGGAGCAGATCGTGCGCGAGGAGATGGACGCGATCGGCGCCCAGGAGGTGCACTTCCCGGCGCTGCTGCCGAGGGAGCCCTACGAGGCCACGGGGCGCTGGGAGGAGTACGGCGACGGGCTGTTCCGCCTGCAGGACCGCAGGGGCAACGACTACCTCCTGGCCCCCACGCACGAGGAGATGTTCACGCTCCTGGTGAAGGACCTGTACTCCTCGTACAAGGACCTGCCCGCGTACCTGTACCAGATCCAGACGAAGTACCGGGACGAGGCCCGCCCGCGCGCCGGCCTGCTGCGCGGGCGCGAGTTCATCATGAAGGACTCCTACTCCTTCACGGTGGACGACGCCGGCCTGGACGCCGCGTACGAGGCCCACCGGGCCGCCTACCTGCGGATCTTCGACCGCCTCGGCCTCGAGGTCGTGCCGGTGCGGGCCACCTCCGGTGCGATGGGCGGCTCCCGCTCCGAGGAGTTCCTGCACCCCACCGAGGTGGGCGAGGACACCTTCGTCGAGTCCGACGGCGGCTACCGGGCCAACGTCGAGGCCGTCACCACGGTGGCCCCCGCCCCGCTGGACGAGGCGGCCATGGCGGCCCTGCCCGCCGCCGAGGTGAAGGACACCCCCGCGTCCACCACCATCGCCGCGCTCGTGGACGTCTCCAATGAGCTCCTCCCGCGCGAGGACCGCCCGTGGGAGGCCGCGGACACCCTCAAGTGCGTGGTGCTCACCGCCGTCGTCGAGGGCGGGGAGCGCCGGCAGTTCGTCGTCGCCGTGCCGGGCGACCGCGAGGTGGACCTCAAGCGCCTCGAGGCGTCCGTGGGCCCGGCCCTGGGCCTGGTCGGCGAGCCGGACCTGGAGGCCGCCACCGCCGAGGACCTGAAGCGGCACCCGTCCCTGGTCAAGGGTTACATCGGCCCCGGCGCGGGCCCGGACGGCACCCCGGTTCTCGGAGCCGAGGACTCGGTCTCCGGGCTGCCCTTCCTGGTGGACCCGCGGATCGCCGCGGGCACCGTATGGATGACCGGCGCCAACGCGGACCAGAAGCACGCCTTCGGCCTCGTCGCCGGCCTTGACTTCACCTGGGACGGCGTCGTGGAGGCCACCGTCGTGCGCGAGGGCGACCCGGCGCCGGACGGCTCCGGCCCGCTGCACACGCGCCGCGGCATGGAGATGGGCCACATCTTCCAGCTCGGCCGCAAGTACGCCGAGGCGCTGGACCTGAAGGTCCTGGACGAGAACGGCAGGCAGGTCGTCGTGACCATGGGCTCCTACGGCATCGGCGTCACCCGCGCCGTCGCCGCGATCGCCGAGCGCTACCACGACGAGAAGGGCCTGGTCTGGCCGCGCGCCGTCGCCCCGGCGGACGTGCACGTCGTCGTCGCCACCAAGGGCGAGGACGGTGTGCAGGCCGCCCTCGACCTCGCCGCGCGGCTCGAGGAGCGCGGTCTCACCGTGATCGTCGACGACCGCCCCAAGGTCAGCCCCGGCGTGAAGTTCAAGGACGCCGAGCTGGTCGGCGTGCCGACCGCCGTCGTGGTGGGCCGCGGCCTGGCCGACGGGGAGCTGGAGCTCAAGGACCGCGCCACGGGCGCTTCCCGGGCGATCGCGCTGGACTCCGCCGTGGACGAGGTCCTCGCGGAGGTCCGCCCGCAGGGCTGAGACCCGGCCGCCCATGGAACTCTTCGGACCGGTCGAGCTGAGCGTCGGCATCGTGCTGCTCGTCCTCGCGGCGGGCTTCTCCGCCGGCTGGATCGACGCGGTCGTGGGCGGGGGAGGGCTCCTGCAGCTGCCGGTCATGCTCCTGGTCCCGGGCCTGAGCCCGGTGCAGGCGCTGGCGACGAACAAGATGGGCTCGGTGTTCGGCACGGCCGCCTCCGCGGCCACCTACGCGCGGAGGGTCCGGCCCGACCTGCGCACGGCCCTGCCCATGGCGGCCGTGGCCCTGCTCTGCAGCCTCGGCGGGGCCGTGGTGGCCACGGTCCTGCCGGCGGCGGTGATCCGCCCCGTGATCCTCGTCGCCCTGGTCGGTGTGGCCCTCGTGACGGCGCTGCGCCCGCAGTGGGGGCTGACGCAGGGCCTCAAGCACGCCGGCACGGCCCACGCGCTGCGGGCGCTGGCGGTGGGCGCCGTCGTCGGCTTCTACGACGGCGTCCTCGGCCCGGGCACCGGCACCTTCCTGATCCTGGGCCTGGTGGGGGTGCTCGGCTACGACTTCCTGCAGGCGTCCGCGAAGGCGAAGATCGTGAACCTCGCCACCAACGTGGGCGCGCTGGCCTTCTTCCTGCCCGCCGGGCACGTCGTGCTGGGCCTCGGACTGCTGCTCGGCGCCGCCAACCTCACCGGCGGCTACGTGGGCGCGCGGATGGCCATCTCGCGCGGCACGGGGTTCATCCGCACGGTGTTCCTCGTGGTGGTGTGCGCGCTGATCCTGCGACTGGCCTGGGACGTGTTCGCCCCGCTCCTCGGCTGAGCGCCGCGTACAGTGGCCCTGCCCGCGTCGTCCGACCCGTCCGAGGAGCCCCATGGAGACCGTCCCCGCCGCCCTGACCGAACTCGTCGAGGGGGCCGTGTCCCACCGCGGCGTCGTGGTGGAGTCCGTCCGGGTGGCCGGCGCCGCCGACGCCCCCACCGTCGAGGTCGTCCTGGACCGTCTCGAGGGCACCGAGGGCCTGAGCCTGGACGAGGTCGCCGAGCTCTCGGGGCTGGTCTCCGACGCCTTGGACGCGTGCGGCGACGAGGTCCCCGGGGTCGGCGCGGGTGAGTACCTGCTGGAGGTCTCCACCGCCGGGGTGGACCGGCCGCTGACCGGGCCCCGCCACTGGCTGCGCAACGTCGGCCGGCTGGTGGAGGTCTCGATCGACGCCGCCCTGCCGGTCACCGCGCGGGTGCTGGGCGTGGAGGCGTCCGGCGTCGAGCTGGAGGTGGTCCGTCCGGGCGCCAAGAAGGGTATGCCGGCGAAGGTGCTGCCCGCCGAGCACGTGGACTTCTCCCGCCTGGGGCCTGGGCAGGTGCAGGTAGAGTGGTCCACCGCCGCGGAGCAGTCCGGGGCGGAGCAGACGGCAGAGCAGACGGAGGCCTGAGTTGGACATCGACATGAGCGCGCTGCGCATGCTGGTCGCGGAGCGGGACATCCCGCTGGACCGGCTGGTGCCGGCCATCGAGCAGGCCCTGCTCATCGCCTACCACCGCACGCCCGGCGCCATCAAGGGCTCCCGCGTGGAGCTGGACCGCTCGACGGGCCACGTCACCGTGTGGGCGCCGGAGGTCGAGGACGACGGAACCTGCGTCGGCGAGTTCGACGACACCCCCAACGGGTTCGGCCGGATCGCCGCGTCCACCGCGCGCCAGGTCATCTTCCAGCGCCTGCGCGACGCCGACGACGCCAAGGTGCTCGGCGAGTTCAAGGACCGCGAGGGCGAGCTCGTCTCCGGCGTGATCCAGCAGGGCAGCCACCGCCACATGGTGCAGGTGGACCTCGGCAGCCTCGAGGCCGTCCTGCCGCCGCCCGAGCAGGTGCCGGGCGAGGACTACCGTCACGGCCGTCGCATCCGCGCCGTGATCGTCTCCGCGACGCGCGGCCCCAAGGGCCCGTCCGTGACCCTCTCCCGCTCGCACCCGAACCTGGTCCGCCGCCTGTTCGCGCTCGAGGTCCCGGAGATCGCCGACGGCACCGTGGAGATCACCGCCCTGGCCCGCGAGGCCGGCCACCGGACCAAGATGGCCGTCAAGGCCACCCGCCCCGGCGTGAACCCCAAGGGCGCGGCCATCGGCGAGATGGGCTCCCGTGTGCGCGCGGTCATGACCGAGCTCGGCGGCGAGAAGATCGACATCGTCGAGCACGCCGACGACCCCGCCGAGATGATCAAGCACGCGCTCTCCCCGGCGCAGGCGCTGTCCGTGGAGATCCTCGACGCCGACCAGCACTCGGCGCGCGCCGTGGTGCCGCAGCACCAGCTCTCCCTGGCCATCGGCAAGGAGGGCCAGAACGCCCGCCTCGCCGCGCGCCTCACCGGGTGGCGCATCGACATCGTGGGCGACGCCGCCCAGCAGCCCGGCGCGGACGCCGCCCAGCAGCCCGGCGCGGACGCCGCCTCCGAGATGGCCCCGGCGACGGAGGCGGGCGCCGAGGCCTGAGCGGATCGAGGACGGGTCCGGACGCGCGCGCGTCCGGACCCGTCGTCGTCCCCCGGGAGAGAACTCCGGACGGAGGCGGTAGGATGGGTGAGGTCCATTTTCGATCCGGCACCGGAAGGAGGCGCACGCATGTCCCCGAGGACGGTCGTGCGCACCTGCGTCGGATGCCGGTCGCAGGCGGACCAGCAAGAGCTGATGCGCGTGGCGCTGGAGCCCGGCACGACACCCCCGACCGTCGTGTGGGATCCCCTTCGCCGCCGCCCCGGACGCGGTGCCTGGGTGCACCCCGGCCCGGAGTGCCTCCAGCTCGCCCTGCGCCGTCGTGCGTTCCACCGGGCCTTCCGCGGCCAGGTGGACCCGGACGGCCTCGAGGCGGGCACGCGCGCATCGGCTGCCAGACCGACAGATGAAGGCGGGTCAGAGATCTGATGCGTACCCGATGAGCACTGAAGCATGAGTGCCCAGCGATGAACTTCACCCCCTGCTATCAGGCAGGCCGTGAGGCGTGCGCCACCGAGGCGTGCGCGGCGGCCTGGACATACGTCAACGGTCTCGCGACGCGCTGACCGGCGCCCCACGGCTCCGGCGGCCCGCGAGGCCAGAACAGGAGAACCGTGGCAAAGGTCCGCGTCCACGAGCTCGCCAAGGAGCTCGGCATCACCTCGAAGGAGGCCTTGAGCACCCTCAAGGACCTGGGGGAGTTCGTCTCCTCCGCCTCCTCGACCATCGAGCCCCCGGTGGTCAAGAAGCTCCGCGGCGCCTACCCCGGCGCCGGAGCGAAGGGCTCCGCGAAGCCCGCCGCGGCGGCCCCCGCCGCCCCGAAGCCGGCCGGCGGGTCCGCCCCGTCGCCTGCCGCGGCCAAGCCCGCCGCGGCGTCGGCGCCCGGTGCGTCGGCCCCGAAGCCGGGCTCCGCCGCCCCCCAGCCGGGGTCTGCCGCCCCCAAGCCGGGCGGGTCCGCCCCGAAGCCGGGCGCGTCCGCTCCGGCCCCGGCGGCCCAGAAGTCCGCCCCCGCGGCTCCGAAGGCTCCCGCGGCACCGGCACCCCAGGCCCCGGCCCCGAAGCCGGGCGCCTCCGCGCCCAAGCCGGGCGCGTCCGCCCCGAAGCCGGGCGGTGCCAAGCCGGCCCCGCGACCGGGCAACAACCCGTTCACGTCCAAGGCCGGCTCCGCCGGGCCGCGTCCGGGCGGCGGCCGCTCCGGCGGCCCGCGTCCGGGCAACAACCCGTTCGCGCCCTCCCAGGGCATGCGCTCCGGCCGTGAGGACCGCGCGCCCCGTCCGGGCGGCCCGCGTCCGGCGGCGGGCGCCGGCGGCCCCCGTCCGGGCGGCCCCCGCCCCGCAGCGGCCGGTGCCGGCGGTCCCCGTCCGGGCGGCCCCCGCCCGAACCCGGGCATGATGCCCAAGCACATCACCCCTGCCGCCACCCCGGCACGGGGCGGCGGCCGAGGCCGTCCCGGTGCGGGCGGTCCCGGCGGCGGCCCCGGCCGTCCCGGCGGCGGTCCCGCCGGCCGTGGCGGCGGCCGCGGCAATGCGCAGGGCGCATTCGGCCGCGGAGGCGGCGCGCGCAAGGGTCGCAAGTCGAAGCGCGCGAAGCGCCAGGAGTTCGAGCAGCAGCACACCCGCGAGATCGGCGGCGTCAAGGTCCTCAAGGGCGACGGCACCACCGTGGTCCGCCTGCGCCGCGGCGCGTCCCTGGCGGACTTCGCGGAGAAGATCCACGCGGACGTGGCGGACCTGGTGAAGGTGCTCTTCACCCTGGGCGAGATGGCCTCGGCCAACCAGTCCCTGGACGAGGAGACCTTCCAGCTCCTGGGCGGCGAGCTCGGCTACGTCGTGCAGATCGTGTCCCCGGAGGACGAGGACAAGGAGCTGCTCGAGGCCTTCGACATCGACCTCGAGGCCGAGGCGGCCGGCGAGGACGAGGCCGACCTGCAGCCGCGCCCGGCCGTCGTGACCGTCATGGGCCACGTCGACCACGGCAAGACCCGTCTGCTGGACGCCATCCGCTCCTCGAACGTCACCGCGGGCGAGGCCGGCGGCATCACCCAGCACATCGGCGCCTACCAGGTGCCGGTGGAGCACGAGGGCTCCGAGCGTCGCCTGACCTTCATCGACACCCCGGGCCACGAGGCGTTCACCGCCATGCGTGCCCGCGGTGCCAAGGTCACGGACATCGCCGTGCTCGTGGTCGCGGCCGACGACGGCGTCATGCCGCAGACGGTCGAGGCCCTGAACCACGCGCAGTCGGCCGGCGTGCCGATCGTGGTGGCGGTCAACAAGATCGACAAGGACTCCGCCCAGCCGGACAAGATCCGCGGCCAGCTCACCGAGTACGGGCTGATCCCCGAGGAGTACGGCGGCGACACGATGTTCGTGGACGTCTCCGCGCGGAACAACCTGCACATCGACGACCTGCTCGAGGCGATCCTGCTCACCGCGGACGCCGCCCTCGAGCTGAGCGCCAACCCGGACAAGGCCGCCCGCGGCGTCGCCATCGAGGCGAACCTCGACAAGGGCCGCGGCGCTGTCGTGACCGTGCTGGTGCAGACCGGCACGCTGCGCGTGGGCGACACCATGGTGGTGGGCTCCGCCCACGGCCGCGTGCGCGCCATGTTCGACGAGAACGGCACGCCGGTGGAGGAGGCGACCCCGTCGCGTCCCGTGCAGGTCCTCGGCCTGTCCTCCGTGCCGCGCGCCGGCGACTCGTTCCTCGTCACCGACGACGAGCGCACCGCGCGTCAGATCGCGGAGAAGCGCGAGGCCGCGGACCGCAACGCCCAGCTGGCCAAGCGCCGCAAGCGCATCACGCTGGAGGACTTCGACCAGGCCGTGGCCGAGGGCAAGCTGGACACCCTCAACCTCATCATCAAGGGCGACGCCTCCGGCGCCGTCGAGGCCCTGGAGGACTCGCTGCTCAAGATCGAGGTCGGGGAGGACGAGGTGCAGCTGCGCGTCATCCACCGCGGCGTCGGCGCGATCACGCAGAACGACGTCAACCTGGCCACCGTGGACAACGCCATCATCATCGGCTTCAACGTGCGTCCCGCCGAGCGGGTCGCCGACCTGGCCGACAAGGAGGGCGTGGACATGCGGTTCTACAGCGTGATCTACGACGCGATCGACGACATCGAGAATGCGCTCAAGGGCATGCTGAAGCCGGAGTACGAGGAGGTGCAGCTCGGCAGCGCCGAGGTGCGCGAGGTGTTCCGCTCCTCCAAGTGGGGCGCCATCGCCGGCTCCCTGGTCCGCTCGGGCCTCATCCGCCGCAACGCCCAGGCCCGCCTGGTGCGCGACGGCGCCGTGGTGTCCGAGAACCTCAAGATCGAGTCGCTGCGCCGCTTCAAGGACGACGCCACCGAGGTCCGCGAGGGCTACGAGTGCGGCATCGGCCTGGGCAACTTCAACGACATCAAGGAGGGCGACGTGATCGAGACCTTCGAGATGCAGGAGAAGCCGCGCGTCTGACCGGGACGACGGGGCGGGGCGTCCCTCCAGGGCGCCCCGCCCCTCCCGGTCCGTCCGTGGACACGGAAGGAGACTGACATGGCCGATCCGGCCCGCGCAGGCCGCCTGGCCCAGCGCATCAAGGTGCTCGTCGCGGAGGCGCTCCGGCGCGCCGTGAAGGACGAGCGCGTGGAGCCCGTCACCGTGACGGAGGTCCGCGTGACCAACGACCTGCAGCACGCCACCGTGTACTACACGGTGCTCGGGGACGAGGCCGTCGTGGCTGCGGCCCAGGAGGCCATCCAGGAGAACCGCGGCGTGCTGCGCCGTGAGGTGGGCCGCGGGCTCACCATCCGCCTGGTCCCGACCCTCGAGTTCGTGGCGGACACCGTCCCGGAGGCGGCCGCCCACCTCGAGGACGTGCTGCGTGCCGCGAAGGAGCGGGACGCCGAGCTGGCGAAGGCCCGCGAGGGCGCCCAGTACGCCGGCGACGCGGACCCGTACCGCACCTCCGGCGACGACGACGAGCAGGACTGAGGCCCCGCCGTCGTGAACGCGCGCACCGCACACGCACCGACCCCTGACGCCCCCGGCACGGAGGCGTCGGGGGTCGTCCTCGTGGACAAGCCGGCCGGATGGACCTCGCACGACGTCGTCGGGCGGGTCCGCCGGCTGGCGGGCACCCGCAAGGTGGGCCACGCCGGCACCCTGGACCCGATGGCCACGGGCCTGCTGGTGGTGGGCGTGAACAAGGCCACGCGCCTGCTCACCGCCATCACGGGGACGGACAAGGAGTACACGGCGACGATCCGCCTGGGGCAGTCGACCACCACGGACGACGCCGAGGGTGAGGTCGTCCAGACGCGCCTGGCCAACGCGGTCACGCCGGAGCGGGTGGCGGAGCAGGTGGCCGCGCTGACGGGGGACATCCTCCAGGTGCCGTCGTCGGTGTCCGCGGTGAAGGTGGCCGGCCGCCGCGCCTACGACCGCGTGCGCGCGGGCGAGGACGTGCAGCTGGACGCCCGGCCCGTCACGGTGCACGCGTTCGAGGTGGAGGACTTCCGTCGGCTCGACGGCGGCCGCACCGTGGACCTGGACGTCACGGTGCGGTGCTCGTCCGGCACGTACGTCCGGGCGCTGGCCCGGGACCTGGGGGAGGCCCTCGACACCGGCGGCCACCTCACCGCGCTGCGGCGCACCGCGGTCGGGCCGTTCCGGGTGGAGGACGCCGTGGACCTGGACGCACTGGCGGAGCGGTTCGTCATGACCGAGCTGTCCGCGGCCGCCGCCGGGCTGTTCCCGGTGCGGGAGCTCACCGCCCACGAGGCCGCGGAGCTCTCCTTCGGCCGGGCGATCGACCCCTCCGGGGAGCTCGCCGCGGCCGCCGGGGCGTCCGGGAAGGCCGCCGATGGCCTCGTGGCCGGCCGCACCCCCGACGGCACCGTGGTCGCCCTCCTCCAGGACGGCCGCCGCTCCGGGAGGGACGTGGCCCGCCCGCACCTGGTGTTCGCCCCCGCCGAGGGGCAGGGGAAGGAGGAGGCGCGATGATCCTCGACGCCTGGTTCTGGACGGGCGCCGTCGTCGGCGGCCTGTCCTTCGTGGTCTGCCTGGCCATGACCGCGCTGCGCCGCCACCCGGCGGACTCGTCGATCGTGTCGGTGGCGGCCGTGGAGCTGTTCCTGCTCGTCTACGGTGTCGTGGGGGCCTTCCGCCAGCTCGGCGGGCAGCCCCTGAACGGGCCGACCTGGGAGTTCTGGGGCTACGTGCTCACCGCGCTGCTGGTGCCGGTGATCGCGGTGGCGTGGGCCGTGACGGACAAGACCCGCTGGTCCAACCTGGTGATGGCGGTGGCCGGGCCCACCGTCGTCGTCATGCTGCACCGCATGCAGGTCATCTGGTTCGGACAGTGGTGAAGGAGGAGAGCATGGTGGAGCAGCATCCCGTGGCCGACGACGGCGCCCCTGCACGTCCGCGCCGCAACCAGGGCCTGGGGCGGATCATCGTGATGGTCTACGCCGTGTTCGCCCTGTCCGCGAGCGCGCGCAGCCTCTTCCAGATCCTCGACCACTTCTGGGTGGCACCGTTCGCGTACGTGCTCTCGGCGTTCGCGGCGGTGGTGTACATCGTGGCCACCCTCGCCCTGGCCCGCTCCGGCCCCACGGCCTGGAAGGTCGCCGTGGCCGCGGTCGGGGTGGAGCTGGCCGGCGTCGTCGGCGTGGGCCTGCTGACCGTGCTGGACCCGCAGCTGTTCGCGGACGCCACCGTGTGGTCCCGCTTCGGCGCCGGCTACGGCTACGTGCCCCTGGTGCTGCCCATGGTCGGCCTGGCCTGGCTGCTGTCCCACCGTCCCTCGCGCGAAGGCCGGGTGCGCTGATGCTCGTCTGGAACTCGATGGCGGAGGTCCCCACGGACCTGCCCCGCACGGTGGTGGCCCTGGGCAACTTCGACGGCGTGCACCGCGGCCACCGGGCCGTGCTGGAGCGCGTGGTGGAGATCGCCCACGAGCGCGGCCAGCTGGCCGTGGCGGTCACGTTCACCCCGCACCCCCGCGTCGTGCACCAGCCCGGCCTGGAGCATGTGGAGATCCTCAGCCCGGAGCAGCGTGCGGTGCGCCTGGACGAGACGGGGATCGACGCCCTGTTCCTGCAGCACTACACGCTGGAGTTCGCGGCGCAGACCCCGGAGGAGTTCGTCACCTCGATGTTCGTGCGGGGCCTGAACGCCGCCGCCGTGGTGGTGGGCCGGGACGTCCGCTTCGGGAGGGACAACGCGGGCGACTTCGCGGAGATGGTGCGCCTGGGCGGCGTGCACGGCTTCGATGTCGTCGCCGTGGAGGACCTGCCCGCAGAGGACGGGGACGGGGAGCGCCGCTGCTCCTCCACGTGGATCCGCGAGCTCCTGGCGGCCGGGGACGTCGCCCACGCCGCGGAGGTGCTGGGCCGCAACCACGTGGTGGCCGGCGCGGTCGTGCACGGGTTCGCCCGCGGGCGCGAGCTGGGCTTCCCCACGGCGAACCTCGAGGCGGACGCGGCCGGCATGATCCCGGCCGACGGCGTCTACGCCGGCTGGGTGCACGACGCGCACGGCTCCGTGTGGCCGGCGGCGGTCTCGATCGGCTCGAACCCGACGTTCGAGGGCGTCTCCCGCGTGGTGGAGGCCCACGTGATCGACCGCCCCGAGGAGCCCGTGGAGGACTTCGACCTCTACGGCCAGCAGATCGAGGTGGAGTTCGTGGAGCGGCTGCGCGGCATGGTGGCCTACGAGGGCGTGGAGAAGCTCGTGGCGCAGATGCACCAGGACGTGGACCAGGCCCGGGCCGTCCTCGCCGCGGCCCCGCAGCCCGCCGGCCGTGTCTGAGCGGGGCTTGCCTGACTCGGGCGCCGCGCCGCGCCCCGCCGGCGGGTACGTCCCCGCGCTGCCTTCGCGGCCGGCGATCACCCGCACCGGCGGGGTCAACCCGTTCGAGGTCTCCCCGGAGCAGGGCGAGCAGTACGACGCCGTCCGCCCCTCCTACCCCGCGGCGGCCGTGGACTGGGTGCTGGACGGGCTCGGCGCGGGCCTGGACGTGGTGGAGACGGGCGCGGGCACGGGCCTGTTCACCCGGCGGCTCGCCGAGCGGCCCGCAGAGCGGGTGCGCTCGGTGGCCGCCGTCGAGCCCTCGGAGGCCATGCGCGCGGTCCTGGAGCGGGACGTGGCCGCCGGCTCGGCGGGTCGGGTGCGCGCCGTGGACGGCACGGGCGAGGCGACCGGCCTGGCGGACGGGTGCGCCGACGTCGTGGTGGCGGCCCAGGCCTGGCACTGGATGGACGCGGAGCGGGCGAGTGCGGAGGCGGCGCGCGTGCTGCGGCCCGGGGGTCGGCTGGCGGCGGTGTGGAACCAGCTGGACGTCACCGTGCCGTGGGTGCACCGGCTCACGCGCATCATGCACGCCGGGGACGTGCACGCCGCCGCTCCGGAGCGCCGCCGGTTCGCCGCCCCGTTCGGCCCGGAGGAGCACGCCCGCTGGTCCTGGTCCCTCACGACGACGCCGGCCGGGCTCCACGCGCTCATGGCCTCGCGCTCGTACTGGCTTCGCGCGAGGGAAGGGACCCGGGCGCGGATGACGGCGAACCTGGACTGGTACCTGCACGAGCACTTGGGGCATGCGGCGGGGGAGGAACTGACCCTGCCCTACGTCACCGTGGCCTGGCGGGCACCGGCACCCGCCCGCTGACGGGAGCTGTGCGCGACACGCCGGCCACGCACCGACCATCGCTGGCGTCGCCCCAGCGACCCGGTCTGCCACTGGCGTCCTGGACGCAGGAATGTCACCAGCGATGGTCGAAGGACGGTGGTGCGGACCATCGACCACCCCGAAAGACTTTCGCGCGTTGGAAATCCACCTGAATGTGTATTTCGGCGCGAGGAATTCAAACCAGGTGCGGCAGGCCGACAGTAATGCAGAGGTCCGGAGGGTCGACTGCGTCGCGGCGGGTGGACTGTCGACATCGACAGGCCCGGCATAGCCACGTTGTACAAGGTGCATGCGCGCCGCGTCTATGCCGTGGCGCTGGGCGAGTGAGGAGAGGTGGCCATGCATGCGATGACGGCGACCCGGCGGGTGTTCCTGGATCAGCTGTCCTGCATTCCGCCCAGCCGGGAGATCGCCCCGGCCTCCCATGCTCTGGCGGTCGCTCGCGCAGTCCACCTCTTCGCGGCCAACAGCACCTACGCACCCGGTAGTGGCCCCGCCACCCGGACGTCTCCGTCGGCTCTCGCAGAGGAGGCCACACTGTTTCACGCCTTGGACGCCGTGCCTCCGGGCCCTGGTGGACGCGTGGAGCGGAGCTCGTGCGGCCTCAGCGGCTCGTCAGGGACCTTCCCGCACGCGACTGGCTGGGAGTGCCCCTGCGCCAGGGCGGGCCGCTGGCCACGACGGGCCCCCTCGGCCGCGCCCAGGCCGTCGGCCTGGTGCTGCAGGAGGACGGGCCCCTGTGGGAGGAGTACGTGGTCCAGACCCTGGCCCCGTCCTCCGGAGCTCCGAGAGTGCTGGAGGTGCGGTCATCGGAGGACTGGCTGGAGCTCGTCACCTCCTGGCCCCGACCCGCTCCCTCGGAGACGGTCCGGCTGCTGGCCGACCACACCGGTCTCCGCGGGACGTGGGTGCTCCCGGACTGGGCCGCGGTGGGGCAGAGGCGGGTAGTGGGAGCCGGGCTGCGCGTCAGGGGCGCGCGCCCACCGCCGAGGGCACCGTGCGGGCCACGCCGGCCCGCTTCGCCTGCCACAGCAACAGGACGGTGGCGAGCGCGGTCACGGCCGCGGAGACCAGCGTGGCGAGCGGGTCGCCCTGGGTGGAGGCGGTCACGTAGCTCTCCGTCGCCAGGCCGGTGACCGTGCCGAAGGCCAGGATGACCACGTTGTTCACCACGTGCAGGGCCACGGCGGCCTCGAGCCCGCCGGTGCGCCAGGTGAGCAGGACGGCCGCGACCGCGAAGACGCCCAGGTCCAGCAGGATCCACGGGTTCAGGGAGCCGTGGGCGAGGGCGAAGGCCACCGCGGAGACCGCGGCCGTGACCGCCACGGCCACCCCGGGGCGGCGGATCCACGTGCCGAGCGCGAGCATCGTCCACCCGCGGAACAGGTACTCCTCGCCCGCCGCCTGGAACGGGGTCACCAGCAGGGCCATGGCCAGCAGCCACCCCCAGTCCTCGGGCCGGGGGGCCACCCGGGCGCCGTCGAGGGCCCAGGTGCCGAGGACGTACACCAGGAACAGCGGCAGCAGCACGAGGTGGGCGCGCAGCAGCCACCGCCACCGCACGCGCCCCTCCACGGAGTGCAGGAAGCGCGCCTTCACCGGGTGGGCCACCAGCACGGCCAGCAGCGCGACGCCGGTCAGCGCCGCGAGCAGGAGGTTGTTCAGCAGGACCATGGGGGCGGAGAACAAGGCCAGCTCGAGGGACGCCTCGGAGGGACCCTCGGCGGACCACAGCTCACCCGGGTCGAGCTGCTGGAACAGCACCAGCGCCATCGGCACCGTCAGGAGCACCGTGAGGACACCGACGCCGAGCAGGACCATCCCGAAGGACGCCAGCGGGTTCCACCAGCGGGCCCGCGGGGTGCGCATCAGCTCCGGGTAGGAGTGGCCGACCAGCGGAAGGTCCAGGGGCTTCGGCAGTGGAGCCGGAGGACCCCATGCGGGCGGGCCCCATGCCGGGGGCGCCCACAGCGGTCCCGCGGCGGGCGCGGTCGGACTCGGGGCGGGCCGGGGCTGCGAGGGCGTCGTCATGGCCTCAGCATAGGGACGGCCGGAGCCGCGGTGGATCCGCCGGAGGGATGACAGCGGCCCCGCTGGTAGGATGGACGCTCGGCCTCCCTGCAGTCCGCGGTGGAGAGGCCCCCCGCGCGCCCCGCCCCGGCGGCCGGTGCGCGGCCCCTGTTCGCGGTACCGAAGTGAAGGAGGCCTGACATGGCCCTGGATCCCGCTGTCAAGCAGCAGATCATCAAGGAGTACGCCACCCACGAGGGCGACACCGGTTCCCCCGAGGTGCAGATCGCGGTCCTGTCGCGTCGCATCAAGGACCTGACCGAGCACCTCAAGGAGCACAAGCACGACCACCACACCCGCCGCGGCCTGATGGCCCTGGTCGGTCGCCGTCGTCGCATGCTCGGCTACCTGCAGAAGGTCGACATCGAGCGCTACCGCGCGCTGATCGAGCGCCTCGGCCTGCGCAAGTGACTCGACGCTGAGGGCGGCATCGGCTCGTGGGACCTCCCACGACGTCCGATGCCGCCCTTAGTGTTGTACCCGTGCGCCGCCCTCCGGCGGGGCACACCGCACAGAACCACACGACGCCCCGCGCCCGCGCTTCGCGGTCCTCGACAGTGGCTCCCGGACGTCCCCCGCACGGCGGGCGGGCCGAGGGCCTCGATCGAAGACCAGGAGACGGGTCCGAGCGGGAGCGTCCTCCCGAGAGGAGGGACCCCATGGAAGGTCCTGAGATCACGTTCGCCGAGGCCGTCATCGACAACGGCCGCCACGGCACCCGCACCGTCCGCTTCGAGACCGGCCGCCTCGCCCAGCAGGCCGCCGGCTCCGCGATGGTCTACATCGACGAGGAGACGTCGATGCTGTCCGCCACCACCGTGGGCAAGCACCCGCGCGAGGGCTTCGACTTCTTCCCGCTGACCGTGGACGTCGAGGAGCGCATGTACGCCGCCGGGCGCATCCCCGGCTCCTTCTTCCGCCGCGAGGGCCGCCCGTCCACGGACGCGATCCTCACCTGCCGCCTGATCGACCGCCCGCTCCGCCCGGCGTTCACCAAGGGCATCCGCAACGAGGTCCAGGTCGTCGTGACCGTCACCTCCATCGCCCCGGACGAGATCTACGACACGGTGGCCATCAACGCCGCGTCCCTGTCCACGCAGCTCTCCGGCCTGCCGTTCTCCGGCCCCATCGGCGGCGTGCGCATGGCCCTGCTCGACGACGGCTCCGGCCAGCGCCAGTGGGTCGCCTTCCCGAAGCACTCCCAGCTCGAGGACGCCGTGTTCAACATGGCGGTCGCCGGCCGCGTGGCGGGCGACGACGTCGCCATCATGATGGTCGAGGCCGAGGCCGGCGAGAACGCCTGGACCCTGGTCAAGGAGCGCGGCGCGCAGGCCCCCACCGAGGAGATCGTGGCCGAGGGCCTCGAGGCCGCCAAGCCCTTCATCCGCGCCCTCTGCGAGGCCCAGGCGGACCTCGCGGCCCGCGCCGGCAAGGCCCCGGTCGAGGTCCCGGTGTTCAAGGACTACGAGCAGGACGCCTACGACGCCGTGGAGAAGATCGCCACGGACCGCCTGACCGAGATCTTCTCGATCGCGGACAAGCAGGAGCGCGAGGCCGCCTCGGACGCCTACCACCTCGAGGTCATCGAGGAACTCGCCGGCGAGGGCAAGGACTTCGCCGAGCGCAAGGGCGAGGTCGCCAAGGCCTACGGCTCGCTGACCAAGCAGATCGTGCGCCGCCGCATCCTGAAGGACCAGGTCCGCATCGACGGCCGCGGCCTCACGGACATCCGCAAGCTCACCGCCGAGGTCGAGGTCCTGCCGCGCGTGCACGGCTCCGCGATCTTCGAGCGCGGCGAGACCCAGATCATGGGCGTCACCACGCTGAACATGCTCAAGATGGAGCAGCAGATCGACTCCCTGGCGCCGGAGACCTCCAAGCGCTACATGCACCACTACAACTTCCCGCCCTACTCCACGGGCGAGACCGGCCGCGTGGGCTCCCCGAAGCGTCGCGAGATCGGCCACGGCGCCCTCGCCGAGCGCGCCCTGGTGCCCGTGCTGCCCGCCCGCGAGGAGTTCCCCTACGCGATCCGCCAGGTGTCCGAGGCCCTCGGCTCCAACGGCTCCACGTCGATGGGCTCCGTCTGCGCCTCCACCCTGTCCCTGCTGAACGCGGGCGTGCCGCTGCGCGCGCACGTGGCCGGCATCGCCATGGGCCTCGTCTCCGCCGAGGTGGAGGGCCAGACCCAGTACGCGGCGCTGACCGACATCCTCGGCGCCGAGGACGCGTTCGGCGACATGGACTTCAAGGTGGCCGGCACCTCCGAGTTCGTCACCGCGATCCAGCTGGACACCAAGCTCGACGGCATCCCCGCCTCCGTGCTGGCCGGCGCGCTGACCCAGGCCCGCGAGGCCCGCCTGCACATCCTCTCCGTGCTCGAGGCCGCCATCGACCAGCCGGACGAGCTGGCCCCGACGGCGCCGCGCATCATCTCCGTGCGCATCCCCGTGGACAAGATCGGCGCGGTCATCGGCCCGAAGGGCGCCATGATCAACCAGATCCAGGACGACACAGGCGCGGACATCACCATCGAGGACGACGGCACCGTGCTGATCGGCGCCACCGACGGCGCCTCCGCCGAGGCCGCCCGCTCCGCCGTGAACGCGATCGCCAACCCGCAGGTCCCCGAGGTCGGCGAGCGCTACCTCGGCACCGTGGTGAAGCTGACCACCTTCGGCGCGTTCGTCTCCCTCACCCCGGGCAAGGACGGCCTGCTGCACATCTCCGAGCTGCGCAAGCTCAACGAGGGCAAGCGCGTGGAGGACGTCGAGGACGTGCTCGGCGTGGGCCAGAAGGTCCAGGTGGAGATCACCAAGATCGACGACCGCGGCAAGCTCTCCCTCGCCCCGGTGGTCGCCGACGAGGACGCCGCCGCCGGCGAGTCGCGCGAGGAGGACGAGGAGGCCTGATCCTCCCCGTCGGCCTCGCCGGACTTCCGCTGGAGAAAACGTCGCCACCATCCCGGTCCGCCGGGATGGTGGCGACGTTCTTCTGAGCGAAAGTGCGGGGATCGGATCTGAGCGAGAATGGCGGGCATGACTGTGCAGCGTGAGATCCCCCTGGACTTCTCCGGCGTGCTCGCCGAGGACCGCGGCGCCGTGGTGTGCCGCTCGGTGCTGCCCGGCGGTGTGCGCGTGCTCACGGAGTCCATGCCGGACCAGCGCTCCGTGACCGTGGGCTACTGGGTGGCCGTGGGCTCCCGGGACGAGTCCCCGGAGGGCTACGGGTCCACGCACTTCCTGGAGCACCTGCTCTTCAAGGGCACCCCCACGCGCACCGCCATGGACATCGCCAGCGCGTTCGACCGCGTGGGCGGCGAGTCCAACGCCGGGACCGCGAAGGAGTCCACCGTCTACCACGCACACGTCCTCGACGAGGACCTGCCCATGGCCGTCGAGGTCCTCACGGACATGGTCACCTCCTCCCTGATCGACGCCGACGAGCTCGAGACCGAGCGCGGCGTCATCCTCGAGGAGCTCGCCATGGACGCGGACGACCCCGTCGACGTCGCGCACGAGAGGCTGGCCGCCGTCCTGATGGACGGGCACCCCCTGGGCCGGCCCATCGGCGGCACCCCGGAGACCATCCGCGCCGTCACCCGCGAGCACGTGGTGGCGCACTACCGGCACTGGTACCGGCCGCAGGAGCTCGTCATCACCGCCGCCGGCAACCTGGACCACGACGACGTCTGCCGCCTGGTCCTGGACGCCCTCGAGCGCTCCGGCTGGGACCTGGCCGAGGGGGCCGCCCCCGCGCCGCGGCGCACCGCCGACGCCGCCGGCGCGGGCGCCGTGCTGGCCGGCACCCACACCGTGGCCAAGCAGGTGGAGCAGGCCAACGTGATCGTGGGCGGGCAGTCGCTGTCCACCACGGACCCGGACCGGTTCGCCCTCGGGGTCATGATGTCCGTGCTCGGCGGCGGCATGTCCTCGCGCCTGTTCCAGGAGATCCGGGAGCGCCGCGGTCTGGCCTACTCCACGTACTCCTTCTCGGCGGGCTACTCGGACGGGGGCTACTTCGGCCTCTACGCCGGCTGCCAGCCGGAGCGGGTGGACGAGGTCGCCGCGCTCATGGAGGCGGAGCTGGAGCGCATGGCGGCCGCCGAGGTCACGGCGGAGGAGCTCGACCGCGCCCACGGCCAGATCTGCGGCGGGACCGTGCTGGGCATGGAGTCCACCGGGGCGCGGATGTCCCGGCTGGGCCGGGCCGAGCTCGTCACGGGGGAGTTCGTGGACCTCTCGGCCTCGCTGGCGCGGGTGCGCGCCGTCGACGCCGGGCGGGTCCGCGCCGTGGCGGCCCGGCTGGCGGCGGGGGAGCGGGCGCGCGTCGTCGTCGCCCCGGCCTGAGGGGCCCTGTCACGGGTGTGACACACGACATGGCGGTCCAGGGCGGTCGGTACCCTGAGTGAGTTCCGTCCCTCGCGGAGTGGCGGGCCGCACTCGCACCCCCTCGCACTGGAGCACCCATGGACGCCTTCGTCACCGCCGCCACCGACGGGCTCGGCGAGCTCAGCGGCATCATCTGGGGACCCTTCGTCCTCATCCCGCTGCTGTTCCTCACCGGCCTGTACTTGACCATCCGCCTCGGCTTCGTCCAGTTCCTGCGCCTGGGCGCGGGCCTGCACCTGGGCCTGCTGCGCCGCAAGGACGACGGGGACGCCGAGGGCGAGATCTCGCAGTTCCAGGCGCTCACCACCGCCCTGGCCGCGACGGTGGGCACGGGCAACATCGTCGGCGTGGCCACCGCGATCGCCGTGGGCGGGCCCGGCGCCCTGTTCTGGATGTGGGTGACGGGCGTGCTCGGCATGGCCTCGAAGTACTCGGAGGCGTTCCTGGCGGTCCGCTTCCGCACCACCGACGACGCCGGGGAGAAGTCCGGCGGCCCGCAGTACTACCTCCAGCGCGGCATCAAGGGCGGTCTGGGCAAGGGCCTCGCCCTGTTCTTCTCCGTGGCGGCGCTGCTGGCGTGCTTCGGCATCGGCAACATGACGCAGGGCAACTCGATCGCGGTGAACGTGGACTCGGCCTTCGGCGTCCCCACGTGGATCACCGGCGCGGTGCTGGCCGTCATGACCATGGTCGTCCTCGTGGGCGGCATCAAGTCCATCGGCAAGGTCACCGCCGGGTTCGTGCCGGTCATGATCGTGTTCTACGTGCTCGGCGCCCTGTGGATCCTCATCGTGAACGCCTCCGCCATCCCCTCTGCCTTCGCCACCATCTTCACCGAGGCCTTCACCGGCTCGGCGGCCGTGGGCGGCTTCACCGGCTCCGCGATGATCGTCGCCGTCCAGTACGGCATGGCCCGCGGCATCTTCTCCAACGAGTCCGGCATGGGCTCGGCGGCCATCGCCGCCGCCGCCGCGCAGACCACGCACCCGGTGCGCCAGGGCCTCGTCTCCATGACCCAGACGTTCATCGACACGATCATCGTGGTCACCTGCACCGGCCTGGTGCTCATCACCACCGGCACGTGGACCGAGGGCAAGGCCACGGCCGCCACCATGACCAGCGACGCCTTCGCCACCGGCCTGCCCGGGAACTGGGGCCACTGGATCGTGACCATCGGCCTCGTCATGTTCGCCTACTCGACGATCCTCGGCTGGTCCTACTACGGCGAGCGCCAGGTGGAGCGCCTGTTCGGCACCAGGCTGATCATGCCGTTCCGCGTCCTCTTCTCCCTCGTGGTGTTCTTCGGCTGCACCACCGAGCTGGACCTGGCCTGGACGTTCTCCGACGTCATGAACGGCCTGATGGCCATCCCGAACCTCCTGGGCCTGCTGATCCTGTCCGGCCTGATCGCCCGCGAGACCCGCCTGTACCTCAAGCACGACCCGAAGCTCGTGGCGACCGAGGCGCAGATCCGGGACTTCATGGCCGAGGACCCGGGCTACCGCGAGTGGCTCGCCCAGGAGAAGCAGCTGGACCGCGCCCACGCCGAGCACCTGCACCCGCACGCGACGGGCGGCTCCTCCGTCCGCTGACCGGGGCGGCGCGTAGGGTGGTGCCATGACCGAGACCACCCCCCGCACCCCCGTGCCCGGGGACGCCACGCCGCGCGTGGCGATCCTGGGCGCCTCCGGCAAGATGGGCCGCCACGCGGTCCCCGCCGTGCGCGCCGCGCAGGGCCTCGAGCTCGTCGCGGAGCTCGGCTCCGGGGACCCCCTGCAGGCCGTGCTCGACGCCGGCGCCACCCACGTCCTGGACCTCACCGTCCCGGACGCCTCCCCGGAGAACGTGGCGTTCGCGGTGGAGCACGGCCTGCACGTCGTGGTGGGCACCTCGGGCTGGGGCGCCGAGCGCCGCGCGGCCCTCGAAGAGCGGCTCGCGGCCCGGCCGGGCGTGGGCGTGCTGATCGCCCCCAACTTCTCCGTGGGCTCCGTGCTCGCCTCCGCGTTCGCCGCCAGGGCGGCGCGCTGGTTCGAGTCCGTGGAGGTCGTGGAGCTGCACCACCCGGCCAAGCTGGACGCCCCCTCCGGCACCGCGGTGCGCACGGCCGAGATGATCGCCGCCTCCCGTGCGGAGGCCGGCGTCGGCCCCTCCCCGGACGCCACGGAGCGCGACCCCGACGGGGCGCGCGGCGCCGTCGTGGACGGGGTGCACGTGCACGCCGTGCGGCTGCGGGGTCTGGAGGCCCACCAGGAGGTCCTGCTCGGCGGCCCGGGCGAGCAGCTCACCGTGCGGCACGACGCCTTCGACCGTCAGGCCTACATGCCCGGCGTCGTCCTCGCGCTGCGCGAGGTCGCCGGGCGCCCCGGTCTCACCTACGGACTGGACGCCGTCCTTGGCCTCGACTGATCCCCGCCCCGGGGTCGACCGCGAGCAGGCCCCGCGCGCCGGCTCCTCCACCGGCGCCAAGCTCTGGGTGCTCTTCGTCGCGGCCCTGACCCTGTTCTTCGCCTTCTTCGTCGTGCGTGCCGCCGTCGTGTTCATCGCGGCGGGCGGCGTGCTCCCCGCGGTGATCGGCGTCGCCGTGATCCTCGTGGTGCTGGTGGGCCTGGGCCTGCTCGGCCGGGAGATGCTCTTCGGGCTGCAGACCGAGCGCCTCGCCCGCACCCTGGAGGCCGAGGGCGGCCTGCCGGCGGACGACCTGCCCCGTTCACCCGGCGGCCGCATCGACCGGGACGCCGCCGACGCCGCCTTCGCGGATGCCGCCGACGAGGTGCGCGCCGCACCGGAGGACTGGCGCGCCCGCTACCGGCTCTCCCTCGCCTACGACGCGGCCGGGGACCGGCGTCGCGCCCGCGAGGCCGCGCGTCAGGCGATCAGCCTCGCGTCCCGGCGCGGGTAGGGTGTGCCGCATGACCGACGCGCGACGCACCGTGAACCCCTCCGAGCTCCCCTTCGGGACCGTGGTCCCGGCCATGGTCACGCCCATGGACCAGGACGGCGCCGTCGACCTGCAGGCCGCCGCCGTGCTGGCGACGCACCTGGTGGACCAGGGCGCTGACGCCCTCGTGATCACCGGCACCACCGGCGAGACCTCCACGCTGACGGACGAGGAGAACCTGGCCATGTTCCGCACCGTGGTCGAGGCCGTGGGGGAGCGGGCCCGGGTCATCGCGGGCACCGGCACCAACGACACGCACCACTCGCTGGAGCTGTCCCGCCGCGCGGCGGAGATCGGCGTCCACGGCCTGCTGCTGGTCACCCCGTACTACAACAAGCCGAACCAGGCGGGCATCCGGCGGCACTTCGAGACCATCGCCGACGGCGTCGACCTGCCGATCATGCTCTACGACATCCCCGGCCGCTCCGTGATGCCGATCCAGCCGGAGACCCTCGTCGCCCTGGCGGCGCACCCGAACATCACGGCCCTCAAGGATGCCAAGGGCGACCTGCAGTCCACCACCACCGTGCTCGCACACACGGACTTGCACGTGTACTCCGGCGACGACGGCGCCACCCTGCCGCTGATGGCGATGGGCGCCGTCGGCGTGGTCTCCGTGGCGGCCCACGTGGCGGTGCCCGGCTACCGTGCCCTCGTGGACGCCGTCCACGCGGGCGACCTCCGGGCGGCCCGTGACGCGCACTTCGCGCTGGACCCGGTGCAGCGCGGCATCATGTCCCACGTCCAGGGCGCCGTGGCGGCCAAGACCGTGCTGGCCGGGCAGGGGATCATCCCCACCGCCGCGGTCCGCCTCCCGCTCGTGGCGGCCGACGACGCCGAGCTCGCCGCGATCCGCGCGGACCTGGCCGAGGCCGGCATCTCGTTCTGACGGCCTGAGCGCCCCGCGCGGGGCGCGGCAGACCCGCTCCGAGGTGCCCGGCCCGCCCGCGGCGGGATACCGTGGAGCCCATGGCGACCCGTACTTCCCCCGCGCGGTCGTCGTCCTCCTCGGCCAAGTCCCGCTCCGGCTCGTCCCGGCCTGCGAAGGGCTCCTCCGGGAAGGGCGCGTCCGCCGCCTCCCCCGACCTCGACCGACAGCCCGCGTTCGCGCGCGCCGTCCGCACCGGCTGGATGGCCCTGGCCACCCCGGTGGGCGCCGCCGTGCGCAAGGCGGGCCCGGACGTGCGCATCGCGCGTGACGACCGCCGGGACGGGACCGGGCTGCTGCTCGTGCTCGTCGCGCTCCTGGTCGCGGCCGTCGAGTGGTGGGGGCTGCGGGAGACCGCGGTCGGCGGCGTCGTGCACGACGTGGTGGGCGGCACGGTCGGCTGGTTCGCCTTCCTGCTGCCGGTCGTGCTGGGCGTGGTGGCGGTGCGGTGCTTCCGCCACCCCCTCGACCACCGCGCGAACGGGCGCATCGTCATCGGCCTGCTGCTGGCCACGGTGGCCGGCAGCGGCATCGCGCACCTCGTGGGAGGGCTGCCCTCCGCCGCGGAGTCCTTCGCCGACGTCCTGCACGCCGGCGGCATCGTGGGCTACCTGGCCACGGTCCCCCTGGCCTCCCTGCTGACCGCCGTCCCCGTGTGGGCGCTCATGGTCGCCCTGGCGGTGTTCTCCCTCCTGGTGATCACCGCGACCCCGCTGGGCTCGATCGGGTCCCGCCTGCGCGGGGCCTACGCCTGGCTCACCGGGCAGGACGCGGAGGACGCCGAGGCCCGCCGGGAGCAGCGCCGCGCCGAGCGCGCCGACCGCCGGGAGGCGGGGGAGCACCGGGGCGAGCAGACCACGGCGGACCTGTTCGGGGACGACCGCCCCGGTGGCCGCACACACCCCGACCACGACCAGTCCTACCTCGACGCGCACGGCTCCTCGGCCGCGCCCGCACCGGCCCGGCGTCCGGGCCTGCTGGCCCGGCTGTTCGGCCGGGGCCACGAGGAGCCGGCCCCCGCCGGACGCGTCTCCGCACCGCGGGCCTACGAGTCCGCCGTCGTGGAGGAGGCCCCCGCCGCCTCCCGCGCGGCCTCCGGCTCCCACGCCGCCGACGAGGCCCCGGCCGCCGCCGTCGAGCCCGCCCGCCCCGCCCGGCGCCGGAACGCCGCGCCCCGCCGAGCCGCCGCCACCGAGGTGTTCGACGCCGAGGCGCCCCGCGGACGCCGGTCCGCCCCGCCGGCGGACGACGACTTCGACCCCTGGGTGGATGAGGACTCCGCCGACGACCTCGACCGCGCCGACGACGCCGACACGGGCGCGCTCGAGGTGGTCCCCCCGGCCGGCGTGAAGCGCCCCACCGCCGCGGACCGCGCGCTCGAGCAGGTGCGGGAGCACGCCCGCAGCCAGCGTGAGGCCACCGTCGAGGAGGCCGAGAAGGCCGAGGAGCACGACGACGAGGCGTGGGACGAGCACGAGACCCTGGTCCTGCCCACGGCGGCCGCCTCCGCCCCCGCGCCGGCCCCGGCCGCCGTCGTCCCCTCGGTCAGCCGCCCCGAGCCGGTGCCGGAGGTCACGCCCGAGCCGGCCCGGCCGTCCCGCCCCCCGCAGGACGGCGGGCACCCCTACGAGCTGCCGCAGTCCGCGCTGCTCCCGGCCGGTCCTCAGCCGAAGGAGCGCACCGAGTCCAACGACCGCGTGGTGCAGGCCCTGACCACCACGTTCACCGAGTTCAAGGTGGACGCCCAGGTGACCGGGTTCTCCCGCGGCCCGACGGTGACCCGCTACGAGGTCGAGGTGGCCCCCGGCACCAAGGTGGAGAAGGTCACCGCGCTCGAGAAGAACATCGCCTATGCCGTGGCCTCCTCCGAGGTGCGCATCCTCAGCCCCATCCCGGGCAAGCGCGCCATCGGCATCGAGATCCCCAACACGGACAAGGAGGTCGTGGCCCTCGGCGACGTCCTGCGCTCGCAGGCCGCCCAGCGCAACGACCACCCGATGATCATGGGCGTCGGCAAGGACGTCGAGGGCGGCTACGTCGTCGCGAACCTGGCGAAGATGCCGCACATGCTCGTGGCCGGCGCCACCGGCGCGGGCAAGTCGTCCTTCGTGAACTCGATGATCGTCTCCATCCTCATGCGCTCGACCCCGGACGAGGTCCGCATGGTGATGGTGGACCCCAAGCGCGTGGAGCTCACGGCCTACGAGGGCGTCCCGCACCTGGTCACGCCGATCATCACCAGCCCCAAGAAGGCCGCCGAGGCCCTCCAGTGGGTGGTGAAGGAGATGGACACCCGGTACGACGACCTCGCGGCATTCGGCTTCAAGCACGTCGACGACTTCAACCGCGCGGTGCGCGCCGGCGAGGTCAAGCTCCCCCCGGACTCGAAGCGCGTGCTGCGCCCCTACCCGTACCTGCTGGTCATCGTGGACGAACTCGCGGACCTGATGATGGTGGCCCCGCGCGACGTCGAGGACGCGATCGTGCGCATCACCCAGTTGGCGCGCGCCGCCGGCATCCACCTCGTGCTCGCCACGCAGCGCCCGTCCGTGGACGTGGTCACCGGCCTCATCAAGGCCAACGTTCCCTCCCGCATGGCGTTCGCGACGTCGTCCGTCACGGACTCCCGCGTGGTGCTGGACCAGCCGGGTGCGGAGAAGCTGCTCGGCCAGGGCGACGCCCTGTTCCTGCCCATGGGCAAGTCCAAGCCCATGCGCGTGCAGGGCGCGTGGGTGAACGAGTCCGAGATCCACGCCGTCGTGGAGCACGTCAAGGCGCAGATGCAGGTCCAGTACCGCGAGGACGTGGTGCCGGAGAAGTCCGAGAAGGTCATCGACGAGGACATCGGCGACGATCTGGACCTCCTGCTGCAGGCCGTCGAGCTGGTGGTGACCACCCAGTTCGGCTCGACGTCCATGCTCCAGCGCAAGCTGCGCGTGGGCTTCGCCAAGGCCGGCCGGCTCATGGACCTCATGGAGTCCCGCGGCGTCGTCGGCCCCTCGGAGGGCTCCAAGGCGCGCGACGTGCTGGTGAAGCCGGACGACCTGGCGGACGTGCTCGCGACGATCAACGGCGACACCCCGCCGTCGCGGCCGGCCGCTCCGGCTTCCGCCGCGGCGCCGGCACCGGCCCCGGCCGCGGCGACGGAGGCGGCCCCCGACCGGTGGGCCTCCGCGGACCTGGTCGGCGACGACCTGGACTCCCGCCCCGCCGCGACGAGCTGGGACGGTGAGGACGACGACGAGGGATCGGAGGACGCGTGGCAGCTCACGGGTCGATGAACGCCCAGCCGGAGCGCGTCTCCGCCTGGAACCTGCCCAACATCCTCACCACGGTGCGAATCCTCATGGTGCCCTTCTTCGTGTGGGCGGTGTGGGCCGGCGGCCCCTGGGGGCAGGACTCCCTGACCGCCCGGTGGATCGCCGTCGCGCTGTTCGCCGCGGCCATGTACACGGACAAGCTGGACGGGGACATCGCCCGGTCCCGTGGCCTGATCACGGACTTCGGCAAGATCGCCGACCCCATCGCGGACAAGCTGCTCACCGGCTCCGCCCTCGTGCTGTTCGCGCTGCTGGGCGAGCTGTGGTGGTGGGTGGTGATCGTGATCCTCGTGCGCGAATGGGGCATCACCGCCATGCGCTTCGTGGTGATCCGCTACGGCGTCATGCCCGCGGGGCGCGGCGGCAAGCTCAAGACCGTCCTGCAGGCCGTGGGCATCGGGCTGCTGCTCATGCCGCTGGCGCCGGTGCTGGGCGGCTGGTGGCCCTGGCTGGGCTGGACCGTCATCGGCGCGGCGCTGGCGCTGACCGTGGTGACCGGCGTCGAGTACGTCCGCGACGCCGTGCGCCTGCGCGCCGACTGGCTGGCCTCCCATCCGGAGGCTCGCCGATGAGCACGGGGGTGGGGGCGGTGGCGGCCGAGGGGGAGGCCGCGGACCCGGCGCGGGCGGCCGTCCGCGCGCTGACGACGGCGGGGCTCACCGTGGCCACGGCCGAGTCCCTCACGGCGGGGCTCGTCGCTGCCCGCCTGGCCGACGTGCCCGGCGCTTCCGCCGCCCTCCAGGGGGGCGTGGTGGCCTACCAGAACCACGTCAAGGCGGGGCTGCTGGGTGTGGACGCCGGGCTGCTGACCGCCCGCGGCGCCGTGGACCCGGAGGTCGCCCGGCAGATGGCGTGCGGCGCCCGACGGGCGGCCGGGGCCGACGTCGGCGTGGCGACGACGGGCGTGGCGGGACCGGAGCCCCACCAGGGGAAGCCGGTCGGCACGGTCTTCGTGGGCGTCGCGGTGCCCGCCGAGCTGGCGCCGGCGCTCGCGGGTCTCGACGGGGAGCCGGGGGCCGGCGAGGCGGCGCCCGGGGAGGCCGGATCGGGCGGATCCGAGGCGGGCGTGGCCGCCGCGGCGTTCGCGCTGACGCTGCCGGGGAACCGGGCGGAGATCCGCGCGGCGACCGTGGAGACCGTGCTCGATCTGCTGGCGGCACTCGGGACGACTGGTCGGGGAATGCCCGACGAGGCGCCCGCGTTGTCCTGAACAGGTCAAGATCATCGGGGGTGCGGGACGGGTCTCGCCCGGCTCGCCCCCAGGACAATCCCAGGAGCGGTCAGTACACATGATGCGACACCCCGTCCAGGCGCACGGCATCACCCGCTGGGTGGACAGCCAGCCGCGCCCGTCCCAGCCCACCCCTGAGCTCAAGGAGCGCAGCATGCCCATCCTCCGTCATGAGATCGGCGACGTCCTCCGCGACGTCCGCCAGCGCCAGGGCCGCACCCTGCGCGAGGTCTCCCATGACGCCCGTGTGTCCCTCGGCTACCTGTCCGAGGTCGAGCGCGGCCAGAAGGAGGCGTCGTCCGAGCTGCTGGCCTCCATCTGCGACGCCCTGCAGATCCCGCTGTCCTTCCTGCTGCGCGAGGTCTCCGACCGCCTCGCCGAGCAGGAGGGCGTGGTGGTCCCGGACACCGTCCCCGCCGACATGGCCGAGGACGGCGCCGCCGACGTCGCACCCCTCGCGGTCCGCTGAGCGCCGCCCGCGCCCCGCACGCCGCGGCTCCCCGGGGGGCCGCGGCGTGCGCATGACCGAGTTCCAGCGCCTCATGGAGGACGAGTTCGGCCCCGCCCGGGCCGGACTGGTGGCCGACTCCCTCCACCTGCCCGGCTTCGACGCGACGGCGTCCGAGGCGCTCGCCGCGGGCGCCGATCCCAAGGACGTCTGGCGGGCCGTCTGCGACCTGCACGAGATCCCCGCCGAGCGCCGACTCGGGAGGGACGTGCCGCCCACGCGGTGAGGAGGAGGATTCGAACTCCGTTCATCGAACAGGTGTTCGAGTGATGGGGTAGAGTCCTGCACAGCAGCGTGGCCGGGAGCGGCCGTGCACAGTCCTCCCACTCCGGCCTTATCGTGTCCGCACCCGCGCCTACTGTCGACGACATCAGGCAGGGCGGTCCGCACGGCCCGTCACGAGCATCGATCACGTCAGGAGCAGTCCATGAGCAAGGCGTCAGCCACCGAGAAGGTCGCCACGGAGCGCGAGAAGGCGCTCGAGGCCGCCCTCGCCCAGATCGACAAGCAGTTCGGCAAGGGCTCCGTGATGCGCCTCGGTGAGCGCAGCCAGGCGCCCGTCGAGGTCATCCCCACCGGCTCCGTGGCCATGGACGTGGCCCTCGGCATCGGCGGCCTGCCCCGCGGCCGCGTCGTGGAGATCTACGGCCCGGAGTCCTCGGGCAAGACCACGCTCGCCCTCCACGCGGTGGCCAACGCCCAGCGCAACGGCGGCATCGCCGCGTTCATCGACGCGGAGCACGCCCTGGACCCGGTCTACGCCCGCAAGCTCGGCGTGGACACCGACGCCCTCCTGGTCAGCCAGCCGGACACCGGCGAGCAGGCGCTCGAGATCATGGACATGCTGGTCTCCTCCGGCACCCTGGACATCGTGGTCATCGACTCCGTGGCGGCCCTGACGCCCCGCGCCGAGATCGAGGGCGAGATGGGCGACTCCCATGTGGGCCTCCAGGCCCGACTGATGTCCCAGGCCCTCCGCAAGGTGACGGGTCGCCTGCACCAGACCAACACCACCGCCATCTTCATCAACCAGCTGCGCGAGAAGATCGGCGTGTTCTTCGGCTCGCCGGAGACCACCACGGGTGGCAAGGCGCTGAAGTTCTACGCGTCCGTGCGCATCGACGTGCGCCGCATCGAGACCCTGAAGGAGGCCGGCAGCCCCGTCGGCAACCGCACCCGCGTGAAGATCGTGAAGAACAAGATGGCCCCGCCCTTCAAGCAGGCCGAGTTCGACATCCTCTACGGGGAGGGCATCTCCAAGGAGGGCAGCCTGATCGACATGGGCGTCGAGGAGGGCATCGTGAAGAAGTCCGGCGCCTGGTTCACCTATGACGGTGACCAGCTCGGCCAGGGCAAGGAGAACGCACGGCGCTTCCTCAAGGACAACCCCGACCTCGCGGACGAGATCGAGCACCGCATCTTCACCAAGCTGGGCATCGGCGCCGATCCGCAGGCCGAGGACGACGCGGAGGGGGAGACCCCGGCGCTGCAGGCCGTCGCGGGTGACGTCGCCGCCGGATGACCTCCGGCGTGCACGGTCGAGGGCGGGGCGGTTCCGCGGGTCGGGCTTCTGACCGGCAGAGCCGCCCCGCCTTCGACGATCCCCGGGATTCCGAGGCCGGTCTGGCCTGGCTCGAGTTCGCCGGCGTCGAGGCGTCGGCGCCCGGCGCCGATCCGGCACTCGCCTCGCGATCGCGGACAGAGTCGGATCCGGAGACGGAGACTCCGGCACCGGGGGCGACGGCACGCTCGCGGCCGCGTCGTCGACGTCACCAGGCGCCTGAGGCCGACCCGTCCGCGCCGGTCGACCTCGGCGCGCTGCTGACGCGCGCCAGCGACCTCCCCACCCCGCCCCGTCGCCCCCGCGACGCGGGAGAAGGGGGTGGGGCGGGGCCCACCCCGTTGCCGTGGACGTCCGAGGAGTCCGAGGCGCCCTCCCACTCGCGCCGCCGGCGGGATGCCTCCGCGACAGGCCGGACCACCGGTCGGGGGCGTGCGGGCCGGCGGGGGCGTGGCGACGTCGGTGCCCGAGCCGGTGCCGGGGAGCCGTCGTCCTCGGCGACGGCCGGGCCGGCCGAGCCGGCCACGCCCGTGATCGGAGGAGGCGGCAGGGACGAGCCCGCCCCCGGAGGCCCGCGACGGCAGTCGCGACGTCCCGGACCCGCCCCGTTGCCCGAGGACCCGCGCGAGCGGGAGGAGGCCGCTCGCCAGGTCGTCCTGCGGCAGCTGGCCATGGGCCCGCGGTCCCGCCGCCAACTCGAGCGCAAGCTCGCCGACCGGGAGGCGGAGCCGGAGCTGGTGGAGCGGGTCCTCGACCGGTTCGAGGAGGTCAGCCTCGTCGACGACGCCGCGTTCGCCGAGGTGTGGGTCCGCAGCCGCGCGCGCGGCAAGCGCCTGTCCCGCCGGGCCATCTCCCGCGAGCTCCACGACAAGGGCGTGGACAGGGACGTCGCCGAGGAGGCCCTCGCGGCCATCGAGCCGGAGGACGAGCGGCAGGCGGCGCTCGAGCTGGTCCGCTCCAAGATGCGCGGACGGCCCGCCCCCGCCGCGGACGGGCCCGAGGGCCGGGCCGAGCGGGACAAGGTGACCCGCCGCCTCGTCGGCATGCTCGGCCGCAAGGGCTACGGGCCAGGGCTCGCCTTCGGCGTCGTCAAGGAGGTCCTCGCCGAGCTCGACGAGGCCTAGGGTCGGCGCTCCTAGAATGGTGCGGTGACTCTGACGGACCCCACCACGCACCTCCCCGCCCTCGGCACCGCCCCCGACGCCCACGCCGGCCTCACCTATGAAGTCCGGACCTTCGGGTGCCAGATGAACGTGCACGACTCCGAGCGGATCTCCGGCCTCCTCGAGTCCACGGGCTACACCCCCGCCGAGGACGGCACGCAGCCGGACCTGGTGGTGTTCAACACCTGCGCCGTCCGCGAGAACGCGGACAACCGGCTCTACGGGAACCTCGGCAACCTGCGCCCGGTCAAGGACGCGCACCCGGGCATGCAGATCGCGGTCGGCGGCTGCCTGGCCCAGAAGGACCAGGCGACCATCCAGGAGAAGGCGCCGTGGGTGGACGTCGTCTTCGGCACGCACAACATCGGCTCCCTGCCGGCCCTGCTGGAGCGCTCCCGGCACAACGCGGAGGCCGAGATGGAGATCCTCGAGTCCCTCGAGGTCTTCCCCTCCACCCTGCCCACCAAGCGCGAGTCCACCCACTCCGGCTGGGTGTCCATCTCCGTGGGCTGCAACAACACGTGCACCTTCTGCATCGTCCCGTCGCTGCGCGGCAAGGAGAAGGACCGCCGCCCCGGGGAGATCCTCGCCGAGGTGCAGGCGCTCGTCGACGCCGGCGCCGTCGAGGTCACGCTGCTGGGCCAGAACGTGAACACCTACGGCGTCGAGTTCGGCGACCGCGGCGCGTTCGCCAAGCTGCTGCGCGCGTGCGGGGAGATCGATGGCCTCGAACGCGTCCGCTTCACCAGCCCCCACCCGGCCGCGTTCACGGACGACGTCATCGACGCGATGGCCGAGACCCCCAACGTCATGCCGCAGCTGCACATGCCCCTGCAGTCGGGCTCAGACAAGGTGCTCAAGGACATGCGCCGCTCCTACCGGTCCGCGAAGTTCCTGCGGATCCTGGAGAAGGTGCGCGAGCGCATCCCGCACGCCGCCATCACCACGGACATCATCGTCGGCTTCCCCGGGGAGACCGAGGAGGACTTCGCCGAGACGATGCGCGTGGTCGAGGCCTCCCGCTTCTCCTCCGCGTTCACCTTCCAGTACTCCATCCGCCCGGGGACCCCGGCCGGGGAGATGGACCACCAGGTGCCCAAGGCCGTCGTCCAGGAGCGCTTCGAGCGCCTCGTGGCCCTGCAGGACCGGATCTCGGCCGAGGAGATGGCCACGCTCGTCGGCACCCGCCAGGAGCTGCTCGTCACCGCCGACTCCGGCTCCAAGGCCACCGAGCGCGGCCGCCTGTCCGGGCGCGCACCCGACAACCGGCTCGTGCACTTCTCCGTGCCCGCCGGCGCCGAGACCCCCCGCCCCGGTGACTTCGTCACCGTGACGGTCACCGAGGCCCACCCGTTCTTCGCCGTCGCCGACCCCACCGCACAGGACTACGTCCTGCGCCGCTCCCGGGCCGGTGACGCGTGGGACCGCGCCCAGGCCGAGTCGTGCGGCGCGCCCGCCCCCGGCGCGGCGGGCGGCTCCGGGGCCACGAGCCTCGGCATGCCGACCCTGCGCCCGCGGTTTTGATGTCCGCCGCCGCGGCCCGGCCGCCCGTCGTCGCCGTCGTCGGGGCGACGGCGACGGGCAAGTCCGCCCTCGCCGTCGCCCTGGCGCACGCGCTGGACGGCGAGGTGGTCAACGGGGACGCCCTGCAGTTCTACCGGGGGATGGACGTGGGCACGGCGAAGGTCACCCAGGCCGAGCGCGAGGGCGTCCCGCACCATCTGCTGGACGTGCTCGACGTCGGCCAGGAGGCCTCGGTGGCGGCCTTCCAGTCCGCGGCCCGCGACCTGTTCGACCAGATCCGCGCGCGGGGTCGGACCCCGATCCTCGTGGGCGGCTCCGGGCTGTACGTGCGGGCGGCGCTGGACGTGCTCGAGTTCCCGCCCACGGACCCGGCGCTGCGGGCCGAGCTGGAGGCGCGCGCGCAGCGGGAGGGCCTGACCGGGCTGAGGGCCGAGCTGGCCGCCCTGGACCCGGCCTCGGCGGAGCGGCTGCGGGACGCCCGCCGCATCGTGCGCGCGCTGGAGGTGTGCCGGCTGACGGGCCGCCCGTTCTCCGCGTTCATGCCGGAGCGCACATACGCCCCGGAGGTCGCCCCCGTGGTGCAGCTCGGCCTGCGCCTGGACCGGGCCGAGCTGCACCAGCGGATCGCGGCCCGGGTGGAGCGCATGCTGGCCGGGGGGCTGCTGGACGAGGTCCGCCGCCTCGACGTCCCCGGGCCGGACGGGCTGCGGCAGGGGCCGACCGCGTCCCGCGCGATCGGCTACGCCCAGATGCTCGCCGTCCTCGACGGCGAGCTCACCGCGGCGGAGGCGGCCGAGCAGACCGTCGTGGCCACGCGCCGGTTCGCCCGACGCCAGGAGACCTGGTTCCGGGCCGACCCACGCGTCGTCTGGCTCGACGCGCAGGGCGAGGACGTCGTGGCGGCGGCGCTCGCCGTCGTCGCCGGGGACGCCACCTAGACTGGGCCCATGACCGAGCAGCCCGCGGCGCCCGCCGCCCAGGACCCCCTCCACGCGAGCGCGCCGCGCGTGCCGTTCACGAAGGGCCATGGCACGGGCAACGACTTCGTGCTGATCGCCGACCCGGACGGCAACACGCAGCTCGACGCCCAGCACGTCGCGCGGCTGGCCGACCGGCACCGGGGGATCGGCGCCGACGGCGTCATCCGCGCCGTGCGGTCCGCGCGCCTGCCGGAGGGTGAGGCGCTGCTCGCCGAGCACCCCGAGGCTGAGTGGTTCATGGACTACCGCAACGGCGACGGCTCGATCGCCGAGATGTGCGGCAACGGGGTGCGCGTCTTCGTGCACTTCCTGGTCGAGAAGGGTCTCGTGGACCTGGCCCCCGGCCAAGCGATCACCATCGGCACGCGCGCCGGCGTGAAGGCCGTGACCCGGCTCGAGCACGGCTACGCGATCGACATGGGCCCCTGGTCCTACCTCGACCCCGAGCTGGCGGAGGAGGCGGCGTCGGACTCGATGGTCCTCGCCCACGGCCTCCCCGATCCGCGGCCGGCGCTGAGCGTGTCGCTGGGCAACCCCCACACCGTGGTCCCGCTGGCCTCCTTCGCCGACCTGCAGGGCCTGGACCTGGGCCGCGCTCCCGAGGTGGACCCCGCTCCGCCGCACGGCACGAACGTCGAGTTCGTGGCCGCGCACGAGCCGCTCGTGCGCGAGGGCGTGGGCCGCGTGCGGATGCGCGTGCACGAGCGCGGGGTGGGTGAGACCCAGTCCTGCGGGACGGGCGCGTGCGCGGTGGCCGTGGCGATGCGCGCATGGGCGGGCGACCAGGGCACCGACTCGTGGCTCATCGAGGTGCCCGGCGGTGTGCTGGCCGTCGACGTCGTGCCGGGCCCGGAGGGGGCCGAGCACGTGGTCCTCTCGGGCCCGGCCGAGCTGGTCTTCGACGGCGAGCTCACCGTCTGAGCGTCAGCTCAGCTCGCCGAGCACCTCGTTGAGGGCCTCGGTGGCGGAGGGGTGCGTCCAGATCCCGTCGCGCAGCGCCGACGCCGTCACGTCCGCGCGCATGGCCAGGGCCACGAGGTTCACGAGCTCCTGCGCCTCCACGCAGTGCAGGCGGGCGCCGAGCACGAGGTCGGTGGCGGCGTCCACGACCACCTCGATGACGCCGTGCGCGTCCTCCTCGATCTTCGGGCGCGGCATGGCGGCGATCTTCGCCACGGGCTTGGAGGCGACCTTCACCTCGTGGCCGGCCTCGCGGGCCTGCTCCGCGGTCATGCCGACCGAGCCGAGCGGCGGCGTCGTGAAGACCGTGGTGGGCACGGCCACACGGTCGGCGCGCGAGTACGCGCCGTCCCCGGCGAGCTGGCCGGTGACGATCCGGTGGTCGTCGAGGGAGATGTAGGTCTGCTGCGGCCCGCCGTTGACGTCGCCCACGGCCCACACGTCCGGCGCCGAGGTGCGCAGGTGCTCGTCGACGGCGATGAAGCCCTTCTCGTCCAGCTCGATGCCGGCGGCCGCCGGGTCCAGGGCCTCGGCGGTCGACGCGCGGCCCGTGGCCAGCACCACGATGTCCGCGGCGATCGGCTCGCCCTCCTCGAGGTCCACGCGCAGGCCGCCGTCGGCCTCGGCGAAGCCCGTGGCGGAGGCCCCGGTGGCCAGGCGCACGCCGCGGTCCTGCAGGGCCTCGACCAGGGAGTCGCGGACCGCGTCGGACTCGTCGGGCAGGATCTGCTCGCCCCGCACCAGGACGGTCACCTCGGCGCCGAAGCCGGCCAGCATGGAGGCCAGCTCCAGGCCCACGGGGCCGGAGCCGACGACGACGGCGCGGCGCGGCGCGCGGGTGCGGTCCATCTGCAGCTGCAGGGTCTCGGAGTCGTGCACGCCGGGCAGGTCCACGCCGGGCATCTCGGGGCGCAGGGGGGTGGTGCCGGTGTTGACGACCACGTGCCGGGCGCGGATGGTCAGGCGCTCGCCGTCGTCGTCGCCGTCCGCGGCCTCGGCGGGGCGGACCTCGACGGTGCGCTCGCCGGTGAAGCGGGCCTCGCCCTGGACGAGGGTGACGGCGTCCAGGTCCTCGAGCATGGCGCGGTTCGCGTCGCGCAGCTTCGAGGTGAGGGCGTCGCGGAAGTCCCAGGCGGAGGCGACGGCGGCGTCCGGGTCGTCCCCGGGGCGGACGGCGTCGGCGCGGTGGACGAGGGCCTTGGTGGGCACGCACGCCACGTTGATGCAGGTGCCGCCGACCATGCCGGCGTCGCGCTCCACGAGGGTGACCTTGCGGCCCTGGGAGCCGAGCGTCTTGGCCAGGGTCTTGCCGCCCTTGCCCCAGCCGATCACCAGGATGTCGGTCTCGAGCTCGGCGGTGCCGGCGGTGGTTACGGTGTCCTTCACGGTGTCCAGGCTGCTCATGCCCTCGACACTATCCAGGACGGTCCGTTCAGGAGGACGATTCGGCCGCCCGCGAGATCCGCAGGATCCGGAAGCCCTTGACCGTGGCCGCCCGCGTCGCCGTGAACTCCCCGGGCGCCCGCTCCTGGAGCATCCCGGAGATCCACGGCAGCAGCGAGTCCGCCCCGAGGTTCTTCTGCACCACGAGCCAGGCCTCGCCGCCGGGGGCCAGGCGCGGCAGCCACTGCGCGAGCAGGTCGTGCAGGGCGGCCTTGCCGATGCGGATCGGCGGGTTGGACCAGATCAGGTCGAACCGGGCGTCGTCCGGGACCTGCTCGGGGGTGAGGAAGCGCGCGTTCTGCGCCCCGACGGCGGCCGCGTTGTCGCGCGCCAGGGCCAGGGAGCGCTCGTTCACCTCGACGCCGGTCACCTCGGCCTCGGGGGAGGTCAGGGCCAGGGTGAGGGCGAGCGGGCCCCAGCCGGCGCCGACGTCGAGGAACGCGCCGCGCGCCGGGGGCGCGGGGACGGCGGAGAGCAGGGCCGCGGTGCCCTTGTCGATCCCGTCCGGGGAGAACACGCCGTTGGCGGTCTGCAGGGTGACGCGCCGCCCGGCGATCTCGACGTCGACGCGGCGGCGCCGCTCAGGGGTGCCGGGGTCGGGGGAGAAGTAGTGCGCAGGCGAGGTCACGGCGTCCATCGTAGTCAGGCGGCGCCGGCGGCCCGCAGGTCCGCCAGGATCGCCCGCACGGCGTCCCGGCCGGCCCGGTTGGCGCCCACGGTGGACTGGGACGGCCCGTAGCCGATGAGGAACAGGCGCGGCTCGTCGAGGGCGCGGCCGTGCGCCGCCCGGATGCCGCCGTCGGGCGTGCGCAGGCGCAGCGGGGCGAGGTGGCGGACGGCGGGGCGGAAGCCGGTGGCCCAGAGGATGACGTCGGCGCGCTCGAGGGAGCCGTCGGGCATGCGCACCCCGTCCGGCTCGATCCGCTCGAACATGGGGTGGCGCTCGAGCACTCCGCGGGCCTGCGCCTCGCGCACCCAGTCGGAGCGGAACATGCCGGTCGCGCTCACCACGGAGCGCGGGGCCAGGCCGAGGCGGGTGCGCTCGTCGACGCCCTCCACCGACTCGGCGAGGTGGCCCGGGTCCGGGTCGTCGATCCAGCGGGGCTCGCGCCTGGTCACCCAGAGCGTGTCCGCCACGCGCGAGACCTCGGCCAGGTGCTGGGTCGCGGAGACGCCCATGCCCACGACCACCACGCGCCGCCCGGCGAACTCCTGCGGGCCGCGGTAGTCGTGGGTGTGCAGCTGCCGGCCGCGGAACTCCCGCCGGCCCGGCACCGCCGGCCAGTGCGGCGAGGTCCACGTCCCGGTGGCGTTGACCAGGAACCCGCACGTCCACGTGCCCGTGTCGGTGTGCACCCGGAACCCCTCGGCGGCCCCGGGCTCGCCGATCCGTTCCACCCTCGACACGCGCACGGGGCGGTGCACGCGCAGGTCGAAGCGCTCCTCGTACTCGGCGAAGTAGGCGGGCAGCACCGCGTTGGCCTGCGCGTCCGGGTCCGCCGGCGGCACCGGGTGGCCGGGCAGCTCGTGGATGTGGTTGACCGAGCCCATCGTGAGGGTGTCCCAGCGGTGCAGCCACGCCCCGCCGGGACGGTCCTCGGCGTCGAGGACGGCGAACGTGCCCGGCGACCCCCCGGGGGCCGGTCCCGGGGCCTCGCCGGGGCCGACGGGCAGGAAGCCGCGGCGGCGCAGGTGGTGGGCGGCGGAGAGCCCGGCCTGGCCGGCGCCGACCACGAGGACGGTGACGTGCCGGTCCGGGTGCGGGGTCATGCGGCCCAGCGTAGGCGGGGCCCGCGCGTGTTCGCCCACGGGGGAGGGGTGTCGCCGGCGACGGTCGGCCGCTAGGATGGTCCGCATGTTCCTGCTGTTCGCCTGATCGCCGCCGCCCGTCGAGCCCCCGCTCCGGCCGCCGTCGATCGCTCCGCATCCCGCTCCGGTCCGCGCCCCCGTGCGCCCGGATCCCGCCGACGCGAACAGGACACCCCCATGGACTTCATCGTCCGCCCCTGCACACCCGAGGACGAGCCGTCGTGGCTGCGCTGCCGGGTCCTCGCCTTCCTCGACACCCAGAACCACGACGACGTCCACGCCGCCCACCCCGTCCCCGACCCCGACGTGGCCGACCCCGCGGACTCGCTCCAGTGGGTCGCCGTGGTGCGTGACGGGCCTGACGCCGGCACGGTCGCCGGGATCCTCGACGCATCCGTGGGCGCCGCGGACGGCGACGACGCCGGGCTGGCCACGATCGACACCCTGGCCGTCCATCCGGACCACCGACGTCGGGGCCTGGCCGGCCGCCTGTTCGAGGCCGTCCTGGAGCGGCTGCCCGAGCGGGTCGGGCACGTGGACGTGTGGACGCGCGAGGACGAGGCGGCGAACGCCTGGTACCGCGCGCACGGCTTCGCCCGGGACCACGTGTACCTCCAGGTCCACCTGGAGAGCTGGGTGGACGGCGACGACGTCGCGGCCCTGATCCGGACCCCGCCCGCCCTCTCGGCCCCCGTCAAGGGGCTCTTCCACGCCTCCCTCGAGGACGAGGCGTGGATTCGCGAACGCTTCCACCGGGTGGTCCGCGTGAGCCGGTACGTCCGCCCCGTGGGGATGACCGGCTAGCGCGTCCGCCCCACCCACTACCCTGAACTGACATCGGGACGCCCGAGCGAGGCGCCCCAGAGGAGACCATGACTGAAGAGAAGAACCCCACTCCCGCCGGCGGCTCCGAGGACGAGATCCAGGCCGTGATCGACCGCATCCTGGCCGCCGACGACGCTCGCCGCGCCACCGAGCGCGAGGCGGCCGGGCGCGGCTCCGCGGACAGCGCCGCCGCGGACCACGAGGGCGCCCCGGACCGCTCCGGCGCGCTCGCGGGCCGCGCACTCGCCCTCGCCGAGGGCGGCGACGGCCACACCGCGGCGGACGGCGACCAGGACGAGCTCGCCGCGCGCCACTCCCTCAAGCGCGTGCAGGGCCTGTCCACCGAGCTCGAGGACATGACCGAGGTCGAGTACCGCCAGCTGCGCCTGGAGCGCGTGGTGCTGGCCGGCGTGTGGACGGAGGGCACCGCGGAGGATGCGGAGAACTCCCTGCGCGAGCTCGCCGCGCTCGCGGAGACCGCCGGCTCGGAGGTCCTGGACGGCGTCATCCAGCGCCGCGCGACACCGGACCCGGCCACGTTCCTCGGCAAGGGCAAGGCCCGCGAGCTGGCCGACGTCGTCGCGCTCACCGGCGCGGACACCGTGATCGTGGACTCGGAGCTGGCCCCGTCCCAGCGCCGCGCCCTCGAGGACGTGGTGCGCGTGAAGGTCATCGACCGCACCGCCCTGATCCTCGACATCTTCGCCCAGCACGCCACGTCCCGCGAGGGGCGGGCCCAGGTGGAGCTCGCCCAGCTCGAGTACCTGCTGCCGCGCCTGCGCGGCTGGGGCGAGTCCATGTCCCGCCAGGCGGGCGGCCGGGCCGCCGGCGGCGAGGGCATCGGCTCGCGCGGCCCCGGCGAGACGAAGATCGAGCTGGACCGGCGACGCATCCGCACCCGCATGGCCAAGCTGAAGAAGGACATCGCCGGCATGAAGCCGGCGCGCGAGGCCAAGCGGGCCAACCGGCGGCGCAACCGGGTGCCCTCGGTGGCGATCGCGGGTTACACGAACGCGGGCAAGTCCTCGCTGCTGAACCGCCTCACCCACGCGGGCGTGCTGGTGCAGAACGCGCTGTTCGCCACCCTGGACCCGACGGTCCGCAAGGCGGTCACGCCGGACGGCATCGGCTACACGCTCTCCGACACCGTGGGCTTCGTGCGCAACCTGCCCACGCAGCTCGTGGAGGCGTTCCGTTCGACCCTGGAGGAGGTCGCGGACGCGGACGTGATCCTGCACGTCGTGGACGCCTCCCATCCGGACCCGGAGGGCCAGATCGCCGCGGTGCGCTCCGTGCTGCGGGAGGTGGACGCCCAGTCCGTCCCGGAGATCATCGTGCTGAACAAGGCGGACGCCGCCGAGCCGGACGTGATCGCCCGCATCCGCGCCAAGGAGCCGCACACCGTGGTGGTCTCCGCCCGCACCGGCGAGGGCATCCCGGAGCTGGAGTCCGCCATCTCCGCGACCATCCCGCGCCCGGACGTGCGCCTCGAGCTGCTCGTGCCCTTCACGGACGGGCAGGTGGTCTCCCGCCTGCACTCGGTGGACGCGGAGATCCTCTCCGAGACGTACGAGGAGACCGGCACCCGGCTCACGGTTCTCGTCCGCCGGGACATCGCCGCAGACCTGGAGGGCTACCGGGTGGACGCCGCCGCAGGCGATGACGCCCAGGAGGCCGCCTCGGCATGACGGATTCGACGACGGGACCCGCCGGCGCCGTGCCGACCACGGACCGCGAGGAGGAGGCCCTGCGCCTGCTCGACGTGGTGGTCGAGGCCACCGGCGGCCAGCAGCGCGCCGGCCAGCGGGAGATGGTGCTCCAGGTGGCGCGCGCCCTGGAGTCGCGACGGCACCTGCTGGTGCAGGCCGGCACGGGCACGGGCAAGTCGCTGGCCTACCTGATCCCGGCGCTGCAGCACGCCATGGACCAGGAGGACCCCGTCGTCGTCGCCACGGCCACGCTCGCCCTGCAGGCCCAGATCATGAAGCGGGACGCCCCGCGGCTGGTCCAGGCGCTCGCGGGGGAGCTGCCGCGGGAGCCCGTCGTCGCCCTCGTCAAGGGCCGCTCGAACTACCTGTGCCGGCACAAGGTGGACGGCGGCTACCCCGGGGACGAGGGGGAGGAGACCCTCTTCGAGGTCGCCGACGACGGCGGCCTCATCGGCTCCGGCGAGGACGGCGAGCCCTCGTCCCCGCTCGGCAAGGAGGTGATGTACCTCCGGGCGTGGGCGGACGTCACCGAGACCGGTGACCGCGACGACCTGGAGGTCCCCGTCACGGACCGGGCCTGGCGGCAGGTCTCCGTGAACGCCGTGGACTGCCTGGGGGCGACCCGCTGCCCGCTGGCGGAGGAGTGCTTCTCCGAACGCGCCCGCGCGGACGCCGCCGACGCCGACGTGGTGGTCACCAACCACGCGATGCTCGCCATCAGCGCGTTCGAGGGCCTGGCGGTGCTGCCGGCGTACTCGGCGGTGATCGTCGACGAGGCCCACGAGCTGCAGGACCGCGTCACCGGTGCGGTGACGGGGCAGCTGTCCGGGTCGATCGTGCACGGGGCGGCGACGTCCCTGCGGCGGCACACCTCCGTCGCCGTCGAGGACCTGGCGCAGGCCGCCGCGGGGCTGGACCGCGCGTTCACGGACACCCCCTCCGGTCTGATCCAGGGCGGCCCGGACGACGTCCAGGAGCAGGCGCTCACGGCGGTCCTCTCGGCCGCGCGCCAGTGCTTCTCCGACCTCGGGAAGGACAAGGAGGGGGAGGCGGACGCCGGCCGGCAGATGGCCCGGTCCCGGCTGCTGGAGGTGGTCGAGGTGGCCGAGCGGATGCTGGCGGCCCACCCCGAGGCGGACTTCCCGGAGGTCCTGTGGGCCACCCGCCCCGGCCGGTTCGAGCCGGGCTCCGGCTGGCAGCCCGGGGACGAGGCCGACCCGCCGCAGCTGTACGTCGCCCCGATCTCGGTGGCCGGCAGGCTGCGGGAGGGCCTGTTCGGCAAGGCGACCACGGTGCTCACCTCCGCCACCCTCACCGTGGGGCAGGGGGAGCGGCGCTTCGACTCCGTGGCCGGGGACGTCGGCCTGGCGGGACCGGACGCCCCGCGGTTCACGGCGCTCGACGTCGGCAGCCCGTTCGACTATCCGAGGCAGGGCGTGCTCTATGTGGCGCGGCACCTGCCGAAGCCGGGCCGCACCGCCTCGCCGGAGTCCCTCGACGAGCTCGAGGCGCTGCTGCGGGCGTCCAACGGCGGCGCGCTGGGGCTCTTCTCCTCGCGCCGGGCCGCGGAGGACGCCGCCGAGCACATGCGCCGGCGCCTGGGCAGGGGCCACACGGTCCTCTGCCAGGGCGACGCCACGCTCTCGGCGCTGGTGCGGCAGTTCGCGGACGAGCCGGACACGTCCCTGTTCGGCACCATGAGCCTGTGGCAGGGCGTGGACGTGCCCGGGCCCTCGCTGCGCCTCGTGGTGATCGACCGGATCCCGTTCCCGCGTCCGGACGACCCGCTGTCCCAGGCGCGGACCCGGGACGTCGCCCGGCACGGCGGCAACGGGTTCATGCGGGTCTCCGCCACCCACGCGGCGGTGCGCATGGCGCAGGGCGCCGGGCGCCTGGTGCGCTCCGTGGAGGACCGAGGCGTCGTGGCCGTGCTCGACTCGCGCCTGGCCACCGAGCGGTACGGCGGCTACATCACCAGCGCCCTGCCGGACTTCTGGCGCACCACCGACCGCGCGGTGGTGCGCGGCGTGCTGGAGCGGTTGGCCCGCGAGGCGCACTGACGCGGAGGGGCCCGCCCTCGACGGGTCCGGCGTCTCTCAGAGCGCGCGGAGGACGGTGACCACGCGGCCCATCAGGGTCGCGTGGTCGCCGAGGATCGGCTCGTAGGCCGTGTTCTGCGGCAGCAGCCAGGTGTGCCCGTCGCGTCGTCGCAGCGTCTTCACGGTGGCCTCGTCGTCGAGCAGCGCGGCCACGATGTCCCCGTTCTCCGCGGTCTCCTGGCGCCGGACGACCACCCAGTCGCCGTCGCAGATGGCGGCGTCCACCATGGAGTCGCCGACGACGCGCAGCATGAACAGGTCGCCCTCGCCGGTGAGCCGGCGCGGGACGGCCATGACGTCCTCGACCTGCTGATCGGCCAGGATCGGCCCGCCGGCCGCGATCCGCCCGACCCAGGGGACCTCCACCGTGGCATCCTCGGACGCACCCGTGTGCCAGGACGGGATCTCCGGTGCCCCCGGGGCGGCGTCTGCGACCGCGGCGGCGCCGTCCTCGTCCCGCAGCACCTCGAGGGCCCGCGGGCGTCCCGGATCGCGCCGGAGGTAGCCGAACCGCTCGAGCTGCCCGAGCTGGTGGGTGACGGAGGAGAGGGACGCGAGGCCCGCGGCGTCGCCGATCTCCCGCATGGACGGCGGATACCCGCGCTCGGCGATGGCCTGGCGGATCGTGCGCACGATCCGACGCTGCCGGTCGGTCAGGGGCTGGGCGCCGCCGGGGGGCGGCGTCGGCGAGGTGGCCATGCCGGGGGTCCGTTCTCTCGGGGAAGGAGCCTTAACGTGTCCGCGCCGCGTGATGACGTTGGGATGTCGGCCGGAACGGCGCGTCCGCTCTGGCCTCGACCCTAGTCGAGTGCGCCCCCGCATTCAAAGATGTGTTCGAGGTCTCCTGGGCGTGTCTCGAACGGATGTGCTAGAAATGGGTTCGAACCGAATCGAACAGATGTTCGACTCACCCGCTCCGGCGGGAGGAAGGCAGAAGACCATGACCGCCGTCACCGCTGTGCTCTCCCGGACCCACCAGCTCACCTCCGTCCGCGCGCGGCCGACCCGCGCCGTCGCGGCCTCCACCCGTGCCGCCGCGCGGACGTCCGGCGTGCGACTGACCCGCCGCGGGCGCCTGCTCTTCCGCGGGCTGCCCGTCATCCTCTCCGTGGCCGCCGCCACCGTTGCCGCCGCGTTCTTCGCGGGTGTCCTCTTCTCCCCGCCCGCCGTGTCGGCGGACACCCCGGCCGAGGAGCTCCAGACCGTCACGGTGATGCCCGGGGACAGCCTCTGGACCATCGCGCGGGACGTCGCCCCGGAGGCGGACCGCCGGGACACCATGCGCCGCATCGACGAGCTGAACGGCCTCGAGGGCCGGGACCCGGAGCTCGGCCAGGAGCTCTACGTGCCCCCGACGCGCTGAGGCCCGCCACACCGAGATTCCGCCGTCCTGGCGCGCCGCGTCGGACCTCCGACGCATGGGGCCGCAGGCGGGTCCGGCTTCCTAGGATGAGCACCATGACCGACCTGAGCTCCCTGCCCCTGCGTGACTCCCTCCGCGGCCAGAGCCCCTACGGCGCCCCTCAGCTGGACGTCCCGTACATGCTCAACACCAACGAGAACACGCACCCCGTGCCCCAGGCGGTCGCCGAGGCGATCACGGCGCGGGTGGCGAAGGTCGCCGGCGGGCTGAACCGCTACCCGGACCGCGAGTTCACCGAGCTGCGCGAGCACCTCGCCGCCTACCTGGGCCACGGCATCACCCCGGAGCAGGTCTGGGCCGCCAACGGCTCCAACGAGGTCCTCCAGCAGATCCTGCAGGCCTTCGGCGGTCCCGGCCGCACCCTGCTGAGCTTCCTGCCGTCCTACTCGATGTACCCGCTGCTGGCCAACGGGACGGACACCGCGTTCGTGGACGGCGGCCGCGCCGCAGACCACACGCTCTCCGCAGAGCACGCCGCGGCCCTGGTCCGGGAGCACCGTCCGAACGTCGTGTTCCTCGCCTCTCCGAACAACCCCACCGGCACCGCCCTGGGCCTGGACGTCATCGAGGCGATCTACGCGGCGCAGGCGCAGAACGAGGCCGAGGGCGGCCACGGGGCCATGGTCGTGGTGGACGAGGCCTACGCAGAGTTCGCGCTCGCCGGCACGGACTCCGCCCTCACCCTGCTGCGGGGGCGGGAGCGGCTGATCGTCACCCGCACCATGTCCAAGGCGTTCGCCCTGGCCGGGGCTCGCCTGGGCTACCTGGCCGCGGACGCCGCCGTCGCGGACGCCCTGCGCCTGGTCCGCCTGCCGTACCACCTCTCCGCGGTCACGCAGGCCACGGCCATCGCCGCGCTCGAGCGTGTGGACGAGCTCCTGGAGACCGTCGAGGACATCAAGGGCCAGCGGGATCGCATCGTCGCCGAGCTGACCGGGATGGGGCTCGTCCCCGCGGTCTCCGACTCCAACTTCGTGTTCTTCGGCCGCCTCGCGGACGCGCACGCCGTCTGGGAGGCGCTGCTGGAGCGCGGGGTCCTCGTGCGCGACGTCGGCATCCCCCACCACCTGCGGGTCACCGCCGGCACGGAGGAGGAGACCACCGCGTTCCTCGACGCGCTGCGCGAGATCGTCGAGCAGGATCCCGCCGTCGTCTCCGCCGTCGACGCCGACTGACCCACACCGGGTCCCACCCGTGCCCCCGCCTAGGATGGTGGGTGCCCTTCCCGCCCACCCCCAGGAGGACCCGTGGCCGCCGAGCTGATGTCCGGACGCCGTGCGCGCATGCAGCGCACCACCAGCGAGTCGGACGTGTACGTCGAGATGGACCTGGACGGGACGGGGACCTCCGAGATCTCCACCACCGTGCCGTTCTACGACCACATGCTGACGGCGCTGTCCCGGCACTCGCAGATCGACCTCACGGTGCGCGCCACGGGGGACACGCACATCGACGTGCACCACACCGTGGAGGACGTGGCCATCACCCTCGGCGAGGTGCTCAAGACCGCGCTGGGGGACAAGAGGGGCATCCGCCGCTTCGGCGAGGCCTCGGTGCCGCTGGACGAGGCCCTGGCCCGCGCCGTCGTCGACGTCTCCGGGCGTCCCTACCTGGTGCACGAGGGAGAGCCCGAGGGCCAGCAGTACCACCTGATCGGCGGGCACTTCACGGGGTCCATGACCCGGCACGTGTTCGAGGCGATCACGTACCACGCCTCCATTTGCCTCCACATGGACGTGGTCCGCGGCCGCGACCCCCACCACATCGTGGAGGCGCAGTTCAAGGCGTTCGCCCGCGCCCTGCGCGCCGCCGTCGAGGACGACCCCCGCGTGCACGACGTGCCCTCTACCAAGGGTGCGCTCTGATGGCCTCGCCCACCTCCGTCCCGGGCGTGCGCCCGACGGTGGCCGTCCTGGACTACGGCTCCGGCAACGTCCACTCCGCCGTCCGCGCCGTCGAGCACGCCGGCGCGCGCGTGGAGCTCACCAAGGATCCCGACGCCGTGCTCGGCGCGGACGGCCTCGTGGTGCCCGGCGTGGGGGCCTTCGCCTCCGTGATGGAGGCCCTGCGCTCGTCCGGCGGCACCCGCTGGATCGGCCGCCGTGTGGCCGGCGGCCGCCCCGTGCTGGGCATCTGCGTGGGACACCAGGTGCTGTTCGAGGCAGGGGTGGAGCACGGCGTCCGGACCGAGGGCATGGGCGAGTGGCCCGGCGTCGTCGAGCCCCTGCCTGCCGCGACCGTGCCGCACATGGGCTGGAACACGGTGCGCCCCGCCGAGGGCAGCGCCCTGTTCGCGGGCATCGAGGACGAGCGCTTCTACTTCGTGCACTCCTACGCGGTGCAGTCCTGGGAGTTCGACCAGGGCAACGAGGCCATGCGCCCCCCGCAGGTCACCTGGTCGCACCACGGCGCGGACTTCATCGCGGCCGTGGAGAACGGCCCGCTCAGCGCCACCCAGTTCCATCCCGAGAAGTCCGGCGACGCCGGGCAGGCCCTGCTGCGCAACTGGCTGGAGACCCTCTGATGCCGTACTGGTCCGTCCTCTACCTCGGCCTCGGCGGCATCCTCCTGGGCGCCGCCTGGTCGATGCGGACGCAGAAGGCCCCCACCTGGGCCGTCGTGATCGCCCTGGTGCTGGCCGCCATGGCCGTCGCCGCCGCCTTCCTGACCGTCTGACGGCGGCCGTCCCCCCGACACCCTCGACCTCCCCATCCGCCCCCGCCGAGAGGAACCCCGATGACCGAGACCACCCCCGCGCTCGAGCTGCTGCCCGCCGTGGACGTGCAGGACGGCCAGGCCGTGCGCCTCGTCCAGGGCGAGGCCGGCTCCGCCACCTCCTACGGCGACCCGCTGACGGCCGCCCTCGACTGGCAGGACGCGGGCGCCGAGTGGATCCACCTCGTGGACCTGGACGCCGCCTTCGGCCGCGGGGACAACCGCGACGTGCTGCGCCGCGTCGTCGACGAGATCGGCGTGAAGATCGAGCTCTCCGGCGGCATCCGCGACGACGCATCCCTCGAGAACGCCCTCGCGATGGGCGCCGCGCGCGTGAACCTCGGCACCGCCGCCCTCGAGGACCCGGCCTGGACGGCCCGCGCGATCGAGCGCTTCGGGAACCGCGTCGCCGTGGGCCTCGACGTGCGCGGCACCACCCTCGCGGCCCGCGGCTGGACCCAGGACGGCGGCGACCTCTGGGAGGTCCTCGCCCGCCTCGAGGAGGCCGGCTGCGCCCGCTACGTGGTCACCGACGTGACCAAGGACGGCACGCTCAGGGGCCCGAACAGGGAGCTCCTGGCCCGGATGTGCGCCGCCACGGACAAGCCCGTCGTCGCCTCCGGCGGCATCTCCTCCCTGGAGGACATCGCCGCGCTCGCCGCCATGGTGCCGCAGGGCGTCGAGGGCGCGATCATGGGCAAGGCCCTCTACGCCGGACGCTTCTCCTTGGAGCAGGCGCTCGCGGTGGCCGCCGGCGCCACCGTGGAGCGGGCCCGCGAGCAGCACCCCTTCCAGGCGGCCCCGTGAGCTCCGCGTCCTCGAGCGAGCCCGCGCACGACGCCGAGGCCACCGTCCCGGTCCCCGCTCCCGGCGGCCGCGAGCTGCCGGGGCACATCCGCGCCGCCATGGAGCGGATGCGCCAGAAGACGGCGCGCGAGAACACCGCGGACACGGCCGGCGTGCCGTGGGCCGGGCGCGACCTCTCCGGGCCCGGCCTCGAGGGGTCCGCGAACCCGCTGCACATCTTCGACGAGGACGACGGGACCGCCCCGGCCGAGTGGGCCCGCGTCATGGACGCCCTCACGGAGGGCACCGCGGGCGAGGCCGAGGTCGTGGACGTGCTGGGCCGCATCCGGGTGTTCGCCGCGGTGGTGCCCACCCTCGCCGTCGACGAGGCGGACGTGCACGATCACGCGGCCCACTCCGTCCACGAGCACGCCCAGCACGAGGACGCCGCCCACGGTGACAAGGCCGCGGACGTGGCCCTCGTGACCATGCGCGCCCCGGACGGCCGCCAGGCCCTGCCGGTGTTCACCTCCGTGCCTGCGCTCACCGCGTGGAACCCGCTGGCCCGCCCCGTGGCGGTCTGGGCGCCCCGCGCGTGCCTGTCGGCCGTGGACGAGGGGTGCGAGCTCGTCGTCGTCGACGCCGGTGCGGAGCACACCTACGCGGTCCGGCGACCCGCCGTGTGGGCGCTGGCCCAGCAGAAGCCCTGGACCCCGTCCTACCTGGACCAGGAGATCGCCGAGGAGATCGCCGGCGTCGCGGACCTCGTCCCGAACCTCCTGAACCTCGGTCTGGCGCCGGGCCCGGGCGTGGCCACGGAGACCGCCTCCGGTGAGGTGATGAACGGCGGCGGCTCCGGCACGGAGCTCACGGTGCTGGCCATGCCCGCCCGCGACGCCGACGCCGCCGGGATCCGTCTGATGACCACCACGCTCGCCATGCTGCTGGGGGACCTGCCCCTGCTCGCGGAACGCGCGGACTCGGTGGAGATCACCGTCCGACGCCCCTGAACGATGTCCGGGGCATCGTATACCGTAGAGGGCGAAGGACGACGGCTCCCGCGGCACGCGTCCACGGTCCGGGCGTGGGAGCCCGGCCGCCACACCTCCCCCAGGAAGAGGACGAATCCATGAAGAAGACCACCCTCACCGGGGCCACCACGGCGGCCCTGGGTGCGGTTGTCGTGGCCGGGGCGGGCTCCGCCCTCGCGGCGACCCCCCTGACCCAGGGCGCGGCGCTGTCCGTGCCCGCCGGCGAGTGCTCCATCACCCTCGTCAGCGACACGACCGCCTTCACCGCCGCCCACTGCGGCGCCGGCCAGTGGACCGTCGGCTCGGCGGTGCACGCCGCGGACGGCGCCCGGATCGGCTCCGTCTCCGCGCTGCCCGGCTCCACCGGCGTGGACGTCGTGAAGATCGCGCTCGACGAGGACGTGGACGTGGTGGGCGACTGGTCCACGCGGCCGGCCGCCTCGGTCAAGCCGGGTGAGACCGTCTACACCCAGGGCTCCTCGGTGCCCCTGGGCTCCCCGAACTCGATCAGCGACCCCGAGACCTACGACATCGCCGAGACCTGCGGTGACGTGTACACCGACCAGGTCTCCCTGGACGCCGCCACCACCCGCCCGGGCGACTCCGGCGGCGCCGTGTACGACGCGAAGCAGCGCGTCGTGGGCGTGGTCTCGGGCCTGGCCCCGGTGTCCTTCGACGAGGAGGGCCGGGCCGTGGGCTGCGACGCCGCGAGCCTGTCCACCATCATGGTGCCGGCCGAGTCCCTGAAGGCCGTCGCGGCCGCCCCGGCGAAGGCGACCGCCCCGGCCCCGACCGTCGGCAAGCACGGCGTCATCCTCAAGGCCCCCACGGCCCCCGCCGCGAAGGCTCCGGCCGCCGAGAAGAAGGCCCCCGCCGCGAAGGCTCCGGCCGCCGAGAAGAAGGCCGCCCCGGCCCCGACCCTCGGCAAGCACGGCGTGTCCGCGGAGACCGCGACGGCCGGCACCACCACGCTGAAGGTCGCCCCCGAGGACGGCATCGACTTCCGCACCCGCGTGCAGGCCACCACGAAGACCGGCGGCTTCAGCTACATGGCCGTCACGGCCTACGACGCCGCCGGCAAGCAGATCGGCCATCTGCACCTGCACTCCGACGGCCAGCCGATGACCTGGATCAACACCCCGGCTCAGGTCCCGGCCGGCGGCCACATCGAGGTCCAGCTGAAGGATGCGGCCGGTCAGCCGACCGACGCCACCGTCACCCTGGGCGGCGTCCCGGTGAACTGACCCGGCTCCCCGCCCCGCCGACCCCCGCGGCCGGAGCGGACGCCGAAGGGCCCCCGACCTGTCCAGCACAGGTCGGGGGCCCTTCGGCGTCCGGGCGGAGGCGCCGGTTCAGGCGTCCGCGCTGTTCGAGGCCTGAGCCCCGCACGGCTCGGACGGTGCCGCGCGTCCGGCGCAGCGGGACTCCAGCGCGGTGCCCACGCGGGTGAACACCCGGCCGAGGACCTCGGCCTCGCCCGGTTGGAGCAGGTCCAGGAAGAGCTCGTCGACCTGACGGGCGTGGACCACGGCGGCGCGGCGGAACGCGGTGCGGCCGGCGTCGGTGAGGACGGCCTCGAAGCCGCGGCGGTCGCACTCCACGCGGCGGCGCTCGATCAGGCCGCGGGCCACGAGGGACTTCACCTGGTAGGTGACGCGGGACGGGGAGAACACCATGCGGCTGGCGAGCTCCCCGAGACGGAGGCGCCCCCCGTCGGACTCCACGAGCAGCAGGAGCAGGTTGTAGTCGGCCAGCGTGATGCCGCACTCCGCCTTGAGGCCGCGCTCAAGCTGGTCCTGCAGCATCTGTGTGGACTCGAAGTACGCGCGCCAGGCGTGCCTGGCGGCACGGGGGCCCGTGGGCTCAGCGGCCGGGGTGGAGGAGCTGGTCAAAGGGGATCACCTCCAGGTCGTCGTCGGTGGCGTCCGCGGCGGGGCGCACGCGCGCGGGGCGGTGGCGGAGGACCTCGGCGAGGTCCTCCCCGGCGGCGCGGATGCGGGCGTCCAGCGGGGTGGTGCGCGTGGAGTCGTTCTGCCCGTCGGCTCGGCCCCAGTCGTCGGAGGCGGCGAACACGGCCGTCGGGACGATCCGCGCCTTCAGGTAGGCGAACAGGGGGCGCATCGCCTGGTCGATCATGAGCGAGTGGCGGGCGGTGCCGCCGGTGGCGCCGAGCAGCACGGGCACGCCCACGAGCGCCTCGTCGTCGATCAGGTCCACGAAGGACTTGAAGAGGCCGGAGTAGGAGGCCTTGAACGTCGGGGACACGGCGATCACGGCGTCGGCGTGCTCCACCTGCGCGACGGCGTCCAGCAGGGCGGGCGACCTGGCCGTGGTGACCATCCCGGCGCCGAGGTCCGTGGCCAGCTCGCGGAGGGAGACCACGTGGATCTCCGGGACCACGCCGGCCGCGGACAGGGCGTCCGCGCTCGCCCGGGCGAGGCGGTCGGCCAGCTTCCGGGTCTGGGAGGGGTCGCCGATGCCGCCGGAGACGACGGCGATGTGCCGGGCGCCGGGGGTGAACGGGTCGGTGGACTCGAAGGCCGAGGTGCTCATCGGGCGTCCTCCTTCTTCTTCTGCTGCTCGGCCTGCTTGGCGCGGGCGGCCTCGCGGGCGGCGTGGGCGGGGGAGCCCTCCCTGCCGCCGGGGACGGGGGCCTCGCCGCGGCGGGCGCGCTCCACGAGGAACTCGTGGGTGGGGGCCTCGGGGACGTCGTCCGGCTTGAGGGCGGCGAACTCCTCGCGGAGCACGGGCAGCACCTCCTCGCCGAAGAGGTCGATCTGCTTGAGCACGGTGTCCGTGGGCAGGCCGGCGTGGTCGATGAGGAACATCTGGCGCTGGTAGTCGCCCACCCAGTCGCGGAAGGAGAGGGTGCGCTCGATGACCTGCTGCGGGGAGCCCACGGTCAGCGGGGTCATGGAGGTGAAGTCCTCGAGGGACGGGCCGTGGCCGTAGACGGGGGCGTTGTCGAAGTACGGGCGGAACTCCTTGACGGCGTCCTGCGAGTTCTTGGCCATGTAGGCCTGGCCGCCGAGGCCCACGTAGGCCTGGTGGGCCTTGCCGTGGCCGTAGTGCTCGAACCGCTGCCGGTACAGGCGCACCATCCGGATGATGTGCTCCTTGTTCCAGAAGATGTTGTTGTGGAAGAAGCCGTCGCCGTAGTAGGCGGCCTGCTCCGCGATCTCGGGGGAGCGGATGGAGCCGTGCCACACGAAGGGGGCGACGCCGTCGAGCGGCTGAGGGGTCAGGGTGAAGTCCTGCAGGGGCGTGCGGAACTGGCCGGACCAGTCGACGGTCTCCTCGTGCCACAGCCGGTAGAGGAGGTTGTAGTTCTCCACGGCGAGGTTCACGCCCTGGCGGATGTCCTTGCCGAACCAGGGGTAGACGGGGCCGGTGTTGCCGCGGCCGAGGGTGAGGTCCACGCGGCCGTCGGCCAGGTGCTGGAGGTAGGAGTAGTCCTCGGCCAGGCGCACGGGATCCATGGTGGTGATCAGGGTGGTGGCGGTGGACAGGGTCATCGTCTCGGTCACCGCGGCCAGGTGGGACAGCAGCGTGGGCGGGTTGCCCGGGGCCACGAAGGGCGGGTTGTGGTGCTGGCCGGTGGCGAACACGTCGAAGCCGGCCTGCTCGGCGTGGCGCGCGATCGTGACGGTGTCCTTGATGCGCTGGTGCTCGGTGGGGGTGGTGCCGGTGGTGGGATCGGCGGTGATGTCGCCGATGGTGAAGATGCCGAGCTGCACGGCGTGCTCCTCTCGTCGCAGGCGGCGGGCGCCGGAGCGGCGTCGTCGTCTTTTTTCAAAAGTGAACTATACAGGCCAACGGGGGGCCGGCGCAGGATATTCCATCCGGGTTCCGGGGCCGGGCAGACTGGGGACATGACGACCTTCGACGCCGGCCGCCTGGCCCTCGTGAACAGCCTCGCCCTCCAGCAGGTCACCTCGTTCCTGTCCAACGACATGCAGGTGCTCGGGCCCGACGGCGAGGTGGTGGCCACCGTCCAGACGCAGGGCGGCGGCCTGAGCCGCATGCTCATGGGCAGCCGCCGCCTGCTGGTCTGCGACGGCGACGACGGGCGCCCGCTGTTCGAGCTGCAGGACCCGGCGACCTTCGGCCGCGACCGCTTCCAGGTGCTCGACCCCGCCGGCCTGCCCCTGGCCAACCTCCGCCGGGAGGTCGCGTTCTTCCGCACGGCCGTCTCCGTGGAGGTCGTGGACGGCACCGTGTTCCGCGTGGAGGGCGACCTCTTCGACCACGACTACCGCATGATCGCCGGCGAGGTGCCGATCGCCCGCGCCGTCTCCCAGTGGTCCGGCTTCGGCAATGCGCTCTTGGGGCGCTCGCGGTACCGCCTGGAGCTGGACCCGGCCATGCCGCCGGTGGTGCGGTGCGCGGTGCTCGGCACCGCGATCGCCCTCGACCTCCTGCGCGCGAAGGACGCCCGCCGCAACGACTGACGGCGGGCGCCCCGGGGAGAGCGTGGGTGAGGCTCAGCGGTCGAAGCGGGCGCCCTCCGGCTTCGACGGCAGCACGGACAACACCAGCAGCACCAGCTCGCCCACGTAGGGGACGAGGCCGATGAAGAACCAGAAGCCGGAGAAGCCGGCGTCGTGCAGGCGGCGCACCTGCAGCGCGATGGACGGCACCAGGTGCGCCAGCACGAACACCAGGAACAGGCCGGTGATGGCGAGGACGCCGACCGCGCCCGCCTCGCTGAGCTCGGTGGTGGTGTTCGAGAACGCGCCCGCGGGCACCAGGACGGCGAACATCAGGGCCGTCAGCACCAGGCTCACCAGCACCAGGTACAGCTGCACCCACCAGAACTCGGAGCGGCTCGCGCGCCCGTAGAACAGCGCGTAGCGGGTGTAGAAGCGCTTCACGGCCTCCACGGGGCCGACGCCCGGGGCGGGGGCGACTCGGGGGTCCTCCGGGAAGGGCACGCCCGGCTGGTACCCGTATCCGTAGCCCGGGGAGGGGGCGCCGTACTGGGTCTGGCCGTACTGGGTTTGGCCGTAGTCGGCCTGGCCGTACTGCGACTGGCCCGACGGGGCCTGGCCGTAGGGAGGCTGTCCGGCGGCGGGCTGCTGGCCGTAGGGGTTCTGGCTGGGGTCGTGGGGCTGGGTCATGGTCTCCTCCGTCGGTGCGGCGGCCCCAGGGGGTGCCCCCGGCGGTCCCGTCCGCCGCCCTCCAGTCTAGGCGAGACGGCCGTCGTACCGGGCGCGGGGGACGACTAGCATGCTCGGGTGGACTTCAGAGCTTATGGACGACTGCTGCAGGACCCGCGCATCCGGAACCTGCTGGCAGTGGGGTTCATCGCGAGGTTCCCGCACACGGCGGCCGGCGTCATCCTGACGCTGCATGTGGCGGTGACCCTGGGGCTGGGCTACGGCCAGGCCGGGCTGGCGGCGGCGGCCATGACCCTGGGCATCGCGTGCGGCTCGCCGTGGCGCGGCCGGGCGATCGACCGGGACGGGCTGCGGCGCGCGCTGCTGCCCTCGGTGGTCGCGGAGGCCGTCATCTGGCCGGTGGTGCCGTGGCTGCCGTTCGGCTTCCTGCTGGTGGCGGTGTTCTTCGGCGGCCTGTTCGCGGTGCCGATCTTCTCCGTGGTGCGGCAGGGGCTGGGCGTGCTCACGCACGGCGCGGACCGCCAGACGGCGTTCACCCTGGACTCGATCATCACCGAGCTCGTGTTCATGGTCGGCCCGGCGCTGGGGGCCGTCATCGCCGCCACGGGGTCCACCGCGCTCGGCCTGACCGTCGTCGGCCTGTCCGGGGCGCTGTCCGGGGCGCTGCTCATGTGGTTCAACCCGCCGACGCGCTCCACGCAGCTGGCGGCCGACGGCCCCTCCGCGGGCGACCCCTTCACGGAGGAGGAGGACCGGGAGCAGGCGCTGAGCCAGGCGGTGCACACCGCGCCGGTGCGCGCGACCGTGGCCGCCGCGGACCTCGCGACGGGCGCCCTGCCGGTGGTCACGGAGGCGGTGCCGATCGTCACCGGGTCCCTCCCGGTGATCGCCGCGGACGGCTCCGGGCCGGTCTCACCGGCGCCCCGGGCGGGGCGGCATGACGACGGCCGGGCGGCCGACGGCCTCACCCGCGACGAGCGGTGGCGGCTGTGGCGGGTGCGGCACTTCGGCTGGGTGACCCCGGAGGTCCTGGGCGTACTGGTGGTGGCGATGGCCGCGGGCATCGCACTGGTGGGCACGGAGGTGACCATGGTCGCGGAGCTGGAGCACGCCGGGCAGGAGGCGTCGGTGGGCGTGGTCTACGCGTTCTGGTGCGGAGCCTCAGCGCTCGGCGGTCTCTTCTACGGGGCGTGGGGCCGGCAGGTGCACCCCTACCTGTTGGGGGCGCTGTTCGCGCTCGCGGTGGCGCCCATGGCGTTCGTGGACGGGCTGTGGGCGCTGGCGTGGGCGTCGGTGCCGTCGGGGCTGCTGACGGCGCCGACGTTGGCGGCGGCGTCCTCGCGGATCTCCCTGCTGGTCTCGGAGGAGCGCCGCGGGGAGGCGATGGGCTACTACGGCTCGGCGATGACGGCGGGTTCGGCGCTGGGTGCGCCGGTGGTGGGCCTCGTGATCGACGGCGTGGGCCCGGGTGCCGGCTACGTGGGGGCGGCGGGCGCCGCCGTGGTGATGATCGGGGCCGCGGCGATCCTCACGGCGGCGCGGCGGCGCCGCTCGCCCGCGCGGGGCTGAGCGGCGCCGGCCCGGCCGGCGGCCGTGCCCGGGGGAGTGGGACGCTCAGGCGAGCAGCTCGCGGATGCGCTCGACCATGACCTCGGTGTGCCGGGCGTCGTACTGGTCCGTGGAGGAGTCCATGAACAGGTGCGAGGCGGTCTCGTACTCGAAGAGGTCGGCGGGCCGGTCGGGGTGCTCGGCGGTGGCGGCGTAGGTGCGGGCCAGGGGGAGGTCCTCGTCCTTCACCCAGGGGTCCTGGGCGGCGAGGTGGATCTGCAGGGAGGTGTGGGGCTGCCAGAGGCGGGCGTAGGCGTCCAGCGGCAGGGCGCTGGACATGGCGATGCAGGCGCGGAAGCCGGGGGCGGTCTGTGCGGCCTTCCAGGCCGGCATGACGCCCATGCTGATCCCGGCGACGACGGACGCCTCCTTGTGCTCGGCGCAGGCGTGCATGGCCCGAGTCATGACCTCGTCCTGGCCGATCTGCTGGAGGTGGGCGAGTCCGTCCTCCACGGTGGGGAGCACGGCGCCGCCGAAGAGGTCGGGGGTGTGCACGTGGTGGCCGGAGGCCTGCTCGATCTGCTCGGCGAGGGCGAGCACGCCCTCGGTGAGGCCGCGGGCGTGGTGGAAGAGGATGATCTGCGCCATGGGGACAGGGTAGTGCGGCGTGGGCCGGATCACTGCTGGTCGTCGGAGTCGGTCCCTGCACCGGCGGCGGAGTGCGCGGGGAAGGCGAGCTGGGCAGGGACGCCGACGGTCGGGCCGCCCGGGTGCACGTGGACCGCGCGCCCGGGGAGCTGCTCCACCTCGACCAGCTTGGGCGGCCACACGAGTCGATGGTCGGGGGTGGTGCCGGCGGGCACGTAGAAGCGGTGGGGCAGGTGCGGGGCGATGCGCGCGGTGACCAGCTCCCGACCTCCGACGGCGGCCACCCGGAGCCCGCGGGCCGCCTGCGTGCCGAGGAGCCGGTGGAGCTCCTCGTCGAGGGTGCGGTAGGTCTCGCCCACGCGCACCCCCGCCCAGGACTGCCAGCCGGTGATGACCAGGGTGCCGCCCACCGCGGCGAGGTCGGCGACGGCGCCGCACACCTGTTCCCCCACGTCCGCCGGCTGGGCCTCCGGTGTCAGGAGCGTGACGTCGGCGAGGTCCGGCAGGGCGTCCGCCACGGTCGGCAGGGCCGCGGCGCATTCGCCGCTCCCGTCCAGGATCAGGACGGCCGGGGACGTGCGCCCGGCGGCCTCCAGGACGGCGGCGAGGACCAGGGCTCGGCCGCCGGCCGGCTCCACGATCCAGGCGCCGTTTCCCTGGGCCCCCAGGGGCCACCGCCACGGCACGTGCCGGGCCCGGGCGGCGTCGTCGACCAGCGCGAGCACGTCCGCAGACCGGCGCCGGGAGCGGTCCGGTGCGAAGGACCCGGGCAGGGGAGGGGAGACCACCGGTTCCGGGATCGGGAGGTCACGGTCGCGGCAGGCCTGGACGAGGTCCTCCACGACGGACGGCCAGTCGGTGCCCGAGGCCGCGGACGCGACCGGCACACCCCAGGGGGTCCACCGGGGGCGGACGGGACCCGCGGACCAGGGTGAGGCGCGGAAGGGGACGGGGGCGCCGGTTCCCCGCGCCAGCAGCGCCGTCCCCGGTGCCGCCGGGTCGATCCGGGAGGCAGCGGCGGAGCCGACCAGGTCCCACGACTCCTGCTCGGTGGCCGTCCGCAGGGCGATGGTGGTGCCCAGGTTGGACCGGACGTCGGCAGAGACCGCGCCACCGGGGCGCTGGGTGGCCAGCAGCAGGTGGAACCCCAGGGACCGACCGGTGGCCGCCAGCCGCTGCAGCACGGCGTTCGCGTCCGGATGTTCGTCCACGAGCACGCGCAGCTCGTCCACGGCCACGACGAGGCGGGGCAGCGCGGTGTCCGGGTGCGCCGCACGGAAGGCGGGGTAGTCCGCGACCCGTGCCTCGGCGAAGAGGGCCTCGCGGCGGCGGAGCTCGGCGCCGATCGCCTGCAGGGCGCGCAGGGAGGCGGCGCCCACGTGGTTCGTCTCCACGCTCATGGTGTGCGGCAGGCGACGCAGGGGTCCGAAGGACGCGCCGCCCTTGAAGTCGAGCAGGACGAAGGAGACCTCGGCGGGCGCGTGGCGGGCCGCCAGTCCGACGAGGACCGACAGGAGCAGATCGGACTTGCCCGACCCCGTGGTCCCCGCGATGAGCGCATGGGGACCGTCCGCCGCCAGGTCGAGGACCATCGGGGCGGCGTCGCCCGCGGAGGAGGACGTCAGGGGGACGGCGAGGTTGCGGACGGCCCGGTGCGCGCCGACGTCGTGTGGCCGGCGGAGCGGAGGTGCCGAGGCCGGGGGTCCGCCCAGCCCGAGATGCGCGACGTCGTCGGCCAGCTCCGCCAGCCACCACTGCAGGGTGTCTGCACTGATCCCCAGGGGCGTGAGGTCCGTCAGCTCCAGGCCCTGCCCCGGAAGCGTCGCCTGGCGCGCATCCAGGTCCACCACGTCCGCGTCCAGGTCCGCCGGGGGCGTGCCGGTGCAGCGGACGAGCACCTCGTCCGCGCAGCCGTGCCGCCGCGTCTCCGACATCTCCGCGCCGAGGGAGGCCGTCCACACCTCCCAGGCCCCGGCCAGGGGTGCGGTGTCCTCGAGCTCGAGGGCGATCGTGGGCGCGCCCGGCACGGCCGGCCACCACACACGGGCGCCGTCCGGGCTCCGCACCACGAGGGAGGACCCCGTCGCCACCGCGTGCCGCAGGAGCTGGAACAGCGTCCAGCGGGCGGCCGCCTGCGCGGGCCGGCCAGTGCCGCAGAGGACCGTGCCGCGGTCCGCGGCCGCGACCCCCAGGACCGGCTGGTCCACGCACGCCGCGCTGCGCCAGTGGTCGGCGACGTCACCGCGGGTGAAGGCGACGGATCCGCGGGCCCGCCCCCAGAGGAGGGCGGGGCCGTCCCCCGGCCGGGCGCTCACCAGCCCGAAGCGGTCCTCCGCCTTCGCGCGGCACGCGGCCGAGACGTCGGCGGGCCCGGACACGGCTGCCACCCGGCGACGCACCACGTCCAGGGCCCGTTCGCGGAGGAGATCAGCGTGGCGTCGTCGGGTCCGCCGCTGCACGCCGAGCAGCACGCCGACCCCCAGGAGGGAGACGATCCCGAACAGCAGGAACAGGGGGCTGCGGGTGGTGACGGCGAGGACCAGCCCGATCAGCACGGGGCCCACGGCCATCGCCAGGGACACGAGCAGCGACTGCTCGGCAGGTGCGGCCCCGAGGTCGATCTGCGCCGGCGGCGGGGTGAGCGCCGGCGGGAGAGGACGCTGTCGGCCGCGCACGAGACGCAGGATGGAGTCGCCGATCGGCAGTCCGTCGAGGCCGTCCCACGTCCGACGCGTGCGCCCGTCGTCGACGCTCACCCCGGACGGGCCGAGGGCGAGGCGGACCGGCCGCGAGGGGCACTGCGGGTCGTCCAGGAGCATCCGACTGCGTCCGCGTCCCACCGTGAGGCCTGCCGCCGTCAGCGGCACCAGCCGGCCGGCGTCGGGGCCGGCGGAAGTGCCGACCGCCAGCTCGGGTCCCGAGCCCGCTGCCGGGACGGGGGGCGTCCCCGAGGGATGCGCGACGTAGGTGAGGGTCGTTCCGCCGCCACGGGCGCGCTCGACCCGCAGCGGCGCGAAGTGCTCGGCGACGACGCGGTCCTGCCCGTCCACGTCGAGGGGGAGCTCCGAGACGGCCCAGTCCTGCTCGACGGGCAGGCCGAGGACGCGCACGCGCCAGGTCATCGCCTCCTCCCTCCTCTCCGGCCGCCCTCCTGGGCGGCGCACAGGACAGACCCTGCCAGAGGGCGCCTCCCGCGCGACGAGCCTGTGGAAAACCTCTCCATGTCCCCCCGCGACCACGTTCTCCACAGGAACGCTGGGCATGGACTGGGCAGAGGCGATGCCGTTGTACTGTCGTGTCCAGCAGTGAGAGGCGCTGGGGATGGCGCCGAGACGGTCACAGGAGGCTGCATGGATGCCGTGCGCATGCTGGAGGACGAGCTCCGGGAGCTGGTCCGCCGCAGAGGGGTCGATCCCCGTGTGGAGGGACATCGGATCCGCACCATGATCGCGGAGGCCACCCTCGACTACGAGTCGCGCTCCCTGGTCAGCTCCCTCCCGCCCCTGGAGGATCCCGAGGCGGCCCGGCAGGAGCTCTTCGACCGGATCGCAGGCCTCGGGCCCTTGCAGCGGCTCATGGACGACCCGACCGTGGAGGAGATCTGGCTCAACGCCCCGGACCAGGTCTACTGCGCCCGCGCCGGGCGGTCCGAGCTGACCGGGATCGTGCTGTCCGAGGAACAGGTGCGCGACCTCGTCGAGCTCATGCTGAAGTCCTCGGGCCGCCGACTGGATCTGTCCATGCCGTTCGTGGACGCCTCGCTGCCGGACGGCTCCCGCCTCCACGTGGCGATCCCCGACATCACCCGGCGCCACTGGGCCGTGAACATCCGCAAGTTCATCAGCCGGGCACACCGGCTCGACGACCTGGTCCGCTCCGAGTCGCTGACGACGCCGGCCGCCCGCTTCCTCGACGCCGCGGTGGACGCGGGCATGAACATCCTGGTCTCCGGCGCCACCCAGGCGGGGAAGACCACCATGCTGAACTGCCTGTCCGCCTCGATCGGGGCGCGTGAGCGGGTCATCACGGTGGAGGAGATCTTCGAGCTGCAGATCCCCGTGCGCGACGTCGTCGGGCTCCAGTGCCGCCAGCCGAACCTCGAGGGCACCGGTGAGATCCCGCTGCGCCGGCTGGTGAAGGAGGCCCTGCGGATGCGCCCGGACCGCCTGATCGTGGGGGAGGTCCGCGAGGCGGAGGCGCTGGACATGCTCGTGGCCCTGAACTCGGGTCTGGCGGGCATGTGCACCATCCACGCCAACTCCGCGTCCGACGCGCTCACGAAGCTGTGCACGCTGCCCCTGCTGGCGGGGGAGAACATCTCGCGGAACTTCGTGGTGCCCACGGTCGCCACCTGCATCGACGTCGTCGTCCACTGCGAGCGGGACCGGGAGGGTCGCCGGCGGGTCCGGGAGATCCTGACCGTGGGCTCCCGTGTGGAGGGCGGCGTCATCGAGACCTCCACGCTGTTCCGCCGCGACGCGCACGGGGACCTCGTGCTGAACCCCTCGGCGGACCTGGAGTTCGAGGCGTTCGCCCGCCGCGGGCTCGATCCGCGCGATCTCGTGGAGGTGCGCTGATGGGCGCCGTTCTCGGGCTCGGACTCGGAGCCGGACTCTTCCTCATGTGGTGGTCTCTGTGGTCCGAGCCCGTCGTCTCCGCGGAGGAGCCTCGCGGCCCGGGCCGGCTGGCCGAGCTCATCGCCCGGTCGGGCATCGAGCGGCTGACCCCCGCCGGCGTCGTGGGGGCGATGGCCGCGGGGTGCGTGGTCGCCGCTCTCATCGTCCTGGCGGTCACGCGGACCTGGACCATCGCCGCCTGCTTCGGCCTGTTCGGGGCGGCCCTGCCCTGGGCACTTCTGACCTGGCAGGCGACTCGCCGCACCAGGGCGCTGCGCGACCTCTGGCCGGACGCGGTGGACCATGTCCGCTCCGCCGTCCGGGCGGGGCTGACGCTGCCCGAGGCCCTCACACAGCTCGGCGAGACGGGGCCGGAGGGCCTACGGGCGCCGTTCCGCGAGTTCGCCCGTGACTACCGGTCCGGAGCACGCTTCCTGGACGCCCTGGAACGGCTGAAGACGCGCATGGCGGATCCCGTGGCGGACCGGCTCGTCGCCTCGCTGCGCCTGACCCGGGAGGTCGGCGGCGCGGACATCGGACTGCTCCTGCAGTCGCTCTCCGAGTTCCTCCGTCAGGACGCCCGTACCCGGGCGGAGCTCGAGGCGCGGCAGTCGTGGACCGTCAACGCCGCCCGCCTGGCCGTCTGCGCCCCCTGGATCGTCCTGCTCCTGCTCGGCACCCAGCCGCTGGCCGTGACCGCCTACCAGAGCGTCGCCGGCGGCGCGCTGCTCCTGGCCGGACTCGTGGTGTCGGCGCTGTGCTACCGGATCATGCTCCGGATCGGTGCGCTTCCGCAGGAGAAGAGGGTGTTCGCATGAGCGGCGGCCTGCTGTGGGGGATCGCGCTCGGGCTGGTCATGGCGGCCGGCGTCTGGCTGATCGTCACGGCCCAGCCGTGGGGGTGGCGTCCCTCCCTGGAGGAGCGCATCGAGCCGCAGCTGCGCCATCATGTGCCCGCGTCACGGCTGCTGGCCGACGGACGGGCGACGTCGACCCCCTGGGGGACGTGGGGCAGGCTCCTGGGCCCCTCCCTGGCGGGGGCGACGCGCGGGCTCCAGCGGCTGAGCCCCGCGGGGGAGAGCCTCACGCTGAAGCTGCAGGCCGCCGGCTCCGAGCTCTCCGTCATGGACTTCCGCGCCCAGCAGGTCCTGTGCGCGGTCATCGCGACCGCGGCCGGCACGGTCCTCTCCGTCCTGCTCACGCTGGCGGGGGCGGTCCCGGTCGTCTCCGGCGTCGCCCTGGTCGTCGCCGCGGGGCTGTCCGGCTACGTGCTGCGGGACCAGATGCTCACCTGGGCGGTCGCGCGTCGCAGGACGGCGATCCTCACCGAGTTCCCCTCCGTGGCCGAGTTGTTCGCGCTGTCCGTCGGCGCCGGGGAGAGCGCCACCGGCGCCATGGAGCGCATCGTGCGCTCCGCCCGCGGCGAGATGGCGGGGGAGTTCGACCGCACCCTGGCCGACGTGCGCGCGGGCGCGTCGTTGTCCTCCGCCCTGAAGGCCATGGGCCGGCGGGTGCAGCTGGAACCGGTGGAGCGGTTCATCGGCGGCATCCTGATCGCCCTGGACCGGGGCACCCCGCTGGCGGACGTGCTGCGCGCACAGGCCCAGGACGTGCGCGAGCTCGGCCGCCGCGAGCTCATGGAGTCCGCGGGACGCAAGGAGATCCAGATGATGGTCCCGCTCGTGTTCGGGATCCTGCCCCTCACGGTGGTGTTCGCGATCTTCCCCGGCCTCGCACTCCTGCGCCTGAGCTTCTGACGGCGCCCACAGACCCACAACTGAATAGTCCACCCGTCCCGACGACCCCCACCCATCACTTCGCGCGGTGCCACGGGGCACCGCACCCCAGGAGGGAAACCATGCTCACCAACGCCTACCTGACCGTCGTCTCCGCCCTGACGTCCCTGCTGCACGACGACGCCCGCGACGAGCGCGGCGACGTCCCCGGCTGGGTCATGATCACCCTGATGTCCGCGGCGCTCGTCGTGGCCCTGCTCGGACTCGCGATGCCCGCGCTGAAGGCCATGTTCGACCAGGCCATCACCCAGGTGAACAACGCCGCCGGCTGAGTGAGCGCACCGATGGAACCCGCAGCCCGCCCGGCGGTCCAGGGCCGACCGGGCCCCGACCGCCGGGCGGGCGACCGCGGCTCCGTCGTGGCGGAGAACGCCATGGTCACCGCCCTGCTCGTCCTGTTGTTCGCCGCCGTCCTCCAGGTCGGCATCATCGTGCACGTCCGCAACGTGATGATCGACGCCGCCTCCGCCGGCGCCCGCTACGGGGCGCTCGCGGACCGTGACCCCGCGGAGGGCGCGGCGCGGGCGCGCGACGTCCTCTCCGCCTCCGTCCCCGGCCAGTCCGGCGCCCAGGTGCGGTCGGAGCCCACCACCGTGGGCGGGGTGCCGGTGGTCCGGGTGACCATCACCAGCAGTCTGCCCGGGCTGGGGTTCCTGCCCGGTCCCGTCCCCATCGAGGTGCACGGCCATGCCTTCCGCTACTGACGCCCGCCACGGCCCCACGCACGCTCCGTGGCGGGGCACCGACCTCGCGGACGACGTCGGCTCGGCCACGGTCGAGTTCCTGGGCCTGTCCCTGATCCTGCTCATCCCGCTGGCCTACCTGATGCTCTTCGTCTCCCAGGTGCAGGCGGCGGCCTTCGGCGCCCTCGCGTCCGCCGATCAGGCGGCGCGCGTCATGGTCTCCGGGGAGGGCGGGAACCCGGGGCAGGCAGAGGGCACGATCCCGCTCACGCTGGCCGACTACGGCTTCGACGCCGCCGATGCCGAATGGTCTGTGGCGTGCGACGTGGGCGGCTGCGGCACCCTGGAGCCCGGCGAGGTCGTGGACGTCACCGTCGCGATCAGCCTCGACCCGCCACTCCTTCCCGACGGATGGGTGAGCGTCGACATCGCCACGGTCGACTCCCACTCCCGCGCCCGGATGCCGAGGTTCTGATGACGCGCCGCCATCGCAGCCGCCCCCAGCGCCGCCCCGACCGACGCCACGGTGCCCACGAGCGCGGCGAGATCACCGTCCTGACGCTCGGCCTGAGCGCGATCGTGGTGGGGCTCCTGCTCGTGGTCCTCTCCGCCACGCTCGTGCTCATCCAGGCCCGCAAGGTCCAGTCCCTGGCGGACGGGGCGGCCCTCGCCGGGGCAGAGCAGCTCGCCTTCCAGCTCGACGCCGACCCACGGGTGGTCCTTGAGCCCGGCTCCGTCCAGGCCTCCGTCAACGAGCACCTCGACGCGGTCGGCGCACGCGAGTCCGTCCCCGGTCTGGAGTCCGTCTCGGCCCAGGTCGCCGGTGACGGCGCCACCGTCGTCGTCCGGGCCCGGGCGAAGGTGACCCTGGTGCCGTCCGGCGCCGGCTGGCTGGCCGACCTGATCCCGGCCTCCGTCCCCGTCAGCGCCGAAGGCAGCTCCCGCACCGTCCTCACCCGCTGACCCTCCCACCCGGGACGCGAGAGGGCGGGGCGCCGTCCGGCACCCCGCCCTCGTCATGCCGGGTAGATCACCCGGCTCCGTCGGCTGGGTTCAGCCGCGGTTCTCCTGCTTCCAGGACTCGACGGCGCCCAGGTTGTTGCCGTCCTTGTCGTAGCGGTAGAAGCCCTCGCCCACGCCGAGGCCGGTGGTCCCGGCGTCGATGCCCTTCTTCAGGGTCTCCTCCGCGAACGCCTTCTTCAGCGGATCGGCCGAGACGCGGGAGATGTTGTAGGCCACGTTGAAGCCCACGACGTCGTACACCTCGAACGGGCCCTTCGGGGCGCCCGTCGCGATCTTCCAGACGTTGTCGATGTCCTCCGGGTCGGACACCCCGCCCTGGTACAGCTTCGCGCCCGCGTCCAGCCACGGGATCAGCAGCGAGTTCAGCACATAGCCCGGGACCTCCTTCCGCACCGGCACCGGGACCAGGCCGATCTCGCCGGCGAACGCGAGGACCGCGTCGAAGTGCTCCGGCGCGGTCTTCGCCGTGGCCATGACCTCACCGGTGTTGTTCTTCCACACCAGGTTCGCGAAGTGCAGCGCCAGGAACCGCTCCGGGTGGCCCGTGGAGTCCGCGAAGGAGCTCGGCAGCAGGGAGGAGGTGTTGGTCAGCAGCACGGTGCGCTCCGGCACGGCCTCGCCGATCTTCGCCCACACGGACTTCTTCAGCTCGAGGTTCTCCGGGATCGACTCGATCACCACGTCCGCGTCCGTCACCGCGTCCGCGACGTCCGTGGTCGTGCGGATCGAGGAGACCGCCTTGTCGAAGCGCTCCGCGTCGAAGTCGGGCAGGTCGCGCTGGTAGTACCCGCGCATCCACTCCCAGCGGGCCGGCAGCTGGGCCAGCGCCTTGTCGTCGACGTCGTACGCGGTGACGTCCTTGCCGTGGTAGGCGGCCTGCATGATGATCTGCGAGCCGAGCACGCCGGTGCCGAACACGGTCACCTTCTGAATCGTCGTCACGATCAGTCCAATCCTTCGGAGTCGGTTCCCGGGACGGGTCGTCCCGCTATCTGTCAGCCTACTCTCGGGCGCTGCCGGCCGGACCCCCTGGCGGCCCGCCGTCGGCCCCCTCCTTCAACGCTGTCGGCGCACGACGACGACGCCGTCGTCCAGGTGCCCGGCCTCGCCGTTCGGACCGGTCGACTCGCGGCCGCGCACCTCGGCCACGAGGACCTCCCAGTCCTCGTCCCCCTCGGTCATGATGCCCAGGGCCTCCAGGTCTCCGGCGGGGGTGGGGAAGTCCCCACGTGCGGCCACCTCAGGCGGAGCCCAGCTCGGCGGCGCCGCGTGGGAGACGAGCACGACGTGCCCGCCCGGCGCCACCAGGGACGCGGCGTGCCGCAGGATCCGCGCGCGGTCCAGGGCCACGGGGGACTGGAAGAAGGAGCCGGTGACCAGGTCGTAGCCGGCGGCGCCGTCGTCACGGGCGCCCCAGTCCGCGGAGGTGTCCGTGAGGTCGGCTGCCAGGAACCGCGTCCGCTCGGCCACGCCGCGCGCCGCGGCCGCCTCCCGGCCGCGGGCCACCGCCGCCTCGGAGATGTCCACGCCCGTGGCGTGCCAGCCGGCCTCGGCCAGGTGCACCACGTCGCCGCCCTCGCCGCAGCCGAGGTCCAGGGCGCGGCCGGGGCCGTCCGGCAGGTCCAGGCCGGCCACCAGCGCAGCCGTGGTCGCGTTCACCTTCCCCGACCACACCTGCTCCCCGCCGTACCGGTTCTCCCAGAACTCGCGCGGATCCATGCCCGGGTCGATCTGCGGGGCCGCCCCGCCGTGGCGATGCTCGTGGCCGGGGGAGTGCTGATCGCTCATGGTGCTCCGATGTTCGGGGACGTCAGGGGTTCGCCCCCGACAGCGCACCCGGGGTGGCGATCATTCCCCGGATCCCGGCCGGCGCGGGCCCACCGCCGGGGTCCTCACAGCTCCCGCGCGGCGTCCTCCGCCCAGTTCCGCACCATCGCGCCGACGGCGGCCTCCTGGTCCAGGTGCGCGTTGTGGCCGGTGCGGTCCAGCATGGCCAGGGTCAGGCGCGGGAAGTGCTCGGCCAGGGCGAGCTGGTCCCTCCATCCCACCTTGTCGTCCTGGCGGCCGGTGACGATCAGCGTGGGGCGGTCGAACTCGCCGAACCGCTCCTCCGGCAGCGGGCCGTCGAGGGCGTAGCGGTCCTCGAGCCGGTCCACCGCGTCCTCGTCCACCGCGAGCACGCCGGGCAGCACGTGCTCGCGGAAGCCCTCCCACACCGGCCGCGTCTGGATCACGGCCATCTCGACGAACGGCGCGGCGTCGTCCCCGTCCAGCTCGGCGAGCAGGGCCTCGTCCTGCTCCAGGACCACGCGCTCGGGCACGTCCCGGCGCTCCGGGTCCGGGTCCACCACGGGGGCGATCATCGCCAGGCCCGCGACCTGCCCGGGGCGGCGCGCCAGCACCTCGCGCACCAGCAGCCCGCCCAGGGAGTTGCCCAGCAGCGCGAACCGGTCCTCGCCCGCGATCTCCCCGACGACGCCGTCCAGCCAGTCCGCCAGCTCCGGCAGTCCGCCGGGGGCGGGCAGGGCGGGGGTGCCGCCGAAGCCGGGCAGGTCCACGTAGACGCGCTCCCAGCCGCCGGCGGCCTCCAGGGCGGCGTCGAGGGGGAGGAGGAGGCGGTGGTCCACGCCCATGCCGTGGACGAGGACCAGCGGGGCGCCGGAGCCGCGGCGCACGAGGTGAGGGGCGGGCTGTGACATGGGCCGATGCTACCGCTGGCCCGCGATCCCGCGGATGGCTTCGTCGACTGCCGTCCGCCTCCGCCGCGCGCCCTGGGAAGGCGGGGCGGTAGACTCGCCCCACCATGGCTGACACTGACTTCTCCGCAGAGATCGACGCTCTGCGCCACACCCTGGCCTCCATCGAGCAGGTCTCCGACGTCGAGAAGATGACGGCGGAGGTGGCCGAGCTCGAGAAGGAGGCCGCCGCCCCCGACCTCTGGGACGACCCCGAGGCCGCGCAGAAGGTGACCTCCAAGCTCTCCCACCGCCAGGCGGACCTCAAGCGCATCAAGTCCCTCGCGGACCGGATCGACGACCTCGAGACCATGGTGGAGCTCGCCGCGGAGGAGGACGAGCCCTCCCTGCTGGACGACGCGAACGTCGAGCTGACCTCGATCCGCAAGGCCCTCGAGGAGCTCGAGGTCGTCACGCTGCTCAACGGCGAGTACGACCAGCGGGACGCCGTCGTGACCATCCGCGCGGGCGCCGGCGGCGTGGACGCGGCCGACTTCGCCGAGACCCTGATGCGCATGTACCTGCGCTGGGCCGAGCAGAAGGGCTGGTCCACGAAGGTCATGGACACCTCCTACGCGGAGGAGGCCGGCCTGAAGTCCGCCACGTTCGAGGTGAACGCGCCCTTCGCGTTCGGCACCCTCTCCGTCGAGGCCGGCACGCACCGCCTGGTGCGCATCAGCCCCTTCGACAACCAGGGGCGCCGCCAGACCTCCTTCGCCGCGGTCGAGGTCGTCCCGCTCATCGAGTCGGACGACTCCATCGAGATCCCCGAGTCCGAGATCAAGGTGGACGTGTTCCGCTCCTCCGGCCCCGGCGGCCAGTCCGTGAACACCACGGACTCCGCCGTCCGCATGACGCACATCCCCACGGGCATCGTCGTGTCCATGCAGAACGAGAAGTCGCAGATCCAGAACCGCGCCGCCGCGCTGCGCGTGCTCCAGTCCCGCCTGCTCCTGGTCCGCAAGGCCGAGGAGGACGCGAAGAAGAAGGAGATGGCCGGCGACATCAAGGCCTCGTGGGGCGATCAGATGCGCTCCTACGTGCTCAACCCGTACCAGATGGTCAAGGACCTCCGCACGGGCCACGAGGAGGGCAACCCGTCCTCCGTGTTCGACGGCGCCATCGACGACTTCATCGACGCCGGCATCCGCTGGCGCGCCGAGCAGGTCAAGGCCGCCCAGGAGGACTGAGCCCCTCCCGCAGTCCACGCCGCCGGCCCGCACCTCTGACCTGGAGGTGCGGGCCGGCGTCGTCGTTCAAGCCCCCGCAGGGGCCTCGGGCCTGGCCTGGGAGGCCGGCCCGGTGGGATGCTCGAAGCACCGGGCAGGCGCCCCCGCGCGCCGGTCCGGCAGCCGACTCCATTCCCACCCAGGAGGTCGAACAGCATGACCATGCGCGCCGCCCGTTGGCACGGCAAGAAGGACATCCGCATCGAGGAGATCGACTCGCCCACGGCCGGTCCGGGGCAGGTCCTCGTGGACGTCGCGTGGTGCGGCATCTGCGGCACGGACCTGCACGAGTACCTCGAGGGCCCGATCTTCATCCCGCCGGCCGGGCACCCGCACCCGATCTCCGGCGACGCCGCCCCCGTCACGCTCGGCCACGAGATGTCCGGCACCGTCGCCGCCCTGGGCGAGGGCGTCACGGACCTCGAGGTCGGCCAGAAGGTCGTCGTGGAGCCGTACATCGTGCGCGAGGAGGACCGGGACCGACCGGACTACAACCTCGCGCCGGACATGAACTTCATCGGCCTGGGCGGCGACGGCGGCGGACTGGCCGAGCAGATCGCGGTGCAGCGCCGCTGGGTCCACCCGGTGGCCGACTCCGTGCCCCTCGACCAGGCCGCGCTCATCGAGCCGCTCTCCGTGGCCCACCACGCGTGGGTGCGGGCCGGCTCTCCGACGTCGGGCGTGGCGCTGATCGGCGGCGCCGGCCCCATCGGCGCGCTCACCGCGGCCGTGCTCAAGGGCAAGGGCCTGACGGTGTACGTCTCCGAGCTCTCCGAGCTGCGCCGCCGGAAGGTGCTCGAGGCCGGCGTGGTGGACGAGGCCTTCGACCCGCGCGAGGTGGACGTGCCCGCCAAGATCCGCGAACTGCACGACGGCCAGGGCGCGGACGTGGGCTTCGAGTGCACCTCGGTGGACGTGGTGCTGGACATGCTGCTGGACGCGGTGCGCCCCGGCGGCGTGATCGTCAACGAGTCCATCTGGGGCCACGAGCCCGCCGTGGCCCTTCACAAGCTGGTGATGAAGGAGATCGACCTGCGCGGCACCATCGCGTACGCGAACGACCACGCGGACACAATCCGCATGGTCGAGGACGGCGCCGTGGACCTCACGCCGTTCATCACCGGCAAGATCGGCCTCGACGACCTGGTCGACCAGGGCTTCGAGACCCTCATCCACCACAACGAGACGGCCGTGAAGATCCTCGTCTCGCCGACCGGCCAGGGTCTCTGAGGCGCCGGTCCGATCCCCGGACGTCCCGACGACGGCCCGCGCCCGCAGCCGGCGGGTGCGGGTCGTCGTGGTCCCTGCCCCGCGGCGCGTCGTCATGGATGCGTCGCCGCCTGGCGCGCCTGTGACCGGGGTCATAGACTGTATTTGAGTGAATCGTGATGAACCGAGTTGAACGTCCCAGGAGGACCGCATGACCGCCGAGCTGCCCCAGCCTCAGCCCACCGACGCCGTGATCGTGGGCGGTGCCCGCACGCCCTTCACCCGGCTGCTCTCGCAGCAGGCCGACCTGCGCGCCGTGGACCTGGGCGCCCACGCGATCACGCATGCGCTCGAGCGCGCCGGCGTGGCCCCCGAGGACGTGGACATGGTCTACATGGGCCAGGTCGTGCAGGCCGGCGCGGGGCAGAACCCGGCCCGCCAGTCCGCGCTCGCCGCGGGCATCCCGTGGAACGTCCCGGCCATGACGATCAACAAGGTGTGCCTGTCCGGCCTCACCGCCGTGATCGACGCCGCCCGTCTCATCCGCCTCGGCGAGGCGGACGTGGTGGTGGCCGGCGGTCAGGAGTCCATGACCAACGCCCCGCACCTGCTGCCCGGCGCGCGCAAGGGCTTCAAGTACGGCCCGGCCACGATGCTCGACGCCGTCGCGTGGGACGGCCTCACCGACTCCCTGAGCCACGAGGCCATGGGCGAGCTGACCGAGTCCGGCAATGGCGAGCGGAACATCGCCCGCGCCGAGCAGGACGAGGTCGCTGCGGCCTCGCACCAGCGGGCCGCCCGGGCCCAGTCCCAGGGCGTCTTCGAGGGCGAGATCGCCCCGGTGGAGGTGCCTCAGCGCAAGGGCGACCCGCTGGTCGTCTCCCAGGACGAAGGGGTCCGCCCGGACACGACCGCCGAGTCGCTGGGCTCCCTGCGCCCGGCGTTCGCGAAGGACGGCACGATCACGGCCGGCAACTCCTCGCCCCTGTCCGACGGCGCCGCCGCCCTCGTGGTGACCTCGCGTGCCTTCGCCGAGGAGAAGGGCCTGACGGTCCTCGCCACGGTGGGCGCCCCCGGCCAGACCGCCGGCCCGGACAGCTCGCAGCTGCACTCGCAGCCCTCCGACGCGATCAACGCCGCCGTGCGGAAGCAGGGCTGGGACGTGGCCGACCTCGACTTCATCGAGATCAACGAGGCATTCGGCGCGGTGGCCGTGCAGTCCCTGCGCGACCTCGGCTACCCGCACGAGAAGACCAACATCCACGGCGGCGCCATCGCCCTGGGCCACCCGATCGGCGCCTCCGGGGCCCGGCTGGCCCTGCACGCCGCCCTCGAGCTCGACCGGCGCGACGGCGGCCGCGCGGCCGTCTCGCTCTGCGGCGGCGGCGGCCAGGGTGAGGCCCTGATCCTCTTCCGCTGACGGACCGCCCCTGACAGAAAGGGCCCCGGACATGGCTCTCGACAAGACCGTGGCCACGCCCGCCGAGGCGGTGGCGGACGTGCCGGACGGCGCGTCCCTGGCCGTCGGCGGCTTCGGACTCTCCGGCAACCCCGTGCAGCTCATCGAGGCCCTGCTCGAGCAGGGCGCCATGGACCTGTCCGTCGTGTCCAACAACTGCGGCGTGGACGGCTGGGGCCTGGGCATCCTGCTCGGCGCGCGCCGGCTGCGGAAGATGACCTCCTCCTATGTGGGGGAGAACAAGGAGTTCGCCCGCCAGTACCTCGAGGGCGAGCTCGAGGTGGAGCTCGTCCCGCAGGGCACCCTCGCGGAGAAGCTCCGCGCCGGCGGCGCCGGCATCCCGGCGTTCTACACCCGCTCGGGCGTCGGCATCCAGGTGGCCGAGGGCGGCCTGCCCATGCACTACGACGCGGACGGCACCGTGGTGAAGTCCTCGCAGGCCAAGCCCACGGACACGTTCGTGCTCGGCGAGGGCTACCTCAACCAGGCCCCGGGCGAGCCCGAGACCTATGTGCTCGAACGCTCCATCGTCACCGACTTCTCCCTCGTGCACGCCTGGAAGGGCGACCGCCACGGCAACCTCGTGTTCCGCAAGGCCACCCGCCAGTTCGGCCCGCCCGCGGCCATGGCCGGCCGGGTGTGCATCGCCCAGGTGGAGGAGCTCGTCGAGCCCGGCGAGATCGACCCGGATGACGTGCACCTGCCCGGCGTCTTCGTGCACCGGATCGTGGAGGTCGGCACGGACATCGAGAAGCGGATCGAGAAGCGCACCGTGCGCGCATCGGGGGAGGAGCAGGCATGAGCGAGCAGACCACCGGGCGCCCCCGGGGCCTGAGCCGCGACCAGATGGCGGCCCGCGCCGCGCAGGAGCTGCCGGACGGCGCCTACGTCAACCTCGGCATCGGCATGCCCACGCTGATCCCCAACCACATCCCCGCCGGGCGGTCCGTGGTGCTGCAGTCCGAGAACGGCATCCTCGGCACGGGCCCGTACCCCACGGAGGACGCCGTGGACCCCGACCTGATCAACGCGGGCAAGGAGACCGTCACCGTGAACCCGGGGGCGTCCTTCTTCGACTCCGCGCTGAGCTTCGGCATGATCCGCGGCGGCAAGATCGACGTCGCCGTCCTGGGCGGCATGGAAATCTCCGCCGCGGGCGACCTGGCCAACTGGATGGTGCCCGGCAAGATGATCAAGGGCATGGGCGGCGCGATGGACCTCGTCCACGGCGCCGGCCGCGTGATCGTCATGATGGACCACGTGTCCAAAGACGGGACCCCCAAGATCGTCGACCAGTGCACCCTGCCGCTGACCGGCCGCGCCGTCGTCGACCGCATCATCACGGACTTGGCCGTCATCGACGTCGTCGGCACCCCGGAACAGCCCCGCCTGGCGCTCGTGGAGACCGCGCCCGGCGTCACCGAGGAGCAGGTCCGCGCGCTCACCGGCGCACCGCTGGACTGAGCCGACGACGCCGCCCCGCGGCCCCGGCGCATCGCCTCTGCGGGCATCGGACCGGCACGGGATAGACTGGACGGCCGCGCCCTGATCGGGGCGCGGCCGTCGCCGTGGACGCTGGAAGGACGTGAGGCCATGGGCAAGAACAGCAAGGGCAAGGCCGCCAAGCAGCCGGCCCCCGGCGAGCGCCAGGTGATCGCCAACAACAAGAAGGCGCGCCACGACTACACCATCCTCGACACGTACGAGGCCGGCATGGTGCTCACCGGCACCGAGGTGAAGTCGCTGCGCGAGGGCAAGGCCTCGCTCGTGGACGGCTTCGCGGTCTTCTACCGGGACGAGCTGTGGCTCGAGCAGGTCTACATCCCGGAGTACCTCAACGGCTCGTGGACCAACCACGCCGCCCGCCGGCGTCGCAAGCTGCTGCTGCACCGCGCCGAGCTGACGAAGATCTCCCGGCAGATCCAGGATCCGGGCCTGACCATCGTGCCGCTGTCCCTGTACTTCCTGAACGGGCGCGTGAAGGTGGAGATCGGCGTCGCACGGGGCAACCGCGAATACGACAAGCGGCACAAGCTGCGCGAGCAGCAGGACAACCGCGAGGCCCAGCGGGCCATGCGGATGCGCAACCGGCGCGCCGGCGTGGCCTGAGCGCGGCGGCCCCTTGGGAATGCCCGGGGGGCGTGCTACGTTGTATCTCTCGCAGGCCCGGTTTCAGGACCGGCGGGCTCCGCGCCCTCCGCCTGCAGTGGTGATTGACAACCTCATAGAGGAGTCGCCCCCCTGGGGCCGATCGGTTTCGACGGTGTGTGTCGCGTCGGGAGAAGCGGGCCGAGGATGCAGAGTCATCTCGTCAAACGCTCTCTGCAAACCAATAAGTGCCGAATCCAAGCGCACTGACTTCGCTCTCGCTGCCTGATCAGTGATCGAGTCCGTCACCCCGAGGTCGCTGTCGCCTCGGATCGTGGCGTCAGCTAGATAGCCACTGGGCGTCACCCTCGCCGGGGGTCGTGACGCCGACATCAATCCGGCTGGGTCCGGGTTGGCCGCCCGTCTGCGGGACGGCCAGGACCGAGCAACACCCACAGCAGACTGCGCCCGGAGAAGACCTGGCAACACCTCATCGGACGCGGGTTCAATTCCCGCCGGCTCCACTCACCACACGCGAAGGCCCCCCGACGTCACGTCGGGGGGCCTTCGTCGTGCCCGGGAGTCTCCGTCCCTGCTCCGGCCGCGCCACGCGGTAGTAGCGTGGGCCCATGAGCGACATGATCTACAACCGTCTCGGCTCCTCCGGCCTCCAGGTCTCGCAGTTCAGCTTCGGCTCCTGGGTGACCTTCGGCAACCAGGTCGACATGGGCCTGGCCAAGGACCAGCTGGCCGCCGCCAAGGAGGGCGGGGTCAACTTCTTCGACAACGCCGAGGTCTACGCCGGCGGCGAGTCCGAGTCCATCATGGGCCGGGCCATCGCCGAGCTCGGCTGGAAGCGCCACGAGTACGTCGTCTCCACGAAGCTGTTCTGGGGGATCCACGGCGACGTGGTGAACATGAAGAACACCCTGAACCGCAAGTACCTGATGCAGGGCATCGACGGCTCCCTCGAGCGCCTCGGCCTGGACTTCGTGGACCTGGTGTTCTGCCACCGCCCGGACCCGCACACTCCCATCGAGGAGACCGTCTGGGCCATGAGCGACATGATCAACCGGGGCAAGGCCCTGTACTGGGGCACCTCGGAGTGGAGCGCGGACGAGATCCGCGCGGCGTGGAACATCGCCGAGCGGCACCATCTGCACAAGCCCGTGATGGAGCAGCCGCAGTACAACCTGCTGCACCGCACGAAGGTGGAGGAGGAGTACGCCCGCCTCTACGAGGACATCGGGCTCGGCCTGACCACCTGGAGCCCGCTGGCCTCCGGCATCCTCTCCGGCAAGTACGTGGACGGCGTCCCGGAGGGCTCCCGCGGCGCGCTGAAGGGCTACGACTTCGTGAAGGACTCGATCGCGGACCAGGAGACCACCGCCAAGGTCCGACAGCTCGTGGACATCGCCGCCGAGCTCGACGTGACCCCGGCGCAGCTGGCCCTGGCGTGGACGGCCTCGAACCCGCGCGTGTCCACCGTGATCCTCGGCGCCTCGAGCGTGGCGCAGGTCCAGGAGAACCTCAAGGCGCTGGACGTGATCGAGCTGGTGACCCCGGAGGTCCGCGAGCGCCTGGAGGCGGTGTTCGCCTGACGGTCCGCCGGTCGCGGGCGACCGCGGCCGGCGTCGTCGCGCCCCGGTAGAGTCCCCGCAGAGGGCCGCCACTTCGAGCGCCCCGGCGTGGAAGGGGCTCCCCGTGGAGGCTGCACTGTTTCGTGAGACCCTCATCGGCGATGCGGGGCTGATCGGCGGCCTGCTGCTCGTCGCGGTGGTCCTGCGGGCCAAGGTCCGGGTCCTCCAGTGGCTGCTGCTGCCCGCCCCTGTGATCGCCGGTCTGCTCGGGTTCCTGCTTGGGCCGCAGGTGGCGGGCGCGTGGGGCCTGCGCGTCGGCGCCTGGGAGTTCACGGGGCTGCCGTTCTCCCCGTACGTGGGCTCCTACACCACCCTGCTGATCGCGGTGGTCTTCGCCTGCCTGGCGCTGTCCCAGTCCTTCTCCTTCAGGAAGGCGACCGGCCCGCTGGCCGGCTTCACCGGCTACGGCGTGCTCATGTCCGCCGGCCAGGTGGTCGCCGGCATGCTGCTGGTCCTGCTCGTCCTCGGCCCGGTGATGGGTTCCTCGGACGCGATCGGCATGGTGCTGTTCGCCTCCTGGTCCGGCGGGTTCGGCACCTCCGCGGCCCTGGGGGACGTGTTCGCCGACGCGGGCCGCCCGGAGATCACCTCGATCGCCTTCACCTCGGCCACCGTGGGCATGCTCTCCGGGATCGTCGGCGGCGTGATCCTGGCGAAGATCGGCTCCTCCCGGGGGCACACCCGGGCCTTCAGCACGCAGGCCGCGTTCACACCGTCCCTGCGCACCGGCGTGCTGGAGCACGACGACCGCCCCGTCGCCGCCCGGCACACGATGTCCGGGTCCTCCATCGAGACGCTCACCCTGCACATGGCGCTGGTGGGCGCCGTCGTTGCCCTCGGCTGGCTGTTCATGACCACCACCGGCGAGGTGCTGGACGACTTCGCCCTGCCCCTGTTCGCCAGCGCCTTCTTGGCGGGCCTGCTCGCCCGGTGGGTCGTGGTCCGCTCCGGCGCCTCGCGGGTGATGGAGCCGCAGACCCTCAAGGCGCTGTCCGGGGCGGCCTCGGACGTGTTGATCGTCTGCGGCATCGTGTCCATCGAGCCGGCGTTCGTCGCCGACCACCTGGCGGAGCTGGCCGTGGTGTTCGCGCTGGGCCTGGCGTTCTGCCTGTTCCTGGGGCTCGTGGTCGCCCCGCGGTACCTGGGGGAGAGCTGGTTCGAGAAGCAGATCTTCACGTGGGGATGGGCCACCGGGTCCGTGGCCACCGGCATCGCGCTGCTGCGCATCGTGGATCCCGACCTCGAGTCCGGGACCGTCGAGGACTTCGGGTACGCCTACCTGCCGCTGATCCCGGTGGAGGGGGCCGCGGTGGCGATCGCCCCGCTGCTCATCGTCGCCGGGGCGCCCTGGTCGGTGGTCGCGATCTGGGGCGTCATCGCCGTCGTCGGGGCCGTCGTCATGGTCCGTCAGGGCGGGCCGGACCCCCGGCGGACGACGACGGCGGCACGCGCCTGAGCGGCACGCCCGGCCTCGCGGCCGGCTAACGACCCTGGGGGCCATGTCCGCAGCCCCCGAGCCCGCCCCTCGACCCGCTGACCGCCGACTGGGTCCGGCGATGGACCGACGCCGTGGACGCCGCCTTCGGCCCCCGCGTCCGGTTCCTCGGCCTGCAGGGCTCCCGCGCCCGCGGTGAGGCGTCCGCGACCTCGGACATCGACGCCGTCCTGGTCCTGGACGCGCTCACGCCCCGGGACGTCGACGCCTACCGGGAGCTGCTGGACGGCCTGCCGCACCGGGAGCTGGCCTGCGGGTTCCTCTCCGGCCGGGACGAGCTGCTCACCTGGGACGCGGCGGACCTGGTGCAGTTCGTGCACGACACCACGCCGATCCGCGGCAGCCTCGCGGAGCTGCTGCCTCGCCTGGACGCGGCCGCCGTGGCCCGGGCGGTCACCGCGGGTGCCGGGAACGTCTACCACGGCGCCGTGCACACCCTGGTGCACACCCGCAGCCCGGAGACGATCGCCGGCCTGGCCAAGGCCGCCGCCTTCGTGGTCCAGGCCCGGCACCTGCAACGCACCGGGACGCACGTGCGCCGTCAGACGGACCTGCTGGACGTGGTGGACCCCGCGGATCGGGACGTGCTGGCCCTCGCGCTCGCCGTGCGGGGCGGCGCCGCCGTGGACGTGGACCGGGACGGCCGCCTGCTGTTCGGGTGGGCGCAGCGGGTCCTCGTCGGCTGAGCCCGCGGCTCAGCGGACCAGGAACCCCACGGCCAGGACGCCGACGACGGCGGCCGCCGTCCCGGAGGCCAGGTGCACCAACCACACCCGGACGGCGCGCCGGGTCCGGCCGGCGAGGACCTCCTGCGCGGCCTGGAACGCCACCGTGGACCATGTGCCCAGGGCCAGGACGAACGCGCCGGCGGCGCCGAGGGCCAGTGCGGCCCCGGCCGGGCCCTCGGGGTCAGCGGATCCGGGCCCGAAGCCGATCGCGAACAGCGCCCCGGCGAGCGCGGAGGCCGTCACATTGGCCAGCAGGACACCCCGGCCGCCCCAGCGGTGGTCGGCGAGATGGCGCAACCCGGCCCCCACGGCTGCCGCCAGGCCGGCGAGGAGCACGGTCAGGAGGACCGTCCCGGCGCTCATGCGGCCGCCCCGTCCGGACGGCCGGCGGAGCCGGACCCGGCGCCCCGGCCGCCCAGGTGCAGTCCCAGGGCGGCCGCGGCGGTGCTCAGCGCCGCCAGCACCGCCACGGCGATCAGCAGGCCCACGACCACGACCGCCAGGAGGATCCACCACGTGTCCCCCGTGGCGGCCAGGCCGGCGGTCATCATCACGGGCAGCGCCAGCGTCGCGGCCACGGTGCCGAAGGTGGTGAAGGCGCCCAGGAAGCCGGTCCCCAGTGCCGCCACGAGGCGGGGATCCCACCGCGCGCCGGGACGTCCGGACGCGCCCCGCAGCAGGCCCAGGAGGAAGGAGCCCAGCACGTTCACGGCCGCCACCGATGCCAGCGTGGCCGACGCGGTGCCGAGCGGCCCGGAGATGCTCGGGTCCCCCGGACCCATCGCCTGGGCGATCAGCGCCCCGGCCCCGAGGCTCGCGAGCGCACCCGCCGCCCCGCCGAGCGCCACCCAGGGCAGCGTCCGGCGCGCCGCGGCTCCGCCCGCGGCCGGCCGCGCGTCCGCCACGGGTCAGTCCTGGCCCGGGGTCAGCCGGCGCAGGACCTCGTCGTGCAGCAGGCCGTTGGTGGCCAGGGCGTGCCCGCCGAAGGGGCCCTCCTCGCCGTCGAGGGAGGTGAACCGGCCACCGGCCTCCCGGACGATCGGCACGAGTGCGGCCATGTCGTGCAGCGCGAGCTCCGGTTCGGTGGCCACGTCCACGGCGCCCTCCGCCAGCAGCATGTAGGACCAGAAGTCGCCGAAGCCGCGCACCCGCCACACGTCCGAGGTGAGCTGCAGGAACTCCCGCACCGCCCCGCGCTCCCGCCACCCCTCGATCGAGGAGAAGGACAGGGACGCGTCCTCCACGCGGTCCACGTCGGAGACCTGGATCCGCTGGGCGCGCGTCAGGGACGTCCCCGCGAACGCGCCCTGGCCGGCCGCGGCCCACCAGCGCCGGTGCAGGGCGGGGGCGGAGACGACGCCGACCACCGGCTCGCCGTCGATCAGCAGCGCGATCAGGGTGGCCCACACGGGCACCCCGCGCACGAAGTTCTTGGTGCCGTCGATGGGGTCGACGACCCACTGGCGTCCGGTGCGGGAGAGGTTCCCGCCGAACTCCTCTCCGAGGATCAGGTCGCGCGCCCGAGCCCGGGACAGCGTGGACCGGATGGACTCCTCGGCCGCGCGGTCGGCGTCGGACACCGGGGTGAGGTCCGGCTTGGTGCTGACCTCGAGATCCTGGGCCTTGAAGCGGGACATGGTGATCGAGTCCACGTTGTCCGCGAGCATGTGCGCCAGGCGGAGGTCCTCCGTGAGGTCCCGTGCGGCGTTCCAAGTCTGGTCCATGTGTCCCACGCTATACCGCGGGCGGGCTCAGTCCTCGGAGGAGGCGGACCCGCCGGCCTCCGCCGTCGTGCGGTTGCCCAGCAGCCGCCGCAGCGACGCCAGCCGGGCCGGGCCGGCCTCACCCGCGTGGCCCTCCGCCACCCAGGCGTCGAGGCCGCAGCCGGGGGAGTCCGCCAGGTGGGTGCAGCCGCGCGGGCAGCCCTCCAGGCCGCCGGCGAGGTCTTCGAAGGCCTCCACCACGCGGTCCGGCTCCACCCAGCCCAGCCCGAAGGAGCGGATGCCGGGGGTGTCCACGACCCAGGTGTCCGGCACCGGCTCCCCGTCCGGGCCGGGCAGGGACATGGCCAGGGCGGAGGAGGAGGTGTGCCGGCCGCGGCCGGTCACGGCGTTCACGTGGCCGGTGGCGCGCCCGGCGCCCGTGAGGGCGTTGAGCAGCGTGGACTTGCCGACGCCCGAGGGGCCCACGAACGCCGCCGTGTGCCCGGCCAGGCGCTCGGCCACCCGCTCCACGAGCCCGTCGTCGAGGTCCGTGTCCCCGGACTCCGCCTCGAACCGGGAGGCGCCCGACGTCATGACCTCCAGGTCCAGGGCCTCGTAGTGGGCCACGAGCTCGGCCGGATCCCGCAGGTCCGTCTTGGTGATGAGCAGCACCGGGTGGATGCCGGCGTCGTAGCAGGCCACGAGCGCGCGGTCGATGAAGCCCGTGCGCGGCTCCGGGTTGGCCGCGGCCACCATCACCATCAGCGTGTCCGCGTTCGCGACGACGACGCGCTCCACCGCGTCCGAGTCGTCCGCCGAACGGCGCAGCACCGTGTCCCGCTCCTGCACCCGGACGATGCGGGCGAGCGAGCCCTCGTCCCCGGAGAGGTCGCCCACGACGTCCACCCGGTCGCCCGTGGCGATGGGGGTGCGGCGCAGCTCCCGCGCCCGCATCGCCGTGACGGGGGCGTGGGCCCGGCCGGGCAGCACCACCGTGTACCGGCCGCGGTCCACTGTGGTGACCAGGCCCGTCTGCGCGTCCTCGTGCTGGGGCCGCTGCTTGGTGCGGGGCCTGGTGCCCCGCTTCGACGGGCGCACGCGCACGTGGGACTCGTCCCAGGCCGAGGGGTCCAGACTCCGTCCCATCAGCGCACCTCGTCCCTCTCGGGCCGGTCGTGCGCGGGCTCCCCGCCCACGAGGGCCGTCCACAGCGCGGGGAAGTCCGGCAGCGTCTTGGCCGTGGTGGCCACGTCCTGCACGGCGGTGCCCGGCACCGCCAGCCCGACGACGGCGGCGAAGGTGGCCATCCGGTGGTCGTGGTAGGTGCGGGCCTCGGCCGGGCGCAGCGGTCCGGAGGAGTCCGAGCCGGGGAAGGCGAGGGCGTCCGCGGACTCCTCGACCCGCACCCCGAAGCGCCCGGCCTCCGCCGCGATCGCCGCGAGCCGGTCCGTCTCATGTCCGCGCAGGTGGCCGATCCCGGTCAGATGCGTGGGCCCCGACGCCAGGAGCGCCAGCGCGGCCGCGGTGGGGGCCAGCTCGGCGGTGCCCGCCAGCTCGCCCGCACCCGCGATGCGCGGCCGGCCCGCCTCGTCCACGCCGCCGCGCACCGTCAGGGTGCCCCGCGCGTCGTCGGTGGGATCCGGAGTGAAGGAGACCTCGGCGCCGAAGGCGGGAAGGATGCTGCGCCAGCGGTCGCCGATCTGGGTGGTTGCGGCCGGCCAGTCCGGCACGGAGACCTCTCCGCCCGTGACCGCGGCGGCCGCGAGGAAGGGTCCGGCGTTGGAGAGGTCCGGCTCCACCGCGGACTCGACGCCGGCGGGGGCGCCGGGGTGCACCCGCCACGCACCCTCCTCGAGGGTGTCCACGTGGACCCCGTGCTCGCGCAGGAACTGCACCGTCATCGCGACGTGCTCCGGGCTGGGCACCTGGGCACCCGTGTGCCGCAGCGTCAGCCCCGCCGGGCGGCGCGCGGCGGACAGCAGGAGGCCGGAGAGGAACTGCGAGGAGGCCGAGGAGTCGATCGCCGCCTCCGCCCCGAGCTCCTCGCCGGTCGTCAGGCGGACGGGCAGGAAGCCCTCCGCGCCGAGGAACTCGACGCGGGTGCCCGTCTGGGCCAGCCCGTCGAGGAGGGGCGCCATGGGGCGCACGCGGGCGCCGGCGTCCCCGTCCAGGACCACGGTGCCCGGACGGAGCGCGGCCACTGCGGGCACGAAGCGCATGACCGTGCCCGCCAGCCCGCAGTCGACCGCCACCGGCTCCTCCAAGGGCACGCCCACCGGCAGCGGCTGCACCACGACGGCGCCGTCCGCCCGGTCCTCGAACCGGGCCCCCAGCGCCGTGAGGGCGGTGCGCATCAGGTCGGTGTCCCGGGAGCGCAGGACGCCGTGCAGCACCGAGGGGCCGGCGGAGATCGCCGCGAGCACCAGGCACCGGTTGGTCAGCGACTTCGAGCCCGGCACGCGCACCGTCCCGCGCACCGGCCCGGCCGCGGCCGGCGCCGGCCACGGGTCCGGCCAGGCGGAGGCGGGCGTGCGCGACGCGGCGGAGGCGCAGGGCGGCGTCGTGGGGGAGGGGGCGGCGGGTCCAGGTGCGGTCACCCGTCCAGCCTACCGAGCGGCCCGACGCCGGACCGGGGCGTGGGCACGGGAATACCGCACGGGGGGCGGTGCGCTGTGCCCCGTGCGGGACGCACCGTCCCGCCGGCGGCCCCGAGGCCGCCGCCCGCGCACCGCTGCACCGGCGTCAGGAAGGAGCCCCCGCATGGCCGCGACCCTGCTGGAGCGCCCCGTCCTGACCGGGAGTCGGGGCGCCGCCGTAGACTGGCCTGCGATGAGCACCCAGAACAGCACCCCGGAGATCGCCCGGCCCGCGGACGCCCCCGCCCTGGACCTGCCGGGGATCGACGTCGACGCCGAGTCCGAGGCTCAGCGCCGCGCCCGCTTCGAGCGCGACGCCCTCGAGTTCGTCGACCAGCTCTACTCGGCCGCGATGCGCATGACCCGCAACCCGCAGGACGCGGAGGACCTGGTGCAGGAGGCATACACGAAGGCGTACTCCTCCTTCCACCAGTACCGGCCCGGCACCAACCTCAAGGCCTGGCTGTACCGCATCCTCACCAACACGTACATCAACCTGTACCGCAAGAAGCAGCGCCAGCCGCTGGAGGCGGACACCGACACGGTGGAGGACTGGCAGATGGCCCGCGCGGCCGAGCACACGTCCTCCGGCCTGCGCTCCGCCGAGACGGAGGCGCTCGACCACCTGCCGGACTCCGAGGTGAAGGACGCCCTCCAGGCGATCCCCGAGGAGTTCCGACTGGCCGTGTACTTCGCGGACGTCGAGGGCTACGCCTACAAGGAGATCGCCGAGATCCTCGACATCCCCATCGGCACCGTCATGTCCCGCCTGCACCGCGGCCGCAAGCAGCTGCGCGAGAGGCTCACGGACTACGCGGGCGAGCGCGGCATGGGCCCCAAGGGCCGGACGGCACAGGAGACGAGCACCCAGGAGGAGAAGCGATGAGCCAGGACGGCGACTGCCGCGGCTGCAACGACGGCGAGGACCGCCTCGAGCAGCTCTACCAGTACCTCGACGGCGCCCTCACCCCCGAGGACATCGACCAGGTCCGCGCGCACGTGGACCAGTGCCCCGACTGCCACCACCAGCAGGAGCTCGAGCTGATCATCCGCTCCGCCCTGCGCCGCTCCTGCCAGGAGAAGGCCCCCGCGCAGCTGCGCGCCACCATCATGACGCGCATCACCCAGGTCTCCACGACCACGGTGCGCCGCGCCGGCTGAGACGCCGCCCGGCCTCGCCGGGACATGACGAAGGGCCGGTCCTGGACGGACCGGCCCCTCGTCGTCGCGGGCTGTTCACCCGGCGCGTCGCCGCGCTGAGCTCACGCTCAGGTGTTGGGACGCTTGCCGTGGTTCGCGCCGCCCTTCTTGCGGTCGCGGCGCTTGCGGGCACGCTTGCTCATGGCGTCTCCTCTCCTCGGATAGCGGACGATGGTCGGTGAGTCATTCTGTCACATCAGGCCGTCGCCCCTGTGCCGACTCGGGCCGTGGGCCCGCGCGGCGTCAGGCCGTGGGCTCCGGGACGCCGAGCCACTGGTACCAGCCGCGGTGCAGCACCAGCCAGGCGATCAGCCCGTGGCCGGCCTGGCCCGGGACGCCGTCGCCGGCGGCCAGGTCCGCTCGCCACTGCTCATGGGTGCGCAGGGGCGTGAAGGCGTCCACGTACAGGTGGCCGCGGCGGGCCGCCACGTCCTGGTAGGCGGTGTTCAGGTCGGCCAGGCGGTCGTTGCGGGCCTCGTCCAGCGTCGGCACGGGGCCGACCACGAGGGCGGTGATCCCGCGCTGCGAGGCCGTGTCCAGGACGTTGGCCAGGTTCAGGCGGGAGCGGGCGCTCGAGGACGCCTCGAGGTCCAGGTCGGCGTCGGAGAGGGCCACCACGAGGCGGTTCTCCGCGGACTCGGAGAAGCGGCGCGAGGCCTCGCCCCACCAGCGCTCGTTGAGCTGCTCCGTGGTCTCGTGGGGCACGGCCAGCACGTAGTTCTCCAGCGTGACCTCCGGCGCGGCGGTGCGGGCCAGGACCCGCCCCCACCAGCCGATGGAGCGCGGGTCGCCCGCGCCGGCCAGGATGTGGTCGCCGACGGCGGCGATGCGGATCCGGCGGTTCTGCACGGTCAGTCCTTTCGGTCGATGCGCCCGCGGGCCCGCGACGTCGACGACGCCGCGGGCCCGCGGTCACGGGTGACGGATGCTCAGGCCCCGAAGGCCGTGTCCAGGAGCGTGGAGAGCTCCTCGTCGTGACGGCCCTTGGTGCCGGCCGACGTCGCGGCCAGGGCCGGACGCGAGACCAGCGTGACCTCGCGGTCCAGCTGGGGCAGCAGGTTGAGCGCCATGAAGGGCCACGGGCCCTGGTTGGCGGGCTCGTCCTGCACCCAGCGCACCTGGGCGCCCGGGTACTTGGCCAGCTCCGCGCGGATCTCCTCGGCGGGCAGCGGGTAGAGCTGCTCGACGCGGACGATCGCGGTGGAGGTGTCGCCCGACTTCTCGCGGCGGGCCAGCAGGTCGTAGTACAGGCGGCCGGAGACCAGGATCACGCGCTCGACCTGCGCGGCGTCCACGGAGGCGTCGCCGATGACCTTCCGGAAGCCGCCCTGGGTGAAGGCCTCCACGGGGTCGGCGGCCGCCTTCAGGCGCAGCAGCTGCTTGGGCGTGAACACGACCAGCGGGCGGCGCGGGCGGGAGTACGCCTGCTCGCGCAGCAGGTGGAAGTGGTTCGCACCGTGGGACGGGTTGACCACGCGCATGTTGTCCTCGGCGCACATCTGCAGGAAGCGCTCGATGCGGGCGGAGGAGTGGTCCGGGCCCTGGCCCTCGTAGCCGTGCGGCAGCAGCAGCACGACGGAGGAGTTCTGGGACCACTTCTGCTCGGCGGAGGAGATGAACTCGTCGATCATCGTCTGCGCGCCGTTGATGAAGTCGCCGAACTGGGCCTCCCACAGCACGAGCGCGTCAGAGCGCTCCACGGAGTAGCCGTACTCGAAGCCGAGCACCGCGTACTCCGACAGCAGCGAGTTGTAGACCCAGAACGGGGCCTCCGACTCGGAGAGGTGGTTCAGCGGGGTCCAGGTCTCGTCGGTCACGCGGTCGTGGAAGACCGAGTGGCGCTGCGTGAACGTGCCGCGCTGGGAGTCCTGGCCGGACAGGCGCACGGGCACGCCCTCCATGAGCAGCGAGCCGAAGGCCGCCAGCTCGGCGAAGCCCCAGTCGATGCCGCCGTCGACGGCCATCTTGGCGCGCTTCTCCAGGAGCTGCGAGAGCTTGGGGTGCACGGTGAAGTCCTCCGGGACCTCCAGGTGCACGTCGCCGATGCGGCGCAGCGTGTCCGGGGAGATCGCGGTGGTCGACGGCGCCGGGCGGGCGGCGTCGCGGTCGCGGGCCGGCTCCAGACCGGTGGTGGCCACCGCCTGGCCGGTCTCGGCGGCGTGGGTCTCCGCGAAGACGCGCTCCAGCTGCTGCTGGTAGTCCTTCAGCGCGGTGTCCGCCTCCTCCTGAGTGATGTCGCCGCGGCCCACGAGGGACTCGACGTACAGCTTGCGGGTGGAGCGCTTCTGCTCGATCAGCGTGTACATGCGCGGCTGGGTCATCGAGGGGTCGTCGCCCTCGTTGTGGCCGCGGCGGCGGTAGCACACCAGGTCGATGACGACGTCCTTGTGGAAGCGCTGGCGGTACTCGTAGGCCAGCCGGGCCACGCGCAGCACGGACTCCGGCTCGTCACCGTTCACGTGCAGGATCGGCGCCTGGATGGTCTTGGCGACGTCCGTGGCGTACACCGAGGAGCGGCCCTCGGCGGGGGAGGTGGTGAAGCCCACCTGGTTGTTCACGACCACGTGGATCGTGCCGCCGGTGCGGTAGCCGGGCAGCTGGGACAGGTTCAGGACCTCGGTCACCACGCCCTGGCCGGCGAACGCGGCGTCGCCGTGCACCAGGATCGGCAGCACGGGGAAGGCCGCGCCGGACTCGCCGGCGGCCTCCAGGCGGTCCTGCTTGGCGCGGGCGACGCCCTCGAGCACCGGGTCCACGGCCTCCAGGTGGGAGGGGTTCGCGGCGAGGTACACGCGGGTGGAGTTGCCGGCGTCGGAGACGAACGTGCCCTCCGTGCCCATGTGGTACTTCACGTCGCCGGAGCCGGAGGCGCCGCCGGGGGTGGCGCCCTCGAATTCGCGGAAGACCTGGGAGTAGGTCTTGCCCGCGATGTTGGTCAGCACGTTCAGCCGGCCGCGGTGCGCCATGCCGATCGCGACCTCGTCCAGGCCCTCGTCCGCGGCGTCGCCGAGGATGGAGTCGAGCAGCGGGATCAGGGACTCGCCGCCCTCCAGGGAGAAGCGCTTCTGGCCGATGTACTTGGTCTGCAGGAACGTCTCGAACGCCTCGGCGGCGTTGAGACGGCCCAGGATGCGCAGCTGCTCCTCGCGGCTGGGCTTCTCGTACGGGCGCTCCAGCTTGTCCTGGAACCAGGCGCGCTCAGCCGGGTTCTGGATGTGCATGTATTCGACGCCCACCGTGCGGCAGTACGCGTCGCGCAGCACGCCGAGGATCCTGCGCAGGGTCAGCGTGTCCGCGCCGCCGAAGCCGCCGGTGGGCCACTCGCGGTCCAGGTCCCAGAGGGTGAGCCCGTGCTCGCGGATGTCCAGGTCCGGGTGGGTGGGCATGCGGTACTCGAGCGGGTCCACGTTGGCCAGCAGGTGGCCGCGGTCCCGGTACGCGTGGATCAGCTGCTGGATGCGGGCGACCTTGCCGATCTGCTCCTCCGGGTTCACCTGCACGTCCTGGGCCCAGCGGACCGGCTCGTAGGGGATGCGCAGGTCGTGGAAGACGTCGTCGTAGAAGCCGTCCTCGCCGAGCAGGTAGCCGTGGATCAGCTTGAGGAACTCGCCGGAGCCGGCGCCCTGGATCACGCGGTGGTCGTACGTGGAGGTCAGGGTGATGGTCTTGGAGATCGCCAGGCTGTTCAGCGTGGACTCGGCGGCGCCCTGGAAGGCGGCCGGGTAGGTCAGCGCGCCCACGCCGATGATCGCGGCCTGGCCCTTGGAGAGGCGCGGCACGGAGTGCACGGTGCCGATGCCGCCCGGGTTGGTCAGGGAGACGGTGGTTCCCGCGTAGTCGTCCATCGTCAGCTTGTTGGCGCGGCCGCGCTTGACGAGGTCGTCGTAGGCCTCCCAGAACTGGCGGAAGCTCAGGGTCTCGGCGGCCTTGATGTTCGGGACGACGAGCGCGCGCGTGCCGTCCGGCTTGGGCAGGTCGATGGCCAGGCCGAAGTTCACATGCGCCGGCTCCACCATGGTGGGCTTGCCGTCGCGCTCCTCGTAGAGGGTGTTCATGGAGGGCATGGCCTTCAGCGCGCGCACCACGGCATAGCCGATCAGATGCGTGAAGGAGACCTTGCCGCCGCGGGTGCGGGCCAGGTGGCTGTTGATGACCGTGCGGTTGTCGATCAGCAGCTTGGCCGGCAGGTCGCGCACGGTGGTGGCCGTGGGCATGGACAGCGAGGCGTCCATGTTGGTGGCCACGGCCTTGGCCATGCCCTTGAGGACGGTGGCCTTGTCCTGCTTCTCGGAGGCGCCGGCGGCGGCGTCGCGGGCCGGCTCGGACGGCACGGCCTCGGAGACGGAGCGCTTGCGCTGGGCCGGGGCGGAGACGTCGGTGGGGCCGGACTTCTTGGCGGCCGCCTGCGGGTCGGCGGGGGTGGCCGCCCCCCTCTTGACGGCGGGCTTCACGGCCGGGGCCGGCTCGGCCGTGGCGGAGGAGGTCGCCTTGGGGGCGGCCGCGGCGGGCTCGGGCTGCGGCTGGGAGGCCTCGAGGCGGGCGAAGATCTGGGCCCACTGCCGGTCGACGGCGCCCTGGTCCTCCCGGTACTTCCGGTAGATCTGGGCGACGAGATCTTCGTTGCCCGGGAACTCCTGCGAGAGCCGATCGGACGTGAGTTCTGGCACTGTGAAACGCCTCTTCCTGAACCTTGGATGCTGATGGCCGACCGGAATCCAGGGGGTGCGGGGAAGCCGGTCGCTTCGGCGCGTCCGCGCACCGCCGGTCCCCGCGCGGGAACGGGCGCGAGAACGCCTCGGAACAGCATAGGCGCTCGCCCCGGGCCAGCGGCAGGGGCACGCGCCGCCCGGGCCCCGCCGGGCGCTCGACGTGACCGGCGCCACGGGCCTTTGAGAGCATGGCCCCATGCGCCTGATGCACGAGCCCGCCGTGGACCTGACCTACAACGACGTCTTCCTCGTCCCCTCGCACTCCGAGGTGGGCAGCCGCACGGCCGTGGACATCGCACCCGACGACGGGACCGTGGGATCCGTCCCGCTCGTCTCCGCCAACATGACCGCGGTGACCGGGCGGCGCATGGCCGAGACCCTGGCCCGGCGCGGGGGACTCGGCGTGCTGCCGCAGGACGTCCCCGTCGACGTCGTGGCGAAGACGGTGGCCGCCGTGAAGGCCGCCCACGCGGTGGCGGACACGGCGCTGACGGTGGACGCGCATGCCACCGTCCTCGACGTGCTCCACCTCGTGGACCGGCGCGCCCACGGCGCCGTCTGCGTGGTGGACGACGACGGCCGCCTCCTCGGCGTCGCCGGCGCCGAGGACTGCGGGGACGTGGACCGGTTCGCCTCCGTCGTCTCCGTGATGCGCACCCCCTCCGTCCTGCTGTCCCCGGCCGACCTCGAGGGCCCCGACGCGCCGCGCGCGGCCTTCGAGGTCCTCCACGCCGCCGGACGGCCGCTGGCTCCAGTGGTGGAGGACCCGGTCGCGGACCGCCCCGTGCTGCGCGGCGTCGTCACCGGCCAGGGCCTGGTGCGCTCCTCGCTGGCCGCCCCCGCCCTCGACGCGTCCGGCCGCCTCCAGGTCGGCGCCGCCCTCGGCGTGAACGGGGACGTCGGCTCCCGTGCGGCCGCCCTGCTCGCCGCCGGGGCCGACGTCCTCGTCGTGGACACCGCGCACGGCCATCAGCGGGTCATGCGCGACGCGCTGGCCGCCGTGCGCGCCCTCGACCCGGAGGTGCCCGTCGTGGCCGGCAACGTGGTCACCGCCGAGGGGGTGCGCGACCTCGTCGCGGCCGGCGCCGACGTCGTGAAGGTGGGCGTGGGCCCCGGCGCCATGTGCACCACCCGCATGCAGACCGCCGTGGGCCGTCCGCAGTTCTCGGCGGTGCTCGAGTGCGCCGCGGCCGCGCGCGAGGTCGGGGCCCGCGTCTGGGCCGACGGCGGCGTCAAGCACCCGCGGGACGTCGCCCTGGCGCTCGCGGCCGGCGCCAGCCAGGTGATGATCGGCTCCTGGTTCGCCGGGACCCTCGAGTCCCCGGGCGACCTCGTCCAGGGCTCCGACGGGCGCCGATACAAGGAGAGCTTCGGCATGGCCTCCGCCCGTGCCGTCGAGCACCGCACGCGGGACGAGGACGCGTTCAGCCGTGCGCGCAAGGCGATGTTCGAGGAGGGGATCTCCTCCTCGCGCATGTACGTGGACCCGCGGCGGCCCTCCGTGGAGGACCTCGTGGACGGGATCACGGCGGGCCTGCGCTCGTCGCTGACCTACGCCGGCGCGGCGAACCTGGCGCAGTTCCGCGAGCGGGCCGTGGTCGGCGTGCAGTCCGCGGCCGGCTACGAGGAGGGGCGCCCCGTCCCCGCGTCCTGGTGACCGCCCCGGGACGCTCGCCGACCCGGGTGCGCCGGGGCGGCCTTCGGTATGCTGGACGGACTATGGATCACCCTGACACTGCCGTGCCAGACCGCCCGTCCGCCCCCGCGGACGCGGCCGGATCGGAGCCCTCCAGTCCCCGCCCGTCCCGCGGTGCGCAGCGCCGCCGATCGGCCGCGGGGGGTGGGGTCCCGTGGAGTGGATCCTGCTGATCCTCGGCCTGCTGCTGGTCCTGGGGACCGGCTTCTTCGTGATGGTCGAGTTCTCCCTGATCGCGATCGACGCGCCCACCGTGCAGCGCATGGTCGACGACGGCGACCGCTCGTGGGAGCCGCTGCTGACGTGCCTGAAGTCCCTGTCCACCCAGCTCTCCGCCTGCCAGTTGGGCATCACGCTGACGACGTTGCTCACCGGCTACGTCATGGACCCGGCCATCAGCCGCCTGGTCGACCCCCTGATCCTCGCCGTCGGCCTCCCGCAGTCCGTCGCCGGGCCGGTGTCGCTCGTCGTTGCCATGGCCGCGGCCACGCTGCTGTCCATGCTGCTGGGCGAGCTGGTCCCGAAGAACATGGCCATCGCGGAGCCGCTGCGCCTCGGCCGGGCCCTGGCCCGCCCGCAGTTGGTGTTCGCCGCCGTGTTCAAGCCCGCGATCCTCGTGCTCAACGGATTCTCCAACGGGGTGCTGCACCGCATGGGGCTGGAGGCCAAGGAGGAGATCTCCGGCGCCCGCAGCCCGGAGGAGCTCTCCTCCCTGGTGCGCCGCTCCGCCCAGCTGGGCACCCTCGACGAGCAGACCGCCACGTTCCTGGACCGCACCCTCCGCTTCGCCGAGCGCACGGCGGCGGACGTGATGACCCCGCGCATCCGGATGGAGACCGTGGGCGAGGACGACGGGCTCCTGGACGTGGTCGAGCTCGCCCGCCGCTCCGGCTACTCGCGCTTCCCCGTGATCGGCGAGTCGCCCGACGACGTCCTCGGCGTCGTGCACGTGAAGAAGGCCGTGGCCGTGCCCATGGACCGCCGGGCGGACCTCACCGCCGGCGCCCTGATGACGGACGTGATCCGCGTCCCCGAGACCGTGCACCTGGACCAGCTGCTCGCCGAGCTGCGCGAGGCCAGCCTGCAGCTGGCCATCGTGGTCGACGAGTACGGGGGCACGGCAGGCGTCGTGACCCTGGAGGACGTCGTCGAGGAGATCGTCGGCGAGGTCTCCGACGAGCACGACCGCGTGACCCCCGGCGTCCTCCAGACCGCCTCCGGCCGCTGGTACCTGCCCGCCGAGCTGCGCCCGGACGAGGCGCACGCCCAGATCAAGGCCCTCGACGTCCCGGAGGACGGCGCCTACGAGACCATCGGCGGCTTCGTCATGGCCCGCCTGGGCCGGATCCCCGCCGTCGGCGACGTGGTGCCGCTCGACGTCGGCACCCTGACCGTGGAGCGCATGGACGGCCGCCGCGTCGACCGCGTGCGGTTCGACCCCCGCCCCGTGACCGAGGAGGCCCGCGCATGAGCCAGGACGTCGTCGGACTGCTGTGGCTGGCGGTGCTGCTGGCCGCCAACGCGTTCTTCGTGGCGGGCGAGTTCGCCGTCATGGGGGCGCGCCGCTCCCAGATCGAGCCCCGGGCCGAGGCCGGCTCACGACAGGCCCAGGTGGCCCTGTTCGCCATGGAGCACGTCTCCCAGATGCTCGCGGTGTGCCAGCTCGGCATCACCGTCTGCTCCCTGCTGATCCTCAACGTCTCCGAGCCCGCCCTCCACCATCTGCTCGCGGCGCCCATGGAGGCACTGGGTCTGCCACTGGCGGCCGCGGACGTCGTCGCGTTCGTGCTGGCGCTGCTGATCGTCACCTTCCTGCACGTGACGATGGGCGAGATGGTCCCCAAGAACGCCGCCGTCTCCTTCGCGGACCGCGCGGTGATGCTGCTGGCGCAGCCGCTGGTGTGGCTGTCCAAGCTCCTGCACCCGCTGATCGTGGTGCTCAACTGGGCCGCGAACACGGTGCTGCGCGCGTTCGGGATCGAGCCGAAGGACGAGGTCGCCTCCTCCTTCACCCTCGAGGAGGTGCAGACCATCGTGGCCGAGTCCACGCGGTCGGGGACGCTCGAGGACGAGTCCGGGGTGCTCCACTCGGCCCTGGAGTTCTCCTCCTACACGGCCGGGGACGTCATGGTCCCGATCGAGAAGGTCGTCAGCGTCCCCGAGGACGTCACGCCGCAGCAGTTCGAGTGGGCCGTGGGCCGCGTGGGGTACTCGCGCTTCGTCGTGGAGGACTCGCAGGGCGGCTACGCGGGCTACCTGCACCTCAAGGACGTGCTGGCCGGGGGCCCCTCCCGCTATGCCGACCCGGTGCCGGTGACGCGGGTGCGCTCCCTGGCCAACGTCCGGGTGGCCGACGAGGTCGAGGACGCCCTGGGTCTCATGCAGCGCACGGGCTCGCACCTGGCGCGCGTGATCTCCGAGGACGGGGCCACCGTGGGCGTGCTCTTCCTGGAGGACGTCCTCGAGGAGCTCGTGGGCGAGATCCACGACGTGACGCAGTCCCCGCGGCGCTTCCGCCCGACCACGGGCTCCCACGCGGCCCCCGAGCCGACGCGGATGCGGGACCTGCCCGCCCGGTGACGCCCTGGCCCCGACGACGCCGGCGCCCGCCCCCGTTCCGGGGCGGGCGTCGGCGCGTCCAGGCACGGAGCGGGTGCTATAGTGAGAATCTTTAGCAAGAAGCGCCGCCGACCGGGCGGCCCGCCCTCCCCGGAAGGACCGTCCCAGGTGTCCCGTTCGTCCCCCACTCCCCGTCTCGCAGCCCCCGCGGTGGTGGCCGCCCTCGGCGTGGCCCTCGCCGGCTGCTCCGTGGCGGACTCCAGCAGCCCGTCCGCCGCGGAGGAGGGGGCGGTGACGGCGTCGTCGTCGGCCGCGGGGCCCGTGGTGGCCGTGGCCACCACCACCCAGCTCGCGTCCGTGGCGGACCGCGTGGCCCGGTGCGGCGGCGGGTCCGTCGTCTCCGTGATGGGCCCGGGGGACGATCCCCACGACGTTGCGGCCTCCTCCGATCAGGTGGCGCAGATGGTGCACTCCGGCCTGGTGTTCACCAACGGACTGGGCCTGGAGGGCGGCATGGACTCCGCCCTGGACAACGCCCGCCAGGACGGGGCCGTGGTGGTCGAGGTGGCGCCGCGCCTGGACCCCCTGCCCTTCGGCGAGCACGACGCCGACCACGCGGGGCACGAGGGTGCGGACGCCCACGCCGGGCACGAGCACGGCTCCCAGGACCCGCACGTCTGGATGGACGTGGCCCGGATGGCCGCCGCCGCCCGGGTGGTGGGCGACGAGCTCGCCGCCGAGACCGGCGAGCAGAAGTACGCGGAGTGCGGCGCGACGGTGGAGGGTGAGCTGGAGGAGACCGACCGGCAGGTGCGGGAGATCCTGGCGGCCGTGCCCCAGGAGCGGCGTACGCTGGTCACCGACCACGACGCCTACGGCTACTTCTCCGCCGCCTACGGCTTCACGATCGAGGGCGTGGTGGTGCCGGGCGGTTCCACCGACGCGGAGCCCTCCTCCCGCGAGCTGGCCGCCCTCACGCAGCAGGTGAAGGACCACGGCGCCGCCGCGCTGCTCACCTCGACGGGCACCCCCAACGGGCTCGTCGAGACCGTCGCGAGGGAGGCCGGGGGACTGCCCGTCGTCCAGCTATACGAGGGCGGGGTCGGCCCGGTCGGCACCCCCGAGGCGGACTACGCCCAGGCCATGCTGCACAACGCCCGCACCCTCGCCGACGCCCTGAAGGGCTGACGCCCGCCCCGCCGCCGACGACGTCCAGAGAGGACACCACCCCGCCGTGGACTGGCTCATCGACCCCTTCCTTCTCGGCTTCCAGCAGCGCGCCCTGCTCGGCGGGCTGATCGCCGCCCTGATGTGCTCGGCGGTGGGCACGTGGCTCGTCCTGCGGGGCATGAGCTTCTTCGGCGACGCGTTCGTCCACGGCGTCCTGCCGGGCATCGCGCTGGCCGTGCTCCTCGGGGGCAGCCCCCACCTCGGGGCGGCGCTGGCCGCCGTCCTGATGATGGGCGGGATCTCCCTGGTGCACCGCACCACGACCCTCAAGGAGGACACCGCGATCGGTCTGCTCTTCGTGGGCATGATGGCCCTCGGCGTGGTGATCATCTCGCTCTCGAGCTCCTACACCGGATCGCTCACGGCCATCCTCTTCGGCGACGCCCTGGGCGTCACCCCGGAGAACCTGCTCGTGCAGGCGGCGATCGGCGTCGTGGTGGTGGTCCTCGCCCTGGTGCTCTACCGGCCGTTGCTGGCCCTGAGCTTCTCCGAGGCGAAGTCGCAGGCCCTGGGCATGCGTCCGCGCCTGACCCACACGCTGCTGCTGGTGCTGATCGGCGCCGCCGTGATCGGCTCCTTCCAGGCCGTGGGCACCGTGTTGGTCTTCGGCCTGCTGGTGGGCCCGCCCGCCACCGCCGCGCTGCTCACCCGCACCGTGCCGCAGATGATGGCGCTCTCCGCCGGGATCGGCGCGCTGTCCGTGGTCGCCGGCCTCGTGCTCAGCTACCACTGGGGGACCGCCGCCTCCGCGACCATGGCGCTGGTCCCGGTCGTCCTGTTCTTCGTGGTGCTGCTCGGACGGTCCGCCGTGCAGGCCGCCGCCGGACGACGCCGGCGCACACGGGGAGCCGCGTCCGCGCCCACCCCGGCCGGAGACGACGACGCCGAGAGCCGCCGCGAGACCGAGGGGAGCCCCGCCCGATGACCCGCACCGTCCCCACCGCTCCGACTCCGGGGGCTGGCGTCCTCGCCGAGGCCCGCGGCCTGGAGCTGCGCCGCGCCGCGCACGTGGCCGTCGCCCCGTCCGACCTGACCCTGCCCGCCGGGGTGCTGGTGGCCGTGATCGGCCCGAACGGCTCCGGAAAGTCCACGCTCCTGCACGCCCTGGCTGGCACCCTGGAGCCGGCCGCCGGCTCGCTCACGGTGCGGGGGGAGAGCCCCTCCCGGCACGCGCGCCGCACCGCGTTCGTCATGCAGACCATCCCGGTGCCCCAGGGCGTGCCCCTGACCGTGCGGGACGTGGTGCGCATGGGCCGGTACCCGCGCGTCGGCTGGTTCGGCCGCTTCGGGGCGGCGGACCGCGAGGCCGTGGACGCGGCCATGGAGCGCATGTCGGTCACCGACCTGGCCCGCCGCCACCTGGACGAGCTCTCCGGCGGCCAGCGGCAGCGCGTGTACGTGGCGCAGGCCCTGGCCCAGGAGCACGACGTGCTCATGCTCGACGAGCCCCTCACCGGCCTGGACCTCGTCTCCGCCCGCACCATCGACCGGCTCCTCCACGAGGAGCCCGCCCGCGGGGTCTCCGTGGTGCACACGACCCATGACCTCGACGAGGCGGCCGCCGCGGACTTCGTGGTGCTGATGAGCGGGCGGGTGGTGGCCGCGGGCACCCCGCGGCAGGTCCTCACGGAGGCGAACCTGGAGGCGGCCTACGGCCACGGCGTCCTGCACGGGCCCCGCCTGCCGTTCCTGGACGATCCGGTGGACGGCGTCCGCTGACGGCCGGCGCCCCCGGCTCGGGCCGGGAGCGGCGCGCGGCTCAGCCGCGGCCGGCGGCGCGGCACTCGGCGCACACGCCGGTGATCTCCACGGTGTGGTCCGGGTCGGAGAAGCCGTGCTCCGCGGCCATGCGGGCGGCCCACTCCTCGACGCCGGGCGCGGTCACCTCCACGGTGGTCCAGCAGACCCGGCACACCAGGTGGTGGTGGTGCCCCTCGGCCGCGCAGCGGCGGTACACGGACTCCCCGTCCTCGCGGCGGAGCATGTCCACCGTGCCCTCGTCGAGCCGCTGCTGGAGGGCGCGGTAGACGGTCGCCAGGGAGACGCGCTCGCCGGCGTCCCTGAGGCGCGCGTGCAGCTCCTGGGCGCTGACGAAGTCCTCGGCGGCGTCCAGGGCGCCGTCCACCGCCGCCTTCTGGCGGGTGCTGCGCCCGCGCGGTGCGGGGGCCTCGGACGGGCGGCCGGGGGTCTCGCTCACGCTGACGGGCTCCTTCCGCACCGCCTGCGGGCGGCGTCGCTGGACGGGGCGGGCCGCGGGCGCGGCGCCGGGACGGTGGATCCCCAGGCTACCAGCGGGCCCCGCGCGGGGCGGGGGCGGCACAGTAGGGTGTCCGTCGTGAAGGATTCAACCGAGGGCCGTCCCCCGTCTCCGGCTTCGTCGCCCGCGGCGGACGCCCCGACCGATCAGACGCCCCTGGCGGAGCTCGCCGAGGACGCCACGGCCCCCGACCCCGCGGCCGCCGAGCCGCCGTCCCTCGTGGACGTGGGCGTGCTCGCCGGATGGCTGGGCCTGACCCCCGCCGAGCCCGTGCCCGCCCCGCCGCCCGGGCCCGTCTTCGACCGGCGCGTCGACCCGGGCCGCGTGATCCTCCTCGACGTGCGCTACGCGGTGGCCGGCGCCGGCGGCTCGGGCCACGACGCCTACCTGCGCGGGCACCTGCCCGGGGCGGTGTTCGTCTCGCTGCCCAACCAGCTCGCCGGGCACGCCGGCCCCCGCCAGGGGCGGCACCCGCTGCCGGACCCCGTGCAGTTCGCGCACTCCCTGCGGATGTGGGGCATCGACGACGGCGACACCGTGGTGGTCTACGACGACGACCGCTCCCTGGCCGCCGCGCGGGCATGGTGGCTGCTGCGCCACGCGGGCCTGCGGGACTCCGTGCTCCTGGACGGCGGGCTCGGGGCCTGGCGGGCCGCCGGTCTGCCGCTGCAGCCGGGCGAGGTCATCCCGCAGCCCGGCTCCGTGCACCCCTCGTGGGGTCGCATGCCGGTGGTGGACACGGACGGCGCGGAGGCGATCGCCGCCGGCGGCCTCCTGCTCGACGCCCGCTCGGCCGAGCGCTACCGCGGCGAGGAGGAGCCCCTGGACCCGGTGGCCGGGCACATCCCCGGCGCCCGGTCCCTGCCCACCTCCGGCAACGTCGCCGCCGACGGGCGGCTGCTGGACCCCGCGGCGCTCGCCGCCCGCTTCGAGGACGCGGGCCTGTCCGACGAGGTCCCCGCGGCCGTGTATTGCGGCTCCGGGGTCACGGCGGCGCACCAGGTGCTCGCCCTGGCCGTCGCCGGACGCCACGGTGTGGCGCTGTACCCGGGTTCGTGGTCGGCTTGGATCCAGGACCCGGACCGCCCCGTGGCGACCGGCCCCCGGCCCGAGGGCGACTGACCCCGTCCCGGACGCCGACCAGCCCCACCGAGACCTCCAGGAGGACCCCATGGCCACCGTCTTCAGCCGGATCATCGCCGGCGAGCTGCCCGCCCGCTTCGTCTGGCAGGACGAGCAGTGCGTCGCGTTCCTCTCCCTCGGCCCGCTCGCGCAGGGCCACACGCTCGTCGTGCCCCGCGAGGAGGTCGACCAGTGGGTGGACGCCGACCCGGACCTCCTGGCCCACCTGACCCGCGTGGCGCAGGCGATCGGCCGCGTGCAGGTGCGCGCGTTCGGCGCCCAGCGGGCGGGACTGATGGTGGCCGGCTACGAGATCCCGCACCTGCACGTGCACGTGTGGCCCTCGAACTCCATGAACGACTACGACATGGCGCGCGTGGACAACGCCCCGGAGCCGGAGTCCCTCGACGAGGCCGCCGCCGCGATCCGGGCCGGCCTGCGCGAGGACGGGCACGGCGACGTCGTCCCCCAGGACTGATCAGGCCCCGGGACCGACCCTCCCGCACCACCGAGCCGTCCGGGCCCGCCCCTCCGGGCGGGCCCGTCGGCGTCAGCCCTGCCTCGCCTGCGCCAGGGCCTGGCGGACGCGCTTCTCCGACACGGAGACGGCCGTGCCCAGCTCCTGCGCGAAGTAGGACACCCGCAGCTCTTCGAGGAGCCACCGCACCCGCTCCAGCTCGGCCGGCACCGGCGTGCCCGGGAACCGGCTGCGGTGCGCGGTGACGGCGGCGTCGAACTCGTCCTCGAGGCCCTGCACCACGGCCATGTGCTGGCCGTCGCGTTGCAGGTGACCGCCGGCGTCGAGCTTGTCCAGGCGCGCCAGCATGCCCTGCACGTAGCGGGGGAGGTGCTGCAGCTGCTGCCAGCCGGTCGCGGCCAGGAAGCCGGGGAACACGAGCTGCTCCAGGTGCGCCTGGACGTCGGACTTCGCCGGGGCCATGGCCAGGGACACGCCGCCCTTGAGGCGGCGGCGGACCTCCGCGGCCCGGGACAGCACCTGCTCCACGAGGGCGGTGACGGCGAAGACCGTGTCGATCAGGTCGGCCCGGACGCGGTCGAACAGCGCCCGGAACCCCACCTCCGTGAACGGCAGGTCGGTGCCCACCAGCCGGTCGACGGCCACGTGGGTGGCGTCCCGCACGAGCGACTCCACGGAGCCGTGCGGGTTCTGCGTGAAGGTCAGCTTCTCCTTGTTGTCCAGGTGGTCCAGGACGTACCGGTGTGTGCTCGGCAGCGTGGCCAGCAGCAGCGCGATCACACCGGCGCGGTGCCAGGCCGCCTGGTCCTGCGCCGAGCGCGCGACGACGAGACCCGCCGCCGGAGACCCGTCCGCCGTGGTCTCGGGGATCAGGGAGGGGTAGCCGGTGATCGCGGGGCCGCGGTCGCCGGGGGCGGTGGTGATCTGCCGCGGGACCTCGCCGACGGTCCAGGAGGTCAGCCCGTGCCGCTCGCGGAAGGCGGGAGCGCCGTCGGCGGTCCGGGACGGGCCGGGGCGGCCGGTGTCCGCGGCGGGGCCCCGTGCTCCGCCGTCCCCGCCCTTCGGCTCGGTCTTCCCGCGGCCGCGCCCGGCGCCCTGACCCGGGCGGGCGTTGCGCGGGTCGTCCGTGCCGGCGAGGCGGGCGGCGATGGCGGAGCGGTTGGCCTTCGCCAGCCGGGCCTGCAGGGCGGGCAGGTCCTGCCCGGCGCCCATGACCGCGCCGCGGGCGTCCACCACGCGGTAGTCCATGCGCAGGTGGTCCGGGACCGCGTCCAGCCGCCACAGCTCGGGCTCGACGACCGCCCCGCGGACGCGCCGCACGGCGGAGGAGAGGGCCGCGGGCAGCTCGTCCCGGAGCGGGTCGGCGTGCGCGTCGAGGTCCTCCACGAGGAGACGGGCGACGTCCGGGGCCGGGACGAGGTTCTTGCGCACGGCCTTGGGCAGCGCCTTGATGAGGGCGGTCACGAGCTCCCCCCGCAGGCCGGGCACCAGCCAGGCGAACGGGCCGGGAGCGACCTCGTTGAGCAGCAGGATGGGGACGGCCACCGTGACGCCGTCCGTGCCGGAGGCGCCCGTCGGGTCGTAGGTGTAGTCCAGCGCCAGGTCGGCGTCCCCGCCGGGCAGCGGGTATCGGAAGGCCGTGGGGAAGGCGTCCGTGTCCAGCTCGTCGGCGTCCTGGGTGAGCAGGGCGTCCAGGTCCAGGTCCAGCAGGTCCGGCGTCTCCTGGCGGGCCTTCTTCCACCACGCGTCGAAGTGCCGCTCGGAGACGACGTTCGCGGGGACCCGCGCGTCGTAGAAGGCGAACAGCTCCTCGTCGCCCACGCGCAGGTCGCGGCGGCGCAGGCGCGTCTCCAGCTCGTCGACCTCCTCCAGGAGCCTCCGGTTGCGGGCGAAGAAGCGGTGCCGGGTGCGCCAGTCGCCCTCCACGAGGGCGTGCCGCAGGAACAGCTCGCGGGAGAGCACCGGGTCGATCCGGCCGTAGCGCACGCTGCGCTCGGGCACGATCGTCACCCCGAACAGGGTCACCTTCTCCATCGCGACGGCGGCTCCGGCCTTCCGGGACCAGTGCGGCTCGGCGTAGGAGCGCAGCACGAGGTCCCCGGCGACCTCCTCGATCCACTCCGGCTCGATCCGCGCGACGGCGCGCGCCCAGAGCCGGGAGGTCTCCACGAGCTCGGCGGCCATCACGAAGGGGTGGCGCTTCTTGAACAGGGCGGAGCCCGGGAACACCGCGAACCGGGTGTTCCGGGCGCCCTGGTACTCGCGGCGACGCTCGTCGTAGGCGCCGATCTGGGAGAGCAGGCCGGTCAGCAGGGACTTGTGGACGTCGTCGTGCTTGCCCACCGGGTCCACCGGACCCGGGTGCACGGACACGCCCACGTCCTTGGACAGCTGGCGCAGCTGGCGGACGAGGTCCTGCCATTCGTGCACGCGCAGCCAGTTGATGTGCTCGCGGCGGCAGAGCTTGCGGAACTGGCTGCCGGAGAGCTCCCTCTGCTGCTCGCGCAGGTACTCCCAGAGGTTGAGGTACGCGGAGAAGTCCGAGCGGTCGTCGGCGAAGCGGGCGTGGAGCTCGTCCGCGGCCTGGCGCTGCTCCACGGGGCGCTCGCGGGGGTCCTGGATGGTGAGCGCGGCGGCGAGGACCATGACCTCGCGGGTGCAGTCCCGGCGCCCGGACTCCAGGATCATGCGGCCCAGGCGGGGGTCCACGGGCAGCCGGGCCAGGCGGCGGCCGATGTCCGTGATGGTGCCGGCGGCGGACCGGTTCCCGGCCCCCTTGCCCCGGCCGCGTCCGCCCCCGCGCGTCGGCGCGTCGGCGTGGAGGGCGCCGAGCTCGGTGAGGGTGGCGGCGCCGTCGGTGACCTGCCGGGAGTCCGGCGGCTGGACGAACGGGAAGTCCATGACCTCCCGCGGGGTGTCCGCCACGCCGAGGGAGAGCATCTGCAGGATCACCGAGGCCAGGGAGGTGCGCAGGATCTCCGGGTCCGTGAACTCCGGCCGGGACAGGAAGTCCTCCTCGGAGTACAGGCGGATCGCGATGCCGTCGCTCGTGCGGCCGGAGCGGCCCGAGCGCTGGTTGGCGCTGGCCTGGGAGATCCGCTCGATCGGCAGGCGCTGGACCTTGGTGCGGTGCGAGTACCGGGAGATGCGGGCGGTGCCCGTGTCGATCACGTACTTGATGCCCGGCACCGTCAGCGAGGTCTCGGCGACGTTGGTGGCCAGCACGATCCGGCGGCGCACCCCGGCCCCGGCCCGCCCGAACACGCGGTGCTGCTCCGCCATGGACAGGCGCCCGTAGAGCGGCAGCACCTCGGTGCCCGCCAGGCGCGGGGTGGAGGCGACGACGCCCGCCAGGTGATCCGCCGCCTCGCGGATCTCCCGCTCGCCGGGGAAGAACACGAGGATGTCGCCGGGGGCCTCGCCGGCCAGCTCCAGCACGGCATCCCCGACCGCGTCGATGGGGTCGCGGGTCTCGGCGTGGTCGTCGGCGTCGTCGTCCGGGTCGTCGGGGGAGGGCTCCTCGGTGAGGGGCCGGTAGCGGATCTCCACCGGGTAGGTGCGGCCCGAGACCTCGATGATGGGGGCGGGCTCGTCCTCGGTGCCGAAGTGCCGGGCGAAGCGCTCCGGGTCGATCGTGGCGGAGGTGATGATCACCTTGAGGTCCGGCCGGCGTGGGAGCAGGCGCTTGAGGTAGCCCAGCAGGAAGTCGATGTTCAGGCTGCGCTCGTGGGCCTCGTCCACGATGATCGCGGAGTACTTCCGCAGGTCCGGGTCGTGGGGGATCTCGGCCAGCAGGATCCCGTCCGTCATGACCTTCACCCGGGTGCGCGTCGAGGTCTGGGCCGTGAAGCGCACCTGGTAGCCCACGGTCCGGCCGACGTCCTCGCCGAGCTCCTCGGCGATGCGCTCCGCCACGGAGCGGGCCGCGATGCGCCGCGGCTGGGTGTGGCCCACGACGCCGGCCCCGCCCAGCCCGAGCGCCAGCAGCATCTTGGGCAGCTGCGTCGTCTTGCCCGAGCCGGTCTCGCCGGCCACGATCACCACCTGGTTCTCGCGGACCGCGTCCATGATCTCCTCGCGCCGTTCGGCCACGGGCAGGTGCGCGGGGAAGGTGATGACGGGGGCGGCCGCGGGCGGCTGAGGGAAGTCGGTCATGGCGCGGACCAGTCTACGGGCGAGGGGGCCGGGCGACCCCGACGTCGTGCGCCGGCTCTGTGACGTGCGACATGAGCCCCTCCTGCCCTGTGGAATCATGCCCGCATGGACTCCAACACCGCCTTCCTCCTGGCGGCCATCGGGCTGTACTTCGTGGCGATGATCGCCATCGGCCTGTACGCCGCACGCAGGAACAACGACCTCGACGACTACATGCTCGCGGGACGCGACATGAAGCCCGGCGTGGCGGCACTGTCCGCCGGCGCCTCGGACATGTCCGGCTGGCTGCTCATGGGCCTGCCCGGCGCCGTCTACGCCTCCGGCCTGATCGAGGGGTGGATGGCGATCGGCCTGATCGTCGGCGCCTGGGTCAACTGGAAGGTGGTGGCCCCGCGGCTGCGCTCCTACACGGAGGTCGCCGGCGACTCGATCACCATCCCCACCTTCCTCGAGAACCGGTTCAAGGACCACACCCACATCCTGCGCATCGTCGCGGGCCTGATCATCCTGGTGTTCTTCACCTTCTACGTCTCCTCCGGCATGGTGGCCGGCGGCAAGTTCGTGGAGTCCACGTTCGGCCCGGACTCGATCTACGCGCAGGGCGTGAGCGTCAACTACCTCACCGGCATGGTCGTGGTGGCGGGCATCACCGTCCTGTACACGCTGTTCGGCGGGTTCCTGGGCGCGTCGCTGACGGACGTGGCCCAGGGCGTGCTCATGTTCCTGGCGCTCCTCGTGGTCCCCGTGGCCGTGATCGCCACCATGGGGGGCTGGGACCAGGTCCTCGAGGGGATCCGCGCGGCCGACGCCGCCGTCGGGCCCGAGGCCGACCGCTTCTCCCTGTTCCAGAACGCCACGCGGATCGGCGTGCTGTCCTCGCTGGCCTGGGGCCTGGGCTACTTCGGCCAGCCGCACATCATCGTGCGCTTCATGGCGCTGCGGACCCCTCAGGACGCGGCCGCCGCCCGCCGCATCGGCATCGGCTGGATGGTGCTGTCCGTGTTCGGCGCCGTCATGGTCGGCCTGGTGGGCCTGGCCTACTTCCAGGCGAACCCAGGCACCGAGCTGAACGACCCCGAGACGGTGTTCCTGGTGCTCGCGTCCATCCTGTTCCACCCCTTCGTGGCGGGCCTCGTGCTCGCCGCCGTCCTCGCGGCCATCATGTCGACGCTCTCCTCACAGCTGATCGTGTGCTCCTCGGCGCTCGTGGAGGACCTCTACATGCTCCGCGGACGCCGGGGCTCCCCGCGCACCATGGTCTGGCTCGGCCGCATCGGCGTGCTCGTCGTGGCGCTCATCGCCGGCCTGCTGGCCCTCAACCCGGACGCCAGCGTCTTGGAGCTCGTCTCCTTCGCCTGGGCCGGCTTCGGCGCGGCCTTCGGTCCGGTCATTCTCCTGGCCCTGTACTGGGAGCGCTTCACCTCGTGGGGCGCCATGGCCGCGATGGTCGTCGGCGCGGCGGTGGCCTGGTTCTGGTCCACGGCCTCCGCGGACACGTGGGACTGGTTCGGCCTCTACGAGCTGCTGCCAGGCTTCGTGGCGGCGCTGGCCGCCGGCGTCGTGGTCTCGCGGCTCACGCGCCGTCCGGACCACGTGCAGGAGCACATCAGCGGCGAGTTCACGGGCGCGGCCGACATCGTCGCCGGCCGCGAGCCCACCGCGCTCACCGGTTCCACCGGCGCCGTGGGCGGGTCCACCGCGGCCCCGCGCGCCTGACCGGCCCACCCTGGACAGCCGGAACGGCCCCCGGCCCGGATCTCCGGGGCGGGGGCCGTCGCCGTGCGGGGTGCGGCACCGCGGGCGGGTGCGGGGCCGACTCAGCCCTGCAGGTCGCCCTTGACCGCGTAGAGGCGCTTGTTGGCGAACTCGTCCACGGCGAACGGGCCGAGCTCGCGGCCGAAGCCCGAGCGCTTGACGCCGCCGAAGGGCAGGTTGGCCCCCTGGGCGGAGGGCAGGTTCACGTTGGCCATGCCCACCTCGAGCTGCTCGGCCACGCGCTTGGCCTCGTCCAGGTCCGTGGAGAACACGGCGCCGCCCAGGCCGTACTGGGAGTCGTTGGCCAGGGCGACGGCCTCCTCGGCGGAGGACACCCTGTAGACCACGGAGGCCATGCCGAACAGCTCCTGCGAGTAGGCCGGGTTCTCCTGGTCCACGTCCGTGATCACGGCGGGGGAGACGTAGAAGCCCTCGCCGGAGGGGCCGGAGAGGCGCTCGCCGCCCACGACGGTGGCGCCGGCCTCCTTGGCGTCCCGGATCTGGGCGGCGAGGCCGTCCGCGGCGGACTCCGAGGAGAGGGGTCCGTAGACGTCCTCGTCACGGGAGGTCGGATCGCCGGGCTTCAGTGCCGTGGACTGCTTGACGAGCTCGTCCACGAACTCGTCGTACAGGTCCTCCATGACGATCATGCGCTTGTTGGAGTTGCAGGCCTGGCCCCAGTTGCCCATGCGGGTCTGCAGGGCCTCGCGGGCGGCCTGGCGGGCATCGGGCGCGGAGAGGACGATGTACGGGTCCGAGCCGCCGAGCTCCAGCACGCACTTCTTGAGGTGGCGGCCGGCCTGCTCTGCGATGGACGCGCCGGCGCGCTCCGAGCCGGTCAGGGAGACACCCTGCACGCGCGGGTCCGCGATGATCGTGGAGATCTGATCGTGGGTGGCGTACAGGTTCTGGTACACGCCCGCCGGGAGCCCGGCCTCCTCGAAGAGGTCCTGCAGCAGCTGGGCGGTCTGCGGGTTGATCTCGGAGTGCTTGAGCAGGATGGTGTTGCCGAGCACGAGGTTGGGCGCCGCGAAGCGGGCCACCTGGTACACGGGGAAGTTCCACGGCATGACGCCGAGCAGCGGGCCGAGCGGCAGCTTCTCGAGGAAGGCCTCCTGGCCCGAGAAGTCCTTGATCGGCTGGTCCGCCAGCAGCTCCTCGGCGTTGTCCGCGTAGTACGCGAAGATCTGGGCGCTGAAGCGCACCTCGCCGATCGCACCGCCGAGGGACTTGCCCATCTCGGTGGTGATGAGTGCGGCGATGTCCTTGGAGCGCTCGGCGAGCAGCTCGGAGATGCGCTTGACGACGCCGGCACGCTCGGCGACCGTTGTCGCCGCCCACTGCTCGTAGGCGGCCTGCGAGGCGGCCAGTGCGTCCTGGACCTGCTGGTCCGTGGCGTTGTCGTACTGCTTGATCAGCTCGCCGGTGGCGGGGTTGATGGTGCGGTATCCCTGGGAGGCGGAGGTCGTGGTGGTCACGATGTCACCCTTTCCTGCTCGGTTCGTCGTTCGTGTTCTGCGTGCCATCGTGCTCGCCGGCCGCCCTCACGCCCAGATCCCAGAGGCCCCTCTTCGCCACGAGCTGACCAGGTGGGTGTCCACGACGCCGGCGGCCTCGAGCAGGGCGAAGCACGTGGTGGGGCCGACGAACCGGCAGCCGCGCGCCTTGAGCGCCTTCGCGAGGGCCGTGGACTCGGGGGAGGCGGACGGCACCTCGCCGATCGTGCGCGGGGTCGGGGTCTGGGCGGGCTGGTGGGCCCAGACGAGGCCCGGCAGTCCGGTGCCGGGACGGTCGCCCTCGCCGTCCCATGCCGGGCCGGCCCCGGGGGAGCCCGGGTGCAGCGGCGCGAAGACCTCGTCCCGGATCCCGACGACGGCCCGCGCGTTGGCGAGGGCCGCGTCGATCTTCCGGCGGTTGCGGATGATCCCGGCGTCCGCCATCAGCGCCTCGACCTCGACCGCGCCGAAGGCCGCGACGGCGTCCGGGTCGAAGCCGGCGAACACCTCCCGGAAGCGCGGCCGCTTGGCCAGCACCGTGCGCCAGCTCAGTCCGGACTGGAAGGCCTCGAGCGTGAGCCGTTCGAAGAGCCCGCGCTCGTCCGTGACGGGCAGCCCCCACTCGGCGTCGTAGTAGTCCCGCAGCAGCGGGTCGGCCGCCGCCCAGGCCGCGCGCGCCCTGCCGTCCGCGCCGAGCACGAGCCCGGCCGCCTCCGAGTTCTCCTCATCCATGCCCCGAGCGTACGAGGGGCCGAGGGCGCGGGCACGGCGGAGGCGGCGGAGCTGTGGAGTGGACGCGGACCCGCGTCCTCTGTGGAGGAGGAGTCAGAGCGCCGCCGGCAGGTTCCTCCAGAACGCCTTCCACGCCGCGGCCTCCTCGGCCGAGGCCGCCCTGGAGTGCGTCGCGACGACGGCGGCCTTGGCCGGCTTCCCCGCCGTCTGCGGCCTGGGCTCGGTCGCCAGCTCCGCGCGGGTGCCGTCGGCGAGCACCGCCCGCCAGAACAGCCGCGTGGCGGTGGCGGACTCGGTGGGCTCCTTCGCCAGGCCCACGCCGCGCAGGGCGCCCCCGTCGGACAGCGCGGCCCGCACCGCCCCGACGGCGCGGGCGTGCACCTCCTCCCGCGTGCCCTCCAGGATGCGGGAGGCGGTGACGGCGAAGGTCCCGTCCGCGCGCTGGCCGGGCCGCCGGCGGCCGATGTGCTGCTCGTAAGCCACGGTGACGCCCTGCGCCCACCACTCGGGGCTGCCCACCTCGGCCGTCTCACCCGAGCGCATCCGCTCCAGGACCAGCCCCACGATCTCCGCGTGCACCGTCAGGTCCCGGGCACCGCGGGCGTCCAGCCACGCGGCCCAGTCCTCGAAGGTCAGGCCGGTGGCCTCGGCGATGGCGTTCAGGTTCGCGCCGCGCGCGGGGGAGGTGCTCATGGCACGGAGCCTCGACGGCCGACCTTCCACCCCGCCCCGCGGCACGGCCGCGTGGACTCTCAGTCCGCCGCGAGCGCCGCGTCGCCCTCGGGGCGGCGCATCGAGGGCTCGGGCAGGTACACGGACCCGCCGGCGGCCCGGAACTCCGCGGACTTGGCAGCCATGCCGGCCTCGGCGATCCGCGCCTGCTCGGACTCGCCGCCGAACTCGCTGCGGATGTCCTGGCTGATGCGCATGGAGCAGAACTTCGGCCCGCACATCGAGCAGAAGTGCGCGGTCTTGGCGGGCTCGGCCGGCAGCGTCTCGTCGTGGTATTCCTCGGCGAGCTGCGGGTCCAGGCCGAGGCCGAACTGGTCGCGCCAGCGGAACTCGAAGCGCGCCGTGGACAGCGCGTCGTCGCGGTCGCGGGCGCCGGGGTGGCCCTTGGCGACGTCGGCGGCGTGCGCGGCGATCTTGTAGGTGATCACGCCCGTCTTCACGTCGTCCCGGTTCGGCAGGCCCAGGTGCTCCTTGGGCGTGACGTAGCAGAGCATCGCGGTGCCGTAGCGGGCGATCTCGGTGGCGCCGATGGCCGAGGTGATGTGGTCGTACGCCGGGGCGACGTCCGTGACGAGGGGGCCGAGCGTGTAGAACGGGGCGCCCTTGCACAGCTCCTGCTGGCGCTCCACGTTCTCCCGCACCAGGTGCAGCGGGATGTGGCCGGGGCCCTCCACCATGACCTGCACGTCGTACGCCCACGCCCGCTCCGTCAGCTCGGCCAGCGTGTCGAGCTCGGCGAACTGGGCGGCGTCGTTGGCGTCCGCCACGGAGCCCGGCCGCAGGCCGTCGCCCAGGGAGAACGCGACGTCGTAGCGGGCGAAGATCTCGCAGAGCTCGTCGTAGTTCTCGTAGAGGAAGTTCTCCCTGTGGTGGCCCAGGCACCAGCCGGCCATGATCGAGCCGCCGCGGGAGACGATGCCGGTCACGCGGTCCGCGGACAGCGGCACGTGGCGCAGCAGCACGCCGGCGTGCACGGTCATGTAGTCCACGCCCTGCTCGCACTGCTCGATCACGGTGTCGCGGAAGATCTCCCAGGTCAGGGCCTGGTGGTCGCCGCCGACCTTCTCGAGGGCCTGGTAGATCGGCACGGTGCCGATCGGCACGGGGGAGTTGCGCAGGATCCACTCGCGGGTGGTGTGGATGTCGTCGCCCGTGGACAGGTCCATCACGGTGTCCGCGCCCCAGCGGGTGGCCCACTGCAGCTTCGAGACCTCCTCGGCGATCGACGACGTCACCGCCGAGTTGCCGATGTTCGCGTTGACCTTCACGGCGAACGCCTTGCCGATGATCATCGGCTCCGACTCGGGGTGGTTCACGTTCGCCGGGATGATGGCGCGGCCGGCCGCGACCTCGGAGCGCACCAGCTCCGCGTCCACGCCCTCGCGCAGGGCGACGTAGCGCATCTCCGGGGTGATCTCGCCGCGCCGGGCGTAGTGCATCTGGGTGACGCGCGCGCCCTCCTTGGCGCGCAGCGGGGGGCGGCGCTCGCCGGCCCACTCCTGCGAGGCGGCGCCGCGGCGCACGGCCGAGCGGCCGTCGTCGAGCAGGTCACGCTCGCGGCCCTCGTACTCCTCGACGTCGCCGCGCGCGGCGATCCACTCGGCGCGCTGCGCGGGCAGCCCGCGCTCGGGGACGGAGCCGGGACCCATGGTGCGGTAGACCGCGAACGGCGGGTTGGGGGTGCCGTCCGGGGAGTCGTCCTGGTGGACGTGGGTGACGGGCACGCGGATGCCGTGCTCGGCGTCCTCCAGCCAGCCCAGGCGGTGGGTGGGGTAGTTCTCCTCGGCCGTCGGGACAGCCTCGGACTGCGGGGGGACAGGGGTGTGGTGGGACGCGGACACGGCCGCACGCTCCTTCTTCCTTCGCCGGCATGACCCGGACAGGTTCAGACGGTGTCCGGACGGCCTCAGCCCGGTCTCAGCCCCCTGCCGTGGGGCTCCCGTGGGATGCGTGCGACGCTACCACGCGCGGGTGAGCCCGACCACCCCCGGCGTCGACCCTTCCCGCGTGTCGTCCCCGGTCACGCGCGGTCGGCGCGCGCCGCCCGGCGCCGCACCAGCGTGCGGTCCAGGATCCACGTGGCGATCAGCATCGCGACGATGGCGATGCCCGCGTACCCGAGGACGGGGTAGACGATGCCCACCAGGTCGGAGAAGCCCACGCTGGAGAGCAGCACGGCGACGACGGCGGTGACCACGGCGATCAGCCAGCCGGGCACGTCGCGCAGCGGGGAGAGCAGGGCGATGCGCTCGACCCCGCCGAACAGGCAGGACACCGCCGTCGTGAACTGGGCCAGGAGCAGGATCACGGTGTAGACGGCCGCCACCCAGGGGGCGACCATGCCGGCCAGCTCGACCATCGGCAGCTCGGCGCGGCCGATGAGCGTGGCGTGCGCGCCCATGGCCGCCATGATGGCCCCGGCCATGACCACCAGGCCGATCGCCCCCAGGCCCGCGCCGGCCACGAGGCTCGTCCCGGGCGACGAGCTGCCCTTCCCGATCGGCGCCAGCACCGCGTAGGCGAGCTGGAAGTTGAAGGCGACGTAGAGGATGCCGGACATCCACCAGGTGTTGATCAGCGGGGACGAGGTGACCAGGGAGGCGACGTCGTCGGCGCCCGCCCCCGGATGGGTCAGGCCCCACCAGGCCACGCCCACGGCGACGAGGATGATCAGGGGCACCACGAGGCCCTGGACCTTCACCAGGCCGGAGATGCCGCCGAGCACGGTGAGCACACAGACGGCCGCCATGAGCGCCGCGCCCGCCCAGGCGGGCAGCCCGAGCCACGTGTCCAGGGCCGCGCCGGCGCCGGCGAACATGATCACCAGCGTCCCCAGCAGCGAGGCGGTGATGCACAGGTCCGCGAACCAGGTGGGGATGCGGGAGCTGGTGGGGTTCACCAGCCGGTGGATGTCCGTCGTCCGCAGCTGCTGCGCCATCTTCAGGACGATGGCCGAGAGCAGGAAGAACAGGACGCCGGCGATCACCAGCGCCCCCGTGCCGCCCCACAGCCCGAAGCTGACGAAGTACTGCAGGATCTCGTTGCCCGAGGCGTACCCCGCGCCGATCGTGGTGCCGATGAAGGTGGCGGCGATGCCGAGGGCCGACATCGGCCGCAGGCCGTTCCCCCCGTCCTGCGCGGGCCTGTTCTCGTGGGTGCTCTGAGCGACATGGGACATGCCCTCCAGACTCTCACGGGTCCGCCCGGCGGCCCGGAGGGGACGTCACGGAGCGCGGCGGGAGATCGCTCGGTCTCCGGGCGGTGACGGCGGGAGCCCCCTCCGGGTACAACCGGGGCATGGCCCCCTCGCCCTCGACTCCGCCCTCGTCCTCCCCCGCCGCCGAGGGGCCCGCCGTGCCGCGGGTGCTCAGCATCGCCGGCTCGGACTCGGGCGGCGGCGCCGGCATCCAGGCCGACCTCAAGACGATCGCCGAGTGGGGCGGCTACGGGATGACCGCGATCACCGCGATCACCGCGCAGAACACCCAGGGCGTGCAGGCCGTCCACCCGCTCCCCGCGGAGGTCGTGCGCGCGCAACTGGACTCGGTGGCCTCCGACATCGCGGTCGACGCCGTCAAGGTCGGCATGCTCGGCACCGCCGAGCTGATGCGCGTCGTCGCCGACTGGCTCGAGGAGGCCCGGCCCGCCGTCGTCGTGGTGGACCCGGTGATGGCGGCCACCAGCGGACACGCCCTCACCCCCGTGGGCGACGCCGAGGCGCACGCCGCGTGGGGGAGGCTGCTGCGGGCGGCGCACCTGGTGACGCCGAACCTGCCCGAGCTCGCGCGCCTCGCCGGGCGGCCGCTCGACTCCTGGGCCGCGGCGCTGGATGCCGCGCGGGAGCTGGCCGCCGCGCACGCTGTGACGGTGCTCGCGAAGGGCGGGCACCTCGCCGACCTCACGCGGGCCGACCCGGAGGGGGCCGAGGCCGGGGACGACCCCGACGCCGAAGGAGGGGTGCCGGACGCCCTCGTGCGTCCCGACGGCTCCGTCCACGAGGTGCGTGGGCCCCGGGTCGAGTCCGGGGCGACCCACGGGACCGGCTGCACCCTGTCCGCGGCCCTGGCCACGCTCGCCGCCGGCGGGCTCGGCTGGGAGGACGCGATCGAGCGCGCCAAGCCCTGGCTGGCGCAGGCGATGGTCGCGGGCGAGGCGCTCGCGGTGGGGGACCGCACCAGGCCGACGTGGCACGGGCCGGTGGACCACGGCCACGCCCGGCGCGGCTGAGAGCCGCCGGGGCGCCGGGGCGATCCGCTCCGGAGACGACGACGGGCGGCCATCTGCTGACGGCCGCCCGAAGGTGGTGCCCCCGATAGGATTCGAACCTACGACTTCCTGCTCCGGAGGCAGGCGCTCTATCCCCTGAGCTACGGAGGCGGGGGTCGCGGCGGAGCACGGGGCTCGCTGCGGACTCGACGACTCTACACCATCGCCGTCCCCCGGAGGCGGGGCGGCCCCCGGGCGGCTCAGGCCGGCAGTCCCGCCCGCAGCTCGCGGGCCGCCGCCTCGGGGTCGGCCGCCTGCGTCACGGCCCGCACCACCACGATGCGCCCCGCGCCGGCCGCGCGGACCTCGGGCAGCCGCTCCGCGTCGACGCCGCCGATGGCGAACCACGGCCGTGCCCCCGCCGGGTCCTCCGCGTCCAGGCGCGCGGCGAGGGTTGGCAGCCCCAGTCCGACGGCGGCCCGGCCCGGCTTCGTGGGCGTCGCCCACACCGGTCCCGTGCAGAAGTAGTCCAGGCCGTCCTCCGCGCGGGCGGCGCGTACGTGGTCCGGGGTGTGGCACGAGCGGCCGAGCACCACGTTCGGGCCCAGCAGGGCGCGGCACTGCGCGGTGGTCAGGTCGGTCTGGCCGGTGTGGAACACGTCCACCCCGGCCAGGGCGGCGACGTCGGCGCGATCGTTGGCGGCCGAGAGCGCCCCGTGCTCCCGGGCCAGCGGGATGAGCACGGCGAACGCGGCCAGCTCGACCGCCACGTCCACGGCCTTGTCCCGCACCTGGATCAGGTCCACCCCGCCGCGGAACGCCGCCGCGCAGAAGCCCCCGAACGCGGCCGTGTCGAGCGTGCCGTCCGGGCGCAGGAACCGCTGCAGGTCGGTGCAGACGTACAGCCGGGAGGCGGCGAGGCGGGCGCGGCGGCCCGCGCCGGGGCCGGTGTCGCCGTCGTCGCGGCCGGCCGCGGTCATCAGGAGCGGATCGGGGGAGTGCATGCGCCCACTGTGGCAGACTGGCCGCAGTTCCATGGGAGCCCGGGCCGCACACGCCGGGCTGAGAGGGCCGCAGGGGCGCACCGCGCCGGCGCGGCCGACCATCACCACTCGATGCGGGTCATGCCGCCGTGAGGAGGACCGGTCCGTGCACGTGGCCGTCGTCGGGGCCGGGATCATCGGCCTCACCGCCGCCGTGCGTCTGCGCGCGGCAGGCCACGCCGTCACCCTGATCGCCCCCGAACTGGACACCGCCGGGCGCCCACACGCCGTGGCCGGCGCCACCCACGCCGCCGCGGGCATGCTCGCCCCGCTCGCCGAGACGCAGTTCAGCCAGGACGCGCTCGCCCCGCTGCTGCACGCCGGCTGGAAGGGCTGGCCCCTGCTCGTGGATCTGCTCGCCGGCTTCTCCGACGTCGGGACCGGCTTCCGCACCGAGGGCTCGTGGATCGTGGCGGCGGATCCCTCGGACGTGCTCGCGTGGGAGCACGTGCTCGCGCACGCGTCCGCGCTCGGCCGCCGGGTGGAGCCCGTCGCCGTCCGCGCCCTGCGCCGGGCCGAGCCCGCGCTGGCCCCCGGCCTGGCCGCGGGCTTCGACGCCCCGGACGACCACCAGGTCGACCCCCGCCGGGCGGCCGCGGCCTGCCTGGCGGCCCTCGTGGCCGAGGCCGGTCCCGACGGCGGCCCCCTGCCCGCCGGCGCCGGCCCCGCCGCCCGCCTCGTGTCCGGCACGGTCACGTCCGCCGACCCGGTGGGCTCCGGCGTGGGGCTCACGCTGGCCGACGGGGGCATCCTCACCGCCGACGGCGCGGTCCTCGCCGCGGGCCTGGGCCACCGCGGGATCGGCGGGGCGGCCACCGCCGAGGTGCCGCTGCGCCCCGTCCACGGGGATGTGCTGCGCCTGCGCGTGCGGCCCGAGCAGCTGCTGCCGGGGGAGGACCACCTGATCACCCGCACCGTCCGCGGTCTCGTCCACGGGCGGCAGGTCTACCTGGTGCCCCGCGCGGACGGGACCCTCGTGGTCGGCGCGTCGGCCCGCGAGGACGGCCTCGCCGGCACGTCGGCCGGGTCCGTCCTCGACCTGCTGGCCGACGCCGCCGCGATCCTTCCCGCCGTCCGCGAGTGCGAGCTCGCCGAGGTCACCACCGCCGCCCGCCCCGGCACCCCCGACGACGCCCCGCGGGTCGAGGTCGTGCCGGGCGCCCCTGTCGTCGTGGCCACCGGCTTCCACCGCCACGGGATCCTGCTCGCGCCGTGGGCGGCCGGGCGAGTTCTCGACCTGCTGACCGCCCTGCCGAAGGAGACCGCATGAGCGCCCTCCCCCTGACCCTCAACGGGGAACCCGCCGAGCTGGACGGGCCCACCGTGCGCGACGTCGTCGAGCACGTGACCGGACGCACGGTCCGCGACGACGGCGCCGCCGCTGACGGGCGACGACTCGGCGTGGCCGTGGCCGTGGACGGTGAGGTCGTGCCCCGCTCGGCCTGGGCCGCCCGGACGCTGGCCGGCGGCGAGGCCGTCGAGGTCGTCACCGCGGTGCAGGGGGGCTGAGCGGTGGCGCCGCACGACACGACCGAACGCCGCCGCGCCCGGGAGGCGTCGACCGCCGTCCCGCCCCTGCGGATCGGCGGCTACGAGCTGTCCTCCCGCCTGATCATGGGCACCGGCGGCATCACGGACCTCGCCGCGCTGGAGGGCGCGCTGGTCGCCTCGGAGACGACCCTCACGACCGTGGCCCTGCGCCGCTGGTCCACCGACGCCCGCGACGGGCTGATCGCCCTGCTGGACCGGCTCGGCATCGACGTGCTCCCCAACACCGCCGGCTGCCGCACCGCCCGGGACGCCGTCCTCACCGCGCGTCTGGGCCGGGAGGCGCTGGAGACCGAGCTCGTCAAGGTCGAGGTCATCGCCGACGACCGCACCCTGCTGCCCGACGTCGTCGAGACCCTGGATGCCACGGAGCAGCTGGCCGCCGCCGGGTTCACCGTGCTGGCCTACACCTCGGACGACCCGGCCATGGCCCTGCGCCTGGAGCACGCGGGTGCCGCCGCGGTCATGCCCCTGGGCTCGCCCATCGGCTCCGGGCTGGGGATCCTCAACCGGACCAACCTGGAGCTGATCGTCTCGCGCGCCGGGGTGCCGGTCGTGCTCGACGCCGGCGTCGGCACCGCCTCGGACGTCGCCCTGGCCATGGAGGCCGGCTGCGACGCCGTCCTGGCGGCCTCCGCCATCACCCGCGCCGCCGAGCCGGCCCGCATGGCGCACGCCTGCCGCCTCGCGCTCGAGGCCGGCTACCACGCGCACCGGGCCGGGCGCATCCCGCGTCGGCTCCACGCCCTGGCGTCCTCCCCGATGGCCGGGCGGATCGGCGGAGCCGAGGAGCGGGCGTGAGCCGGCCGGCGGGGGAGCCGCTCGTCCCCGAGGACCGGGCGCCGCACTCGCTGGATGAGCTCTCCGACACCCAGCTGCAGCGCTTCGCCCGCCACCTGGGCCTGGACGGCTTCGGCCCCGAGGCTCAGCTGGCGCTGCTGCGCTCCCGCGTGCTCGTCGTCGGCGCGGGCGGGCTCGGCGCCCCCGTGCTCACCTACCTGGCGGCCGCGGGGGTGGGGGAGGTGCACGTCGTCGACGACGACGTGGTGGACCGCTCGAACCTGCACCGCCAGGTGATCCACGTCGAGACCGACCTCGGCCGTCCCAAGACCGCCTCGGCCGCCGAGACGATGCGCGGGCTGCACCCGGAGATCCGCGTGGTGGAGCACCGGCAGCGGCTCGCCGCGGCGAACGCGCTGGAACTCGTGGGCGCCGTCGACCTGGTGGTGGACGGCTCGGACAACTACGCCACGCGCTACCTCGTGGCGGACGCCGGCGAGATCACCGGGGTGCCCGTCGTGTGGGGCGCGATCCTGCGGTTCGCGGGGCAGGTGAGCGTCTTCGCCCCCGGCGGGCCGCTGTACCGGGACGTGTTCCCGGAGGAGCCCGAACCCGGCGACGTCCCCACGTGCGCGCAGGCCGGCGTGCTCGGCGTGCTGCCCGGCATCGTCGGCTCCCTCATGGCCGCCGAGGCGGTCAAGCTCCTGGCCGGGGTGGGGGAGCCCCTCACCGGCCGGCTCCTGTCCGTGGACGCCCTCACCATGCGGTTCAGCACCCTGCGCCTGGTGCCGGACCCGGAGCGGACGTCCGTGACGGACCTGTCCGCTCACACCGTGCCGCGGGGCGGGGCGGACCCCGTCGAGTCGGGGGAGATCACCCCGGCCGGGTTGGCCGCCCTGCTCGCCGACCCGGAACGCGCCGCGGCGTTGACCCTCCTCGACGTCCGCGAGGACTGGGAGCGCGGCCTCGCCCGGATCTCGGCGCCCGCCGCCGCGGAGGACCGCCACGTCCGCCTCGACGAGGTGCTCGCCGACCCGGCCGCGCACTCGCCGGAGTCGGGCCGCACCGTGGTGGTCTACTGCGCCGCCGGGGCACGGTCCGCGCGGGCGCGGGAGGCCGTCGTCGCCGCCGCGCCGGAGGCGGCGGACCGCGTGCTCTCCCTGGCGGGCGGCCACGCCGCGTGGGCGGACCGGAACTGACCCCGGCGGCGGCCCCGCCCCGCTACGCGAACGGCCCCGGCAGCGGCCACGCCGCCGGGTCGGCCGCCGCGAGCAGCGCGCGGACGACGGCCGACACCGCCCCCACGACGTAGACGGTGCACGCCGTGGCCACCACCCACTCCCGCCAGGACCCCGCCCGGCCGAGCAGGGGCAGGCGGAACCGCCCGCCGGGGAGCCAGAACGGGGTGGGGACCGGGGGGTCCGGCAGGGCGGGCCAGAGCAGGGCCACCCCGCGCGTCGTGAGCATGTCCCCGACGATGTGCAGCCCCACGCCCAGCGCCACGGAGACCGTGAGCCAGGTGGCGCCGGGCGCCGTCGTCCCGGCGAGCGCGCCGGCAGCCAGCCCCACCGCCCAGCCGGTCACCGGGCCCGGGGCCACGCGCAGGATCCGAGCGGCCACCGCGGCCAGGAACGCGGCCACCACGCCCTGGCCGGCCGAGAAGGTCACGGAGCCCACGGTGACGGTCAGCGGCGTCAGCACCCAGGTGACGGCCGTGAACGCCGCCAGCCCCACGAACGAGTGCGTCCCCCGCCGATGCCCGCCCGCCGCGCGGCGGATGAACCGCGCCAGCACCGTGCTCAACGGGGGCAGCGCCGTGGCGATCGTCGCACGCGGGTGGTCCCAGTCGCTGATCAACGCCGCCCCCGCGGTGGTCAGCGCCCCCACCAGCTGCACCTGGGGTCCCACGTACACCCCCGCGAGGTCGGCCAGCGGTCCGGTCAGCGCGAGCCAGCCGGCGGCTCCGGTCACGGCGTGGGAGGGGCCCATCATGGTCGGTCGTGCTCCTGGGGGAAGGCGGGGCGGGGGCCCGCCGACGCTACGGGAGGGCCTGGACACGTTAAGGCCGGACGCCACCGTGCGGCTCCCCGGGCCCCCGCGCCGCCGGACGCATGCGCGCACCCCCGCGCCCGGATCCGTAGACTTGCGCGGGTGAAGCCCGAAGAACTCTCCGCCCTGATCCATGCCCAGCTGCTGGCCGCCGTCGACGCCGGCGAGCTCCCCGCCGAGCTGCGCGAGCAGCTGTCCGCGGACCGCGTGAAGGTGGAGCGCCCCCGCAGCCGCGAGCACGGGGACTGGGCCACCAACGTGGCTCTGCAGTTCGCCAAGCAGGCGGGCATGAACCCGCGCGAGTTCGCCTCGGCCCTGGCCTCGCGCGTGGGGGAGCAGCCCGGTGTGGCGACGGTCGACGTCGCCGGCCCCGGCTTCCTGAACATCACCCTCGACGCCGCCGCCGCGGGCGAACTGGCCCGGCAGATCGTGGAGGCGGGCGAGGCCTACGGCCGCAACGAGGCCCTGGCCGGCCACACCGTGAACATGGAGTTCGTCTCCGCCAACCCCACGGGCCCGCTGCACATCGGCCACACCCGCTGGGCCGCCCTGGGCGACGCGATCGTCCGCCTGCTGCGCGCCTCCGGCGCGGACGTCACCGCCGAGTACTACATCAACGACGCCGGCAACCAGATGAACGTGTTCGCCGACTCCGTCCTGGCCCGCATGGCCGGCCGCGACGTCCCCGAGGGCGGCTACCCCGGCGCCTACGTCAAGGACCTGGCCGACGCCGTCGCGACCGACCACCCGCAGGTGCGCGAGCTGACCGACGACGCCGCCCGCCCCGTGGTCCGCCAGGCCGCCTACGAGCTGCAGATGCAGGACATCAAGGACACCCTGGCGGCGTTCGACGTGCACTTCGACGTGTTCACGTCCGAGACCCGCCTCCACGAGTCCGGCGCCATCCAGGCCGCCGTGGACCGCCTGCGCGAGCAGGGCCACGTGGAGGACCGCGAGGGCGCCGTGTGGCTGAGGACCACCGACTTCGGGGACGACAAGGACCGCGTGATGATCCGCGCGAACGGCGAGCCCACCTACTTCGCCGCCGACGCCGCCTACTACCTGGACAAGCGCGACCGCGGCTTCGAGGAGAAGGTGTACCTGCTGGGCGCGGACCACCACGGCTACGTCGGGCGCCTCAAGGCGATCGCCGCGGCCGCCGGCGACGACCCCGAGGAGAACATCGAGATCCTCATCGGCCAGCTGATCTCCGTGAACGGCGCCAAGCTCTCCAAGCGCGCCGGCAACATCATCGAGCTCAAGGACCTGGTCCAGTGGCTGGGCAAGGACGCCCTGCGCTACGACCTGGCCCGCTACCCCGCGGACTCGCCCATCACCATCGACCCGGAGCTGCTGCGCTCGCAGACCAACGACAACCCGGTCTACTACGTGCAGTACGCGCACGCCCGCGCCTGCGGCGCCGCCCGCACGGCCGCCGCGCACGGGGTGGACCGCTGCGCGTTCGACGCGTCGCTGCTGACCGACCCCACCGAGTCCGAGCTGCTCGCCCAGCTGGCGGAGTTCCCCGCCGTCGTGGCCTCGGCGGCGCGCCTGCGCGAGCCGCACCGCGTGGCCCGCCACCTCGAGGTCATCGCCGGCGCGTACCACTCCTGGTACGCCGCCCAGCGCATCGTGCCCGTCCCGCTCGAGGACGGCACCCCGGCCCCGGTCGAGGACGTCAACCGCACCCGCCTGTGGCTCAACGACGCCGCAGCCCAGGTGCTGCGCAACGGCCTGGGACTGCTCGGCGTGTCCGCGCCGGAGACCATGTGAACGCCGGCTCCGTGAACCTGGAGGAGACCGTGACCGAGACCGCCCCGCAGTCCGCCCACCCGCTCGCCCCGGCCTGGCTGCCGGCGCCCGCGGACCCCGACGCCCTGGCGCCGCTGGTCTGGTCCTCGGGCGTGGCCCGGGACGCGGCCGGCGAGCTCGCCGTGCAGGGCGTGCCCGCCTCCGTGCTGGCCGAGCGGTTCGGCACCCCGGTGCTGGTGCTGGACGAGGACGACTTCCGCGCCCGCGCCCGCGCCTTCCGCGAGGGCTTCGACGCGGCCTTCGAGTCGCTCTGCGGCGGCGCCGACGTGTACTTCGCCGGGAAGTCGATGCTCACCCTCTCCACGGCCCGCTGGGCCGCCGAGGAGGGGTTGCGCGTGGACACCGCCTCGGGCGGTGAGCTGGCCATCGCCCTGCGCGCCGGCGTGCTGCCCGAGCACATCGGCCTGCACGGCAACAACAAGTCCGCCGCGGAGCTCGCGACGGCCCTGGACGCCGGCGTCGGCCGGATCATCGTGGACTCCGTGGACGAGCTCGAATTCCTCGCGGCGCTCGCGGCCGAGCGCGGGCAGATCGCCCCCGTGATGCTGCGCGTGACGCCGGGTGTGCACGCCCACACACACGACTTCATCGCCACAGCCCACGAGGACCAGAAGTTCGGGCTCTCCCTCACCCCGTCCGCCACCGGGCGGGACGGGAACGAGGCCGGCGTGGCCCCGGCCGCCGTCGCCGTGCGGACCGCCCTGCAGGCGGACTCGATCCGCCTCCTCGGCCTGCACTGCCACATCGGCTCGCAGATCTTCGAGGCCGACGGCTTCGGCCTGGCCGCCGAGCGCGTGCTGGGGTTCCTCGCCGAGGTCAAGGACGAGCACGGCGTCGAGTTGCCGGAGCTGGACCTCGGCGGCGGCCACGGCATCGCCTACACCGCGGTGGACGAGCCCCGTCCGGCCGCGGAGATCGCCGACGCGCTCGCGGACGACGTCCAGAAGGCCGTGGAGCGGCTGGGCCTGACGTGCCCGCGGATCTCGATCGAGCCGGGCCGCGCGATCTCCGGCCCCGCCGGGCTCACCCTCTACTCCGTGGGCGTGACCAAGACCGTGGACGTGGACGCTCCCGACGACGGCACCGCCTCGCGCCGGTACGTCGCCGTGGACGGCGGCATGTCGGACAACCCGCGCCCGGTGCTCTACGACGCGGACTACACCGCGGCGCTGGCCTCCCGCACCTCGGACGCCGCTCCCGCGCTGTCCCGCGTGGTGGGCAAGCACTGCGAGTCCGGGGACATCCTGGTCCGCGACGTCTGGCTGCCGGAGGACGTGGCCCGCGGCGACCTGCTGGCGGTGCCCGCCACGGGCGCCTACACCCACTCGATGTCCTCCAACTACAACGCCCTGCTGCGCCCGGCCGTGGTGGCCGTGCGCGACGGCGAGGCGCGGGAGATCGTCCGGCGCGAGACCCTGGACGACCTGCTGCGGCGTGAGGTCGATCCGCAGAACCCGGCCTGAACCGTCGGCGCCCGGTCACGGCCCGACGCGCGGGCCGCGGCCCCCGCCCAGGCCGATAGATTGGGGGCCGCGCCCGGCGTCGTCCGCGACGGCGCCGCGCCCACCGCACCCGCCCCGACCGACGGAGGACCATGGCCGAGCCCACCGCATCCGCTGCGCAGACCGCGCCCGCTCCCGCCCGCGACGCCCTGAGGGTGGCGCTGCTCGGCGGCGGCACCGTGGGGTCCCAGGCCGCGCGCATCCTCACCGAGGACGCGGCCGTCCTCGCGGACCGCGTCGGGGTGCGCCTCGAGCTCACCGGCATCGCCGTCCGGGACACCGCCGCGGTGCGCGACTGGCAGGCCGACCCCTCCCTGTACACCACGGACGCGGAGGCGCTCGTGGACGGGGCGGACCTGGTCATCGAGCTGATGGGCGGCATCGAGCCCGCCCGCTCGCTGATCCGCCGCGCCCTCCAGGTCGGCACGTCCGTCGTGACCGGCAACAAGGCCCTGCTGGCCGAGCACGGCGAGGAGCTCTACCGCCTCGCCTCCGAGACCGGCGCCCAGCTCAGCTTCGAGGCCGCCGTCGCCGGCGCGATCCCGATCCTGCGGCCCCTGCGCGACTCGCTCTCGGGCGACACCGTCAACCGCGTCATGGGCATCGCCAACGGCACGACCAACTTCATCCTCGACCGCATGGACACGGAGGGCGCCTCCTTCGCTGACGCCCTGGCCGAGGCCCAGCGCCTGGGCTACGCGGAGGCGGACCCCACCGCGGACGTGGGCGGGTTCGACGCCGCGGCGAAGGCGGCCATCCTGGCCACGCTGGCCTTCGGCTCGTCCTACACCCTGGACCAGGTCTCCGTGGAGGGCATCACGGAGGTCACAGCCGAGGACAACGCGGCCGCCGCGGACGCCGGCTACGTCATCAAGCTGCTGGCGATCGCCGAGCGGGACACCGCCCGGGACGGCACGGCGGGCGCGATCCTGCGCGTGCACCCCACCCTCATCCCCCGCGAGCACCCGTTGGGCTCCGTGCGCGGCGCCTACAACGCCGTGTTCGTGGAGGCGGAGAACGCCGGTCAGCTGATGTTCTACGGCCCCGGGGCCGGCGGCGCGCCCACGGCGTCCGCGGTGATGGGCGACGCCGTCGCGATCGGCCAGCGCATCGTCCGCGGCGGCCCGGCCCGTCTGCGCACCCCCGTCGCCGCGCTGCCCGCGCTCGACGTCTCCGAGGCGCGCACCTCCTGCATGGTGGTGCTGCGCGTCGCCGACCAGCCCGGCGTGCTGCGCCGCGTGGCCGGCGTGTTCGAGGAGCACGGCGTGTCCATCGAGACGCTCCGCCAGGTGCAGGGCGCCGACGACGCCGCGGGCGCCTCCCTGCGCCTGATCACCCACCGCGCCCGCCAGCGCGACCTCGACGACGTCGTCGCCGAGCTGACCACCCTGGACGCCGTGCACGAGGTGGCGTCCGTCCTGCGAGTCGAAGGGAACTGACCCATGGCCCACGTCTGGCGCGGAGTCATCCGCGAGTACGCCGGCCGCCTGCCCGTCACCGAGGACACCCGCGTGGTCTCCCTGGGCGAGGGCGGCACCCCCCTGATCCGGGCACCGCACCTGTCCGAGCTCGTCGAGGGCGAGGTCTACGTCAAGTTCGAGGGCATGAACCCGACGGGCTCGTTCAAGGACCGCGGCATGACCATGGCCATCACGGCCGCCGTGGAGAACGGCGCGAAGGCCGTGGTGTGCGCCTCCACCGGCAACACCTCGGCCTCGGCGGCCGCGTTCGCCGCGCAGGCCGGGCTCACGTGCGCCGTGCTGGTGCCCGAGGGCAAGATCTCGATGGGCAAGATGTCCCAGGCCGTGGCGCACGGTGCGGAGATCCTCCAGGTGCAGGGCAACTTCGACAACTGCCTCGACATCGCGCGCAAGCTCTCGGAGAACTACCCGGTGTTCCTGGTGAACTCGGTGAACCCGGCGCGCATCGAGGGCCAGAAGACGGCCGCCTTCGAGGTCGTGGACCTGCTGGGCGACGCCCCCGACTACCACCTGCTGCCGGTGGGCAACGCGGGCAACATCACCGCGTACTGGAAGGGCTACCAGGAGTACTCCCGCCCCTACGTGAACCCGCACCCGGGCACCTCGGACGAGGAGCTGCCCGCCGTGGCCACCAAGACCCCGGTGATGTGGGGCTTCCAGGCGGCCGGCGCGGCCCCGTTGGTGCTGGGCCACCCGGTCACGGAGCCGGAGACCATCGCCACCGCGATCCGCATCGGCAACCCGGCGTCCTGGGACCAGGCCACCGCGGCCCGCGACGCCTCCGGCGGCATGATCGACTCCGTCACGGACGAGGAGATCCTCGCCGCGCACCGCTGGCTGTCCTCCAAGGAGGGGGTGTTCGTGGAGCCGGCGTCCGCGGCCGGCGTCGCGGGTCTCATCAAGCACCACGCCGCGGGGAACGTGCCCGCGGGCAAGACGTGGGTCATCACCGTCACCGGCCACGGCCTGAAGGACCCGCAGTGGGCCCTCAAGGGCGCCGACGGCGACGACGTGACCCCGCGCTCGGTGCCGTTCGACGTGGTGACCGTGGCCGAGGCGCTGGGGCTGACCTGAGCCCATGCGTGAGCTGCGCGACCTCACCCCCGGCACCGGCGCCCGCGTCCTGGCGCCCGCGACCTCGGCCAACCTGGGGCCCGGCTTCGACGCCCTGGGCCTGGCCCTGGAGCTGCGGGACGAGGTGACGCTGACCGTCGTGGACGGACCGGACACGGCCGTCGTGACGGGGGAGGGGGCCGCGGAGCTCCCCACGGACGGGGAGCACCTGGTCCTCCGGCTCGCCCACGCGCACCTGACCCGGCGCCGGTTCCGCGCCCCGGGGCTGGCGCTGACGGCCGTGAACCGCATCCCGCACGCCCGCGGTCTGGGCTCCTCGGCGGCGGCCGTGGTCACCGCGGTGCTCGCCGCCGAGGCGCTGCTGCCCGCCGACGAGCGGCTCTCCGCCGCGGAGTTGCTGGACGTCACCGCCCGCCGCGAGGGCCACCCGGACAACGTCGCCCCGGCCCTCTCCGGAGGGGCGTCCGTCTCCTGGCACCGCGACGGCGGGCCCGGCTGGGCCACGGCCGCGGTCGCGCTGCACCCGCAGATCACCCCCGTGATCGGCATCCCGGACGTCACGCTGTCCACCCATGCCGCCCGGGCCGCCCTGCCGGAGTCCGTGCCGCACGCCGTCGCGGCCGAGCAGGCGGGCCGTGCCGCCCTCCTCACGCTCGCGCTGGCCTCCCGCCCCGACCTCCTGCTGCCGGCGACGAGGGACTGGCTCCATCAGGACGCCCGCGCCTCCGCCATGCCGCCCTCGGCCGCGCTGGTGCGGGGGCTGCGGGAGCAGGGCCACGCCGCCGTCGTCTCGGGCGCCGGGCCCACCGTCCTGGTGCTGGCCCCGACCCCGGCCGATGCCGAGCGCGCCGCGGAGGCGATGCGCGCCCTGGCGCCGGAGACCGGGGCCGCGTGGCGCGTGCTGGTGCCCGGCGTGGCGGCCGAGGGTGCTAGGGTGGAGCCACTCCATCACGGCTGACCGGCCGCCCCGCACGCCCGTCGTGCGCCGCGCGTCGCCGCGTCCCGGCCGATCGAGTTCCGGTGCCTCCGCCCCCGCCACGCAGTGACTGCGCGTGGGCTCGGGGAGGCGCCGCCAGGGAAGACCACAGGCCCGGTTCTCAGGCTCGCCGCTGCGCGCGCCGACCGGGCGCCCACCTCAGCCCGCCGCGCGTGACGCGCCGCGCGGCTGCTGACGACGGAGAAGGAACCTTCGTGACCGAATCCCCCGACCAGACCACCGCCGGCGGCGGGCTGGCCTCTCTCAAGCTCGCCCAGCTGCAGGCCCTGGCCTCCCAGCTCGGCATCACCGGCGGCTCGCGCATGCGCAAGTCCGACCTGGTGGCGGCGATCTCCGACCACCAGCGCGGCGGCTCCGTGGCCGACCGCGACGCCGCGGCCCAGGCGGCCGCCGCCCCGGCCGCGCAGGCGGAGGCCGCCGAGGCCCCGGCCGCGGAGCAGGCCCCGCGCTCACGCCGCCGCTCCCGCCGCGCCGACTCCGACGGCGCCGTGGCCGCCGACCAGCCCGCCGAGGCCACGCAGGCCCCCGCCGACGAGCAGCCCGCCGCCGAGACCGAGGACGCCCCCGCGCGCGCCGAGGCGTCCGCCGAGTCCGGCGCCCAGGAGGCCGGCTCGGGCCGCTCCCGCCGTCGGCGCGGCGACCGCGCCGCGCGCGACGAGCAGCAGGACGGCGCGCAGGACGAGAAGCAGGAGTCCGGCCGTGGCGCCGGCGAGGAGACCCGTCGCGAGCAGGACGGCGACGAGGAGCGCGCCGAGGGCCGTTCCCGCTCCCGCCGGGGCCGCGGCGACCGCGACCGCGGCGAGCGTCAGAACGCGGACCGCCAGAACGGCGAGCGGGCCAACGGCGAGCGGGCCAACGGCCAGGGTGAGGATCGCTCCCAGGGCGGCCGCCGAGAGGACCGCGAGGAGGAGTCCGGTCGCGGCCAGGGCGGCGACGGCCAGAAGCGCAGCGACCGCGGCAACGGGCGGCGCGAGGACCGCGACGAGGACGGCCGCCGCGGCCGCAACCGCCGCAACCGCAACGACCGCGGGCGCAACCGCCGCTCCCGCGGGCCCGAGGTGGACGACGTCGAGGTGACCGAGGACGACGTCCTCCAGCCCGTCGCCGGCATCCTCGACGTGCTGGACAACTACGCGTTCGTCCGCACCTCCGGGTACCTGCCGGGGGAGAAGGACGTCTACGTCTCCCTGGCCATGGTCAAGAAGTTCGGCCTGCGCAAGGGCGACGCCGTCGTCGGCGCGATCCGCGCCCCGCGCGAGGGCGAGAAGCCGCACTCCGGCGGCGGCCGCAACCAGAAGTTCAACGCGCTGGTCAAGGTCACCACCGTGAACGGCCAGCCGGCGGAGGAGAACCCGCAGCGCGTGGAGTTCGGCAAGCTCGTGCCGCTGTACCCCACCGAGCGCCTGCGCCTGGAGTCCGACCACAAGCTGGTCGGCCCGCGCGTGATCGACCTCATCAGCCCCATCGGCAAGGGCCAGCGCGGCCTGATCGTCTCCCCGCCCAAGGCGGGCAAGACGATGATCCTGCAGTCCATCGCCAACGCCATCACCCGGAACAACCCCGAGGTGCACCTGATGATGGTCCTCGTGGACGAGCGTCCCGAGGAGGTCACGGACATGCAGCGCTCCGTGGCCGGCGAGGTCATCGCCTCCACCTTCGACCGCCCGGCCGAGGACCACACCACCGTGGCGGAGCTGGCCATCGAGCGCGCCAAGCGCCTCGTGGAGATGGGCCGCGACGTCGTCGTGCTCCTCGACTCCATGACCCGCCTGGGCCGCGCCTACAACCTGGCCGCCCCGGCCTCGGGCCGCATCCTCTCCGGCGGCGTCGACTCGGCCGCGCTGTACCCGCCGAAGAAGTTCTTCGGCGCCGCGCGCAACATCGAGAACGGCGGCTCGCTGACCATCCTCGCCACCGCCCTGGTGGAGACCGGCTCCCGCATGGACGAGGTCATCTTCGAGGAGTTCAAGGGCACCGGCAACATGGAGCTGCGGCTGTCCCGGCAGCTCGCCGAGCGCCGCATCTTCCCGGCGGTGGACGTCAACGCGTCCGGCACCCGCCGCGAGGAGGTCCTGCTCTCCCCGGAGGAGGTCAAGATCATGTGGAAGCTGCGCCGCGTCCTCTCCGGCCTGGACACCCAGCAGGCCCTCGAGCTGCTCACCAACAAGATCAAGGACACCGCGTCCAACGCGGAGTTCCTCATGCTGGTCTCCAAGACCACGCTGGGCTCCAAGGGCGACGACTGAGTCCCGCCTGACCGTGCGGCCCCGCCGTCGGACCCGCGCGGTCCGGCGGCGGGGCCGTCGTCGTCCGCCCCGTCCCGCCACCCCGACCCGTCACCAGGAGGCACCGTGTTCGAGTCCGTCGAGCGTCTGCTCGCCGAGCACCGCGAGCTGGCCGGCCAGCTCTCCGACCCCGCGCTCCACGCCGACGCCGCCCGCGCCCGCCGCGTGGGGCGGCGGTACGCGGAGCTGGGGGCGGTGGTCGCGGCCCACCGGGAGTGGGAGCAGGCGGTGGCGGACCGGGACGACGCGAGGGAGCTGGCCGCGGCGCCGGGGGAGGACGCCGCCGCCTTCGCCGCGGAGGTGCCCGCCTTGGAGGCCGCCGCGGACGAGGCGGCCGAGCGCCTGCGCCGGCTGCTGATCCCGCGGGACCCGGACGACGGGCGCGACGTGATCCTCGAGATCAAGGGCGGCGAGGGCGGCGAGGAGGCCGCGCTGTTCGCCGGCGACCTGCTGCGCATGTACCTGCGCTACGCGGAGTCGCGGGGCTGGCGGACGGAGGTCCTCTCGGCCACCCACTCGGACCTGGGCGGCTTCAAGGACGTCCACGTGGCGGTGCGCGGCTCCGCCCAGGACCCGGCGGAGGGCGTCTACGCCCGCCTGAAGCACGAGGGCGGGGTGCATCGCGTCCAGCGGGTGCCGGTCACGGAGTCCGCCGGGCGCATCCACACCTCGGCCGCCGGCGTGCTCGTGCTGCCCGAGGCCGACGCCCCCGACGAGGTGCAGATCGACCCCAACGACCTCAAGACGGACGTGTTCCGCTCCTCCGGGCCGGGCGGCCAGTCCGTCAACACCACCGACTCCGCGGTGCGCCTGACGCACCTGCCCACGGGGATCGTCGTGTCCATGCAGAACGAGAAGTCGCAGATCCAGAACCGGGAGGCGGCGCTGCGGGTGCTGCGCTCGCGCCTGCTGGAGCGACAGCGGGCGGAGCGGGACGCGGAGGACTCGGCCGCGCGCTCGGCCCAGGTGCGCACCATGGACCGCTCCGAGCGGATCCGCACCTACAACTTCCCGGAGAACCGCATCGCCGACCACCGCACCGGCTTCAAGGCGCACAACCTCGACGCTGTCCTGGACGGGGCGCTCGACCCGGTGATCGACTCCTGCGTCGCCCTCGACGAGCAGCGTCGCTTGGCGCGGCTGGGGGAGGAGGCGCGGTGACCTCGTCCGGACCGGCGACGCCGCCCGCGGACTGGTCGGCGCTGCTGCGGCAGGCCGCGGCCACCCTGCGGGCCGCGGGCGTGGACTCCCCGCGGGCCGATGCGGAGCTGCTGCTGTCCCACCTGCTGGGCGGGGACCGCGGCACGCTGCTGGCCCGCGTGCTCGCGGGGGCCGCGCCCGGCCCCGGGCAGGCGGAGGCCTTCGGAGCCCTGGTGGAGCGCCGGGCCGTGCGCGAGCCGCTGCAGCACATCACGGGGGCGGCCGCGTTCCACGGGCTCACGCTCGAGGTGGGCCCGGGGGTGTTCGTCCCGCGGCCGGAGACCGAGCTGCTGGTGGAGGAGGGCATCCGGGCGCTGGCCGTGCTGGACGGGCCGGCGCGGGTGGTCGACCTGTGCACGGGCTCGGGGGCGATCGCCGCCGCAGTGGCCGCCTGGGCCGAGGAGCGCCACCGCGACGTGGCGGTGACGGCCGTCGAGCGGGAGGACGCGGCCCTGGCGTGGGCCCGACGGAACCTCGAGCCGCGCGGAGTGGACCTGCGACAAGGCGATGCCCTTGTCGCGTGCGCGGACCTGGACGGCACCGTGGACGTCGTCCTCTCCAATCCGCCGTATGTCCCGGACGCGGAGCTGCCCGTCCAGGCCGAGGCGCTCGCGGATCCGCCCACGGCCCTCTACGGCGGGGACGCGGCCGGGCTGCGGATCCCCCGGGGGATCATCGCCCGCGCCGCGGGCCTCCTGCGACCCGGGGGCCGGCTCGTCATGGAGCACCACGAGGCGCAAGGGGAGGCCCTGGCCGCGGAGGCCCGCCTCGGGGGTCGCTTCGAGGACGTCCGGGTGCTGCCGGACCACACCGGCCGTGAGCGGTTCCTGGCCGCCGTGCGGACGGGTGCCCTCGTCGCGCCGCCCTCGGATGGGAGAATGGAGCCGTGAGTGAGTTCATCGACGTCTCCGACCCCTCCGACCTGACCGCCGCCGTCGAGCGCGCGCGTGCCGTGCTGGCCGACCGCGCCTGCGTGGTCCTCCCCACGGACACCGTGTACGGCATCGGCGCGGACGCGTTCTCCCCGACGGCCGTGGCCGTGCTGCTGGCCGCCAAGGGCCGCGGCCGCACCATGCCCCCGCCGGTGCTGATCTCGGACCGCTCCGTCATGGCGGGGCTGGCCTACGACGTCCCCGAGGCCGCGGAGGAGCTGGCCGAACGCTTCTGGCCCGGCGCCCTCACCCTGATCCTGCGCTCCCAGCCCACGCTGACGTGGGATCTCGGCGAGACCCGGGGCACGGTCGCCCTGCGCGTGCCCGACGACGCCGTCACCCGCGAGCTGCTGTACGCCGTCGGCCCCATGGCCGTCTCCAGCGCCAATCGCACGGGGATGCCGGCGGCCACGACCGCCCGCGGTGCGGAGGAGATGCTGGGCGAGTCCGTCGCCCTCTACCTGGACGGCGGTGAGCGCGCCACCCAGGAGCCCTCCACCATCGTGGACTGCACCGTCACCCCCTTCCGGGTCGCCCGGCAGGGCGCCGTCTCCCTCGAGGCCCTCCGCGCGGTGGTCCCGGACCTCGTCGCCGAGGGCGAGGAGCCGCCCGTGCCCGCCGAGCTCACCACGCCGCCGGCCGCGCCGGAGGCCTGAGCCCCCGCGTGCGCGCCTACCTCCTGGTCGCGGCCGTCACGGCCCTGACGTGCCTGGCGCTCACCCCGTGGGTGCGGCGCGTCGGGGTGCGCGCACGCGCCTACACGCCGCACCGGGACCGGGACGTCCACCGCGCCCCGGTGCCGAAGCTCGGGGGCGTCGCCATGGTCGCGGCCGTGCTCGCCGGCCTCGCCGTGGCGGGTACCGTCCCGTTCCTCGGGGGGATCTTCACCGACGCCTCCGCCATGCGCGGGCTGCTCGCCGCGCTCGGGATCATCCTGGTGCTGGGCGTCGTCGACGACCTCGTGGACCTGCGCTGGTGGGCCAAGCTCGGCGGCCAGAGCCTCGCCGCTCTCGCCGTGGCGCTGGGAGGGATCCGGATCGCGGCCCTGCCCGTGGGCTGGATCCACGTGGGCAGCGAGGCCGTGCAGGTCGCGCTCACGGTCTTCGTCGTGGTCCTGACCATGAACGCCATCAACTTCATCGACGGCCTGGACGGCCTCGCGGCCGGCGTCGCGCTGATCGGCGGCTCGGCGTTCTTCGTGTACTCGTACCTGTTGACGCGCACCATCGACCAGTTCGACTACTCCAACCTGGCCACGCTGCTCATGGCCCTGCTGATCGGGGCGTGCGCCGGGTTCCTGCCCTACAACCGCCATCCGGCGCGGATCTTCATGGGGGAGTCGGGAGCCCTCCTGCTGGGGCTGCTGCTCTCGACGGCGGCGGTGGCCGTGACCGCCGACCTCGACGCCCTGGAGGGGTTCCGCTTCCGCAACGTCCCGGCCTACATGCCGGTGCTGCTCCCGATCGCCGTGCTGGCCCTTCCGCTGGCGGACCTGACGATCTCGGTCATCCGCCGGGCCGCGCACGGGGAGAGTCCGTTCGGCGCGGACCGCGGTCATCTGCACCACCGTCTCGTCGACGGCGGCTTCACGCACGCCCAGGCCGTCCGGGTGCTGTGGCTGTGGTCGTTCATCGTCGCCTGGGGCGTGCTCTCCCTGAACTTCGCCGACGACGCCGTGGTCCTGCTCCTCGCCGCCGCGGGGTTGGCCGTGGCCACCTGGCTGACGGTGCACCCCCTGCGCGCCCGTGCCGCCCGGCCCGCCTCCCGCCCCGACGCCCAGCCGAAGGACCAGCCGTGACCGCCTCTGCCCGACCTGCCCGCCGCCGCTGGGAGAACCGCGCCGGATGGTGGGGGATCCTGCGCTGGTGCTGCGCCGCGACCGCCGTCGGCGTGCTCGCCTGCGGGGCCGTGGCCGCCGTCCTCCACGGCGGTCCCGCGGGTCTGTCGGCGCTGACCGGCGGGGGAGCGGTCCTGGTGCTCTCCGCCCTGACGGGCGCGACGACGGCCGTGGCCTGGGACCGCGCCCGCGCGGCGGCCCTGCCCCTGAGCGTGGGGGCGTTCGTCGTCAAGCTGGTGCTCTACGCCCTGCTCCTCGCGACCCTGCGCATGCCCGAGTGGATGTCCGGCACGGCCGTCGCGGTCGGCGCGCTCGTCGGCGTCGTCGTGTGGCAGGCCGTCGAGGTGCTCGTCTTCGCACGCACCCGCCGCGGCATCTACGCCGACTGACGCGAGGCGCCGAGGGTCGCGTTCTCACCGGCATCGCGGTAGGGAGCACGGCCGCCCGTTTGGTATCGTCTACGGCGAACACACCGACGGTCCTCGTGCGCCGCTCGATGTCCTCTTCCCAGGCTCTCCGGTCCCCTCTCGTCGCGGGTCCAGGTCCGGTGCGAGGGCCGGGCCCGCGGGCCGGTCGCGCACCACTTCGGAGAGGAACCGCGTGCTACCCCTCGTGCTGGCCAACGCAGAATTCGTGCCCCCGTCCGTCTCGGACGCTCACCTGCCGGATCTCCTGCCGTGGGGCGCCGAGTACGGCACGGGCTTCGGCAAGCAGATGCTGCTGGTGTTGCTCTCCGTCGTGCTGATCACCGGTTTCTTCGCCTGGGCCATGCGCAAGCCGAAGCTCGTTCCCGGCCGCGCCCAGTGGATCGCCGAGTCCGGGTACGCCTTCGTCCGCAACGGCATCGGCCGCGACGTCATGGGCGAGAAGCACTTCAAGCAGTGGGTGCCGCTGCTCTTCGCGATCTTCTTCTTCGTGCTGCTGAACAACCTCTTCGGCGCCATCCCGCTGCTCCAGATGCCCTCGTTCTCCCACGCGGGCTCCGCGTACGCCATCGCGCTGATCGTCTACGCGATCTGGATCGGCGTGGGCGTCAAGCACCACGGCGTGAAGTACTTCAAGCTGGCCGTCGTCCCCTCGGGCGTCCCGGGCTGGATCCTGCCGCTGCTCGTGCCGCTGGAGTTCATCTCGAACTTCATCGTGCGCCCGCTGACGCACTCCCTGCGTCTGATGGCCGTGATGCTCGCCGGCCACATGATCGTCATGCTCGCCGGCGCGGGCGCGGCCTTCCTCATCACGCAGACCGGCAACCCCCTGCTCGCCGGCACCGGTGTGCTGGTGATCCTCGCCTCCGTGGCCCTGTACCTCCTGGAGATCCTCCTGATGTACCTCCAGGCCTTCGTCTTCACGCTGCTGACCGCCCTGTACATCCAGGGCGCCATCGACGCGAACGACCACTGATCTTCCCGGCCGGCGCGTCCTGAACGGACGTCCGGACCCGGGGCGGGACCTCCCGCACAGACTCCTTCCCGGCCCGCGCGGGCCCGGGAAGAGAGACCTCCCCCCAACTCGGCCGGAACCCTCCGGCCCCGTGAAAGGAAGCACCATGGAAATCTCCGGCTCCCTCAACATGATCGGCTACGGCCTCGCCGCCATCGGCTCCGCCATCGGCGTGGGCCTCATCTTCGCCGCCTACATCAACGGCGTCGCCCGCCAGCCCGAGGCCCAGCGCATCCTGCAGCCGATCGCCCTCCTGGGCTTCGCGCTCGCCGAGGCCCTGGCCATCCTCGGCCTGGTCTTCGCCTTCGTCATCAACTGATCCTGTCCCTGCCAGGGCCGGCCGCCGTGTCCGCGGCGGCCCGGCCCACGCCAGACAGGACACCCGAACGAAGGATGGTTAGAACATGATCAGCAATGGACTGATCCTCGCGTCGGCGGAGGGTGCGAACCCGCTCGTCCCGAACCCGTGGGAGATCCTCGTCACCACGGTGGGCTTCGCCGTCCTGATGTTCATCGTCGTCAAGTTCGTCGTCCCGGCCCTCGAGAAGTCCTACACGGACCGCGTCGAGGCCATCGAGGGCGGTCTCGAGAAGGCCGAGAAGGCCCAGGCCGAGGCGAACAAGATGATGGCGGACTACGAGGGCCAGCTGGCGGACGCCCGCCAGGAGGCCAACCGCATCCGCGAGGAGGCCCGCACCGAGGGCGCCCAGATCGTCGCGGAGGCGCGCGAGCGCGCCGCGGCCGAGGCGGCGCGCATCACGGAGCAGGCCCAGACGCAGATCGCGGCCGAGCGCACGCAGGCCGCCGCCCAGCTCAAGGGCGAGGTCGGCACGCTGGCCACCACCCTGGCGAGCAAGATCGTCGGCGAGTCCCTCGACGACGACGCCCGCTCGCAGCGCGTGGTGGACCGCTTCCTCGCTGACCTCGACCGGCACCAGAGCGCGGGTGTGTCCGAATGATGACGGGCGCATCGGGTGACTCGCTGACCGCCTCCCTGGAGTCGGTCCGCACGGTGCTGGACGAGGGCGGCGTCGCGCTGGCACGCGAGCTGTTCGCGGCGCTGGACGTCGTGGACCAGCAGGGCGCGCTGCGGCGTGCCCTCACGGACCCCGCCTGGAGCACCGAGCGCCGCCACGGCGTCCTGGACTCCCTGTTCGGCGGCCGGGTGAGCCCCGGTGCCCTGCAGGTCCTCAAGGACCTGGCCGGCCGGCGCTGGTCGGCCGAGCGTGACTTCGGGGACGCCCTCGAGGCGGTGGCCGCGGACGCGGCCGCCGGCGAGGCGGCCCGTGGCGGTCACGCCGGCCTGGCCGCCCTCTCGGGCGAGCTCCTCGGCTTCCAGCGCGTCTTCCAGGACTCGCACGAGGTCGAGCGCGCCCTGACCGATCAGCGCGCCCCGCGCGAGTCCCGCTCGGGGCTGGCGCGGCGACTGCTCGGCGCCCAGGCCTCCCCGGCCGCCGTGCTGCTCGTCGAGCGCGCGGTGACCGACGGCCGCGGCGTCAAGCCGGCCACGGCGCTGCGCTCCTACGCGGATGTCGTCGCCACGCGTCAGCGTCAGTGGATCGCCGAGGTGACGGTCGCCCGTCCGCTCGAGGACGGTCAGCGGGAGCGGCTCGCCGCCGGCCTGCGCCGCGCCTTCGGACGCGACCTCGTGCTCGACGTGAACGTGGACCCCACCGTGGTGGGCGGCATCCGCGTGCAGGTCGGGGACGACGTCATCGACGGCTCCATGGCCAGCCGACTGAACGACCTCCAGCGCCGGATGGCGGCCTGACCGGCTTCACGCCGGTCGGGCCGTCCCACGGACCACACAGACCACCAGCATCATCGTCACGTCGATGATCACCAAGCACAGAGAGCAGGGACTGCAGATGGCCGAACTGACCATCAACGCCGACGATGTCCGCAATGCCTTGAACGACTTCGCGGCATCGTACGAACCGTCGGACACCACGCGCACCGAGGTGGGCCGCGTCATCTCCGCGGCGGACGGCATCGCCCGTGTGGAGGGCCTGCCCTCCGTCATGGCGAACGAGCTGCTGCGCTTCTCCAACGGCATCCTCGGCCTCGCCCAGAACCTCGACGCCCGTGAGATCGGCGTCGTCGTCCTCGGCGAGTTCCAGGACATCCGCGAGGGCATGGAGGTCCAGCGCACCGGGGAGATCCTCTCCGTGCCGGTCGGCGACGGCTTCCTGGGCCGCGTCGTGGATCCGCTGGGCCACCCGCTGGACGACCTGGGCCCGATCGAGGCCGAGGGCCGCCGCGCCCTCGAGCTGCAGGCGCCCACCGTGACCCAGCGCAAGTCGGTGCACGAGCCGCTGCAGACGGGCATGAAGGCCATCGACGCGATGATCCCGATCGGCCGCGGCCAGCGCCAGCTGATCATCGGCGACCGTCAGACCGGCAAGACCGCCATCGCCGTGGACACCATCCTGAACCAGAAGGCCAACTGGCAGACCGGCGACGTGGACAAGCAGGTCCGCTGCGTGTACGTGGCCGTGGGCCAGAAGGCCTCCACCATCGCCGCGGTGCGCTCCACCCTGGAGGAGCACGGTGCCCTGGAGTACACCACCATCGTGGCCTCCCCGGCGTCCGACCCGGCCGGCTTCAAGTACCTGGCGCCCTACGCGGGCTCGGCCATCGGCCAGCACTGGATGTACGGCGGCAAGCACGTCCTGATCATCTTCGACGACCTGTCGAAGCAGGCCGAGGCCTACCGCGCGGTGTCGCTGCTGCTCCGCCGCCCGCCGGGACGCGAGGCCTACCCGGGTGACGTGTTCTACCTGCACTCCCGCCTCCTCGAGCGCTGCGCCAAGCTCTCGGACGAGATGGGCGCGGGCTCCATGACCGGCCTGCCGATCATCGAGACCAAGGCGAACGACGTGTCGGCCTACATCCCGACCAACGTCATCTCCATCACCGACGGCCAGATCTTCCTGCAGTCGGACCTCTTCAACGCCAACCAGCGCCCGGCCGTGGACGTGGGCATCTCGGTGTCCCGCGTGGGCGGCGCCGCGCAGGTCAAGGCCATGAAGAAGGTCTCCGGCACGCTGAAGCTGGACCTGGCGCAGTACCGCGACCAGCAGGCGTTCTCGATGTTCGCCTCCGACCTGGACCCGGCCACCCGCCGCCAGCTCGCCCGCGGCGAGCGCCTGATGGAGCTGCTCAAGCAGCCGCAGTACTCCCCGTACCCCGTCGAGGACCAGGTCGTGGCGATCTGGGCCGGCTCCAAGGGCCACCTCGACGACGTGGCGGTGGAGGACGTGCTGCGCTTCGAGCGCGAGTTCCTCGACCACCTGCGCCGCAAGGATGTGGTGCTGGGCGAGATCGCCTCGACCGGCAAGCTCGAGGACGAGACGGTCTCCGCCCTGGAGCGCGAGATCGACGCCTTCAAGAAGGGCTTCCAGGCCTCGGGCCACGACGGCGTCGCCGCCGGCCACGAGGAGCACGCCGCGATCGGCCAGGACCAGGTCGTGCAGGAGCAGATCACCAAGCAGAAGCGCTGACCGCGCTGCGGTGAGGGAGCGGTCCGGCGTCGGACCCCACGGGGACGGCGCCGGGCCGCCCTCCCGCCACGGAAAGGACCATCATGGGAGCCCAGATCCGGGTCTACCGTCAGAAGATCGCATCGACCACGTCGATGAAGAAGATCTTCAAGGCGATGGAGCTGATCGCCACGTCCCGCATCACCAAGGCGCGTGAGCGGGTCAACCAGTCGCTGCCGTACGCGAACGCGATCACGCGCGCCGTGACCGCCGTGTCCAGCCAGCACGACATCGACCACGTGCTGACCACCGAGCCGGAGAACCCCACCCGGGCCGCCGTGCTCATCATGTCCTCGGACCGCGGCCTGGCCGGCGCGTACTCCGCCAACGTCCTGCGCAAGGCCGAGCAGCTGCTCACCGCCCTGCACGAGGAGGGCAAGGACGTCGACGTCTACGTCGTGGGCCGCAAGGCGCAGACGTACTTCGACTTCCGCGGCCGCGAGTACAAGCAGCTCTGGACGGGTCAGACGGACGCCCCCAAGGCGGAGCGCGCCCAGGAGATCGGCACGATCCTCGTGGAGTCCTTCCTCACCGACACCGCCGCCGGGGGCGTGGACGAGATCCACGTGGTCTTCACCGAGTTCGTCTCGCTGGTGAAGCAGAACCCCCACGTGATCCGCCTGCTGCCCCTCGAGGTCGTGGAGCAGGACGTGGTCTCCCCCGAGGAGGTCCTGCCGCTGTACGAGTTCGAGCCGGATGCGGACGAGGTCCTCGACGCCCTGCTGCCGAAGTACATCGAGTCGCGCATCTTCAACGCCATGCTCCAGTCGGCCGCCTCCGAGCTGGCCAACCGTCAGCGGGCCATGAAGTCGGCCGGTGACAACGCCTCGAGCCTCATCAAGGAGTTCACGCTCCGGATGAACAACGCCCGTCAGGCCGAGATCACCCAGGAGCTCACCGAGCTCATCGCGGGCGCGGACGCGCTCAACAACTCCTGAGCCCTTCGACTCATCAGACCCGCCATCCACACACGATAGAAGTGAGAGAGATGACTGCCACCTTCACCGACCAGGGCACCGGCACCCCCACCGCCGGCGCCACCGGGCGCGTCGCCCGCGTCATCGGCCCCGTGATCGACGCCGAGTTCCCGGCGAACGCGATGCCCGAGATCTACAACGCGCTGACCGCGACGGTCGAGCTCGCCGGCCAGACCCGCGTCGTGACCTTCGAGGTCGCCCAGCACCTGGGCGACAACATGGTCCGCGCGATCTCCCTGCAGTCCACCGACGGCCTGGTCCGCGGCGCCGACGTGCAGGACACCGGCGCCCCGATCTCCGTTCCCGTGGGCGACGCCGTGAAGGGTCACCTCTTCAACGTGCTCGGCGAGACCCTGGACATGCCGATCTCCGAGCTGGACGTCCAGGAGCGCTGGCCGATCCACCGCCCGGCCCCGTCCTTCGCCGCCCTCGAGGGCTCCACCGAGATGCTGGAGACCGGCATCAAGGTGATCGACCTGCTGACCCCCTACATCAAGGGCGGCAAGATCGGCCTGTTCGGCGGCGCCGGCGTGGGCAAGACCGTGCTCATCCAGGAGATGATCACCCGTGTGGCCCGCAACTTCGGCGGCACCTCGGTGTTCGCCGGCGTGGGCGAGCGCACGCGTGAGGGCAACGACCTCTGGGTCGAGATGGACGAGGCGGACGTCCTCAAGGACACCGCCCTCGTGTTCGGCCAGATGGACGAGCCGCCGGGAACGCGTCTGCGCGTGGCCCTGTCCGCGCTGACCATGGCGGAGTACTTCCGCGATGTGCAGAACCAGGACGTGCTGCTCTTCATCGACAACATCTTCCGCTTCTCGCAGGCCGGCTCCGAGGTCTCCACGCTGCTGGGCCGCATGCCCTCCGCCGTGGGCTACCAGCCGAACCTGGCCGACGAGATGGGCGTGCTGCAGGAGCGCATCACCTCCACCCGCGGCCACTCCATCACGTCGATGCAGGCCGTGTACGTGCCCGCGGACGACTACACGGACCCGGCCCCGGCCAACGTGTTCGCCCACCTGGACGCGACCACCAACCTCACCCGTGACCTCGCGTCCCGCGGCCTGTACCCCGCGGTGGACCCGCTGGCCTCGACCTCCCGCATCCTCGACCCGCAGTACGTGGGCCAGGAGCACTACGACGTCGCGACCCGCGTCAAGCAGATCCTCCAGAAGAACAAGGAGCTGCAGGACATCATCGCGATCCTCGGTGTGGACGAGCTCTCCGAGGAGGACAAGATCACCGTGTCGCGTGCGCGCAAGATGGAGCAGTTCCTCTCGCAGAACACCTACACCGCCAAGCAGTTCACCGGCGTCGAGGGCTCGACCGTGCCGATCAAGGACACCGTCGAGGGCTTCAAGGCCATCGCCGACGGCGACCTGGACCACGTGGCGGAGCAGGCCTTCTACAACGTGGGCGGCCTGGACGACGTCGAGCGCGAGTGGGCCAAGATCCAGGCCGAGGGCTGATCCATGGCTGAGCTGAACGTGGAGATCGTCTCCGAGGAGAAGTCCATCTGGACCGGAACCGCGTCCGCCGTCTCGGCGCGCACGATCAACGGTGAGATCGGCATCCTGCCGGGCCACACCCCGATGCTCGCCGTCCTCGGCGACGGCGAGGTCGTGGTGCGCGCCACCGACGGCGGCACGATCACGGCGCAGGCCAACGGCGGGTTCTTCTCCGTCGACGACGACCGCGTGGTGATCGCGGCCGCCACCGCCCAGCTGGGCGGGGCGGCGGCCTGATCTCAGGCCGAGACATGAGGGGCCCGGTGCTGCTGCTCTCCGGGGCGCTGGCGGTGTTCGCACTGCTGGCGCTCGCCGGATGGGCACGGCACCGGGCCCTCGTGCGTGGACCCGGGCGCTTCGCCGGGGTCCTCGTCACGGACGGCGGGCGTCGGTGTCGGGTCGTCGGATGCTTCCGCTCGCACGAGCTGGTCCTGTCCCACCACCTGCTGCCCGAGCGTCGGCTGTGGTCCGCCGAGCGCTGGCGCCTGGAGGTCGACCGACTGCCCGCCGCGGAGGCCGGCCACACGCGGCTGCGCATCACGGACGCCTCCGGGCGCTCGGACGACGCCGTGGACCTGGAGGTGGAGGACGACGTCGCCGGCGCCGTCCGCGCCTGGACCGAGGCCGGCCCCTCGCAGGCCGGTCAGTCGTGGTGGCGCCCGCCCGGCGCCGCCTGAGACCGCAGCACCGTCACGGCGCCGTCTGGCGCCCACACGAGCACGTCGCCCCCGGGGGCGGCGTGCTCCGTCGTCTCCGGGGTCCCCACGGGGACGGCGTGGCTCCCGCCCAGCGTCCGTGCGGGGACGTGCGTGGCGGCGCGCAGCACGGCGTCGGGGTCCAGGTCGCTGTGGAGGAGGCGTCCCACGATCTCCGGGAGGTCGGCGGCCCCTCCGGCGAGGGCCGCTTCGGCAGGGCCCGTCGGCTCATCGGCGCCGACCCGCGGGCCGTCCTGGGCCGCGTGGATCGGGAGAGATCCCAGCCGGTGCGCGGTGCCCCGAGTCGCGCCGGTGGCCGCGACGGCGTCGGAGACCAGGCACGCCGCGGGGGCCAGGCCGGGGTCGCCCAGGATCGCGGTGAGGACCTCGTCGTCCACGTGGACGCCGTCGCCGATGAGCTCCAGGCGGGCCCGGCCCGCGCGGGCGGCTCCCAGCAGCGCCGGCAGCGGCCCGGGGGCGCGGTGGTGGAAGCCCCGCATCCCGTTGAAGAGGTGCGTCGCCACCGGGGTGGGCGCGGGGAGGCCCGCCGCGGTCGCGGCCGCCCGCGCGTCGTCGGCGGTCTGGAGCCAGGCGCGCGTCGTCGCCCCATCGGCATCCGTGTGCCCCGGACACACCACGACGCCGGTACCTGTCAGCTCCCGCGTCAGCGCGTCCGCGCCGGGGAGCTCGGGGGCCAGGGTGAGCGTGCGCACGAAGCCCTCCGGCTGGGCGGCGATCAGGGCGCGCACCCGTCGGCCGGCGGGGGAGGGCGGCGTCAGGAGCAGGGCGGGGTCGTGGGCCCCCGCGCGGGCGGGGGAGAGGAACGGCCCCTCCAGGTGCACCCCGGCCAGCAGGCCCTCCGCCCACAGGGGACGCAGGCGGTCCAGGGCCGCGGCGAGGGCGTCCTCCGCGAGCGTCGGCAGGGACCCGACCACCGCCCCGACGCCCGCCTGCCGCTGCGCCGCGAGCCAGGACCGCACGTCCGCCGCGGGGGAAGTGGCGAGGTCCACGCCTGCGCCGCCGTGCACGTGGTGGGAGGTCAGCGCCGGACTGAGCCGCAGGGCGGGCGCGTCCACCGCGGTCTCCCAGAGCTCCTGCGGGACCCGCTCGGCGAGCCCGGCCCAGACGAGGAGCGCTCCGTCCGGCCCGGCGGACCACACGGCGCTCACCCTCACCGGGGTGGCGCCCGGATCCGCCCCCACCCAGGGGGCGGTCGTGCGGAGCAGGGCCGACGCCGTCATGGCCGGGCGGCTCAGAACAGGCGGGCGTCGGCGTCGTCCACGCCGCGCATCGCGTCGTAGTCGAGGGTGACGCAGCGGATCCCGCGGTCCTCGGCGAGGGTGCGGGCCTGCGGCTTGATCTGCTGGGCTGCGAAGACGCCGGTCACGGGGGCGAGCAGGGGGTCGCGGTTCATGAGATCGAGGTAACGCGTGAGCTGCTCGACGCCGTCGATGTCACCGCGGCGCTTGAGCTCCACCGCCACGGTCTGCCCGCCGGGGCCCTTGGCGAGGATGTCCACGGGGCCGATCGCGGTCATGTACTCGCGGCGCACGAGCGTGTGCCCGTCGCCGAGGAGACCGATCTGCTCCGCGAGGAGACGCTGCAGGTCCGCCTCCACGCCGTCCTTGACCAGGCCCGGGTCCACGCCCAGCTCGTGGGTCTCGTCCGCCAGGACCTCCTCGAGCAGGACCAGGAGCCGGTCGTCGGACTTCTTGGCCTGCACCCGCCACACCTGGGTCACGCCGGCCGCGGCCTGCTCCTCGGTGGGCTCCTCCACGTGCAGCGTGGCCGGCGGGGACATCCAGTTCAGCGGCTTGTAGGAGCCGCCGTCGGAGTGGACCAGCACGGAGCCGTCCGCCTTGACCATGAGCAGGCGCGTGGCGGAGGGCAGGTGGGCGTTGAGTCGCCCCTCGTAGGTGACGGAGCAGCGGGCAATGACGAGACGCACCGGCCCAGTCTAGGGGCCGGGGGTGTGCCAGCATGGTGACCATGCCGCGCTCCAACCGCCCCCGCCGCTCCGCCGCCCCCCGCCGGGGCGAGGGCGCCGCGGGCGGCGCCTCCCGGCGCTCCCGCCCCGGGCCCGGCCGGGCCGATCCGCTCGAGGAGCTGCTGGGCATGGACCCCGGCTACTCGCACCAGTCCGGGTCCGACGGCGGCTGGCACGTCCGTGACATCCCCTCCTGGCGGGCGGTGAAGGACTACACGTGCCCCGGCTGCGGGCGGACCATCCGGCAGGGGCAGGCGCACCTGGTGGCCTGGCGCTCGGACTGGATCATGGGCGACGAGGACGCCGGCGCGGACCGCCGCCACTGGCACCCCACCTGCTGGCGCACGCGCGCCTCCCGCTGAGGGCCCCGCCGGCGGACCGATCGCCGTCGGCCGTCCGGGGACTCAGCGGGCGTCCTGCCGGGGGATCAGCACCTCGCGGACGATCAGCAGGACGGCGGCCGCCGTCGGGATGGCCATGAGGGCGCCGAGCACGCCGAGCAGGGTGCCGCCGGCGATCACCGCGATGACGCCCACCGCCGCCGGCACGGCGACGGCGCGGGCCATGACGCGCGGGGAGACCACGTAGGCCTCGATCTGCAGGTAGACGAAGTAGATCGCCGCGAACAGCGCCGCCGCCTGCCAGGACTCGAGCAGGCAGACCGCGGTGAGGATCGTCCCGCCGATGAGCGCGCCGACCAGCGGGATGAACGCCATCACGGCGGCCACGAAGGCCAGGAGCACGGGGAACGGGCCGCCGGCCACGGACAGCGCGATGAACGCGACCGTGCCGTTGAGCACCGCCACCACCGTCTGGCCCATGACGTAGTGGCCCACGGACAAGGTGATCTCCTCGCCGAGGGCCTCCACGCGCAGGCGCTTCGACCGGGGTGCCAGGCGGTAGCCCCAGTACTTCAGGTGCGGCAGGGACGCCAGGAAGTAGAGCGCGAGGACCACGACGACGATCGTGGAGAACACCGCGTTCATCACGGTCTGGCCGATGCCGACGAGGCCGCCGAAGAGCTGGGTGACGGCCGCGCCGTCCTTGGTCAGCCCGTCCAGCCAGGACTGCACGGCGTGCTGGATCTGCAGCTGACGGTCGACCTCCCGGAACCAGGGGGTGGCCATGATCTGGGTGATCGTGTCGGGCAGGCCGGTGATCAGCTGGGTGGACTGCTGCACGACCGCCGGGACGAGCATCCCGACGACGGCGCCCGCCACCGCCGCCAGCCCGAGGGCGGCGAGCAGGACGCCGACCCAGCGGGGGGCGCCCCACCGTTCCACGAGCCGGACCACGGGGTCCAGGCCGAGCGCGATGAACAGGGCGGCGGCGATCCACACGAGCAGCTGCGTGTTCTCCAGCACCACCCACACGAGCACGGCGGCGAGGCAGACGCCCATGGTCAGCAGGAAGCCGGCGGCCACGGGGGCGCGGAGCGCCAACTCGGGCACTTCGGGCTCCGCGGGGGCCGCGTCGGGGGAGCCGGGGGGCAGCGGGTCCACTCTCTCGTTGGGCAGGAACGCCTCCCGACGGCGCACCAGCGAGCCCAGGCGCAGGCGGCGGGCGCCGCGGGACGGGCCGGACGGGGCGGGGGAGTCCTCGATGTGGTCCACGCCGACAGCGTACGGCAGGGGCGCGGGGCCGCCGTGGGCCCCGCGGGCGCCGTATCGGGGGCTACCGTGGTGGCGAGTCAGGAGCCGGGCGGCCGCCGCCGCGACCGGCCCCGCCCGTCGACCGGAAGGACCCGCCATGACCTCCCAGCCCTCCTCCCCGTCCCTGCGCGGGGCCGTGGACCTCTCCTCCCTGCGCACCCCGCGCCCCGCGCCCGGCGCGCAGGGGGCGGGTGCACAGGGTGCCGGCGCCCCCGGCGAGCCCGCCTCCTGGGCCGTCCTCGACGCCGACTCCCGCCTGCTCGAGCAGCTCGTCCAGCTCTCCACCCAGGTGCCGGTGATCCTGGTGCTGCACGTGCCGGGAGACGCGACCTCGGAGGCCCTCTCCACCCAGTTCGCCGACGCCGCGGACGCCCAGGCCGGGACCGTCGTGATGGCGCGTCTGGACGTCGTCGCCGAGCCGCAGCTGCTGCAGGCGTTCGGGATCGGGGCCGGCCCCGCCGTCGTCGCGGTCGTGGCCGGCCAGCCCGTCCCGCTGGCCAACCAGGAGCTGCCCCAGGAGGCCCTCGACGGCCTCATGGGCCAGCTGCTCGAGGTGGCGCGGCAGAACGGCGTCGCCGGGCGGGTCCCCGCCCTGGCCCCGGCCCGCGACGGCGCGGCCGCGCCGCAGCCCGCCCCCGTGCCCCCGCTGCACCGTCGCGCCCATGAGGCCCTCGCCGCGGACGACCTGCCCGGCGCGGTCGCCGCGTGGGAGGACGCCCTGAAGGAGAGCCCGGCGGACGAGACAGCCCGGCAGGGCCTCTCCGCCGCCCGCCTGATGCTGCGCACCCGGGACATGGATGCCGCCGCGGTGCGTGCCGCCGCCGCCGAGCGCCCCGACGAGCTCGCCGCCCAGACCGCCGTGGCCGACCTGGACGTGCTCGGCGGTCACGTGGAGGACGCCTTCGCCCGGCTGGTCCGGTTCGTGGCCGCCCATCCCGGCGAGGACCGGGAGGCGGCCCGCGCCCATCTCGTGGACCTCTACATCGTGGTCGGCTCCGAGGACCCGCGCGTGCACGCCTCCCGGCGTCGCCTCGCCGCCGCGCTGTACTGAGCCACCGGGGTCGCGGGGAATCGAGTCCCAGGACGGTCGAGGCCTGGCCGATGGTGCCGCACGATGTCCTACCCAGGGCGGAGGCGGCGTCCTCAGGCGTGCGGATAGCGTGTGTGACATGCGTGCCCAGGATGCCCCGGACCCGAACCTCGCCCTCGTCACGCGGGGGCTGGCCAAGCGCTTCGGCGAGAAGGTCGCCCTCGCCGGACTGGACCTGGAGGTCCCCGCGGGCTCCTTCTTCGGCGTGGTCGGCCCCAACGGCGCCGGCAAGACGACGGCGCTGTCCATGGCCACGGGCATGCTGCGCCCCGACGCCGGGCGCGTGTGGATCCACGGCGTGGACGTCTGGGAACAGCCCCTGGAGGCCAAGCGCCGCGTCGGCGTCCTCGCGGACGGCGTCCGCACCTTCGACCGCCTGACCGGCGCCCAGCTCATCACCTACGCGGGCCTGCTCCACGGCCTGGACCGCGACACCGTCGACGTCCGCACCGCCGACCTGCTGCGCGTCATGGACCTCGAGGAGGCCGGCCGCAAGCTCGTGGTGGACTACTCCGCGGGCATGACCAAGAAGGTCAACCTGGCGGCCGCCATGGTGCATGCCCCGGACGTCCTCGTCCTCGACGAGCCGTTCGAGGCCGTGGACCCGGTCTCCGCCGCGAACATCCGGGACATCCTGCACGACTACGTGGGGCGCGGCGGCACCGTGATCGTCTCCAGCCACGTCATGGACCTCGTGCAGCGCATGTGCTCGCACGTGGCCGTGATCGCCGGGGGCGTGCTGCGCGCGGCCGGCACCCTCGAGGAGGTGCGCGCCGGCCGGGACCTGGAGGAGCGCTTCGTGGACCTCGTCGGCGGCCGCCACACGGGGGAGGGTCTGGCGTGGCTCTGACCCTCACCCGCCTGCGTTGGGCGCTGACCCTCAACGGCTGGCGCAGGTCGACGCTGACCCTGGTCCTGTCGGTCCTCGGCGCCCTGTACTTCTTCGGCATGGCGGCGATGGCCGTGGCCGCGCTGGTCGTGGGCCTGCCCGAGGCCGAGCTCCCGGTCCGCGGCGCGGTCACCGTGCTGGTCGCCGCCGTCGTCGTGCTGCTGTGGACCATCCTGCCCCCGCTGGTCACGGGCGTGGACGCCACCCTGGACCCGTCCAGCTTCGTGCTCTTCCCGGTGCCCGCCCGCACCCTCGTGGCCGGCCTGCTGCTCTCCACCTTCACGACGCCGATCGGCGCCCTCACGCTGCTGGGCCTGCTGGGCGTCGCCGCGTCCTGGTGGGACACCCCGGCCGCGCTCGCGGCGGCCGCCGTGGGCGCCGTGCTCAGCGCCGTCACCGCCGTGTGTCTGGGCTACGGCGTGACCGGCCTGATGTCCTCCTTCACCGGCCGACGCCGCGTACGGGAGGCGATCTCCCTGCTCGTGCTCATCCCGCTCATGCTGGGCGGCGTGGCGCTGTCCCGGGTGATGCAGTCCATCGACGACCTGCTGTGGCTCGGCCCCGTGCTGGCAAACGCGGCCGTGTGGACCCCCTTCGGCGCCGGCCTCGGCGCGGGCTGGGCCGCGGCCGAGGGGCGCTGGGGGCTGGCCGGGCTGCGCCTGCTGGTGGCCCTGGCGTGGGCGGTGGCCGCCGCAGCGCTCTGGATGCTCGCCATCCGCCGCACCGTGGAGCCGGCCGCGGTGGGCTCCACGGACTCCGCCGCCCCGCGCGGGGACCGCGCCACGGACCTGCGCTGGCTGGGCCGACCGGCCACGTCCGCGCGCACGGCGATCGCGGCCCGCGCGCAGCTGTACTGGTTCAAGGACCCGCGCTACATGGCGTCCCTGGTCACGGTCCCGCTGATGTTCGTGCTCCTGTGGTTCATGGGCACCAGCGGGCCCGAGGGGGCCACGGCCATCCTCCTGGCGGCGGGTCCCGTCACCGCGTGGGCCCTGGGCTACTCGCTCTCCGCGGACATCGCCTACGACCACACGGCCTTCCACCTCCACGTCCTCGCGGGCGTGAAGGGGATCGACGACCGCCTCGGCCGCGTCATGGGCCTGCTGGGCTGGGCGCTGCCCGTCGTCGCGGGGGTGACCCTGGCCACCGTGGCCATGCACGGCGACTGGTCCGTGCTGCCGGCGATCCTGGGTGTGTCCCTCGGCGTCCTGGGGGCCTGCCTGGGGCTGAGCGCCCTGGTCTCCGCACGGTGGGTCTACCCCGTGCCGAAGCCGGGCGACAGCCCGCTGAAGACCCCGCAGGGCGCGGCCATGCGGATCATGCTCGTGCAGGGCACGTCCCTGCTCGTCACGCTCGTCCTGCTCGTGCCCATGGCGGTGCCGTTCGTGGTGCTGCTGGTCACCGGCGCGGCCGTCTGGAGCTGGGTCACGCTCGCCGTGGGCCTCGCCTGGGGTGCCCTCGCCCTGTGGCTGGGGGTGCGCGCCGGCGCCGCCTGGTACGACCGCGCCCAGGCCGAGACCCTGCAGGCCGTGCAGTCCTGGTGAGGCCCGGGGCGGGCCCGCCGGCCGGCGTCGTCCTCGGTAGGATGACGGCCATGAGCATCTCCGATCCGTTCCAGAACGACCCGCTGTCCCCCTCCGGCGGGGGCACCTCCGTGCTGGAGCGCGAAGAGCAGCTCCAGGACGTCGAGCCCGGGGACCACGAGCGCTTCGCGCACTACGTCCGCAAGGAGAAGATCATGGAGTCGGCGCTGTCCGGCGAGCCCGTGATCGCCCTGTGCGGCAAGGTGTGGGTGCCCGGCCGCGACCCGAACAAGTTCCCCGTCTGCCCCCTGTGCCAGGAGATCTACGACGGCCTGCGCGATCCCCAGGACGGCGACGACGCCGGCTCGGGCGGCGGCCGGCGCGGCGGGTTCTTCGGTCGCGGTCGTGGCTGAGGGCCGCTCCGAGACGAGCGGCGCCCCCACCCCGGACGGCATCCAGCCGGACCTGTTCCACGTCGGCGAGGACCTCCCGCCGGCCCTGCCCGAGCGCGCCGCGTGGGGCACCGCCCCCAAGCTGCGCCAGTGGCAGCAGGAGGCGCTGGAGAAGTACCTGCGCGAGGCGCCGCAGGACTTCCTCGCGGTGGCCACCCCGGGCGCGGGCAAGACCACCTTCGCCCTGCGCGTGGCCAAGATCCTGATGGACTCCGGCGTGGTGCAGCGGCTCACCGTGGTGGCCCCCACCGACCACCTCAAGCGGCAGTGGGCGGACAACGCCGCCCGCGTGGGCCTGGCGATCGACCCGAACTTCAAGAACGCCGACGGGCGTCACGGCCCCGAGTACCGCGGCGTCGCCCTGACGTATGCCCAGGTGGCCAACAAGCCGGTCCTGCACCGCAACCGCACCGAGGCCGCCAGGACCCTCGTGATCCTGGACGAGATCCACCACGGCGGCGACGCCCGCAGCTGGGGCGAGGGCATCCGCGAGGCGTTCGAGCCCGCCAGCCGCCGGCTCTCCCTGACGGGCACCCCGTTCCGCTCGGACGACGCCTACATCCCGTTCGTCCGGTACGAGCGGGGCGAGGACGGCTTCGAGCGCTCGAGGGCGGACTACACCTACGGCTACGGGCCGGCCCTGCGGGACCACGTCGTGCGGCCCGTGATCTTCCTGGCCTACTCCGGCCAGATGCGGTGGAAGACCTCCACCGGCGAGGTCATGGAGGCCCAGCTCGGCGAGGCCGCGACCAAGGACATCACCGCCTCGGCCTGGCGCACCGCGCTGGACCCGGCGGGCGAGTGGATCCCCTCGGTGCTGCGCGCCGCGGACCGGCGCCTCACCGAGATCCGCCGGGGCATCCCCGACGCCGGCGGCCTCGTGATCGCCTCCGACCACGAGGACGCCCGCGCCTACGCGGCCCAGCTGCAGGCGGTCACCGGCCAGGCGCCGGCCGTGATCCTCTCGGACGACAAGGGCGCCTCGGACCGGATCGAGGAGTTCGCCGCCTCGGACGAGCGGTGGATGGTGGCGGTGCGCATGGTGTCCGAGGGCGTGGACGTGCCCCGCCTGTGCGTGGGCGTGTACGCCACCAGCACGTCCACCCCGCTGTTCTTCGCCCAGGCCGTGGGGCGCTTCGTGCGCTCGCGGCGGCGCGGCGAGGTGGCCTCCGTGTTCCTGCCCTCCGTGCCGCAGCTGATGCTGCTGGCCAATGAGATGGAGCTCGAGCGGGACCACGCCCTGGACCGCCGGGAGGGCGCGGTCACGGTGGAGGAGCTCGAGGACCTCTCCCAGGCCCCCGAGGAGGACCTGATCGCGGAGGCGAACCGGGCCGAGCGCGGCTCGGAGACCCTCACGCGGGCCTCGTTCGAGGCGCTCGAGTCCCGTGCCAGCTTCGACAAGGTCCTGTTCGACGGCGGCGAGTTCGGCCTCGGCGGGGACGTCGGATCCGAGGAGGAGCTGGACTTCCTCGGCATCCCCGGCCTCCTGGACGCCGAGCAGGTCTCGGAGCTGCTGCGACAGCGCCAGAACGAGCAGATCCGTCGCAAGCCCGCCGCCGCCCCGAAGGAGAGCCGCGACGTCGTCGACCACCGGCGCATGAAGGAGCTGCGGGCCGAACTCTCGACGACGGTCTCGGCGTGGTCCGCGCGCTCCGGCCAGCCCCACGGTGTGATCCACAACCGGCTGCGGGAGATCTCCGGCGGGCCGGCCGTGGCCCAGGCCTCGCGCGAGCAGCTGGAGAAGCGCCTGGAGACGCTGCGCGGGTGGTTCGTCGGGCGTCGGTGACGGCTACTCGTCCGTAAGAGTCCTTTGCAAAGACAGAGCTTGAGTTCAGTACAAAAGTCGCTGGTGTCCCGCTGATCGGTTACGTACGTTCACCTTACGTGCCACGCAGGGTGCGCGGCACGATTCTCGGCAAGGCGGCTGATCATGCGATACATCGCAATGGGAGGGCGTTCGCCCTGGTATTGAGTGGGGTCACCGGGGTGCACTCGGTGTCCGACACGAAAGAGGCGCAGGTCTCGAGTGATGTGGCCACAGTCTTTCAGGCCAACGATCAGCTCAGCGAGGCTGTGGTGGCGCCGGCGTCCCGTGATGCGGATTCCGCGGGTGTCGTCCATCAGAAGACCGAAGCTGTTCTGGACCTTGATGACGGCGGGCGTGCGTTGATGCAGCACGTCGACAAGCCCGACGAGATGATCGGGCTCGGACTGGACGGCGCCGATGACCTTGAATCGGTGGTCCTGGACCCGGTGAGTGGCATCGCTGCCTATGCATCACCGGAGGAGGAGTTCACTTACGTCCCTGTGCTCCGGGACGACGGGACGGTTCAGGCCCATACGGTCATCGACACTCCTGGCGCCCCGACGCGGTTCGAGTACACCGTAGATATCCCGGAGGGGGGTCACCTGGAGATGGTCGGCACGTCCGTCCTCATTCTCGACGCCCAGGGTGACATGGTGGGTGGCATTGCTCCCGCGTGGGCCAAGGATGCCGTGGGGAACGACGTCCCTACGCACTATGAGATCGATGGCGCCACTCTGACGCGGGTCGTGGAACACGACTCATCTTTTGCGTATCCGGTGACGGCTGACCCGTGGTTGCGGATCAATCTCTTCGGTCATGTTTACAAGGACACCTATAGGGACCACCCGCGGGTCAATGCTTCTCTATCTGCCTGGGGATGGTCGGTCTATTCCGGGGCATCGGTCGGGGGTCCGGCGAAGGGCCAGCAGATTCTGAACACGTCCGGTCTTTCTGAGGTCTTGAGCCGAGGGCAGGACATTCGAGATGCCTTTTATGGGAAAGCCAGCATGTATGCTCAATACGCATGCCATGCGCTGGGGGCCGTCGCTGCAGGGCAGTGGAATCTTGAGCGCATCCGCCCGAATCTGACGGTGCCGTGGACGACGAATCTCGCCAACCATCGATGCAATTGGAATTACTCGAATGGAGGTGTGTGATCGTGAACGGCGCACTGACCACTACTGACGGCGCGGTCGTTCACGGACCACGAGGATTCACGGCACGGCGCGCGGTAGCGGTGGTCCTGGCGGTGGTCGCGATGGGAGGCATTCTGCTCCTTCTCGCGCATCTCGGTCTGTTCTCCCGTCCATCGAGCCTCGCTGACAGGATGCGAGGGGGCGTCTTCGCCGAGATCGCTCCGCGGGAGGTCACCGACGAGGTGTGTCCACCTGTCAACTGCCTCTCCGCGTGGGAGACCGAGGTCGGTCGATTCGTCGGGTTCCGCCATGAGGGGGACGCCGAATACTGGCATGTCGTCCTCGGGGACGAGGCGCGCCGGAACGACCGCGTCCTGGTCGACTTCTCCGGCGGCAAATACGACCGGGACCAGGTGCGTCATGCGGTGGACGTGCTCTTCCACGACCGCGACTGGACGTGAAGTCCACGGCGGCCCCCGTCCTCGTAGACGGGGGCCGCCGGTCACCGCAGGTGGCGCAGGTACCGCTCCGGGGAGTCGAGGAAGCGGCGCCAGTGCTGCACGGCCTCGACATCCTCCCACGCGGTGTCCCGCAGGCCCCACGGGCCGACCTCGAGCATCTGCGCCCCGGGCAGGGCGGCCAGCAACGGCGAGTGGGTGGACAGGATCACCTGGGAGCCGCCCTCGAGCACATCCGCGAGCAGGACCAGCAGGGCCATGCACCCGTCGAAGGACAGGGCCGACTCGGGCTCGTCCAACACCCACAGGCCGCGCACCCCCGCCCGCTCCTGCAGGTAGTCGAGGAACGCCTCGCCATGGCTGCGCTCGTGCAGTACGTCGCCGATCAGGTTCTGCTCGAGGTGGGTGAAGAGCCCGTACATCGTCTCCGCGCGCAGGAAGACCCCGCCCCGTGGAGCACCCGCGGACCGGGTGAGCAGGAGGTGCCCTGCCAGCGGCGAGGTGGTCCTCCTGGTCTCGTGCCGCACGTTCCGCGTGCCGCCCTCGGCGTTGAGGCCGAACGCCTCGGCAATCCCCTCCACGAGCGTGGACTTGCCGGCCCCGTTGGCACCCACCAGCACGGTGGCCGGGCCGAGATCGAGCCCGGCGTCCAGCACCTGGGCGATGGCCGGCACGGTGGCCGGCCAGCTCTCCCGGGGCATCGGCGCGCGCGGGTGCTCGGACACCTGACGCACGGGCCATGTCGGCGTCGCGTCGATCCCGACCTCCGGCACGGGGACGGCCCTCAGTCGCCCGCGCGCAGCAGCGCGCCGGCGGCCTCCATCTCGTGCAACGCCGCCTCGCCCGCCGCGTCGTCGACGCCGGCCACCAGGTCCGTGCGCACGGTCACCTCGTACCCGGCCTCCAGGCCGTCCAGGACGGTGGCCCGCACGCAGTGGTCCGTCGCCAGTCCCACCACGGTGAGGGCGTCCACGTCCTGCTCCCGCAGCCACTCGTCGAGCCCGAGGCCGCCGTCGGCGGCGTGGGCCGCGCCCTGCGTGGCCCCGTACGGGCCGGCCGCGGCCCGCGCCTCGTCGCCGGAGCGGACCGCGTCCGGGTCCCCGGCGTGGCCGTCGAACCCGGAGTAGCCGTCCGAGTGCTGGCCCTTGAGGAACTCCGCGTCGATCTCGAGGTCCTCGGCGGACAGGCCCGGGTGCAGCTCGGCGCCCGGGGTGCCGGCCACGCAGTGCACGGGCCACGTGCGCACGTAGTCCGGCTCGGCGTCGCGGTCCTCGAGGGAGGCGGCGGCGAAGTGCCCGACCGGGTCCACGTGCCAGTCGCGCGTGGTCACCACGGCGGCGTAGTCCTCGCGGGCCTCGTTGACGTGGTCGGCGATCGCCGCGGCGACGTCGGCCCCGCCGGCCACGGCGAGGGCGCCGCCCTCGCAGAAGTCGTTCTGCACGTCCACGATCACGAGGGCGCGGTTCTGCTCGCTCATGTCAGTCCTCCTGGAAGATGGTCGGGATGAGGGCCTCGCCGGGCTGCAGACGGGCGGCGGCCCGGGGCAGCTCCGCGAGGGAGGCGGCGTGGCGCTCGGCGGCCCGCGTGACGGCCTCCGGTCCGGTCCAGCCCTCCTGCAGCTCGCCGTCCTTGACGAAGGTGTGCAGCAGGGGGCGGTCGTCGGCGTCGGCCGCGGGCGCGCGGTTCACGCCCACCAGCTCGGCGACGGCGCGGCCGCGGGCGTCCCGGCGGCGCACGGCGTCCTTGCGGCCGCCGTGGGAGGCCTTGCCGGAGGAGGCCTTGGCCACGTCGACCCAGGTGCCGTCGTCGTCCTGGCGGGCCACGAGCTTGTAGACCATGGAGGCGGTCGGCGCGCCGGAGCCGGTCACGAGGCGGGTGCCGACGCCGTAGGAGGCCACCGGCGCCGAGCGCAGCGAGGCGATCGCGTACTCGTCGAGGTCGGAGGTGACCATGATCCCGGTCTCCGTGTTGCCGAGGGAGTCGAGCAGCTCGCGGACCTCGTGGGCCTGCTGGACGAGGTCCCCGGAGTCCAGGCGCACGTTGCGCAGCGCGCGGCCGGCCACCTCCACGGCCGTGCGCACGCCCTGCTCGACGTCATAGGTGTCCACGAGGAGGGTGGTGTCGCGGCCGAGGGCGGCGACCTGGGCCTCGAACGCCGCGCGCTCGGAGTCGTGCAGCAGCGTGAAGGAGTGCGCGGCGGTGCCGACCGTCCGCACGCCGTACCGGCGGCCGGCCTCCAGGTTGGAGGTGGCGGCGAACCCGGCGATCACCGCGGCGCGGGCGGCGGCCACGGCGGCCTCCTCGTGGATGCGGCGGGCGCCCATCTCGATGCACGGGCGGCCCTGGGCCGCGGAGGCCATGCGGGAGGCCGCGGAGGCCACGGCGGAGTCGTAGTTCAGGATGGAGAGCAGGTAGGTCTCCAGGATGCAGGCCTCCGCGAAGGTGGACTCGACCTGGAGCACGGGGGAGTGCGGGAAGTAGACCTCGCCCTCGGCGTAGCCCGTGATGTCGCCGGAGAAGCGGAAGTCGGCCAGCCACTGCAGGGTGGCGTCGTCCACCACGGAGTGGTCCGCGAGGAAGTCCACCTCCGCCGTGGAGAAGCGGAAGCGCGAGAGGCCCTCGAGGATGCGGCCTGTGCCCGCGACGACGCCGTAGCGGCGCCCGTCCGGCAGACGGCGGCTGAACAGCTCGAACCGGCTGCGGCGCTCGGCGGTGCCCGCCCGGCGGGCGGCGCAGAGCATGGTGAGCTCGTAGTGGTCCGTCATCAGGGACGTGGGCACGTGCCATGGCGCGGCGGACGGGGCGGGTGCGGAGGCGTTCTGGGTCACCTCGTCAGGCTAGCGGACGGCCCCTGCCCCGTCAGGGGCCCCGCGCTTCCGTAGACTGGAGGGCATGCCTCACCCCGCCCCCCCCGCCCCCGGCGCGGACACCGCGCTGTTGGAGCGCCCGCGCGAGGACCTCGCCGCCGCCCGCCCGTGGCATGTGGTGGTGTGGAACGACCCCGTGAACCTGATGAGCTACGTGGCGTACGTGTTCCGCTCGCACTTCGGCTACTCGGCGGCGCGCGCCCAGTCCCTGATGCTCGAGGTCCACGAGCGCGGACGGTCCGTGGTGTTCACCGGCTCCCGTGAGGTCGCCGAGGGGCACGTGACCGCGATGCACGGGTTCGGCCTGTGGGCCACCCTGGAACAGGCCGAGGACTGAGGAGGAGCATGGCACAGCGATTCCGCTGGACGCGGCGCGGGTACGTCGCCGAGCTCGAGGACGCCGAGCTGCGGCTGCTGCGCGGCCTCGTGAAGGACGTGGTGACCCTGTTGGAGAACCGCCAGGACGAGGTCGCCCCGCCCGGGAGCGACGCGGGGACCGCCGAGGACGCCCCGGAGGCCGGGGCCGAGCCGGTCGCCGACGCTCGGCCGGGCGACGCCGTCGGGCCGGGGGAGGAGACCCCCCACGACGCCGCGTTCTGGGCGCTCGTGGGCGGGCTGGACCTCGTCGCGGACCCCGTGGCCGAGCGGTCCGCGCCGGAGGACCCCGCGGTCGCCCGCCTGCTGCCGGACGCGATGCCCCACGCCGAGCCCGCCGAGCGCGCCCGCCAGCGGGCCCTCACCGAGGACGCGCTCACCGCCGCCAAGCTCGCCGACGCCCGCCGCGCCCTCGAGGCGCTGCGCTCCGTGCGGGTCACCGTGCCCCACGAGCACGCCGTCTCCTTCGGGCGGGCGCTGAACGACGTCCGCCTGGTGCTCGCCGCCCGGCTGGGCATCGAGACCGAGCAGGACGCCGCCCGGGTCCACGCCGTGGACGACTGGCGCGACGCGCAGGACGTGGAGGCCACGATGGCCCTCCTGTACAACTTCACCACCTGGCTGCAGGAGACCCTGATGGCGGAGATGCTCTCCGAGCTGCCCCTCGAGGGCGCGGCCGGCCCCGACGAGGAGGAGCGCGCATGAGCGCGACCGCAGACACCGCGCAGACGGGGGCGGGCCCCTCCTCGCCGATCGGCGTGTTCGACTCCGGCGTGGGCGGGCTGACCGTGGCCCGCGCGATCATGGACCAGCTGCCGCACGAGCCGATCATATACGTCGGCGACACGGCGCACTCCCCGTACGGGCCGCGGCCGATCGCCCAGGTGCGCGCCCTGGCCCTGGGCGTGATGGACGAGCTCGTGGAGGCCGGCGTCAAGGCGCTCGTCATCGCGTGCAATTCCGCCTCGGCGGCCGTGCTGCGCGACGCGCGGGAGCGCTACACCGGCCGGCTCGGCATCCCCGTCGTCGAGGTCATCCAGCCGGCCGTGCGACGGGCCGTCGCCGCCACGCGCAACGGGCGGGTCGGCGTGATCGGCACCCAGGCCACCGTGGGCTCCCGCGCGTACGAGGACTCGTTCTCCGCGGCCCCGCACCTGCAGATCACGTCCGTGGCGTGCCCGCGGTTCGTCGAGTTCGTGGAGGCCGGCATCACCACGGGCCCCGAGCTGCTGGAGACCGCGGAGGAGTACGTGGCCCCGCTCAAGGCCGCCGGCGTGGACACCATGGTCCTGGGCTGCACCCACTACCCGCTGCTCACCGGCGCGCTCTCCCTGGTGATGGGGGAGGACGTCACGCTCGTCTCCTCCGCCGAGGAGACCGCCAAGGACCTGTACCGGGCCCTGGTGCGCCACGGCCTGGAGCACCCGCACTCGGCGGCCGGCTCCGCCGCCGCCCCCGAGCACCGCTTCGCCGCCACGGGCGACCCGGAGCACTTCGCGGCCCTCGCGCGTCGGTTCCTCGGCCCCGAGGTGGGACCGGTGCGGCAGATCCAGGAGATCCGCGAGCGGTACCCCACCGCGGCGCTCACCGCGCTGACGCCGGACGTGCTGGCGCGGCTGCGCGCCGAGATGGAGGAGGACGGAGCCCGATGAAGCTGACCGTGATCGGAGCCTCCGGCTCCTTCCCCGGGCCGGGCTCGCCCGCGTCCTGCTACCTCGTCACCGCCGACGGCCCGGACGGGAATGGGGGCACCCGCCCCTGGCGGATCCTCCTGGACCTGGGCAACGGGTCCCTGGGCGTGCTGCAGCGGCACATCGAGCTGGAGCAGATCGACGGCGTGCTGCTCTCGCACCTCCACCCGGACCACTGCATCGACCTGTGCGGGTTGCACGTGGCCGTGCGCTGGAACCCCGAGGGCTGGGACGCCGGGAGGATCCCCGTGTACGGGCCCGCGGCCACGGCCACGCGCATCGCCGAGGCGTACGGCATGGACCCGGAGCCGGGCATGCAGGAGGACTTCGACTTCCGCGCGTGGGAGGCCGGCCGCACCGAGGGGCTGGGGCCGTTCCGCCTCACCCCGTTCGCGGTGCGCCATCCCATCGACGAGGCCTACGCGATCCGCGTGGAGACCACCGAGCCCGGCCCCGACGGCGAGCCGGTGACCCGCGTGCTCGCGTACTCGGGGGACTCCGACACCTGCGACGGCCTCGTGGAGGCGGCCCGCGACGCCGACCTGTTCCTCTGCGAGGCCGCGTACCACGAGGGCCGCGACGACCACATCGACGGCGTGCACCTCACCGGCCGCCGCGCCGGCCAGATGGCCGCCGAAGCCGGCGCGCGGAAGCTGCTGCTGACGCACCTGCCGGTGTGGAACGACCCGCAGCGGTGCGCCCAGGAGGCCCGCGAGGCCTACGTCGGGCCGCTCGCGGTGGCGGTCTCCGGGCTGAGCTACGGCCTCTGAGCCCGTCCTAGACTGGGGCCATGACCGAGTCCTCCCCGAGCACCTCCCCGTCCGTGACCCGCCAGGACGGCCGCGCCGTCGACGAGCTGCGCCCCATCACCATCACCCGCGGGTTCTCGCGGCAGGCGGAGGGCTCCGCGCTGATCGAGTTCGGCGGCACCCGCGTCCTGTGCACCGCCTCCTTCACGGAGGGCGTGCCGCGCTGGCTCAAGGGAGAGGGCACCGGCTGGGTCACCGCCGAGTACGCGATGCTCCCGCGCGCCACCAACGAGCGCAGCCAGCGCGAGTCGGTCAAGGGCCGCATCGGCGGGCGCACGCACGAGATCTCCCGCCTGATCGGCCGCTCGCTGCGCGCCGTGATCGACCTCTCCGCGCTGGGGGAGAACACGATCGTGCTCGACTGCGACGTCCTCGACGCCGACGGCGGCACCCGCACCGCCTCCATCACGGGCGCCTATGTGGCCCTGGCCGAGGCCGTGGCCTGGGCCCAGGGCAGGGGCATCCTGAAGAAGGATGCCAGGGTGCTGACCGACTCCGTGTCCGCGGTGTCCGTGGGCATCATCGACGGGGTCCCCATGCTCGACCTGCCCTACGTGGAGGACGTCAAGGCGGAGACGGACATGAACGTCGTCGTCACCGGCTCCGGCGACTTCGTGGAGGTCCAGGGCACCGCCGAGGGAGTCCCGTTCCGCCGCGCCGAGCTGGACGTCCTGCTGGACCTGGCCCTGGCCGGCACCGCTGAGCTGTCCCGCATCCAGGCCGAGACCCTCGCCGGTGACGTGGCGGGCCGCGCGTGAGCACCCCGACCGCCCCCGTCGCCCCGGCCGGGGCCCGCGTGGTGCTGGCGACCCACAACGCCGGCAAGGTCCGCGAGCTGCGCTCCCTGCTCGCCGAGGCGCTGCCGGCGCTGGACGTCGAGACGGCCGTGGTCGACGCCGGCGCCGTGGGCGCCCCGGACGTCGTCGAGGACGGCGTGACGTTCGAGCAGAACGCCCTCAAGAAGGCCCGCGCCGTGGCCGCGCACACCGGGCTGATCGCCGTCGCCGACGACTCCGGCCTGGCCGTGGACGTCCTGGGCGGCGCGCCCGGGATCTTCTCGGCCCGCTGGGCCGGGCGCCACGGCGACGACAAGGCGAACCTGGAGCTGCTGCTGGCCCAGCTCGGGGACGTCCCGGACGAGCACCGCGGGGCGGCCTTCGTCTGCGCGGCCGCCCTGGCCACGCCGCGGGGCGGCGACCACGTGGAGCTCGGACGCATGCCCGGCATGCTGCTGCGCGAGCCCGTCGGGGACGGCGGCTTCGGCTACGACCCGATCCTGCGCCCCGCGGGTGAGGACCGCTCCACGGCCCAGCTCAGCTCCGCCGAGAAGAACGCGATCAGCCACCGCGGGCAGGCCTTCCGCGCCCTGCTGCCGCATCTCGTGGCCGCGCTCTCCGCCGACTCGTGACCGCCGGGATCGCCCCGGTGCGGCAGCCGGGGCTGGACTTCACGGCGATCGACTTCGAGACCGCCAACGGGTTCCGGGGCTCCGCCTGCCAGCTCGGCGCCGTGCGCGTCCGGGACGGCCTGCCCGCGTCGCGGGCCGTGTGGCTCATGCGGCCGCCCGCGGGCTTCGACCGGTTCGACCCCCGCAACGTGCGGATCCACGGGATCCATGCGGACCGGGTGGTCGACGCCCCGCGGTTCGCCGAGGTGTACGATGCGTTCGCGGCGTTCGCCGGGGACGACGTCCTCGTGGCGCACAACGCCGGCTTCGACCTCGGCGTGATCGAGTCCGGCCTGGAGGTCTCCGGCCGGGACGTGCCCGCCCACGACTACGCCTGCACCCTCACCCTCGCGCGGCGGATCTACGACCTGCCCTCCTACTCGCTGCCCTCCGCGGCGCGCGAGGCCGGGTTCGTCCCGGGCCGCCACCACGACGCGCTCGCGGACGCGGAGGCGTGCGCCGCGATCCTCGTGGACCTGGCCCGCCGCGTGTGCCCGCCCGGGGAGGCGACCGTGGACGCCCTGCTGGCCTCGCAGGGGCTGCGGCGCAGCCGGCTGACGGCCCGCGCGGCCGGGACCGGGCGGGAGTCGCGTGCGACCCGGCAGGCCCGGACCATGCCCGGGCTCTTCGACGCCACGATCCCCCTGGCCGACGACCGGACCCTGCCCGACCTCATGCGCTGGCCGGACGAGGGCGTGAACCCCGAGCCGGCCGCCGACGCCGACCCCGGCCACCCGCTCTACGGGCAGGTCGTCGTGTTCACCGGCGGGATCGGCATGTCCCGGCAGGAGGCCAAGAACCGGGCCGCCCAGCGCGGGGCCGCCACCGCCAACCGGGTGAACGGGCGCACCACGATGCTCGTGGTGGGCGACGGCGTCGACCCGGCCGAGCTGGTGGGGGCGCCGGAGGTCCACGGGGTCGTCGTAGACCCCGGGGCGACCGACCCCGCCGGGCGCGGCGTCGACCCGGGCGGCGCGGTGACGCACCGCAAGACCCGGGAGGCGCTGCAGCGCCGCGCGAAGGGCCAGGCCATCGCCCTGGTGTCCGAGGCGGAGTTCCTGCAGATGGTGGACGGGGCCTGGCCGGCCGGGGCCCGCTGACCCGGCCCGCCGACCGGATCAGCCGTCGCTCAGGTGGTGGCGGCGATCCAGCGACGCGCGGCCTCGGCCACCACCTCGCGCTCCGTGATCCACGCCGGCACGGAGTCGGCGTCCTGGCCCCTGGACCCGAACACCGCCATGCCGTGGCGGGCGCCGACCAGCTGGCCGGCCAGGGCGGCCGTGGAGTCCGAGTCCCCGTCGTGGTTCGCTCCGATCCGCAGGGCCAGGCCCAGCGCCGCGGCGGGGTCCTCCGCGCGGGCCTCGGCCACGAGTGCGGCGTAGGCGGCGATCGCCAGGGCCTCCTCTGCCACCCAGCCCTCCCCGAGGGAGGCCGGCAGCGTGCCGGGTGCGCCGACGTCGTCCCCGGCCTCGACGGCTCGGGCCGCCTCGGCGAGGGCGCCGTCCAGGGCGGCGCGGGTCTCGGCGCCGTCCTCCCCGGTGGAGTCCAGCCAGGTCCGGGGGTGCTCCAGCGCGCCGCGCAGCTCCGCTCCGTCGAACAGCGCGGAGACCGTCAGCGCGAACGCCGCCGCGGCCGTCCACCCCGTGGGGTGCCCGTGGGTGAGCACGGCCCCCTGCCGGGCGAACGAGGCAACGTGATGGTCCTCCAGCCCCGGGACCATCCCGTAGGGCGCCGAGCGCATCACCGCGCCGCACCCCTTGGAGTCCGGGTTCTTCGGGTCCGGCACCACCCCCATGCCGGACGAGCGCAGCCCGGACAGGCACGCCATGCCCGGGGCACGCTGGGCGTGCAGCTCCGTGTGCGCGTCGATCCAGCGGTCCTGGGCGGGCGGGGCGCCGTCGGGCAGCGCGCCGTCCTGGGTCCGCAGCCAGCGCAGGCAGGCCAGCCACACGCACGCCGCGGGGTCCGATGCCTGGCCCGCGTTCTGCCACTCGATCCACTCGAGCATCCCGTCCAGCACGTAGAGCGTCATCTGCGTGTCACCGGAGACCGGCAGGGCGGAGACGCCGGAGACGGCGGCGAGGGCGGGGCCGTCCGTGACCCCCGCGGCGCCGAGGCGGCCGAGGATCCGGTCCACCGAGTCGAACTCGACGGCGTAGCCGAGGGCGTCGCCGGCGGCCCCGGCGGCCAGCAGGCCCAGGACGCGGGACGGGTAGGAGACGTCGGTGCGGGGGGAGGGGGCGGCGTCGGTCATGGACCCATCGTAGGGAGGGGCGGGGCGCCGTGACGGCCTCGTCGCGGTGGGCCGGGGGGCGGCTTGTCGCGTCCGGCCGCGTCCCTAGGCTGGGTCCATGCTCCTGCTGCACACCTCCGACTGGCACCTCGGCCGGTCCTTCCACGGCACCGGCCTACTGGACTCCCAGCGCAGGGTGCTCGCCCAGCTCGTGGACACGGTCCGGGAGCGGGGCGTGGACGCCGTCCTGCTGGCCGGGGACGTCTACGACCGCGCGCTGCCCGCCGCCGACGCCGTGACCCTCCTCGACGAGACCCTTGCCGCCCTCCGCGCCGCCGGCTCCCAGGTGGTCCTCACCAGCGGGAACCACGACTCCGCGATCCGGCTCGGCTTCGGCTCCGCCCTGATGGCCGCCGGCGGCGTCCACGTGCGCACGGACCCGGAGCGCCTGGCCGAGCCGGTGCTGCTCGAGGACGCGGCGGGGGAGCGGGCCGCCGTCTACGGCATCCCCTACCTGGAGCCCCGCCACCTGGGCGAGGCCTGGGGCGTGGACCCGCACCACACCGCCGTCATGACCGAGGCCGTGCGCCGCGTGCTCGCCGACCTCGAGGAGCGGCGCGCCGCGGACGGCCCGCTGGCCGGCGTCGTCCTGGCGCACCTGTTCGCCGCGGGAGCGGAGGGCACCGAGTCCGAGCGGGACATCGGCGAGGGGCCGCACACGGACGCCCACGGCACCGCCCCCGAGGGTCTCGTCGGCACCCTGGGGCAGGTGCCCGTGAGCGTGTTCTCCGGCCTGGACTACGCGGCCCTGGGCCACCTGCACGGTCGGCAGACCATGGCCCCGCACGTCCGCTACTCCGGCTCCCCGCTGCCCTACTCGTTCTCGGAGGCCCGCCACACCAAGGGCGGCTGGCTCGTCCACGTGGCCGGCGGCGCCGTCACCGAGGTGGAGTCCGTGGACTGGGACGCCGGACGCCGCCTCGCCGTCCTCGAGGACCGGATCCAGCCCCTGCTGGACTCGCCCGGCTACGCATGGGCGGAGGACCGGTTCGTGCAGGCGACCGTCACGGACCCCGAGCGCCCGGAGAAGGCGCTCGAGCGGCTGCGCTCCCGGTTCCCCCACCTGCTCGTGTTCCGCCACGAGCCGGAGGGCGGGCACGCCGCCCGGGAGCGCACCTACGCGCAGGCGCTGCGTCAGGCCCCGGACGACCTCGCCCTCACCACGGGCTTCGTGGACCACGTGCGGGGCAGGCCGGCGTCGGAGGCGGAACGCGAGCTGCTGGACGAGGCCCTGACCGCCTCGCGGATCGGGGAGGCGCAGGCATGAGGATCCACCGGATGCGACTCGAGGGGATCGGCCCGTACGCCGAGCCCCAGGACCTGGACCTGGACCCGCTCAACGACGCCGGCCTGTTCCTCCTGGACGGGCCCACGGGCGCCGGCAAGTCCACCGTGCTCGCGGCCCTGTGCTTCGCCCTCTACGGCTCCGTGCCCGGGGGACGGACGCCCGAGTCCCTCGTCACCACCCTGCGCCCGCCCGGGGCGGTGGTCCCGCAGGTGCTCGTCGAATTCACCGTGCAGGGGCGGCGGTTCGAGGTCCTCCGCTCGCCCCGGCACGCCCGCCCCAAGAAGCGCGGCGGCGGCACGACGGCCACCCAGGCGTCCGTGTCCCTGCGCGAGCGCGTGGACGGTGCCTGGACCGCGCCCCTGACCCGGGCGGACGAGGTCGGCCGGCAGGTCGCCGAGGTGCTGCGGCTCGACGCGGCCCAGTTCATGCAGGTCGTCTCCCTGCCGCAGGGGCGGTTCGCCGAGTTCCTCACCGCCAGGTCCGACGACCGGCAGAGGCTGCTGCGCCGCCTCTTCGGCACCCAGCGCTTCGACGGCGTCGAGGACCGCCTCAAGGAGTGCGCCGAGGCGCTCGGGACGCGGGTGGCCGCCGACGCCGCGGAGGCGGCCGGGGCGCGGGCCCAGCTGCTCGAGCAGGCCCGTCTGGAGCTGGGGGAGGACTGGCACGCGCCGGATCCGGCCCCTGAGGAGGGGGAGGACGAGCGGCTGGTGGAGCTCACCCGCACCCGCGCGGACGCCGCTCTCGCGGAGGCCCGGACGGCGCAGCAGGCGGCCGACGCGGCCGAGGCCGCGGCGCGCGCCGCGCAGGATCGCCTCACCGCCGACACCGAGGCCCTCCGGGCGCTCGCGGCGTGGGAGGGGCGCGAGCGTGAGCATCGGCAGGCCGCCGACCACGTCGCCGCGGACAGGTCGGCCGTGGCCCTGCACGAGCGTGCCTCCCACGTGCTCGGCGCCGCCACCCGGGCGGAGCAGACCCGGGCCGCCCACGCCTCCACCGCGGAGAGAGCCCGGGCCGCCGCCGAGGCCGTGGCCGCGGACGCCCTCGCGGCCGCCTGGCTCGACGAGGCCGAGGACGCGGACGCCGCCCGCCGACGCGCCGACCGGGAGACCGATGCGCTGGCCCGGGCCGTCCGGGACCGCGACGCGCTGACCCGCCTCGAGGCCGAGGGCACCCAGGCGGACGCCGAGCGGGAGCGGCTCGAGGACGAGGCCCGCTCGGCCCGGGAGAAGGGAAAGCGCCGCGCCGCCCAGATCGCCGAACTCCACGACACCGTCGACGCCGCGGCCGCCCGACTCGGCGCCGAGGACGAGGTCGCCCGGCGCCTGGCCGAGGCCACCGAGCGGGCGGCCGCCGCGGGGCAGGCCGCCGAGCGCGCCGTCGCCCAGGAGCGGGCCCGGGCGGCCCGCGACGAGCGGAGGGACGCCCAACGCGGCGCCGCGCAGGCCCGCCTCGACCTGCTCCGCAGCCGGTTCGAGCAGGCCGCGGCCGAGCTCGCCGCCGGGCTCGAGGACGGCAGTCCCTGCCCCGTCTGTGGCTCCGCCGAGCACCCCGACCCCGCGCCCCGCGCGGACGGCGCGGTCACCGAGGCCGACGTGGCCGCCGCGGACCGGGCCCTGGAGGCCGCGGACGCCGCCCTCGCCGAGGCCGAGCAGGCGCTCGCGGCGGCGTCCGAGGAGCATCGGGCGGCCCGGGAGCGGGCCGGCGGCCAGGACGTGGCCGCCGCCGAGGAGGCCCTGTCGGCCGTCCGCGCCGAGCACGAGGCCCTCGCCGCCGCCCGCACCGCCCTGGCCACGGACCGCCGGGCGCTCGCCCGCCGCGAGTCCGAGCAGCGGACGGCCGACGAGGCCGCCACGGCCCGCACCGCCGCTCTCGCCCGGCTCTCCGAAGCTCAGGCGCGGCGCACCGAGCGCGCAGCCGAGCTCACCGCGGCCGTGGCCGCCGCGCAGGGGGACGCCGCCGACCTCGACGCCCGCACGGCCCACGTGCGCACCGCCACCCGGGCGCTGTCCGCCCTCGTCGAGGCGGGGGACGCCGCGGCCCGGGCCGCCGCCGTCGCCGAGGACGCCGCCCAGGCGCTCGCCGGTGCCCTCGCAGAGCAGGACTTCGCGGACGTGGCGGCCGCCCGGGCGGCCGCGCTCCCGCCGGACGACGCCGCGGCGCGGGCCGCCCGCGTGAGGTCGTGGGACGTGGAGGAGGCCCGCCTCGCCGAGGCCGCGGCCTCGGAGCCGTTGGTCCGCGGCCGCGCCCTGCGGGAGGCCGGCACGTCCGAGCCCACCGCGGAGGAGTTCGCCGCCGCGCAGGAGACCCTCCGCGAGGCCACGGCCGCGCGCACCGCACGTGCCGCCGTCGTCGGCCGACGCGAGGCGCTCGTCGCGTCGCTCGAGCGGCAGGCCCGCCGGCTGCGCGCCGTCCTGGAGCGCTCCAGCGAGCTCCTCGCCGAGCACGAGCGGGCCACCGGCCTGCTGGCCCTGGTCCGCGGCCAGGGGGAGAACCGGCTCAAGATGCCGCTGGCCAGCTATGTCCTGGCCGGACGGCTCGAGGAGGTGGCCGCGGCGGCCACGGAGCGGCTGCTGGCCATGACGGACCGCCGCTACTCCATCGAGTACTCGGACGAGGCCACCGGGCGGGGCAACAAGGGTCTGGAACTCGTCATCCGGGACCACTACGTGGACGAGACCCGGCACCCCTCGACGCTCTCCGGGGGCGAGACCTTCATGGCCTCCCTGGCCCTCGCCCTCGGCCTGGCGGACACCGTCCAGGCCGAGGCCGGCGGCGTCGAGCTGGACACCCTGTTCGTGGACGAGGGCTTCGGCTCTCTCGACGCGGACACCCTCGACGACGTCCTCGACGTCGTCGACGGGCTGCGTGCCGGCGGGCGGACCGTGGGCCTCGTCTCCCACGTGGAGCGCATGAAGCAGGAGATCCCGGTCCGCCTCGAGGTCACGAAGTCGCGCGCCGGATCCACCCTCGCCATCCACGACGGCGGCTGAGTCGCCCCGCGGGTGCCGGGTGCGCCGCCGCCGCGGGCCCGGCCACCGCCCGCGCGGCGGCCTCACGCTCGGCGAGCTCGCGCTCCCGGGCCTCACGCTCGGCGAGCTCGCGCTCCTCGGCCTCTCGCGCGGCACGCTCGGCCTGGATCCGGCGCTCGCCCCGGGCCTCGGTCAGCCGGTAGAGCACCGGCACCAGGACGAGCGTGAGCACGGTGGAGGAGGCCAGGCCGCCCACGACGGCCACGGCCAGCGGCTGGGAGATGAACCCGGCGTGCCCGGTGATGCCCAGCGCCATGGGGGTCATGGCCAGGACGGTGGCCAGGGCGGTCATCACCACGGGGCGCACGCGGTGCAGGGCGCCCCTCTCGATCGCCTCGTCCAGGGCCATGCCGTGCCGGCGCCGGTACTGGTTGATGAGGTCGATCAGCACGATCGCGTTCGTCACCACGATGCCCACGAGCATCAGCAGGCCGATCATCGTCGCCACGCCCAGTGCGGTGCCGGAGGCCAGCAGCGCCAGCACGACGCCCGTCGCCGCGAACGGGATGGAGACCAGCAGCACGAACGGCTGACGCAGCGAGTTGAAGGTCGCCACCATCACCACGTACACGGCGGCGATCGCCGCGAGCAGCGCGAGGCCGAGGTCCCGGAAGGTCTTCGCCTGCTCGGTGGCGGCGCCGCCCACCGTCGCCTCGACGCCGTCGGGCAGCGCGACGCCCTCCAGGGCGTCGGAGACGCGCCGGGAGACGCCGCCGAGGTCGGCCGGGTCCGGGGTCACCGTGACCTCGGCGGTGCGCTGCCCGTTGGACGACGTCACCTGCGCCGGCACGTCCGCGCGGCGGACGTCGGCGAGTTCGCTCAGCGGGACGGGCCCGGAGGGGGTGCTGATCGGGACGGCGCGCAGCGCCCCCAGGCTCTCGACCGGGTCGGGGTCGCCCAGACGCACGGTGAACTCCTGGAAGCCGAACCGCACGGTCCCGGCGGGCACGGCCTGCAGGGCCGCCGCCACCTGGCCGGAGACGGCCTTCTCGGTGAGTCCACGCTCGGCCGCCGCGAGGGTGTCCACGTCCACCTGGAACGTGGGGCGGACGTCGGAGGAGGGGGTGCTCGCCTGCAGCACGCCGTCCAGCCCGCGCAGGGCCTCCGCCACCCGGTCGATCCCGTCGGCCAGGGCCTCCGGGTCCGGGGCGGTGACGGACACGGTGATGTCCTGACCGCCCGCCGGGCCCTGCTGGGCGGACACGTCCACCTCGCCGACGTCGCCCAGCCCGGCCAGGCGGCCGCGCACCTCGTCCTGCAGCGCGGTCTGGTCCGCGTCCGGGTCGGTGACCACGGTGAACGTCGCCCTGTCGGCCGAGCCGCGGCCGAACGCGCCCATCGCGCCGCCGGCGCTGCCCGCGGTGAACTGCACGGTGCGCACCCCGGGGGTGTCGCGCAGGGCGGCCTCGATGCGCCCGGCGATCGCCGTCGTCGCCTCGAGGGAGGTGCCCGGCGCCTGCTGGGCGGTCACCACGAACGAGTTCTGCCCGGAGTCGCCGAGCAGGTTGGTGGGGATGAGCGGGGCGAGGGCGACCGTGCCGGCGAGCAGGGCCGCGGCCCCCGCCAGCGTCGCGACGGCGTGGCGCTGGGTCCAGCGCAGCACCGGGCGGTACGCGCGCGCGAGCCAGGTGTCCTGGGCGGCGTCCTCCACTGGGGACGAGACGCCCTCCGCGCCGCCCGGCGCGGCCGCCGCCCGCGGCGCCCTGAGGAACCACCAGCACAGCACGGGCACGATGGTCAGGGCGACCACCAGCGACGCCAGGAGCGCGATCGACGTCGTCACCGCGAACGGCCGGAACAGCTCGCCGGCGAGCCCGTCGACGAACGCGATGGGCAGGAACACGGCCACGGAGACCAGCGTGGACGCCGTGATCGCGGTGGCGACCTCGCGGGTGCCCTCGAGGATGGCGGTGCGCTTGTCCGCGCCGAGGCCGAGGTGGCGCCGGATGTTCTCGACGACCACGATCGCGTCGTCCACCACGCGGCCGATGGAGATGGTGAGCGCGCCCAGCGTCAGGGTGTTCAGGGAGTAGCCGAACACCGCGACGCCGATCAGCGCCGTCAGCAGGGACAGCGGGATGGAGACCGCGGTGACCATCGTCGAGCGGGCGGAGAGCAGGAACACGGCGATCACGAGGATCGCCATGGCCAGGCCCAGCAGGCCCTCGACGAAGAGCGTGCGGATGGACTGCTCGATGAACGGCGCCTGGTCGAACACGACCGTGAGCTTCGCCCCGGACCCGGCGAGGGACTCCAGCTCGGGCAGGGCGTCGGCCACGGCGTGGGACACCGCCACGAGGTCCGCGTCCGGCGTGGCGGTGACGCTCAGGGAGAGCGTCGGCGCCCCGTCGGTCCGGGTGACGGACGTGGGGTCCGCGGCCTGCATGCTCACCGCGGCGACGTCGCCCAGGCGCGCGGGGGTGCCCGTGGCGGCCCCGGGCCCGCCGCCCGCCCCGGCCCCGGCGCCCTGGTCGGCGGCCCCGGTGGAGGACTGACCCCCGCCGGGCGTCACGGTGACCTGCTCGAGGTCCGCGACGCTTCCGACGGGCGCGCCCGCCTGCACGGGGTAGGTGACGGTCCCCGAGGTGGCCTGGCCGATGGGGAACAGGCCCGCGTTCTCCTCGAGGGCCGTGGTCACGTCCTGCGTGGTCAGGCCGGCGGCGGCGAGCTTCGCGGCGTCGGGGACCACGGAGACGTACTCCTCGGTGCCGCCCAGCACCTGGGCGCCGCGCACCCCGTCGATCCGCTGCAGCCGGGGGACCAGGACGTCCTCGGCGCGGCGCTTCAGGGCGTTCAGGTCCTCGTCCCCGGAGAGGGCGAGGAACACCACGGGGAAGTCGGAGACCGAGCCGGCGAAGGAGGTGGTCTGCGCCTCCTCGGGCAGCTGGGAGGCGAGGTTGGAGATCACCCGGTCCACCTGGGAGCGGGCGCGCGTCAAGTCCGTGCCGTAGCGGAACCGGAGCTGGACGCTGTTGAAGGACGTGGCGGAGGTCGAGGCGGACGAGTCCAGCCCCTCGACGGCCTGGAGGGCCTGCTCGAGGGGCTGGCCGATCTCGGCGTCCACCACCTCCGGGCTCGCGCCCGGATAGGTCGTGGACACCGAGATGACGGGGAGCTCGAGCGAGGGGATCAGCTCACGCTTGAGCAGGCCCGCCGAGAGGACCCCGAACACCGCGATGAACGCGGTGACGAGCGCCACCAGGGCGCGCCGGGATAGGGAGAACCGTGCGAGCGCGCCCATGGTGGCGGGCTCAGCCGAGCTGCAGGGCGGCGTCGGTGGCGGAGCGCACCTCGGCCAGCAGGGACGGGTCGTCGTTCAGGGTGCGGCCCAGGGTGGGGATCATGTCCTTGAGGGCGGCGTCCCAGCCGGCCATCTTGGCGGGGAAGCAGCGCTCCAGGAGCTTGACCATGATCGGGGCGGCGGTGGAGGCGCCCGGGGAGGCACCGAGCAGGCCGGCGATCGAGCCGTCGGCGTGGCTGACGACCTCGGTGCCGAACTGCAGCACGCCGCCGAGCTTGCCCTTCTTCTTCATCACCTGGACGCGCTGGCCGGCGGTGATGAGCTCCCACTCCGAGCCGTCGGCGGCCGGGTAGAACTCGTGGAGGGTGTCCACCTTCTTCTCGTTGGACTTGAGGACCTCGGTGACCAGGTACTTGGTCAGGTCCATGTTGTCCTTGGCCACGTTCAGCATCGTCGGCAGGTTGTGCGGGCGGATGGACAGCGGCAGGTCCAGGTAGGAGCCGGACTTGAGGAAGTTGGTGGAGAACCCGGCGTACGGGCCGAACAGCAGGGAGCGCTTGCCGTTGACGAAGCGGGTGTCCAGGTGCGGCACGGACATGGGCGGGGCGCCCACGGCGGCCTGGCCGTAGACCTTGGCCATGTGCTGGTTGACGACCTTCTCGTCGGTGCAGCGCAGGAACTGGCCGGAGACGGGGAAGCCGCCGAAGCCCTTGATCTCCGGGATGCCGGAGTTCTGCAGCAGGCCCAGGGCGCCGCCGCCGGCGCCCACGAACACGAAGCGGGCGCGGTCGCGCACCTCGGTCCCCGCGGCCTTGTTCTTGACGGTGACGTCCCAGCGGCCGTCGGTGCCGCGGGACAGGCCGGTGACCTTGTGGCCGAAGCGCACGTCGGCGCCGCCGGCGGCGAGGGCGGTGACCAGCTGGCGGGTCAGGGAGCCGAAGTCCACGTCAGTGCCGGTGGGCACGCGCGAGGCGGCCAGGCGCTCGGTGCCGGTGCGGCCGTCCATGAGCAGCGGGGCCCACTCGCCGATGACGTCCGGATCCTCGGTGTGCTCCATGTCCGCGAACAGGGGCTCGGCGGACATCGCCTCGTAGCGGGTCTTCAGGTAGTCCGCGTGCGCGTCGCCCACCACGAAGGACATGTGGGGCAGCGGGTTGATGAAGTTCTTCGGGTCGGCGAGCGTGCCGTCCTTCACGAGGGAGGACCAGAACTGGCGGGTGATCCAGAACTGCTCGTTGATGCCCTTGGCCTTGGCGGTGTCCACCTTGCCGTCCTTGCCCAGGGGCGAGTAGTTCAGCTCGCACAGGGCGGCGTGGCCGGTGCCGGCGTTGTTCCACGGGTCGGAGGACTCCAGGCCGGACTGGTCGAGGTTCTCGTAGAGGGCGATCGACCACGACGGCTCGAGCTTCTGCAGCATGACGCCGAGGGTGGCGCTCATGATGCCGCCGCCGATCAGGACGACGTCGTGGGTGGTGGACGTGGGGGTGGACACGATGTGCTCCTGGTGCTCGAGGGCGAGGATCGTGCACCGGCGGACCCCGTCCGGCGGGATCCACACGCCGGTGCCTCGGGCGCTGAGTCTACTCCCGGCCGGTGCCCCGCGATGACCCGGGGCGAGGGCTCAGGAATCGGCCAGGCGCACCTGGGCGAGCGGCTCGTCGAGCTGCGGGGAGGTGGGGTAGGAGGCCACCCGGGGGCCCGTGGCCAGGGCGGAGATCGGGTGGACCAGCGGCAGCGCCGGCAGGTCGAGCAGCAGGGTGCGCCCGGCGCGCCGGTGCAGCTCGCGGCGGCGCTCGTCGTCGGTCTCCGAGGCGGCGGCGTCCACGTCCGCGGTGAGCGCGGCGTTGACGTAGCCCGTCTCCGTGCGGGCGGAGCGGGCGAACGGCTCGAGGAACGCATGGGGGTCCCGGTAGTGGCCGTCGCGGCCCATCAGGTGCAGGGCGCGGCCCCTCCTGCCCAGCACGGCCCGCCGGTAGTCCTGGTCCGCGGGCACGGGGACGGGCACCACCCGCAGGCCGACCACGCCCAGGTCGGAGGAGACCATGGCGAACACGCGCTCGGGCTCGGGCAGCGACGGCCAGGCGTGCCCCGACGGATAGAGGAACTCCAGCGGCTCGCCGCGGTAGCCGGCCAGCTCCAGGAGCCGGCGGGCGCGCGCCGGGTCGACGTCGTAGCGCGGCCCGTCCTCGACGGCGACGCCGAGGGCGGGGGGCACGAGGTCGTGGGCCAACGCCGTGCCCTGCAGGAACACGTCGGACGACGCCAGGCGCGGCCGGTCCACCGCGTAGGCCACGGCCTGCCGCAGATACAGGGAGTGCAGCAGCGGGTGGTCCAGGTTCATGCCGAGGTACAGCACGGAGAAGGGGTCGCGGGGGAGCACCTGCGTGCCGGCCTCCACGAGGGGCCTCAGCTGGCCCGGCGCGACGACGTCGATGACGTCCGCGTTCCCCCGCCGCAGCTCCCGCAGCCGGGTGGACGCGCGCCCCCACGAGTGGACGACGGCGGTCGGCGGCGTGGGCAGGCCCGCCCGGGCGTGCTCGTTCGGGACCAGGACGGTGGCGGGTCCGGTGCCGCCCAGGGGCTCGAGGACCTCGACGGACTCGGTGGGGTCCGCCCACCGGTGGGGCCCGGTCCCGGCGGGGGTGGCCACGGGCGCGCCGTCGACGTCCTGGGTGCGCTTCCACGAGGCGGGGGAGGAGATCGCGAAGCGCGGCGACGCCAGGGCGGCCGGCAGGTGGCGCAGCCGGCGGCGCAGGCGCAGGCGCACGGTGCGGGCGTCGGCGGCCGTCGCGTCGCGGAACGCCGTGGAGTCCTCCCCGGCCAGGCCCCCGAAGGCCGCCACGAACGGGGAGGGCATGGCCACCGCCTCGGCGGGCTCGCCCTCGGACCAGCGCCGCAGGTTGGCGACGACGGCGTCCGCGTCGCACGCGACGCCGTCGCTGAAGCGCAGGTCGGGGGTGAGGACGAACGTGTGCGTGAGCCCGTCCTCGGACTCGCGGTGCTCGGCGAGGAGGGGGGTGGGGGCGCCGGTGTCCTGGTCGACGCCGAGCAGGGGCTCGAGGACCTGCGCGATGAGCCGCAGCGACTCGGTGTCCCAGGCGAGGGCGGGAGTGCGGGTGAGCGGCCGCCCCGGCGCGCCCAGCACCAGGGGTCGGACGGCCGGTGCGGAGGCGGCGGACGAGGAGGAGGACGCGGGCGTGGCGCGGCCCGCGCCGCAGGCGGACAGTCCGAGGCCCAGACCGGCGAGGCCGAGGCTCAGGACCGAGCGGCGGCTGGCGTCCACGGGCTCCTCCTCGGCGGGTCTCGGACGGCGGGCGGACGCCGGGGGCGGCCGCGTGGGTGCGGGCGGGGGGACTCGAACCCCCATGTCCTCGGACACTGGAACCTAAATCCAGCGCGTCTGCCAGTTCCGCCACGCCCGCATCTCGCCCCTCGGTGCGGGGCGAGTCCCGATCCTATCGCGCGGCGCGGGCCGGGGCCGGGGTCAGTCGTCGAGGCCGAGCTCGCGGCGCAGGCGCGCCACGTGGCCGGTGGCCTTCACGTTGTACTGGGCCAGGGTGACCTTCCCGTCGGGTCCGACGACGACGGTCGAGCGGATCAGCCCCTCGGAGGTGCGGCCGTAGTTCTTCTTCTCGCCCCACGCGCCGTAGGCGGCGGCCACGGCGTGGTCCTCGTCGGAGAGCAGGGAGAAGGTCAGGCCCTCGTTCTGGGCGAAGCGGATGATCTTGCCGATGGGGTCGGGGGAGATCCCGAGCACGCGGTAGCCGGCGGCCGTCAGCGAGGCCAGGCTGTCGCGGAAGTCGCAGGCCTGCGTGGTACACCCGGGGGTGGAGGCGGCCGGGTAGAAGTACACGATCGTGGACTTGCCCGCCGAGTCCCGCAGGGAGACGGGGCGGCCGTCCTGGTCCTGCAGCGTGAACTCGGGGGCGACGTCGCCGGGGGAGAGACGGGCGGGGGCGGCGGTGTTCTCGGTCATGCGGCCACCCTAGACGGGGCGCCCGTGCCCCGCAGCGGCCGGGGCCCGCACGCCTCGGGGACGACGCAGGCCCCGTCACCGAACGGTGACGGGGCCTGCCCTGGTGCACCCCCCGGGACTTGAACCCGGAACCTGCTGATTAAGAGTCAGATGCTCTGCCAATTGAGCTAGAAGTGCAGGTGCCGCGCGGGTTCCGGATCCCTCCGGTACGCCGTGCAACGAGGTGAGACTCTACACGCTCTTCTGCGGCGGATGCAAATCGGGGTCTGCGGGCTCGGCGTAGAGGCGGTCCAGCTCGTCCATGAAGGCGGTCATGAAGGCGTGGAAGTCGGCCGCGTCGTCGGCCTGGTCGAGCTCCGCGAGTCCGTCCTCCGAGGCCTCTCCGACGGGCACGCGGGGACGGTCGACGACCTCGAACCAGGTGCGGAACCCGGTGACGGTCTCCACTTGGTAGCCGGAGCCCGTGTCCGCGACCGTCGCCACGTTGGCCAGGGCCACCTCCTCCGGGACCGCGGCGACCGCCTCCACGGGGTCGAGGGGGCACAGCAGCATCTCGAGCGGGGAGTGGCGGTAGCCGATGACCAGCGGGAGGGAGCCGCCGGAACGCTGGCCGTAGACCAGGTTGTAGTCGCCGTGGTTGAAGACGCGCGCGTCGAAGGCGCCGCGGATGCGGCGGGCGAGGGTCGGCGAGTCCATTGACATGATCTCCACCGTACGGTGCGCGACGTGCCCTGTCAGGGCCGCGCCGACGCGGCTCGACATCCGGCGCGGGCGGGGCGGCGTCATGGGCGGTCGCCGAGCCGGGGGGTGAGGGGTGGATCACTACACTTCCGGCCATGGACACCTCTGCCGCTGACCGCACCCCCCAGGACGTCGTGACCGCACCGGACATGAAGCCGCGCTCCCGCGACGTCACCGACGGCATGGAGCGCACCGCCGCCCGCGGCATGCTCCGCGCCGTGGGCCTCGGCGACGAGGACTTCGCCAAGCCGCAGATCGGCATCGCGTCCTCCTGGAACGAGATCACCCCCTGCAACCTCTCCCTGGACCGCCTGGCGCAGGCCTCCAAGGACGGCGTGCACGCGGCCGGCGGCTTCCCGCTCGAGTTCGGCACCGTGTCCGTGTCGGACGGCATCTCCATGGGCCACGAGGGCATGCACTTCTCCCTGGTGTCCCGCGAGGTCATCGCCGACTCCGTGGAGACCGTGATGATGGCCGAGCGCCTGGACGGCTCCGTGCTGCTGGCCGGCTGCGACAAGTCCCTGCCCGGCATGCTGATGGCGGCCGCCCGCCTGGACCTGGCCTCCGTGTTCGTCTACGCCGGCTCGATCATGCCCGGCGTGGCCCGCCTGACGGACGGCACCGAGAAGCAGGTGACGATCATCGACGCCTTCGAGGCGGTCGGCGCGTGCGCCCGCGGCCTGATGTCCGAGGAGGACCTGCTGCGCATCGAGAAGGCCATCGCGCCGGGCGAGGGTGCGTGCGGCGGCATGTACACGGCCAACACCATGGCCTCCATCGGCGAGGCCCTCGGCATGTCCCTGCCCGGCTCGGCCGCCGCGCCGTCCGCGGACCGCCGGCGCGACGCCTTCGCCCGCCGCTCCGGCGAGGCCGTCGTCAACATGCTCCGCCTGGGCATCACCGCGCGGGACGTCATGACCAAGCCCGCCTTCGAGAACGCCATCGCCGTGACCATGGCCTTCGGCGGCTCCACCAACGCCGTGCTGCACCTGCTGGCGATCGCCCGGGAGGCCGGCGTCGACCTGCAGCTGTCCGACTTCAACCGCATCGCGGACCGCACGCCCCACATCGCCGACCTCAAGCCGTTCGGCCAGTACGTGATGACGGACGTGGACCGCGTGGGCGGCGTCCCGGTGGTCATGAAGGCCCTCCTGGACGAGGGCCTGCTGCACGGGGACACCCTCACCGTCACCGGCAAGACCCTCGCCGAGAACCTGGCCGCGCTCGATCCGGACCCGGTGGACGGCACCGTCATCCGCACGATGGAGAACGCGCTGCACCCCAACGGCGGCATCGCGATCCTCCACGGCTCCCTGGCGCCCGAGGGCGCCGTCGTGAAGTCCGCCGGCTTCGACGCCGACGTGTTCGAGGGCACCGCCCGCGTGTTCGACCGGGAGCGCGCCGCGATGGACGCCCTCGAGGAGGGCGTGATCCAGGCCGGCGACGTCGTCGTGATCCGCTACGAGGGCCCCAAGGGCGGCCCCGGCATGCGCGAGATGCTCGCCATCACGGGCGCCATCAAGGGCGCGGGCCTGGGCAAGGATGTCCTGCTGATCACCGACGGGCGCTTCTCGGGCGGCACCACGGGCCTGTGCATCGGGCACATCGCCCCGGAGGCGGCCGACGGCGGCCCCATCGGCCTGGTGCGCGACGGCGACCGGATCCGGGTGGACATCGCCTCCCGCACCCTGGACCTGCTGGTCGAGGAGGCGGAGCTCGAGGCGCGTCGGACGTCCTGGCAGCCCGTGCCCCCGAAGTTCACCACCGGCGTGCTCGGCAAGTACGCCAAGCTCGTGCACTCCGCCGCCGAGGGCGCCTACCTGGGCTGATCCGCGATCGTGCGGGGGTGCGGGTCCGCCACGGTGCGCGCCCCCGCCCTGCCCTGGTCTCGACATGCGAGCGCCCGTCTCGGAAAGTGAGACGACCGGGGTCCGATTGGTGGGCCCGGTCACGGCTCCGCATACTGAATCCATCCCCGAGCCGACACATGCAGCGAGGTGCATCCGATGAGCACGACCCCCCGCGCCACCGCACCGGCGGCGTCCGCCGGACGGGACCAGCGCGGTCCCACCCGCACCGAGACCGTGGAGCCCCGCGTGCCCGGGCCCGCCGCCGTCGTGGAGCCCACCGTCATGAACGGCGCCCAGGGCATCATCCGCTCGCTCGAGGAGCTGGGCGTCGAGGACGTCTTCGGCCTGCCGGGCGGCGCGATCCTCCCCACCTACGACCCCCTGATGGACTCCTCGCGGATCCGTCACATCCTGGTGCGCCACGAGCAGGGGGCCGGCCACGCCGCGCAGGGCTACCACCTCGCGGGCGGTCGCGTGGGCGTCGCCATCGCCACCTCCGGCCCCGGCGCCACCAACCTGGTCACCGCCATCGCGGACGCGCACATGGACTCCCAGTCCGTCGTGTTCATCACCGGCCAGGTGAGCTCCGCGGCCATCGGCTCGGACGCCTTCCAGGAGGCGGACATCGTGGGCATCACGATCCCCATCACCAAGCATTCCCGCCTGGTGACCCGCGCCGAGGACATTCCCGCCGCGCTCGCCGAGGCCTTCCACATCGCCTCCACCGGCCGGCCCGGGCCCGTGCTCGTGGACGTCACCAAGGACGCCCAGCAGTCCGAGTTCGAGTTCTCCTGGCCGCCGAGGCTGGACCTGCCCGGATACCGCCCGGTGCTGCGCGGGCACCCCCGCCAGATCCGCGAGGCCGCGCGCCTGATCCGCGAGGCCCGGCGTCCCGTGCTCTATGTGGGCGGCGGCGTCGCGCGCGGCGAGGCGCACGAGGAGCTGCGCGCGCTCGCCGCGCTCACCGGCGCCCCCGTGGTCACCACGCTGACGGCCCGCGGCGTCTTCCCGGACTCGCACCCGCAGCACCTGGGCATGCCCGGCATGCACGGCGGGGTGCCCGCCGTGGCCGCGCTCCAGCAGGCCGACCTGCTGATCACCCTCGGCGCCCGCTTCGACGACCGCGTCACCGGCCACCTGCCCTCCTTCGCACCCGGCGCCAAGGTGATCCACGCGGACGTCGACCCCGCCGAGATCTCCAAGAACCGCCTGGCGGACGTGCCGATCGTCGGCTCGGTGAAGGAGATCATCCCGGACCTCGTCGCCGAGCTCGGCGCCGGTGCGGACCTGCCCGACCTCGCTCCGTGGTGGGCCACCCTGGAGCGCCTGCGGGAGACCTATCCGCTGGGCTTCACCGCCCCTGACGACGGCCTCATGGCGCCGCAGCAGGTCATCTCCCGGATCTCCGCGCTCTCCGGCCCGGAGGCCGTGTACGTGGCCGGCGTGGGCCAGCACCAGATGTGGGCCAGCCAGTTCGTGGAGTACGAGCGCCCCCGCCAGTGGCTGAACTCCGCGGGCCTGGGCACCATGGGCTTCTCCGTGCCCGCGGCCATGGGGGCCAAGGTGGCCCAGCCGCAGCGCACCGTGTGGGCCATCGACGGCGACGGCTGCTTCCAGATGACCAACCAGGAGCTGGCCACCTGCGTGATCAACGGCATCCCGATCAAGGTCGCCGTGATCAACAACTCCTCGCTCGGCATGGTCCGTCAGTGGCAGACGCTGTTCTACGACCAGCGGTACTCCAACACGGACCTGAACACCGGCCACGGCACCGCCCGGATCCCGGACTTCGTCAAGCTGGCCGACGCCTACGGCGCCGCCGGCCTGCGCTGCGAGCGCGAGGAGGACCTGGACGACGTCATCCGCCAGGCCCTGGAGATCGAGGACCGGCCCGTCGTCGTCGACTTCGTGGTCTCGCGCGACGCCATGGTGTGGCCGATGGTGCCCGCCGGCGTCAGCAACGACGCCATCCAGATCGCCCGCGGCATGACGCCGGACTGGGACCACGAGGACTGAGGAGAGGCCCGATGGAACGACACACCCTGTCCGTGCTCGTCGAGGACGTGCCCGGCACCCTGACCCGGGTGGCCGGCTTGTTCGCCCGACGCGCCTTCAACATCCACTCCCTGGCCGTGGGCGTCACCCAGGTCCCCGGGATCTCCCGGATGACCGTGGTGGTGGACGCCGACGCCCACCTGCTCGAGCAGGTCACCAAGCAGCTGAACAAGCTGATCAACGTGATCAAGGTGGTGGAGCTGGCCGGCGACTCGTCGGTGCAGCGCGACCACCTGCTCGTGAAGGTGCGGGCCGACGCGTCCACCCGTGGTCAGGTGGTCCAGGCCGCCGACCTGTTCCGCGCGCACGTGGTGGACGTGGCGCCGGACTCCCTCACCTTCGAGGCCACGGGCACCCGGGAGAAGCTCGAGGCGTTCCTCGAGATGATGGAGCCCCACGGCATCCGCGAGCTCGTCCGCTCCGGCACCCTCGCGCTGGCCCGCGGCCCGCGCTCCATGACCGACCGGGCGCTGGCGCGCTGAGCGTCTGTCCCGGATCCGACCGACCCCCCTTCAAGGCAAGGAGAACAGCATGACCGCCCAGAAGTTCTACGACGACGACGCCGACCTCTCGATCATCCAGGGCCGCACCGTGGCCGTGATCGGCTACGGCTCCCAGGGCCACGCCCACTCGCTCTCGCTGCGTGACTCCGGCGTGGACGTCCGCATCGGACTGGCGGAGGGCTCGAAGTCCCGCGCCAAGGCGGAGGCCGAGGGCCTGCGCGTCGTGGACGTGGCCACCGCCGCCGCGGAGGCCGACCTCATCATGATCCTCACCCCGGACCAGGTGCAGGCCGACGTGTACGACGAGCACATCGCCCCGAACCTGCAGGAGGGCGACGCCCTGTTCTTCGCGCACGGCTTCAACGTGCGCTTCGGCTACATCCAGGCCCCCGAGGGCGTGGACGTGGCCCTGGTCGCCCCGAAAGGGCCGGGCCACGTGGTGCGCCGCGAGTTCGAGGCCGGCCGCGGCGTGCCCGCCCTGATCGCCGTCGAGCAGGACGCCTCCGGCCAGGCCGAGGCTCTCGCCCTCTCCTACGCCAAGGCCATCGGCGGCACCCGCGCCGGCGTCATCAAGACGACCTTCACCGAGGAGACCGAGTCGGACCTCTTCGGCGAGCAGGCCGTGCTCTGCGGCGGCGCCTCCCAGCTGATCCAGTACGGCTTCGAGGTCCTCACCGAAGCCGGCTACCAGCCGGAGATCGCGTACTTCGAGGTGCTGCACGAGCTCAAGCTGATCGTGGACCTCATGGTGGAGGGCGGCATCGCCAAGCAGCGCTGGTCCATCTCGGACACCGCCGAGTTCGGCGACTACGTCTCCGGCCCGCGCGTGATCACCCCCGAGGTGAAGGACCACATGAAGGAGGTCCTCGCGGACATCCAGAACGGCGCCTTCGCGAAGCACTTCATGGACGACCAGAAGGCCGGCGCCCCGGAGTTCACGGAGCTGCGCGCCAAGGGCGAGTCCCACCCGATCGAGAAGACCGGTCGCGAGCTGCGCCAGATGTTCTCGTGGCTGAAGGACACCGACGACGACTACACCGAGGGCACCGCCGCCCGCTGAGCCCCCCGCCCGGTGACGTCCGACGCCGCCGCGCCCCCGCGTCATGCAGGGGCGCGGCGGCGTCGTCTTCCGGGGCGCACATAGTCATTCCGCTAGGGTCGAGCCACCGGAAGGTCCGCCCCCGCCCCCCGAAGGAGTCCGTCGTGAGCGCCGCGAAGCCCGTCGTCCTGATCGCCGAAGAACTCTCCCCCGCCACCGTCGAGGCCCTGGGCCCCGACTTCGAGATCCGCCACACCGACGGCGCCGACCGCGCCCGCCTGCTGGCCGACCTCCCGGGCGTGGACGCCGTCCTGATCCGCTCGGCCACGACGATGGACGCCGAGGCCATCGCCGTGGCGAAGGACCTCAAGGTCATCGCCCGCGCGGGCGTCGGCCTGGACAACGTGGAGGTCCCCGCGGCCACGGCCGCCGGCGTCATGGTGGTCAACGCCCCGACCTCCAACATCGTCTCCGCCGCGGAGCTGACCTGCGGCCACATCCTGTCCGTGGCACGCAACATCGCCCCGGCCAACCGGGCCCTGAAGGCGGGGGAGTGGAAGCGCTCCAAGTACGCCGGCGTCGAGCTGTTCGAGAAGAAGCTCGGCGTGATCGGCCTGGGACGCATCGGCGCCCTCGTGGCCGAGCGGATGAAGGCCTTCGGCATGGAGATCCTGGCCTACGACCCGTACATCAGCGCGGCCCGCGCCCAGCAGCTCGGCGCCACCCTCCTGGACCTGGACGAGCTGCTCGCCCAGTCCGACTTCATCACCGTCCACATGCCCAAGACCCCGGAGACCGTGGGCATGATCTCCGACGCCCAGTTCGCGACCATGAAGGACACCGCCTTCATCGTGAACGTGGCCCGCGGCGGATTGATCGACGAGGACGCCCTGGACCGCGCCCTCGAGTCCGGGGCCATCGCCGGCGCCGGCGTGGACGTGTTCTCCTCCGAGCCCGCCACGGACCTCGCGTTCTTCCGCCACGACACCGCCGTGGTCACCCCCCACCTCGGCGCCTCCACCGCGGAGGCCCAGGAGAAGGCGGGCGTCGCCGTCGCCAAGTCGGTGCGCCTGGCCCTGGCCGGCGAGCTCGTGCCCGACGCCGTGAACGTCGCCGGCGGCGTCATCCACGAGGACGTGCGCCCCGGCCTGCCGCTGGCCGAGAAGCTCGCCCGCGTGCTGCGCGCCCTCGCCGGCGAGCGCTCCCTGGCCTCCGTGGACGTCGAGGTGGCCGGTGAGATCGCCGTCCACGACGTGAAGGCCCTGCGCCTGGCCGCCCTCAAGGGCGTGTTCACCGACGTCGTCTCCGACCAGGTCTCCTACGTCAACGCCCCCGTGCTGGCGGAGCAGCGCGGCGTCGGCGGCCAGCTGACCACCGCCGCCGAGGCGGGCTCCTACCGCAACACCGTGACCGTGGCCGCGGTGACGGACGAGGGCGAGCGCCTGAGCGTCACCGGCACGCTGACGGGCCCCAAGCAGGTGGAGAAGCTCGTGGGCGTCGGCCGCCACGAGATGGAGGTCGCCCTCGCCGAGCACATGCTCCTCTTCCGCTACGCCGACCGCCCGGGCGTGGTGGGCGTGCTGGGCCAGTCCCTCGGCGAGCAGGGCGTGAACATCGCCGGTATGGACGTCTCGCGCGACGAGCAGGGCTCCGCCCTGGCCGTGCTCACCCTCGACGCCGCCCTCGCCCCCGGCACCGCGCCCACCCTGGCCGCGGCCATCGACGCCGACCGCGCCGCCGAGGTCAACCTGGCCGACTGAGCCGACCGGCCGGGCCCCGAGCCCGGCTCCCACGGCCCCGGACCCGCCCGCGCGGGACCGGGGCCGTCGTCGTCCCCACCGGTAGACTGGCGTACCGTGACTGACACCCGCGCCCCGTACTACGTGACCACGGCCATCCACTACCCGAACGGCGAGCCGCACATCGGCCACGCCTACGAGGTGGTGGGGGCGGACGCGCTGGCGCGCTTCATGCGCCTCGATGGCCGCGACGTGTTCTTCCTGACGGGCACGGACGAGCACGGCCAGAAGATGGCCCAGACCGCGGAGCGGCTCGGCGTCACGCCGATGGAGCTGGCCACCCGCAACTCCGCCGCCTTCAAGGCCATGGACGACGAGGTGCTCGGCGTCTCCTACGACCGGTTCATCCGCACCACGGACGAGGACCACCACCGTGCCTCCCAGGAGATCTGGCGCCGCATGGAGGCCAACGGGGACGTCTACCTGGACCGCTACGCCGGCTGGTACTCCGTGCGCGACGAGCGCTTCTTCGACGAGGACGAGACCGAGGTCCGCGAGGACGGCCAGCGGTACGCCGCCGAGACCGGCACCGAGGTCACCTGGACGGAGGAGGAGTCCTGGTTCTTCCGGCTCTCGAAGTACCAGGAGCCGCTGCTGGCCCTGTACCGGGACGACCCGGAGTTCGCCGCCCCGCGCTCGCGGTTCAACGAGGTCATCCGCTTCGTCGAGGGCGGCCTGGAGGACCTCTCCATCTCCCGCACCAGCTTCGATTGGGGCATCGACGTCCCCGCGCCGGCGGACGGCGCCGCCTCGGACGCCCACCACGTGATGTACGTGTGGGTGGACGCGCTGACGAACTACCTCACCGGCGTCGGCTTCCCGGACGAGTCCTCCGAGTCGTTCCGGCGGTTCTGGCCCGCTGACGTCCACGTGATCGGCAAGGACATCTCCCGGTTCCACTGCGTGTTCTGGCCCGCGTTCCTCATGTCCGCGGGGATCGAGCTGCCGAAGCGTGTGATGATCCACGGCTTCCTGAACAACAACGGCGAGAAGATGTCCAAGTCCCTGGGCAACGTGGTGGCCCCGCGGGACTGGGTGGCCCGCTACGGCCTCGACGCCGTGCGCTTCTTCCTGCTGCGCGAGTTCCCGTTCGGCGCGGACGGCTCCTACAGCCACGAGGCCGTCGTCGGGCGTAAGAACGCGGACCTGGCCAACAACCTGGGCAACCTGGCCCAGCGCTCGCTGTCCATGGTGGCGAAGAACTGCGGTGGCGGCGTCCCCGAGCCGGGTTCGCTCACCGAGGCGGACACCGCCGTCCTGGCGCAGGTGGACGCCCTGCTGGAGCACTCCCGTGCCGCCTACACGGTGCAGGACTTCCACGGGGCCCTGGAGGAGACCTGGCGCGTGCTCGGCGAGGTCAACGCGTACTTCGCGGACCAGGCGCCCTGGGTGCTGAAGAAGACGGACGAGCCGCGCATGCGCACCGTCCTGTACGTGACGCTGCAGGCCGTGCGCCGCGTCGCGCTGCTGGTGCAGCCGGTCATGCCGGCCTCGTCGTCCCGCCTGCTGGACCTGCTGGGCGTGCCCGCCGAGGGCGACGCCGGCGCCACCGCCGCCTCGAACGCCGGCCCGCGCTCCTTCGCGGCGTTCGGCGAGGACCTGATGCCCGGCACGGCCCTGCCCAGGCCCGAGGGTGTGTTCCCCCGCCACGAGGACCCGGCCGAGGGCTGAGCCACCCCGGCACCCTCCCGGCGCCTTCCCGTCCGAGGAGTGAGACAGCCCGTCGCGGGATGTGGTCCGCGGCGGGTCGCGGCGTAGCCTCGGGCCATGACCGAGAGCACGCGCACCTCCGCAGCACCCCTGGACATCGCCGTCATCGGCGGCGACGGCATCGGCCCCGAGGTCACGGACCAGGCCGTGGCCGTGCTCGAGGCCGCGCTCGCGGCCGAGGGCCGTCCTGCCCCGCGGCTGACGCCGTACGCCCTGGGCGCCGAGCACTGGCTCGCCACAGGCGAGGCTCTGACCGACGAGACCCTCGAGGCCCTGCGCGGGCACGAGGCGATCCTCTTCGGCGCGGTCGGTGCGGCCCCCGGCGACCAGCGCATCCCCTCCGGGCTGATCGAGCGCGGGATCCTGCTGCGCCTGCGCTTCGAGCTGGACCACGGCGTGAACCTTCGCCCGTCCCGCCTGTACCCGGGGACCACGAGCCCCCTGGCGGAGCCCGGCGAGATCGCCTTCACCGTGGTCCGCGAGGGCACCGAGGGGCCGTACGTCGGCAACGGCGGCGCCATCCGCACCGGCACCGAGCACGAGATCGCCACCGAGGTCTCCGTGAACACCGCCCACGGCGTGCGCCGAGTGGTCCGCGACGCCTTCCGCCGCGCCTCCGCCACCGAGCGGAGGCGCCTCACCCTGGTGCACAAGCACAACGTGCTGGTCCACGCCGGGCACCTGTGGCGGCGGACGGTGGAGGAGGTCGCCGCCGAGTTCCCCGAGGTCGCCCACGACTACATGCACGTGGACGCCGCCACCATCGTGATGACCACGGACCCGGCCCGGTTCGACGTGATCGTCACCGACAACCTGTTCGGCGACATCCTCACCGACCTCGCCGGCGCCGTCACCGGCGGCATCGGCCTGGCCGCCTCCGCGAACATCAACGTGGAGCGCACCGCCCCCTCGATGTTCGAGCCCGTGCACGGCTCCGCCCCGGACATCGCCGGACAGGGGATCGCCGACCCGGTCGCCGCGATCCTCTCCGCCGGCCTCCTGCTGGAGCACGTCGGCGAGCGGGCCGCCGCGGATCGCATCGACCGCGCGGTCTGGGCCCACCTGGCTGAGCGCGGCCCGCAGCGCGGCTCCACCGCGGAGGTGGGCGTCGACGTCGTCCGCCGCGTCCGGGAGTCCTCCGCAGCCTGAGACCCCCGCCACCCGCGCCCGCGCATGCGGGTCTACCATGAACCCACGCCCACCCGCCCTTCCCGACTGGAGGAATCCCACCGTGTCCGAGACCGTGTTCACGCGGCAACCGCATCTGTCCCCGATGTCCGATCAGCAGCGCGTCGAGATCCTCCAGGACCCCGGTTTCGGCAACGTCTTCACGGACCACATGGTCTCGATCGACTGGACCTGGGACGAGGACGGCGGCGCGTGGCATGACGCCCGCGTGGAGCCCTACGGACCGCTGTCCCTGGACCCCTCGGCCGCGGTGCTGCACTACGGCCAGGAGATCTTCGAGGGCCTGAAGGCCTACGGGCACGAGGACGGCTCGGTGTGGACGTTCCGCCCCGAGGCCAACGCGGCCCGCCTGAACCGTTCCGCCCGCCGCCTGGCCCTGCCGGAGCTGCCCGAGGAGCTGTTCCTCGGCTCGCTGCGGGCCCAGCTCGAGGCGGATCAGGCCTGGGTGCCCACCGGCCCGGGCCAGTCCCTCTACCTGCGCCCCTTCATGTTCGCCTCGGAGGCGTTCCTCGGCGTCCGCCCGGCCCGGCAGGTGCGGTACATGGTGATCGCCTCCCCGGCCGGCAACTACTTCGGCGGCGAGCTCACGCCGGTGACCATCTGGGTCTCGCGCGACTACGCCCGCGCCGGCAAGGGCGGCATGGGCGCGGCCAAGACCGGCGGCAACTACGCCGCCTCGCTGCTGCCCCAGCTGCAGGCCGCGGCCAAGGGCGCCGACCAGGTCGTGTTCCTCGACCAGTACCACGACGACGCGATCGAGGAGCTCGGCGGCATGAACGTGTTCTTCGTGCACGCCGACGGCCGGCTCGTCACCCCCGAGCTCACCGGCACCATCCTCGAGGGCGTCACCCGCTCCTCGATCCTCCAGCTCGGCCGGGACATGGGGATGAGCGTCGAGGAGCGCCGCGTGACCCTCGCCGAGTGGGCCGAGGGCGTGCGCACCGGTGCCATCACGGAGGTGTTCGCCTGTGGCACCGCCGCCGTGGTCACCCCGATCGGCCGGCTGCTGGACGGCGACGACGTGATCGAGTCCACCGGCGGCACCGAGGTGGCCATGAAGATCCGCGCCGAGCTCGAGGGCATCCAGACCGGCACGGTGGAGGACCGCTACGGCTGGATGCACCGGCTGGTCTGAGCCCGCCGGACCTGCCCGCCGACGTCGTCGCCGGCGCGGGACACCACGCCGCCCCGGAGCCCCTCGGCTCCGGGGCGGCGCTGTCACCGGGTGGGGGTCCACGCCGCACCGGGCGTGACGCATGAGACACTCGACCGGTCATTCCCTCGCTTCGTGAACAGAGGAGTTCTCCGTGAGCTCGACCCGCTCAGTCATCCCCACCGGGGGGAGCGCGCCGCACGACGCGCGCCCGGACGGCCTGCCGCCCGTGGAGGCGCCCCACGAGCAGCGCTGGACGCCCGCGCGCGTCGCGGTCTGGGCCGTGATCGCCCTGCTCGGCGCCGTCGCTTGGACCATGCTGGCCCTGCACCGCGGCGAGTCCATCAACGCCATCTGGTTCGTGTTCGCCGCAGTGAGCACCTTCCTCATCGGCTACCGCTTCTACTCCAAGTACGTGGAGCGGGCGATCGTCCGCCCGGACGACACGCGCGCCACCCCGGCCGAGTACAACGCGGACGGCCGCGACTTCGTGGCCACGGACCGGCGCGTCCTCTTCGGCCACCACTTCGCCGCGATCGCCGGCGCCGGCCCCCTGGTGGGCCCCGTGCTCGCCGCGCAGATGGGCTACCTGCCCGGCACCATCTGGATCATCGTCGGCGTGATCCTCGCGGGTGCCGTCCAGGACTACCTGGTGCTCTTCTTCTCCATGCGCCGCGGCGGCCGCTCCCTGGGCCAGATGGCCCGCGACGAGCTCGGACGGATCGGCGGCACCGCCGCGATCATCGCGACCCTGCTGATCATGGTGATCATCACCGCGATCCTCGCCTTGATCGTGGTCAACGCCCTCGGCGACTCCCCGTGGGGCGTGTTCTCCGTGGGCATGACCATCCCGATCGCCCTCTTCATGGGCCTGTACCTGCGCTACCTGCGCCCGGGCGCCATCACCGAGGTCTCGATCATCGGCTTCGTGCTGCTGCTGGCCGCCATCATCGGCGGCGGCTTCATCGCCGAGACGCCGTGGGGCGCCGCCCTGTTCACCCTGGACCGCGTCACCCTGGCGTGGGCCGTGATCGTCTACGGCTTCGTGGCCGCCGTGCTGCCCGTGTGGCTGCTCCTGGCCCCCCGCGACTACCTGTCCACCTTCATGAAGATCGGCGTGATCGCCGGCCTGGCCATCGCCATCGTCATCGTCCAGCCGCGCGTCCAGGCCCCGGCGTTCTCGGAGTTCGCCGGCGGTCAGGCCGGCCCGGTGTGGGCGGGTTCGCTGTTCCCGTTCCTGTTCGTCACCATCGCGTGCGGCGCCCTGTCCGGCTTCCACGCGCTGATCGCCTCCGGCACCACGCCGAAGATGGTGGAGAAGGAGCGTCAGACGCGCTTCATCGGCTACGGCGGCATGCTCATGGAGGCGTTCGTCGCCATCATGGCGCTCGTGGCGGCCGTGACCATCGACCGCGGCGTGTACTTCGCCATGAACGCGCCCACCGCCCTGACCGGAGGCGCCGTGGACTCCGCCGTCGCGTGGGTCAACGGGCTGGGCCTGGCGAACGCGGACCTCACCCCGGACCAGCTGACCACCCTGGCGAATCAGGTGGGGGAGGAGACCGTGGTCTCCCGTACCGGCGGCGCCCCCACCCTGGCCGTCGGCCTCGCCCAGATCATGGGGCAGTTGATCGGCGGGGACGCCCTCATGGGCTTCTGGTACCACTTCGCCATCATGTTCGAGGCGCTCTTCATCCTCACCGCGGTCGACGCCGGCACGCGCGTGGCCCGCTTCATGCTCCAGGACACCCTGGGCAACGTCTTCCCGAAGTTCAAGGACCACAACTGGACGCCGGGCGCCTGGCTGGCGACCGCCGTCATGGTGGCGGCCTGGGGCGCGGTCCTGGTCATGGGTGTGACGGATCCGCTGGGCGGCATCAACACGCTGTTCCCGCTGTTCGGCATCGCCAATCAGCTGCTGGCCTCGATCGCCCTGGCCGTGGTCATGGCGATCGTGGCCAAGCGCCGCACCTTCAAGGGCCTGTGGATCGTGGCGCTCCCGCTGGCGTTCATCACTGTGGTGACCACCGTGGCGTCGCTCCACAAGATCTTCTCCCCGGTGCCGGCCGTGGGCTACTGGGCGCAGCACCGTGCGTTCCAGGACGCGCTGGCCGCCGGGAAGACGAGCTTCGGTGCCGCCACGACGGTGCCGGCCATGGAGGCCGTGGTCCGCAACACGTTCGTGCAGGGCACGCTGTCCGTCCTCTTCCTGGCGCTCGCGCTGATCGTGATCACCTCGTCGATCGTGGCCACGGTGCGCGCGTTCCGCTCCACGGAGGTCGTGGACCACCAGGACCCGTACGTGCCCTCGCGGCGCTTCGCCCCGGCCGGCCTGACGGCCACCCCGGCGGAGAAGGAGATCCAGGCGCAGTGGGACGCGCTGCCGGCCGACCGGCAGCCGGTGCGAGGACACTGACGTGGCCGGCATCTGGGCGAGCACCCGCTGGTGGGTGCGCCAGCTGACGGGGGAGGGCAAGTACGACGCGTACCTCGCCCACCACCGGGCGCACCACCCGGGCGAGGTCCCGATGACGGAGCGCGAGTTCTGGCGGGACGAGTACGCCAGGCAGGACGCGAACCCCGGCAGCCGCTGCTGCTGACCGGGTGCCGGCGGGGGCCGGGACGGACGCCGAACGGGCGCCCGTCCCGGCCCTCGCCGTCTCGGGCTGGCTCGGAGGGCGTCACCTCCGGCGCAGCAGGACGCCGTCGCCGCCGTCGAACTCGATGCCCGCGAACCGCGGGCCACTCGCCGTCTCCTGGAACCCGGCCCGTGCGTGCAGCGCGAGGGAGGCCCGGTTGCGGGTGTTCACCACGCTGTGGAGGGGGCCGGTCTCGATCCGGGAGGTCCGGACCGCCTCCGCCACGGCGTGCAGCAGGCGCAGTCCGACGCCGGCTCGGCGGGCCTGCGGAACCACGGTGAGGCCCGCGGTGAGCCAGACGGGGTGCTCACCCGGATGCACGGACGTCTGGAGCGCACCTGACCAGCCGAGGGCGTCGCCCCCGCCGTCCTCGGCGACCGCGAGGAGGAGGACGGGCGCACGGTCCAGCAGCAGTGCGGCCGCGTCAGTGTGCGTCTCGGGGGCTCCACCCCGTGCGGCCATCACCCGCGCGAGGGCGGGGACGTCGTGAGGCCGGACGGGCCGGATCAGCACGTCGGCCCGGGGCGTCCCGTGATCCTCCGGCTGCCACCGGGCATAGGACGCGATCACGCGGGGCGCCAGTCGGGGTTCACCCGCTGGTACAGGAGGTGGTCCTGCCAGCGTCCGGCGATCCTCAGGTACTCGGGTGCGCGGCCGTACGAGAGGAACCCGGCCTTCTCCAGGACGCGGATCGAGGCGTGGTTGTGGGGCAGGACCTCGGCCTGCACGCGGTGCAGACGCAGCGGCCCGAAAGCAAGGGCCACGCCCCTCCGCACCGCCTCGCCGGCGATGCCCCTCCCGGTGGCCTCGTGGGCCACCCAGTAGCCGATCGAGCAGAACTGGGCCGCGCCCCGCACGACGCTCGCCAGCGTCAGTCGGCCCACGATGGCCCCGGACGCGCCCACGATGACGAACGCGTGGGCCCGGTCTGCCGCCCGGTCGGCGTCGGCGGCCCGGAGCGCGTGTCGCTGGCCGTCCACGGTGAACCAGCCGGGCCCGCGCTCGGGCTCCCACGGTGCCAGATGCTCTCGTTGGGCGAGGGTCAGGGCGGCCAGCTCCTCGGCGTCGCCCGGCGACGCAGGACGGAGGGTGATCTCCACGCCCTCATACCGCCTGGCCGGAACCGCTGAGCGCGGGCGCGGCCCCCCGGAGGATCGCGCTGAACGGGCTGTGGAGGCTCATGGCCAGCAGTCTAGAGAGCCGGGCCGACGAGTCCGATCCCCCTAGGCGACGGCCGGACGGCATGAACGGGCTGATCTCGCGCCATCAGACGGCGGAGATGACGTGCGCGAACGCGATCAACGCGCTGTACGGGGGGACGCGGTACGTGCAGGTCTCCGCGGACGGGTCGGCGCCGCCGGCGGGGTCTGAGGCATACGGGATGTCCCGCGAGATGCTGAACTCGGCGTCCGGTGCGGGGGAGACCCCATGGGGCATGCCTGCGGTGTGGGACAAGCCGTGGTACCTGGATGTGGCCGATGCCGTGGTGGATTTCGGCTCGGGTGTGTGGGAGTCCCTGAAGGGGACGGTGACGGGTCTGCTGGCGATGGTGAATCCGTTCGACTGGGAGACGTTCTCGGCCACGTGGAAGGGGATCGGGACGTTGGCGGTGGATCTGGCGGTGACGGCCACGCCGGTGGGTCTTCTGGTCTCTGATGAGCGTCGGGCTCAGTCGGGGCAGCGTCTGGTGCAGGTGGGCGAGGCGGTGCTGAATGTGGAGATGTGGAAGGAGAACCCGGCGAAGGCGGCGGGGATGCTCACGGGTGACCTGGCGACGGCGCTGGTGCCTGGTGGTGCGGCGGTGAAGGGCGCGTCGGTGGCGGCGAAGTCGGGCAAGGCGGCGTCGGTCCTCGGGAAGGCAGCTCGTGCTGCGGACACTGTGAAGGAGTTGGGCACCGCGGCGAAGTTCAAGGTGGCGTTTAAGGCGGAGGACCTCGTGCGAGGTCTGAGTGACAAGAAGTTCGCGGTGACGGATGCGCTGCACTCGAAGGCGTCGGCGTTTGCGTATCGGCATCCGCAGGTGGGTGCGATGGCGAGCACGATGCGCACGGTGTGGGAGTTCGATGTGAACAAGGCGGCCAAGGTGTTCTCGGATGGGATGTTGGCGAAGGTGCCGGCGGTGGGCGTGCTCGCCGATGGTGGTGTCATGTGGGTGAAGAGCGGTGAGTCGTTCTCCTCGGTGTTGCGCCGCGCGGTCGATGAGGGGGTGTCGCCGGTCCGGTCTGGGGGTGGTGGTCTTCCTGCGGGTGTGGTGGAGGGCAAGGGCACGATGGTGATGCGGCCGAGTCCGAAGTGGGATCTGTCCACGGCTGAGGGTCGGGCGTCTTATGAGGCTTTCGTCGGCAAGGTCGATCAGTACAAGCAGTTCGTGAGCTCGCCTGAACGGCTGGGATTCACGAAGCCGGATGCGCGCACGATCAAGCGGTCCGACTTTATGAAGGATCCGGACTACGCGCTGGGCCGCGTGACTGACCTGCGAGGAAACCAGGCTCCCGCCCTGCTGAAGGGCGTGGAGGACGACATTCTCCGGCGGCTCGAGGACGAGATGACGCGGCACAATGCCGCGAAGGGCTCCCGAGGCGAGATCGCTGACTGGCACGAACTGCCGCAGTACACGCAGGAGCGGGCGGTCCGTGCAGCCATGAAGGGATTCGACCTTGACCACGCACGTGACCTGCAGCTGGGCGGCCGGGACGCCCATGAGAATCTGCAGTGGTTGGAGAAGTCGGCGAATCGGAGTGCGGGGTTCGCAGGTGCGGCATCATCGGGATAAGTACGGCTATAGCCCTGTCGACGATCTCGACGCGTTGAGTGCGGAATCGCATGACGCACTGATCAGCAGAGTTGTCATGGGAGAGGTGAGGAGATGACGGTGGAGATCTATAAGTCGCACTTGCCGGTGGACGAGGGGTTGCTGGTTGCTGCGGGGCGGGAGTGGAAGAGGTTCCCGAAGCTTCTCTCCAAAGACACGCCGAAGGGTGTGAAGAAGTTCTTGGGGCGTCGGCCGGGGGTGGAGTTGGGGGAGAACGAGTTCTCGGATGCGCATTTCCAGTTCGCGTTGTTGTTGGCGTTGGCGGGGGAGCGTGAGGCGTTGGTGCCGTTGTTCCGGGGGGATCTGTTGATGGAGGAGGCGGTGAAGCCGGCGCGGTCGACGAAGATGGAGTCGCGGCGGGTGGTGAACAGGTGGTGTGCGCAGCGGGTGGGGCTTTCGGGGTGGGCTGAGGTGTTCGATGCTCCGCCGAACTCGGAGCCGGGTCCGGAGGCGCACATTCCGCGAGTGAGCTTCAATTTCGGTTCGGACAAGGAGTATGCAGGGATTGCCTTCGATGAGAAGGGGGACCTGGAGGGTGCGATGAAGGTGACGCCCTCGAACTACGTGGTGGCGGTGCGCATGATCCTGGACGGGTTGACGTGGTTGTTGGTGGCGCGGGATGTGCCGTGGATGAATGACTACGGGTGGGAGCGGGAGCGGATTGAGCGCGAAGTGGCTTGGCATGTGGGTGTGGTGCGTGCCCGTTTGGGTCTGCCGTTGGAGCAGGCGCCCCTGACGGAGGATCCGCGCGTCGACTTGCCGGTGGAGTTCACGGGGTTCGTGTCGGCCTGATGGCAGGGGGCTCGGGCCCGACGTCCGCTGAGGCGCTCCGCGTCACTCCACCGGCCGGGGGCATCCGTGGCAGGGTGAACGGGAACATCGGATCGACATGGGGCGGTACGCCGTCCGCATCGAGGGGGAGCGCCACGACCATGGCATTGACGATCATGAGCCGCGTCCCGGACGCGCAGCCCTACCGGGACGAGGACCTGGACGGGCGCATCGGCGCGGCGGGTCTCGCGGGCGCCACCCTGGAGCACGGGCTGCTGCGGTTCCACACGCACGAGTCCGGGTCCGAGGCGGCCCGCCTGCTCGCCTTCCACTTCCCGCCCGGGTTCACGGAGGGGTGGGTCCCGTTCGCGGTGGACTGGCGTGGCCGGCAGTACTGTCGGGTCCGGCAGGACGGTGTGGACTCGGCGGTTCGCGCGGACCCGGGGCTGTTCGCGGCCAGCAGCGTGGTGGACTTCGAGGTGTTCATGGACACCGTCCTCACCGATCCCGGCGCGGCCAGGGTCCTCGGCGCCGAGGACTGCGCTGCGGCCCTCGCGGCTCGCGGCATCTCGGACCTGCCGTTCGACCAGTGCCTGGGCTACATGCTCCCGCCCTTCGCCGGAGGCGAGGACCACTCCTCCAACATCCTGGACGTCCCCGTGAACCCCTACTGGGCGGCCATGGCGGACATGAAGAACCAGTGGCAGCACCGCCAGCCGGGTGCTCACGCGATCGCCGTCGCCGCCCGCGACGGCGGCCTCACCCTGGTCTTCGACACGGACCAGGACCCGGAGCACAGCCCCGGCGCCGGCACGCGTGCCGAGCGGCTCGTGGTCACCTCCCCCCACGGTCCCGCCGTCTACAACCACGGCCTGGCCCGCGAGCTCACGGACGAGCAGGCCCGAGAGGCCGCCGAGGCGGTGCGGGAGGCGTTCGGCACCCCCGACGCCGCCGCCCCGTTCCTCATGGACTGGCGGGCCCGCTGCTACGCGGTCGAGCGCGTGGACGGCCGCGACGTCGTCGTGCGCTCCTGCCCGGTCACCATGACGCGCACCCCCGTGGCGGAGGCGGACGGCTTCCGCGACCGCCTCGCCGGCAACCCCGCGCTGCTGGACCTGTTCGGCGAGGCCGAGAAGTCCCTGCTCTGCGCCCGACTGCGTCTGACAGAGATCCCGGCGGGTGACGTGCTGGTGCCGCCGGCCCCGCCGTCGGTGGCGGGCCCCGAGGCGGACGACCCGGCCACCTTCCGCCTCCAGTCCGCGTCCGTCGCCTGGTGGCTCGCCGGCAACCTGGCCCGGCTCGCGCGGGAGGCGGGCCCCGAGCGTCGTCTCCAGGGCTACGTGCTCACGCCGGAGGGGCGGCTCGGGCTGCAGACCGCCCCCGCCGACGGGCCCACCCCGCCGCCGCGCCCGTCCGAGGACACCGCGGGCCTGCCCCCGGTGCGCTTCGCCCCACGGTTCGCCGCGCTGGCCGAGACCGGCGTGGTGCAGACGGCGCAGGACGACGACGCCGCCCCGGACAAGGACGCCGGGGACGCCCAGATGGCGATCGCCTGGTACGGCCTGGCCGGCCGGGTGTACAACGCCGGCCTGTTCCGCTTCCTCGGGGCCGAGGGCGTGGCGCAGGCGGCCGGGCATCTGCGTGAGTCCTTCGGCGGCCAGGCCGCAGAAGCCGTCCCCGTGATCGTGGACTGGCTGGGCCGGTACGCGGTGCGCGAGGTGGTGGAGGGCCAGTCGATGCTCGTCTCCTATGACGCGGCCTCCGGCCAGCGCGAGGAGCTGAGCCGGTTCGAGGACGGCCTCGAGCAGATCCTGGTGACCCCCGTGGCCCGCGAGCTCTTCGACGAGGCAGGGTTCCGGCGGGCGCTGGACACGCTGGGCCTGGTGCGGATCGGGCAGGGGCGCTGCGTGGGCGTCAAGCGGCCGCTGTTCCTCGGCGGGGACGAGTCCCCGGAGAACTGGGAGGACGACTCCCTGGACGTCCACTGGTCATGGCACGGCCGGGTGTTCGCGCAGGCGCGGGCCATGCCGGAGGGCGCTCGCATCCAGCGGGTCGAGCCCCTGGAGGACGGCCGCCCGCTGATCCACTACACCCTGCCCGACGGCCGGACGGGGGACGGCCTCAGCGGTCTGCACGACGGCGGCGCCCCGGGTGTCTCCGAGGCCGCCGCTGCCCGGCAGGACGGGTCCGGCCCGAAGCAGGAGAAGGGGTTCTTCGGGCGCATGTTCAAGGGGTGAGCCCAAGCCGTGGGGCGACCACCGTGGGCGGCGACGGCGGGCGGAGCCCGGTGCCTCCTCCGCGGCTGACGCGGCCCCTCGCAGCGACCTACACGAGGAGACGCACTGACATGACCGATTCGACCCTGCTCTTCGACGCCGCCGTCACCGGGGACAGGGGCGCCGTCCGGTCCTCCGCCGAGGCCCTGGCCGCAGTCTTGGCCGCGGACCCCGGGGACCCGGACGCCTGGGCGGCCCTGCCGGCCGCGCAGTGGGCGGCTGAGCAGACGGCCCTCACCGGCTACGCGGAGCTCTTCAACACCGCCCTGCCCGCCGCCCTCGCCCTGCGCGTCGCCGCCGGCTCCGGCGGCCGCCTGCCCGAGGGCGTCGCCGGGGCCTGGGCCGCCCGTCTGGACCCCACCCTCGACGCCGAACGCCGCGCCGGGATCGACGCCGCCCTCGCGGACGCCGTCGCAGGGGAGCGCGAGCGTCGTGGCGTTCCCACCCCGGAGCCGTTCGAGGACGAGCCCAGGACTGTGTTCCCACGCGGCTTCATGGCCGCGCTCACGCGCCTGCGCTCGGCCGCTCTGCCCGTGCCGCCCCTCTACACCGCCGCGCTCCGCGTCGTGGAGGCCCCCGTGGACGAGCCCGCCGAGCCCCGCCCCGCGCGCCCGCTCGGCGAACTCCTCGACGCCCTGGTCGCCCTCGAGGACCTGGAGTGGCGCCGCCCCGCCACGGAGAAGCAGATCGCCACTCTCGAGCAGCGCACCGGTGTGACCCTCCCCGCCGACTACCGCGCCTTCCTCGAACGCGCCAACGGCTCCAAGGACCGGGAGTTCGAGGGCGCCCACGAGGTGGCCCGGGACGCGAAGGAGCCGCCGGTGTACTCCCACGGCACCGGTGAGTTCGTGATCCTGGACTGCGCACCCGGGCCGGAGGGCACCGCCGGCAAGGTCCTGTCCTACGGCGAGGGCGAGACGCGCGTGACCCACCCCGACTTCCGCGCCTGGCTCCAGGACCACGTGGAGGATCTCGAGGACTGACCGCCCACTAGGCTTGCCCCCATGCGCATCGCTCGTTTCGTGGACCAGGCAGAACCGACCTACGGCGTGGTGGAGGGCCCCGCGGACGCGGACCTCTCCGCGCTCACCGTCACCGCCCTCCAGGGCGACCCGTTCTTCCACGGGATCCAGCCCACCGGCACCACGCACCGCCTCGAGGACGTGCGCCTGGTGGCACCCATCATCCCGCGCTCGAAGATCGTGGGCGTCGGCCGCAACTGGGCGGACCACGCCAAGGAGCTCGGCAACGAGGTCCCGTCCTCGCCCCAGTTCTTCCTCAAGCCCAACACCTCCGTGGTGGGTCCGGACGAGCCCGTCACCCTGCCCTCCTGGTCCGAGGAGGTCTCCTACGAGGCCGAGCTCGCCGTGGTGATCGGCACCATCTGCAAGGACGTCCCGCTGAGCCGGGTGGACGACGTCGTGTTCGGCTACACGGTGGCCAACGACCTCACCGCCCGCGACGCCCAGCGCACCGACCTGCAGTGGGCCCGCGCCAAGGGCTTCGACGGCGCCTGCCCGCTCGGCCCGTGGATCGAGACCGAGCTGGACGTGGAGCAGGCCGGCGGCCTGCGCGTCACCTCCCGCCTGGCCGGCGAGACCCGCCAGGACGGCACCACCGCGGACATGGTGTTCGGCGTGAAGGAGCTCGTGGCGGCCGCCTCCGAGATGTTCACCCTGCTGCCCGGCGACGTGATCCTCACCGGCACGCCGGCCGGCGTCGGGACGGTGGAGGCGGGCCAGCGCGTGGAGGCGGAGGTGGAGGGCATCGGGGTCCTCGGCACCCACGTCCGCCGCTGAGCGTCCGCGGCCGCCGTCGCGTCCGGGCCCCCGCGTAGACTCGGGGGCATCATGACTGAGCCCACCACCGCCTCTGACACCGCCGCCGAGAACGCCCCCGCCGTGTTCGCCGACGTCCCCCAGGTGGACGCGGACACGCCCGTGCGTGTGCGCTTCTGCCCCTCGCCCACCGGCACCCCGCACGTCGGCCTGATCCGCACCGCCCTGTTCAACTGGGGCTGGGCCCGCCACACCGGCGGCACCCTGGTGTTCCGCATCGAGGACACGGACGCCAAGCGCGACTCGGAGGAGTCCTACCAGCAGCTGCTCGAGGCCATGCGCTGGCTCGGCATCGACTGGGACGAGGGCGTCGAGGTCGGCGGCCCGCACGAGCCGTACCGCCAGTCCCAGCGCGGGGAGATCTACGCCGAGGTCATCGAGAAGCTCAAGGCCGGCGGCCACATCTACCCGTCCTACTCCACCCCGGAGGAGACGGAGGCCCGCCACAGGGCCGCCGGGCGGGACCCCAAGCTCGGCTACGACGGCGCCGACCGCGACCTCTCGGCCGAGCAGGTTGAGGCGTACGAGGCCGAGGGCCGCCGGCCGGTGTGGCGCCTGCGCATGCCGGACGCGGACATCACCTTCACGGACCTGGTGCGCGGGGAGATCACCTTCAAGGCCGGCTCCGTGCCGGACTTCGTGGTGGTGCGCGCGGACGGCTCGCCCCTCTACACGCTGGTGAACCCGGTGGACGACGCCCTCATGGGCATCACCCATGTGCTGCGCGGCGAGGACCTGCTCTCCTCCACCCCGCGCCAGATCGCCCTGTACCGCGCCCTGCACGCGATCGGCGTGGCGCGGTACATGCCCGTGTTCGGCCACCTGCCGTACGTGATGGGTGAGGGCAACAAGAAGCTCTCCAAGCGGGACCCGCAGTCCAACCTGTTCCTGCACCGCGATCGGGGCTTCATTCCCGAGGGCCTGCTGAACTACCTCGCCCTCCTGGGCTGGTCCCTGTCTGCGGACGAGGACATCTTCACGCCCGAGCAGTTCGTGGAGCACTTCGACATCCACAAGGTGCTCGCCAATCCCGCCCGCTTCGACGAGAAGAAGGCCACGGCCATCAACGGCACGCACGTGCGCATGCTGGAGCCGGCCGACTTCCGCGCCCGCCTGGTGCCGTACCTGCAGGCTGCCGGCCTGGTGGGGGAGCGGCTGACGGAGCGCGAGGAGCGGATCCTCGACGCCGCCGCGCCCCTGGTTCATGAGCGGGTGGCGCTGCTGGGCGAGGCCGTCGACATGCTCGCCTTCCTGTTCACCCCGGACGCGGAGATCGCCACCGCGGAGGGTGCCCTCAAGGGCATGCCGGCGGACCTGCCGACAGCCGTCGCCGCGGCCCGAGAGGCCCTGGCGGGCATCGACGAGGCCGAGTTCACCACCGCGGCCGTCGAAGAGGCGCTGCGCGCGGCGCTCATCGATGGGCTCGAGCTGAAGCCCCGCCAGGCGTTCGGCCCGGTCCGGGTGGCCGTGACCGGCAAGAAGGTCTCCCCGCCCCTGTTCGAGTCCCTGGAGATCCTGGGCAAGGAGTCGGCCCTGGCCCGCCTGGACCGGTTCGCCGCCGAGCAGGCCGCCGCCTGATCCCGCTCGTGATCCGCACCCCCGGCACCCCGTCCGCGCCCGTCGTGGACGGGGTGCTCTTCGACCTGGACGACACGCTCCTCGACCTGCGCGGCGCGCAGCTCCCGGCCTTCGCCGAGACCGTCCGCGCCCAGTGGCCGGACGCACCGCCCGCGGAGGCGGGGGTCTTCGTCCGCGCCGCCGACCACTTCGCGGCGGACCGTTCGGGGCACTACCAGCGCTACATCGCCGGGGAGCTCGACTTCGCCGGCCAGCGGCTGGCCCGGGCCCGGGACGCCCTCGCAGTGCTGGGCGCGCCCGGCGCCGTCGCCGAGCCGGACCCCGCGCTGTGGACGGACGAGTACGAGGTGCGGGTCCGCGCCCACTGGGCCCTGTTCGACGACGTCGTCCCCACCCTGGCGACGCTGCGGTCGTCCGGGGTGGCGCTGGGGATCGTGACCAACAACGTGGAGGCCTACCAGCGGGCCAAGGCGGACGCGCTCGGGCTGGAGGCGATCACGGTCCTCGTGGGGTCGGACTCCGCCGGGGCGCCGAAGCCGGATCCGGCGCCGTTCCTGGAGGCGTGCCGTCGCATGGGCACGACTCCGGGGCGCACCGCGTGCGTGGGGGACAGCCTGTCCCACGACGTGCGCGGGGCCCGGGCCGCGGGACTCGTCCCGGTGTGGCTGCGCCGGGGGGCCGGGGCCGCGGACGGGGGCGGGGAGGGCCGCTGGGACGCGGCGGAGGGCGCCTGGACGATCGGCGGACTCGGCGCGCTGGCGGCGTGGTTCCCCGGCTCCGGAGCCGATTTGGCATCCGGTCGCGAGGTGCTGTAGAGTTCTTACTCGTTGCCGGAGAGATCCGAGCACGCGGACAAGTGAAGAGGTTCACTGAGGTCAGGCCTGGCTTGACTGTTCAGTGGGGTATGGTGTAATTGGCAACACAACGGTTTCTGGTACCGTCATTCTAGGTTCGAGTCCTGGTACCCCAGCGAGTCACGGAGAGCCGGCCATGCGGTCAGCTTGACGGGATTCAGGAAGTCAGGCATGATTTCCAAGTTTTCCGCAGTCCCTGCGGAGGACGTACGGCCCCATCGTATAGCGGCCTAGTACGCCGCCCTCTCACGGCGGTAACGCGGGTTCAAATCCCGCTGGGGTCACGCATGCACCCACCACCTCTCAGGTGACGGGTGTGACGGACGCGAGTCCGTCGCCTGCTCGGAGACGCAGGTCGTGAAGGAGTCTCCAGTCGTCGGACGGCAGTGAAGCCGCGCGACGCGTACGGCCCCATCGTATAGCGGCCTAGTACGCCGCCCTCTCACGGCGGTAACGCGGGTTCAAATCCCGCTGGGGTCACGTGAGAACGCACGCCCGGTCCAGCTGGACCGGGCGTTCGTCGTCTCCGGCGTGCACCGGGGGAGCGACGCGCGCGCATGAGACCATGTCCGGGTGGAATCCACCGACCTGACCTCCCCCAGCGCCGCCGCCCCGATCGGGGTGGACACGGCTGTGCGCCGCGTCCGCGCGCACCTGGACGCCCTCGAACTGCCCTTCGCCACCGCCACCGTCGGGGCGGACCGCGCCGAGGCCGAGCGCACCCGCCACCAGATCGACGACTACGTCCTGCCGCGCCTGGACTCCCTCGACGCGCCCCTGCTGGCCGTCGTCGGCGGCTCCACGGGCGCCGGCAAGTCGACCCTGGTGAACGCGCTGGTCGGCCACGAGGTCTCCCGCTCCTCCGCGCTGCGCCCCACCACGCGCCAGCCCCTGCTGCTGCACCACCCCGACGACGCCCACTGGTTCACCGGTTCCCGCGTCCTCCCCGACCTGGCGCGCGTGACCGTGCACCGCTCCGCCTCCGCCGGACCCGTGGAGCCGGACTCGCAGGCCATGGACACGGTGGCCCTGGTGGCCGAGCCGTCCCTGCCGCAGGGCATCGCGATCGTCGACGCCCCGGACATCGACTCCGTGGCCGACCAGAACCGCGCCCTCGCCCGGCAGCTCCTCGAGGCCGCCGACCTCTGGATCTTCACCACCACCGCCCACCGCTACGCCGACGCCGTGCCGTGGGAGCTCCTGGACCAGGCCGCCGCCCGGGACATCACCGTCGCCGTGGTGCTCGGCCGCGTGCCCCAGGGGGCGGGGGAGGCGATCGCGCCGGACCTGCGCCGCATGCTCGTGGAGCACGGCCTGCCCGAGGCGCCCATCCACGTCATTCCCGAGACCCGCTTCGGCGAGGACGGCCTGCTCCCGGCCGAGCACGTGGCCGATCTCCGGGCCTGGCTGACCTCCCTGGCCGAGGACGCGCAGGCGCGCTCCGCCGTCGCCCGCCGCACCGTGGACGGCGTGCTCACCCAGCTGGCCGTGCGGGTGGAGGCGCTGGCCGAGGCCGAACACGGCCAGCAGGAGACCGCCGCCCGCCTCGCCGGGATCGTCGCGGACTCGACGGAGCTGGCCCTGGAGACCGTCCACCGCGCCACCTCGGACGGCACGCTCCTGCGCGGCGAGGTGCTCGCCCGCTGGCAGGACTTCGTGGGCACCGGCGAGTTCTTCCGCGGCCTCGAGTCCGCCGTCGGCCGCGTCCGCGACCGCCTGGGCGCGCTGGTCCGCGGCCGCCCGGCCCCGCCCGAGGAGGTCGAGGACGCGCTGGAGACGGGCCTGCACGCCGTGCTCGTGGAGGCCGTCGCCTCCGCCGTCGAGCAGGTCGAGCGCCGCTGGCGCTCCGAGCCCGCCGGCCGCGCGCTGGTCGAGGGCCGGGACCTGGGCTCCCTGCCCGCCGGCACCTCGGAGCGTGCCGCGACGCTCGTCCGGGAGTGGCAGGGCGACGTCCTCGCCCTGATCCAGGAGGAGGGCGCCGGCCGCCGCACCCGCGCGCGCCTGGCCGCCTTCGGCGTGAACGGCGCCGCTGTGGCCCTCATGGTCATCTCCTTCGCCTCCACCGCGGGCCTGTCCGGCATCGAGCTCGGCATCGCCGGCGGCGCGGCCGCCGTCGGTCAGAAGCTGCTGGAGTCGATCTTCGGGGAGGACGCCGTGCGCCGCATGGCCCGCCGCGCGTCCGAGCTGCTCGACGAGCGCGTCCGCGTGCTCCTGGAGGACGTGGTCGGCGGCCGCTTCCTGCCGCTGCTGCGCCTCGAGCGCGACGCGGAGGACACCGCGGCCCTGCGCGCCCTCGTGCCGACCCTGCGCCGGGGCGTGGCCGCCGGCGTCGACGGCCCGCAGCCCGACGCCGCCCCGGACGCCCCGCGGCGTGAGGCCGCCGACGCCGCGATCGAGGAGGACGCCCGATGAGCCGCCCCGCCGCACCGACTCTCGCCCAGCGCCTGGACGCCCTCGGCACCGCCGCGGAGCTCGCCCGGGACCGGCTGCCGGACGCCGTCGTCGCCGACGCCCAGGCCGCCGTGCGCGCCGCGGAGGAGCGCCAGTCGCTCTCCGCCGAGCACACCGTGGTGGGCTTCTTCGGGGCCACCGGATCCGGCAAGTCTTCCCTCTTCAACGCGCTCACCGGCCGCGAGCTGGCCGGCGTCGCCGCCACCCGCCCCACCACGTCGGAGCCCCTGGCGGCCGTCTGGGGCGTGGGCCGCGGGGAGAACCTGGACGGCGAGGGCGGCGGTGCCGCCGCACTGCTGGACTGGCTCGGCGTGCGCCGTCGCCACCTGCTGGACGACGCCCCCGTGCTCGACGGCGGCCGCCCCGTCTTCCTGGGCCTCGGCCACCGCGAGGGCGCGGACGCCACCGGGCTCATCCTGCTGGACCTGCCGGACATCGACTCCGTGCAGCGCTCCCACCGGGACGTCACCGCGCGGCTGGCCGGGCATGTGGACGTCCTGGTGTGGGTCGTGGACCCGGAGAAGTACGCCGACGCCGTGATCCACCGCGACTTCCTGGCGACCATGGCCTCCCACGCCGCGGTCACGCTCGTGCTGCTGAACCAGGTGGACCGCCTCACGGTGACCGACCGGGACGCCGTCCTCGCCTCCCTGCGTCGCATGCTCTCCGGCCACGGCATGGGGGACGTGCGCGTGCTGCCCGTCTCCGCCCGCACGGGCGAGGGGCTGGAGGAGGTCGGCAGGCAGATCGCCGCCATCGTCTCCCGCCGCGGAGCCGCGGCCGAGCGGCTCGGCGCGGACGTCTCCGCCCGGGCGCGCGCCCTGGACGAGGCCTCCGGGCCCGGGGAGCCCGCCGGGGCCGGCGACGACGACGCCGTGCGCCTGGGCCGCGATCTCGCCGTCGCCGGGGGCGTGCCGGCCGTGGTGCGCGCCGTGGAGGGCTCGTACCGCCTGCGCTCGGCCAAGCGGACGAGCTGGCCTGTGCTGCGCTGGATGCACTCGTTCCGTGCGGATCCGCTCCGCCGCCTGCACCTGCTGCCCGAGCGCGCCGTCGCCCGGCGGGACCGCGACCCCGTGGACCGGGACCCCGCCCTGCACCGGACCTCCCTGCCGGAGCGCACCCAGACGCAGAGGGCCGTCGTCGAGGGGGCCGTGCGCACCCTCGTGACCTCCGCCTCGGCCGGGGCGTCCGAGCCGTGGGCCGCCTCGGTGCGCCGCGCCGGCCGGGAGCACCTGGACGAGCTGCCCGCCGCCGTCGACCACGCGATCGCCGGGACCGACGTGGAGGCCGGCCGGGGCAGCTGGTGGTGGCCGGTGCTGGACGTGCTCCAGTGGCTGGCCCTCGCGGTGGCCGTGGCCGGGGCCGGCTGGCTCGGCGCCTACGCGCTCGCCGCGTGGCTGCAGTTCCCGCTGCCGCCGGCACCCACCACCCAGGGCTTCCCGATCCCGACGCTGCTGCTGATCGGCGGCCTGGCCCTCGGCCTGCTGCTGGCCCTGCTGGCCGTGCCGCTCACCCGCCTGACGGCGGCGTCCCGGGGCCGCCGCGCCCGGCGTCGGCTCGAGGAGGCCGCGGTGCGCGTGGGCCGCGAGCTGGTGGTGGACCCGGTGAACGCCGAGGCGGCGCGGCACCGCGAGTTCCGCTCCGCCCTGGCCGCCGCGCAGGGGTCCGGCGTCCGCTCGCGCTCGCGCCGGTGAGCACTCCGGCGAGCACGGCGTCCGCGGGCGGGCGGCCCGCGCCGGCCCGCACGGTCGGCGAGGCGTCCGAGGCCGAGCTGCTGGACCTGATCCAGGACGCCCTGGCCCCCGTCGCCCGGGACGTCCCTTGGCCCGCCGGCACCGTCCCCCCGGGTGACGACTGCGCCGTCGTCCCCGCTCCCCGCGGCCTGGTGGCCGTGTCCACGGACGCGATGGGCGAGGGCACCGACTTCCTGCGCCGGTGGCCGGCCGGGGTGCGCACCCGCGGGCACGACGTCGGCTGGAAGGCCGCCGCGCAGAACCTCTCGGACGTCAACGCGATGGGGGCGACGCCGTCCGCCCTCGTCACCGCCCTCGCCCTGCCGGCGCCGACGCCGCTGGACTGGGTCGCCTCCCTCGCCGGCGGGTTCACGGCCGCCGTGCGCGCGTTGGGGGCGGACCGCTGCCGGGTGGCCGGCGGCGACCTCGGCGCCGGGGAGTCCGTCCAGGTGGCGGTCACAGCCCTCGGGGACCCCGACCCGGCGGGCGCCCTCCGCCGCGCCGCGGGCGGGGAGCGCGGGGCGAGGATCGCCCGCCGCGGCGCCGACCTCGTCCTCGCGGCGGGCTCCCCGCGGGCAGCGGCCGCGGGGGAGGGGCAGGACTCCGCCTGGGGCCCGGCGGGCCCGGGCTGGGCGGCGGCCGGGCTCGCGCTGCTGCTCACCGACCGTGCCGTGCTGACGCGCCGCTGGGCCGACCTCGCCGCCCACGAGCGGCCCTCCGCCCGGGAGCTCGCCCGCGCCGTCCGGGGCCAGCTGCGGCCGCGTCCGCCCCTGGCGGCCGGCCCCGCGGCCGCGCGGGCCGGGCTGGCGGCGCTGATGGACGTCTCCGACGGCCTGGGCCGCGACGGCCACCGGCTGGCCCGCGCGTCCTCCGCGCCGGGCGCGCCTCTGGTCCCGTGGGTGGACCGGCGCTGGCTCGCGGAGGCCGCCGAGCCGCTGCGCCGGGTCGCTTCCCTGGCCGGCACGACGCCCGAGGCGCTCGTCCTGGGCGGCGCCGAGGACTACGGCCTCCTCGGCCTGGCCGAGCCCGGGCTCGCCCTGCCGTCAGGCTTCCGCCGCGTGGGACGCCTCGCCCCCGCGGGGGAGACGCCGGACGGGCACGTCCGCCTGCCCGAGGCCGGCTGGGACCACTTCGACGCCGGGCGGGGCTGAGGCCGGGCCGGCACCGGCCCTGCCTCCGGGGCTCAGACCCCGGCGCGTCGGATCAGGCCTGCGCGTCGTCCCCAGGGCGCCCCCCGTTGAGGGCGGCGGGGTCGAAGCGGTGGCCGAGGCCCAGGACCGTCCAGCCGTGCTCGCCCCAGGCGTCCACGTCGAGGACGTTGCGCCCGTCGATGAGGATCCGCTGGGCGACCAGCTCGCCGGCGGCCGCGGGGTCCATCTGCCGGAACTCGTCCCACTCGGTGAGGAGGAGCACCAGCTCCGCGCCCTGGAGGGCGGCGTCGAGGGAGTCCACGTAGCCCAGCCGCGGGAACCGGGCGGCGGCGTTGGCGTTGCCCTCCGGGTCGTAGACGGCCACCTCGGCGCCCGCCGTGAACAGGCGGTTGGCGACGTCCAGGGCGGGGGAGTCCCGCACGTCGTCGGAGTACGGCTTGAAGGTGACGCCCAGGACCGCGATCCGCGTGCCGTTGAGGACCTGCACGCCGGCCGGGGTGGGCGCGGTGCGCGCCCCGCCCGGGGCGGAGCGGACCACGCCCTGGCGGGCGGCGGAGAGCACCTGCACGGCCAGGTCCACCACCCGGTCGCGGCGGCGCAGGTTGATGTCGTCGACCTCGGCGAGGAAGCGCATGGTACGGTCCAGGCCGAGTTCGGAGACGCGAGCCTGGAGGGCGCGGATGTCCTTGGGCAGGCAGCCGCCGCCGAAGCCGACGCCCGCGTTGAGGAAGCGGCGGCCGATGCGCCCGTCGTGGCCGATGGCGTCGGCCAGTGTGCCGATGTCCCCGCCCACGGTCTCCGTGATCTCGGAGAAGGCGTTGATGAAGGAGATCTTGGTGGCCAGGAAGGCGTTGGCGGCGACCTTGACGAGCTCCGCGGTCTCCAGGTCCGTGCTGATCCACGGGGTGCCGGCAGCCAGGGGGGTCGCGTAGACGGTGCGCAGCAGGAGCTCGGCGCGCGGGCCGTGGGTGCCGATCACCAGGCGGTCGGGGGTGAGGGTGTCCTTGACGGCGTAGCCCTCGCGGAGGAACTCGGGGTTCCAGGCCAGCTCGACCTCGCCGGGCAGGCCCTCCGCGGCGCGGATCTCCGCCACGCGGGCGGCCAGGCGACGCGCGGTGCCCACCGGGACCGTGGACTTGCCGACGATCAGGGCGTCCCGGTCGATGGCCCGCGCGAGGGACTCGACGGCGGCGTCCACGTAGGTCAGGTCCGCGGCGGCCTCGCCGACCTTCTGCGGGGTGCCCACGCCGATGAAGTGCACGTCCGCCCAGGAGGCGGCCTCGGCCACGTCGGTGGTGAAGCGCAGCCGCCCCGAGGCGACGTGCGCGCGCAGCAGCTCGGGCAGCCCGGGCTCGTGGAAGGGGACCTCGCCGCGGGCCAGCCGCTCGATCTTGGCGGGGTCCACGTCCACGCCGAGGACCTCGAAGCCGAGCTCGGCCATGCACGCGGCGTGGGTGGCGCCCAGGTAGCCGGTGCCGATCACGGAGAGCCGGGGCCGCGCGGGCGCCTCCTCCGACTCGGCTGCGGCGGGGACGACGGCGGTCTCGGTCACGTGGGGCTCCTCGGGTGGACGGCGGGCATGGGCGGGTTCCGGCGGTGACGCTACGTGGTCCGCGTGAACACGGGCCGAACACCGGGGGGACTGCGGTGGGACGAGGGACGGGCTCAGGCCTCGCCGGCGCGGATGAGCTCTGTGAGCCGGTCGGCGGCCGCGACGACGGACCCGGCGTGGAGTCGGCCCGGTTGGCGGGAGAGCCGCTCCAGGGGTCCCGAGATGGAGAGGGCGGCGATCACCTTTCCGTTGGGCCCGCGCACGGGCGCGGAGACGGAGGCGACGCCGGGCTCGCGCTCGGCCAGCGACTGGGCCCAGCCGCGGCGGCGCACGGCCGCGAGCACGGTGGGGGTGAACACGGCCCCGACGAGGCCGTCCACGAGCCGCTCGTTGTCCTCCCAGGCCAGGAGCACCTGCGCGGCGGAGCCGGCCTTCATGGACATCCGCGTGCCCACGGGGATCGTGTCCCGCAGCCCCCAGGGGCGCTCGGCGGAGGCCACGCACACGCGGGAGTCTGCTTGGCGGCGGAACACCTGGGCCGACTCGCCGCAGGCGTCGCGCAGCCACTGGAGCACGGGGCCCGCCGCGGAGGTCAGGCGGTCCTCGCCGGCGGCGGAGGCCAGCTCGGCGAGCCGGGACCCCAGCACATACCGGCCCTGGAGGTCCTTGGCCACGAGCCGGTGGTGGGTGAGGGCGGCGGCGAGCCGGTGCAGCGTGGGGCGGGCGATCCCCGTCGCCGTGACGAGCTGGGCGAGGGTGGCCGGGCCGGACTCGAGCGCGTCGAGGATGGCCACGGACTTGTCCACGACGCCGACCCCGCTGGGGTGCACATGCAGTGCCGGGCCGATGTCGGCCCCGGCGTCCGGAAGGGGAGTGGTGGTCATGCGCTGATCGTACCGTCTCACCCATCGGACGCCAGCCGCGCGATCGCGCCCTGTCGTCCGTGCGACGGCGGCGTGAGAGGGTGCGGCGATGACGGCGGGGGTCTCAACAGGTGAGATGTCGCGGGGCGGGTTCGTCGTCGTCGGACGCGGGCGGCACAGTGGACCCCAGCATGCGCCGTCCGCACCCGGGTCGGCGTGAGGAACACGAGGAGGACGGCTCATGAGCACTCAGACGCAGACCCCGCGTCCGCGCACGCTGGCCGAGAAGGTGTGGGACGAGCACGTGGTCGTGCGCGGCGAGGGCGAGGGCGCCCGGAGGACCCCCGACCTGCTGTACATCGACCTGCACCTGGTCCACGAGGTCACCAGCCCCCAGGCCTTCGACGGCCTCCGCCTGGCCGACCGGCCGGTCGCGCGCCCGGAGCTGACCATCGCCACGGAGGACCACAACACCCCCACCCTGGAGATCGACCGGCCGATCGCCGATGAGACCTCCCGCGTGCAGATCGAGACTCTGCGCGCCAACGCCGAGGAGTTCGGCGTGCGCCTGCACTCCCTCGGGGACAGGGAGCAGGGCATCGTCCACGTCGTGGGCCCTCAGCTCGGGCTGACCCAGCCCGGGCTCACCGTGGTCTGCGGCGACTCCCACACCTCGACGCACGGCGCGTTCGGCGCGCTGGCCTTCGGCATCGGCACCTCCGAGGTGGAGCACGTGCTCGCCACGCAGACGCTGCGCCTGAAGCCCTTCAGGACCATGGCCATCACGGTGGACGGCACCCTGCGTCCCGGCGTCACGGCGAAGGACGTCATCCTGGCCGTCATCGCGAAGATCGGCACCGGCGGCGGCCAGGGCTACGTCCTGGAGTACCGCGGCGAGGCCATCCGGAGCCTGTCCATGGAGGGCCGCATGACCCTCTGCAACATGTCCATCGAGGCCGGCGCCCGCGCCGGCATGGTCGCCCCGGACGACACCACGTTCGAGTACCTGAAGGGCCGCCCCCACGCTCCGCAGGGCGCGGACTGGGACGCCGCCGTGGAGCACTGGCGCACCCTCGCCACGGACGAGGGCGCCGAGTTCGACGCCGAGGTGGTCATCGACGCCGACACGCTCGAGCCCTTCGTCACCTGGGGCACCAACCCGGGCCAGGGCGTCTCCCTCAACGACGCCGTCCCGGCCCCCGAGGACTTCTCGGACCCTGCGGCCCAGGAGGCCGCGCGCAAGGCGCTCTCGTACATGGACCTGACCCCCGGCACGCCCATGAAGGACGTCGCCGTGGACACCGTGTTCATGGGCTCCTGCACCAACTCCCGCATCGAGGACCTCCGGGCCTTCGCCGAGGTCGTCAAGGGCCGGACCAAGGCCGACGGGCTGCGCGTCATGGTGGTCCCCGGCTCCGCCCGCGTGCGCCTGCAGGCGATGGACGAGGGCCTGGACAAGGTCTTCGAGGACTTCGGCGCGGAGTGGCGCTTCGCCGGCTGCTCCATGTGCCTGGGCATGAACCCGGACCAGCTCGCCCCGGGCGAGCGGTGCGCATCCACGTCCAACCGCAACTTCGAGGGCCGCCAGGGCAAGGGCGGGCGCACCCACCTGGTCTCGCCCCTCGTCGCCGCCGCCACCGCGGTGCTCGGCCGCCTGGCCAGCCCGTCCGACCTGCCCGCGCTCGAGAACCAGGAGGCCTGAGCCATGGACAAGTTCACCACCCACACCGGCATCGGCGTGCCCCTGCGCGCCTCGAACGTGGACACGGACCAGATCATCCCGGCCGTGTACCTCAAGCGCGTCTCCCGCACCGGCTTCGAGGACGCCCTGTTCGCCGGCTGGCGCCAGGACCCCGACTTCATCCTCAACACCGAGCCCTACTCCGCCGGCTCCGTGCTGGTGGCCGGCCCGGACTTCGGCACCGGCTCCTCCCGCGAGCACGCCGTGTGGGCGCTCAAGGACTACGGCTTCAAGGTCGTCGTCTCATCGCGCTTCGCGGACATCTTCCGCGGCAACTCCGCCAAGCAGGGCCTCGTGGCCGCACAGGTGGAGCCGGAGGACGTCGAGCGGATCATGAAGCAGCTGGAGAACCAGCCCGGTGCCGCCGTGACCGTGGACCTCGAGCACCTCACGGTGGAGTGCGGCGGGGTCACCGCGGCCTTCGAGATCGACGAGGACGCCCGCCACCGCCTCCTCCACGGGCTGGACGACATCGCCATCACCCTCAGCCACGCCGACGCGATCGCCGCGTACGAGGCGGGCCGCCCGTCGTACAAGCCGACCACCCTCCCCGCGCGCACCGCCGACTGACGGCTCCGCCCGCCGGCGTCGACCGCGCCCCCACCCGCCCCGGGATCCTCCGCGATCCCGGGGCGGGTCCGTCTGCGCGGACCCGTCGGACGCGAGCGGAGGGTTGGGCCGCACGGGGGCCCACGCCCTATGCTGAACGGGATCCGTGGCCCGGCCGGCCGCGTCCTCCCCGGGCGCGCCGGCCCCGCCCGCCCGCATGACCGTCCCGCGCCCGTCGCGGGCCGCCGACGACCCCGCCCCCCGGGCGGCGTGAGGAAGAAGGACACCACTTATGGCGAAGCTGCTGACGATCCACGGAGGCAAGCCGCTGCAGGGCGAGGTGACCGTCCGCGGCGCCAAGAACCTGGTCCCCAAGGCGATGGTCGCCGCCCTGCTGGGCACCGGCCCGTCCGTGCTGCGCAGCATCCCGGAGATCAAGGACGTCGACGTCGTCAGCTCCCTGCTCGAGATCCACGGCGTGACCGTGGACTGGGACAAGGAGTCCGGGACGATCACCATGGACCCGGCCGGCGTGAAGTCCGCCCTCACCGCGGAGATCGACGCCCACGCGGGCGACTCGCGCATCCCGATCCTCTTCTGCGGCCCGCTGATGCACGCCATCGGCGAGGCCTTCATCCCCGACCTGGGCGGCTGCAAGATCGGCGACCGGCCGATCGACTACCACCTGGCCGTGCTGCGCAACTTCGGCGCCGTCGTCGACAAGCGCCCGGGCGGCATCTCCATCTCCGCGCCCAAGGGGCTGCACGGCGCCAAGCTCGAGCTGCCGTACCCCTCCGTGGGCGCCACCGAACAGGTCCTGCTGACCGCGGTGAAGGCCGAGGGCATCACCGAGCTCAAGGGCGCCGCCGTGGAGCCGGAGATCCACGACCTGATCCACGTCCTCCAGAAGATGGGCGCGATCATCACGGTCCAGACGGACCGCACCATCCGCATCGAGGGCGTCCCGGAGCTGCGCGGCTACAACCACGTGGCCATCCCGGACCGCAACGAGTCCGCCTCGTGGGCATCGGCCGCGCTGGCCACGAAGGGCGACATCTTCGTCCGTGGGGCCTCCCAGCGCGACCTCACGGCGTTCCTGAACACGTACCGCAAGATCGGCGGCGAGTTCGAGGTCACCGACGAGGGCATCCGCTTCTGGCACGGGGGCGGCGAGCTGAACCCGCTCGTGCTGGAGACCGACGTCCACCCCGGCTTCATGACCGACTGGCAGCAGCCGCTCGTCGTCGCCCTGACGCAGGCCACCGGCGTGTCGATCGTCCACGAGACCGTGTACGAGAACCGCTTCGGCTTCACCGACGCCCTGGTGCGCATGGGCGCGTCCATCCAGCTGCACCGCGAGTGCCTGGGCTCCGTGCCGTGCCGATTCGGCCAGCGCAACTTCCTGCACTCCGCCGTGATCTCGGGCCCGACGCCGCTGCACGGTGTGGACTTCGACGTCCCGGACCTGCGCGGCGGCTTCTCCCACCTCATCGCGGCCCTGGCCGCGGAGGGCACCTCCCACGCCACCGGCCTGGAGATCATCAACCGCGGCTACGAGCACTTCATGGCGAAGCTCCAGGGCCTGGGCGCGGACGTCGAGCTCTCCGAGCGGCCCCGATGAACGACGGCGAGCGTCCGATCGCGCAGCCCTCGCGCGGCCTGCGCCGGGGCTTCGTGGCGCCCGCCGCCGTCGTCCGGCCGGCCCTGCGCGCCCTGGTGCGCCAGGAGTGGCTGCACGCTGAGCGGATCCCGCGCACCGGCGCGATCCTCGCGGTGAACCACATCTCCGAGCTGGACCCCCTCTCGGTCGCCCACATGGTCTACAACCAGGGGCTGCTGCCCGCGGTCCTGGCCAAGGCCGAACTGTGGAAGGTCCCCGTCCTGCGGCGGGTGCTGCAGTCGACCCGGATGATCCCCGTGGAGCGCTCGCGCGACGGGGGCCGCTCCCTGGCCGCCGCCCAGGCCGCACTGGACGAGGGTCGGGTCATCATCGTCTACCCCGAGGGCACGGTGACCCGTGATCCCGAGGGCTGGCCCATGTCCGCCCGCTCCGGCGCCGTGCGCCTGGCGCTGCAGACCGGCGCCCCGCTGATCCCCGTGGGCCAGTGGGGCATGCAGGAGCTGCTGCCCTACCCGGGGTTCCGGCTCTCGCCCTTCCCGCGCAAGACCGCCCGCGTGCTCGTGGGCGAGCCCGTGGACCTCGACGACCTCCGCGGCGGGCCGCTGACCGCCGCCGTGCTGCGCGTCGGCACGGAGCGCATGATGGACGCCGTCACGGAGCTCGTGGCGCAGCTGCGCGGCGAGCCGGCCCCGGCCTGGCGCTGGGACCTGCGGACCGGTCGCCGCGAGGGCGCCGCGTGAGCCCGGCGCCGTCCGCGGGCCCGGAACCCGCGTTCGCCTCCGCGTCGGCCGGCGACCGCGCCGGGGACCCCACCCGCGTCGCCGTGCTCGGCGCCGGCTCCTGGGGCACGGCGTTCGCCTGCGTGCTCGGCTCCAGCACCAGCCCGGCAGGCCGTCGCGCCCGCGAGGTGGTCGTCTGGTCCCGTCGGGCGGAGGTGGCCCGCGCCATCACCGAGGACCACGCCAACCCCGAGTACCTGCCGGACGTCGCCCTCCCGGAGTGCGTCCGCGCGGTGACCGACGCGCGCGAGGCGGTGGCCGAGGCCGGCGTCGTGGTGGTGGCCGTGCCCGCCCAGCAGGCCCGCACCGTCCTGGAGGGCCTGGCCGACGCCCTCGCCCCGGACGCGATCGCCGTCTCCCTCATGAAGGGCCTGGAGCGCGGGACCGACGCGCGGCCCTCGCAGGTCTGCCAGGAGGCCCTGGGGATCGGCCCCGAGCGCTTCGCCGTGCTCTCCGGGCCCAACCTGGCCCTCGAGATCGCCCGCGGGGAGCCCACGGCCACGGTCGTGGCCTCGGCGTCCCGGGCCACCGCCGACCGCGTCGCCGCGCTCACGGCCGGGCCCACCTTCCGCCCCTACACCAACGGCGACGTCGTGGGCGTGGAGATCGGCGGCATCGTGAAGAACGTGATCGCGCTGGCCGTGGGCATCTGCGACGGCCAGGGACTGGGGGACAACTCGAAGGCCTCCGTGATCACCCGCGGCCTGGCGGAGACGACCCGCCTGGCCGTGGCGCTCGGCGGCGAGGCCTCGACCCTGGCCGGCCTGGCCGGCCTCGGCGACCTCGTGGCCACCTGCGCCTCGCCTCTGTCCCGCAACCGCAGCGCCGGCCGGCTCATGGGCACGGGGCTGAGCGCGGACGAGGCCGTGGCCGCCATGAAGCAGACGGCGGAGGGCATCAAGTCGGTGTCCGCCGTCGTGCACGTCGCCCGCGCCCACGGCGTGGAGATGCCCATCAGCGAGGCCATGGACCGCGTGGTGGCGGGGACGCTCGACGTCGACCGCCTCGCGGGACTGCTGCTGGCCCGAGACCTGAAGTCGGAAGGACGACACGCATGACCCAGCCCCCCGAGACCGCCCCGGGCCGTCGCCCCCGCGTGCTGCTGCTGTTCGGCGGCCGCTCCAGCGAGCACCCCATCAGCTGTGTCACCGCCGCGGGTGTGCTGCACGCCGCGGACCGCGAGCGCTGGGACGTGGTGCCCGTCGGCGTCGCCCACTCGGGCCTGTGGTCCCACGGCGAGGTGGACGCCGCCGCCTACGCCCTCGGCGACGGGGAGCTGCCGAGCGTGCCGGAGCCCGAGCGCCCCGTGAGCCTGCGGGCGCGCGCGGACGACGCCGTGGAGCTGGTCGGCGCGGACGGGGAGGACCTCGGCGTCGTGGACGTCGTGTTCCCGCTGCTGCACGGACCGTGGGGCGAGGACGGCACGCTCCAGGGCATGTTCGAGTCCCTGGGCCTGCCCTACGTGGGCTGCGGCGTGCTGGCCTCGGCCGTGGGCATGGACAAGCACTTCATGAAGGTCGCGTTCCAGGCCGGCGGCCTGGAGGTCGGCCCGTGGGAGACCATCACCGACCGCCAGTGGCGCAACGACCCGGAGGCCGCCCTGGAACGGGCCGGCGCCCTGGACTACCCTCTGTTCGTCAAGCCCGCCCGTGGCGGCTCGTCCTTCGGCATCACCAAGGTGGACGCCCCCGAGGACCTGCGCGCGGCCGTGGAGGAGGCCCGCCGCTTCGACCCGAAGGTCGTGGTCGAGGCCGGCATCCTGGGCCGCGAGATCGAGTGCGCCGTGCTGGACGGGCACGGCGCCGAGTCCCCGCGCGCGTCCCTGCCGGGTGAGATCGTGGTCAAGGGCGCCGAGTCGGGCCACCAGTTCTACGACTTCGAGGCCAAGTACCAGGACGCCTCCGCCGCGCAGCTCTCCTGCCCGGCCGAGCTGCCCGAGGAGGCCATCGAGCGCCTGCGCGAGCAGGCGGTGCGCGCGTTCGAGGCCGTCGACGGCGCCGGTCTGGGCCGCTGCGACTTCTTCTACACCCCGGACGGGCGCTGGGTGGTCAACGAGATCAACACGATGCCCGGGTTCACCTCGATCAGCATGTACCCGGCCATGTGGGAGCGCACGGGCCTGCCCTACGGCGAGTTGATCTCCGAGCTGCTCGACCTCGCCCTGGAGCGGGGGGTCGGCCTGCACTGAGCGGCCCGCACACCGGAGCACGAGGACGTCACCCCACCGGGGTGGCGTCCTCGATGTTCACGCAGCGGCGCTGGGAGGGGATCTGGGCGACGGCCGAGCCGAGGCCGGTCATCACGGAGTCGGAGCTGACCTCGCTCTTGCCGAACACCGCCTCCACGGCGGGGGTGCGGCCGTAGGTGGTGATCCGCCAGTGGTCGTCCTCGTCGCGGACCACCCAGTCGATGTCGTCCACGGACACGCAGCGGTCGGTGGTGGGGCCGGGCGTGGGGACGCCGCAGCGGAGCACGACGGCGGCCGGCTCGCCCCACGCGGCGGTGGCCTGGCTGTCCGTCTCGCGGCGGTCCTGGCCGCCCAGGACGTCGGGCACGGCCACCATGGCCGGGGCGCAGGCCGGGTCCGCGGCGCCGGGGGCGGCCTCCACCGAGACGACAGGGCCGGAGCACGCGGTGAGACCGAGGGCGGCCGCGGCCAGGGCCGGCGCGAGGATCACGGGACGGGGCAGGCGGGGCATGCCCTCCAGGGTACGGGGTGGCCGGGGGGAGGCCGCCGTCCGGGACGGGGCCGGGACGGGTCGTCGGCCGCTGCCCGACCGGGCCCCTCCCGGGGAGGTGGCCTAGCATGGCAGGGTCCCCTCGCCGCCGTGCCGCCGCGCCGACGGCACCCCTGCCCTGAGGAGCCCCGGCCCATGTCCACCGCCGAGCCCACCGCGACCCCCCGCCGCCGCCGTCGGCCGCTGCTGATCGTCCTCGTCGCCCTCCTGGTGCTGCTGCTCGCGGCCGGCCTGACCGCCGCCCTGTGGCTCGGCGGCCTCGGCCGCACGGTGGACGAGGGCGTGCAGCGGTTCGAGGGACAGGCCCTGCCGGAGGAGTCGCTGCGCCCGGCGGAGCCGGGCTCCGCTGCGGCCCCGGGCTCGGCGGCCGACGGGCGGAACGCCAGCGGCGTGTACTCGCCGTCGGCCCCGCCGCCCGGCACCGCCCCCGCGGGCGTCGACCCCGCCACGGCGCTGGCCGGTCCGGCGGGGCCGGCCGCGGACGAGGTGGCGGACGGGAAGGCCGTCGACTTCCTGCTGGTCGGTGAGGACTCCGGCGTCGAGGGCCGCGACCCGAACGGGCGCTCCGACACCCTGATGTGGGTGCACATCCCGGGGGACCGGTCCGCGGTGCAGGTGCGCTCCATCATGCGTGACACCTGGGTGCCGATCCCCGGCCACGGCGATCACAAGGTCAACGCCGCCTACCAGTACGGCCAGATCCCGCTGACGGTGGCGACCGTGGAGAACATGTTCCAGGCGCGGGTGGACCACGTCGTCGCCGTGGACATGGCGGGCTTCCAGGGCCTGGTGGACGCGCTGGGCGGCATCACCGTGGACAACCCCATCGCGTTCACGGCGGACGACGGGCACGCGTACCCGGCCGGTGCGATCCAGATGGACGGGGCCACCGCGCTGGTCTACGCGCGGGAGCGCTACAACCTGCCGCGCGGCGACTTCGACCGCGTGGAGAACCAGCAGCGCGTGGTGAAGGCGGTGTTCTCCAAGGCCCTCTCCCTGGACACCCTCTCCGACCCGGGGCGGGTGCAGCAGGCGGTCGAGCGCTTCTCGCCGTTCCTGACGCTGGACTCCGAACTGCACTCGGGCGACCTCGCCGCCCTCGCCTGGTCGATGCGGAACCTGCGCGGCTCGGACATCCAGACCTCGACCGTCCCGGCGGCGGGCGTCGGGTACTCGGCCGACGGCCAGGCCGTGGTGTGGCCGGACTGGGCCGCCATCCACGAGATCGGCCGCCAGATCCGCACCAGCGAGGCACGATGATCCGGGCCCGCCTGAGGGGCGCCCTCGCGTGGCTGCGCGGCGCCGAGGCGGCGCTCGCCCAGGCCGCCCCGCGCCTGGACGCCCTCAACCTGTTCCCCGTGCCCGACGCCGACACCGGGTCCAACATGCTCGCCACGGTCCGCGCCGCCCGCCAGGCCGCCGAGCGCTCGGCGGGGACGGACATGTCGGCCGTCCTGCGCGACGCCGGCGCGGCGGCGCTGGACAGCGCGCGCGGCAACTCCGGGACCCTGCTGGCGGTCGCCCTCGTCGGGCTGGCGGCCCCGCTGACGCCGGACGCTCCCCTGACCACGGCCGAACTGGCTGCGGGGGCCCGCGCGGCGGACCGGGCGGCGCGCGCGGCGCTCTCGGATCCGCGCGAGGGAACGATCCTCACCGTGCTGCGCGAGGCCGCGACCGTCCTGGAGGCCGCCGCGGCCGGCGGACGGGAGCCCGCCGAGGCCCTGGGGTCGGTCGTGGAGGCCGCCCGCCGCGCCGTGGAGGACACGGAGGGCCAGCTCGCCCCGCTGACCCGCGCCCGCGTCGTCGACGCCGGCGCGGTCGGCCTCCTGCTCGTGCTGGAGGCGCTGCGCGCGGAGGTGACGCGCACGCCGTTCGACGAGGGCGTCGTCGCGGCGCTGCACGGCTGGGCCGACGGCCCCGGCGCGGCCGGTGAGGACCCGCAGGCGGACGGGCGGGAGGCCCCCGGCGTCGAGGTGATGTGCTCGATCGACCTGACGCCCGTGGACGCGGCGGGCCTCCGTCGCGGCCTCGAGGAGGCCGGGGACTCGGTCATCCTGGCCCCGCTGTCCCGCGCCGTCGACGGCGCCGGCCGGCTGCGCTGGCGCGTGCACGTCCACGTGGCCCGGGCCGAGGACGCGGTGGCCCTGCTGGAGGCGGCAGGCGCCCCGGAGGAGGTGGCCGTGACGGACCTGTGGGACCCCGCCCATCGGCACCCCGACGACCCGGCCGAGGGCGACGCAGCCTCCCCGGCCCCGGACGGCCATGGCCGCTGACGGCGTGCTGGACCTGCCCCTGGGCGAGGTCCTCTCCGGCCGGCTGCCCGGTCGGCTGGAGAAGGAGCTGGGCCTGGCCACGGTGGGCGGCCTGCTGGACCACGTGCCCCGCCGCTGGGTGGAGCGCGGGGAGCTGACGCCCATCGCGGCGCTGCCCGTGGACGCGGAGGTCACGGTGGTGGCCCGCGTGGAGCACGTGGCGACGCGGCGGATGCGCAGCCGGGCCGGCTTCATCGTGGACGTCACCGTGGCCGACCCCTCCGTGGCCGGCACGGCGGGGGCGAGCCTGTCCATGGCGTTCTTCAACGGCCACGACGCCCAGCGCCGCCTGGCCCCCGGCGTGACGGCCATGTTCCAGGGGAAGACCTCGCTCTACCGGGGCGCGGTCACGCTGAACAACCCGGACTTCGCCCTCCTGGACGACGACGTCGCCCCCGGCGAGGTCGACACCCGGCCGGTGCCGATCTACCGGGCCACGGGCAGGATGCCGAGCTGGACGGTCCGCTCGGCGGTCCGCCGGGTCCTCGAGACCGTGGACCTCGACGCGATCCCCGAGCTGCTCACCGAGCCGATCCGCGCCCGCGCGACGCTCGCCCTCGGCCTGCCGGAGACGCTGCCGGGCACGGCGGAGGCCTACCGGCGGCTGCACGCGCCGGACGCCGTCGAGCAGACCGGACCCGCGCGGACGGCGCTGTCCCTGCGGGAGGCGCTCGTGGTCCAGGGGGCGCTGGCCTGGCGGCGCTCGCGGGAGAAGGCCGTGCCCGCCGTGCCGCGCCCGCGCCGCGCCGGCGGCCTGCTCGAGGCCCTCGACGCCCGCCTGCCCTTCGAGCTGACCCCGGGCCAGCGGGCCGTGGGGGAGGAGCTCGCCGCGGAGCTCTCCGGGCCGCACCCGATGTCCCGGCTGCTGCAGGGCGACGTGGGCGCGGGCAAGACCCTGGTGGCCCTGCGGGCCATGGCGCAGGCCGTCGACGCCGGCGGGCAGGCCGCGTTCGTGGCCCCCACCGAGGTCCTCGCGGCCCAGCACCACCGCGCCCTGCTCGCCCTGCTGGGCCCACTGGCCAGGGAGGCGGGCACGCTGGGGGCGGCCGCGCAGGAGGGGCCGGGCACGGACGTCGTCCTGGTCACCGGGTCCCAGCGCTCCGCCCAGCGGCGCGCGGCGCTGCTGAAGCTGGCCTCGGGGGAGGCGGGGATCGCCGTCGGCACGCACGCGCTCCTGGCCGAGCGCGTGCAGTTCGCCGAGCTGGCCCTCGCCGTCGTCGACGAGCAGCACCGGTTCGGCGTGGACCAGCGCGAGGCGCTGCGGCGGGCGAACCCGGGCACCCACCTGCTCGTCATGTCGGCCACGCCCATCCCGCGCTCCGTGGCGATGACGGTGTTCGGCGACCTGGACCTGTCCGTGCTGGAGGGCCTGCCCTCCGGGCGCACGCCGGTGGCCACGCACGTCGCCCGCATGGCGCACGGGCCCCGGGTGATCGCCCGTGTCTGGGAGGTCGTGGCGGAGCACTGCGCCGCGGGCCGGCAGGCGTTCGTGGTGTGCCCCCGCATCGACCCCGACGACGCCGACCCGGCCCACGCGAACGTCACGGAGATGGCGGAGCGCCTGCGCGCGCTGCCCGTGCTGGGCGGGCTGCGGATCGGCGAGGTCCACGGCCGCATGGACCAGGCCGAGCAGGACGCCGCCATGCAGGCCTTCGCCCGTGGGGAGACGGACGTGCTGGTCGCCACCACCGTCGTGGAGGTGGGCGTGGACGTGCCCAACGCCACGGTCATGGCGGTCCTCGACGCGGACGACTTCGGCCTGTCCACCCTGCACCAGCTGCGGGGGCGCGTGGGGCGCGGCCAGGACGCGGCGATCTGCCTGCTGGCCACCCGCCTGGCGGACGGGCATCCGTCGCTGCGGCGGCTCGAGGTGCTGGAGGCCACCCGGGATGGCATGCGGATCGCCCAGGCGGACCTGGCTCAGCGCGGCGTCGGCGACGTCCTGGGCGCCGCCCAGTCCGGGCTCGCCTCCGGCCTGACGCACGTCGACGTGATCGGCGACGCCGACGTCATCGGTGTGGCCGCCGACGTCGTCGCCGATCTCATGGCGGCGGCGCCCGGGCTCTCCGCGCACCCGGCGCTCGCGGCCGAGGTGTCCCGCTGGGAGGCCGCGCACCTGACCGCCGCCGACTACCTCGAGAAGGGCTGAGCCCCATGTCCCGCATCATCGCCGGCGCCGCCGCCGGCCGCCCCCTGCGCTCGGTGCCCGGCACCGGCACGCGCCCGACGACGGACCGCACCAAGGAGGCCCTGTTCAGCTGGCTCCAGGCCCGGGACTGGCTGGACGGCACCCGGGTGCTGGACCTCTACGCCGGCTCCGGCGCCCTGGGCTGCGAGGCTGCCAGCCGCGGGGCGGCGCACGTGACGCTGGTGGAGAAGGCGCGGCGCGCCGCCGAGGTGTGCCGCGCCAACGCCGCCGCGCTGAACGCCGTGCTGGGGGCGCCCGTCGTGCAGGTGGCGGCCTCGTCCGTGGAGCAGGCCCTGGCGCTGCCCGGGGACTCCGCGGACCTGATCCTGGCGGACCCGCCGTACCCGGAGTCCGGCCCGGCATTCCATGCGGTGCTGGCCGCGGCTGCCGCGCGCCTGGCCGCGGGCGGGCTGCTGGTGCTGGAGCGCTCGGCCCGGGACCCCGCGCCGGAGCGGCCCGCAGGCCTGGAGCAGGTCGAGGTGCGGACCTACGGGGAGACCGCGCTGTACTTCTGGCAGGACGAGGGCTGAGCCGGCGTCGCGCGCTCGGTGCCCGCGCGCCGGGTCACGGTCCCGCTCAGCCGGCGCGGAGATCGGCGGCGTGGCGCGTCAGCCGGGCCACGGCCTCGGCCACGGTGTCCTCGGACTTGCAGAACGTCAGCCGCAGCCACGAGCGCAGGTGGTCCCCGTCCGGTCGGCACAGCGCCGAGACGGGGATGCCGGCGACGCCCGCCCGTTCCGTCCATGTGCGGGCGGCCGCCGCGGCGTCGCGCACGCCCCACGGGGCGAGGTCGACCACGGTGAAGTAGCCGGCGGCCGGGACCACCGGGTCCAGGCCGATGTCCCGGAGCCCGGACACCAGCAGGTCGCGGGAGCGGCGGTGGCGGGCCAGCTGGCCGGCCAGGAAGTCGTCCGCCCGGGGCAGGAACGCGGCCACGGCCTGCTGGAAGGCCGGCCCGGAGGAGTAGGAGAGGAACTGCTTGACTCCCCGGACGGCGGCCACCAGGTCGGCCGGCCCGGTGAGCCAGCCGACCTTCCACCCCGTCACGGCCAGGGACTTGCCCGCGCTGGAGGCGGTGAGGGCGATCCGCTCCGCGCCGGGGATCGCCCGGAGGGTGACGTGCCGGCCCTCGTGCACGAGGTGGTCGTAGACCTCGTCCGAGAGCATCAGCACGTCGCGCGCCCGGCACAGCGCCACCAGCTCCTCGAGCAGGGCGCGCGGATAGACGGCGCCCGTGGGGTTGTGCGGCGTGTTCACGATGAGCAGCCGTGTGCGGGGCGTGATCGCGGCGGCGATCCGCGCCGGGTCCGGCAGGAAGTCCGGGGCGTGGACCGGGACGGTGACGTGCCGCCCGCCGGCCAGGGCGACCACGGCGGCGTGCGAGTCGTAGAACGGCTCGACGGTGATCACCTCGTCGCCGGGCCGCACGAGGGCCAGCACGGTCGCCGCGATCGCCTCGGTGGCGCCGGTGGTGGCCAGGACCTGCGTGTCCGGGTCCTCGGCCACGCCCCAGTGGCGTGCCCGGTGGGCGGCGACGGCGGCGCGCAGGTCGGCGCGGCCCGTCCCCGGGGCGTACTGGTTGGGTCCGGTGGTGACCGCCTCCGCGGCGAGGGCGAGGAGCTCGGGCGGACCGTCCGCGTCCGGGAAGCCCTGGCCGAGGTTCACGGCCCCGTGCTCGACGGCCAGGGCCGTCATCGTCTCGAACACGGTGGGCACGGGGGCGCCGTCGCGGAGGACGCCGGCGGCGGCGGAGGCCGCGCGCCAGGGCCCGGCGAGGCGCACGTCGGACGGGGCCGCGGCGGCGTCGGTGGGGGAGGGCGAGTCGTGGGACATGGCGGCACTGTATCGGGCGTCGCACCGGCCCTGTCCGACCGCGAGCGGGAGGGGAGGACGGGCATCGCCTGACCGTGCTCAGCGGGTTAGGGTGAGCCCATGCGTCGCGCCGTCTGCCCCGGTTCCTTCGATCCCCTCCACAAGGGGCACCTCGAGGTCATCGCCCGGGCGGCGAGCATGTTCGACGAGGTCGTCGTCGCCGTCTCGGACAATCCGGCCAAGCGCTACCGCTTCAGCACGGACGAGCGGCTCGAGCTGATCCGCGCCAGCGTCCAGGGGCTGGCCGGCGTGAGCGCCGAGGCCATGGGCCCGGGCCTGCTCGCGGAGTTCTGCCGGGAGATCGGGGCCGGCGTGATCGTCAAGGGCCTGCGCAACGGCACCGACCTCGAGTTCGAGGCCCCCATGGCCGCCATGAACCGCCACCTCACCGGCGTGGAGACCGTCTTCCTCACCGCGGACGCCCGCTACACCCACCTGTCCTCCTCCCTGATCAAGGAGGTCCACGGCCTCGGCGGCGACGTCCGCGAGTTCGTGCCCGCCGTCGTCCACGCCCGCCTCGAGGCGACCCGCCCGTGACCCCGGGCCCGCCGAGCACTCACCTGACCGCCGCCCCCGCACCCGGAGATCCCATGACCGAGCAGTCCACCGCCGCATCGCCGACCCGCCCGCGCACGCGCAAGGCCGTCATCCCCGCCGCCGGGCTCGGCACGCGCTTCCTGCCCGCCACCAAGGCGATGCCCAAGGAGATGCTGCCGGTCGTGGACCGTCCCGCCATCGAGTACGTCGTCGCCGAGGCCGTGTCCGCCGGCCTGGGCGACGTGCTGATGATCACCGGGCGCAACAAGCGCGCGCTCGAGGACCACTTCGACCGCCACCCGGCGCTGGAGCAGGTCCTCGAGGCCAAGGGCGACACCAAGCGCATCGACCTCATCCGGGCCTCGGACCTCGTGGGGGACATCCACTACGTCCGCCAGGGCGAGGCCCTCGGCCTCGGCCATGCGGTGGGCTGCGCGCGCCGCCACGTCGGCGACGAGCCCTTCGCCGTGCTGCTCGGCGACGACCTCATCGGCGAGGACGAGGGCCTGCTGGCCCGCATGATCGACGTCCAGCATCGCCTGGGCGGGTCCGTGATCGCCCTGATGGAGGTCCCGGAGGACGCGGTCAGCGCCTACGGCGTCGCGGCCGTGGCCCCGGTGGACGGTGAGGACGACGACGTCGTGGCGGTCACCTCCCTCGTGGAGAAGCCGGCCCGCGGGGACGCCCCCTCGAACCTGGCGATCATCGGCCGCTACGTGCTGGCGCCCCAGGTGTTCGAGGTGCTGGAGCGCACGGCCCCCGGCCGCGGCGGCGAGATCCAGCTCACCGACGCCCTGCAGACGCTGGCCGCCGGCGAGGGGGAGGGCTTCGGCGTGCACGCCGTGGTGTTCCGCGGCCGCCGCTACGACACGGGCGACAAGCTCGGCTACCTGCAGGCCGTCGTGGAGCTCGGCGTGCGGCACCCGGAGCTCGGCGGGGACCTGCGCGAGTGGCTCAAGGGGTTCGCCGCCGGGCTCTGAGCGCCGCGCCGCCCGTCCGCTTTGGTCCAGCGGGCCCGAGCCGGTAGGATGGGCAGTCGGTCCATCCTGGCCGGACGTCGTTCCGCGCCGGACCGCGCGGCCCCGTGGGGGTCGCGGACCCACACCCCGCCTGCCGAGAGGAGCCCCCATGGCCACCACCGTGCCGTCCGGCGCACCCTCCCCGTGGGTGCTCTCCGTGCGCGATCTGGCGCGCGGAGCCGGGGTCCAGCGCGAGCTGACCACGCGGCTGCCGGCCCCGGCCGCCGTGTCCATGCCCATGCTGGGCATCCCCGAGGGCGATCCCGTGGACCTCGAGCTCCGGCTCGAGGCGGTCCACGAGGGCGTGCTCGTCACGGGCACCGCGCACGCGGACCTGACGGGCGAGTGCAGCCGGTGTCTGCTACCGCTGCACGAGGGGATCACCGTGGACCTGCAGGAGCTGTTCCTCGCCGATCCGCCCGCCGAGGGCGACGACGAGCAGCCGCTCGTGGAGCACGAGACCGTGGACCTGGAGCCCGTGTTCCGGGACGCCGTGGTCACCGCCCTGCCGTTCCAGCCGCTGTGCCGGCCGGACTGCGAGGGCCTGTGCGCCGACTGCGGCATCCGGCTCGAGGACGCGCCCGCCGGGCACGCCCACGAACGGGTGGACCCGCGCTGGGCCGCGCTCGCGGCCCTCGCGGACACCACCGAAGAGACCTCCATCACCGAGACAGAGAAGAGATAAGTCGTGGCAGTCCCGAAGCGGAAGATGTCCCGTGCCAACACCCGTGCCCGTCGTTCCCAGTGGAAGGCGGAGGCTCCCTCCCTGGTGAAGACCGTGGAGAACGGCCGCGTGTCCTACCGTCTGCCCCACCAGGCGGAGCTGAAGACCGACGCCGCCGGCACCCCCCTGTTCTACGAGTACAAGGGCCGCAAGGTCGCCGACGCCTGACATGGCGTCCCCGCAGACCCGGACGGGGTCCGTCCCCGTCCCGGAGTCCTCTGCGCTTCTCGAGCGTCTCGGCGTGCACATCACCGCCGGGACGCTCGAGCGCGCTCTGACGCATCGCTCGTACGCGTACGAGCACGGTGGCCTGCCCACCAACGAGCGCCTGGAGTTCCTCGGGGACTCGGTGCTGGGCTTCGTGGTGACGGACCACCTGTTCACCGCGTTCCCGGACCTCCCCGAGGGGGACCTGGCGCGCCGCCGTGCCGCGATCGTCTCCACCCGCGCCCTGGCCAAGGTGGCGCGGCGCATCGGCGTCGGCCCGCACGTCCGGCTGGGCACGGGCGAGACGCGCACCGGGGGAGCGGACAAGGACTCGATCCTGGCGGACACCTTCGAGGCGCTGATCGGCGCCGTCTACCGCGACCACGGCGCCGTGGCCGCGGCCGCGCTCGTCCATCGCCACGTCGTGCCGCTCCTCGACGAGCCGGGCCTGCTGCGCGAGAGCACCGACTGGAAGACCGTGGTGGCGGAGGCCGCCTCCCGCCACGGGTTGGGCGAGGTCCGCTACGACATCGAGGGCCAGGGCCCCGCGCATGATCCGCGCTTCCGCGCCACCCTCACCGTGGGCGGGCGCGCCTTCGGCTCCGCCGTGGCCAGCTCCAAGAAGCAGGCGGAGCGCGACGCCGCCGCCGAGGGCTGGCCGGAGCTGTCCGCCACCCTGCCCGCCGCCGGGAGCTGAGCGGTGCCCGAGCTGCCCGAGGCCGAGGTCGTCCGCAGGGGCATGGCACGGTGGGCCTCCGGCGCCCGCGCCGCGGACCTCGACGTCCTCGACGCGCGCTCCGTGCGCCGCAGCCCCGGGGGCGCGGAGGCCCTCCGCGAGCGGCTGTCGGGGGCGGTCCTGGCGGAGCCCGCCCGCCGGGGCAAGTTCCTCTGGCTGCCCCTCGAGGACGCCGACGACGCCGTCGTGGTGCACCTGGGCATGTCCGGCCAGGTCCGGGTGGACGAACCCGGTGCGCCGGACCAGCGGCACCTGCGACTGCGCCTGCCCATCACGGCCGCCGACGGCTCGGACCGGGAGCTGCGGTTCGTGGACCAGCGCCTGTTCGGCGGCTGGTGGCTCGACCCCGTCGTCGTCGGCCCGGAGACCGGGGACGCGGTGCCGGCCTCCGCGGCGCACATCGCCCTGGACCCCCTGCACCCCGACTTCGACCCGGACGCCGTGCACCGGCGCCTGGTGCGACGACGCTCCACCCTCAAGCGGTCGCTGCTCGACCAGACCCTGGTCTCGGGCATCGGGAACATCTACGCGGATGAGGCCCTCTGGGCGGCCCGGCTGCACCCGGAGCGCCCCACGCAGCGCATGGCCCGCGCCCAGACCCGCGCGGTCCTCGCCGCCGTCCAGGACGTGATGCGCCGCGCCCTGGCGGTGGGCGGCACCAGCTTCGACGCCCTCTACGTCAACGTCGACGGCCGCTCCGGCTACTTCGCGCGCTCCCTCGAGGCCTACGGGCGCACGGGCCAGCCCTGCCGGCGCTGCACCGCCGAGGGGCGCCGGACGCTGATCGTGCGTGAGCCGTTCATGGGCCGGGCCTCCCACCGCTGCCCCGTCTGCCAGCCCGTCCCGCGCCGCTCGCCGTCCCGCTGAGCCCCCGGGGTCCCTAGACTGGACGCGACCGTCCGACCAGGAGAGCCGAGTGACCCAGCCCCCGCAGCAGCCGTGGATCCCTCCGGAGCGCCCGGGAGGCGCGGCCGACCCCCTGGAGGGCCTGCGGGGTCCCGCCCCCGCCGCGCCCCCGACGTCGACCCCGCCCGCCACCCGCCGGAGCGGAGGCGGCCGGGCCCGACGCCGCCGCCCGCTGCGCCGGTTCCTCGCGGTGCTGGGGGTGCTGGCGCTGCTGCTGGTCGTCGCCCTCGGCGCCTACGGCCTGCTCCTCGCCCGCACCTTCGACGGACACCGGCAGACGGTGTCGGCCGCCGCCTTCGCGGACCCGGGGAACGACGGCCCGGTGAACTTCCTGGTGCTGGGCTCGGACTCCCGCGCCGCGGAGGACTCGGCGGAGACCAGCCAGCGCTCGGACACCATGATGCTCGTCCACGTCCCGGCCGACCGCCGGCACGTCTACGTGATCTCCGTGCTGCGTGACTCCCTGGTGGAGATCCCCGGCCGCGGGCAGCGCAAGGCCAACGCCGCCTACGAGCTCGGCGGCCCGGAGCTGACGGCGGCCATGCTGGACAAGCTGCTCGGGGTGCCCGTCCACCACCTCGCGGAACTGGACTTCCAGGGCTTCCGCGGCATGACCACCGCCCTGGGCGGCGTCGAGGTGTGCAACCCGCACGCGTTCTCCTCGGGCCAGAAGAACCCCTCCTTCTACCCGCGCGGGCGGATCGAGCTGAAGGACACCGCGGCCCTGCGCTACGTGCGCGAGCGCCACGCCTTCCCCGAGGGGGACGTGATGCGGGTGCAGAACCAGCAGCGGTTCGTGCGCGGCGCCGTCGCCGCGTTCCTGGACCCGGCCGTGGTCCTCAACCCGCCCCGCGCCGTGGATGTGGTGGCCGGCCTCTCCGACCACCTGACGGTGGACGAGGGCCTGGACTCCGCCACCCTGGCCTCGCTGGCCTGGCAGCTGCGCGGCGTCGACCGCTCCGCGCTGACCATGTTCACCGTGCCCCGCGCCGGCTACGGCACGAGTCCGGACGGCCAGGACGTCGTGCTCCTCGACGCGGACAGGATGGCCGCCCTGCGGGACGCCCTTCAGCGCGACGACGTCGAGTCCTACCTCCGCGCGCACGACCCCGAGGCGCTCGCGGCGGGGGAGGACGTCCAGCCGGCCCTGGCCGCCGCGCCGGGGGCAACGCCCCTGCTGACCGAGCTGGCCGCGGCGCCGCCGGCCGGCGAGGGGACCCTGCTGGGCGAGGACCCCTGCGGTGGGTGAGCGCCGCACCCGCGCCGGCGGACGTGCCCCGCGCCTGCTGCTGGTGACCCACTCGTACCGTCCGGAGCGCACCCCGCCCGCCCGGCGCTGGGCCGCCGTGGTGCAGGCCCTGCGCGCGGCCGGCTGGGAGGTCGACGTGCTGGTCCCCGGCGGGCTGCGCACCCGCGTCGGCGAGCACGGCGAGCGCCTGCGTCCCACGCCGCGGCTGCTGGGCTCGGGCGACGGGCGCAACGGCCGGTTCGCCGCCGCCGCCGTGCACGCGGTGCTGGCGGTGCCGCGCGGCCTCGTCCTGCCGCGCCCGGACGTGGTGGTGGCCACCCTGCCGGCGCTGCCGGTGGTCGTGGCCGGGCGGGCCCTGGCCGTGCTGCGCCGCCGCCCGCTGGTCGTAGAGATGCGGGACGCCTGGCCGGACCTCGCCCGGGAGGCGGGCGTGCACCCGGGCCTGCTCGGCACCCTGATGGAGCGGGTGGTCACGGGCGGCCAGCGCGCCGCCGACCTCGTCGTCACGGTGACTGAGGGCTTCGCGGCCACGCTGCGCGGCCGCGGCATGCGCCGCGTCGAGGTGCTCGCCAACGGCGTGGACCTCGAGCGCGTCCCCGTGGCCCCGCCGCGGGACCGGACCGCCGGCGAGCTGCACGTGCTGTACCTGGGCAACCTGGGGGAGAGCCAGGGGCTCGAGCGGCTCGTGGAGGCCGCCGCCCGGCAGCGTGCCACACACCCGGGCGTGCACGTGCGGATCGTCGGCGACGGCACCCGCCGGGCCGCGCTCGAGGCCCTGAACGCGGAGCTGGAGGCCGGGGTGGAGTTCGTGCCGCCGGTGTCCGGTGCCGCGCTGACGGAGCAGTACGCGTGGGCGGACACCCTGGTGGTGTGCCTGCGGCCGGACTGGCCCAGCTTCCGCCACACCATCCCCTCCAAGACCTACGAGGCCCTCGCCGTGGGCCGGCACGTGACCGGCCAGCTCTCCGGTGAGGCCGCCCTCATGCTGGAGCGCTCCGGGGCCGCCGACGTCGTCGGGCCTGGGGTCGAGGACCTCGTCGCCCACCTCGACGCCCTCGCCGACGACCCGGCCCGCACCCGCGTCGGGGACGCCGGCCGCCGCTGGGCCGCCGCGCACGGCGACCTGCCCACGACGGCACGCCGCTACGAGGCGCTCCTGCGCCGAGTGGCCGCCCGCCCTTCCCGCCGCACCCGGACGGAGACCACCGCATGAGCCCCCGCGCCCCCCGCGTCCGACGACTCGCCGCCAACGCCGCCCTCACCGGCCGGACCGTCGCGGACCACCTGCTCGACGACCCCGTGGTCCTCGCCCTGCAGGTCTCACGGAGGCTGCCCACGGGCCTCCGTGCGCGCGTGGGCGGCGTGCTGGCGGACGTCCCCGCGCGCGTAGCGGTGCCGCGCGGCATCGGGCTGGCCATGCTCGGTCGCGAGGAGCAGCTGCAGGCCGCCCTCGTCGACGCCGACGACGCCCCCGGGCCCCGCGAGCGTGCGCGTCGGGCCGAGGTGCTCCTGGCCGCCGGCCGCGACGAGGACGCCGAGCGCCTCCTGGCCGACGTCCCGGCGGACGCCCCCGGCGCCGCGGAGGCGCGGGCGCGCCTGCGCTGGCACCGCGGGGACATGACCGGAGCCGTCCTCGTCCTCTCCCCGCACGGTCGCCAGGGCCGGCTGCGGGCGCGGCTGGCGGCCGAGCGCGACTCCCTCCTGGGGCGGCCCGTCTGCCTCTCCGCGGAGGACCGCGCCCTCGCCGCCGACTACGAGCCCCGCCCCGGGCACGTCCTGTTCGTGCTCACCAACTCCCTGCCCCACACCGGCTCCGGCTACGTCCAGCGCTCCCACAGCCTGCTGACGGCGGTCCGGGACGCGGGCTGGTCCGTGGCGGCGGTGACGCGCCTGGGGTGGCCCGTCCAGACCGGCGTGCTGGCCGCGGAGGACGTGGACCGCGTGGACGGGGTCGCCTACCACCGCCTGCTGCCGGCGGCCCTCGCGCCGGGCTTCGGCGCCCGACTGGACCAGCACGCCGCCGCCCTGCTGCGGCTCGTCCTGCGCGAGCGGCCGGCGGTGCTCCACACCACCACCCACTGGGTGAACGCGGCCGTGACCGCGGCCGTGGCCGAGGCCGTGGGCATCCCGTGGGTGTACGAGGTGCGCGGACAGCTCGCCGACACGTGGGCGTCCACGCGGGGCCCGCAGGCGCTGATGTCGGAGCGGTACCGAGCCTTCCGCACCCGGGAGGCCGAGGCGGCGGCGCGGGCCGACGGCGTCGTGACCCTCGCCGAGACCATGCGCGCCCGCCTGGCCGAGGACGGCGTGGACCCGGAGGACGTGGTGCTCAGCCCGAACGCGGTGGGCGGGGCCTTCCTGGACGCGCCGGGGGAGCGCGCCGCCGCGCGTCGGGCTCTGGGGCTGGCCCCGGACGCCGAGTACATCGGCACGGTCAGCTCCGTCGTCCCCTACGAGGGGCTGGACGACCTCGTGCGGGTCGTCGCGCTCCTGGCGGACCGCCGCCCGCGGCTGCGCCTGCTCGTGGCCGGCGACGGCACCGCCCTGCCCGGCCTGGCCGCCCTCGCGGAGCAGTTGGGGGTGCGCGACCGGGTGGACCTGCTCGGCCGGGTGGAGCGCGCGCGGGCGCCCCTGTGCCACCAGGCACTCGACGTGTTCTGCGTGCCCCGCCGGGACACCTCCGTGACCCGCGACGTGACCCCCATGAAGCCGCTGGAGGCCATGGCGTCGGCCCGGCCCGTGCTACTCTCCCGGCTGCCCGCGCTGCAGGAGCTGGTGGCCGAGGGCGAGACCGGGGCGACGGTCCCGGCCTCCGATCCAGAGGCGTGGGCCGAAGCCGTCGAGGCGTTGCTTGCGGACCCCAACGCCGCCGCGGCGATGGGCGACCGGGCCCGCGCCTGGGTGCTCGCCGAGCGCACCTGGGCGGCGAACGCGCGCCGCTACACAGAGCTCTACGCGCGCCTGGGCGCCGTCGTCGACGTCGCCGACCGGGGTGCCGTCCGGGGCGGCTGACTATGATGGGGACACCGCCCGCGCTGCGATGCCGGGACGTGAACGCGAGGATGGGAATACAGAACGTGACGCAGATCAAGACCGTCGCCGTCATCGGCCTGGGCTACATCGGCCTGCCGACCGCCGCGATCCTGGCGGAGAACGGGCTGACCGTCCATGGCGTGGACGTCAGCCCGCGGACCGTGGACGCGGTCAACGCCGGCAAGGTCCCCTTCGTGGAGCCCGACCTCGCCGACTTCGTCGAGCGCAACGTGGCCGCCGGCCGCCTGGACGCCTCCCTGGAGACCCCCAAGGCCGACGCCTACATCGTCGCGGTGCCCACCCCCTTCCAGGGCGACCACGCCCCGGACCTGTCCTACATCGAGGCCGCCGCGCGCGGGCTGGCCCCGCAGCTCACCGGAGACGAGCTCGTGATCCTCGAGTCCACCTCGCCCCCCGGCGCCACCGACCACATGGCCGACGTGATCCGCGAGGTTCGTCCGGACCTGAAGGACGCCCCGCTGGACTTCGTGCACTGCCCCGAGCGCGTGCTCCCCGGCCGCGTGATGGTGGAGCTCGTCACCAACGACCGCATCGTGGGCGGCTCCACCCCGGCCGCCGCCGAGCGCGCCCGGGACCTGTACCGCTCCTTCTGCGAGGGCGAGATCCTCCTGACCGACTGCCGCACCGCGGAGATGGCCAAGCTCGTGGAGAACTCCTTCCGCGACGTGAACATCGCGTTCGCCAACGAGCTGTCCCTGATCTGCGCCGAGCAGGGGATCGACGTCTGGGAGCTCATCGGGCTCGCCAACCACCACCCCCGCGTGAACATCCTTCAGCCGGGCCCCGGCGTCGGCGGGCACTGCATCGCGGTGGACCCGTGGTTCATCGTGGACGCCGCCCCGCAGACCGCGCGCATCATCCGCGCCGCCCGCGAGATCAACGACGCCAAGCCGCAGTGGGTCATCGAGCGGGCCAAAGCCGCCGCGTTCGACGTGCAGCAGAAGGAGGGCCGCCCGGCGGTCGTCGCTGCCCTCGGCCTCGCCTTTAAGCCGAACATCGACGACCTGCGCGAGTCGCCGGCGCTGAACATCGCCGCCCAGCTCGCGGACGAGTTCTCCGGCTCCACCGTGCTCGTGTCCGAGCCGCACGTGGATGAGCTGCCCGCGAAGCTGCAGGGCAAGGAGAACGTGCGCTTCGTCCCGGCCGAGCAGGCCGTGGCCGAGGCCGACGTCGTCCTGCTGCTCGTGGACCACGACGCGTTCGCCGGCCTCGGCGAGCAGACCGCGGGCAAGCGCGTGATCGACACGCGCGGGCAGTGGCGCTGACGGGCCTCGCCCCCCACTGATCCACCCAGCCGGCCCGGCGCGCACACGAGCATGCCGGGCCGGCGCATGACCCCGGCCGCCTCGGCCCCACCGTTCTAGGAGATCGCTGCGTGCGTCAGATCGACGAAATGGCCCTGTGGACAAGCCGTGACGTGGGAGTCCGCGTCCGATACGCCGGGGCGGAGGAGCTGATCCGGGGCGTGCGGTCCCGCGCCGACGCTACCCACGACGCGTCCGACGGCGGCACGGACCTGGAGGCCGCCGACGTCGCGGGTCCGGGGACCCCCGAGCCGTCCGATCACGTGGCCGAGGTGCCGTGGCGGCTGCGCGTGCTCAACACCGGCCGTGTCAGGCAGATCCGCCGCTGGATCTACCACGCCCGCCGAGCCCCCGCCCACGCCGCGGCGGCGCGCGTGAAGCGCCTGCTGCGCACCCCCGGGCGGTGGTCGGAGACGCTCCGCCGCCCTCTCGCCAGGACGCGGGCCGCGGCCCCCGCCCCCGAGCGGGCCGACGCCGCCGTCGCCACGCCCGCCCCCGCCGCGGAGCCGACCGGCGAGCGCACGCTCGCCGCCCTCCGCGCCGCGCTCGCGGAGCGGCCGAGCGCGTCCGCCCTCCACGCCCTGGTGGCCGCGCTCTACCGGGACGGCCAGCTCCGTGCCCCCGCCGCGGCCCTGGAGGAGCACCCCGAGCTGGTGGGGCAGTTCACCCCGGCCCAGGCCAAGCTCGCGCGGAACGTGCGGGAGCAGGCCCGACTGCTCGACCACCCGCCGGTCGTCCCGGCCCGGGCGGTCGGGACCGCCCTCCGCCCCGAGGCCGGCCGGATCCTCTACTGCGCCCACGGCGTGCACCCCTACCAGTCCAACGGCTACGCGATCCGCACGCGCGGCATCGTGGCCGGCCTCCGCGACGCGGGCCACGACGTCGTCGTCGCCGCCCGTCCGGGCTTCCCGTGGGACGCCAAGGTCACCCGCGCCGCACGCAAGAAGCAGTCCTACCCGGAGCTCGTGGACGGCATCGAGCACGTCTACTCGTTCGGGCCGTCGTTGCGCAACCAGGCGCTCGCCGCCTACCTGGAGAGCGCGGTGGACTCGTACCTCCAGGTGATCGCGCGCAACCGACCCGCCCACGTGCACGCCGCGTCGAACCACATCACGGCGTTGCCCGCCCTGATCGCCGCCCGCCTGTCGGGGCTGCCCTTCACATACGAGGTGCGGGGTTTCTGGGAGTACGGCATGGAGCCGGGGGAGGAGGGCCTCCAGGAGCGAGGCGAGCTGGCCGGCCGTCTTGAGGACCTGGTCATGGTCGAGGCCGACCACGTGTTCGTGCTCACCGCTGAGATGCGCGACGAGCTGCGGGGCCGGGGCGTGGACCCCGACCGGATGACCGTCACCCCGAACGGCGTGGACCCCGAGCAGTTCCAGCCGCTGCCCGCGGTCGGCGAGTTGCACCGGCGCCTCGGGCTGGACCCCGATCGTGCTGTGATCGGCTACCTGGGTTCGCTGGTGTCCTACGAGGGCCTCGAGGACCTGCTGGAGGCATGTCTCCAACTGGCGGAGGAGCGCGACGACTTCCAACTCGTCGTAGCCGGCGACGGCCCCGTCCTGCCGCGTCTCAAGGAGATCGCCGCGGAGCGCGACACGTCACTCCCCGTGCACCTGCTCGGGCGCATCGATGCCGACCTCATCCCCGCGCTCATGAGCGAGGTGGACGTCGTCGCATGCCCGCGCACCGCCACCCGCGTCACGCGTCTCGTGAGCCCCCTGAAGCCGCTGGAGGCGCTCGCCGCAGGCGTCCCCGTGGTGCTCTCGGACCTGCCGGTGCTGCGCAGCCTCGCCGAGGAGTGCGGTGGGGCTGTGGTGTTTCCGGCGGGTGACCGTCACGGCCTGGCGGAGGCCATCGCGGGCCTCCTGGACGATCCCGAGCGGCGCCTCGACCTCGGCCGTAGCGGGCGTGCGTGGGCGCTGCGGGAGCGGCGCTGGGACGTGCTCGGAGCCCACCTGGGATCCGGAATCCTGGCGGCCGTCCCCTCGACTGGAGCCGAGGGCGGATCGCGCCCGCTGTCCACCGTGCGACTCGGCGTCATCGCGGATACCTTCACGACCTCCGGCCTCGCGGAGCAGGTCCAGACAGTCCCCCTCCAGCGTGCGGGCCAGGGCTGGCGGCGTCAGCTTGCGGAGGAGCGCCTCGACGCCGTGTTCGTCGAGTCCGCCTGGTCCGGCAACGACGGTGCGTGGACCCGCGGCGTCGGCCACTACTCCGACGAGGAGTCCGCCGACCTTCGGGCCCTCCTGGAGGACTGCCGGGCCGCCGGCGTCCCCACCGTCTTCTGGAACAAGGAAGACCCGGTCCACTTCAACCGGTTCGTGGAGAACGCGCGCCTCTTCGATCTGGTGCTCACCACGGACAACCGCTCGATCCAGGGGTATCAGGCGCGGGTGGACCGCTCCCGTCAGACCGTGGGGAGCATGGCGTTCTTCGCGCAGCCCTCCCTCCACCACCCGGTGACTGACGGTCCGGCCGTGGCCGACCGCCCGGTCATGTACGCCGGTTCGTACTACGGGGACCGGTACAGAGACCGATCCGAGGTGCTGCGGGGGCTCCTCCACGTCGCACGCCCGTTTGGCGTGACGATCTACGACCGTCAGGCGGACCTGCCGGACTCCCCGTACCGGTTCCCGGAGGAGCTGCAGCCCTTCGTCGAGGGCGGCCTGCCGTACTCGGAGATGGTCAAGGCCTACCGCCGGTACCCCCTGCACGTGAACGTGAACTCGGTGACCGCGTCGGAGACGATGTTCTCCCGCCGGGTCATGGAGATCAGCTGCGCCGGCGGCGTGGTCGCCTCCGGTCCGTCGGCCGGTGTGAACCACATGTTCCGCGGACTGGTCCCGACCATCGGCCGCCGAGAGGTTGCCGAGCGCGCGATGTCCACGTTGCTCTCGGATCCCGGTCTGCGCAATGTGCAGGGATGGAACCTCCGCCGGCTCGTTCGCCGGAGCCACACGCTGTCCGACCGGCTCCTCGTCCTGCTGCGTCGGCTGGGTCTGGCCGTCAGCCCCGATCCGACGCCCGGCACGACTGTGGTGCTGACAGGCCCCGCGGACCGGGCCGACTGGGACGGGCTCCTGGCCCAGACACGCCCGGTCGACAGGGTGGTGGCCGACGAGATGTCGGAGACGGTGCGGGAGCGGCTCTCCGCCGCCGGGATCGAGGTATCCGCCGGGAGCGCGAGTCTGGACCCGGCACACCTGGCGTGGGAGTGGGACGGAGCGCGGCTGGACCGCGTGGTACACGAGGACCTGGCCAACGTGCTCCTTGACTCGGGTTACAGCGCCGCCGTACTGGACACGACACCGGTGACCGACCTGGCGACCCCTCTGGCGGTCGTAGGCGGCGCCCCCGTGCCGTCCGGCGCCTCCCTGGTGCTCAGGTGGGGTGGGGGTGACGACGGCGTCGTCACCGTGCGCCGTGGCCTGCTCGAGTCGGTGGAGGACCTGGGCGCGAAGCAGCGCCCGGCCGCCGTCGCACTGACGCCTGAGGCGCTCGACCGCATGGAACGGCCCCTGCGCGTGGTCGTCGCCGGCCACGACCTCAAGTTCGCCGGCGAGCTGATCAACCGATTCCGGTCCGACGGCCACGAGGTCCGCCTCGACCAGTGGGCTTCCCACCAGGATCATGACGATGAGCTCAGCCGCGAGCTCGTCGACTGGGCCGACGTCGTCCTGTGCGAGTGGGGCCTGGGCAACGCCGTCTGGTACTCCAAGCACAAGCGTGAGGGCCAGCGGCTGTACGTGCGTGTCCATTCGCAGGAGCTCTTCCGGGACAACTGGTCTCGAATGAACCTGCCCGCCGTGGACCGGTTCATCTTCGTTGCACCGCACATCCGTGATTCCGCCCGCCGTTACCGCGGCGTCGCGGCCCGTCCCTCCGAAGTGATCCCCAACATCGTCCTGCCCGGAGCGGGTCTCAAGCGGGACCCCGACTCCCGCTTCGTGCTCGGGCTCGTGGGGATCGTGCCGCGAGGCAAGCGCTTCGACCGCGCCCTCGACCTCCTTGCGATGCTCCGCCGCGAGGATCCCCGATATTCCCTGCGCGTGAAGGGGAAGCAGCCCGAGGACTACCCGTGGATGGCCGCCCGTGAGGAGGAAATGGCCTACTACGGGACGATCCGGGAGCGGATCGCACAGGACCCCGCGCTCCAGGGCGCCGTCCACCTGGACGGGTTCAGCACCGACCGCGCCGAACTTGACCGCTGGTACTCGTCCATCGGCATCGGCCTGTCCGTCTCCGACTTCGAGTCGTTCCACTTCACCTCGGTGGACGGCGCGCAAAACGGCGCGGTGCCGGCCGTGCTCGCCTGGCCGGGCGCCGACCGCATTTTCCCCGCCGAGTGGCTCAGCCCCACGCTCGAGTCCATGGCCCGTCGCATCCTTGGTCTCCGCGAACCGGAGGTGTTCCGTGCCGCCGCCGACACCGCGCGGCGGGAGACGTCGGCTCGGTTCGACGGCGGTCGCTCTCTCGACCGCTGGTCGGAGCTGGTCGCCGGCGAGTGACGGCTTTGGAATGCAGGGGCCCGCGGTCGAGACGACCGCGGGCCCCTGACCCGTCAACGGGTCACAGGGCGGCGCACTGGCCCCACTTGTCCCAAGCGGTGTTGTTTCCACCCGTGGGCTGGTAGCGGTTCCCGTCACACGACAGGTAAAGGTCCGCCCGGTTGCCCTCGATGTAGATCGTTCCCCGGTTGTCGTGGACGAAGATGTTCCCGTAGACCGTGTTCCTGCCGACGAGAACGTGACCGGACTGCTGCACAGACACGTCCGCACCCACGACCGAGGAGCGGATCATGAAGCGGTTGCGGGCGGACCCGTACTGGCTGACGTAATTGGAGAACCGGCCCCAGGAATGCGAGACGGTGCCGCCCATGCCGTGGAAGTAGGCATCGTCGCGCACCCGCATACGGGTGGTGGTGACCGTGCCGCCCTGCGAGACGTTCAGGCTTCCCACCGACGTGCCGTGGATGCGGATGAGCTTCTGGCTGTCCGCGAGCACGTCGCCGAGGGAGCCCTCCGTTGCACGCAGGGTAGCGCCACGCTCCACGGAGATGAACCCGCTGACAGACGAGTTCTCCGTGATCAGCGTGGCATTGGGAGCGACGTACACGTAGTCCGCCGTGACCGTGCTGGAACGGATGGTGCAGGTGGCGCCCCCGGGGACGGTGATGTCCCCGGTCATGGTGCGGCCGGAGATGATGCCCGAGCATGTCAGGTCGGCTGCCTGAGCGGCGGGGGCGGCCACGAGCCCGGCGCCGGCGAGGCCGAGCGCTGCGGCCACGGAGGCGAGGGAGCGGGTGATCTTCTTCATGGGGTCCTCTCAAATGCGGGGTCACGCCCCCGCGCCGGTCCGGCCACGTCACGAGGCGGACGTGACCATGGTCTCAGACTTGCATCTCTTCAGTCGCGAGCGGGGCAGAGACACACCTGCCCCCGGTCGACGACCGGAGGCAGGTGTGATGAGCGGAGAGGGGCTCAGGCTCCGAACTCGTCCAGGCGATCTCCCACTCCCAGGAGCTGGGCGATCGCGGCCACCGTTCGCAGCCCCGCACGGCCATCGCCGTAGGGGTTCACGGCGTGGGCCATGGCGGCATAGGCGTCGGGGTCCGTCAACAGGAGAGACGTCTCCTCGACCAGACGCTCCTCGTCGGTGCCAATGAGGCGGACGGTGCCTGCGTGCACCGCCTCCGGACGCTCCGTGTTGTCCCGCATGACAAGCACAGGCTTGCCCAGCGATGGCGCCTCCTCCTGCACGCCACCCGAGTCGGTCAGCACGACATCGGCGAGATCCATCATCCGGGTGAACTCTCCGTAGGGGAGGGGCTCGGTCACGATCACGGAGTCGATCCCCTCCAGCGTCGGCAGGACGGCCTCGCGCACGACCGGGTTGCGGTGGGCCGGGAGCACGATCGTCAAGTTCGGGTGGCTCTGGGCCAGCCGGGCCAGTGCCCGACCCACTCCGCGCATGGCCTCACCCTGGTTCTCCCGTCGATGGGTGGTGACCAGGAGGACGCGGCTCTGCGGATCGGCCGCACGGCGCTCGGCGAGCTCAGCGAGCCGAGGGTCGGTGAACGGCAGCTGCTGGGCGACCGTCTCGAGCAGCGCATCGATGACGGTGTTCCCGGTGACGGTGATCGCCGCGGAGTCGATGGCCTCGCGCTCGAGGTTGGCGCGCGAGACCGAGGTCGGTGCCAGATGCAGCGAGGCGATCTGGGAGGTGATCTTGCGGTTCGCCTCCTCCGGGAACGGGGAGAACAGGTCGCCGGAGCGCAGCCCGGCCTCGGCGTGGACCACCGGGATGCCGCGGTAGAAGGCTGCGATCGCGCCGGCGGTCGACGTCGTTGTGTCGCCCTGGACCACGACAGCGTCGGGACGCTCACGGACGAGGAGTTCGTCGAGTCCCTCCAGCATGACGCTCATGATCCCGTTGAGCGTCTGGTTCGGGCGCATGATGTCAAGGTCCGCGTCCGGCGTGATGCCGAAGATCGCGTTGACCTGGTCGAGCATCTCGCGGTGCTGGCCGGTGACCGTCGTGAAGCACTCGAACCGATCGTCGGCGCGCAGGGCGTTCACGATCGGTGCCATCTTGATGGCCTCGGGGCGGGTGCCGTAGATGGGCATGATCTTCAGGGGCATGGACGCGGCTCCAGAGTCGGTGCTGGCCACGGTGGACGCGTGGCTCGCTTCACCCTATCGAACCGCATCGGGAGCGGGTGGGCCCTCGTATACTTGCGATCCGAATCGGGGACGTCCGTGCCGATGGTGCGGGCTCCACCGTCAAGCCCGTGCAGGAGGGACCCGCGTGACCGATCGTGTCGAGGCGACATCGCCGCCCGTCGAGCTGAGGGTGGACGAGAGCAGACTGGAGCGCGTCGGGCGACGTCCCAGCCTGGGCGACTACGTGACTCGTCTCTGGCGGCTACGTCACTACGTGCGCTACGACGCAGTGGCGGCTGTGCAGGCACAGAACCGGCGACATCGGTTGGGCAACGTGTGGCTGTTGCTGAACCCGATCCTCAATGGGGCCACGTACTTCCTGGTCTTCGGTGTCCTTCTGAGGACCTCGCTGGGTGTCGAGAACTTCATCGGCTACCTCACCGTGGGCGTGTTCATGTTCACGTTCACCACCCGGGCGGTGACGGCCCTGTCCCGTTCCCTGACGGCGAGGAACAACGTGGCAGACGCATTCCAGCTTCCCCGTGCGGTCCTGCCGCTGACAGCGTTGGCACGCGAGGTGCTCGCCTACGGCTTCACCTTGGCCGCCATGCTCCTGGCGGTGCTCATCCTGCCTCCGCATGCACAGGTGACGTGGTGGTGGCTCCTGTTCCCCGTCGTCGTCGCACTGCAGCTGATGCTGGTCGCGGGTGTCGGGCTGCTCCTAGCCCGCGCAGTGTCCCGGGTCCGCGACCTCTCGCAGATCGTGGGCTTCGGCATCCGCCTCTGGATGTACGGGTCGGCGGTCTTCTACTCCTTCGACCGGTTCGTCTCCCAGCCGAACGTGCTCGCCGTGCTGCAGTTGAACCCGATGTACCAGGTGCTCGACATATCCCGTGACCTTCTGCTGTACGGCCGGTCCCCGTCGCCCGTCGCGTGGGGCATCCTCGCTGCGTGGTCGGTCGGGCTCCTGGTGGTGGGCGTCGTCGTCTTCTGGCTCGGCGAGGAGCGCTATGCGAAGGACCTCAACCGATGACCGACACGACCGTCGACTACGCCCTCGTCTTGGATCGTGTGTCCATGACCTACCGGGTGCCGTCCAGTGCCGCCGACAGCGTGGCGGCGCTCCCTGCGTGGCGGAGGGGGCTCGCCCGCGCGCTGCGCCAGCCGCCGCGGGTACCTGTCCATGCATTGCACGAGATGACCCTCGGCCTGGAGCAGGGCCGCACATTGGGGCTGGTAGGCCGCAACGGCTCGGGCAAGTCGACGCTGTCTCAGATCATCGCGGGCAAGCTCGCCCCCTCCACTGGCCGTGTGCTGGCCACAGCCACCCCCATGATGCTCGGTGTCAACGCCGCATTGGTGCCCGCCATGTCCGGCCGTCAGAACATCGTGCTGGGATGCCTGGCGCTCGGAATGGCCAAGGACGAAGTGATGGCCAAGACGCCCGAGATCGCAGCCAGCACGGGTCTCGGGGAGGCCATCGACCTGCCCATCGAGACGTACTCCTCCGGCATGAGTGCTCGGCTGCGATTTGCGATCGCCACAAGCCGTGATCCCGAGGTGCTCGTCATCGACGAGGCGCTCAACGTGGGGGACTCGCAGTTCCGGGCCCGCGCCAAGGAGCGCATGCAGGAGCTCAAGCGCAAGGCCGGGGCCGTCGTCCTGGTCAGCCACGACAACAAGACCATCCTCGACTCGTCCAACAAGGTTCTGTGGTTGGACAAGGGACGTCCCGTGATGGAGGGGAGCCCCCAGCGCGTGATGGATCGCTATGAGCAGTACAACGAGATGCTCGCCGCGCAGAAGGTGGATGAGGCCAGGGCGTTCGTGGAGGACCTTCGGACCACGTACCGGCCGCGCGTCGTCCTCCCGGCCACGGACATGCACCTGCCTTCCGTCCAGGAGGTGGAATTCAGTCCCCGCCACGCCCTCTGAAGACCTGCCGTTTCGGGGGGGCAACTTAGGTGCCCCCTCACGCCTCCCGGTGGTGCGGCGGCGCGACGTCCTCGGGGGCGATCTTCGGCAGGGACCCGGTGCGGGGACCGCCGGGCACGATCGGCAGGTTGGTCTCCGGGGCCCGGAGCCATGCGAGGAAGCCGACGGCGAGGACGGCGCCCGTGACGGCGAACGCCCAGCCGTAGCCGGCCCCGTCCACCACGAGGCCCACGAGCATCGGGCCGGAGATGGCTCCCAGGTCCGCCGCCATCTGCGCTACGGACATCACCGGCCCCGCCTTGCGGCCTTGGCCCACCAGGTCCGAGACGGCGGCCTGCTGCGGGGCGTTGAGCGTGCCGGTCCCCGCGCCGGCCAGCAGGCAGGCCACCAGGAACAGCAGGGGCGAGGTCATCCAGCCGATCACGCCCGTGCACACGGCCATTACGGCCAGTCCGAGGAGGATGAGCGGCTTGCGACCGCGGACGTCGGAGAGCCGGGAGCTGAACGTCACGGCCGCCACGTTGCCCGCGGCGAACACGGACAGCGCCAGACCGGCCATGAGCGCCTGGTTCTCCTGGGTGACCGTCCAGCCCAGCAGGGCGGTCCCGGTGAACGCGCTCGCGGCGAAGAGCGGGGTGACCGCGTTGCGCACGCCGAAGGTGGCCCATCCGTTGGCGAACATGGACACGAGAGCCGCCCGGTAGGAGGGGTGGTCCAGGGCCTCCCTGAGCCGCATCACCGGGCGGGAGTCGGCGGCGGCGCGGTCATGCAGGCGGGTGTCCTTGAGCATGAAGAACACGATGGCCGCCGCGATCACCAGGGAGGTGCCGTAGATCAGGAACGGCACCCGGTAGCCGAACACGGAGAGGACGGAGCCCACGATCGGCCCGACGATGTTGCCGATCAGGAACGCGGAGGCGTACGCCCCGGACACCCGGCCCCGCATCGAGGGCGGGGACTTGCTGGCCAGGAAGGCCATGGCGGAGACGGTGAACAGGGTGGATCCCACGCCGCCGAGGCCGCGGAACACCAGCAGCTGCGTGTAGTCCTGCGCGAACGCGATCAAGTACATGGACGCCGCCACGATCAGGACGCCCGTCATGTACACGGGGGTCTCGCCGAGGCGGTTGGTCAGCCGTCCGGACAGCGGCGCGAACAGTAGGCGCGTCAGTCCGAAGGCCGAGACGACGGCGGCCACGGCGGTGGCCGGGTTCGCGAAGTCCGACGCGAAGCGCTCGGCGTACTGGGGCAGCAGCGGAGCGATGATGCCGAAGCCGATGGCGATGACGAACGCGGCCGCCACGAGCACCTTGATCTCGCGCGGCAGGGGCGCGCGGGCGGCGGACGGGGTGGTGGGCATGCCGCACATCCTCTCACTCTCACCGGGCGCGGCGGCGGGGCGCGGTCCCTCGCCCGCCCGCGGCCCCGGCCGGGCCTCCGTCCCCTGTGACAGACTGGAACCCGTGATCACAGTCATCGTCATCTCCGTCGTCCTGGCCCTGCTGCTCGGCGTCGTGCTGGTCGGTCTGCTCGACCGCCCCGTCGCCCCGCCGAAGGGCACCTACACCGAGCTCCGCGACTCCGACGATCCCGCCCCTGCCGGTCTCGTGGCCGATCCGTCCTCCGCGCCCGCCCCGGAGGAGGCGCTGGAGGAGACGGGGCGGGCCGGCTCCCACGCCGCCGCGCCCGTGGCTGAGCCCGTGGAGGCCGCGGAGGCCCCCGAGCGGCAGTTGGAGCGCCCCGAGGCCGCCGGCACCCGCCTGCAGCGCCTGCGCGCGCGCCTGCTCAAGTCCAACAACGTCTTCGGCAAGGGGCTGCTGGCCCTGCTCTCGCGCGACCACATCGACGAGGACGTGTGGGACGAGATCGAGGAGACCCTCCTCATGGCGGACCTCGGCACCGAGCCCACCATGGAGCTCGTGGACCGGCTCAAGGCCCGGGTGACCGTGGACGGCACCCGCGACCCGGAGTCGGTGCGCGCGCTGCTGCGCGAGGAGCTCGTCGCCATGGTGGACCCCTCCATGGACCGCCGCCTGGCCGCCACCCCGCACGACGGCCACCCGGCCGTGACGATGGTCGTGGGCGTCAACGGCGTCGGCAAGACCACCACCGTGGGCAAGCTCGCCCGCGTGCTCGTCGCCGAGGACCGCACCGTGGTGCTGGGCGCCGCGGACACCTTCCGCGCCGCCGCCGCCGAGCAGCTCGCCACCTGGGGCGCCCGCGTGGGCGTGGAGACGGTCCGCTCGGACGTCGAGGGCGCGGACCCCGCGTCGGTGGCCTTCGAGGCCGTGAAGACCGGCATCGAGCGCGAGGCGGACGTCGTGCTCGTGGACACCGCCGGCCGACTGCAGAACAAGGCCAACCTGATGGACGAGCTCGGCAAGATCAAGCGCGTCATCGAGAAGCAGGCCGAGGTGGACGAGGTCCTCCTGGTCCTGGACGCCACCACGGGCCAGAACGGCCTGACCCAGGCGAAGGTCTTCGCAGAGGTCGTGGACGTCACCGGCATCGTGCTCACCAAGCTGGACGGCACCGCCAAGGGCGGCATCGTCGTCGCGATCCAGCGCCAGCTCGGCGTGCCCGTCAAGCTCATCGGCCTGGGCGAGGGCGCGGACGACCTCGCGCCGTTCTCCGCCGAGGGCTTCGTGGACGCGCTGCTGGCCGCCTGATCCGCCACGCCTCCGGGCCCCGTCCGACACGGTCGGACGGGGCCCGCTCGCGTCCCGGGCGGCCGCACCCCGCGGACCCGGCGCACCCCTCGAGAGAGGCGCGCGTCACATTCCGTCGCGGAACGACGCGGACGCTATGCTCCCCCCAACGGCCCGATCACGGGCCGGGCAGCGACGCCGAACGGGTTCGGCGCTCGCGCGGGGCCCGCCGGCGCAGACCGAAGGGCGGCCCCTGATGACCGAGACGACACCCCTGGACGCCGGAGCGGTGTGGACCGTGACGGCGGCCGCACTGGTGCTCCTGATGACCCCCGGACTGGCCCTCTTCTACGGCGGGATGACCCGCGCGAAGTCGGCACTGAACATGATGATGATGTCGTTCGTGTCCATGGGCCTCATCGGCGTGGCGTGGATCCTGTGGGCCTACGGCATGACCAGCGGCGACGGGCTGGCCGGGATCGTGGGCAGCCCGCTGAACGATCTGGGCGCCGTGCAGTCCATGGCGGACGGGGACCTGATCTCCGTCGGCTTCTCGGCCACCTTCGCGATCATCGCGGTGGCCCTGATCTCCGGCGCGGTCGCCGACCGCGCCAAGTTCTCGACCTGGTGCGTGTTCGTGCCGGTGTGGGTCACGCTGGTCTACGCGCCGCTGGCCTACATGGTCTGGGGCGGCGGCCTGCTCTCCGCCGACGGCGCGATCGGCGCCCGGCTGGGCGAGGCGCTCGACTTCGCGGGCGGGCTCGTGGTGCACATCAGCGCCGGCGTGGCCGCGCTCGTCCTGGCCATGATGATGGGCAAGCGTCAGGGCTTCGGCGTCGACGCCGCCCACCGGCCCCACAACGTGCCGTTCACGATGCTCGGTGCGGCCCTGCTGTGGTTCGGCTGGTTCGGATTCAACAGCGGTGCGGCCTCCGATGTGGAGCAGCTCGGCCTCACCTGGGTCACCACGCTCGTCGCCGCGGCCGCCGGCATGCTCGGCTGGGTCCTCGTCGAGTGGCTGCGCCGGGGGCGCCCGACGTCGATCGGCACCGCCTCGGGGATCGTCTCGGGCCTCGTGGCGATCACGCCGGCCTGCGCCTTCGTCAGCCCGCTGGGGGCCGTCGTCATCGGCCTCGTCGCCGGCGCGGCCTGTGCCCTCGCGGTGAACCTGAAGTACCGCTGGGGCTTCGACGACTCGCTGGACGTGGTCGGCGTGCACCTGACCGCGGGCATCCTGGGCACCCTGCTGATCGGGCTGTTCGCGCTGCCGGAGACCGGGCACGCGGGCCTCTTCCACGGCGGGGACGGATCCCTGCTCCTCGCGCAGACCGTCGCCGTCGTCGTCGCGGTGGTGTTCACCGCCGTCGTCACCGCGGTGATCGCCTTCGTGCTCCGCGCGACCCTCGGCCTGCGCGTCAGCGTCGAGGAGGAGGAGCGCGGCGTCGACCTGACGCTGCACGACGAGACGGCCTACGACGTCGGCTTCGGCGGCGTGCCCGTGCCGACGGACGCGCAGGCCCGCAGCACGGCCGCCGCGGAGTGAGCCCCGGCTCGGGTTGCTAGGCTTGGCGGGCGCCGGGGGCAGACCCCCGGCGCCCGCGACCGACCGAGTCCGGATCAGTCGACCCCGCTTCGAAGGACCACACCCGCCGTGTTCACCTCCCTGTCCGACCGCCTCACAGCCACGTTCCGCAACCTCAAGGGCAAGGGGCGGCTCACCGAGGCGGACATCGACGCCACCGCGCGCGAGATCCGCCGCGCCCTCCTGGACGCGGACGTCGCGGTGCCCGTGGTGCGCCAGTTCATCGCGCAGATCAAGGAGCGGGCCCTCGGCGAGGAGGTCTCGCAGGCCCTGAACCCGGGCCAGCAGGTCGTCAAGATCGTCAACGAGGAGCTCGTGGCGATCCTCGGCGGGGAGACCCGGCGCATCCAGCACGCCAAGACCGGCACCACCGTGATCATGCTGGTGGGCCTCCAGGGCGCCGGCAAGACGACCCTGGCCGGCAAGCTCGCCCACCTGCTCAAGTCCCAGGGCCACACCCCGCTGCTCGTGGCCTGCGACCTCCAGCGCCCCAACGCCGTCAAGCAGCTGCAGGTCAACGGCGAGCGCGCCGGCGTCCCGGTGTTCGCCCCGCACCCGGGCGTGTCCTCCGAGTTCGAGGCCGCCACGGGCGACCCGGTCCAGGTGGCCCGTGCCGGCATCGACGAGGCCAACACCAAGTACCACGACGTCGTCATCATCGACACCGCCGGCCGTCTCGGCGTGGACGCCGAGTTGATGCAGCAGGCCGCGGACATCCGCGCCGCCGTCCAGCCGGACGAGGTCCTCTTCGTCATCGACGCGATGATCGGCCAGGACGCCGTGGCCACCGCCCAGGCGTTCAACGAGGGCGTCGGTTTCACCGGCGTCGTCCTCACCAAGCTCGACGGCGACGCCCGCGGCGGCGCGGCCCTGTCCGTGCGCCACGTGACCGGCAAGCCGATCATGTTCGCCTCCACCGGCGAGGGCCTGAAGGACTTCGAGGTCTTCCACCCGGACCGCATGGCCTCCCGCATCCTCGACATGGGCGACGTGCTCTCCCTGATCGAGCAGGCCGAGCAGAACTGGGACCGCGCCGAGGCCGAAAAGATGGCCAAGAAGTTCGCGGACCAGGAGGACTTCACCTTCGACGACTTCCTGACCCAGATGCAGCAGCTCAAGAAGATGGGCTCCATGAAGAAGCTGCTGGGCATGATGCCCGGCGCCCAGGGCATGCGGCAGCAGCTCGAGCAGTTCGACGAGTCCTCGATCGGCCGCGTCGAGGCGATCATCCACTCCATGACGCCGCACGAGCGCGTCGCCCCGAAGATCATCAACGGCTCCCGGCGCGCCCGCATCGCCAAGGGATCGGGCGTGCAGGTGACCGAGGTGAACGCCCTCCTGGAGCGCTTCGCCGAGGCGCAGAAGATGATGAAGAAGCTCGCCGGCGGCGGCGTCCCCGGCATGCCGGGCATGGGCCCCGGCCCGGGCCGCAAGTCCAAGGGCAGGAACGCCAAGAAGACCAAGGTGAAGTCCGGCAACCCCGCCAAGGCGGCCGCCGAGCGCAGGGCCCTGGAGGAGCGCCGATCCCGCCCCGCCGCCGGCGGCGTGTTCGGGCAGGGCGGGACGATGCCCGACATGACCGACTTCGACCCGTCCCAGCTGAACCTGCCCGCGGGCTTCGAGAAGTACCTCAAGGACCGCTGAGCCGAGCCAGCCCGGGTGCACCCCGCCCCGCCCGCGCGTCCGAGGTGCGCGCGGGCGGCGTCGTCTGGCAGAATGGTCCAGCACTGAGCGTGAGCCCGGACGACCCTCTATCCTCCGCGCGCTCCGTTCCGTTCGTCGGTCACCCGGCCCCGCTGCCCCCACGCGGCGCCGCCGACCGGCCCCCAGATCCCTGAAGGAGAACCACACACGTGGCTGTCAAGATCCGTCTGAAGCGCTTCGGCAAGATTCGCGCCCCCTACTACCGCGTCGTCGTCATGGACTCGCGCACCCGTCGCGATGGCCGTGCCATCGAGGAGATCGGCAAGTACCACCCCACCGAGGAGCCCTCGTTCATCGAGATCGACTCGGAGCGCGCGCAGTACTGGCTGTCCGTCGGCGCCCAGCCGACCGAGCAGGTGGCCGCCCTCCTGAAGATCACCGGCGACTGGCAGAAGTTCAAGGGCGAGGCCGGCGCCGAGGGCACCCTGAAGACCAAGGGTGAGAAGGAGGCCTTCGTGGCCCCCGCCAAGGAGTCCGTGATCCTCCCCGAGGAGCCCAAGCAGGAGGAGGCCCCGGCCGAGTCCGCCGAGGCTGAGGCCCCGGTCGAGGAGGCCGCCGACGCCGAGGCCCCGGCCGAGGATGCCGAGAAGGCCGAGTGAGCATGCTGGCCGAGGCCCTGGAGCACCTCGTCCGCGGCATCGTGGACACCCCGGACGCCGTCCGCGTCGCCTCGCGCCCCCAGCGGCGCGGGGAGATGCTGGAGGTTCGGGTGGCTCCGGAGGATCTCGGCCGCGTGATCGGCCGCCAGGGGCGCACCGCCACCGCGCTGCGCACCGTGCTCGACGGCCTGGCCGGCCACCCCGTCCGCGTGGACGTGGTGGAGACCGACCGGGCCCGCTGAGCCCCCGGCTCGCCCGCCGACACGGCCCGCACCGTCCCCCGACGGTGCGGGCCGTCGTCGTCCCGGGACCGGGGCGCCACCCGTCCGGCGCGACCGCCCGCCCCGATCCGCCCGCCGAAGAAGAGAGACCCATGAGCCCCGCACCCCAGCCCGCCGAGACCGAGGGCCAGGTCCGCGTCGCGCGGATCGGCAAGCCCCACGGCATCCGAGGGGAGGTGACCGTCCAGCTGTTCACCGACGACCCCGAGGCCCGCTTCGCCGCCGACTCCCGTCTCGAGGTGCGCCAGGGCCCGCCCGGCGCCCCGGCGGCGCTCACCGTCACGCGCGCCCGGTGGAACAAGGCCATCCTCGTGGTGGGCTTCGCCGAGGTCCCCGACCGCAACGCCGCCGAGGCGCTGCGCGGCGCCCAGCTGTACGCCGCGCCCCTGGAAAAGGTCGAGGACGACGCCTGGTACGAGGACGACCTCCTCGACCTCGAGGTCCACGTCGACGGCGCCCGTGTGGGCGTCGTGACCGGGCTGCTCACGGGCACCGTGCAGGACCTGCTGCAGGTCCGCCTGGACGCGACCGGTGACGACGCCCTCGTCCCGTTCGTGGAGGAGATCGTCCCCGAGGTGGACCAGGAGGCCGGCGTCGTGGTGGTCGCTCCGCCGCCCGGGCTGCTCGAGCTGGCCTCCGAGACCACGGCGGGCGAGGGCTGAGCCGTGCGCATCGACGTCGTCAGCATCTTCCCCGAGTACATGGCCGTCCTGGACGTCTCCCTGCTGGGCAAGGCCCGCCGCGAGGGGCTCGTGGACGTGCACGTCCACGACCTGCGGGACGTCACCACGGACCGCCACCGCACCGTGGACGACACCCCCTACGGCGGCGGCGCCGGCATGGTGATGAAGCCCGAGCCCTGGGCCCTGTCCCTGGAGGCGGTCGCCGCCGCGAGCCCCATGGCCGCCCCGGCGAAGCCGATCCTCATGGTGCCCACCCCCTCGGGCACGCCGTTCACCCAGGCCACGGCGCGCGAGCTCGCCCAGGCCGAGCACCTGGCGTTCGCCTGCGGCCGCTACGAGGGCATCGACGAGCGCGTGTTCGGCTGGGCCGAGGACCTCTTCGACGTGCGCCTGTTCTCCCTCGGGGACTACGTGCTCAACGGCGGCGAGGTCGCGGCGTTGGCCGTGATCGAGGCCGTCGGCCGGCTCGTGCCCGGGGTGGTGGGCAACCCGGAGTCCCTCGTGGAGGAGTCCCATGAGGACGGCCTGCTCGAGTACCCCGTCTACACCAAGCCGTCCATGTGGAGGGACCGCGAGGTGCCGCCCGTGCTGCTCTCCGGGGACCACGGCAGGATCGCCGCCTGGCGCCGTGACCAGCAGGAGGAGCGCACGCGGATCCGTCGGCCCGATCTCTGGGCCGCCCACCACGCCGGGTCCGCCGCGGAGGACTGACGCCGCCCGCGCGTCGGGTGTGTGGCATAATGGATCCTCGTGTCCACCGGACGCCCGACCTGCCGCAGGGGGCGCGCGTCGACGGCACGGACCACGGGCCCCGCGATCGCGGCCGGCCCGGAACCAGGACTTCGGGACGGCCGTCCCGCCCCGCCGACGCGCGGGGCGACGCCGCCCGGCAGACCACGTGGATGACCTGCGGCGTCCACCAGGGAGAAGCAGCATGCACATCCTCGACTCCTTCGACAAGGCCTCCCTCCGCGAGGACATCCCCGCGTTCGGCCCCGGCGACACCGTCAAGGTGCACGTGAACATCATCGAGGGCAAGACCGCCCGCGTGCAGGTCTTCCAGGGCTACGTCATGGGCCGCCAGGGCCACGGCGTGCGTGAGACCTTCCGCGTCCGCAAGGTGTCCTTCGGCGTGGGCGTGGAGCGCGTCTTCCCGGTGCACTCCCCGGTGATCGACAAGATCGAGGTCCTCACCAAGGGCGACGTGCGCCGCGCGAAGCTGTACTACATGCGCGATCGCCACGGCAAGGCCGCCCGCATCCGCGAGAAGCGCGCCGACGCCAAGTGATTCGCTCCGGGCGGCCCCCGCGGCCGTCCGGAGACGCACCATGCGCGCACAGGAGCCCCGTGACCGGAACCGGTCGCGGGGCTCCCGCGCGTCCGGGGAGGCCGGCCGGCCCTGGTGGGCCCTCGTCCTGCTGACCCTCGCGGGCGCCGTCGTGGCGGCCGCGCTCCTGCGAGCGTTCACCGGCCCCGTCTACCTCGTGCCGTCCGGGTCCATGGAGCCGACGCTGCTGCCCGGGGACCGGGTGCACGTGGACACCGCCGCGGCCGACGGCGCAGGCCTGGAGCACGGGGACGTCGTGGTGTTCGACGGCGCCGGGAGCCTGGCCCCCTACCGCTCTCGCACGGCCCTCGACCGGGGCCTGGAGGACGTGGCGGCGTTCTGGGGCGTCGGCGCCGCTCAGGACGTGTACGTCAAGCGCGTGCTCGCGCTGCCGGGGGACACCCTGTCCTGCTGCACCGCCGACGGCCGCCTGGAGCGCAACGGCGCGCCCCTCGACGAGTCCTACCTCGGCCGCACGGTGGACGCGGCCGCCCCGGCGTCCCGGAGCACGTGGGCCTTCGAGGTGCCGGAGGGACGCATGGTGGTGCTCGGGGACAACCGCGACGTCTCCCGAGACTCCCGCGCCCTGCTCGGCGCCCCCGGCGGCGGCCTCATCCCGGTGGAGAAGGTCATCGGGCGGGTCGACTCGGTCGCCTGGCCCCTCGACCGCCGCGGGGACGTCCCCGCGGGCGCGCAGGACGGGTCCCGTGGCTGAGGCGCCCGTCACCCCCGCCGCGGCCGGGACCGCGGATCCCGCGGCGGCGCCCGCGGCGGAGCACCCGGGGCACCCGCTGCGCGCGGCCGCCGTCACCGTCGCCGTCACGCTGGCCCTCCTGCTGGCGGTCCAGCTGCTCCTCGTGCGCATGTTCGCCATCCCCTCCGCCTCCATGGAGCCCACCCTGCGGCCCGGGGACCGCGTGGCCGTGGACCTGCTCGTGCCCGGTCCGCTGGAGCTGCGCCGCGGGGACGTCGTCGTGTTCCGCGACGCGCGCGGCTGGCTCGCCGGCGCGGAGGCCGTCCACGCCGACCCGCTGCACGCCGCGGTCGCCGCCCTCGGGCTCGGCACGCAGGAGGGTCACCTGGTCAAGCGGGTCGTCGGCCTGCCCGGGGACCGGGTCCGGTGGAGCCCGGAGGACGCGCGGCTGGAGGTCAACGGCGTGCCCGTCGACGAGCCGTACGTGGCGGGACCGGCCGCGCAGGAGGCGTTCGACGTCGTCGTGCCGGACGGCGGCCTGTGGGTGCTGGGCGACCACCGGTCCGCGTCCCAGGACTCCCGTCAGCACCAGCACGGGCCGGGCGGCGGCATGGTGTCCGTGGACGACGTCGTGGGCCGGGTCGAGGGCGTCGTGTGGCCCCTCGACCGGGCCGGGGCCGTGGGGCCCGGCCCCCTGGCGAAGCTGCCGTGAGCCCGCGGCCTCCGGTGGTGCGCGCCGGACTGGACGTGGAGGCGTCCCTGGCCGAGGCCGCGATCGGCCCGGGGGCGAGCGCCCTGGTGGCGGGGATGGACGAGGTCGGCCGGGGCGCCCTCGCCGGCCCCGTGACCGTGGGCGTCTGCGCCGCGCGTGTGCCCGCCCTCGGGGTCGTGCCGGCCGTGCGGGACTCCAAGGCCCTGACTGACCGGCGGCGGCGCGCCCTGGCCTCCGAGATCGAGGCGTGGGCGGCCGGCGTCGTCCTGGGGGAGGCGAGCCCCGCCGAGATCGATCGGCTCGGCATCACCCGGGCCCTCGCGCTGGCCGGGTGCCGCGCGTGGGCCGGTCTCCTGGCCGCGCTGGGGGAGGAGCCCGTGGCCCTGATCCTCGACGGCTCCGACGACTGGCTGCGCCACGCCCGCGGCGGCGGGATGGACGACGTCGTCACCGGGCCCGTCCCGCCGGCGCCGCACATGATGGTCAAGGCGGAGGACCGCTGCGCCACCGTGGCGGCGGCGTCGATCGCCGCGAAGGTGGGCCGCGACGACGCCATGATCGCGCTCTCGGCGGCCCACCCGGCCTACGGATGGGCCGGGAACAAGGGCTACGGGGCGGCCGCGCACCGGTCCGCCCTCGTGGAGCTGGGGGTCACCGAGCACCATCGCCGTTCCTGGAACCTCGGGGTGCCGGGCACCGGGGCGGAGCCGGACGTGCTCTTCTGAGGCTCGCCCTGCGGTGCCGCTGCCGCGCCGTCGGCGGGGCGCGTTCGACGCGGGGGCGGTGCCGGGGGGAGGATGGTCGGGCGTCCGGCATCCGCCGGGCCGCGGGGACGAGCGGTGAGGAGGCCCGGGCATGAGCACGGACGACGTCGAGGATTTCGAGGCCGAGGCCGAGCTGCTCCTGTACCGCGAGTACCGGGACGTCGTGGGGCTGTTCCGGTACGTCGTGGAGACCGAGCGGCGGTTCTACCTGGCGAACGCGGTGACGCTCACCCCGCACCAGACCGACGGCGAGGTGTTCTTCGAGCTCACGCTCGAGGACGCGTGGGTGTGGGACGTCTACCGCACGGCCCGGTTCATCCGCCGCGTGCGCGTGCTGACGTTCAAGGACGTGAACATCGAGGAGCTCCCGCGCGACGAGCTCCAGGTCCCCGAGGACGGCGGGCTGCGGGGCGACCTGGGGCGCTGAGCCCGGGCGTCGACGGGGGTCCGAGGCGTCCGCAGCGGGCCACCTGTCCTGCACAGGTGCCCCAGGCGCGGTCCGTCCCCCACATTGCCGGATCCCGCCCCCGTGGACGGTGCGGCGGCGGCCAGCATGGGGCCAGGAGGTGGTCCCCCTGGACACGACGACGACGACGCCCGCCGCCCGGCGCGGCAGCACGGCACACACGGCGCTGGGCCGGTACGGCGAGGACGCGGCAGCACGCTGGCTCGCGGAGCGCGGCTACCAGATCGTGGCCCGCAACTGGCGCGGTGAGGACGGTGAGCTGGACCTCGTCGCCCGGCATGGGCCGTGGTGGGTGGGCGTCGAGGTGAAGACCCGCTCGGGTCTGGCCTACGGGGACCCGCTGGAGGCGATCGGACGCCGCAAGCTGCTGCGGCTGCACCGGCTCACCGCGGCGTGGGTGCGCGAGGCGGCAGCCCGGGAGGGACGGCCGCTGCGCTCGCAGCAGTGGCGGGTGGACGCCGTCGCCGTGCTCGTCCCGCGCACCGGCGGGGTGCACTTCGACCTCGTGCAGGACGTGCGGCCGTGAGCGGCATCGGACGCACGCGCTCGATCTCCCTGACCGGCCTGCGGGGCACCGTGGTGGACGTGGAGGCGGACATCGCCCAGTCCCTGCCCGGGTTCACGCTGCTGGGGCTGCCGGACCAGGCACTTCAGGAGAGCCGGGACCGCATCCGCTCGGCCGCCCGCAACGCCGGCCTGCCCCTGACCCGGCGCCACCTCACGGTGAACCTGCTGCCGGCCGGCGTGCACAAGCGCGGCGCCGCACACGACCTTGCCATCGTCCTCGCCGCTTACGCCGCGGACGGGCGGGTGCAGGGCGTGGACGGTCCCGTCTTCCTCGCTGAGCTGGGCCTGGACGGCACCCTGCACCGCGCCCCGGAGACCGTGGCGATGGTCATGGCCGCCGTGGACGCGGGACACGACCGCGTCGTGGTGGCCGCGGACGCCGTGGCGGAGGCCGAGCTGGTCCCCGGCGCGCGGGTGCGGGGGTTTGCGCACCTGCACGAGGCGATCCTCGCCTTCGGCGGCCGCCCCGACGCGTCCGTGGCCCGCCCCTCGGGCCCCTCCGGCACGGCCGGGCGGGGGCCGGCCGCCGGCCAGGAGGGCCCCTCGGGGCCGGTCCCGGACCTGGCCGAGGTCGCCGGGCAGGCCGAGGCACGCTTCGCGCTCGAGGTCGCCGCCGCCGGGGGACACCACCTGCTGCTGTCCGGACCGCCGGGCGCGGGCAAGACGATGCTCGCCGAGCGGCTCCCGGGGATCCTCCCGCCCCTCGACGACCGCACCGCACTGGAGACCGCCGCCCTGCGCTCGCTGCGCGGCCTCGAGCCGTCCGCGCGGGGGCTGCGCCGGACGCCGCCCTTCGAGGCGCCCCACCACTCGGCCTCCATGGCGGCGCTGGTCGGGGGTGGCACCGGACTCGGCCGCCCGGGCGCCGTGTCCCTGGCCCATGGCGGGGTGCTCTTCTTGGATGAGGCGCCGGAGTTCGAGCGCCGTGCGTTGGACGCCCTGCGCCAGCCTCTGGAGTCGGGGGAGATGATCGTCCACCGGGCGCACGGCTCGGTCGCCTACCCCGCGCGGTTCCAGCTCGTGCTGGCGGCGAACCCGTGTCCGTGCGGCTTCGGCTCCGGGACGGGCGCCCACTGCCGGTGCACCTCGCTGCAGCGGCGCAAGTACGCCGCTCGGCTCTCCGGCCCGTTGCTGGACCGTGTGGACGTGCAGGTCTCCGTCCGTCCCGTCCGGGCGGACCAGCTGGCCGCCGCCCCGGAGGCCGAGCCCAGTCGCGCCGTCGCCGCCCGGGTGGCCGCCGCCGTCGCAGCGCAGGATGCGCGCTGGGCCGCGGCGGCCCGCGAGGGATCGCTCCCGCCGGGGGTGTGCCGCAACGCCCATGTGCCCGCCGCCCTGCTGCGCTCCGGCCGCTTCGCCGTCCCCCCGGAGGCGCGCGCCACCGCCGACCGCGCGGTGGATCGCGGCGAGCTCAGTGCCCGCGGCCACGGCCGGGTGCTGCGCCTGGCGTGGACGCTGGCCGACCTGCGGGGGGCCTCCTGCCCGGAAGCGCAGGACGTCGAGATCGCCCTGCAGCTGCGGATCCGATCGGAGGAGGACCGATGACCACCGCGGGGGAGACCGCGCAGAACGCCCGCCCGGACGGCCCGCGGGTCGCCCGGGCCGCCCTCACCCGGCTCGTGGAGCCCGGGGACGACCTCGCGCTCGCCACCGTCGCCGCGCTCGGCCCTGAGCGCGCGCTCACGCTTCTCACCGGCGCGGCGCGGATCGAGGCGGCAGAACGGGACCTCCTCGCCGACCGGCTGGGCCAGGACGCGTTCGCCCGGCGGTGGAGCGCCGGACTCGCCCGCTGGGCGCCCCGGTCAGCGCGGCTGGACCCCGTGCGGGACCTGGTCGCACTCCACCGGCTCGGCGGGGGCCTGCTCATCCCGGAGGACCCGGCCTGGCCGGCGGGTCTGGACGATCTCGGCGACGCCGCGCCCGTGGGCCTGTGGTTCCGCGGGCGGGGCACCCTGCCACCCCTGCCCCGGGCCCTCGCCGTCGTGGGCAGCCGGGAGGCGACTGCCTACGGGCGGCAGGTCACCCGGGACGTCGTCGCATGCGCCTCCGCGGCGGGCGTGTGCATCGTCTCCGGGGGCGCCTACGGCATCGACGGGGCCGCCCACGAGGCGGCGCTCGAGACGGCCGCGGCCGCCGGTCGGCGCTCCGGACCCGGATCCCACGACGACGCCGCACCCGGAGTGCCGCCGACCGTCGCGGTCCTCGCCGGGGGGCTGGACCGGTTCTATCCCGCCGGGCACGAACGCCTGTTGCGCGCCGTCATGGAGGAGGGGCTGCTCCTCTCCGAGATGCCTCCCGGCGCCACGCCCACCCGGTACCGGTTCCTGCACCGCAATCGGCTCATCGCCGCGCTCTCCGGGGCCGTCGTGGTGGTCGAGGCCCGCTGGCGCTCCGGCGCCCAGAACACTGCGGGCCACGCGCACGGCCTCGGCCGCGAGGTGGGCGCCGTCCCGGGCCCGGTGACCTCGCCCTCCTCCGCCGGGTGCCACCGCCTCCTGCAGGAGGGGCCGACCCGGCTGATCGCCGACCCCGCGCAGGCCCTGACACTGCTGGAACCGCCCCGACCCGGGGAGCCGCCGGCAGCCTCCCCGGCCACGACCACCCGGGGTGAGGCCTCGCGCAGCCCCGGACGGCCCACGGACGGGCTCACCGTGGAGGAGCTGCTCGTCCACGAGGCACTGCCGCTGCGGCGTGCCGTCCCCGTGGACAACCTGACCTCCTCCGCGGGGCTCGCCCTCCCCACGGTGCTCGCCGTCCTCACCCGGTTGGAGGGCCGGCGGCTGGCCGAACGCCGAGGCGACCTCTGGCGCCGGGCACCGGAGTGAGCCGCACGGTGGGGGAGCGCCCCCGACGGATGGCACAGTGGAGGGCATGCACCCGCCCCACGCCCACCACGCCCCGGGGGCGCCGCTGCCACCGGCCTCCGCCCGGGATGAGGCATGGCTCGAGGCGTTCGCCGAGCATCTCCTCCACGAGCGCGGTCGCAGGCCCCGCACCGTCCGCGCCTACCTGGCCGACCTGCGCCACCTGGCCGCCCACGTCACGGACGACGGGGCCGACGCGTTCGCCGAGGTCGACCTCGAGGACCTGCGCCGATGGCTCGCGCGGATGCGCGACCAAGGCCTCTCCCGCGCGACCGTGGCCCGCCGCGTCGCTGCCGCCCGCACCTTCCTCGGGTGGCTCCACCGATCCGGCCTGCGCCCCGACGACCCCACGCTTCGCCTGCGCGCGCCGGCACCCGACTCCCGGCTGCCGCAGGTCCTCCAGGCAGAGCAGGCGCAGCGGCTCCTCCAGGCCGCCGAGGAACGCGTCCACGAGGCCCGACGCGCCGATGACCTGCACGGCGCGGCGCTCGCGGCCCGCGACGTGGCCCTGTTCGAGCTGCTCTATGCGACCGGGGCCCGCGTCGCCGAGGTCGCCGCGCTCGACGTGGACGACCTCGACCTCGACCGGCGCACGGCCCGGCTCACCGGCAAGGGAGACCGCCAGCGCACCGTCCCCTTCGGCGCCCCCGCAGCCGCCGCCGTCGAGCGCTGGCTGCGGGTCGCCCGCCCGGTGCTCGCCACCGAGCACTCCGGCGTGGCCCTGCTGCTGGGCGCCCGCGGGGGCCGGGCCGACGTGCGCGTCCTGCGCGGCGCCGTCGACCGCGCCCTCGAACGCCTCGGGGACACCGCGGCCCGCGGCCCGCACGCCCTGCGCCACACCGCCGCCACCCACCTCCTGGACGGCGGGGCGGACCTGCGCTCCGTCCAGGAGCTGCTGGGTCATTCGTCCCTCCAGACGACCCAGCGCTACACCCACGTCTCCGTCGACCGCCTCAGGGACGGCTACCGGCGGGCCCATCCGCGGGCCTGACCGCCCCCAGGGTCGGCGTGTCGCCCGCCCCACCGTTGCCGCGCAGGCCGACGTCCGGGACAATGACCGGACCGGACGCCCGTCAGGTGCCGCCGCACCGCCGGACGCGGCGCGCGGCCAGACCCGGAGGCCCCATGCCCGACATCACCACGAACGGAGTGGTCCACCTGCTCTCCGCCCCCACGGCGGTGTGCCCGCACGTGGAGTGGACGCTCACCTCCGTCCTGGGCCCGGGCGACCCGGTGGACTGGCGCGACCAGCCCGCAGAGGCCGGCACCGTCTGCGCCGAACTCCACTGGTCCGCCGCCCAGGGCTCGGGGGCACGGCTCGCGTCGGCGCTGCGCCGGTGGCCGGGCCTGCGCTTCGAGATCACGGAGACGCCGTCGGCGGGCGTCGACGGCTCGCGCTGGTCCCACACCCCCGAGCTGGGGGTGTTCCACGCGACCACGGACGTCTCCGGCAACATCATGGTCTCCGAGGAGCGCATCCGGTACGCCTACGAGGCCGGCGGAGGAGACCCGACCGTGTTGGTCCACGAGCTGTCCCTCGCCCTCGGGGAGGCCTGGGACGACGAGCTGGAGCCGTTCCGCCGGGCCGCCGCCGGTGCGCCGGTCCGCTGGCTCCACCGGGCCGGCTGAGCGGGGCGCCCCACGTGCCCGCCGCCGCGGACACCGTGGCGGCCGGTCAGACTCCGGTGAACACGGCCACGGCGTTGTGCCCGCCGAAGCCGAAGGAGTTCTTCACGACCACTCGACGGTCCGCCGGCAGGGCAGCCGGGGTGCCGGTCACCACATTGAGGGGGATCTCCGGGTCCTGGTTCTCCAGGTTGATCGTCACGGGGGCGACGCCGTGGTGGACGGCCAGCACCGAGAGGATGGACTCGATCGCGCCGGAGGCGCCCAGCAGGTGGCCGGTCTGGGACTTGGTCGCCGAGACCAGGACGTCGTCGAGTCCGGTGCCGAAGACGGCCTTCATCGCGAGGTACTCGGGGGCGTCGCCCTTGGGGGTGGAGGTCGCGTGGGCGTTGACGTGGCCCACGTCCTCCGGGCGCAGCCCGGCGTCGGCCAGGGCGCGGCGCATCGCGCGGGTGGCGCCCAGGCCCTCGGGCTCGGGGGCGGTGATGTGATGGGAGTCGGAGGTGACCCCGGTGCCGGCCAGGCGGGCGTACACGCGGGCGCCGCGGGCGGCCGCATGCTCCTCGGACTCCACGACCATGACGCCGGCGCCCTCGCCCAGCACGAAGCCGTCGCGGTCCACGTCGTAGGGGCGGGAGGCGGACTGCGGGTCGTCGTTGCGCTTCGACAGCGCCTGCATGGCCGCGAACGCGGCCATCGGCATGGGGTGGACCGCCGCCTCGGTGGCCCCGCAGAGCACCACGTCGGCCTGCCCGGTCCGGATCAGCGTCAGGGCCGTGTCCAGGGCCTCGGTGCCGGCGGCGCAGGCCGCCACCACGGTCCGGGCGCCCGCGCGGGCGCCGAACTCGAGGGACAGCGCGCCGGCCGCGCCGTTGGGCATGAGCATGGGGACCGTCATGGGCATCACGCGGCGCGGCCCCCGCTCACGAAGGGCGTCCCACGCGTCGAGGATGGTCCACACCCCGCCGATGCCGGTGCCCATGGCCACGGCCAGGCGCTCGGGATCCACGTCCGCGTCGGCGAGGCCCGCGTCGGCCCACGCCTCACGCGCGGCGACCGTGGCCATCTGCGTGCTGGGGTCCTGGCGCTTGAGCTCCACCTTGGAGAGCACCTCGGAGGTCGGCACGGCCAGCTCCGCGGCGAAGGTCACGGGCAGGTCGTACTGCTCCACCCACTCGTGCTGCATCGTGGCGGCGCCGGAGACGCCCTTCTGGGCGTTGGCCCAGAACGTGGGCACGTCGCCGCCGATCGGCGTCGTGGCGCCCAGTCCGGTGATCAGTGCGGTGCGGGTCACGGTGTCCTCGCTGTCGTTCGAGTGGGGTGGGAGAGGTTCGGGGGCCCCGGAGGGCGAGGCGGTCCGGGGACGCCCGGCGGGGCTCAGCCCGCCGGCCGCGTCCCCGGACTCCGCCCGGGGCGGCGCGCCGAGCGCGCCGTGGGGATCAGGCCTGGGCCTGGTCGATGAAGTCGACGGCGTCCTGGACGGTCTTGAGGTTCTTGACCTCCTCGTCCGGGATCTTCACACCGAACTTGTCCTCGGCGTTCACGACGATCGTCATCATGGAGATCGAGTCGATGTCGAGGTCGTCGGTGAAGGACTTCTCCGGCTGGACGTCGGCGGTCTCGAGGCCGGTCTCCTCGTTCACGATCTCGGCCAGGCCGGCGAGGATCTCTTCCTTGGAAGCCATGGGGCGTCTCCTTCTCAGATGGGGGTGATGGGTGTACGGGTGTACGTGGTCAGTGAATCAGACCGGCGGGGCCTCAGGGGAGGCGCACCACCTGGGCGCCGTAGACCAGCCCGGCGCCGAAGCCGATCTGCAGGGCGAGGCCCCCGGAGAGCTCCGGGTGCTCCTGTAGCAGTCTGTGCATGGCCAGCGGGATCGAGGCGGCCGACGTGTTGCCGGCCTCCGCGATGTCCCGGGCGACGACGACGGACTCCGGCAGCTTCAGCTGCTTGGCGAACTCGTCGATGATCCGCATGTTGGCCTGGTGGGGGATGAAGGCGGCGAGGTCCTCCGGCTCAACACCGGCGGCGTCGAGCGCCTCCCGCGCCTTCTCCGCCATGGACCACACGGCCCAGCGGAAGACGGAGGGGCCGTCCTGGCGGAGCGTCGGCCACAGCATCTCCTCGGCGCCGATGATGGCCGAGGCGTCCCCGGTCTCGCGGGCGTGCTCCACCTCGGCGCGCAGGTCCAGGAGCGAGCGGGTGGGGGAGATGGTGCTCCAGCGCGAGCCGTCCGAGCCCCAGACGGAGGGCGCGATCCCGGCCTCGTCCGAGGCGGAGACCACCACGGCGCCGGCGCCGTCGCCCAGCAGGAAGGAGATCGAGCGGTCGGTGGGGTCGATGAAGTCGGAGAGCCGCTCCACGCCCACCACGAGGACGTGCTGCGCGGAGCCGGCGCGCACGAGGGCGTCGGCCTGCGCCACGCCGTAGCAGTAGCCCGCGCAGGCCGCGGAGATGTCGTAGGCCGGGGCGGGGGTGGCGCCGAGGGCGTCGGCCACGGCGGCCGCGGCGGACGGGGTCGGGTAGGGGAACGTCACGGTGGCGACGACGACCGCGCCGAGGTCGGAGGCCTCCAGCCCGGCGCGCTGGAGGGCCTCCCGGCCGGCGCCGACAGCCATGGTGACGACGGTCTCCTCGGGCGTGGCCCGCTGGCGGGTGACGATGCCGGTGCGCTGGCGGATCCATTCGTCGGACGAGTCGATCGGCCCGACCAGGTCCTCGTTCGGGACGAGGGTGGCGGGGCGGTAGGCGCCGACGGACACGATCCGGCTGCCGGCGGGACGCTCGTGCTGCTTCAGGGTGACGGTCATGGTGCTCTTCTCTGTGACGATGCGGCGCGGGAGGGCGTCAGGCGGTGTGCTCGGCGATGAAGGCGCGGGCGGCGTCGAGGTCGTCCGGGGCCTTCACGGCCAGCGAGGGGACCCCCTTGAGGCCGCGCTTGGCGAGGCCGGCCAGGGTGCCGCCGGGCAGCACCTCCATGATGCCGGTGACGCCGCGCTCCGCCATGGCCTCCATGCAGAGGTCCCAGCGGACGGGGCGGGTCACCTGGTTCACGATGCGCTCGAGGACCTCGGTTCCGGAGGCCACGGCGGCGCCTTCGCGGTTGGAGAGCAGCGTCAGGCGGGGGTCGGCGGGGGAGAGGCCCGTGACGTGGGCGGCGAGCGCGTCCACGGCGGGGCGCATGTGCTCCGTGTGGAACGCCCCGGCCACCTTGAGCGGGATCACCCGGGCGCGGGCCGGGGGCTGCGCCGCGAGGGCGTCGAGCGCGTCCTGGGTGCCGGCCGCGACGATCTGACCGCCCCCGTTCACGTTCGCGGGCGTGAGGCCCGCGGCCTCGACGGCCGCCAGGACCTCGTCCTGGTCCCCGCCGACGACGGCGGCCATGCCCGTGGGGGTGGCGGCCGCGGCCTCGGCCATGCCGGTGGCACGCACCCGCACGAGCGCGAGGGCGTCCTCCGGGGAGAGCACGCCCGCCACGGCGGCGGCGGTGATCTCGCCCACGGAGTGGCCGGCGGCGAGCACGCGGTCGGGGGCGAGCGCGTCCAGGCCCAGCACGTCCGCGGCGACGAGGCCGGCCGCCACGATGAGCGGCTGGGCCACGGCGGTGTCCTTGATCGTCTCCTCGTCCGAGACCGTCCCGTGCGCGGTCAGGTCCACGCCGGCGGCCGCGGAGAGGCGGTCCAGCAGGGAGGGCACGCCCTCCAGCTCGCGCCAGGGGGCGAGGAAGCCGGGGGTCTGGGAGCCCTGTCCGGGGCAGACGATCGCAAGCATGGTCTCCACTCTGGCAGGCCGGACCGTCCGGCGGCGCCCGTGCGGGCGCCGAACCTCCGACGCGCGCTTTGGAGGGATTCTACAACCGGGGAGCCCCCTCGGACAGCCTGCCGAGCGCCACCGCCGTCTGCAGCACGTAGGCGTCCCGGGGCCGCTGCGGGTCCCAGCCCGTCACCTCGGCGGCCCTCCGCAGGCGGTACCGGACGGTGTTCGCGTGGACGTACAGCTCGCGGGCCGTCCCCTCGAGGGAGTGCCCGCACGCCGTGTAGACGTCCACGGTCTCGAGCAGGCTCGGCCCGGCGTCGGCCAGGGCGGCGTAGACGCCGTCCACGAGCGCCGCGCACGCGGTCGCGTCCCCGGCGAGGGCGCGCTCGGGCAGCAGGTCGTCCGAGCGGGCGGGGCGGCCGGCGCGCGGGTGCGCGGCCGCCGCGCCGAGCCCGGCCAGCGCATGGTGCGCCGACACGTGCGCCTCCAGCAGGGAGTCCACGACCGGGCCGACGATCACCGGCCCGTCCGCGAACCAGGGCAGCAGCGCCTCCGCCACCGCGTCGGGGTCGCTCACGGACCCCACCACGAGCACCAGGCGCCGGGACTGCACGCCCACCAGCAGCTCGCACTGGAGGCGGGCGGCGTCGCGGCGGAGCCCGGGCAGGAACGCGGCGGTGGCGCCGTCGCGCGCGGAGCCGGCCATCACCATCACGCCGTCCCCGCCGCGCCAGCCGAACGCGGTGGCGCGGTGCTGGATCTCGTCCGGCTCCTGGCCGCGGAGCACGGCGTCCAGGAGCACGGCCTCGAGCCGGGAGTCCATGGCGCCGCGCAGCTCGGCGGCGCGGGCGTAGACGTCGGCGATCGCGAACGCGATCTCCCTCGAGTAGTGGAGCACGTGCTCCGCGACCACCGGCTGGTCGGCCTCGGAGACGGCGTCCGGCACCCCGGTCTCCACGACGTCGACGATCGTGCGGATCAGCTGCAGAGCTCGGTGCAGGGAGATCGCCCGGGTCAGCTCCGTGGGCGACTGGCCGAACACGTCGCGCAGCACGTCCACCGTGGTGGTCTGCGGCCGTTCGAACGAGGTGATGAACCCCTGCAGGGCGCGCTGCGCGATGAGCCCCAGGGCGCTGCGCTCGTCCGGGGTGAGCTCCCGGTACCAGGGCAGGGTCTCGTCCAGCCGACGCAGGGTGGCGGTGTTGAACGTCCCCAGGTGCGCGCGCAGGCGGGCCAGTCCGTCGGCGCTGACCCTGCGGGGGGCGGAGGGGCGGGGAGCGGGCATGCGCCACATCCTAGGGGCGGTTGTGGCATTCCTACACGGGGGACGACGACGGCCGGCCGCCTCCGCAGGGGAGGCGACCGGCCGTCGTCGGGCTCAGCGGGCGAGCCGGGCCGGGGGGATCAGGCGTCGCCGCCCGCGATGCCGGTGGTGCCGGCGGTGACGTCGTCCAGGCGGTACTTCTCGTGCGCCTTCGCGGCCGTGCCCCGCTCGACCCCGCCCTCCTCCTCGAGGAGCTGCAGCGCGCGGACCACCATCGAGTGGGTGTCGATGAGGAAGTACCGACGGGCGGCGGCGCGGGTATCCGCGAAGCCGAACTCGTCGGCGCCGAGCGCCGAGAAGCGGTTCGGCACGAACGGGCGGATCTGGTTCGTCCACGAGGTGGAGTAGTCCGAGGTGGCCACGATCGGGCCCTCGGCCCCCTGCAGCGCCTGCGTCACGTAGGGCACGCGGGGAGTGGCGGACGGGTCCTTCAGGGCGTCCTTCTCCGCCGCGACGGCGTCGCGGTACAGCTCGTTGTAGGAGGTCACCGACCACACGGAGGCGTTCACGCCCCACTCCTCGGAGAGGATCCTCTGGGCGTCGAGCGCCCACGGCACGGAGACGCCGGAGCCCAGGAGCTGGACCTTCGGGCCGTCGCCCTGGCCCTCGGAGAGACGGTAGATGCCCTTGAGCAGGCCCTCCACGTCGAGACCCTCGGGCTCCTCGATGTGGGTGATCGGCTCGTTGTAGACCGTCAGGTAGTAGATGACGTTGCGGCGGGCGTCGCCGTCCTCGTGGTCGCCGTACATGTCCTCCAGGCCCTGGCGCACGATGTGGGCGATCTCGTACGAGTACGCCGGGTCGTAGTGCTTCACGGCCGGGTTCGTGGACGCCAGGACGGGGGAGTGACCGTCCATGTGCTGGGTGCCCTCGCCGGCGAGGGTGGTGCGCCCCGCGGTGGCGCCGATCATGAAGCCGCGCGCGAGCTGGTCGCCTGCGGCCCAGATGTTGTCCGCGGTCCGCTGGAAACCGAACATCGAGTAGAAGATGTACACCGGGATCATCGGCTCGCCGTGCGTGGAGTACGCCGTGCCGATCGCGTTGAACGCCGCGGTGGCGCCGTCCTCGTTGATGCCGACGTGGTAGATCTTCCCCTGCGGGGACTCCTTGTAGGACAGGAACAGGTCCCGGTCCACGGACAGGTAGTTCTGGCCCTTGGGGTTGTAGATCTTCGCGGTCGGGAAGAACGAGTCCATGCCGAAGGTGCGGGCCTCGTCCGGGATGATCGGCACGAAGCGCGGTCCCATGTTCTTGTCCCGCATCAGGTCCTTGAGCAGGCGCACGAACGCCATGGTGGTGGCGGCCTGCTGCTTGCCCGATCCCTTGCGGGCCTGCTTGTACACGGACTCGGGCGGCAGCGGGATCTGGTGGTACGTGCTGCGGCGCTCCGGCACGAAGCCGCCCAGCTCCTTGCGCCGCTCCATCATGTACGTGATCTCCGGGGCGTCGGCGCCCGGGTGGTAGTACGGGATGTTGTACGGGTCCTTCTCGATCTGCTCGTCCGAGATCGGGATGCGGTGGCGGTCCCGGAACACCTTGAGGTCGTCCACCGTCAGCTTCTTCATCTGGTGGGTGGCGTTGCGGCCCTCGAAGGACTTGCCCAGGCCGTAGCCCTTGATGGTGTGGGCCAGGATCACGGTGGGCTGGCCCTTGTGCTCCATGGCGGCCTTGTAGGCGGCGTAGACCTTCTTGTAGTCGTGGCCGCCGCGCTTGAGGCCCCAGATCTCGTCGTCGGTCATGTCCGCCACCATCTCCTTGGTGACGGAGGACCGGCCGAAGAAGTGCTCGCGCACGAAGCCACCGGACTCGGCCTTGTAGGTCTGGTAGTCGCCGTCGAGCGTCTCGTTCATGATGCGCACGAGCTCGCCCTCGTCGTCGGCCTCCAGCAGCGGATCCCACTCGCGGCCCCAGAGGACCTTGATGACGTTCCAGCCGGCGCCGCGGAAGTACGACTCCAGCTCCTGGACGATCTTGCCGTTGCCGCGCACCGGGCCGTCGAGGCGCTGCAGGTTGCAGTTGACCACGAAGGTGAGGTTGTCGAGCTTGTCGTTGGCCGCGACGTGCAGCTGGCCGCGCGACTCGGGCTCGTCCATCTCGCCGTCGCCGAGGAAGGCCCACACGTGCTGGTCGGAGGTGTCCTTGATGCCGTTGTTGTGCAGGTACCGGTTGGTCTGCGCCTGGAAGATGGCGTTCATCGGCCCCAGGCCCATGGACACGGTGGGGTACTGCCAGAAGTGCGGCATCATCCGCGGGTGCGGGTAGGAGGGCAGGGCGTGCCCCTGGCGGGACTTCTCCTGGCGGAAGCCGTCGAGGTCCTCCTCGGTCAGGCGGCCCTCGAGGAACGCGCGGGCGTAGTTGCCCGGCGAGGAGTGGCCCTGGAAGAAGATGTGGTCGCCGCCGCCCGGGTGGTCCTGGCCGCGGAAGAAGTGGTTCAGGCCCACCTCGTAGAGGGTCGCCTGGCCCGCGTAGGAGGAGATGTGGCCGCCGACGCCGACGGCGTCGCGCTGGGCGCGCTGCACGAGGGCCATGGCGTTCCACCGCAGGTAGTTGCGGTAGCGGCGCTCCAGCTCCTCGTCGCCCGGGTACTCGGGCTCCTGGTCGGCCGGGATCGTGTTCACGTAGTCCGTGGTGGTCACGTGCGGCAGGGCGACGGACTTGGCGCCGGCGCGCTGCATCAGCGAGCGCATGATGTACTCCGCGCGCTCCGTGCCGCGCTCGTCGACGAGCCCGTCGAACGACTCGATCCACTCGGCGGTCTCCTGCGGGTCCTTGTCCGGGCGCTGGCTGGTCAGACCGCTGACGATCTGCGAGCTCTCTTCGGCTGCGCTCACGGTGCCTCCTGGGGTCTCGTGCGGAGGGGTGCTCCGCGGGGTGTCCTGCGGTCCGCCGGTGAGGCCCGGCCGGCCGCTCGCGCCTGCGGCCGGTCGCCGGCAGCGGTACGCGTCGTCGGCCAGCCTAATGGCGCACGGGGCTGCGCGCCCGCGTCCGGGCCCCGTTGTCCGGAGGGCCACGGCGTATGGTGGTGCGTGTCACCCGCACCGGACGGCGCTGGAGACCCGCTCCGCCCCGTCCTCGTCTCAAGGAGGAGCGCGCGCATGGAGACCCCGTCGGACGGGACCTCGACGCACCAGGAGCTGCTGGACGCCTACGGCCTGACCGCAGGAGAGCTCGTCCAGGAGTGGGGGTATGACGACTACATCGACTTCGACTTCCGTGACGCGCTCGAGGACGCCCTGGGCGAGGAGCTGCTCACCGAGGAGGACCAGGAGCCGGCGGACGCGGTGCTGTTCTGGTGGCGGACGGACGACGGCGACGTCTCGGACCTCACGGACGCGCTCGTGGACGCCCAGCGCTCCCTCGACGCGGGCCCGGTCTGGCTGATGACGCCCCGCAACGGCCGCCCCGGGCACGTGAGCCCCACGGACGTCGCGGAGGCCGCCGCCACGGCAGGGCTGCACGTCACGACGGGCGCCGGCGGCAGCGCGGACTGGGCCGCCGTGCGGCTCGAGAAGCGCGGTGGCTGAGCCGGCCCTGCGGGACATCCACGGCACGCCCTGGCCGTGGCCGCCCGTGGTCTCGGGGGAGCGCGCCGCCTGGCTGGTGTTCCTTCCCGGGGCGTTCACCCCCGTCTGTGCGGGGGAGCTCGCCTGGCTGGGGCCGTTGGCCGTCGAGCTCGCCGCGGAGGACGTGGGCCTGCGCGTGGTCTCCTGCGACGCCGCCCCCGTCCTCCGAGAGGTCGCCGACCGGACGGGCCTGCCGGCGGAGTGCGTGCTGCTCTCGGACTTCTGGCCCCACGGTGCCGCGGCCGCCCGGTTCGGCCTGCTGGACGAGACCACGGGCCGCCCGCGACGCGTCTCCGTCCTCGTGGACGAGTCGGGGACCGAGCTGGTCCGGGTCCGCCCCGGGGAGCCCGGCGGACCCCGCACGGCGCAGGCGCACCGGCGGGCTGCGGAGGGCGCGCTCGGTCGGCGGCGCTAGGCTGGGCGGGTGCCGTCCGCGGTCCGGACGGTGCGGCCGGGACCCATAGCTCAGCCGGTCAGAGCGTCTCGTTTACACCGAGCAGGTCGGGGGTTCGAATCCCTCTGGGTCCACCGTGGGCGACGGCCCCGGGACCACACGATGTGGTCCCGGGGCCGTCGTCGTCCGACCTCGAGGGAACACCGGCCCGTGGGGCGGTCAGGCCTGGGCGTACCGGGGGCGCACCGCGCCGGCGTAGTCGTGTTTCGCGTTGAGCTGCTCCAGCGTCTCGACGGTGACCGGGCGCCCCACGAAGGGGGCGTTGATGCCGCGCCCCTTGCCGAGGTACAGGGCGACGTGGCGGATCCGCCGGCCCCCGGGCACGTGCGAGTAGAACAGCAGGTCGCCCGGGGTGAGGTCGTCGGCGGCCACCCTGGGAAGTCCCGAGTCGTAGAGCTGAGGACCGGAATCGCGGGGCAGCAGGATGCCGTGCGCGCGCAGCACCGTGTAGGTGAAGCCGGAGCAGTCGATGCCGAACCGGCTCATGCCACCCCATAGGTACGGCGTGCCCTCGAAGGAGCGCGCGGTCTCGAAGACCTGCTCGGCCGTGCCGAGGGCGGGCTCGCCCACGGCCGTGTCCGCGGCGGCGATCCAACCCTCCCGCTCGTCCGGCAGCAGGACCTTCGAGGCCTCGTCGCCCTCCTCCAGCAGCGGCAGGCGCGTCCCGAGGGGGACGACCACGAGGGTCTTCTCCATGTCCTCGCCCTCGTATACCCCGGTGCTGTGCGCGGTCACGCGCATGATCGGGGCCCCGTCGGCCTGCTGGGCGGAGAGGAAGCCGAGATCGCGCACGACGTGGGCGCGCGGCACCCAGCTGGTCTGGTGGCCGAAGTCGTTCGGCGCGGCCTGGTCCAGGAAGCTGACCCTCGCCCAGTCCCCGGAGAGCTCGCGCACGGTGACGCGGGAGCCGAGGGCCGCCTGGGTGTCGCTGCGGCCGAGCAGCCCCCGCTGCAGGGTGTCGTCCATGCGGGGGAGCCACTCGTCAGGCCGGGGGTCGGCCTGGGTGACGGGCTCGTCCGTCCAGCCACGGTCCACGTCGGGCTTGAGCCAGGCGGTCGTCAGCGACGCGCGCACCACGGCGTCCTGGCCCACGGCGAGGTCCTCGATCCCCGTCGCCGCGACGGGGGAGGACGACGGAGACGCCGAGGTCTGCGGAGCGGAGGTCGTCTGCGCGGAGGAGCAGCCCGTCAGGCCCAGCGCCCCGGCGACCCCGGCGCCGCCGAGCCCCAGCAGCGTGCCGCGGCGGGTGAGCGGGCGTCCTGAGATGTGTTCCATGCGGTGATACTCCTGGTCAGCGGGCCGGGTTCGGACGCAGGAGGGCCCCTCGGCGGTCGGATCGGAGGGGTCCGGAATGGCGCGGCACGTCCGGTCGAGGTCCGACGGCGCGCCGCGGAGCGCCCGGACGTCATGGACAACGGTAACCCGTGGAAAACCGCCCCGCATTCACCGTGAGAGGGCTGTGGGGGTCCTCTTCCGCACCGCGCCGTCCCGTCACCCTGCGTCGTCGCGGCGGACGGGGCGCATGGACTGTGGCACCCTGGCCCGACCATGACTGAGATCACACCGCCGTCGCCCGCGGCGTCCGGCGTGCCGGACGCCCTGCCGACCCGCCGTGCGGAGGTCGCCGAGGGGGTCCGCCTGTCGGGACCGGCCGGACTGGGGCTGTTCCCGCTGGGCGTGGCCTTCGGGATGCTCGTGGTGCAGGCCGGACTCCCCGGGTGGGCCGCCCCGCTGCTGTCCGTGGTGGTGTTCGCCGGCTCGGTGGAGCTGCTGCTGGTGAGCCTGCTGGCCGCGGGGACGTCCCTGGCGGGGATCGCCGTGACCGTGTTCCTGCTGAACTTCCGGCACGTGTTCTACGCGTTCGGCTTCCCGCTGCGCGTGGTGCGGAACCCGCTGGCCCGGCTGTACTCGATGGGCGGGCTCATCGACGAGGCCTACGCCATCACCGCCGCCCATCCGCGTGGCTGGACCGCCCCGCGGCTGCTCGCCACCCAGGTCAGCCTCCACCTGTACTGGGTGGTCGGCGGTCTTGTGGGCGTCGTGGCGGCCGGGCTGCTGCCGGCACCGGTGGAGGGCCTCGAGTTCGCCCTCACCGCCCTGTTCATCGTCCTCGCCCTCGACGCCGCGCGCACCCGCCGCCACGTCCTGCTCGTGCTCGCCGCCGCGGCCGCCGTCGGGGTGGGGCTCGTCGTCGCGCCGAGCGCGCTGCTGGTCGCCTCGTTCCTCGGGTTCGTGGCGGCCCTGATGGCGGCGCACGTCGCGGCCGAGCGCGGGGCGCGCCTCCCGCTGCCGGCGGTCAAGGAGCTCGGTGCCACCTCCCCCGGAGCCGCTGAGGCGGCCGAGCTGACGACGGTGGACGCGGAGGCGGGCCGATGATCGACGGCGTCGTGCACCCCGGGTACATCGTGGCCGCCGCGCTCGTGGCCGGCGGCGTGACCTTCCTGCTGCGGGCCCTGCCGTTCGTCCTGCTGCGCCCGCTGCGCGAGTCCCGGCTCGTGGCGCGCCTGGCGGTGTGGATGCCCGCCGGGATCCTGACGATCCTCGCCGTGGTGATGGTCCTCGACTCCGCGGCCCTCGCCCCCGGCGACCCGGTGGACTGGCCGCGCGTCGGCTGCACGCTCGCGGCGGGCGCCGTGACGGTGCTCGTGCACCTGCTCGGCGGGCGGCGCACCCTGCTGTCCATCGGAGCGGGCACGCTCGCCTACGTGCTGCTCGTGAACCTGGCCCTCTGAGCCGCCCGGAGCGGCGACCGGCCGGCCCGCGGGGCCGGCCGGTGCGAGGTCAGTCCCCCGGGGCGTCGGCGGTGGGCTGCGCGGAGCCGGCGGCGCCCGGGCCCACGCCGTCGGTGTCGTCGTAGACGTCGACGGTGCCACCGTAGTTGGCCACCCAGACCTGCCCGGTGGGGTCGTCGTAGGTGACGCCGACGGTGTTCTCGCCGGCCGGAGCCGTGTCGAGGATCTCGAGGGTCTCGGCGTCGATCTTGGTCAGCGTGGACGCCTCGTAGTTGACGACGTACAGCGCGGTGCCGTCCCTGGAGACGTCCATGGAGCGCGGCTCATCGCCGGCGGAGGCGCTGGCGAGGACCTTGCCGGTGGCGGCGTCGAGCTTCACGATCCGGTCGGCGCCGGCCACCGTCATGTACAGCGTCTTCCCGTCCGGGGACAGGGAGAGGTGGCGCGGCTGGGGGCCGGTGTTCATGACCAGCTCGGCGGTGCCGGCGTCGAGGTCCACGCGGTAGAGCTTGTCCGCCCACATGGCGACGACGTAGGCGGTCTTGTTGTCCGGCAGTACCACGATGCCGCGGGGCATGGTGTCCAGGGGGATGGTGTGCTGGAGCTCCCCGGTCTCGGCGTCGAGGACGGACAGGGTCGCGTCGCACCAGTTGCTGACCAGCAGGCGGGAGTCGTCCGGGGACAGGGCCAGGTACTTGGGCACCCGGCCGACGCGGTAGGCGGCGTCCCACTTCTTCTCCTCCACCGAGTACCGGTACACGAGGGAGGGGGAGATCGCCGAGCCGGCGGTGCAGTTGTCATCCGGCTTGACGCCGGTGCCCTCGCCGCCGGTCAGCTGGTAGTTGGAGACGTAGGCGTACCTGCCGTCCTGGGTCCACGCGGCCTCCACCGGCGAGCCGTTGACCACGCCGGACAGGCCGTCGATGCCCATGGCGTCCGTGTCCACGGTGTCCTCGAGCGTCTGGACGACCTCGCGGCTCCGGGTGTCGAAGAGCATGACGTTGTGCCGGTACATCATGTTGTTGGCGATCGCGAGCCCGTGCTGATTGGAGACGATGGACTTCGGCGTCAGGCCGGGGTCCTTGATGGTCTCCACGCGGGTCAGCTTGGTGGTGTTGGACGCCGGGAAGTCGGCCGGATCCACGGGGGGCGAGCCCTCGGCCCGGCTCTCCGACGCGCCCGACTGGCCTCCGGCGGACCCGCCGGCCGTGCCGCTCGAGGCCCCCGCGTCCTCGGTGGTGGACGCACCGGCCTCCGGGGAGCCTCCGGCCGGCGCGCCGTCCGGGCCCGCGCAGCCGGTGAGCAACAGGCCCGCGGTGAACAGGACGGCGGCGGGCCGCAGCGCCCGATGGCGGGCGGCGCCGACGCCGCTCAGCGCACGGGCGCCGGGGGCGTTGTCGGCGGTGTCGTGGGCACTGTGCAGTCGAGGCATGGGGTTCTCCAGGGAATGAGGTGGGCGGCCGGGACGTCCGACGTCGCCGCCAGACACAGGCCCAGCATATCGAGGCGGCCGGTGGCGCTCGTCCCGGGCGTCTCACCGATCCGTGTCCCGCGCGCGGGCGCGGGTCCTCAGGGTCAGCCCCGTGCGGTGAGGCGCCTCTCCCAGGCCGCCGCGGCCGCGGCCAGGCGGCGCCCGTAGTCGGTGACGCCGCCCGCAAGCGTGCCCGCGTTGTAGAGCGTGCCCGCCCGCTCGAGGCCGGCCACGGAGAAGTCCCCGCGGGCGCTGTCCCGCAACAGGCTCAGGCCGAGCGTCATGTTGTCCTCGGGGTCGGCGAGGTCCAGGCCCTCGGCGTCGGCGCGGTCGAAGAGGGGCGGCCAGGTGATCTGCGCCGGGCCCACGCCGTTGGAGCGCTCGCCGTCCGCCACTCGCCGGCGGAGCTCGGCGACGCGCTCCGGCGTCACCTCGACGTCCGGGGCGCCGGGGGAGGAGAACACGCCGCCGACGTCGTTGCCGAACACGTTGCGGCCGCCCGACTCCAGCTCGGCCAGGGCCGCGGCCACCGACACGGGCACCCGCGCCCGTCCGGCGGCGGCGACGATCGCTTCGGGGTGGGCGAGGGAGGCGGAGAGCACGGTCACGGGATCCATCCGGCCAGCGTGCCCGAGTCTGCGGCGAAGGGCCAGGCGTGCGGGGCCCGCCGGGGCGTAGGGTGGGACGGCCCGCGGGGCGCCTCCCGGCGCCCGCCCCCGACCCCACCGGCCCTGCAGGAGGAGCCCATGCCCGCGACGCCCCACGGCTTCTGGAAGCTGCCCGCCCCCTCCGACGCCGGCCCCCGTCACCTGGCCGTGATCACCGGCGGCGAGGCCGAACAGACCATGCTGTTCCTCCAGGACGCCGCAGGCTGGCACGTGCTGGCTCTGTTCCAGGACGAGCTGGCCGGCCGGACCACGGCCCGCACCCTGGACCGGCTCCTGCAGTCCGTCACCTACCTGCGCATGGGCGGGGCGGACCTGATGGACGGCGCGGACACCGAGCGCCCGGGGGTGGAGTGGGCGGGCTACGACCGCGAGTTCGAGGAGCAGGACGCCGCCGACGAGACCGCGGCCGACCCCGCCGCCCGCCTCTGGATCCTCCCCGCCACGGACGGTGCGAGCGTCGGCCTCAAGCTGCCGGGCCACCCTCGCTACGCCGACGCCGTCGCACAGTTCGTGGACGCCGGCACGGCCCGCGCGGCGGTCGACGCCGTCGACGCGCTGATCGGCGCCCGCCGGCCCGGGGCGGCCCGGCCCGCGGCGGACTGAGGAGCCCCGGCCCGGCCCGCGCCCGGGCTCAGGGCAGGACGTCCCCGCCCGCGACGAAGCGCGCGGGTCCGTCCTCGAGCGCCCAGGAGAGCGCGCGGGCGTGCAGCGGCGGCAGGTCCGACAGGCCGTCCACGGAGAACCAGCCGACCTCGAGGTTCTCGTCGTCCGCCACGTGGGCGTGGCCGCCCGTCTCGTCCAGCACGAGGACCACGTCCAGGTAGCGGGCGCGGTCCCCGTTGGGGTAGACGGCCCCGGCCGTCGTCCCGACGCCGGCCAGCCGCCGCGGAGCACAGCGCACCCCCGTCTCCTCGGCGACCTCGCGCACGGCGGCGTCCGCGGGCTCCTCACCCGGCTCGAGGATGCCCGCCGGCAGGGTCCAGCGGCCGTCGTCCGCTCGGCGGACCAGGAGCACCTCGCGGTCCCCGGCACGCAGCGCCACCGCCTTCACGCCGGAGAGCCAGAGCGGAGCGTGCCCCACATGCTCGCGCAGGGACAGGACGAAGTCGGGTGCGGCCATGGACCCACCCAAACACCCTCCGCCCCGGCGGCGGACCTACACTGCGCCCGTGGAACTCGAACAGCTGATGCGCCGCATCGACCGGATCGCCGGAGGCCGCCAGGCGCACCTGCGCATCGCCCCTGCGGCGCTGCACCACCCGCGCACCAGGCGGGACTTCCGGTGGATCACCTGGATCCTGACGGCCGAACTCGTCATCGGAGCGGCCGCCGTCGGGATCGCGGTCTGGCTCACCGTGCAGGGCCACCCGGTGGCCATGAGCGCCTGGATGCGCGCCGTGGTGGTGCTGGGCATGACGGCCACCCTCTTCTACTTCTTCTACTTCGCCCTCCGGGCCGCGGCCGGCTGGCGCTGGGCCTACCAGCGCCTGCGCCTGTTCGCCCAGGTCTTCCCCGTGATCACCCTGGTCCTCGCGGCCGTCCCGGGCCTGTACCCCGTGTGGATGGTCACCGAACAGATCGTGTTCTCCCTGCTGATGATCGGGGTGGGGGACATCCTCACCTCCGACCACATGCGTGAGGCCTACCGGCACCCGGACCGCCCCGTGCCGCGTTTCGAGTGAGCCCGCGCGCGTTCACCGGCTGTTCACCCGTGCGGACCGCCGTGGCCCGTCCCGGGCGGGGGCCGACCGCCATAATGGGGCGAGCAGGGGGCCGCGGCGCGCGGCGTCGTCGTGCCCCGTCCGTCCCGCCACGTGAAGGAGTCCGCCATGGAGCTGCTGCAGCCCGACGCCCCCCGAGAGAACCTGCGCGAGTTCATCGACAATCTGCGCGACGGCGGCTACACCGTCTCCGACGGCCACACCAACGACCCGGACCTGATCGACCCCCAGGGCCGCGCCGTGGAGACGTGGAAGGAGGACTACCCCTACGAGGAGCGCCTCTCCCGCGAGGAGTACGAGATCGAGAAGTACCGCCTCCAGATCGAGCTGCTGAAGCTGCAGTACTGGGGCGAGGACACCGGCCAGCGCCACATCATCGTCTTCGAGGGCCGCGACGCCGCCGGCAAGGGCGGCACCATCAAGCGCTTCACCGAGCACCTGAACCCGCGCACCGCCCGCACCGTCGCCCTGAGCAAACCCACCGAGCGGGAGCTCGGCCAGTGGTACTTCCAGCGCTACATCCAGCACTTCCCCACCGCCGGGGAGATCGTGCTGTTCGACCGCTCCTGGTACAACCGGTCCGGCGTCGAGCGCGTGATGGGCTTCTCCACTGACCACCAGTACGACCTGTTCATGCGCCAGGTGCCCGTGTTCGAGAAGATGCTCGTCGAGGACGGCGTCCACCTCACCAAGTTCTGGTTCTCCGTGACCCAGACCGAGCAGCGCACCCGCTTCGCGATCCGCCAGATCGACCCGGTGCGCCAGTGGAAGCTCTCCCCGATGGACCTGGAGTCCCTCGACCGCTGGGAGGCGTACACGGAGGCCAAGGAGGCCATGTTCCTCCACACGGACACCGACCACGCCCCGTGGATCTCCATCAAGTCCAACGACAAGAAGCGCGCCCGCCTCAACGCGATGCGCTACTTCCTGTCCCGGTTCGAGTACGAGGGCAAGGACCATGACGTCGTGGGCGTCCCGGACCCGCTGATCGTCCAGCGCGGGCGCGACGCCGTCGGCGACTGAGGCCCGACGTAGGCTGGGGCAGACGTCCCGAGACCCGTTCCGAGAAGGAGACCAGACGCGATGACCGAGACCAGCACCGTCCGGGGGACCGCCGACATCGGTGTCACCGGCCTGGCCGTGATGGGCGCCAATCTGGCGCGCAACTTCGCCCGGCACGGGTACACCGTGGCCCTGCACAACCGCAGTCGTGCGAAGACCGACGCCCTCGTGGCGGAGCACGGCCATGAGGGCTCCTTCGTGGCGACGGAGACCCTGGAGGAGCTCGTCGGCTCCCTGGCCTCCCCCCGCCGCGTCCTGATCATGGTCAAGGCCGGCGCTCCGGTGGACGCCGTCATCGACCAGCTCGTCCCGCTGCTGGACGAGGGCGACATCGTGATCGACGCCGGCAACTCGCACTACGAGGACACCCGCCGCCGCGAGGCCGCCCTCGCCGAGAAGGGCCTGCACTTCGTGGGCGTCGGCGTCTCCGGCGGCGAGGAGGGCGCCCTCAACGGGCCGGCCATCATGCCCGGCGGCCCGGAGGAGTCGTACGCCGCCCTCGGCCCGCTGCTGGAGGACATCGCCGCGTCGTACGACGGAGAGCCGTGCTGCGCGTGGATCGGCACCGACGGCGCCGGGCACTACGTGAAGATGGTCCACAACGGCATCGAGTACGCGGACATGGAGGTCATCGGCGAGGCCTTCGACCTGCTGCGCCGCGTGGCCGGGATCGAGCCCGCCGAGCAGGCCCAGGTGTTCGACGCGTGGAACCAGACCGAGCTGGCCTCCTACCTGATCGAGATCACCGCCGAGGTGCTCCAGCAGGTGGACGCCGCCACCGGTGCGCCGCTCGTCGACGTGATCGTGGACGAGGCGGGGCAGAAGGGCACCGGCCGCTGGACCGCGATCTCCGGACTGGACGTGGGCTCGCCCGTGGCGGCGATCGCCGAGTCCGTGTTCGCCCGCTCCCTCTCCGCCCAGACCGAGGTCCGGGCCACGGCGCGCGAGGTGCTCGCCGCCGGCGTCGAGTCCGCGCCCGCCGTCTCCCCGCAGGACCGCGACGCGTTCGTGGAGGACGTGCGCCAGGCCCTCTTCGCCTCCAAGCTCGTGGCCTACGCGCAGGGCCTGGACATGCTCTCGGCCGCCGCCATCGAGTACGGCTGGGCCCTGGACCTGGGCACCATCGCGTCCCTGTGGCGCGACGGCTGCATCATCCGCGCCGACCTGCTCGACGTGATCATGAAGGCGTTCGGCGGACGGGACACGTCGCGCCACCCGGAGCCCGGCACCCGTGCCGAGGGTCAGCCCCTGAACCTGCTGTTCGCCCCCGAGTTCGCCCAGGCCATGGCCGAGGCGCTGCCGGCCTGGCGCCGCGTGGTGGGCGCCGCCGTCGCCGCCGGGGTGCCCGTGCCGGTGTTCTCCTCCGCCCTGGCCTACTACGACGGCCTGCGCGCCGACCGGCTTCCCGCCGCCCTGATCCAGGGTCAGCGCGACTTCTTCGGGGCGCACACCTACCGCCGCACGGACCGTGACGGCTCGTTCCACACGCTGTGGTCCGGCGACCGCACCGAGGTCGACGGCGACGGCGCCCCCGTGGTCATGCCGCAGCCGGCCGAGGGCGACCCCACGGACGAGACCGCCCGCTGAGCGGACCTCGCCCGTCCCCCCGACGACGACGCCCCCGCCCCGCGCGATGCGGGGCGGGGGCGTCGTCGCGCCGGGAAGCGGACCGCCGTCAGATCCACATGGCGGGGTCCACGTACTCGGCGGGGTCCACCAGGGGCTTCTTCTCCGCCGGGGAGGTGCGCAGGCGCACGGAGGCCGGGATGCCGGTGGCGATCGAGTCGGGCGGGGTGTCCTTGACGACGACGGCGTTCGCCCCCACCGAGGTGCCCTCGCCGATCTCCACGGGGCCGAGGATCTTGGCCCCCGCACCGACCACCACCCCGTCGCGCAGCGTGGGGTGGCGCTTGACCTTCTCCAGGGACCGCCCGCCGAGGGTCACGCCGTGGTACAGCATGACGTCGTCCCCGATCTCCGCGGTCTCGCCGATCACGACGCCCATGCCGTGGTCGATGAAGAGCCGGCGGCCGATCGTCGCACCCGGGTGGATCTCGATGCCGGTCAGCGCGCGCGCCGCCTGCGAGAGCAGCCGGGCCGGCGTTTTCAGCCGGCCGACCTGCCACATGCGGTGGGCGACCCGGTGCGACCACACGGCGTGCAGGCCCGAGTAGGCCAGCACGACCTCCAGGTCGCCGCGCGCGGCGGGGTCATGGCTGCGCACGGTGGCGATGTCTTCCTTGATGCGGGAGCGGATGCCCACGGCGGGGGTGCCTTTCGGTCGGGGACGGCTCAGCCGCGGACGTCCTCGAAGAGGGCGGTGGAGATGTAGCGCTCGCCGAAGTCGCAGACGACGGCGACGATCAGCTTGCCCTCGGACTCGGGCTTCGCGGCCTCCTTCAGGGCGGCGGAGACGATCGCGCCGGTGGAGATGCCGCCGAGGATGCCCTCGCGGGCGCCGAGCGCGCGGGAGGTGGCGATGGACTCCTCGAAGGTGGCCGCGTAGACCTCGTCGTAGAGCTCGGTGTCCAGGATCTCGGGGACGAAGTTGGCACCGATGCCCTGGATCTTGTGGGGGCCCGCCTGGCCGCCGGAGAGGATCGGGGAGTCCGACGGCTCCACGGCGATCAGCTTGACGTCCGGCTTCTGCTCGCGCAGGTAGCGGCCGGCGCCGGTGATGGTGCCGCCGGTGCCCACGCCCGCGATGAACGTGTCCACGGCGCCGCCGGTCGCGTCCCAGATCTCCGGGCCCGTCGTCGTGTAGTGGGCCCGCACGTTGGCCTCGTTGGCGAACTGCTGGGCCCAGATGGAGTTGGGGGTGTCCCTGACGATCTGCTGGGCCCGCTCGACGGCGCCGCGCATGCCGTCCGCGCCCGGGGTCAGCACGATCTCGGCGCCGAAGGCGCGGAGCATCACGCGACGCTCGGCGGACATGGTCTCCGGCATGGTGAGGATCACCTTGTAGCCGCGGGCGGCGCCGACCATGGCCAGGGCGATGCCGGTGTTGCCGGAGGTGCCCTCCACGATGGTGCCGCCGGGGGTGAGCTGCCCCGACTTCTCCGCGGCGTCCACGATGGCGACGCCGATGCGGTCCTTCACGGAGTTCGCCGGGTTGTAGAACTCGACCTTCACGGCGACGTCGCCGGGCAGGCCCTCGGTCAGGGAGTTCAGGCGCACCAGGGGGGTGCCGCCGACGGCCTGGGTGATGTTGTCGAGGATCTTCGCCATGGGAGGCCTCCTGGGGGATTCGGGGTGGGGACGGGTCGTCTGTCAGGGTAGCGCGGGGCGCCGTTCAGGCGCCGTCCGTGAGCCACGCGGCGTGGCGCCGGCGGACCGCGGCGAGCTTGGGGTCGATCACCACGCGGCAGTAGCCGTTGCCCGGCCGGCTCGCGTAGAAGTCCTGGTGGTACCACTCGGCGGGGTGCCACGCGGCCGCCGGCTCGATGGTGGTGACGATCGGCGCCTCGTAGAGCTCCTGGGCACGCGCGAGCTGGGAGCGGAAGAAGTCCGCCTCGGCCTCGTCGTGGGCGAACACCGCGGAGCGGTACTGCGTGCCGACGTCGGCGCCCTGCCGGTTCAGCGAGGTCGGGTCGTGGCCGGTGAAGAACAGGTCCATGATGACCTCCGCGGGGACCTGCGCCTCGTCGAAGCGCACGCGGACGGCCTCGGCGTGGCCGGTTTGGCCGGTGCACACGGCCTCGTAGTCCGGGTCCGGGGTGTGGCCGCCGGTGTAGCCGGACTCCACCGCGAGCACACCGCGCACGCGCCGGTAGACGGCGTCCAGGCACCAGAAGCAGCCGCCCGCCAGGGTCAGCTCGCGCACCCGCGGCGCGTGGGCGGCGGGGGTTGAGGGGGTCTCCGGGGTCTCGCTCATGCCGGGCTCAGCAACACGCGGCGCCATTCCATTCCCGCCGGGCCGGCCCGCGGCGCGTCGCCCGGGCTCGCACAGCTGTGCGCCGGGCACCCGCCGGGGCATGATGTTCCCATGACCGTCCCGGACCATCCCCTCCAGGGCGCGGGCGAGGGCGCGTGCGGCCGCGCCGTCGCCACCGACGCCGTCGCCTCGGACGTCCCCCGACTGTCGGACGTCCTCGCCGCCGTGGAGCGCCTCTGGCCGGCCCGCCTCGCCGAGTCCTGGGACGCCGTCGGTCCTGTGGTCGGCCGCGCCGGGCGTCCCGTCCGGCACGTCCTGTGGGCCGTGGACCCGGTGCAGGACGTGGTCGACGAGGCCGTCCGGATCGGGGCGGACCTCGTGGTCACCCACCACCCGCTGATGTTGCGCGGCACCACTTCCGTGGCCGCCGTCGGACACGGCGGCGCCTTCAAGGGGGAGGTCGTGCACACCCTGATCGAGCACGGCATCGCCCTGGTGGCCGCGCACACGAACGCCGACTCCGCCGTGGGCGGCGTGTCCGACGCGATCGCCTGGCGCCTGGGACTGACGGACGTGTCCCCGCTGCAGCCCTCGGCGGGGGGCTCCGGGGCCGAGGGGATCGGCCGGGTGGGCGAGCTCCCCGCCCCCGTGCCCCTGGTCGAGTTCGCCCGCACCGTGGCCGCCCTCCTGCCCGCGACGGCCGGCGGTGTGCGGGTGGCCGGGGACGCCGACCTGCCCGTGCGCCGCGTGGCCGTCTGCGGCGGCGCGGGAGACAGCCTGTTCGACGCCGTCCGCGCCGCCGACGCGGACGTCTACGTCACCTCGGACCTCCGCCACCACCCCGCCTCCGAGGCCCGGGAGGCCGCGCGGCACGCCGGGGGCCGCCCGGCCCTCGTGGACACCGCCCACTTCGCCGGCGAGTGGCTGTGGCTCGCCGACGGCGCCGCCGCCCTCGCGGAGGAGCTCGCCCGCGGCGGCCACCGCGCGCGGATGACCGTCTCCGAGCTCGTCACCGACCCCTGGGACCTCCACCTCCCGTCCGGCCTCGCAGAGAGGACCACGTCATGAACCGCGTCACCGCACCCGCCGCCGAGCAGGCCCGCCTGCTGGAGCTGCAGCAGCTCGACCTGGGCATCGGCCGCGCCAAGACGCGCCTGGCCCAGCTGCGCGCCGACGCCGCGCTCGCCGATCTCCAGAAGGCCGTCGCCGCGGCGGAGGAGGCCGCGGCGGAGCAGGAGGCCCACGAGCGCGAGACCGACGCCGCGGCCGCGCAGGCCTCCGAGCGCGCCACCACCACCCGCGCCCGCCGAGACCGCACGCGCGCCCATCTCGACGCCGGCGACGGCGGCTCCAAGGAGCTGACTGCCCTCCAGCACGAGCTCGAGGGGCTGGAGTCCCTGCTGGCGGAGCACGAGGGCGCCGCCCTGGCCGCGATGGAGGCCGCAGACGAGGCCGAGGAGGCCCTCGCCCGGGCCCGCGCCGCCGTCGACGAGGCCAGGGCGGCGGTGGCCGCACGCGCCGACGAGGTCCGGGCCGAGGGGCGCCGCGTCACCGAGGAGGGCCGGGAGCTCGCCGCGCTCCGCGCCGGACTGGCCGGGCGCCTACCCGCCGACCTCCTGGCCCGCTACGAGGAGGCTCGGGCGGCGAACGCTGGCATCGGGGCCACGCGCCTCGAGGGCCGCCGCACCGGCGCCGGCACCGAGCTCTCGCCCGCGGACCTGGACGCCGTCCTGGCGACGCCCGCCGACGAGGTCGCCGTGGACCCGGAGACCGGGATCCTGATCATCCGTGCCTGACTAGAGTGGGGCACCGCGCGTCGGGACGGACCCGGCGCCACGGCGCCCCGGGAGGACGGCATGGCGGAACGCACCCTGCAGGTCGAGGCGGACGGCGGCTCGCGCGGCAACCCCGGCGTGGCCGGCTACGGCGCCCTCGTGCGCGACCCGGCCACGGGCGACGTCCTGATGACGGATGCCGCCCCGCTGGGCAAGGCCTCCAACAACGTGGCCGAGTACTCCGGGCTCATCGCCGGGCTCGAGATGGCCAAGACCCTCGATCCCGACGCCCGGGTGCACGTGAAGATGGACTCGAAGCTCGTCGTCGAGCAGATGTCCGGCCGGTGGAAGATCAAGCACGAGGACATGCGCCGGCTCGCCCAGCAGGCGCGCGCCGTGCTGCCGCCCTCGCGGGTCACGTACGAGTGGATCCCGCGCGCGCAGAACAAGGACGCGGACCAGCTCTCCAATGAGGCCATGGACGCCGGCGCCCGCGGCGGCCGGTGGGACGCCGGCGCCTCGAAGGTGCCGGTCACGGCGCCCTCCGCGCCGACGTCGGCCGGCGCCCCCGCCGCCGAGCCGGACAAGGAGCCCCTCGAGGAGCCGCCCGTGCCGGAGGAGCGCACGCGCCCCCGCCCGGTCGGCCGCCTGCACCACGTCGAGATCTGGGCCGCGGACCTGGACGCCGCCGTGGAGAGCCTGGGCTGGCTGTTCGAGCAGGTCGGCTACGCCCCGGGTGACGCCTGGGCCGAGGGTCGGGTGTACCGGGGCGCCGGGGACTACCTGGTCCTGGAGTCCGGGCGCGACGTCGCCCCGGGAGGGCACGACCGGCTCCGCCCCGGCCTGAACCATCTCGCCTTCCGGGCCGGCACCCGCGCGGACGTGGACCGGATCGCGGCCCAGGCCGCCGACCACGGGTTCACCCTGCTGTTTGAGGACCGGCACCCCTTCGCCGGCGGGCGCGACCACTACGCCGCCTACCTGGAGACCGCGGACGGGTTCGAGGTCGAGCTCGTGGCCGACCCGGCCTGAGGGGTTCCCCGCTCACTCCTCGGGCAGGATCACCTGGAGGCTGCCGGCCTTCCGCCCCGTGGGCGGCACCAGCTCCACCTCCCACCGCTGCCCGGGGACGCCTCCGTCGCCGGCGCGCGCGACGACGTCGGCGGCCGTGGCCGGGGTGCCCGCCGCCCGGGATCCGGCCTCCAGAAGGGCCCGGGCGACGAGGCCGCGGGTGTGCTTGGCGAAGTGGGACACCACCGTGCGTCGCCCGGCGCGCAGTTGGAACACGTCCACCGCGAGGGAGCGCTCGGCCGGCGCCTTCCACTGGGCCGCGTAGCCGCCGGAGCGGCAGTCCACCACGACCCCGCCGCGGGCCTCCGCGTACCCGTCCAGCGCCGGAGCCAGCCGGGGCCGCCACCAGGCGGCCAGCCCGGGCATGCCCGGCAGCCGGGCTCCGACGGGCAGCCGGTACGCGGGGATGCGGTCGCCGGGGGTCGTGGCTCCGAACAGGGCGGAGAAGACGAGCACGTCGGAGGCCGCGCGCCGCTTGGCGGCGGGGGAGAGGGACGTCAGGTCCAGGGCCTCGAACAGCACCCCGGTGTACACCTTCCGGGCCGGCGCCGAGGGGGCCGTCGCCAGCCGCGTGTTGGCGGCCACCTCGTCCGCCAGGGAGGCGCCCACGCCCAGGATGTCGAGGGCGTCCGGCCGGGCCGAGGCCTCCGCCAGCCGCGGGAGGAGCTCGGCGCGCGCGGCCGTGACGGCGTCGTCGTCGGCCAGGGTCAAGGAGGACAGGTCGAGCGGGCGGCCGGAGCGCGGCCCGGTCTTGCCCTCGGAGGGCGGCAGCAGGATCAGCACCGCACCAGGGTAGCCAGCCGCGACGCGCGGGCGGCCGACCTGGCACAGTGGTGGGGTCCGCGCTCGCGGAACCGGCCCGTGGGGCCGACGCCGACCCGTCGAAGGAGCACGCCGATGCAGACGATTCCCGTCATGGGGTGGGTCTTCCCCGTGGTGCTGCTGGTGATCGCGGCGGCGTTCTGGTTGGGCGTGCGCTCCAGCGGGGGCGCCCGTGGGGACTCGGACCTGGAACGGCGGCTGCGGGAGCGGACCTTCACCGGCGCGCCGCGGGCCCGCCTGGAGTGGCCCCGCGACCGCCGTCGTCCCACGCTGGCCCAGCTCGTGCGGATCGGCGCGTCGCACGGGTACCGCCTGGTCTCCCGCACGGAGGCGGAGCACGTCTACATCCTGGACTTCCAGCGCGTGGAGGACGACGACCTCTGAGGAGGGCGGGCGGGGGGACGGACCGGCTGTAAGCCGGGTTCTGTACCTCGCGCGCGTTGCCCCGCGCGAGGTGACGGCCATCCATCTGGGCCCGCCATTGCTGACGGGCTCGAGCGGCCAACCCGGACGCTGGGGCGAGCAGCCCTCATGACGCGTCCTGTTCGGCCTTGCACCGGATGGGGTTTACCGAGCCGGCCCCGTCACCGGGGCCGCTGGTGGTCTCTTACACCACCCTTTCACCCTTACCGCCGCGCACACGGCGCGGAGGCGGTCTTCTCTCTGTGGCACTGGCCCGCGGGTCTCCCCGGGTGGATGTTGTCCACCATCCTGCTCTGCGGTGCCCGGACTTTCCTCGCACCCCCCGCAGGGGCACGCGGCCGTCCGCCGATCCGTCCCGGCGCACCAGTCTACGCGCCCGGGGCGCGGCGTCTCGCTGGCGCCCGGCTTCCGCCCCCGGCATAGAATGGCGGGGTCCGGCGACGACGTGGTCCCGGACGGGCCATCCCCGGACGGGCCCCACAGTCTTCTAGGAAGGACTCCCGTGGCAGACACCGCCTCGACCCAGACCCCCGAGTGGAACACGCAGCAGAAGCTCGCGGAGAAGATGGTCCCCCTGCTGGGCACCCTGTACCGCGAGCACAACGTGGTCACCTCGATCTACGGGCGCTCCCTCGTGAACCGCGGCGTGATCGACATCATCAAGGCCCACCGCTACGCCCGCCGCGTGCAGGAGGCCCCGCTGAGCGTGGAGGCCACCTTCCCGCTGGTCGAGGCCATGGCCGGGATGGACCTGGGCGCCGCGAACATCGACCTCGCCGAGCTGGCCGCCAAGCAGCAGGCCTCCGGCCAGGACGTGCAGGCCTTCCTCGACGCCGAGCTCGCGGACGTCACGGGCAAGTCGGGTGAGGGCCTGGGCGAGACCCAGGACGTCGTGCTGTACGGCTTCGGGCGCATCGGCCGCCTGCTGGCCCGCATCCTCCTGGACCACGCGGGCGGCGGATCCAAGCTGCGCCTGCGCGCCGTCGTCGTGCGGAAGAACTCCGAGGACGACCTGATCAAGCGCGCCTCCCTGCTGCGCCGCGACTCGATCCACGGCCCGTTCGACGGGACGATCGTGGTCGACGAGGACCGCAACGTGATCACCGCCAACGGCACTGAGATCCAGGTCATCTACTCGAACGACCCGACCACGGTGGACTACACCTCCTACGGCATCAAGGACGCGCTGGTCGTCGACAACACCGGCCGCTGGCGCGACGTCGAGGGCCTGTCTCAGCACCTGCAGGCGAAGGGCGCCACGAAGGTCCTACTCACCGCCCCGGGCAAGGGCGACATGAAGAACATCGTGTTCGGCGTGAACTCGGACGACATCCTCGACGAGGACACCATCGTCTCCGCCGCCTCCTGCACCACCAACGGCATCACCCCGGTGCTCAAGGTCATCCAGGACGAGTACGGCGTGCAGCACGGCCACGTGGAGACCGTGCACGCCTACACCAACGACCAGAACCTCGTGGACAACTTCCACAAGGGCGCCCGCCGCGGCCGCGCCGCCGGCATGAACATGGTCATCACCGAGACCGGCGCCGCCAAGGCCGTGGCCAAGGCCCTGCCCGAGCTCAAGGGCAAGCTCTCCGGCAACGCGATCCGCGTGCCCACCCCGGACGTGTCCATGGCGATCATCAACATCGCCCTGGAGAAGCCCACCTCCGTCGAGGAGATCAACGCCCGCCTGAAGCAGGAGTCCCTCACCGGCGACTTGCGCGGCCAGATCGGCTATGTGGACTCCCCGGAGGTCGTCTCCACCGACTTCGTCGGCTCCGACCGCGCCGGCGTCGTGGACGGCCTCGCCACCATCGTGAACAACGAGGGCAAGAACGCCATCCTCTACGTCTGGTACGACAACGAGTACGGCTACTCGCACCAGGTGGTCCGCGTCGTCGAGAAGATGGCCGGCCAGCAGGTGCCGTCCTTCCCGAAGGCCTGACCCGCCCGCCGCGGCGCGCCGCACGGGAGCGCGGAGCCCCGCCTCACGCTGTGAGGCGGGGCTCCGTCGTCGTGGGGGAGCGGCGTGACGGGCGGCACGCGGCGAGCTCAGGCAGAGAACAGGGTCAGGGCGTCAGGGCAGCGTTCGCGGCCGCCCAGGCCCTCCACCTCCAGCACGACGGCGGAGCCGGCCACCTCGGCGCCGCACCGTTCGGCGAGGTCGCGCGCCGCGGCCAGGGTGCCGCCGGTGGCGAGGACGTCGTCGAGGATGAGCACGCGCACCCCGGGCACGGCGAGCTCCGGGGGTGCCTCGAGGGAGGCGGCCCCGTACTCCAGGGCATAGTCCACGTGGGCCACGGAGACCGGCAGCTTGCCGGCCTTGCGCAGCGGGATCACGCCGGTGCCGGTGAGCGCCGCGGCGAACCCGGCCAGCAGGAAGCCGCGCGCGTCGAGGCCCGCGACGGCGTCGTAGGCCCCCTCGAACGGGGCGATCATCGCCTCCACGACGGCGCGCAGGGCGGCCGGGTCCGCGAGGACCGGGGTGATGTCCTGGAACACCACGCCGTCGGTGGGGAAGTCCGGCACGGAGCGGAACAGGGTCGCGGCGCGCTCGAGGCCCGGCACGTCCGCGGCCTGCCGGCCGGCGGCGGAGAGGGCGACGCCGCTCACCGGGCCTCCTGGGCATGGTCGTGACCCTCGTGGTCGTGGTCGTGATGCTCGTGGGCCGGGGCGTCCTCGTCGACGTCCACGTCGTGGCCGAAGGGGTCCGGGTCGGTGCCCGGCAGCCAGGTCACCCCGGGCACGTTCAGCCGCTCGGCGCGCTGGGCGCGCTTCCAGCGGCGGGCCCACTTCCCCTCGAGGCGGTTCACGTAGAGGGTGCCGTTGAGGTGGTCGTACTCGTGCTGGAGGATCCGCGCGAACCAGCCCGTGGCCTCGATGTCCACCGTCGAGCCGTCCATGCGCTGGCCGGTCATCCGGACGTGCGCGGAGCGCTTCAGAGGAAAGCCGTGGCCGGGCACGGACAGGCAGCCCTCGGTGTCCTCGTGACGGTCCGGCTCCTCCGTGGACGGCTTGGAGAGCATGGTGAGGACGGGGTTGATCACGTGCCCGAGGTTCGGGGCGTCGCCGGTGTCCTGGAACGTCCACGTGAACACGCGCAGGCCCACGCCCACCTGCGGAGCGGCCAGCCCCACCCCGTTGGCCACGTCCTGCGTGACGTACATGTCCTCGACGAGCTCGCGGATCGAGTCGTCGATCACCTCGACCTCCGCGGCCCGCGTGTGCAGGACGGGCTCGCCGTAGACGGTGATGGGACGGATGGAGGGCATGGCGCTGCGCTTCCCGGCCCGGACGGGCCTGCGTGGAGGGGAGGGACGAACCCCCAGCCTACCGCCGGGGACATCACGACGACGGCGCTCAGCCCAGGTCCACGACCTCCAACTCGAGCAGGTCGGCGCCCGTGGCGACCGGCGTCGGGCGGCCGCCCTGCTCGTCGGCGTGGGCGGCGGGCATGCGCCCGTCCCGCCAGCGCTGGAAGTCCTCCTCCGACGCCCACGTCGTGACCACGAAGTAGCGGTCCTCGCCCGCGGTGGGCCGGAGCAGCTGGAAGCCCTCGAAGCCCGGCTCCTGGTCCACCGCGTGCTTGCGGACGGCGAACCGCTTCTCGAGTTCCGGGCCGGCGCCCTCAGGGACGCTGATGGCGTTGATCTTCACGACGGACACGGGCAGGCCTCCTCGTCGGCGGGGGTGCGGCGCCGGGTCGACGCCCTCCCGGCCGACTCTACGCCCGGCAGCGGAGCAGGAGTCCGTCGAACGGTTGATGCCCGACGGCGGCGTCCCTGCGAAGCTGAGCGACGGAACCGGCCGCTGGGCGGCCCCGCTCGCGGCAGCCACCTCGAGCGGGGGCATGCTGACCGGGACCCGGCCCGAGTCAACAACGTCATGCCCTCCTACAGCTAGGTGTGATGTCCAGGGAGGTTGTTGAGCCTGCTGGCAGGTGCGGCTCCGATCGCGGAGTGGACTCGGTGATGATTGTAGAAGTGCAGCCATCCAGGCAACGCGGCCCTGCGTTCGGTCTCTGAGCCGTAGAACTTGGCGTAGGCCCACCCGTCAGCGAGCGTGCGATGGAACCGCTCGATCTTCCCGTTCGTCTGCGGTCGGTAGGGCCGAGTCCGCTTGGGCTTGATCCCGAGCTCGGTGCAAGCATCCCGCCAGGCATGCGAGCGGTAGGCCGAACCGTTGTCCGAGAGCACCCGCTCCACCTCCACGCCCAGGCGCGCGAAGTGAGCGACCGCGCGGCGCAGCACCGCGATGGCGGTCTGGCTGCGTTCGTCGGAGTGCATCTCGACATACGCGAAGCGGGAGTGGTCATCGATCACGGTGTGCAGGAAGCCCACCCCGAGCCGGGGCTGGTATCGGGCATCACGGGTTCCTTCGCGGTCCGAGGTCGCCGCGCGGTGCTTCATGCCCTGCTGACGCCCGACGAATCGGTGCCCGCCCCCGTCGGGGATGCGTCCGAACTTCGTGACGTCGACGTGGATCAGCGAGCCGGGGTGGGGGTGCTCATAGCGGCGGATCGGCTCGGCGGTGACCCGGTCCAGACGGGCGAGGCGGTTGATCCGGCAGCGCACGAGCACGGCATGGACGGTGGAGGCCGGCATCCCGAGTTCTGAGGCGATCTGCACGGGCCCCAGGCGTCGGCGCCTTCTGGCGGCCACGATCTGTTTCACCACTGCAGGCGGTGTTCTGGTCGGCATCGTGGCCGGCCGGCTGGACCGGTCGACCATGCCTGCAGGTCCCTCGGCCCGGAAGCGGGTGGCCCATTTGCGTGCGGTGGGTGGGGAGACCATGAACATCTTGGCCGCGGTGGCGACCGGCCAGTGCTCATCGACGATGAGCTTGGCCAGGCGTAGGCGGGCGCGAGGGGTCAGGGCGGCGTTAGCGTGGGACATGAAGGCCTTCTGTTCGCGTGAGCGGTTTCTTGACAACTCCACTCTCGCAACAGGAGGCCTTCGCCTGTCAGCTGTTCACACAACAACGTCCCTGGACATCACAGCTAGGAGCATCGCGAACGGCGATAGCCATACACAGGGCGGAAGGTGCAGCAGACCCTCTACCGTTTGCCTTCGCCGCGGGCCAGCCCGGTAGGTCACACCTGCTTCTCTAGAGCAGGAGCACCTGCCGCTCTGGCGTTCATCCAGCTTCGTCCTCCAACCAGTCCGTGGGGATAAAGGCGACACCGTTTCGCCAGTTTTCGACGACTGCGTCTTGGAACCAGTCGTCTGCGAGGTTCGCGTGGTCACACACGATGACCTGGAGATCACCGGTAAGCGCAGCTACTACATCTCGCATCAGTGTGAATTGTCTCCGGACTGCTTCCCAGTCTGCGTTCTCATCGTCAGCAGCATCTACGACCTCTTCGGGGAAGAATGCCTGCGTCGGTTGATCGAACATGAGGAACCGCGGAACAGGTCGATCGTTCGTGGCGAACCAGTGGTGGAGAGCGAGGTGAGCGACGAGGTGGTAGCCGACCCAGTTCTCAGCGCTTCCCATGCGGCCGAGCGGGACGCGGCCTCCAGGCCGCTGAACGGCTACGGTCAGCTCAACTGGGTCAAGTCGGACGTAATGCTCGGAACCCTCAAGCCGAAGGTAGCGCGCATAGTCCGTCATCAGTTCAGACACCGAGTCGATGGCGGCACGAAGAGCGGCGGCGGGATCGTCGCGCTCGCTAAGGTCTTCCAGCCGCGCGAGCTGTCCGCGATACCGGCGTTCAGCGTTTCGCAGTTCAGCGAGATCAGCAGCGATGTCGACACCTCGTTCGAGTTCTTGGCTGACCCGGCCCTGGAGGAATGCGATTCGCTCGCGTCGCTCACGGCCCGCTGCGATCGCAGATTCTTGTTGGGCAACGGCATCGAGTTCAACAACGTTTTCTCGGAGTGCCTCCACGAGCGGTTCGCGGCTCGCCTCCAGACGTTCAATCGTTGCTTGGCGCCGAGAGGAGACCCCCTTCGACGCTTCGAGGCGAGTTTCCAGAGCGTTCAGGAGTGATCGCAACTCATCAACGGTCTCGTCTGGGTGGTCCAGACCTTGATCGCACAGCGGGCAAACCCCCACGTCTCCGTCGGTCAGTGCGGACTTCGGGACGAGCAGGTCGAGTGCGCGAAGCCTTTCAGTCTGGTACTGGCCTTCGATCTGCGAGTTACTATGTTCGTCTTGTAATTTGCTAAGCAGTTCGAGCTGATCGTCAACTTCACGGATTCGAGTCCGGATCGTTCGCCCTTCTTCCGCGAGTTCTCTCCTTCGGCGCGACTCCTCCGATTCTTCGGCAGACAAGCTATCGGATCGATAGGCCAAGATGCCTTCCAACACCGCGCGAATTCCTTCTCTGGCTCCGATTCCCGCATTAGCAGGCAGCACATCGAGGCTGACCGCAGATTCAATCAGGTGGGTGACTCGGCTGTCCTGCTCGTTGAGGTCTGCTTCCGCAGCTCGGATGCTGTTTTGGGTTCGTTGCAAAGTTCTACGTGTTGCTACGAGTTGGCGCCGCAGGGCGCTTTGCTCAGGCGTCGCTGCACCGAGGAAGTACGGAAGTGTGTCGCGGATCGTTGTTTTGATGTTGTTCTCCACCTGTCGGTGAAAGAGCACATCACGACTGGCAATCTCCCCTTGATTCTGGAAGCAGTAGAAGAGTGCTTGTCGGACTGAGACGTCGAAGGACTGCCTGAGAGAGCCACCCTCGGGATCGATGGTGAAGGAGTCAATTCCGAGCCGTTCGGTGAGTGTGTCTTTCACGACCTCCGTGTCAGCGTTGACTTCGAGTTCGTCGAACGTAGGCGCAGCGAGGTCGAGACCGCCTGTACGAATCATCGCCCGATAAGTGCTGGCACCCTCCGGGTTCGGTCGACAGATCAGCACGCGTTCATCCGCGAACTGAACGATCACGTAGTACCAAGATGCGTGATCGCTAATGACTCCAGTCGGGATTGTTACTGTGTTTCTTCCGAGGCAGTATTCGACGATATCGAGTATCGCAGACTTACCGGTCTTCGACTTTCCGGTCAGGATATTCAGAGCCCCCAGACGAAACTCGACATCACGACGTCGCCCCGACTCATTGAACACTCCCAACGACACGATGTGCACGATTAACCTCCGATCCCGAGTAGCTCAAACGCCATGTGCGTCTCGATGGCGTTAAACCATTGTCCGCAAAAACGTGCTGCTTTGACAGAATCGCTCAGTTCGGTGGGCCATTGCGACGTGGCACCTTTTGGTCTAGCGAGCGCTACAAGGTTGGTTCCGTCAAGTCCGAGTCGCCCGGCTCGGAGGCCGTGGCGGATGGCTCGTTTGGTTGGCAGTGCCATGTTCGCCACTCGATATTCCATGTCCGCGAGCAAGTCGTGATTTCGTACAGCCCAACGAGCGAGGGTGATCCGTCGATCACGGGGCAGGCTGTCTCGTGTCTCCGGGTGCAGAGTGAGCGGCAAGATGAGGTAAGCAGCGGGCCACGCGAGGCCGGTGGTGCCTCGCTGCGCTTTTGCCCAGCAGGCGTTCACAAGCAGCTCCGAGGTCAGGACGGTATTGAAGAGTGCCACGGCCTCTGGCGGGCGGGCTGGAGGTGAGGCAGGCGCTTCAGGTGGATGACACATGGCTAAGCATCTCCTCCAGTTTCGACTCGAAGTCGGGATGCCAGCCAACCCGATACCCCAGCTCGCCATCGGCGAGCGCATGGAACATTCCACGGTTGAACCAGGGCTCGTCAAAGCGGTCTCGCAGACGTGCCCGTGACTCTCGCGCCAGTTCCTCTAGAATTTCTTGGCCGACGACGTCGTGGTCGGTCCGCCCTTCTCGTTTCATGGCGGCTATTCGCGAGTCGAAGGTTTGCTCCCATTCGTCATGAAGGCGAAAGGCAAATCGGTCAAGTTCAGTCTCCGCCAGGAGTTGATGGCGAAGCCAGAACGAGCGTTGAGTGAATGATCGATGATAGTCCCGGATCGCTTTCCAGAGACGGTTGTTTTCTAGGGCGATCCAGAGGAGTTGCTGCACGAACGGCCGATCCTTATATAGATCAGAGATCGACTCGTCGTGCTCCTGCATGACGGCTGGATCAATGGGCAAGGCGTCGCTCTTAAGTTGGTCTGCAATCTCTGTGACTTGCACGATCAGGTCTTGACCAGTCACAGCCTCCAGCGTCCTGCTCAAGAGCTGCACCGAGACACCTGACCACCATCCTTTGAGGAGGTGAAGGAAGACGTCGTCTCGTCCGGTTGGGTATGCATACCGGAAGGTTCGGACCAGTTCCTTGTCGATGTGGGCTGCTGGTAACGATCCATCGTCGATGATGATGCGGTCTACCAACTCAACCCTGGCGGTTTCGTTGAGGTGAAGGAACTTCTCACGCCATTTATCAGTGGCCTTGCTCGTCGATGTTCTTGCCGCTTTTAACAGCTCTTCGAGTGCTACAGAAGTGTCGCGGTTCTCCCCGTCACGAAGGCGAATCAGGCCCGACTCTTCACTGAGTGTCCGGGTGGTGACCAGACGCAGCACGAGTTTGTCGGCCGAAGGCAAGTCCATCCAGACATTCAGAGTTCGCCAGAGATCAACTGCTTGAGCTGTGAGCGGACCATCGCCGCGTGTGTGATGCTTTATCTGCAGGAGTTCAGCAGGCGAACCGGCGCTATCAAATTCGATATCATCCAAGGTTTCGAGCCGAAGCTGAGCCGCCGGCTCTGAGGTGGCGCGCTTTCCTAGTTCAACGAGTGCCCACATGCATTGGTGGACGTATCCGAGGGCTTGGCCGGCAGCGCTATGCGACGACTCCTGCGTCAATGCGTTCACCTCCTTGGGTACAGTCCATCAGTTGTCTGACCCTACCGTCGGGAGAGTGCGGAGACCCCTGACCGGCTCGCGCAGCGAGCTGTAGCTCGGTGAACCACGGGTTCGAGATTGAATTCGCACCCTGCCCGGGACGAGATAGCCCAACCCGGAGGGCCCAGGTACCGTGGTTTGAGCCTATCAGCGGCTGGGACTGCTGCATGGACCGGTGACAGTGGCTAGTCACGCAGCCTGACTGGCTGGCGTGGTCATGATGGCTTCGTACTCGATCGGGGTCAATCGGCCGAGCGCGACTTGTCGTCGGCGGCGGTGGTAGGTCCGTTCGATCCAGGTCACGATCGCGATCCGCAGGTCTTCCCGGGTGGCCCAGGACCGGCGCTCGAGGACGTTCTTCTGGAGCAGCGCGAAGAACGATGCCATGGCTGCGTTGTCGCCCGTTGCTCCGACGCGGCCCATGGATCCGACCATGCCGTGGCGGTTGAGGGCGTGAACGAATTTCCGGCTTCGACATTGCGACCCTCTGTCCGTGTGAACCACGCATCCGGCGACCTCACCGCGCCTGGCGACGGCGTTGTTCAAGGCCGTCACCGCGAGGCTGGACTTCATCCGAGAGTCGATGGAGTAGCCCACGATCCGGTTGGAGTAGACGTCCTTGAACGCGCACAGGTAGAGGCGATCTTCGCCGGTGCGGTGTTCGGTGATGTCGCCGATCCAGAGCTCGTTCACGGCGTCGGCGTTGAACTGATGCCGGATCCGGCCCTTCTCGTCGGTCACCGCACACAGGTCGTCGTGGACCGGTGAGCCGGGCTTCTTGCCGTTGCGCCCGCGCTTCTTCCCAAACGCACTCCACCAACCCATGTCGGAGCAGATTCGCCAGGCGGTGCGCTCAGCCATCGATTCGCCGGCCTCACGTGCCTCGTCGGCCAGGAACCGGTAGCCGAACTCGGGGTCGTCCTTGTGGGCATCGAACAGTGCGTTCGCGCGGTAGGCCTCGTCGAGTTCAGCGGGCGTGACTGGGCTGGCGAGCCAGCGGTAGTAGGGCTGGCGGGCGATCTTGAGGACCCGGCACGTCACCGCGACAGGGATCCCGTCAACGGCCAGCTCGCGGACGAGCGGGTGCATCATTTTCCCGGAAGGTGCGCCTGGGAGAGGTAGGCGGCAGCGCGTCGCAGGACCTCGACCTCTTGCTCGAGGGTCCTGATCCGGCGCTTGGCTTCACGCAGCTCAGCGTACTGTGCCTCAGTCGTGCCGGGCCGGTCGCCGTCTTCGATGTCGGCCTTCTTCATCCACGCGTACAGCGTTGTGAAGTGGATCCCGAAGTCCTTCGCGATCTGGGAGAGCTCGACACCGGGCTCACGGTTCCTAGCGATGCGCACGACGTCATCACGGAACTCCTTGGGGTACGGCTTGGACACGGTGGACATCCTTCCAGCCCAACCCCTCGGGTTAGGCCCGTCAGTTGTCACCTATCCGTGCAGCAGTCCCGGCGTCCTCGATCTGCCAGACGCGTGAGAGATCGTGCAACGTCTCGTCAGATGAGGTCAGAAGACCTCGGAAAGCTACTTTCGTGGATAACGGTGAACCCTTGCATCCTGAGTCTCTGCGTGTGCCATGGTCGAGCGATTGGCCCGGACATCGCGACAACGTCATCGGCTAACCCGAGCGAACGCGCATACGCTTGATGCTCAACTGAGCGACGATAATCATCAACCATCAACGCCCAATGATCCTTCGCTTCTCCAGGCAATAGGTAGCTCGTATCCGGGGTGAACTCGACGAATGCGGCTCCAGCACGTTTGAGAGTGTCGTCGGGGTGCAACGACGCGAGCTCCAACGTGAATACAACATCAGGATGGCTTGGGGGCATCCACCAGGCGCGGATCGATTGGACCTGATTGTCATCGATCATGACGCCATTTGGCCCTGTTGTCGCGTCAAGGAGCGGCTTCAGCACGTTGTCGAGGTCCGCAGCTGTATGGGTCTGGTACCGCTCGCGATCGGAGATAAACCAGTTGAACGTGGCTTCAACATCGTGGGTGAAGTGAAAGTCTGTCGCTTCAGAGACAGCGTCAGCGAGACGTGACTTGAGTGCTTGGAGACGAGCTCGTCTAGCCTGAAGAGATAGCGGTGGTAGCCGTGACTCAATCAATACTCGCGCTCCATGCTCGAGTGATGTGACCTTGAAGACACCTTCTTCCGACACAACTTCAGTCTGCAATATCGAATTCCTCAAGCACATGTTCAATGGTGAATTTCTGACGGAGCTTCGCGGCCGTGTTCTGGTTGGCGAACATGCCGTTCTTCCAGATCGCTCGCTCGCGGGGCACCGTGTGCGTCCAGGCCACTGGGACAGCCCACTCGGCGTTCACGTCCTCGATGTCGCCTTCGTGCGCGTAGCTACCCGAGAGTGGTAGCTCCTTGACGAGACGATCTACTCCATCGACCTCGACTTGCAGCTGATCGAATCGGCGAGCCTCACCGGTTACAGTGCCGACACCGACGTATCCAGTCTTCGGGATGTGAACGAAGACGCGCGCTCCGACCGGGAGGTTCTTCAGCGTCTGCGAGAACCACTTTCCGCCGCCGCCCGAGACGAAGCCGTACTTGCGGCCGTCGGACCACTGCCGCGTACCGGAGTCTTCGCCAAAGGAGACGTACCAGTCGCTGCCGTTCCATGCTTCGCGAGTCTTTGTCTGCCGCGCGGGAGTAGCGGCGCTCTGCTGCTGCCCTTCGTGCTCAACCAGCCACGTTCGAACGAGGTACTTTGCCCCGTTGTCCGCGAAATGACGGAAAAACACGACGTTGATCGGCACACCGAAGTCTTCATTGAGGAAACGCACGATGCGCTCGGTGGCCGCGTCGACACTTGCTGCAACGATCGTGAACGTCTGAGCGCTGTTCAATTCCTCGGGCAGTGTCTCGTTGAAACATTCGGTGAAAGCCTCTTCGAGCGCCACCCCCGGCTTGTAAGCCTCGAAGATGCTCTGGATCTCGGCTCGCCCCAGTCCGGATACCCACGATCCGTAGTCCAGTGCCTGTGCAGTGACGTCACGGGGCGTCCTATCGCGCTTCAGCTCGATGACGTGCACGCACGCCGTTTCATCGAGCGCCAGCAGATCGATGAAGCCGGCGAACGCTGTGGCGACTTGTGGGCCGAGGACCAGCAACGTCTCACCAAGCATTCCGGGATCGGACTCGATGTATGTCTCCAGCTGAGACTCAAGCCCGATCGCGGTAGGCGTGATTCGGCTGAGCCGGTCACCGTCCGCCCGCCACAGCCCCATCTCAACTGCCATCGACATTCCCTTCCGTCCGGTGCTTGCGCTCGATGTCGTGAAGACCGACAGAGTTTTCTACAGTCAAGGCAGCCGACGACGCGAACCGCCGGCTGTGCAACCAGGCGCTGTTCAAGGCGATCTACGTCGATGAGGACAACGACGTTCGGGTCGGCTACAAGACGCCGTACGACGGGCTGAGCATCGAAGGCTTGCAGGCCGACGCCCTCACCTGGGCCGCCGAGGCAAAGAAGATGGGTCAGGTTCGAACCTCGACCAACGGCGGTCCCTTGGTCGAAAGTTCAAACCTGACCCATTTGGGGTGAGTGACGGGGATTGAACCCGCGACCTTCTGGACCACAACCAGACGCTCTGCCGACTGAGCTACACCCACCATGCGCGTCCTGCGGGGGCTCCCCGCGCGACGCAGCGGGCTCCACTGTACACGAGTTCGGCCGGGGCGCCGAATTCGGCCCCCCGACTCCTCGGGAGGGAGGTCAGGCCTGCGCCCCGGACACCACCTCCGCGATGGCGCGGGCCTCCTCCGAGGTCGGACCCGGGGCCGGGACCATGACGGCCTCGCGGTAGTACCGCAGCTCCGTGATCGAGTCCCTGATGTCGCCGAGGGCGCGGTGGCCGCCGGTCTTGGCGGGGGCCTGGTAGTAGGCGCGCGGGTACCAGCGGCGGGCCAGCTCCTTCACGGTCGACACGTCCACGATCCGGTAGTGCAGGTGGTCGATGACGGCGGGCATGTAACGGGCGAGGAACAGCTTGTCCTGGCCCACCGAGTTGCCGGCCAGCAGCCCCTTGCCGGCGGGCACACGGGCGGCGATGTACTCGAGGACGCGCGCGGCGGCGTCGTCGAGCTCGAGGCCCTCCGCCAGCTCCGGCAGCAGGCCGGAGGAGGTGTGCATGTCCCGCACGAAGGGGTCCATCTGGGCGAGGGCCTCGGGGGTGGGGCGGATCACGAGGTCCAGGCCCTCGTCGAGGACGTTCAGCTCCGAGTCCGTGATGAGGACCGCCACCTCCACCAGCACGTCGACGTCAGGGTCCAGGCCCGTCATCTCGCAGTCGATCCAGACCAGGGGGGCGCTTTCGGGCGCGGGGGTGCTCGTCTCGCTCATGGGGCCAGGCTACTCGCGGGGCGGACGGTGGTAGATTCCCCTGAACCCCGGTCCCGCCCGTCAGGACCCGGGACGCCGTCGACGTGTGCAGAGAAGGAGCCGCCGCATGGGCGTGCCGGCCGCCGGGCCCTCCGGATCCACCGCATTCCGTCCCGAGTACATCGGAGTCGGAGGCCTGCGGGCCGATCCCCAGGTCGCGGGCCGCCCCCTGTGGCCCATCCTCGTGGGCCTGCTGGGCTCGCTGATGCTGGTCGCCGGCTCCTTCAGCGTCGGATGGCTGGCCTCGGCGTCGCCGATCAACCGCTGGCAGTGGCTGATCCCGTGGCGCACCCAGGAGAGCGGCGTGATGACGGGCACCGTGCTGCTCACCCTCGGCTGCTGGGTGATGTTCTGGGCGTGGCTGCGCCTGGGGCAGACCGTGCGGCCGTTCGGGCCCGGCGCCCTACGGACGGTGAACGTCGCCACGGCCCTGTGGTGCCTGCCGATGGTGTTCGCACTGCCGATCTTCAGCCGGGACATCTTCGCCTACGTGGGCCAGGGGCGGCTCATGGTCAACGGGCAGGACCCGTACACCGACGCGATCTCCTCCCTGAACAACTGGTTCCAGCTCGGCGCCGACGCCACCTGGGCCGGCTCGGAGACCCCCTACGGGCCGGTGTTCCTCTGGATCGAGGAGGTCGTGGTCCGCATCTCCGGGGACATGAACCCGGACCTCGCGATCTTCCTCTTCCGGCTGGTGGCGGTGGTCGGCGTCGTGCTGACCATGGTGTTCGTGCCCCTGCTGGCCCGGCGCCTGTCCGTGAACGGGGCCTGGGCGCAGTGGGTCAGCGCCGCGAACCCGCTGTTCACGGTCTCCTTCGTGGCCTCGGGCCACAACGACGCCCTCATGGTCGGCCTGGCCCTGGCCGGCACGTGGTGCGCGCTGCGCGCCGGGCATCCTCGCGGCGGGCAGTCCACCGCGTCGCACGTGGGCTGGGGGGTGGCCGCCGTCGTCCTGGTCACGGCATCCCTCGGCGTCAAGCCCATCACCCTGGTGCTGCTGCCCTTCATCGGGCTGCTCTGGGCCGGCCCGCGCGCCGGCTGGTCGCGGAAGTTCGTGTACTGGGCGGTGACCGGCGGCCTCTCCCTGGCGCTGATGGTGCTGGTGGGCCGGCTCAACGGCTTCGGATTCGGCTGGCTGGAGGTCATGGCCGGCACCGGATCGGGCACCTCGCCGTGGGCCCCCGTGGGCATGATGTCCATCGCCACGCGCGTGCTCATGGAGGTGCTCCAGCTGGGCCCGGACCTGCAGGCCATCGAGGGCTTCTACAAGTCGGTGTGCCGCCTCCTGTCCGTGCTGATCGTGCTCGCCCTGATGTTCCTAGGCCGGCAGGACCGCGTGTTCACCCGCATGACCTGGGCGTTCACGACGCTGGTGGTGCTCTCGCCCATCGTGCAGCCCTGGTACCTGCTCTGGCTCCTGCCCTTCTTCGCGGTGATCGGCCTCCGGGACAACTGGCAGATCAAGTGGGTCGTGTTCACGGTCGGCTACTTCCTCGCGTTCGGGGCCATGGACCAGCTGTTCACCTGGCAGTTCCTGGACATCGCGGAGGAGGTGCGCGCGGCGTCCCTCCTGGTCTCCGGGGTCAGCCTTGTCTGGATCCTCGCCGTCGACCGCAAGACCAGCCGGTTCATCAAGGACCACTGGCACGTCCGCCCCGCCCTGCGCGAGGGGGTGCGTCGCCTGCGGCGCCGCCCCACCGGCGGCGCTGCCGCCCCGCACACCCGTCCGCATCCCGTCGAGCGCCTGGGAGAGTCCGGGTCCGAGGACGCGGCCGCCCGGGGCGCGCGGTGACCCTGGCGGTGGACGGCGCGCGCCGGGACGACGGCGGCCCCTCCGGGCGGGGATCCCGGGCCCTGAACGGTCCCGCCGCGGCGCCCGAGCCCGCCGCCGCCGTCCGCGAGGGGCTCTGGGCCGCCCTGGCGGTGATGGTCGCCTCCTGGGGCGTGGGCTGGCAGCCGATGACGCCGTTGTCGGTGTTCTCCGGCTCCACTCTCCTGGTGCCCCTGCGTACGGGCCTGGCGGGCGTGCTGCTGTGCGCCGTGCTCCTGGCCGTCGGCGTGTTCGCCCTGGTGCGCGCCTGGCTCCGTCTGGGCCGCTCCCTGCAGGGCCGCTGGACCGCTGACGGACACCTGGCCGCGCGCGCCGCCCTGTTCTGGTCGCTGCCCCTGCTGGCGGCGTTGCCGATCTTCTCCCGCGACGTCTTCTCCTACCTCCAGCAGGGGCGCCTGGTGGCCCTCGGCCTGGACCCGTACGAGGACGGGATCTCCCGCCTGCCGGGCTGGTTCATGCACGGCGCGGACTCGATCTGGGCCGAGTCGCCCTCCCCGTACGGGCCGCTGTTCCTGCTCTCCGCCGAGGGGATCTGGCGGCTCACCGGGGGACAGGTGGAGCTGTCCGTCGCCGCGTTCCGCCTGCTGGCGCTGGCCGGACTGGCGCTCTGCCTCTGGGCCGTCCCCCGGCTCGCCGCCGCGGCGGGCCGCGAGCCCGCCTGGGCCGTGTGGGTCTCGGTGGCCAACCCGCTGTTCCTCCTCTACATGGTGGCCGGCGCCCACAACGACGCGCTGATGACCGGCCTCCTGCTCGCCGGGGCGGCCCTGCTCGTCCGCGTGGGGCGGCGCCGCGTCGTCGCGTTGGCCGGGCTGGTGCTGGTGGCCCTGTCCGTGGCCATCAAGCCGCTCACGGCGCTCACCCTGCCGTTCCTCGCCATGCTCCTGCCCGGGGGGTGGAGCCGGTTCCGCGTCGGGGCCCGCCGGCTCGGCCGCGTGGAGCGGATCGGCCCGTGGATCACGGCCGCCGTGATCGCCGCCGCGGTGCTCACCGTGCTCGGCGCCGGCACCGGCCTCTGGTTCGGCTGGGTGCGGGCCATGACCACCAGCGGCGACGCCGCCTTCCCCTACGCCCCGGTCGGCCTGCTGGGGCTGGGCCTCGGCTGGGCCGTGGACCTGGTCTCGGACGTCCCGGCGCGTCAGGCCGCGGGCTGGTTCTACTCCGCCATGACGTGCGCCGCCCTCGCGTTCACGGCCTGGATGGCGCTGCGACGCAGCCCGCGGGAGCCGCTGGTCGCCTCGGCGGCGGTGCTGGTCGTCGCGATCGTGACGGCGCCGATCATCCAGCCCTGGTACCTGCTCTGGTTCCTGCCGCTGCTGGCCTGCGCCCCGCGTCCACTTCCGGGCGTCGTCGACCACCCGCGCTGGCTGGGGTGGGTCCTGACCGCCCTCGTCCTCGCGCTGTGCGGGGTCGGCGTGGTGGACCAGATCTCCGTGGCGCAGTGGCTGCCGCTGGGGCTGGTGCGCGTCGTCGCCGCGCTGGCCTGCCTGGTCGCCGCCTGGGCACTGGTCCGGCGGGACCCCTCCACCGCCGTGCTCTTCCCGCGCCGCCGCAGGCCGCCGGATGAGACCATCGAACCCCGCGGCCGGCCTGCTCCGCGCCGGGCGCTGGCCGCCCCCACGACCCCCACCGCCCCCGTCCAGGAATGAGAACCGTGAGCTCGCATCCGCGCGCGGCCGACGCCGCGCCCCGCCCCGCCGCCGGACTCCGCCCCGCCGGCCGCCCCTCGCCGCGGTGGATCGGCGTGCTGATCGCCGTCACCGCGGCGGCCGCCGTCGTCGGCCTCCTCACCAAGCAGTGGTGCCGGCTGAACGGCTGGGCGACCCCCGGTGTGCACGTGCACATGTGCTACTCCGACTTCGCGCAGCTCTTCCCGACGCGCGGGCTCTCCGACGGGTACTTCCCGTTCTACACGCCGCTGCCGGAGGAGCAGTGGATGGAGTACCCGGCGCTGCTGGCCGTGGTCGCGGGCGCGAGCTCCTGGCTGGTGCCGTCCACCGGCACGCTCGCCGAGCGCACGGTGACGTACTTCGACGTCAACGCGGCCGGCGTGGTGCTGTGCTGGATGGCCGTCGTGGTGGCCACGGCCTTCACGGCCCGCGGCCGCTCCAAGGATGCCCTGCTGGTCGCCGTGGCGCCCGGCATCATCCTGACCTCCATGCTCAACTGGGACCTGTGGGCCGTGATGCTCGCCGCCCTCGCCCTGTGGGCCTGGAGTGAGGACCGGCCCGTCCTCTCCGGCCTCCTGCTGGGCCTCGGCGCCGCCATGAAGCTCTACCCGCTGTTCTTCTTCGGCGCGCTGCTCGTGCTCGCCCTGCGCACCGGCCGCTGGAGGGGGTTCCTCGGCGCGCTGGCCGCCGGCGCTGCGGCCTGGCTGGCCGTCAACGTGCCCTTCATGCTCACCGCGTTCGATCAGTGGTCCCGGTTCTACACGTTCTCCGGGGACCGCGAGGTGTCCTTCTCCTCGATGTGGCTGGCGTTCACCTGGACGGGCCTCTCGGGCTCGGCGTTCTCCGTGATCTCCAACGGGCTGTTCGCCCTGTGCTGTGTCGGTGTGGCATACCTGGGCCTGTCCAGCCGGCACCGCCCGCGCCTGGCCCAGCTGTGCCTGCTGATCGTGGCCGCGTTCCTGCTGCTGGGCAAGGTGTACTCCCCGCAGTTCGTGATGTGGCTGATCCCGCTCGTGGTGCTGGCCACCCCGCGGCGCAAGCAGTTCTGGATCTGGCAGGCCGCCGAGTTCTTCCACTGGGCCGGCGTGTGGATGGAGTCCGCCCGGATCACGTCGGGCGGCGAGTTCGGCGGGACCTGGGTCACCGTCTGGTACGCCTCCGGGATCGTGCTGCACATGGCCACGCTGATCTGGATCTGCGTGACCGTGATCCGCGACATCCGCGACCCCGAGCGGGATCCGGTGCGCCGGTCCGCCCTCGAGCAGGGGGTCGAGCCCCTCGCCCCGGGTGTGGCCGAGGACCCGAACGCCGGCGTCTTCACCGGGGCCGCCGACCGGTTCCTCCTGCCCCCGGCCGGGCACGGGCTCCAGCCCACCCGCTGAGCCGCCCCGCCCGACGACGGCCCCCGCCTGATCGAGGCGGGGCCGTCGTCGTCCCCGGGGGAGGGACGCGCTCAGCGGTGGCGCAGGTAGTCCGTGCAGGTCGCGGAGACCGGGCGCGTGGGGTGGTGGAGGACGACGACGTCGCCCTGAGACCACACCCGCTCGAAGCCGAGGCGCCGCGCCCGCTCGAGCGCCTGGTCCGGGGTGAGCGGGTCCCAGCCGCCGAGCTCGGTGACGGAGGTGTCCACGATCATCCAGGTGGCGAGGTCGTCGCCGATGTCCCCGTGCAGGCCCACGTGGGTGCGGTCCGTGAGGTGCGGGACCGCGTTGTCGGCGGCCTCCACGCACACCCCGTCCGGGATCATCCCGACCGCCTGGTCGAGGTCCCGGGCGTGCTGCGTCGTCGTCATCTGGCCCGTGAGGGTGCGGTGGAAGGGGAAGACCTGGGGGAGGAACGCGGTGCCGGCCAGCGTGACGGCACCCGCCCACGCGAGGAGGACCTGCGGGAGCCGACGGACGCGGGGGAACCGGGCGGCCAGGCCGGTGGCCGCCTCGAGGGCGGCGAGCAGCAGGATCGGGGCGAGGATCGCGTCGTACTGGTAGACCGGCGCCCAGACGTTCAGGCGGTCGTTCCACAGGCGGGAGAGCAGGATCGGCAGCGCGAGCAGCGTCAGCGGGCTGAGCACGGGGAGGAACAGCAGCGGCACCAGGTGCAGGAGCCAGAGGGCGAGCTTGAGCGGGTGGTCGAACAGCGCCGCGACGGCCTCCCAGGGCCGGGTGAGGATCGTCAGCAGCGAGGAGCCCATGTCCGGCCCAAGGGCCTGGAACTGCCAGTAGCCGAAGCCGCCGGTGGGGGAGAAGTGGGGGATGGCCACGGAGGTCGCGAACCAGTAGCCGGCCAGGCCCAGGACCAGCGCGAGGCCCGCCTGCACCCAGCGGCGGCGCAGCGCGAAGACCACGGCGAGGGCGCACACCGTGACGCCCATGTCCTCCCGGACCGTGAGCAGCGCCGTGCCGAGGCCCAGGGCCAGCCAGGGGCGTTCCCCGTCGAGGGCCCAGACGAGCCACGCCATGATCGGCACGCCGAGGGTGACCTCGTGGAAGTCCCAGTTGACCATGGCCTGGAACGGCCAGGAGAAGAGCACGACGCCGGCCGCGGCGAGCGACCAGCCGTGGGAGACCCGGCGGCGGGCCGTGAGGTAGACGGCCACCGCCGCGGCGCAGAGCGCGAGGGCCATGATGATCCCGAGCATCCTCGGGTCCGGCCAGATCCAGTAGGTGGGGGCCAGGAGCGCGAGGATCGGGTGGAAGTGGTCGCCCAGGATGTTGAAGTCGACGCCCTTGACGGAGCTGAGCGGGGCGTTGAACAGCGCGTACTGGCGCACCACCTGGTCGAAGATGCCGAGGTCGTAGCCCTTGGCCTCGTAGGTGGCGAACCGCAGGAACGAGTGCGTGATGCTCAGGGCCGCGAACGCGAGCAGGACGAGGCCCAGGTGCAGGCCCTGCCTGCGGGTCACGGCGACGGCCGGGACCGCGGGGCGGGGAGCGTGGAGCCAGGTGCGCACGCGGTCCTGACCGGGGAAGCGACGGGCGGGCATGGGGCCTCCTCGGGACGGGGGCGCCACGCCCGGCGCGGCGGCCCGATGGACGGCGTCGCGCGCCGGGAAGCGCCCCAGGAGGGATTCGAACCCCCGACCGGCGGATTAGAAGGCCGCTGCTCTGTCCGGCTGAGCTACTGGGGCTGGGCCGGGCCAGTCTAGCCGCCGACCCCTCCTGCACAGCGGACCGCCGGGGTGGGCCCGTCCACGGAACGGTCCGGCGGCCGGGCGTGGGGGAGCGGCCCGGGGGTGGGATGGGAGCAGACGGGCCGCCCGGTCCGTCGCAGACCCGGACCGGACCGCCGGCCCGACACCCGAGGGGGACCCATGCAGGACACCGTCACCATCCGCGGCTTCGTCGCCACGGATCCCACCACCCGCCACACCGCCTCCGGCGCCGCCGTGGTGGGCTTCCGCCTGGCCAGCACGGAGCGGCGCTTCGACCGCGACGCCGGCATGTGGGTCGACGCCCACACCAACTGGTACAGCGTCTCCGCGTTCGGTCAGCTCGGCTCCAACACCGCCCAGTCCGTGAAGAAGGGCAACCCCGTGATCGTCACCGGCCGCCTCCGCGTGCGGGACTGGTCCACCGAGGACCGCTCCGGCACCTCCGTGGACGTCGTGGCGGACGCCGTCGGCCTCGACCTGGCGTACGGGGCCTCCGCGTTCATGCGCAACGGGCGCCGCGCGGACGCCGTCGAGCGCGCGGACGCCCCGGTGGACGCCGACGCCGGCGCCTCCCTGGACGCCGCCCCGGCGGACGGGTTCGGCCTCGCGCTGCCGCCCGCGTTCACCGGGGGCGACGCCCCGGCGTCGTCGGCGGAGGACGCGCACGAGGCCGCGGGGGCACTCGCGGTCGCCTGAGCGGGCGCCCCGGGAGGACTCATCCGGCCCCGAGGGCCGGATGAGTCGATTCCCGCCCCCACCCACTAGCCTGGAGCGCATGGCGGAATTCATCTACACGATGGTCAAGGCCCGCAAGAAGGTGGGCGACAAACTGATCCTCGACGACGTCACCATGTCGTTCTTCCCCGGGGCCAAGATCGGCATGGTCGGCCCCAACGGCGCCGGCAAGTCGACGATCCTCAAGATCATGGCCGGCCTGGACGAGCCCTCGAACGGTGAGGCCCGGCTCTCGCCCGGCTACTCCGTGGGCATCCTGCTCCAGGAGCCGAAGCTGGACGAGGACAAGACCGTGCTCGAGAACGTCCAGCAGGGCGTCGGCGAGATCTACGGCAAGATCCAGCGCTACAACGCGATCTCCGAGGAGATGGCCGACCCGGACGCGGACTTCGACGCGCTCATGGAGGAGATGGGCCAGCTGCAGACCGAGATCGACGCGGCCGACGCGTGGGACCTCGACTCCCAGCTGGACCAGGCGATGGACGCCCTGCGCTGCCCGCCGCCCGAGGCCCAGGTCTCGCACCTGTCCGGCGGCGAGAAGCGCCGCGTGGCCCTGTGCGCGCTGCTGCTGAGCAAGCCCGACCTGCTGCTCCTCGACGAGCCCACCAACCACCTGGACGCCGAGTCCGTGCTGTGGCTCGAGCAGCACCTGTCCTCCTACCCGGGCGCCGTCGTCGCGGTCACCCACGACCGCTACTTCCTCGACCACGTCGCGGGCTGGATCTGCGAGGTCGACCGCGGCCGCCTCTACCCCTACGAGGGCAACTACTCCACCTACCTGGAGACCAAGCGCCAGCGCCTGGAGATCCAGGGCAAGAAAGACGCCAAGCTCGCCAAGCGCCTCGCCGAGGAGCTCGACTGGGTGCGCTCCAACGCCAAGGGCCGCCAGGCCAAGTCGAAGGCCCGCCTGGCCCGCTACGAGGAGATGGCGGCCGAGGCGGAGAAGACCCGCAAGCTGGACTTCGAGGAGATCCAGATCCCGCCGGGACCGCGCCTGGGCAACGTCGTCATCGAGGCCACGAACCTGCAGAAGGGCTTCGACGGGCGCACGCTGATCGACGGCCTGTCCTTCTCGCTGCCGCGCAACGGCATCGTCGGCGTGATCGGCCCGAACGGCGTGGGCAAGACGACCCTGTTCAAGACCATCGTGGGCCTGGAGCCCCTGGACGGCGGCGACCTCAAGATCGGCGAGACCGTGAAGATCTCGTACGTCGACCAGAACCGCACCAACATCGACCCGGAGAAGTCGCTGTGGGAGGTCGTCTCCGACGGCCTGGACTACATCAAGGTCGGCAACGTCGAGATGCCGTCCCGCGCCTACGTCTCCGCGTTCGGCTTCAAGGGCCCGGACCAGCAGAAGAAGGCCGGCGTGCTCTCCGGCGGTGAGCGCAACCGCCTGAACCTGGCGCTGACCCTCAAGGAGGGCGGCAACCTGCTCCTCCTCGACGAGCCCACCAACGACCTCGACGTGGAGACGCTCACCTCCCTGGAGAACGCCCTGCTCGAGTTCCCGGGCTGCGCCGTCGTGGTCTCCCACGACCGCTGGTTCCTGGACCGCACCGCCACGCACATGCTGGCGTACGAGGGCACCGAGGAGAACCCAGCCAACTGGTACTGGTACGAGGGCAACTTCGAGTCCTACGAGGCCAACAAGGTGGAGCGCCTCGGCCCGGAGGCCGCGCGTCCGCACCGCGTCACGCACCGCAAGCTCACCCGCGACTGACGCCTCCCACCGGATCCTCACGGACCGGGGACGACGCCGGCCGGCGTCGTCCCCGGTCCGACCCCTCAGAGGGCGGCGAGGCGCGTGTTGTCGATCCGTCCCAGGTAGTGGTCCTTGGTGGCGACCTTGCGCTCCAGGTCCTGGATGATCGCGGGGGCGAAGTCCACACCGTAGAGGGACTGGCACGAGCCCAGGCCGCCGGGGGAGAAGACGTTCACCTCCATGAGCTTGTCGCCGACGATGTCCAGGCCCACCAGGAACATGCCGTCGGCCAGGAGCTTGGGGCGCACCGCCTCCACCAGCGCCAGCATCTCGTCGGTGACGTCCACCTTCTCGGCGGTGCCGCCGGCGGACATGTTGGAGCGCACATCGTCGGAGGAGGACCGGCGGCGGAACGCGGCGATCCGGCCGTCCACCTCGAGCGGGCGGCCGTTCATGACGAACATGCGCACGTCGCCGTTCTTCGCCTCCGGCAGGTACTCCTGGGCCACCACGTAGCCGTCGCGGGCGATGGCCTCCACGATCTGGGAGAGGTTCGGGGACTCCTTCCGGTCCACCAGGAACACGCCGGACCCGCCCGAGCCCTGCAGCGGCTTCAGGACCGCCTTGCCGCCGCGCTCGTCGATGAACTCGGAGATCAGGGCCTCGTCCCGAGAGATCAGCGTGGTGGGGCGCACCAGTTCGGGGAAGTGCTGGAAGTACGCCTTGGAGAGCGCGTTGGCGAGGGTGTGCGGGTCGTTGACCACGAGCACGCCGGCTGCGGCGATGAGCTGCCCGAAGGACACCGCGGCGGTCGGCGCCCAGGGGCGCTCGGTGGCGTCGTCGGCGGGGTCGTTGCGCAGCATGACGACGTCCAGCTCGTCGACGGGCATCTGGGCGGCGTTGGCGGGGTCCTGGACCTCCTCGAGCAGGCGCTCCAGGGAGCGGTGCTTCTTCTGCGTGCCGTGGGCCAGCACGGACAGCGAGCCGTCCGGCTCGTAAGCGACGTCGCCCGCGCCGACGAGGTATGCCTCGTGCCCGGCCTGCAGCGCGGCCATGGCCAGGCGGGTGGTGGTGTAGACGGGCTTCTCCGTGGCGACGTCGTTGACGACGAATCCGATCTTCATGTCTCTCCCAGGGGTGTCGGGGGGTGGAGGGGCGGGCGGCGTGGTGCCGCGGCCGGCGGGGTCAGGCGTCTGCCGTGGTCAGGCGTTCACGAGGGCCGCCGGATCGGTGACGTCCGCGAGGGCCCGCAGGCGGGCCAGGTGGACGGGGTCGGTGAGCCAGCGGGACCGGATGCGTGCGGGGCGCAGGATGCCACGCGTGCGCAGGTCCTCCAGCAGCGGCAGGTCCGCCAGGGAGAACTTGCCGAGCAGGAACAGGTCCAGCTCGTTGCCGCGCTGGACGTGGTCCACCAGGTCCAGCAGGCCGCGCAGGTACACGGCGTCCTTCGTCATGCCGCCGGAGCGGAAGGCGCGCATCACCGTGGTGAACGCCGACGACGCCGGGATGCCGTCGTCCACGAGCGCGCGGTGACACTCGCGGAAGTCGGCCCCGGCCACCATGCGGTGCACGGTGACCACGCGGGCGGCGAGCTGGCGCAGCCGGAATGCGGTGAGCTGCCCGGCGGCGATCTCGGCGAGCACGGCCAGGCCCTCCTGCGTCTCGTCGTAGCCGGCGAGGCCCGTGGCGAGGCAGGCGATCGGCTGCGCGGAGCCGTTGACGTGGGTGACGAGGTGGGTGCCCACCTCGTGCTGGACGAGGGCGTCGGCGCGGCGGCGCTGGACCGTGGACTCCGGGCCCACCAGCAGCGTGTCGCCGGAGACCATGACCCCGGAGACGTCGCGGCGGATCTCGGCATGCGCCTCGATGTCCGCGTCCTGGTCCCGGTAGCGCTCGATCTCCTCCCGCGCCAGGGCCAGGAACGTCGGGGCGTCGACGGCCTCGTCGGCGTCCGGCTCGGGGACGGGGACCTGGTCGAGGATGTGCTCCGCGGTCTCCCGGAGGGCGGGCGTGATGGCGCCGTAGAGCTCGATGCTCAGGGGCATGAAGTCGGACGTGTCCCGGGCCTGCAGCATCTCCAGCTGGAGGTCGATCTCCCGCTCCTTGTTGCGCAGCAGGGTGCCGAGCACGGGGTCCTCCACGTCCTGGACGGGGATGTCGTAGAGGACCTGACGCAGCACCTCGGGGTCGTCCTCGAGGCGGCGGTAGGCGAAGGGCTCCAGCTCGTCCCGCTCCAGGAAGGCCCGACGCGCGGACTCGACGTTCGTGGGCGTGACGTCCAGCAGGAAGCGGAACGTCGAGGCGAGCATGCCGAGCTCGTGGTCGACGGCGCGGTCGGCCAGGGACAGCCCCCCGCCGGGGTGCTCGCCGCTCCACCGGGACAGCATGCGGGAGGCGACCACGCGGGAGGTGCCGCGCACCCCCGGGGTGACCCCGCCGTCGTCGTCGTGCGCGGCATGCTCGGCGGGCATGGTGCCGTGGGTGTCCTCCGTCGCGGTCCTGCCGGCGTTCCCGGTCACGGCGTCGGCACCTTCACGTCGGCGAGGGCCTGCGCGACGGCGTCGGCCGCGTCCGCCAGGGCGGCGGAGAGCTCGCGGACCACGGCGGCGTCGGGCTGGCCGGTCCACTCGTCCATGAACTCCTTCTTGAACTCCAAGGCCAGGACGCAGGCCTGGTCCGGGTGACGGCGGTGCGCCCAGCGGGCCTCGTTCTGGCCCCAGAACTTCACGTTCTCCCGGACATCCAGGCGGCGCCCGAGCCCAGCCACCAGGGGGCGGGCCATGGAGTCCATGAAGCCGTCCACCACCGGGGCCCAGGGCTCACGGTCCACGGAGCCGGTGCCGACGTTCACGTCCGGATTCTGCTCCTGCGGGGCGGGCGCAGCCTTCGCGCCGTCGCGGCGGTGGTTGTAGGAGTGGACGTCGAACACGACGTAGGGGCCGCGGCCGGCGAGCACGTCCAGGCGGCGGCCGAGCTCGGCGTACCAGGCGTCGTGGACCTGCCGGCTGCGCTCGGCGACGTCCTCGTCCAGGCGGCCGCCGCGCCACACGTCCAGCCCCCAGGACTGCTCGGGGGACGTGTAGACGCTCGTGGCGCGGGGGCGGTTGAGGTCGACCTCGAAGCGCGAGCGGTGCATCACCAGGCCGGAGCCCACGCCGGCCCCGATCGCGTCCGTGAACGGGTCCTCCTCGCGGAACCGGTCGGCCTCGGCCAGGACCATCCGCTCGGCCACCTCCGGGCGCAGGGCGTGCCCGGAGTGGACGGACGTGAAGACCACCTGGCCGGCGGCGGCGGGGTCGTCCTTCCAGGGTCCGACGGCGGAGAAGGGCTCGCGGTGCACGCCCGTGGACACGGAGTCCACGCCGGGCCCGGGGGCGGGGGTCTGCTCGGTCATGAGGAAGAACGTACGACGGCGACGCCCGCCCGTGGCAAGGATCGCCGGGCCCGGCGGCGGTCGGGGACCGGACGTCAGCCGCGCCAGGTGCGCCGCAGGACGGTCTTCATCGCGGCCCGCTGGACGACGTTCTTCGCCTTCGCGGCGGTGGCGGCGTGCCCCTCGGGGAGGCGGATCATGCCCTCCTGGGCGACGGTGGCCACGAGCTCCCCGTCGCGCGTGAACACGTGGCCGCGGCCCAGGCCGCGGGCACCCTGGGCGGTGGGGGAGTCCTGCACGTAGAGCAGCCACTCGTCCACGCGGGCCGGGCGGTGGAACCACATCGCGTGGTCGAGGGAGGCCACCGACATGCCGGGCTGGATCCAGGCGACGCCGTGCTGCCGCAGGATCGGCTCGAGGAGCGTGTAGTCCGAGGCGTAGGTGAGCGCCGCCAGGTGCAGCGCGGGGTCGTCCGCCAGGGGCGTGAAGGTCTTCATCCACACCATGTTGCGGTTCTCGGTCTCCGCGGCCGGGTCCACATAGATGGCCGGGGTGACGTGGCGGATGTCGAACGGCCGGGACCAGGCCCACTCCTGGGCCACGGGGTGGTTGATGCCGCCCAGCACGTCCGCCGTGGTGGGCAGGTCCTCGGGCCGGGGCACTCCCTCCGGCATGGCCACCTGGTGGTCCAGCGCGCTGCCGGTGGGCTCCTGGAAGGAGCAGGTCAGGGCGAGGATGGCCTTCTCGTTCTGGGAGGCCAGGACCCGGCGGACGGAGAAGGAGCGGCCGTCCCGCAGCGTCTCGACGGTGAACGTGATGGGCTGCAGCGCGTCCCCGGGGCGGATGAAGTAGCCGTGGAGCGAGTGGGCGGAACGGGCGGTCGGCACCGTGCGGGAGGCGGCCGCCAGGGCCTGGCCCAGCACCTGGCCGCCGAACACGCGGGGGCCCACCTGTGCGGGGGTGCGGCCCTCGAACCGGGGCTCGCCGGTGACGGGGTCGGGTCCGGCGTCGGTGAGGTCCAGGAGCCCGCGCAGCGCCTCGGTGGGATCCTGCGGCGCGGTGGCGGGACGGGCCGGGGGCTTCGGGCTCATGGGGATCCTCCTGGGGGTGTGGTGCGGGCTCCGCCGCGGCGCGCGAGCGGACCTGGGACAATCGTGGCATGCCCGATCAGCCCTCCTCCCGCCGCGACGCGCGTGACGCCGCCCGCGCCGCCGTCCCCGTCCTGCGCCTGACCGACGAGCGCGCCGTCCGCGACCTGGACCAGTTCGCCACACGCGCCCGCCGAGTGGCGGACACCGGCATGCGCCTGCACGTGGTGCCGGAGGCCGGCCCCCGCCGGACGCCGATGCTCGCCCAGTGGGTCTCGGTGCTCCAGCCCCACGGGCTGGGCGACGGCGTCCCGGTGGTCCTGGGGCTGCGCACCGTGGGCTTGACCTCGGCGGACGCGGTCGAGGACCTGGACGCCGTGGTCCCCCTCGGCGCGGTGACCGAGCGGACCGCCCGGATGCTCGGCGGCACCCCCGTCGCCCTGGACCTGCCCGTCCCCCCGGGTCGGGAGAGGGTCACGTGGACGGCCCTGACCCCGCCCCGGGCCGGGTGGACGGTGCGGGCGGAGGTGCCGGACGACGAGCTCGCGGAGGTGGCGGTCAAGGGCGCGGAGGCCATCCGCGACGCGCTGCCGCAGGACCCCGGCGAGGCGATGGTGCGCCAGGTCCGCGCCCAGATGTGGGGACCGAGGCTCGGCGGCGAGATCGGCTTCCCCGCGGGCATGGCCTTCGGCGCGCACGCCCTGGGATTCCTGCGCCCCGGCGGCCGGGCGCGGCTGAGCACTGCGGGGCCATGGGTCCGCCTGGACACCCCGGGCGGGTTCGTCCTCGGCCGCTCGGCCGTCGGGGTGTGAGCGTGGCGGGGGAGGCGGAGCGGTTCGCGCAGCAGGCCCATCAGTTCGCCGAGGCCGCGTCCGGGCTGGACGACCTCGCGCTGCTCGATCCCTCGCTCTGCCGGGGCTGGAGCCGTCTGGACCTCGTGGTGCACGTTCGGCTCGGCCTGGAGGAGATGGCCGCAGGCCTCGGCGTCCGGGCCGACGATGCGCCCGACCACGACGACGTGACCTACTGGAGCTCCTTTGCGGCCGACGAGCAGGACCCTGTTCCGGGACACATGTGGCTCCGCCGCACCGCCTCCGCCTATGCCCGCCCCACGGACGCGACGGCGCACCTGAGGGACGCCGCCGAGCGGGCGTGTGCGGCGTCGGCCCTCCAGGACCCCCGGCCGGTCCGCTTCCAGGGCAAGGTGCTGTCCGTCATGGACTTCCTACGCACGTGGTCCGTGGAGCTCGCCCTCCATCTGGTCCAGCTGGACGTCGGCGTCGTGCCTTCGGCGGCGGGTCTCGCCCGCCGCACGCTGGAGGCCCTGACCGGGGCCCCGCTGCCGGTGCGGCTCACCGACCACAGCGCCCTCCGCGTGGCCCTGGGCGCCGACCCGTGGCCCGCGGACGAGCCCGGCGGCGGCGCCTACCCCCTGGGCCTGTGAGCCCGGCTCACGCCGAGTTCTGCAGGGAGTGCGCCGCGCGCTCCAGGTAGTCCCAGAGCTCGGCCTCGTGCAGCGGAGACAGCTCCACCGCGTCGACGGCGGCGCGCATGTGGCGCAGCCAGGCGTCGCGGGCGGCGGGGTCGACCGTGAAGGGCATGTGCCGCATGCGCAGGCGGGGGTGGCCGCGCCGCTCGGAGTAGGTGCGGGGCCCGCCCCAGTACTGCTCCAGGAACATGCGCAGGCGTTCCTCGGCGCCGTCCCAGTCCTGGTGCGGGTACATCGGGGCCAGCAGAGGGTCCTCGCGCACCCCCTGGTAGAACACGTGCACGAGCTTCTCGAAGGTCGGGTGCCCGCCGACGGCCTCATAGAAGCTGGTGGCCTGGCCGGGTGCGGCCGTCGCGGGGCTGGCGGCGGGGGTGGCGCCGGGCGCCGGGGTGGCGATCGGCGTGGCCGACGGCGGTCGCTCGCCGCGCGCGGTGGCCTCGTCGCGGGCGCGGGCCTGCTCGGCGCCGGAGGGGGCATCGGCGCGGACCACGGGCTCGGCCTCGGTGGGGCGGTCCGCCAGGCCGGTGACCCGGGTGGGTCGGTTCGCGACGCGCGGGCGCAGCACCGCCAGCGGCGCGCCCAGGCGGGCGGAGTGGTCGGGCAGCGCCGCGCCGTCGCCCCGGGTGGGGGAGGATCCGGGGCCGGCCTCCACGGTGATGGGGGCGGAGATCGAGTTGGCGATGAAGCACATCCGGTGCGCCTCGGCGTGCAGCTCGTCGGCGCGGGCACGGTCGGCCTCGTCCCGGAGGGCGACCTCGGGGCGCAGGGTGATCGAGGCGAAGCGGCCGGCGCCGTCGGAGTCCACCTCGAGGGTGCCCTCGGCGGCGCAGGTCATGCCGGTGACCACCAGGCCGCCGGTGGCGGCGGCGTGCAGATAGGACAGGACGTGGCACTCGGCCAGCGCGCCGAGCAGCAGCGTCTCCGGGTTCCACTTGGCGGCGTCGCCGCGGAAGGGGCGGGCTGCGGAGGCGTGGATCTCGCCGACCTCGGACTCCTGGATCACCACGGAGCGGTCGAAGTCGCGGACGCCGGTGGTGCCGGTGCCGCGGTCGCCGGTCCACTCCGCGCGCAGGGAGAACGTGTGCTTCATGGGCCCCACCCTAGCGAGGCGGCCGGGCAGCCGACGCCCCGGCACCAGTCGTGGTGCCGGGGCGTCGGGGAGGCGGTCACCGCGTGCATGGTGACCGCCTCGGGTCATCAGGCCGCCGCGCGGGCCTTCAGCGCGCGGGCCATCTCGTCGCGGGACTCGGCGAGCGTGCGGGCCAGGCCCGCGTTCGTGCCGCGCACCTCGTCGGAGAGCGCGGTGGCGCGGTCCACGACCTCCTGGCACACCTGCGAGGACGGGAAGCCGAGCACGGCCACGGTCTCGGCCATCTCGTGGGATCGGGAGCCCCACACGTCCTGGATGGAGCCGAAGAACGCGTCCGTGAACGGGGCCAGCAGGGCCGGGTCGTGGGCGCGCTGGAAGCCCAGCAGCACCTGGCGCTGCGTGGTGTTGGACAGCGTGCCGGCCACCACCTGGTCCCACGCTGTCTGCTTGGCCTCGGCCGTGGGCACGGCCGCACGGGCCAGGGCCGCGGCGAGCGCGCCGGTGGCGGTGGGGTCCTCGGTCTCGGCTGCCGCGATCTCCGTCTCGCCCGCACGGCCGGCGGCCACCAGAGCCGTGAGCAGCTCCCAGCGCAGGTCCGTGGTCAGGTCCAGGCCGGGCAGCTCGGAGGAGCGGTCCCACACGTCCGCCAGGGCGGTGAGCTGCCCCTCCTCGCGAGCGTGCAGGGCGAACGCCTTGACGAACTGCAGCTGCGCGTCCGAGCCGGGCTCGGCCTGCTCCACCAGCATCCAGAGGCGGTTCGCCGCGTCGGCGCGCACCTGCGCGGACCGCTCCTCCGGCAGGTACTGCGAGATCGCGGTGGCCAGCTGGCGCAGCAGCGTCTGGATCACGGTGGAGTCCTGCTCTCGGCCGATGTTCGTCAGGATCAGGTCCACGAACCAGGCGGCCGAGGCCTCGCCGTCGCGCACGGTGTCCCAGGCCGCACCCCACAGCAGGGTGCGGGCCAGGGAGGAGTCCACGTCCGCCAGACGGGCGCCCGCGGTCTCCCAGGACGCGTCGTCCAGGCGGATCTTCGCGTAGGCCAGGTCGTCGTCGTTGGGCAGGATCAGCGCCGGGCGACGACGCCCGGCGGCCTCCGCCACCTCCGTCACCTCGCCGGCGGCGTCGAGCTCGAAGCGCTCGGTGCGGGTCAGTCGGCCGGTCGCCTCGTCGAGGTCGTAGAAGCCCACGGCGATGCGGTGCGGGCGCAGCACGTCGTCGCCGGGGGCGGCGGGGGAGCCGTCCGGGGCGGACTGGTGCAGGCGCAGGGAGGTGATGGTGCCGGCGTAGTCCGCGTCCACCTGCACGGCCAGCGTGTTCACGCCCGAGGTCTCCAGCCACAGGCGGGTCCACTCGGAGAGGTCGCGCCCGGAGGCCGCCTCCAGCTCGGTCATGAGGTCCGGCAGCTCCGTGTTGGACCACGCGTTCTTCTCGATGTACGCGCGCACGCCGGCCATGAAGTTCTCCTGGCCCACCCACGCCACCAGCTGGCGCAGCACGGACGCACCCTTGGCGTAGGTGATCCCGTCGAAGTTCACGAGGACGTCGTCGAGGTCCCGGATCTCCGCCGTGATCGGGTGCGTGGAGGAGAGCTGGTCCTGGCGGTACGCCCAGTTCTTCTCCATCGAGGAGAACGTGGTCCACGCGCCCTCGTACCGCGTGTTCTCCGCGGCGGCCAGCGTGGACATGAACTCGGCGAACGACTCGTTGAGCCACAGGTCGTTCCACCACTTCATGGTCACCAGGTCGCCGAACCACATGTGGGCCAGCTCGTGGAGGATCGTGATGGCGCGGCGCTCGCGGACGGCGTCCGTGACGGTGCCGCGGAACACGTAGGACTCCAGGAAGGTCACGCAGCCGGCGTTCTCCATGGCGCCCGCGTTGAACTCGGGCACGAACAGCTGGTCGTACTTGTCGAACGGGTAGGGGTGGCCGTACTGGGCCTCGAAGAACTCGAAGCCGCGGCGGGTCAGGTCGAAGACCTCGTCCGCGTCGAGGTGCTCGAAGAGCGAGCCGCGGCAGTACACGCCCAGCGGCACGGTGCGGCCGTCGGCGCTGGTGAGCTCGGAGTGCACGGACTTGTACGGGCCCGCCACGAGCGCGGTGATGTAGGAGGAGATGCGCGGGGTGGGGGTGAACTCCCACACGGCGGCGTCCACCCCCTCCGGGGCCTCCGGGGTCTCGACGACGCCGAGCGTCCGGTGGGCGGCCTCCGGCTGGTTGGACACCACGGCCCAGTGCGCGGGGGCGGTCACGGTGAAGGCGAAGGTCGCCTTGAGGTCGGGCTGCTCGAACACGGCGAACATGCGGCGGGAGTCCGGGACCTCGAACTGGGAGTAGAGGTAGACCTCGTCGTCGACGGGGTCCACGAAGCGGTGCAGGCCCTCGCCGGTGGTCGTGTAGTCGGCCAGGCCGTCCACCACGAGGGTGTTCTCCGCCGCCAGCGGTCCGATGGGCAGGCGCGCGCCGTCGAAGTCCGCCACGTCCACGGCCTGGCCGTTGAGCGTCACCTCGGGGGCCTGCGTGGCCATGAAGTCGATCCACGTCTGCGTGCCCACGGCCTCGTCGGCGGCGGAGAAGGTCACGGTGGTGGTGGAGCCGAAGCGCTCGGCGCCGCGGGTCAGGTCGAGGGCGACCTGGTAGGACTCCACGGTCAGCGCCGCGGCGCGCGCGGCGGCCTCCTCGCGGGTGATGTTCATGGCGGCGGCGGTGGTCACGGTGCGCGTCCTCCTGGGTGTCGGGGTCGATGGCGGCATGCGGTCCCTGTGGTGGGGGCCACGATGCGGTGATGGCCCCCAGTGTGCCACCTGGCCCGGATGTCGTGAGCGGCGCGCCCCGGGGCGGGCCGGCCCTAGAGTCTGCGCAGGCGGCCAGGCGGCCGCGGACACGAGGGGGACACGTGGGGCGAGGGGTGGAACCCGCCAGGGCGTGTCTGACAATGCCTTCGACCACCCGAGCACCGCCTTCAGGATCACCGCGGCCCGGTAGACGATCGCGTACTTGTCATACCGGGTTGCCAGCACGCACCACTGCTTGAGTTGGGCGTACTGGCGCTCGATGACGTTGCGGCCCTTGTCGGCGGCCGCGTCGGGGCCCACGGGCTGTCTACCGGGTGGGCCACGCGCAGCTGCGCCAGCAACGGCAGAAGCATGGGCGAGTCACCGGTGTGGCCAGCGGTGATCAGGCTGACCAGCGGCAGCCCGGTCCCGTCCACGAGCTGATGGATCTCCGTGCTCAGCCCGCCGCGAGAGCGTCCGATGCCGTGATCGGCCGGCTCATCCCGCGGACTCTTGGAGTTCGATCCATCCCCCTGTGTGGCGGGTGGGGTTCGTGGCGTGCCGATGTGCCCGGGTGATCGTGGAGTCCACCGGGATAGAGACCAGTCCACCGAGCTTTCCGCGTCCGCTGCAGGGGTCAGTGTTGTCAGCACCGTGTCCCAGGTGCCCTGTTCGGTCATGCGCCGGTGCCAGGTCCACACCTCTCCACCACGGCCCGAAGACCTTGGGCAGATCGCGCCAGGCGATCGAAGCACCTGTACCGGTAGATGATGGCCTCGACCATCATCCGCGCATCCGCGAAGGGCCTGCCGGCCGGCCCGTGCGAGCAGGCAGCATCGGGGTGATCGGCTCCCACTGGGCGTCGGAGAGCATCGGGAAACGGGACACGTCGTCGCCCTCGGGGCGCCCCGCCCCTCACTAGACTGGCGTGGACCCCGAGCCCCCGCCCATAAGGAGTCTGCGCATGCGCGTCCACATCGCCACCGACCACGCCGGCATGGAGCTGTCCGCCCACCTGGTGGAGCACCTCACCGCCGCCGGCTACGAGATGGTGGACCACGGACCCACCGAGTACGACGCGCAGGACGACTACCCGGGCTTCTGCATCAACGCCGCCCGCGCCGTCGTCGCCGACCGCGAGCAGGGATTGGACTCGCTCGGCATCGTGCTGGGCGGCTCCGGCAACGGCGAGCAGATCGCCGCCAACAAGGTGGCCGGCGTCCGCGCCGCCCTGGCCTGGAACCTGGACACCGCGAAGCTCGCCCGCGAGCACAACGACGCGAACGTCGTCGCCGTGGGCGGCAGGCAGCACTCCCTCGAGGAGGCCACCGCGATCATCGAGGCGTTCCTCGCCGAGCCCTTCTCCGAGGACGAGCGCCACGTGCGCCGCATCGGCAAGATCGCCCACTACGAGCAGACCGGCGAGGTGGTGATGTGAGTGCCTGAGGGGCACTCCATCCACCGACTCGCCCGGCAGGTGCAGGACGTCTTCGGCGGGCAGGCGCTCGCCGCGTCGAGCCCCCAGGGCCGCTTCGCCGACGGCGCCGCCCTCCTCGACGGTCGCGTCCTGGAGCGCGCGTGGGCGCACGGCAAGCACTTCTTCGCGGACATCGAGGGCGGTCTGACGCTCAACGTGCACCTGGGCATGTACGGGGCCATGACCTTCGGCGGCGACGAGGCGTTCGCGGCTGCCTCCTCCATCGGTGCGCCCCGGCGCATCGGCGAGACCGAGGACCACGGCGCGCTCGCCGCGGCCGAGCCCCCGCCGGCCCGACCCACGGTGCGTCTTCGCCTGCGGTCCGCGCACGGCTGGGCCGACCTGATCGGCGCCGGCACCTGCCGGGTGCTCACCCCGCAGGAACTCGCGGAGGTCACCTCCAAGCTCGGCCCGGACCCTCTCAACGACGACGACCCGGCCGCCTTCGTCGCCCGAGCCGCCCGCACGGGCCGGCCGGTCGGCGTCGTGCTCATGGACCAGTCCATGGTGGGCGGCATCGGGAACATCTACCGGGCCGAGGTCCTCTTCCGCGCCGGCCTCGACCCCTGGACGCCCGCCCGGGACGTGGGGGCGGACGTCCTGGCCGCGCTCTACGCCGACGCGCAGGCGCTGATGCGCGATGGCGTGCGCCTGGGGCGCATCGTCACCACGGCCCCGGAGCACCGGCCCGGCGTGGCCGCCGAGGACGCCTGGCCGGAGCACGCGAACTATGTGTACCGGCGGCAGGGGATGCCGTGCCGGGTGTGCGGGCAGGACGCGATCGTCCGGGAGGAGATGGCCGCGCGGAACCTGTTCCGCTGCACCGACTGCCAGCGCTGAGCCGGCGAGGGGGCTCGGACCTCCGTCCCTCGAGCGTCGCCGGGAGCCGGTCCTAGCGTGGCTGCATGAGCACCCACGACCTTCCCGATCCGCTGACCCAGTTCCCGCGCTTCGCTCCTGAGCGCCAGACGCAGGAGGAGCCGGGCCTCTCCGCCCGCATGGACCCCGAGCCGGACTGCGGCGAGGACACCTATGTGGGCATCGGCCGGCTGAAGGGCCGGCGCGCGCTCGTCACCGGAGGCGACAGCGGCATCGGCCGCGCCGTGGCCCTGGCCTACGCGCGGGAGGGGGCCGACGTCGTCTTCACGCACCTGCCGGAGGAGGCCGAGGACGCGGCGCGCACCACAGAGCTCCTGGATGCCGAAGGTGTGCGCCACGTCGCACGGGAGGTGGACCTGCGCGACGAGGCCGCCACCCGGGCCCTCGTGCGCGACGCCGTCAAGTTCCTGGGCGGGCTGGACCTGATCGCCAACGTGGCCGGCGAGCAGAGGTACGTGGACGACCTCGCGGAGCTGGACCCCCGGCAGGTCCGCGACACGTTTGAGATCAACGTGTTCGCGCTGATCTGGATCGTCCAGGAGGCGCTCCCGCACCTGCCCGCCGGCGCAGCGATCGTGAACACCGCGTCCACGCAGGCCACGACGCCGTTGCCGGGCCTGGTGGACTACGCCGGGACCAAGGGCGCCATCGTCAGCATCACCAAGGCGCTCGCCCAGCAGCTGACCCCGCGCGGCATCCGCGTCAACGCCGTGGTGCCCGGGGCCATCTGGACCCCCATCCAGGTGAGCCTGGGCCGGGCACCCGAGCAGGTGGACGTGCTCGGCCAGGACGCCCCGCTCGGCCGGCCGGGCCAGCCGGCGGAGATGGCCCCGGCCTACGTGTTCCTCGCGAGCACGGAGGCGAGCTACGTCTCGGGGGAGGTCCTGGGTGCCACGGGCGGCACCCTGTACTGACGGAACCGGAGACGACGCAGGGTCCGGATCGCTCCGGGCTCTGCGGCATGTGGTGCTCGTGGAGGGGACGACGGGAATCGAACCCGCGTAGCCAGTTTGGAAGACTGGGGCTCTACCATTGAGCTACGTCCCCGCGGGTCCCCTGGACGGCGGACCGGCGGCGTCCACCCTAGCACGCGCGCAGCCCCCGCCTCCCCGGCGGACCCGGCGCCGTCCCGGCAGAACGGCCTCCCCATGACCCCCATCCTGAACCGACTCCGCGGGCGCCGCCCGCTGCCCCTGGCCGGCCGCGCCGTCCTGATCACCGGCGCCGGCTCCGGCATCGGCCGCCTCATGGCACTCGAGGCCGCCCGGCGCGGCGCCGCCGTCGTCCACGTCTGGGACCGGGACGACGCCGCCGCCCGCACCGTCGCGGCCGAGGTCGCCGCCCTCGGGGCGCGCGGGGAGGCCGCATGCGTGGACGTGACGGACACCGCCGCCGTCGAGGCCGCCGCGGCCCGCGCCGAGGCGGTCGACGTGCTGGTGAACAACGCCGGCGTGGTCACCGGCACCCCGCTGCTGGAGACCACGGAGGAGGGGATCCGCCGGACGTTCGAGGTGAACGCCCTGGCCGGGTACTGGACCACGCGCGCCCTCCTGCCCGGGATGCTCGAGCGGGGTCGGGGCGCGGTCGTCACCGTCGCCTCGGCCGCCGGTCTCGTGGGCGTGGCCCGGCAGACCGACTACTCCGCCTCCAAGCACGCGGCCGTGGGCTTCGCCGAGTCCCTGCGGGCCGAGCTGCGCCGCGCCGACGCGCCGGTGACCTCGCTGGTGGTCTGCCCCTTCTACATCTCCACCGGCATGTTCGCCGGAGTCCGCACGAAGGTGCCGGCCCTGCTGCCCATCCTCGAGCCGGAGGCCGTGGCCGCGCAGGTGGTGGACGCCGTCGAGGCCGGGCGCGAGCGCCTCGTGCTGCCCCCGGCGGTGCAGCTGATCGCGCCGCTGCGTGCCCTGCCCGTGCCGGCGTTCGACCGCGTCATGGACGTCCTCGGAGTGAACCGCGCCATGGACGGGTTCACGGGCCGCCGCTGAGGGGCGGTGCGCGGTGTCGGCAGCGGCGGATTTTCGCCCCCGACGGCAGGGCACGCTAGGATTCCACAGTCTGCCCCCGGGCAGAGTCTCGGGTGCCCGGCGCGCCGCGGCAGGGCGTCCCCCCGCGCGGTGTTCCCGCAGCGGGGTGTAGCTCAGCTTGGTAGAGCGCGCGCTTTGGGAGCGTGAGGCCGCAGGTTCAAATCCTGTCACCCCGACTCGACGTCCGATCCAATCCGACAACCAGTTCAACAGGAGCCGTCCGTGGTCAAGTCCACCGCAGAGAACCTCAGCCCGACCCGCGTCAAGCTGACCGTCGAGGTGCCGTTCGAGGAGGTGAAGCCCGTCCTGGACAAGGCCTACAAGGACATCGCCATGCAGGTGCAGGTCCCCGGCTTCCGTCAGGGCAAGGTCCCGGCGCGCCTGATCGAGCAGCGCTTCGGCCGCGAGGCCGTCGTCGACCAGGCCGTGAACGACGGCCTGAACACCTGGTTCGGCCAGGCCCTCGCCGAGGCCGAGGTCACCCCGATCTCCACCCCCGAGGTCGACGTCACCGCCACCCCGGCCGCTGCCGAGGGCCCGGTGGAGTTCACCGCCGAGTTCGACGTGCGCCCCACCATCGAGCTGCCCGACTACAAGGGCATCGAGGTCACCGTGGAGCCCGCCCAGGCCACGGACGAGGACGAGCAGGCCCAGCTGGACGCCCTGCGCTCCCGCTTCGGCACCCTCAAGGATGTGGACCGCCCGGCCGCGAAGGACGACTTCGTGACCATGGACCTGACCGCCACCGTCGGCGAGGAGCAGGTCGACCAGGCCCAGGGCCTGTCCTACCAGGTGGGCGCCGGCACCATGCTCGACGGCATCGACGAGGCCCTCGAGGGCCTGTCCGCCGGCGAGGACGCCACCTTCGAGACCACCCTCAACGGCGGCGAGCACGACGGCGAGACCGCCACCGTGAAGCTCGTCCTGCAGGCCGTGAAGGAGCGCGAGCTCCCCGAGGCGGACGACGACTTCGCCCAGCTGGCCTCCGAGTTCGACACCATCGCCGAGCTCAAGGAGGACCTGAAGAAGAAGGCCGCGGAGGCCGCCGAGACCCGCCAGGGCGTCGAGGCCCGCGACAAGGTCCTCGCCGAGCTGGGCAAGCTCGTGGAGGTGCCGGTCCCCGAGAACGTCATCGCCGAGCAGCTCGAGCAGCACTTCTCCCAGGGCGGCCACTCCGCGGGCGACGAGCACGACACCCCGGAGCACCGCGAGGAGCTCGAGAAGAACACCCGCGAGGCCTTCGCCAACGAGGTCATCCTCGACGAGGTCGCCGAGGCCGAGTCCGTGACCGTGGACCAGGGCGAGCTGATCGAGTACATCTTCGCGACCTCCGCCGAGTACGGCATGGACCCGAACCAGTTCGCGATGATGCTGGACCAGGCCGGCCAGATCCCGATGATCATGGGCGAGGTCCGTCGCCGCAAGGCCCTAGCCAAGGTCCTCGAGCACGCCGTGGTCACCGACACCGACGGCAACGCCGTGGACCTCACCGCCTTCGTCACCCCCGCCGCCGCCGAGGAGGAGAAGGCGGAGGAGAAGCCGGCCAAGAAGGCCCCCGCCAAGAAGGCCGCCGCCAAGAAGGCCGCCGCGAAGAAGCCGGCCGCCAAGAAGGCCGAGGCCGAGGAGTCCGAGGAGGCCTGATCCCTCCCCGCTCCGCGTGACGCGCGACGACGGCGCCCCCTTCCGCTGGGAGGGGGCGCCGTCGTCGTGAGGGGGCGAGGGTGGCGCCGGGGGCACGCCATGAGCGAAACGGCCCGGCGGGGGCACCCGCGCCGGGGACGCGCGGGCTAGTCTCGACCACGATCCGGGACCCGTCCGCGCCGCCTCCCCAGGCGGGCGTCGGGGGCCCGAACCCTGACCCGAACAGGAAGGCGGCCGTGATGACGGACCTCACCCCCCGCATGACGTCGGTGGAGCCGACGCAGCGCGAGGACTACCTCTACAACCAGCTGCTCAAGAACCGGATCATCTGGCTCGGCTCGGACGTGCGGGACGACAACGCCAACGCGATCTGCTCGCAGCTGCTCCTGCTCTCCGCGGAGGACCCGGAGAAGGACATCTACCTGTACATCAACTCCCCGGGCGGCTCCGTCACCGCGGGCATGGCGATCTACGACACCATGCAGTACATCCCGAACGACGTGGTGACCGTCGCCACCGGCCTCGCCGCCTCCATGGGCCAGTTCCTGCTGGCCTCGGGCGCCCCGGGCAAGCGCTACGCCACCCCCCACGCGCGCATCCTCATGCACCAGCCCTCGGGCGGCATCGGCGGCACGGAGTCGGACATCCGGATCCAGGCCCAGCTGATCCTGCACATGAAGCAGATCATGGCCGAGCTCACCGCCGCGCAGACCGGCCAGTCCGTGGAGACCATCCTGGAGGACAACGCGCGCGACAAGTGGTTCACCGCGCAGGAGGCCCTCGAGTACGGCTTCATCGACCGCATCGCCCAGTCCGCGGCGTCCGTGACCGGCGGCGGCGGCGTCGAGGGCTGAGCCCGCGCCCGGACCGCCCGCAGACCTCTCGAGGAGAAGCAGAATGACCCAGTTCCCCGCCGGCCTCCCCGTCGGCACGCCCAGCCAGGCCGCCCCGAGCGCGCGCTACATCCTCCCGCAGTTCGAGGAGCGCACCCCGTACGGCTTCAAGCGCCAGGACCCCTACGCCAAGCTGTTCGAGGACCGCATCGTGTTCCTCGGCTCCCAGGTGGACGACGCCTCGGCGGACGACATCATGGCGCAGCTGCTCGTGCTGGAGGCCATGGACTCCGAACGCGACATCACGCTCTACATCAACTCGCCCGGCGGCTCTTTCACCGCGATGACGGCGATCTACGACACCATGCAGTTCATCCGCCCCGAGGTGCAGACCGTGTGCCTGGGCCAGGCCGCCTCCGCGGCGGCGGTACTGCTGGCCGCCGGCGCCCCCGGCAAGCGCCTGGCGCTGCCGAACGCCCGCGTGCTCATCCACCAGCCCGCCATGCAGGGTGACCGCGGCACCGCCACGGACCTGGAGATCCACGCGAACGAGATCAACCGCATGCGCGTCTGGATGGAGCAGACCCTGGCCTCCCTGTCCAACCGGACGCCCGAGGACGTCTCCCGGGACATCGACCGGGACAAGTTCCTCTCCGCCGAGGGCGCCAAGGAGTACGGCCTCGTGGACGAGGTGCTGGCCCCCCGCAAGATCACCCGCACCGGAGCCTGACCGCTCCGGCCCCCGGGCCCCGCCCGCCGCGCCGCGGCGGGCGGGGCCCGTCCCGTCCGGGACGACCCGCCGCACGCGCTTAACGCGTCCGGCCCTGTGCTTATCCTGGATCCACATCCCGACGACGACGCCGCCTGTGCGCCGCCCTCGGTCGCCCCTGACCCGGAGGAGAACCCCATGGCGCGCATCGGAGAGAGCGCCGACCTGCTCAAGTGCTCGTTCTGCGGGAAGAGCCAGAAGCAGGTCCGCAAGCTCATCGCGGGCCCGGGCGTGTACATCTGCGACGAGTGCATCGAGCTCTGCAACGAGATCATCGAGGAGGAGCTCGGCGAGGCCGCGGAGACGGACGAGCTCGAACTCCCCACCCCCCGGGAGATCTTCGAGCACCTCGAGCGCTATGTGATCGGCCAGGAGGCCGCCAAGCGGTCCCTCGCCGTCGCCGTGTACAACCACTACAAGCGGGTGCGCGGGCCGCAGGGCCGCGGCGGGGACCTCGCCGAGCGCCTGGAGGAGCGGGACGACCTCGCGGACGTCGAGGTCGGCAAGTCCAACATCCTCATGGTGGGCCCCACCGGCTCCGGCAAGACCTACCTGGCCCAGACGCTCGCGCGCATGCTCAACGTGCCGTTCGCCGTGGCGGACGCCACCTCCCTCACGGAGGCCGGCTACGTGGGCGAGGACGTGGAGAACATCCTCCTCAAGCTGATCCAGGCCGCGGACCACGACGTCAAGCGCGCCGAGCAGGGCATCATCTACATCGACGAGATCGACAAGATCTCCCGGAAGTCGGAGAACCCCTCCATCACCCGGGATGTCTCCGGCGAGGGCGTGCAGCAGGCGCTGCTGAAGATCCTCGAGGGCACGGTGGCGTCGGTCCCGCCGCAGGGCGGCCGCAAGCATCCGCACCAGGAGTTCCTGCAGATCGACACGTCCAACGTGCTGTTCATCGTGGCGGGCGCCTTCGCGGGCCTCGACGAGATCATCGGCTCCCGGGCCGGTCGCAAGGGCATCGGCTTCGGCGCCCCGCTGAACCACCTGGGCTCCGGGGAGGTCTCCTATGCGGACGTCCGCCCGGAGGACCTGCTCAAGTTCGGCCTGATCCCCGAGTTCATCGGCCGGCTCCCCGTCATCACCACGGTGGAGGACCTCACCCACGACCAGCTCGTGCGGGTGCTCACCGAGCCGAAGAACGCGCTCCTCAAGCAGTACCAGAAGATGTTCCTCATGGACGGCGTGGAGCTGGAGTTCGAGCCCGAGGCGCTGGATGCGGTGGTGGAGCTCGCGCAGGCCCGGGGCACCGGCGCCCGCGGGCTGCGCTCCATCATGGAGGACGTCCTCAAGCCGGTGATGTTCGAGCTGCCCTCGCGCACGGACGTGGGCACCGTGGTGATCTCCGGGGATGTGGTCACGGGGCAGGCCGAGCCCCTGCTCATCCCCGCCGAGGTCGAGCGCAAGCGCCGCCGCCGCACGGCCTGAGCCGGGAATGCCCGGCCCCGCGCGGGGGTTGGTCCGGACATGAGCGAGAACACCGCCCCCGTCGTCGACTTCTACTTCGACCCCACCTGCCCCTTCGCGTGGATCACTTCCCGCTGGATCCTCGAGGTGGAGAAGGTCCGGGACCTCTCCGTCACCTTCCACCAGATGTCCCTCTACATGCTCAACGAGGGCCGTGAGCTGCCCGAGGACTACCGCCGGCACACGGACCGCGGCCTCATGCCGGGCCGTGCCACCCTCCACGTCGGCGAGCACCACCCGGAGCTGCTGTCCGACTGGTACACGGCCGTGGGGACGCGCATCCACAACGAGGGGAACCAGGACTACGAAGCCGTCGTCACGGGGGCCGCGGCGGAGCTCGGCCTCGACGCCGCCCCGATCCTCGAGGCCACCCGCACCGACGCCGCCGACGACGACCTCCGTGCCAAGCAGCGCGCCGCCGAGGAACTCGTGGGCAACGACGTCGGCACCCCGGTGGTGTCCTTCGACGGCACCGCCTTCTTCGGCCCGGTGATGACCCGCATCCCGCGCGGCGAGGAGGCCGGCGAGATCTTCGACGCGGCCGTCCGACTGGCGCAGTTCCCGTACTTCTACGAGATCAAGCGCGCCCGCACCACCGACCCGCAGTTCGACTGAGCCCCCGGCTCGCACGACGCCGGCCCCACACCTTCAGCGCGAAGGTGCGGGGCCGGCGTTGTCGGGGGCGCGGGGCGGCGGGGGTCAGCGGCGCGCCACCCGGCCGGCCGCGCGGATCAGGGGGACCTGCAGGGGCAGCCGCCCGAGGGAGACCAGTTGCGCCGGCCAGGGCCGGCGTCGCCACCGCCAGGCCATCCACGCGTTGCCGGGCCACACGCCGAGGAAGAGCGCCTGCGCGGCGCGTCCGCCCGCGCGCCGGGTGTGCGGGACGGCCAGCAGACCCGCCACGGCCAGCTCGGCCACGCCGGAGCCGTGGGTCCACGCGCGGGCCGAGCCGGGCAGGAACGGCGGGATCAGCCCGTCGAAGGGTTCGGGGCGGACGAAGTGGAGCACGCCCATGGCGGCGAGGGCGGCGGACATCCGCCGGGCGGAGCCATCGGAGGCGCGGCGGCCGGCCGGGGCGGGATCGGGTGTCGGTTTCATCCTCTCAGTGTCCACCCCTGCCGCGGTGACCGCACTCAGACATGCGGCAGGAGCACGACCGGGACGTGCACCACGACACCCCACGGGGGTGCCGCCGCCTCCCGACGAACTCCGATCCGGCGGCAGGCTGTCCGACGTACGCTGCGACGTACCAGCTCCGGGCCACGAACATCCCACGCTGACGGCAGCGGGCCCCCTGCCACGGGCGCGATGACGGCCCCGTCACCTCCTCGAGGTGTCGGGGCCGTTCCGTGTCGCCAGGCGGGGGCGGGAACGTCAGGGACTCAGGGGCGGCCGCCGCCGGTGCCCAGCCCGCCTCCGCTCTGCGTCCCGGAGCCCTCGCCCTGCCAGACGAGCTGGGCTCCCGCGTGGCCAGCCTGGACCGCGACGACCACCTCCGCCACGCCGACCAGCAGGACCAGGACCGCCAGCACCAGGTGGAGGGCGGGGATCCGCTCGCCGATGCGGCGCAGCGCGGCGGGGGAGCGGTGCCAGGACAGAGCGGTCCAGACGAGGAGGAGCAGGAACAGGAGCATCGCCAGGTTGCGGGTCTTCTCACCGAGCTGCGCATGCTGCCACAGCAGGGCGGAGGCCTCGCCGTCGGACGCGGCGAGCTGTTCACCGGTGGCCGCGGTCAGCACGGAGCCGACCGCCGCTGCGAGGGAGAAGGCGAGCGTCAGCGGGGCGGACCACTGGAACCAGCGGCGGGAGAGCACGGCCGGCAGGGCCATGAGCACGGTCAGCGGGATGAGGATGACGGGCAGGTGCACCATCAGCGGGTGCAGGGGGAGGCTGTTCACGGCCTGGACGCTACGAGGGGATTCGGGTGGCCGGCCAGGGAGGACCTGGGAGGGAAATAGGATTTATCCGGTGCCGAAATTCACTCAGGCAAGGGTGTCCTGAGTTCATTTTCCGCTGACGTCCGGCTGCGCTCGTCGGCGACGGGCAGACGAAGGCCCCGCCGCCCGTGACGGGCGACGGGGCCGTCGTCGTGCCGCGTGCGCTCCCGAGACACCGTCCGGGAACGCGCGGCGGGGATCAGTCGTCCTCGACCGGTGCCAGCTGCACGTCGGAGACGGTCAGCGGCGCGGCCTCGCCGGCCTCGCCCTGCGTGAGGGACAGGTCCGCGATGTTGCCGGCCGCCTTGAGGTCCGCCAGGCCGCCGCGCAGCTTCTCGAGCCACTCGGCCGGCCCGGTCACCACGGCGGAGCGCACCTCGGTCCGCTGCTTCACCTTGGCCTCGGACTTCGCCTTGCGGACGCCGCCCAGGACCTGCGCCACGGTGGGCAGGACCTCGGCGTCGCCGGAAGAGGCGGCGAAGGACAGGGACGCCACCTCGTCCGCGGCGCCCGGCCACGCGGCGGTGTGCACGGAGCCGGCGCGCCACCAGCTCCACACCTCCTCGGTGGCGAACGGCTGGAACGGGGCCAGCAGACGCAGCAGGGCGTCCAGGGTGGTGGCCAGCGTGGTCACCACAGAGGCCTGCTCGGCCTCGCCGTGGCCGCCGTAGGCACGGTCCTTCACGAGCTCCACGTAGTCGTCGGTGAAGGCCCAGAAGAACTGCTCGGTCACGTTGAGGGCACGCGCGTAGTCGTAGGCCTCGAACGCGCGGGTCGCCTGCTCCACGGAGACCGCGAGGCGCGCCAGCAGGGAGGCGTCCAGCGGGTTGGTGACGGCCGCGGCGTCGTCGGCCGTGCGGATGACGGCGTCCTGGGTGGCGCCCAGGTTCAGCACGAACTTGGCGGCGTTGAGCAGCTTGATGGCCAGGCGGCGGCCGATCTTCATCTGCGCCACCTCGTAGGCGGTGTCCGCGCCGAGGCGGGCTGAGGCGGCCCAGTAGCGGACCGCGTCCGAGCCGAACTGGTCCAGGATGTCGGTCGGGACCACCACGTTGCCCTTGGACTTGGACATCTTCTTGCGGTCCGGGTCGAGGATCCAGCCGGAGAGCGCGGTGTCCGTCCACGGCACGGAGCCATTGAGGGCGTGGGCGCGTACCACCGTGGAGAACAGCCAGGTGCGGATGATGTCGTGGCCCTGCGGGCGCAGGTCGAACGGGAACACGCTGCTGAAGAACGCGTCGTCCCGGGACCAGCGGCCCACGATCTGCGGGGTCAGTGAGGAGGTGGCCCAGGTGTCCAGGACGTCCGGGTCGCCGGTGAAGCCGCCGGGGACGTCGCGCTGGTCCTCGGAATACCCCGGAGCGGCCTCGGCGGCCGGGTCCACGGGGAGCTGCTCGTCGGCCGGGAGGATCGGGTTCTCATAGTCGGGCTCACCCTCCGCGTCCAGCGGGTACCAGACCGGGATCGGCACTCCGAAGAAGCGCTGGCGGGAGACGAGCCAGTCTCCGTTGAGGCCCTCGACCCAGTTCTCGTAGCGGTGGCGCATGTGCTCCGGGTGCCAGGAGAGCTCGCGGCCGCGCTCGATCAGCTCCGCGCGGCGGTCGGCGTCGCGGCCGCCGTTGCGGATGTACCACTGGCGGGAGGTGACGACCTCGAGCGGCTTGTCGCCCTTCTCGTAGAAGTTCACGGCGTGCATGATCTTCTTCGGCTCTCCGTCCAGCAGGCCGGCCGCGGTGAGGGCGTCCACCACACCCTGCTTGGCGGAGAACACGGTCTTGCCGGCCACGGTGTCCGCATAGGCCTGTCGGCCGGCGTCCGTGGTGATCCACTCGGGGGTGTCGGCGGCGAACCGGCCGTCACGGCCGATCAGGGTGCGGGTCGGCAGCTGCAGCTCGCGCCACCAGGTGACGTCGTTGAGGTCGCCGAAGGTGCAGACCATGGCGATGCCGGAGCCCTTGTCCGGCTTGGCCAGCGGGTGCGGGAAGACCTCGACCTCCACGCCGTACAGCGGGGAGGTGACGGTCGTGCCGAACAGGTGCTGGTAGCGCTCGTCGTCCGGGTGGGCGACCAGGCCGGAGCAGGAGGCCAGCAGCTCGGGGCGGGTGGTCTCGATGAAGACCTGCTCGCCGTCCGCAGCGGTGAAGGCGTAGCGGTGGTAGGCGCCGGGGACCTCGCGGTCCTCGAGCTCGGCCTGGGCCACGGCGGTGCGGAAGGTCACGTCCCACATGGTGGGGGCCTCGGCCAGATAGGCGTCGCCCGAGGCGATGCCGGCCAGGAAGGCGCGCTGGGAGACGGCACGGGAGACGTCGTCGATGGTCCGGTAGGTCATGTCCCAGTCGACGGACAGGCCGAGACGGGTGAAGAGGTCCTCGAAGACCTTCTCGTCCTCGACGGCGAGCTCCTCGCAGAGCTCGATGAAGTTCTTGCGGGAGATCACGTCCCAGTCGCGCTGGTTCTTCGCCGGCTTCTCCGGCGGTCGGTAGCCCTCCACGTACGGCTTGGCGGGGTCGCAGCGGACGCCGTAGTAGTTCTGCACGCGGCGCTCGGTGGGCAGGCCGTTGTCGTCCCAGCCCATCGGGTAGAACACGTTCTTGCCGTTCATGCGCTGGTAGCGGGCGAGCACGTCGGTCTGCGTGTAGGAGAAGACGTGGCCCACGTGCAGCGAGCCGGAGGCGGTCGGCGGGGGAGTGTCGATCGAGTAGACCTGCTCGCGGGTGGTCTGCGTGTCGAACGCATAGGTGCGCTCGTCGGCCCAGCGGGCGGTCAGCTTCTCCTCGAGGCCTTCGAGGGCCGGCTTGTCCGGCACGGCCACGGCGCCGGCGGCGGGGGTGGACGGGGTCGATGCGTCGATGGGCGTGTCTGTGCCCTGCGTGTTCTCAGCCATGCCCGCCATCCTCCCATGACCGGGGCGGCGGGCCGGGCCTGCGACGACGCCCGGGACGTCCCGCCCTTCCAGTCGGTCGACCTGGCGGAGGTGATCCGGGCGGTGCTCCGAACGGCGCGGCTCGGCTACGGTCGGAGGCGTGAGCCACACCCATGAACCTGCGAAGAACCCCGCCCGCGCCGCCGTCGTGACGGGGGCCACGAGCGGCATCGGCCGCGCCACGGCCCTCGAGCTCGCCCGCCGCGGTTGGCGCGTGTACGCCGTCGGCCGCCGGGCCGAGCGCCTCGAGACCCTCGCTGCCGACGCCCGGGCCGAGGGCGTGAGCGGCGACGTCGTCCCCGCCCCCCTGGACGTCACGGACGAGGCCGCCGTCGCCGCGTTGGCCTCGCGCGTCGAGGCCGACGGCGGCGCCGACACCCTCGTCAACATCGCCGGCGGCGCGCTCGGCACGGACGCGGTGGGCGACGGCGACCGCGCCGACTGGGAGTGGATGTACCGCGTCAACGTGCTCGGCACCCTGACGATGTGCCAGGCGTTCCTGCCCATGCTCCGCACCCACGGCGAGGGCACCGTGCTCAACCTGACCTCGACCGCCGCCGTCACCGCCTACGAGGGCGGCGCCGGCTACAACGCCGCGAAGATGGGCCAGCACGGGCTCACCGGCGCGCTGCGCCTGGAGGAGGCCGAGCACAACGTGCGGGTGATCGAGGTGCTCCCGGGCATGGTCCACACCGAGGAGTTCTCCCGCAACCGCCTGGGCGGCGACCAGTCCGCCGCCGACGCCGTCTACGCGGGCGTGGAGAAGCCGCTCACCGCCGAGGACGTCGCCGAGGTGTGCGTCCACGCCGTCGAGCTGCCCCACCACGTGAACCTGGATCAGATCGTGATGCGGCCGGTCGCCCAGGCCGCCCAGCACAAGGTGATCCGCCGGTGAGCGGCGGGCCGTGGAACGTGCGGGCCGACGCGGTGGGCTCGGCATGAGCGCGCCCGTGCTGCACGTGATCGCCTGCGCCCACGGCACGCATGATGCGGCCGGCCGCGTCGTGATCGACGGCCTCCGTGCCGACCTGGCGGCCCTCCTGGACGCCGAGGGGCCGGGCGCCCAGGTCCACGAGGCCTACGTGGACGTGCAGAGCCCCTCCCTCGACGAGGTCGTGGCGGCCCTGCCCCCGGGGGAGCCGGCCGTGATCGTGCCGCTGCTGCTGTCCCTGGGCCACCACGTCCACCACGACATCCACCACGCCGCGGCCGCCCGACCCGACACGATCGCCGCCGCACCGCTGGCCGGGGCGGAGGACGACGTCGAGCCGCGCCTGGTGACCGTTCTGGCCGAACGGGTGGCCCAGGCGGTGCCGGCCGGTGAGGCCGCGACATCGGACATCATCCTGGCGGCGGCCGGCACCCGCGCCGCGGACGGTCAGGCCCAGGTGCACGCCCTGGCCGCGGCCCTGGCCCGGGCCACGGGACTGCCCGTGACCGCGGCGTTCGGGGCGGCGGCCACCCCCCGGGTGCCCGACGCCGTCGCCCGGGTGCGCGCCACCGGCCGTCGCGCCGTGGTGGCCGCCCACCTCCTGGCCCCCGGGTACTTCCACGACCGACTCGGCGAGAGCGGCGCGGACGCGGTCACCGACCCCCTGCTGCCGCATCCGCTGGTGGCGCGGATCGCCCTGGACCGGCTGCGGTCCGCCCTCGCCGAGGCCCCGAGGGGAGCCGCCGGAGGCCGCTGAGCCGTCCGTCACACGACCGGGGCCGGGCCGGGTCCCCGCCGCGGCCCGGCCCCGGGAACGTGACGAACCGCGTCGACGATCTTGGGGCCGGCATGCCCGGTTTCTAGCGTGGCGGCCATGACCCAGGTGAACGAGACGTCGAGGCCGGCGCGCACCCCGCGCCGTCCCTCCGCCAAGCCGCACGGCCAGTGGAAGGTGGACGGGACCGCCCCCCTGAACCACAACGAGGAGTTCAAGCAGCAGGACGACGGCCTGAACGTCCGCGAGCGCATCGAGCAGGTCTACGCCCGGGAGGGCTTCGACTCGATCCCCTCGGACGACCTGCACGGCCGCTTCCGCTGGTGGGGCCTGTACACCCAGCGGAAGCAGGGGATCGACGGCGGCAAGACCGCCACCCTCGAGCCCCACGAGCTCGAGGACCGCTACTTCATGCTGCGCGTGCGCATCGACGGCGGCGACCTCACCACCGAGCAGCTGCGCGTGATCGGCGGGATCTCCACCGACTTCGGCCGTGACACCGCGGACATCACCGACCGGCAGAACGTCCAGCTGCACTGGATCCGAGTCGAGGACGTCCCCGAGATCTGGCGGCGCCTGGAGTCCGTGGGCCTGTCCACCACCGAGGCCTGCGGCGACGTGCCGCGCGTGATCCTCGGCTCACCGGTGGCCGGGATCGCCGCGGACGAGATCATCGACCCCACGCCCGTGATCCGGGAGATCGCGGACCGCTGGATCGGCGACCTCGAGGTCTCCAACCTGCCCCGCAAGTTCAAGACCGCCATCACCGGACACCCCTCCCAGGACGTGGTCCACGAGATCAACGACGTTTCCCTGATCGGTGTGGTCCACCCCGAGCTGGGCCCCGGCTACGACCTGTGGGTCGGCGGCGGCCTGTCCACGAAGGCCCGCCTGGCCGACCGGATCGGCGCCTTCGTCTCGGCCGAGCGCGCCCCCGAGGTGTGGCACGCCGTCGTGAGCATCTTCCGTGACTACGGCTACCGGCGCCTGCGCAACAAGGCCCGCATGAAGTACCTGCTCGAGGACTGGGGGCCGGAGAGGTTCCGCACCGTGCTGGAGGAGGAGTACCTCGGCTACGCCCTGCCCGACGGGCCCGCCCCGGCCCCGCCCACTCGTCCCGGCGACCACGTGGGGGTCCACGAGCAGAAGGACGGCCGCTTCTACATCGGCGCCGCCCCCGTCGTCGGACGCTCCAGCGGCACGACCCTCACCGCCCTCGCGGATCTGCTCGAGGCCCACGGCTCCACGCGGCTGCGCACCACCCCGCACCAGAAGATCGTGGTGCTGGACGTGGAGCGGGACCGGGTGGACGCCGTCGTGGCCGGCTTGAAGGAGCTGGGGCTGGACCCGGAGCCGTCCGTGTTCCGCCGCTCCACCATCGCCTGCACGGGCCTGGAGTTCTGCAAGCTCGCCATCGTGGACACGAAGGACACCGCCACCGCGGCGATCGCCCAGCTCGAGGAGCGCCTGGCCGACCTCGCCGATCGCCTCCCCGAGCGGCTGAGCCTGCATGTGAACGGCTGCCCCAACTCCTGCGCCCGCATCCAGACCGCGGACATCGGCCTGAAGGGGCAGCTGCTCCCGGACGACGACGGCGGCCAGACGCCCGGCTTCCAGGTGCACCTGGGCGGCGGGCTGGCCTCCGTGGACCGCGCCGAGGCCGGCCTCGGACGCAGCGTCCGCGGCCTGAAGGTCCGCGCGGACGGGCTGGTCGACTACGTCGAGCGCCTCGTCCGCCGGTACGACGAGCAGCGCGAGCCGGGCGAGACCTTCGCCCGGTGGGCGCACCGAGTCGACGAGGAGGCCCTCCGATGAGCACCGTTCCCCCCACCCGTCCGACCGAGGACCTCGAGCGCCTGCAGGCGCTCGCGGAGTCCGGCGCCGCCGAGCTCGGCTGGGACGCACCCGCCGAGGCGGTGGTCGACTGGGCCGCCCGCCATGTGGACCTCCGCCGGGCCGCCGTGGCCTGCTCCATGGCCGACGCCGTCCTGCCGCACCTGGTGGCGCAGCGGATGCCCGGCGTGGACGTCCTCTTCCTGGAGACCGGCTACCACTTCACCGAGACCCTCGCGACGCGCGACGAGGTGGCCCGCCGCCTCGACGTCACCGTGGTGGACGTGCTGCCGGAGCTGACCGTGGCCGAGCAGGACGAGCGCCACGGCAAGGACCTGTTCGCCCGCGACCCGGGGCTGTGCTGCGCGATGCGCAAGGTCGAGCCCCTCAACCGGGCGCTGGCCGGATACGACCTGTGGTTCACCGGCGTCCGCCGGGACGAGGCTCCGACGCGCACGAACACCCCGCTGGTGGGCTGGGACGAGGCCCACGGCATGGTCAAGGTCAACCCCGTCGCCCCATGGAGCTTCGACGACCTGGTCGGCTACGCCACGGACCACGACGTGCCCGTGAACCTGCTCCTGCAGAACGGCTACCCCTCGATCGGCTGCCGCCCCTGCACCCGCCCCGTCGCCCCCGGGGAGGACCCGCGAGCCGGGCGCTGGGCCGGGACCGCGAAGACCGAGTGCGGCATCCACGTCTGAGCGCCGCTCCCGAGACAGACCAAGGAGACACGATGACCCTCACCCATGCCCCCGACCCGGGGACCGTGAGCCCCGCCGGGCCCGACGTCCAGGACGCCCTGGAGGCCGAGGCGATCCACATCATCCGCGAGGTGGTGGCCGAGTTCGAGCGCCCCGCCATGCTCTTCTCGGGCGGCAAGGACTCCGTGGTGATGCTCCACCTGGCCGCGAAGGCCTTCTGGCCGGGGAGGATCCCCTTCCCGGTGGTCCACGTGGACACCGGCCACAACTTCCCCGAGGTCCTCGAGTTCCGCGACCGCACGGTGGAGCGGCTCGGCCTGCGGCTCGTGGTGGGCTCCGTGCAGGAGTACATCGACCGCGGCGAGCTGCGTGAGCGCGCCGACGGCACCCGCAACACCCTGCAGACCACCCCCCTGCTGGACACGATCCGGACCAACCGGTTCGACGCCGTCTTCGGGGGAGGCCGCCGTGACGAGGACAAGGCGCGGGCCAAGGAGCGGATCATCAGCCTGCGGGACGCGTTCGGGCAGTGGGACCCGCGCAACCAGCGCCCCGAGCTGTGGAACCTCTACAACGGCCGTCACACCCCCGGCCAGCACGTCCGCGCGTTCCCCATCAGCAACTGGACCGAGCTGGACGTGTGGCGGTACATCGCCCGCGAGGGCATCGAGCTGCCCTCCATCTACTACGCGCACGAGCGGGAGGTCTTCCGCCGCGACGGCATGTGGCGCGCCGTGGGGGAGCACTCCCGGCCGGCCGAGGGCGAGGAGGTCACCACGCGGACGGTGCGCTACCGCACGGTGGGCGACATGTCCTGCACCGGCGCCGTCCTCTCGGAGGCCGCGACCGTCGAGGACGTCGTGCTCGAGGTCGCCGCCTCCACCCTGACCGAACGCGGGGCCACCCGCGCCGACGACCGCATCTCCGAGGCGGCCATGGAAGATCGCAAGAAGGACGGGTACTTCTGATGAGCACCGCACTGCTGGACCGGCACGCCCCCGCCGGGACCCTGTTCCGCCTGGCCACGGCCGGCTCGGTCGACGACGGCAAGTCCACCCTCGTGGGCCGCCTCCTGCACGACTCCAAGGCCGTCCTGGCCGACCAGCTCGAGGCCGTGGCCCGCACCTCCGCCGAGCGCGGCTTCGGCGGCGCCGAGGGCGGGCTGGACCTGGCGCTGCTGACCGACGGCCTGCGCGCCGAGCGGGAGCAGGGGATCACGATCGACGTCGCGTACCGGTACTTCGCCACGGACCGGCGCACCTTCGTGCTGGCCGACTGCCCGGGGCACGTGCAGTACACCCGGAACACCGTCACGGGCGCCTCGACGGCCGACGCCGTCGTGCTGCTCGTGGACGCCCGCAAGGGCGTGGTGGAGCAGACCCGGCGCCACCTCAGCGTGGTGGCCCTGCTGCGGGTGCCGCAGGTGATCGTCGCCGTCAACAAGATCGATCTCGTGGACTACTCGGAGGAGGTCTTCACCGCGATCGCCGAGGACGTCCGGCGCGTGGCCCGGGAGCTCGGCCTCTCCGACGCGGTGAGCGTCCCGGTGTCCGCCCTCCAGGGCGACAACGTGGTCACCCGTTCCGAGCGGACGGACTGGTACACCGGCCCCACGCTCATGGAGCTGCTCGAGTCCCTGCCCGGGGCGGACGCCGAGGACGACGCCGCGGCCTCCTTCCGCTTCCCGGTGCAGCTCGTGGTGCGCCCCCAGGGCGCCCTGGCCCCCGGCCTCGACCCCGAGGTGTTCCGCGACTACCGCGGCTACGCCGGGCAGGTCGTGGCGGGCACCGTCCGGCCCGGGGACGCCGTCGCCGTCCTCACCCCGGGGCAGCCGGCGCGCACCACCACCGTGGTGGGCGTGGACGCCGCCGGGGAGTCCCTCGAGGAGGCCTCCTCCCCGCAGTCGGTGGTCCTGCGCCTGGCCGACGAGGTGGACGTGGCCCGCGGGGACACGATCGCCGCCGCGGACACCGCCCCGCGCCCCACCGCGGAGGTGGCCGCCGCGCTGTGCTGGCTCTCCGCCGCGCCGCTGCGCGTCGGGCAGCAGGTCCTCGTCAAGCACGGCACCGCCGTCGTCCGGGCGCTCGTCCAGGAGGTGGCCGGCCGGCTCGACCTGGACACCCTGCGGCTCGACCCGGCCGAGACCCTCGGGCTCAACGACATCGGACAGGTGCGCCTGCACCTGGCCGCGCCGCTGCCCGTGGAGCCCTACGCCGTGCATCGGCGCACCGGGGCGTTCCTCGTGATCGACCCCCAGGACGGGGCCACGCTCGCCGCCGGCATGGTGCGCGGCGGCGACGAGGCCTGATCCGGATGACGACGGCGCGAGGGGAGCGGTCATGACCGTGGTGATGGAGGACGTGGGCAAGAGCTTCGGCGGGCCCACGCCCGTGCTGGAGGACGTCTCCGTGCGGATCGAGCCGGGCGAGTTCGTCTGCCTGCTCGGCGCCTCCGGATGCGGCAAGTCCACCCTGCTGAACCTCATCGCCCGGCTCGAGGCGCCCACCGCGGGCGTCGTCAAGACCCCCCGGGAGGGGGCCGCGTTCATGTTCCAGGACGCCGCCCTCTTCCCGTGGCTCACCGCCCGCGGCAACATCGAGCTCGCCCTCCGGTTCGCCGGCGTGCCCGCAGCGGGGCGTCGGGAGCGTGCCGGGGAGCTGCTGCGCCTCGTCCATCTGGGCGACGCCGCCGACCTGCGACCCCACCAGCTCTCCGGCGGCATGCGCCAGCGCGTCGCCCTGGCCCGGGCCCTCGCCCAGGACCGCCCCCTGCTGCTCATGGACGAGCCGTTCGCCGCGCTGGACGCGATCACCCGCGACCTGCTGCACGTCGAGCTCGAGCGCGTGTGGCGGCAGACCGGTCGGACAGTCGTGTTCGTCACCCACAACGTGGCCGAGGCCGTCCGCCTCGGCCAGCGGGTGCTGCTGCTGTCCTCACGGCCGGGTCGCGTCGTCGCCGAATGGGACGTGCCCGCAGCCGCCCACCACGACGCGCCCGCCGCGGCCGCCCTCACGGCCGCCATCACCGCCCGACTCGGTCAGGAGATCCGTCGCCATGCGCACTGACACCCCCACCCTCGACGCCCCCGGCCGCGCGCCGGGGGCCGCCGCCGACGACGAGCTGCGCGAGCTCGACAGCGGCCTCGACGCGCTCCAGGCCGTCGACTCGACCCGACGGACGGGTCTGGCCGGGTGGGACTGGAGCCGGGTCCTGCTCCCGGTGGCCGCCGTCGTCCTGCTCGTGGCGATCTGGCAGGTCGCCGCGTGGCTGGCCGCTGCGCGCGGCGAGCCGATCACCGGTCCCGGCGACGTCCTCAGGGCCTTCGGGACGCTGTGGGCCCAGGGCCTCGTCCAGCAGGCAGTGGCGACGTCGGTGGGCCGCGCCGTCGTGGGCTTCGCCCTCGCCGTGGTCGTCGGCGTCGGGCTGGGCCTGCTGCTCGGACAGGTCAGCGTCCTGCGACGGGCGTTCGGCCCGCTGCTCACGGCCCTGATGGTGCTGCCCAACGTGGCCTGGGTGCCGCTCGCGGTGCTGTGGTTCGGCCTCAGCGACGCCACCGCGTACTTCGTGATGCTCACCGGCGCCGTCCCCGCCGTGGTCGCCGGCCTCACCACCGGCACGGACCAGGTGCCGCCGCAGCTGCGTCGCGCGGCCCGCGTGCTGGGCGCCTCGCGCCTCGAGACCGCCCTGCTGGTGGTCCTCCCGGCCGCCCTGCCCGCCTTCGTCTCCGGCCTGCGCCAGGGCTGGGCCTTCGCGTGGCGAGGCCTCATGGCCGCCGAGATCATCGCCGTCGGCGGGCCCATGGGCGTCGGACTCGGGACCTTGCTCCACCAGGGACGGGCCGAGTCCGACCTCGCCGTCGTCCTCTGCGCCGTCCTGGCCATCCTGGCCGTCGGCGTCCTCGTCGAACTGACCGCATTCGGCCCCGTCGAGCGGCGCATGCTGCGCCGCCAGGGGCTGCTGGAAGGGAGCACGCGATGACCGCGTCCGATCTGTACCCCACCTCCCTGTGTCTGCTCGGCCGTCCCGTCCTGATCGTGGGCGGCGGGCGCGTGGCCGGCCGCCGCGTGGGCGCCCTCCTCGACGCCGGCGCGCTCGTCACCGTGGTGGCCCCGGAGCCGGGGGAGGAGGTGGAGCGGCTGGCGGCGGCCGGCCTGCTCACCCTGCACCGCCGCCCCTACCGCCCGTCCGACCTCGACGGGGTCTGGTTCGCCCAGACCGCCACCGGCGACCGGGCCGTGGACGGGGCCGTGGCCTCCGACGCCGAGGCCCGCCGCGTCTGGTGTGTCGACGCCTCCGACGCCGAGTCCTCCGCCGCCTGGACGCCCGCCGTCGCCCGGGCCGGGGACGTGACCGTGGCCGTCAACGCCGGGGGAGACCCTCGCCGCGCCCGCGCCCTGAAGGACGCGATCACCCTCGCCCTGTCCACGGGGCGGCTGCCGCTGCGCCGGCGGCGCGCGTCCTCCGAGCCCGGTCGCGTGGCCCTCGTCGGCGGCGGCCCCGGCGACTCCGGGCTCATCACCGTGCGCGGCCGACAGCTGCTCGCGGAGGCCGACGTGGTGGTCGCCGACCGGCTGGGCCCGCGCGCCCTCCTGGCCGAGCTGGACCCGGCGGTGCCCGTGATCGAGGTCGGCAAGGCCCCCGGGAACCACCTGGCCACGCAGGACGAGATCAACGCCGTCCTGGTCCGGGAGGCCCGGGCCGGCCGCCTCGTCGTCCGGCTCAAGGGCGGCGACCCGTACGTGCTCGGCCGCGGCGGCGAGGAGGCTGCGCACTGCCGCGCCCATGGCGTCGACGTCGAGGTGGTCCCCGGTGTCACGAGCGCCGTCTCGGTGCCCGCCGCCGCGGGGATCCCGGTCACCCATCGCGGTGTCGCCACCGGCTTCACGCTGGTGACCGGCCACGAAGAGCTGGCCGAAGTGCCCACCCGGGCCGACCACACGCTCGTCCTGCTGATGGGCGTGCGCCGGCTCGCGGACACCGCGCGCCGACTGACGGAGCGCGGCCTCGACGGCGCGACGCCCGTGGCGATCATCGAGCGTGGCTGGATGCCGGACCAGCGGGTCACCGTGGGCACGGTGGAGACCATCGCCGCGCAGGCGGCCGCCGTCGGTGTGGAGAACCCCGCCGTGATCGTCGTGGGCGACGTCGTGCGCCTGAGCCCCTACGCCACCGGCGCGCCTGCGGCCGGTGTCCCTGCCCCGATCTCGACCCTGAACCCGACCTCCGAAGGAGCACGAGCATGACCCCGACCCCCTCGTCCTCGAGGCCCGACCGCCCGTTGCGCATCGCCATCATCGGTGCCGGGCCCGCCGGGGTGTACACGGCGGACATCCTGACCAAGGAGGAGCGGGACTTCCGGGTCAGCATCGACCTGTTCGACCGGTACCCGGCCCCGTTCGGCCTGATCCGTTACGGGGTGGCCCCGGACCATCCGCGTATCAAGGGCATCGTGAACGCGCTGCACAAGGTCATGGACCGCGGGGACATCCGTTTCCTGGGGAATGTGGACTACGGCACGGATCTGAGCCTGGCGGATCTGCGTCGGCACTATGACGCGATCGTGTTCTCCACCGGGGCGGTGCGGGACGCGGCCCTGGACGTGCCGGGGGTGGAATTGGCCGGCTCGTTCGGTGGCGCGGACTTCGCCGCCTGGTATGACGGGCACCCGGATGTGCCGCGGCACTGGCCGTTGGAGGCCACCCAGGTGGCGGTGATCGGCAACGGGAACGTGGCCCTGGATGTGGCCCGGATCCTGTCCAAGCATGCCGAGGACCTGCTGCCCACCGAGATCCCGGACAACGTGTACCGGGACCTGGCCGCCTCCCCGGTCACAGACGTGCACGTGTTCGGTCGGCGCGGGCCGGCGCAGGTGAAGTTCACCCCGTTGGAGCTGCGGGAGCTGGCGCATTCCCGGGATGTGGACATCGTGCTGTACGAGGAGGACTTCGACTTCGATGAGGCCTCGGAGCAGGCCATCGAGGAGAACAACCAGGTCCGCACCATGGTGGGGACGCTGACGAACTGGCTCATGGAGCAGGAGGACCGTCAGCAGAGCGCCTCGCGTCGGCTGCACCTGCATTTCCTGCAGGCCCCGGAGCAGTTCCTGGACGAGGACGGGGACGGCCGGGTGGATGGTCTGCGGATGCGCCGGATGGAGTTGGACGGTTCCGGTGGGGTCCGTCCGACGGGGGAGACCGTGGACTATCCGGTGCAGGCGGTGTACCGGGCGGTGGGGTACTTCGGGTCTCCGGTGGAGGGGGTGGAGTTCGATGAGGTGCGCGGGGTGATCCCGAACGCGGAGGGCCGGGTGCTCGACGCGGACGGTGCCCCGGTGCCGGGGCTGTATGCCTCGGGGTGGATCAAGCGGGGTCCGGTGGGGTTGATCGGGCACACCAAGGGTGACTCCTTGGAGACGATCACGCATCTGATCGAGGACGAGCCGGGGCTGTGGCGGGCTCAGGAGCCGTCGGAAGAGTCCGTGATCGAGCTGCTGGAGTCCCGTGAGGTCCCGTACACCACGTGGGCTGGTTGGCATGCTCTGGATGACCATGAGAAGTCCTTGGGCGCGCAGGCGACGGAGGCCGGGCCGGTGGCGCGGGAGCGGGTGAAGGTCGTGGACCGGGAGGAGATGACCCGCATCTCCCGGAAGAGCATCCTCCTCGGCGCCGGAGGCTGAGCCCTCCCGTCGGGTGGATGCGAGGCCGGGCGCGGTCCACCCCTCGCCCGCGCCGCGGCCCGCTCCCTACCGTGGTGCCCATGACCACCTTCGCCGCAGCCGAACGCGCCCGCCTCGCTGACCTCCTGCTCGAGAAGGGCCCCCACGCCCCGACCCTCTGCGAGGGCTGGAGCACCCGGGACCTCGCCGCCCACCTGTGGCTTCGTGAGAACCGCCCGGACGCCATGGCCTCCATGTTCGTCAAGCCGCTCGCCGGCCACCTCGACCGCCTGACCGCCCACACCAAGCGCCGCGAGTACGTCGACGTTGTCGGCGAGTGGTCCCAGGGCCCCGCCTCGCTGAATCCGATGCGTGTGGCGGACAGGCACGTCAACGCCGCCGAGCACTTCATCCACCTCGAGGACGTCCGCCGCGGCGAGGCCGTGGCCGGCGGCGTGACGCCCGCGCCCCGCGACTTCACGCCCTCCGAGGAGGACGCCCTCTACCGCTCGCTGCGCCGCATGGCCCCGCTGCTGCTGCGCAAGTCCGCCGCTCCGGTCGTCCTCCAGGCTCCCGGCCGCGCCCCCATCACGGTGGCCCGCGAGGCCGTTGCCGTGAAGGCCCCCGTGACCGTCAGCGGCCCCGTCGGCGAGCTCCTGTTCTGGGCCTCGGGCCGCGACGCCGTCCACGTGGACCTCGACGGCGACCACGCCGCCGTCGTCCGCGGCGGGATCTGACCCCGGGTTCGCGGTCGGCTCGGCCGGCCAGCACCGTCACGCGGCGGCGCCCCCTTCGGCGCCGCCGCGTGCGTCGTCTAGACTGGCGCCCACAGGCGTCGACCCGGCCATCACCGGCGAGCCTCCGGAAGAACAGGCCCTCCCGCGGACCCCAGTAGACCCGGACGGGCAGGCCCGTCACAGCCGTCACGAAGAGGTCGGGCCGCGCGCCCGGCAAGCGAGGTGGTACCGCGCCCGCCCGGCTCCCCGGAGCCGCGACGAGCGTCCTCGCACGGACCGCACCCCCGACCCGTGAAGGACCGCCGTGTACCCCCTCGCCTCCACCGACCCCGCCGGCGCCACGCCCGCCTCCCCGCTGCTGCCGGAGATCGAGCAGCGCATCCTGCGCTACTGGGACGAGGACGGCACCTTCCAGGCCTCCATCGACGCCCGTCCCGCGGTGAACGAGGACGGCAGCCAGAACGAGTTCGTCTTCTACGACGGCCCGCCCTTCGCCAACGGCCTGCCGCACTACGGCCACCTGCTCACCGGGTACGTCAAGGACCTCGTGGCCCGCTACCAGACGCAGCAGGGCCGCCGCGTGGAGCGCCGCTTCGGCTGGGACACCCACGGCCTCCCCGCCGAGCTCGAAGCCATGAAGCAGCTGGGCATGACGGACAAGTCCGAGATCGAGGCCATGGGCATCGACCGGTTCAACGACGCCTGCCGCTCCTCCGTGCTGAAGTACACCGAGGAGTGGAGGCGCTACGTCACCCGCCAGGCCCGCTGGGTGGACTTCGACAACGACTACAAGACCCTCACCCCGGACTTCATGGAGTCCGTGATCTGGGCGTTCTCCGAGCTCCACCGCAAGGGCCTGACCTACCGCGGCTTCCGCGTGCTGCCCTACTGCTGGCACGACGAGACTCCGCTGTCCAACCATGAGCTGCGCATGGACGACGACGTCTACAAGATGCGCCAGGACCCCTCCGTCACGGTGTCCTTCCCGATCCTTGGCCTGCCCGACGACGCCGCCCTGGTCCCGGCCGGCGGTGCGGACGCCGCGCTCGCGGACGAGCTCGCCGGCGTGCACGTCCTGGCTTGGACCACCACGCCGTGGACGCTGCCGACCAACGCGGCCCTCGCCGTCGGCCCGGAGATCGAGTACGCCGTGGTGCCGGCCGGCCCGGAGGGCGCCACGGTGGCCGCCGCCGAGCGCTTCCTGTTGGCCGTGGACCTGGTGGGCGCGCACGCCAAGGAGCTCGGCTACGCCGACGCCGACGCGGCCCGCGCCGCCGTCGAGCGCACCGTGCTGGGAGCCCGACTGGGCGGCCTGCGCTACGAACCCCTGTTCACGGACGTGTTCGAGGCGCACGCGGGGGAGACGTTCCCGGTCGGCGCCCGCACGCTCACCCTGGACGGGGTGCACCGCATCCTCGTGGACGACTACGTGTCCACCGACGACGGCACCGGCGTGGTCCACCAGGCCCCGGCCTACGGCGAGGACGACCAGCGCGTCTGCGAGGCCAACGGCATCCCGGTGCTGCTCTCCGTGGACGAGGGCGCCCGCTTCCTGCCGCTGTTCGCCCGCGAGGGCCAGGGGCGCGGCGACCTGAAGGACATCGCCGGCGTCCAGGTCTTCGAGGCCAACCGCACCATCATCCGCGCCCTGCGCGCCCTCGGCCGGATCGCCCGCGAGGCCTCCTACGAGCACTCCTACCCGCACTGCTGGCGTTGCCGCACGCCCCTGATCTACCGGGCCATCACCTCCTGGTACGTGTCCGTGACGAAGGTCAAGGACCGCATGCTGGAGCTGAACGAGGACATCACCTGGATCCCGGGCAACGTCAAGCACGGCCAGTTCGGCACGTGGGTGGCCAACGCCCGCGACTGGTCGATCTCCCGCAACCGCTACTGGGGCTCCCCGATCCCCGTGTGGGAGTCCGACCACCCGGACTACCCGCTCCAGGAGGTCTACGGGTCCCTGGCCGAGCTGGAGGAGGCGTTCGGCCGCCTGCCCCGCAACGCCGACGGCGAGGTGGACCTGCACCGCCCGTGGATCGACGACCTCACCCGCCCGCACCCGGACCCGGAGGCCGCGGCGGCCGGCGCCACCATGCGCCGCGTCGAGGACGTCCTGGACGTCTGGTTCGACTCCGGCTCCATGCCCTATGCCCAGGTGCACTACCCGTTCGAGCGCGCCGACTGGTTCCCCACGCACAACCCGGCGGACTTCATCGTGGAGTACATCGGGCAGACGCGCGGCTGGTTCTACACGATGCACATCCTGGCCACCGCCCTGTTCGACCGGCCGGCGTTCTCCCACGTGATCTCCCACGGCATCGTGCTGGGCTCGGACGGGCAGAAGATGTCCAAGTCCCTGCGGAACTACCCGGACGTCACCGAGGTCCTCGACCGCGACGGCTCCGACGCCATGCGCTGGTTCCTCATGGCCTCCCCGATCCTGCGCGGCGGCAACCTGATCGTCACGGAGGAGGGCATCCGCGAGGCCACCCGCCAGGTCATCCTGCCGCTGTGGAACGCGTGGCACTTCTTCACGCTGTACGCCAACACCGCGCACGACGGCGGCGCGCGCCCGGAGGGGTACCGCGCGTCCGAGCGGCACACCGCGGAGGACCCGCTGGACCAGTACGTGCTCGCCGCCTGCGGCACCATGCTCCGTCAGGTCAAGGCCGCCCTGGACGCCTACGAGGTCTCCGACGCCGCCGACGCGCTGCGGGCCTTCATGGACACCCTGACCAACTGGTACATCCGCCGCTCCCGCGAGCGCTTCTTCGCCGAGGACACGGCCGCCATGGACGTGCTCTCCACGGTGCTGGAGGCGTTCACCCGTGCCGCGGCCCCGCTGCTGCCGCTGGTGGCCGAGGAGATCTGGCGCGGCCTCACCGGAGGGCGCTCCGTGCACCTGACCGACTACCCCGACGCGGACCTGTTCCCGCACGGCCCGGAGGCCGACGCCCTGGTGGCCCGCATGGACCTGGTGCGGTCCATCACCTCGGCGGGCTCGGCCCTGCGCAAGGGGGCCAAGCGCCGCGTGCGCCTGCCGCTGGCGGCGATGTCCGTCGTCGTGCCGGACGCGGCCGCGCTGGAGGGCACGTTCACGCGGATCGTGGCGGACGAGCTCAACCTCAAGGAGGTGCGCCTCACCGAGCTCTCCGAGGAGGCCATCTCCCGGTACGGCATCGGCACCGAGCTGAAGCTCAACTTCCGCGAGCTGGGCAAGCACTTCGGCAGGCAGGTCCCGCTGATCAAGAAGGCGGTCGACGCCGGCGCCTACGCCGAGGGGGAGCAGGGCCTGGACGTGACCCTCGCCGACGGCGCCGTGGTGACGCTGGCGCCCGAGCTCTACGAGCTGCGCACCGTCTCGACCGGTGCCCCGGAGGGCACCGCCGTGGGCGTGCTCCCCGGCGGAGGGTTCCTGGTCCTGGAGACCGCGGTCTCCGCAGAGCTGGCCGCCGAGGGCGTCGCGCGCGACGTCATCCGCGCGGTGCAGGCCGCCCGCAAGGACGCCGGCCTGGACGTCGCGGACCGGGTGCGCACCCGCATCGAGGGCCCGGCGCCCGTGGTCGCCGCGCTCGAGTCCCATCGCGATCTGGTGGCGCAGGAGACCCTCACCGTCGAGCTGGACCTCGTGGACTCCGGCGCCGCGGACCCGCGTAGGGACCCCGCCGACGACGCCATGAAGACCGTGGCCGTCGCCGTCGCGAAGGCCCAGGCATGAGCGCCCCCGCCGAGGGCCGCGTGCCCGGCACGGTCGAGGAGGTCTACGCGGACCTGCTCGCCCGGGCCCCCGAGCACCGCATGGAGCCGCGCCTGGACCCGGTGCGCCGGGTGCTCGCCCTGCTGGGTGACCCCCAGCACGCCGCGCCGGTGATCCACCTGACCGGCACCAACGGCAAGACGTCGACGGCCCGGATGATCGAGGCGGTGCTGCGGGCCTACGGCCTGCGCACCGGCCGCTACACCTCGCCCCACCTGGAGCGCGTCACCGAGCGCATCAGCGTGGACGGCGAGCCCGTGGCCGACGAGGACTTCGTGCGCGTCTGGGGCGAGATCCTCCCCATGGTCCACACGGTCGACGCCGAGTTGGAGGCCGCCGGCGAACCCCGCCTGACGTACTTCGAGGCCGTCACCGTGCTCGGCTTCGCGGTGTTCGCGGACGCCCCCGTCGAGGTCGTCGTCCTCGAGGTGGGCCTGGGCGGGATCACGGACGCCACCAACGTCGCCGACGGCGCGGTCTCCGTGGTCACCCCCATCTCCCTCGACCACACCGACCTGCTCGGCGACACCGAGGCGGAGATCGCCGAGGAGAAGGCCGGGATCATCAAGCCGGGCGGCTTCCTGGTCTCCGCCGCCCAGGACGCCGACGCCGCCCAGGTCCTCCTCGAGGCCGCCCGCGCCGCCGACGTGCCGTTCCGCTTCGAGGGCGTCGAGTTCGGCGTGCTGGAGCGCCGGCTCGCCGTCGGCGGCCAGCAGGTGGACGTGCGCGGCCTCGCCGACGAGTACCGCGAGCTGTTCCTGCCCCTGCACGGGGCGCACCAGGCGGAGAACCTCGCCGTCGCCGTCGCCGCCCTGGAGGCGTTCCTCGGCGGCGGTCAGCGCCCCCTGGACGTCGAGCTGCTCCGCGAGGGCCTGGCCCAGGTCACCTCGCCCGGCCGGCTCGAGGTGCTGCGCACCGCGCCCACCGTCGTCGTGGACGCCGCCCACAACCCCGACGGCGTCGCCGTCACCGCCCGGGCCGTGCAGGAGGTCTTCTCCTTCACCCGCCTGGCCCTGGTGGTCGGCGTGCTGCAGGAGAAGGACGCCCGCACCATGCTCGAGGTCCTCCACCGCGAGTTCGGCGACCTCATCTCGGACGTCGCGCTCACCCAGTCGGCCTCGCCGCGCGCCATCCCCGCCGGGGACCTGGCCGCGCTCGCGGTGGACGCCGGCTGGCCCGAGGACGACCTCTTCATCACCGAGTCCGTGCCGGACGCGCTGGAGTGGGCCGTGGGTCGGGCCGAGGCGGTGGAGACCAGCGCCGACGCCCTGGCCTCCGGCACCGCCGGCGGCGTGCTCGTGCTCGGCTCCATCACCCTGGCCGCCGAGGTCCGGTCCCTGCTGGGCGCGCCGGCCCACGCCGGGCCGGTCACCGTGGCCGCCCGCGGCATGGACCCCGCGGACCTGCTCGCGGCCGTCGGCCTCGAGGACGACGACGCGGACGCCGTGGACCCCGAGGTCCTGGAGCTGCTGGACGACCGAGAGGAGCACACCCGATGAGCGGACCGACCGAGCCGCGCCCCGGGCGCCCCGCCGACGAGCGCTTCGGCGCCGAGGACTGGCGCCCCGCACGGGAGACGAAGACCCAGCGCGCCTGGCGGCCGGGGCAGCGGAAGCGCGCACGGTCGGTGCGCGCGATGTTCGCCTCCACCGTGCTGTGCCTGGAGGCCGTGCTGCTCTTCTTCCTCGGGATGACGCTGTTCGGCCTCAACCGCGGGGCCGACCACGCCCCGTGGGTGGCCGTCGCGTTCACGGCCCTCGCCGCCGTCGCCGTCCTGGACTGCGCCCTCGTCCGGAAGCCCCTGGGGGTGGCGATCGGCTGGGCGATCCAGGCGGTGCTGATCGCGTCCGGGTTCTGGGAGTACTCGATGTTCGTGATCGGCCCGCTGTTCGCGCTGACCTGGTGGTACGCGATCACCAAGGGCGACCAGATCGACCGGGAGAACGCCGCCCGGGCCCGCGCCCAGGCCGCGTGGGAGGCCTCCCACCCCGAGGAGGCCGGCCCCCGGACGTGAGCGGCTCCACGCCGTCCGCCGCCTCCCGCCCCGGGCCCGGCGCCCGGGGCGGCAACTAGGGTGGATGCGACGGCACCCGTGAGCCGCGCCCCCCTTCCCGAACAGGAGCACGCCATGACCCATCACCCCGAAGAGACCCTCGTCCTCGTCAAGCCCGACGGTGTGGAGCGTCGCCTGACCGGCGAGATCATCGCGCGCATCGAGCGCAAGGGCTACGAGGTCGTCGACCTGAAGATGCTGGTCCCGACCCGCGAGATGCTCGCCGCGCACTACGAGGAGCACGAGGGCAAGCCGTTCTACGAACCCCTCCTCGAGTTCATGGGCTCCGGTCCCGTCGTCGCGCTGCGCCTGGCCGGCGACCGCGTGATCGAGGGCTTCCGCTCCCTGGCCGGCGCCACCGACCCCACGGTGGCCGCCCCCGGCACCATCCGCGGCGACTACGCCCGCGACTGGGGTGCGGGCGTGCAGAAGAACCTCGTGCACGGCTCCGACTCCACGCTCTCCGCCGAGCGCGAGCTCGCCATCTGGTTCGCGTGAACCCTCCCCTCCCCGGTGCGCACGCCCCGGGACGACGACGGCCGCCCACCTGCATCGGTGGGCGGCCGTCGTCGTCGAGCGTCGGAGAGGGTCAGCGGATCCCGATCACGCCCAGGCCGAGCTGCAGCAGGATGGAGGCGAAGACCAGCGCGTAGAGGAGCACGATCACGGGCCAGGCGAAGTCCTGGGCCAGGCGCGCGAGACCGGGGGAGGAGGGCAGGGCGCCGGTCTGCAGGTTGCGCGAGGTGACCAGCACCAGCTGCAGGATGACCATCGCCCAGACGATCATGCAGTAGAGGCACAGGGTGCCGATCGAGTACACGGCCGAGTACCAGAGCCACGCGGCGAAGGCGAAGCCGGCCAGGATCCCCACGTTCATCAGCACCCAGTACCAGCGGGCGAAGCGGGCGCCGGCGAACAGGGACACGGCCACCGTGATGAGCACCGGGAACGCGACGATGCCGACGAAGGTGTTCGGGAAGCCGAAGGTGTGCGCCTGCCAGGACTGCATCACCGTGCCGCAGGAGAGCCAGGGGTTGATGTCGCAGCTGGTCCTGTAGTTCGGGTTCTCCGCGAGGATCGAGCGCTCCACGATGATGATGATCGTGGCCGTGACCGCCACGATCGAGGTGATCAGGAGCATCCAGGCGGTGCCGAGCGGGCGTGCGTACCAGGAGAGGGAGCGGTCCTCGGGCAGGGCGTGCGCCGCGTGGTGCGCGCGCGGGGCTGGGGGGTTCTCGGCGGTCTCGGTGACGTCCATGGGGGCAGTCTAGGGCGTGTCTGAGAATAGATGCACGAGTCAGCTGAGACCCTGGGGACATGTCCCGGTTCCAGATGCTCTCTGACACCCAATGGGAGTTGATCGCCCCGATGCTCCCGACCCGGACCGGCCGCGCCGGCAGGCCGTTCGCCGACGCCCGCGCCATGGTGGAGGCGATCATCTACCGGTACCGGTGCGGAATCGCTTGGAGGGATCTGCCCGAGGTCTACGGGCCCTGGCAGACCGTGTGGACCTGGCATCGGCGCTTGGCCGAAAAAGGCACCTGGGACACGGTGCTGGCCACGCTGACCGCCGCCGCTGACGCCGAAGGCCTGATCGATTGGTCGGTCTCGGTGGACTCCACGATCGCCCGCGCCCACCAGCACGCGACGAACATCACCCGCCACACAGGGGGATGGATCGAACTACAAGAATCCGCGTGAGGAGCCGGCCGATCACGGCATCGGGCGCTCCCGTGGCGGGCTGAGCACGAAGATCCATCAGCTCGTCGATGGGACCGGGCTGCCGCTGGTCAGCCTGATCACCCCCGGCCAGGCAGGGGACTCCCCGATGCTGCTTCCTCTTCTGGAGCAGCTGCGCGTGACCCGGCCAGTAGGGCGGCCCCGGACCCGCCCCGAGGCCGTGCTGGGCGATAAGGCGTACTCCTCCCGGGCGATCCGCACCCACCTACGCGCCCGCCGGATCAAGGCGGTCATCCCCGAACCGGCCGACCAGCAGGGCCACCGCAGACGGCGCGGTGCCCGCGGCGGGCGCCCCGTCAGCCTCGACGCGGACGCCTACAAGGGCCGCAACGTCATCGAGCGTCAGTACGCTCACCTGAAGCAGTGGCGGGGTCTGGCGACCCGGTATGACAAGTACGCGATCATCTACAGGGCCGCTGTGGTCCTGAATGCTGTGCTCGCATGGTCAAAACGATTGTCAGACATGCCCTAGGTGTGATGTCCAGGGACGTTGTTGCGTGAGCAGCTGACAGGCGAAGGCCTCCTGTTGCGAGAGTGGAGTTGTCAAGAAACCGCTCACGCGAACAGAAGGCCTTCATGTCCCACGCTAACGCCGCCCTGACCCCTCGCGCCCGTCTACGCCTGGCCAAGCTCATCGTCGATGAGCACTGGGCGGTCGCCACCGCGGCCAAGATGTTCATGGTCTCCCCACCCACCGCACGCAAATGGGCCACCCGCTTCCGGGCCGAGGGACCTGCAGGCATGGTCGACCGGTCCAGCCGGCCGGCCACGATGCCGACCAGAACATCGCCTGCAGTGGTGAAACAGATCGTGGCCGCCAGAAGGCGCCGGCGCCTGGGGCCCGTGCAGATCGCCTCAGAACTCGGGATGCCGGCATCCACCGTCCATGCCGTGCTCGTGCGCTGCCGGATCAACCGCCTCGCCCGTCTGGACCGGGTCACCGCCGAGCCGATCCGCCGCTATGAGCACCCCCACCCCGGCTCGCTGATCCACGTCGACGTCACGAAGTTCGGACGCATCCCCGACGGGGGCGGGCACCGATTCGTCGGGCGTCAGCAGGGCATGAAGCACCGCGCGGCGACTTCGGACCGAGAAGGAACCCGTGATGCCCGATACCAGCCCCGGCTCGGGGTGGGCTTCCTGCACACCGTGATCGATGACCACTCCCGCTTCGCGTATGTCGAGATGCACTCCGACGAACGCAGCCAGACCGCCATCGCGGTGCTGCGCCGCGCGGTCGCTCACTTCGCGCAGCTGGGCGTGGAGGTGGAGCGGGTGCTCTCGGACAACGGTTCGGCCTACCGCTCGCATGCCTGGCGGGATGCTTGCACCGAGCTCGGGATCAAGCCCAAGCGGACTCGGCCCTACCGACCGCAGACGAACGGGAAGATCGAGCGGTTCCATCGCACGCTCGCTGACGGGTGGGCCTACGCCAAGTTCTACGGCTCAGAGACCGAACGCAGGGCCGCGTTGCCTGGGTGGGTGCACTTCTACAATCATCACCGAGTCCACTCCGCGATCGGAGCCGCACCTGCCAGCAGGCTCAACAACCTCCCTGGACATCACATCTAGGTGTACTGCCCTGAGACGTTGATTGACCCGATCGAGTTCAGTCCAAGGCGACGCTGGCGGCGGTGTCCGGTGGTGTGCCGATCTCGTCGACGGTGTGGCCCGAGCATGGATGGCGCGTGAGCGTAGCTTTGCGAATGCGGTCGAGAGAGAACCACCGCACAGCACCGCGCAGTCGACACCACCCGATGAGGTACCAGCTACCACGGGTGCCGGCGAACAGAATGGGCTCGACGTCGCGACGGGTGTGCTCGCCAGCGGCGGAGACGAAGTCGATGCGCAGCACTCGTTGATCTGTCATGGCCTGTTCGCAGGTCGAGCGGACGGATCGAGAGGTGCTGGGGGGCGAGTCGACCCAGACTCGCTGCGCGAGCTCGCTTACTTTCTCCCGAGTGCGCGGGTCGAGGACATCCACGATCTTGCGGACGGCGGCTGTAGCGAGATCGGAGTACGGCGCATCGGGTGCGGCCTTGACCGCTGCCAGCAGTGCCAAGGCCTGAGCCGGTGACAATGCGACCGGCGGCAGGGAACCACCTTCTACGATCCCGTACCCTCCGCCTGGGCCAGGGCGGGACCACAGCGGCGCTCCGGATGCTTCGAGTGCCGCCAGGTCTCTTTTAATCGTCCGGACAGACACCCCGAACTCACGGGCCAGTCCCTCCGCGCTCCTCCCACGCTTCCCGCCGCGCCTGAGCGCCTCCGACAGTGCGTGGAGGCGTTCCGAACGCTTCATCAGGGAACCATCGCCACATTCATGTCACAAATAGTGCCACTCCGTTGTCCAGGAGCCCTGCCAGCATCGAGCACATGACATCGAACGCAACGGACCAACCGCACGTCATCCTCGTTCCCGGCTACTGGCTGGGCGCCTGGGCCTGGGATGACGTAGTGCCCGCCCTGAAGGAGCACGGGCTCGACGTCGAGGCCGTCACCCCGCCGGGCCTCGACGAGCAAGATCTCAACCGGAAGAACGCCACTCTGCAGGAGCAGGTCAATGCCCTCCAGGCCCTTGTCGAACAGGCCGGCGGCGACGTCGTTCTCGTGGGCCACAGCGGCGCCAACGCCGCGGTAAGCACTGTCACGGACAGGATCCCGCAGCTGCTCCGCCGGGTCATCTGGGTCGATTCCGGGCCCATGACGGACGGAGCAGCCTTCGCGCCGGAGCTCCCGCAAGACATCGAGGAGCTCCCGCTGCCTGACTTTGACACGCTCGGTCAGCAGGCCAGCCTCGAAGGGCTTAGCGACGGCCAGCTCAAGACCTTCCGCGCCCGCGCTGTTCCCGAGCCTGCAGGTGTCGCCCGCGCCTCGGTCTCTTTGAACAATGATCGGCGCTACGGCGTGCCGACCACTCTGATCTGCTGCTCCCTGCCGTCCAGCCAGGTCCTTGAGCTGGCCCAGGCACGACACCCTATGTTCGCCGCCGTCAACGACCTGATCGACGTCCAGTTCATCGACCTGCCTACTGGTCACTGGCCGATGTGGAGCCGCCCCGAGGATCTGGGCAAGGCGATCGCCACCGCCGCTCTCGCCTCCTAGGTTCCTCCTCGCCGATGAAGGGGGACAGCCACTGCGCTGTCCCCCTTCATCCCGTTCCGAAAGCCCCCATGAGCCACAAGAACGCCGCCCTGACACCCCGCCACCGCCTGAAGGTCGCTCGCCTCGTCGTCGAGGACGGGTGGCCGATCAGCGAGATTGCTGCCCGCTTCCAGGTGTCCTGGCCGACGGTGAAGCGGTGGGTCGACCGCTACCTCGCCGGTGAGTCCATGGAAGACCGGTCTTCGCGCCCGAGGGTGTCGCCGAACAAGACCCCGAAGACGGTGACCAAGCGGTGCGTCAGCCTGCGAATGCGGTTGCGCGAAGGCCCAGTTCAGCTCGCCGCTCGACTCGGCATCGCACCATCGACGGTGCACCGAATCCTCACGACGGCACGCCTCAACCGGCTGTCCTACGTCGACCGTGCCACCGGCGAGCCGATCCGCCGGTACGAACACCCCCATCCCGGCTCGCTGGTGCACGTGGACGTGAAGAAGCTCGGGAATATCCCCGACGGCGGCGGCTGGCGCTATGTCGGCCGACTCCAAGGCGAACGCAACCGCGCCGCCACGCCCGGGAAGCCGAAGAACAAGTGGCACAACCCAAAGCTTGGGTACGCGTTTGTGCACACCGTCATCGACGACCACTCCCGCGTCGCGTACACCGAGGTCCACGACGACGAGACTGCCATCACCGCCGTCGCCGTCCTGCACCGGGCGGTCGAGTGGTTCGCAAACCGCGGCGTCACCATCGAACGGGTGCTGTCTGACAATGGCGGGGCATACCGGTCACACCTGTGGCGCGACACCTGCGACTGAATCGCTCCGGGTCTGGTGGAGGCTCTGATCCAACGGAAGGATGCAGAGCATGCCCGCACCACGGAAGTACCCCGACGAGCTCCGCGAACGCGCCACGCGGATGACACTGGAAGCCCGTCAAGACCCCGCCACGAGGACCGGAGCATTCCGCCGCGTAGGAGAACAGCTCGGGATCAATCCCGAGACGCTGCGCAACTGGGTCCGCCAAGCCGAGATCGACCACGGCCACCGCCCCGGAATCACGACCAGCGAAGCCGCCCGGGTGGCCGAGCTGGAGAAGGAGAACCGTGAACTACGGCGGGCGAACGCGATCCTGCGCTCGGCGTCGGCTTTCTTCGCGGCGGATGCTCGAGACGCCCACAGCGCTGATCGTGGACTACATCGACGAACACAAGCACGAGTTCGGTGTCGAGCCGATCTGCGCCACGCTGTCCGCGGCAGGCACACAGATCGCACCGAGCACGTACTACGCGGCCAAGACGCGCCCTCCTTCAGTGCGCAGCCTGCGCGATGTGCAGGTGCTCGTGGAAATCCGGCGGGTGCATGAGGCCAACTACGGGCTCTACGGGGCCCGGAAGGTCCACGCGCAACTGCGGAGGGAGGGCCTGCAGGTGGCCAGGTGCACGGTGGAGCGGCTCATGCGAGCCGCAGGCCTGGGCGGGATCAGCCGCGCGAAGGGACCGAGGACCACGGTCCCAGGCCGCGGCCCGGATGAGCGTCAAGACCTGGTCCAGCGAGACTTCACCGCGGCGGCTCCGAACCAGCTGTGGGTCGCTGACATCACCTACTGCCGCACTTTCAGCGGATGGGTGTACGCCGCGTTCATCATCGACGTGTTCTCCCGACGGGTGCTGGGCTGGCAGCTGTCGAAGTCGCTGCGCACGGACCTGGCCCTGGACGCGTTGGAGATGGCGTTCTGGACGCGTCAGCGTGCAGGCCAAGACGTGGCCGGGCTACGGCATCACAGCGATAAAGGAGTCCAGTACGTCGCCGTGCGAACACCCAGCGGCTGGCCGAGGCCGGCGCAGTCGCCTCGGTCGGCTCGGCGGGGGATTCTTACGATAAGTGTCCTCGCGGAGGCGTTCAACTCGCTGTTCAAGGCCGAGCTGATCCGGAACAAGGGCCCGTTCACGTCCATCGAGGACCTGGCGATCGCGGTCGCGGAGTACGTCGACTGGTTCAACCATCGTCGTGTGCACGGCGAGATCAGGCTGGTCCCTCCGGTCGAGTTCGAGGACGTCTACCATCATGAGAACCCCGCGCCCGCGCCCGCCGGGACGGCACTTACGAGCCTCTAACAAACCCGGGGCGATTCATCTTCAGCTCGGAGAAGACCTGCAGCCAGAACCGGGCGCCTTCGGCGCCGTCGCCGGCCCAGATCCCGAGGATGTCGCGTTCCCCGTGCACGGTGACGCCCATGACGACGTAGAACGGCGTGTTGCGCACCTGCCCGTCGCGGACCTTCACGACAATCGCGTCGACGAAGAGCACCGGTTAGAGCGGGTCCAGCGGACGGGAGGACCACTCGGCCAGTTCGCCGGCGACCTTCTCGGTGATCCGGCTGATGGTGTCCTTGGAGACCTTCGCACCGTAGACCTCCTCGAAGTGCACCGCGATCTCTCCGGTGGTCAGCCCGCGGGCTGACAGAGAGAGCACGATCTGGTCGGTCCCGTCCAGGCGCCGCTTCCGTTTGGGCACAATCACCGGCTCGAAGGACCCGTCCCGGTCCCGGGGCACCTCGATCTCGACCGGGCCGATCTCGGTCAGCACGGTCTTCGACCTCGTGCCGTTGCGCATGTTGGCCGCGATCGGGGTCTGCCCGTGGTCGTGCCCGAGGTGCTCGGTCAGCTCGGCTTCCAGGGCGGTCTCGAGGACGTTCTTCGTGAGCTGGTTCAGCAGGCCGCCGGGCCCGACCAGGCGCACGCCTTGCTCCTTGGCCTGGGCGAGCAGCTGCTCGGCGAGGTCCTTTTGATCGATGATCTCTCCGGTCACGGGATCGATCATCGGGCCTGTCATCTCGGTCGTGGACTCTGACACGGCCGTCTCCTTTCGGATCAGGCCGGACCCTCACACACCGTTGTTCTTACAGTCCCCTCTTCGTCTCAGCGCGCTACTTCGACCTGCCTGGCGGTGACGGCACTGCGGTTGGCGGCGCGGGTGAGAGCGAGGAACGTGACACCGGCGATGGCGACGAGCCCGATCATGGTTCCGGCGGCGGCCATGAGGCCGCTGTGGTATATCCACGGTTCGCCCGGGCTGCCGGAAGCGATCAGTTCACCGGTGGTGCCGGGGAGGGTTGTGGTGATGACGGCGGCGAGGAGCGCGCCGTAGGCGGCGACGAACACTGCCTCAGAGCCGATGCGGAAGAGGTTGATGACGCCCGAGGCGGCTCCGGCTCGTTCAGCGGGCACGGCCGCCAGCGCTTCGGCGTCGACGAACCCGAGCGGCAGGCCGAAGCCCAGGCCGAGCAGGATCATCGGAGTGACGCCGAGTGCGACCGGCAGATCGGGCCTTAGCAACAAGAGCACGCCGATGCCGCCGACGATGAGGCACGCGAACGAGACGGCGACGATGGCGGTCGGGGTGAGGTGGCTGCGTTCCATGAGACGGTGAACCGCGACCGGGGCGATGAGCACCGGGATAGTCATGACAAGCATCAGTGCGCCGGTGACTCCGGCGGTGAGCCCGTGGATGGCTCCGAGCGCGCTGGGGAGGTAGGTCAGGAACGTCACGAAGCCGATTGCCCCGGCGATCGGCACGAGTGTCATGGCGAGGAACTTCGGAGCCTTCAGCGCGGAGAAGTCGAGGATCTCCCGCAGCGAGGTTCCGCCCCGACCAAGCTGGGGAAGCCGTGCGGCACCGATGAACGCGACAATCAGGACGATCGTGTGCGCGGCGAAGATGCCCTGCCATCCCCAGGCGGACAGGAGCAGACCCGATAGGGCAGGGCCGGCGGCGAGGCCGAGGCCGTTGATTGTGCCGAACAGCGCGAACGCCTGCGCTCTGGCCTTGCCCTCGAATAGGTGGCTGAGGATCGGTGCGGCACTGGTGAGTACCGCGGCTGAGCCGATTCCGGCGATGATCCTGCCCGCGTCCAGCACGGCGATGTTCGGGGCGAACATGCTGACGATGCCCCCGGCTATGGCGATGGCGATGCCGATCCGGAACGAGCGCGTGTAGCCGATCCGGTCGGAGCAGGCGCCCCACACGATCGTGCAGACCGCGAAGGCGACGTTGAAGCCGTTGACTACCCACTGCAACGGCGTCGGGTCCGAACCCAGGTCGCTGGCGATCGCAGGGAGCGCGACGGCGGTGCCGGAGATGGACAACGGGATCACGAACTGAGCGAGCAGGATCACGGCCAGCAGCAGTCTAGGTCGAGGCACGGGGCACTCCTTTGGTTCGATACATGACAGAGGTTCGATACAGAACGAACGTAGCTAGACTGGCACGACCATGAGGTACGATGCAAGTCGAACCTTTGATGCTGTACGGAGATGGAGGGCGACGATGGCTGGCAGGACCGACGGTGTGGAGCCGGACGAGATCGAGCTCGGTGCGGTGCTGTCGGCGCTGGCCGACCCTCATCGGCGGCGCGTCATTCATGACCTGGTGAACGATGCGGACGGCAGCGAGCGCTCCTGCACGAGCTTCGGCCTGGACCTGTCGAAGTCCACGCGCAGTCATCACTTCAAGGTGCTCCGCGAGGCCGGGCTGGTGCACCAGGTCGACCGGGGCAACCGCAGCGAGGTGACTCTGCGCAGGCGCGACCTCGATGCGCGCTTCCCGGGCCTGCTCGACCTCATCGGAAGCGACAGCGGCGACTGATCACCTTACCCAGCCTGCGACACTACATAGACGCTGGCACCCCGACTTTAAGCTAGCCGCGACTGAGCCTCCAGTCCGGTGAGCGCACCCCGCGCGACGTCCATCGCCGGGAAAGATCATCTGCCCGGTGCACGACCGCCGTCTTTAGCAGCGCCCAGCCGGAGCGTCCCATCGCCTGATCATCGTCGGCCAGACGTCTGTTCCGCGAGCGGACCCGCCTGAGTCAACCCCAGCCCGGAGCGCCTCATGAGCTGCCACACGTCTTTCAAGCGAGGCTCGCCGCGTCAACTTGAGTTGACAACCGGGTTCAAGTGTCGTCATCAGCGCACCTGAAGCGTCCAGGGTGTGATGCCGCTTCCTTTCGAGTTCGAGAGGATGTTGTTCATGCCGAAGAAGTTCGATCCCGAGGTGAAGGACCGCGCGGTGCGGATGGTCCTGGACCGTGTCGAGGAAGCCGGGTCAGTCACGAAGGCCGTGGCTTTGGTGTCGCCGAAGGTCGACGTGGGGCGCGAGACCTTGCGCCGCTGGGTCTGTCAGCACCGCGTCGACGCCGGCCTCAAGGACGGGCCGACCAGCGATGACCTGGCCGAGCTCAAGCGCCTGCGCGGCGAGGTCAAGCGATTGCGGGAGGACAACGAGATCCTGCGCAAGGCCTCGATTTTCTTCGCGGGGGAGCTCGACCCCCGCAACCGATGATCATGGGATTCATCGATCAGATGCGCGCCAAGGGGCATGCGGTCGAGTCGATCTGCAGGGTGCTCCGTCAGGAGGGCTGTCAGATCGCCGCACGCACCTACCGGGCGTGGCGCCGCCGCAGCGCGTCGGCTCGTGACACGTCCGACGCGGTCCTGCTCAACGTCCTGCACGACCTTGTCGGCACCCCGGAAGGGCTGTACGGGCGTCGGAAGATGACCGCGTGGCTGCGTCGAGAAGGTCACCAGGTCGGCGCCGGTCGTGTGGACCGGCTCATGCGGGTTGCGGGGATGAACGGTGTGCGTCGAGGCAGGCCAGTGCGCACCACCGTCCCGGCCAAGGACGGCTGCCGTGCCGGTGACCTGCTCAATCGAGACTTCACCGCGGCCGCGCCGAACACGAAGTGGGTCGCGGACTTCACCTATGTGCGCACGTGGGCGGGCTTCGTATACGTCGCGTTCGTGCTGGACTGCTACTCGCAGAGAATCCTCGCCTGGCATGCCGCGACGGCCAAGACGACCCCGCTGGTTCTGACCCCGCTGCGGATCGCGTTGTGGGACCGTGACCGGCACGGGCACCCTGTGCAGCCCGGCGAGCTGATCGCGCACAGCGATGCCGGGTCGCAGTACACGAGCCTTTGCTTCGCCGAGCACCTGGCCGCCGAGGGCATCGCCGCGTCCATCGGGACCGTCGCCGATGCGTATGACAACGCGCTCATGGAATGCGTCATCGGCTTGTACAGGACCGAGTGCATCACCACCACGATCTTCCACAACGGCCCGTACAAGACCATCGCCGACGTGGAGTACGCCACCGCCGGATGGGTCGAGTGGTACAACAATCGAAGGCTCCACTCGTCCCTGGCTATGACCACCCCGGCCGAGTACGAGACTGCCTACTACGCCGCCCTCAACCGAGAGCTGGCACCCACATAGGAGCGGCACGAAACCCGGGACGCTTCACCTTCGTTTGAGCTACACGGCGGCGCTGCGGCCGCTCACGCCTCAGAAAAATGTGCTGGTCCGAGGGGAGGCCTGATCAGTAGGCTCGCCGTTATGCCAAGACCTGAGGGGTTCGATTACGTCGAACGAGCTGGTGAAGTGATCATTACGCATCGCGGCAAGCAGGCGACGGTCTTGCGGGGCGTCAGAGCGGCTTCCTTCTTAGAGGACGTCGAAGCGGGCGACCCCCAGGAGTTCATGGCGCGCCTGACAGGCAACTACCGCAGAGGAAATGAGCGTCAAGCGCGTCAACACCCTCGAAACCGATCCCGTTGAGGTGCCAAGTCAGGGCTTTGGCGATCCCTGACACGGGCGTAAACGGTCGTTTGTGGCCGCTCACCTCTTCGCCAGTAGACTCGGCACCGACACCACTTCGATCGCCGCCTTGTGTCATGGGCAACGGTCCTCGACGATGAGCGTCATGACGATTCCCGGCTTCGCCCTCGAACACATCCCGCTGCCGTCGGGCGTCACGCTTCGCGTCGCCACCGGGGGCGAAGGGCCGGCAGTCGTCCTCCTCCACGGCCACCCTCGCACCCATGCAACCTGGCATAGGGTCGCCCCCGCTCTGGCAGACGCGGGTCTCCGGGTGGTCTGCCCGGACCTGCGCGGATACGGGCAGTCCAGCGCCCCAGAGCCCAGCGACGACCTTCACACCCACAGCGACCGCACCATGGCCGGCGACATCGCCCTGCTCATGACGCACCTCGGCCACGATCACTTCAGCGTCGTCGGCCACGACCGGGGCAGCTACGTGGCGTACCGCACCGCCCTGGACTTTCCAGAGCGGGTGGACCGTATGGCTGTATTGGACTGCGTCCCGATCCTGGAGGCCCTCGAGCGCGCTGATGCCCGCTTCGCGGAGAAGTGGTGGCACTGGTTCTTCTTCGCCTCCCCCCACGCCGAGCGAGTGATCTGCGCGGACCCCTTGGCCTGGTACCAGCCCGACGCCCAGAAGATGGGACAGGAGAACTACCAGGACATGGTGGCCGCCATCAGCGACCCTCAGACCGTGCGCTCCATGATCGCGGACTACCGGGCCAGCCTCCACGTCGACCGAGACGCCGATGCACGCGACCGTGCACGCGGCCATCAGATCCAGTGCCCCACGCTGGTCGCATGGTCGAAGCACGACGACATGGAGGACCTCTACGGGAACCCGGCGGAAGTGTGGGAATCCTGGTGCGCCCATCGCCCCGAAAGCGCCGTCATCGACTCCGGCCACCACATGGCCGAAGACAACCCCGAACAGCTCACCGCTGTTCTGACTGAGTTCTTCCTCCCGTCCTGACTCCTGGCCCACGGCCGGGCGGCAGAATCGGTCGTTTGTGGCGAGGGGTCCCGCCGTGCGCCGTGCGCGCCACCTCCGGCCCTGTCCGCCCGCCACATGACTCGCCACAACCAACCCGCCAGAGCCGCAGCCGCCCGTACGTTTCTGGCGAGTCTTGGGGCGCCCGGGAGCACCCACCTGGACACCCAGTTTTCACGCCAACCGGATCCCGCCCGATATGCGAAGAGTTCGCCGCGCGTCGTGTGGAATCTGGGCTGCAACTCGACACTCCCGGCTCCTACATGGCTATGCGCCGCTACCGATGGAGGGACTCGAGAGGGTCGGTAGTGTATTGGGCATGATGCTTCAGGTCTGCGTCAACGGAGCCCGCGACATCGCCGAGCACCCCGCTCTCAGCGCCGACCCCGTCCGCGTGGCAGCCGAGTGTGCCGAGGCCGTCGCGGCCGGAGCTGACGCCGTCCACGTCCACCCGAAGGACGCTCACGGACAGGACAGCCTCCAGAACCCCGACGTCGGCCGCTGGGTCCGCGAAGTGAGGGCGCGATGCGCCGGCGTCCCGGTGGGGGTGACGACGGGAGCTTGGGCTCTACCGTCGGTGGAGGACCGACGGCAGGCGATCGTTGGTTGGCAGACGCTGCCGGACTTCGCCTCCGTGAACTGGCATGAACCCGGTGCCGACCAGATCGCGGCGACGCTCCTGGACCGAGGCATCGGCGTCGAAGCCGGCATCTGGCACCAGGAGGGCCTCACCGCATGGCTTGCCTCACCCCTGCGGTCGCGGTGCCTGCGCGTGCTGATCGAGGTGCAGGACATACCCGCGGAGGAGGTGGAGTCCGAGGCGCTCGTGCTCGTCCAGGGCGTCCGCCGCGCTGAACCGGCCATGCCCCTGCTGCTCCACGGCGAGGAGCGGTCTGCCTGGCCCGCCCTCAAGCTGGCTGGACGGCTCGGACTAGACACGCGAGCAGGGCTGGAGGACATGGTGACGTTCGCTGACGGCCGCCCAGCGCCCGGGAACGCCGAGCTGATCACCGTCGCGTCACACCTCCGAGGCCGGAGCCTGGAGGAGGAACCGACAGTCATGAAGCCCTACAGCGTCCCCCTGGCCGAGGCCCGAACGGCGTTCCTCGCCGCGCTCGACGCCTTCGAGGAGGGCGCCAGCTCTCTCGACGACCTCACCCTGCTCGGAGTCAGCCACGTCCACGGCTGGTCTCGGCTCGACTGCCTGGTGCACGTGCGCCTGGGGCTGCAGGAGATGCTCGCCGGCCTGGCGGCCCGCACGGACGACACCCCCGATGTCGACGCCGCGTCCTACTGGACCACGTACGAACCGGAGAAGGACCCGGTGCCCGGGATCCTCATGACGCGCCGCACCGCTTCCGCTTATGCCCGTCCCAGGAACGCGCTTGAGCACCTGAACCAGGTGAGTGCAGGACTGCGACATGCAGCGGACACTCTGATCGAGGAGTCGATCGCGTTCCAGGGCCATGTGCTCACCGCCGGGGACATGCTGGCCACCTGGGCCGTGGAGCTCGCCGTGCACCATCACGACCTCGCCCTGCCCGCCGGTGCACCCGCACCAGCGCCGGCCGCTGTGCACATCGGGCGCCTCACCGCAGAGGCCCTGGGCAGCACGTCGGGTGCTCGGGCCGGCGCAGAGGACGACCTCGCCGTGATGCTGGCTGGCTTCGGGCGGCGGTGAGGGTCCACGGGACCCGATTCCCCGCCCGCATGAGGCGCGGCCCGGTCCCACCAGGGCCCCTGGCTAGGGTTCAGCCATGGTGTGCGTGCCCAGGCTGCTGCAACCAGTTCTCGACGCCGTTGACGCTCGAGAACTGGCTTAGTTGTACTACCCGAGGACGTTAGTTGACGTGTTGTGCGGCGCGTCCGAAGTCGGTGATGAGCCAGCGGTGGATGGACTCGTCAGGGAAGGGGTGGGCCTCGTATCCCGGTGCTGGCGTTCGGGGCTCAGGTTCGTGAACGCGGTCGCTGCGGAACAGGCGCCAGTCCTCACGCTGCGTGTCGTAGGCGACGAGGTACCAGATGCCGTGGCGCAGGACCTGGCGGTACGGCTGAACGATCCGGTTGCTCGCGTGACCGTGTTGGTCGGTGTATGCGAAGCCCAGATGCTGTCCAACCGCGATGGTGTCCGCGATCATCCCCAGGGCGGGCCAATCGAACGCGTGCGTGGCGGTGAGGACCTGGGTAGCCGCGGCAGCGGCGACGGCTCGTTGACGCAGGCTGGGAGGTAGAAGTCGCTCAAGCTTGGCTCTCACGGTAGTTGCGCTGTCGTCTGCGAAGCCTGCTTCAAGGATGAGGAGCCCCGTGACAAGCGCGCAGACCTCGTCGGCGTCCAGGAGAAGCGGTGGGATCTTGATGCTCGGGGCAAGAACGTATGCCCCGCCGGGGCCCGGGTGGGACTGAATGTCGTAGCCCAGCATCCGCAGCCGGGCGACATCACGGCGAACCGTCCGAGGTGCCACCTCGAGTCGGCGGCTCAGGTCAGCCACGGTCCACCGACGTCCCGTTTGCAGCAGCGCCAACAGGCGTAGCGAGCGTGCCGAGGGACTGTCCATGCATCGATTATCCGTCGAGATGCGGCCAGGAACAGGCCTCGTCTCTCGGTAGCGTCGGAGCATGAGCGGCCCTGAGAAGAGACTCCAATGCGTATCGCTGTGACCACCCCGACAGGAAATGTCGGCACCCACCTGACCGGCATGATGATCCGTGCCGGTGTGCGGCCACTGCTTCTGGCCCGCACCCCATCCAAGATCCCCATCGATCTCCTCACACACGTCGACGTCGTGGAAGCTGACTCCACTGACCCCGAGCAGGTCGTGAAGGCCACCCGCGGGGTAGATGCCATCTACTGGGTCGACCCGAGCACCGCATCGGCTGATCCGCTGGCTGACTACGCCAGGGCGACGCAGGCCATCGTCGCCGCGGTCGAGGCGAATACCATTGCTCGGGTCGTGTTCCAGAGCAGCGTCGGTGCGGAGAAGCGGCATGGGGTCGGTGAGATCGACGGCCTCGCCGCCACCGAGGTCGCCCTCGACCGCCTGGACGCGGACGTGACGCACCTGCGTTGCGGCTACTTCTTCACCAACCTGCTGCTGAGCATGGAGGATGTGCGCCAGGGACGGTTGCGGACGGTCCTGCCTCTGGACCATCAGTTCAGCTGGGTCTCGCCGCGCGACATCGCCGAGGTTGCCGCGCTGACACTGCTGAACCCGTCGTGGCATGGACATCGGGTACAGGCGGTCCATGGCCCGCAGGATCTGTCGTGGAACGACGTGGCCGCGCTTCTCACCGACCTGACCGGGCGGCATGTCCAGGCAGAGCAGATCAGCGATGACCTGATGCGCCAGCAATACCTCACGGCTGGCATGCCCCCGGCAATGGCCGACGCCGTGTTGGGCATGAGCACTGGACTGCGCGACGACTTCCACCCGGAACAACTGCGCACAGCAACCAGCACGACTCCAACGAGCCTTGCTGGCTGGATGCAAGAGGAACTGATCCCCGCCTTGTGACCTGACACTTCAACGACCAACAGCGGCAGCGGGCGGCCCCTCTTGGGCCGCCCGCTGCCGCATGGAGCAGCCATGTCCCATGCCAACGCCGCCCTCACACCTCGCCACCGCTTGAAGGTCGCCCAACTCGTCGTCGACGACGGATGGCCGATCAGCGAGGTTGCCGCCCGCTTCCAGGTCTCCTGGCCCACCGTGAAGCGCTGGGCGGACCGCCACCGAGCGGGCGAGTCCATGCAGGACCGCTCTTCGCGACCGCACCACTCACCGAACAAGACCAGCCCGACGGTCACTCGCCGCTGTATCCAGCTGCGGCTCCGACTCCGAGAAGGACCCGTGCAGTTGGCATGTCGGCTGGGGATCGCGCCGTCGACGGTCCACCGGATCCTGACCGACGCCCACCTGAACCGGCTGTCGCATGTGGACCGCGCCACGGGGGAACCGGTGCGCCGTTACGAGCACGACCATCCCGGCGCGATGCTCCACGTCGACGTGAAGAAGCTCGGCAACATCCCCGATGGGGGAGGCTGGCGCTACGTCGGACGCCGCCAGGGCGAGAAGAACCGGGCAGCTACACCAGGCAAGCTCAGGAGCAAGTACTCCGACCCGTTGATGGGCAAGGCCTACGTCCACACCGTCATCGACGACCACTCCCGCGTCGCCTACGCCGAGATCCACGACGACGAAACCGCCGTGACAGCCTCGGCCGTGCTGGTGCGGGCCGTGGAGTGGTTCAACCGGCGAGGTGTGACCGTCGAGCGGGTGCTGTCAGACAACGGCGGCGCCTACCGATCGCACCTGTGGCGGGATACCTGTCACGAGCTCGGCATCAAGCACAAGCGCACGCGACCGTATCGGCCGCAGACCAACGGCAAGATCGAGAGATTCCATCGGACCCTGGCCGATGGGTGGGCCTACGCCCGCTGCTACACCTCCGAGGCCGAACGACGCGGCGAGCTCGATGGCTGGCTGCACTACTACAACCAGCACCGGCCCCACACCGCCTGCGGGAACCAGCCGCCGTTCTCACGATTGACCAACGTCCCCGATCAGTACATCTAGGCACCGGCCCTGGGCGGGCCCGCGGTGCGTTGCGGCCTGCGTGGGGTCGCCTTGGGACGGGTATGAGAGAATGGCGACCGGTCGATCCGTGCCCACACCGCGGGTCTGCCCGCTGCGCGCCCGCCCACGGGCCGCCGCCGTGACGCCCGCCCGGGACCCCGGGACGCGCCCGCCCCGGGATCCGGGACGGCCGGGGCGCCGCCCGGCGAGGACATCCGAGAGGGCCCGGATCGGTGCGTCGCAGCGGTTCCGCGGGAACGCCCCTGGCGCCCGTGGTCCATCACCGGACTTTCCTGGAGCCCGTCTCCCGGCGCACCCGAGGACGCCCTGCGCGTCGACGGGGCAACGCGGCCGGCGGCGGGCCTGAGTCGCCGCGCGACGGACGGTGTGGACCGCCGCCCGGCGGGAGGTGCTGCCATGGCGGCGGACGAGAGCACGACGCAGGACACCCACGAGACGGCCGAGGGGTCGACGACCCCCGTGGAGGCGACGGAGGAGGAGACCGCGGCGGAGGTCGCCGAGTCCCCCGCGGGGGAGGCCGCCGAGGCCACGGCCGCCCCGGACGTCCGGTTCGACCCCACCAACCCCTTCGCGGTGCCGGAGGGGCTGCTGCCCCTGATCGAGGCGGAGACGGTGGAGCGCCGGCGGCGCCGCCCCGCCGCGGACCCGGTGCCGGAGGGCGCCGCCGACGACGCGCACGCGGACGACGAGGACGACGAGGACCGCCCCGCGGTCTCGCGTCGCCGTCGCCGTCGCCGCCGCGGCACCGTGGACATGGAGCTCGCCGGCGGCGAGGACGGCGACCCCGAGGACACCGTCACCCGCGTGCGCGCCCCTCGCCGGGCCCTGAGCACCGGCCCGGAGGCCGTGCAGGGCGTCAAGGGCTCCACCCGCCTCGAGGCCAAGCGCCAGCGGCGCCGCGAGTCCCGCTCGGGCGGGCGTCGCCGCACCGTCATCACGGAGGCCGAGTTCCTGGCCCGCCGCGAGTCGGTGGATCGGAAGATGCTGGTCCGCCAGCGCGAGCACCGCATCCAGATCGCGGTCCTGGAGGACGGCGTGCTCGCGGAGCACTTCGTCTCCAACACCACGCAGGACTCGATGATCGGCAACGTCTACCTTGGCAAGGTGCAGAACGTGCTGCCGTCCATGGAGGCCGCGTTCGTGGACATCGGCCGCGGCCGCAACGCCGTGCTCTACGCGGGCGAGGTGGACTGGGACGCCGCCCAGCTGGACGGCAAGGCCAAGAAGATCGAGAACGCCCTGAAGTCCGGCGACACCGTCCTGGTGCAGGTGACCAAGGACCCGGTCGGCCACAAGGGCGCCCGTCTGACCAGCCAGATCTCCCTGCCGGGCCGCTACCTCGTGTACGTGCCGGGCGGGACCATGACGGGCATCTCCCGCAAGCTGCCGGACGTGGAGCGCGCCCGCCTGAAGAAGATCCTCAAGGACCACCTGCCGCAGGACGCCGGCGTGATCGTGCGCACCGCAGCCGAGGGCACCTCGGAGCAGGAGCTGCAGAACGACATCAACCGCCTGCGCGTGCAGTGGGAGGGCATCCAGGAGAAGGCGTCCTCCACGAAGACGCTGGCCCCTGAGCTGCTCTACGCCGAGCCGGACCTGACCATCAAGACGGTCCGCGACGTCTTCAACGAGGACTTCTCCGCCATGCTCGTCCAGGGCGAGGCCACCTGGGACAGCATCGAGGCGTATGTGACCTACGTGGCGCCGCACCTGCTGGACCGCCTGCACCACTGGGTTCCGGAGGACCACGACGGCGAGGACCTCTACGCCACGCACCGCGTGGACGAGCAGCTGCACAAGGCCCTCGAGCGCAAGGTCTACCTGCCCTCGGGCGGCTCCCTGGTGATCGACCGCACCGAGGCCATGACCGTGGTGGACGTGAACACCGGGAAGTTCACCGGCTCCGGCGGCAACCTCGAGGAGACCGTCACCAAGAACAACCTGGAGGCGGCCGAGGAGGTCGTGCGCCAGCTGCGCCTGCGGGACATCGGCGGCATCATCGTCATCGACTTCATCGACATGGTGCTGGAGTCCAACCAGGACCTCGTGCTGCGCCGCCTGGTCGAGTGCCTGGGCCGGGACCGGACCAAGCACCAGGTCGCCGAGGTGACCTCGCTCGGCCTGGTCCAGATGACCCGCAAGCGCATGGGCACCGGCCTCGTGGAGGTCTTCTCCGAGGTCTGCGAGCACTGCGGGGGCCGCGGCATCCTCATCCAGGACACCCCCGTGGAGCGGAACAGGTGGGGCCACGAGCACCGCGCCGAGCCGGAGGCCCGCCGGCGGAACAAGCGCCGCCGCGGGACCGAGTCCGGCGAGGGCGGCCCCGCCGAGCCGACCGCAGCGGAGCTCACCGAGGAGGAGCGCCTGCGCGCCGAGCGCGCCGCCGCCGCGCGCACCGCCCTGATGTCCATCGCCAAGGCCTCCGGCAAGGCCGCGGACGAGGAGCCCTCGGAGGAGGCCGCCCCGCGGGCCGAGGACGCGCCGGAGGAGGCGGCGGACGAGGTGCGCCCGTCTCCCGCGGGCGACGCCGAGGAGCAGGGCGAGTCCGAGTCCGGCGGCCGTCGCCGCAAGCGCCGGGGCCGTCGTCGCGGCCGCGGGCGCGGTGGGGACGACGCGGCCCGGAGCGCGGAGGAGCAGGACGCCCCGGCCGAGCACCCCGCGGAGGCCGCCGGCGAGCCCGCGCCGGCGGAGGCCGGGGCGCCCGACCCGGCCGAGACCGCGACGGAGGACGCCGACGCCGACTCCGCGTCGGACGCTCCGGCCGCCCAGGCCGAGGCGGACGAGGACGGTCGTTCCGGCGGCCGCCGCCGGTCCCGTCGGCGGGGCGGCCGGCGCGCCGAGTCCCCGCAGGGCTCCGGCGCGCCGGCGTCCGCTCCGGAGGCCTCCGTCGAGGCCGAGCAGGACCCGGAGGAGCCGGCGGGTGCGGCCGAGGCCGAGGAGGCCCTCGCCGCGGAGGAGGCCCCGGCCTCGCCGGAGCCCGCCGCCGTGGTCACCTTCGACGGCGAGCCGGTGGCCGTGCCGCGTCGCCGACGCTCCCGACGGGCCACCAGCGACGGTGTGAGTGCCCCGCGTCCCTCCGGCATGGATGCCCTGGAGGCGGCCGTCGACCGGCGCGCCGAGGACGCCGCCGCGGCGGCACAGCGCTCGCCGGCGACCCCGGCCGCCACGCCGACGGCGGCTCCGGAGCCCGCCCCGGCCCCGGTGGCGGGGGAGGGGCCCGCCGCCGCCGCGCCCCGCCGGCGGTCGCGCCGGGCGGTGTCCGCGGACGGCGCCACGGTGCAGGTGCAGGAGGGCGCCGCCGCCGGCGGCGGCCGCTTCACCGCCCAGGCCGCGCAGGCGGCCCCGGCCGGGGAGACCGCGGCCCCGGTCATGCTCGGGGTGGGCGTCAAGGCCGCGGACATCGTCCGCGGGGAGTGAGCCCGCGCGTCGCCCCGCCCGCGCCGGCGGGGCGACGCGCCGACGGGCCCGCGTTTGGCCCCCGGTGGGGGCACCGAGTATGATGGACACTCGGTGTTCACCCCGCATGCTCCCGCATGTCCCCGAGAGGGACCCGCCGGACCCGGACGCGAAGCGGTCGAGGTGCGGGCGAGTGGAACCGGAACACGTAACCATGCAACGTCGAGAGAAGTGAGTCCACAGTGGTGTACGCGATTGTCCGCGCTGGCGGCCGCCAGGAGAAGGTCTCCGTCGGTGACCTCGTTACCCTTGACCGCGTCCCCGCTGAGGAGGGCGGCTCCGTCGAGCTCCCCGCTCTGATGCTGGTGGACGGGGACAAGGTCAAGGCCGGCGCCGACGCCGCCGACGTGAAGGTGACGGCCGAGGTCGTCTCCCACTCCCGCGGCAAGAAGATCGTCATCGTCAAGTACAAGAACAAGACCGGCTACAAGAAGCGCCAGGGCCACCGCTCGGAGCTCTCCACGGTCAAGATCACCGGGATCGCCTGAGTCGCTGACGCGACCGGCAGACCCCGCAGCTCCCAGAAAGACAGGCAACAGCAATGGCACACAAGAAGGCCGGCAGTTCCTCGAAGAACGGCCGCGACTCCAACCCGCAGTACCTCGGCGTCAAGCGCTTCGGCGGCCAGGACGTCAACGCCGGCGAGATCCTCATCCGCCAGCGCGGCACCAAGTTCCACCCGGGCCGCAACGTGGGCCGCGGCAAGGACGACACCCTGTTCGCCCTCTCGGCGGGCACCGTGTCCTTCGGCCAGCGCCGCGGCCGCAAGGTCGTGGACATCGTCGCCGCCGGCGAGTGACCTGCTCGCTCCCGGCATGAGCGCCGGCGCCGCCCCCGTCCAGGAGGCGGCCCGCGCCGCATGACGCCCCGGCGGGGGCGGGTCGCTGCACTCCAGCACCCGCCCCCGCCGTCGTCGTCCCACCCTTCTCCCTCCCCGCCCCGTCCGTCAGGAGTCCCCCATGGCCGCCTTCGTGGACCGCGTGGTCCTGCACCTCACCGCCGGCAACGGCGGGCACGGCTGCGTGTCCGTCAAGCGCGAGAAGTTCAAGCCCCTCGGCGGTCCCGATGGCGGCAACGGCGGCAACGGCGGGGACATCACCCTGGTCGTGGACCACCAGACCACCACCCTGCTGAACTACCACCACGCCCCGCATCGCAGCGCGGACAACGGCCAGCCCGGCATGGGCGACCACCGCGCCGGCCGCCACGGCGAGGACGTGGTGCTGCCCGTGCCGGCCGGCACCGTGGTCAAGGACGCGGACGGCAACATCCTGGCCGACCTCGTGGGGGAGGGGGCCTCCTTCGTGGCCGCGGCCGGCGGCCAGGGCGGACTCGGCAACGCGGCGCTGTCCTCCGTGAAGCGCAAGGCGCCCGGCTTCGCACTCCTCGGCCTGCCGGGTGAGGAGCGCGAGCTCATCCTCGAGGTCAAGTCCGTCGCGGACATCGCCCTCGTGGGCTACCCCTCGGCGGGCAAGTCCTCGCTCATCGCGGCGATCTCGGCGGCCCGCCCGAAGGTGGCCGACTACCCGTTCACCACGCTCGTCCCGAACCTGGGGGTCGTCCAGGCCGGCGACGTGCGCTTCACCGTCGCGGACGTGCCCGGGCTCATCCCCGGGGCCTCCGAGGGCAAGGGCCTGGGCCTCGAGTTCCTGCGCCACGTGGAGCGCTGCGCCGCGCTCGTGCACGTGCTGGACTGCGCCACCCTGGACCCGGAGCGGGACCCCCTCTCGGACTTCGAGGCCATCGAGGCCGAGCTCGAGGCCTATGCCGTGGAGCCGGTCTTCTCCCAGGGCGGGGCCGGCGTCGTGCCGCTGAACGAGCGCCCCCGCCTGGTCGCCCTGAACAAGACGGACCTGCCGGACGGCCGGGAGATGGCGGACCTGGTCCGCGCCCAGCTCGAGGAGCGCGGCCTGCGCGTGTTCGACATCTCCGCCCTCGCCCACGACGGCCTCGAGTCCCTGAAGTTCGCCATGGCGGGCCTCGTGGAGGAGGCGCGCGCACGCGAGCCCGAGCCCGAGGAGGCTCCGGTCGTGGAGGTGCCGCGGCGCCGTCGTCGCGGGGACCAGGCCGACTTCACCGTGCGCCGCGAGGAGCGGAACCTGGAGCCGCTGTTCCGGATCCGCGGCGACAAGCCGGAGAAGTGGGTCGCGCAGACGGACTTCCAGAACGACGAGGCCATCGGCTACCTGGCGGACCGCCTGCAGCGCGCCGGCGTCGAGGACGCGCTGTTCAAGGCGGGCGCCCGCCCCGGCGACGCCGTGGTGATCGGCGACGACGCCACGGGCGTCGTCTTCGACTGGGAGCCCACGCTCTCCGCGGGCGCCGAGCTGCTCGCCGGCCCGCGCGGCTCGGACCTGCGCCTCGAGGAGCGCACCCGCGCCACGCGCGCGGAGAAGCGCGCCGAGCAGGACCAGCGCCGCGCCGCCCGCGCGGCCACCCGCGCGGAGATGGAGGCCGAGCGCCGCTCCGGGCTCTGGACCGGCGACCCCGTGGAGGAGGAGGAGCTGGACTGATGGCCCGCCGCCCGAGCACCGTGCACCGCCACGCCACCCCGTCCTCGCGCGGCGCGGAGGACCCCAAGGCCAACCCGGTCCACACCCGCGCGGACATCGGGGCCGCGCGCCGCGTCGTGATCAAGGTGGGCTCGTCCTCCCTGACCACGGGCACGGGCCTGAACACGGACGCGATCGACGCGCTCGTCGAGCTGGTGGCCCGGCTGCGCGGGCGCGGCACGCAGGTGGTGCTGGTCTCCTCCGGCGCCATCGCCGCCGGCTTCCCGGCGCTGGGGCTGAGCCGGCGCCCGAAGGACACCGCCACGCAGCAGGCCGCCGCCGCGGTGGGGCAGAACCGACTGGTGGCCTACTACTCGCAGTCGTTCGCCCGGTTCGACACCACCGTGGCGCAGGTGCTGCTCACCGCCGAGGAGCTCATGCGCCGCGGCCAGTACATCAACGCCCACCGCGCGCTGGCGCGGCTGCTCACGCTGGACGTGCTGCCGATCGTCAACGAGAACGACGCCGTGGCCACGCGCGAGATCCGGTTCGGCGACAACGACCGCCTCGCGGCGCTGACCGCGAACCTCGTGAAGGCCGACCTGCTGGTCCTGCTGTCCGACGTCGACGCGCTCTACACCGGGCACCCCTCGCGGCCGGGCTCCCGGCGGATCGACACGGTCACGGCGGAGACCGACCTGGGCGGGGTGGACGTGCGCACCCCGGGCAGCGCCGGCGTGGGCACGGGCGGCATGGTCACCAAGGTGGACGCCGCCGGGATCGCCGCCACGACCGGCATCCCCACGCTGCTCACCTCGGCGGCGCTGGCCTCCGCCGCCCTCGACGGTGAGGACGTCGGCACCTGGTTCTCCGCGGCGGGGCGACGCCGGACCGCCCGCGCGGCCTGGCTGGGCCTCACGGCGCAGGTCCGGGGCCGCCTCACCATCGACGACGGCGCGGTGGCCGGGGCGATCGACCGCGGCCGGTCCCTCCTCGCGGCCGGCATCACGGCCGCGGAGGGCGACTTCACCGCGGGCGACGTGGTGGAGATCGCCGACGCGCAGGGGACGGTCCTGGCTCGCGGCCTGGCCGCCTATTCCTCGTCGCAGCTGCCGCGGATGCTCGGGCGCCAGACCGCCCAGCTGAAGGAGGAGATCGGTGCCGGCTACGACGGCGTGGTCGTCCACGCGGACGACTGGGTCCGGCTGGCGCCCACGCACTCGGCGTTCCGCTGAGCGGATGCCCCTGGGGTCGATGCCGCCGCCTGGCTACAGTGGGGGGATGACCACCGAGCACACCGAGACCGAGCCCGCCGAGCGCGTCCAGCAGACGCCCACCCCCGAACAGGGGGCGTCGGCGGACGGGCGCCCGGGTGCGGACGTCGTGGCCGAGGTGCGGTCCCGCTCGGCGCGTGCCCGAGCGGCCGCCCCCGAGCTGGCCCGGGCCGGGCGCGAGCGCAAGGACGCCCTCCTGCGCTCCATGGCGGACGCCGTGCGCGCCGCCGCCGCGTCGATCCTCGCGGCCAACGCCGAGGACCTCGCCCGCGGCGAGGAGAACGGCACCTCGGCCGCCATGCTGGACCGCCTACGCCTCGACGAGCCCCGCCTCGAGTCCCTGGCCGTCGCCCTCGAGGACCTGGCCTCCCTGCCGGATCCGGTGGGCGCCGTCGTCCGCGGCGGGGACCTGCCGAACGGGATCCACATGCAGCAGGTGCGCGTGCCGCTCGGCGTGGTGGGCGCCGTCTACGAGGCCCGCCCGAACGTCACCGTGGACATCGCAGGCATCGCCCTGAAGTCCGGTAACGCCGTCCTCCTGCGCGGCGGCTCCGCGGCGGAGCACACGAACGCGGTCCTCATCCAGGTGCTGCGGGAGGCGCTGCGCGACCAGGGCTTCGAGTCCGACCTGGTGCAGGGGATCGACGACCTCGGCCGCCCCGGCGTGGCCGCGCTGATGTCCACGCGCGGCGCCGTCGACGTGCTGATCCCGCGCGGCGGCCGCGAGCTGATCCAGCGCGTCGTCGCCGAGGCCCGCGTGCCGGTCATCGAGACGGGCGAGGGCAACGTGCACCTGTTCATCGACGCGAGCGCACCCGCGGACATGGCCGTGGACATCGCGCTCAACGCGAAGACCCACCGCACGTCCGTGTGCAACGCGGCCGAGACCCTGCTCCTGCACAAGGACGCCGAGCGCGCCGGCCGCGAGGTGCTGCGCGCCCTCACCCGCGCCGGGGTCCTGCTCCACGTGGACGAGGCCTCCCGCGCCCGGCTCCCCTCCCCGGCGGACCGCGGCCAGGACGCCCGGGAGCCGCAGGCCGCGTCCGACGAGGACTGGGGCCGGGAGTACCTGGACATGGAGATGGCCGTGCGCACCGTGGACTCCATCGACGAGGCCATGGAGCACGTCCGCCGCTGGTCCACCGGCCACACCGAGGCCATCGTCACCAACGACCTCGCGAACGCGGACCGCTGGGTCTCCGAGGTGGACGCCGCGGCCGTGATCGTCAACGCCTCCACGCGCTTCACCGACGGCGGTCAGCTCGGCCTGGGCGCCGAGGTGGGCATCTCCACCCAGCGCATGCACGCCCGGGGGCCCATGGGCCTCGAGGAGCTGACCACCACCAAGTGGGTCCTGCGCGGCGCGGGGCAGGTCCGCCGCTGACGCACGCCCCGGCCCGCGGCCCCCACCGGCTAGGATGGCCGGGAGCCCACGGGCCGGGACCTCGTCCCAGCCCCCGCACCGACGCCCCCGAGGAGCACCCCATGCTGAACTCCGCCCTGGTCCTGGCCGCCGCCGAGGAGGGCCACCACGTCGTCAATGAGCTGCCGATCCCGCCGGTCTGGTTCGGCATCATCGTGTTCCTGCTCCTGATGGCGGGCCTCCTGGCGATCCTGTCCATGCGCTCCGTGGGCCTGCGCCACGCCGAGCCCACCACCGCCGTGCAGCACCACGGCACCCACGGCACCGGCTCCCACAGCGCCGGGCACTGACGTCGCACGCGGGAAGGGCCGTGCCCCCACGGCCGACCCCGCGTCCTGACGCGCCGTCGATGACGTCCGCCACCCGCGACCCCGCCCCGCCCCCCACGTCCCGCCGTCACCGGCTGGGCGTCATGGGCGGCACCTTCGACCCCATCCACCACGGGCACCTCGTCGCCGCGAGCGAGGTCGCCGCGGAGTTCGGCCTGGACGAGGTCGTCTTCGTCCCGACCGGGCAGCCCTGGCAGAAGTCGGACACACGCGTCAGCCCGGCCGAGCACCGGTACCTCATGACGGTGATCGCCACGGCGTCCAACCCGCGCTTCACCGTGTCCCGCGTGGACATCGAGCGCCCGGGCAACACCTACACGGTGGACACGCTGCGGGACATCCGGGCGAAGCGCCCGGACTCCGAGCTGTTCTTCATCACCGGCGCCGACGCGCTGAACCAGATCCTCACGTGGAAGGACGTCGAGGAGCTCTGGGACCTGGCGCACTTCGTGGGCGTCACCCGGCCCGGCTACCAGCTGGAGGACTACGGGCTGAGCGAGGACATCTCCCTCATGGAGATCCCCGCGATGGCCATCTCCTCCACGGACTGCCGCCGCCGCGTGGAGCGGGGCCGGCCCGTCTGGTACCTGGTCCCGGACGGCGTCGTGCAGTACATCAACAAGCACCACCTCTACACCCCGGAGGGAGACCGGCCATGACAACGCCCCACGAGTCCCACCGCCCGGACCCGGACGAGGAGCTGCTGCGCGCCGTCCTCGCCGAGGAGGAGGCGGCCCTCACGGAGGAGCATGGGCGGCGCGATCCCATCAGCCCGGCCGCGCGCACGCGCCTGCGTGGCGGCACGGCGGGGGCCCCGGTGCCCCAGGACCGTCCCTCGGTGGAGGACGTGTACGGCCCCGTCGATCGCCCGTCGGTCGGCCTGCCGGGCGACGCGACCGCGGACGGCTCCGTGACCGGCGCCCCCGGCGCGGCATCGGTCCCCGCTGCGGGGGACGGTTCGCCGGAGGTCTTCATCGGGGCCGACGCCGAGACGCCCGCCGACGTCCAGGCCGGCCGCCGAGGAGCCCGGCCACAGCGCCCTGGCCCAGGGGCTGCCGCGCACCGGGCCGGACACCGCGGAGCTGCGGGCCGTCGCGGAGTCGTCCCCGTGGGGCCGCCTCCACTTGCCCGAGACCACGGGGACCGAGAGCATCGTCCCGTCGGCCGGCCGCCAGTGGGCCGCCGGGGAGACGCCCGCCGCGGCAGAGACCTCGGCGGACGCGGCGCCATCGCACTCACCCGCTGAGCCCTCTGAACCGCTGATCTCCGGGGCCGCGCCCGCGGCCCCTTCCGCGCCGGCCTCCGCCGTCGCGGTCCGCACGCCGCCAAGGAGCACCGTGACCGTTCCCCAGACCACCCTCGACGCCCTGCAGGTGGCCGCCGCCGCGGCCGCGGAGAAGGTCGCCACGCACATCGTGGCGGTCGACGTCGCCGAGCGCCTCGGCCTGACCGACGCCTTCCTGATCGCCTCCGGCGCCTCCGAGCGCCAGGTCAACGCGATCGTGGACGGCATCGAGGAGGACCTGCTCGTGAAGGAGCAGCTGAAGCCCCTGCGCCGCGAGGGCCGCTCGGACGGCCACTGGGTGCTGTTGGACTACGGGCACTTCGTGGTGCACGTGCAGCACCGGGAGGACCGCGAGTTCTACGCCCTGGACCGGCTCTGGAAGGACAGCCCGGCCATCGACCTAGGCCTGCCGGAGGAGGCCACGCGCCCCGACGACGCCCTCGACGCCGCCGCGCAGGACTGATCCGCCGTGAGGCTGGTGCTGCTGCGGCACGGGGAGACCGACTGGAACGCCCTGGACCGGTACCAGGGCCGCACCGACGTCCCTTTGAACGCACTGGGGGAGCGGCAGGCCGCCGCCGCGGCGGCCGGTCCCGTGGGGGAGCTGCTGCGCTCGGCGGAGGACCTCGTGGCCGTGTCCTCCCCGCTGATCCGAGCCCGGCGCACCGCGGAGATCGTCCTCGAGGACGCCGTGGGCGCCGTCGAGCTCGCCGTGGATTCCCGGCTCGTGGAGCTGGGCGGCGGCGAGTGGGAGGGCCTGGACTTCACCGAGATCGGGGCGCGCTGGCCCCATGAGCACCACGCCTGGCGCACCGTGCCGGACCTCGACGGAGGACCCGTGGGCGGCGAGGTGCTGCGGGCCGGCGGCGAGCGCGTGCTGGCCGCGGCCGCCGCACACGTCCCGGAGGACTGGTCCACGCCGCGTCCGGCGCGGGTGCCCGACGCCCGCACCCTCCTGATCGTGGCCCACGGTGCAGTGATCCGCGCCGCCGCCGGCCTCGCGCTCGCCCTCGAGGGCGCCGACTTCGCGCACCTGGCGCGGGTCTCGAACGCCCGGGCCGTGATCCTGGACGGGACCTTCGCGGGGGAGGGCCCCGGGGCCTGGAGCCTGCTCGGCTACGACGTCTGACGCGGGCCCGCTGAGCCGCCGGGCATGGCCGAGTTGGTGCTGACGTGCAAGGTGGTGTACGATCGTCGAGTTGCCGAGAGGTGGACGGGCCGGAAACGGACCGTGAACCGCGGTGGCATCCCTCGGGGGTATGGCGCAGTTGGTAGCGCGTCTGCATGGCATGCAGAAGGTCAGGGGTTCGAATCCCCTTACCTCCACGAGCACGAAGGCCCGGTCCGCACGGACCGGGCCTTCGTCGTCTCCGGTGAGACGCCGCCCTGAGGTGATGTGGGACGATCCGCCCCTGGCAGCGACCGGGGAGTGCGGCGGAGCACGGTAGCCTGTGGCAGGCGTCACGGCAGAGATCCGCGCACGACGCGCGGCGACCGGCCGCGTCGTGCGGGGCCGGTCGCCCTCGCACCCGCGCCGGTCCCCACGGAAACGAGACCCCCGTGATCAACGATCCCGTCCTGGTGCTCGGCGTGGTGGTGGGCCTGGCAGGCCTGCTCATCGCCCTCGAGTCGTACACCGGTTGGAAGGTGTTCAAGTACCTTCCGGCCTTCGTCCTGATGTACCTCGGCTGCGCCGCCCTGAACACCTTCGGCGTCCTCGGCGACGCCGAGGGCTCCCGCGACGCGCTCAAGGCCACCAAGGACCTCCTGCTGCCGTCCATGATCTTCGTCCTGCTGCTCGGCTGCGACCTGCGCCGCATCGCCAAGCTCGGCCCGAAGCTGCTCCTGACGTTCTTCGTCACGGTGCTCTCCATCATGGCCGCGTTCTTCCTGGTGTTCGGCCTCTTCCGCAGCCTCCTGGACGGGCAGGCCCTGGATCCCCAGTCCTGGATCCCCATGGCGTCCCTGCTGGCCTCCTGGACCGGCGGCTCCTCCAACATGGTGGCCGTCAACGACATCCTCCAGGGCCCGGAGAACCTGTTCGGATTCGCCCTGATCACGGACACGGTCGTCTACTCGTTCTGGCTGATGCTGATGTTCTCCTCCGTCGCGGTCGCCGGCGCGTTCAACCGCTGGACCAAGGCGGACACCTCCCGGATCGACGAGCACGCGGCGCGCGTCGAGCACGACGACACGCCGATCACCCGCACCTCGCTGGCCGTCCTCGTCTTCGGGTCGATCCTCGTCGGCGCGCTGTCCATCGAGGCCGGCAAGCTGCTCCCCAAGGTCGGCGACGTCATCAACGGCACCGCGTGGACCATCATCATCGTGTCGATTCTCGGCCTCATCGCGGCCCAGACGCCGCTGGGCAAGGTGGCGGGCTCGTCCGAGGTCGGCTCCCTCATGCTGTTCGTCGTGGTGGGGCAGATCGCCTCGGGGTCGGACTTCTCCGGCATCACGCAGGCGCCCGTCTACCTGCTGATGGGCGTCCTCATCGTGCTGGTGCACGGCGCGATCATGGTCGTGTACGCCAAGCTCGCCAAGGCCGACCTCTTCTCGCTGACGGTCGCGTCCACCGCCAACGTGGGCGGCATGGCCTCCGCCCCGGTCGTCGCCGCCGCCTATGACAAGCGCCTCGTCCCCGTGGGCGTCCTCTTCGCCCTCATGGGCCAGCTGATCGGCACGTTCGCCGGGCTCGGCGGCGGTGCCGTCATGAGGCTCTTCGGATGAGTCCCGCCCCCGGTCAGGCCCCCGTGTCGGTGGCGGCCGTGCGCCGGCATCGCCACCGGGCGCCGCTGCTCCACCCCTTCGTGACGGCCGCCCGCCGCACCGAGGCGGTCGAGTACGTGGTCGTGGAGGTCGAGCTCTCAGACGGCACCGTCGGCCAGGGCTCCGCCGCCGAGACCGTCGCGGTGACGGGGGAGGACGCGGCGTCCATCGAGACCGCCGTGGACGGGGTCTTCGGCCCCGCTCTCACCGGTGCCACGGGCGGGCTGGACGGCCTGCTGGCCCGCCTGCCCGCCCCGGCCCGGGGTGCCACGAGCGCCCGGTCGGCCGTGGACGTGGCCGTGCACGACGCGGTCGCCCGTGCCGCCGGCGTGCCGCTCACGGCGTTGCTGGCCCCGGCGGGGACCGCGGTGAAGCAGACCCTGGAGAACGACATGACGGTGTCCCTCGAGGACCCGGCCACGATGGCCGCCCGCGCCGCCGAGGCGGTGGCCGCCGGGACCCGGATCCTGAAGATCAAGCTGGGCCGGGACGTCGCGGAGGACCGCCGGCGGCTGCACGCCGTGCTGGAGGCCGCCCCACAGGCCCGCCTGCGCCTGGACGCGAACCAGGGCTGGTCGGTGGAGGACGCGATCGCGATCATCTCCGGCATGGAGGACGAGGGCCTGCCCGTCGACCTCGTGGAGCAGCCCGTCGCGGCCGCCGACGTGGCCGGGCTGGCGCGCGTGCGCGCGGCCGTGACCACGCCGATCATGGCGGACGAGGCCCTGTGGTCCTCGGAGGACGCCCGGCGGCTCATCGAGGCCGGCGCCGCTGACCTGTTCAACGTCAAGCTCGCCAAGACCGGCGGGCTCGCCGACGCCGTGGCCATCGCGGACCTCGCGGCCGAGCACGGCATCGGGTGCATGGTCGGCTCGATGATGGAGCCGCGCATCTCGATCGCCGCGGCGGTGCAGCTCTCCCTGGCCCACCCGGCGGTGACCATGGTGGACCTCGACGCCCCACTCTGGTTCGCCTCGGACGCCCCCGCCGGCGGCTACACCCAGGAGGGGGCGGACCTCCGCCTGCTCCCGGGGGAGGGGCTCGCCCTCGAGCGCCTGGACCCGGGGACCGACCCGGTCTGAGCGCCGCCGATTTGCGCGTGCCGCGGCGGCTCGGATACAGTTCTCGAGTCGCCGCGGCGCCCACGGGTTCCGGGGGGCGCCCGATCTCGGGGGTATGGCGCAGTTGGTAGCGCGTCTGCATGGCATGCAGAAGGTCAGGGGTTCGAATCCCCTTACCTCCACGTAAGATGAGAAAATCGAAACTTGCCCCGCCTGATGGCGGGGCAGTTTTGTTTCTGCGGTGACGTGGGCCGGGGCATCGATGCTGGTGTGTACGAGGACGCTGGCGGTGGTCTGCTCGGGTGTGTAGGTGGCGTTCTCTTCGTCGTCGATGGTGATGCGGGTGAACAGGGCGCGGTTGAGGATGCGTCGTTCGGCTGGGTCGCACTTGTTGTAGAGCTCGTCGAGGTCGACGAGGAGTTCGGTGAGCTGGTCCAAGCCTGTTCGGGCGTCGGCGTAGGTGTCGGTGAGGTTGTCGAGCCGTCTGGTGATCTGATCGAGGCTGGCGCGGATGCGGTCTTGTTCGCTTTTGAGGAGGTCGAGGGGGATCGCGTCGGCGTAGTGAGCTTGGACGAGTTTGAGGCGTTCGGCTTCGAGCTTGTCGCGCTGGGCGGTCAGGAGCTTGCGTTCGTCCTCGCGCGATCCTTCGAGCTGATCGAACACGTCGTTGAGGACCTTCCGGACGTGCTCCGCCTGGGTCTGGGTCAGGGAATTGCGCTGGTAGGTGCGTTCGATCTCCGCTTCGGCGCGTTCGGCAAGGATCGCGGAGCGGGTGCAGTTGGTGGTCTTGCGGCGTCGTCCGGAGCAGGTGAAGTACTCGTAGCGGTCCCCGGCCTTGTCGCGGGGGCGTTCGATCATGAGCTTGGCTCCGCAGGCGCAGTACAGCGTGCCTTTGAGGTAGTGGTCGTACTTCTGGGGTCGTTCGCCGCGGGCGTTGTTGGCGTCGAGGTTGGTCTGGACGCGCAGCCAGGTCTCGGCGTCGACGAGGGGCTCGTGGGAGCCGTCGTAGGTGACGCCGCGGAAGGTGACGGTGCCCTGGTAGTAGGGGTTGGTCAGGATCTTGTGCAGTCCGGTGGTGGTGACTGGTTTGGCCGGCTGCGAGGGGGTGGGCCGGGTGGTCAAGCCACGGGATGTGAGTTCCTTGGCCAGGCGCGACAGGGACCAGTCCCCGGTGGCGTAGGCGGTGAACGCGAAACGGACGAGGTCGGCGCGTTCGGGGTCGATCTCGATCTCGCGGGACTCGCGTCCTCGGGCGTCGGTGGTGCGGACGTTGAGGTAGCCCAGAGGCGCTTTGGTGGGGGTGCCACCGATCGCGGCCTTCTGGGTCATGCCTTTGAGGACTTCCTGGGCCAGGTTCAGCGAGTAGAACTCGGCCATGGAGGCCAGGATGCCGTGCATCAGCATCCCCGAGGGGGTCTCGTCGATGTTCTCAGTGACCGACACCAGACTGATGTTCGCATCCCGCAGCGCGGCGTGGATCATGGCGTCATCGAGCCGGTTGCGGGCGAGGCGGTCGACCTTGTTGATGATGCAGTACCGCACCGGATGCGTGGTCGCGTAGTCGAGCATCTCTTGGAGCGCGCGTCGTTGGGCGGTCTTGGCGGACTCGCCGGGCTCGATGAACTCCTTGATGATGACCGCACCGAGCTGTTCGGCCTTGCGCTGCGCGGCTTCGCGCTGGGCCGGGATCGACAGACCCTCTTCCAGCCCGTTGCGGGTGGCCTGATCCTTGGTCGAGACCCGCAGGTAGCTGATCGCCGCCACCTGCCCCTCAGCCCCGGTCGCTGTGGCGTCTGGGCGTGGTGTGGTGCAGGCGAGGCGTCGAAGGCCTGAGATGTCGAGGCCGGAGAGCTGATCGAGTGTCATGGTGACCGCCTTTCACAAGCCCCCACATAACTGGGGGCGGGTGGGGCGCCGGAGGCGGTCACGTCAGAGTCGAAAAGAACACCCCGCGAACGGGGCTTAGCAAGGCAGGTGCCAACAGCGCCGAAACTTGATGTGGATCCAGTTTAGCGACCGGCTACGAGCAGGCGACGAAGATGGGCACCGGACTGCCCGCCGGGCTGGTCGCCAGCGGTGCGCAGCGCGATCCGGATCAACACCTCCGCAACCTTCGCGGCATCGATCTCCTCACGCGGCTCATACCGCACGCGCAGGGGCCGATCCGCCTCGACCCGGGCCGTGGCGCGGCGATACCGGCGCACCATCCTCAACCACCCTCAGGACCCAGAACATCGTCGCGAACCTCACCGGTCGCCGGGTCGATCCGGTCATCCAGGCTGGCGTAGAAGGCGTCTTCGGCAGCCTGTCGTTCGTTGACTTGGTCGATGATGAACTGAACGAAGTCGGCATCCCGGTCAGTGATCACGGACTCCCCGTGGGTGGGTTGGGGTTCTTCGCCGGGCCAGGTGGTCTGCCGGGTGGGCCGGTCCCGGTCGAGACGGGTGCCGGAGGCGGTGACCCAGTCGCGCAGGCGGTGGCGGGCGTCGGCGAAGTCGCGGTGCCATCCCAAAGGTGCGGAGCCGTTCTGTTCGGGGTCGTAGGCGCACAGCCAGTGCAGGTGCAGCGCGGACAGTTCCCACAGAAGTTCGGGGTGACGATGCCAGTAGGGCGGGATGACTGAGGCAGGCAGCCCGTAGGTGTGGCGGAGCCAGTCGACCCACCGGTTCAGCTCCAGCAGTTCGGCTTCCAGATCCTGCGCGGATAGCAGGTTCCAGTTGATCGGGTGCGGGGGTTCGGGCAGCGCGTTCGTGTCGAACATGTCGGGCTGGTCGTCGAGGATGCCGGGGTCGTCGTACTGGTCGTCGGGCTCGGGGCTGTGAGTGCTCATGATCGGTCCGCCCGGGTCACATGCTGAGGCTGTCGGTAGCAGGCGTCGCCTGGTGGTGCTGGGGTGGTTCGAAGGCCTGCCCAGCCGCCTGACGTTCGAGTGCTTGGCGGGGCGTGCGGTCGACGTCGTAGCGGGTGCGGGCGGTGTCGTGGCCGATCTTCTTGGCGACGAACTCTTCGCCGGCGATGCGTTGTCCGTCGCGTTCGTAGGTGTAGTCGTGGGCGTAGCCTTCGGCGACGAACTGGTCGCCTTTGGTGAAGCGTTGGAAGGCGCGTTCGGCGGTGGCGCGGTAGAGCACGAGGTTGCCGAAGGAGGGCTCCAGTTTGGTGAAGGTGCCGTCTTCTTCGCGCTGGAAGTTCTCCTGGCCGTAGCGGGCGTAGAAGCGGGCATCGCCGCGTTCGGTGTAGGTCAGCTGTGGGTCGGATGCGATGAACCCGGACAGGGATTCCTGGGTGCGGATGGCCATGACGCGGTACCTCTCAACTCGTGGACTGCAGCCCGCTGGTGGTGCGGGCTCCTGGTACCGGTCAGGTGCACCCCGCGACCCCGGTCATGCACGGGGGTTCTGCAGGAGCTGTTCGAGCCGGGCGCGATCCCGCTTGAGGGCCTCGGCGTCGGGACGGGTGGGCCAGGCGGTCAGGTCGGTGATGATCGGCGGCGCGGAGCGCAGCAGGGCGACGCCGGTGCCGAAGGGGAGGGTGCGGATGCGGTCCGGTGGCAGGATCGGCACCCGCCGTACGGAGCGCTGGTTCGACCTGGTCCCGTGGTCACCGAGGGTGACGGAGTCGGTGTATTCGTCGCGTTCGCCGATGAGGGTGGTGAGGTCTTGGAGGTCGCGGCTGTTGGAGGCGCCGCCGAGGATGAGTTTGACGATGGCGGCGTCCCAGATCGCTCCGGCTTGGTGGTCGGACCACTTGTCGCGCGCTTGGGCGAGCGATTGCAAGACGGGCAGGGTGGTGATCCCGGTCCCGCCACCTTCGGCCATCAACGTCGGCAGCGACGGCAGGGGCGCGAGGTTCCCGATCTCATCCAGCGCCAGGAGCAGGGGTGGGTCGAGGCGTGCGCCGGGTGAGCGGGCGGCGAGGCGGCGGGCGGTTTCGATGAGGTCTTCGATGAACGCTGCCACCAGCGCGGCCGACGCTCCGGCGCCGGCGCCGGTGGCGAGCAGGTAGAGGGTCCCGGACTCGCGGAGGAAGGTTTCGGGGTCGAAGGGGGTCTCGTTGTCGCGGGGTGTGACCGCGTCGAGGACGCGGGGGTCGGCGAGGGCGCCGAGGGCGAGGGCGACGCCTTGCCAGATGGAGTCGCGGGTTTTGGGGTCGGCGTCGATCATCGCCCCCAGCGAATCGGCCCACCCAGCTGCCGCATCGGGGTGGTTGGCGAGGATCGCGACGGCTTCGGCTGCGGCGGCGGGGTCGAGGGTCCACCGGAACAAGTCCGCCGGCTTTCGAGAGTCCAACGCCGCGGCGTGGAGGAGGGCTTGGAGGGCGGTGCGGGTCTTGCCCTCCCAGAACCCACCCGACTCCACACCACCAGCCGACAACCCGGTGGCAGAAGCCAGGCCGGTGGCGCGGATCATCGCTGTGAGCGAGTCCTCACAGCCGCGGACGGGTGACCAGCGCATCCCCGCCGGGAGTCCTTCGGCCAGGTGCTGGGGGTCGAACACCGCCACCGGGCCACGGCGCTGCCGGGCGCGGAGAGTGGCGGTCAGATTGTCCGGCCGGGTCGAGGTGGTGACCACGGGGCCGGGGGCGTCGAGGATGGCGGGGATGACGATGTGCAGGCCCTTGCCGGAGCGGGGCGGGCCGATCAGCAGGATCGAGTCCTCCACACTCGCCCACACCCCCTGCCCCTTCGACGTCCCGAGCCGATACCCCACCTCACCCAGGGCCGGGTCCTTCAGCGACGGCCGCAACGTCGACGCGCGTTTCAGCAGCGCCTTCTCCGAGGCGACCTGGGCGACCTCGTGCCGCGTCGCGATCCCCGCCAACCGATGCGGATCCACCACCTGAGCATGAGAACGGCGCCGCCACACGACCCACCCCCAGCCCGCGAGTGCGACCAGCCCGCCCAGAGCGACGATGGTGGTGACCCAATAGGCGACGGGGCTGAGACCAGGCGCCCCCAACGCGACTGCGGGGTTACCGGGGTTGAACAACACCCCGGCGCCAGCGGCCCAGCTCGCTGTGGGCTGGGGTGCTCCGGTGAGGAACGCGGCCACCGACCCGGCCGCGCGGAGCACGAGGGTGAGGAGGAACAAGGCGATGAGGCCGATGAGGGCGGCGTTGGTCAGTTCCTCACCCATCGACCCACTCTGCCGCTGCGAGGCACTCATCGCGTCTCCTGCACGATGACGGTTCCGGAGGCCCGTCCGACCACCACCACCGGACCCAAGGCAGTGTCGGGTGGGGTGATGGTGCCGTTCTCATCCGCCGCCACTTCCTCAACGATCTGGCCGAGGAACACCGTCTCACCGGGCAAGAACCCCACCAGCCGGCCCGGATCATCTGTCGGGGGCGCTGGAGTGTCCGCGGCGGCTTCCTCGTCGGCAGCGGCTGGGTCGTCGGGCTCGGGTTCGGGGGCGCGTCGTGGTCGGTGGGCGTGGATGATGTCGGTGAAATGGCTGCCGTCGGACTCATACACATCCACCCGCACGGGAATGCGGCGCTGCTCGGTCAGGTCATCAAGGATCGCTCCGAAGTCACCCCGACCCCACACCTCACCCGCCTGCGGAAGATGCGGCTGTTGGTCGACGGTCACCGTCAGGGTGCCGGTGATGTCGACGGTGATGACCACGTGCCGCAACACCACCGGCACTGCCTCGCTCGGGTCGTTGCGGCGGTGCCTCAGGGCGGGAAGCTTGGGCATTACTTGACTCCTGCGGTGAGGCGGCTGCTGGTGTCGAACAGCTCCAGCTCGCCGGGGTGGAGCTGGTGCTGGATCACGAACGAGCGGTTCTTGATCCGCCACAGCCCCTGACCCACGCCAAGGTTTGGCAGCAGGGTCTGTTCGGTTCCGGTCAGGCCGAGGGCGGTGGCGGTGGGGCCGAGCTGATCGGATTCCTGGCGGTAGACGATCCGCGTCTCCGCATTCGCCAACAGCGAGTTGGCCAGGGAGCGCATGGCAGAGCCTTCGTCGCCGACGTTGTCAAGGTCGGAGAGTTTGTGGAAGATCAGCATGTTCGCGATCCCGTAATGCCGGGCCAGACGCCAATGCGCATCCATTCGCTTCAACAACGCCGGATGGGACATGAGCCGCCAGGCCTCGTCATAGATCACCCACCGCTGCCCACCATTGGGGTCCAGCAGCGCCGATTCCATCCACGCCGAGCTACACGTCATCAACACACTGATGAGGGTGGAGTTCTCGGTCACCCGGGACAGGTCGAGGCTGATCATCGGTAGATCCGGATCGAACGCCACGGTTGAGGGGCCGTCGAACAAGCCGGCGAGGTCGCCTGCGACCAGACGCCGCAAGGCGTGTCCGACCAGGCGTCCGTCTTCAGCCAGGCGTCCGCCGGGGTCGTGGCTGGGGGTGAGGATGTGGTCGACGACCATGGGCAGGATCGGCACCTCGTTCTCCGCCACGGTGGCGGTGAGGGCGAGGTCGATGGCGGTGTGCTCCAACGGCGTCAGCCCCCGCGCCAGCACCGTCTCGGCCAGCGCGCCGATCAGGTCCCGGCGCCGGGAAGCGACGGTGCTCGCCCACTCCTGGTCGGTGAGCCCGCCGGGACGGTGTCCCTCATCCAGGGGATTCAGGCGGGTGTGGAGGCCGTGGCCGAGCACGATCGCCTTCCCGCCCACCGCTTCGGCGACCGCGGTGTGTTCGCCCTTGGGGTCGCCGGGGACGTAGACGCGGCGTCCGAACGGCAACGACCGCGTATACAGCGACTTCGCCAACGACGATTTTCCCGACCCGACGATCCCCGCAAGCACCAGGTTCGGGGCGGTGATGATCCCGCGGGCGTAGAGGACCCACGGGTCGTAGACGAAACTGCCACCCGAATACAGATCCTGACCGACGAACACCCCATCCGACCCCAGGCCACCTTCGGCCATGAACGGATACGCCCCAGCCAACGTGGCCGAGGTGTCCTGATGCCGCGGCAACCGCAACCGTCCCGGCGACCGCAACGCCGCCGGCCCCGCCTCGCCCGCCGCCGGCAGAAACGTCGTCGCCTTCCGCTCCTCCCGTTCCGCCAGCGCTTTCGCCTTCGCCGCCTCACGCTCGACCCTGGCCCGCTCAGCCTGCAGCCGGGCCGCAGCCTGACGACGAGCCTTACGAGCTTTCCGCCGCTCCGCAGCCGGGGACACCAACACCGCAGCGTGCAGCCGTTCCTTCTCGCCGCTCACAGCGACCGCCCCACCGAAGACGACGCTGCTGCGCCACCCGCTTTGGGCGCGAACCAATCCGTGCCCGCGGCTGCTCGACGCGAAGGCTCGGACGTGACACCGCTGAACGCGTCCCGTGCCGCCACCACGTCCCCGTCGTGACTGGGGTCAGGGGCGGTGTCAGGGTGTTCGCGGACCAGTCCGACATATCCCATCTGTGGGTTGTAGGTCAGCACATACCCGTCGGCCTCGAAGGTGCAATCCCACTGCCCGGCCGGGAGCTCGTGGTACACCTCACCGTTCACGAACGCCGCGCCAGTGGTTTCGTCGCCGAAGTCCCACTGCGCCAGATGCGCGATCCCCGCCTGCACCCCCTGCACATCAATCAGCTCCAAGACTTCATCGGCCTCGGTGCCCTGGAGGAAGACCACATTCACCCACCGCTGCGAACGCTCGGGCTCAAGGCTGGTGTGGGTGTGCCAGGCGATCCGACCGGACGCTTCGTGCGCGCGCATCACCCGGTCAGCGACCTCATCCAGCCCGTCGGCGGCCTGATGCAACTCATCCGCCGCCGCCAACGCCACCGCCTCCGCAGGCACGCGGTCATCGGTGAACGCGATATCGCGGTGCTCAGCATGCGCACGAGAGAGCTGGTCCAGGACCTGCCGCAGCAGCCGCACCGACCCCGACACTTCGCCCAACACTCGGTACGTGTCAGCCGGATCCTCAAAGGCCCGGGTGGCATGCGCCAACCCGCGCAACCCCTCATAAGCCTCAGCAGCATCAGCAACCGGATCAACAAACGTCGCCATCCCAACAGTCCTCTCTACGTAGCGGTGGTACGCCTAGGGCATGTCTGACAATCGTTTTGACCATGCGAGCACAGCATTCAGGACCACAGCGGCCCTGTAGATGATCGCGTACTTGTCATACCGGGTCGCCAGACCCCGCCACTGCTTCAGGTGAGCGTACTGACGCTCGATGACGTTGCGGCCCTTGTAGGCGTCCGCGTCGAGGCTGACGGGGCGCCCGCCGCGGGCACCGCGCCGTCTGCGGTGGCCCTGCTGGTCGGCCGGTTCGGGGATGACCGCCTTGATCCGGCGGGCGCGTAGGTGGGTGCGGATCGCCCGGGAGGAGTACGCCTTATCGCCCAGCACGGCCTCGGGGCGGGTCCGGGGCCGCCCTACTGGCCGGGTCACGCGCAGCTGCTCCAGAAGAGGAAGCAGCATCGGGGAGTCCCCTGCCTGGCCGGGGGTGATCAGGCTGACCAGCGGCAGCCCGGTCCCATCGACGAGCTGATGGATCTTCGTGCTCAGCCCGCCACGGGAGCGCCCGATGCCGTGATCGGCCGGCTCCTCACGCGGATTCTTGTAGTTCGATCCATCCCCCTGTGTGGCGGGTGATGTTCGTCGCGTGCTGGTGGGCGCGGGCGATCGTGGAGTCCACCGAGACCGACCAATCGATCAGGCCTTCGGCGTCAGCGGCGGCGGTCAGCGTGGCCAGCACCGTGTCCCAGGTGCCTTTTTCGGCCAAGCGCCGATGCCAGGTCCACACGGTCTGCCAGGGCCCGTAGACCTCGGGCAGATCCCTCCAAGCGATTCCGCACCGGTACCGGTAGATGATCGCCTCCACCATGGCGCGGGCGTCGGCGAACGGCCTGCCGGCGCGGCCGGTCCGGGTCGGGAGCATCGGGGCGATCAACTCCCATTGGGTGTCAGAGAGCATCTGGAACCGGGACATGTCCCCAGGGTCTCAGCTGACTCGTGCATCTATTCTCAGACACGCCCTAGGTGTGATGTCCAGGGACGTTGTTGCGTGAGCAGCTGACAGGCGAAGGCCTCCTGTTGCGAGAGTGGAGTTGTCAAGAAACCGCTCACGCGAACAGAAGGCCTTCATGTCCCACGCTAACGCCGCCCTGACCCCTCGCGCCCGCCTACGCCTGGCCAAGCTCATCGTCGAGGAGCACTGGCCGGTCGCCACCGCGGCCAAGATGTTCATGGTCTCCCCACCCACCGCCCGCAAATGGGCCACACGCTTCCGGGCCGAGGGACCTGCAGGCATGGTCGACCGGTCCAGCCGGCCGTCCACGATGCCGACCAGAACACCGCCTGCGGTGGTGAAACAGATCGTGGCCGCCCGATGGCGCCGGCGCCTGGGGCCCGTGCAGATCGCCTCAGAACTCGGGATGCCGGCATCCACCGTCCATGCCGTGCTCGTGCGTTGCCGGATCAACCGCCTCGCCCGTCTGGACCGGGTCACCGCCGAGCCGATCCGCCGCTATGAGCACCCCCACCCCGGCTCGCTGATCCACGTTGACGTCACGAAGTTCGGACGCATCCCCGACGGGGGCGGGCACCGATTCGTCGGGCGTCAGCAGGGCATGAAGCACCGCGCGGCGACTTCGGACCGAGAAGGAACCCGTGATGCCCGATACCAGCCCCGGCTCGGGGTGGGCTTCCTGCACACCGTGATCGATGACCACTCCCGCTTCGCGTATGTCGAGATGCACTCCGACGAACGCAGCCAGACCGCCATCGCGGTGCTGCGCCGCGCGGTCGCTCACTTCGCGCAGCTGGGCGTGGAGGTGGAGCGGGTGCTCTCGGACAACGGTTCGGCCTACCGCTCGCATGCCTGGCGGGATGCTTGCACCGAGCTCGGGATCAAGCCCAAGCGGACTCGGCCCTACCGACCGCAGACGAACGGGAAGATCGAGCGGTTCCATCGCACGCTCGCTGACGGGTGGGCCTACGCCAAGTTCTACGGCTCAGAGACCGAACGCAGGGCCGCGTTGCCTGGGTGGGTGCACTTCTACAATCATCACCGAGTCCACTCCGCGATCGGAGCCGCACCTGCCAGCAGGCTCAACAACCTCCCTGGACATCACACCTAGGAGGTGTGCGTCATCGACCGTGGGCCCATGGCAGTCGGGAGGGTGCGCGATACTTGGGTTGAGCATTCGTGGCTGCCACGGGTGCCCGAGACTTCGACACAAGTTCGAGGTCAGTGCGCTAGAGGGGACGCTGGGATGTACAACCTGCTGATCGGCCTGACGCGAGGTGAGGTCGGAGCTGATCGCTTGCTTGAGCACACGGCCGATGATGTCCGGGAGTACCTCGCTCCGGAGGTAGGCCAGGTCAGGATCGAGCGTCTCTTGAACCTACCGACGCTGCTCATGCCGGAGACTGGTTTCGATGATGAGCCGCAGATTGCTCGCGTCGGCCATGTCACAAATGTGAACAAGTCCAGGTATGGCTACACGTTTTCCTTTGTCCCTAACCCCGCGATTGCACCGATTCCCTCGCCCAGAATCGAGGCGGCAGCGGGCGTTTTGGACATCACTGATTGGGAGTTCCATCGGACGCACTGGGCTGTCAAGGATGTTGACTTGTACCGCGTCCTCGACCAAGAGCTCTCTGCCAGGGTTAAGCCCAAGGTGTTCCAGTTCCCAACCTCAGAACCTTTCGACCCTGACCTCGTGGCGGTGATGATGCCATTCAGCCCGGCCTTTTCGGCGGTGTATGAGTCCCTGAAGGAAGGCATCGAAGCGGCAGGGATGCGTTGTCTGCGTGCCGACGACATCTGGGAACGAGACCACATCCTCGACGACGTGCTCAGCCTCATCTGGCGCGCCCGCGTCGTCATCGCCGATCTCAGCGAAAAGAATCCCAACGTCTTCTACGAAACCGGTATCGCGCACACGCTTGGACGCGACACCATCCTGGTTGCCCAGTCCATGAGTGACATTCCCTTCGACCTTCAAGGGATTCGGGCACTCAAGTACCTGAACAACGGTGAAGGACGCGCCGCGCTGTCCAGAGGGATCACCAGCCGTCTGAACACGATCACCACTTCCTGACCCGACTCGACAGGCGACAGCTCTCTCAGACCTGCCGACACAGGGGCAGGGCTGCGGCGGTGAAGGCTTTGGCTTGTTGCCCGGCGAGGAGTCGGGTTTCGCAGTTGGCTTGGATGGCGGCCTGTTCGAGGGCGGCGACGTGGGCGTCGAGGTCTTCGATCGTGGTGGCGGTGACGGTGATCAGGCCGGTGTAGCGCAGAATGCCGTGGCCAGCGGTGAGGTCGGCTTCTTGCTGGAGGACATCGTGGTACTCAGCCGTCTGGGAAGCGTCCTCGATCTGCCCGATTTTGGCGCGTTGGGCTTGGTCGGAGATGTGCTCGACCTTCTTCTTGCGGATGTCGCGGGCGGCCTGGTCGGACCGCATGGGAGTGCAGATCAGGGAGAACGATCGTTGGATTCCGCTGGAGAGCAGGATGGGTGAGAGGAAACCTGGGTAGACCATGGAGCGGGGCCATTCGCTGATCCACAGCACAGCGTGGTGGGCGGAGTCGGTGCGGATACGACTCCAGGTTTCGTTGACCGCGACCGGTCCGGCGGTGGCGAGGTCGTGGCCGATCTCGCCGTGGCGTTCCAGGGTGGCGGCGATGGCGGGGTCGTAGGCCGAGCGCAGGATCACCGCAATCTGGCCGGGGGTGAGCCAACCGGATGGGGTGAGGTCGGCTGAGCGGAGTGCGGCGGTGAGGGTGTTCATTTCTTGGCGCAGGACGGCGGCGGCGCCGCGGATGCCGCCGCCGGCGGTGCGGATCTGCCTCGCCGCGTTTCTCATGTCGAGGGATAGCGACAGGGTGGTGGCGTGGCGTTCGCCGGCGGGGCCGGCGCGGTTGATGAGTTCGGCGTAGGTGGTGGCAGCCCAGCTGGTGTCATCGGGCTGTCCGTGGGTGGTCCACCATTCGGCCAGTCCGGTGCCGGAGTCGGGCAGGGTGCGTTCCAGGATCTGCAGGGTGGCGATCCTGCCGGAGCGGCAGACGGTGGCCAGGACGCGGCCCCAGGCGGTGACGCGTCGTTCTTGTTCGGCGGGGTCGAGGAGCACGAACGCGGGGTGGGTGATCTCGCACACCACCGTGAGCGTGTTCTGGTGGGGGTCGTGGATCATTCCCGCCCCCGTGGTCGGGTCCTCGTACTCGCGCAGCCGGGCTTGGTCGCCGGGCAGGGCGAGGGTTCCGGCGGGGCGTGGGGTGACGATGCGGCGCCGGTAGAGGAGCTGGCCGATGGTGGTGCGGTAGACCCACCAGCCGGCCACGGGCACCCACTCGATGACCGGGCGTCCCGCGACAGGTACCCAGGTGAGGAGGACGGCGGTGGCCCAGACGGGGGCGGTGTAGGCCAGCCACATCCCGCCCCCCGCGTACAGGGCGGTGATGATGGTGGCGATCGCGATCCCGACGGTGACCAGCTGGGCCGCGGACAGGCCAAGCAGGATGCCGCGACGGGTGAGCCGGGAGAACTTCACCGGCACCAGCTCCGAACCGGTCGCCTCCGGTTCGTGGCTGTTGTTCTTCTTGCGGCTGCTCATGCCTGCGGCTCCTTCCATGCACTCGACGGCGGTGGCGGATTGTCAGCGGGCGGCGGGTTCGGCACTGGCGCGGACGGCGACACTTGCTCACCCCCACCATGTGAGGACGACCCCGGTGGTTGTGAGCTTGGGGTGCTGGGCGGGGTGGGTTGTGTACTGGCAGGTGGTGTGCCCGGCTGTGGCGGCGTTCCACCGGGTGCAGGCGCCGGCGGAGTATTCCCACCATTGCCTGCGCCTCCGTTGGGGGTGGGGGTGTGGTCGGCGGCGTCTGCCGCGGTCTCGGCCTGCTGACCGAGTTCGGCGCCGGCTTTCGGGCCCGCGGTGGCGGCGTCCTTGGCCACCTGCACCCCGATCACTGCCGCGGCCGCAGGACCCGCAGCGGCAGCAGACCCACCCGATGCGGCACCCGACCCGGAGGCCCCAGATCCTGCTGCTCCGCCAGTGCCAGCTCCGGCCTCGGTTCCGCCCTGGGAGGCCGAGGGGTTCGGGCTGCTGGGTTTCGGCGGCTGCTTCCCGCCACCACCGCCGTTGCCGCTGTTGTTACCGTCGAGGACCTGTTGGGGGTTGCCCGGCTGGCGGTCGGGGAGGGGGATGGGGCGGTTGAGGGAGTTCTTGGCGTCCTGTTCGGCGCCGATCGCGTGGTACATGTCGAACCCGACGAAGCTGATGAACCGGTAGGTCAGGTAGGGGGCGAACGCGGCCATCGCCATGAGCACCACCCCGGCCAGCGGGTCGCTGATCGAGGATAGGTCTCCATCGATCGGGGCGGCGACTTGGGTGATCGCGACCAGGAACATCACGACCAGCACGAGCTTGGAACAGATCAGCGCGACCACGAACATCGCCCACTTGCTGATCCACCCCCTGGTGGCGTCCCACGACGAGCCCGACAGGGCCAGGGGTGCGAACACGATCGCGACCAGCAGCAGCGCCTTGCGCACCAGCAGCGACAGCCACACGATCGCCGCGGAGGTGATCGCGAGCCCGGCGAGGAAGATCGTGATGATCGCCCCCACCCCGGGGGCGGCGATGTTGATCGCGGTCAGTCCGCCGGCGAGGATCGTGATCTTCTCGCCCATCGATTCGGTGGTCTCGCCGGCGGCTTGGACGATCCCGACACACAGCTGGTCGACCACCTCCAACAGCAGCCCGGTCAGGGTGATCACCACGAACGACCCCAACACGCTCTTGGCGAGGCCGAGGGCGGCCCGGGTGAGGGCCGTGGGGTCACGTCTGATGAGGCCGGTGATGAGTTGGAGGCAGAAGAACAGCAGCATCACGAACACCGCGATGCCGAACAGCAGGTTGTAGACCGACAGGTATCCGTCACTGGTGATGTCGACCAGGGTGGTGGCGTCGAAGACGTTCCACACGGCCTCGAACAACCAGCCCGCGGCTGAGCCCATGGCTTGGGCGAGCCAGTCGAACGGAGCCGACACCAGTGAGGCGGCTGCTTCGCCAGCGGTTTCGCAGACACCTGAGATGACGGGCAGATCGCACACACCCACCGCAATCACTCCTCACACGTGGGGTTGGAACGGTTGGGTAGGGGTTAGACGGACTGGCCGACGTTCCAGAAGAAGTTGATCAGCGTGACCGCGGCACCGCAGATGATCGCTGCCCCGCAGGAGACCAGGACACCGACCTTGCCGCGGCCGGCCAGGTGCGGGTTGGAGGAGTTCGCGCCGAAGCCCCACACGATCGCGGAGATGATCAGCGCCAGCACCGACAGGATCAGCCCGATCGTCATCACCGCCGCCACGATGTTGCGCAGCTGCGCGATCCCCGGCAGCCCATCATCGTTCGGCGTGATGTCCACCTCCATCGGCAGCATCATCGGCAGCGTGGGCAGGACAGACGTCATCAGATCAAGCACAGCAAGCTCCTCACAGACAGAAGGACGAAAGGGACCCGCCCCCGGGACGACCGGGAGGGCAGGCAACCAGGGGAGGTCTGCCTGTCAGGTGTGCAGCCTGCTCCTGTTGTGATCGACGGCCCTCGGTGCTGCTGCGATACTTCGAGGGTGAAGTTCAAGCGCAGGAATCTGGTCGCGTTGGCTGACTTGGTGGTCGGTAACGTGGGACGTGACGATGCCGAGACCGAGGATGAGGCCAAGTACTTTCCCTACCGGTCGAGTTCCCGGATTACGGAGTTCTTTCAGGACCTTGATACCGAGTATCGACACGACGGCTCGACGCGCAGGGAGTGGGTTGCGGACGTTCTCGACGACATTTTGGCTCAACCGCACGAAGGTCCGAGCCATCCTCCGGAGTTGTTCTGCCGCTTGATCGATCAGCTCATGAGTCCCGCTGATCGCCTCAACGAAGGACCTGACCGGCCCCGCGCTCTGGCTCTCCTCAACGCTGTTCTGGAGCGCGAGGGGTTTCACGCGTTCTACGCGGAGGACAACCACTGCTACCTCCGGCACATGGGTACCCAGTCAGTGACCGTGCTGGCCGCCAACCCGCATCGGCCGTTCAGCAAGGCAGAGCAGGAGCGCCGCAAACTCCTTGCTGCCTATCTGGACTCGTGTAGCGAGGACGACCTCATCGAGAAGATCCTGCTCCCGATGTTCAGACAACTCGGCTACCACCGCATCACTGCGGCAGGGCACAAGGACAAATCGTTGGAGTATGGCAAGGACGTGTGGATGCGTTACACGCTGCCTACGCAACACGTCTTGTACTTCGGCCTTCAGGCCAAGAAGGGCAAGCTTGATGCCTCGGGCGTCACCAAGGCTGGCAATGCGAATATGGCCGAGATCCATAACCAGGCCCTCATGATGCTCGCCCACGAGATCTTCGATCCCGAAGTCAACCGTCGAGTGCTGGTCGATCACGCGTTCATCGTGGCTGGCGGCGAAATCACCAAGTCAGCTCGAAACTGGCTGGGCAACGCCCTTGACGCATCCAAACGTAGCCAGATCATGTTCTTGGACCGTGACGACATCTTGAACCTGTACGTCGTCAGCACCCTCCCGTTGCCGGATGAAGCACAGCCGTCCTCGCCACCCAACCCTTGGCTGAAGACCGACGAACCACCGTTCTGACAGCTGTCTTCGAGCTGCTCACAGCTGGTCGCCGAGGTTGATGAGCCAGTTGAGCCAGGTGATGCCGGCGCCGGCGAGGGTGGCTGTGCCGAGGGCGACGAGGAGTCCGGTGCGGGCTTTGGTGGCGGTGGTGTGGTTGCCGTTCGCTGTGGCGATGGCCCAGGTGATGCCGCTGATGAGCATGGTGAGGACGGCGGTGACGAGGACGAACGTCAAGAGGGCGCCGATCACGGTGTGGAGGGTGGTGTTGTCGCCGAAGGCGCCGAAGTCGGGGTAGATGTTCACGGGTATCAGCTGCCTTCTTTGACGGTGATGTGGACGTGGTCGTAGTGGCCGCCGGTGACGTCGGTGGGGTCGTGCATGCCACCGCCGTTGTAGGGGCGCCAGCCCTCGGCATCGCGAGCGAGGGACCAGATCTGGCCTTGCCAGATCAGGTACTCGACGCCGAGGGTTTCGGCGTTGTCTTGGAGCCAGTTCGTCAGCGCCCATCCGGCTTCGAGCTGCTGGGGTGTGGGTCGGGAGCCGATGGCGTTGCCGAAGGTGACGTCACAGGCTCGTCCGAGGGGGTGTTCGGATTTGGTGCCGGGGCGGGGTGAGTAGCAGGCCCAGGAGCTGTCGGGGTAGGCGGTGAGGGCTTGGGTGTAGACGTGGAGCATGCGGGCGGTGATCTGTCCGTCGGTGGTAGGGTCATCGACCTTGCGGTCCGGGTCTCCGGCATCGGGCCCTTGGGGCGGCGCGGGCTGGGTCGCGACCGGGTTGCAGCCTTCCTGCTCGACCGGTGTGGTGGGGGCTGGAAGGTTGCCGCTGGTGTGTTGGTCGAGCCAGGGCTGGGGGTCGGTGAACTCGCCGTCGCTGCCGCCTTGGCGGAGTTCGAAGTGCAGGTGTGCGCCGGTGGAGTAGCCGGCCGAGCCGACATCGCCGATGTGTTGTCCGGCGGTGACTTGGTCGCCGACATTGACGTGGATGCCGGTCTCCCACAGGTGGGCGTAGGCGGTGGCGATCTTCTGCCCGCCGGTGGTGTGTTCGATGATGATCAGCCCGCCGTACCCGCCGGACATCGAGGCGTGGGTGACGATGCCGTCGGCGGCGGCGAGGACGGGGGTGCCGTCGGGGGCGGAGTAGTCCGCGCCGGTGTGGAGCTTGTTCTCCCCGGTGATGGGATGGACCCGCATCCCAAATGGCGAGGTGGCGACCCAGGTGCCCTCGGGCAGCGGGAAGACCACACGCCCGGTCTCGGGCAGCTGGGGGCTGTCGGCTGTGGGGGTGGTGAGGGTAGTGAGGATCTGTTCGGCGACGGGCTCGTAGTTCGCATACCGGTCGGGGTAGGCCGACACCTCGACGGCTTGGGCGGCTTCGCCCTTGGACAGGGTCTGCCAGCCGGGGATGTCGAGCAGTCCGCGGGGTGAGGGGTGGTTGGGGCCGGTGGGTCCGCCGAAGAACGCGCGCGCCTGGTAGCCAGGGTCCATGAGGTCAGGGACGGTGCCCCATCCGGCTTGGGGTCGCATCTGGAACAGGCCGAGGCTGTCGTGGTCGGAGGCGTCCCCGTCATTGGGGTGATTCCCGGAGTCGGGGTAGACGCTGGTGTTGGCCAGCATCCGCAGATTCGACTCGGTGAGCGCGGCCATGAGCGCGATCTGCAGCCCGTCACGCGTGACGCCCTCGATCTGGGATCCGGTCTGGATGATGGTGGCGGCATGGGTGAGCTGGGTGGTGTTCAGCGTGAAGGTCTGCCCGTCAGCGGTCGTCACGTCCAGCGAGTCCGGCACCGGCCCCACCACCGACGGGCCAGTCGTGCTGGTGGTGCAGGAGGCGTTGGCGCCGGGGCTGAAGATCATCCCAACCCCCAGCAGGAGCAGGGCGGGACTGAACAGCACGAGCACGGCAGCGATGACGGCGAGTTTCTTCACGGCCGGGTCACCGCAGCGGGTTGTCGAGCTGTGACAGGCGCAGCAGGTGGCAGGTGTCGTAGGTCGGCGCGCAGACTACGAACACGGTGAACTCCACCTTGTGGGCCGAGGCGACTGGTTCGCCGTTCCAGGTTCCGGTGCGGTGCCGGGTGCCCTCGATGGTGTAGGCGACCGTGCCTGGTGCGAGTTGCCCCTCGGGTGCCTGGGCAACGGCTTCGCCCCACTGGTCGGGGATGTAGGCGCGGGCGATCGTCAGATGCTGACTGGTGCCGTACTCACGCAGGTCCTGCCAGGCGGTCCGCGAGGGCAGGTAGGCGGCGACGTCGGTGGCGAGGCCGGCTTGTTCGGTGCCGCTGGGGTCCCCGACGGCGAGGATCGCCGAGGTGTAGTCCAGCGGCAGCAGCCCGGTGGTGGTGTCCCACGCAAACAGCGTGGTCGCGACATTGCGAGCGAACTGCTCCGGATCAGCACTACTCGCCACCGGTGGCACCAGCGGCGCCCCCGAGGCCGAAGGCTTGGCGGTGCTGGTTGCGGAGGGGGACGGGCTGGTGGTGATGGTCGGTGACGTGCCCGGGGTGCTGGTCGGGGTGCGGGGGCCGGTGGCCAGGCCGTAGATCCCGACCCCACACACCAGGGCCGTGACTGAGCCGGCAGCGATCAGCACGAGCCGGCGACGCGACGAACGATCGGAAGTGTCCATGCCCAGCAGGTGCACCCACCAGAACACCGAGGAGACCGCCCGCTGAGGGACGTTGACGAGTCTTTGGAATCAGAGCACCGGGATAAGTTCCTCGTGGATCCAGCTGGTCAAAGTTGTGGGTGTGGTCGTTGCCAGAGTTCTCGGCTGTTCGGGGCGGAAGCCATCGCGCAGTCCGGTGCTCATGCCGAGGATGGCGTCGGCCATCATTGGAGCCATCCCTGCGGCAAGGTAGCGCTGGAGCATCTCGGTGTCAGTGATTTGCTCCGCGTGGACCTGGTGACCGACATGGGCAGTCAAGGTCTCGGCCACCTGACGCCAGGACAGGTCTTGTGGTCCGTGGACGGCTTGGACTCGGTGGCCGTGCCACTGCGTGTTGAGCAGGGTGAGGCTGGCGACCTCGGCGATATCGCGTGGAGCCACCCAGCTCATTGGCTGGTCGAGTGGCAGCACTGTCGTCAGTTGCCCCTGCCGCACTGCATCAATGTCCAGCAGCAGGTTGGTGAAGAAGTAGCCGCACCGCAGGTGGGTGACATCTACATCGAGGGTGTCCAGGGCGACCTCGGTGCCTGCCAGGCCGTCAATCTCGCCGACGCCGTGACGCTTCTCGGCACCGATGCTGCTTTGGAACACGACGCGGCCGATTCCGTTGGCGGTAACCGCCTTCACCAGAGCTTCCGTGGCTAGGGTGTAGTCGGCTAGGGGGTCGGATGACATCACACTGGGATCGACCCAATAGATCGCGTCTACGCCCTGTGTCGCCGCGGTCACCTGCGCAGGGTCGGTGGAATTCGCCTTGACGATGTCGGCGTGCTTCCGTAGCCCCGGGGTGACGTTCTCGGGTCTTCGAGCTAGGAGTAGTGGGCGCACTCCGGATCTGATCAGCATGGATGTGACGTGCCTCCCGACGTGGCCCATCGGGGTCGTGACCGCAATGCGCATGCGAGTCTCCTTTCATGAGGTCTCGCACACCACGCTAACGACAGATCCGGCCTGTTCTAGTCCTCATCTAGGCCGATAATGGCCGTGTGGAAAGTCCGTCATCACGCGCCCTACAGCTGCTGTCACTGCTGCAGACCGGACGCGCCTGGACAGCAGCAGACCTCGCGCAGCGCCTCGGCATCGCAGACCGGACGGTTCGCCGTGACGTCGCCAGATTGCGATCCCTGGGATACGACATTCGGTCCGCGCCCGGACCTGGCGCAACGTATCGACTCGTGCCGAGCGTCAAGATCCCGCCCCTGCTGCTAGACGCCGACGAGGTCTGCTCACTCGTCACCGGGCTACTCCTCCTGGAAGCCGGCGGCGTCAACGAGGCAGCGACGGTGCGCACCAAGCTGGAACAGCTCCTCCCGCCGAAGCTGCGTCAACAGGCAGCAGCGACGGCATTGGCGACCCAAGTGATCACTCCCGTCGCCGCGCCGGTTGATTGGCGGCTCCTCGGTGTGCTGGCAGAGGCCGTGGCCCAAGGACAGAACCTGCGCTTCACCTACACTGACCAGCACAGCAAGGTGAGCGAACGCCACATACGTCCCTACCGGCACGCGCTGCGCAAAGGCGCCTGGTACCTGATTGCCTACGACATTCAACGCACCGACTGGCGGCTGTTCCGGCTCGACCGCATTCAACACGCCACGCCCGAGCCAACTGCCACCGGCATCGACGTACCCGTCTTCCCCAGCCCCTCTATCGAGGAATGGCTCACCACTGATTTCGGACGACTCCCGGCCTCCGCCGGTTAACACGCCGGCCAGCACGTCCAGATCAAACCGCTATCCCACATCCTGCGCCGTCTCAATCACCATCCACGGATTGGACAATTAGACCGCGCGTAACTGCGGACGCCCACCTGCATGTCCGTCATCACTCTCAGTAACAGTGCCGGATGCGGTGGTGGTGTCGTCATGGTTGGTGAGGGCGGCTTGGAGGGCGTCGGCGAACGCGATGGTGTGTTCGATCACGCGCAGGAACGTGGCGACGTGTTCGTCGGTGAGTTCGACGGCGAGCACGGCCGGGTCGTAGTGGGTCCACCACTGGTCCAGTTCGGTCCACGTCACCACGAACGCTCGCACCGGGTACTGCACCGGCCCGCTCTCGGGGGTGCTGTTGGGTTTCTTGGCCGGGGCGGGTTTCGGTCTACCGGCGGATTGGACGCGGGCGAGGGCGTCGGCCGCGGCCTGATGCAACGCCTCATCGCCAGCATCGGGGTTGGCGGTGTGGTTGCGGATGGTCTCGTAGATCGGATGGACCGGGCTGCCCGCGTCGATCTGCTCCAACCCCCGCTGCGCCGCGGCCCTCACGTGTTCGGGCAGCGTCTCGTCGGTGGCGGCGTGTTCGAGGTAGCCGATCTTGTCCAGCGTCTTGTACGAGGCCCCGCCGGGGATCATTCCGGCAGCCTGCTCACGAGCCTCACCGGTGGCTCCCGACGGTTCCGGAAATTTTCCGGGACCGTGGGTTCCGGGCTGGTTGTCGCTGCGGAACTGGGTCGCGGCCTTGCGACGCGCAGCATCCTCGGCCATGAGTGATTTCAGTTCGCGGTAGAGGGCGGCGGCTTCCAGCGCGGTGAGCGGCTTGTGTAGGACGTTGTCGTCTTGTTCGGCCAGCAGATGGCCGAGCCGGTCGGAGATGCCGGAGCGGACCCACACGTTGACGGTGCGCCAGCCGAGCTGCTTGATCGCCGCCAGCCGGCGTGCCCCGCAGATCAGCACCCCGTCGGGGCTGACCGTCAACGGCTGCAACAACCCATCGCGCTCAATCGAGGCCGCCAGCGCATCGATGTCACCCAGGTCGGCACGGTGACGTCGACCGACATGCAGGGAGTCAACGGCGCGGTCCAGCTCGATGTGCCCCGGGGTACTCATGACCGCACCCGTCCCCGCCCTGGTGTGGCACGAACGATGGAGGCCACCAGGGCGTCATCACCCAACAGGTCAGCCAGTGTTTCTCCGAGCAGCAGACGCAGCAGGATCCCGCGCCCGGCCGTCGTGGTGGCGTAGGCAGGTTCGGGATGGCCGAGCAGGACACGTAGGAGACAGGTCCAGGCTGGGGCGGGAAGGTCGAGCAGGGCGCGGGCGTGTTTGTCGCGCCGCAAGGCTTCGTAGGTGCCGCGCCGTGACCCGATCCGGGCCAAGGCATTGGTGACGTGATCCACGCCGGCTCGGGCGGAGGCTTCGGGCCAGCCCAGCAGTGCGAACAAACCGGTCGCATCCGCCACTGCTGCCTGCACACTCGCCCCCACATCCTCGCTTGGCTCCGCATCCTCACGGTGGTGTAGGTCGGTGAGATGGAACGCGGGATGGTATTCGTACAGGGGTGTTTCGCGGTCGGAGAACCGTTCGGGGTCGTGGTGGGCAGAGATGTGGGCGCGGCGGGCCTGGTGGACTGAACACATGAGCCCTTGGGCGCGTTCTTCGTAGATGCAGGTGATCCGCACCGCATGCGTGACCACCGCCCATGGGTCTGCGGCCTTCCTTGCCGCCGGCGTGCGCATCACATCAAACGCCGCCGATGCGGCCTCCCACACGTCCAGGCCGTGCTTGCGCGCCAAGGGTGCGAACCGCTCCGCCGCGAACTCCAACAGCTCTTTGGCTTGGGGGTTGTTGCGCCATCCGTGCTCGGCCAGATGCTCCAGCAGAGCCCGCAGCCCTTCACTGGTGCGGAAGTCAGCCCTGTCGGGGTGGGGTGTCGACGGCGTTGCAGACGACCCCCTCCCGGTCTCCGCGGCGGTGCCGGTGGTTGGTGTTGTGGTGTGGGTCATGGTGGTGCCTCCTGACAAGCAGGTGCGCACCCCCACCCCAGACATCGGCGGCAGTGGTGTCGTCGTGTTGGCGAGAGTCGTCATTGCTGGTCACCACGCTCAGCTCATCCCCACCGCGGACCGACCCGGCACCGACTGGGCCCGGCCCCGGCCGAAGGCCGACAACGGCGCCAACCACGCGGCCCGATCACCGATCCGCCGCGTACTCACCGTTATGCCGTGGCGGGTCTTCTGGCTCAGTGCGGTCTGGAAGTGGATGCCGCGGCCAGCGACTGTGGCGCCACGCCGGGCCAGCAGATCGGTCGGACGCACCCACTCCACACCCCGCCCCACCTGCCGACCCACTGGCCGGCTGGTTGTCCGGGCGGTGCGGGCCTTGACCGCCTCCGGCACTCCTTCCGCCCCCTCATCCAGCTCCGGGAAGCCCGCGTCTGGTCCGTCGATGTCGGGGGCGAGCTGCTCGTTGAGTTCTTCCACCGGCGCCTTGGGTGGGACAAGATCGCCTCGCTCACTCACCGTCTCCTGGTCGAGGTTCTCGGCGAGGGGGCTGGGGGTGGTCAGGGCGAGTTCTTCGGGATCGGGTGGGCCGTAGTCGTCGTGGACCGGCGGCTCCACCGGGTGGTGCTCGTGTTCGTGGGTGCTCATGATTCCTCCTTGATCGATGGGTTGGTGTCAGGTTCAGAGCTCCTCGTTGGTGTGGAGGTGAGCCAGCGGCCCACCGTGGACGGATGCACGCCCAGCTCGGAGGCAATCTGCTTGTTCGACCACCCCTCACTCCGCAACCCGGCAGCCCGCTCCCGCCGACCCACCCCAGCCATCTCGGAAACGCCTCGAACGGTCTCCCCATTAGGAGCTGTCGGAGTCGAAGCCTCGGGCGCGGGCTTTGCCTCGGCGTGCTTCATCGGAGACGGACCGGATTCCGGTGTGGTCGGTCGTTCATCGCCAAGGCCGACGGTGTCGCTGACGTCGTGCTGTAGGAGTGCCGCCGGTGGAGGCTCTGCCTCGATGCCCGGTCTTGGGGCTGGTGTGGGCTGGTCGTTCTGTTGGGCGATGGTTTGCCAGATCACGGTCTGCGTCTCGGGGCTGGTGGCGCGGGTGAGGATGACGGTGAGGTGGGTGATCGCCAGCAGCACCACGGGCGGAACGGCGGCGATCGCTGCCGCCAACAAGGCCGGGACGTCGGCGTCGGCGGCGACGATGGCGTGCAGGGCGTTGGCAGTGACCGAGACGACTGCGCCGCCGATCAACAGGGCCCAGGGATACCAGGCAGCCTTCTGCCCAGCCAGAGCGACGACGGCGACGGTGGCGACCACGATGATGCCGTCGACGATCAGCGGCCACGCCCACGCCTGACCTGCCCCGATGCCCGAACGGGCCGCGAGATCAGCCAGGGCGGTGAAGGACAGCCAGAATGCCCCGATCGCGATGAACACCGTCCCCGCGACCGCCGTCCGCACCGCCCACCGCCGCGCCCTCACGCCAGCCCCCACCCCGCGCCTACCGGCACCCGCACCGGCGATGCTGCCGCTGGTTCGGTGGCCCTGCGTGCGGTAGACGTGGTGGGGTGGGTGGTGCGGTAGGCCGACCGCACGGTGGCGGCGATCTCCCGCGGACCGAGCCCCGCCTCAGCGGCAGCAGCCCCAAGTGTTTCGACTGCGGTGGCTGGTGTGATGTCGTGTTCCGCGGCCCGGCAGGCCGCCCAGAACAACCCTCGATTCCTCTCGCCCTCGCCCAAACCCGCCACCCACGCAGCCAGCCGCCACACCACCACCCCAGGCTCACTCTGAGCCATGCCGCGATCAGCAGCGCGCGGTTTCAGGGCGGGCCGGGGGTCGAGGAAGTCCCGCAGGGTGTCGCTGTCGATCCCGGACGCCGCCCCTTGCCGGACGGTGGCCAGCCGATATGAGCCGGCAGTGGTGTGTGAGGGTGGGATGAGGATGTAGCCGCCATCCCCGCGGAAATCCACACCGGCCCGGGCAACCTGCCACGACCGCTGCACCACATCCGGCGTGGCCGGGTAGTAGCCATGCCGTCCACCCGAGGGGGAGACCACCGTGAACACCGGCATCCCCACCCGCCCCGCATTGAGGGCGCAGCGCATGCTCTCCCGGCCATCCACGTGCTCGCGGACATCAACATCCACGACCACGACACCGGACGCCCCGGTCGGCAGCCCCAGGTTCGCCTCCGGCCACCGCGCCCACCAATGCTCGATCTGGGCGAGGTCAGTGGAAGCGTCGTGGAACCCTCGGGCAGTGAGGGGGCGCTTCTGCCCGGGCACGCACGGAAACACCGGCACATGCGCCGAAGCAAGATCACCCGCCACCCGCCCCAGCGACCTGTCCGAACCAGGAGCGAGAAGCCGGGCCAGGTGGTAGAGGTTCGGGCTCATAGCGCCACCGCCTCAGGCCCCGACACCACCCGCCCTGCCGGCTCCGACACCGCCGGTGCAACCGGGGCCTGCCGTGTCGCGGGGTCGCGAGTGGGGGTGTCGCGTTCCAGGCCGGGAGGTGTGCCGTTGCCGACCTGCACCGTGTCGAGCTGCTCTAGAATCCCCAGCGCGGTCTTGCGGACTCGTTCCCCGGTGGTCTTGACCACCTCGACCGGGTCCTGGCCCTCCACCCGGGCCGCCCACGTCGACACGTACGGGACGGTGTAGCCGGAGGTGTCCATGCCATGCGCGGCACCCACCATCAACGCGACCGATTCGGCCTCCACCTCACCGATCCCACGATGCTGCCGCGCCTCACTAGCGTCCGGGCCATGCAACAGGACGTGGCCCAGCTCATGGGCCAGGGTCTTCACCTGTGCGGCCGGGTCCATGTCCGTACGCACCGACACCACCCGACTGGCGTAATCGGTCAGCCCATTCGCCCCGAAAATCTCCGACGCATCCGCAACCTGTCGCAGCTCAAACCCAGCAGACAGGACTTGGGCGGCGAGGCCCTCCCACAACCCAGCGGGAGCATGCCCCTCCAACAGCCGCGGCGCCGGCGGCTCAGGAATCGGCTCGCCAGTGGTCTGGGAGGCATCCCAGACGTAGGCGGGGCGGACGCCGACCATCTTCGTGCGCACCGTCTCACCCGCACGCGGCTTCTCGCCCTTCCCCAGCCGTCGCCACGACTCAGCATCCTGCGGGGTCGCCGACGCGAACCGTCCCGTCACCGGCGCCAAAATCTGATACCCCGGCTGCCCCTTCGACACCTGGCGACCCAACTGCTGCCACTGCCGATAGCCCGCCACATGCGACGGCACTGGGTCCGGCACCAGACCCAGCCCGTAGGCCTCCTGATGCTGGGTGAAGATCAGAATCGTGTTCGCGAACGACCGTGCGCGGAACCGGGCCGCGAACGCCAACGCCCGGGCCCAATCCTCACCCGAGACCAGCTGCTCGACCGCACCCGTCAGCCGCTCATGCAGAGCATCAAGCTTCGCCTCCCGCGCCGCCCGAGCATCCTTGCCCGACGTTGCCATGACGGTCTCCTTCCGCGAACCTGCCCACCGGGTCGAAGAACCGACCCGGTGACCATCAGGTACGCCGGAACCACCAGCACTAGAAGACGGACAACAAGGAACCCCTACAGTGACCGCCAGGAACCCAACGAACCCGACGTGTCACACCGTGACTAGCAGCAGAAACAGATTCCTGTCAGGTGGAACGACCTCAAATGATCAGATCGCCCATGGCATTGCGATGATCTCCGACCTCAACGCGTGTGTCATCAGGTGGGATGGGTTGGCCGCACCACAAGCAGTGCCGCTCTTGGACCTCGCGTTGCCTGAAACGATATTGGCTAGGGGTGAACCCCGTAAACCGCTTGAATTGATCTGAAGCGTGGCCCCGGTCTCGCCAACCGACCTGCCGAGCAATTTCCAGGATCGACAGGGAGGTTTCTCGTAGCAGGCGAGCCATCTCCTGAACGCGCTCCCGTGCGAGCCATGAGATCGGCGCAAGTCCGATCTCCTCTGTGAACAGCCTCATCAGGTGTGAGCCCGACACATGCGCGATCCGAGCCAACTCGGCGATCGACCATTGATGCCCGAGGTCTTGCCGCATCGTATCGATCGCTGCCCACACTTCACGCCGCATCGGTACTGCCATGAATGCGCTGGAATTTGAGCTGGGGCTCTTCCGCTCGATTCGAACATCGGTGTCACTGGACATGAGGCCTCCGGGCGCGTCAGCGTTCGGCACAGCCTGGTGTTGCAACCCGTTCATGGGAGGACTCGTCGTCTCGCTCGCGGCGAAAGCTGGCCTGCGATCAGGGCGGTCAAAGCGGTTGCGAAACCGCACAGCTGAATGATGTTGAGAGCTTCGCCCGCGACAAGAGATCCCAAGGCTGCCGCTGTGAGAGGTGAGAGCAGGCCGAGCAAGGCGGTCGGGGTGACGGAGAGCCTGCGGATTCCGGCGAACCAGATCGTGTAGGCCATCAGGGCTCCGATGAGCCCGAGCCACGCGTACCCAGCAACGGCGCGCGAGTCGATGCCGTTTGGAATGCCGTCCACGACCAGTGTAGGCAACGCCAAGAAGAGTCCACCACCTGTGAGTTGCCAACCCGCGAACGCGACAGCACCCACCCCCTGTGGTTGCCGCCATTTCTTGGACAGGACGACTCCGGACCCCATCGACACCGCGCCGCCAAGACCGGCCATGAGCCCAATTGGATCGAGGGAAGCACCTGGGCCCAAGACGACCATTCCGACCCCCAGCAGCCCAACAACAGCCCACGAAAGTCGCCACGATGTCAACCTCTCGTGGAGGATGGCAGACGCGAGAAGAGCCACCACAATCGGCTGGGCTGCCCCTAGCGTTGCAGCCACACCGCCAGGGAGCCGTTGCGCTGCAACGAAGAGAAGTGGGAAGAAGACCCCCATGTTGAGGGTTCCCAGCACGAAGCTCTTCCACCACCACTCACCGTGGGGCAATTTCCGAGCGATCATGACTGCGATAAGCCCGGCTGGCAAGGTACGCATGAATGCCGCGAAGAGTGGATGCCCCGATGGCAGCAAATGGGTTGTGACGATGTAGGTGGTGCCCCACACGACGGGCGCAATTGCTGTGAGCGCGATCCACCCTGACGGTGTTCCAGGTGGTTCGGTCGTGGCTGCGGGCGCCTGGGAGGCACTCGACATGGGCATCTACTCTCCCGACACTGTCAGTGATCTTGCTGCATACTTGGGAGATGAGGGATGCAGGTGCATCATGGGTCTATGGAACTGCAGCAGTTGCGATACGTGGTCGCGGTCGCTGAGGAGCGGAGCTTCACTCGGGCCGCGGAACGCTGCTTTGTGGTGCAATCGGCGCTCAGTCATCAGATCAAGGCGTTGGAACGAGAGATCGGAATCCAACTGTTTGCCCGCACGTCGCGGCGAGTGGAGCCCACTCCGTCGGGTGTGGTGTTTGTCGAGGCCGCTCGCCAGAGTTTGGCTGCGGCCGACCGTGCGATTGCCGAGGCTGCGGCCGCCACGGGAGATATTCGTGGCACGCTCAGCCTCGGAGTGATCCCCACCGTGACCGCGGTCGATGTGCCGTCTCTCTTGGCGCGCTATCACAAGGCGCACCCTGAGGTCCGCATCTCCCTGCGCACTGGGGGTAGCGAGCAGTTCCTGGCTGACATTCATGCCGGCCGCCTTGATGCCGCTTTCCTGGGCCTGCCCGAGTGCACCCCACCAACGGAGGTGGCGACCGAGGAGCTCTCCCGTGAGTGTCTGGTTGCAGTGCTTCCTGCTTCGCATCGGTTGGCGCGGCGGCCCCACGTGACTCTTGAGGAGATCGCCGGCGAACGGTTCGTTGATTTCACCAGTGGCACCGCAGGTCGAGCTCAATCTGACCTGGCATTTCAAGCCGCCAATCTTCAGCGAGACGTGGCTTTCGAAGCGATGACCGTGGATCTCATCCTCGGGCTGATTCGCCACGGACTCGCCGTCGCCTTGCTCTCCGCGCATGTGGTCCCCGACGGTGATGATCTGATTTCCGTGGAGGTTCGCGACGCCCCTCGCCGGGTGGAGTACCTCGCGTGGAACGACTTCAACCCCAGCCCTGCCACCAAGGCCTTTCTCGCCTTCGCCACCTCTCATCATGCCGAGCACTCCGATGGCGCAACAACAGACTCGTCAGTCTCGTCCTTGTGACGGTGGCCCGCTGGGAAGGCCGCGCGAGCGAGAACAATCATGCCCACGGCTACCAAGCAGAGCACAGCCGAGGTGGTCGCAATGCCAGCCGTACCGCTTGATGCCAGCAGCATGCCTCCCATAAATCCACCACCAGCGACAGCGAGATTGAACACGGTGACGAACACCGACTGTGCCGCGTCTGTGTGCTCTCCCGCCCGATCAGCGAGAGCCGTCTGCAGCAGTACAGGAGCGCCACCAAAACTCAACCCCCATGCGACAACCGACGCGACGGCCAGCGCAATCCCGACCTGAGGCAGTAGCCACACTGTCGTGGCCAGGCACATGGCCGTCACGCAAATCGCGGACACAAGACGCAGCGCTCGATCGATCACCATGCCGACCAAGCTGATGCCAATCATGGAAGCGACACCAAACAGCCCCAACCCCACGTCGAGGCGCAGGTCAGTGCGGTTCAGCAACGGAGCTGCGTAGGTGTACAGCATGTTGTGGGCCAAGATCCAACAGCCGGTCACGGCGAAAATGAGTCGAACGCCAGGCAACATGACCACGCGCCGCAGAGGCTCTCGTTGCCGCCGAGGCGAGCCCTCCACGTTCTGAACGGCCGCAGCGATCCACACAGCAAGGCCACCAGCAGCGACTGAGATGGCGACAAAGACCCAACGCCAGTCCATGACCGAAGCCGCAAAGGAGCCCAGCGGTACCCCACCAGCCAGTGCGATGGGCTGACCCAAGCCAGTGACGGCCAAGGCGCGGCCCTGCAACTGGGGAGCAACCAAACTCCGGGCAAACCCAGCCAGGACTCCCCACACCAGCGCCGCGGCCGCACCTGCCACGAACCGCGCCGCGAGGATCACGGGCAGCCACGGCGCGGCGGCAGTCACGAGGTTGAACGCGCCCAGCGTGGCGACCGCTGCCAGCAACACCTTCTTGCGGTTCACCGTCTGTGTTGCTGCCACCAGTGGGATCGCTGCGACAACCGATCCCATGGCGTACAGCGTCACCAGTTGACCCGCAGCAGACTCGGTGACGCCGAGCCCGCGAGATAGCTCCGGAAGCAGGCCAGCCGGAATCGTCTCGGTGAAGATGGCCAGGAATCCCGACGCGGACAAGGCAAGCAGCGCGCCCCAGGGGAGCCGCGGACGCGGTGCATTCGAGACCGCGCTCATGCGCCCTCGCCTCCGTTGCGGTGACGCTGCATCTCTCCAAGGACTGCCCAGTCGCGCGACTCGTGCCCTGCAGCCAACGCCTCGCGAAGCAACCCAGAGAGCAAGTCGCCGAAGGGGAGCCGAAGGCCCTCAGCAGCGGCCTGGCTGCGGGCGAGGTCCACGTCCTTGCGGCCAAGGATCGGGGTAAACCGTGCGGGCTCGTAACGCGACTCCGCAATCATTGCCCCGTACATGGAGTACACGGGCCCCGGCGTGATCGTTGACGTAAAAACTTCCACCGCCCGGTTCACATCGCCGCCAGACCGCTCCACGACGCTGACCGCCTCCGACATCGCCTGAATCGCCGAGGCGATGAGGATCTGTCCGGCGACCTTCAGCACGTTCGCCTGCGCCGGGTCCTCTCCCACCGGCCACAAGGCGGCGCTGAACGCGTCCAGATAGGGGCGAACACGCTCCACCACCTCAGTTTGACCAGCCGTGACGATGTTGAGGCGTCCCGCCTGAGCAACAGGCACACCGCCGAACATGGGGGCTGCCACATACCCCACGCCCGCACCGGTATGCCGTCCGGCTGCCTCCGAGGCGAGCGACGGGCTGATGGTAGCCAGGTTCACATGGACCGATCCCTGGTTCATCACTTCCAGGGCGGGAGAGTCGAGGAACACCTCGCGAACGGCCGCGTCATCAGCTAGCACGGACAACACCACTGGCGACCCGAATCCCTCATCCGGTCCAGGCGCGGCAATAGCCCCCAAACCAGCGAGGGCCTCGGAACGAGCGGGGTTCCGATTCCACACCCCGACTTCAAACCCAGCCTTCAACAAGTTCTCTGCGATCGGAGCTCCCATCGCACCTGTTCCCACGATCGTGACGTCCACGCCTGCAACCTTCCGTTCGAGTAGTGGTTTTCGAGGCACGGTCCCCGCCCCGCACGTACGGGGGAGCGTTCCTCCCGTATCAACCCTGCAGGGAAGCCATTCGTGAGTCCAACGCATCTTTGTCATAGCATCAATGAACAGTAAGCATGAATGGATCCTGCGTGGTGGGGCGGCCCCGCTAGAGGCCTGTTAGGTCCGACTCCCGCAACAGGCGAGCCATCTCCCGCACCCGCAACCGAGCCAGCAACGCGATTGGAGGGACGCCGAACTGCTCCACGAACAGGCCCCCGAGCCGTGACCGCGACAGGTGTGCATCTCGTGCGAGTTCGGCCAAGGTCCACCGGTGAGCGAGGTCAGCCCGCATCCGGATGACCGTGTCACGGATCTCTGTCCTGGCAGGGCCGAGGCCAGAGCGCTCTGTGGCCGTCATCGGGGCAGCTCGTTTCGCTGGCCACAGCACGGGCATCTCAAGCTTGCTCGTTGGGTCGCGGTGCGTCGATACGCGGATGGGCTGACCCCGACGATGGCGGTGAACTGTCGTGCGGCGTGGCCGCGGCTGCGCCACCCGACCTGTGCCATGGCGACACCGATCGGAAGATCAGTCTCTATCAGGAGCTCGGCCAGTCTGTGGGCGCGAACGTGAGCCAGGTACTGGATGGGAGGCATCCCGAAGCGTTGGCTGAAGGCCCTGCCCAGTTGTGACGTTGACAGGTGCACGAGGTCGGCAAGGTCACGAAGCCGCCAATCCCGTCCGGGGTCTTGAGCGAGGAGCCGTGCTGCATGGTGTGCGGCTGTCTCGGTCGGGCACGCATGGCTGGGTGTGGTCTCGTCCGGGCAGACTCGCCACGAGGGTTCGGTACTCATCGCCGCCGCCTTCCTGAGGACGACTGCGTGCGGCGGGGCGGTGGCGAGGAGCCCGTGGTCTTGAACAAGTCCACCCATGCCTCGACGGGCAAGTCTCTCGGCAGTCCGGCAGCGTTCACGCCCTGGCGTGTCAGCCACGCCTGTGCCGCCTGTGGAGAGCCGAGTGTGGTGGTGCGTGCGAGGATCTGGGCGAGCCCACGTCCGGGACCGGTGTAGACGCGGTGGACCAGGGCGTGGAACTGGCGTCGCCGCGCCGGGGGCAGTAGCGGGTGTTCGCGGCGGTGGATGGTGATGATTCCGCCGTCGACGCCCGGACGTGGGGTGAACGCGTGAGCGGGAACACGACTGTGCAACGTGAAGGTGAACCAGGGCGCCCATTGCGCGGTCATCATCGTGGCACCGCCGACGCCTGCTCTGCGCCGCGCAACTTCCCATTGCACGAGCACGATGGCATCGGTCCATGCCGGGGCGTGCAGGATGCGTCGCAGCATTGCCGTGGTCTGGTGAAACGGCAGGTTGCCGACGAGCACATGCGCCGATGTTGGAAGCCGGTAGTCCAGGAAGTCGTCGGCGACGACCTCCACGTGCGACGGGAGCCGTTGGGTCAAGCGTCGGGCGAGCCGGGTGTCGATCTCGACGGCGGTCACCGGTCGCCCGAGCTTGGCCAGCGGGGTGGTGAGTGCTCCGTCACCGGGGCCGATCTCGATGATCGGTGCCTCGGTGGCAGCCACGAGCCGTGTGAGCGTGGCAATGGTGGATGGGTCAGTCAGGAAGTTCTGGCCGTGCTCATGACGGCCACCTCGATAGGTAGGCACTGTTTGCTCCGTGGTTGTTGCGGAGCCGGGCACGCTGAAAGAGCCGCCCGGCCGTGATCACCGGGACGGGAGCAACAACCTGTGGAGGGTGCTCGCCGCTGTTAGCGGCTGCGCAGACGCAGCGAAGCAGTGCCGTAAACCAACATGCCAACCAGCGTAGGCGACCCCCGCCACTCGGCGACCCAATAACCCGTCCATGCGTCAAAGACGCGCAGATCCGTATCGCCACAGGCCAGAACTGACTTGCAGGCCGTCCGTGCCCGACGAACCTCCACCTCCGTGAGTGACCCCATAGAGCTGCCACGCGTCTTGCAGATCGAGGTTGGGAGGCTGCCGGCTCACCTGTGTGACGAGCAGGTAAGGGGTGGTTTGGGTGACGGTGTCGATGCGGGTGATGTCGGCCGGCGATGGCTACAAGTACCTGCTGCGCACCGTGGCGGCTGGCGATGGTGACCGGTCGCTGTCGACTCCGTTGACCCGCTACTACGCCGAGGCGGGCACCCCGCCCGGACGCTGGCTCGGCTCCGGCGTCACCGCTCTGGGTAATGGCGAAATCGCCCCCGGCGCCCAGGTCTCAGAGGCACAGCTCCAGTTGCTGGTGGGGATGGGGCGGGACCCGATCACCGGTGTGCCGTTGGGGCGGGCGTATCCGGTGTACAGCTCGACGGCGGATCGGGTTGCGGACCGTGTCAACCAACTGGACCCGGCGCTGGGGGCGGTGGAGCGGGGTCGGAGGGTTGCGCAGATTGAGGCGGAGGAGGCTGCGCGGGGGTCGCGGCGTGCGGTGGCGGGGTTTGATTTCACGTTCAGTGTGCCGAAATCGGCGTCGGTGTTATGGGCGGTTGCGGACGCGGGGACGCAGGCGTTGATTGCGCAAGCCCATCATGAGGCGGTTGCGGCCGTGGTTGCGTTCATGGAGCGCGAGGTTGCAGCCACCCGCACGGGCGCAACTGCTGGCGATGGCGCGGTTGCACAGGTCGACGTCACCGGTTTGATCGCAACGGCGTTCGATCACTTCGACTCCCGCGCCGGGGACCCGCACTTGCACACGCATGTGGTGATCAGCAACAAGGCCCGCACGGTGTTGGATGGGAAGTGGCGGAGTCTGGATGGGCGTCCGATGCATGCCGCAGTGGTCGCGTTGTCGGAGCTGCACGAGGCCGTGTTCGCCGACCACATGACCCGCACCCTCGGCGTGAGCTGGGAGCCGCGGGAGATGGGCCGGGACCGGAACCCGTCCTGGGCGATCACCGACGTCCCCGAGGAGTTGGCAGCGGAGTTCTCCACGCGGGCGCGGCAGATCGAGGTGGAGAAGGACCGGCTGGTGGCCGAGTACGTGGCCACCCACGGACGGCAGCCATCCGATGCCACCGTGATCCGGTTGCGCGCCCAGGCCACGCTCGGAACCCGTCCGGACAAGCAGCTCCGATCCTTGGCGGAGCTGACCGCCGAGTGGCGCACCCGCGCCAGCCAGCAGCTCGGCGTGGACGCAACCGTGTGGGCGCGCACCATCACGGTCGGGGAGCGGCAGATGCTGTTGCGGGCTGATGATGTGCCGTTGGATCTGATCGGGCAGGTCGGGCGGTCGGTGGTCGAGGTGGTCGGTGAGAAGCGTTCGACGTGGCGGCGCTGGAACCTGATGGCCGAAGCCGCCCGCCAAACGATGGGGTGGCGGTTCGCCACCGTCGAGGACCGCGAAGCCATCACCGCCATGGTCGCCGACGCCGCCGAACACGCGTCCCTGCGCCTGACCCCACCCGAGCTGACCACGAGCCCGGTGGAGTTCCGTCGCCTGGACGGCACCAGCGTGTTTCGTCCGAAGCACTCCACGGTGTTCTCCTCCGACACCCTCCTGGCCGCCGAAGACCGCCTCCTGCAACGGACCCGGGCCACCACCGGGCAGAGTGTCGACCTCGCCACCGTCGAGGCCATCACCGGTCGCCCTGACGCGGAGGGGCGGGTGCTCGGTCGTGACCAGGCTGCAGCTTTGGCGTCGGTTGCGGTGTCGGGCCGGGTCGTGGATGTATTGGTGGGGCCGGCCGGAGCCGGGAAGACAACGGCCATGAACGCTCTCCGCCGGGCATGGGAGACCGAGCATGGTGCCGGCTCGGTAGTAGGACTGGCCCCGTCGGCGGTGGCGGCGCAGGTGCTGGCCGACGATCTGAGGATCGCCACCGAGAACACGGCGAAGTGGTGGACCACCCACCAACACACCGGCGCCACCTTCCATGCCGGTCAGCTCGTCATCATCGACGAAGCCTCCCTCGCCGGCACCCTGTCCTTGGACCGGATCACGCAGGCAGCGGAGGAGGCGGGGGCGAAGGTCCTGCTCGTCGGTGACTACGCCCAGCTCCAGTCCGTCGATGCCGGTGGTGCGTTCAGCCTGTTGATCCACGACCGCGACGATGCCCCCGAGCTGGTCGACGTTCACCGCTTCACCCACGACTGGGAGAAGACCGCGTCCCTGGAGCTGCGGCACGGCCGCGCACCAGTCATCGACACCTACCTGGCACACGATCGCATCCATGATGGTGACGCCGAGGCCATGACCGATGCCGCCTACACCGCCTGGCGCCACGACCGCCAGGCGGGGTTGGTGTCGGTGCTGATCGCCGAAACCCGCGAGAACGTCACCGCCCTCAACGTCCGCGCCCGCGCCGACCTCATCCTTGACGGCACGCTGAAGCCCGGCCCCGAAATCACCCTGTCCGACGGATCAGCAGCGGGCGTGGGGGACACGATCATCACCCGCCGCAACGACCGGCGGCTGCGGAACCGGCACGGCTGGGTCCGCAACGGCCAAACCTGGACCATCACCGCCGTGCATGACGACGGGTCCATCACGATCCGCCCACCCGGGACCCGGTTCGGCAACAGCATCGTCCTGCCCGCAGACTACGTGGCCGAGCACGTCGACCTCGGCTACGCCGTCACCGCACACCGCGCCCAAGGCATCACCACCGACACCGCCCACGTCCTCGTCGAACCCACCACCACCAGGGAGAACCTGTATGTCGCCATGACCCGCGGACGGGAATCAAACAAGGCCTACGTCATCCTCGACCGTCCCGACGATCACGCCACGGCGCATCCGGGCGACAGTCCCGACGCCACCGCCCGCACGGTCCTCTACGGCGTGCTCCAACACAGCGGTGCTGAACTGTCGGCGCACGAGACCATCACTGCCGAGCAGGACCGGTGGGGCTCGATCGCTCAACTCGCCGCCGAATACGAAACCATCGCCGCCGCAGCCCAACACGACCGCTGGACCACCCTGGTCCGCGGCTCCGGGCTCACCGGCGATCAAGCCCAAGCCGTCATCGACTCCGACGCCTTCAGCGCCCTGACTGCGGAACTGCGCCGGGCCGAAGCCAACCACCACAACGTCGACACCCTCCTACCACGCCTCATCCGAGCGCGCGGGTTCGCCGACGCCGACGACATCGCCTCCGTCATCCACCACCGCCTCGCCAACGCCACCACCCGCCCCGCAGGCTCCGGCCGCACCCGACAGGCACCGCGCCTTATCGCTGGGCTCATTCCGGAAGCCACCGGCCCCATGACCCCCGATATGCAGCAAGCCCTGACCGAACGCCGACACCTCATCGAAACCCGAGCAGAAGCCGTCCTCGACACAGCCCTCCACACCCACGAACCATGGGTTACAGCCCTCGGTCCGATACCCACCAGTGGGCGGGAGCGGCAGCAGTGGCGACGCCGCGCTGTAGTGGTGGCCGCCTACCGAGACCGTTACCAGATCACCGACCCCACCCCGCTCGGCGCCCAGCCCGAAGACACGGCGCAGAGGATCGACCGTGCCCGGGCCGAAACAGCGGTCCGGACGCTGACTCGCCCGACCATGGAGGACGAGCGTGGACGTCCCGCTGCCCAGGCGACGCGGCACCTCGACCTGTAATGACGGGCGCAAAGAAGGGGTCTCGCACCGTCCGCAGGGATGGTGCGAGACCCCATGAGTCTGCCGACCGGGCTACAGAGATCGTTCCGGCGGTCCAGCCGCCGGCGCCGTGTGCCGCGTGAAGTCGGCTGACAGCCCCGGGCGATGGGTCGCGCGGTTGGCGGTGAGTTCTTCGACGTCGGCAGCGGAGGTGACCAGGCGTGCGTGGCCGGCACGGAGCAGCTCATGTGGACCATGACTGGTGACGCTGGTGACCGGCCCCGGCACTGCACCGACTTGGCGTCCGAGCTGGTGGGCTTCGGCTGCCACGCCTATTGCCCCCGACCGTGCGCCGGCCTCCACGACTACCGTCGCGGCTGACATGGCTCCCAGCAGTCGGGAGCGGGCCAGGAATCGGTGCCGCGTCGGCACTGATCCGGGAGGAAGCTCGCTGACCAGTGCACCCACATCACCCACCCGGTCTAGCAAGTCACGATTCCCGCTCGGGTAGGGGCGGTCCACACCACCTGCGAGCACTGCGATCGTGTCCCCACCGGCCGCCAACGCCGCACGGTGCACAGCTGACTCGACACCATAAGCGCCCCCAGCCACCAGTACGCGCTCCCTGTTCGCGAGGTCGCCCGCCAGCTCGGCGGCGACATACTCCCCATACGCAGAGGCCGCCCGAGACCCCGTAACCGTCACCAAGTCCTGCATTGGCCGCGCCAAGAACGACGCTGCGCCCCGCACGAACAGAACATATGGGGCACGCTCGCCGAGATCATCCAGGGCCCGAGGCCACTGCGCATCCCCCGGAATCAGAATGACGATCCCGCTCTCCTCAAGCACGCGCAGCCGCTGATCCAGCCCATCCAGCCTGCCCTGTGACGTGAGACGGTCACGCCACACCTGACCATCAACCCGACCCAACCCAGGCACAGTCGTGTCGGTGTCGAGCAACCCGAGCGTCTCAACCGCACCCAGGCGACGCAGCAGCCCGCCCGTGACGGGATCATCCGGCTCCGCCAACAGCGCCAGCACCACCCGGGCACGCCGTTCATCAACACCAAGACCAGCGACACCAGACATGACGGCCCCTCCTCGAACAGACTTCGCCGAGAAGGTGCGCCACACAGCCCGTGAGCCACGCGCGGCTGTCAAACCGTGGGCGCTGGCGAACGTGACAGCAGGCGCCGGTCGCGACGCTCAACCGTGCGGGCTCGCACCAAAAGCACCACGCTCACCGGGCCCGTGACCAGGAACTTGAACGCGTTCCAGATAAACAGCAGCACCAGTAAGTGGAACCAACCCGGCGCACCGCGGTCGATGAGAATCGTCAGGATGTTCGCGACCGCGAGGTACGGGATGGTCAGCAACATCGCAGGTACGCCCCACTTCAGCCCCCGCCGCGTGCGGAGCTTGCCCAACACGATGTTGGTCGGCATGTAGCGGTGCAGGAGGTCACGCGTGTGGATGCTGGCGATCCAGATCAGGCGGAACATGAGCACAGTCCTCTCCTCGTCATCGGCGACAAGGAAACAAGAGGACCACTCAAGCCGAAGCCATCAGGTCAACCACCGCATCCAACGGTGGGCCACGCAGGTAGAGGCCGCCGTTTACGAGGCTACCCCCTGCGCGGGTGCAATGGAAGCGGGTGCGGCTGTACAACACGCCGCTGATGAGTCCACCTCAGCCGGCAGTAACGGTTATACTTGTTACATGGCTCGACCCGAATCACTATCTGACGATGCGTTGGCTGCGCAGATTCGGCGACTGCGACATGAACAGATGCGACGTGCCGGCAAGACGCACAGGTGTGCCCGTTGCGGTTCGCTGTTCGTTGCCCGGGCAGATGCGCGGTACTGCTCAGGCGCATGCCGCGTCGCCACGTTTCGTGCCAAGCCATCGAGCGACTCCGGTCGAGAAGGTGGTGCACGATGACGGCGCTCGTGATGGACTCGCCGCTCCAGGTGCGAGCTAGTGGGCGAAATGCGGCCTTCAGTCCACTGCGCTATCCGGGTGGCAAGGCTGCGTTGGCCAACTTCTTTGGTGACGTCATCGAGCGGCTCGGCATCAGCAACGCCCGCTATGTGGAGCCTTACGCTGGCGGTGTGGGGGCGGGAATCGCGTTGCTCAGACAAGATCGAGTGCAAGAGCTCGTCATCAACGACATTGACCCGGCCGTGCACTCATTCTGGAGAGCCGTTGTTGAGTATCCCGACAAGTTTGCTGACCTAGTCGTCAATACGCCACTCAATGTGGATGAGTGGCGCAATCAGAAACATGTGTATCGGGAAGCCAATGAGAGCAACTATCTCGCGTTAGGATTCGCTTTCTTCTATCTTAATAGAACAAATAGATCGGGAATTCTCAATGCTGGCCCCATTGGAGGCATGGATCAATCGGGGAACTACAAGATCGACGCGCGGTACAACCGGCAGCAGTTGGCGGAGAGAATCTCTCGCATTGGAGAACTCTCCTCTAGGATTACGGTGATAAGTCTTGATGGTGCTTCGGTTGCGCGGCAATACGCGGGGGATCCTTCTTCGTTCACCTACATCGACCCGCCGTATGTGGAAGCGGGGGGAAGTCTCTACCTGAACTCATTCACTTATCGGGATCATGCCCAGCTTGCAAAGAGCCTGGATCGGTGTCCAGACGGAAACTGGATTGTCACATACGATCCTTCGGACTTTATACGGCGCATCTACGCCAAACATGATGTGCGAGAGTATGAGTTGAACTACAGTGCAAATCGGACCGGGAAAGCGCGCGAGCTTCTTATTGCTTCAAGGCCGGTTGCCCGGGTGCTCGCCTGAGTCCCTCGATCGCAGGCATTACGACTGCTTCTTAGTCCCCACGATCTCTTTGAGAATCGGCTGAATCCTGTCCCACGCTGCATGGACATCGGGGCCGACTGCAAAGTGGTCTAATTCGTGGTTGCTAGCATTTAGGGAAGGTGTTGTCCCTGCGTACTGCTCGGCAGTGAGCCTGCCTTTGCGGTTGATTGAATTGATCAGGGCTGTCATTTTTGGATTGCCCTGGAACTCGCGCGCCAGTTCCCCTATGCATGCTCCAATGGTCTTGCCCGGCGGCAGGGGTTGACCTTTGGATTGGAAATAGTCTTTGATTGAGCACTCCAGAACTGTACGCAGCAAATCGTGGGTGGCGTTGGGGAAATCGCGTACGTCCAGCCGTCTCAACTCTTCGAAACGCCTCCGCATGCCGGGAGAGGTTCCTTGGTACTCAAAGCCTTCCATGTTCAGCCGAGACTTTGTATCTCCCCGGTTAGGGCCGCGTGAGGCTGTCGCGTCTCCGCTCGTGGAAGCTTCATCCGTCTCACTGGTACCACGGTGTCGGCCTTCATCGCGGGAGATATCATCCGGGGCTGCGCTGTTCCTCTCGCCGCTGGCCTCACCTGGCTCGCCGTCTTGGTTGTTGGTGTGATCCTTGGTGGCTCCCTCATCCTCGGTTGAGGCTTCCAAGGGCGTGCCTTCCACTATCCCGCGAAGTAGCTTGGAAAATTCTTCATGCTCCGTGGCGTTCTTAGCGATAAGTTCTGGTGACCGTGTGTTTAGCGACTTGTCCTTGAATCGTCCTAGGAGATAGATAAGTCCACGACGCTGCCCATCGCTGATGTCCTTACTGACAAGAAGCCCGTCCTTAGTGAATTCAAGGCCAAGGGCAGAATGGAGCTTTTTCGGGGTGTAGGCGTACTCGAATGTGGTCATCTTGAGTTCGCTGTTCATTACGAAGTCCCGCAGGCTGGAGTCATCGTATTTGAGGCGACGAATTACTTCGCGCATTTCGCCCATGCGAATTTTCTTTGGAATTGTTGAGGCTTCAGATGGGTATCGAACCCTCAGATCGTCGACGGTCACTTCGTCAGAAAGTTGGGCATGGTAGAAGATGGCCTGCTGTTCTCGAATCCAGGACTTCTTAGGCTGACCTGTGTGGAGGCGCGCGAGCAACGGCTGGGCAGCCTCCCATGTCGGCGCAATCATCACGCGAATAGAAGTCGGGGAGTCGTGGTCGGGGTACCGGGCCTTCATGCGCTCAACTCGCAGTGACATGGGATTTCCCAGGAGCTTGGGATTTGCGATGATCTTCAAGGCGGTTGTCCTGCGGTTGCCTTCCGCGACGATGAACTTATCCGCGTCGCGGACCACGACCGGGATCTCGTTATCTAGATACCCATCGCGCAGGATATCCCGCATTAGATCGAAGAGGTCCTCCGCCTCGACCATGTACTTCGCGATGGCTTGTTCTGCGTGCTCGTCGTCCGCATGCGCAAGGCCGTCACCTCGCCCTGCCCGAACTCGAACATTGCGAGGGTCCAAGACTAGACTCGATAGCTCAGCCATCTCGATTGGCCATTGTGTTACCGCCATGGCATGCCCTCCTGGTCATGGCTCTGATGGCGCTCGCCCCAGTGCTCGGCATAATCCTAGGCGCAGATGGCTCCTGGGCTGTGGTACGCAGTCCGCCCTTCCGTGTTCGCGTCGCTCCTGACTCCATCAAGCTGGCGACGCGCTCGAGCATGAGCGTGCTGGTACGCGCGCGTTCGAGACGCTCCCATGCGCCTCTCGCATCAGGACGCCGGCCTTCCGTAGATGCTTACGGACTGTTGCCGTCGTGTAGCCGAACTTGTCGCCCACGCGCGCCAGTGAAGCCCCTTGCTCATACATGGCACACATCAGCCGAATCTCGCTGCTGGACGGTGAGTGGTTACGGAGAACGACACCGCGTTCCCGAAGGAGACGAGCGAGCCGCTCGTGTCCAAGACCAACCTGTCGGGCCACGGTCTTCAGAGACCCGCCTGCAGCGTAAGCGGCTTCCGCTCGCTGGAGGAGGTCTTCGGATGCTCGCGGCGCCTGCTGTGGGTGGCGCGTCCGGCGGTGCGTCCTGTGCCGCCCAGCGCGGATCAACTGGTGTGCTCGCACCATCCGAACCAACGGCGGGGCAAGTTTCGACAAGCCTCCCGCTAGGTCCACGAGCATGAAGGCCCGGTCCGCACGGACCGGGCCTTCGTCGTCACCCGCCGAAGCACGGAAGGACAGTGACCATGGCCCTGGACGTCGCCGCCGTCCGGCAGGACTTCCCGATCCTGCGCAGCACCCTCGCGGACGGCCGTCCGCTCGTCTACCTCGACTCCGGCGCCACGAGCCAGCGGCCGCGGCAGGTGATCGAGGCCGAGGTCGAGTTCCTGACCATCTCCAATGCCGCCGTGAAGCGCGGGGCCCACCAGCTGGCCGAGGCGGCCACGGACCGCTACGAGTCCGCCCGGGAGACCGTCGCCGCGTTCGTCGGCGCCACGGATCCTCGCGAGCTGGTGTTCACGCGGAACGCCACGGAGGCCCTCAACCTCGTGGCCTATGCCCTCGGCAACGGCGACGACGCCACGCCCGAGCACCTGCGCGTGCGGGCGGGCGACGAGATCCTCGTGACGGAGATGGAGCACCACGCGAACCTGGTGCCGTGGCAGGAGCTCGCCCGCCGCACCGGCGCGACGCTCCGCCACATCCCGCTGGGCGAGGACTTCGCCCTCGACCTCGTGGACCTCGGCTCCCTCGTGACCGAGCGGACCAAGGTCGTGGCGTTCACCCACCAGTCCAACGTCACCGGCACGGTGAATCCCGTGGCCACGCTGGGGGAGGCCGCCCGGGCCGTCGGGGCGCTGACGGTGCTGGACGCCTGCCAGTCCGTGCCCCACATGCCGGTGGACGTGGCCGCCCTGGGCGTCGACTTCCTCGCGTTCTCGGGCCACAAGATGCTCGGCCCCACGGGCATCGGGGCGCTCTGGGGACGCTACGAGCTCCTCGCCGAGCTGCCCCCGTTCCTGCTGGGCGGCTCGATGATCGAGGTGGTCCACCTGGACCGCTCGACCTACGCGGAGCCTCCCGCGCGGTTCGAGGCCGGCACCCCGCCGATCTCCCAGGCCGTGGGCCTGGCCGCCGCCTGCGACTACCTCTCCGCCCTCGGCATGGACGCGGTGGCCGAGCACGAGCACGCGCTGACCGCCCGTGCGCTGGAGCACCTGGCCGGCATGGACCGCGTGCGGGTCATCGGCGCCCCGGCCGGCCCCGAGCGCTCAGGGGCGGTGAGCTTCGCCGTGGAGGGGATCCACCCGCACGACGTGGGCCAGGTCCTGGACTCCCTGGGGGTGCAGGTCCGCGTGGGGCACCACTGCGCGTGGCCGCTGCACCGGCGCTACGGGGTGCCGGGCACGACCCGGGCCAGCTTCAGCGTGTACTCCACCCTGGACGAGGTGGACGCGTTCGCGGACGGCCTCGCCCAGACCCTCGCCTTCTTCCAGGGATTCGGCCGATGAACCTCACCAGCCTCTACACCGACCTGGTCTTCGACCACGATCGTCATCCGCGGCATGCGGGGCTGCGCGAGCCCTTCGACGCCGAGGTGCATCACGTGAACCCCACCTGCGGGGACGAGGTCACGCTGCGCGTCCGCCTGACGGGGGAGGGCCCCGACGTCGTCGTGGAGGACGTCTCCTACGAGGCCGCCGGGTGCGCGATGAGCCGGGCCAGCGCCTCGATCATGGCCGAGCTCCTGCACGGGCGGCCGGAGGCCGAGGCCCAGGCGGTCTGGGACCACTTCGACCACGTCATGCACCAGCGCGGCAAGGAAGCCGGGGACGAGGAGCTGATCGGCGACGGCGTCGCCCTCGTGGGGGCCGCGAAGTTCCCCGGCCGGGTCAAGTGCGTGCTGTTGCCCTGGAAGGCCTGGCAGGCGGCGTTCGCACAGGCGCGGGCCGCCCGCCGCTGACCTGCCCGTCCGGGGCGTCCAGGGCGGGGGGGAGGGTCTGGTCTGCACGGCGGTGGACCAGTAGATTCACAGCTGTGACCCGGCTGACACCGTGTCGGCCCGTCGCGTCGTCATCGCCCTGCGCGGCGCGCGGACGCGCCCCGCCCCCATCACGGAGGACACCTTGAAGAAGACCACTCCCCGCCTGGCCGCCGCGGCGGCCGGCGTCGCCCTCATCACCGGCCTCGGTGCCGCCCCCGCCTCGGCCGCCACCTGGACCAGCGCCCACGGCGTGCCCTCGGGCCTGTTCGACACCTCGCTCACCTCCGAGGGCCTGCTCGGCTTCTCTCTGGTGGACAACTTCACCGCCGACCAGGTGAAGGTCGTCGTCACCGCCGCGGACGGCACTCAGACGCCCGTCCCGTTCGAGTTCTATGGGGAGAGCGACGGCGGCGTCGTGCTCCTCGAGGACGTGCGGGCCGCCGCCGGCGGCGCCGACCAGCCGTACACCCTCACCGTCGACGCCGCCGGCCAGGAGGCCTTCGGCCTGACCTACACCCCCGGAGCCGGCTACGAGGACGTCGACGCCGAGGACTTCGTGGCGTTCGAGGACTGGGCCACCGTGTCCACCCGCAGCGTCCCCGTTGACGTCGACGGCTGGCTCTACGAGCCGCTCGCCGTGGACGAGGCCGGCAACGCCGCCTCCGGCGTCGCCGCCGTGGTGACCGTCCAGCCGCAGCACGGCACCGTGACCGTGGGCTCGGGCGCCTACCTGTACACCCCCGCCGAGGGCTTCGAGGGCCTGGACACGTTCACCGTGGTGCTCACCTCCGACGGCATCAAGCGCACCGTGGAGTACTCCGCCTACGTCCAGGACATCGAGGGCGAGCAGGGCACGGCCCCGTCCGTCGACGCACCGGTGGCCCCGGCCGAGCCCGTCGAGGAGCCCGCCCCCACCGAGGAGCCCGCTCCCACGGACCCCTCCGACGAGCCGACCCCCTCGACCACGGCCCCCTCCACCCCGGCCGAGACCGGTGAGGAGACGGCCCCCACGACGCCGGCCGACGGCCACGAGGTGCCCGGCAAGGTCCAGACCGGCGGCGAGCCCGCCTGGTGGCTGGCCGGCGCCGCCGCCCTGGGTGCCGGCGCGCTGGTCGTCGCCCGTCGTCGCCTCGGCCTGACCCGCTGACACCCCCCTCGGCCCGCGGGCCGACGGCCGCGCTCCGCGGTCGCACGACGGGGCCGGCCCCTCCGGGGGTCGGCCTCGTCGGCGTCCTGGCCCCGCTCCGGGGCGCGGAGGAGGAGCGGCCCGCCCACCGGTCACGGCGCGGTCACAGGGGGGCTACGGTTCCGCGTCGATGCGCGGCCCCCCTGGATCGCGCTCCCGCACCCGTGACACGGTGGCCGTGTCCCCGGCCACCGACCCCCGCGCCGGCCCCCGGGGACTTCCTTCCACAGCTCAGCGACAGGAGCTCGCACCATGTTCGTCACCCGCCCCTCCTGCGCCCCCCGCCTCGCCGCCGCCGTCCTCGCCTCCGGCCTGGCCGCCGCCGCCCTGGCTGCCCCGGCCTCCGCCGAGCAGGCCTACGACTGGACCGATGACCACGGCTACCCGCACGGCCTCTTCTTCGGCATGGACCCCGAGTCTGTCGACGAGGCGACCTTCCAGACCTTCTACGGCTTCGACCCCGCCGACCTGACGGTGACCGTCTCCCCCTCTGACGCCGAGGGCACGCCGACCGGCCCGGCTGCGGCGGTCCCCTTCACCGCGGTCGACGTCCTCGACGGCGGCACGATCGACGTCCTGGAGACCCGCCGGGTCCTGGGCGAGGCCGGCACCGGCACCGTCGCCTACCACGTGTTCTCGGGCGACCAGAAGGAGCTCGACATGGCGCTCGTCGTCGGCCCCGACGCCGACCTCGCCGACGCCACGGGCGGCGCGCTCGTCGCCGCTCCCGGCCCGGTGCGTGCCGTGCTCGGGGACATGCCGCTGTCGTGGAGCGCCGACGTCGTCATGGCCCCCGGCGTGCGGGCGATGGAGGTCCGCTACCCGGTGGACCCCGCCCTCTTCGACGACGTGCACCCGATGGTCATGACGGAGGCCGCCCATGGCACGGTGGTCACCTTCCGCGACCGCGAGGACCTGTCCGTGCGCACCTGGTACGTGCCCGACGCCGGCTTCACCGGCACGGACACCTTCTCCCTGGATCTCACCAGCGACCACGTGGCCCACCTGCCCACCGTGACGGTCCACGTCGGCCAGGAGCTCCCCGCGGCCGCGGCGGGTGCCCCCGACGCCCAGGACGGCGTCCTCGGCGGCATGCCCCTGGACGTCGAGGACCCCGCGATCGCCGCCATGCTCCAGCAGATGGGAGCGCTGCCCCCGGCCCCGGAGGCCACCGTCCCGGAGACGACCGTCTCGGCCGAGCAGCACACCAGGCCCGGCAAGGTCCAGACCGGCGGCGAGCCCATCTGGTGGCTGGCCAGTGCGGCCGTCCTCGGCGCCGGGGCCCTCGTGGCCGCGCGTCGCCGCCCGGGCATGGCAGGCTGACCGTCGAGTCCATCGTCGAGCGGGGGCGGGCCGGAGACGGTCCGCCCCCGGTCGGCGCCTGAGCACGGGTCCGAGGACCCAGGAGGGAAGCCATGAGCACCACCGTCAAGCGCGCCGTCTGGGCGCTGCTCCTGCTGATCTGCCTCGGCGTGGGCGCCTTCGCCCTCCGCGGGATGTTCGCCTTCGGGGACGTGCCGATCAGCGCCGCGCCCACGGTCTCCGCCCGCGCCTCGACGGCGTCCTCCACCCCCTCCGCCGCCACGGGATCCCCCTCCTCGACATCCGCTTCCGCGTCGGCCGGCCCATCCGTGCCCGCGGCCACCTCAGCGTCCTCGGCCGCGGCGTCGACGACCACGCCGGCGTCGCCGACGTCCTCGACGACCACGCCGGCGTCGCCGACGTCCTCGACCACGCCCGCGTCGACCGAGGCGGCCGCTCCCGCCGTGGGGGCCGCGTCCTCGACCGCCACGGCGTCGTCGTCCGCGACCCCGACGGGCACGGACTCCCGCATGACGAAGCCGGCCGCCTCCTGGGAGCGCATCACGGCGGCCCCGGTCCACATCGACGTCTACGCGGACGGGGAGCAGGTCGTCGGCGCGCCGGTGGAGCTCGTCCAGACGCGGGACGACGGGGAGCTCAACCCCGACCCGCAGATGGCCGGCTGGTACGGGCCGCCACAGTGGACGACCACCCCCGGCGAGCGCTCGGCGCACCCGGGAGTGATCGCCGGGCACGTCATCCACTCCGGGCTGAAGGACGTGTTCTGGAACCTCCAGACCCTCAAGGCCGGGTCGATCGTCGTGATCACGTACGACGACGGCACGCAGGCCGAGTTCCGCACGGACTTCGACGTGCGCTCCATGGACAAGGACGACCTGACGCAGAGCCCGGACTACGCCTGGGCGTGGGAGCTGCCCGAGGCGGGCAACAAGGTCACGCTGATCACGTGCGACCTGGTGGACGGGTCCGGGATGACCGGCTGGTCGACGAACAACTGGGTCACGCAGGCCACCCGCATCGGCTGAAGGGTTCGCGTGCCGCGCGCCGTTTCCCAGGCGGGCTCCGGAGCGCGTACCGTTTGAGGGCCGGAGGTCCCGCGGGCCGCCGGCCGCGCCCGTCATCCGCCCGAGAGGACCGCCTTCCATGAACCGAGCCACCGACGCCACCGCCCCCGTGTGCCCTGTGCGCTGGTCCGCGGCCGCCGGCGGCCTGCTGGGGCTCTCGCTGGTGCTGGCCGGCTGCGGCACGTCGGCCCAGCCCGTGCCCGCCGGCTCCGGGTCCAACACCTATCTCGAGGGTGTGCTCGCGACCCCCAGCGCCACCAAGGCCGACCCGCTCGCGGCGGACCAGCGGTTCGTCGCCTCGCTCCTGCAGAACCAGTACCAGGTGGTCCAGGAGGCGGACCACGTGCTCTCCCGCCCCGACATGGACGGCGAGGTGCGGGACATGGCCCAGCAGCACAAGGACGTCGCGAACCAGCGGATCGGCGACCTGTCCTCGCGCCTGCAGGCGTGGGGCCTCGAGGTGCCCGCCGCCCCCGAGCCCCTGGTGGACGACACGAAGCCGAGCGGCCGCCCCACCGGCGACCCCTCCGAGATCCAGGCCTCCAAGGGTCAGCAGGCCGCCGCCGACATCCGGGCGGGGCTGCTCACGGCCTCCGATCAGTCCGCCCTCGTCACCGCCGACGACGACGCCGCCGGCCGCATCTACCTGCTGCAGGTCCACCGTCTGCTGCAGGGCGGCGTGAGTCTGGCCGGCACGGAGTCGGATGAGGGCACGGACGAGGAGACCAAGAAGATCGCCTCGGACCTGATCGACGCGGACCGGCCCCGCATGCAGCGGATCCTCGAGAAGCTCGGCGAGAACGGCGTGGTGGCGGCCGTGCCCTCGCCCACGGCCCCCAACTCCGGCTACCAGGGCCCGATCTCCCTGCCCAGCCAGGCCGGCGGCGACGGCGCCAACGTCGACTACACGCCCTCTGCCCTCTACGAGATGTGGTCCACGCTGCCGCCGCCCGCGACGAGCTCGTCCGCGGACGGCTCCTCCACCGGCCCGAGCCCGAGCGCCCAGCCGACGCCGACGCCGGCGGACACGGCCAGCCCCCGGCCCACGCCGGGCGCGTCCGCCCAGCCGGGGGCGGCGTCGTCGACCGCCTCCACGACCGGGGCCGCGTCCACCCGGAACGGCTGACCCCGGCGCGGGTCATCGCACGAGGTCCACGCGGCGGCCGGCGGCATCGCCGCCCCGGCCGCTCGACGAGGGCCGCGGTCATGCCCGCCGGTGGTCCGGGAACGCCGCGAGGGCCCCGCCGGACGGCGGAGGCCCTCGTGGCCAGGGACGTGGGTCAGGCGGACTGCAGCGCCGTGGTGACCTCGGCCAGGCCCTCGCGCAGCAGCTCCTCGCCGATGGTCAGCGGGGGCAGGAAGCGGACGACGTTGCCGTAGGTGCCACAGGTGAGCAGCACGACGCCGGCCGCGCGGACGGCCGCCGCGAGCTTGCCCGTGAGGGCGGCGTCGGGCTCGCCGCTGGCGGGGTCGACGAACTCGATCGCCATCATGCCGCCGCGGCCGCGCACCTCGGCGATGCGCTCGTCGGCGTTCTGCTCGAAGTGCTCCCGGATGACGCGCTCGATCATCTGCGCCTCCTGCAGCAGGCCGTCCTCCTCGATGGCCTCGAACACGGCCAGGGAGGCGGCGGTCGCGACGGGGTTGCCGCCGTAGGTGCCGCCCAGGCCGCCCGGGTGCACGGCGTCCATGACCTCGGCGCGGCCGGTGACCGCGGACAGCGGCATGCCGCCGGCGATGCCCTTGGCGGTGCACATCAGGTCGGGCTCGATGCCCTCCAGCTCGGAGGCGGACCAGGCGCCGGTGCGGGCGAAGCCGGACTGCACCTCGTCCGCGATGAACAGCACATCGTTGGCCGTGCACCACTCGACGATCGCCTGCAGGAAGCCCTCGGCGGGGACGATGAAGCCGCCCTCTCCCTGGAGGGGCTCCATGATGACGGCGGCCAGGTTGTCGGCGCCGATCTGCTTCTCCATCGCGGAGATGGCCTTCTTCGCCGCGGCGGCGCCGTTGAGGCCGTCGCGCAGCGGGTAGGAGCCGGCCACGCGGTAGACCTCCGGGGCGAACGGGCCGAAGCTGTGCTTGTAGGGCATCGACTTGGCCGTCAGCGACATGGTCAGCGTGGTGCGGCCGTGGTAGGCGTGGTCGAAGGCGACGACGGCCTGCTTGCGGGTGTAGGCGCGGGCCACCTTGACGGCGTTCTCCACGGCCTCGGAGCCGGAGTTGAAGAGGGCGGTGCGGGTCTCCCCGGAGATCGGGGCCTTCTCGCCCAGCTTCTCGGCGACGGCGACGTAGCCCTCGTAGGGGGTGATCATGAAGCAGGTGTGGGTGAAGTCGGCGACCTGCTCCTGCACGGCCTCGACGACCTTGGGGTGGGAGGCGCCCACGGAGGTCACGGCGATGCCGGAGCCGAGGTCGATCAGGCGGTTGCCGTCGACGTCCTCGATGATGCCGCCACCGGCGCGGGAGGCGAACACCGGCATGGTGGTGGCGACGCCGGCGGGCACGGCGCCAGCCTGGCGGGCAGCCAGCTCGCGGGACTTCGGGCCGGGCAGCTCCGTGGCGATGTGGCGGGACTGTTCAGGGGCGGTGACGGGGGAGGTCATCGGGGGCTCCTTGGACGGTGGATCGGGGCGTCCCCGTGGGGCGCGCCTCCATCGTCCGGCCGGCGGGGGCATCACGTCCAATGATGAATGTGGATGCGGGCTATTCTCTCGAGGCATGGACAGCATCGCCGCGGGGGGACGGGCCCTCGACCTGGACCACCTCCTCGACCCGGCGCTGCTGCGCACCTTCGTGGCGGTGGTCGACGAGGGCACCGTCACGGCCGCCGCACGCGAACTCGGCCTCGGCCAGTCCGCCCTCACCCGCCATCTGCAGCGCCTCCAGCGCGACCTCGGCCTGGCCCTGTTCGCGCCCGAGGGCGCGCGGCTGCGGATCACGCCAGCGGGGCAGGCATGGCTTCCCGTGGCCCGCAGCCTGCTCGCGGCGCACGCGCACGCGCGGCAGGCGGCGCGGATCCTCGCGGCGGGGCGGCTGACGGAGCTCTCCCTCGGGGCGCCCGGCACCACCCTCATCGACGTCGTGATCCCGTTCCTCACGGTGCTGGGGGAGGGCGACCCCGCCGTGCGCGTGACCGAGACCCAGCTCGACGACTCCCTGCAGGACTCGGTCGCGCGCCTGGACCTGGTGGTCCTGCCCTCCACCCCGCCCGACGACGTCGCCGCTCTGCCGCTGCAGAGCATGCCCGTGTGGGCCTGCGTGGCCCCGGGCCACCCCTGGGCGGACCGGGACGAGCTGGACGCCGCGGAGCTGGCCGGCGCCCGCCTCGTGCTGCCGTCCCGCTCCTTCAAGGCCCGCCGTGTGTTCGACGCCGCGCTCGAAGTCGCCGGGGCGGCCCCGCGCCAGGTGGTGGAGGCCAACTCCGGCCGCGTCGCCCAGGCGCTCGCGGCGAACGGCACCGCGGTCGCCGTCGTCACGGAGGACCCCGCCTTCGGGCTGCGCCCCCTGCCCATCCGGGCCGGGGGCCGACGTCTGGAGGTCCACCTGCACGCCGTGTGGCGGCGCGACCACTTCGCCGCCGAGGAGATCGCGGGCGTCGCCGCCCAGCTGCGGGTGTTCGTCCGGCGCCGCTACGACGTCGCGGAGGCGCAGGACGATGCCGACGGGTCCTTGTCCCGGGCCGTCAGCGTCGACTGACGGCGGCGCGGGTGCTCGGGCCGATCACCGCGCGCCGATCACGAGGGAGAACGGATCGGGCACAACTCGGCCACAGGTCTGGTGCAGACCCCTCGCCGGACGCAACCTGGGGTCGTCCCCGCCGACCGGGCGGGGACGCCGACACCGGCGCGGCCGGGGCCCAGGCCGGGGGCGTTCGCCAGGACCTCGCCAGGTTCACCACCGTGCCGGGGGACCCGACGGTCCTCGTCGTGGACACCGAGCACGACGTCGACGCCGACGAGATCCGCATGACCGTGGCCCCCTTCACCGTCACCTCCGCCGCAGACACGCCGATCGCCGGGGAGCGGGGCCTGGAGACGGACGTCGAGTTCCCCTCCGACTCAGAGCTGGAGCGCGGCGTCGTGGACGTCGTGGGGGCCCGCCGCGTGCTGGCCGACGAGGGCGTCGACCACGTGGTCCTCACCCTCTACGTGGACGGCCGCGAGACCGGCTCGGCGGTGTACGGCCCCGACGCACACCTGGGCGACGACGTCCCCGGCGAGCCGGTGGGGCCTCCGGTCCGCAGGACTACGACTTCGCCTACCGCCCCGACGCGGACGAGCGCACGCTGCTGTCCGCCCCCGGGTCCCGGATGGTGTACCTCCAGGGCGGCCCCTCCTCCGGCACCCCCGGCGGTGGCGTCACCGTGCTCGCGGAGGAGCCCCAGCACGGCCGACTCGTGGTCGTCCCCGGCGAGCAGGGCGCATTGCCCTACGCCGAGTCGCACGTCCTCGCCCAGCTGGGCGCGGGCGAGGACCCCGCCCCGACCGCGCCGGACGCTGAGCACGCCGTGCCCGGGAAGGTGCAGACCGGTGACGAGGCGGCCTGGTGGGCCGTCGGCCTCGGGGCTCTCGGGGCCGGCGCACTGGTCGCCGCCCGGCGCCGGTTCGGCCTCGGCGAGGCCCGCTGACCCGCGACGTCCCCGACGCCGGCTGAGCCCGCCGACGCGCGACGGCCCCACACCCGTCGAGGTGCGGGGCCGTCGTCGTGCGCTCCGCTCACCGCGCGTCCAGGAGCCCCGCCTTCTCGGGGTGCTCCTCGAACCAGCGGGCCACGTACCAGCACATCGGGACCACCGTGGTGCCGCCGGCCGCCCCGCCGCGGGCCTCGATGTCCGCCACGGCGCCGGCGGTGAGCGTGGCCGCGTGCCCCTGCCGGCGGTGCACCGGCACCGTGAACGCGCGGGTCAGGGACACCGCGGTGCCGTTGTCGCGGTAGTCGAGCGCGGCCAGCAGCTCGCCGGAGGCGTCGTGGAGCTCATAGCGGGAGGCGGCGTCGTTCCGGGTGAACGTGGTCGGGGAGTCGGATGCATCCATGCCACGGGGAACGCGCACACGGCCCCGGGTGTTCCGGGCCCCCGGGAGGCGTCCGCACCGCGCCACGTCAGCTCACCGCGCCCCCTCCACGGCGGTGTTGACCACGGGCGCCAGGCGGCGCACACCCTCGGCCAGTGTCTCCTCATCCACGAAGGAGTAGGCCAGGCGCAGTGTGGAGTGCGTCCCGGGGACGGGCGTGAAGGCTGCACCGGGCACGAACACGGCCCCGGCGGCGATGCCCCGATGCATCAGCTCCACGGCGTCCACGCCCGCGGGCAGGGAGCCCCAGAGGAAGAACCCGCCCGCCGGCGGCGTGAAGGTGAAGCCGGGGTCCCAGTGCTCGGCGATCGCCGCCTGCAGGGCCTGCGCGCGGCTCCGGTACAGGCCCGTCACCCCTCGGACGTGGTCCTGCCAGTCGTACTCCGTGACGAAGGCGGTGGAGAGCATCTGCGACGTCGTGGAGGCGTGGATGAACGCCGACTCCGCGCAGAGGTAGAACTCGCGGTGCAGCGCCTCGGGCACCAGGGCCCAGCCCACGCGCACGCCTGGGGAGAAGATCTTGGACATCGTGCCCAAGTACACGGTGCGCTCGCGGTGGGCGGCGGCGATCGGGGCGACGGGGGCGCCGTCGAACGCGATCTGCCCGTAGGGGTTGTCCTCGACGATCAGCACGCCGTGCCGCTCACACACCGCGGCGACGTCGTCGCGCCGGTCGGCGGGCAGCAGCAGTCCGGAGGGGTTGGCGAAGGACGGGATCGTGTAGAGGAACGCCACACGGCGGCCCTCGGCCTCGAGTCGCGCCAGCGTGGCGTCCAGGTCCGCGGGGACCAGGCCGTGCTCGTCCGTGGGCGTGGCCACGGCCTCGAGCTCCCACGTCTGGAAGGAGGTCAGCGCGCCCACGAACGTGGGGTCCTCCACCACGACGACGTCGCCCGGGTCCGCGAACGCGCGGCAGGCGGTGTCGATCGCGGCCTGGGAGCCGGGGGTGATCACCACGAGCTCCGGGTCGGCGTCCGGGATCCCGTCCGCGGCCATGACCGCGCACGCCGCCACGCGCATGCACTCCAGGCCCTGGCCCGGCCCGTACTGCAGGGACGCGGTGCCCTGCTCCGCCACCAGGCGGGCGGCCGTGGCTCCGAGCTCCTCCAGGGGCAGGCCGGCGAGCCACGGGTTGCCGCCGGCCAGGGACACCAGGTCCGGGTCCATGGCGATGTCGAAGACGTCGCGCACGGCCGACTGCTGGACGGTGGTGGCCCGGCGGGCCAGGTGGGCGCGTGCGCCCGCGGGGTCGAGGGTGCTCATGCGGCGCGTCCTTCCGGTCGGGTGGTCTCGGCGAGGCCGGGGCCGGCCTCGTCCGCGGGGACGGGGGCCTCGAGGTGGCTGGGCGCCCACATCGCCAGGCGGGTCTGCACCACGACGACGTTCGGCCCGTCCTCCTGGAACGCGCGCTCGAGCGCGCCGCGCACGTCCTCCACTCCCACCGTCTCGGCGGGCACCCCGAAGGAGGTCGCCAGGGCCGCGAAGTCCGGGCGGGCCAGCTCGGTGGCCGTGGCCTTGCCGAACGCGCCCTCCATGTACTCGCGCAGGATGCCGTACCCGCCGTCGTCGATGATCAGCCACGTGACGTCCGCGTCGTGCTGGCGGGCCGCGGCGAGCTCGGCGATCGAGTACATCGCCGAGCCGTCCCCGGCCACGGCCAGCACCCGCGCGTCGCGCCCGGCCGAGGCCAGGCCCACCGACGCCCCGAACGCCGCGGGGAAGCCGTAGCCCAGCCCGCCGGCGCCCTGCGCCGAGTGGAACTCGCCGTCCTGCGCGTCCCAGCAGTTCCAGCCCCAGTACGCGGCGATGGTCATGTCCCAGAACGTCTGCATGGTCGACGGGACCGCCGCCCGGATGTCCGCCAGGAGCCGGCGCTCGCGGCCCAGGTCCTGGGCGTCCAGGCGCGCCGTGACCTTCGCGTTGACTTCGGCCACCACGTCCGCGGGGGTGCGGCCGTGCCAGGGGCGCTCGGCCGGGCGGGCGGTCTCGTCCGCGCGAAGCGCGTCCGCGAGGGCGGCCAGGGCCTGCCCGGCATCGGCCCGCACACCCAGCGTGGGATGGTTGGTCTCCAGCACGCGCGGCTCGGCGTCGACCTGGATGAGCCGGCCGCGGGGCTCGAGCGTGAAGTAGTTCGAGGTGACCTCGCCCAGGGAGGAGCCCACGACGAGCAGCACCTCGGCGTCCTCCAGCAGCTCCGTGACGTGCCGGTCCTCCACCCAGCCGCCCAGGGACAGCGGGTGCCCCCACGGGAAGGCGGTGTTGCCGCCCGGCGAGCAGACCACGGGCGCCTGGAGCAGCTCCGCGACCTCCCGCAGGCTCGCCATCGCGGCCCGGCCGGAGCGGCGCACGCCGCCGCCGGCCACGATCGCCACCCGCTCCGCCCCGCGCAGCCAGCGCACAGACTCGGCCACGAGCTCGGCGCGCGGCGGATGGTCGTAGGGCACCGCGAGCGCGTCCTGCACCGGGGGCACCATGACCTCGCCGAGCAGCACGTCCTGCGGGATCTCCACCCACACCGGCCCCTGCGGCACGGTGACGGCCTCGGCCCACGCGTCCTGGATGGCCGAGGGGATGCCCGAGGCGTGGTGGACCGTGAACTGGGCCTTGGTCACGTTCTTCGCGGAGGCTTTCTGGTCGTCCAGCTGGTGCAGCATGCCCTTGCGCCGGGCACCGAGCCCGGAGAGCGGGATCTGCGAGGCGATCACGAGCATCGGCACGCCCGTGGCGTACGCCTCCTGCAGGCCGGCGAGGGACGTCAGCGCGCCCGGGCCGGTGGAGAGGAAGAGGACGCCGACCTCGCCGGTGGCACGGGCGTACCCGTCCGCGGCGAAGGCGGCGTTGTTCTCCACGCGGCTGGACACGAACCGCAGGCTCGAGCGGGACAGGGCGTCGAACAGGCCGAGCGCGTGCTGGCCGGGGATGCCGAACACGGTCCGTGCGCCCAGGGCGTGGAGCGTCTCGACGGCCAGGTCGCCGCCGTTGCGGCGGGCCGTGCCGCCGCCAGCGCCTCCGGCGGCGGCCGCCATGTCCGCGGCCTCCTGGGGGACGGCCGCGTCGTGGCGGGCGCTCATGCGTCCACCCCGCCCTCTGCGGCCGCGCGGGTGGCGCGGCGGTCGGCCATCAGGGAGATCAGGTCGTAGGCCACGTGGGAGGCGGCGACGCCGGTCAGCTCGGCGTGGTCGTAGGCCGGGGCCACCTCCACGAGGTCGGCACCGACGATGTCCAGGCCGCGCAGGCCACGGAGGATCTCGAGCAGCTCGCGGCTCGTGAGGCCGCCGGCCTCGGGGGTGCCGGTGCCCGGCGCGTGCGCGGGGTCGAGGACGTCGATGTCCACGGAGATGTAGAGCGGCCGGCCCCCGATGCGCTGGCGCAGCTGGTCCACGATCTCGTCGACGCCCTTGCGGAACACGTCCGAGGAGGTGACGATGCCGAAGCCCATGCGGTGGTCGTCGTCGAGGTCCTTCTTGCCGTAGAGCGGGCCGCGGGTGCCCACATGCGAGATGGCCTCGGTGTCCAGGATCCCCTCCTCCACGGCGCGGCGGAACGGGGTGCCGTGGGTGTACGCGGCGCCGAAGTAGGTGTCCCACGTGTCCAGGTGGGCGTCGAAGTGCAGCAGGGCCACGGGCTCACCCGCACGGGCGGAGGCGGCGCGCAGCAGCGGCAGGGCGATCGTGTGGTCGCCGCCGATGGTCATGAGCGAGGCGCCGTCCTCGGTGAGGTCCATGGCGTCCTGCTGGATCGACTCGAGGGCCTCGCCGATGTGGAACGGGTTCACCGCCATGTCCCCGGTGTCCACCACCTGGGCCTGCGCGAAGGGGGAGGTCTCCGTGGCCGGGTTGTACGGGCGCAGCAGCCGCGAGGACTGCCGCACGTGGCCGGACCCAAAACGTGCACCGGGGCGGTAGGAGACGCCGGCGTCGAACGGCACGCCGACCACCTTGATCTCCGGGGCGACGCCGGCCGCGGCCGCCTCGTCCAGGCGCGGCAGCAGCGCGTAGGTGGGGGCGCCGCCGTAGCGGGGCACGAGGGCGGAGTTCACGGGGCCGAGGCGGCCGTTGTCCTCGACGCGGGGGATCTCGAGCATGGTGCTCTCCTGGGGTTGTCGGGCGGGGTGGGGATGGGACGGGGTGGCGCGGGACGGAGGTGCTCAGGTGCGTCCGGCGAGGATCCAGAGGACCAGGGCGGGGGAGTCCGGGTCCGGGTTCTGCCAGGAGTGGGGCTCCTGGCCGCTGAAGGTGGCGGTGTCCCCGGCGGCCAGGGCGTGGGCGCCGTCCACGGTGCGCAGCGTCAGCCGGCCCGAGACCACGTGCACGGACTCGACCTCGCAGTCCACCGTGTACAGCTCGTCCTCACCGGTGCCGCCGGGGGCGATCTCCGCGCGGATCACCTGCAGGGGCCGCAGCCCGGGCGGGGAGAGCAGGCTCTCGGTGATCCCCTGGCCGCCGAGGCTGATCGCGGGCGCCTCGCCGCCGCGCACCACGGTCACCTCGGGGGCGTCCAGCACGTGGCCCGGGCTGGTGCCCAGCGCCTGGCACACGGCCACGAGGGAGGCCACCGAGGGGCTGGTGAGGTCCCGCTCGACGCGCGAGAGGAACCCCTTGGACAGGCCCGTCACCTGGGCGAGGTCGGCCAGGGAGATGCGCGCCTGCTCGCGCAGGGCGCGGAGGCGGCGGCCCACCTGCGGGGTGGTCGGCGTGGGGTGCAGCGGCAGGGATTTCATGGGCCTCGGGGGTGCTCGGGGTCGGGGTGTGACGATGTCAGGGCCAGGTGTTGCTCATCGTGAAACCGATGTTTACCGTATGCGCGCTGGGCCGTCCGGGCAATGGGCGCGCCGCATCCCGAGTCCGAAACCGGATCGGCGCCGAAGCGTGTCCGTCCCGTGCTGGGCGGGCTCGGAGGGCGCCCCTAGCGTGTGAGGGGCACCACATGGTGCGCCGTTCGAGAACGGAGTCCCGTCATGGCCCGCACCCGGCCCTGCACCCGCAGCGCCGCCCGCCACCGGCAGGCCGTCCTGTCCCAGCGCACCACCCGCTTCGCCGCCGCTGTCCTAGCATCCACGGGGCCACTGCCCGTTGCGGCCCCCTCCACGAGCGGCAAGCCCGTCCATCGGACGACCGAGCATCCGGCACCTCGGCGGATCACCACGAAGTGACGCGCTGATCCCGCATGCGCGACGGGGCGGCCACCGGAGGACCGGTGGCCGCCCCGTCGCACGTCCGAGGAGGTCTCGCTCCGCGGGGGGCGAGGTCAGACGCGGGCGAGCATGGCCTGCCGCTCGGGGTGCTCGTCGAACCACTGGGCCACGTACCAGCACATCGGCACCACGTGCGTGCCGCCGGCCGCCCCGCCGCACTCGGCGATGTCCTGCACCGCCCCGGCGGTCAGCGTGGGCGCGTGGCCCTGGCCGCGGAACGTCGGCACGGTGAAGGCCCGCGTCAGGGACACGGCGGTGCCGTTGTCGCGGTAGTCCAGCACGGCCAGCAGCGTGGCGCGGCCGTCCTGCTCATTCGGTGACCGCCTGGGGCGGCCGGCCCGCTCCGGCCACGAGCCGGACACGGGGTGGTCTCGCTTCCGTCACAGCTGTTGCGTGGGCGGGGCATCGGGCTCCACACTCGCAGTATCCGGCCGGGAGGGCCGGACTCACCCGCGGCCGCTCGGCCGCACCGCACCGAAGGAGCCCGTCGTGGACCATGTCGCCTCACACCCCCGCATCCGCCCCGCCTCCATGCGCCTGATCACCGCGGCAGGGACCGTCGGCCTCGCCGCCGCCGTGCTGGCCGCCCCTGCCTCCGCCACCCCGCACCTCGGCGAGCAGGCGGTCTGGGGCTGCGTCTATGACACCGCCGGTGTGTACACCTTCACGGACCAGGAGACGGGCGCGACCGCCTCCTCGGCGTCCGTCCCGTTCGTGCTCCAGGACGCCGCGGCCGACCCGGAGGCCCACACGGCCGAGGATGTCACTGTGGCGGTCCGACCCGCCGGCTCCGACGCCGCCGACGCCGTGCAGATCCCCTTCGCGGGAGGCGATCCGGTCGGTGCGTTCGAGACGCGCGACATCGTGGCGGCCCTCGGTCCGGACGTGAGGCAGGCGGTCGTCGAGGTGCGTGTGGACGGCGTGACCGAGGCCGCCACCGTCCTGGAAGTGGAGACCGGCACCAATGCCGCCGACCAGGCCTGCTTCGCCTACGAGTACGGCACCGAGGTCATGGGCCCCCAGGTCGAGCGCATCGACGTGCCGTTGCACCAGCCGGCGGACCTGGGCCGTCCGGCGGACGGCTCCTTTGCGTTCGGCGTCTCCTCCACCCCGGCTGCGGTCGAGGTCACCGTCGAGGGCGAGACGCACTCCCTGCCCGTCGCCGGGGTCTGGCAGGAGGGCTCGTTCTTCGGCGTGGACGAGCCGGTGGCGGCACTCAAGGAGGTCGACGGAGGCTACGGCTACAAGGAATGGATGTCGGAGGCCCTGGCCCGGTTCGACGGGACGGACTACGCCCTGGTGTACGGCGAGGACGCCGACGGCGTGACCCGCTCCCGCCTCGCGCTCCTGCATCCATACGTGGACCGCGCGGTCGAGGACGCCGCGGCCCCGGCCGAGGGTGGGCACACGGTCCCGTCCAAGGTCCAGACGGGCGACGAGGCGGCATGGTGGTTGGCCGGCGTCGCCGCTCTGGGGGCGGGCGCGCTGGTGGCGGCCCGGCGTCGTCTGGGGCTGGCCGCGTGACGCGGTGATCCTCCGCAGGTGACAGGCGCTCAACGGCTCTGATGCCGTGATTCCGGGCGGGTCTCTTCGTGGGACCCGCCCGAAGTCCTCTCCAGTCCACCGGGGCGTTCGGGTGGGACCCTACGGCCGCCGCCGCCCCACATCTTGTGTCCGCGACACCCCCGGACACGCCGTCTTCCGGTGTGGCCGGATCGACTCTCCGGGTGTGGACGGGGTCCTCCACAGCCTCGGCCGGCTGTGGACAGCGACACCCCGACCACGCGTCTCCCGCATGGTTACGCCGTTGTGATTCGCCCCCTCCTGTGGAGCGTGGTGTGGACGGGATGTCAACTCGAAGCACACGGGTGTAACTACTACATGTAGTGCTCAGTGCACCCCGTGGCACCCAGATGTAGTATCGATTCAGCGCACCGAGGCCCCTCGCCGGATCGCCGGCAGAGGGGCCCGTCGCACCAGACTTCCCACGGCCTCCGGGCCGAGACAGCACTCACCACACCGAGGAAGAAGGACGAGCCGCCATGACCGTCACCGTCTACACCAAGCCGGCCTGCGTCCAGTGCAACGCCACCTACCGTGCACTGGACAAGAAGGGCATCGCCTACGAGACCGTGGACATGTCCCAGGACCCGGAGGCCCTGGACCGCGTGCGCGCCCTGGGCTTCATGCAGGCCCCGGTGGTCATCACGGACACCGACTCCTGGTCCGGCTTCCGTCCGGACAAGATCGCCGAGTTGGCCGAGTCCGCGGCCACCCAGGTGGCCTGACGCCGCGATGACCACGGCCACCGCCGGCCCGAACCACATGCGGGACGCGGAGGCGCAGGGGCTCGTCCCCACGGACGCGCGGCTCATCTACTTCTCCTCCGCCTCCGGCTACACCCACCGATTCGTCGAGAAGCTCGGCCTGCCCCTCGGACAGGCCGCCCGCCTTCCCCTCCTCACGCGGGAGCCGACCCTCGGCGCCACCGCCCCCTACGTGCTGCTGACCCCCACCTACGGCGGGGGCGGGGACACCGGGGGGGAGGTGCCCAAGCAGGTCATCAAGTTCCTCAACGTCCCGGGCAACCGGGCGCTGATCCGGGGCGTCATCGCCTCCGGCAACACCAATTTCTCCGGGGCCTACGCCGCGGCGGGGTACATCATCTCCCGCAAGTGCCAGGTCCCCCTGATGTACAAGTTCGAGCTCATGGGCACCCCCGAGGACGTCGTCGCCGTCCGGGAGGGCCTCGAGCGCCTGGAAGAAGGACAGCACGCATGACCGTCACCGAGGCCGACCTCATCCAGCAGGCCAAGCACATGCCCGAGGCCTGGCAGGACCTGGGCTACCACGAGCTCAACGCCATGCTGAACCTCTACGGGTCGGATGGGAAGATCCAGTTCGAGGCGGACCACGCCGCCGCCCGCCAGTACTTCTTGCAGCACGTCAACACCAACACGGTGTTCTTCCACGACCTCGAGGAGAAGCTCGAGTACCTGCAGGAGAAGCACTACTACGAGCCGGAGACGTTCGCGCAGTACGCCCCGGAGTTCGTCAAGGCGACGTTCGACCGCGCGTACAAGGCGAAGTTCCGCTTCCCCACCTTCCTCGGCGCGTTCAAGTTCTACACGTCCTACGCGCTCAAGACCTTCGACGGCAAGCGCTATCTGGAGCGCTACGAGGACCGCGTCGCCGTCGTGGCCCTCCACCTGGCCGCGGGCGACGAGGCCCTCGCCACCCACCTCGTGGACGAGATGATCTCCGGCCGCTTCCAGCCGGCCACCCCCACGTTCCTCAACGCCGGCAAGGCCCAGCGCGGCGAGCTCGTCTCCTGCTTCCTGCTGCGCATCGAGGACAACATGGAGTCGATCGCCCGCGGCATCAACTCCGCCCTCCAGCTGTCCAAGCGCGGCGGCGGCGTCGCCCTGTCCCTGACGAACGTGCGCGAGCAGGGCGCCCCCATCAAGCACATCCAGAACCAGTCCTCGGGCGTGCTCCCGGTGATGAAGCTGCTGGAGGACTCGTTCTCCTACGCGAACCAGCTGGGGGCCCGCCAGGGCGCCGGCGCCGTCTATCTGCACGCGCACCACCCGGACATCCACCGGTTCCTGGACACCAAGCGCGAGAACGCGGACGAGAAGATCCGCATCAAGACGCTCTCCCTCGGCGTCGTGATCCCGGACATCACGTTCGAGCTGGCCAAGCGCAACGAGGACATGTACCTCTTCTCCCCGTACGACGTCGAGCGCGTGTACGGCAAGGCCTTCTCCGAGATCTCCGTGACGGAGAAGTACTACGAGATGGTGGACGACGCGCGGATCAAGAAGACCAAGATCAACGCGCGTGAGTTCTTCCAGACCCTGGCCGAGATCCAGTTCGAGTCCGGCTACCCGTACATCGTGTTCGAGGACACCGTGAACCGCGCCAACCCCATCAAGGGCCGGATCACCATGTCCAACCTGTGCTCCGAGATCCTGCAGGTCTCCGAGGCCTCCGAGTACAACGAGGACCTGAGCTACGCCCACGTGGGCCAGGACATCTCCTGCAACCTCGGCTCCATGAACATCGCGAAGACCATGGACTCCCCGGACTTCGGGCGCTCCGTGGAGACCGCGATCCGCGCGCTGACCGCGGTGTCCGTGATGAGCGACATCCAGTCCGTGCCGTCCATCGCCAAGGGCAACTCCGCCTCCCACGCGATCGGCCTGGGCCAGATGAACCTGCACGGCTACCTGGCCCGCGAGCACGTGCACTACGGCTCCGAGGAGGGAGTGGACTTCACGAACATCTACTTCTACACGGTGCTCTTCCACGCGCTGCGGGCCTCGAACCTGATCGCGCAGGAGACCGGCCAGAAGTTCGGCGGCTTCGAGGACTCGACGTACGCCTCCGGCGAGTTCTTCGCGAAGTACACCGAGCAGGAGTGGACGCCGGCCACCGCCCGCGTCGCCGAGCTGTTCGAGACCGCCGGCATCGACATCCCCACCCAGGACGACTGGCGCGAGCTCCAGGCAAAGGTCATGGAGCACGGCCTGTTCAACCGCAACCTGCAGGCGGTCCCGCCGACGGGCTCGATCTCCTACATCAACAACTCGACCTCCTCGATCCACCCGGTGGCCTCGAAGATCGAGATCCGCAAGGAGGGCAAGCTCGGCCGCGTGTACTACCCGGCGCCGTACCTCACCAACGAGAACCTCGAGTACTACGAGGACGCGTACGAGATCGGCTACGAGAAGATCATCGACACGTACGCCGCGGCGACGCAGCACGTGGACCAGGGACTGTCCCTGACGCTGTTCTTCAAGGACACGGCCACCACCCGTGACCTGAACCGCGCGCAGATCTACGCGTGGACGAAGGGGATCAAGACGATCTACTACATCCGCCTGCGCCAGCTCGCCCTCGAGGGAACCGAGGTCGAGGGCTGCGTGAGCTGCATGCTCTGAGCCTCGGCTCGCCCCACGACGACGGCGACGCACCTTGAGCGGGTGCGTCGCCGTCGTTCGTCCGGAGCCCGGCCGGGTGAGTGGTCACCTCCGCCAGTACGCCGAGCCGTCCAGCTCCCGGTCCACGAGGCCGAGGTCGTAGGCGTGGCGGCGGAAGAAGGCCACGTCCACGACGAAGAGGGCCAGACGGTCGTTGAGGGTCGCCTCCGGGACGCGCTCGCCGGGGGAGAGGACACGCTCGACGACGGCGCCCACCGCCGCGTCGACCTCCCCGTGCGGGAGGTCGCCCACGCGGATCCGCCCGCCGTCCAGCACGGCCAGCGGGCCGAGGGCCCGATCGAGGGCGGCGACCGCGTCCGCAAGGAAGGCCTCCTGCAGGACCGGGGTGTCGTCGTCGTCCGCGCGGGTGAGGCCGACGGACTCGGCGGCCTTCAGCGCGCCGCGGTCGGAGGCGGCGACCTCTGAGCCGGTCAGCAGTGCGCCGAGGGCGCGCCGGATGCGCGGATTGCGGAGCAGCGCCACGAAGGACCGGGTGGGGCGGAGGGAGTCGTGCATGGTCGTCACCCTAGGGCGTGTTGCTAAAGGGTTTCAAGCTTTGGGTGCGCCAGTCTTGAGGGGTGTCGCGTGATGTCATCTCGGACGAGGTCTGGGCCGTGATCGGCCCGCTGTTCCCTGCCCCGAAGTCCACGGGTCGGCCCCCGGTGGATCGGCGCGCGGTGGTCGAGGCCACCGCGTGGCGCTTCCGCACCGGAGCTCCGTGGCGGGATCTGCCCGAGCGGTTCGGGAACTGGAACACGATCTACAAGAACTTCAACCGGTGGGCCGCCCAGGGTGTGTGGGAGCGCGTGCTCGAGCGCACTCAGTCGATGGCACAGCAGGCTGGCGAGCTGGATTGGGTGGCCTCGATCGATTCCACGATCGTGCGCGTCCATCAGCACGGGGCGACCCTGCCCCGCCCCACAGGGGGCCCTGATGAACTACAAGAAATCCGGGGACGAGCCGGCTGATCATGCCATCGGACGCTCCCGCGGCGGTCTGACGACGAAGTCTCATCTGGTCTGTGATGGCAAGGGCAGGGTGCTGGCGTTCGTGGTGACCGGCGGGCAGGTGGCGGACACCTCGATGTTGGCCACCACGCTGGAGCTGATCAGCGTGGCCGGCGCCCGTGGGCGGCCCAGGGCGCGGCCTGACCGCCTGATTGCGGACAAGGGCTACCCCTCGAAGGCGAACCGGTCTTGGCTGCGCCGGCATGGCATCGCGGCCACGATCCCCGAGCGGGCCGATCAGATCGCGCACCGGCGCCGCCGCCCAGGAAGACCGATCGACTTCGGTGAAGACCAGCGCCAGCGCTATCGGGGCCGCAATGTCGTGGAGCGGTGCTTCAACCGGCTCAAACAGTGGCGAGGAATCGCGATGCGCTCGGACAAGTACGCCCGGAGCTATCACGCCGGGCTCTGCCTCGCCGCGACACTGCATTGGCTGACTACTACCCTTTAGCAACACGCCCTAGGCGCACGACGAAGATCACGTGCCGACCACGCCGGGGCGCGAGTGCCGAAGGAGGTGCGCTGGCCTAGACTGGCCCGCGACTTCATGCCCCGCGCGCGCCGCCGTCGCGCCCCGAGATCCGCATGATTCCACCGATGTCTTCCAGAAGGATGTGCCTGCCATGACTGAGCCGCACCACGGACCCTCCGTCCACGATCACCTCGTCGAGGCCATCAACTGGAACCGCATCCAGGACGAGAAGGACAACGAGGTCTGGCAGCGCCTCGTCAACAACTTCTGGCTGCCCGAGAAGGTGCCGCTGTCCAACGACGTCCAGTCCTGGAACCAGCTCACCGACGACGAGCGCCTGCTCTCCATGCGCGTGTTCACCGGCCTGACCCTGCTGGACACGATCCAGGGCACCGTCGGCGCCGTCTCCCTGATCCCGGACGCGATCACCCCACACGAGGAGGCCGTCTACACGAACATCGCGTTCATGGAGTCCGTGCACGCGAAGTCCTACTCCTCGATCTTCTCCACGCTGGCCTCCACCAAGGAGATCGACGAGGCCTTCCGCTGGTCCCGCGAGAACCCGAACCTGCAGCGCAAGGCCCAGCTGATCCTGGAGCGCTACGACGGCGAGGACCCATACAAGAAGAAGATCGCCTCCACGCTGCTGGAGTCCTTCCTCTTCTACTCCGGCTTCTACTGGCCGATGTACCTCTCCTCCCACGCGCGCCTCACCAACACGGCGGACCTGATCCGCCTGATCATCCGCGACGAGGCCGTGCACGGCTACTACATCGGCTACAAGTACCAGCGGAACATCGAGACCCTGCCCGAGGAGCGCCGCGAGGAGCTCAAGGCGTTCACCTTCGAGCTCATGTTCGAGCTGTACGAGAACGAGGTCGAGTACACCCACTCCCTGTACGACGCGGTGGGCCTGGCCGAGGACGTGAAGAAGTTCCTGCACTACAACGCGAACAAGGCGCTGATGAACCTGGGCTACGAGCCGATGTTCCCGGCCGAGACCACGGACGTGAACCCGGCGATCCTCTCCGCGCTCTCCCCGAACTCGGACGAGAACCACGACTTCTTCTCCGGCTCCGGCTCCTCGTACGTGATCGGCAAGGCCGAGGCCACCGAGGACGAGGACTGGGACTTCTGATCCCGTCCGCCTGATCCCCGTCCCGACGCCGGCCGGTCGCCTCCCCGCGGAGGCGCCCGGCCGTCGTCGTCCCGCGAGGGGCATCACTCGTCGGCCCCGGGCCCCGCAGTATGACGCTGCGCGTCACCGCCCTGCCCGATGGAGCGCACACGCTGCGATACGCTTGGGCCCAGCTTCAGGAGAAGCGGCTGTGGACCCCGCCTCGGCGGGTCCACGTGGTCCCATGACGAGCCGCTCGCCAACCCCATGTTCACGGGTGGCAACGGACCGAGAAGCGGCCCGCCTCCGCTGCGTGCAGACCCCCCGAGGGGAGCCCGCGGTGACTGGGGGACGGGCAAGAGCAGCGTTCGAAAGGATCCCGGCCTCCGGCTCGGGGCGTCTCTCGCCCCCGCCCGCCGTGCTGTGCCCCGCGGGGAATCACCCACCGCACGGCCCACCCCGCACCGTTCCGCACCCGCCGTGCCCACCCGCGCCGGCGACGTCGCCCCGTCCTCCAAGGAGAACCCCATGACGACCCCCTCGAACATCTCCCGCCGCTCCTTCGCCGGCCTGTCCCTGGCCGCCGTCGGCGCGCTCGCCCTGACCGCCTGCAACTCGCAGGCCGAGAAGAAGGGCGACGACGGCGCCCAGACCGTGCGCATCGGCGTCGTGTCCGAGAACGAGACGCACCGCGCCCTGGTGAAGCTCGCCAAGGAGAAGCACGGCATCGACGTCGAGATCCGCAACTTCACGGAGTACACGCAGCCGAACCCGGCGCTGGACAACGGCGACATCGACATGAACTGGTTCCAGCACATCGCCTACCTGGCCGACTACAACCAGGCCTCCGGCAAGGACCTGACGCTGATCGGGACCACCGAGATCATCCCGCTGCCCCTGTACTCCAAGAAGTACAAGGACGTCTCCGAGTTCCAGAAGGGCGACACCGTCGCCATCCCGAACGACACCGTGAACCAGGCCCGTGCCATCAACGTGCTCGTCGCCGCCGGCCTGCTGAAGCTGTCCAACGAGACCATCCGCCCGGAGCCCAAGGACATCGACGAGGCCGCCTCCACCGTGAAGGTCCAGACCGTGGCCGCCCAGCAGACCGTGAACGCGCTCGAGTCCGTCCAGGGCTCGGTCATCAACAACACGTTCTCGGCGGATGCCGGCATCGACACGAACACCGCCCTGTTCAAGGACGACCCCAAGGCCGACTCCGCCAAGCCGTTCGTCAACGGCTTCGCCGTGCGCCGCGCGGACCGCGAGAACGAGACCTACAAGAAGATCGCGGCCCTGTACCACGAGCAGGCCGTGCTGGACGAGTCCGCGAAGCTCTCCTCCGGCACCAGCGTGCCGGTGCAGCTCGACGCCGCCCAGATCGACGAGACCCTGAAGCAGTACCAGGACGCGATCGCGAAGCAGGGCGCCTGATCCATGGCAGGTTCCCATTCGTCCGACCGTGACGCGGTCACCCCGGGGCGCCACTCTGAGGGCGCCCCGGGGGAGCCGGTCATCGTCTTCGACCACGTCAGCCGCGTCTACGCCGCCAAGAAGGGCCGCGGCGTCACAGCCGTGGACGACGTCTCGCTCAGCGTGAACCGCGGCGAGGTCTTCGGTGTGATCGGCTTCTCCGGCGCCGGCAAGTCCACCCTGATCCGCATGATCAACGGGCTGGAGAAGCCGACGTCGGGCACCGTCACGGTGCTGGGCCAGCAGGTCTCCCACCTCTCCGAGGCGAAGCTGCGTCCGCTGCGCACCCGCATCGGCATGGTGTTCCAGCAGTTCAACCTGCTGACCTCCCGCACGGTGGCCGGGAACATCGAGTTCGCCCTGGACACGGCCGGCTGGCCGCGGTCCACGCGCCGCGCTCGCGTGGCGGAGCTGCTCGAGTTCGTCGGCCTGGCGGACAAGGCCAAGCACTACCCGGAGCAGCTCTCGGGCGGCCAGAAGCAGCGCGTCGGCATCGCCCGCGCCCTGGCCGCCGAGCCGGAGATCCTGCTCGCGGACGAGGCCACCAGCGCCCTGGATCCCTCGACGACGCACGAGGTGCTCTCCGTGCTGCGCCGCGTCAACGAGGAGCTCGGGGTCACGATCGTGGCCATCACCCACGAGATGGAGGTCATCCGCTCGATCGCCGACCGCGTCGCCGTGATGGACACCGGCCGCGTGGTGGAGACCGGCAAGGTCTACGACCTCTTCTCCCGGCCCGCCCACTCCGCCGACGCCGCGTCCTTCGTGGCCACGGCACTCAAGGACCGGCCGAATGCCGACGAGGTGGCCCGCATCCGAGCGCGCACCGAGGGTCGGCTGATCATGGTCTCGCTCAAGGACTCCGCCGCGGTCTCGGCCGTGCTCGGCACCGCCTCGACGCGCGGCGTGGGCTTCGAGATCGTCCACGGCGGCATGTCCGCCACCAAGGACTCCGCGTACGGCCTGCTCACCGTGGCGCTCACGGGCGAGGCCGCCGCGGTGGACGCGTTCGTCGCGGACCTGGCCGGCGCCGGGGACGTGCAGGAGGTGCACCAGTGATCGACCGATTCCAGAACCTCGACTGGGGGTACTACGGCCCCGAGCTGATGACCGCCGTGGGGGACACCCTCTACATGGTCGGCTGGGCCTTCATCCTCGGCGGCATCCTCGGCCTGCTGGTCGGGCTCGTCCTCTACACCACGCGTCCGGGCGGCATCTTCGCCAACCGTGCCGTCTACCTGGTCACGAACTTCGTCGTGAACCTGATCCGGCCCATCCCGTTCGTCATCCTCATCGCCGCCCTGCAGCCGCTGACCATCGCGGTGCTCGGCAGCGGCATCGGCAACACCGCCGTGGTGTTCTGCATGATCTGGGCGTCCACGTTCGGCATCGCCCGCATCGTGGAGCAGAACCTCGTCTCCCTCGACCCCGGCGTGATCGAGGCCGCCCGCGCGATGGGCGCCTCCCGCATGCGGATCGTGCGCACCGTGGTGCTGCCCGAGGCCCTCGGCCCGCTGATCCTCGGCTTCACGTTCGTGATCATCTCGCTCGTGGACATGTCCGCGATGGCGGGCATCATCGGCGGCGGCGGCGTCGGCAACTTCGCCATCGTGGAGGGCTACAACCGGTTCCGTCCGGAGGTCACCTGGCTGGCCGTGATCGTGGTGATCGTGTTCGTCCAGGCGCTGCAGCTGATCGGCAACGGCATCGCCCGCAAGGTCATGCGCCGCTGAACCCCGGCTCGGCCCACGCCACGACGGCCGGTGACATCCCCGCGGGGACGTCACCGGCCGTCGTCGTCGTTCTGGCAGACTTCGGCCCATGACCGACATCACCTCCACCCCCGCGACCTCCGTCGCCGACGATCCCCTGGCCTTCTACGTCCGCCTCGGCGAGCCCACCGTGGACGCCGACGGCGTCCGCACCTCCCGCGTGCGCTCCACCGTGCACGCTCAGGGCGCATGGCGGGAAGAGGAGATGCACATGGCCGCCGTCTCGGGCCTGCTGCTGCACGAGGTGGCCGCGCACGAGACCACCCCCGGGCTGCGGGTGGGACGGCTCTCCTACGACATCCTGGGCACGCTCTGGTCGGGCGAGCTCGAGGTGGTCACGCGCACCCTGCGCCCGGGCCGCACCATCGAGCTCGTCGAGTCCGTGCTTCACGCCCGGGGCCGCACCGTGCTGACGCTGCGCGCCTGGCTGCTGTCCACCTCGGACACCTCCGCCGTCGCCCAGCTGCCGGACGAGCCCCTCCCGCCGCGCTCGCAGGCGCAGGCGCACAACGCGCTCCACGGATGGGGAGGCGGGTACATCGCCTCCCTCGACGGCGTCATCCTGCCCGGCCACGGGCCGGGCCACGGCCGGGTGTGGCTCACCACGGACCGCGAGATGGTGGCGGGGGAGAGCACGAGCGACCTGGTGCGCCTGATCAGCCTCACCGACGCGGCCAACGGGATCGCCCCGGCCCTGCCGGCGAAGCCGGGCGGGTGGTTCTTCCCCAACGTGGACCTGCAGATCCACCTGTACCGCGAGCCCACCGGCCCCTGGCTCGGCCTCGCGGGGCAGGTCACGGTGGGCCCGGACGGCGTGGGCCTGACCAGCACCGTCCTCCACGACGACGACGGCCCGTTCGCCCACGTCGAGCAGACCCTCACCCTGCGCTCCTGGCCGGTCGAGGGCGGCCTGTGAGCGCAGCTCCCCGGCTGCGCTGGGCCGTGCAGGAACGGACCCTCGGGGCCGCTGACGACCTCGACTGGGCCATGGGCGAGCTGGCCGTCTTCCGCGCCGCCGCGGCCGAGGGGAGGGCCCTCGACGACCTGATCCGCGTCTACGTGCCCGAACCGACGGTCGCGTTCGGCCAGCGCGACGCGCGGCTGCCCGGCTTCGAGGCCGCGGCCGCGGCGGCCCGGGCCCACGGCTTCGAGCCGGCGGTGCGCCGGGCCGGCGGACGGGCGGCGGCCTACCACCACGGCTGCCTGGTGGTGGACCACCTGAGCCAGCAGGAGGACGCCACGCTCACGCAGCAGGCCCGGTTCGCGGAGTTCGCCGACCTGTTCGTGCGGGCGTTCGCGCGCATGGGCGTGCCCGCCTCCGTGGGCGAGATCCCGGGGGAGTACTGCCCGGGCGAGTTCTCCGTGCAGGGTCCTGCGCCGGCCTACCCGGTGAAGCTGGCCGGCTCCGCGCAGCGCGTGGTGAAGGGGGCGTTCCTGTTCTCCACCCACGTGGTGGTGTCCGACCCCGCCCCGCTGCGGGCCGTGCTCGTCGACGTCTACCGGGAGCTCGGCCTGGGCATGGACCCGCGCACGGCGGGCGCGGCCGAGGACGTGCGCCCCGGGGTGAGCGTGCCCGCGTTCGCCGCGGCCCTGCGGGAGGAGTACACGGCGTGGGCGGCCGCCGCCGGGCTCGAGGTCGTGGACGAGCAGCTCGCCGTCCTCGGCGCGGGCACCTCCGGCTGAGGGCACGGGCGGCCCGGCTGCGGGCGGGCCGTCAGGCCGTGAGGTCGGCGATGATCTCCCGCTTGCGCCGCGGGGTGAAGCCGGCCGCCACGGCCGCCGCCCGGCGCGCCGCGTCCGTCCGATACAGGGACCAGCCCCGCTGCACGAGGAACGGCACCGGCTTGCGGCGTTCGGCGACGTCGCGCACGAACCGGCGGGCCGCCGTCGTGGTCCGCGCCTGGTCGATGTACCAGGCCGCGTAGCCGACCCCGGCCCGGTCGAGGGCCGCGGGCATGCGCTCGGCGAAGATGCCCTCCGCCACGATCACCCCGCCCGGCTCGAGCGCGACGGTGCTGTGCCCGCGGACGGAGGACGTGGAGATGTCGTAGTCGGGCACGCGCGTGGCGCCCTCCTCGAGCAGTTCGACGACGGCGTCCACGGCCGCCTGCTCATCCCACGTTCCGGGGTGGTCCCAGTCGATCTCGCCGTACGGGGTGCGCGGGAACACGGGGCCGGGCCCGCCCGCGGCGCCGTCGTCGGACTGCGGACGGTAGAACGCATCGAGCGAGAGGTGGGGCCGGCCGTGGCGCCGGGCCAGGTAGGACTTGCCGGAGCCCGACGCGCCGCCGAGCAGGATCACGGAGGGAGGGGGCGAGGCGGGGAGGATGGTCACGGGGGACCATTCTTCCCCACCTCGGCGCGTCCTCAGTGGCCGCGGTCGATCCACTCCTGCAGGTGCGGCTTCTCCGTGCCGATCGTGGTGGAGTCGCCGTGGCCGGTGTGGACCACGGTGGCCTCCGGCAGCGGGAACAGGCGCTCGCGGATGGACTCGATGATCGTGTCGAAGTCCGAGTACGAGCGGCCGGTGGCGCCGGGCCCGCCCTGGAACAGGGTGTCGCCGGAGAACACGACGCCGGTCGGGGCGCCGTCGTCGCCGGCCTCACCCAGGGCGGGGGCGTACAGGCAGACCGAGCCGGGGGAGTGGCCGGGGGTGTGCAGCACCCGCAGCTCGACGCCGGCCACGCGCAGGACGTCGCCCTCGGCGAGCGCGCCGTCGGGCTCCTCGTCGGGGAAGACGTCGTCCCAGAGCATGCGGTCGGCGGGGTGGAGCAGCACGGGGGCGTCCACCATCTGGCGGAACTCCTGGACCTGGCGGATGTGGTCGTCGTGGCCGTGGGTGAGGACGATGGCCAGCACCTGGCGGCCGTTCACCTTCTTCCAGACGGCCGAGGCGTCGTGGGCCGGGTCGATGACGACGCACTGCTCCGCGCCGCCGACGATCCACACGTTGTTGTCCACGTCGAACGTCTCCCCGTCCAGGGAGAACGTGCCGGAGGTGACCAGGTGATCGATGCGCGCCATCAGAGCACCACCACCGAGCGCAGGACATCGCCGGACTTCATCGTCTCGAAGGCCTCGTTCACCTCGTCCAGGGCGATGGTCTCCGTGACGAACTCGTCCAGCGGCAGGCGGCCCAGACGGTACTGGTCCACGAGCATCGGGAAGTCACGCTCCGGCAGGCAGTCGCCGTACCACGAGGACTTCAGCGCGCCACCGCGACCGAAGACCTCCAGCAGGGGCAGCTGCAGCTCCATGCCAGGGGTGGGCACGCCCACCAGGACGACGCGGCCGGCCAGGTCCCTGGCGTAGAACGCCTGCTCGTAGGTCTCCGGGCGGCCGACCGCCTCGATGACCACGTCGGCGCCGAAGCCGCCGGTCAGCGCGCGGATGGCCTCCACGGGGTCCTCGTCCTTCGAGTTCACGGTGTGGGTGGCCCCGAGTTCCTCGGCCTTCGCGAGCTTCTTGGCGTCGATGTCCACAGCGATGATCGTGGTGGCGCCGGCGAGCTTCGCCCCGGCGATCGCGGCCACGCCGACGCCGCCGCAGCCGATCACGGCCACGGACTCACCGCGCTTGACCTCGCCGGTGTTGATGGCCGCGCCGATGCCGGCCATGATCCCGCAGCCGAGCAGGCCGACGGCGGCCTGCTCCTCGGTGGAGTCCACGCCGTCGACCTTGGTGCACTGCTTGGCGTGGACGAGGGTCTTCTCTGCGAACGCGCCGATGCCCAGGGCGGGGGAGAGCTCGGTGCCGTCCTCGAGGGTCATCTTCTGCGACGCGTTGTGCGTGTTGAAGCAGTACTTGGGCTCGCCCTTCTTGCAGGCGCGGCACTCGCCGCAGACGGCGCGCCAGTTCAGGATGACGGTGTCGCCGACCTCCACGTGGGTGACGCCCTCGCCGATCGCGGAGACCACACCCGTGGCCTCGTGGCCGAGCAGGTACGGGTAGTCGTCGCCGATGCCGCCCTGCACGTAGTGCAGATCCGTGTGGCAGACGCCGCAGGTCTTGATGTCGACGACGGCCTCGCCGGGTCCCGGATCGGGGATGACGATGGTCTCGATGCTGACGGGGGCGTCCTTCGCCATGGCGACGACGCCGCGGACCTTCTGGGACACGCTGTCCTCCTGAATGTCGTGGGGATGTCCGTTGGTGGATCCATCCCATCACGCCGTGCCGGGCGGGACAGCCCGTGAGGCGCGGAGAGCTCCCCGTCCACATCGGCTCCTGCCCCCGTTTTCGTGCGCGAGACGCACGGCGTGTTGCCCGTTTTCGTGCGCGAGACGCACGGCGTGTTGCCCGTTTTCGTGCGCGAGACGCACGGCGTGTCACATGTCTTCGTGCGCGGCACGGACAGCGAGGACGTCGCTGCCCCGTGCCTAGACTCGGGCGCATGTGTGGACGGTATGTGATGGCCCGCGCGGCCGGTGACCTGGTGGCCCTCGGCGGGGGCCTGCTCCCCGAGGAGGGCCTGGAGCTGCGCCCGAACTGGAACGTCGCGCCGACCGCCGACGTCCCGATCCTCCTGGAGCGCGAGGACGCCGGCGTCGTGCGCCGGGAGCTGCACGTCGCCCGCTGGGGCCTGGTCCCGACGTGGGCCAAGGAGCTGTCCGTGGGGTCCCGCGCGTTCAACGCCCGGTCCGAAACCGTCACGTCGAAGCCGACGTTCCGCTCGGCCGTGCGCGCTCGCCGCTGCGCCGTCCCCGTGGAGGGCTACTACGAGTGGAAGGCGCCCGAACCGGGGTCCACGGGGCCGGACGGCAAGGCCGCGGTGAAGCAGCCGTTCTACGTCCACCCGGCCGGCGGCGGCGACGGCGAGGGCCCCGTGATCTGGTTCGCCGGGCTCTACGAGTGGTGGAAGGATGCCGGTGCCGAGGCCCGCGGGGACGATCCGTGGGTGCTCTCCACCACGATCCTGACCATGCCGTCCCCGGCCGACGACGAGCCCGGCGTGCTCGGTGAACTCGCCGACCTGCATGACCGCCTGCCCATGCCCATGGGGCCCGCCGCGATGGACTCCTGGCTGAGTCCTGACAAGCTCGGCTCCGCCGACGAGGCCGCCGCCCTGGTGGACGAGATGACCGCCCAGGCCTACGACGTCGCCCGCGGCTGGGAGCTGCGCCCGGTGGGCCGGGCCGTGGGGAACGTGCGGAACAACGGCCCGGAGCTCATCGCACCGCCGGCCGAGGTCCAGGACGCCCTGCTCTGAGCAGGTCTCCCGGAGGGGTTGCCCACGGGCCCGGATCGCGCTCGCGGTCCGGGCCCGTGGCTGTGGCGACGGGCCCGCGGCGTCAGCCGCCGTTCGGCGCCTCGACGGGACCGGCGCAGCCCCAGGCGGAGGCGTCGGCGGAGCAGTCGTCGGCGACGTTGCGTGTGGACGTGGTCCAGATGTCTGCGGTCACGGGTGTGGCGGTGCGCCGGATGGTGCCGGGGACGGCTTCCCAACCCTGTCCGGGATAGCGGATCTCACCGGTGTAGACCGTGGTGAGGGTGACCTCGTAGGTGCCGGTCTCGTCGTAGACATGGCTGGTGGGCGTCCGGACGTCGAACCCGTCCTGCGGATTGCCTCCGACGTCCGTGGTGACCGGCGCGGTGCCGTCCCCGTAGTCCCAGATGAAGGACACCGGGGTGAGGCGCATCTCCACGGAGACGCCGTCGATGACGGCGGTCTCGTGGCGGACAGCCTCGGGCGAGTAGAAGTTCGTCTCGGCGTTGCGCACGCCGCGCCCGTCCGTGTCGGCGAGGATCCGGGGCTCGGGGGCGATCACCTCGCCCATGTCGTCGATGCTCACGGCCGGGCGGGACGGCTGCGGTGGCGCGGACGGGGCGGCGGATCCGTCGGCGCAGAAGGCGTCCCCCTTGACGGGGGCGTCCTCCGGACGCGCGGTGTCCTTGGTGCTCGGCTGCAGCCAGGCCACGTTCTGGTCCCCGCAGATGAGCTCCTGCTGGGTGGCGCAGTTCTCGAAGCCCGGCTCGGGAAGGTTCTCATAGCAGGCGTTCTGGAGGGTGGTGACCTTGGTGGTGGGTGATGTCGCCTTGGCAGATTTCTCCTGGTCGTCGGCAAGGCCATCCCCAACGATTTCGGCGATGCTCGATTTATGACAACGCTGGCCCACTATCAAGGAGTCGTCGGTCAGCTGGGCCTTGCGCCCCGCGGTGTCGCAGCTGCTGGCATGCGCCTGGGAAGGAGTCACTAAAGTGACTGCGGAGACAAGAAAAATAAGCGCAAACAAGACCGCCATGCATGCGGGGAAGTCACCCCTCCTGGAAGTCATATTCCGCCTCCCGGACCACCCATTGACCCTTGTTGGAGTCAAATTTTAGGAGGACACCCCACGGTGCATCCGTGCCGGCGTCAGCAGGAGCTTGGTCGACCTTCACGCCGTCGGCGTTGAAGGTGGCGGAGTCATCGGTCGAGATGGCAACTGTCGCCAGAGTGAAGTCTTTCTTCTTTTCCATGGAAACAGAATTGACCGCGAAGTTTTCCCCGGTGGCCCATCCGCCATCGCCATAGATGCGCTTGATTGTCTTGATGTGAGCGGAGCACAAATTGCACTCTTCCATCGAGATCGACTTCAGCGGTTCCGGATCATTCGTCTGCTGCAGGTAGTTGACCGCCTCCCACCAGTACTTCACCGCGGCCTCGGCTCCCTCGGGGGTGTTCTCCTTCACCGCGGCGGGCATGACCGGCTTCGGGACGTTCTGCGCGGGCCCCTTCGAGGAGGCCGGCACGTACTCACCGGCTGCGCCAGAGGTCGTTGCGTCCGACTCCGATGCCGACGCCCCGCCGGTGGAGCTCGACGCCGCCGCGGACGTGGACGAGGCGGCGGGCGCCGTCGTAGTGGTGGACGCGGACGACGCGCCGGAGTCCGCACCGCCGCCGGCGCATGCGGTGAGGGCCAGCAGCAGGGCGCCGCTCAGGGCGCCCGTCCGGGCGAGTCGACGGCGTCGCAGGGTGCGCCGGGGTGCGGGCAGGGTCATGGTCCCCTCCTCAGGAAGACGTCCTCGGGCGTCCCCGCTGATCCCACAGCGGGTGCCGTCCCCGTGACGGTGACGCCCAGGCGCAGTCTAGGCACAGACCGGCCCGGTCCGCTGTGTTCGTCCACAGGGCGTCACCGTCGACGTGGTCACGGCGTCGCGCCTCCGTCCACCTTTCGCCACCCGCGCGGCAACCGTTCACCGCACCGTCCGGGTGCCCGCCACGGCCCGGTCACGGCCGGGCAACCTCCCGCTCCTACCGTCGGGCGCGGCGGCGGGCACGCCGTCGCCGCATCGACGGAAGGAACCGCCCCATGTCCGAGACCCACTCCACCTCGACCGCTCCCTCCCGCCGCGGCGTGCTCGCCGGGGGAGCGCTGGCCGCCGCCGGCGTGATCGCCGGCACCGCCGCGCAGGCCGTCCCGGCCGAGGCCCGTGGTGGGCGCCACCCGCAGGGCGCCTCCATGCCGCTGGCATTCGGCGCCACGCGTCGCATGAAGATCGTCCAGTTCAATGACACGCAGGGCGGGCACGCCGCCGACCGCCGCACCATCGAGTTCATGGGGAAGGTGCTCGACCAGGAGAAGCCCGACTTCGCCCTGATCAACGGCGACGTCATCGACGGCTCACCCACCACCGACGTCCAGGTCAAGCAGGGGCTGAACAACTTCGTCTCCCCGATGGAGTCCCGTGGCGTGAAGTGGGCCGTCACCTTCGGCAATCACGACGAGGACTCCGTGGAGGAGCACGGCACCTCCATGACCGAGGATCGCCTCCTCGAGTTCGTGCGCCAGTACAAGCACAACGTGAACCCGCCGAAGATGGACGGTGTCCCCGGCCACACCAACGCGCAGATCCTGGTGCGCGGCTCCCGCGGCGCCGCCCCGGCCTTCGCGATCTGGCTGCTGGACTCCGGCCGCTACGCCTCCGAGGCGGACACCCACGGCCAGTCCACGGACGGCCTGAAGTCCTACGACTGGATCCGCCCGGCCCAGATCCGCTGGTATGAGGACGCCTCCGCCGCCACCGAGGCCCGCTTCGGCAGGCGCACCCCCGGTCTCATGTTCTGCCACATCCCCACGTTCGAGCACGAGATGATGTGGCACGCCTCCCAGGCCGCCGAGGAGGCCTCCGACCACGCCGAGGCCGTCCGCCGCCACCGCATCACCGGCGTCAAGCACGAGGACGTCTACCACGGCCTGGTCAACTCCGGCGTCTACGCCTCCGTCAAGGAGCGCGGTGAGGTCAAGGGCATCTACTGCGGCCACGACCACATCAACACCTACACCGGCGACTACTACGGCGTGGAGCTCGGCTACGCGCCCGGCACCGGCTTCGACCCCTACGGCCTCAACGACGGCACCTGGGACCAGCACACCCTGCGTGGCGCCCGCGTGTTCGAGCTCGACGAGCGCAACGCGTCGGTGTACGCCGGCGCCACCCGCATCGTCTGGGCCCGCGACCTCGGGATCGACATGAACCCGGAGGGCCAGCCGCTGGCCACGCCCGTCCCTTTCCCGCCCTACGTGAAGGCCTGACCCTCGCACCCACCGGTGGAACCCCCGGTGACCGCCGGGGGTTCCACCGGTGCCGTGGTGGGCCCCCTCGTGGTGCACTGTGGGCCACGTCACCCACCCATGGCCGGGCGCGCCGCCGCGACCCTGCCCGCCCTCTGACCCCGCCGCCCCCGCCGTGCGCTTAACGCGTCCGGCTCCCTCCCTACGCTGAGCCCATCGCATTCGAACACATGTTCGAGTACGGTGGGCGTGCGGCTGTCGAGGGCCCCTTCCAGGTCCTCTTGCTTCCCCGCGACTTCCCCTCCCGGTCCTTCCCCCCGGGTGGCCGCACCCCGAGCTCCGTCGGCGCCATCGGCGGGGTCGACCGCGACCGCAACACCGGGAGAGAACGATGGGGACCTTCACGCAGTCCGTCGCCGTGGAACGCGACCGTCAGGGCGCACCCGCCCGCCTGCACTGGGAGGGACGGGAGTATGTGCTCGCCGAGCGCCCGCTGCGCTGGTTCGAGCGCCGCCGCTGGTGGGCCGAGGAGGCCCGCGCCGAGAAGGGCCGCGGACCCGGCCTCGTGGACCACGAGATCTGGCGGCTCCAGGTGCGCCTGGCGCGCGCCGGCAACGCCCCCGTGCGCACCGTGGACCTCGCCCACCACCTGGACTCCGGCCGGTGGCGCCTGGTCCGCGTCCACGCCCCCGCCCAGGAGCGCACCCTGAGCCGCACCGCATGAGCGCCTTCCCGCACCTGCACGTGGCCTCCGCGTTCAGCGCCCACCACGGCGTCAGCTGGCCCGCGGACCTCGCCGCCGCGGCCGCCGCCGCGGACATGGACCTCCTGGCCTGCACGGACCGGGACGGCCTGTACGGGACGGTCAAGCACGTCGGCGCCTGCCTGGCCCGCCGCATCACCCCGATCGTCGGCGTGGACCTCGCCGTCCGCTGGGACGAGGACGAGCCCGCCGGCCGCGTCGTCGTCCTCGCCCGCGGCGGCTGCCACGGCACCGGGTACCGCGCCCTCTGCCGCCTCGTCTCCGCCGCCCACGCCCGCACCGCCGGGGGAGCGGCCGGCGGCGCCCCCTGGGTCCTCGTCGCCGAGGTCGCCGCCGCGGCCGCCGGCCCCATCCCCACCGGAGCGAACCCCGGCAACCCGCCCACGCCCGAGCTGTTCGTCCTCGTCGGCCCGGACTCCGACGTCGGCCGCCACCTCGCGCGCCGCCGCACCGCCGCCGGCCTGGCCGCCCTGCGCCGCTGGCGCGCGGCCCTGCCCGCCGGAGCCACCCGCGCCGAGGTCGTCAGCCACCTCTCCGCCCCCGGGCGGCGCCTGGACACCGGCCACGCCGTGAAGATGCTCCGCACCGCCCGCACCGCCCGCGTGGCCCCCATCCTCACCAACGCCGTCCGCTACGCCGCCCCGGACGGCGCCGCCACCGCCGACGTCCTCGACGCCGTCCGTGCCCTCAGCGCCCTCGATGCCGTCCACGACCTCCAGCCCAACGGGCAGGGCTGGCTCAAGCCCACCGCCGCCATGGAGGCCCTCGCCGCGGAGATCGCCCACGCCGCCGACGAGCACCCCGCCGCCCTGCTCGAGTCCACCCGCGCCCTCGCCGAGGCCTGCGCCCTCGACCCGGAGACCGACCTCGGCTGGGGCCGCCCCCGCGTCCCCGAGGCCTCCGTCGTCGGCACCGTCGGCGACCCCCGCCAGGTCCTGCGCGAACGCACCCGCGCCGGCCTCGCCGCCCGCTACCCCCACCTCCACACCGGCGCCGGACTGCCCGGCACCACCCAGGCCGCCCGCGACCTCCAGGACCGCGCCGAGCAGGAACTCGGCATCATCGACCGCCTCGGCTTCGCCGGCTACTTCCTCACCGTCGCCGCCGTCGTCGAGCTCATCGAGGGCATGGGCGTGCGCGTCGCCGCCCGCGGCTCCGGCGCCTCCTCCCTCGTCAACCACGCCCTGCGCATCTCCCACGTCGACCCCATGGCCAACGGCCTCATCATGGAGCGCTTCCTCTCCGACGCCCGCTCCACCCTCCCGGACATCGACATCGACGTGGAGTCCGCCCGCCGCCACGAGATCTACCGCGCCGTCGTCGACCGCTTCGGCGCCGAGCGCACCACCCTCATGAGCATGCAGAACGCCTACCGCGCCCGCGGTGCCGTCCGCGACGCCGGCCTCGTCCTCGGCATGGAGGAGGACGAGGTCGACGGCATCGCCAAGCAGCTCTGGCGCTTCTCCGCCTCCAGCTTCCGCGACGCCCTCGACCGCATGCCCGAGCTCTCCTCCCTCGCCGCCCGCATCGACGCCGGCCGCGCCGCCGGCCGCCACCAGCTCGACCTCCTCGTCGACCTCACCGAACGCCTCGACCGCCTGCCCCGCCACATCTCCATGCACCCCTGCGGCGTCATCCTCTCCGACGCCGCCCTCCTCGACCGCACCCCCGTCCAGCCCTCCGGCATGGGCCTCCCCATGAGCCAGTTCGACAAGCACGACATGGACCCCATGGGCTTCCTCAAGCTCGACATCCTCGGCGTCCGCATGCAGTCCGCCATCGCCTACACCCTCCAGGAGGTCGAACGCACCACGGGGGAGCGCATCGACCTCGAACAGGTCCCCCTCGACGACCCCGCCACCTACGCCATGATCCGCACCACCCACACCCTCGGCTGCTTCCAGATCGAGTCCCCCGGACAGCGCGAGCTCATCGGCAAGCTCGAACCCCGCGAGTTCAACGACCTCACCGTCGACATCTCCCTCTTCCGCCCCGGCCCCATGCAGTCCGACATGGTCCGCCCCTTCCTCGAGCACCGCCACGGCTGGGCCCCCGCCCACTACCCCCACCCCCACCTCGAGCCCGTCCTCGCCGAGACCCACGGCGTCACCGTCTTCCACGAGCAGGTCCTCCGCACCCTCGACGTCATGACCGGCTGCGGCCTCGCCCGCGCCGACGAGCTCCGCCGCCTCGTCGGCGGCCCCGAGGAGCACCGCGTCGAGACCTTCTTCCGCACCGCCGCCCTCGAGAACGGCTACAGCCTCGACGTCGTCGACGAGGTCTGGCACACCCTCCACGCCTTCGGCTCCTTCGGCTTCTGCAAGGCCCACGGCGCCGCCTTCGCCGTTCCCACCTACCACTCCGCCTGGCTCAAGACCCACCACCCCGAAGCCTTCATGGCCGCCGTCCTCGAGCACGACCCCGGCATGTACCCCGCCCGCCTCATGGTCGCCGAGGCCCGCCGCATGGGCATCCCCGTCCTCCCCGTCGACGTCAACGCCTCCACCCGCCACGTCCACGTCGAATGGGTCCCCTCCCACCCCGAGGTCGACGGCGCCGACCCCACCACCGACCCCGCCACCGGCGCCCCCGGCCGCTGGGGCATCCGCCTGCCCCTCACCAGCCTCTCCGGACTCAGCGCCGCCGAGGTCGACCGCCTCGACGCCGGCCGCCCCTACGCCACCCTCGCCGACGTCCGTGACCGCGCCCGCCCCACCGCCCGCAGCCTCGAACGCCTCGCCCAGCTCGGCGCCCTCGACTCCCTCCTCCCCGCCGGCGGAGCCTCCCGCACCGACCTCGTCCACCACCTCGAGCTCCAGCACTCCGCCACCCGCTCCACCGACCCCGGCCGCACCGCGCGGCGCTCGCGGACCGCCCGCCCCCGCCAGGTGGACGGCCAGCTCGCCCTGGACGTGCCGGACACGGAGCTCACCGCCCTGACGCCGCTGTTCCCGGAACCCAGCCGGGACGCGGCGGTGCGCACGGAGCTGGACCTCACCGCCCTGGACGTCACGGCGCACCTGATGGACTCCCACGCCCCCTACCTGGACGCGCTCGGCGTCACCCGGGCGGAGGACCTGCTCTCCCTGCGCTCCCAGTCCCGGGTGCTCGTGGCCGGGGTACGGGTGGCCACGCAGACCCCGCCGATGCGCTCGGGCAAGCGCGTGGTGTTCGTCTCCGTGGACGACGGCACCGGCTGCGTGGATGCGTCCTTCTTCACCGAGGCCCAGCACGCCTCGGGGGAGATGCTCTTCTCCGCCCGGCTGCTGCTGATCGAGGGCACCGTCCGGCGCACCGGGGCGCGGGCGGTGTCCGTCCAGGGCGTGCGGGCCTGGGACCTGCACCGCCCGGAGCGCCTGCCGGACCCGGACTACCTGGACGCCACACGCGAGCAGTGGCGGGCCTGGCTCGCCGCAGACCGCAGGGCCGCCGCCGCCCGCCGGCGGGGGGAGACGCCGGTCGGGGCGGTGCCGGACATCCCCCACCACTCCACGGGGGGCTGGCCGGTGAAGGTCCGGGCCGACGTCGCCGTGGGCCGGGAACGCGCCGCGGTGGAGCGCCCCGCCCCGGCGCCCTCGTCCCGGCCGATCCCCGTGCCGCACCCGGAGACGTGGGAGCTGCTGCCCACGCCCGAGTCCTGACCCTCCCGGGTCCCGACCCGCCCCGGGACCCCGCCGGCCGCGGCGCGCCTAGAATGGTCCGCGGCTGGCGGTGGCCCCCGTATGCCATCGGCCATGAAGCCTGACCCCGAGAAGGAGACCTCGTGAGCGAGTCGAACCCCATCCTGCTGACCGTCGACGGTGAGATGCGGGAGGTGACCCACGCGATCACCGGCGCCGAGCTGTTCAAGGACCAGCCCACCACGGTGGTCATGCGCGTGGACGGCCAGCTCTGGGACCTCTCCCGCGAGCTGCACGGGGGCGAGGCCGTCGAGTCCGTGGACATCACCGAGCAGGACGGCCTGAACGTGCTGCGCCACTCCACCGCCCACGTGATGGCCCAGGCCGTGCAGGAGCTCCGCCCCGACGCCAAGCTGGGCATCGGCCCGTTCATCACGGACGGCTTCTACTTCGACTTCGACGTCGCCGAGCCCTTCACCCCCGAGGACCTCAAGCAGCTGGAGAAGATGATGCAGCGCATCGTCAAGTCCGGCCAGACATTCCGCCGCCGCGTGGTCACCGAGGACGAGGCCCGCGCCGAGATGGCGGACGAGCCCTACAAGCTGGAGCTGCTCGGCAAGAAGGACGACGCCGAGGCCGCCGGCGAGGGCGCCACCGTCGAGGTCGGCGCGGGCGAGATCACGATCTACGACAACGTGGACCGCAAGTCCGGCGACGCCGTGTGGTGCGACCTCTGCCGCGGCCCGCACCTGCCCACCACCAAGCTGATCGGCAACGGCTTCGCCCTGACCCGTTCCGCGGCCGCCTACTGGCTGGGCAACGAGAAGAACAAGCAGCTGCAGCGCATCTACGGCACGGCCTGGCCCACCAAGGAGGACCTCAAGGCCTACCAGGAGCGCCTGGCCGAGGCCGAGCGCCGCGACCACCGCAAGCTCGGCGCCGAGCTGGACCTGTTCTCCTTCCCGGACGAGCTGGGCTCCGGCCTGCCCGTGTTCCACCCGCGCGGCGGCATCATCCGCAAGGAGATGGAGGACTACTCCCGCAAGCGCCACGCCGCCGCCGGGTACGAGTTCGTCTACACCCCGCACATCACCAAGCAGCACCTCTACGAGGTCTCCGGCCACCTGGACTGGTACGCGGACGGCATGTTCCCGCCCATGCAGATCGACGAGGTGCGGGACCCGGAGACCGGGCAGATCACCAAGCAGGGGCAGAACTACTACCTCAAGCCGATGAACTGCCCGATGCACAACCTGATCTACCGCTCCCGCGGCCGCTCCTACCGCGAGCTGCCCCTGCGGCTGTTCGAGTTCGGCTCCGTGTACCGGTACGAGAAGTCCGGCGTGGTCCACGGCCTGACGCGCGTGCGCGGCATGACCCAGGACGACGCCCACATCTACTGCACCCGCGAGCAGATGAAGGACGAGCTCACCACCACGCTGAACTTCGTCCTGGACCTGCTGAAGGACTACGGGCTGGACGACTTCTACCTGGAGCTGTCCACCAAGGACCCGGAGAAGTTCGTGGGCTCGGACGAGATCTGGGAGGAGGCCACCCGCACCCTCGCCGAGGTCGCCGAGGCCTCCGGCCTGGAGCTGGTCCCGGATCCGGCGGGCGCCGCGTTCTACGGACCCAAGATCTCCGTGCAGGCCCGCGACGCGATCGGCCGCACCTGGCAGATGTCCACCATCCAGCTGGACTTCAACCTGCCCGAGCGCTTCGACCTCGAGTACCAGGCCGCCGACGGCAGCCGGCAGCGCCCGGTGATGATCCACCGTGCCCTGTTCGGCTCCATCGAGCGCTTCCTGGGCGTGCTCACCGAGCACTACGCGGGCGCGTTCCCCGCGTGGCTGGCGCCCGAGCAGGTCGTCGCGATCCCGGTGGCCGAGGCGTTCAACGACTACCTGGCCGATGTCGTCGCGACGCTGAAGGCCGAGGGGATCCGGGTGCGCCTGGACGAATCCTCGGACCGCTTCCCGAAGAAGATCCGCACCGCCTCCAAGGAGAAGGTGCCGTTCGTGCTCATCGCCGGCGGCGAGGACGCCGAGGCCGGCGCCGTGTCCTTCCGCTACCGGGACGGATCGCAGGACAACGGCGTGCCCGTGGACGAGGCCGTCGCCCGCATCGTGAAGGCGGTGCGCGAGCGCGAGGTCACCCCGTGACCACCACCCCGCACGACGACGCCGCGGAGGTCTCCGCGGACGGCGCCCCCGCCGGGGAGCGCCCCTACGGTGACCCCGCGGCGGACGCGGCGGCACTGGACGGCTTCGAGCTGCCGGGCACGCCGGACGCGTTCGACCGGCTCTGGAACCCGCACCGGCTGGCCTACATCCAGAAGGGCCCGGAGCAGGTGAAGGACGAGGACACGTGCCCGTTCTGCGCCGCACCCGGCCGGGACGACGCGTCCGCGCTGATCGTGCACCGCGGCGCCACGTGCTTCGTGATCCTCAACCTGTTCCCGTACAACCCGGGCCACCTGCTGATCTGCCCGTATCGGCACATCCCCATGTACACGGACGCCACGGCGGAGGAGACCGCGGAGCTGGCCGACCTGGCGCAGACCGCCATGATCGCCTTCGAGCTGGCCACCCGCCCGAAGGGCTACAACCTGGGCATGAACCAGGGCGTGGCCGGCGGGGCCGGGATCGCCGCGCACCTGCACCAGCACGTCGTGCCCCGCTGGACCGGCGACGGGAACTTCCTGCCGATCATCGCCCAGACGAAGAACATGTCCCAGACCCTGGGCCAGACCCGCGAGATCCTCGCGGACGTGTGGCCGCAGGCCCTGGCCGAGCACGCGGAGCGCCGCGCCCGCAACGCGGCCGCCGCGGCGCAGGCCCCCCGGGCGGACGCCTGATGCTGGACCGCCGCGCGCGGGGGACCACCACCGCCCTGTTCACGCCGCTGGCCCGTCGCCTGCTGCGGGCCGGAGTCACCCCGGACGCGGTGACGGTGGCGGGCACGGTGGGCGTCAGCGCCGCGGCGCTGCTGCTCTACCCGGCCGGCCACCTCTTCTGGGGCACGATCGTCATCACGCTGTTCGTGTTCTCCGACGTGCTGGACGGGGTCATGGCGCGGGAGGCCGGGACGACGGGCCCCTGGGGCTCGTTCCTGGACTCCACCCTGGACCGCGTCCAGGACGCCGCGATCTTCCTCGCGCTGTCCTGGTGGGGGTTCGGCGTCGGGGCGCACCCGGCCGTCGGCGTCCTGGCCGGGGTCTGCCTGGCGCTCGGGATGCTCGTCTCCTATGCGCGCGCCAAGGCCGAGTCCCTCGGCTTCACGGCCGCCGGCGGCATCGCCGAGCGGGCCGAGCGCCTCATCGTCACCCTCGTCTTCGCCGGGCTCACAGGCCTCGGCCTGCCGTCCGCCGTGCTCACGGCCGTCCTCGGCCTGCTCGCGCTGGCCTCCCTGATCACCGTGGCCCAGCGCGTCGCCGGCGTGCGCCGCCAGTCCCGCACCGCCTGAGCGCACGCTTCAGCGCGCGGCGATCGGCGCCACCACGGCATCGGTCACCGCCACGAGGTCGGCGGGGGCGAGTTCGAGGTCGCGGCCGCGCTGCCCGGCGGAGACGTAGAGGACGTCGCCGTCGAGGGCGGAGGAGTCCACGACCACGGGATGCCGCTGGCGCTGCCCCAGCGGGGAGATCCCGCCGCGCACGTACCCGGTGCGCCGCTCGGCGACCGCCAGGTCGGCCATGGCGACCTTCTTCACGCCCAGCGCCGTGGCCGCGGCGCGCAGGTCCAGCTGCCCGGACACGGGAACGCAGCACGCCGCGAGCGAGCCGTCAGGCAGCGCCACCATCAGCGTCTTGAACGTCCGCTCGGGCGGCACGCCCAGCGCCTTGGCGGCCTGCACGCCGAACCGCTCGCCGACGGCGTCGAGGTGGACGTCGAAGGACAGCACCCGGTGCGGCACGCCCGCATCCACGAGGGCCCGGATCGCGGGGGTCGCGGCCCCGTGGGCGGCGTCGGCGGCCTTCCTCCGGCCCATCGGCTCAGGCGATCCCGGCCTGCTCGCGCACGTTGCGCTTGATGCGGCCGAGCATCGCGGACATCCCCCGCAGGCGCAGCGGGGTCAGGGCCTTCTGCAGGCCCAGGCGGGAGGGGATGTCCTCGGGGACCGCGAGGACCTGCCGGGCGGTGCATCCGTCCAGGCCCTGGGTGAGCACGGAGGCGAAGCCGCGCGTGGTGGGGGCCTCGGGCGGGGAGGAGATGAACAGGCGGACCACGGCGTCGTCGCCGGTGGCCCCGTCCTCCAGCTCCACGGCGAGGAACAGCGGGGACTGGCACTCCACGACCTGCTCCATCTCGTCCTCATGCCCGGCGTAGCGCTCGGGCAGGGCGGGCAGCTCGTCGGAGAACTCCAGGAGCAGCTCCAGCTTCTGCGGGTCGGGCACCCCGGCGAAGTCGTCGACGATCTCAGCAAGGTTCGCGGGCACGGCGGTGTCGGTCATGGTCCCCGAGTCTACCGACGACGACGGCGCCCGCCCCGGGAGAGGGGACGGGCGCCGTCGAGGACGGGGCCGGGGCCGGCCCGGCGGCGGCCCGGACGGTCTCCGCCGGCTCAGCGGGCGGGGGCCTCGCCCGGCTCGTCGCCGAGTGCGATGGGCAGGCGCACGCCGTTGCCCCACTCGGTCCAGGAGCCGTCGTAGTTGCGCACGTTCTCGTAGCCGAGCAGCTGCTTGAGCACGAACCAAGTGTGCGAGGAGCGCTCACCGATCCGGCAGTAGGCGATCACGGAGTCGGACTCGCCGAGGCCGGCGCCCTCCTTGTAGATCTCCTCCAGCTCGGCGCGGGACTTGAAGGTGCCGTCCTCGTTGGCGGCCTTGGCCCACGGCACGGAGGCGGCGGTCGGGATGTGGCCGCCGCGCAGGGTGCCCTCCTGGGGGTAGCCGTCCATGTGCGTGGTCTCGCCGGTGTACTCCTTGGGGGAGCGGACGTCCACCAGGGGGGTGGAGCCGATCGCGGCGAGCACGTCCTCGCGGGCGGCGCGGTCGGTCGCGTCGTCGCGCTGGGACACGGGGTAGGAGGGCGCGGGGGTGACCTCGGGGACCTCGCGGGTGGTGGGGCGCCCCTCGGCGATCCACTTGTCGCGGCCGCCGTTCATGAGGCGCACGTCGCGGTGGCCGTAGAGGGTGAACACCCAGAGGGCGTAGGCGGCCCACCAGTTGGACTTGTCGCCGTAGAACACCACGGTGGTGTCCGGGCCGATGCCCTTGGACGCCACGAGCTCGGCGAACGCCTCGGGGCCCACGAAGTCGCGGGAGACCGGGTCGTTGAGCTCGGTGTGCCAGTCGATCTTCACGGCGCCGGGGATGTGGCCGGTGGAGTAGAGGAGGGTGTCCTCGTTCGACTCGAGGACCACCACGCCCTCGTCGTCGATGTGGTCCGCCACCCACTGGGTGGAGACGAGCTTCTCGGGGTGGGCGTACTCGGCGAACTCGGCGGGGGTTTCGGTCATGGCGTTCCTGCCTTCACATCGGGACGGGCCCGTCCGGGCCCCTGGGCGTTCTCGGCACGACGACGCCGCGCGCCGTGTGCTCTCGACCGTCAGATTACGCCACACCCATGCGACGTAATAGGCGCAGGCGGGCGGTCCGGCGACACGGGAGGTCATGTGGCCCGGCCGGTAGCATGGCGGGACCACGCCGCCGTCACGAGAGAGGGAGCGCCCGTGCCCCAGACCGTCCACCTCGCAGACCGCTCGCCGCAGGTCTCCGCGGACCAGCTCCTCGCGGGCCTCCACCCGTCGTACCGCTTCGGGGAGGTCTCGTTCGACTCCTACATCCCGGATCCGGCGCACCCCTCCCAGGCGCAGGCCGTGGAGCGGCTGCGCAGGTTCGCGGCGAGCCTCGGAGGCCCCCGCGGGGGCTCCGGCGGGGGCGGCTTCCTCGGCGGCCTGTTCGGCGGAGGGAGGAAGCGCGGGCCGGAGCCCGCGGGCATCTACCTCGACGGCGGCTTCGGCGTCGGCAAGACCCACCTCCTGGCCTCCACCTGGCACGCGGCCCCGGGACCCAAGGCGTTCGGCACCTTCGTCGAGTACACGAACCTGGTGGGCGCGCTGTCCTTCCGCCAGGCCGTGGACGTGCTCAAGGGCTACACCCTGGTGTGCATCGACGAGTTCGAGCTGGACGACCCGGGTGACACCGTCCTCATGTCCCGCCTGATGCGTGAGCTGGCCGACGCCGGCGTCCGCCTGGTGGCCACGTCCAACACGCTGCCGGGCTCGCTGGGCGAGGGGCGCTTCGCGGCGCAGGACTTCAAGCGGGAGATCCAGGTCCTCGCGGACCAGTTCGAGGTCATCCGTGTGGACGGTGAGGACTACCGCCACCGCGGCCTGTCCGCCGCCCCCGAGCCCCTGGCCGACGACGCCGTGGAGTCCACGGCGCAGGCGAACTTCCCGCACGCCGACGTCGTCTCCGTGGACGACTTCGCCGCGCTCACCGCGATGCTCTCCCGCGTGCACCCCTCCCGCTACCGCGAGCTCGTCAAAGACGTGGACGTGGCGGCGTTCCACGACGTGCAGACCATCACGGAGCAGGCCACGGCGCTGCGCTTCGTGGTGTTCGCCGACCGGCTCTACGACAAGGACGTGCCCGTGGTGGCCTCCGGCGTGCCGTTCGACCAGCTCTTCACGTCCGAGATGATGCACGGCGGCTACATGAAGAAGTACTTCCGCACGGTGTCCCGCATGACCGCGCTGGTCCGCGAGGGCCAGACGGGCGAGACCGTGGAGAAGTGACCTCCGGCGTCCGCTGAGGTCCTCAGGATCCCCCCGACGACGGCGACGCACCCTTCCGGGGGTGCGTCGCCGTCGTCGTCCGTGGGGGAGGGGGCGGGCGGTGCCCTGCATCGGGGGATGCGCGAAGGGCCCCTCCGAACGGAGGGGCCCTTCCCATGGAGCGGATGACGAGATTCGAACTCGCGACCTCCACCTTGGCAAGGTGGCGCTCTAGCCAACTGAGCTACATCCGCGTGGTGCGATCCTCACGGATCTCATCCGTGCGCGATACTGGGTTCGAACCAGTGACCTCTTCCGTGTCAGGGAAGCGCGCTACCGCTGCGCCAATCGCGCTCGACCTCAGCCCGGGGGCTTCGGCAAGCTTGCCGCCGTTCCTCATCGGAAGGGCCTGCGAGGTCGGGACGGGATTCGAACCCGCGTATACGGCTTTGCAGGCCGCTGCCTCGCCTCTCGGCCACCCGACCAGGGATGGGGGACTTGCGAGCGGATGACGAGATTCGAACTCGCGACCTCCACCTTGGCAAGGTGGCGCTCTAGCCAACTGAGCTACATCCGCATGATGGGCTTCGCAGCACCGGTTCAGAACCGTTCTCCGCGATTTCCAACGAGAAAGAACTCTAGACCATCTTCGCGGCGGATGCCAAATCGAGGATCGGGGGAGCGTGTCGTGTCCGGTCGTTCGGCCAGAATGGAGCACCATGACGCAGCCTCGCCTCGCCCACCAGACGCCCCAGGGACGCATGTACGCGCGCTCCCTCTCCGGGCTGCCGGAGGTCCCCTCGATCACCACCGTGATCGGCATGGAGAGGACCGACCTGGACGGCTGGGTGGGGTGGATGGCGGCCAACGCCGTCGCCCAGGACCCTCGCCTGGGGGAGTCGCTGGGCTCGCCCGCGCGCCTGCGGCAGGTGGCCAAGCAGTCCGCCGACGCCGCCGCCCGCTACCGCGATGCCGCCGCCGAGCGCGGGGACCGCGTCCACGACTACGCCGAGCAGGTGGCCCTGCGTGCCCTGGGGCGGCCCCACACCATGGCCGCGTCCCGCGAGGAGCTGCAGCGTCACGGCGAGGGCGCCTACGCCGACCGCTTCGACGAGTGGTGGGACCTCTACGACGTCCAGCCCGTGGCCGCCGAGATCACCGTCTGGAACCACTCCGTGGGCTACGCCGGGACCCTGGACCTCGTGGCGCGGATCGGCGGGCGCCTCTGCCTCATCGACTACAAGACCAAGGGCACCGGGCGCGACGGCCGCGTGAAGGCCCTGGACCCGAAGGTGGTCATGCAGCTCACCGCCGGGCTCAAGGCGGAGGAGTCGCTCGTGGACGCGGAGGCCGGCACGTGGGAGCCCTGGGCGCACGGCGGGGCGGAGATGCTGCTCGGCGTCGCGCTGGGGGAGACGGAGGTGGCGGTCCACCAGGCCAACAACGCCGCGCTGCCCCGCCACTGGCACAAGTTCTGGGCCCTGCGGCAGGTGTGGAAGCACGCCCTCGCCGTGGACGACGCCGGACCCGCCCTCCGTGTGATCGGCCCGCCCCCCGTGTCCGTCCCGGGAGCGGCCGGCGGCCTGAGCGCCGCCCGCGCGGCCGCCTTCGGGGCACCGCCGGCCGTGGCGCACGACCCGGGGACGTCCGCCCCCGCCGATAGGCTTCAACCGTGACCGTCCTGACCCTGCGTACCGTGCCCGACCCCGTCCTGCGCACCCCCGCCGCGCCCGTCGCCGCCGGGCAGGACGTGCGGGCCCTCGTGGAGGACATGGTGGAGACCATGCACGCCGTGGGCGGCGTGGGCCTGGCCGCGCCCCAGGTCGGCGTGGGCCTGCGCGTGTTCGTGTTCGACTGCGCCGGCGCGTCCGGCCACGTGCTCAACCCCGTCCTGGAGACGTTCGGCAGTCCCGTCCGCGAGCCCGGCGAGGGCTGCCTGTCCGTCCCCGGGCTGCGCTACCACCCGGCCCGCGCCGAGCGCGCGGTGGTCCGCGGCGTCGACGTGGACGGGAATCCGGTGGAGCACCGCGGCGAGGGCCTGCTGGCCCGCTGCCTCCAGCACGAGACCGACCATCTGGACGGGATCCTCTATGTGGACCGCCTGGACGGGGACGACCGCCGCGAGGCCCGGCGCCGCCTGCGCGCCGACGCCCCCGATCCGGAGGCGGAGCGCATCCGCGCCCGCCGGGACGCCCTGGCCGGCTCGGTCTTCGGCGCCCGACCGTCGGTGTCCCCCTCCGCCGCCCGCACGACCCCCCGCCGAGGAGCACAGTGAGCATCCCCGAGACCGCCCTCAGCCCCGACGCCGGCAGCGCGCCGGCACGATCGCTGCGCGTCCTGTTCGCCGGCACGCCCGAGGCTGCCGTGCCCGTCCTCCGCGCGCTGGTGGGCTCAGCCCACGAGGTCGCCGGCGTGCTCACCCGCACCGACGCCCCCGTCGGCCGCAAGCGCGTGCTCACCCCGTCGGCCGTGGCCCGGGCCGCCGCCGAGTCCGCGCCCGACGTGCCCGTCCTCAAGGCCGACCGGCTGCGCGGCCCGGAGGCGGCGGAGGTGCTCGAGGCCATCCGCGCGCTCGAGGCGGACGTGGCGGTCGTCGTCGCCTACGGGGCCCTTGTGCCCGCGGAGGCGCTGACCATCCCGGCGCACGGGTGGCTGAACCTGCACTTCTCCCACCTGCCGGCCTACCGCGGGGCCGCTCCCGTGCAGCGCGCCCTCATGGACGGGGTCGAGCGCACCGGCGCGGACGTGTTCCAGCTCGAGGAGGGCCTGGACACCGGTCCCGTGTTCGCGCGGATCGGCCGGGACGTCGCCCCCGAGGACACCGCCGGTGACCTCCTCGCCGCGCTCGCCGAGGACGGCGGGCCGCTCGTGCTCGAGGTGCTCGACGCCCTCGCGGCCGGCGAGGCCCGGTCCGTGCCGCAGACCGGTGAGCCCACCCACGCCCCCAAGCTCACCGCCGCCGACGGCCTGGTGGACGCCGCGGCGGGGACGCGCGAGGTCGCCGCCCGGATCAACGGCACCACCCCCGAGCCAGGGGCGTGGGGCTGGCTCGTGCCGGCCGGGGAGGCGGACGCCGCCCCCGCGCGGCTCAAGCTGGGCGGCGTGGTCCCGACGCACCCCGGGGAGGACGGCTGGCCCGAGGCCGCCGAGGCGGCCGCCCCCGGGGCGATCGTCGCCGCGGGCGGGACGGCGTGGCTGCGCACCGCCGGCGGCGCTGTCCGCCTGGACCAGGTGCAGCCGGCGGGCAAGAAGCCCATGTCCGCCGCCGACTGGGCCCGGGGCCTCACCGCGCCGGTGCGGTTGCTGGCCGGGGACGAGCTCGCCGCCCACCTGGCGGCACTGGACGCGGAGGCGGCCCGCAGGGCCGCGCAGCAGGCCGCGGCACGCGCCGCGCAGGCAGGGGAGGGCGCATGAGCGCTGGACAGGACGGATCGACCGGACGCGGTGCCGGTCAAGGCGGCCGAGGACGAGGCGGTGCCGAAGGACGGCAAGGCCCCGGCGGCCGGCAGGGTGCTGGCGGCCAGGACCGCCGCGATGCCCAGGGCCGGCAGCTGAACCGCGGCGCCTCCGGCACGGGGCGCCATCGCACGACCCTGGCGCCGAAGGAACGCGCCCGCCGGGCCGACCCAGCCCGGCGGGTCGCGTTCGAGGTGGTGCGGGCGGTCCACGCCGAGGACGCGTACGCGAACCTCGTGCTGCCCGCCCGCATCCGGCAGGGGCGCCTGGACCGCCGTGACGCCGGGTTCGCCACGGAGCTGACCTACGGGACGCTCCGTGAGCAGGGTCTCTACGACGCCGTCCTGGCCCGCTGCGTGGACCGCGCACTCGACGCGCTCGACGCCCCGGTCCTGGACGCGCTGCGCCTGGGCGCCCACCAGCTGCTGGGCATGCGTGTGCCCGCACACGCCGCCCTCGACGCGACGGTCGCCCTCGTGCGCGCGGAGGTCGGCGCCGGACCCGCGGGATTCGTCAACGCCGTGCTGCGCCGCGTCTCCGAGCGGCCCCGCGAGGACTGGCTCGCGGAGGTCGCGCCGGCCGACGGCGGCGACACCGCCCGCGCGGTGCGCCACTCCCATCCGGCATGGATCGTCCGCGCCCTCCGCCAGGCCCTCGCCGGCCACCCCGGCACTGCGGACGTGGAGGACCGCGACGCCGAGCTGGAGGCGCTGCTCGTCGCAGACAACGCGGCCCCGGTCGTGAACCTCGTCGGGCTCCCCGTTCCCGGTGGCCGCGAGGCCCTCGCCTCCGCGCTGGGGGACGGCGCCGAGCCCCACCCCCTGACCCCGGACGCGGCCCTGCACGCCGGCGGCGACGCCGGCCGCCTCCCCGGCGTCCGGGAGGGCGTGCTGCGCGTCCAGGACGCCGGGTCCCAGCTCACCGCGCGGGCCCTGGCCGCGGTGCCCGCCGCGTCCGGCCGCGACGCCGGCGGCCGGAAGGCTGAGCGCTGGCTGGACCTCTGCGCCGGGCCCGGCGGCAAGGCCGCCCTGCTCGCCGCCCTGGCCTCCGAGCGCGGGGCCACGGTCCTGGCCAACGAGGTCGCCCCGCACCGCGCGGACCTCGTCCGGTCCGCGCTGGCAGGCGTGCCCGCGTCCGCGTGGGAGGTGCGTACCGGTGACGGGCGGACCATCGCGGAGGACGCCCCCGCCGGCGGCTTCGACCGGATCCTCGTCGACGCCCCCTGCACCGGACTGGGCGCGCTGCGGCGTCGCCCCGAGTCACGGTGGCGGCGCACCCCGGCCGACCTCGCCGAGCTGACCGGCCTGCAGGCCGAGCTGCTGGACGCGGCCGTCGGCGTGCTCGCCCCCGGCGGCGTGCTGGCCTACGTCACCTGCTCGCCGCACGTGGCCGAGACGCTGGTGCAGGTGCAGGACCTGCTGCGGCGGCACCCGGTGCTCGAGCAGCTCGACGCCCCGGCGGCCCTGCAGGACGTGGCCGTCGCCGACCTCGGCCTCGCCGCGCCGGAGGACGCGGACCCGGTCCTCGCCCGCACCGCGCAGCTGTGGCCCCACCGGCACGGCACGGACGCGATGTTCCTGGCCCTGTTCCGTGCGCCCGTCGCCTGAGCGGCCTGTCCGAACACACCTGCAGCCACCGACCGCCCCGAGGAGCACCGTGAGCGCCCACCCCTGCATCCACCCCTCGATCCTCTCGGCGGACTTCGCCCGCCTCGCCGACGAGCTGGCTCGCATCCCCGGCTCGGACGCCGTCCACGTGGACGTCATGGACGGGCACTTCGTGCCGAACTTGACCCTGGGGCTCCCCGTGGTGGAGGCCATCCGGGCGGCGACGGACCTGCCCTTGGACATCCACCTGATGATCGAGGACGCCGACCGCTGGGCTCCCGCCTACGCCGACGCCGGGGCGGAGTCCGTGACGTTCCACGCCGAGGCCGCCCGCGCGCCGATCGTCCTGGCCCGCTCCCTGCGGGCCGCCGGGGCGCAGGCCGGTCTGGCGGTGCGGCCAGCCACCCCGATCGAGCCGTACCTGGACCTGCTGCCCGAGCTGGACATGCTCCTGATCATGACCGTCGAGCCCGGCTTCGGTGGGCAGTCGTTCCTGGACGTGACGCTGCCCAAGATCCGCCGGGCGCGGCAGGCCCTCGACGGTGCCCCCGTGCCGGTGCGACTCCAGGTGGACGGCGGCGTGAACCGGGAGACGATCCTCCGTGCCGCCGAGGCGGGCGCCGACGTGTTCGTGGCCGGTTCCGCCGTGTTCGGCGCCGACGACCCCGGCGCCGCGATCGCCGGTCTGCGCGACCTGGCCGCCGGCGTCGCCCCCGCGTGCCATACTCGCTGACAGCAACGTGCTCCGAGATGCGGTGGAAGTCCGCACCGGCGGTGACAGCCCGCTAACCGCGCGTCCGCCCCTCGCCCGAGGGACCCGGACCGCGGCCTGACCGGTGGAATTCCGGTGCCGACCGTACAGTCGGGATGGGAGAGGCACGCGGCCGAGCCCTCCTGCGCCCGTCGGCGCGGACAGGGTCCCGGAGCGCACCCCTCGGAGCCTGATCCGAGGAGGAACCGGTCGGCATGCAGTGGCTCGTGGACGTCTTCAACTGGACCATCCCCGTCGCCGGCGGCGGCCTGCTCATGCGCGAGGTCGTCGGCAACGTGTTCGGGCTCGCCTCCGCCCTGGGCGGCATGGCCCGCAAGGTCTGGGCGTGGCCGGTGGGCATCCTCGGCAACCTGCTGCTCCTCACCGTCTTCCTGGCCTCCCTGTTCAACGACGCCCCCCACGCCACGCTCCTCGGCCAGGCCGGCCGCCAGGTCATGTTCATCGCCGTGTCCGTCTACGGCTGGAAACGCTGGCGGGACGCTCAGCGCGGCCGGGCCGACCACGCGCCCGCCATCACCCCGGAATGGGCCGGCTGGGGCAACCGGGCCTTCCTGGCGGTCGCCCTGGTGCTGGGCACCGTGGCCCTCACCCCGGTCTTCCGCGCGCTCGGCTCGTGGGAGCCGGTGTGGGCGGACGCCTGGACGTTCGTCGGCTCGCTGCTGGCCACGTACGGCATGGCCCGCGGCTGGGTGGAGTTCTGGCTGATCTGGGTGGCCGTCGACGTCGTCGGCGTGCCCCTGCTGTGGTCCTCCGGGTACTACGCGTCCGCCGTGATGTACGCCTTCTACGGGGTGTTCACCCTGACCGGCTTCTTCGTGTGGATGCGTGCCCGGGACCGGGACAAGCCCGCCGTCGAGACCCTCCTGCCGGACGGCCCCGCACCCGAGGAGGCCGCCCGATGAGCGCCCCTGCCGCCCGCCACGACGACGCCGGCCGGCCCGCCGAGCCCCTCGACCTCGCGGCGGCGGCCGCCCTCGCCGGCGTGCGCGGCGCCAACCCGCTGGTCGGGGCCGTGATCACCGGCCCCGACGGCGCCGTCCTGGCCGTCGGGCACCACCGCGGCCGCGGCACCGCCCACGCCGAGGTCGACGCCCTGAACCGCTGGGCGGCCGCCCGCGCCGCGGATCCGTCCCTCCACGTCGACCCGGCCGCCTGCACCATCCACGTCACCCTCGAGCCGTGCGACCACACCGGCTCCACCGGGCCCTGCGCCGGCGCCATCCTCGACGCCGGCCTGGGGGCCGTCCGCTACGCGGTCGCCGACGCCACCGGCACCGCGGGCGGGGGAGCGGCACGCCTCACGCGCGCCGGGCTGCGCGTCGAGGGCCCCACCGGGCACGCCGCCTCGGCCGCCCTCACCGCCCGCTGGCGGCGCGTGCGCGACGCCGGCCGCCCGTGGATCACCGTGCACCTGGCCCAGTCCCTCGACGGGAGGGCCGCCGCCGCGGACGGCACCAGCCGGTGGATCACCGGCCCCGCCTCCCGAGCCCACGCCCACGCGGTGCGGGCCCGCGTGGACGCGGTCGTCTGCGGCACCGGCACCGTGGCCGCCGACGACCCGCGCCTCACCGCCCGGGACGCCGCCGGGGAGCAGCTGCCCGTCCAGCCTGTGCCCGTGGTCATGGGGGAGCGCGACCTCCCCGCCGGCGCAGCCCTGGCCGCCCGCGCCGACCTGATCCACGTGCGCTCCCACGACCCCCGCGCCGTGCTCGCGGCGCTGGCCTCCCGCCCCGGCCCGTGGCCGCACGGCGGCTCGCGCCCCGGCCACGTGCTGATCGAGGGCGGCCCCCACGTCCTCGGGGCCTGGCTGGCCGCCGGCCTCGTGGACGAGGTGTTCGCCTACACCGCACCGGTGCTGCTCGGGGACGGACTGCCCGGCGTCGCCGGCCTGGACGTCCCCACCCTCGCCGCGGGCCACCGGTGGGCGCCCGACCCCGCCGAGGACGGACCCGTGCGCGCCCTCGGCGACGACGTCCTCACCCACCTCGCGCCCGTCACCGACCCCGCCGACTGACGCCGACCGAAGGAGCCCCATGTTCACCGGGATCATCACCCACCTCGGCACCGTCCTCTCCCTCGAGGAGCGCCCGGAGACCGACACCGCCGTCCTCACCGTGGACGCGGGCGGCGCCCTCGACGGCCTGCCCGCCGGCGGCTCCCTCGCCGTGGACGGGGTCTGCCTCACCGCCCTCGACGACGACGCCGCCTCCGCCGCGCCCGGCGTCTTCCGCGCCGACCTCATGGGCCAGACCCTGCGCATGACCAGTCTCGGCGGCCGTCGCCCCGGGGACCGCGTCAACCTGGAGCGCTGCCTGCGCCCCACCGACCACCTCGACGGGCACGTCGTCCAGGGCCACGTCGACGGCACTGGCACCGTCCTGGCGGTCAGCCCGCACGGGGACTGGACCACGCTGCGCATCGGCCTGCCCGCCCGCCTGGCCCGCTACGTCGCGGCCCAGGGGGCCATCGCCCTCCAGGGCGTGTCCCTCACCGTCACCGGCGTGTCCCCGGCGGACGCGCGCGAGCACTGGTTCGAGGTTGGCCTCATCCCCGCCACCCTCGAGGCCACCACCCTGGGGCGGCTGGCCGCGGGGGACACCGTCAACCTGGAGACCGACGTCCTCGCCCGCTACGCCGAGCGTCTCGCCGCGATCCCCGCCCCGACCACCGAGGAGCCCCACGCATGAGCATCGACACCGCCGTCGAGCCCGCCGCCCCGGTGGACATCCGCCTGGACCCCGTCGCCGACGCCGTCGCCGCGATCGCGCAGGGTCGGCCCGTCGTCGTCGTGGACGACGCCGACCGGGAGAACGAGGGCGACCTCATCTACGCCGCGGCCCTGGCCACCGACGCCGTCACCGCGTTCACGGTCCGCCACACCTCCGGCGTGATCTGCGCGCCCCTGCCCGCAGAACTGGCGGACCGCCTGAACCTCCCGCCGATGACCGCCCGCAACGAGGATCCCAAGGGCACCGCCTACACGGTGTCCGTGGACGCGGTCGCCGGGGTCACCACCGGCATCAGCGCAGCTGACCGCACCGTCACCCTGCGCGTGCTCGCGGGGGAGGAGTCCACCGCCGCGGACCTGACCCGCCCCGGCCACGTCTTCCCGCTCCGCGCCGTCCCCGGGGGCGTGCGCGCCCGACGTGGGCACACCGAGGCCGGCGTCGAGCTGTGCGAGCTGGCGGATCTGCCCCCCGTCGCCGCCATCGCCGAGCTCGTCCACGACGACGGCACGATGATGCGCCTGCCCGCGCTGCGCGAGTTCGCGGACGAGCACAGCCTCGTGCTCATCTCCATCGAGGACCTCGTCGCCCACCTGCACGAACACCGCCCCGAGCAGCGCGTCGTCCCCGCGGAGGCCGCCCTGCCCACCGCCCACGGCGACTTCCGCATCTCCGTCCACCCCGACACCGCCACCGGAGCCGAGCACGTCCTCCTCGTCGCCGACCGTCCCGGGTCCGCCACGGGCGGCGACGCCGACGCGCCCGTCACCGTCCGCGTGCACTCCGAGTGCCTGACCGGCGACGTGTTCGGCTCCCTGCGCTGCGACTGCGGCCCCCAGCTGCAGGCCGCCCTCGACGCCGCCGCCCGCGACGGCGGGGCCGTGCTGTACCTGCGCGGCCACGAGGGCCGGGGCATCGGTCTGACCAACAAGATCCGGGCATACCGGCTCCAGGAGGAGGGCCTGGACACCGTCGAGGCGAACCTCGCCCTCGGCCTGCCCGCCGAGGGGCGCGCCTACGCCGGCGCCGCCGACCTGCTGCGCGAGGCCGGCCTCACCCGCATCCGCCTGGTGACCAACAACCCGGCCAAGGTGGACGCTCTGCGCGCGGCCGGCATCGACGTCGTCGAGCGCGTGCCGGCCCCCACCCCGGTGACCGAGCACAACGCCGCGTACCTGCGCACCAAGCGGGACCGCATGCACCACGAGCTCGCCGACCGCGACCTCGGCGACGCCTGAGCGCCGCCGTCCCACCCGGCACCCCCGACAGACACCCCGACCCGACCCCCGTCACGACCGTCCAGGAGGACACCCCATGAGCGGAGCAGGCGCCCCGACCCTCGCCCTCACCACCCTGACCGACGCCGACCGCGCGGCGGCCGGGTCCCTGCGCGTGGCCGTGGTCGCCGCGCAGTGGCACACGGAGATCATGGACGGCCTGATCGCCGGATCCCGGGCCGCCGCCGCGGACCTGGGCATCGACGTGGACCTGGTGCGCGTGCCCGGCACGGTCGAGCTGTCCGTGGCCGCCGCGCGCCTGGCCGCCACCCACGACGTCGTGGTGGTGCTGGGCGTCGTCGTCCGCGGCGGCACCCCGCACTTCGACTACGTGTGCCAGTCGGTCACCCAGGGGGTCACCGAGGTCTCCGTCCGCACCGGCGTGCCGGTGGGCTTCGGCGTCCTCACGGTGGACACCGTGGAGCAGGCCCGCGACCGCGCCGGCCTGCCGGGCTCGCAGGAGGACAAGGGGCGCGAGGCCCTCGAGGCGGCCGTGCTCACGGAGCTCGCGCTGCGCGCCGCGCTCGGCTGAGCGCTCGTGGACCACGCCTAGGATCGACGCGTGAACCCATCCGAGCGGACAGCGTCGCCCGATCCCGTCGCCGACCTCCTCCCGACGCTGCGAGCCCTGCCCCTGGTGCGGCGGCCGACCACGCCTGACCGCACGGCGCGCACGGTCGGCGCGCTGGGCTGGGTCTTGCTCGTGGCGGCGATGGTGGTCTTGGTGGTGGTCGGTTTCCACGCCGCTCGCCTGGGCAGGGACCCCGCGTTCCTCTTCGACTGTGATGACTTCAACCAGTGCGAGGACCTGTGGCTCGACGCGCGGACCCACTACCGCATGGTCACGCTCATCGCCGCACTGGCGGCTGCCGCAGGCTGGTTCCTGGCCGGCACCGGGCGCACCGCGCCGGTCCCGTCGACGCCCCCGATGGACGCTCGGCATCCCCGGTCGCCGCGCCGTCGCGGTGTGGACGCCCCCGCGGTGCTCGCCGCGCTGGGTGGCGGGCTCCTGACGGCGACGGCGGCCGGGTTCGCCACCTCGATGATGAGGTCCGGGCACCCCGGCCTTCCCGGTGCAGACGCGCTCGCCGGTGTCGTGGCGACGGCTCTCGTCAGTGCGACTCTGCTCCTGATCGTGGTGCCGCGGTGTCAGGCGGGGTGGGTGCTGCTCGTCGCGATCCCCCTCCTCGACATGCTGGCGCTCCTCCTGGGAGTCCTCGCCCTTCCGCAGTCCCTCAATCTCGTCGGCGCGGTCCTCGTCGGTTCCGCCACCGCGGCCGCGGTCCTCGGGCGCCGCTTCCTCGATGTCCACGGGCGAGGGGCCCGAGACGCCCATCGACTCGCAGGAACGGTTGCGGCGACCACCGCAGCGGTCGGACTGCTCGGCGTGCTCCCGCTGCTGGTGGCGTGGACCTTCGCCTGGCCGATCGGCGTGATCCTCACGTGCGCCGCGCTGGTGTGGCGAGGCCTGTGGTTCAGGTCGCTGGCGCGGACGTCGGACGGAGCGACGTCGTCCGCACCGGTGGAGGCAGAAGCGCCTCCGCGCGTCCTCTGGTCCGTCCTCGCCCCGGGCGCGGTGGCGATCGCCCTCCTGGCCGTCTGGGCCGCCTGGCCGGTGCCCGCGCCGCCGGCGGACGCCAGGCCGCCGGACAACGTGGTGCCCCCACCGACGCCAGCCCCTGCGCCGGTGCCCGGCACGGCCTCGGCGGACCCGACGCGAAATCCGCAGGCTCGCCCCACGCCGGTGGCGGTCCCTCCGGACATGCCCGCCTGCGCGCCGGAGCAGCTGACCCTCCAGGTGACCGGCTTCGACAGCGCGATGGGCAAGAGCGGCGCGGGGATCAGGGCCGCGAACACCGGCTCCCAGCCCTGCGCCCTGCGGGGGCGCCCGGTCATCACCATCATCCAGGGCGGCGACCCCATCGACCTGCGCCCGGTGCCCATGGACGACAGGACGGGTGAGGTCCCGGCCGCGGACCTCGCCCGGGAGGACCCGGACTCCGGTGCGGTCCTGGCGCCCGGAGGCACCGCGACGGCGGGGCTGTTCTGGCCCGGGTACCGCAACGCCGCGGATCAGACGACGCCCCAGTCCGTGTCGGTCGCGCTCACGGTAGGCGGACCGTCGATCCCCGCGCCGATCACGGGAGACGGCACGGTGAGCGGGTCGCCCGGCCCGGCGCCGTTCGACCTCAAGGACGGGGTGCCCGGCGGCGCCGAGCTGCGGGTGGGGGCCTGGACGCCGTCGACCTGAGGCACGGGCCGCGGGCCGCCGGTGTGGCGGTCACCGGCACAGGAGGGGGACGTCGGCCTCGGACGTGATGGGCGCTCCTCCGCGCCCACCCGGTTGGCCCTCGCACCATTCCTCGGTCCCGGCCGCGAACAGGCTCAGGACCAGGGGAGCGGCCACCGCCAGGAGGAGCAGCGCCACCGCGACGGTGAGCACGCTTCTCGCCGCGGGGGCCCGGGCGTGGCGTGCCGCGGCCGTCCCGGCGACCGCCGTGAGCAGGGCCGCCCCGAGGGGCAGGGCCGAACGGAGCGTGGCCGGCCCGGCGGAGGACGACGCGTGGGCGACGGCCGAGCCTCCGACCACGACCAGGCAGAAGAGCACGGGCACGATCAGCAGCGCCCAGACGACGATCAGGGCCCGGGGCACCCCCGGTGACGAGTCGGAACAGGCGGCTGCGGTGGCGGATGGCCGGCGGGGCGTGGTCACGGGTCCATCATGCCGGTCCGTCACACGGCGACGACGGGGCCGAGCGCCCGGCCGCCGTCGGTAGGCTGACCTGCGTGAAGACCTTCGAAGAGCTGTTCGCGGAACTGACGCGCAAGGTGGCCGAACGCCCGGAGGGCTCCGGCACGGTGGCCCAGATCGACGCGGGCGTCCATGCGATCGGCAAGAAGATCGTCGAGGAGGCCGCCGAGGTGTGGATGGCCGCCGAGTACGAGTCCCATGACGCGGCCGCCGAAGAGATCTCGCAGCTGCTCTACCACGTGCAGACCATGATGATCGCCAAGGGCATCGGCCTCAAGGACGTCTACCGCCACCTCTGAGCCGTCCCACCCCCAGGAGAGACCGAAGTGCTGCGCATCGCCGTGCCCAACAAGGGCGCCCTGTCCGAGTCCGCCCGCGAGATCCTCATCGAGGCCGGCTACCGCCAGCGCCGCGACTCCCGCGAGCTCGTCCTCGTGGACCCGGAGAACAACGTCGAGTTCTTCTACCTGCGCCCCCGGGACATCGCCGTGTACGTCGGCCAGGGCACCCTGGACGTGGGCCTGACCGGCCGCGACCTCTTCCGCGACGCCCGCGTGGGGGAGACGGCGGAGGAGATCATGGCACTGGGCTTCGGCAAGTCCGTGTTCCGCCTGGCCGCGCCGGTCGGCTCGTTCACCTCGGCGGAGGAGCTCGCCGGCAGGCGCATCGCCACCTCCTACGACGGCCTGCTCACCGAGTACCTGGCCGAGTCCGGCCTGGACGCGCGCGTGGTGCACCTCGACGGCGCCGTCGAGTCCTCCGTGAAGCTCGGCGTGGCCGACGCGATCGCCGACGTGGTGGAGACCGGCAGCACCCTGCGCGCGGCCGGCATGGAGACCTTCGGCGAGCCGATCCTGGACTCGGAGGCCATCATGATCGCCCGCGTGGGCGCCCGGCCCGAGGGCCTGGACGTGCTGCTGCGCCGGCTCAAGGGCGTGCTCGTGGCCCGCCGCTGGGTCATGATCGACTACGACATCCGCCGCGACCTGCTCGAGCAGGCCACCGCGGTCACCCCGGGCCTGGAGTCCCCGACGGTGTCCCCGCTGCGCGACGAGTCCATGGTGGCCGTGCGCTCCATGGTCCGCAAGGCGGACGCGAACCGCGCGATGGACGACCTCTACGACCTCGGCGCCCGGGGCATCCTGATCTCCGCGATCCACGCGATCCGCCTCTGACGCCCCCGCGCCGCCCCGTTCCCGACAGCCCTGAAGGAGCCCGCCCCATGACCGTCGCCGTGCGCGTGATCCCCTGCCTGGACGTGGACGCCGGCCGGGTGGTCAAGGGCGTGAACTTCGAGAACCTCCGCGACGCCGGCGACCCGGTCGAGCTGGCCGCCCGCTACGGGGCGCAGGGTGCGGACGAGCTCACCTTCCTGGACGTCACGGCGACCACGGGCGACCGCGCGACCATGTTCGACGTCGTCACCCGGGCGGCGGAGCAGATCTTCATCCCGCTGACCGTGGGCGGCGGCGTGCGCTCGGTCGAGGACGTGGACCGGCTCCTGCGCACCGGCGCGGACAAGGCCTCGGTGAACTCGGCCGCGGTCGCCCGTCCCGAGCTGATCGGGGAGATCGCGCGGCGGTTCGGCAACCAGGTGCTGGTGCTCTCCCTCGACGCGCGGCGCACCCGGGACCCCGGCTGCGCCTCCGGCTACGAGGTCACCACGCACGGCGGCAGGAAGGGCACCGGCATCGACGCCGTCGCGTGGTGCCGGGAGGCCACCGAGCGCGGCGTGGGGGAGATCCTCCTGAACTCCATCGATGCCGACGGCACGCGCGACGGCTTCGACCTGGAGATGATCCGCGACGTGCGCGCGGTGACCACCGTGCCGCTCATCGCCTCCGGCGGGGCGGGCCTGCCGGAGCACTTCCCCCCGGCCGTCGACGCCGGCGCCGACGCCGTGCTCGCGGCCTCGATGTTCCACTTCGGCCCGGACGACATGATCGGCCAGGTCAAGGACGCCCTCCGCGCCGCCGGGCACGTCGTGCGTTGACCACGCCCGCGGTCCGGTCGGTGCGCTGACGGCCGTCACATGAGGGGTCCCTCCCTAGAATGGACTCCCATGAGCCCCTCCGACGTCGTCGCCGACCTGCCGCCCCTGATCTTCGACGAGCGCGGGCTGATCCCCGCGATCGCCCAGCAGCACGACTCCGGCGAGGTGCTGATGATGGCGTGGATGAACGAGGAGTCGCTGCGACGCACCCTGGAGGACGGCTGGGCCACGTACTGGTCCCGCTCCCGGCAGGAGTACTGGCGCAAGGGGGAGACCTCGGGGCACCTCCAGCGCGTGCTCGCCGTCGCCGCGGACTGCGACGGCGACACCCTGCTGCTGACCGTGGACCAGACCGGCCCCGCGTGCCATACGGGCACGACGTCGTGCTTCACGGACCGGCGCTTCGCCGCGCCGACGGCCGCCGACGAGGACCCGCAGACCGAGGACGCGGAGGCGGTCCGATGAGCGGCGTCGTGCCCTCGCGGGAGGAGTTCCTGGCGGTCGCGCCGACGTCGCGCGTCATCCCCGTGGTGCGGAGGGTCCTCGCGGACGGGCTGACCCCGCTGGCGATCCACCGCCGCCTGGCCGACTCGCGACCGGGCACGTTCCTCCTGGAGTCCGCGACGCCGGGCGCGGCGTGGTCCCGGTACAGCTTCATCGGCGCCGGCTCCGCCGCGACCCTCACCGCGCGTGGCGAGGACGCGGTCTGGCTGGGCGAGCCGCCGGAGGGCCTGCCGACCGAGGGCCGCGCGCTCGACGTGCTCGCCGAGTCCCTCCGCCTGCTCAGCACGGACGCCCGCACCCGCGTGGACGCCGCGCTGCCCCACCTGGTCTCCGGCATGGCCGGGTTCCTGGGCTGGCCCGCGGTCCGGGCGTGGGAGCGCCTGCCGCACCCGCCCGAGGACCACCTGGGCCTGCCGCTGCTGGCGATGAACCTCATCTCGGACCTGGCCGTGCACGACGCCCAGGACGGCACCGTCACGCTCATCGCGCTGGCGATCAACGGCGACGGCCTCGCCACGGGCGCGGAGCGCGCCTACGACGACGCCGTCGCTCGCCTGGAGGACATGGTCGCCCGCCTGCGCGCGGGGGCTGAGGACCCGGTGGACGAGGTGCCGCGCCGCTGGCTCGACGCCACGGCGGAGGAGGTCGCGGCCGAGGCCGAGGACCGCTGGGGCGCGGCGGGCTTCCGGGACGCCGTCGGGCGGGCGCAGCAGGCCATCACGGACGGCGAGGTGTTCCAGATCGTCGTGTCCCGCCGCTTCTCCGTGGACACGGCGGCGTCGGGGGTGGACGTGTACCGGGTGCTGCGCATGGTGAACCCGAGCCCGTACATGTACCTGTTCTCCTTCCAGACCCCGGACGGTGAGCCCTACGAGATCGTCGGCTCGTCCCCGGAGGCGCTCGTCACGGTGCAGGACCGCCGCGTGGTCACCCACCCGATCGCCGGCTCCCGCCGCCGCGGCGCCACGCCGGAGGACGACCGCCTGCTCGGCAAGGAGCTTGCGGAGGACGAGAAGGAGCGGGCCGAGCACCTGATGCTCGTGGACCTCTCCCGCAACGACCTCTCCCGCGTCTGCGAGGCGGGCACCGTGGAGGTCACCCAGTTCATGGAGCTGGAGGCGTTCAGCCACATCCTGCACCTGGTCTCCCACGTGGAGGGCCGCCTCCGCGACGACGTCACGTCCCTCGACGCCCTGCGGTCCGCCTTCCCGGCGGGCACGCTCTCCGGCGCGCCGAAGCCGCGGGCGCTGCAGCTGCTGGACGAGTGGGAACCGACGGAGCGCGGCCCCTACGGCGGCGTCGTCGGCTACTTCGACCTCGCGGGGAACATGGACATGGCCATCAACATCCGCTCCGTCACGCTGGCGGGCAGGCAGGCGCACGTTCAGGCGGGCGCGGGGATCGTCGCGGACTCCGACGCCGACGCCGAGACCGCCGAGACCGTCACCAAGGCGACGGCGCCCCTGCGCGCCGTGCTGACCGCCGCCGAGCTGAGGGGGGCCTGATGCGCCGCCGCTGGATCGTGCTGGCCGCACTGCTGGCCGGAGTGCTCGTCCTCGCCGCCACCGGGCAGACCTGGGTGACCGCGTCCGGCCTGGAGGGCAGCCCCGTCCCGCAGGCGACGGCGGGCGGCGGCCGCGTGGCGCCCGTCGCCACCGCGCTGGCCCTCGTGGTCATGGCCGGGGCGCTGGCGCTGACCACGGCCCGGCGCGTGGGCGTGGTGCTCGTGGGCGTGCTGATGACGCTGGCGGGCGTGGTCATCGCTTCGACCGCCGTGACCGCGGCGCTGGATCCCGTCGCGGCCGCCGCCGGGGCGGTCTCCGAGCTCACCGGCACCACGGCCCCGGCCGCGGCGTACGCGGTGTCGGCCTGGCCCTGGGTCTCCGCCGCGGGCGGCGTGATGGCGGCGGTGCTGGGCGTGGCGACGCTCGTCGTCGGGCCCCGCTGGGCCGCGAGCCGGCGCTTCGAGTCGCCCGCGACGGCGGACGAGCCCGCCGCGGCGGCGCCGCCGTCCAGGCACGTGGACCGCATGGACGCCTGGGACGAGCTCTCCCGGGGCGAGGACCCCACCTGAGCCGGCCGGCGCGGCGGGGCCTGCGCGCGCCGCGCCGGGGGTCAGGCCCGGCCTGGCCCGCGCGCGGCGTGGCACAATGAACAGCAGTCGTCATCACCGCATCCAGAGGAACGAGGGACTCCCCATGAGCCACACCGAGGCCACCGTGAACCACACCGCCCAGGCCGGCGCGCACGCCGCCGGGCACACCACGGGGCACACCGCCTCCCGTGAGGTCGTCGTCACCGAGGACGGCCGCGTCCTCAACGACCCGACCCATGCGAAGGTGCCGGGCCACGGCAACTCCCCGGCCGCCTGGGCCATGGCCGGCCTCGTGGTGCTCGGCTTCCTGGCCGGTTGCATCGGTCTGCTCAATGACGCCCTCGTCATCGTCTGGATCGGCGTCGCCGTCATCGTCGTCGGCGTCCTCGTGGGCATCGTCGGCGGCAAGGCCGCCGGCCGGTCCGACCACTGATGCCGGAGACCGTCCTCGACTCCATCGTCGCGGGGGTCCTGGAGGATCTGGCCCCGCGGCGTGAGGCGGTCCCCGAGGCGCGCCTCCAGGAGCTGATCGCCCAGGCGCCGGCACCGCGGGACGCGTACGCCGCGCTCCGCGACGGCCGCTCTGACCCCGCGGGGATCCACGTCATCGCCGAGGTCAAGCGGCGCAGCCCGTCCAAGGGCGCCCTGGCCGAGATCACCGAGCCCGCCGCGCTGGCCGCCTCCTACGCCGACGGCGGGGCCGGCGCGATCTCCGTGCTCACCGAGCAGCGCCGCTTCGGCGGCTCCCTCGCCGACCTGGACGCGGTCCGGGCCGCCGTGGCACGGCCGGTGCTCCGCAAGGACTTCACGGTCACGGAGTACCAGATCCTCGAGGCGCGCGCCCACGGCGCCGACCTCGTGCTGCTGATCGTCGCCTCCCTGGACGACGCGCGGCTGCGGGGCTTCCGCGAGCTCGCCGAGTCCCTGGGCATGCACGCCCTCGTCGAGGCGCACACCTCCGAGGAGATCGCCCGCGGCGTCGACTCCGGCGCGCGCATCCTGGGCGTCAACGTGCGCAACCTGAAGACCCTGGACGTGGACCCCGACCGCTACGCGGCCCTCGCCGGCGACCTCCCCGAGGACGTCGTGCGCGTCGCCGAGTCCGGCGTCGAGTCCGAGGCGCAGGTGCGGCAGTACGCCGCCGCCGGCGCCGACGCGATCCTCGTGGGGGAGGCGCTCGTCCGGCACGGCGCCCCCGCCGACGCGCTGCGCGCGTTCCGGGCCGCGTCCCTCACCGTCCGCTGACCGTCCCCACCCCCTAGGAGGGCACACCATGACCAGCACCGAGTCCGTCGACGTCGCGGGGCCGTTCCAGGACCAGCCGGGGCCGTACTTCGGCCGCTACGGCGGGCAGTGGATGCCGGAGTCCCTCATGGCGGCCCTGAAGGAGGTGGCCGACACCTACGAGGCCGCCCGCCAGGACCCCGAGTTCCTCGCCGAGCTCGAGGACCTCTACGCCAACTACGTGAACCGTCCCTCCCTGCTCACCGAGGCCCCCCGGTTCGCGGCCGAGGTGCCGGGCGTGCGGATCTTCCTCAAGCGCGAGGACCTCAACCACACCGGCTCCCACAAGATCAACAACGTGATCGGCCAGGCCCTGCTGGCGCGGCGCATGGGCAAGACCCGCCTGATCGCGGAGACCGGCGCCGGCCAGCACGGGGTGGCCACGGCCACCGCCGCCGCGCTGTTCGGCATGGAGTGCACGGTGTACATGGGAGAGGAGGACACCCGCCGGCAGGCCCTGAACGTGGCCCGCATGCAGATGCTCGGTGCGGAGGTCATCCCCGTGACCATCGGCGCCCGCACGCTCAAGGACGCGATCAACGAGGCGCTGCGCGACTGGGTCGCCTCCGTGGACACCACGCATTACCTGATGGGCACGGTCACGGGCCCGCACCCGTTCCCCGCCATGGTGCGCTACTTCCACTCCGTGATCGGCGAGGAGGCGCGCGAGCAGATCCTGGCCCAGACCGGCCGGCTGCCGGACGCCGTCGCGGCGTGCGTGGGCGGCGGGTCCAACGCCATGGGCCTGTTCCACGGCTTCCTCGACGACCCTGAGGTGGAGCTCTACGGCTTCGAGGCCGGCGGCGACGGCGTCGAGACCGGCCGTCATGCCGCCTCCATCACCCTGGGCCGCACCGGCGTGCTGCACGGTGCGCGCACCTACCTGATGCAGGACGAGGACGGGCAGACGATCGACTCGCACTCGATCTCCGCCGGCCTGGACTACCCGGCCGTCGGGCCGGAGCACGCCTTCCTCAACGACACCGGCCGGGCGACCTACGAGCCCGTCACCGACACGGAGTGCATGGACGCGCTGCTGCGCCTGACCCGCACCGAGGGCATCACGCCGGCCATCGAGTCGGCCCACGCCCTGGCCGGCGCCCTGCGCCTCGCGCGCCGCTGGCGGGACGAGGGCCTCGTCGGGGAGGGCACCCCGGAGGGCGAGGAACGGATCATCATCGTCAACCTGTCCGGTCGCGGGGACAAGGACGTCGCCACGGCCGCCGCCTGGTTCGGCCTGGGCGAGGCGGACGAGCAGAAGGACCCGCTCGAGGAGATGACCCCCGGAGAGGAGCAGTGAGCGCCCCCATGAGCACTCCCGACCAGCAGCACGAAGCCACGGCGGAGAAGCCGTCGACGGCCGGCGACGCCATCGAACGCGCGCGCGCCGCCGGGCGCACCGCCCTGATCGGGTACCTCCCGGCGGGCTACCCGAGCATCGACGAGTCCGTCGAGGCGGCCGTCCAGCTCGGGGAGAACGGCGTCGACGTCATCGAGATCGGCCTGCCGTACTCGGACCCCGTGATGGACGGCCCGGTCATCCAGGCCGCCACGAGCCACGCGCTGGCGAACGGCTTCCACACGCGCGACGTGTTCGAGGTGGTGCGCCGCATCACCGAGCGCACGGAGGCCGCCGTCGTGGTGATGACCTACTGGAACCTCGTGGACCGGATGGGCGTCGACGAGTTCGCGCGCCGACTCGCCGAGGCCGGCGGCGCCGGTCTCGTGACCCCGGACCTCGTCCCCGAGGAGGCCGGCGAATGGTTCGAGGCCTCGGAGGAGCACGGCCTGGACCGCATCTTCCTCACCGCGCCGTCCTCGTCGGACGAGCGCGTCCGCCTGGCCGTGGAGTCCTCCCGCGGCTTCGTCTACGGCGTCTCCGTCATGGGCGTCACGGGCGCCCGGGGCAAGGTCTCCGACGCCGCGGAGCGCGTCGTCGCCCGTGCCAAGGCCGCCGGCGCCCGCAACGTGTGCGTGGGCCTGGGCATCTCCTCGGCCGACCACGTCCGGGAGATCGGCTCCTACGCGGACGGGGCCATCGTCGGCACCGCCCTCGTGAAGGCGCTGCGCGACGGCGGCCCCGAGGCCGTCGGGGCACTGGCGCGCGAGCTGGCCGCCGGCACCGCGAAGGAGTCCTGAGCGTGGGCAGCGGAGCGCTGACGCCGCTGGCCGCGTTCCCCGCGCCCGTCTGGGACGGGTTCGAGCTCGGTCCCATGAAGATCCATGCCTACGCGCTGTGCATCATCGCGGGCATCGTGGTGGCCCTCTGGCTGTCGGGCCGTCGCTGGGCGGACCGCGGGGGCCCCGAGGGCCGCGTCCTGGACATCGCGCTCTGGGCCATCCCCTTCGGCTTCGTCGGCGGGCGGCTCTACCATGTGTTCTCCTCGCCGGACCTGTACTTCGGCCCCGGCTACGACGGCACGGGTGACCCGATCAAGATCCTCTACGTGTGGAACGGCGGCCTGGGCATCTGGGGCGCCATCGCGCTCGGCGCGGTGGGCGCGTGGATCGCGTGCCGCCGGTACGGCCTGCGCCTGACCGCGTTCGCCGACGTCGTGGCACCCGGGGTGCTGCTGGCCCAGGCCATCGGCCGCTGGGGCAACTGGTTCAACCAGGAGCTCTTCGGCGGGCCCACCACGCTCCCGTGGGGGCTGACGGTGGACCCGGCGAGCCCGAACTTCCCGGCGCAGTACGCCCCCGGCACGCTGTTCCACCCGACCTTCCTGTACGAGAGCCTCTGGAACCTGCTCGGCGTGGCGGTCCTGCTGCTGGTCGACCGCCGGCTGCACCTGCGCCACGGCGCCATGCTGTGGTCCTACGTGGCGTGGTACACCGCCGGGCGCACGTGGATCGAGATGATGCGCATCGACGACGCCGAGCTGGTCACCCTCTTCGGCGTCACCCAGCGGCTGAACGTGTGGACCTCGCTGCTGATGTTCGCGATCGCCCTCGCGTTCCTGATCGGCATCCTGCTGCGCCACCGCGGCGCGGCGGCCGGTCCGCACGCCCGGCAGAGCGTCTGGCGTGACGGCCACGGGCCCGTGGGAGAGGACGTCGAGGGCGCCGGACCCGCTGCGGCACCCGCCGTCCGCACGACCCAGGGCGGCTCCGGCTCCCACGCGTGGGACGACGTCGGCGCCTGACAGTCCCGCCCCTCGAGGGCCCCTCCGCCGCTGCGGAGGGGCCCTCGTCGTCCCCTCTCGGGGCCGCCGAACGCCCGACGGTCCCCACCGGACGGGCTGCCGAGAGGCCTGCGTCACACAACCGGCCCGTGTGAACGGGAGCACAGTGACGGGTGTACTGTCTTCCCGTCCCGGAGTGACCGTTCCGGGGCGAGGGGCCGACGCCGTCCCCGTCCGAGCACCTGCGCACCCGGAAAGGACGGCGACCATGACCGTTGCCCCCCTGTCCGCTCCGACCCCCCGTTCCGGGCGGTCGGACGATCCCTTCGTCCGCTACGCGGCGTTCCCCGAGCCCCAGGGCCTGTACGACCCGGCCCGGGAGACGGAGAACTGCGGTCTGGCCGTCATCGCCACGCTGCGTGGCACCCCCGGCCACGACATCGTCGAGCACGCCCTCACCGCGCTGCGAGCCCTGGAGCACCGCGGCGCCGTGGGCGCGGACGAGGGCACCGGCGACGGCGCGGGTCTGCTCACCCAGCTCCCGGACGAGCTGTTCCGGGCCGTCCTGGACGTGGAGCTGCCCCCCGTGGGGGAGTATGCCGCCGGCATCGCCTTCCTCCCGCCGCTCGAGGGCGAGCGCGCCGAGGCCAAGGCGGCCGTCGAGGAGCTCGCCCAGGCCGAGGGCCTCGACGTCCTGGCCTGGCGCGTGGTCCCCACCGACCCCTCCGCGCTGGGCACGGGCTCGCGCGCGGCGATGCCCTCCTTCGAGCAGGTCTTCCTCGCGCTGGCCGAGGGTGAGGACGGCACCGAGCCGGGGCAGTCCCTCGACGTGCGGGCCTGGCGCCTGCGCCGCCGTACCCAGTCCCGGGCCGGCGTGTACTTCCCGTCCCTGTCGTCGCAGACCATCGTCTACAAGGGCATGCTGACCACCGCCCAGCTCGAGCCGTTCTACCCGGACCTCTCCGACCCGCGGTTCACCACGCGGCTGGGCATCGTGCACTCCCGGTTCTCCACGAACACCTTCCCGTCCTGGCCGCTGGCCCAGCCCTTCCGCACGATCGCGCACAACGGCGAGATCAACACGGTCAAGGGCAACCGCAATTGGATGCGCGCCCGCCAGGGCCAGCTCAAGCACCCGATGCTCGGGGAGGTGCCGGAGGAGCTGTTCCCGCTGATCAGTCCCATCGGCTCGGACTCGGCCTCCTTCGACGAGGTCGCGGAGCTCCTGATGCTGTCGGGCCGGCCGCTCACCCAGGCCGTGATGATGATGATCCCGGAGGCCTGGGAGAACCACGCCACCATGGACCCGGCCCGCCGCGCGTTCTACCAGTACCACTCGATGCTCATGGAGCCGTGGGACGGCCCCGCCGCCGTCGCGTTCTCCGACGGCACGCAGGTAGGGGCGGTCCTGGACCGCAACGGACTGCGTCCGGCCCGCTACTGGGAGACCCGGGACGGCCTCGTGGTGCTCGCCTCCGAGGTGGGCGTCGTCTCGATCGACCCCGCCGACGTCGTCCGGAAGGGACGCGTGGCCCCCGGCCGCATGTTCCTGGTGGACACGGAGCAGGGCCGGATCGTCGAGGACGAGGAGATCAAGGCCGAGGTCGCCGCCGCCGCGCCGTGGGAGGAGTGGGTCTCCCAGAACCTCCTGGACCTCGACGCGCTGCCCGAGCGCGAGCACCTGCGGCCGTCGTCCGAGTCCATCCAGCAGCGTCAGCGGATCTTCGGCTACACGGCGGAGGAGCTGCGCGTCCTCGTCGGCCCCATGGCCCGTGACGGCGCCGAGCCTCTCGGCGCGATGGGCACCGACACGCCCATCGCGGTGCTCTCGAAGCGTCCGCGCCTGCTCTTCGACTACTTCGTGCAGTCCTTCGCGCAGGTGACGAACCCGCCGCTGGACGCCATCCGCGAGGAGCAGGTCACCTCGATGCGCACCGGGATCGGTCCGCAGGGCAACGTGCTCTCCGCGGAGCGGGTGCATACCCGCCAGGTGGACGTGCCGTTCCCGGTGATCGACAACGACCAGCTGGCCCGCATCCAGCACCTGCGGGACGGCGACGGCGGCCGGCTGGCCCTCAAGGTGACCGGCACCTATCGGGTGGCCGGCGGGGCCGAGGAGCTCCGCACCCGCCTGAAGGAGATCTGCGAGCAGGTCTCCGCGGCGGTGAACCGCGGCGTCGAGTACGTCGTGCTCTCGGACCGGGGCGCGACGGCGCAGTGGGCGCCGATCCCGTCCCTGCTGCTGACCTCGGCCGTGCACCACCACCTGCTGGCCAGCGCCAACCGGACCCGCACGTCCCTGGTCGTCGAGGCCGGCGACGTCCGCGAGGTCCACCACGTGGCCGTCCTGCTGGGCTACGGCGCCTCCGCCGTGAACCCGTACCTGGCCATGGAGTCCGCCGAGGAACTCGTCCGCACGGGCGAGATCGAGGGCGTCACCGCCGAGCAGGCCGTGGCGAACCTGATCAAGGCCCTCGGCAAGGGGGTGCAGAAGATCATGTCCAAGATGGGCATCTCCACCGTGGCCTCCTACACGGGCGCCCAGACCTTCGAGGCGCTCGGCCTGTCCCGCCGGTTCGTTGACCGGTACTTCGCGGGCACCACCAGCCCGCTCGACGGCGTGGGCCTGGAGGTGGTCGCCGCGGAGATCCAGGCGCGCCACGAGTTCGCGTACCCGCCGGACGGCAACGACATCAACCCGTACCGCGAGCTCGAGGTGGGCGGCGAGTACCAGTGGCGGCGCGAGGGCGCCCCGCACCTGTTCAACCCGGAGACCGTCTTCCGCCTGCAGCACTCCACCCGGGAGCGCCGCTACGACGTGTTCAAGGACTACACGCGGCGCGTCGACGGCCAGGCGGAGGAGCTGATGACCCTGCGCGGGCTGATGCGGCTGCGCTCGGAGGACCGCACCCCGGTGCCGATCTCCGAGGTGGAGCCCGTCGAGTCGATCGTCCGGCGCTTCTCCACCGGCGCCATGTCCTACGGATCCATCTCCCAGGAGGCGCACGAGACCCTGGCGATCGCCATGAACCGACTCGGCGCGCGCTCCAACTCGGGTGAGGGCGGCGAAGACCCCGAGCGTCTGCTGGACCCGGAGCGCCGGTCGAAGATCAAGCAGATCGCCTCGGGCCGGTTCGGCGTGACCAGCCTGTACCTGACCACCGCCACGGACCTGCAGATCAAGATGGCCCAGGGCGCCAAGCCCGGCGAGGGCGGCCAGCTCATGGGCGCGAAGGTCTACCCGTGGGTGGCGCGGACCCGGCACTCCACCCCCGGCGTGTCCCTGGTGTCGCCGCCCCCGCACCACGACATCTACTCGATCGAGGACCTGGCCCAGCTCATCCACGACCTCAAGCGCTCCAACCCGGCGGCGCGGGTGCATGTCAAGCTGGTCTCGGAGTCGGGCGTGGGCACCGTGGCGGCCGGCGTGGCCAAGGCGAAGGCCGACGTCGTGCTGATCTCCGGCCATGACGGCGGCACGGGCGCCTCCCCGCTGAACTCGCTCAAGCACGCCGGCACACCGTGGGAGCTCGGCCTGGCCGAGGCCCAGCAGACGCTGATGCTCAACGGGCTGCGTGAGCGGGTGACCGTGCAGGTCGACGGCCAGCTCAAGACCGGCCGCGACGTGGTGGTCGCCGCCCTGCTCGGCGCGGAGGAGTTCGGCTTCGCCACCGCCCCGCTCGTCGTCTCCGGCTGCATCATGATGCGCGTGTGCCACCTGGACACCTGCCCGGTGGGCGTGGCCACGCAGAACCCCGAGCTGCGCTCCCGGTTCACCGGGAAGCCGGAGTTCGTGGTCAACTTCTTCGAGTTCGTCGCCCAGGAGGTGCGCGAGCTGCTCGCCGAGCTGGGCTTCCGGACCCTCGACGAGGCGATCGGCCACCGCGAGCTGCTGGACGTCGACGCCGCCCTGCACCACTGGAAGACGGAGGGCCTCGACCTCTCCGGCATCCTCGCGGACCCCTCGGTGGGCCGCCGCGCGGGCGCCGCGGACGCGCCGATGCGTCGCATGGTGGACCAGGACCACGACCTCGCCGCCCACATCGACAACCGCCTGATCGCCCGACTGGGGGACACCCTCGCGACGGGCGCCCCCGTGGTGATGGACGAGTCCGTGGTGAACACGGACCGCTCGATCGGCACGATGCTCGGCCACCACGTCACCAGCACCCGGCTGGCCGACGAGCTGCCGGCAGACACGATCACCGTGCGGCTCACCGGTGAGGCGGGGCAGTCCCTCGGCGCCTTCCTCCCGGCCGGCGTCACGCTGCGCCTCGACGGCGACGCGAACGACTACGTCGGGAAGGGCCTGTCCGGCGGCCGCGTGGTCGTCCGCCCAGACGCGACCGCCCCCTTCGCCGCAGAGGACAACACCGTGGCGGGCAACGTGATCGGCTACGGCGCCACCTCCGGCGAGCTGTTCCTGCGGGGCCGCGTGGGCGAGCGGTTCCTCGTGCGCAACTCCGGCGCGACCGCGGTCGCCGAGGGCATCGGCGACCACGGCCTGGAGTACATGACCGGCGGCGAGGCCCTCGTGCTCGGAGAGACCGGGCGCAACCTGGCGGCCGGCATGTCCGGCGGCCGCGCGTGGATCCTCGACCTGGACCGGGCCGACCTGAACCCGCTGGCCGTCCGCGAGGGCGATCTGCTCCTCTCCACCCCCTCCGCGGCGGACCGGGAGCGCATCGCCGCGCTGCTGCGCACGCACCGGGCGGAGACGGGCTCCGCCGTCGCCGAGCGGCTGCTCGCGGACCTCGACGCCGGCGGCGACGCCGCCCAGGGCGTCTGGGACCGCTTCACGACCATCCTGCCCCGCCGGTACGACCTGGTCCTGCGGACCCGGGCCGAGGCGGTGGCCGAGGGACTCGACCCGGACGGAGAGGCCGTCTGGGACCGACTGCTGGAGGTGACCCGTGGCTGATCCGCGCGGATTCCTGAAGAACCGGGAGCGCGTCGAGCGCCCCACGCGCCCGGTGCCGGTGCGCATCATGGACTTCAAGGACGTGTACGTCCGTCAGGACGAGGCCGTCGTGCGCACCCAGGCGAGCCGCTGCATGGACTGCGGCATCCCGTTCTGCCACTCCGGCTGCCCCCTCGGGAACCTCATCCCCGAGTGGAACGACCTCGTGCGCCGCGGGCGCTGGGAGGACGCGGCCGCCCGGCTGCACTCGACGAACAACTTCCCCGAGGTCACCGGGCGCATCTGCCCGGCCCCCTGCGAGGATGCGTGCACGCTGGGCATCAACCAGCCCGCCGTGACCATCAAGCAGACCGAGGTCGCCATCGCCGAGCAGATCTTCGACCATGACTGGCTGGAGCCGGTCGTGCCGACCCGGATCAACGGCCACACGGTGGCCGTGGTCGGCTCCGGGCCGGCCGGACTGGCCGCGGCCCAGCAGCTCACGCGGGCCGGCTTCACCGTGGTCGTCTACGAGCGGGACGACCGCCCCGGCGGCCTCCTGCGCTACGGCATCCCGGACTTCAAGCTGGAGAAGGACGTCCTGGACCGCCGCCTGGCGCAGATGGAGGCGGAGGGCACGCGCTTCCGCACCGGGGTGGAGATCGGTCGGGACCTCGCGTGGGACGCCCTCAAGGCCCGCTTCGACGCGGTGATCGTGGCCACCGGCGCCCCCGTGGGACGGGAGCTGCCCGTGCCCGGCCGCGGCCTGGACGGCATCCACCTGGCCATGGACTACCTCGTGCAGTCCAATCACGCCACCGCCGGCGACGACGTGCCCGGCCAGATCACGGCGGAGGGGCGTCACGTCGTCGTCCTGGGCGGCGGCGACACCGGTGCGGACTGCATCGGCACCGCGCACCGCCAGGGCGCGGCCTCGGTGACCACGCTCGCGATCGGCCAGCAGCTGCCCGTGGACCGTCCGGTGCACCAGCCGTGGCCGACCGTGCCGAAGGTCCACCAGATGACCACGGCCGACGCCGAGGGCGGTCAGCGTGAGCACCTCGCCTCCACCGTGGAGTTCCTCGGCGACGAGAACGGCCGCGTGCGCGCCCTGCGCGTCGCGGAGACCGAGTACCGGGCGGACGGCACCCGGGGGCCCAAGGCCGGCACCGAGCGCGAGGTCAAGGCGGACCTGGTGCTGCTCGCCCTGGGCTTCACGGGGGTCGAGGAAGAGGCGCTGACCGCGCAGCTGGCCGTGCGCACGGAACGCGGCCTCGTGGCCCGGGCGGGGACCTACGAGACGGACGAGCCCGGCGTCTTCGTCTGCGGCGACGCCGGGCGCGGCGCCTCCCTGGTCGTGTGGGCCATCGCCGAGGGGCGCGCGTGCGCGCAGGCCGTGGACGAGTCCCTCGAGAGCTGGTCGCGGCTCCCGCACCCGGTGGACCCCACGGACCGGGGCCTCGTCCTCGGCTGAGACCTGCGTCACCCCGCACCGGCGGAGCGCGGACCCGTCCCCCTCGGAGGGCGGGCCCGCGGCCTAGGGTGGACCCCATGAGACACGCCAAGATCATCGCCACCTTCGGCCCGGCCACCCAGACCGACGAGACCACCCGCGCGCTGATCCGGGCAGGCGCCGACGTGGTCCGTCTGAACATGAGCCACGGAGACCACGAGGTCCACGCCTCGTCCTATGAGCGCGTCCGTCGGCTCTCGGTCGAGGAGAAGCGCCCCGTCGCGATCTTCGCGGACCTGCAGGGCCCCAAGATCCGCCTGGCCCGCTTCTCCGACGGGCCGCACGAGCTCGCCGTGGGGGACCGGTTCACCATCACCACCCGCGAGGTCACCGGCAGCAGGGAGATCGTCGGCACCACCCACAAGGGCCTGCCCGGGGACGTCAGCGTGGGCGACCCGCTCCTGGTCGACGACGGCAAGGTCCGGCTGCGCGCCGTGGAGGTGACGGACACCGACGTGGTGACCGAGGTCGTCGTCCCCGGCAAGGTCTCCGACAACAAGGGCATCAACCTGCCCGGCGTCGCCGTGAACGTGCCCGCCCTGTCGGAGAAGGACGAGGAGGACCTGCGCTGGGCCCTCGAGACCGGCGTGGACATGGTCGCCCTCTCCTTCGTGCGCGACGCGGCGGACGTCACGCGCGTGCACGAGGTCATGGACGAGGTCGGGCGCCGGATCCCGGTGATCGCCAAGATCGAGAAGCCGCAGGCCGTGGACAACCTCGAGGCCATCGTCGACGCCTTCGACGCCATCATGGTGGCGCGCGGCGACCTCGGCGTGGAGCTGCCGCTGGAGGACGTGCCGATCGTCCAGAAGCGCGCCATCGAGCTCGCCCGCCGGTGGGCGAAGCCCGTCATCGTGGCCACCCAGGTCCTGGAGTCCATGATCGAGAACCCCCGGCCGACGCGCGCCGAGGCCTCGGACTGCGCCAACGCGGTGCTGGACGGCGCGGACGCCGTGATGCTCTCCGGCGAGACCTCCGTGGGCGCCTACCCGGTGCAGACCGTCGAGACGATGGCGCGGATCATCGAGTCCACGGAGACCCACGGCCTGGACATGATCCACCCCCTCGGCTCGCGCCCCCGCACCCGCGGCGGCGCGATCACCCGTGCGGCCGTGGAGGTGGCCGGCCAGCTGGACATCCCGTTCCTGGCCACGTTCACGGAGTCCGGTGACACGGCGCGTCGGCTGTCCCGCCTGCGCCCGAGCCAGCCGATCTACGCGTTCACGCACGAGGAGCACACCCACAACATCCTGTGCCTGACGTGGGGCGTCTACCCGAAGATGGTCCCGTTCGCGGACTCCACGGACAAGATGACCATGCAGGTGGAGGAGTCCCTCACCAGCGAGGGGATCGCGGAGCAGGGCGACCTCGTCGTGATCGCGGCGGGCTCTCCTCCTGGGAAGGTCGGCTCCACGAACACCCTGCGCGTCCACCGCGTGGGCGACGGCGTCGCCGCGGACTCCTCGCCCGTGGCCCCGGAGGATCGCGAGCCGGTCGGCTTCTGGGCGGCGCACTCGCCGATGTGATCCCCGCGGGGGACCGGAGCGTCAGGCGCCGATCTGGTCGACGACCGTCTGCGCGACCTCGCGCATGGTCAGGCGCCGGTCCATGGACGTCTTCTGGATCCAGCGGAAGGACTCGGCTTCGGAGAGGCCCATGTGCGCCTGCAGCAGGGACTTGGCGCGGTCCACGAGCTTGCGTGTGGCCAGCCGGTCCTCCAGGCCGCGCACCTCCTCCTCGAGCCCGCGCAGCTGGTCGAAGCGCGCCACCGCGAGCTCCATCGCGGGCAGGAGGTCCTTCTCCGTGAAGGGCTTGACCACGTAGGCCATGGCACCGACCTGGGAGGCCCGCTCGACGAGGTCCCGCTGGCTGAACGCGGTGAGCATGACCACGGGGGCCAGCCGCTCGGCGGCGATCTCCCCGGCGGCGGCGATGCCGTCCATGACGGGCATCATCACGTCCATGACCACGATGTCCGGGCGGTGCTCCCGGACGGCCGCGACCGCGGCCTGCCCGTCGCCGACCTCCGCGACGACCGTGTGCCCGGCGTGCGTCAGGGTCTCCACGACGTCCAGGCGGATGAGGGCCTCGTCCTCGGCGACGACGACGCGCAGCCCGGCGGTCGGGTCGGCGCTCTCAGCGGGGATGGTCATCGGGCGACTCCTCGTGCAGGACGGACGGCGGGGGCGCGCCGACGAGCGGTCGCCCGGAGCCCCGGGGCCGGCGTCGAGGGCGGCACTGCGGCCCAGCCTACTCGGGCGCGGGAGGGCGGGAGCCGGTGCGTCCGAGCGCGTCCGCCCCGGAGTGTCACGCGCGTCACTGGTACAGTGTCCGCGTCCGCCGATCGGCGGCCGGCCCGAATGGTGGAATCGGTAGACACGCCGCACTCAAAATGCGGTGCCGCAAGGCGTGTGGGTTCGAGTCCCACTTCGGGCACCGTCAACCGCGTCAACCGCGCGCCGGGAGGAGGCCCCCGTGTCCGCTCCGCAGCGTCACGCCGTGAGCCTGCTGGCCACCGCGTGCCCGGTGCGCGCCGTGGGGACGAACGGGCAGATCTCCGAGTGGGGGAGCGTCCAGGCGGGGGAACCGCCCCGGCGCTGAGCCGCCGCCGCCCGTCGTCCGCCCTCGAGCCCCCGAGGTGTCCATGCTGCTGACCAGCCTCCTGCTCACCCTCCTCGCCGTCGTCCTGGCCGCCCCCCTCGGGCGCACCCTCGGCCGCGACGCCGGATGGGTCCTCGCCCTTCCCCTGCTGACCTCCGCGGGGGCCCTCGTGTCCGCGCGCGCCGGCGGGGGCGGGGAGACCGTCGTCGAGCGCCGTCCGTGGATCCCGTCCCTGGGAGCCCACCTGGACCTGCGCCTGGACGGACTCGCGTTCGTCTTCGCGCTGCTGGTGCTCGTGGTGGGCGCGGGCATCCTGGCCTACTCCAGCCGGTACCTGCCCCGGGACCGAGACGAGGCCCGCGCCGGCTCCTTCTACACGCTGATGACGGCGTTCGCCGCGTCCATGCTGCTGCTGGTGCTGGCGGACAACCTGGTGGTCCTGTTCGTGGCGTGGGAGTTCACGTCCTTCGCCTCGTTCCTGCTGATCGCCCGTTCCGGGGACCACGCGCGCCGCCCGGCGATCCGCACCCTCCTCGTCACGGTCGGCGGAGGGCTGTGCCTGCTCGCCGCGGTCGCGCTGACGGCCGCGCGCACCGGGACGGCGTCCCTGTCCGGGGCGCTGGCCTCGGACGCGTGGGCGGACCCGGGCTTCGCCGCCCCGGTGGCCGCGCTGCTGGCCGTCGCCGCGTTCACCAAGTCGGCGCAGTTCCCGTTCCAGTCCTGGCTGCCGGACTCCATGGTGGCCATCTCCCCGGTCTCCGCGTACCTGCACGCCGCCGCCATGGTGAAGGCCGGCATCTACCTGCTGCTGGTGTTCAGCCCCGTGCTGGCCGGCACGCCCGTCTGGTCCGCCCTCCTGATCGGCTCCGGCCTGACGACGGCGCTGCTCGGCGCGGTCTCCGCGATCCGCCGGCACGACCTCAAGGGCCTGCTGGCCTACTCCACCATGAGCCAGCTCGGCCTCCTGGTGACGGCGATCGGCGTCGGCACCCCCACCGCCCTGGCCGCCGCGGTGGTGCACACCGTGGCGCACGCCCTGTTCAAGTCCACGCTGTTCATGCTCATCGGGGTCGTGGACCACGAGGCGGGCACCCGCGACCTGCGCGACCTCGCCGCCCGCCACGTGCGGATGCCCGTCACCGGCGCCGCGATCGCCGTGGCGGCCGCCTCCATGGCGGGTCTGCCCCCGCTGCTGGGCTTCGTCTCCAAGGAGGGCCTGCTCGACGCCGCCCTCGGTGCGCAGGGCCCGGCCTGGCTGCCCGGCCTGGTCACCGCGGGCATCGCCCTGACCAGCGTGTTCACCGTCGCCTACTCCGGTCGCCTGGTGCTCGGCGCCCTCGGCGTGTGGGGCACCGCGCCCGCCGGTGCCGCCGACATGTGGTCGGCGGGCCGCGGCGAGGACGTCCACGAGGCCCCCGCGGCCTTCTGGGCCGTGCCCGTGCTCGGCGTGGTCGTGACCCTGGTCCTCGGGCTGGTCCCCGGCGTCCTCGACGAGGCCGTCGCGGCCGCCGCCACGGCCGCGGCCGGCGCCCCGGTCCACGCGCACCTCGCACTCTGGCACGGCGTGACCCCGGCGCTGCTCGTCTCGGCAGGCGTCATCGCGGCGGGCCTGGCCCTGGTGGCCGCGCGCCGTCCGGTCGAGCGCGTCGCCTCCCATGCGGGGCTGCCGTTCTCGGGCCTCGGCGTCGTGGACGGGATCCTGCGCGGGGCCGTGTCCCTGGGCGCCGCGGTCTCCCGCGTCTCCGGCGGCATCGCCCCGCGGGCGCACCTGCTGATGCCCGCACTGGTGCTCGGTGCCTTCGCCGTGGCCGGGGTCGTCGCGTCGCCGGATCTGCCGGCCGTCGTCGGGCAGCCCTCGCGCTGGCATGACTGGGCGTTGGTCGCCCTCGTCGGCGTGGGCGTGGCCGCCACCCTGCGCGCGCGCACCCGCATCGCGGCCATGGTGGTCGTGGGCACGGTGGGCTTCGGCGTCACGCTGTGGTTCTTCACCCTCGGGGCCGTGGACGTGGCCCTCACCCAGCTGATGGTGGAGGTCCTCACCGTCTGCGTCATGGTGCTGCTGCTCCGCCGCCTGCCCGCCCGATTCTCTGCGGAGTCCACGCCGCACCGCGCGGGGGCGGTGGCCGCCGCGGTGATCGCCGGCGTCGCCTCCACCCTGAGCGTGCTGGCCTTCACGGGCCGGCGGGAGATCTCGGACATCGCGCAGTACTACCTGGACCGCACCTACCCGGACGCCGGCGGGCACAACGTCGTCAACGTGATCCTCGTGGACTTCCGCGCGCTCGACACGCTGGGGGAGATGACGGTGCTCGGTGTGACCGGTCTGACCGTCGCCGCCCTGCTCATGAACCGCCGCCCGGCGCCCCCGCAGCCGTCCGCCGTGGACGTGCGCTCCCCGCTGGCCGCGGTCCACGAGAACCTCGTCTACGCCCGGACCTTCGGCCGCGCGCTGGGGCCCATCATCCTGGTGCTGTCCGTGCTGCTGCTGCTGCGCGGCCACTACGAGCCCGGGGGCGGGTTCATCGCCGCGCTCGTCGGCGGCGCGGGCTACGCGCTGCTGCACCTCTCCGCGGACACGGACGACGAGCCGCGCCTGCGCTGGCCGTACCTGGCCCTGATCGGCGGCGGCGTGACCCTGGGCACCGTGGCCGGCCTGGCCGGGTACCTCACCGGCAAGGGCTTCCTCGGGTCGGCGAGCGTCAAGGTCCTCGGCTACAGCCTGGGCACCACCCTGGCCTTCGACATGGGCGTGTACCTCGCCGTCCTCGGGCTGATCGTGGCCGCGTTCCGCCTCCTGGGCCCGGACAACGCCACCGCCGACGACGCCGCCCCCGCACCGACCACCGGCGGCGAGTCCGCCCGAGAGGAGGCGGCCCGATGACCGTCGCGCTCACCGTCGGCCTGCTCATGGCCGGCGCCGTCTACCTGTTCTCCAAGCGCGAGCTGCTGCGCGTGATCCTGGGCATGGTCCTGCTGGGCCATGCCGCGAACCTCGCGATCCTGGCCACCGGCGGCACCGACCGCCGCGCCCTGCCGTTCGTGGACGGCGGCCCCGCCCCGGCCGGGGCTGCCGACCCGTTGCCTCAGGCGTTCGTGCTGACGGCCATCGTCATCTCCTTCGCGGTGACCGTCCTGCTGCTCGTGCTCGCCGTGACCGGCCGTGCGGACGACGCCGTCGCCGCCCCGGGCGAGCGCCCCGACGTCCGCGAGGCCGCGGCCGCGGACGCCCGCTTCCCCCTGGCCGAGCGCCATGCGGCGGCCCGCACCCTGACCGGCTCCCTGCCCGCCGCGCCGGAGGCCGGCGCCACGCCCGAGCGGGAGGAGCGCGCATGAGCGACCACGCCGTCGGACTGCTGCTGCCCCTGTTCGTCGCCGTGCCGCTCCTGTCGGCGGGGCTGCTCGTCGTCGCAGGCTCCCGGCCCCGCCTCCATCGGGCCGTGCTGGCCGCCGTGCTCGCCGGCGGGACCGTCGGGGGAGGCCTGCTCATGGCCCGCGCGGCGGACGGCTCCGTGGCCGCCGCGGGCGTGGGCGGATGGCCGGACGGCATCGCGATCGCGTTCGCCGCGGACATGCTCACCGGGCTGATGGTCGCGCTCACGGCGGGGCTGACGCTCGTGGGCGCGTGGTTCGCCTACGGCTCCCGCGTGGCCAACTCGGCCCACTTCGCGCCCTTCATGCTCGTGCTCATGGCCGGCGTGCACGGGGCCCTGCTCACCGCGGACCTGTTCAACCTGTTCGTGTTCATCGAGGTCATGCTGCTGCCCTCCTACGGGCTGTACGTGCTCTCCGCGAACCGCCGTGAGCCCCTGCGGCGCGTGGACGGCGCCCGCATGTACGTGACCCTGAACCTGCTGACCTCCACGATCCTGGTCACGGGCGTCGGCTTCGTGTACGCCCTCACGGGCTCGGTGAACATGGCCGTGCTGGCCGGGGCCGCGCGCGGCGACGTGCGCGTCGCCCTCGCGGCGGGCCTCGTCCTCTTCGCGCTGTCCATCAAGGCGTCCATGCTGCCGATGCACGGCTGGCTCGCCCGCGCCTACCCGTCCACCTCCCCGGCGGTGACGGCGATCTTCGCCGCGCTCCACACCAAGGTCGCGGTCTACGCCATGTACCGGATCTACATGGTCGTGTACGACGGCGACCCCCGCCTCCTCGGGCTCATCCTGACGCTGTGCCTGGCCACGCTGATGGTCGGCGCCGTGGCGTCCGTGGGCGAGCACGGGGCGCGCGCGGTGCTGTCCTGGCAGATGGTCTCGGGCATCGGCGGCATCATGGTCGGACTCGGCCTGGCCACCCAGGCCGGGCTGTCCGCGGGCCTGTTCTACCTGGTGCACCACATGGTGGTCATGGCGTGCCTGCTCACCGCCACGGGCGCGATCGAGGTGCGCTACGGCTCCGGCCGGCTGGCCGACCTGCAGGGCCTCGCGGTGCGCGAGCCGCTGATCGCCGCCGCGTTCTTCGTCGGCATGCTGTCCCTGGTGGGCATCCCGCCGTTCTCCGGGTTCGCCGGCAAGCTCGCCCTGGTGCTGGCCGGCGTCGCGGCGGGCCGCACGGTCACGGTGGTGCTCGTCCTGGTCGCCTCCCTCATCAGCCTGTGGGCGCTCCTGCGGATCTGGGACGCCTGGTTCTGGGGTCGCCCCCGGGCCCCGCACGGCCATCGGGAGCGGCTCGACACCGCCGCGCTGCCCCTGGTCCACGGGGACGGCGTCATGCCGGCCGCCGGCGCCCCCGTGCACCCCGCGGGCCGCGGCTCGAGCACGGACTCGGAGCGCGCGGAGGCCTGGGCGTCGACGGAGACCCTGGACACGCCCACGGGCGTCCTGCCCGTCGTCGTCGACCCGGACGAGGACCACACGGCCTCGCGCATCCCGCTGCGCCTGGCCGGCCCGGCCGCGCTGATGGCCGCCGCCACCCTCGCCCTCGGCCTCGGCGCCGAGGGGCTCTGGTCCGTGACGGACCAGGCGGCCCGCGGCCTGGCCGACCCCACCGCGTACATCGAGGCGGTGCTCGGCCGATGACCCCGACCCGAACCGTCCGCCCGCCGCGTGAGGAGGCCTCGTCATGACCGTCCACCATCCCGACGGGGGCGTCGACCTGACCCCCGGCACCGCCTCGGCGGCGTCCTGGCCGCTGCGCTGGCTCCTGTTCTGGTGCTGGTACGCGTGGGCCCTCGTGACGTCCTCGGGCGCGGTGCTCCACGACCTGCTGACCCCCGGGGACCAGGCTCGCTCCGGCATCGCGCGGGTGCGCAGCAACTGCCGCACCGACGCCGAGGTCACCCTGTTCTCCGCCCTGATCACCCTCACCCCGGGCACCCTCACCCTGGGCACCCGGCGCGAGGGCGCCCAGGGTCAGGAGCCGGGCGACCCCGAGGCCCGCCGCCTGCTGTACGTCCACGGCCTGTACGCCGACGACGCCGACGCCCTGCGCGCCGAGATCCACGACATGGAGGCCCGCATGCTCCACGCGATGCGCCGCACGGGGGTGGCCCGATGAGCGGGCTCCTGCAGGACTACGACTGGTCGCTGGCGGGGATCGACCTCGCCATCGCCCTGCTGCTCGTGGCCGCGCTGGTGTCCGCCGTGCGCATCCTCCGCGGCCCGCTCGACGCCGACCGCGCCGTCTCCGGGGACCTGCTGACCTTCAGCGTCCTGGGCATGGTGGTGATGTTCGGCGTCCGCGCGCAGAACCCGTTCACGTTCGACCTGGTGCTGGTGGCGGCGATCGTCGCGTTCCTCTCCGGGATGTCCCTGGCCCGCGCGCTGACGCGCGGCAAGCGCTGAGAGGAGGACCCCCGTGGACCTCGTGATGACCGTGGCCGGCTCCGTCCTCGCCGTGGCGGGCGCCGTCGTGTTCCTGGGCGCCGCCGTCGGGCTGATCCGCTTCCCGGACCCCTACACCCGCATCTCCGCGACCGGCACGGCCGGCGGCGTCGGGATGATCCTGATCGTCACCGGTGGGCTGCTGCTCATGCCGTCCGTCGCGAACCTCGTGAAGGTCGTCCTGATCGTGGTGCTGCAGCTGGGCACCGCGGCGATCGCCACCATGGCCCTGGGCCGGTCGGCGTACCTGACGGGCGTGCCGATGAACCTCGCCCACTACGACGAGCTGGCGGAGGACACCCCCGGGCGGGAGCACGGCGAGCCCGCGCCCCGGCACCCGGAGGACTGACGCCGCGCAGGATCGGGCCGCGCGTCGGCCCTCAGCGGGGGTCGAGCAGCATGTTCGTCATCCGCACCGTGGAGAGGCGCCGCCCCTCCTCGTCCGTCATGACGATCTCGTGCGTGGTGAGCGTGCGCCCCAGGTGGATCGCGGTGGCCGTGCCGGTGACCAGGCCGGAGCGGACCGAGCGGTGATGCGTCGCGCCGATCTCCGTGCCCACGGCGCCGCGGTGCGGCCCGGCATGGACCTTCGCGGAGAGGGAGCCGAGCGACTCGGCCAGCACCAGGTGCGCTCCCCCGTGGAGCAGCCCCACGGGCTGCTCGTTGCCGGCGACCGGCATGGTGGCGACGGAGCGCTCTGCGGACAGCTCGAGGAACCGGATGCCCATCTTCAGGGCGAGGTGGCTCACGGCCGGGCCGCCGAGGGCCTCCTGCACGGCGGGCGTCATGCCCGCCGCCGTCGCGAGCGCCGCCCGCTCCTCGTCGGTGAGCTCGGGGCGGATTCCGGCGTGGAAGGTGAGCCCCGCGAGGAGGGCCTGGGCACGCTCGGGAGCGGTGGTCGTGTCGGTCATGCCCAGTAGGCTGGCAGGGTCTGTCGAGAGGAGCAACACCACATGGGTGAGAACAGCACCGAGGCCCGTCCCCGCCTGCTCGTGCTGGACGGCCATTCCATGGCCTTCCGCGCGTTCTACGCGCTGCCGGCGGAGAACTTCGCCACGGACACCGGCCAGCACACCAACGCCGTGTACGGGTTCACGTCCATGCTGCTCACGATGATCCGGCAGCAGGCCCCCACCCACGTGGCGGTCGCCTTCGACCTCTCCGGCCCCACGTTCCGCTCCGCCGAATACGGCGAGTACAAGGCGGGGCGCTCCGAGACCCCGGCCGAGTTCGCGGGCCAGATCGAGTTGACGGTCAAGGTCATGGAGGCCCTCGGCATCCCCACGCTCACCAAGGAGGACTTCGAGGCCGACGACATCGTCGCGACCCTCTCCGCCCAGGCGGAGGCCCAGGGCTGGGACGTGTGCGTGGTCTCGGGGGACCGGGACGCGTTCCAACTCATCTCGGAGCGCACCCAGGTGCTCTACCCGAAGAAGGGCGTCTCCGACATCCCGCCCATGACGGCCGCGGACGTGGAGGCCAAGTACGGCGTCCGCCCGGAGCAGTACCCCGAGCTGGCGGCCCTCGTCGGGGAGTCCGCGGACAACCTGCCCGGCGTGCCCGGCGTCGGCCCCGGCTTCGCGGCGAAGTGGCTGCAGAAGTACGGGGACCTGGACGGCGTGCTCGCCCACGCGGACGAGATCACCGGCAAGAAGGGCGAGGCGCTGCGCGCGCACCTCGACGACGTGCGCCGCAACCGCCGCCTGAACGCGCTCGTGCGCGACCTGGACCTCGACGTCTCCCTGGACGCCATGGAGCTGACCATGCCGGAGCGGGAGGTCGTCGAGGAGCTGTTCGACGCGCTGCAGTTCCAGCGCATCCGGGAGCGCGTGTTCGAGGTGTTCGCCGAGCGCCTCGGCTCGGCCGCTCCGGCCGCCCCCGTGGCCGAGGCCCCCGCCGCCGTGCTCGCCGCCACCGCGGACGACGTCCACGCGTTCGTCTCCGCCCACGCCGGCACCCTGCTCGGCCTGCACGTGGAGATCGACGGCCCGGACCTGCTGCCCAAGCGCAAGGTGCCGGTCCCGGGGACGTTCGGCACGCCCGTCGGGCTCGCACTGGCCGCCGAGGACGCCGCCCTCTACGTGGACCTGACGGACGCCGACGCGGACCCCGGCCTGGTCGCCGCCCTCGGCGACCTGCTGGCGGAGGACGGTGCGGCCAAGGCCGTGCACGACCTCAAGCGCACCCTCAAGGCGATCGCCGTGCCCACCGGCCCCACCGCCCTGCCTGCGGACACGTCCCTGCACGGCGTCGTCGACGACGTCGCCCTCTCGGCCTACCTGATCCAGCCGGATCGGCGGGACACCGACCTGGCCACCCTCTCCCAGGCACACCTGCAGGAGCCGCTCGAGGCGCCCGAGTCGGCCGCCGCGGGGGCGCAGGGCGCCTTCGACCTGGACGGCGCGCAGGAGGAGGCCGAGCGCACCGCGCGCGCGGCCCGGGCTGCCCGCTCCGCGTGGGTGGTGCGCCGGCTGTCCCAGGCGTTCACCCCGCAGGTGCTCGAGCGCGGCGCCCAGCGGCTCCTCCAGGAGATGGAGATCCCGCTGGCGCGCCTGCTGGCCCGCATGGAGCTCGCCGGCATCGCCGTGGACGGGGACGCCCTGTCCGCCCTGCTGGCCGACTTCACCGACCGCGCCGAGGCGGCCAAGGAGTCCGCGTGGGCGTCCGTGGCCGAGGAGACCGGTGGGATGAAGGTCAACCTGGGCTCCCCGAAGCAGCTGCAGGAGGTGCTGTTCGAGCACCTCGACATGCCGAAGACCCGCAAGACGAAGACGGGCTGGTCCACCGACGTGGACTCGCTGCAGGACCTCCTGGAGCAGACGCAGCACCCGTTCCTCGAGAACCTCATGGCGCACCGGGACGCCACCAAGCTCAGGCAGACCGTCGAGGGGCTGCGGGAGACGGTCGCCCCGGACGGCCGGATCCACACCACGTACTCGCAGACCGTCGCGGCCACCGGCCGCCTGTCCTCGCTGCACCCGAACCTGCAGAACATCCCGGTGCGCACCGAGGCCGGGCGGCGGATCCGTGAGGCCTTCGTGGCCGCGCCCGTGGACGGCGAGCCGGCCGAGCTGCTCTCCGCCGACTACTCGCAGATCGAGATGCGCATCATGGCGCACCTCTCCGAGGACGCCGGCCTGATCGAGGCGTTCAACTCGGGGGAGGACCTCCACTCGTTCGTGGGCTCCCAGGTGTTCGGCGTGGACCCCGACGACGTCACCTCGGAGCAGCGCTCCAAGGTCAAGGCGATGAGCTACGGGCTGGCCTACGGGCTGTCCTCCTTCGGCCTGTCCAAGCAGCTGAAGATCTCCGTGGACGAGGCGCGCGGCCTCATGAAGGGGTACTTCGACCGGTTCGGCGGCGTGCGGGACTACCTGCGCGACGTCGTCGCCCAGGCCCGCAGGGACGGCTTCACCTCCACCATCGAGGGACGTCGCCGCTACCTGCCGGACCTCACCAGCGACAACCGCCAGCTGCGGGACATGGCCGAGCGGGCCGCCCTCAACGCACCCATCCAGGGCTCGGCGGCGGACATCATCAAGCGCGCCATGCTGGACGTGCAGGCGGGCCTGGTGGAGCAGGGGCTCCGATCGCGCCTGCTGCTGCAGGTCCACGACGAGCTCATCCTCGAGGTCCCGGCCTCCGAGCTCGACGCCGCGACCGCTCTGCTGCAGGAGCGGATGGGCCGGGCCGCCGACCTCTCGGTGCCCCTGGACGTGCACGTGGGCCACGGAGGGACCTGGCATGCGGCCGCACACTGACCTTCAGCCGACGGCGACGCCGCGGGCCGACGCGGAGGTGCTTGCCGAGCAGGGCCTCGCGCTCGTGGTCGCACCGGGGCGGGCGGCCGATCCGGCGTTCGAGCGGCACACGACGGCCGTCGAGCGGGGCTTCTATGAGCAGGTCCCGTCCGGAGAGGCCATGGCCCAGCTCCTCGAGGCAGGGGAGGCGGACGGCCGACGCATGGTCGACGTGCTCCCGCTGGGCGCGGATCCCGCGACGACCCGCCCGGTGGCGACGTTCGAGGACTTCCGCTCCGAGTTGACGGTCAGCCCCGGCGTCGCCGTGTCCGCGTGGCTGATCTCCGGCGTCACCGTGGACCCGGGCTTCCGCCGCCGCGGCCTGCTGCGCACCATGATGACGCGCAGCCTGGCCGACGCCGTGGCGGCCGGGGTCCCGGTGGCCGCCCTGACGGCCTCGGAGGCGGCCATCTACGGCCGCTTCGGCTTCGGTGCGGCCACCCGCTGGCGCCGCGCCCGACTCGACACCCGGGGGGACGTGCGCCTGCGCGGGGCCCCGTCCGCCGGCCGGGTGACGCGCGAGGAGCCTCGGGAGGTCGGAGCACTGGCCGACGAGCTCTACCAGCACGTGCGACGGCTGACCCCGGGGGCCACCCAACGTCCCACCATGACCGCGATCGGGTGGGAGGACCGGAGCCGCTTCAAGAACGACGGCAAGGGGTCCGGTCTCTACGCGGCCGTGCACCGCGACGCGGCGGGGACGGCCCAGGGGATCGCGCTCTACCGCCCCCAGGGCTGGGACGTCGAGCCGCCCACGGTGACCATGGAGCTCTTCCTGGCGCTCACTCCCGATGCACGGCGCGGCCTGCTGACCCATCTGACCTCTCTGGACCTCATCGAGCGGATCGTCTGGGAGCGGGCGCCCGAGGCCGGGTGGCCGGAGGCTCTGCTGGAGGACGAGCGCCGCCTGCGCACGGAACGCGACGGCGACGACCTCTACCTCCGGATCCTCGATGTCCCCGCCGCCCTGGGGGCGCGGGCGGACCTCGGCGACGGTGAGGTCGTCGTCGACGTGACGGACCCGCTCGGGCACGCGGCGGGGGCCTGGCGGATCCGGGCGCGCGACGGCGTCGCCGAGGTGACGGAGGCCGCCGAGGGCGAGGCCGAGCTCGGGCTGGACGTGGCGGACCTGTCGGCGGTGTGGCTGGGAGGGCACGGCTCGGCCGGCGGGGTCGCGGCACGGGTCGCCACGGGGCTGGTGCGCGAGGTCGTCCCCGGTGCCGGGGCGCGGCTGGACGCGCTGCTGCGCCCTAGCGTGCCCGTGCGGTCACTGGTGGGTTTCTGATAGTCTGGTGCAGCACATTCGTGCGCATTCGTGAACTGACCAATCCAACCCACGTCGGGTGGGGGCGCTGTCGTGCCCCCGGGGGCCTCCGCTGAGGCGCCGCGCCGGACGTGATCCCTGATCCCAACGGAGTCCCTCCTACATGACCACCACTTCCAACGCCCCGCAGGTCGCCATCAACGACATCGGCTCTGCCGAGGACCTGCTCGCCGCCATCGACGCGACCATCAAGTACTTCAACGATGGCGACCTCGTCGAGGGCACCGTCGTCAAGGTGGACCGCGACGAGGTCCTGCTCGACATCGGCTACAAGACCGAGGGCGTCATCCCGTCCCGCGAGCTGTCCATCAAGCACGACGTGGACCCGGACGAGGTCGTGGCCGTGGGCGACACCGTCGAGGCCCTGGTCCTCACCAAGGAGGACAAGGAGGGTCGTCTGATCCTCTCCAAGAAGCGCGCCCAGTACGAGCGCGCCTGGGGCGACATCGAGAAGGTCAAGGAGGAGGACGGCGTCGTCGAGGGCACCGTCATCGAGGTCGTCAAGGGCGGCCTCATCCTCGACATCGGCCTGCGCGGCTTCCTGCCGGCGTCGCTGGTCGAGATGCGCCGCGTGCGTGACCTGGCCCCCTACATCGGCCAGAAGCTCGAGGCGAAGATCATCGAGCTGGACAAGAACCGCAACAACGTGGTGCTGTCCCGCCGCGCCTGGCTCGAGCAGACCCAGTCCGAGGTCCGCTCCAACTTCCTCCACAAGCTGGAGAAGGGCCAGGTCCGCCAGGGCACCGTGTCCTCCATCGTCAACTTCGGCGCCTTCGTCGACCTGGGCGGCGTGGACGGCCTCGTGCACGTCTCCGAGCTGTCCTGGAAGCACATCGACCACCCGTCCGAGGTCGTCGAGGTGGGCCAGGACGTCACCGTCGAGGTCCTCGACGTGGACATGGACCGCGAGCGTGTCTCCCTGTCGCTGAAGGCGACCCAGGAGGACCCGTGGCAGCTGTTCGCCCGCACCCACGCCCTGGGCCAGGTCGTGCCGGGCAAGGTCACCAAGCTCGTCCCCTTCGGCGCGTTCGTGCGCGTCGAGGACGGCATCGAGGGCCTGGTGCACATCTCCGAGCTGGCCTCGCGCCACATCGACACCGCCGAGCAGGTCGTGTCCGTCAACGACCAGCTGTTCGTCAAGGTCATCGACATCGACCTCGAGCGCCGTCGCATCTCGCTGTCCCTCAAGCAGGCCAACGAGGGCGTGGACCCCGAGGGCACCGAGTTCGACCCGGCGCTGTACGGCATGGCCGCCGAGTACGACGACGAGGGCAACTACAAGTACCCCGAGGGCTTCGACGTCGAGACCAACGAGTGGATGGAGGGCTTCGAGTCCGAGCGCGCCTCCTGGGAGCAGCAGTACGCCGACGCCCAGACCCGCTGGGAGGCCCACAAGGAGCAGGTGCGCCGCTCCCTCGAGGAGGAGGCGCAGGCCCCGGCCGGCAACGCCTCCACGGCGTCCTCCTACTCCTCCGAGGCTCCGGCCTCCGACGGCGGCACCCTGGCCTCCGACGAGGCCCTCGCCGCCCTGCGCGAGAAGCTCACCGGCAACTGATCCCCTGGATCACGCCGTGAGCGGCGCGGCCGCCTGAGACCGCGCCCCGCACCCCGACGGGCCCCGTCCTCCCCACGGAGGGCGGGGCCCGTCGCCGTCCGCGCGGACGGACGCCGTCGTGTCCGGCAGGCGGTCGCCCGGGTCAGCGCCGGGTGGAGACGGTGACCGTGAAGGTGCGGTTGCGTGCGACCTGCCGCGTGGGCCCCACGGCGGTCTCGAGGACGGGGCGGTGGCGCAGGTGGGAGTTCCACACACACCACAGCTCCCCGCCGGGGGCGAGGATGCGCCCGGCGGCCTCGATCATCCGGTGGGCCACGGTGGGGTCGACGGCCGTGCCGTCGTGGAACGGCGGGTTGAGCAGCACCGCGCGGACGGACGCGTCCGGGAGTGCACCCAGGGCATCGTCCTGGACGGCCGTGATCCGCTCCGCCAGGCCGTTGGCCTCGGCCGTGGCGGCGGAGGAGGCGACGGCGTCGGCGGACTGGTCGCTCGCCAGCACCGCGGCCTCGGGCCAGACGCGCGCGGCCACCACGGAGAGCATCCCGTTGCCGGAGCCCGCGTCCACGACGTCCGGCGCGCCGGCCCGCGTGGCCCACGGGATGTCCACGCCGAGGCCGGAGTCCGTGCGCATCCGGTGCGGCGCGGGCACGGGCAGGGCGGGGGCGCGGTCCGCGAGCGTGCCCGCCAGCAGGAGGCTGCCCGGATCCGCCGCGGCGCCGCCGAAGGTCGCCCAGCCGCCCACGAGCGTCACCGCTCCCAGCCGGCCCAGCCGGTGCTGCGCGCGGCGCGGGGCGGGCTCGGTCGCGTCGTCCACCGGGCGGGCGGCGGTGATCACGCGTGACTTGGACCGGCCCCGCCCGGGCACGACGGCGGCGAAGGAGCGGGCCAGGACGTCGTTCATGGACGGCGTCATGTGCTTGTCCCGGCCCGCGCCGAGCACCAGTACGTCGGGGGCCGCGTGGACCGCGATGCGCGCGGCCGTCAGGTGCAGGGCGTCCAGGGCCCGGGGGAGCAGCAGGAGCACCGTCCGCGCGTCGGCGAGGGTGGCGGCGTCCACCCCGCCCACCGTGAGGCGCCCCCAGCCGGCGGGCAGGGCCCCGTCCGCGTCCCGGAACAGGTCCAGGTTGCGCTCCACGGAACGGGCCGCGGACGCCTCGTCCAGACCGAGCCGCACGTTCAGCCCGCGGGCGAGCAGCGGGAGTGACACGGCGCCGTGCTGGTCGTGCAGCACCGCCACGGGTCCCGGCACGCGCCCGTCCGCCGTCCACCCGGCGAGGGTGTCGACCAGCAGGAGGTCGGCGGCGTCATGGGCCTGGCGCTCCCGGGACTCGGGCAGCGGCCAGCGCCCGAGCCGCTCGAAGGGGAACTCCGCCGTCCAGTCCCGCGGCAGCCCCCGTCCCGCGGCGTCGGGCGTGACGAGCTCCGTGGCGGTCAGGCGGGCAGGGCCGGGGTCCCGGGGCGGGGTCTGCGCGATGGCGTCCATCCGACCATCCTAGGAACCGCGCCCTCTCCCGGACGCCGTCCCGTCACGCGAGGGCCCCGTCGACCCACACGTGCCCGGCGGGCGCGGCCACGGCCGAGCCCGACGTGATCCGGGCGACCGCGGACGCCAGGGCGGAGTGCCCGTCCGGGACGTCGGGGACGGCCAGGTCGATCACGGCCTGGGGGCCGTCCCAGCGCACGCCCTCGAGGGACGCCCCCGTCAGTTCCAGCTCATGCGCCCAGCGTCCGGCCTCGCCGTGCGGCGCGGCCAGCTCGTAGCGGGCCCGCCGCGTGCGGCGGACGAGCGGGGCGGCGTCCAGGGCCCGGCTGACGGCGTCCGAGTACGCCCGGACGAGGCCGCCCGCCCCGAGCTTCACCCCGCCGAACCACCGCACGACGACGGCGGTCACGTCTGTCAGGTCGGTCGCCCCGCCGCCGGTGTCGCGGAGGGAGAGGGCCTCGAGCATGGGGACGCCCGCAGTGCCCGCGGGCTCACCGTCGTCGTTGGAGCGCATGCGCCGCCGGCCGGGACCGAGGATCCACGCGCTGCAGACGTGCCGGGCGTCATGGTGGCGGCGGCGCAGGGTCGCCACCACGGCGCGGGCCGCCTCCTCGTCGGGCGTGCGGGCGAGCACCGCCAGGAACCGGCTGCGGCGGACCTCCTCCTCGTGGACCACCCAGCCGTCCTCGGCCAGGGCGCCGGCGGCCAGGACGGTGCAGGCCACCGGGCCGCCGGCGGGGGGAGCGGGGGAGTCCATGCCGTCCAGCGTAGGCCGCGGAGGAGACGGAGGGACCGTCAAGTGTTCACCCCCGGTGAAATCAGCCCTAGGGTCGTCGGCCGTGCCCTCCGTGCACCAGATCCGGGTGCCGACCCTTTGGACCGGCGGCCCCGGGTGCCGACGACACCCATCCCCTCGCATGAACTCACTCCACACCCGCGTCCACGATGCCCTCGGGCTCCGCACCAGCCCCGCCATCTTCTTCACCTCCGCGGCCGTGATCGTCCTCTTCACCGCGGCCATGGGCCTGTTCCCGGGCCCCGTCCAGGAGGTGTTCGGCGTGGTGGCCGGCTGGCTGCGCTACGACATCGGCTGGTTCTACACCCTCAGCGCCACCCTGCTGGCCCTGTTCGCGGTGCTGCTGGCCTGCAGCCGCTACGGCCGCATCAAGCTCGGCGATGACGACGCCACCCCCGAGTACACGGGCGTCGCCTGGTTCGGCATGATGTTCGCCGCCGGCGTCGGCGCCGTCATCATGTTCTGGGGCATCGCCGAGCCGATGAACCACTACGCCAACCCGCCGATGCCCGGCACGGAGCCGTTCTCCGACCAGGCCGCCCTGCAGGCCATGGACATCGCGAACTTCCACTTCACGATCCACATGTGGGCCATCCTCCTGGTCCCCGGCCTGTGCTTCGGGTACTTCACGTACAAGCGCAAGCTGCCGCCGCGCGTGTCCTCCGCGTTCCAGCCGCTGCTGGGCGACCGGATTCACGGGCCGATCGGCAAGGCGATCGACGTGATCTCCGTCGTGTCCACCGTGTTCGGCCTCGCCGTCTCGACCGGCCTGGGCGCCCTGCAGATCAACGCGGGCATGAACTACGTCCTCGGGACCCCCGTGGCCGGCTGGGTGCAGGCCCTGATCCTGGCCGTGATCACCGCCGCGGGCGTGTGCTCCGTCCTGGCGGGCATGGACAGCGGCGTGAAGCGCCTGTCCTACATCAACATCGTGGTCGCCGTGGCCCTGATGCTGTTCGTGCTGATGTTCTCGATCTCTACCAACGACGTGCTGCGCGGCACCGTGCAGTCCGTCGGATCGTTCGTGGGCCACCTGCCCGTGCTCTCCACGTTCAACGACGTGTTCGGCTCGGGCCGCTGGTCCGGAGACTGGACGGTGTTCTACTGGGCGTGGACCGTGACCTGGGCGCCGTTCGTCGGCATGTTCGTCGCGAAGATCTCCCGGGGCCGCACCATCCGCGAGTTCGTGACGGCAGGCCTGGGGCTGCCCTCGATCTTCACCATGATCTGGATGGGGATCTACGGCTACTCCGCCTTCCAGGCCGACCGGGCCACCGCCGCCGGGCCGGGCCAGGGCGGCGACCTCACGCGCACCATCGTGGAGGAGGGCAACGTGCAGGCGGCGCTGTTCCAGCACCTGCAGGGCATGCCCCTCTACCTCCCGGTGGCGATCGTCGCCCTGGTCGTGATCACCCTGTTCTTCGTCACCTCCATCGACTCCGGAGCCCTCGTCATGGACGCCATGGCCAACGGCCACGAGGACCCGGCCCCGCGCCGCCAGGGTGCGTTCTGGGCGATCTCCATCGGCGCGGTCTGCGCCGCGATCATCCTCACGGCGGGCGAGAACGGCCTGGACGCGCTCCAGGAGGTCATCATCGTGATCGGCTTCCCCGTGATGCTGCTGACCCTCGTACAGGCGGCCATGCTCCTGCAGGCGCTGCGCGAGGACGCCGGCGCCGCCCGCCCGATCCGCACCCGTCAGTGGAAGCAGGTCCTGCCCGCGGAGGAGTACCACCGCCGCGCGCAGGAGGACGGCGTGGACATCCAGGAGTACGTCATCCGCCCCGAGTTCGAGCCGGGCACCGAGCCCGAGTTCGACACCCACACCCCCAACACGTGGCACCAGCAGCGCACCGTGGCCCAGCGGGCGCTGCTCACCCTGGGCCTCACCGGCGGCATGGCCTCCGGGCGCACCGCGGTGGGCGAGGAGCTGGAGCGGCTCGGCGCCGTCGTCGTGGAGTTCGACGACCTGCTGGACGAACTGCTCGTGCCCGGCGCCCCGGTGCTCGACGAGGTCCGCGAGGTCTTCGGCGACGATGTCGTGCGCGCCGACGGGACGCTGGACGCGCGCGCGATGAACGCGCTGATCGACGCCTCCGAGGCGGCCCGCTCCCGGTTCTACGAGATCGTCTCCCCGCTGGTGCGCGCCGAGGCCGACGCGCGGGCCAAGGCCATCGGCGACGACGCCGTGCTCGTGGTGGACCTCGCCCTGCTCGCGGAGACCGGCAGCGCCCGGGACTTCGACCAGGTGCTGGCCGTCTCCGCACCCGCCGAGGTGCGCGTGCAGCGCCTCGTCGACGAGCGTCACGTCACCCGGGAGCGCGCCTGGGCCCTGCTCGACGAGGGCGCCCAGGACGACGAGCGTGCGGCGATCGCGGACACCGTCATCGAGAACGGCGGCACCCGCGAGGAGCTGCGCGCCGCCGTCGAGGCGTACTGGGCGGAGAAGGTGGCCCCCGCCGTGGAGGCCGCACGCATCGCCGGCGGCGTCGGCTGACGCCTGCCGCCCCCGCCTTCCGTGCCGACATCGGGCGGCCGTCCCCTCGGGGGCGGCCGCCCGCGGCGCGTCCGGGTCCGTCGCCGGACGCGCGATCGAGGCATACTGGCAGGACCATCCGCCCCCGCAGCACCGGAGGAACCATGACCGACGCCGTCACCGACGTGACCCTGCGCCCCCGCCTCCACGTGGGGCTGACCGGAGGGATCGCCGCGGGCAAGTCCGCCGTGGCCGCCGAGCTGGAGCGCTGCGGCGCCCTGCTGGTGGACTCCGACGCCCTCGCCCGGCTGGTGCTCGAGCCCGGCACCGAGGGTCTGGCGGCCGTCCAGGACGCGTTCGGCGACCGGGTGATCGCGGCCGACGGCTCCCTGGACCGGGCCGCGCTGGCGCAGATCGTGTTCGCCGACCCCGCCGCCCGCCAGCGCCTCAACGGGATCGTGCACCCGCGGGTGCGCCGCATGGCCCGCGAGATCGTGGCGCAGGCCGGGCCGGACGCCGTCGTCGTCCAGGACGTGCCACTGCTGGTGGAGACCGGCCAGGCCGATGCCTTCGACCTGGTGATCGTGGTCGAGGCCCCCGCCGAGGAGCGGATCCGGCGCATGGTGGAGGACCGCGGGATGTCCCGCGAGGACGCTCTCGCCCGCATGGCGGCGCAGGCCACGGACGAGGAGCGGGCGGCGGTGGCCGACGTCGTCATCGTCAACGACGGTGACCTGGACCGGCTCCGCGAGATCACCCGTCGCGTGTGGGAGGGGATGGCCGCATGAGCCTGGCCAAGCAGATCAACCGCGTCGTCGCGCCCTTCGAGGTCGTCTCCCCGTATCAGCCCTCGGGCGACCAGCCCACCGCCATCGCGGAGATCGCCGAGCGGGTGCAGGCGGGGGAGAAGGACGTGGTGCTCATGGGCGCCACGGGCACCGGCAAGTCCGCCACCACGGCGTGGGTCATCGAGCAGCTGCAGCGCCCCACCCTCGTGATGGTGCAGAACAAGACCCTCGCCGCGCAGCTGGCCAACGAGTTCCGCGAGCTGCTGCCGAACAACGCGGTCGAGTACTTCGTGTCCTACTACGACTACTACCAGCCGGAGGCGTACGTCCCGCAGACGGACACCTTCATCGAGAAGGACTCCTCCATCAACGAGGAGGTCGAGCGCCTCCGCCACTCGGCCACGAACGCGCTGCTGACCCGGCGCGACGTCGTGGTGGTGGCCACCGTGTCCTGCATCTACGGCCTCGGTACGCCCGAGGAGTACATCGCGCAGATGGTCACCCTGCGCCGCGGCCAGGAGATGGACCGGGACGCGCTGCTGCGGCGGTTCGTGCAGATGCAGTACGTCCGCAACGACGTCGACTTCCACCGCGGCACGTTCCGCGTGCGCGGCGACACCGTGGAGATCATCCCCATGTACGAGGAGCTCGCCGTGCGGATCGAGTTCTTCGGCGACGAGGTGGAGTCCATCCAGACCCTGCACCCGCTCACCGGCCAGGTGGTCCGCGAGGAGGAGGAGATGTACATCTTCCCGGCCTCGCACTACGTGGCCGGCGACGAGCGCATGGGCCGCGCGATCGCCACGATCGAGGACGAGCTGCGCGAGCGGCTGCAGGAGCTCGAGTCCCAGGACAAGCTGCTGGAGGCCCAGCGGCTGCGCATGCGCACCACCTACGACCTCGAGATGATGCAGCAGATGGGATACTGCAACGGCATCGAGAACTACTCCCGGCACATCGACGGCCGCCCCGCCGGCTCGGCCCCGCACTGCCTCCTGGACTACTTCCCGGACGACTTCCTGCTGGTGGTGGACGAGTCCCACGTGACCATCCCGCAGATCGGCGCGATGTACGAGGGCGACATGTCCCGCAAGCGCACCCTCGTGGAGCACGGCTTCCGCCTGCCCTCCGCCATGGACAACCGGCCGCTCAAGTGGGACGAGTTCCTCGAGCGGATCGGCCAGACCGTGTACCTCTCCGCCACCCCGGGCCAGTACGAGCTGTCCCAGGCGGACGGCGTCGTCGAGCAGATCATCCGCCCCACCGGCCTCGTGGACCCCACGGTGGTGGTCAAGCCCACGCAGGGCCAGATCGACGACCTGCTCGAGCAGATCCGGACCCGCACAGAGAAGGACGAGCGCGTCCTGGTGACGACGCTGACCAAGCGCATGGCCGAGGACCTCACCGAGTACCTGCTGGAGGCGGGGGTGAAGGTGGAGTACCTCCACTCGGACGTGGACACCCTGCGCCGCGTCGAGCTGCTGCGCGAACTGCGCAAGGGCACCTTCGACGTCCTCGTGGGCATCAACCTGCTGCGCGAGGGCCTGGACCTGCCCGAGGTGTCGCTGGTGTCCATCCTCGACGCGGACAAGGAGGGCTTCCTGCGCTCCACCACGTCGCTGATCCAGACCATCGGCCGCGCCGCCCGCAACGTCTCCGGCGAGGTGCACATGTACGCGGACCGGGTCACCGACTCCATGCGGCGGGCGATCGAGGAGACCGAGCGCCGTCGCGAGGTCCAGATCCGCTACAACGCGGAGCACGGGATCGACCCGCAGCCGCTGCGCAAGAAGATCGCGGACATCACCGACGCCCTGGCCCGCGAGGACGCGGACAGTGCCGACTTCCTCAAGGGCATGGGTGGGGTGAAGGCGGGCTTCGACTACGGCATGGGCCACCGCGGGCTGGGGTCGCTGGACCACGAGCCGCCCGCGGGCGAGGTCCCCTCCGGTTCGCCGGCCGTCGACCCGGCCGCGCTGCCCGCCAAGGACCTGGCGCAGCTCATCGAGCAGATGTCCGCCCAGATGCACCAGGCGGCGGCCGACCTCCAGTTCGAGCTGGCCGCGCGCCTCCGCGACGAGATCGGCGACCTCAAGAAGGAGCTGCGGCAGATGAAGCGCGAGCAGTGAACCGCCGCCGGCACGGGTCCACGAAAAACCTGATAATCGCCGATTATCAGTGATCGTGTAACGTCGATCCCATGAGCCTCACCGACGAGGGCCCCGTGCGCGGGACCGCCGTGATCGCCGACATCGTCGGATCCCGGGGTCTGCGCGACCGCGCCGCCGCCCAGGAGGCGATCCTCGCGGCCTTCGCGGCGGCCGAGGAGGCCGTCCCGGCCCGGATCCCGGCGTGGGCCACGGTGGGGGACGAGTTCCAGGCCCTGCACGCGGACTGGGCCGCCGCCGTGCGCGCCACCCTGCGCGTGGCGGTGGCCCTGCCGGAGGGCGTCGAGCTGCGCTTCGGGCTCGGGGACGGCGTCCACCGCGAGGTCACGGGCGCCGCCGACGACGACGGCCGGCCCATCCTCGACGGCTCGGCCTGGCACCGCGCTCGGGAGGCCCTCGAGGCCGCCGAGCACCGGACGCGCGGCCTCGCCGGCGCGTACCGCGGCCCCGACGCGGACCTGACCGCCGCGGTGGACGGCCAGCTCCTGGTCCGGGACCACGTGCTGCGCCGGCTCAAGGCCCGGGAGCGCCGGATCGCCGCCGCGCTGCTGGCCGGGCGCACCCAGGCGGAGACCGCCACCGCCGAGCGCATCACGCAGGGCGCCGTGTCCCAGGCCGTCGCCCGCTCGGGCGTGCGCGAGCTGCTGGCCCTCGACGCCGCGCTCGGCGCGCTGCCCGGCGCCGGGCGGGGAGCGAAGGCGACTGCCGAGGAGGACCGTCCGTGACCGCCCTGACCCTGCTCGCCCTGGGCCTGCGCGACCTGCTCGCCGTGACCCCCGGCCGCACCTCGCGTCATCCGTGGCTTGCGCTGCTGGCCGCCGTCGGCGCCGTGCTCATCGGCGGCGTCGTCCTGGCCGGCGGGGCGGCGTCGGCGGCCGAGACGCTGTCGGCCGTGGCCTTGGCCCTCGGCGCGGTGCTCGCCTGGCACGCCCTCGCCCGCGCCGGCTCCCCGCACCTGCGGGTGGGCGCGCTCGGCGGGGTGGTCGGCCTCGCGGTGGCCGAGCACACCGGCGCCCTCACGGTGGCGCACGGCCCCGTGGGCATGGCCCTCCTCGGCGCCGGACTCGTGCTCGTGGAGACGGCGAACGTCGTCACACGCGACGTCCTCCGCCTGGCCGGACGCCCCTCCACGGACGACGTCCACGACGCGGACGACGTCCACGACGCGGACGACGACGGCGAGGGGTTGCGCGGCGGCCGGTTCATCGGGCCGATGGAGCGCCTGCTCATGGCCGTGCTGGGCCTCATGGCCGCGTGGCAGGCGGTGGCCGCGATCATGGCAGCCAAGGGCATCGTGCGCTTCCCCGAGATCTCGAAGGACGCCCGCGCCGGGGACGCGAAGGGCGGGCCCATGGGTGCCAGCGCGGAGGAGTTCCTCGTCGGGTCGCTGGCGAGCTGGACGCTCGCCGCGGGCGCCGGCCTCGTCGTCCACCTGGCCCTGGCCGGCGGCTGAGGCGCGACCCACCCGGGAGGCCGCACGGGGCAGCCGGTAGAGTGGCCCCGTGACGTAGGGGAGTATCCCGAACACTGTGGACGTCAGCACGCCGCCGCACCGCCCCTCCGGGGAGGCCCGGGTGGCCGGACACAGCGGCCGGGCCGCGCATGCGCGGCGGGCGGAGAGACTTGCGGACCAGATCAGCCATGCGGCGGCCCCGGCCCGCCCCTGACGGAAAGGACCGTGCCCTTCGATGGACGTCCTCACCCCGGCATTCGAGATCACCACGCTGGTGGTCCTGGGTGTCATCCTCCTGTTCGACCTGCTCTACGTGCTCAAGCGGCCCCACGAGCCCTCCATGAAGGAGGCCGGTCTGTGGATCGGCTTCTACGTCACGCTCGCATTGATCTTCGCGGGCCTGCTGTACGTCCTCGGCGACGCCCAGCACGGCACCGAGTTCCTGGCCGGCTGGGTCACCGAGTACAGCCTGTCCGTGGACAACCTGTTCGTGTTCCTCATCATCATGGCCAAGTTCCAGGTGCCCCGCCGGTACCAGCAGGAGGTCCTGATGGTGGGCATCATCATCGCGCTCGTCGCGCGCGCGATCTTCATCGCGATCGGCGCGGTGGCCATCGAGCACCTCACCTGGGTCTTCTACATCTTCGGCGTGTTCCTGCTCTGGACCGCCTGGCACCAGCTCCAGGACGACGACGACGGCGAGGAGGCCGAGCCCGGCATCGTCGGCAGGCTGACGCGCCGCCTCAACGTGGCCGAGGACTTCGACGGCAACAAGCTGCGCACCACCGTGGACGGCAAGCGCATGTTCACCCCGATGGTGGTCGTGTTCATCACCATCGGCCTCACCGACGTGATGTTCGCCGTCGACTCGATCCCGGCGATCTTCGGCCTGACCCAGAACTGGTTCATCGTCCTGACGGCGAACATCTTCGCGCTCATGGGCCTGCGCCAGCTCTACTTCCTGCTCGGCGGCCTCATGGACCGCCTCGTGTACCTCAAGCACGGCCTCGCGTTCATCCTCGCGTTCATCGGCGTGAAGCTGATCCTCCACGCCCTGCACGAGAACGAGCTGCCCTTCATCAACGGCGGCAACCCGGTCCCGGTGCCGGAGATCTCGACCTTCCTCTCGCTGGCCGTCATCCTCGGCACGCTGGTGGTCGCCACCGTCGCCTCGCTCGTCTGGGGCAAGGCCGCGGACGAGGGCGACGCCCGCCGCGCCGAGAGCGCCACGCGCATGAAGCAGGTCTCCGACGCCGCGCGTCGCGACGGCCGCTGACCCGCACCCCGCGACGACGACGGCGCCCGCACCTCCTCGAGGTGCGGGCGCCGTCGTCGGTCGGAGGGCCCGCTGTGCCGCGGTCCGGTGTGCCGCGGCGCAATTCGGGCGTCAGGCCCCGAGCATCCCCCGCAGCCGTCGGACGATGCCGGGGCCGTCGTCGGCGAGGCCGTCGTGGTGGAAGGCGTCGGTCTCCCAGACCTGCAGGCCCCTCACGCGCGCGGCGGTCTCGAGGGAGAGGTCGCGGTCCACGTAGACGTCGTCGGTGTAGACGGCGGCGGCCACGGGGACCTCGTTCGCCGCGAGCGCGTCGAGGTCGTAGAGCGCGCCCCAGTCGTCCTTGGCGGCGAGGAGCGCCGCCACACCGGCCAGGGCGCGCAGCTCCGGCTCGGTCTCGAAGGACCACGGCAGCACGTGCTCGCCGGTGGGCACGGGGGCCGGATCGGCGGCGGGGGAGGAGTCGGGGTGCTCGGCCAGCACCCGCTGCGCGGACCACGCGGTCGCTCCACGGCCGTCCGTCAGTGCGGCGGGCTGCGCGTAGATCGCCTCGTGCAGCACCGCGTAGAGGGGGTTCACCGCGCGGGTGGTCTGGGCGGCCACGGCGGCCAGGAAGCCGGGGGAGAGCCGGGGCTCGCCGCCGGAGCGGTCCACGGCCTCGGCGAGCACCCAGTGCAGACCGTCCACGCGGGTGTTCCCGCCGAGGAGCATGCCCAGCTGCTGCGCGCGGCCCACGGTGAGGGCCGTGCCGTCGGGGAGGACGTACGGGTCGCCGTCGTCCTGGGCGGCGCGGATGAGCGCGACGGCCTCCGCCCAGTGACCGGCGTCCTGCGGGTGCCGCTCCAGGAACTCCTGCCAGCGGGCGTGCATGCGGGCGGTGGTGGCCCGGTACACGCGGTCCGCGTGCCCGGTCAGCGGGGCCAGCCCTCCGGTCACCAGGCAGCGCTCGAGGCCCTCGGCACGCCAGGAGAGGTAGCTCAGCGTGCAGAACCCGCCGAAGCTCTGCCCGAGGGTCGTCCACGGCGGCGCGCCGAGCGCCACGCGGATCATCTCGGCGTCCTGGACGATCTGCGGGGCGCGCAGGTGCGTGAGGTACGCGGCGCGCGCGGCGTCGTCGGGCAGGCCGGCGAGGGTGGCCGCCGTGACCGGCGTGGAGCGGGCCGTGCCGCGCTGGTCCAGGAGGAGGAGACGGTGGTGCTGCGCGAGCTCACACTGCCAGCCGCCCAGGCGGGCCGGGCGGGGACCGCCCGAGCCGGGGCCGCCCTGCAGGTACAGCAGCCAGGGACGCTCGCCCTCCGGGTCCTCCGGGTGGCGGACCTCGCGGGCGAAGACCTCGAGGGTGCCGCGGCCACCTGGGCCGAGGCCGGTGCCGGCGGCGTCCTGGGCGAGCGCCTCCGCGAGGGTGAGGGCGTGGTCCACGGGCACGGTGAACCAGTGGTCCACGGCCACGGTGCCGTCGAAGAGGACGGTCCGCTCGCCCTCCCGGTGCGCGGCGGGGCCGACGGGGGCGAAGCCGCGGGGGTCGCCGGGGACGAACGCCGCGTCCCCCGTGCCCGTCCTGGTCACAGGTCCCACCCGGGCACGGGGGCGCCGACGGAGACGACACGGATCGCCGGGTGCCCGGCCTCGTCGGAGGCCTCCAGGTCCACGACGGCGTTGATGCCGTGGTCGTGGTCGCCGTCGTGGTCCTTGAGGACCTGCCGCACGGCCCACCAGCGGGACCCCTCGAGCTCCACGGGGCAGCGGGCCCCGGGGGCGGTGGCCACGCGGAAGAACTCCTGGCCGCGGGCGTCGGGGCCGTCGTCGATGTCCTCGTGCTCGTCGAAGTAGGCGTCGAGGGCGTCGGCCCAGTCGTTGGCGGAGAGGTCCCCGGAGAGCTCGGCGAGCCTCGCGTCCTGCTCGTCGCCGAACAGGCGCACGCGGTGGAACATCGCGTTGCGCACCATCACGCGGAACACGGCGGCGTTGTCCGTCAGGCGCGGCGGCGGGGTCGGCTCGAGGGACTCCAGGTCCCGGCGCAGCTCGGCGATGTCCCCGGACATGAGGTCCTCCCACTCCTCGAGCAGGGAGGAGTCGGTCTGCTTGACCATCTCGTCCAGCCAGTCCAGCAGCACCTGGAGGTCCTCGGTGCGGTCCTCCTGCGGGACGGTCTGGCGCAGGGCCTTCACGGCGTCGGTGAGGTAGCGCAGCAGCACGCCCTCGGAGCGGGCGAGGCCGTAGAACCGGACGTAGTCGCCGAATCCCATGGCGCGCTCGAACATGTCCCGCACCACGGACTTGGGGGAGAGCTCGAACTCGGCCAGCCACGGGGCGTCCTGGCGGTACCGCTCGAACGCCTGCTCCAGGAGCTCGGCGAGCGGCTGCGGGTGGGTGACCTCGTCGAGGGCGCGCATGCGGTCGCTGTAGTCCATGCCCTCGGCCTTCATGGCGGCCACGGCCTCGCCCTTGGCCTTCTTCACCTGGGCGGAAAGCACCTGTCGGGGCGCGTCCAGGGTCGCCTCGATGACGGAGACGACGTCGAGGTGGTGGTCCGGGGCGGCCGGGTCCAGCAGGTCCAGGGCGGCCAGCGCGAAGGGGGAGAGGGGCTGGTTCAGGGCGAAGTCGGGCTGCAGGTCCACGGTGAGGTCCACGGTGCGGCCCTCCGCGTCGGGCTCGGGGAGGACCTCGACGACGCCGGTGGCCAGCAGCTCCCGGAAGATCCCGAGGGCGCGGCGCATCAGCTGCGCCTGCCGGGCGGGGGTCTCGTGGGTGGCGCGCAGCAGCCGGCGCACGGCGAGCACGGGGTCCCCGGGCCGGTCCAGGATGTTCAGCAGCATGGAGTGGGTGATCCTCATGCGGGAGACCAGCGGCTCCGGCTCGGAGGCCACGAGCTTGTCGAAGGTGGCCGGGCCCCAGGAGACGAAGCCCTGCGGCGGCGTCTTCCTCTTGGACCCCTTGACGGACTGCTTCATGCGCTTGGCGCGCTCGGCCTCGTCCTTGATCCCGGCGAACTTGGCGGCGGCCTTCCGCTCGGCGGCCTTGTTCTCGATCACGTGCTCGGGGGCCTGCACCACGACGTAGCCCTGCGTGTCGAAGCCGGCGCGGCCGGCGCGTCCGGCGATCTGGTGGAACTCGCGGGACTGCAGGATGCGGGTCTTCTCGCCGTCGAACTTGGACAGCGCGGTGAGCAGCACGGTGCGGATGGGCACGTTGATGCCGACGCCGAGGGTGTCCGTGCCGGAGATGACCTTGAGCCGGCCCTCCTGGGCGAGCTTCTCGACGAGGCGGCGGTACTTCGGGAGCATGCCGGCGTGGTGGACGCCGATGCCCGCCCGCACCAGCCGGTTGAGGGTCTTGCCGAAGCCGGCGGAGAACCGGAAGCCGGCGATCCGCTCCGCGATGGCCTCCTTCTCCTCCTTGGTCGTCACGGAGATCGAGGCCAGGCCCACGGCGGTCTCCACGGCGTCCAGCTGGGAGAAGTGGACGATGTACACGGGTGCCTGGTGGGTGGAGACCAGCTCCTCCACCTTCTCCTGCAGGGGGACCTCGGACCATTCGAAGCTCAGGGGGATGGGGCGCTCTGCGTGCGCGACGACGGCGACCTCCCTCCCGGTGCGCTCGGCCAGGTCGCGCTCCAGCATGGAGGTGTCGCCGAGGGTGGCGGACATGAGGAGGAAGCGGGCCTGGGGCAGCTCCAGCAGCGGCAGCTGCCACGCCCAGCCGCGGGAGGGGTCCGCGTAGTAGTGGAACTCGTCCATCACCACGGTGCCGATCTCCATGCCGCTGCCCTCGCGGAGCGCGCGGTTGGCCAGGATCTCCGCGGTGCAGCAGATGATCGGCGCGTCCGCGTTCACCGACGAGTCGCCCGTGACCATGCCGACGTTCTCCGCGCCGAACACGTCCACGAGGGCGAAGAACTTCTCCGAGACCAGCGCCTTGATGGGCGCCGTGTAGTAGGAGACCTTCCCGTGGGCGAGGGCGTCGGCGTGCGCACCGAGCGCGACCAGCGACTTGCCGGAGCCGGTGGGGGTCGCCAGGATCACGTGCCGGCCCTGGACGAGCTCCAGCACCGCCTCCTCCTGGGCCGGGTAGAGCGAGATGCCGCGGTCCTCGGTCCAGGCCGCGAAGGCCCCGAAGACGTCGTCGGCGTCGGGGGAGGCGGGCAGGGCGTCCAGGCGGTCGGTGAGGGACGGCGGGTTCGTTGCGGAGGGAGTCATCCGGGCCAGCGTAGCGGGACCCCCGCGCGGTAGCGTGCCGGCATGAGCACCGTGCCTGCCGTCACCGGACGCGAGACCGCGGGGTTCACCTGGGACCCCGCCCAGTACGAGGGCTTCGCCGAGCACCGCGCCCGTCCGTTCCACGACCTCGTGGCGCGGGTCGAGGCGGAGGCGCCGCGCGTCGTCGTGGACCTGGGCTGCGGGCCGGGCACCCTGACCCGGACGCTGGCCGAGCGCTGGCCGGCGGCCGAGGTGATCGGCCTGGACGACTCCCCGGCCATGCTGGAGCGGGCCCGGGAGGGTGCGGCGGACGCGGACCTGCCGAACCTGCGGTTCGACCGGGTGGACGCCTCCCAGTGGCGACCGGGTCCGGAGGTGGACGTGATCGTCTCCAACGCCATGCTCCAGTGGATCCCCACGCACCGCCGCCTGATCCGCCGCTGGCTGGGTGACCTGCACCCGGGCGCCTGGTTCGGCGCGCAGCTCCCGCGGCCGTACCAGCAGGCCTCGCACGCCACCATCGTCGCCCTGGCCGACGAGCCCGTGTTCTCCGAGGCGCTGCACGGCGTGGAGACCACCCGCACGGTCGCCCCGCCCGAGGAGTACACGCGCCTGTTCCTCGAGGCCGGCTGGACCCCCAGCGTGTGGGAGACGGAGTACCAGCAGGTGCTCACCGGCCCCGATCCGGTGCTGCGCTGGACCTCGGGCGCGGCCCTGCGCCCGTCCCTGCAGGCCCTGGCCGCGTGGGACGCCGAGGAGGGCGCGGCCGAGGGCGCCGGGCTGCTCGAGCTCTTCGTCGCGCGCTACCGGCAGGCCATGCGCGAGGCCTATCCGCCCGTGCCCGGGGTCTCCGACGCCGACGGCGGCCCGCTCACCGTGTTCCCGGTGCGCCGCATGTTCCTCGTGGGGCGCAAGCCGGGGGAGTGAGTCACCAGCCGCGCTCGCGCCACTCCTGCAGGTGGGGGCGCTCGGCGCCGAGGGTGGTGGAGGCCCCGTGGCCGGGGTGTACGACGACGTCGTCGTCGAACGCGGCGAAGACCCGGTCCTCGACGTCCCGGATCAGGGAGGCGAACCGCTCGGCGTCACCCTGGGTGTTGCCCACCCCGCCGGGGAAGAGGGAGTCGCCCGTGAACAGGACGGCCGGCTCGTCCGCCTCGGGCCGGTAGGCCAGCGCGACCGAGCCGGGGGTGTGGCCGCGCAGGGCGATCACCTCGAGCTCGATGCCCTCCGCGCCGGTGCGCGACCCGTGGGCCAGACGCACGTCCGGCGTCACGCCCGTCTCCGCGGCGATCGCGTCCGCGTCGTCCTCGCCCGCCGCGGTCCGCGCCCCGGTGACCGTGGCGAGCGCGGGGAGCGCGCGCACGTGGTCCCAGTGCCGGTGCGTGGTGACGATCAGCTCCAGACGCAGCTCGCACGGGGTGTCCGCGGCGGCGGAGGCCAGCAGGTCGCGCAGGGTCTCCGGCTCGGCCGCGGCGTCGATCAGCACCTGTGCGCCGGTGGTCTTCGACGTGAGGACGTACGCGTTGTTGTCCATCTCGGAGACGGACACGGCGCGCACGGTCACGGCGGGCAGATCGTGCAGGAGTCGGGGCTCGGCGGTGGCGGGCATGCCGCCCAGTCTAGGTCTCGCACAGCCCGGCTCCGCCAGCGGCGGAAGGGTCCGGCTCCGCCGGTGTCGTGTCCGGGCCCCGCCTAGACTGGGGCGGTGCCGAAGAACTCCTCCTCCGCCGCAGCCCCCGCCCGTCCCGACGCCGCCGCCCGCGGCGGCCTCGCCTCGGGCCCGGCCCGGGGCTCGGCGCAGCACGAGCGGATCGTCGTCAAGGGCGCCCGCGAACACAACCTGAAGAACGTCGACGTCTCGATCCCGCGCGACTCCATGGTGGTGTTCACCGGCCTGTCCGGCTCGGGCAAGTCCTCCCTGGCGTTCGACACGATCTTCGCCGAGGGCCAGCGCCGCTACGTGGAGTCGCTCTCCTCCTACGCTCGCATGTTCCTCGGCCGCGTGGACAAGCCGGACGTGGACTTCATCGAGGGTCTCTCGCCGGCGGTGTCCATCGACCAGAAGTCCACCAACCGCAACCCGCGCTCCACGGTGGGCACCATCACGGAGATCTACGACTACATGCGCCTGCTCTGGGCGCGCGTCGGCGTGGCCCACTGCCCGGTCTGCGGCGAGGTCGTGTCCAAGCAGACCCCGCAGCAGATCGTGGACCAGCTCGAGCAGCTGCCCGAGCGCACCCGCTTCCAGGTGCTCGCCCCGGTGGTGCGCGGGCGCAAGGGCGAGTTCGTGGACCTCTTCTCCTCCCTCTCGACGCAGGGCTACGCCCGCGCGCTCGTGGACGGGGAGCTGATCCAGCTCTCCGACCCGCCCGCCCTCAAGAAGCAGAACAAGCACACCATCGCCGTGGTCGTGGACCGCCTGGCCGTGAAGGAGGGCATCCGCCAGCGGCTGACCGACTCCGTGGAGACCGCCCTGAAGCTCGCCGACGGCCTGGTCGCCGTCGAGTTCGTGGACGTGGACGTCGTCGCGCAGGCGGGGAAGAAGAACCAGGGCGACCTCGCGGGCGAGGACGCCGAGGGCAACCCCCGGTTCCGGACCTTCTCCGAGAAGCTGTCCTGCCCCCATGGCCACCCGCAGACCGTGGACGAGATCGAGCCCCGCTCCTTCTCCTTCAACAACCCGTTCGGCGCGTGCCCGGAGTGCACCGGCATCGGCTCCCGCCTCCAGGTGGACCCGGACCTCGTGGTCCCCAACGACGAGCTCTCCCTCAACGAGGGCGCCATCCTGCCGTGGTCACTGGGCAAGTCCACCTCCGACTACTGGCTGCGCGTGCTCGGCGGCCTGGCCAAGGAGATGAAGTTCTCCCTGGACACCCCCTTCAAGGACCTCACCGCCCAGCAGCGGGACGCCGTCCTTAACGGCAAGGACTTCAAGGTCGAGGTCTCCTTCCGCAACCGGTTCGGGCGGGAGCGCCGCTACACCACCGGCTTCGAGGGCGTCCTGCCCTACGTGATGCGCAAGCATGGGGAGACCGAGTCGGACAACGCCCGTGAGCGCTATGAGTCCTTCATGCGGCAGATCCCGTGCCCGGCCTGCCACGGGGCCCGCCTGAACCCCACCGTGCTCAACGTGCGGGTGGGCGGGCTGTCCATCGCGGACGCCACGCGGCTGCCGCTGCGCGAGTCCCTGGCGTTCCTCGACGGTCTGCAGCTCACCGAGCGGGAGCTCGCGATCGCCGACCAGGTGGTCCGGGAGATCCGCGCCCGCCTCGAGTTCCTCCTGGACGTGGGCCTGGACTACCTGAACCTCGAGCGCAACGCCGGCACGCTCTCCGGCGGCGAGGCCCAGCGCATCCGCCTGGCCACGCAGATCGGTGCCGGACTCGTCGGCGTGCTGTACGTCCTGGACGAGCCCTCGATCGGCCTCCACCAGCGGGACAACCGCCGCCTCATCGACACCCTCATCCGCCTGCGAGACCTCGGCAACACCCTGATCGTGGTGGAGCACGACGAGGACACGATCGCCGAGGCCGACTGGATCGTGGACATCGGCCCGCGGGCCGGCGAGCACGGCGGCGAGGTCGTCCACTCCGGCTCCCTGGACGAGCTCAAGGCCAACACCCGCTCCGTCACCGGCGACTACCTCGCCGGGCGCCGCAGGATCGAGGTGCCTGCCGCGCGTCGTCCCGTGGACCCGAAGCGCAGGCTCACGGTCAAGGGCGCCACGGAGAACAACCTCAAGGACGTCACCGTGGACATCCCCCTGGGCGTGTTCACCGCCGTCACGGGCGTGTCCGGCTCCGGCAAGTCCACGCTGATCAACGAGATCCTCTACAAGGTCCTCGCCGACAAGCTCAACGGCGCCAAGATGGTCCCCGGCCGCCACCGCTCCGTCGCGGGCCTGGAGCACCTGGACAAGGTGGTCCACGTGGACCAGAGCCCCATCGGCCGCACCCCGCGGTCCAACCCGGCCACCTACACGGGCGTGTTCGACCAGATCCGCAAGCTCTTCGCGGAGACCCCCGAGGCGAAGGTCCGCGGCTACCAGCAGGGCCGCTTCTCCTTCAACATCAAGGGTGGCCGCTGCGAGGCGTGCGCGGGCGACGGCACCCTGAAGATCGAGATGAACTTCCTGCCGGACGTCTACGTCCCGTGCGAGGTCTGCCACGGCGCCCGCTACAACCGGGAGACCCTCGAGGTCACCTACAAGGGGAAGAACATCGCCGAGGTGCTCGACATGCCGATCGAGGAGGCCGCCGAGTTCTTCGGCGCCTACACGCGCATCTCCCGCTACCTCGACACGCTCGTGGACGTCGGCCTGGGCTACGTCCGGCTCGGCCAGCCGGCCACCACCCTGTCCGGAGGCGAGGCGCAGCGGGTCAAGCTCGCCGCGGAGCTGCAGAAGCGCTCCACCGGGCGGACCGTGTACGTCCTCGACGAGCCCACCACCGGCCTGCACTTCGAGGACATCCGCAAGCTCCTCCAGGTGCTGCAGACCCTGGTGGACAAGGGCAACACGGTGCTGACCATCGAGCACAACCTGGACGTCGTCAAGTGCGCCGACCACGTGATCGACCTCGGACCGGAGGGCGGCTCCGGCGGCGGGACGGTCGTCGCCACCGGCACCCCCGAGGAGGTGGCCGCCGTGCCCGAGAGCCACACCGGCCGCTTCCTCGCGGAGCTCCTGGGCTAACCTCGAGCGCACCGGCGCGACGCCGCCCCCATCCGACCCGACGAGAGGACGCACGCCCATGGCCACCTCCGAGCAGCTCCGCCGCGCCGTCGCCGGAGCGATCCGGCTGTCCTGCCGCCCGCACGTCCGCGGCCTCGAGCACGTCCCGCCGGAGGGGCCGTTCATCGTCGCCTCCAACCACCTGAGCTTCGTGGACTCCGTGATCCTCCAGGCGCTCTGCCCCCGGCCGGTGGGCTTCTTCGCCAAGGCGGAGTACTTCGAGGCGCCCGGCCTCCGAGGCCGGGCCCAGCGCCGGTTCTTCGAGGCGGTCGGCTCCATCCCGGTGCGCCGGGGCGAGCAGGCGGCCTCGGTGGCCGCCCTGGAGGACCTGGTGGCGCTGCTCGACGGCGGGCACGGCGTCGGGATCTACCCGGAGGGCACCCGCAGCCGCGACGGCCGCCTGTACCGCGGGCGCACCGGGGCGGCGTGGCTGGCCCTCACCACCGGCGCGCCGGTGGTCCCGGTCGGGCTGCGCGGCACGGAGCGGCTCCAGCCGCCGGGGACCAACGGCTTCCGGCCGCACCGGTTCACCGTGGAGATGGGCGAGCCCCTGGACTTCGGCCATCCGGGCCGCCGCCACTCCCTGCCTCAGCGCCGGGAGGCCACCGCCACGATCATGGCAGCGATCGCCGCCCTCTCCGGCCAGGAGCGCGTGGACGAGTACAACGCCGCGCCCGCCGCCCGTGGCTGACCCGCGCACCTACCGCCCCGCCCCGGGGGAGATCTCGACGTCCCCCGGCGTCTACCGGTTCCGGGACCCGGACGGGCGCGTCATCTACGTCGGCAAGGCGAAGAACCTGCGGGCGCGACTGAGCTCCTACTTCCAGGACCCGGCGCGCCTGGCCACCAAGACGCGCACCATGGTGTTCACGGCGTCCGCGGTCGAGTGGACCGTGGTCGCCTCGGAGCTCGAGGCCCTCCAGCTCGAGTACACGTGGATCAAGGAGTACCGGCCCCGGTTCAACATCATGTACCGGGACGACAAGTCCTACCCGTACCTGGCCGTCACCATGAACGAGCGGTTCCCGCGGGTGCAGGTCATGCGCGGGGACAAGCGCCCGGGCGTGAAGTACTTCGGCCCCTTCCACCCGGCCAAGGCCATCCGCGAGACAGTGGACCTCATGCTGCGGGTGTTCCCCGTGCGCACCTGCTCGGCCGGGGTGTTCAAGCGGGCCCAGGCCCAGGACCGCCCGTGCCTGCTGGGGTACATCGGCAAGTGCTCGGCGCCGTGCGTCGGGCGGATCTCCCCGGACGAGCACCGGGCGCTCGCCCAGGACTTCTGCGACTTCATGGCGGGCGACGCGGACCGGTTCGTCCGCGAACTCGAGAAGGCGATGGCCGGGGCGGTGGAGGAGCTGCGCTTCGAAGACGCCGCCCGCCTGCGCGACGACATCGCCGCCCTGCGCCGCGTGTTCGAGCGCAACGCGGTGGTGCTGGCCGAGTCCACGGAGGCGGACGTGTTCGCCCTCCACTCGGACGAGCTCGAGACCGCCGTCCAGGTGTTCCACGTGCGGCAGGGCCGCATCCGTGGCCAGCGCGGCTGGATCATGGAGCGCGTCGAGGACGTGGGGGAGGACGAGGCCGTCGCCGAGCTGCTCACCCAGGTCTACGGCGACGTGCCGGACACGGAGCGCATCCCGCACGAGGTGCTGGTGCCGGTCCTGCCGGCGGGCGCCGAGCAGGTCACGGAGTGGCTCTCCGGGCTGCGCGGGGCCCGCGTCCAGGTGCGGGTGCCCCAGCGCGGGCCCAAGGCCGACCTCATGGGGACCGTCCGGGAGAACGCCGAGATGGCCCTCAAGCTGCACAAGACGCGCCGCTCGGGCGACCTCACCACGCGCTCGGCCGCCCTGCGGGAGCTGCAGGACGCCCTGGAGATCGACGAGCCGCTGCTGCGCATCGAGTGCTACGACATCTCGCACTCGCAGGGCACCAACGTCGTCGGCTCGATGGTGGTGATGGAGGACGGCCTCCCCAAGAAGAAGGACTACCGCCGATTCAACGTGACGGGCGAGGCCGCGCGGGACGACACCGCCTCGCTGCGCGACGTCCTGCGGCGGCGCTTCGCGCGCATGGCCGAGGATCGCCGGGAGGGCGGGGTGCTCACCGGCCAGATCGACGCGGAGGAGGCCGAGGGGGAGCGGCGCCGGTTCGCCTACCCGCCCTCGCTCGTCGTCGTCGACGGCGGCCCGCCGCAGGTCGCCGCGGCCGCCGAGGTCCTCGCCGAGCTGGGCCTGGACGACCTGCCCGTGGTGGGGCTGGCGAAGCGTCTCGAGGAGGTCTGGCTCCCGGGGGACGAGTTCCCCGTGGTCCTGCCGCGCACCTCCGAGGGGCTGTTCCTGCTGCAGCGCATCCGCGACGAGTCGCACCGGTTCGCCATCGCCGGCCACCGCTCCCGCCGCACCAAGGCGATGACGGCCTCCGCCCTCGACGACGTCCCCGGTCTCGGCCCGACGCGGCGCCGGGCCCTGCTGACGCACTTCGGCTCCGTGGAGCGGATGCGGCAGGCCGGGCCCGCCGGCCTGACCGAGGTCGCGGGCATCGGACCCGCCCTCGCCGAGGCCGTCCACGCGGCCCTGACGGCGTCCGACGGCGGCGATACAGTGGCCCCATGAGCGCCGACGAGCACCTGCAGCCCGACAAGCCCCCCTCCTCCGAGGTCCTCGTCATCACCGGCATGTCCGGGGCCGGCCGCACGACGGCCGCCCACGCCCTCCAGGACCACGGCTGGTACGTGGTGGAGAACATGCCGCCGCAGCTCCTCGGAACCCTGTCGGACCTCGTGGCCCGCTCGCCCGAGGCGTTCCCGCGGCTGGCCATCGTGGTGGACGTGCGCTCGCGCTCCTACTTCAACGAGCTGCGCACGGCGCTCCAGCAGCTGGAGAGCACCGGCGTGGAGTTCCGCACCGTCTTCCTCGAGGCGTCCGACGAGGTGCTGGTGCGCCGGTTCGAGGCCGGGCGCCGGCCGCATCCGCTCCAGGGCAACGCCCGGCTGCTCGACGGCATCCAGGCCGAGCGGGAGATCCTCTCCGAGCTCAAGGAGCGCGCGGACATCGTCGTGGACACCTCGGCGCTGAACGTCCACGGTCTCGCCACGGAGGTCACCCAGCTGTTCTCCGAGGACGGCCCCGTGACCGTCCGGCTGAACGTGATGAGCTTCGGCTTCAAGTACGGGCTGCCCTCGGACGCGAACTTCGTGGCGGACATGCGGTTCGTCGCCAACCCGCACTGGGTGCCCGAGCTGCGCTCGAAGACCGGCCTGGACCCGGAGGTGTCGGGGTTCGTCCTCGGCCAGCCGGGGGTGCAGGAGTTCCTGTCGAACTACCTCGCCGCGCTCGGCCCCGTCGTCGAGGGCTACCGCCGGGAGAACAAGCACTACGCGACCCTCGCCGTCGGGTGCACCGGGGGCAAGCACCGCTCCGTGGCCGTCGCGGAGGAGCTGGCGCGACGGGTGGCCCAGTGGCCCCGCGTGAGCGTGCACGTCGACCATCGGGACGTGGGCCGGGAATGACGGGCCCCGTGACCGGACCGTCCACGTCCTCACTGCCGCTGCCCCCGGCGGCCGCCCGCGGGGCGTGGGCCACGACCTCGGGCACGGTGCGCCCGCAGGTGCGCGTCACCGCCCTCGGCGGCGGGCACGGCCTCTCGGCCTCCCTGGCCGCGCTGCGCCTCGTCGCCGGCCACCTGACGGCCGTCGTGACGGTCGCCGACGACGGCGGCTCCTCGGGCACGATCCGCCGCGAGATGGCCGTGCTGCCGCCCGGAGACCTGCGCATGGCCCTGGCCGCGCTCTGCGACGACACCGACTGGGGCCGCACCTGGGCCCAGGTGATGCAGCACCGCTTCCGCTCCACGGAGGTCCCGGAGGCGGAGGCGACGCTCGACGGCCACGCCCTGGGCAACCTGCTGATCGTGGCCCTCTGGGAGCTCATCGGCGACCCCGTGGACGGCCTGCGCTGGGCGGGCGCCCTGCTCCGTGCCCACGGTGAGGTCCTGCCGGTCTCGCGGGTGCCGCTGACCATCGGCGGGGACCTCCTCGCCGAGGACGACGCCGGTCGCCTGGTGCGGCGGCACGTGGAGGGCCAGGTGGCGCTCGCCCAGGCCGCGCACGACGGCCGCGTCGTCGACGTGCGGCTGTCCCCGGCCGACGCGCCCGCCACCCCGGAGGCCCTGGCGGCCATCGAGCTGGCCGACTGGGTGGTGATCGGTCCCGGCTCCCTGTACACGTCGGTCCTGCCGCACCTGCTCATGCCCGAGGTCCGCGGGGCGCTCGAGGTCACCACGGCGCGCCGGATCTTCGTGCTGAACATCGACACGGGCACGCAGGAGACCACGGGCATGACGCACGCGGACCATCTGAAGGTCCTGCGCGAGCACGCCCCGGGCCTGCAGCTGGACGTGGTGATCGCGGACGCGGACGCCGTGGCGGACCGGGCCGCCGTGGTCCAGGAGGCCCGTCGCCTCGGCGCCCGGGTGGCGTTCAGTAGAGTGGCCCATGCCGCGAACCGGCTCGCCCACGACCCCCTGCGGCTCGCCGTGGCCATCGACGAGGCCATGAGCTCGTGACGGGCCGCGGGGCGGCGACGCCCCCGCGCCCGGGGCCGTCCACGGGGCGGCACCGCACACACCGCACGCATCGAAGGAGACGCCCGTGGCGCTGACCATGACCCTCAAGGAGGAGCTCGCCCGCGTGCCCGTCGGGGCGGTCCCGGAGCGGCGGGCCGAGACGGCCACGATGCTCCGTTTCGCCGGCGGGCTCCACCTCGTCTCCGGGCGCGTGGTGATCGAGGCCGAGCTCGACCACGGGGCGAGCGCCCGACGGCTGCGGGCGGCCATCACGGAGCTGTACGGCCACGCCACCGAGATCGTGGTCATCTCGGGAGGCAACCTGCGCCGCGGCCAGCGCTACGTGATCCGCGTCGTCCGCGGCGGCGAGGACCTGGCCCGCCAGACCGGCCTGCTCGACCTGCGCGGCCGCCCCGTCCGCGGCCTGCCCCCCGCCCTCGTGCAGGGGTCGGCGGCGGACACCGCCGCCGTCTGGCGCGGGGCGCTGCTGGCCCACGGCTCCCTGACGGAGCCGGGGCGCTCCTCGTGCCTGGAGGTCACGACGCCGGGCCCCGAGGCCGCACTCGCCCTCGTGGGCGCCGCGCGGCGGCTCGGCGTGGCCGCCAAGGCGCGCGAGGTGCGCCAGGCGGACCGCGTGGTCGTCCGCGACGGAGAGGCGATCGCCGCGCTGCTGACCGCGGTGGGAGCGGACCAGACCGCGGCGCTGTGGCAGGAGCGTCGCGAGCGCAAGGAGGTGCGCGCCACGGCCAACCGCCTGGCCAACTTCGACGACGCCAACCTCCGCCGGTCCGCCCAGGCCGCCGTCGCCGCGGGGGCACGCGTCGAGCGAGCCCTCGAGATCCTGGGCGACGACGTCCCGGACCACCTCGGCTACGCCGGGCGCCTGCGTCTCGAGCACAAGCAGGCCTCCCTCGACGAGCTGGGGCGCCTGGCGGACCCGCCCATGACCAAGGACGCGGTCGCCGGGCGGATCCGCCGCCTGCTGTCGATGGCGGACAAGCGGGCGGCCGCCGAGGGCATCCCCGGCACGGCGGTCGACGGCGCCTGACTGCTCGGCCGGGGGAGGGGCGGCCGGGGATGGCGCCCGCGCCGCGCCCGTGTCCACAATGGGGGCGAGGAATACGGCCCACCGCGGCCGGGTTCCCCTGGACACCGGCCTCCGCGCACAGGACGGAGGCCCCCTGAATGAAGGAGGAAGCATGACGGAATTCGTCCTGCCCGAGCTCGACTACGACTACGCGGCGCTGGAGCCGCACATCTCCGCGAAGATCATGGAGCTGCACCACTCCAAGCACCACGCGACCTACGTCAAGGGCGCCAACACCGCCCTCGAGAAGCTCGCCGCGGCCCGCGAGGCCGAGGACTTCGCCTCCGTGAACCAGCTCTCCAAGGACCTGGCGTTCAACCTGGGCGGCCACACCAACCACTCCATCTTCTGGAAGAACCTCTCCCCGGAGGGCGGCGACAAGCCCACCGGCGAGCTGGCCGCCGCCATCGACGAGTTCTTCGGCTCGTTCGACAAGTTCCAGGCGCACTTCACCGCCGCCGCCCTCGGCATCCAGGGCTCCGGCTGGGCCGTGCTGGCCTACGAGCCCATCGGCGGCAACCTGGTCATCGAGCAGTTCTACGACCAGCAGAATGGCGTGCCCGTGGCCACCATCCCGCTGTTCCAGCTGGACATGTGGGAGCACGCCTTCTACCTCGACTACCAGAACGTCAAGGCGGACTACGTCAAGGCGATCTGGAACATCGTGAACTGGGCCGACGTGCAGCAGCGCTTCGAGGCCGCCCGCAACGGCGCCTCCGGCCTGATCCTCCCGGCCTGATCCCTCGGTCGCCCCGACCCGGGGCGGGACGTGACCCGTCCCGCCCCTGGTCCTCTCTGGACGACGACGACACCATCGGACGACCCCACACCGAGTGAAGGGAACCACCATGACCAAGATCGCCATCAACGGATACGGCCGCATCGGCCGCAACGCCGTGCGCGTGCTCCTCGAACAGGGCCACGACGACCTCGAGCTGGTCGCGGTGAACGACCTCGCCGCCACCGAGGACCTCTTCTGGCTGACCAAGTACGACACGATCCTGGGCCGCTTCCCCGGCGAGCTGGAGCTGACCGACAAGGGCTTCAGCATCAACGGCAAGGACGTCGCCTTCTTCGCCGAGACCGACCCGGCGAACCTCCCCTGGGGTGAGCTCGGCGTCGACATCGTGGTGGAGTGCACCGGTCGCTTCACCACCGGTCCCGCCGCCAAGGCCCACCTGGACGCCGGCGCCAAGAAGGTGCTGCTGTCCGCCCCGGGCAAGGAGGTCGACGGCACCTTCGTGATGGGCGTCAACGAGGGCGACTACGACTCCTCGACGATGCACATCGTCTCCAACGCGTCCTGCACCACCAACTGCCTGGCCCCGATGGTCAAGGTGCTGAACGACGAGTTCGGCATCGTGGACGGCATCATGACCACGATCCACGCGTACACCGGCGACCAGAACCTGCACGACAACGTGCACAAGAAGGACCGCCGCCGCGCCCGCGCCGCCGCCCAGAACATGGTCCCCACCTCCACCGGCGCCGCCAAGGCCATCGGCGAGGTCATCCCCGAGCTCAAGGGCAAGCTGGACGGCTTCGCCATGCGCGTGCCCACCATCACCGGCTCCGCCACCGACCTCACCGTGGAGCTGACGCGCCACGTCGAGGCCGAGGAGGTCAACGAGGCCTTCCGCAGGGCCGCCGAGTCCGGCCCGCTGGTCGGCCGCCTGGTGTACTCCACGGACCCGATCGTCTCCTCCGACATCGTGACGGCCCCCGCGGCGTGCACCTTCGACGCCCCGCTCACCAAGTCCATCGGCCAGACCGTCAAGGTCATCGGCTGGTACGACAACGAGTACGGCTACACCTGCCAGCTCATGGACATGGCGTCCCACATGGCGTCCAAGCTCTGAGCGTCGACGCTCAGCCCTGACGGCCCGGCCCGGTGGACCTCCACCGGACCGGGCCGTCTGCCTAGACTGGGTCCATCCGTGACCGACACCAGGAGGCACCCATGACCGCCCAGACCCTGACCGACCTGCTCGAGGCCGGCGTCGCCGGACGCACCGTCCTCATCCGGTCGGACCTGAACGTCCCGCTGGACGGGCAGACCGTCACCGACGGCGGCCGCATCCGTGCCTCGGCCCCGGCCATCAAGGACCTGGCCGATGCCGGCGCCCGCGTCGTCGTCATGGCGCACCTGGGCCGCCCCCAGGGCGAGCCGGATCCCCAGTACTCGCTGGCCCCCGTCGCCCGCCGCCTCGGCGAGGTCCTCGGCGCCGACGTGCAGCTCGCCTCCGACGTCACCGGCGAGGACGCCCGCGCCAAGGCCGCCGCGCTCCAGGACGGCCAGGTGCTCCTGGTGGAGAACGTCCGCTTCGACGCGCGTGAGACCTCCAAGGACGCGGCCGAGCGCGGAGAGCTGGCCCGCGAGATGGCCGACCTTGCCGGCGAGGACGGCGCCTACGTGGGCGACGCCTTCGGCGCCGTGCACCGCGCCCACGCCTCCGTGGCGGACATCGCCGGGCTGCTCCCGGCGTATCAGGGCCCGCTGGTGGCCGCCGAGCTGCAGGTGCTGACCCGCCTCACCGAGTCCCCGGAGCGCCCCTACGTGGTCGTGCTCGGCGGCTCCAAGGTGTCGGACAAGCTGGCCGTCATCGACAACCTGATGGAGAAGGCGGACACGCTGCTGATCGGCGGCGGCATGCTCTTCACCTTCCTCAAGGCGCAGGGCCATGAGGTAGGGGCGTCGCTCCTGGAGGAGGACCAGCTGGAGACCGTCCGCGGCTACCTCGAGCGCTCCGGCAAGGACGGCGCGGCGGAGATCGTGCTCCCCACGGACATCGTCATGGCGTCCGCGTTCGCCAAGGACGCCGAGCACGAGGTCCTGCCCGTGGACGCGCTCACCACCGGCGCCCACGGTGCGGACGCCCTCGGCCTCGACATCGGCCCCGGCTCGGCCGCCGCGTTCGGCGAGCGCATCCGAGGCGCCAGGACCGTGTTCTGGAACGGCCCGATGGGCGTGTTCGAGTTCCCGGCGTTCGCCGAGGGCACCCGCGCCGTGGCGCAGGCCCTCACCGAGGCCACGCAGGCCGGCGGGCTGTCCGTGGTGGGCGGCGGCGACTCCGCCGCGGCCGTGCGCTCCCTGGGCTTCACCGACGAGCAGTTCGGCCACATCTCCACCGGCGGCGGCGCTTCCCTCGAGTACCTCGAGGGCAAGGAGCTGCCGGGTGTGAGCGCCCTCTCCGGGACGGACACGTGAGCGTGGTCCAGCCGGTGCGCGTCCCGCTCATCGCGGGCAACTGGAAGATGAACCTGGACCACCAGGAGGCCGTCACCCTGGTGCAGCGCCTCGGCTGGCTCCTCGGTGACGCCGACCATGAGCAGGGGAACGTGGAGGCCGCCGTGTTCCCGCCCTTCACCGACCTGCGCTCAGTGCAGACCCTCGTGGCCGCGGACCGGATCGGCGTCGCCTACGGCGCGCAGGACGTGTCCGCGGAGGACTCGGGCGCGTTCACGGGCGAGGTGTCCGGGGCCTTCCTCGCGAAGCTCGGCTGCGCCTACGCGATCGTCGGCCACTCCGAACGGCGCACCCTGCACCACGAGGACGACGCCCTCGTGGCCCGCAAGGCCGCGGCCGCGCTGCGGCACGGGCTCGTGCCCGTGGTGTGCGTCGGGGAAGGCCTGGACGTGCGACAGGCCGGCCGGCACGTGGAGCACACCGTGGCCCAGCTGCGCGGCTCCCTGGACGGGCTGTCCTCCGAGGACGTGGCCCGCGTCGTCGTCGCCTACGAGCCCGTGTGGGCCATCGGCACCGGCGAGGTGGCCAGCGCCGCCGACGCCCAGGAGATGTGTGCCGCGCTGCGCGCGGACCTGGCGGAGCGGCACGGAGCGGAGGTCGCCGAGCGCGTCCGCGTGCTCTACGGTGGCTCCGTGAAGTCCTCGTCCGCGCCCGAGCTGCTGGCCCAGCCGGACGTGGACGGCGCCCTGGTGGGCGGGGCCAGCCTCGACGCGGACGAGTTTGCTAGGATCGTCCGGTCCGACGCCGCGCACTGACGCGGCCGCGGCGCGCCCGTCGGGCGGCCCCGGGGACATGACAGGGAAGGCTCCATGGACATCCTGACGCTGCTGCTCCAGATCGCGGTCGTGGCGCTGAGCGTGGTCATCATCATGCTCGTGCTGCTTCACAAGGGCCGCGGAGGCGGCGTGTCCGACATGTTCGGCGGCGGCGTCACCACCTCCATGAGCTCCTCCGGGTCCGCCCAGCGCCTGCTGACCCGCGTCACGGTGTCCGCCACGGTCCTCTGGGGCCTGGCCATCGTGGCCCTCGCGCTCATCGCGCGGTTCTCCGTCGAGTCTTGACCCGCTCGGTCCTCCCGGGCGAACGACGCGGCCCCGCACCGGTATCCGGTGCGGGGCCGCGTCGCGTCCAGGGGACCGCTCAGCGGTCGGAGGCGTCCACGGGGGCGAGGTCCGTGCGGGGCAGCCCGACGCGCAGGACGTCGCCGTAGACCTCGTCCGGGTCGAGCCGGCGCAGCTCCTCGGCGAGGCAGTCCTGGTCGGAGCGGCGCGGCAGGGAGATCCGCTGCACGGGGCGGCCCTGCTGGTAGAGGCGGGCCACCTCGGACTGCGAGCGGGACAGGACCACGTCCCCCTCCGGGCCGCGCAGGCGTACGGCGCGGATCCCGTGGCCGGCCTTGGAGTGGGCGATCGTCACCGGCCGGTCCAGGCCCCAGGTGAGCCAGGCCGCCAGCAGCAGCGTGCTGGGGGAGTCGGGGGCGCCGTCGACCGTGACGGAGCGCACGTCGGCGAGGTCCAGGTTGTCGAGGATCGCCGCCACCTGGCTGCGCCAGAGGGTCAGGCGCGTCCAGGCCAGGTCGGTGTCGCCGTCGTGCAGCCCCGCCGCCAGCCGCTGCAGGGTCTCCTTCGCGTCCCGGCAGGTGGCGGAGTCGGTGATGCGCCGGTGCGCCAGGCGTCCCAGCGCGGTCGTGGCGGGCTCCGCCGGGGGCTCGCCCGGCCACCACACCACGATGGGCGCGTCCGGCAGCAGGAGGCCGGAGACGAGGGGCTCGTCCGCCACGGCGTCCTCCCCCTGGCACCACAGGACCACGACGTCGGAGGCCCCTGCGTCGCCGCCGACGCGGATCTCCGCGTCCAGCCGGGTGGGAGCGAGCGGGTCGCCCAGGGCGAGCACCACGATCCGGCAGGGATGCTCCAGGGACGCCGCGTTGGCGGCCCCGAGGGCCGCCTCGATGCCGGCGTCGTCCGTGACGATGACCAGCGTGAGGACCCGGCCCAGGGCGGACACGCCGGCGGACTCGCGCAGCGCGGTGAGCCGCTTGGCGACCTGCGACGTCGTGGTGTCGTGCATGCGGATCTTCACGGCCGCCTCCAGGTTCGTCCGTCACGGGCCATCAGGGCGTCCGCGGACGGCGGCCCCCAGGTGCCCGGCGCGTAGGGCTCGGGCTGGGTGCCCAGGGACGCCCAGTGCTCCTCGAACGGGTCGACGATGGCCCAGGACAGCTCGACCTCCTCCTGCCGCGGGAACAGCGGCGGCTCGCCGAGCAGGACGTCGAGGATGAGCCGCTCGTAGGCCTCGGGGGAGTCCTCCGTGAACGCGTGGCCGTAGCCGAAGTCCATGGTCACGTCGCGCACCTCGTGCTGGGTTCCCGGCACCTTCGAGGCGAAGCGGATGGTCACGCCCTCGTCGGGCTGCACGCGGATCACGATCACGTTCTGCCCGAACTCGTCGCCGGGGTGCACCGGGAAGAGCAGGTGGGGCGGGGACTTGAACACCACGGCGATCTCCGTGACGCGGCGGCCCAGCCGCTTGCCGGCGCGCAGGTAGAACGGGACGCCCTGCCAGCGCCGGGTGCCGATGTCCACCTTGAGGGCCGCGAACGTCTCCGTGACGGAGGCGGGGTTGAACCCCTCCTCGTCGAGGAACCCCGTGACCTGCTCGCCGCCCTGCCAGCCGCTCGTGTACTGCCCGCGCGCGGACGCCGCCTCGAGGCCCTCCGGCGTGCAGGGCACGCGGACGGCCGCCAGGACCTTCTCCTTCTCGGCGCGCAGGTGGGCGGCGTCGAAGGAGATCGGCTCCTCCATGGCGGTCAGGGCGAGCAGCTGCAGCAGGTGGTTCTGGATGACGTCGCGGGCCGCGCCCACGCCGTCGTAGTAGCCGGCGCGGCCGCCGATGCCGATGTCCTCGGCCATGGTGATCTGCACGTGGTCCACGTGCTCCGCGGACCAGAGCGGCTCGAAGATCCGGTTGGCGAACCGGAACGCGAGGATGTTCTGGACGGTCTCCTTGCCCAGGTAGTGGTCGATGCGGAAGACCGCGTCCGGTGGGAACACCCGCTCGATCACGGCGTTCAGCTCGTGGGCCGAGGCGAGGTCGTGCCCGAACGGCTTCTCGATGACCACGCGGCGCCAGGGCCCGTCCGCGGGCTGGGATCGGTCCGCGAGCCCCTGGTCGGCCAGGTGGCGGGACACGTCTTCGAACCAGTCCGGTGGGATCGAGAGGTAGAACGCGGTGTTGCCGCCCGTGCCGCGGGAGGACTCCAGCTCGGTCAGGACCTCGTCGAGCCGCGCGTAGGCGTCGGCGTCGCCGAAGGCCCCCGAGACGAACCGGAGCCCGCCCCGGAACTGGTCCCACACGGTCTCGTTGAACGCCGTGCGGGAGCCCGCCTCGACGGCGGCGCGCACGTAGTCGGCGAACTCCGCCTCGGACCAGTCGCGGCGGCCGAAGCCCACCAGGGAGAACGACGGCGGCAGCAGGCCGCGGTGGGCCAGGTCGTACATCGCGGGGAGCAGCTTCTTGCGGGCCAGGTCGCCCGTGACGCCGAACAGCACGAGGGCGGAGGGGCCCGCGATCCGCGTCAGACGGCGGTCCCGCGGGTCGCGCAGGGGGTTGCGGCGGGCCGGCCCGCCGGGCTCAGGCCTCACGGGCCGCCGTCCGGAGCGCGGCGATGCCGGCGGAGCGGTCGCGCAGACGCAGGGTGACCACCGGACGGCCCAGGCGGCGGAGCACGTCGGCGTCGCCCGCGGCCTGGGCGGCGATCAACCGGCCCAGCGTGAACGGGCGGCCGGGGACCTCGACGTCGAGGGCGGCGTCGCCCGTGACCTGCAGATACACCCCGTTGCGCGGGCCGCCCTTGTGGTACTGGCCCGTCGAGTGCAGGAAGCGGGGGCCCCAGCCGAAGGTGACCGGGCGGCCCAGCGCGGACGCCAGGTCCGCACGGATCCCCGCGAGGTCCACGTCCGCGTGACGGTCGAGGTACGCGTGGACGGCCAGGTAGCCGTCCTCGGGCACGAGCTCGCGCACGGCCGCGAGGACGCCCCGCAGGTCGTCCGCCGACGTCACCGACTCCGGGCCGGAGACCTCCACGCCGTGGATCACCGTGCCCGGCTCGGCCTCCTCGGCGGGGGAGTCCAGAAGCTCGCGGGCCGCGGCCTTGGCCGCCTCCACGTCCGGCTGGTCGAAGGGGTTGATGCCGAGCAGCCGGCCGGCCACGGCCGTGGCGGCCTCCCACGTCAGCAGGAGGGCGCCGAGCGACCCGTGCAGGCGCACGCCGTCCCCGCCGGCCGGGCTCTCCTCCGACTCCGAGACCAGCGTGACCTTCAGCAGGTCCGGCGCCTCCCAGGCGGTCTCCGGGTCGCCCGGGCGGACGACGACGGGCAGCAGGCCGGTGCCGTCCTTGCCCGTCGACTCGGCGATCAGCTGCTCGACCCAGTCGCCGAACCCGTCGATGCCGGAGCCGAGGTCCTGGATGACGAGCTTGTCCCGCAGGGGCTCGGTGCCGCCGATCGCGGCGCCGAGCTGCAGGGCCGGGTTGTCGGCGTCGTCGGCGGTGACCAGGTCGAGGACGTCCTCGGCCTCGTCGAGGAGGGACTCGACGTCGACGCCGGCCAGGGCCGCCGGCACCAGGCCGAAGGCGGTGAGGGCCGAGTAGCGGCCGCCCACCGTGGGGTCGGCGGTGAACACGGCGCGGTAGCCCGCCTCCACCGACGCCTCCTCCAGCGGGGAGCCCGGGTCGGTGACGACGACGATCCGGCTCGCGGGGTCGATGTCCTCCGCGGCGAGGGCCGCCTCGACGATCCGGCGCTGGGAGTCGGTCTCCACGGTGGAGCCGGACTTGGACGAGACCACCAGGACGGTGCGCTCGAGGTCGTGGTCCAGGACCGCGGCCACCTGCTGCGGGTCGGTGGAGTCGAGGACCTCGAGCTCCGCGCCCGCCGTCGCGGCGATGACCTCGGGGGCGAGGGAGGAGCCCCCCATGCCGGCCAGCACGACGCGGGTCAGGCCCTGGCCGCGGAGCTCCTCCGCCAGGGCGGCGGCCTCCGCGGCCACCGTGCGGGACTCCTCGAAGAGGGAGATCCAGCCCAGGCGCTTGGCGGCCTCGTCGCGGGCGTCCGGGCCCCAGAGGTCGGCGTCCTCCGCGGCGAGGCGGGAGGCGAAGCGCTCGGCGACGAGGGCGGGCACGTGGCGGTCGACTGCGTCGAGCGCGGCGCCGGTGGCGGTCAGGCCGAAGGTGCTCATGGGAGGTCCTTTCAGGCGGAGGGGCGGCTCAGCGGTGGGCGGCGAGGCCGGCGCGGACGGAGGCGAGCAGCTCGTCCCAGGCGGCCTCGAACTTCTGCAGGCCCTCGGTCTCCAGGCGGTCGACGAGCTCGGTGTAGGAGATGCCGAGCTCACCGATCGCGTCGAGGTCGGCGTCGGCCTGGGCATAGCCGCCGACCACCGGCTCGGCGGTCAGCTCGCCGTGGTCCGCGTACGCCTCGAGGGTCTTCTCCGGCATGGTGTTCACGGTGTCGGGGGCGACCAGGGCGGTGACGTAGAGGGTGTCCGCCAGGGCCGGGTCCTTGACGCCGGTGGACGCCCACAGGGGGCGCTGCACGGGCGCGCCGGCGGCCTCGAGGAGGCTCCAGCGTTCGGTGTCCTTCATCTGCTCGAACGCACGGTACGCCAGGCGGGCGTTGGCCAGGCCGGCGCGGCCGGTCAGCTCGCCGGCCTCCGGGCGGCCCTGCTCGGCGAGGGCACGCAGCTGCGCGTCGACGTCCGTGTCCACGCGGGAGACGAAGAAGGACGCCACGGAGTGGATGCGGGAGACGTCGTGGCCGTTCGCCCGGGCCAGCTCGAGCCCGGACAGCCAGGCGTTGAGCACCTCGCGGTAGCGGGGGAGGGAGAAGATCAGGGTGACGTTCACGCTGATCCCGGCGCCGAGCACCTCGGTGATGGCGGGCAGGCCCTCCACCGTGGCGGGGATCTTCACCATGAGGTTCGGTCGGTCGACGAGCGCGACGAGCTCTCGGGCCTGCGCCACGGTGCCCGCGGTGTCCCGGGCGAGACGCGGGTCCACCTCGATGGAGACGTAGCCGTCTCGGCCCCCGGTCTCCTGGTGGACGGGCGCCAGCAGGTCGCAGGCCCGCCGCACGTCCGTGGTGGTCAGGGCGGTCACGGCGGCGTCCACGTCGGCACCGGCGGCGGCGAGCTCCGCCAGCTGGGCCTCGTAGGCGCCCGCGTCCTTCAGGGCGGCCGCGAAGATCGAGGGGTTGGTGGTCACGCCCGTGACGTTCCGGGTGGCGATCAGCCGCTCGAGGCTGCCCTCGTTCAGGCGGGTGCGGGAGAGGTCGTCGAGCCAGAGGGAGACGCCGGCCGCGGCGAGCGCGGCGGTGGCGGGGGTGGTCTCGGTGGTCATCGTGCAGTCCTTCCTTGGCGGGTCTCGGCGGGCGTCAGAGCAGGCCGCGGGCGGTGTCCGCGACGTTCTCCGGGGAGAAGCCGTACTTCTTGAGGAGGTGGGGGCCGTCGGCGGACTCGCCGTAGTGCTCCAGGCTCACGCGGGCGCCGCGCGAGGACTGCGTCACGGTCAGCTCGTGCCACGGCATGGCGATGCCCGCCTCGACGGACACGCGCACCGGGGCCCCCGGGCCGTCGGGCAGGACCTCGGCGCGGTAGGCCTCGTCCTGCTCGGCGAACCACTCGAGGCAGGGGGCGGACACCACGCGGGTGGGGACGCCCTCGGCCTGCAGCAGCTCGCGGGCGCCGACGGCCACGGAGACCTCCGAGCCGGTGGCGATCAGCACCACGCGGGCCGGGGCGGCCGCGCCGGAGGCGTCCGCGCCGTCCACGAGGACGTAGGCGCCCCGGGCGACGCCGTCGGCCGGGGCGAAGCCCTCCGTTCCGCGAGGCAGGACGGGGACGTTCTGGCGGGTGAGCACCAGTCCGGCCGGGCGGTCGCGGTGCTGGAGGATCGTCCGCCAAGCCCAGGCGGTCTCGTTCGCGTCCGCGGGGCGGACGACGTCGAGGCCCGGGATGGCGCGCAGCGCGGCGAGGTGCTCGACCGGCTGGTGGGTGGGGCCGTCCTCGCCGAGGCCCACGGAGTCGTGGGTCCACACGTACACGGCCGGGGTGCCCATGAGGGCGGCCAGGCGGACGGCGCCGCGCATGTAGTCGGAGAACGTGAGGAACGTGCCCATGTAGGCGCGGGTGAGGCCGCCGATGGTGATGCCGTTGACGATCGCGCCGGCCGCGAACTCGCGGATGCCGAAGTGCAGGGTGCGGCCGAACGGGTCGCCCTGCCAGGCGGCGGTGGAGCGGTGCGCCGGGATGAACGAGGGCTCGCCCTCCATGGTGGTGTTGTTGGAGCCGGCCAGGTCGGCGGAGCCGCCCCACAGCTCGGGCATCACGGGGGCGAGCGCGGTGAGCACCTTGCCCGAGGCGGCGCGGGTGGCCACGCCCTTCTCGTCCGCGTCCCAGGAGGGGAACGCGTCCTCGAAGCCCGCGGGCAGCTCCCGGGAGGCCAGGCGGTCGTAGAGGCGGGCGTTCTCCGGGTGGGCCTCACGCCAGGCCGCGAACGCGGCCTCCCAGGTCTCGCGGTACGCGGCGGAGCGCTCGGAGATGGAGCGGGCGTGGGCCAGCACCTCGGGGTCCACGTCGAAGCTCTTCTGCGGGTCGAAGCCCAGGGCCTCCTTGAGCCCGACGACCTCGTCCCCACCGAGCTTGGAGCCGTGGATGCCGCCGGTGTTCTGCTTGGTGGGGGAGGGCCAGCCGATCACGGTGCGCAGCTTGATGAGCGACGGGCGACCGGTCTCCGCCTTGGCGGCGACGAGCGCCTCGTAGAGGTCCTGCACGCCCTCCGTGTACTCGGTGACCTCGTGGCCCTGGGCCCCGTTGCTCCAGTCCACCTCCTGCACGTGCCAGCCGTAGGCCTTGTAGCGCTTCGCCACGTCCTCGGTGAACGAGATGTCGGTGTCGTCCTCGATGGAGATGCGGTTCGCGTCGTAGACCACCACGAGGTTGCCGAGCTCCTGGTGGCCGGCCAGCGAGGACGCCTCGGAGGAGACACCCTCCTGGATGTCGCCGTCGGAGGCCAGCACGAACACATGGTGGTCGAAGGGCGAGGTGCCCGGGGCGGCGTCGGGGTCCATGAGACCGCGGAGGCGGCGCTGCTCGTAGGCGAAGCCCACGGCCATGGCGAGGCCCTGGCCGAGCGGGCCGGTGGTGACCTCCACGCCGTGGGTGTGGCCGTACTCCGGGTGGCCGGGGGTCAGCGAGCCCTCCGTGCGCAGGGCCGCGATGTCCTCGAGCTCGAGCCCGGCGCCGGCCGCGAACAGCTGGAGGTACTGGATGAGCGAGGCGTGGCCGGCGGACAGGATGAACCGGTCGCGGCCCTCCCAGCGGTCGTCCGAGGGGTCCAGGTGCATCACGTTCTGGTAGAGCTGCCAGGCCACGGGGGACAGGGAGATGGCCGTGCCGGGATGGCCGTGGCCGGCCTTCTCCACCGCGTCGGCCGCGAGGACCTTGAGGGTGTCGACCATGCGACGATCCTGCTCGTCGTAGACGAAGTCGCGGGCCGGGAGGGTCCGGTCGAGTGCGGTGGAGGCGGTGTCGGTCACGGGGCTGCTCCTCGTTCGTCGGGCGTGGACGGATCTGCGCGGATCCCGTCCTCTGGAGGTGGGCGCGGGCCGCGTCCCGGCCAGCCTAGACCGCGCGGGCCCCACAGGCCCGGCCCGCGACGCGCTCCCGCGGTCGGCGCGCGCGGACGGGTAGGATGGAGGGAAGGTCTGCCCGCCCCCGGCCCTGCGTCCGTACCCACAACGCGCGGCCGCGCGGGGCGCCGCGCAGCCGGTCCCGTCCCCGTCGTCGTGAGAGCCAGATGTCATCCTCCGTGGAGTCCACCTCCCCCGCCACCGCCGCCCCCGGCGCGGCGGCCCCCTCGGCCCGACCGCCCATGACGGTCGGGCGCAAGGCCCGCGCCTACGTCGAGCTGACGAAGCCCCGCGTGATCGAGCTGCTCCTGGTGACCACGCTGCCCACCATGATCTTCGCCCAGCGCGGCTTCCCCGACCTGCTGACCATGATCGCCACGCTCGTCGGCGGCGCGCTGGCCGCGGGCGCGTCCGGTGCGTTCAACTGCTACATCGACCGCGACATCGACCGGGTGATGAAGCGCACTGCGCGCCGCCCGCTGGTGACCGGGGAGGTCACGCCGCGCGAGGCCCTGGTGTTCTCCTGGACCCTGGCCGTGGTCTCCGTGCTCGTCCTGGGCTTCGGCGCCAACTGGCTCGCCGCCGCGCTGGGCGTGGCCGCGATCTTCTTCTACGTGGTCGTCTACTCGCTGATCCTGAAGCGCCGCACCGAGCAGAACATCGTCTGGGGCGGGATCGCCGGCTGCTTTCCCGTGGTGATCGGCTGGGCCGCCGTGCGCGGCACGGTCGAGTGGCCGGCCATCGTGCTGTTCACGGTGATCTTCCTCTGGACCCCGCCGCACTACTGGCCGCTGTCCATGAAGTACAAGCGGGACTACCAGGAGGCCGAGGTCCCCATGCTCGGCGCCGTCGCCTCCGCCCGCCTCGTCTCCAACCAGGTCGTGCTCTACGCGTGGGCCACCGTGGCCTGCTCCCTGCTGCTGGTGCCCATGGGCTGGGCCGGCATCGTCTACACGGCCGTGGCGGTGGGCGTGGGCGGCTGGTTCGTCTGGGAGTCCCACGTGCTCCAGCGCGAGGCCCAGCGCCCCGACTTCGAGGACCGCAAGGCGATGAAGGTCTTCCACCTCTCCATCACCTACCTCACGCTGCTGTTCATCGCCCTCGCGGTGGACCCGTTCGTGGGCGGTCCGCTCATGCCGGCGGTCACGGGGTCCTGACCCCGCGGCTCCGCACACAGCACGAAGCCCCCGACCCGTGACGGGTCGGGGGCTTCGCCGTGCCGGGGCGGCGCTCAGGCCACGGCGGGCGCCCGGTAGCGGCTGGTCTGCCGCTGCCAGGCCAGGGTGCCGGCGACGACGGCGACCGTCGCCCCCGCCAGGTGGGCCGCGACGACGCCGACCGGCAGGCCGGTGAAGTGCTGCCAGTATCCGAGGAGGCCCTGGAGCAGGACGGCCCCGAGCAGGGACCAGGCGGCGACGCGCTGGCCGGCGCCGGAGCCCGGCGTGCGCAGCACCTGCCACAGGAGCACCAGCGTCGCGGCCACGGTGATGTAGACCGGGACGACGTGCAGGCGCGTGATCATGAGCGCGTCGAAGCCGTGGCGGGCGGCCGCGGGGTCGCCGGAGTGCGGGCCGGTGCCGGTGACCAGCGTGCCGACGACGAGGGCGAGCCACAGGGCCGCGTAGGCCACCCGGGACGCCGTGCGGGAGGCCGGTGTCGTCGTGCCGTCCGCCACGGGCGCCCCCGCGCCGTGCCGGTGCTCGGCGCGCAGGCGCACCCAGAGCATCGTGGCCAGGGCGATCAGGGCGCCGGAGATGACGAAGTGGACGCCCACGATCCGCGGGTCCAGGTGCATCCACACGGTCACGCCGCCCACGACGGCCTGCAGCACGATCCCGGCCAGGAGGAGCAGGGAGAGGGTGAACGCCTGGCGGTGGCTGCGGCGCAGCCTCCAGAGCGTGGCGATCATCAGCAGGGCGATCACCCCGAGCACGCCGGTCAGCGTGCGGTTGCCGAACTCGATGATCCCGTGGATGCCCATCTCGGCCGTGGTGGTGAGGGACTCGGGGGTGCACTTCGGCCAGGTCGGGCAGCCGAGTCCGGATCCGGTGAGGCGGACGGCGCCGCCGGTCACGACGATCACCATCTGGGAGATCAGGGAGGCGAGGGCGAGGCCGACGGTGACGCCGGTGACGCGGTCGGGCGGGCGGCGTGCGGAGGACCCGCCGGCGGCGGGACGGGCGGTGGTGGGTGAAGCGGTCACGAGAACCGGTCCTTTGCGGGGTCGGGGTGTCGGGTTCGGGGGCCGGGCGATGCCGGCGGAGGTGGGCGGGTCAGGGGCGCCAGCGGAACCAGCGGAGGGCGGCGGCCACGGCCATGACGGTCCACGCGGCGAGCACGGCCAGGGCGCTGGGGGCCCAGGCGCCGTCCTGCAGCGCGGAGCGCAGCGCGGTGCCGAGGGCGCCGGACGGCAGCAGGTCCATCCAGGCCCAGCGCGAGGGGAAGACCGTGCCGCCGAGCGCGCCGAGCAGCACCCAGACGAGGTTCGCCACGGCGAGGGTGGCCTCGGGGCGGGCCGTCCCGGCCAGCAGCAGGCCGAGGGCGGTGAAGGCGGCCGCGCCCAGGAGCAGGGCGACGACGGCGGGCGGGATCCCCGCCGGATCCGGAGACCAGCCCAGGGCCAGGCCGACCCCGCCGATGACGATGGTCTGCAGCAGGAGGACGGCCGCGACGGCCGCGGCCTTGCCGGCCACGAGCCCGCCGGTGCCCAGCGGGGTGGTCGCCAGGGCCGCGAGCACGTCGTAGCGGCGCTCGAAGCCCGTCGAGATCGCGGTGGCGGTGAAGGCGGCGCTGATCACCGCCAGGGCCAGGACGCCGGGGACCGCGAGGTCCAGGCCGTTCCGGCCCGGGGCGTCCAGCAGGCCGGTGACGTGGACCCCCACGAGGGCCAGCAGGGGGAGCACGAGGGTGACCAGCAGCTGCTCCCCGTTGCGGAGGGCGGTGACGGTCTCGTAGCGGGCCTGCGCGAGGATGCGGGCGCCCAGGGGGGCGGCTCCGGCGTGCGAGGCGGGGATCGGGGCGGCGGGGGCGCTCATCGGGACCTCTCCGGGGAGGGCGTGTCGGCGTCGGGGGACTGGAGGAGCTCCTCGAGGCGCAGCACGGCGCGCTCGAGGCGGGTGGGGAACAGGCCCGCGCGGGTCCAGGAGGCGGCGAGGGCCTCGAGGTCCGCGGGGGAGCGGACGCCGGCCACGCGCGCGGCGGGGGCGCCGGCGGACGCGACCGCACGGAAGGAGGCGGGGGCCGCCGCGACCCATGCCCGGACGTCGGCGGCGCGGGCCTCGTCGAATCGCACGTCCACCACGTCCCCGTCCTGGACGCGGGTCAGCTCGGCGAGGGTGCCCGCGCGGACGACGCGCCCGGCGCGCAGGATGGCGACGTCGTCGGCGAGGCGCTCGGCGTCGTCGAGCAGGTGCGTGGTCAGCAGGACCGCGGCGCCGCGCGCGGTGTGCTCCCGCACCACGTCGTGGACCACGGGGCGGGTCTCGGGGTCGAGCCCGGCGGTCGGCTCGTCGAGGAACAGGAGGTCCGGGCGACCCACGACGGCCGCCGCCAGGGCCACGCGCTGGCGCTGTCCGCCGGAGAGGCGCCGGATCGGGCGGTCGGCGACCCGGTCGATGCGCAGGCGGCCGAGGAGCGCGTCCGGGTCCAGGGGGTCGCCGTGGAGGGACGCCACGTGCCGCACGAAGCGGCGCGCCGTCACCGATGGCGGCAGGCCGCCCTCCTGCCACATCACGCCGAGGCGGGCGCGCAGGTCGGCATCGGCCCGCCAGGGGTCCCGGCCGAACACGCGCACGGTGCCGGAGTCCGGGCGGTCGGAGCCGTGGCACAGGGCCAGGGTGGTGGACTTTCCGGCGCCGTTGGGGCCCAGCAGGACGGTGACGGCGCCGCGGCGGGCCTCCAGGTCCACGCCGCGCAGCACCTCCGTGCGCGCGGCGCCGCGGCCGAGCGTGCGGCGCACCTCGTGCAGGCGCAGGGCCGGGGCGTCGGGGTGGGGGGAGGTCTCGGGCACCGACCCATTCTAGGTCCGGCCGCGGGCGTCTCCGTGCCGGTGCGCGGGGTCACACGGCGCGGTGACTTGAACGGTTCCAGATCAATACGTCACAATGGCTTTGTGTATTCCGACTCCGCCGATCCCGCCGCGCCCGCCCCGGGCACGCGCGAGCGCGTCCTGGAGCGGGTGCTCAGCCACGGCCCCGTCTCCGCCGCGGAGATCGGCGGCGCCCTGGGCCTGACCGCCGCCGCCGTGCGTCGTCATCTCGACGCGCTGGAGGAGGAGGGCTTCGTGGAGGTCAAGGTGGTCAGCGCCGCACGCGGCGCCGGGCGCCCGTCCCGCCGGTACGTCGTCGCCCCGCAGGCGCAGCGGCGACTGGGCGGGGACCACCTCGGCATCGCCCTGCAGGCCGTGGACCGTCTCGTGGAGGTCGGCGGCGAAGGCGAGGTGCGTCGCCTCGCGGCGGACGCGCTGCAGCCCGTCGAGGAGGCCTTCCAGGCCGCCGTCGCCGGCCGCGAGATGGGCCTCGAGGAACGCACCCGCGTCCTCGCGGACCTTCTCGACGACGCCGGCTACGCCGCCAGCATCCGACACGTCGGCGCGGGGCTGGCCCCCACGCTGCGCGCCGAGCAGCTCTGCCAGGGGCACTGCCCGCTGCAGGGCCTGCCGGCCCGACACCCCGAGTTCTGCGAGGAGGAGACCGCGCTGTTCGCCCGACTGCTGGGCGTGGACGTGCGCCGCCTCTCCACCCTCGCCGCCGGCGGGCACGTGTGCACCACGCACATCCCGCTCGGGCGGGCCTGACCCGCCGCACCGCAGACCACCCACACCGAACCCCACCGCTGAGAGAGAGGCTGAGATGACCGACCAGATCGTCCAGCAGGACTCGAGGGGCGCCGATCCCGGCGTCATCTCCGAGATCCTCGAGAAGAACCCCGAGCTGAACGCCATCGGTGCCTACCAGTACGGCTGGGCCGACTCCGACGCCGCCGGCTCCTCCGCGCGCCGCGGCCTGAACGAGGACGTCGTCAAGGACATCTCGGCCAAGAAGTCCGAGCCCGAGTGGATGACGAAGCTGCGCCTGAAGGCCCTGAAGTACTTCGAGCGCAAGCCGATGCCCGCCTGGGGTCCGGACCTCTCCGGCATCGACTTCGACAACATCAAGTACTTCGTGCGCTCCACCGAGGGCCAGGCGAAGACCTGGGACGACCTCCCGGAGGACATCCGCAACACCTACGAGCGCCTCGGCATCCCCGAGGCCGAGCGCGACCGCCTCGTCGCGGGCGTCGCCGCCCAGTACGAGTCCGAGGTCGTCTACCACCAGATCCGCGAGGACCTGGAGGAGCAGGGCGTCGTGTTCCTGGACACCGACACCGCCCTCAAGGAGCACCCGGAGATCTTCGAGGAGTACTTCGGCACCGTCATCCCGGTGGGCGACAACAAGTTCGCCTCGCTGAACACCGCCGTGTGGTCCGGCGGCTCCTTCGTGTACGTCCCCAAGGGCGTCCACGTGGAGATCCCGCTGCAGGCCTACTTCCGCATCAACACGGAGAACATGGGCCAGTTCGAGCGGACGCTGATCATCGCGGACGAGGACTCGTACGTGCACTACATCGAGGGCTGCACCGCCCCGATCTACCAGTCCGATTCCCTGCACTCGGCCGTCGTCGAGATCGTGGTGAAGAAGAACGCCCGCGTGCGCTACACCACCATCCAGAACTGGTCCACCAACGTGTACAACCTGGTGACCAAGCGCGCCGTCGTCGAGGCCGGCGGCACCATGGAGTGGATCGACGGCAACATCGGCTCCAAGGTGACCATGAAGTACCCGGCCGTGTACCTCACCGGCGAGGGCGCCACCGGCGAGACCCTCTCCGTCGCGTTCGCGGGCAAGGACCAGCACCAGGACACCGGATCCAAGATGGTGCACATGGCCCCGAACACGAACAGCTCGATCGTGTCCAAGTCCGTGGCCCGCAACGGCGGCCGCGCCGCCTACCGCGGCCTGGTGCAGGTGAACGAGGGCGCCAGGGGCGCCGCGAACTCGGTGGTCTGCGACGCGCTGCTCGTGGACACCGTGTCCCGCTCGGACACCTACCCGTACATCGACATCCGCGAGGACGACGTGACCCTCGGCCACGAGGCCACCGTCTCCCGCGTCTCCGAGGAGCAGCTGTTCTACCTCATGTCCCGCGGCCTGGCCGAGGACGAGGCCATGGCGATGATCGTGCGCGGCTTCATCGAGCCGATCGCCCGCGAGCTCCCCATGGAGTACGCGCTGGAGCTGAACAAGCTGATCGAACTGCAGATGGAAGGGTCGGTGGGCTGACGTTGACCGAGATCGTGGAGAACACCGAACGCAACATGATCCCCGGCATGGGGGAGGAGGGCGAGACCCTCGCCGGCGGCCAGGACGCCGGCGCCCCCGTGGCGACCCGCGGCCAGGGCCAGTCCCGCGCCGACCGCGTCTCCTCCAAGGACCTCGCCGACTTCCCGGTCCTCACCGGCCGCGAGGAGGACTGGCGCTTCACGCCGTTGGAGCGCCTCGGCGGGCTGCACCTGCCCGGGGGCGACGACGCGCGCCTGACCGGCGCGGCGCCGGCCGTGACCGTCTCCGAGACGGCGGGCGTCTCCGTGGAGACCGTGGGCCGCGACGACGCCCGCGTGGGGTCCGTGCTGACCCCGGACGACCGCGTCTCCGCGGCGGCGTGGACCTCCTTCGCCGAGGCCACCGTCGTGACGGTCTCGGGCGAGCCGGGCGAGCCCGTCCGCATCGAGGTCACCGGCTCCGGCGTCGAGCCGGCGGCCCAGCAGCTCACGCTGATCGCCGAGGAGAACGCGCACGCCGACGTCGTCCTGACCCACCGAGGCTCCGCCGTGCTGGCCCAGAACGTCGAGTTCGAGGTGCGCCGCGGGGCGTCCCTGAACGTCGTGTCCGTGCAGGCCTGGGACGACGACGCCGTGCACGTGGGCGCCCACCAGGCCTCCGTGGCCCGGGACGCCCACCTCAAGCACGTCACCGTGACCCACGGCGGATCGCTGGTGCGCCTCACGCCCACCGCGCGCTTCTCCGACGAGCGCGGCGAGGCCGAGATGTACGGCCTGTACTACGCCGACGCCGGCCAGCACCTCGAGAACCGCCTGTTCGTGGACCACAACCGTCCGAACTGCGTGTCCAACGTGCTGTACAAGGGCGCCCTGCAGGGCCAGGACGCGCACACCGTGTGGGTGGGCGACGTGCTGATCCGCACGGAGGCCGAGGGCACCGACTCCTACGAGAAGAACGAGAACCTGCTGCTCACGGACGGCGCCCGTGCCGACTCCGTGCCGAACCTGGAGATCGAGACCGGCGTGATCGAGGGAGCGGGCCACGCGTCGGCGACCGGCCGCTTCGACGAGACCCAGCTGTTCTACCTCATGGCCCGCGGCATCCCGGAGTCCGAGGCGCGCCAGCTGATCGTGCGCGGCTTCCTCAACGAGATCCTGCAGAAGATCGGCATCGCCGACGTCCAGGACGAGCTGACCGCCGTCATGGAGGAGGAGCTGCGGGTCACCGCGCTCTGAGCCTCCCCACCCCTTCACACGACTTCTTCCTAGGAGAACCGCACATGGCAACCCTGCAGATCACCGACCTGCACGTGCAGATCGAGACCGAGAACGGCCCCAAGGAGATCCTCAAGGGCCTCTCCCTGACCATCAACACCGGCGAGACCCACGCCATCATGGGCCCGAACGGCTCCGGCAAGTCCACCCTGGCCTCCACCATCGCGGGCCACCCGCGCTACGAGGTCACCTCCGGCTCCATCACCCTCGACGGCGAGGACGTCCTGGAGATGTCCGTGGACGAGCGCGCCCAGGCCGGCCTGTTCCTGGCGATGCAGTACCCCGTGGAGATCCCGGGCGTCACCATGACCAACTTCCTGCGCACCGCCAAGACCGCGATCGACGGCGAGGCCCCCTCGCTGCGCACCTGGTCCAAGGACGTCAAGGGCGCCTTCGAGGCCCTCCAGATCGACCCTGCGTTCATGAACCGCAACGTCAACGAGGGCTTCTCCGGCGGCGAGAAGAAGCGCGCCGAGATCCTCCAGCTCGAGCTGTTCAAGCCGAAGTTCGCGATCCTCGACGAGACCGACTCCGGCCTGGACGTCGACGCCCTGCGCATCGTGTCCGAGGGCGTGAACCGCGCCGCCGAGGCCAACGAGATGGGCACCCTGCTCATCACCCACTACACGCGCATCCTCAACTACATCAAGCCGCAGCACGTGCACGTGCTGGTGGACGGCCGCGTGGCCGAGTCCGGCGGCCCGGAGCTCGCCGCCCGCCTCGAGTCGGAGGGCTACGCGCGCTTCGAGAAGGCCGCGGCGGAGGCCTGAGCATGACCGACACCGCCGCACAGACGCCCGTGGAGGACATCCGCGAGGCGCTCAAGGACGTGATCGACCCCGAGCTGGGCGTGAACGTGGTGGACCTGGGCCTGCTCTACGGGCTGCACTACGCCGAGGACGGCGCGCTGCTCGTGGACATGACCCTCACCACGGCCGCGTGCCCGCTCACGGACGAGATCGAGGACCAGGTCTCCCGTGCCATCGGCACCATGGTGGACGAGTGGCGCCTGAACTGGGTGTGGATGCCGCCGTGGGGTCCCGAGCGGATCACCGAGGACGGCAAGGACCAGATGCGGGCCCTCGGCTTCAACATCTGATCCGGCCCCGCCGGTGATGTGGACGGCCCCCACCTTCTGCCGGAAGGTGGGGGCCGCCGTCGTTCTCCGTGCCGGGGGGATCAGATGTCCAGGGTCGCCGCCTGGAAGGTGTTGCACTGGTTGATGTCCGGGCTCTGCTGCGAGGTGGTCTCGTAGCCGCGCATGAACCACGCCTGGCGCTGGGAGGCGGAGCCGTGGGTGAACGCCTCGGGGTTCACGCGGCCCTGGTACTGCTCCTGGATGCGGTCGTCGCCCACGGCGCCGGCGGCGTCGATGGCCTGGGCGAGCTGCTCCTGGGTGATGGGCTGCAGGAAGGCCTCCCCGGTCTCCGGGTCCTTGGTGGTGGCCGCGTGGCCGGCCCACATGCCGGCGAGGCAGTCGGCCTGGAGCTCGGAGCGCACCGCGTTGGAGGCCGCACCCGTGCGCCCGTCCTGGGCGTACTGGAGCCAGCCCACGACGTTCTGCACGTGGTGGCCGTACTCGTGCGCCACGATGTACTCCTCGGCCAGCGGACCGCCCGTGGCGCCGAAGTCCGACTCCAGGGTGGAGAAGAACGCGGTGTCGAAGTACATGGACTCGTCGGCGGGACAGTAGAACGGGCCGGTGGCTGAGGTGGCGGAGCCGCACCCGCCGGTGCTCACCGAGGTCGTGAACAGCGTCAGGTCCGGCTGACGCCACTGGATGTTCGAATACTGGCCCATGTAGTCGCCCCAGAACGCGTCGGCCGACTCGGTCGTGGCGATCACGCGGCAGTCGGTGTTCTGGTTGGCGTCCGCGCCGGTGGAGCAGTCGGCCTGGGACACGGGCTGGGTGGAGGTGCCGCTGCCGGACTGGGGGAGCTGCTGCTGGTAGGAGGAGCCCGTGCCCGTTCCAGCACCGCCGATCCCGAGATCCTCCGCGAGGCCCGGGGCGAAGATCGCCAGGAGGAGCGCCAGGATGCCGCCGCCGCCGCCGATGGCCAGACCGCGGCCGCCCATGCCGCCGCCACCGCCGCCGCGCGCGCGACCGGCGTTGATCTGCACGTTCTCGTTGAAGCTCATGGGGCCTGAGTGTAGACGGACTAGACTGGCCCGGCGCGGATCCGCGCCCTCGCCGTCCCGTCAGGAGCCGTAGCCCCGTCATGCTCACCGTCACCGATCTCGAACTGCGCGTCGGCGCCCGCCTGCTCATGGACGAGGTGTCCTTCCGCGTGGCCAAGGGGGACAAGGTGGGCCTAGTGGGCCGCAACGGCGCCGGCAAGACGACCCTCACCAGGGTCCTCGCCGGCATCACCCAGCCCACGGCCGGCTCCGTGACGGTCTCCGGGCGCCTGGGCTACCTGCCGCAGGACCCGAAGGTGGAGGACATGGACCAGTCCGGGCGGGACCGGATCCTCGCCGCCCGCGACCTGGACCAGACCATCCGCCGCATGCGCGCGGCGGAGGCGGACATGGCGTCCGAGGACGACGCGGCACGCCAGAAGGCCATGGACCGCTACTCGCGGCTCCAGGCGGAGTTCGAGGCCCGCGGCGGGTACGCCGCCGAGTCCGAGGCCGCCCGCATCACCTCGAACCTCGGGCTGCCGGACCGCGTGCTGGACCAGCCGCTGCACACCCTCTCCGGCGGTCAGCGCCGTCGCGTCGAGCTCGCGCGCATCCTCTTCTCCGACGCGGACACGATGCTCCTCGACGAGCCCACCAACCACCTGGACCACGACTCCATCGTGTGGCTGCGGGACTACCTCAAGACCTACTCGGGCGGGCTGCTGATGATCAGCCACGACGTCGAGCTCATGGAGATGACCGTCAACAAGGTCCTCTACCTGGACGCGATGCGGCAGACCATCGACGTGTACAACATGAACTGGAAGAACTACCAGGCGCAGCGCCAGCAGGACGAGGCGCGCCGCCGTCGGGAGTTCGCCAACGCGGAGAAGAAGGCCTCCGCGCTGCTGGCCCAGGCGGAGAAGATGCGCGCCAAGGCCACCAAGGCCACCGCGGCCCAGAACATGATCAAGCGCGCCGAGCGGATGATGCGCGGCGTCGAGGGGGAGCGCGCCCAGGACCGCGTGGCCGCGATCCGGTTCCCCACCCCGCAGGCCTCGGGCAAGACGCCGCTGCGGGCGGAGAACCTCTCCAAGTCCTACGGCTCGCTGGAGATCTTCACGGGCGTGGACCTGGCGATCGACCGCGGATCCCGCGTGGTGATCCTCGGCTACAACGGCGCCGGCAAGACCACCCTGCTGCGCATGCTCGCGGGCACCGAGTCCCCGGACACCGGCGAGGTCATCGCCGGGCACGGCCTCAAGCTCGGCTACTTCGCCCAGGAGCACGACACCCTGGACCAGGACGCCTCCGTCCTGGACAACATGCGCCACGCCGCCCCGCAGCTGGGGGACACCCAGTGCCGCACCCTGCTCGGCAGCTTCCTCTTCCAGGGCGACGACGTCGACAAACCGGCCCGCGTGCTCTCCGGCGGCGAGAAGACCCGCCTGGCCCTCGCCACGCTCGTCGCCTCCTCGGCCAACGTGCTGCTGCTGGACGAGCCCACCAACAACCTCGACCCGGCCTCCCGTGAGGAGATCCTCAACGCCCTCCGCCAGTACGAGGGCGCCGTGGTCCTGGTGACCCACGACGAGGGCGCCGTCGAGGCCCTCGCCCCCGAGCGCGTGGTGCTGCTGCCCGACGGCGACGAGGACCTCTGGAGCGACGACTACCTCGACCTGATCTCGCTGGCCTGACCGGGCCGGTCCCGCAGGACGTCCTCCTGCAGCGCGTCCTCGACCTCCTCGTCGGAGGGGCGGCCGCCGCGGCGGCGCCGCCGGGCCTTCGGCCGGGGCGCACGACGCGCGGCGAGCAGGCCGTCGTCCTCGGCGTCCTCGAGGGCGTCGGCGCGGTCGTTGCGCGCCTTCATCCAGGCGGAGTACCCCCACACGGCGAAGCCCATGGCGGCGAAGATGTACCACTGGATCGCATAGGAGAGGTGAGGGCCCTCGTCGAGCGTCGGGGCCACGAGCTGGTTCGGCACGGTGGCCGCGGCGGGCGACTCGGACACCATGAGCCCGTAGGCGGTGTCCGCGATCGGCCGGCCGAGGATCCGCTCGATCGCCGCGAGGTCGATGGAGGGCACCTGCCCCTCCGGGGCGTCGCGGTCCAGCGCGGGCTCACCGGGCTTGACCCGCACCACGACCTCCCCGGCCGCGGGGTCCGGGGCGGGGATCGCGTCCGGACGGCCCGGCTGGGAGCCGATCGGCAGCCAGCCGCGGTCCACGATCACCGTGACGCCCTCCTCCGTGACGAAGGGGACGAGCACCTCGTAGCCGGGGGCGCCGGCGCGCGGCCGGTTCCGCACCACGAGGGTCTCGTCCGTCTCGTACCGGCCCGTGAGCGTGACGGGCGTCCACTCGTCCTCGGAGTCGAAGTCCGTGAACAGCCGGGGGGCCTCCGCGAACGGCACCGGGTCGTCGTCGTAGTTGGCGAGCACCCGGTTGACGTCGTGCATCACCTGCACACGGCGGTCCCACTGCCACTGGGCGAGCCCGTGGCAGAGGAACGCGAAGAGGATGCAGACGACGAACCCGAGGATCCACGGGCCGGAGGCCAGGAAGCCGAACCGCAGGGGCGGCAGGCGCTCGGCGCCCGGGGCGTCCGGCGTGTCGGTGGGGGCCGGGGCGGGCGTCATCGGCGGGGCTCTCCTGGGGTGGTGGGGTCGGTCGCGGCGGGCCCCGCGGCGGCGTGCAGCGGACGCGTGCGGCGCAGGAAGCCCCGTGAGGCCAGGAAGTCGGACAGGTGCTCGCGGTGGTCGGGGCAGGCGGCCCACGTCTTCACCCGGTCGGGGGCGTGCACGCGGGGGTTGTTCCACTCCAGCACCCACGCGGCGGCGGCACGGCAGCCCCGGGCGGAGCACACGGGCGCCCCGTCGGCGGTGACGGCGGCCGGGCCCTCGGCCGACGGCTCCCGCCGCACCGCGGGCAGGGAGGGGTCGAGGCCGGCGGCCAGGGCGCCGAGCAGGTCGGGGCCGGTCACGGGCGGCCTCGTCCGGTCTCGCCGGGGGAGCCGGCCGGCAGGGCACGACGCGCGGCGGGGTCGTCGTCCTCCACGACTTCGCCGACCAGCACGACGGGGCCGGTCGGAACGGGGGAGGGCTCGGCGGGCAGGGCCGGGACGGCGGGGGCCGTGCGGGCCACGTCCCGGCGCCGCCCTGCCTCGCGGGGGCCGGTGTTGTTCACGCGGACCACGGCCACATAGGGGAGCACCACGGCCCCGAGGATGAACAGGATCTGCCACCAGCCGTGGGTGAACAGGGCGGCGATGAAGCACGCGGTGCGCACCGCCATTTGGACGACGTAGACGCGCGTGCGGGCGTCGCGGTCGGCGCTGCGCGGCGCGGCGGCGGTGGTGACGCCCTGGACGGCGTCGGGCTCGCGGACGATGGCGGCCAAGCCTCCTCCTCACGGGACGCGGACGCGGGACCGGCGTGGGCCGGATGCGTAGAGTGATGTGACGCGCACGCGCCCTCCTCGCAGCCCCTGCCCTGGGGCGCGGCGGCGGGCCCGTCCGTGAGGGACCATTCTAGTCCCGTCAGACCGGCCCCGCAGTGGGGCCGCCCACCCCGGACACAGACTGGAGGCGCCCGCATGGCGGAGCAGACCGAGCCCGGAGGACGCAGCGTCCTCGTCACCGGAGGCAACCGCGGCATCGGCCGCGCGATCGCGGAGGCCTTCCTCGCGAACGGCGACCGCGTCGCCGTGACCTCCCGCTCCGGCGAGGGCGGTCCCGAGGGCGCCCTGACGGTCGCCGCGGACGTCACGGACGCCGCCTCCGTGGACGCCGCTTTCCGCGCGGTCGAGGAGGCCCACGGCCCCGTCGAGGTGCTCGTGGCCAACGCCGGCGTGACCAACGACCAGCTGCTGCTGCGCATGTCCGAGGACGACTTCACCTCCGTGGTGGACACCAACCTCACCGGCGCCTTCCGCGTCGTGCAGCGTGCCACCAAGGGCATGATGCGCCTCAAGCGCGGTCGGATCGTGCTGGTCTCCTCCGTCGTGGGCCTGCTCGGCTCGCCCGGCCAGGTGAACTACGCCGCCTCGAAGTCCGGCCTCATCGGCATGGCCCGCTCCATCACCCGCGAGCTCGGCGCCCGCGGGATCACCGCGAACGTCGTGGCCCCCGGCTACATCGACACGGAGATGACGCGGTCCCTCGACGAGGAGCTGAAGGCCCAGTACAGGAAGTCCATCCCCGCCGGCCGGTTCGCCGAGCCCGAGGAGGTGGCCGACGTCGTGCGCTGGCTGGCCTCGCCGGGGGCCGGGTACGTCTCCGGCGCCGTGATCCCGGTCGACGGCGGCCTCGGCATGGGCCACTGACCCGCTTTCCCGCACCACCCCGACCCGAAGGAGCACCATGACCACCCAGGACCTCGCCGGCAAGGGCGTCGTCGTCACAGGATCCTCGCGCGGCATCGGCGCCGAGACCGCACAGCTGCTCGCCGCCCGCGGGGCGGGCGTCGTCGTGAACTACCGCCAGAAGGCGCCCCGCGCGAACAAGGTGGTCCAGGCCATCGAGGCCGCCCGCGGGCGCGCCGTCGCCGTGGGCGGCGACGTGACCGTGGCCGAGGACCGCGCGGCGCTGCTGGACGCGGCGATCGACAACTTCGGCTCCCTGGACGTGCTGGTGCTCAACGCGTCCGGCGGCATGGAGTCCCAGTTCGGCGAGGACTACGCCATGACGCTCAACCGCGACGCTCAGGCGGCCCTGGCCGACGCCGCGCTGGAGCGCATGTCCGCCGGCGGGCAGATCGTGTTCGTGACCTCCCACCAGGCGCACTTCATCGACGAGGTGGCCACGATGGACGCCTACGAGCCGGTGGCCCGCTCCAAGCGCGCCGGCGAGGACGCCCTCCGCGAGCGCATCCCGGCCTTCGAGGCCAAGGGCGTGGGCTTCGTCGTGGTGTCCGGCGACATGATCGAGGGCACCATCACCGCCACCCTGCTGAACCGCGCCGAGCCGGGCGCCATCGAGGCCCGCCGCGAGGCCGCGGGGAAGCTGTACTCGGTGGAGGAGTTCGCCGCCGAGGTGGCCGCGCTCGTGGGCCGGACCGACCTCGAGGTCGGCCACACCGAGCTCGTCGGCGGGGCGCAGGACTTCCTGGGGCAGGACTGAACCGCACCGCACCCCCTGACGTCGAGGGCCGGATCCCACGGGATCCGGCCCTCGATGCATCCGGGCGCGGGCGGCTCAGAGACCGAGGAGCCACCGCAGTGGGGTGAAGGAGGGCACGTCGATGACGACGTCCGCGTGCTCCCGGAGGATCGGCTTCGCGCACAGGGCCACGCCGCAGCCGGCCACCTCCAGCAGGTCGATGTCGTTGGCGCCGTCGCCCACCCCCACGGCCTGCTCGGGGGAGAGCCCCGCGTCCTCGGCCCAGGCACGCAGCATCGCCGCCTTCGCCGCGCGGTCCACGACGTCGCCGAGCACCTTCCCGCTCAGGTGCCCGTCCCGCACCTCGAGCTCGTTGGCGCAGTAGGCGTGCACGCCCCACGCCTCGGCCAGCGGTGCGAGCACCTGGGTGAATCCACCGGAGACGGCGCAGACGCGGCCTCCCGCGGCGTTCACGGCCGCGATCAGCTCCACGGCGCCGTCGGTGGGCCGCACCCGGGCCACGACGTCGTCGACGACCGAGGCCGGCAGCCCCGCCAGCGCCTCGACGCGCGCGTGCAGGGACTGGGCGAAGTCCAGCTCGCCGCGCATGGCCCGCTCCGTGACGGCCGCCACCTCCGCCTCGCGCCCGGTGTGGGCGGCCAGCAGCTCGATGACCTCCTGCTGGATCAGCGTGGAGTCCACGTCAGTGACCACCAGCGGCGTCGGGGCGGCGGCCACGGACTGCGGCAGGCTCGCCAGGGCCCAGTCCTCCGGGAGCGCGGTGGCCTCCTCGGCCGACGGCACGGACCCCTCCCAGCGCAGGCCGGCCAGGCCGTCCGCGGCGAGGTGCTCGGCGTCGGCGGGCAGCGGCGCCCATGCGGGGGCGACGGGGGAGTCGGTCCCGGCGGGCACGGCGCGGTACAGGAGGTGGCGGGCCTGGGTCATGCCCCGATCCTAGGCGGCGCCCCACTAGGCTGGTCTCCATGAACACCGCCCCCCAGGATCCGAGCCCCCGCCCCGTCGTCGAGCACGACGTGTTCACCCCCGACGAGGACGCCGTCCTGCAGCTGCGGGACGTCGCCGTGCGCCGGGGCGCCAAGCAGATCCTCGCCGGGATCGACTGGACGGTCCGCGCGGGGGAGCGCTGGGTCGTCATGGGGCCGAACGGCGCCGGCAAGTCCACTCTGCTGCAGATCGCCGCCTCCCGCATGTTCCCCACGTCCGGCGACGTCGCGATCCTCGACGAGGTGCTCGGCGCGGTCGACGTGTTCGAGCTGCGCCCGCGCATCGGCCTGTCCTCCGCCCTCCTGGCGAACCAGGTGCGCGACGACGAGACCGTGCAGGACGCCGTCATCACCGCCTCCTACGGGATGACCGGCCGGTGGCGCGAGGAGTACGAGGTCGAGGACCGCGCCCGGGCCCTCGGCCTGGTCTCCGAGTGGGGCCTGTCCCGACTGGCGCACCGCCGGTTCGGCACGCTGTCCGAAGGCGAGCGGAAGCGCGTGCTGATCGCCCGCGCCCTCATGACCGACCCCGAGCTGCTCCTGCTGGACGAGCCGGCCGCCGGCCTGGACGTGGCCGGCCGCGAGGCCCTCGTGGGCCAGCTGTCCGAGCTCGCCGCGGACGAGGACGCCCCCGCCACCGTCCTGGTGACGCACCACCTGGAGGAGGTGCCCCCGGGCTTCACGCACGCGCTGCTGCTGGCCGACGGCGCCGTGGTCCAGGCGGGACCGCTGGAGGAGACGCTGACGGCCGAGCACCTCTCCACCGCCTTCGGCACCCCGCTGAGGGTGACCCGGGCGGACGGGCGCTACACCGCCGTGGCGGCGTGATGGACCTGCTGACCGCCCCGGTCCTGGGCATGGACCTGTGGCAGGTGGCGCTGGTCCTGCTCGCCGGGTTCTGGGCGGGCACGATCAACTCGATCATCGGCTCCGGGACGCTGGTGACGTTCCCGGTGCTCGTGGCGGTCGGCTTCCCGCCGGTGACCGCACAGGTCTCCAACGCCATGGGGCTCGTGGCCTCCGGCTTCTCCGGGACCTACGGGTACCGGCGGGAGCTGCGCGAGTCGCGGGCGCTGCTGCCCCGCCTGACCCTCGCCTCGTTCCTGGGCGCCGTCATCGGTGCGACGCTGCTGACGGTGCTCCCCCCGACGGTGTTCGCCTCTGTGGCCCCGTGCCTGCTGGTGCTCGCCCTGACCATCGTGGTCCTGCAGCCGCGCATCCAGGCGTGGGTGCGGCGTCGCTCGGCGGGGGAGCACGGGCACGTGCCCGGCGCCGACTCGCCGGTGCCGGTGGGGCCGGCGAGCCCTGCCCTGTGGACGCTGGTGTTCCTCACGGGCATCTACGGCGGGTACTTCGTGGCGGCGCAGGGCGTGATGCTCATGGCGATCTTCGGCGTGATGCTGGTCGGCGGCACGCTGGTGCACGCCAACGCGGTGAAGACGTGGCTGTCCCTGACCGTGAACCTCACCGCCGCCGTCTTCTACCTGGTCTTCGCCTTCGACCGCATCGACTGGCGTGCCGTCCTGCTGATCGCCGTCTCCTCCCTGGTCGGCGGGTCGGTGGGGGCGCGGATCGGACGCCGGATGTCCCCGACGGCGCTGCGCGTCACCATCGTCGTGATCGGCGTGGCGGGCCTGGTGAGCATGCTGTCCCGCCTGGCGGGGGCCTGAGATGCCCGACGACGGCGCTCCCGCACCGTTTCCGGGGGAGGTGCGCCTGCAGTCGGCCGCCGACCTGGCCGATCCCCGGCTCGCGCCGTACACGACGCTCACCGACGCGGCCCTGCGCCGGGACGTCGACGCCGCCCACGGCGTGTTCCTCGCCGAGTCCTCGCCCGTGGTGCGCCGCGCCCTCGACGCCGGGCATGCCCCGCGCTCGTTCCTGCTCGGGGACCGCTACCGGGAGACCTTCGCGGACGTGATCGCCGCCCACCCGGGCGTGCCCGTGTTCACCGGCCCGGACGAGGTGCTGACCGCCCTGACCGGATTCCACCTGCACCGCGGCGCCCTGGCCGCGATGGACCGGCCGGCGCCCCGGAGCGTCGCAGAAGCACTGGACGGTGCGCACCGCGTGCTCATCGCCGAGGACCTGGTGGACCACACCAACCTCGGGGCCGTGGTCCGATCTGCGGTGGCCCTCGGCTGGGACGCGCTGCTGCTCACCCCGCGGGCGGCGGACCCCCTCTACCGGCGCGCGATCCGCGTCTCCATGGGGACGGTGTTCCGCCTGCCCTGGGCCCGGGCGGACGGTCCCCTCGAGGAGGCGCTGCCCGCCCTGCGCGCCGCCGGGTTCGCGACGGCCGCCCTCGAGGTGACCGACCGCGCCGTCGGCCTGGACTCCCCGGAGCTCGAGCCCGTCCGCACCGCCGAGCGCCTCGCCCTCGTGCTGGGTCAGGAGGGCCCCGGCGTGCGGCCCGAGACGCTCGCCGCCGTGGACGCCCACGTCGTCATCCCCATGCCGGCCGGCGTCGACTCCCTGAACGTGGCCGCAGCCGCCGCCGTGGCGCTGTGGGAGCTGCGGCCCCGGGACACGCCCGCGGCCTGAGCCGGACGATGTCCCCGCGTCGTGTAGAGTGGGCCGCTGGCCCGCCGCCCGGCGGACCCCACGACCACACCTCTCGCGCCCCTGGTCACAGTCAGGCGGCTGGAACGAAGGAACACACCATGAAGTCTGAGATCCACCCGGATTACCGCTACGTCATCTTCAACGACCTCGCCTCCGGTGAGAAGATCCTCACCCGCACCACCGCGACCTCCGAGAAGACCGCCGAGTGGACCGACGGCAACACCTACCCCGTGATCGATGTCGAGATCTCGGCCGCGTCGCACCCGTTCTACACGGGCAAGCAGCGCATCATGGACACCGCCGGCCGCGTGGAGCGCTTCAACGCGCGGTTCAAGGGCTTCGGCGGCAAGAAGTGATCGCAGCGGCCTGAGCCGCTCTCGCGCCGCACAACGCCGGGCCCCGCACCTCCGCCATGGAGGGTGCGGGGCCGGCGTCGTCCTAGGCTGAAGCCATGAGCACCCAGACGACGCATCACGGAGAGTTCAAGGTCCTCGGCGGAAAGCTGGTGGCCGCCGACTTGGAGGTGCAGGACGGGGTGATCGTCCGCGCGTCGGTGAACGGCGACTTCTTCCTGGAGCCGGACGACGCCCTCGAGGACATCAACGCCGCGCTCACCGGGCTGCCCGCGGACACCGAGCACCACGTGCTGGCCGAGCGCGTCCGCGCCGGGCTGCGCCCCGAGGCCCGCCTGTTCGGGTTCGACGCCGAGGCCGTCGCCACCGCCGTGCGTCGTGCGGTGGGTCTGGCCACCACGTGGGAGTCCCACCGGTGGGAGATCCTCCCACCCGAGCCGCTGCCCATCGAGATGAACACCGCCCTGGACCAGATCCTCACGGAGGACGTGGCCGCGGGCCGCCGCAACCCCGTGATGCGCCTGTGGCAGTGGACGGAGCCCGCCGTGGTGATCGGCGCGTTCCAGTCCCTCGCCAACGAGGTCGACCCGGACGGCGTCACCCGCCACGGGATCCACGTGGTGCGGCGCGTCTCCGGCGGCGGCGCGATGTTCATGGAGGCGGACAACTGCGTCACGTTCGCCCTGTCCGCGCCGGCCTCGCTCGTGGACGGCATCGACACCGCCGAGTCCTACCCGTTCCTGGACGAGTGGGTCATGGAGGCCCTCCGGGAGCTTGGCGTGCAGGCGTTCTACCAGCCGCTCAACGACATCGCCACGGACCAGGGGAAGATCGGCGGCGCGGCCCAGAAGCGGTTCGGCGCCACCGGGCTGCTGCACCACGTCACCATGAGCTACGACATCGACGCGGACAAGATGACGGAGGTGCTGCGGATCGGCCGGGAGAAGCTGCGGGGCAAGGGCGTCGCCTCCGCGAAGAAGCGCGTCGACCCCCTCCGCCGCCAGACCGGCGTGCCCCGCGAGCAGATCTGGGAGACCATGATGGCCGTGTTCGAGCGCCGCTACGGCGCCCGCCGGGTCGAGCTCGACGCCGACACCCGCGCCCGCGCCGAGGAACTGGCCCGCACCAAGTTCTCGTCACCGGAGTGGACCGCCCGCGTCCCCTGACCGGACGCGCCCCGTCCCACGCGTGACCGCCACCGGGTCCGACGGCTTTCCGGGCGGGGGGATGTCGGGTCACGGGGTCGGCTGGGCCGCCTGCACGCGCAGCGACCGGCGCAGGGCGTCCGTCTGCTCGACGACCAGGCGTCGCAGCGCGCCCGGGGCCGCGGTGTGCTCGTCCAGCCACGCCTGCGCCCGGGCGAGGACCGGGTGCGCCTCCTGGGCCGCCGCGTCCCCGGGCAGGGCGTCCTGGTGCAGGGGGAACAGGCCGGAGATCGCCCGTGAGGCCAGTCCGTTGGACCGCGAGGACCACAGCCCCTCCAGTTCGCCCCAGAAGCCCGGCTCGAAGGGGTCGACCAGGTCGTGCCCGCCGGCGGCGAACCCGGAGGCCGTCGCGGACAGCAGATCGTTGGACAGGGCCTGCCCCTCAGCGTCCTCCCCGGCCAGGACCGCGTCCCAGGCGGCGCGCTTCACGGCCGGGTCGGGGATCGCCTGGACGGCGAGCCGGTGGGCGACCACCGTCTTGGCCGTCCGCTCCTCCGCCAGGGCGGCATCGAGCCGGGCCCGGTCGGCCGAACCCGTGGCCGCCAACGCCTGCAGCACGAGCCAGCGGATCTCCGCATCCACCGCGAGGCCGGGCGCGCCGGTCTCGGCGTCCTCGAGGACCGCGGTCTCCAGACGGCGGGCGAGGTCGGCGTCACCGCGGGCCAGCACCGCGAGGGTGCGGACGGCCGCGCGCTGCCGGTCCCCGCCGGCCTCGAGGGAGCGCAGGGCGGACAGCAGGTGCTCGCCGAGGCCGGCCCGCAGGGCACCCCGCTGGGCGGCCGTCGCGTACAGCTCCACGGCGGCCGCGGCCTGGGAGACCACCTGCGTGTACACGGCCACGCCGGCCACGGAGGCGGACAGCTCCTGCACCGCGCCCACGAACCGCGCGGCGGGCAGCGTTCCCTCGCGGACCATGGACCACAGGGCCGCCCAGACGGTGGCCTGCGCCAGGGGGTCGGCCACGGGACGGGTGAGCACGGCGTCCAGGGAGGCTTCGTCGAGGGCGACGGCGGCGTAGGTGAGGTCCTCGTCGTTGGGCAGGATCAGCCGCGGGCCGTCGGGAACCGCCAGCCCGGGCAGCGTGGTCCGCTCGGCCCCGGCGGCGATGTCCGCGTCCACCTGCGCGGTCCGGGTCAGGGCGCCGTCGGCGTCGGGGGTGAACACGCCCACCCGGAGCACGTGGGGGCGGCGGATGGGCTCACCCGTCCTCGGGTCGACGCCGGACTGGACCAGCACGGGGGCGCCGTCGCCGTCGACCTCCACGGCCAGGGCGGGCACGCCGGCGGTGCGCAGCCAGGCGTCCGCCCAGGCGCTCATGTCCCGGCCGGAGGCCGCGCCGAGCACGGCGAGGAAGTCGTCCAGCTCCGCGTTGCCCCAGGCATGACGGTGGAAGTAGACGCGGGCGGCCTCCATGAACGCGTCCCGGCCCACGAACGCCGCCAGCTGCTTCAGGACGGACGCGCCCTTGGCGTAGGTGATGCCGTCGAAGTTCTGCCGGGCGGCCTCGAGGTCCACGATGTCGGCGACGATGGGGTGCGTCGTCGGGTAGGCGTCCTGCACGTAGGCCCAGGCCTTGCGGCGCGAGGCGAAGGTCGTCCAGGACTCGTCGAACCCGGCCGCCTCGTCCGCGGCGAGCGTGCCCATGTAGTCCGCGAAGGACTCCTTGAGCCAGAGGTCGTCCCACCAGCGCATGGTGACCAGGTCGCCGAACCACATGTGCGCCATCTCGTGGAGGACCGTGGTGGCGCGCCCCTCGAGCTGCCCGCGGGTGGGGGCGGTGTCGTGGATGTAGTGCTCGGTGAAGGTCACCAGGCCGGGGTTCTCCATGGCGCCGAGGTTGTACTCGGGCACGAACGCCTGGTCGTAGGCGCCCCACTCGTAGGGGATGCCGAACAGGTCGTGGAAGAAGTCCAGGCCGGCCTTCGTGATGCGGAACAGCTCGTCGGCGTCCAGGTGCTCGGCGAGGGCCCGCCGGCACATCACGCGCAGGGGGAGGGGCTCGGCGCCGGTGGCGGCGTGGCCGTCCCAGCGGTCCTCGACCACGGCGTAGGGTCCGGCCACGAGGGCCGTGATGTACGTCGAGAGCCGGCGCGTGGGGGCGAAGGCCACCGTCACCGCACCCTCCCCGGCGTCCTCGCGGCCCACCTCGGCCCCGTTGGAGGCCAGCACCCAGTCCGCCGGACCCGTCAGGCGGAACGTGAAGGACGCCTTGAGGTCGGGCTGCTCGAAGTCCGGGAACACGCGTCGCGCGTCGGCCGGCTCGTACTGCGTGTACAGGTAGGTGCGCCCGTCGGCCGGGTCGACGAAGCGGTGCAGACCCTCCCCGGAGCGGGAGTACAGCGAGGTTCCGCGCAGCGTCACCGTGTTCTGCGCGGCCAGGTCCGGCAGGCGCACGCGGGAGCGGGACGCGACGACGGCCGGGTCGAGCGCCTCGCCGTTGAGCTCCACGGACTCCACGGAGGCTGAGATCCAGTCCAGCCAGGTCTCCGCTCCGGGCTCGGCGCAGTCGAAGCGGATCGTGGCGGTCACCGGATAGGCGGCGGCGCTGGCGTCCGCGGCGCCGCTGACGTCCACGTGGACGTCGTAGTCGTGGACGGTGATCAGGCGGGCCCGGGCGCGAGCCTCGTCCCGCGTGAGCGTGGGGGAGTCGGTCATGCAGGACATCCCATCACAGCCGGTGTATCACGTCACACTCGGGGCACCGAGCGCCGCCGACGTGCCGGCGGGAAGTGGGACGCGCCGGCGACGGGACCTCACGGGGCGGTTCAGCGGGGGTCGGGGACCCGCTGGTTCTTGGACAGCACCGTCAGGCCGGAGTCGGTGACGGTGTAGCCGTTCGCCTCGTCCTCGGCGCGGTCGAAGCCGATGCGGGCGCCGGCCGGGATGACCACGTTCTTGTCGATGATGGCGTTGCGCACGTGCGCGCCCTCGCCGACGGTCACGGAGTCCAGCAGCACCGACTGCTCCACCCACGCCTCGTTGCCGACGCGCACGTCCGTGGAGAGCACCGACTGCGCGACGGTGCCGCCCGAGATCACGACGCCCTGGGCCAGGATGGAGTCGCCGGCGGTGCCGGGTCGGCGCGAGGCCGATCGCACGAGCTTGGCGGGCGGGGACACCGACTGGCGGGTGTAGAGCGGCCAGGCGCGGTTGTAGAGGTTGAACTCCGGCCACGGCTGCACGAGGTCCATGTGTGCGTCGTAGTAGGAGTCCAAGGTGCCGACGTCCCGCCAGTAGTGCTTGCCGGGGGTGCCGCCGGGCACCTCGTTGGTGGTGAAGTCGTAGACGCCGGCCTCGCCGCGCCCGACGAAGTAGGGGACGATGTCGCCGCCCATGTCGTTGTTGGACTCCGGGTTGGCGTCGTCGGCGTTGAGGGCCTCGACGAGCGCGTCCGTGTCGAACACGTAGTTGCCCATGGACGCGAGGAACTGGGCCGGATCGTCCGCCAGGCCCGGCGTGGTGGCCGGCTTCTCCACGAACGCCGTGATGCGCCCGGGGTCCGTGGCGTCGGTCTCGATGACGCCGAACTGGTCGGCCAGCTCCAGCGGCTGACGGACCGCTGCCACCGTGGCCTTCGCCCCGGAGGCGACGTGGTGGTCCACCATCTGCTGGAAGTCCATGTGGTAGACGTGGTCCGCGCCGATGACGACGACGATGTCCGGCCGCGCGTCGGAGATGAGGTTCATCGACTGGTAGATCGCGTTGGCCGAGCCCGTGAACCAGTCCTTGCCGCGCCGCTGCTGGGCCGGGACCGTGGCCACGTAGTTGTTCAGCATGGTGGACATGCGCCAGGTCTCCGAGATGTGGCGGTCCAGGGAGTGCGACTTGTACTGCGTCAGCACGACGATCTCGCGGAAGCGCGAGTTCACCAGGTTGGAGAGCGCGAAGTCGATCAGCCGGTACTCACCGCCGAACGGCACGGCCGGCTTGGCGCGGTCCGCCGTCAGGGGCATGAGCCGCTTGCCCTCGCCTCCCGCGAGAACCACAGAGAGGACCTTCTTCTCCACCATCGCTCGACCACTTCCTTGGGTTTCCTGGGGTGCCTGCGCGTGCCATGTCCGTGCGCGGGCCGTGGGGCCCGGCGTGCCGCCAGACTATCGAGCCGTTCCGGCCCCGACTAGGTTGGAGGCGTGCGCATCGACATCGTGACCAAAGAGTTCCCCCCGACCATCTACGGCGGCGCCGGCGTCCACGTGGCCGAGCTGACCCGTGTCCTCTCCTCCCGCGCCGACGTGCACGTCCACGCCTTCGGCGGCGCCCGCGAACCCGACTACCACGGGGCCACGGTGACCTCGTACGCCCAGCCCGCCGGCTTCGAGTCCGCCAACGGCGCGGTCCAGACGCTCGTCACCGACCTGGACATCGTCGGGGACCTCGACGGGGCGGACGTCATCCACTCCCACACCTGGTACGCCAACATGGCCGGTCACCTGGGCGGGCTGATGCACGGCGTGCCGCACGTGCTCTCGGCGCACTCGCTGGAGCCGCTCCGCCCCTGGAAGGCCGAGCAGCTCGGCGGCGGCTACGCCCTCTCCAGCTGGGCCGAGTCCACGGCCTACCACGGAGCCGCCGCGGTCATCGCGGTGTCCGAGGGCATGCGCCGGGACATCCTGCGCTGCTACCCGGACGTCGACCCCGCCAAGGTGCACACGGTGCACAACGGCATCGACACGCAGCTGTGGACCCCGCAGACCGGCACCGACGCCCTCACGAAGTACGGCATCGATCCGGACAGGCCCTCCGTGGCCTTCGTCGGCCGCATCACCCGGCAGAAGGGCGTGCCCCACCTGCTGCGCGCGGCCCTCCAGCTCCCCGAGGACGTGCAGCTCGTGCTGTGCGTCGGCGCCGCGGACACCCCCGAGCTCGCCCGCGAGGTCGAGGGCCTGATCGGCCGGCTGCGCGCCGAGCGCGAGGGCGTCGTCGTGGTGGAGGGCATGATCCCGCGCGGCGAGGTCACGCAGATCCTCTCCGCCGCCACCGTGTTCGCCTGCCCCTCGATCTACGAGCCCCTCGGGATCGTCAACCTCGAGGCCATGGCCTGCGGCACCGCGGTCGTCGCCTCGGCGGTGGGCGGCATCCCCGAGGTCGTGGACGACGGCGTCACGGGCCTGCTCGTGCCCGTGGAGCAGGCCGACGACGGCACCGGCACCCCCGTGGACGAGGAGAAGTTCGCCGCCGACCTCGCGAAGGCGCTCTCCACCGTCCTGGCCGACCCCGAACGGGCCACGGCGATGGGCGAGGCGGGGCGCGCCCGCGCGATCGAGCACTTCTCCTGGGAGACCATCGCGGACCGCACCATGGAGGTCTACGCGGCGGTCGCCCGCTGACCGCGCCCTCCCGCCCCGGGGCGGCACGACGACGGGCCCGTCACCTCGTGGAGGTGAAGGGCCCGTCGTTCGACGGGGCGCCTGGTCAGCGCTTGCCGGCGTGCAGCGTCTTCTCGTGCACGGGCTCCTCGCCGGCCGCGCGGCGGGCGGCGAACCAGTCGGCGGCCTCCTGCTGTCGGACCGACTCGGCGTCCGTGGCGATCTCCATGCGCAGGTGCTCCGGCTCCAGCCCGAATGCCTCCACGAGCTCCAGGGCGAAGGGGCGCAGGCGCTCGGCCAGGCGGTTGACGTAGCCGCGGAGCACGCGGGCGCGGGCCGAGGAGACGCGGCCGTGGGCCACGAGCCAGCCGAGGTCGTCCTCGATGAGGCGCAGCGCGAACAGGTCGCGCAGCCAGGTCAGCACCGTGCGGGTCTGCCCCGCAGGCAGCGACTCGACCTGGCGGGTGAACGCCTCCCACTGGAGGAGCTCGCCGTGGTGGCGCGCCACCTCGATCAGCTCGTGCTGGCGCGAGTTGAACGCGGCGGCCTGCTCCGCCTTCGACTTCCCCCGGGCCGAGCCGAGCGTGGAGGCGATGTCCGCGACGCGCGTCCGCACGCGGTCCGTCAGCAGGTCGCGCTGGACCTGGGGATCCTTGAACCAGTTGGCCGCGCGGCGCTGGTCGCCGCGGTCGTGCACGGACTGCGCGGCCTTGTGCAGGCCGACGCGGTGCAGGGCGTCGGACGCCTCGGACGCGGCCCAGCGGGAGACCGCCCCGACGTTGAGCTTGCCGAACTCCGCCGAGTAGTCGGTCAGCAGGCGCTTGCCGACCAGCTGGAGCAGGATGTTGTTGTCGCCCTCGAAGGTGACGAAGATGTCCAGGTCGGCGCGCAGGTGCGGGAGGCGGTTGCGCCCGGCCATGAAACCCATGCCGCCGGTGGCCTCGCGGGCCTCCTGCAGGGTGTCGAGGGCGTTCCAGGTGGTCAGCGGCTTGATCGCTGCGGCGAGGGTCTCGAGCTCCTCGCGGTCCTTGTCCGTGTCGCCCGCGCCGGAGAACACGTGGTCGAACTTCTCGAGCAGCTCGTTCGCGGCGAACAGGTCCGCGTAGGTCCGGGCCAGGCGATCGATGAGGCGGCGCTGATGGTTCTGGTAGTCCAGCAGCAGCGTCTCCGAGCCCTCGGGGCCGCCGAACTGGCGGCGCTGCTCGGCGTAGGCGAGGGCGCCGTGCAGGCCCATGAAGGACGCGATGGAGGCGGCGAGGGACAGGGACACGCGCCCCTGCACCAGGGTGCCGATCATCGTGAAGAAGCGCCGGCCGGGGGAGGCGATGTCCGAGGAGTAGGTGCCGTCCTCGGCGACGTCGCCGTAGCGGTTCAGCAGGTGGGTGCGCGGCACGCGGACATGGTCGAAGTGGAGGCGGCCGTTGTCGATGCCGTTCAGCCCGCCCTTCAGGCCGTCGTCCTCGCCGCCGACGCCGGGCAGGAAGGCGCCCGACTCGTCGCGGATCGGGACGTAGAAGCAGTGGACGCCGTGGTTCACGCCCTTGGTGATGAGCTGGGCGAAGACCGTGGCGGCCCGCCCGTGGAGGGCGGCGTTCCCGAGGTAGTCCTTCCACGCCGCCTTGAACGGGGTGTGGATCACGAACTCCTGCGTGGCCTCGTCGTAGGTGGCCGTGGTGGCGATGGAGGCGACGTCGGAGCCGTGGCCGATCTCCGTCATGGCGAACGCGCCGGGCATGGAGAGGTCCATCGCGCCGGGCAGCCACTTCTCGTGGTGCTCACGGGTGCCCAGGTGCAGGATCGCGGAGGAGAACAGGCCCCACTGCACGCCTGCCTTGATCTGGAGCGAGGGGTCGGCCAGCACCAGGTTGGCGAACGCGGCGATGGAGCCGCCGTGGTCGTCCTGGCCGCCGAGGTCCGCGGGGAAGGCGCGGTGCACGGCCTTCTCCTCGACGAGGATGCCGAGCTGGTCGAGCACGCGGGCACGGTGCTCGTCCATGCCGAGGGCGGGGTCGCGGTGCAGGCGCTCGTCCTTGACGAGGCCGCGGGCGGTGCGGTGCGCCTCGGCCCACGAGCCCAGGAGCAGGTCCTGGAGCGCGGCGGCGTCGAGCGCGCCCGGCGTGGGGTCCTCGGGGGCGATCTCGGCGACGTCGTGGGGGACGGCGTCGGTGGCGGGGAGGGCCTCGGCCGCGGAGGCGGCGTCGGTGCGAATGTCCGTCATGACGGTTCTCCTTGTTGGGTGGGGGTGTGGGTGTCGGCGGCGGGGGAGGCGGATGGGTCGGCCGAACGCAGCCCGGCGAGCAGCCAGCCGGCCACGTCGTGGGCCGTGCGCACCGGGTCCGGTCGCACGGACTCCTCGGTGGCGAGCCAGGCTTCGACGGCCGCGCGCACCGTGCCGACGGCGACGCGCGGCCACAGCACCAGGGTGGTGCCGGGGCCGGCGTCGGCCGCGGGCAGGGTGCGGGCGAGGCCCTCGGCGAGGAGCGCGGCGATGCGCTCGAAGAACGGGCCCAGGTCGGGGCCGGTGCCGTCCGCGGCGCCGCCCTGGGTGACGGCGAACGCGTAGACGGCGGGGGAGGAGGCCGCGACGGAGAGGCACTCGGCGACCATGCGGTGCAGGGCGCTCACGCCGTCGGGCGCGTCGACGGCGGCCTCGCGCAGCCGGCGCTCCATGGAGGCGGTCACACGTTCGGCCACAGCCTGGCGCAGTCCCGCCCGGTCGCCGAAGTACCGGTAGAAGACCGACTTGGACGTGCCCGCGTGCGCGGCGATTTCGTCCATGGAGGCCGTGGGGCCGAGCTCGTGGACCGCGGCCCGCGCGGCCCGCACCAGCACGACGCGGCGGTCCTGCCGGTGCCGGTCCCACCGCGCGCTTCGCCCGTCTCGGGCCAGCGCGGTCGAGGTGTTCCAGTTCACATGACTCACCGTATCAGGTACTGTTCGTACCAGTCATCAGACGCCGACCCCGCGCCGCCCGGCGCGCCTATCTGGAAGGACCGCCATGAGCACCGAGTCCCCCCGCGTCCCCGCCGAGACCGCCCGTCCCGCCATCGCCGGCGGAGAGCTGCGCCCCGCCGTCGTCGTCGGCTCGAACCGCATCCCCTTCGCCCGCGCCTTCACCGCCTACGCCGAGGTCGGTGAGCAGGAGATGCTCACCGCCGCCATCGACGGCCTCGTCGCCCGCCTCGGCCTGCAGGGCGAGCGCCTGGGCCAGGTCTCGGCCGGCGCGGTGATGAAGCACCCGAAGGACTTCAACCTCACCCGCGAGGCCGTCATGGGCTCCGCCCTCTCCTCCGAGACGCCCGCCGCGGACATCCAGGTCGCCTGCGCCACCGGCATGGAGGCGATCGGCACCCTCGCGGACAAGATCCGCCTCGGCCGCATCGACTCCGCCATCGGCGGCGGCGTGGACTCCATCTCCGCGTCCCCCATGACCGTCTCGGAGAGCGCCCGCCGGGTGCTGCTCCAGCTGAACTCGGCCAAGACCGTCAAGGACCGCCTCAAGGCCCTCTCCTCCCTGCGCCCCGGCCAGCTCGTCCCCGAGCCCGCCGCGGCCGGCGAGCCCCGCACCGGGATGTCCATGGGCGAGCACCAGGCCCTGACCACCCACCAGTGGGGCATCACCCGCCAGGCCCAGGACGAGCTCGCCGCCGCCAGCCACCGCAACCTCGGCGCCTCCTACGCCTCCGGCTACCAGGACGACCTGGTGACCCCCTTCCGCGGCCTGGCCAAGGACAACAACCTCCGCCCGGACTCCACCGTGGAGAAGCTCGCCGGCCTCAAGCCCGCCTTCGGCCGCCACCTCGGCGACGAGGCCACCATGACGGCCGGCAACTCCACACCCCTGACCGACGGCGCCTCCGCCGTGCTCCTCTCCTCGGAGGACTGGGCCGTACAGCGGAACCTGCCCGTGCTCGCCGAGATCGTGGACATGGAGAACGCCGCGGTGGACTTCGTGGACGGCGAGGACGGGCTGCTCATGTCCCCCGTGTACGCCGTGCCCCGCCTGCTCGCCCGCCACGGCCTCACGCTCGACGACCTGGACTTCGTGGAGATCCACGAGGCCTTCGCCGGCACCGTGCTGGCCACCCTCGCGGCGTGGGAGGACGAGGAGTTCGGCCGCACCCGGCTCGGCCTGCCGGGCGCCTACGGCTCCGTGGACCGTGCCAAGCTCAACGTGAACGGCTCCTCGCTGGCCGCCGGGCACCCGTTCGCCGCCACCGGCGGTCGCATCGTGGGCCTGCTCTCCAAGATGCTGCACGAGAAGGGCGAGGGATCCCTCGGCCTCGTCTCCGTCTGCGCCGCCGGCGGCCAGGGCATCGTGGCCCTGCTGCGCGGCCGCTGAGTCCCACCCACCCCCGACTCGACCGTCCCACCGGAAGGACCCTCATGCCCGCCAACGACCCCTACGGCGACCTCGTCCGCACCCGCCTCGGACGGCGGCTCACCGGAGCACTGGGCCTGCCCCAGCCGGCCGAGCTGCGCCGCCACACGGCCGGCGACCCCGCCGTGCGCGGCACCGTGCTGGTGCTCGGCGCGACGTCGGCGGCCGACGCCGCCCGCGCCCTGGTGACCGCCGAGGGTGCCCGCGCCGTCGCCCATCCCGCGGAGGGCGAGCGGCTGGCCGCCGTCATCGCCTGCTTCGACGGCGTCGCGGCCCCCGGGGACCTGTCCGACACGGCCCTCGCGCTCGGCGGCGCGCTGCGCTCCCTCGAGCCGAGCGCCCACGTGGTCACCGTGGTCGAGGACCCGGAGGAGGCCGAGGTGCCGGCCGTGCGCGCCGCCCGGGCCGGGGTCATGGGCCTCACCCGCTCCCTGGCGCACGAGATGCGGCGCGGCGGGGTGGCCAATGGCCTTCTGCTGCGCGGGGGCGCCCGGCTGGGCGACGCCGGTCCCGCCGGCGCGCTGCGGTTCCTCCTCTCCGGCCGCGCCGCCTTCGTCTCGGGCCAGTTCCTGCCCGCGGCCGCCGGAGCGGGCTCCGCCCCGGCCTCCGCCGATGCCCGCCCCCTGGAGGGACGCGTCGCCGTCGTGACCGGCGCGGCCCGGGGCATCGGCGCCGCCATCCTCCGCACCCTCGCCCGCGACGGGGCCACCGTCGTCGGCGTGGACCTGCCCGCCGCGGGCGAGGACCTCGTGCGGATCGTCAACGAGCTCGGCGGCACCGCCCTGCCCCTCGACATCACCGCCCCGGACGCCGGCGCGCGGATCGTCGAGCACGCCCGGGCCCGGCACGGACGCCTGGACGTCGTGGTGCACAACGCGGGCATCACCAAGGACAAGCTCCTGGCCAACATGGACGCGGCCCGGTGGGACGCCGTGCTGGCGGTGAACACCGCCTCGCAGCTGGCGATCAACGAGGTCCTGCTCTCCGCGGAGGCGGCGGACGTGGTGTCCCCGGACATCCGGATCGTGGGGCTGGCCTCGATCTCCGGCATCGCGGGCAACCGCGGACAGACGAACTACGCCGCCTCCAAGGCGGGCGTGATCGGCCTGACCGCGGCCACCGCCCCGGACCTCGCCGCGCGCGGCGGCGGCATCACCGCCGTGGCCCCCGGCTTCATCGAGACGGAGATGACCGCCAAGATCCCGCTGGTGACCCGCGAGCTGGGCCGCCGCGTGAACTCCCTCCAGCAGGGGGGCCGGCCCGAGGACGTCGCGGAGGCCGTGGCCTTCCTGTCCTCGCCCGCGGCGTCCGGGATCAACGGGACCACGCTGCGCGTCTGCGGCCAGTCCATGCTGGGAGCCTGAGCATGCACACCCGCACCGAGTCCTCGATGCCCGCGCTGGCCGGGCTCTACCGCCGGGCGGCCGGTCAGGCCCTCGCGGACGCCGCCCGCCGGCGCACCCGCCCCGCGGAGCTGCCGGACGAGCGCCTCGTGGTGGAGGGGCATCGGATCCCCGAGCGGGCGCTGCGGCGCTGGCAGGCGGAGATCGGCCCCGTGGACCCCGCCTCCGTGCCGTCCGTTCTGGTGCACACCCAGGTGTTCGGCGCCGCGATGGCGCTCATGGCGGAGCCCGACTTCCCCCTGCCCCTGCCCGGGATGGTCCACCTGACCAACGCGGTGGAGCACCGCCGCCCCGTCGCGGCCGGTGAAGCCCTGGACGTGACGGCGCGGGCCGTGGGCCTGGTGCCGCACCACGCGGGCACCGCCGTGGACCTGCAGGTGGCCGTCCGCGAGGCGGGTGAGACCGACGACGCGCCCGCCGCGTGGGAGGGCGTCTCCCGCTACCTGGCCCGCGGCGTGCACCTGGCCCCGCTCCGGCCGGAGCGCCCGGAGCGGCCGGAGTTCACGCCCCCCGCCCCCACGGCCCAGTGGATGTTCGACGGCGGCGCCGGGCGACGGTACGCCGAGGTGTCCGGCGACTGGAACCCGATCCACCTCTCGGCGCTCTCCGCCCGGGCCTTCGGCCAGCGGCGCGCCATCGCCCACGGCATGCTGCTCGCCGCTCGCATGCTGAACCGCCGCGAGCCGCGCGCGGCCGCGTTCGGAGAGGGCTTCGGATGGGACGTGGAGTTCCACGCGCCAGTGGTGCTGCCCGCCCGGGTGGCCGTCCGCTACGAGGCCGCCGCGGACGGGTCCACGCGCGTCAGCGCCTGGGACCCGCGCCGCGGGCGTCCGCACCTCGACGGCCGGATCCGCCACGCCCGCCCCTGAGCCGTCGGCCGGGCGCGCCCGCCCCTGAGCTCCTCGGCGAGGCGTGCTCAGGGGCGGGGCAACCCCGCCACGGCGTCCAGCAGTCCCTCCGCCCAGCCGGACCAGGCGTGGGCGCGGGCGTGCCGCACCGCCGCCGGGGCCATGGCGTCCCACGCCTGACGGTCCTCCCGCACCGCGGCGAGGGCGTCCGCCCACGCCGACGCCGTGTTCGGGATGACCAGACGGCCGGAGACGCCGTCCTGCACGGCGTGGACGAGGCCGCCCACCCGGTGCGCGAGCACCGGCGTGCCGGCCGCCTGGGCCTCCACGGCCACGAGACCGTAGGTCTCCGAGGCGCTGGGCAGGGCGACGACGTCGGCCGCGCGCATCTGTGCGGCGAGCTCGACCGGCGGCACGGGCGGGGAGAACGTCACGAGGTCGGCGACGCCCAGCCGGGCGGCCAGCGCGGGGAGGTCCAGGTCGGCCGGGCCGGACTGTTCCCCGTTGACGTGCAGCACCACCCGCGGGTCGCCGTCCGCGGCGCGGGCCCGCAGCTCGGCGAGCGCGGCGACGAGCACGTGCGGACCCTTGTGCTCCTGGACCCGGCCGGCGAACAGCACCCGCAGCGCGTCGGCGCCGACGGCGTCGCCTCCGGGCCAGCGGGACGGGCCCTCCGGGGTGAACGACTCGAGGTCCACGCCCGGGGGCAGCACTCGGACACGGTCACGGTCGACGTCGAGGAGCTCCTGGAGGTCGCGGGACTCGGCGGGGGAGTTGACCACCAGGAGGTCGGCGCGGCGGACCAGGTCGGCCTCGGCGGCGAGCCGCTCGGCGGGCTCGGGATGGCCGGGGTCCCCGGCGGACTTGACCGCTCCGGTCGTGTGCATCGTCTGCACCCGTGGCGCGCCCAGGTCGTCCGCCACGGCGGCGGCGGTGTCGCCGGACAGCCAGTAGTGGGCGTGCACGAAGCGCACCCGGGCAGCGGCGGCGCCCGCCGCGCCGAGCAGTGGACCGCCCGGAACGTCGGCGGAGGCGAGCCACTCCCGGGCCGCGGCCGTGAAGGCCTCGCGGTGGGCCGGCAGTTCCTCCTTCGCCACGGGCTCCTGCGGGCCGGCGGCCAGTTCGACCACCGTCACGTCCGGGGCGCCCTCGCCCTGGGGGAGGGTCGTCACCCGGACGCCGGAGGGGCCCACGGGGGACTCTGCGCGGGTGAGCAGCAGCATGCGGACCCCGAGCCGGGCGAGGGCGCGGGCGGAGTGGCGCACGTAGACGTTCAGGCCGCCGGCGTCGCCCTGGCCGGGCTGTGCGAGCGGCGAGGTGTGGAACGCGACGGCGATCCCCACCGGCACCGAGGCGTCCAGCTCGGCCGCGACGGCGTCGAAGAGCCGGCTGACGGAGGCCGTGCCGGCGAGGTCCTCGACCGTCAGGACGCGGCCGTCGGCGTCCCCCAGGGGGACGGTCCAGTTCGGATACTGCTCCTGGAGCGTGCCCGGCTGGTTCTGGATCCGGCGCTCGCCCACCGCGTCCACGAGGCCTACGCAGTGCAGCGCCGACGGCGCCTGCGCGAGCAGCCGGTGCAGGGCCACCACCCGGTCCTCGACGGTCTCGACCCCGTCCGGCCCGGTGGCCTCGAGCAGACCGCGCTTCCGGGCCGCGCCCAGGAACGCCTCGACCTCGGCCGCGGAGCGCCGCCGCTCCGCGGCGACGTCCGCGGTGTAGAGCCCCAGGCGCTCGCGCAGGTCGATGTGGACGCCCTCGAGGTAGCCCGCCGTGGGCGGGAGGTCGTGGGTGTTCACCGCGGCCATGCAGAGGCGCCGGTACTGCTCGGGGGGCGTGGGGACGCCGTCCTCCTGCTCGAACCAGAGAATCGACGTGCCGAGCACGCCGGCCTCGGCGAGCCGCCGCTGGACCCAGGGCTCGAAGGTGCCCAGGTCCTCGCCGATCACCACGACGCCGGCCCGCTCCGCCTCCAGGGTCAGGACGGCCAGCATGGCCTCGTGATCGTAGTGGACGTAGGCGCCCTGCGGGGCGCCGAGGCCCTCCGGGATCCACCAGAGGCGGAAGAGCCCGAGGACGTGGTCCATGCGCAGTCCGCCGGCGTGCGCCATGAGAGTGCGGAGCATGTCCCGGAAGGCGGCGTAGCCGGTCTCGGCCAGACGCCGCGGATGCCAGGGGTGCTGGGACCAGTCCTGGCCGAGCTGGTTGAACACCTCCGGCGGCGCGCCCACGGACATGGAGGGCACGAGAACGTCACCGAGCATCCAGGCGTCGGCCGAGCCGCGCGTGGCGCCGACGGCGAGGTCGAGCATGACGCCCATCCGCATGCCCGCCTCCCGGGCGCGCTCCTGGGCGGCCGCGAGCTGCTCGTCCGCGATCCACTGCACCCAGCGGTGGAAGTCGAGCTCGTCCGCGCGCTCGGCGCGCACCCGCCGGACGCCGTCGGACCCGGGCCCCGCGGCGGGGTCCGTCGGATCCGGGCCTGCCACGCCCGCGCGCAGCGCGTCGCGCCGCAGGACGGACCAGGCGGCGAAGTCGTCCAGGCCCGTCCCCTGCCGGTCGCGGAAGGCGGCATAGTCGGCGTCGCGCTCGGACGTGCGGGGTGCACGCCAGACCGCCTCGAGCGCGGGCCAGAGCACCTCGGCCACGGCGGCGCGGTCGATCGTCCCGCCCGTGAGCACGGCCTCCTGCACCGCGCGGCCCGCGGCGGCCAGCCGCTTCTGCTCCTCGGCGGGCAGCGCGGCGAACTCGGGGATGTCCGTGACGCGGATCAGGAACGCGGAGAGGAACCGGCGGGACACGGGGGAGTAGGGGGAGTCCGCGGGGGCGCCCGCCGGCTCGACCGCGTGCAGGGGGTGCAGCAGCAGGAAGTCCGCCCCGTGCGGGGCCGCGAGCTCGGCGAGGGAGCCGGCGTCGTGGGCGTCCCCGACGCCCCAGGATCCCGAGGACGTCACCGAGTACCCCTGCGCGGCCACACCCCAGCCCCGCCGGGCCAGGAACGGGGCGGCCGTGGTCAGCGCGGCGGGGGCGGAGACGAGCGTGGCCCTGGCGACGGAGCCGGTCTCGGAGACCGCCTCGAGCCGATGCCAGCCCAGCGGCAGGTCCTCGGGAAGGTCCAGGTCGTGGCGCACCCGCTCCTGGCCGTCGACCACCAGGGTTGCCCCGACCGCCTCACGGGTGGGCAGGTCCACCACGCGGCCGTCCTCCTGCACCAGCCGCACCTGCACGGCCGCACCGCGGGCGACGTGCACCGGCACGGTCGAGCGGTGCCCCTGCCGGGCGACGACGGTGGGCGGGAGGACGTCCCGCCACGGCGCGGCGTCCACCGCATCGAGCGCCTCGGTGAGGCCGGCCACGCCGTCGGCGTCGACCTCCACGCCGAGCGCCGACAGGACCCGGACCAGCGTCTCGTCCGCGACGGACTGGTCGGAGCCGTCCTGGCCGACGTACTCGGTCTGGACGCCGTGCGCACGGGCGAGGCGGCGGAGGAGGGCGCGGGCGTTCTCAGGCATGCAGGTGAGGACCTTCCGTGACGGTGAGGCAGGCGGGGCGCGCCTGCCGCTTCCACTCTAGAGCGCGGCGCACACGACGAAGGCCCCGGTCCACAGGACCGGGGCCTTCGCCTCTCACTGAGGTGTGCGCGAGGGGGGACTTGAACCCCCACGCCCTTGCGGGCACAGCGACCTCAACGCTGCGCGTCTACCAATTCCGCCACTCGCGCTCAGGAGCGCCTCCGGCACCGTCCGATTTCTCGACGTTCTCCGGCAGGCAACTCGAGAACTGTAGCACGGCTCCGCGCGACATGCGAATCCGGCCCCGCTAGGCTCGCCGCATGGATGCCTCGACCCCTTCCACCGCCCCGTCCACGGCCGACGCCGACGTCGTCGAGATCTGCCGCGACCTCATCCGGATCGACACGACCAACCACGGCGGCGGCCGCTCCGTGGGCGAGCCCGAGGCCGCCGAGCTCTGCGCCGCGTGGATGCGCAAGGCCGGCATGGAGCCGGAGCTGATCGAGTCCGCCCCGGGCCGGGTCTCGGTGGTGGGCCGGCTGGAGGGGTGGGACCCGGAGGCGCCCGGTCTCGTCCTGCACGGGCACACGGACGTGGTCCCCGCCGAGCCCGACGAGTGGACCGTCGACCCCTTCGGCGCCGAGTTCAGGGACGGCATGATCTGGGGCCGCGGGGCCGTGGACATGAAGGGCATGGACGCGATGATCCTGTCCGTGCTCGTCCACCTGGCCCGCACCGGCCGGCGACCCCGGCGCCCCGTCGTCGTCGCCTTCTTCTCCGACGAGGAGGCCGGCGGCGTCTTCGGCGCCCAGTGGCTGGTGGCGCATCGCCCGGAGCTGTTCGCGGGGTGCACGGAGGCGATCAGCGAGGTCGGCGGCTTCTCCACGGACGTCGCGGGGACGCGCGCCTACCTCGTGCAGACGGGGGAGAAGGGGCTCGCCTGGCTCAACCTCCGCGCGCAGGGGGCCCCCGGCCACGGATCGGCGCCGCACACCGACAACGCCGTCACCCGCCTGGCCGGGGCGATGGAGCGGATCGGCCGCCACCCCTGGCCGCTGACCTACACCAAGACCACCCGCCAGCTGCTCGAGGAGGTCGCCGAGATCACCGGCACCCCGTTCGACGAGCGGGACCCGACGCCGCAGCTGCAGGCGCTCGGCCACGCCCGGGACTGGGTGGCCGGCACCCTGCGCACCTCCTCCAATCCCACGGGCCTCACCGCCGGCTACAAGCACAACGTCATCCCGTCGACCGCCACAGGGACCGTGGACGTCCGGCTGATCCCGGGCGAGGAGGAGCAGACCCTCGCCGAGCTCGCCGACCTCGCCGGCGACGGCATCGAGATCTCCCCCGAACACCAGGACACCGGCCTGGAGGTGCCCTTCTCCGGCGACCTCGTGGAGCGGATGGCGTCGGCCCTCGACGCCGAGGACCCCGGCGCCCACGTGCTGCCGTTCATGCTGGGCGCGGGGACGGACAACAAGTCGCTGCACCGGCTCGGCATCGCGGGCTACGGCTTCAGCCCGCTCCAGCTCCCCTCGGGCCTGGAGTTCACGCGGCTGTTCCACGGGATCGACGAGCGCGTGCCCGTGGAGTCCCTGCGGTTCGGCTGCCGCGTGCTGGAGCACGTCCTCGAGCCTCGCGCCTGAGCGGTGTCCTGAGCGGGGGCCGCTCAGGACTGCAGCGTGGAGCGCACCCGGATGACCCGCCGCCGCATCCAGTGGCGGCGGGTCCCGCCGCGGTAGTGGACGGATCGTTGCAGCTCCCACTGCCCGTACTCGGCGTGGTCCACGAGGCGCCGCCGGGCGTCGGCGAGGGACTCGTGCGGGGCCACGGTGATCACGAGGTACTCCCACTTCTCGCCCCGGGCGATCGAGTCCAGGGTCGAGGACATCAGCTGCTCACGCATACCGTCCATGGTGGCAGACCGCGGCGGACCTGGTGGCGGAGGGACCGCCGGGCTACGGTGGGGGCATGAGCTCTGACGCCCGCGTGGCCCTCGAGGCCCTCACCTCCGCCCTGAACGAGCACCTCGTCGCCGCGCAGAACCGTCGCGGGGAGGACGATCCGGCCGTGGAGGCCGCCTTCTTCGCCGTCGCCGACGCCTTCGACGCGTACGAGGAGGCCCTCTACGCCGAGACCGAGGAGGTCACCCCCCTCGAGCTGTTCGACGACGAGGACGACCTCGACGAGGAGGACTGACCCCTCTTCCCCGGGCCTCACGCCCGATCCCCGGCCCCGCGCCCGCCCGCCCAGGGCGGGCGCGGGGCCATGCCGTACAGTGACCCTCCGTGACTTGGATCGAAGCAATCATCCTCGGCCTCGTGCAGGGCCTGACGGAGTTCCTCCCCATCTCCTCCTCGGCTCACATCCGCATCGTCGGCGAGTTCCTGCCGTCCGCGGCCGACCCCGGGGCCGCCTTCACCGCCATCACGCAGCTCGGCACCGAGACCGCCGTGCTGATCTACTTCTGGAAGGACATCAGCCGGATCATCTCCCGCTGGTTCCAGGCCCTCGCCGGCAAGGTCCCGCACTCGGACCCGGACGTGCGGATGGGATGGCTCATCATCATCGGCTCGATCCCCATCGGCGTGCTGGGCCTGCTCCTGCAGGACTGGATCGACACCGAGTTCCGCTCCCTCTGGATCACGGCCACCATGCTGATCGTCTTCGGCGTGCTGCTGGCCCTCGCCGACCGGAAGGGGCGCCAGACCAAGCCCCTGGAGAAGCTGACCCTCAAGGACGGCATCGTGTACGGCTTCGCCCAGGCCCTCGCCCTGATCCCAGGCGTCTCCCGCTCCGGCGGCACCATCACCGCCGGCCTGGCCATGGGCTACACCCGCGAGGCCGCCGCCCGCTACGCGTTCCTGCTCGCTGTGCCCGCCGTGTTCGCATCGGGCCTCTACAAGGTCGCCAAGGTCGTCACCGAGCCCGGCCAGGCCGGTCCGTACGGCATGGGGGAGACCATCCTGGCCACCGCGATCGCGTTCGTCGTCGGCTACGCCGTGATCGCGTGGCTGATGAAGTTCATCACCACCAACTCCTACATGCCGTTCGTCTGGTACCGCATCGCCCTCGGCCTGGTGCTGTTCGTCCTGCTCGGCACCGGCCTGATCGCCGCCTGAACCCCACCGCGGACCCGCCCCCGCCGTCGTCGTCCCCCACGAGGAGCACCGTGAAGTCCTGGAGCACCCCCGCCCCACGCGCCCTGCCCGTCCAGCCCGACCGCCTGCGCGTCTTCGACACCGCCACGCAGGCCCTGCGCCACCCGGGCAACGACGCCCGGACGGCGTCGCTCTACGTCTGCGGCATCACCCCCTACGACGCGACGCACCTGGGCCACGCCACCACGTACGTCTCCTTCGACCTGCTGCAGCGCTACTGGCGCGCCGCGGGCCTGGAGGTGGCCTACACGCAGAACGTGACCGACGTCGACGACCCGCTGCTGGAGCGGGCCGAGGCGACGGGCGTGGACTGGCGCGAGCTGGCCCGCGAGCAGACCGACCTGTTCCGCTCGGACATGGAGGCCCTGAACGTCTTCGCCCCGGACCACTACGTCGGCGCCACCGAGGCGATCGACCTCGTCGTCCGCGCCGTGGAGGCCATGCTGGAGGGCGGCACCGCGTATCGCGTGCCGGGCACGGATGGCGAGCCCGACGGCGACGTCTACTTCGACTCCGCGGCCGCCCAGGCCCGCGGCGGCTGGACGCTCGGCTCCGTCAGCGCGATGGACCGGGCGCAGATGGAGGAGGTGTTCCCGGAGCGGGGCGGGGACCCCGGCCGCCCCGGCAAGCGAGACCCCCTCGACCCGCTGCTGTGGCGCGTGCATCGCGAGGGCGAGCCCGCCTGGGACGGCGGGGCGCTCGGCTCCGGTCGCCCGGGCTGGCACATCGAGTGCTCCGCGATCGCGCGCGAGCACCTGCCTGCGCCGTTCACCGTGCAGGGCGGCGGCTCGGACCTGCGCTTCCCGCACCACGAGTTCTCCGCCGCCCACGCCACCGCCGTGGACGGCCGTCCCCTGGCCCACACGTTCCTGCACTCGGGGATGGTGGCCCTGGACGGGCAGAAGATGTCCAAGTCCCTGGGCAACCTCGAGCTCGTCTCCCGCCTGCGCGCCCGGGGCGTGGAGCCGGTGGCCATCCGCGCGGCCATCCTGGACCGCCACTACCGCTCCGACTGGGAGTGGTCCGAGGACCTCCTCACGGCGGCCGAGGAGCGCGTGGCCCGCTGGCGGTCCGCCCTCGACGGCCCCCACGCCGATGCCGGCGCCGCCGTCCTGGCGGCCGCGCACACCGCCCTCTCCGAGGACCTCGACGCCCCCGCCGCCCTGCGCGTGCTCGACGCCTGGGCCGACGGCACCCTCGACGGGCTCTCCACCACGGCCGAGCCCCTGCCGGTGGCCGACGTCGTCGACGCCCTGCTCGGACTGCGCCTGCGCTGAGCCGACAGCGCCGGGCGACCGTCCCGGGGCCCGGGGCGGGAGAGACCCGCACCGAGGTCGGCGCGGCGGTCAGTCACGGCCGCGGCCCCGCAGGTAGCGCTCGAACTCGCGCGCGATGGCCTCGCCCGAGGCCTCGGGCAGCTCCTGCGCGTCCTGGCTCTCCTCGAGCCGGCGCACGTAGGACGCCACCTCCGGGTCCTCGCGGGCCAGCTCGTCCACGCCGCGCTGCCAGGCCTGGGCGTCGTCCCGCAACGCGTGGGTGAGCAGCTCCACGTGCAGCAGGTCCTCCACGGCCTCCACCAGGCCCAGCAGGGTCTTGGGCGAGGGCGCCTGCGCCACGTAGTGCGGTACCGCCCCCCACAGGGACAGAGACGCGGTGCCCCGCCGGGCCGCCTCGTCCGTCACGACCCCGACGATGCCCGTGGGCCCCTCGTAGGCGGGCAGGCCGGCGTCGACGGCGACGCGGACCGCCACGAGCGGCGACGTCGGCCGGGCCCGCAGCGGGCGGCTGTGGGGCACGTCCGCCAGCAGCGCCCCGAGGGTCAGGACGGCGTCCACGCCCTCCGCCTCGGCCCAGCGCAGCAGCTCCTCCACGTAGGCGCGCCAGCGCACGTTCGGCTCGACGCCGGAGGCGAGGAGGACCCGCAGGCCGTCGGCCGGGACCGCCTCGCCGTCCGGGACGGGGGCGCCGTGCGCGTCCAGCCGGGCCTCGTGGACGCGCAGGGCCGGCCACTCGAGCGTGCCGAGCCCGTCGGCGTCGCGGTGCACCACGGGACGGGTCACCTGGTAGTCGTAGTACTCCCCGTCGCAGACGACGCCGGCCGGGGCGGCCTCCCACTGGGCGCTCAGCTCGGCGAGGGCGCCGGTCGCGGCCTCCCCGGCGTCGTTCCACCCCTCGAACGCCAGCAGCAGGACGGCGGGCGGGCGGGAGCCGTCCTCCACCTCCGGGACGGTGGCGGTGAGGTGCGCGCGCAGGGCGCCGAGCCGGTCCTCCGGGGAGGGGGCGCCGTCCAGGGATCCGGGGTCCGTCTGTTCGTCCATGGGCCCACCCTAGGCACGCCGCGGCGCCCGTGGTCACCTCCCGCCTTCCGGGGCCTCGATAGGATGCCAGCATGCCCCGCACCCCCGCCGCGCCCGCGCCCGTCCTGCCCGCCGCCCTGCTGTGGGACATGGACGGGACCCTCGTGGACACCGAGCCGCTGTGGAACGCGGTCCAGCGGCGCCTCGTGGAGGAGCACGGCGGGACGTGGTCCGACGGGCTCGCGGCCTCCCTGGTGGGGCGCCCCCTCGACGAGGGCGCGCGCTCGCTCCGGGCCGCCGGCCTGCGCATGGAGGTGCCGGAGATCATCGAGGCCACCATGGCGGAGGTCGCCCGCGGTGTGGAGGCCGCCACCCCGTGGCGCCCGGGGGCCCTCGAGCTGCTCACCGCGCAGGCCGAGGCCGGCGTCCCCGGCGCGCTGGTGACCATGTCCCACGCGCCGCTGGCCCGCGTCCTGGCGGAGCGGGCCCCCGCCGGTGCCCTGCGGGTGGTCGTGACGGGCGACCGCGTGAGCCGCGGCAAGCCGGACCCGGAGGCCTACCTCCTGGCGCTGGAGGAGCTGTCCGCGCACGTCCCTGGGCTGCGCGCGGAGGACTGCGTGGCCGTGGAGGACTCCCCGGTCGGCGTGGCGGCCGCCGTCGCCGCCGGCCTCCCCACCGTGGGCGTGCCCAGCGTGCTGCCCCTGCCCGAGGGGGCGGCCACCGTCCAGTGGGGCACCCTCGCCGGTCGCGGCCTGGCCGACCTCGCCGCGGTGCGGCCCGGCGCCGCCGGATGAGCGGCCCGCGCGCCCTGACCCTCGGCCGGATCGCCGGCGCCCCCGTCCGGCTCTCGCCCGCGTGGGTCGCCGTGGCCGGTGCGGTCGTCCTGCTGTTCGGTCCGCAGGTCGCCCGCGCCCTCCCGGGCCTCGGAGGGGCGGCCTGGCTGGTGGCCCTGGGCTATGCCGCGCTGCTCGCCCTGTCGGTCCTGGTCCACGAGGCCGCCCACGCGGTGGCCGGGCGGGCCTTCGGCCAGCGCCCGCAGGAGATCGTGCTGACCCTCTGGGGCGGGCACACGCAGTTCGCGGCTCCGCAGGCGACGCCCGTGGGCACCGTGGTGACCGCGCTGGCCGGCCCCGCGGCCAACGTCGTCCTCGCCGGGCTCGCCTGGGCCCTGGGCGCCGCAGCCGACGCGCGGGGCGTTCCCGGTCTGCTCGTCGACGCCACCGTCTGGGCCAACCTGCTGCTGGCCGGCTTCAACGCCCTGCCCGGTGCGCCGCTGGACGGCGGCCGCATGGTGGAGTCCGCCGTGTGGGCGGCCACGGGCTCCCGGGACCGGGGGGTGGCCGCCGCCGGCTGGACTGGTCGGCTGATCGCCGCGGCACTCGTCATCGGCTGGGTGGCCGTGCCGCTGGTGCGCGGGGAGCGCCCCGGCCTGGTCGTGTCCCTGCTGCTCGTCTGGGTGGCCGTGACCCTGTGGCGCGGCGCCTCCGAGTCGGTCGAGCGCGGCCGCTGGGGCCGCCGCCTGGCCGGGGTGCGGCTGGCGGACCTCGCGATCCCCGCCCTCGCCGTCCCCGTGGACGCCGACGCCTCCGCGGTGCTGGCGGGCGTCCCCGCGGGCCTCGCCGTCGTGGCCGTGGACGAGGCCGGCCGCCCCGTCGGCGTGCTGGACCGCGCCGCCCTCGACGGGGCCGCCGCCAGCGCCCGCGTCCCCGTGGCCGCCGCCTGCCGGGCCGTGGCGCCGCACGCCGTGCTGGCCGCGGACTCCCTGCCCCCGTCCGGGGGCGCCCTCGTGGCGTCCCTGGCCACGGCCGCCGAGTCCGCGGCGGACCCCCGCCCGGGGGTCCCCGGGCTCGACTCGACCCCCGTGTGGGTGCTCACGGACGGCCACGGCGCCGTCCGCTCGGTGCTGCCCCGCGAGAGAATCCTGACCGCGCTCGCCACCGCGAGCCGCCCCGACCCCGAGGAGCCCCGTCCATGAGCGACGCCACCGCACCGGAGACCCCCGCCGCCCCGACGACCCCCGACACCGCCGCGCCGGCGGGCCGCCCCGCGGGCGTCACGGCTCGCCGCGGCCCCCTGCGCGCCGGCCAGCGCGTGCAGATCAAGGACGCCAAGGGCCGCCTCAACACGATCACGCTGCTGCCCGGCGGCGAGTTCCACAGCTACCAGGGCGTCCTGCGCCACGACGACCTCATCGGCGGGCCCGAGGGCATCGTCGTGCAGAACTCGTCGGGCCACGCCTACCAGGTCCTGCGCCCGCTGCTGAACGACTTCGTGCTCTCCATGCCCCGCGGCGCCACGGTGGTGTACCCCAAGGACGCCGGGCAGATCGTGCAGCAGGCGGACATCTTCCCGGGCGCCGTCGTGGTCGAGGCCGGCGTGGGCTCGGGCGCGCTGTCCATGTCCCTGCTGCGCGCGGTGGGCGACGCCGGCCGACTGCACTCCTACGAGCGCCGCGCGGAGTTCGCGGAGATCGCCCGCGGCAACGTCGAGTCCTTCTTCGGCGGCGTGCACCCGGCCTGGAGCATCCACCTCGGCGACGCTCAGGAGGAGATGCCCAAGGTCCACGAGCCGCACTCCGTGGACCGCGTCGTCCTGGACATGCTCGCTCCTTGGGAGTGCCTCGACGCCGTCGCCACCGTGCTCGCCCCCGGCGGCGTGTGGCTCAACTACGTGGCCACCGCCACCCAGCTCTCCCGCGTGGCCGAGGCCATCCGCGCGTCCGGGAAGTTCACCCAGATCGAGGCCACCGAGACCCTCGTGCGCGGCTGGCACCTGGACGGGCTGGCCGTCCGCCCGGACCATCGGATGGTGGCCCACACCGGCTTCCTGCTCACCGCCCGCCGGCTGGCGGCGGGGGAGGACGCGCTCGTCATGAAGAAGCGGCTGAAGGTCTCCGAGTTCACGACGGAGGACGTCGAGGCCTGGACGCCGTCGGACGGAGCGCGCTGGACGCCGCAGGCCCTGGGCGAGCGCACCGTCACGGACAAGAAGGCCCGCAAGGCCGCGAAGGAGGCCCGTCTGACCGCGCGTCGGGCGCGGGCCGCCCTGGAGGGCCGGGACCCGCGCACCGTGGGCCAGGACAAGGACTGAGCACGACGACCGAGGAGGACGGCACATGACCGAGGACGACACCCAGGACCGGGCGGGCGTGCTGCCCGCGGGCGACGACGCCCGCCGCCTCGCCGAGGCGCGCGAGCTGCTGCGGCAGTCCCAGGCGGAGGCCGAGCGGCTCCGCCACCAGCTCGCGTCGGCGCAGCGGCACGGCGCGCAGCTCTCGGAGCGGCGCCGCGCGGCGCAGGCGCAGCTCGACGTCGCGGCGCGCAACAACCGTCGCATGGTCGAGCTGCTGGAGGCCACCCGCACGGAGATGACCTCCCTCAAGGAGGCCCTCGACGACACGACCAAGGCCCCGTTCACCTTCGCGCGGCTCGAGGCCGTGCACGCCGCCCGTGCCCCCCGCGAGGGGGTGGAGACGGGCGCGGTGGTGCGCGCCGGGGCGGACGTGGTCCAGAACGGGCGGCGCCTGCGCGTGGCCGTCTCTCCGCTGCTGGATGCGGCGGCGCTCACGGCGGGCGCCGAGGTGCTGCTGGACGAGTCCAGCACCATCGTGGGCGAGGTCGAGCACTCCGTCTCCGGACAGCTGCTGCGCGTGAAGGAGTCCCTGCCCGACGGCTCGCTCGTCCTCGCCGGCGCCGCGGACGAGGAGCGTGTGGTGCGCCGGGCCCCGGCCCTGGCCGGCGAGGTCCTGCGCCACGGAGACGCGGTCACGGTGGACCCGCGGCTCGAGTGGGCGCTGGCGCGCGTGGAGCTGTCCGAGGTGGACGACGTCCTCCTCGAGGAGGTCCCGGACGTCACCTTCGACGACATCGGCGGCCTGGGTCCGCAGATCGAGCGGATCCGCGAGGCCGTGGAGGTGCCGTTCCTCCACCCCGACCTCTACCGCGAGCACGGGCTCCGCGCGCCGAAGGGCATCATGCTCTACGGCCCGCCCGGCACGGGCAAGACGATGCTGGCCAAGGCCGTGGCCAACGCCCTCTCCGCGCGCTCCGCCGAGGGCGGGCGCTCGTTCTTCCTCAACATCAAGGGTCCCGAGCTGCTGAACAAGTACGTCGGCGAGACGGAGCGGCAGATCCGCATCATCTTCCAGCGCGCCCGGGAGCACGCCGCCGCGGGCTCGCCCGTCGTCGTGTTCTTCGACGAGATGGAGTCCCTGTTCCGCACCCGCGGCTCCGGCGTGTCCTCCGACGTGGAGACGACGATCGTGCCGCAGCTGCTCGCCGAGATCGACGGCGTCGAATCCCTGGACAACGTGATCGTGATCGGCGCGTCGAACCGCGAGGACATGATCGACCCGGCCGTGCTGCGCGCCGGCCGCCTCGACGTGAAGATCCGCGTGGACCGGCCCGACGCGCGGGGTGCCGTGGACATCATGGCGCGCCATCTCGACGAGGAGGTCCCCCTGCACGTGGACGAGGTGAGGGACGCCGGCTCCGCCGAGCAGGCCCGCGAGGAGCTCATCGGCGCCGCCGTCACGGCGCTGTACGAGCGCTCCCCGCGCACCGCGCTGGCCGAGCTCACGGACATCACCGGGGCGACGAGCACGCTGCACCTGGCCGACCTGGTCTCCGGGGCCGTCGTGGCGGACGTGGTGGACCGGGCCAAGCGCGCCGCCGTGCGGGACCTGCTGGCCGCGGACCTCGACCCGGCCGCCCGCGGCCTGCGCACCCGCCACCTGCTGGACGCGGTGGACGCCGTCCTCGCGGACCAGGCGGACCTGCTCGGCACCGTGGCCCCGGGCGAGTGGGCGCGCACCTCCGGCTGGCGCGGGCCGCGGCTGGCCGAGCTGCGCATGCTCCCCGGCGCCGGGGGCCGGCCGTGAGCGCCCCCGGGTCGATGCCGGGGGGCATCGGCGGGGCGCCGGAGGCGGTGGCCGGCACCCCGGCCTTCGCGGGTCAGCGCCGGCTGTTCCCCGCGGACCTCACCGCCCCGCCGGGCGGCCGCGACGCCGCCGGCTGGGGCGTGCACCGCGTCATGGGCACCGAGTCCGAGTTCGGGATCCACGCTCCGGCCAACCCGGGGGCCCACCACAGCGTGCTGTCCGTCGAGCTGGTGAACTCCTACGCGGACCTGATCACGCACTCCGGCGGGGCCGTCGCCGGGACGGAGTGGGACTACGCGGGGGAGTCGCCCCTCGTGGACGCCCGCGGCTGGCGCATGCCGCGCTCGGCGGCCCACCCCTCGCAGCTGACGGACCAGGCCCTCGTCGGGCCGGACGGAGAGCCGGTGCACCTGCTGCTGTCCACGGTGCTGCCCAACGGCGCCCGCTGGTACGTGGACCACGCCCACCCGGAGTACTCGTCCCCCGAGGTGGCCTCGCCGCGGGAGGCCGTGGTGTGGGACGCCGCGGGGGACCGGGTCGCGCAGGCCGCGGCCGAGCACATCGCCGCCGCCGAGGGTGCCCCGGAGGTCCTGGTCTACAAGAACAACACGGACGGCAAGGGCCAGTCCTACGGCAGCCACGAGAACTACCTCGTCGCGCGCGCCCTGCCGTTCGACGAGCTCGCCGAGGTCCTGCTGCCGTTCTTCGCGGCCCGTCAGGTCCTGGTGGGCGCCGGCCGCGTGGGCGTGGGCCTGCGCGGGGAGCGCCCGGGATTCCAGCTCTCCCAGCGGGCGGACTTCTTCGAGGAGCAGGTGGGGCTGGAGACCACCATCCGGCGGCCGATCGTCAACACCCGCGATGAGCCCCATGCCCGCGGCGACGCCTACCGGCGCCTGCACGTGATCATCGGAGACGCGAACCTCAGCCAGCACGCCACCTGGCTGCGGATGGGCATGACGGCCCTGGTCCTCGCCCTGGCCGAGGCCGGCACGGCACCGCGCATCGTCCTGGACGACCCCGTGGCCGCGCTCCAGACGATCAGCCACGACCCGACCCTGCGGGCGGCCGTGCCGGGCCGCGAGCGCGGCGCCGACGGCGTGTGGACCCGGCGCGAGTGGACCGGCCTGCAGATCCTGGGCGCCTACCTGGACGCGGCGCGGGAGCACTGCGCGCGCTGCGGCGTGGACGACGCCGAGACCGCCGCCGTCCTGGACGCGTGGGGGACCGACCTGGCCGACGCCGCCGCGGACCCGCTCGCGCTGGCCGACCGCGCGGACTGGGCCGCGAAGCTGCGCGTCCTCGAGGGCCTACGCGCCCGCGGCGGGCTCGACTGGTCGGACCCGCGCCTGGCCATGGTCGACCTGCAGTACGCGGACCTGCGTCCGGCGAAGTCCCTGCATCGGCGGCTCGTGGCGGCCGGGGCGATGCGCGTACTGGTCGAGGACGCCGAAGTGGAGGCCGCCGTCGTCGCCCCGCCGCGGAGCACCCGCGCGTGGACGCGCGGGAACCTGGTGCGCCACCACGCCCGGCAGGTGTCGGGCGCCGCGTGGGACTCCGTCCTTGTCCGGGCCGCCGAGGAGGCCCCTCTGCACCGGCTGCGCCTCGAGGAGCCGCTGGTCGGCGCGGCCGAGGACCTGCCCGGCTGGTGGGACGACACCCCCGGCAGCGCGGCGCCCGCGCCGGAGCCGAACGAGCTGGTCACCCGGCTGGGGGAGCTGCTCCGGCGCTGAGGCGGGTCCTCTCAGCGGGCGATCCGCTCCCGCACCCGTGCCGCGAGCGCGTCGATGCGTGAGGTGAGCTCGTCGGCCCGGGCGATCTCGGCGCGCAGCTCGGCCCCCAGCTGCTCGTCGTGGAGCGGGGAGAGGTTCGTCAGCAGTGTCACGACGGCGGCGCCCGCCCCCGCCCGGGCGCATCCCAGGGCGGCGCCGACGTCGGAGAGCACGTGGGGGTTGGCGTCGTCGAGGACACGCTCGGCGAGGCCCACCGTCCGGTCGACGGCATCCACGATGGCGCGCGGCGGCCGGACGGCCTGGTCGAGCGCGGCCTGGACGGCCGCGGAGCGGCGGGCGCGGGCCGCGTCGCCGTCCTTCGGGAGGGTGTAGGCGTCGGCGACGGCCGCGAAGCCCTCCTCGTCCTCGTCGGAGATCGCCAGGCTGTCGCGGATCACGCGCTCGCACTCGACCGCGACCTCCTCGCGCCCAGAGAAGCGGGCGGCCATGGCGACCAGCCCCGCGCCCTGGGCGACGACGAGCGCCCCGGTGGCCCCGCCCCCGGGCGTGGGCTCCCCTGAGGCCAGGCGGGTCAGGTGGTCCTCGACGGTCTCGTGGCGGATCATGCGCCCATCCTGGCAGGTCAGGACGGCGGGGCAGAGGGCGGGGCGCCCCCGGTCAGGGGCGCTCCCAGGACGCGATCGGCCCGTCGACCACCTCGAACAGGGGGTGCACGTCCGGCGTCTGAACGTCGGCCCAGCGCTCCAGCCACCCGGGGCTGCGGGCCGCGAGCTTGGCGCGCAGGTGCCCCCACTCGTGGGCCACCTGGCCGGTCGTGACCTCGATCGGCGCGATGCGGAACGGCAGGACCAGCTCACCGGCGCCGTCCGCGGGCAGGAGGGGGCGGTCGATCTTCGAGACGTCGAAGCGGTAGCCGCGGGCGGACGCCTCGAGCGCGATCCCGGAGAGGAACGCCCCGATGGCCGCGGCCGGATCGCCATGGCCGCGGAAGCGCTCCAGCTGCGGGTGGTCGCGGTAGCCCTTCGTCCGGCGCGCGAGGACGGCCTGGGCGAGGAGCGCCTCACGCCACCCGCCGGTCAGGCCCTGGCGGTCGAGGTGGCGGGGGTGCAGGGTCCAGAGGCGCATCCCCCCATCGTGCCAGCCCGGCCCCGACGCCGCGCGCCGCGGACGGCGTAGGCTCGGAGCGGAGGACCACATCCGCGACCCGAAGGAGCCCGACATGGCCCAGGAGCAGATCCGACCCCGCCCCGCAGGCGGCCCGGAGGACGAGGGCGCCGCCGCCCAGGCGCAGGCGAAGGCCGCCCCGCAGGACACCGGCCTGGATGGCCTGCTGGACGAGATCGACTCCGTGCTGGAGTCCAACGCGGAGGAGTTCGTCAAGGGCTTCGTGCAGAAGGGCGGCCAGTGACCACGGACGCCCGCCGCATCTTCGGGCTGGAGACGGAGTACGGCGTCCAGCACTGGAACCCGCAGGCCCGCCCACTCAGCCCGGAGGAGGTGGTGCGCTACCTCTTCCGCCCCGTGCTCGAGTGGGGCCGCTCCTCCAACGTGTTCGTGCGCAACGGCTCCCGCCTCTACCTCGACGTCGGCTCGCACCCGGAGTACGCCACCGCGGAGTGCTCGACGCTGGACGAGCTGATCGCCTCCGACGCCGCCGGCGACCTCATGCTGCTGGACCTCATCGCCCGGGCCGAGGAGGCCATGGCGGCGGACGGCATCGGCGGCCGGATCTACCTGTACCGCAACAACGCGGACTCCTCGGGCAGCTCGTACGGCTCGCACGAGAACTACCTGCTGCGCCGCCGCACCGAGTACCGCCGCCTCACCGAGGCGCTCGTCCCGTTCCTGGTGTCGCGACAGATCCTCGTCGGCGCCGGGCGCGTGATCCCCGCCGGCGTCTGGCCGGAGGGGGAGGGGCGCGCGCACTTCGCGTTCTCCCAGCGGGCGGACTTCGTGCAGGAGGGCGTGTCGTCGTCGACCACCCGGTCCCGGCCCATCATCAACACCCGGGACGAACCGCACGCCGACGCGTCGGAGTACCGGCGGCTGCACGTGATCGTGGGGGACACGAACCTCTCCGAGGCCACCACGCTGCTGCGCTTCGGGGCCACCGACCTGATGCTCCGCATGATCGAGGCGGGCTACCCCCTCGGCGACCACCGCGTGGCCCACCCGACCCTCGCGATCCGGCAGATCTCCCACGACCTCACCGGCACCGTACGCGTGAACCTGCGCGAGGGCACGGCCTCCGCCCTCGACCTGCAGGACCACTACCTCTCCCGGGCCCGCGCGTTCGTGGCGTCCGAGGGGGCGCACCACGATCGGGTCGAGGACGTCCTGGACCTGTGGGGCACGGTGGTCGACGCCGTCCGATCCCAGGACTTCGGGCCGATCGAGGAGACGATCGACTGGGCGATCAAGCTGAAGCTGCTGCGGGGCTACCGCGATCGCTACGGGCTGGACTGGGACGCGCCGCGCCTGGCGCAGCTGGACCTGGCGTTCCACGACATCGCGCCGGGGCGCGGCCTGTTCCCCCTGCTGCGCGAGCGCGGCGGGGTCCGCCGAGTGCTCCCGGAGGGGGCCGCCCGGGCCGCGGTCGACGCCGCCCCGCCCAGCACGCGCGCCACGGTGCGTGCCGAGTTCATCGCCCGCGCCCGCGCGGCGGGGATGGACTACGCGGTGGACTGGACGACGCTCAAGCTGAACGACCACCCGATCCACGCGATCTCCACGAAGGACCCGTTCAGCACGGATGCGACGCCGGTGGACCGCCTGTTCGAGCGGGTGGGCTGAGCGGGCGCGTCGGCCGGGCGCACGTCCAGGGTGCGCCGCTAGGGTGGGGCGCATGAACCGTGCCCCGTCCTCCGCGGCCGCCCCGCGCCGCCGCCGTCCCCGCACCGCCCTGTCCCTGAGCCTGGCCGGGCTGCTGCTGGCCACCGCCTGCGGGGCGGGCGAGTCGTCGGACGGCTCGTCGTCCCCGGCGTCCGCCTCGTCCTCCGCCGCGGCGCAGGGATCCGAGGCCACGTCCTCCTCCGCCGCCCCCGTCGAATACGGGGATCCGGCCGCCCTCGACGGCCTGACGTTCACGGTGGGCGCCGACGGCACCCCCTCCGCGACGGTGGGGAAGGCCATCGAGTCGGACAAGGCCGTCGTGAAGACCCTGACGAAGGGCACCGGCGCCACGCCGAAGGCGGGCGACGTGCTGCGCCTATCGACGGCCCTGCTGGACCCGGCGACGGGCAAGGTCCTCAACGAGAACTTCACCACGCAGCCGGAGATGGTGGCCGTGGGCTCGGACCCGGCGTCCATGAACCCCTACGTGCACAAGGCCGTCTACGGCGCGCCCGTCGGCTCGGACGTGGCCGTCTACCTCCCGGCTCCGTCCTCCTCGGCCTCCGCGCCGTCGGGGACCGAGGCCGCCCCCGCCCAGCTCGCGGTCTTCCGGGTGCAGGGCGTCGCCGAGCAGCTCCCGCAGGCCGACGAGCGGCTTCCGAAGGTCTCGGTCGACCCCGCCACCGGACGGCCGAGCATCGAGAAGCCCACCGGCTCGGCGCCGGAGGAGCTCGTCGTCGAGCCGCTGATCCAGGGCGAGGGCCCCGAGGTGGAGGACACCGACACCGTCGCCGTCCAGTACCAGGGTGTGACGTGGTCGGACGGATCCACCTTCGACTCCTCCTACGAGCGCGGCACCCCGGCCACGTTCTCCCTCGACCAGGTCATCGCCGGCTGGAAGGAGGGACTGGCGGGCCAGAAGGTCGGCTCCCGCGTGCTCATCTCCGTGCCCTCGGAGAAGGCGTACGGCGCCGAGGGCACCCCCGACGGGAGCATCGGCAAGGACGAGGACCTGCTGTTCGTCGTCGACATCCTCGCGGCTCAGCCCGCCGCGGCGTCGTCCCCGGCCGCCCCGTCCGGCTCGACGGCCCCGTCCGGCTCGTCCTCGGCGAGCCCCTCGAACTGACCACCCGACCCACCCACCCCACACCAGAGGAGAACACCGTGTCCTTCGGACAGCGCGACTACGACCGCACCAAGCCCGAGATCGACTTCCCCGGCGACACCCCGCCCACCGAGCTCGTCGTCGAGGACCTGATCGAGGGCTCCGGACCCGCCGTGGAGCCGGGCTCCCGCGTGCAGGTGCACTACGTGGGCGTGGCCTGGTCCACCGGCGAGGAGTTCGACGCCTCGTGGAACCGCGGCACCCCGCTGCCCCTCACCGTGGGCATCGGCCAGGTCATCGCCGGCTGGGACCAGGGCCTGCTGGGCATGAAGGTCGGCGGACGTCGCCGCCTGGAGATCCCGCCGCACCTCGGCTACGGGGCGCGCGGGGCCGGCTCGGCCATCGGTCCGAACGAGACCCTCATCTTCGTCTGCGACCTCGTCTCGGTCGACTGACCGGCCCGCGTCCGTCGTGAGCGCACACGGGTCCACGGCCGAGCCGGCCGAGCGGATCATCTCCCTGCTGTGGCTCCTGCTCCACGAGCCGCTCGGCTACACCCGGGAGCAGATCCGCCGGCTCGTCGTCGGCTACGAGGGGCTCACGGACGGCGCGTTCGAGAAGCTCTTCCAGCGGGACCGCCGCGCCCTCCGGGCCGTGGGGGTCCCGCTGGAGACCGTCGGCGACCCCGACGACGAGGCCGGCCCGCGCCTCCGCGTCGACCGGGACGCCCTGCTCCTGCAGGACGTGGACTTCACGGTGGACGAGCGCCGCGCCCTCGTGCGCGCCCGGCGCCTCTGGGGGGATTCACCCCTGCGGGACGACGTCGTCCGCGCCGTCGGCGTCCTGTTCCACCCCGGCGAGGTCGGCGGCGACGACGCCCTCGAGGGCTTCCGCACCGTCATGCCGCGCACGGACCCACGCGTCGCCGCCCTCAGCGAGGCCGCCGCGGAGCAGTCCGTGGTGCGGTTCTCCTACCGCGACGCCGCCGGCGCCCTCACCGAGCGCACCGTGCGGGCCTGGCTCCTCACCCTGGTGCGCGGCCGCTGGTACCTGACCGGCTGGGACGCCGACCGTGCCGCGGAGCGCTCCTTCCGGCTCACCCGCATGGAGTCGGATCCCGTGGTCCTGGACGCCGGGGCGGCCAGCCCGGCGGGGGAGGCGCCCACCCTGCCCGCGGGCCACGACCACGCCGCGCTGCGCGCCCGCCTGGCCGGCCGCGCCGAGGCGGAGACGGTCCGCGTCTGGCTGGCCCCCGGCCGCGGCCAGGGGTTCCGCGTGGCAGGCCGCCCGGTTCCGGCCACGGCGGCGGACGGCCCCGCCCCCGGTCCGGACTGGGAGCTCTGGGAGTGCCCCTCCGGCCCGAGCGAGGACGGCGCCGTGGCCGAGGCGGCGGTGGCCGTGGGCCAGGTCCTCTTCTCCACGGTCGAGGCGGCCGCCGGGCGGGCCCTGGCCGCCGATCTGGCGGCCGCCGCGGCGGTCCACGCCGGGGACCCGGACCCCGCCTGGCGCGACGTCCCGCTGACGGCGCCCACCCGGCGGCGCTCCCGGGCCTCGAGCGAGGACCTGGTCGGCCGCCTGCTGGACATCGTGGGGCTCGCCAACCGCGCCGAGGGCATCGGCCGGGACGAGCTGCAGGAGCGCCTGGGCGTGACCGCCCGCGAGCTGGACGCCGACCTGGAGGTCCTGCGCTACTGCGGGATGCCCGAGCGGGAGTTCCCCGGGTTCCAGTTCGACGTGGAGGACGAGGGCGGACGGGTGCGCGTCCACCAGTCCTCCGAGCTGGCCGGCCCCGTCCGGTTGACCCTGCCCGAGGCCCACGCCCTGGTGGCCGCCCTGCAGACCGTGGCCGAGATGACCGTGCTGACCCCCGAGGACCGGGAGGCCGCGCGCTCGGCGCAGCGGCGCATCCGAGCCTCCCTCGCCGACGCCGGACAGTCGCACGCGGGCTCCGCGGACGCCGAAGCCCCCCGCGACGGGACGGGGAAGGAGCCCGGCGCCGTCGTCGCCCACTGGGACGTGGTGGCCGACCCGGACACGGTGCGCACCCTGCTGGACGCCGTCGCCGAGCGCGCCGTGGTGCACCTGCGCTACCACGGGGTGCGCTCCGACGCCGTCACGGAGCGGGACGTCGAGCCGCTGGCCGTCGTCCAGGACCGCACGCGCCTGTACCTGCAGGCCTGGTGCCGGCGGGCGGGCGGGCCGCGGGTGTTCCGCGTCGACCGGATCGGCGCGCTGCACCGCACGGGGGAGACCTTCCGGGCACGACGAGTCCCGGCGTGGGACCCGCGCCCTGCCGGTGACGGCGTCGAGGCCGTCGTCCGCTGGGCCCACGAGGTGCGGGACGCCGCCGACGCCTACGCCCCCGCCGCGGCCGCCACCCTGGACTCCGGAGACCGCCTCACCCGGGTTCTCCTCGCCGACGACGACGCTGCCGTGGGCCTGGCCGCGCGGCACGGCGGGCGGGTCGAGATCCTGGCCCCGGCCGCCCTGCGCGGGGCCGTGCGCGGGCGCCTCGAGGCCGCGGCCCGCCGGGCCGCGGGCGCGGTAGCCTAGGAACCAGTTCACCCGTCGAAAGGACTCCGCCCATGCGGTTCACCCCGACCCACCTGATCGTCCTGATCATCGTCGTGCTGCTGCTGTTCGCGGCCCCCAAGTTGCCGGCCCTGGCCCGCAACCTGGGGCAGTCCATGCGCATCTTCTCCTCCGAGGTCAAGCAGATGAAGGAGGAGAACACCACCAAGAAGGCGGAGGGCGCCGCCACGGCGGACGCCCCTTCCCAGGGCGCCGGCTCCACCGCCGCCGAGCCCGTCGAGGGCCGCGTGGTGGACCGCGACGTGCGCGACGACCGCTGAGCGACCGGTGACCTCGGTCGACGAGGAGGCCGCCGGCGCCCGAGGGCGCCGCAAGGGCCGCAAGCCGAAGAACCCGAACGGCGAGATGCCGCTGCGCGAGCACCTCAAGGAGCTCCGCGACCGGCTCATCAAGTCGGTCCTGGCCGTCGTGCTGGGCGCGGTGGCGGGTTTCGCGCTGTACAAGCCGGTCATGGAGGTGCTCACCCGCCCCATGGTGGAGGCGCGTGAGCGCGGGGTGAACGCCGCCCTGGCGTTCGACACCGTGAGCTCGCCGTTCGACATGATGCTCAAGGTCGCGCTGTTCATCGGCATCGTGGTGTCCAGCCCGGTCTGGCTCTACCAGGCCTGGGCGTTCGTGGTGCCAGGCCTGACGAAGAGCGAGAAGAAGTACGCCGTGGGATTCCTCGGCACCGCCATCCCGCTGTTCCTCGCGGGCCTGTACCTCGCGTGGCTCGTCCACCCTCAGGCGGTGCAGTTCTTCATCGGCTTCACCTTCGACGGCACCGCGGCCCTGCCGACGGCGTCCAACTTCCTCACCTTCTCCATCACCCTGTTCCTGGTGTTCGGGGTGTCCATGGTGCTCCCCGTGTTCCTGGTGGGCCTCAACCTGCTCGGCGTGCTCCCGGCGACGACGATCCTGAAGCACTGGCGGATCGTCGTGTTCCTCGTGGCGCTGATCGCCGCCATGGCCGCCCCCGGCTCCGACGTCATCTCGATGTTCTACCTGGCCGGGCCGCTGCTGCTGCTGTTCGGCATCTCGATCCTCGTCTGCTGGCTGAACGACCGCCGTCGGGCCCGGAGGAGCCGTGACACGGCCGAGGACCTGGAGGCGGAGATCGCGGCAGGACCGCGCTCGCTCGACGAGCTCTGACGTCGCGCGCCTCCCCACGCAGGCCCCGTCCCCGCCCGGGACGGGGCCTGCGGCGTCCCACGGGCGCAACGGCGTCCGGCTCGGACCGTAGGCTGACCGCATGGCCCCGCACACGCATCACGACCTGCCGCCCGAGGAGCCCGCGCTCTCGCCCGCCGAGCGCTTCGCCCGCTCCCGCGCGTCGGCCTCCCGCCCCGGCACCGAGCTGAGCCGGTTCGCCGCCCGGCTGGGCTTCCCCCTGGACGAGTTCCAGCTGGAGGCCTGCCGCGAGGTGGAGGCCGGGCACGGTGTCCTCGTGGCCGCGCCCACGGGTGCGGGCAAGACCGTCGTGGGGGAGTTCGCGGTCCACCTGGGGCTGGCCCGCGGTCGCAAGGCCTTCTACACGACGCCGATCAAGGCGCTCTCCAACCAGAAGTACGCGGACCTCGCGGCCGTGCACGGCGCCGACCGGGTCGGCCTGCTCACGGGCGACACGTCCGTGAACCCAGACGCCCCCGTGTTGGTGATGACCACCGAGGTGCTCCGCAACATGCTCTACGCGGACTCCGAGGCCCTCACCGACCTCGGGTTCGTGGTGATGGACGAGGTCCACTACCTCGCCGACCGGTTCCGCGGACCGGTGTGGGAGGAGGTGATCATCCACCTGCCCGAGCACGTGCAGCTGATCTCCCTCTCCGCCACGGTGTCCAACGCGGAGGAGTTCGGCGCCTGGCTGGACACGGTGCGCGGGGCCACCACGGTGGTCGTCTCCGAGCACCGGCCCGTGCCGCTGTGGCAGCACGTCATGGCCGGTGGCCGGCTCTACGACCTGTTCGCCGAGGACGTGGCCTTCGAGGCCGCGGCGGACGCCGACGGCACGCCCCTGCTCAACCCCGAGCTGCAGCGGATGGCCCAGGAGGCCTCCCGCCGCGTCGAGCGCCCCGACTGGGGCAGGACCGGCCACCGCGGACGGGGGCGCGGCGGGCCCGGCGGCCGCGGTGCCGGACGAGGTCGCGGGAAGGGGGGCCCGCGTGGAGGACGGGAGGGTGCGTCGTCGGGGTGGGACCGCGAGCGCCCGCACCGCGCCGACGCCTCCCCGGGGGACGGGGAGCGGCGCGCGCTGGGGCTGTCCACGTCCCGGCCGGAGATGATCCGCGCCCTGGACCGCGAGGGCCTGCTGCCCTGCATCACCTTCATCTTCTCCCGCGCCGGCTGCGACGGCGCGGTCGAACAGTGCCTCCGGGCGGGACTCGACCTCACCGACCGCCGGGAGAAGGCGCTGATCGCCGAGCGCGTCGAACAGGCTGCGGCGGCGCTCCCTCCGGAGGACCTCGAGATCCTGGGGTTCTGGGCCTGGCGTGACGGCCTGTCCCGTGGGTTCGCCGCCCACCACGCCGGCATGCTCCCGCCGTTCAAGGAGGCCGTCGAGGACCTCTTCGCCGCCGGGGCCCTCAAGGCGGTCTTCGCCACGGAGACCCTCGCGCTCGGCGTGAACATGCCCGCACGCTCCGTGGTGCTGGAGAAGCTGGTGAAGTTCAACGGCGAGTCCCACGTGGACGTGACGCCGGGGGAGTACACCCAGCTGACGGGCCGCGCCGGCCGCCGCGGCATCGACGTCGAGGGCCACGCCGTGGTGCTCTGGCGTCCGGGGCTGGACCCGTCCGCCGTGGCCGCCCTGGCCTCGCGCCGCACGTATCCGCTGCGCTCGTCCTTCCGCCCCACGTACAACATGTCGGTGAACCTGCTCGCGCAGGTCGGAGCGGAGCGCGCACGGGGGATCCTCGAGTCCTCGTTCGCGCAGTTCCAGGCGGACCGGTCCGTCGTCGGCCTGGCCCGAGAGGTGCGGGCCAAGCAGTCCAGCCTGGAGAAGTACGCCGACGCCATGGCCTGCGACCGCGGGGACTTCGCCGAGTACCTCTCCCTCCGCAAGGAGCTGGCCGCCGCGGAGAAGTCCGGCTCCCGCGGCCGCCGCCGGGAGCACCTGCGGGCCGTCAAGGAGTCCCTCGCGGACCTGGCGGTCGGCGACGTCGTCGAGCTCCACGACGGGCGGGCGCTCGGCCGTGTGGTCGTCGTCGCGGCCGCGGGCAATCCGCAGAACCCCCGGGTCGCCGTGGTGACGGACAAGGCCCAGCTGCGCAAGGTCGCCGTGGAGGACCTGGTGGACCCCGTCGAGCCCGTGGCCGGCGCCGCGCTGCCCCAGACCGTCCAGGTCAAGACCCCCTCGCAGCGCAAGGACGTGGCCGCCGCCATGCGGGAGGCCGTGCGGGCCCATCGCCCCCCGACGGGCGGGACGCGCCGGGGCACCGGCTTCCGGCTGCGCGAGGAGGTCGCCTCCCCGCGCCTGGAGGAGCTGCGCCGTGCCCTGCAGGCTCACCCGTGCCACGCCTGCCCGGACCGCGAGGACCACGCACGCTGGGGCGAGCGGTGGTGGGACATGCGGCGCGAGGTCTCGCTGCTGCGGGAGCGCATCGCCGGACGGACCAACACCATCGCCCGCACGTTCGACCGCGTCGTCGAGCTCCTCGGTCGGCTGGGCTACGTCGGGGACGACCCGGACGCCCCGTCCCGCGCGCTGACGGAGCGGGGCCAGACCCTGCGCCGGATCTACGGCGAGCGGGACCTGCTCACCTCGCTGGTGCTCCACGACCCCAGCACCCGATCCCTGACGCCGGAGGAGTGGGCCTGCGTTGCCGCCCTGCTCGTCTACCAGGGCAAGGGCGACACGCAGGGCCTGCCGGTGGCCATGCCCACCGCGCGACTGCAGGCCCTGGCGGAGGCCGTGGACCGGATCGAAGGCGGGCTCCGCGAAGACGAGACGGCCGCGCGCCTGGAGCCCACGCCTCCCACCGACCCCGGGCTCGTGGCGCCCCTGCATCGCTGGGTGCGGGGCGCCTCCCTGCGGGACTCCCTGCATGGGGCGGACCTCGCCCCGGGCGACTTCGTGCGGTGGGCCCGGCAGGTCATCGACGTCCTCGGCCAGATCGCCCAGGTGCCCGGCGACGCCCGGCGCACCCGTGCCTGCCGCAAGGCCGCCGATCTCGTGGGCCGCGGCGTCGTCGCGGCGTCCCTGCCGGCCGCCGCCGCGGGTGCGGACGGCGTGGAGGGGGAGGAGCCGGATAGGGTGGATCGGTGAGCTCCACCCTGTTCCTCAACGGCATCGTCCACTCCGCCTCCGATCCGTACGCCACCGCCGCGCTCGTCTCCGACGGCGTGGTGGCCTGGCTCGGGGACGACTCCTCGGCCGACCGCGTCGCGGACCCCGATGTCCCCCGCGTCGACCTCGCCGGCGCCGTCCTGGCCCCGGCGTTCGTCGAGCCCGGCGGGCCCTCCGTCGACCCCGCGCAGGCACTGCGACACGGCGTCGCGATCGTGACCGTCCTCGCCGAGCCCGGTCAAACCGCACAGGCTCTCCAGGCCGCCGCGGATCCGGCGCTGCAGACCGTCGTCTACCGCGCCGCGGACACGGTGGACGCGGAGGCGGCCGGCGTGTGGCTGCCGGCCGAGGGCGAAGCCCTGGCCGCGCTCGTCGTCGCCTCCACCCGCGCCGGCGAGCAGGTCCACCTCGTCCCCCCAGCGGGCGGCGACCCCTCCGAGGGCCAGGCCGCCGCTCTGGCCGCGCTCCGTTCCGCGGCGGAGGAGCTCGGCGCCCCCGCCCTGGGCCGCGTGCGGCACCGGGTGGTCCTCACGGCCCCGATCACCGCGGAGGACCGCGCCCTCCTCGCCGCGATCTCCGCCTCCGTGACGGTCGGCCCCGAGGCGGACGGCCTGCTCCGCGCCCCGCTGGGCACGCTCCTCGCCGAGGGCGTGCCGGTGTGCCTGTCCACGGCGGGCGAGGCCGGGCCCTGGGCCGCCGTGCGCGCCGCGCTGTCCCACCCGGACGAGGCGGAGCGCATCTCCGCCCGCTCGGCGTTCACCGCCGCCACCCGCACACCCCTGCGGGTGCTGCCGGACGCGCCCGGCGCCACGGTCCAGGCCGCACCGCGGCTGACGGTGTCCGCGCCCGCGACGTTCGCCGTCTGGGAGGCGGACGCGGTGGCCGTGCAGTCCCCGGACGGCCGGGTCGCAGCCTGGTCCACGGACACCCGCGCCGGGACGCCGCTGCTGCCCGCCCTCGACGCCGAGACCGCCCTGCCCCGCTGGCGGGCGACCTGGGTGGACGGCCGCCCCGCCGCCGTCGAGGTCGCGGACGCCTGAGCCCGCCCGCGCGCCCCGGACGCGGGCGGGCCGGAGGGTTCCTATACTCGAACGGATGCCAACGAGCCCCGTCAGGCGGGGCCGCCACGACACGGAAGACGAGACCACCGGATGCGCGTGCTCACCATCATCCCCACCTACAACGAGATCGAGTCGCTGCCGCTCACCCTGGGCCGGCTCCGCGACGCCGTCCCGGACTCGGACGTGCTCGTGGTGGACGACGCCTCGCCGGACGGCACCGGCGCCTGGGCCGACGCCCGAGCCGCGGAGGACGACCACGTCCACGTGCTGCACCGCGCCGAGAAGAACGGCCTGGGCGGCGCGTACATCGCGGGCTTCCGCTGGGGCCTGGAGCGCGGCTACGACGTGCTCGTCGAGATGGACGCGGACGGCTCCCACCAGCCGGAGCAGCTGCCCCGCCTGCTCGAGGCCGTGCGCACCGCGGACCTCGTGATCGGCTCGCGGCGCGTGCCCGGCGGCAAGATGGTCAACTGGCCCGCCTCCCGCAAGCTCATCTCCGCCGCGGGATCCCTGTACCCGCGCATCATGCTGGGCCTCAAGCTCACCGACATCACCGCCGGCTACCGCGCGTACCGCGCGGACACGCTGCGCAGGATCGACCTGGGCGCCGTCCAGTCCAAGGGCTACGGCTTCCAGGTCGACATGACCTTCCGCGTCGCCCGCCTCGGCCTGCGCATCGTCGAGGTGCCCATCACGTTCGTGGAGCGCGAGCTGGGCGAGTCGAAGATGAGCGGCGGCATCGTGGGGGAGGCCGTCGTGAACGTCACCAAGTGGGGGCTGCAGGCCCGTTGGGAGACCCTGACGGGTCGCGGCCCCCAGCGCGGCTGACCCCGGGGGATTCCAGGGACGCGAAGGGCCCCGCCGGAGACCGGCGGGGCCCTTCCCACGTGCCCCTGGTGGGGGAACGGGTGCTCAGACCGCCTCGCCGCGGGAGGCGTGCAGCTTCTTGAGCTGGATCTGGAAGGTCTCCTCCAGCTCCTCCATGGAGCGGCGCTCCAGCAGCATGTCCCAGTGGGTGCGGACCGGCTTGCCGGGGTTCTCCTCCGGCTTCTCGCCGTCCACCCGCAGGGCCTCCTTGCCGGTCTTGGAGGTCCAGGTCGTGGGGACCTCGGCCTCCTGGGCGAAGGTCACGAACACCTGCTCGCCGTCCTCGGTGCGGTACTCCACGCGCTGGCGCGGCGCCGGCTCGACGCCGGCCTCGGACTCCAGGGACTGCGCCCCCAGGCGCATGCCCCGCAGGCTGCGGTCGCTCATTCGTCCTCCTCGTCGTGCCGCCGGCCCGGGTCCGCCGTGCGGCGGACGCTCACGGGCGACTCGGCGGCGCAGGTCGTCATCGGTGCAACCACCGATCCTCTCACGGCATTCCCGGCTCGCGGCGCACCGGGGCCGGCTCGGCCTCGGGCGGCGTCTGCAGGGCCTCGTCGAGGCTGGTCTGGGGCATCCGGTCGGCGGTGAGGGCGCCCGCGGTCATCGCGTCCAGCAGCCCGGAGGAGCGGAGCTCCTCCGCGGTGGTCGGCCGCGCACCCTCCGAGGCGCGTCCCCGACGCCGACCCCCGGGACCGGTGGCGGCCCGGCCCGCGGCGGGGGCGGCGTCGTCGGAGGTGTCGGAGGAGCCGGTCCCGGCCGCCGACGGGGAACCCGGGGAGAAGGCCTCGCCCAGGCCCTGCAGGGCGCGGGTGAGCTCGGCGGGGACGACGAACATCGTGTTGGAGGTGCCCTCGGCGATCTTCGGCAGGGACTGGAGGTACTGGTAGGCCAGCACCTCGCTGTCCGCGCCGCCGGAGTGGATCGCGTCGAAGACGACCTCGATGGCCTCGGCCTCGGCGTTGGCCCGCAGCACGCGGGCCTGCGCCTCACCCTCCGCGGAGAGGATGGCGGACTGCCGCTCGCCCTCGGCGGTGAGGATGGCCGCCTGCTTGGTGCCCTCGGCGGTGAGGATCGCGGCGCGGCGGTCACGCTCGGCACGCATCTGCTTCTCCATGGAGTCCTGGATTGACATGGGCGGATCGATCGCCTTCAGCTCCACGCGGGAGACCCGCAGCCCCCACCGGCTGGTGGCGTCGTCCAGCACCCCGCGCAGCTGGGAGTTGATGGCGTCGCGGGAGGTGAGGGCCTCCTCGAGGTTCATGCCGCCGACGACGTTGCGCAGCGTGGTGGTGGTGAGCTGCTCGACGGCGTGGATGTAGTTGGCGATCTCGTAGGTCGCCGCCTTGGCGTCGGTCACCTGGAAGTACACGACCGTGTCGATGGAGACCACGAGGTTGTCCTCGGTGATCACCGGCTGCGGGGGGAAGGAGACCACCTGCTCGCGCATGTCCACCATGGGCAGCATGCGGTCGATGAACGGGATGATCAGGGTCAGTCCGGCGCCGGCGGTGCGCTGGTACTTGCCCAGCCGCTCGACGTTGGCGGTGCGGGCCTGCGGGATGATCTTGACCGAGGACGCCAGCAGGACGCCGACGAGCACGGCCAGGACCGCGAGGACGATGAGGAACTCCACGGGGACTCCGTTCGATGGAGGCGGATGGGGTGGTCAGTCGTGGGCGGGCGCGTCCCAGTCGATGACGGGGTCCGGACGCAGGATCAGATGGGCGCCCTCGACGCGCAGGACGGTCACCCCCTGGCCGTGGGCGGCGGGGGCGGCGCCGGGCTCCACGCGGGCACTCCAGGTCTCCCCGTCGACGTCGATCCGTCCGCCTTCGTCCGTGACCGGTCCGGTGGCGGTGAGGCGGCGGCCGGAGAGGCCGTCGAGCCAGGACGCGCCGACGGCCGGGTCCGGGTGCAGGCGGCGCATCGCCGCCGGGCGCACGGCGACGAGGGTGAGCAGCGAGACGACGACGAACACGCCCAGCTGCAGGCCCAGGGGCGCCCCGGCCAGGGCGGCGACGCCCGCGGAGAGCGCGCCGGCGGCCAGCATCGCCAGCACCAGGTCCAGGCTCAGCAGCTCAGCGCCCACCAGGCCCAGGGCCAGGACGAGCCAGAGCCAGTCGGCGTTGGCCTCGATCCACTCCATGCATCCCCCTCGTGATCCCCGTCACCGCCCATCCTGCCGGATCTGCGGGCGGCCCGCCACCGCGGCCGATGACGGCGGGGGGGCGCCGCACGAAGGCGGGGTGCCGGGGACGACGCGTCCCGGCTACTGTGACGCCCATGACACACATGACCGACGCCCCCGCCTCGCACCGACTGCTGGAGCCGCTGACCGTCCGCCGCACCGTCCTGCGCAACCGCGTGGTCATGGGCTCCATGCACCTGGGGCTCGAGGACAGCCACGCGGACCTGCCCGCCCTGGCCGCGTTCTACGCCGAGCGCGCCGCCGGGGGAGTCGGCCTGATCGTCACGGGCGGGGTCGGCGTGACGCCGGAGGGCGCCGTGAGCCCGGGAGGCGGCCTCCTCGCCGACGCCGCGGACGCCGCGGCCCACCGCACGCTCACGGACGCGGTGCACGCGGAGGGCGGCCGGATCCTGGTGCAGCTGCTGCACGCGGGCCGGTACGCGCGCGGGGCGGACCTCGTCTCCGCGTCGGCGACACGCGCGCCGATCTCCCGGCACACCGCGCACGCGCTCACGGAGGCGGAGGTCGAGGAGCTCGTCGCCGCGTATGCCCGGTCGGCACGGCTGGCCCTGGAGGCCGGCTACGACGGGGTCGAGGTCATGGCCTCGGAGGGCTACCTGCTCAACCAGTTCCTGGCCCCGTCCACCAACCTCCGCGAGGACCGGTACGGCGGCTCCGCCGAGAACCGGCGGCGCTTCCCGGTAGCCGTCGTCGCCGCCGTGCGGGAGGCGCTGGGGGAGACGGGCCTGCTCTCCGTGCGCACCTCGCTGACGGACCTGGTGCCCGGCGGCCAGACCTCCGCGGAGGCGCTGGACACGGCGCGCGCGTTCGAGGCGGCCGGCGCCGACCTGATCATGACCGGCATCGGCTGGCACGAGTCCCGCGTCCCGACCGTGGTGACCTCCGTCCCGCGGGCGGCGTGGGCCGAGGCCAGTGCACGGGTACGGGCGGCGGTGGGCATCCCCGTGATCGCCGCGAACCGCCTCACGACGCCCGACGACGCCGAGGCCCTGCTGCGGGGCGGCGCGGCGGACCTGGTCGCGGTCGCCCGCCCGCTGCTCGCCGACCCCGACTGGGTGCGCACCGTCGGCCGGGCCGGGGCCGAGCACCTGACCCCGTGCATCGCCTGCAACCAGGCCTGCCTGGACCACGTCATGGCGGGACGCCCGGTCAGCTGCCTCATGAATCCGCGGGCGGGCCGGGAGACCGATCCCCGGTACGCCCGCCCCGTGCCGGTGGAGATCGGCCGCCGCCGGCGCGTCGCCGTCGTCGGTGCGGGGCCCGCCGGGCTGACCGCAGCGCATCGGGCAGCGGGGTTCGGGCATGACGTGACGTTGTTCGAAGCGACCGAGGAGGTCGGTGGCCAGTTCCGCCTGGCGCGGAGGATCCCGGGCAAGGAGGAGTTCGAGCCCGCCCTGCGGCACCTGGAGGCACGAGCGGTCGCGGCCGGGGTGCACCTGCGCCGGGAGACGCGGGTGACACCCCGGACGCTCCTGACCGAGGACGGCCGCCCGGCCTTCGACCGGGTCATCATCGCGACCGGGGTGCGCCCGCGGGACGTGGACCTGCCCGGCGTGGGGGAGCCGGGCGCCCCGGCCGTCCACCGCTATGACGACGTCGTGGCCGGGCGGGTCCGGTGCGGCGCCGCGGTCGCCGTGATCGGCGCCGGGGGAGTCGGCGTGGACGTCGCCGAACTGCTGGCGTCCCCGGAGGGCGGCGCCGCGTTGGGGGAGCCGGAACCGCTCGAGCACTGGCGCGCCCGCTGGGGCGTGGCCGACGACGACCCGACCGCCCCCGGGGGACTGACCCGTCCCGAGCCGGCTGAGCGCGCCCGCCGGGTCTTCCTGCTGCAGCGTTCACCCGAGCCCGTGGGCTCCCGTCTGCGACCGACCACCGGATGGGTGCATCGGCTCGAGCTGCGGGCCCTCGGCGTCGAGATGCTCTCCGGCGTCTCCTACGAGCGCGTGGACCGGGACGGGCTGCACGTGACGGCACCCGCCGTGGGCGGTGACGGGGACCCGGGGCGCCGACGGCTCGTGCTGCCGGTCACCGACGTGGTCGTGTGCGCCGGCCAGGAGTCCGAGGACGGCCTCGCCGGAGATCTCCTGGCCGCCGGCTGGGATCCGGAGGCGGTGACGGTGATCGGCGGCGCACGGGTGGCCGCGGAGGTGGACGCCTACCGGGCCATGGACGACGCCGTGCTGGCCGTGCAGGACTGAGCGTCGTCGACGGGCTGTCGGGCGGGCGCATCGGCGGGTAGCGTCCAGGACATGTCCTTCATCTACAGCGCCCAGCTCGACCCCGACAAGAACGAGTGGATCCGTCGCGCCCTCGTGGCCCACGGCGAGGATCCGGACGTGCCGTTCACCAGGGCCGGCTCGTACCGGTTCGACGACCCGGCCGGGGAGCTCGGCCTCGAGGTCATGCTCGTCCGCGTCGGCGGTGCCGACGACGGGCGTCTGGTGCAGACCCCGCTGTCGTACCGCTCTGCGGCCCGCGACGGCGCGACCGTGCTGCTGACCGCCGAGCACTCGGTGCTGGGCACCCGGTGGATCCACGACGCGCTCACGGACCCCGAGGCGCGAGAGGTGCTCCGCCGCGGCGTCGCCGGAGAGCTCGCCCAGGAGGTCCTGGAGGTCCACGACGAGCACGGCGTCCGCACCGGAACGCGTCAGCCGGACATGACGGTGACGGCCGTGGGCACCGGCCCGGCCGCGGGCGAGCTCGACATGCCCTACGAGCTGGACCCCGCGGACACCGCCGACGGCGGGCGGGCGCTCGTCGCCGAGGGCGACGGGTTCTCCGGCCTTGTGGTGGCACGCCTGGTCTGATCCGTCCGCCCGCACACACGGTCAGCGCGGGGGCGGCGCCGGGCGGATTCCGGCGTCGTTCCGCCCCTGGCTCGTGAACCGATAATGTACATTATGTCAACTTGTTGGTCAGCTGCGGTCCCCCGGGTGCGGCGCGGTCAGCCGCGGGCGCGCTGCGCCTTTCCTCCGAGAAGTTCGGGGCGGTCAGCGGGTAGTACGCGTCGATCGTGATGGTCCCGGCCTTCACGTCGAAGAACCAGATCTGACCGTCGTGGAACGCCTTGTCGAAGGACGCGTCGAACACGAAGCCGCCGCGCTCGGCGTCCCACCAGGCGCCCTCGTCGGCGAAGCGGCCGAACGCCTTGTAGGACTTGCCGTCCTTGGTGGTGCAGGAGCCGGCCTTGGCCTCGGTCTCCGACGTCAGTGACCGCGATCGGCGTCCAGCCCGCACCGTCAGTGAACAGGAGGCGTCGGTTCCATGAACTCGGTCGGTGGTTGTCGTCGCGTCGGGCCTCCGGACGACCTCCGTCGCGAATCGCCCGCTCCCGGCGCGTCGCGGCTGGCTCCCGGGCATCCGCTCCCCCACAGTGGGTGGCATGAATTCGAAGACCCTCGCCGCCGCGGCGGCCGCCCTGGGCGTGGCCGGCGTCGCCGTCCGCGACCTCACCCAGAAGCAGCACGCCCTCCGCCACAACTTCCCGGTCCTCGCCCGCGCCCGCTGGGCGCTCGAGACCATCGGCCCCGAGCTGCGCCAGTACATCGTGGCGGCGAACAACGAGGAGCGCCCCTTCAGCCGCGACCAGCGCCGATGGGTGTACACCTCCTCGAAGGGCAAGAACAACTACTACGGCTTCGGCACGGACAACGACGTCGAGCACACGTCCTATGCCGTGGTCAAGCACCGCACGTTCTCCGACGTCGCCCCCATGTCCGCCCTCGCGCTGGACCCGGGCAAGGCCCTGCCCAGCGCGAAGGTGCTCGGCGGCCCGCGCGGCCGGCGCCATGCGTTCCGCCCGAACTCGGTCGTGAACGTGTCGGCCATGTCCTTCGGCTCCCTCAGCCCGCAGGCGATCACCGCGCTCAACAAGGGTGCGGCCCTGGGCGGGTTCATGCACAACACCGGCGAGGGCGGCCTGTCCGACCACCACCGACAGGGCGGCGACCTCATGCTGCAGATCGGCACCGGGTACTTCGGCTGCCGCGACGCCCACGGCAACTTCGACATGGAGAAGCTGGCGGCCGTCGTCGAGTCCGCCCCCGTGCGCGCGCTCGAGATCAAGCTCAGCCAGGGCGCCAAGCCGGGTCTCGGCGGGCACCTGCCCGGCGCGAAGGTGAACGCGGAGATCGCCCGGATCCGCGGCGTCGAGGAGGGCAAGGACGTCGCCAGCCCGTCGCGCCACTCGGAGTTCAGCACGGTGGACGAGATGCTCGACTTCGTCGAGCGCGTCGCCGAGCGCACCGGCCTGCCCGTCGGAATCAAGTCCGCCGTGGGCGACCTCGGCTTCTGGCACGAGCTCGCCGACGCGATGGCCGACGGCACCCGCGGCGTCGACTTCATCACCATCGACGGCGGCGAGGGCGGCACCGGCGCCGCCCCGCTGATCTTCTCCGACTCGGTGGCGTTCCCGTTCCGCGTGGCCTTCACCGAGGTCTACAGGATCTTCGCCGCCCGCGGCCTCACCGACCGCGTGACCTGGATCGGCTCCGGCAAGCTCGGACTGCCGGACAACGCCCTGGTCGCGTTCGCCCTCGGTGTGGACATGGTCAACGTGGCCCGCGAGGCGATGCTCGCGATCGGCTGCATCCAGGCTCAGAAGTGCCACCTGGACACCTGCCCGGCGGGTGTCGCCACCCAGAACCCCTGGCTCGCCGCCGGGCTGGATCCGCAGGAGAAGTCCCAGCGCCTGGTCGGCTACGTCCAGACGCTGCGCCGCGACCTGATCAAGGTCTCCGAGGCGGCCGGGGTGCCCCATCCCGCCCTCCTCTCCCCCGACGACGTGGCCCTCGTGGAGCAGACCCGGTCCCAGACCCCGCTGCGCGAGATCTACGGCTACGAGCGCGGCTGGGGCGTGCCCGGAGAGGAGATCCGGGCGGAGATCACCCGGATCATGGTCGACGAGGACTCGTCCCGGGCGGACGAGGACCATCTCGTGCAGCACGAGCCGCTCCCCCAGGACGACGTCGACACGACGCACTGACGCGATGTGCTCGGGGCCGGGGCCTGCGGGTCTCAGGCCTCGAGCACGCGCCGCGCCATGGGAAGGAGCGCGTCGAGGAGCGTCCGCGTCTCCTCCCACAGCCCGGCTCGCAGCCGCTGCTGGACGGCCTGCTGGCTGACTCCGAGGTCGGCGGCCGCCTCCCGTTGGCTGCGCCCGGCCTCGATGAGGACCCCCGCCGCCTGCTGGGGGGCACTGCGCCGCGACTCCAGGGTCAGGAGGACGCCGAGGCCGGCCTCGAGGAGACCCCGCTCCTCCTCCGTTCCCGTCGATCCAGGAACCCGTGACACGGCGATCCCTCCAGGCCTGCGCCGGGCGCGCCGCAACGCCCCCTCGACCTGCTCGATGGCGACTCCGGCGCCCACCGCCCCGGCCCCGGCTCGTCGCACGGCGAGCATGAGGGCCACGGCCGCGGCCGCGTCGTCGGCGTGGACGATCAGATCACGACCGCCCTCCCGGCCCAGGCGCCGCGCGCCGGGGATGGACGCGGCCCACCGCCCCGCCGCACCCGCGGATCCGCATCGCACGGCGACGGGCACCATTGCTGACCCGGCCTCGGGTCCGGGTCGGGAATGGAAGTCCATGACAAGCACGATACCTTGTCTCGGTAGAGGAAGAGGGAGGGGCACCGGCCCGGCTGCCTCGCCCGCGGGACAATGGGGGCCATGAGCACCACTCCTCTTCCGCAGGACTCCTCCCCCGCCGCCCACCCGTCCGACCGACGGCGGGGTTCCGCACCATGGGTCGCCTTCGCGCTCGACGCCGCCCTGGTCGTCCTCTTCGTCGCGCTCGGGCAGCGCGAGCACGCGACCGATCGCGGCGGCCTCGCCCTGGTGACGGCCGCCGCCCCCTTCCTCCTGGCCTGGGTCGCGGGAACGGCCCTCGCCGGCGGCCCCCGGACCTGGGCCCGCGTCTGGCCGCAGGGCGTCGTCGTCTGGGCGGTGACCGTCGCGGCGGGGATGGGGCTGCGCGTGCTGTGGGGCCTCGGAGGGGCCCCGGTCCCGTTCGTGCTCGTGGCCTCCGCCGTCCTCGCCGTCTTCCTGTTGGGCCGCCGGTGGGCCTCGACGCTTCTCGCCCACCGGGCGACGGATCGCGCGAGCCGGGCCTCATGACACGTCGTCGAACCGGTCATGGGGCGGCGAGTCCGCCTCCTCCCCTCCAGCGCGTCGGAGCGTACCATCGAGGGCGAAGCCCCGTCCCGCCGAAGGAGAGCATTCGCCATGGTGACCGCCATCGTCATGATCACGACCGACAAGTCCACCATCCCGGAGACGGCCCAGGCCATCGCGTCCCTGGAGGGCGTGAGCTCCGTGTACTCGGTGACGGGCGCGTGGGACCTGGTGGCCATGGTCAAGCTGAAGCGCTACGAGGACCTGGCGGACGTCATCGCGGACCAGCTGTCCAAGGTGGACGGGATCGAGGACACCGAGACCATGCTGGCGTTCCGCACCTATTCCACGGAAGACCTCGAGGAGGGGTGGGCGCTGGGCTTCGACGGCTGAGCGCGCCACCCGTGATCCCATGACCCCGCACCGCCGCACCGCCGCCGCCACCCTGCTCGCGATGGCCCTCCTCACTGGTTGCGCTCCCACCGCGAACGCCCCGGACGGCGCCGCTTCCGGGACCTCGCAGGACGCCTCCTCCTCGGACTCGGCGTCCGACCTCCGCGCGGACACGCCCGGGACCTCGTCCACCATGCCCCCCGCGAGCCCTGCGACGGCGTCCGGGGAGCCGCGGACGGTCACGATCAACACCTCCGGCGACCTCCTCTGGAACGAGCCGCTGTTCGACGCGGCGAGGACGGGCGGCGGATTCGACTTCCGGCCGATGCTCGCTTCGGTCCGCCCGTTCGTGGCGGCCGCGGACCTCGCGGTGTGCCACCAAGAGGTGCCCCTGGCCGCTCCCGGAGGCCCGTACACCGGCTGGCCGCGCTTCCGTGCCCCGCAGCAGACCGTGGCGGCCGTCGTCGACGCCGGCTTCGACGTCTGCACCACGGCCTCGAACCACACCGTGGACGACGGCTGGGACGGGATGGTCCGCACGCACGACGCTCTGCGCGCTGCCGGCGTCGGCGTCGCGGGCACGTCCACCACCCCGGGGGAGGACCAGGCGCCCGACCTCTTCACCACGGCCGACGGGGTGGTGGTCGGGATCGTGTCCCAGACGTTCAGCACGAATCTGATCCCCGTCCCGGAGGGCCGGGAGTGGTCCGTGGACCTGCTGGATCCGGACCGGGCGATCGCGGACGCGCACGCCGCGCGGGAGGCCGGAGCCGACGTCGTCGTCTTCCACATGCACGCCGGGGACGAATACGTGCGGATCCCGAACGAGGACCAGCGGTGGATGGCGAACCAGGTGACGGCCTCCGGGGAGGTCGACCTGGTCATCGGGCAGCACCCGCACTGGGTGCAGCCGGTGGAGAAGGTGAACGGCGTGTGGGTCGTCTACAGCACCGGCAACCTCATCGCCTCCATGAAGGGCGAGCGTCCCGGCACCCACGACGGGGCGATCGTGGAGGTCGCGTTCCGCGAGGGCGACGACGGCCGTTTCGACGCGACCGGGGTGACGTGGGCTCCCACCCTCATCACCGACGCGGACACGGACCCGACCGGGCGGCCGCGGGTGCTGCTCATTCCGGATGAGCTGCCCCAGGCGGGCCCAGAGCTCCGGGGGCGCCTCGAGGAGTCCGCGGCGAGGACCCGCGTCGCCATCGGCTCCGACAACACCCCAGGCCTGTCGGAACGGACCTCCCCCGGCGGCTGACGCCGGGGTCGGTCACGAGCGGGAGAACTGCACCCAGCGCTCGAGGACGTCCGCCGCCGCGCCCGAGTCGATGGACTCGGCGGCGCGGGCCATGTTGGTTCTCAGCCGGTCCATGAGGGGACCCTCCGCCTCGACGTCCCACGCGGTCAGACCGGCGGCGGCGTTGAGCAGCACGGCGTCGCGGATCGGGCCGTGCTCCCCCGCCAGCAGGCCGCGCACGAGCGTCGCGTTGTAGGCGCCGTCGCGGCCGGCGAGAGCCTCGACCGGGGCCAGCTCGATCCCGAAGTCGCGGGGGTCGATCTCGTGGGCGGTGACCCCTCCCCGGACCTCCATGATCGTGGAGGGCCCCGACGTCGTGATCTTGTCCCGGCCGTCCGAGCCGCGGAAGACGAATCCGCGCACGCCGCGGTCCGCCAGGACCTGGGCGAGCAGCGGCACCATCTCCTCGCTGGAGCACCCGAGCGCCTGGGCGGACGCCTGGGCGGGGTTGCTCAGGGGGCCGAGGAAGTTGAAGACCGTGGGCACCCCGAGCTGCTTGCGCACGGGGGCGACGTACTTCATCGAGGGGTGGTAGTTCTGGGCGAAGAGGAAGGTGATGCCGACCGCCTCCGCACACTCCTCCGCCTTGGCCGGGGGCATGGACAGGTCGACGCCCAGCGCCTCGATCACGTCGGCGGCGCCGGCCGTCGACGACGCGCCGCGGTTGCCGTGCTTGACGATGCGGGCCCCGGCGCCGGCTGCGACGAGCGACGACATCGTCGAGAGGTTGACGGTGCCCAGCCGGTCACCGCCGGTGCCGACGATGTCGAGGGTCTCGCCGGACACGTGCACACGCCGGGCCTTGGCCACCATGGCGTCGGTGAGGCCGCGCAGCTCGGGGACGGTCTCGCCCTTCGCCGCCAGCGCGAGGAGGAAGGCGCCGACCTGCCCCTCGGTGGCGTCGCCGGACATCATCTCGCCCATCGCCCATTCCGCGGCGGCGTCATCGAGGTCCTGACCGAGGGTCAGTCGGCGGAACACCTCGGGCCAGGTGTGGGTCACGGTCTCTCGCATCTCTCCTCCAGGGCTCACGACCTGAGCCTATCCCCGTGGCGGGATCCGACCCCGAACCTGGACGTCTCCTGGAGGTCATGTGGGGACTCACCCAGAGAGTGGCGCTTTCCCGCCCCCGAGACGATGCGACACGGTAGGTTCGATTTAGTCCCCCGCGCGTCTTTGGGGACATAATGGCTGGGTGACCACTGCAACCTCCACACTCCACCAGCCCACCACGGGGCTCCCGAGCCGGCCCAACATGGTCCAGGTCGGGACCATGGTGTGGCTCGCCAGCGAGCTCATGTTCTTCGGTGGGCTCTTCGCCATGTACTTCACGCTCCGCTCCACCTCTCCGGAGCTGTGGGCCGAGCACACTGCGATCCTCAACGTCCCGCTCGCCGCGGTGAACACCGTGATCCTGGTGCTCTCCTCCTTCACCGCTCAGTTCGGCGTCCTCGCTGCCGAGCGCCTCCAGCCCCGCCGCACCGGCGGCCTCTTCTCCGTGAAGAGCTGGGGCATGGTCGAGTGGTTCATCCTCACCTTCATCATGGGCTCGATCTTCGTCGCCGTGCAGGCGTTCGAGTACGCGACCCTGGTGTCCGAGGGCGTGACCATCGCCGCGAACGCCTACGGCTCCGCCTTCTACATCACGACCGGCTTCCACGCCCTCCACGTGACCGGCGGCCTCATCGCGTTCCTGTTCATCATCGGCCGCGCCTTCCTGGCCCGCCGCTTCGGCCATCACGAGGCCACGTCCGCCATCGTCGTGTCCTACTACTGGCACTTCGTCGACGTCGTCTGGATCGCCCTGTTCTTCATCGTCTACTTCCTGAAGTAAGACGCCCCAACCGCACCGACCGAGGTACGGGCGAGGGGCGGCCCCCCGCGTCCGGAAGACACACGATAGGAAACCCCCGTGAAGGCACTTTCGCAGAACCGACGCCACCCCCTGGTGGGGCTGGCGCTCCTCCTGCTGGGACTCCTGGTGACCGGCGGACTCTATTCCGTCGCGAGCACCGTCAATCAGGCGCAGGCGGCCACGCAGGTCACCGCGGCCGCCGCCGCTGACGACATCACGGCTGGCGAGAAGCTTTTCAACGCGAACTGCGCCTCGTGCCACAACATGGGGGCCACCGGCACCGCGGACGGGCCCTCGCTCGTCGGCGTCGGCGCCGCCGCCGTGGACTTCCAGGTCGGCACCGGTCGCATGCCCATGCAGATGAACGGTCCGCAGGCGCAGCGCAAGCCCAACCAGTTCTCCGAGGAGCAGACCGCGCAGCTCGCGGCCTACGTCGCCTCTCTCGGCGCCGGCCCCGCCGTGCCCGCCGACGAGGACCTCGACCCGAACGCCGAGGGCGTGAACATCGCCAAGGGCGGCGACCTGTTCCGCATCAACTGCGCCATGTGCCACAACGCGGCGGCCGCCGGCGGCGCGCTGACCCGCGGCAAGTTCGCCCCGTCCCTCGAGGGCGTCTCCGAGAAGCACATCTACGAGGCCATGGAGACCGGCCCCCAGAACATGCCCGTGTTCTCGGACGCCAACCTCAAGCCCGAGGACAAGCGCGACATCATCGCCTACCTGAAGACCATCGAGGCGAACGGCTCCCCCGGCGGCCTGCAGCTCGGCTCGCTCGGCCCGGTGGCCGAGGGCCTGTTCATCTGGACCGCGGGCCTCGCGCTCATCGTCGGCTTCATGGTCTGGCTCACCAGCCGCTCCTCCTGATCTCGCGCGGGCGCCGCGGCGCCGCGCACACGTCATCTACACATCACTCGAGCAAAGGAAACTGGTCTTATGGGCGAGAAAGGCTACGAAGGGGCCGAGCGACACTCGGACGCCCTCGAGCACGCCGGAGAGGAATCTCCGCGCTACGCCATCGACAACCCGGGCCTTCCGCCGCACCGTCCGCGCCTCGCGGACGAGGATCCGCGTGCGGCCAAGCGCGCCGAGCGTCAGGTCTCCGTCTTCTTCCTGATCTCCGTCATCGGCACGGTCCTGTTCTTCATCGGGTACTTCGGCGTCGGCCAGGTCGGCAACGGCGAGTCGACGAGCGTCCTGTACCTGCAGAACCTCCTGCTGGGCCTCGGCGTCGCGCTGGCGATGTTCGGGATCGGCATCGGCGTCGTGCACTGGGCGAAGACGCTCATGCCCGACCACGAGGTCGTCGAGGAGCGCCATGAGATCCGCACCGAGGCGGACCGCGCCGCCGCGCAGGGCATGATCGCGGACATCCTGGACGAGTCCCAGATCAAGCGTCGCCCGCTGCTGCGCAACACGCTGATCGGCGCCGCCGTGCTCGCTCCGCTGCCGTTCATCGCCGCGTTCCGCGACCTGGACAACACGGACAACTTCTCCGACGAGGCCGCGAAGAACTTCGGCCCGGAACGCCTGCGCCACACCATGTGGCACGAGGGCGTGCGCCTGGTGCGCGACCCCACCGGCTCCCCCATCAAGGCGTCGGACGTGACCCTCGGCTCGGCCCTGCACGTGATCCCGGACGGCCTGAACGACCTGGAGCACGGCAAGCTGAACGAGAAGGCCAAGGCCGTGGTGCTCGTCATGCGCCTCGATCCCTCCAAGGTGAAGATCAGCCCCGGCCGTGAGAACTGGAACGTGGACGGCATCTTCGCCTACTCCAAGGTCTGCACGCACGTGGGCTGCCCCATCGCCCTGTACGAGCAGCACACCCATCACCTGCTCTGCCCCTGCCACCAGTCGACCTTCGACCTCGCGCAGGAGTGCAAGGTCATCTTCGGCCCGGCCAGCCACGCCCTTCCGCAGCTGCCGATCACCGTGGACGACGAGGGCTACCTCGTGGCGCAGAGCGATTTCCATGAGCCCGTCGGGCCTGTCTACTGGGAGCGTGGCTGACCCCTATGAGCACTGCAACGCACGAGTACCAGCCGGCGACCGGGACCGGTCGTCTGGCCAACTTCCTGGACACGCGAGTGGGGCTCTCCCCCATCGTGAAGTTCTTCGGCCGCAAGACCTTCCCGGACCACTGGACCTTCATGTTCGGCGAGGTGGCCCTCTACAGCTTCGTCATCCTGCTGCTGTCGGGCGCCTTCCTCACGTTCTTCTTCGATCCGTCGATGTCGCACGTGACCTATGACGGCGCCTACGCCCCGCTGCGCGGCATCGAGATGTCGGCGGCCATGGCGTCCGCCCTGGACATCTCCTTCGACATCCGCGGCGGCCTCTTCATGCGCCAGCTGCACCACTGGTCGGCGCTGCTCTTCGTCGCCTCGATGTCGGTGCACATGCTCCGCATCTTCTTCACCGGCGCCTTCCGTCGCCCGCGTGAGCTCAACTGGGTCGTCGGCTGCTTCCTGCTGATGGCCGGCTGGGCCGCCGGCTTCACCGGCTACTCCCTCCCCGACGACGTGCTGTCCGGCAACGGCCTGCGCATCATCGACGGCATCCTCAAGGCCATGCCCCTGGTGGGCTCCTACCTCTCCGCCTTCCTGTTCGGCGGCGAGTTCCCGGGCTACTCCGTGATCGGTCGCCTGTACGCGCTGCACATCATGATCGTCCCGGCGATCATCCTGCTGCTCATCGCCGTGCACCTGTTCATGGTCGTCGTGCACAAGCACACCCAGTACCCCGGCCCCGGCCGCACGGAGAACAACGTGGTCGGCTACCCCGTGGGCCCGGTGTACGCGGCCAAGGCCGGCGGCTTCTTCTTCATCGTGTTCGGCGTCCTGGCCCTGATCGCGTCCACCGTGACGATCAACTCGATCTGGATCTACGGTCCGTATGATCCCTCGCCCGTCTCCGCCGGCACCCAGCCGGACTGGTACATCGGCCCGTTCGACGGCGCCCTGCGCCTGATGCCGGGCATGATCGGCGACTTCTCCTTCCTGTGGAACATCCCGATGCCGTGGGGCTCCCGCGTCTCCCTCCCCATGGGCGTGCTGACCCCGCTGATCCCGGTGGGCGTCATCCTCGTCGGCATGATCTCTTGGCCGTGGATCGAGCGCTGGATCACCAAGGACGACCGTGAGCACCACCTGCTCGACCGTCCGCGCAACGCCCCCGCCCGTACCGGCATCGGCGTCGGCATGATGATCATGTGGTGCACCATGTGGGCCGCGGCCTCCTCGGACCTCATCGCCACGCACTTCCACCTGTCGCTGAACGACGTGCTCTACTTCCTGCGCGCGCTGTTCATCCTCGGCCCGATCCTCGGGTTCATCGTCACCCGTCGCATCTGCATCTCCCTGCAGCGTCGTGACCGCGAGACCGTGCTGCACGGCCACGAGTCCGGCGTCGTCGAGATGTCCCCTGAGGGAGGCTTCTCCGAGCGTCACCGTCAGCTCACCGACTACGAGATGTACCGTCTGGTCTCGTTCGAGGATCGCCGCCCTGTGCCGGCGACCCCGGGCCGCAACGGCAAGGTCTCCGGCGCTGAGAGGATGCGTGCCGGTCTGAACCGGATGTTCTACCAGGAGCGCGTCGCGCCGGTCTCCCGCGAGGAGCTGGTCGAGGCTCGCACCCACGGCCACGGCGAGCACGTCGGCGCCGTCCAGGGCGGCTCCCACTCCGCGGAGCTCGGCCACTGATCGGCGACCGCTGATCCCCTGACGAAGGGCCCCGCACGCCACATGGCGTGCGGGGCCCTTCTGCGTGGCCGTCCGGGACTGCTGCCTGTGATGGCGTCCGACGCCGTCGACACCCTGGGCAAGCGGGAACACCCTCGGCGTGAGTCGGCCGGCTTCGCCGCCGTCGTCGATCTCCACCTGCGGCCGAGGTCGTCGACCGCCTCATGCCTGCCCACTGCCGGTGGCGCGACCGTCCCGTGGGCACGCATGGTCGTCCTGCGCGGCGACACCCGTGGTGCGACCCTCGCCCGAGCGTGCCCCGCCGGAGGCGCCCTGGGCCGGATCACCGCGCCTCAGCCGACCCGAACACGCGGAGCCGTGCCCTCGGCCATAGGCGCCCACGGACCCCGGTGACCCGTTCACATGCGCGCTCCGTTCCCCGAGCCCTCCTCGGCGGGACACGGTCGGCACCTGTGAGCCCCCGCTGTTCCACGGCGGACCCACCCCGACCGGTCGTCCCCCTGTCTCACCCACCACGCGTCCAGGGGGGCACCGAGGCAGGCACAGCAACCGCCCCACCGAGACACGCGGCCGCGCCTGTGCGCGGCTCACTGGCGTAGGACCCGCCAGCGGCCGGCCTCCGCTCCCATCCTGGCGTCCTCGCCGACCGCCTCGATGCAGAGGGGCCGCGCCGCCGTGATCGAGGACCTCACGCGGTTCTCGCTGCGGGACGGCACCGGCGGATGCCGGAAAGCCTCCCCGCCGTCGGCGACGGCCCACGCTGCTCAGCGTCCGACCACCTCACGATCCAGGCGTCCGAACTGCGGGCACGCCCCACGAGCTCGGGCCGTCAGAGCCCTTGACCGACCACATGGCAGCCTGGTGTGCCAGCCCGCGGCCCCTACCCCCGGACGGAGCTCACGTCCCACCCGGCCGGTGGCCGCGCACGCAGAGAGGCCGCCGGCCGGCTCCCCCAGGGGGAACCGGCCGGCGGCCTCTGTGCTGCGTCAGCGAGTGGTCAGTGGGCGTACTTGCCGCGGGAGAACTCGTAGACCCAGCCGAAGGTGAAGTACACGCCGGCGATGACGCCGAGGGCGAAGATCCACCAGCCGACGGCCAGGCCGGTCACCAGCATGGCGCAGGCGACGGCCACGCCGAGCGGCCACCAGCTGGAGGGGGCGAAGGTGCCGTAGGTACCGGCGTACTCGACGATCTCGCCGTCCTCGTCATCCGCCGGGCCGAGGCCATGGCGCTTGTCCGTGGACTGCACGTACCAGGCGATCATCCAGCACATCGCGCCGAGGGCGTAGATGGCGGGGATGCCGGCCCACTCGGTCCACTTCACCCAGAAGCCGTAGAGCGTGGCGACGGCGACGAGGAAGGCGCCGATGATCCAGAAGATGTTGGACGCGATCTTCACTTGGAAGCCACCTTCTCTCCGAAAACCTCAGGCTCGGCCTGGGGCGAGTAGGCCGCCAGCTCCGGATGGTGCAGGTCCAGGGCAGGACGCTCGGAGCGGATGCGCGGCAGCGAGTGGAAGTTGTGACGCGGGGGCGGGCAGGAGGTGGCCCACTCCAGGGAGGAGCCGAAGCCCCACGGGTCGTCCACGGTCACCCTCTTGCCGAAGCGGGTGGTCACGTACACGTTCCAGAAGAACGGGATCAGCGACGCGCCGAGCAGGAAGGAGAAGACGGTGGAGAACTGGTTCATCGCGGTGAAGCCGTCCTCGATCATGTAGTCCGCGTAGCGACGCGGCATGCCGATGACGCCCAGCCAGTGCTGCACCAGGAACGTGCCGTGGAAGCCCACGAACAGCAGCCAGAACTGGATCTTGCCGAGACGCTCGTTCAGCATCTTGCCGGTGAACTTGGGCCACCAGAAGAAGAAGCCGGCGAACATCGCGAACACCACGGTGCCGAAGATGACGTAGTGGAAGTGCGCCACGACGAAGTAGGTGTCGGACACCTGGAAGTCCAGGGGCGGCGACGCCAGGATGACGCCGGTCAGGCCACCGAACAGGAAGGTGACCATGAAGCCGAGCGTCCACAGCATCGGGGTCTCGAAGGTGATCGAACCGCGCCACATGGTGCCGATCCAGTTCACGAACTTCACGCCGGTCGGGACCGCGATGAGCATGGTCATCACGGAGAAGAACGGCAGGAGCACGGCGCCGGTCACGTACATGTGGTGCGCCCACACCGTCACGGAGAGCGCGGCGATCGACGTCGTCGCGAAGACCAGGGACTTGTAGCCGAAGATCGGCTTGCGGGAGAACACCGGGATGATCTCGGAGACGACGCCGAAGAACGGCAGGGCGATGATGTACACCTCGGGGTGGCCGAAGAACCAGAAGAGGTGCTGCCACAGGATGGCGCCGCCGTTCTCCGGGTTGAAGATGTGGCCGCCGAAGCGACGGTCCATGCCCAGCGCGAAGAGCGCGGCGGCCAGCGGCGGGAACGCCATCATGATCAGGATGCCGGTGATGAGCGTGTTCCAGGTGAAGATCGGCATGCGCCACATCGTCATGCCCGGGGCGCGCATCGTCAGGATCGTGGTGATGAAGTTGACGCCGCCCATGATCGTGCCGAAGCCCTGGAGGACCAGACCGAACACCCAGAGGTCACCGCCCACGCCGGGCGAGTACGTGGTGTCCGAGAGCGGGGCGTACGCGAACCACCCGAACGAGGCCGCACCCTGAGGGGTGAGGAAGCCGGCGCACGCGATGAACGAGCCGAACAGGAAGAACCAGAAGGCCAGCGCGTTCAGTCGCGGGAACGCGACGTCGGGGGCGCCGATCTGCAGCGGCACGAGCACGTTGGCGAAGCCGACGAACAGCGGCGTCGCGAACATCAGCAGCATGATCGTGCCGTGCATGGTGAACAGCTGGTTGTACTGCTCCTTGGTCTGCAGGATCTGCATGCCGGGCTCGAAGAGCTCGGCGCGGATCATGAGCGCCATCACGCCGCCCACGCAGAAGAAGACGAACGAGACGATGAGGTACATGTACCCCAGGACCTTGTGGTCCGTGGTCGTCAGCCAGCTGACGACGATCTTGCCCAGGGAGCGGGGGGCGACGCGCGGCTGGGCCTGCGTGCGCACCTCGTCCGTGGCGTATTCGTAAGTGGTCATCAGTGATTGCCTCCACCGCGCGGGGTCTGGAGGTCGACCTCCATGTTCCTCGCGCCGTCCGGGTTCTGGTTGGGGTTGCGGTTGAGCTCGTCGCCGACCAGGCCGGGCTCCATCTCGTTCATCTTCTGAACGAAGGTGGCCTCGTCCACGACCTCCACGTTGAAGAGCATCTCCGAGTGGAACTCGCCGCAGAGCTCGGCGCACTTGCCGTCGAAGCGCCCGATCTCCTGCGGGGTCAGGTACAAGTTGTTCGTCTTGCCGGGGAGCATGTCGCGCTTCTGGAGGAACTGCGGGATCCAGAAGGAGTGCGCCACGTCGCGGGACTTCAGCTCGAAGTGCACCGGCACGTCCTTGGGGAGGTACAGGGTCGGCAGGGTCTCGCGCTTGCCGTCCGAGCCGTCGAGCTGCGCTTGGACGCCCTGGAAGTGGGCCTCCCTGGTCTGGCCGTCCTTCTCGTACGAGTAGTTGAAGTCCCAGGACCACTGCTTGCCGTACACGGTGACCGTCAGCGGGGAATCGTCGATCGGGGTGTCGACCTCGGCCTGCACGCGGTCGGTGAAGCCCCAGAGGGTGAACACCATGAGGATCGGGATGACGGTGAACATCGTCTCGATCGGCATGTGGTAGGCCGTCTGCCGCGGGAAGCCCTGGTCGTTCTTCCGCCGGCGGTAGGCGATCATGCACCAGATCATCGCGCCCCAGGCGATCAGGCCCACGGCAAGGGCCGCGATCCAGGAGTTCACCCACAGGTCGGTGAGCTGCGCATTGTGGTTGGTCGTGTTGTCCGTGCCCGGCAGCCAACCACGCTGTGCCTCTGCCGAACAGCCGGTCAGCGCCACCAGCGCCGTGGCCCCGAGGGCCCCCGCGGTGAGGCGGCGTCGCGTCCGACGTCCGGCGTCATTCTGTGCTCTCACAGACGGCCTTCCTCTTCATCTCGTGTGCGAGTGGGCCCCGCCCCACCAGGTACGTCGTGACTTCTCACGGGTTCCGTTCAGGGAGGGCGGGTAGACCCAGATGATTCGGAGTCAGTCTATGCCAGCGCGCGCGAACGGGTGCATCGTGACGCGCTCGGGGTGTCGTACGGGCGGTGCCGCCCGGCGCCCTCCCCGCACGACGACGCCGGGCCGGCCTCCTGGTGGAGACCGGCCCGGCGGGGCGGCGCCGCGGGGGCGCCGGGGGCGTCAGCGGCTCAGTGGAACGAGTCGCCGCACGCGCAGGAGCCCACGGCGTTCGGGTTGTCGATGGTGAAGCCCTGCTTGGAGATCGTGTCCTCGAAGTCGATGGTCGCCCCCATCAGGTACGGGACGCTCATCTTGTCCACGATCACCTCGACGCCGTCGTAGTCGCGGACGGTGTCGCCGTCGAGCACCCGCTCGTCGAAGTAGAGCTGGTAGATCAGGCCGGAGCATCCGCCCGGCTGGACCGCCACGCGCAGGCGCAGGTCGGTGCGACCCTCCTGCTCGAGCAGGGCGCGGACCTTGGCCGCGGCGACGTCGGTCAGCTCCACCTCGTGCGGCGGCAGGCCGGTGGCGTCTTCGGTGGCGCCGATCTCGACGCCGGTCTCCTCTGCGGACAGAGCCATGGTGACCTCCTAGGTCCTCGGTTGTGCGACGGTGTCGCCGCGTGGGTCTTCCGGGAGAACGCCGTCTCCCCGGTGCCGCATTCCCGGACGCCGGGGACTCCGGGAAGGCCGGGTCGTCAGGCGCCCATCGCCGCCAGCCAGAGGGCCTCTGCGACGATCGCGCGGCGGAAGTCCTCCAGGTGCAGCGACTCGTTGGCCGAGTGCGCGCGGGAGTCCGGGTCCTCGACACCGGTGATCAGGATCGTGGCCTCGGGGAACAGCTCCTTGAGGTCCGCCGTGAACGGGATGGAGCCGCCCAGGCCCGTCTCCCGCGCGGGTGTGGCGAACGCGGCGCCGAGGGCGCCCATCATCGCGGCCGCGGCGGGGGCCGAGGTGTCCGTGGAGAAGGGCTGGCCCAGCTCCCCCGGCTCCACCGTGATCTCCGCCCCCAGGACGGCGTCCGACTGCGCCTCCAGGTGGGCGCGCAGCGCGTCCAGCGAGGCGGCCGGATCCATCCCGGGCCCGAGGCGCAGCGAGATCTTGGCGCGCGCCGCGGGCTGGATGGTGTTGGACGAGGTGTCCACGGACGGGGCGTCGAGCCCGATCACGCTGAGCGCGGGGCCGTTCCACAGGCGGTCCGCCAGGGCGCCGCGGCCCGCCAGCCGGGTGCCGGGGAGGATGCCGCTGTCGGCGCGGAACGCGTCCTCCGGGTAGTCCACGTCGGCGTGGTGACGGGGCTCCAGGCCGGGCACCGCCACGGCGCCGTCGGCGTCGTGGAGGGTCGCGATGAGACGGGACATCAGGACGACGGCGTCGAGCACGGGGCCGCCGAACATGCCGGAGTGCACGGCGTGGTCCAGCGCCCGCACGGTCACGGTCGCGCTGACCACCCCGCGCAGGGAGGTGGTCAAGGCCGGCTCGCCGACGGCCCAGTTGGAGGAGTCGGCCACCACGATGGCGTCGGCGGCCAGACGGTCACGATGCCGCTCCAGGAACGGACGGAAGGTGGGCGAGCCCGCCTCCTCCTCGCCCTCGATGAACACCCGGACTCCGACGCCGGCGTCCGGGCACACCTCGTCCAGGGCGGCGAGGGCCGCGAGGTGCACCATGATGCCGGCCTTGTCGTCGGCGGCGCCGCGCCCGTAGAGGCGCCCGTCCCGCTCGGTGGCCACCAGCGGCGGGGTGTCCCACAGGCCCTCCTCTCCGAGGGGCTGCACGTCGTGGTGCGCATACAACAAGACGGTGGGCTTGTCGCCGACAGCAGGGCGGCCGCCGATCACGGCAGGGCCGCCAGGGCGGCCGTCCGCGCGCTCCTCGACCGCGGTCTCCACGCCCTCCAGGCCGGCGGTGCGGAGCAGGTCCGCCACCGCGGCGGCCGAGCGCTCCAGGGGCTCACGGTCCATCGAGTCCCAGGCGATGCCGGGGATGGACACCAGGTCTTTGAGGCTCTGCAGCGTCTCGGGGAACCGGCGGTCGACGGCGGCACGGATCGCGGAGACCAGCTCGGGGTCCGGGGCCGCGCCGACGGGGGTGTTCTGCGTGCTCTGGGTCATGCGGTCCAGCCTACGACGCGGCCACGACTAGACTGGCGCGGTGCTGAATCGCCGGAAGAAGACCGAGAACGACGCCCCCGCCTCCCACGGCTCCACCGCCCTGGGCGCCGGGAACACGCCCGCGGCCCAGCCCGCTCCCCGCGACCGCTCCCAGGGCAAGACCGGGCCGACGCCGCGCCGCCGCGACCAGGAGGCCGCCCGTCGTCGCACGCTGGTGCCCGAGGACCGCAAGGCGGCCCGAAAGGCGGAGCGCGACGCGGCGACCGCCGAGCGCATGCGCCAGCGGCAGGCCCTGGAGACGGGCGACGAGCGCAACCTCCCCGCACGCGACAAGGGCCCGCAGAAGCGGTACGTGCGCGACTACATCGACGCCCGCACCGGTCTGGGCGAGTGGCTCATGCCGATCGTCCTCGTCTACGTGATCGCCATGTTCATCCCCGGCACGCGGGCCCAGGTCATCCTGATGGTCACCCTCTATGTGATCGTCGGCCTCGTGATCGCCGAGAGCTTCTACATCTCCGCCCAGATCAAGAAGCGCCTGACCGCGACGTTCGGCACGCCCGAGCCCGGCAGCCGCTTCTACGGCGTCATGCGGGCCCTGCAGTTCCGCCGCCTCCGCCTGCCCAAGCCGCAGGTGCGCCGCGGCGAGTTCCCCGCCTGAGCCCGACGCTCCCCCGTCGCCCCGGTCCGCGTGCGTGGGCCGGGGCGACGTGCAGTGCGGGCGCCGCGCGGCCGTCAGCGGGCGCGTTGGGCCGCGTCGAGGCCGGCGTTGATGCGCCCGGCCCAGAACGGGCCCTCATACAGGAACGCCGTGTAGCCCTGCACCAGGTCGGCCCCGGCGTCCAGGCGCTGCAGGACGTCGTCCCCGTCCGTGACACCGCCCACGGCGATCAGCGCGACCCCGGCCGGCAGGGCGGCCCTGAGCGTCCGCAGGACCTCCAGGGAGCGCGCGGCCAGCGGCGCACCGGAGAGGCCTCCGGCTCCCATCGCCTCGACCTCGGAGGCGGGCGTCGACAGGCCCCCCCGCCCGATGGTGGTGTTGGTGGCGATGACGCCGTCGAGGCCGATCCGGCCCGCGAGCTCCGCGACGGCGCGGACGTCCTCGTCGGCCAGGTCCGGCGCGATCTTCACCGTCAACGGGACGCGCCGGTCCGGGACGGCGCGGTCCGCCTCCTCGCGGACGGCGGCCAGGATCGGCTCGAGGGACGAGATCTCCTGGAGCTGGCGCAGGCCCGGCGTGTTCGGGGAGGACACGTTCACCGTGAGGTAGTCGGCGTGCGGGGCGAGCAGCCGCGCCGACGCCCGGTAGTCCTCGACGGCGCCGTCCAGGGGCACGACCTTCGTCTTGCCGATGTTGACGCCCAGGACGGGACGCACGGCGCCGAACCGCTCCTCGAGGGTGCGGCGGGTGGCGGCGAGCCGCGGGGCGACGGCGGCGGCGCCGTCGTTGTTGAAGCCCATGCGGTTGATCAGCGCGCGGTCCTCCGGCAGGCGGAACAGCCGGGGGGCGGGATTGCCCGGCTGGGCCTGCGCGGTGATCGTGCCGACCTCGATATGGCCGAAGCCAAGCTCGGCCAGGGCGGTGGTGCCGACGCCGGTCTTGTCGAAGCCGGCCGCGAGGCCGAAGGGCGACGGGAACCGCAGGCCCATCACCGTGCGCGCGAGGCCGAGGTCCGGGGCCATGGTCGAGCGCAGCGCGCGTGACGCCCCGCTCGCCTCCGCGGCGCGGATGCCGGCGAAGCCGACGTGGTGCGCCCGCTCCGGGTCCATCCCGGCGAACACCGCCCGGAAGAACGGCGGGTAGATCCGGGGCGCGGAGGAGCGCAGGACGGACTGGACGCGGAAACGGGGGTCGGGCAGCTGCATGCCGTCATCCTCCCATGCAGGGCCGCCGCCTAAGGTGAGGCCGTGACCCTCTTCCCCCACGTCCGCGGGCCCTGGCCCCGCCACGGGCTCGGCCTCCCCGCCGACGACGCCGCGGCGCCTCCGACGCCCGTGGACCCGGAAGCCGGGTGGACGCCGGACGTGCTGGACGGCTTCGAACGGCGGAGCCTCGCTCTGAACGCCGACAGACAAGGACGGAACGTTGTCACAGTCGTGCGGCGTCGCGCCGCGTCACGGCACCGGGATCCCTGCCGGCGTCCCTTCGTGGCCGTGCACGGGTGGAGCGACTACTTCTACAACACGCCCCTGGCCGAGGCCGTGGAGTCCGCGGGCTACGCCTTCCACGCCGTGGACCTGCGTCACCACGGCCGTTCGCTCCGACCCGGGCAGACCCCCGGCTTCGTCGACCGGCTCGACCGGCATCACGAGGACCTGGACGCGGCGCTCGCCCTGATCGCGGAGGACCATCCGGCCACGCCCGTCGTGGAGGCCCACTCGACGGGCGGGCTGACCACGGCGCTCTGGGCCGCAGACCGGCCGGAGGCCGCGTCCGCGCTGGTGCTCAACAGCCCGTGGCTGCAGACGCACGGCGGACCGCTCGCCCGGGCCGTGGCGGCCCCCGCGGTCCGCCGCATCGCGCGGCGTGATCCCTACGAGATCCTCCCCCTGCCCCGTGTCGACCACTACTGGCGCTCTCTGTCCGCCGAGGCGGACGGCGAGTGGGACCTCGAGCCGGCGTGGCGCGACCGGTGGGCGTTCGCGGTGCCGGCCGGGTGGCTGGCCGCGGTCCTGGACGGGCACACCACCGTGGCGCGCGGGCTCGACCTGCCCGTGCCCGTGCTCGTCCTGGTCTCCGACCGCGGCGGCCTCCCACTGGCGACCCGACGCCGCGCGGCGAGCTCGGACGTGATCCTCTCGCCCCGCGCCCAGGCGAGGGCGGCCCGCCGGCTCGGGCCCGGCGTCGTCGTCCACCGCTGCCCCGGCGCGCTCCACGACGTGTTCGCCTCGGCTCCCCCGGTCCGCCGCGCGGCCCTGGACGCCACACTGTCGTGGCTGGCGGAGACGGCGCCCCCGCGCATCGCCGGCTGAGCCGGCGGGGCGGGCCGGCCCTCAGTCGGCGGCGGGCGCGTCCACCGCCCCGCCGAACCGGCGGTCGCGGTGGGCGTACTCGAGGACCGCGGCGTAGAGGGTGCGCCGGTCCACGTCCGGCCACAGCTCGTCCAGGAAGAGCAGCTCGGCGTAGGCGGACTGCCACAGCAGGTAGTTGGAGAGGCGCTGCTCTCCCGAGGTGCGCAGGAACAGGTCGACGTCCGGGGTCACGTCGACGTCCCGGTCCCCCGCGCGGAAGCCGCGGTCCAGCCACCGGGTGATCACGTCCTCGGTGAGGTCGCGGGGGCGCATGCGTCCGGCCGCGACCTCCTCCGCGAGGGCCTGGACGCCGTCGACGATCTCCGCGCGGGAGCCGTAGTTGACGCACATGTGCAGGGTGGTGCCGGTGTTGTCCCGGGTCAGGTCCTCGGCCTCGCGGAGCTCGCGGATCACCGGGGTCCAGAGGCGCGGGGCGCGGCCGTTCCAGCGGATCCGCACGTTCCACGAGTCGAGGGTGTCGCGCTGGCGGCGCAGCACGTCCTTGGAGAAGCCCATGAGGAAGCGCACCTCCTCCGCGGAGCGCGACCAGTTCTCCGTGGAGAACGCGTAGGCGGAGACGTGCCCGACGCCGAGCTCCACGGCGCCGGCGACGACGTCCAGCAGGGCGGCCTCGCCCGCGCGGTGCCCCTCGGTGCGGGGCAGGCCCCGCTGGTTGGCCCAGCGACCGTTGCCGTCCATCACCACGGCCACGTGCCGGGGCACGAACCGCGGGTCGAGCTTCGGGGGGACAGCACCCGAGGGATGCGGGGGCGGGCTCACCTTCGGCACGTCGGACATTCAGGCGCTCCTCTCGGCGCGCGGGGCCGGCGGGGCGATCTCCTGGTCCAGCACGGACAGGGCGACCAGCCGGCGCTCCGCGTGGAACTGCAGGTACGCGGACACGATACCGGCCGCCTCACGCCGGGCCAGCGGACCGGCGGTGTCGACGACGGCCCAGTCCCCCGCGGTGAGGGCCGTGAGCAGCGCGAACGTCTCCGGGGCCGGACTGGCCGAGCCCGGGGGCCGGTGCTCGGCGCAGACCGCCCCGCCCAGGGCGACGTTGACCGCGGTGTGCGGACCTGGCGCCCCGCATCGGGCGCAGCGGTCGAAGGTCGGGGCCCAGCCGGCCTGCGTGAGGGTGCGCAGCAGAAAGCTGTGGAGGATCATCCGCGGGTCGTGGGCCCGCCGAGCCAGCGCGGCCAGGGCTCCGTGGAACAGCAGGTACTGGGCGCGTCGGCCGTCGGCGTCGAGCGCGGGGATGCGTTCGACGCCCTCAGCCAGGGCTGCGGCCACCGCGAACGCCTCGTAGTCCGCTGCGACGGCCGTGGCGTACGGGTGGAGCAGCTGCGCCTGGGTGATCGTGTGCAGCTCCCCCCGCCCCCGCGCGACCTGGAGGGTGGAGTGCATGAACGGCTCCACGACGGAGCCGAACCGGGAGGACGACTTCCGCACCCCCTTGGCCACGCAGCGCAGGACGCCGTGCTCGGGGGTGATCGCCTCCACGATCCGGTCCGCCTCCCCCAGGCGGTGGGTGCGCAGCACGATGGCCTCGGTGCGGAACGAGTTCGCCGAGTAGCCGCCGTGCCGCGCGCCGCTCACGCGCGCAGGGACCGGTTGACCGCGGAGACGACCGCCTTGAGGGAGGCCGTGGTGGTGTTGTGGTCCAGACCGACGCCCCAGAGGACGCGGTCGCCCACAGCCGCCTCGACATAGGCGGCGGCCATGGCGGAGCCGCCCTCGGACAGTGCGTGCTCGGTGTAGTCGAGCACGCGGACGTCCTGGCCGTCCTCGCCGAGGATCTTCAGGAACGCGTCGATCGGGCCGTTGCCCTCCGCCGTGCGGGTCTGGGGCTCGTGGTCCACGAAGATCTCCGCGGTCATGCGGAACGCTCCGTTCTCGCCGGACTCGGAGCTCACGGAGCGCACGCGGTAGCGGCCCCACGCCTCCTCCTTGTTCTCCGCCGGGAGGTACTCGTCCTGGAACGCCGTCCACAGGTCGGCGCCGGAGACCTCGCCGCCGTGCGCGTCGGCGAGCTCCTGGATGACGTGGGAGAACTCAATCTGCGCGCGGCGCGGGAGGTCCAGCTTGTGCTCGGACTTGAGCAGGTAGGCGACGCCGCCCTTGCCGGACTGGGAGTTCACGCGGATCACGGCCTCGTAGGAGCGGCCGATGTCCTTCGGGTCGATGGGCAGGTAGGGGACGGCCCACGGGATCTCGTCGACGTGCTTGCCGGCGGCCGCGGCGTCGGCCTCCATCGCCTCGAACCCCTTCTTGATGGCGTCCTGATGGGAGCCGGAGAAGGCGGTGAACACGAGGTCGCCGCCCCACGGGGAACGCTCGGGCACCGGCAGCTGGTTGCAGTACTCCACCGTGCGGCGGATGTGGTCCATGTCGGAGAAGTCGATCATGGGGTCGATGCCCTGGGAGAAGAGGTTCATGCCCAGGGTCACGAGGTCGACGTTGCCGGTGCGCTCGCCGTTGCCGAACAGGCAGCCCTCGATGCGGTCGCCGCCGGCGAGGTAGCCGAGCTCGGCCGCGGCCACGCCGGTGCCGCGGTCGTTGTGCGGGTGGAGGGACAGGATGATCGAGTCGCGGTGCTCCAGGTTGCGGTGCATCCACTCGATGGAGTCCGCGTAGACGTTCGGCGTCGCCATCTCGACGGTGGCCGGCAGGTTGAGGATCATCTGGCGGTCCGTGGAGGCCTCCAGGACGGTGGCGACCTCGTCCGAGATGCGCCGGGCGAACTCGAGCTCGGTGCCGGTATAGGACTCCGGCGAGTACTCGTAGGTGATCTCGGTGCCCGTGAGCTGCTCCTCGAACTTCTTCACCAGGCGGGCGCCGGACGTGGCGATGTCCACGATCCCGTCCTCGTCCTGACGGAACACCACCCGGCGCTGCAGCACCGAGGTGGAGTTGTAGAGGTGCACGATGGCGCGGTCGGCGCCCTCGAGGGACTCGAAGGTGCGCTCGATCAGGTGCTCCCGGGCCTGGGTGAGGACCTGGATGGACACGTCGTCCGGGATGTGGTCGCCCTCGATGAGCTGGCGGACGAAGTCGAAGTCGGTCTGCGAGGCCGACGGGAAGCCGACCTCGATCTCCTTGTAGCCCATCTGCACCAGGAGCTGGAACATGCGCAGCTTGCGCTCGGGGCCCATCGGGTCGATCAGCGCCTGGTTGCCGTCGCGCAGGTCGACCGCGCACCAGCGGGGGGCCTCGGTGATCACCTTGTCCGGCCACGTGCGGTCCGGCAGGTGCACCTCGATCTGCTCGTGGTACGGCACGTACTTCCCGTGCTTCATGCCCGAGGGCTTCTGCAGATTGCGCATGGCGGATCCACCTCTTCGTTCGGCCGCGGGGTCGCCGGGCCTCGTCCTGGTCTCACGGTCCGACCGGTGCACGGCCGGGCCTTGTTCCCCATTCCACACCCGACACGGGCAGTTCTCGACCAATGAGGCCCCGGTCTCACTTTTCGGACACCCTCCAGGTTCACATCCCGAGGCGGTTCAGGTGCTTCGGGTCCCGCTGCCAGTCCTTGGCCACCTTGACCCGCAGGTCCAGGTGGACGGGCGTCCCGAGCATCCGCTCGATGCCCGTGCGCGCCTGGGTGCCGATGGCCCGCAGCCGGGAGCCGCCCTTGCCGATGATGATGCCCTTCTGGCTGTCCCGCTCCACGAACACGTTGGCGTAGACGTCCAGCAGGGGGCGCTCCTCCGGTCGGCCCTCGCGGGGGTTCATCTCCTCCACGACGACGGCCACCGAGTGGGGCAGCTCGTCCCGCACGTCCTCGAGTGCGGCCTCGCGGATCAGCTCGGCGACCATGATGGCCTCCGGCTCGTCGGTCAGCTCGCCGTCGGGGTACAGGGGCGGGCCGTCGGGCAGCAGCTGCGCCAGCACCGACTCCACGTCCTCCACCTGTCGCCCGGCCACGGCCGAGACCGGGACGACCGCGGCGAAGCCGCGCCCGCCGTTCTCCGGACCCAGGACCTCGTCCCCCAGCGCGGTGACGGCCAGCAGCTGCTCGGCCACCCGCTGCGGGTCCGTCTTGTCGGTCTTGGTCACGATCGCCACCACCGGCGTGCGCCGCAGTGCGGCCAGCTGCTGGGCGATGAAGCGGTCGCCGGGACCGATCTTCTCGTCCGCCGGCAGGCAGAAGCCCACCACGTCCACCTCGGACAGCGTCTCCTGGACCAGGGCGTTCAGGCGCTCACCCAGGAGCGTCCGCGGCCGGTGCAGTCCGGGGGTGTCCACCAGGACCAGCTGGAAGTCCGGCCGGTGGACGATGCCGCGGATCGTGTGGCGCGTGGTCTGGGGCTTGGAGGAGGTGATGGCCACCTTCTCCCCCACCAGCGCGTTCGTGAGCGTGGACTTGCCGGCGTTCGGCCGGCCCACGAGGCACGCGAAGCCGGAGCGGTGCCCCTCCGGGACGGCGGGATCGAGCAGCGAGGTCATGGCGTCTCCTCAGTCGGGGTCGGTCGGATCGTGCTGGCGGCGCAGCCGGGCGGGACGGTCCTCCGTCTCCACCACCTTCAGGCGCGCCACGCGGTTGCGGCGGGGCTCGAGGGTGTCGGCGGTGAGCTCGAGCCCGTGCACCACCACGCGCGAGCCGCGGATCGGCACCCGGCCGAGCTCCTTGGCGAGCAGCCCGCCCACCGTGTCGACGTCGTCGTCCTCGTCCTCGTCCTCCGGGAGCTCGAACTCCTCCCGGAAGTCGCCGATGCCCATGCGGGCGTCCACCGAGTAGACACCGGGGGCGAGCTCCTCGATCTCCGGGCGGTCGGGGCGGTCGTCCTCGTCCCAGATCTCCCCGACGATCTCCTCGATGAGGTCCTCCAGGGTGACCAAGCCGGCGGTGCCGCCGTACTCGTCGACGACGATCGCCACGTGCGTGGACTCCCGCTGGAGCTCCTCCAGAAGCACGGACACGGGCTTGGACTCGGGGACGAAGCGCACCTCGCGCATCACCGCGGTCACCGCGTCCTGGGAGGCGTGGCCCTCGTGGTGCAGGGCGCGGACCGCGTCCTTGAGGTAGAGCATGCCGCGGACGTCGTCCGAGTCCTCGCCGATCACCGGGACGCGCGAGCAGCCCGAGCGCAGGAACAGGTCCAGCGCCTGGCCGAGGGTGTGGTCCGCGTCGATGGTCACCACGTCGGTGCGGGGCACCATCACGGAGCGCACCAGGGTGTCGCCCATGGAGAACACGGACGCGATCAGCTCGGCCTCCGAGTCCTCGAGGACCTCCGCATCGTGGGCGCGCGCGACGACCTCGCGCAGGTGCCGCTCGTGGAAGTCGTCCTCGTCCGCGGCCTCCGCCTCGGTGCGTCGGCGGTCCCGGCCCAGCCGGTCCCCCACCGGGCCGAGCGCCTGCTTCAACCCGTGCACCAGCCCGGCCGTCCGCGCGGCGACGGCGGCCTCGTTGCGCGAGCCGATGGGTCGCGGGCTCCACACGCCCAGCACGGCCGCCGTGCCCACCAGGAGCACGGCGGTGACCGCCAGCGCGGCCCACACCGAGTCCGTCAGGGCGTGCAGGCCGGCCGTGAGGAACATGGCCGCGAACGCCTCGGAGAGGAAGCGCCACACGCGCAGCGCACCGAGGTGGCCGTCCAGGTCGGCGGTGACGTCGAGGATCCGCGAGCCGGGGCGCGTGCGGGCCACGTCCTCGGCGTCCTTGCGGGGCAGGTAGGTGAAGGCGGACTCGGCCAGCGCGAGCACCCAGGTGCACGCCAGACAGGCCAGGAACAGCAGGACCAGGGACACGGCGGTGGCCATGGGGGCGATCAGTCCTCCACCGTGGGCGCCGGGGCGGGCCGGCCGAGGACCTCGGACACCAGGCGGTCCTGCAGCGCGAACATCTCTGCGCGCTCGTCCTCCTCCATGTGGTCGTAGCCGAGCAGGTGGAGCATGCCGTGCGTGAGCAGCAGGAGCAGCTCGTCGTCGCGGCTGTGGCCGCCGCGGGCGGCCTGCTCCGCGGCCACCTCGGGGCAGAGCACGACGTCACCCAGGACGCCCTCCGCGGGGGACTTCTCGGTGCCCGGGGTGAGCTCGTCCATCGGCAGGCTCATCACGTCGGTGGGGCCCTCCAGGTCCATCCACTCCACGTGGAGCTCGGCCATCCGCTGCGCGTCCACCACCGTCACGGCGGTCTCGGCCAGGGGATGCACGTGCAGCGCCGCGTAGACGTGCCGGGCCATGCCCAGCAGCGCCTCCTCCGGCACCTCCACGCCGGACTCGTTCACGATCTCAACGGCCACGGCCGCTCCTTCCACGCTGGGCCCCGCGCCCGGCGGGGCGGGGGTCCGCTGCGGACCCGCTGCCGCGGGCGCCGTCGTAGGCGTCCACGATGGCGCTGACCAGGGAGTGGCGGACGACATCGGAGGAGTCGAACCGGACCATCTCGAGCCCGTCGACGCCCTCGAGCACCTCCACGGCCTCCGCCAGGCCGGAGCGGACGCCCCGGGGCAGGTCCACCTGCGAGGTGTCCCCCGTGACGACCATGCGCGCCCCGAACCCGAGGCGGGTGAGGAACATCTTCATCTGCTCGCCCGTGGTGTTCTGGGCCTCGTCGAGGATCACGAACGCGTCGTTGAGCGTGCGGCCACGCATGTAGGCCAGCGGCGCCACCTCGATGGTGCCGGACTCCATGAGGCGCGGGATGGACTCGGGCTCGATCATGTCGTGCAGCGCGTCGTAGAGGGGGCGCAGGTAGGGGTCGATCTTCTCCGACAGCCCGCCCGGGAGGAAGCCGAGCCGCTCGCCGGCCTCGACGGCGGGCCGGGTGAGGATGATCCGCGTGACCTCCTTCGCCTGGAGGGCCTGCACGGCCTTGGCCATGGCCAGGTAGGTCTTGCCGGTTCCCGCCGGACCCAGGCCGAACACGATCGTGGCGCGGTCGATGGCCTCGACGTAGTCCTGCTGGTGCAGGGTCTTGGCGCGGATCTTGCGACCGCGCCCGGAGAGGATCGAGTCCAGGTGGAGCGTGCCCGACGCGCGGCCGGTCTCCCCGTCGCGCACGAGGGACACGACCTGCTCCACGACGTCCGGGGTCACCGGGGCGTCGCGCCGCGCCAGGGAGCGGAGGTCCTCCACGATCCGGCGGGCCTGGGCCACGTGGCGCGGCGGACCGGACATGCCGAGCGACTGGTCCCGGACGGTGACCTCCACGTCCGGGTACACCCCGGCGAGGATCCGCAGCAGCGCGTCGTGCGCGCCCAGGGTGCGGACCATCAGCTCCGCTGACTCGAAGGACACCGACTCCGCTCCGGGCACGGAGACGGGCGGCAGGACGACGTGCGAGGACGGGTCGGACACGATGGGGCGGATCACCTCGGGGTGCGGCGCGGACAGGTACGGGTCAGTCTAGTCGGCGCGCTCACCAGCGGCCGAGGCGGTGCTGGAGCACGGCCAGGGCGGCCGGGCCCGCCGTGGAGGCGCGCAGCACGTGGGGGCCGAGCCGCACCGGCACGGCGCCGGCCGCGGTGCACGCGTCCAGCTCCGCGGGGCTCACCCCGCCCTCCGGGCCGACGACGAGCGCCACCTCCGCGGCCGCCTCCAGGTCCGCGTCCGGGAGACCGCCGAGGCCCAGGTCCGCGTCCTCGTGGAGCACCAGGAGCAGCCGGTCCGGGCCGGCCAGCGCGGCGACCGCCGTGCCCGAGACGACGGGCCGGACCTCCGGGACGCGCGCGCGCCGGGCCTGCTTGGCGGCGGCGCGGACGGTGTCCTCCCACTTCTGGTGGGCCTTGGCGGCCTTCGCCCCCTTCCAGCGCACGATCGAGCGCTCCGCCTCCCAGGGCACCACCGCGTCCACGCCGAGCTCCGTGGAGGCCTGGACCGCCATCAGGTCGCGGTCCCCCTTGGCGAGCGCCTGGACGAGCACCAGCGCGGGGCGGGGGGCGGCGTCGTGCTCCAGCGACTCCACGCGGACCGTGACCGCCGACGGCGCGGCGTCGACGACGACGCACGAGGCCCGGGCGCCGGAGCCGTCCGCCACGAGCACGGACTCCCCCGCTCCGAGGCGCATCGAGGCCGCGGCGTGCCGGGCCTCCGCGCCGGTGAAGGCCACCTCCGCGCCGGGGGCGACGCCGGCGAGCGCACCGGCGTCGAGGAGGAAGAGCGGCGCGGTCACAGGTTCTTCAGGTTCTCGCGCAGCCGGGCGAACATGCCCTTGGACTGCGGCGGGGCGCCGTGGACGACCTCCTCGCCGCGCAGGCCGGCCAGCTGCTCCAGCAGGGCGCGCTGCTCGTCGGTGACGTCCGTGGGCGTGGTGACGACGACGTCCACCTTGAGGTCGCCGCGCCCCGCGCCGCGCAGTCGGCCGACACCGAGGCCGCGCAGGGTCTCCACGTGGCCCGACTGGGTGCCCGGCTCGATGTCGACCTCCTGGGGGCCGTCGAGGGTCTCCAGGGTCACCGAGGTGCCGAGCGCGGCCGCGGCCATGGGCACGGTGACCGTGGTGGCCAGGTGGTCGCCCTCGCGGCGGAACACCTCGTCCGGGCGCACCTGGACCTCCACGTACAGGTCGCCGTTCGGGCCGCCGCCGGGGCCCGCCTCGCCGCGGCCGGCGAGATGGATGCGGGTGCCGTCGTCCACGCCGGCGGGGATGCGGATGGTGAGGGGCTGCTGCACGCGCACGCGGCCCTGGCCGGAGCACTCCGTGCAGGGGTGCGGGATGACGGTGCCGAAGCCGCGGCAGACCGGGCAGGTCTCCGCCGCCATGATGGTGCCCAGCATGGAGCGCACCGGGCGCTGGGTCATGCCCTGGCCCTGGCACGTCGAGCAGGTCTCCGGGTGGGTCCCCGGCTCGCAGCAGGTGCCGGAGCACCGCTCGCAGGTGACGGCCGTGTCCAGCTGGAGGGTGGCCTCGCCGCCGAACACCGCGTCCCGCAGCTCGATCCGCGCCGTGACGAGCGCGTCCTGGCCACGCCGGGCGCGGGGCATGGGGCCGCGCCCGCCGCCGGGGGTGCCCGCCGCGTTCATGAAGGTCTCGAAGATGTCCGCGAACCCGCCGAAGCCCGCGCCGCCGAACCCTCCGCCCCCGAAGCCTCCGGCGGTGCCGTTCTCGTTGCCGGTCTGGTCGTAGACGCGGCGCTTGTCCTCGTCGGAGAGCACCTCGTAGGCGTGGGAGATGCGCTTGAACTCCTCCGCGGCCTCCTCCGAGGGGTTCACGTCCGGGTGGTGCTGACGCGCGAGCTTGCGGTACGCACGCTTGATCTCCTCTGCGGACGCGTCGCGGCTGACGCCGAGCGTGGCGTAGTGGTCGGCCATGGGTCTTCCTCCGGTGGGGTCAGGTTCAGGTGGTCAGGATGCGGGACAGGTACCGGGCGATCGCGCGCACGGCGGCCATGGTCCCGGGGTAGTCCATGCGGGTGGGCCCGATGACGCCGACCTTGGCGACGGCGCCCGGGCCGTAGGCGGCGGCGACGACGGACGTGTCCGCCAGCGACGCCCCGTTCTCGGCGCCGATCCGGACGGAGACGCCGTGGGCGTCCTGCCCCATCTCGGTGAGCAGGCGCAGCAGCACGACCTGCTCCTCCAGCGCCTCGAGGATGGGGCCGATGGACGAGTGGAAGTCGTCCGTGCTGCGCGCCAGGTTGGCGGTGCCGGCGAGCACGATGCGGTCCTGCCGCTCGGCCTCGAGCAGACCGCGAACCGCCCCGACGACGTCGACCGCGGCCGCGCGTCGGGCCGGGGGCAGCCCCTCGAGCGGGGTGTCCAGGACGGCCGCCGCCTGCGCCGGTCCCAGGCCCTCGATGACGGGCAGCAGGACCGCGCGCAGGGCCGCGAGGTCCTCGTCCTGCACCGGCCGGGCCAGTGCCACCGTGCGCTGCTCGATCCGCCCCGTGGAGAGGATCAGCACCACGAGGACGCGCTCGGGGGTGAGCGCGACCAGGTCCAGATGGCGGACCGTGGAGCCGTCCTCGTGGGGGAACTGGACCACGGCCACCTGTCGGGTGAGCTGGGCGAGGAGCCGGACGGTGGCCTCCATCATGGACTCGGTGTCCGCCTCGGAGTCCAGCAGGGTGCGCACGGCGCGGCGCTCGGCCGCGGAGAGCGGCTTGACCTCGGAGATGCGGTCCACGAAGACCCGGTAGCCCTTGTCCGTGGGGACGCGTCCGGCGGAGGTGTGCGGGGCCACGATCAGCCCCTCCTCCTCGAGGGCCGCCATGTCGTTGCGCACCGTGGCGGAGGAGACGCCCAGGGCGTGGCGCTCGACGAGCGCCTTGGAGCCCACCGGCTCGCGCAGGGACACGTAGTCCTCCACGATCGCCTGCAGCACCTGGAGACGGCGGGGCTGCTCGGTCACGGTGCGCTCCTCTCCTCACGACGACGAGCGGGACCCCGGGCCCCGCGCTGGCACTCACCGGCGCCAAGTGCCAATGCTAGCCATCGGCGGGACGCGCCGCCCGGACCGCGCGCCCCGATTCCGCCTCCGGCGGAGCCGGGCACCTCGCTAGGGTGGCCCGCATGGACTGGAGCAGCTGGGGCCCGGGGGCCCACGAGGACCTCGCCCGCCCCGCCGGACGCACCGCCGGGGAGGCGCCCGCCACCCCGGGGACGGTGGTCGAGGACGTGGCCAGCGGATTCGTCGGGGCCGTGGTGCGCGTGGAGCGCTCCGGCGGCACCCACGTGGTCGTCCTCGAGGACCGACGGGGCGTCCGCCGCGGCTTCCCCCTCGGCCCGGGCTTCTGGGTCGACGGCTCCCCCGTCGTGCTCGTGCCCCCGCGGTCGGCCGCCCCGGCGGCCGCCGCCCGCACCGCCTCCGGCTCCCGGCGGGTCGAGGGCGCGCGCGCCCGGACCGCCCGCGCGTCGCGGATCTGGGTGGAGGGCGTGCACGACGCCGAGCTCGTGGAGAAGGTCTGGGGCGAGGACCTGCGCCTCGAGGGGATCGTGGTGGAACCCCTCCACGGCGTCGACGACCTCCCCGGGGCGATCCGCGACTTCGCCCCCGGCCCGGGCCGCCGCCTCGGGATCCTCGTCGACCACCTCGTCGCCGGCTCGAAGGAGGAGCGCCTCGCCGCCGAGGCCATGGCCGTGCCCGGCGCCGCCGGCAACGTCCTGATCCTGGGCCACCCGTACGTGGACGTGTGGCAGGTCATCAAGCCCGCCGTGCTCGGCATCGACGCCTGGCCGGTGGTGCCCCGCGGCCAGGACTGGAAGACCGGCGTCCTCCGCGGCCTCGGCTGGCCCGCGGGCACCAAAGAGGCCACGGGCCTGGGCTGGAAGCGGCTGCTCTCCCACGTGCGGACCTACGCCGATCTCGAGCCCGCCCTGCTGGGCCGGGTGGAGGAGCTGATCGACTTCCTCACCGCCCCGGGGGCCTGACCCGCCGGCCCCGGCGGGGCCGCCACCCCGTCTCCACCCCCTGCGTCTACACTGGGGCAGGCCCCGCCCCGGACGACGCCCGCGGCACCGGGCGGCAGGACGACAGAGGAGCACCGTGGCCACCACCCCCAGCACCACCCCCGCCGGCGAGACCGCGACCCCGCGCCGCGCCGCGGGCGGGAGCGCGGCCCACGAGGCCCCCGCCTGGCTGCGCGACGCCGCCGGCGGCCGCGCGCCCCTCACCGCCAAGCAGGACCGCGATCGCGCAGCCCTGTCCCACCTCAGCCTCGCGTGCGGCCTGCCCGGCCCCCTGGTGATGTGGCTGCTCTACCGGGACCGCGGCCCGTTCACGGCTCAGGAGTCCCGCGAGGCCCTGAACTTCTCCCTCGCGCCCACCCTGCTGATCGTCCTGCTGTTCCTGCTCGGCGGCGTGCCGCTGCTCGGCGGGCTGCTCGCGATCCTCGGCGCCCTGCTGTGGATCGCGCTGGCCCTCTACGGCGTCATGGGCGCCTCCCAGGTGGCGAAGGGCCGGCCCTTCCGGTACCCGTTCAGCCCGCGCCTCCTGCGCTGACCCGTCGGCCGAGCCGGGTCCGTCAGAACCCGGCGAGGTCCCGCACGATCCTGTCGTTCCGCAGCCGCCCCTCCAGCGTCGGCACGATCCGACCCCGCAGGGCCGCCGGGCCCTCCACGAGTCCCTCGCCGATGAGCGCCGCCACGCGTCGGCGCAGCGCCTCCGGCTCCAGGGAGCCCCGCACCTCGGACAGGTCCAGCCCCTCCACGGTGCGCGCGGCGAGCATGATCCGCTCCAGGCGGCGTGCCTCGTCGTCGGGCATCTCCCTCCCCACGGCGGGCGTGACGCCCGTGGCCAGCCGCTGCGCGTACGCGGCCGGGTGCTTGGCGTTCCAGAAGCGCGTGCCGGCGACGTGCGAGTGGGCCCCCGGACCCACGCCCCACCAGTCCTGGTCCTCCCAGTAGGCCACGTTGTGACGGGCCCGGTGGACACCGGCCCCGGCCGGGTCGTGCGCCCAGTTGGAGACCTCGTACCAGCGGTACCCGGCGGCGGAGAGGAGCTCGTCCGCCAGCAGGTACTTGTCCGCCTGGTCGTCCGGGTCCACGTCCGCGACCTCGCCGCGGGCCACCTGCGCGCCGAAGCGCGTGCCCTCCTCCACGATCAGCGAGTATGCGCTGACGTGGTCCGGGGCCATCGCGATCGCGGCCTCCAGGGTGGTGCGCCAGTCCGCCAGGGACTCCCCGGGCGTGCCGTAGATCAGGTCCAGCGACACCTCCATCCCGGACGCGCGCGCCGCGGCGACGGCGGCCGGCACGTTCTCCGGGGCGTGCGTGCGCTCCAGCGTGGCCAGCACGTGGGGCACGGCGGACTGCATGCCCACGGACAGCCGCGTGAACCCGCCCGCGGCCAGCTCCGCGACGTACTCCGGGGTGAGGGTGTCCGGGTTGGCCTCGGTGGTCACCTCCGCGCCCTCGGCCAGGCCGAACCGCTCGCGTGCGTGCGCGAGGATCCGCACGAGGTGCTCGGCGGGGAGGAGCGTGGGCGTGCCCCCTCCGACGAACACCGTGTGCAGGGGACGCGCCGGCACCCGCGAGCGCTCGAGGACGCCCGCCGCGAAGTCCAGCTCCGCGAGTGCCGAGTCCACGTAGTCGCCGCGGCCGGCGCCCGGGCCGAAGGACTCGGCCGTGTACGTGTTGAAGTCGCAGTATCCGCAGCGCACCGTGCAGAACGGCACGTGCACGTACAGGCTGAACGTGCGCGGCTCCCCCGTCGCCGACGCCGCGCGGACCGCCGCCACGGAGGCGGGCGGCAGGGCGCCGTCGTCGGGCACGGGCAGGCCCACGGGCAGGACGGAGGGCACTTACTTCTTCGCGGGCTCGGCGCCGTCCGAGGAGAGCGCCGCGATGAACGCCTCCTGCGGGACCTCCACGCGGCCCACCATCTTCATGCGCTTCTTGCCCTCCTTCTGCTTCTCCAGCAGCTTGCGCTTGCGCGAGATGTCGCCGCCGTAGCACTTGGAGAGCACGTCCTTGCGGATCGCGCGGATGTTCTCGCGCGCGATGATCCGCGAGCCGATGGCCGCCTGGATCGGCACCTCGAACTGCTGGCGCGGGATCAGCTCCTTGAGCTTGCCCGTCATCATCACACCGTAGGAGTAGGCGTTGTCCCGGTGGGTGATCGCGGAGAACGCGTCGACCTGCTCGCCCTGGAGCAGGATGTCCACCTTCACGAGGTCGGCCACCTGGTCGCCGTCCGCCTTCCAGTCCAGGGAGGCGTAGCCCTTGGTGCGGGACTTGAGCTGGTCGAAGAAGTCGAAGACGATCTCCGCGAGCGGGATCCAGTAGCGGATCTCCACGCGCTCCTCGGAGAGGTAGTCCATGCCCTTGAGGTGGCCGCGCTTCGTCTGGCACAGCTCCATGACGGCGCCGATGTACTCCGCGGGCACGATCACGGTGGCGGAGGCCATGGGCTCCTTCACCTCGAGCACCTTGCCCTCGGGGAACTCGGACGGGTTGGTCACGGTGACCACCGTCTTGTCCTCGCGCTTCACCTCGTAGACCACGTTGGGCGCGGTGGAGATGAGGTCGAGGTCGAACTCGCGCTCCAGGCGCTCGCGCACGATCTCGAGGTGCAGCAGGCCCAGGAAGCCCACGCGGAAGCCGAAGCCCAGCGCCACCGAGGTCTCCGGCTCGTAGACGAGCGCGGCGTCGTTGAGCTTGAGCTTGTCCAGGGCGTCCCGCAGGTTCGGGTAGTCCGACCCGTCGATCGGGTACAGGCCGGAGAACACCATGGGCTTGGGGTCCTCGTAGCCGCCGATCTGCTCGGTGGCCGGGCGCGAGCTGTTGGTGACGGTGTCGCCCACCTTGGACTGGCGCACGTCCTTCACACCGGTGATGAGGTAGCCCACCTCGCCCACGGACAGGCCCTTGGTGGGCATCGGCTCGGGTGAGGACACGCCGATCTCCAGCAGCTCGTGCGTGGCACCGGTGGACATCATGCGGATCTTCTCGCGCGGCGAGAGCATGCCGTCCACCACGCGCACGTAGGTGACGACGCCGCGGTAGGTGTCGTACACCGAGTCGAAGATCATGGCGCGGGCCGGGGCGTCGGCCACGCCCTGCGGGGCGGGCAGGCGCTCGACGACGCGGTCCAGCAGCGCCTCGACGCCCTGGCCGGTCTTGCCGGAGACGCGCAGCACGTCGTCGGGCTCGCAGCCGATCAGCGTGGCGAGCTCCGCCGCGTAGCGGTCCGGGTCCGCGGCGGGCAGGTCGATCTTGTTGAGCACGGGGATGATCTCGAGCTCGTTCTCCATGGCCAGGTACAGGTTGGCCAGGGTCTGCGCTTCGATGCCCTGCGCGGCGTCCACGAGGAGGATCGCGCCCTCGCACGCGGCGAGGGACCGGGAGACCTCGTACGTGAAGTCCACGTGGCCGGGGGTGTCGATCATGTTCAGGGCGTAGTTGACCCCGTCCACCTCCCACGGCATGCGCACGGCCTGGGACTTGATGGTGATGCCCCGCTCGCGCTCGATGTCCATGCGATCCAGGTACTGGGCCTTCATCTCGCGCGGCTGGACGACGCCGGTCGCCTGGAGCATGCGGTCGGCCAGGGTCGACTTGCCGTGGTCGATGTGGGCGATGATGCAGAAGTTGCGGATCACCGCGGGATCGGTGGCGGCGGGGACCGGGGGCTTGGACGCCAGGGGCGACACGGGCACATCCTTGATCGGCTCGGGGGCTTCGGACACTGACCGCCCATTCTTCCATGCGCCCGTCGGCCGAGGCGCCGGGGAGCCGCCCGCGCGCGGCGGGGGGCGATAGATTCGGGCCATGGCCTTCGACTTCCAGCGCGCCCTCACCCTCGGCCGGACCGCCCTGCGGCTCGTGGAGCAGGTGCGCTCCATGTCCGGCGCCGGCACGACTCGCGGCGCCGCCCCCTCCTCCCCTGCCTCGCGCGCCGGCCGCCGGCGTCGGGCGGACGCCGAGGAGACGCGCGGGGCGCGCTCCGGAGGCGCCGGCTCCGACCATGCTCTGCTGCCGGACTTCACCGGCCGGGCCCGCGTCGAGTACGCCCCGGTTCCGGGGGCGACGCCCGACCCCGGCGAGGTCGTCTGGACGTGGGTGCCGTTCGAGGAGATGGACGGTCGCGGAAAAGACCGCCCCGTGCTCCTGGTCGGCCGGGACGGCGACCTCCTGCTCGCCCTGATGCTCACGAGCAAGGACCACACCAACGCCGCCCGTCGCGACGCCGACTACGTCGACGTGGGCACCGGACCCTGGGACCGGGGCGGACGCGCCTCGGAGGCCAAGCTGGACCGCATCCTCCGCGTCGACCCGGCCGCCGTGCGTCGGGAGGGCGGGGTCCTGGAGCGCTCGCGGTTCGACGCCGTGGCCGAGGCACTGGCCCGCGCCCAGGGCTGGGACCGCTGACGCCGCCCGACCGCGCCACGCCGGGCCGCCCCGGGATCAGGATGCGGCGGGCCGGATGGTAGGCTCTCCTGCATTGTGTCCGCCGGTCGACGGGCACCCCCGGGACGGTCGCACCATCGGTGTTCCCCACGCCGCTCAGTCATCGGACCCGGGCACCCTCCACGACCCCCTGTACATCCGCGCCGGCGGGACCGCCGAGCGCAGCAGACGAAGGACCCGATTTGGCTAACATCAAGTCCCAGAAGAAGCGCATCCTCACCAACGAGAAGGCGCGCCAGCGCAACATCGCGGTGAAGTCCGAGCTGAAGACGGCCATCCGCGCCGTGGACAAGGCCGTCGCGGCCGGCGAGCAGGACGCCGCCGTCGAGGCGCTGCGCACCGCCTCCCGCAAGCTGGACAAGGCCGCCTCCAAGGGCGTCATCCACAAGAACCAGGCCGCGAACCGCAAGTCCGGCATCGCCGCCCGCGTGAAGGCCCTCCTCGGCTGATCCACGCACGCCGTGCGCGACGGCCCCCGACCTCACCGGTCGGGGGCCGTCGTCGTCCAGGGGGGTCACCACGGGGCCCGGGGCGTCCGGGCACGGCTCAGCGGGAGACCGCGGTGGCGACCCGGATGACGGCACGCTCCACGGCGAAATCCGCGTCCCGCGCGGCGCCCTTGACCTCGGCGTCGGCCTGGGCGATCCACTCCACCGCCCGGGCGATCCCCGCCGGCGTCCAGTGACGGGCCGCCTGCTGGATGAACCGCACCTGGAAGGGCGCCACCCCGAGGATCGACGCCAGCTCGCCCTGACCGGCCCGCGCGTCGATGATGCGGGCCACCTGCCGCGCCTTCACGGCCAGCGCGGAGGTGATCATCACCGGGTGCACCCCGGTGGCCAGGGCGTGCCGGGTGAGGGAGACGGCCCGCGCCGCGTGACCTTCCAGCGTCGCGTCCGCGACGGCGAAGCTGGTCGCCTCCACACGCCCGCCGTAGTACGTCTCCACGGTCTGCGGGGTGACGGTCCCCTCGACGTCCTCGATCAGCTGGCGGCAGGCCGAGGCCAGGTCCGTGAGGGAGGCGCCCGTGGCGCGGACCAGGGCGCGCGCGGCGTCCTCGTCGATCCGGCGGCGGGCCTCGCGGAACTCCGCCTGGACCAGGGCGAGCCGGTCCTCGTCCTTCTTCAGGGCGGGGCACTCCACGACGACGCCGGCCGCGGCGACGGCGTCGATCAGCCTCTTGCCGCGGCTGCCGCCGGTGTGCCGGAGCAGCACGGTGACGTCGTCCGCACCGGGGCCCTGGGCGACGAGGCGCAGGGCGTCCTCGAGGAAGGCGTCGTTCATGGACTCCAGCCCGTCCACGCGGATGAGCGTGGGCTCGGCGAACAGCGACGGGCTCGCGGCGAGCGCGAGCTGGCCGGCCTGGTAGTCGGACGCCCGCAGCCGGTGGGTCTCCAGTGAGCCGTGACGCGCCTGCAGCGTCGCGACCACGCGGTCGGCGACCCAGCGGGCCGCATACTCCTCCGGGCCGCGCAGCAGCATCAGCGGCGCGGGCTCGGCCCGGCGCCAGGCCAACGGGTCGACGCCGCGGGCGCCTCGGGCGGAACGGGTGCTGCGTGCGGCGGACATGCCCCCATCCTAGGTCGGGGGCCGGACGGTGTACGGGGTGAGCCGGGCGTCCGGTCCGGGGACGAGCGCCACGGTGCCGTGCCGGTCGGTCCGGAGCACGGGCCCCAGCTCCTCGAGCCCGGCGACCGTGGCCGCCGCCGGATGCCCGTAGGTGTTGTCCGCCCCGACGGAGATGGCCTGGAGGCGGGCCCGCACGCGGCGGGGGACGTCCAGGCCGCCGTTGCGGGCGCCGTGGTGGGCGACCTTGAGCAGGTCGACCCGCGGAGGCGGCGCCGCGTCCGACCGCGTCCCGGCGGCCCAGGCGGCGGAGGCCTCCTGCTCCATGTCCCCGGTGACGAGGGTGGTGACGGGACCGGCCGGCGTCGTCACCGTGACGAGCAGCTGGGCGGAGGAGTCGTTCTGCTCGGCGGCGCGCGGGTCGGCCAGCAGGACCCGCCAGGCGACGTCGCCGGCACGGCCCTCGTCGCCTGTCGTCAGGGGCGCGGAGCCCGCGGGCGCGTCCAGTCCGGGCTCCTCCCCTCCTCCTCCCCCGGAGCCGGACCACGCCCCGTGGCGCACAGCCGCGGCCGCGCGGGGCCCGGACAGCCCGGGAGCGCCGGCGGCGTGGTCGGCATGGAGGTGGGTCAGCAGCAGGGCGTCGACGCGCTCGATGCGGAGGTCGTCCAGGCAGCGGGAGGCCGCCGCGGGGTCCGGGCCGGCGTCCGCGACCACGGCCGAGCCCGGCCCGGAGCGGAAGACGGTCATGTCCCCCTGGCCGACGTCGCAGACGGCCACCGCCCACCCCTCCGGCACGGTGCCGGGCGGGCGCGGGACGAGCACGGCGGCCGCCGCCCCCGTCGCGGAGGCGGCCAGCACGGCGGCGAGCACGACGCCGGCGGGGACCCTCACGCGGGCGTCCCGGGCGGACCGCCCCACCCGCCGGACGGGGGCCGTCGGCCGGCGCTCGAGGACGAGGACGGCGTGGAACCCCGCCAGCGTGGCGGCGGTCAGCAGCGCCCCCAGCGCGACGCCGAGCGCGCCCTCCGGCCAGGGCCGCACCGCACCCGGCGCCGCGGAGGCCGCCGTGGCCGTCACACCGATCCACGCGGCCGGCCACTGGACGGTCCACAGCAGCGGGGCGGCCGCCCACGGTGCGGGCACGACGAGGGCGGCGGCGAGCGTTCCCAGGACCGTCACCGGCGCCACGGCCGGCGCGGCCATGAGGTTGGCGGGCACCGCCCAGAGGCTCACCGTTCCCGTCATGACCAGCAGGATCGGCTGGCAGGCCAGGTGCGCGGCGAGGGTGACCGCGAGCGACGAGGACAGCCCGCGCGCCGCCAGGTCCGGCAGGACGCGGCCCAGTCGGCCGTGCAGCCACCGGTCCACGGGCGCGGCGACCAGGACGATGCCCGCCGTCGCGGCCAGGGAGAGGTGGAACGCGATCTCCCCCGCCAGGTCCGGGACGGAGACCAGCAGCAGGGTGCCGCCGGCGCAGAGCAGCCCGAAGGCCTGGCGGCCGCGGCCCAGGAACACCGCCAGCGCTCCGAGGGCTCCCATCACCGCCGCCCGCAGGACGGACGGCTCCGGCCCCACCACCAGGACGAACACCCCCAGGACGGCGAGCCCCGCGCCCAGGACGACGCCACGCGGGCAGCGCAGGGATCGCAGGACCAGGGCGACCGTCCCGAGGAGCAGGGCGCAGTTCGCCCCGGAGACCGCCGAGAGGTGCGACAGCCCGGCGTCCTTCATGGCCTGGTCCGTCTGCTCCGACTGCGCCGTGCGGTCCCCGAGGACGAGCCCGGGCACCAGTTCCGGGGCCAGGCCGACGCCGTCCGCCGCCGCCTCCCGGAATCGGGCGCGCAGCACGTCCCGGCCGGTGGGGCCGGAGGAGGCGGCCGTTGAGCCTTCCCCGCAGCCGTCCGACTCGGGAGCGGCCCGTGCCGCGAGGAACAGGGCGCCGTCCGCCGGCCTCGGCTCGGCGACGACGCACAGCACCTCCGCGCCGTTCGCGGCGGCGTCGAGGCTCCCCGTTCCGGTGAGTGTGGCCTCCGCGGGAGGCGTGAGGGGTCGCAGCGGGTGCCCGAACCGCTGCACCGTCACCGGACGGGTCCACGAGGGGCCGAAGCGGGAGTCCCCGGCGGTCGCCGGGCCCTGGGCAGTGACCTCGAGGCGGACGGGCCCGCCGGTATCGACGGTCTCGATCCATCCGACCTGCTCGCGTCCTGATCGTTCGACAGCGATGTGCTGGACGAGCACGGCTCCACAGAGTCCGGCCAGCACGACGGCGGTCGCGGCGCCCGTGCGGACGCGGGACGAGCCGGTGCGCCGAATCCGGAGGCGCAGGGTCAGCGTCACCGCCGCCAGGGCGGCGCACCCGAGCGACACTGCGGCCGCTGTCGACGCCGGCCAGGTGGGAGCCGCCTGACCCAGCACGAGGCAGAGCAGCAGCGCTGGAACCCACCGGGCGTCGACCGGTCCGGCGGGCCTCACACCGCACCACGAGGGCGTCGCTCCCGCCTCACCACGTGACGTGGTCCTTGAGCCGGTCGAGAGTGGCCGGGCCGATGCCGGGGACCGCGTCGAGGTCCTGCAGCCCGCTGAAGGGTCCGACCGATTCCCGCTGGGCGATGATCTTCTCGGCCGTGGCCGGGCCGACTCCGGGCAGGGTCTGCAGGGCGGCGAGGTCGGCCGTGTTCAAGTCCACCGTGGCCGGCCCGCCTCCGGAGCCGTCCGCCGCACTCGCGCCCGACCCGGTGCGCGGCGTCGGACCGCCGTCCGGAGCCTCACCCGCCACGGCCGCAGGCTCGACGGCGGTCTGCGCGTCCGGCACCACGACCTGCTGACCGTCCACGACGGGTGCGGCGAGGTTGATCCGGTCGGTGCGGGCGAGTTCGCGGGCGCCGCCCGCGGCGGCGACGGCGTCGGCCACCCGGGCCCCCGCGGGCAGCTCGACGACGCCCGGGCGTCGCACCTGGCCGACGACGTGCACCCGGACGCGTCCCGAGGGGTTCGCGGCCGCGGCGGACCGCCCGCCGCCGTCCTGGCCCTCGGGGGTCGCCGCCGTCGCCCTGAGGGGAGCGGCGCTTGCCTCGTGGGCCGCGGACCCCGCGGCCGAGGCCGATCCCACCGCGCCCGCGGGCACGGCGTCGGGCGGGGCCGGCGCCGTCAGCCAGGCCACCAGCCACCAGGTCAGCCCGAGGATCGCGACGAGCGTCAGTCCGGCACCGGCGGTGCGCCACCGCAGCAGGGGGCCGCGGGGCGGCGGGTCCTCCCAGTCCGGCTCGTCGACGGCGGGGGTCAGGGTCTTCGTGTCCATGCGCCCAGCCTGGCCACCGCGCGGGTGCGCCCACCCGATGCCTCAGGGGTTCGGTGGAGGGATGGAATGGTCAGTTCGCCTGTGCAGGAGAGGACGAGGTCGACGGGACCGGTTCGAGGGGGCTCAGGACGACGGCCAGCGTCCCCAGTCCCAGATGCGCGGCCAGGACCGCCGGCAGCGGGACGACGGGGACAGGCGTGGCGGAGGCGGACTGCAGGCGCTCCGCCAGCGCCGTTGCACCGGCCGGATCCCCGTACTCGTGCACCGCGATCCGCGCGGGGCCACCGGCCGCGCGCTCCCGGGCGAGGTCCACCATGCGCTCCAGGGCGCGGGGGCTCGTCCTCGCGCGGTCCACCAGGTGGACGGATCCGTCCTGGAGGCCCAGGACGGGCCGGACCTGCAGCAGCGCCCCCAGCAGGGACGGCACGGCCCCGATCCGACCTCCGCGGCGCAGCTGCTCCAGGTGGGGCACGGTGAACAGGACCGAGCTCTGGTCCGCGCACGCCTGGGCGATCGCCGCCACCTGGTCCAGGGGCCGTCCGAACCCGGCCTCCACGGCGGCGTCGAGGACGGCGTGCCCCAGCGCCAGGCCGGCGGTCCTCGAGTCGAGGACGACCACGGGGACGGGGGCGTCGGCCGCCGCGAGCCGCGCGGCCTCGACCGTGCCGGACAGCTCCCCGGACAGGTGGACGGACAGGATCCGCGCGCACCCGGCCTGGGCCAGGTCGGCGTAGGCCGCCCGGAACGCCCCCGGGGCGGGGCGCGACGTCCGCACCGGCGTCCCCGCGGCGAGGGCGAGCTGGAGCTCCAAGTCGAGGTCGGCGTCGCCCTCCACGTGGATCTGCTCCCCCACCATCACCGGGAGGGCGACCTGCCGGATCCCGGCGGCGAAGGGGTGGGCGAAGACCTCGACCGGCAGGGCCGCCGCGGAGTCGGTGACGATGCCCGTGCGGTCCCGTCGGGCCGGCTTGAGCCCGTAGCGGGCGCGGCCCACGAGCTGCCCGCGGCGGGCGCGCAGCCGCTCCACCGCGTCCTCGAGCCACTGGGAGGTGCTCGCCATGGCCGGGTCCTCCTCGTCGTCGTCGTCGATGGGAGCGGGCCGGGCCCCGAGGACCCGGCCCGCCCAGTGTGCCGGTGCGGTCAGCGGATGACCAGGTTGACCAGCTTGGGCTCGCGCACGATCACCTTGACGATCTCCGCGTCGCCGATGAACGCCCGGACCTTGGCGGACGCGCGGGCCGCGGCCTCGAGGTCCGCGGCGGAGACGTCCGCCGGCACCTGGAGCTGATCGCGGACCTTGCCCTTGACCTGGACGACGGCGGTCACCGTGTCCTCGACGAGCAGCGACTCGTCCACCGCGGGCCAGCCGGCGCGGACCACGGAGGGCTCGTGGCCGAGCATGGCCCACATGTCCTCGGCCACGTAGGGCGCCACCAGGGACAGCAGGATCGCGACGGCCTCGGCCGCCTCGCGGACGGCGGGGTCGGCGGCGCCGGCGCCGCCGTCGATCTCCTTGCGGGTGGCGTTCACCAGCTCCATGGTCTTGGCCACCACCACGTTGAACTTGTGGTCCTCGACGAGGGCCGCGGCCTCGTGCACGGTGCGGTGGGTGACGCGGCGCAGCGCCGCCGAGCCCTGGGCCGGGTCGCCCGCCGGGGTGCCGGCGGCGCGCACGTCGCGGGCCAGCCGCCAGGCGCGGGCGAGGAACTTTCCGGCCGCGGCCGGGGCGACGTCGGCCCAGTCCACGTCGTCCTCCGGCGGGGAGGCGAACACCATGGTGGTGCGGACGGCGTCGACGCCGAACTCGTCGAGCTGCTGGCCGAGGTCCACGCCGTTGCCCAGCGACTTCGACATGGCCTTGCCGCCGTTGAGCACCTGGCCCTGGTTCAGCAGGGCGCGGAAGGGCTCCGTGAAGGGCACGAGCCCCAGATCGTGGAGGGCCTTGGTGAAGAACCGGGCGTAGAGCAGGTGCAGGATGGCGTGCTCGACGCCGCCCACGTACTGGTCGACGGGCAGCCAGGTCTTCACCAGCTCCGGGTCGAAGACCTGCTGCTCGTCCCACGGGGACGCGTAGCGGAGGAAGTACCAGGACGAGTCCACGAAGGTGTCCATCGTGTCCGAGTCCCGGCGGGCCGGCGCCCCGCACTCGGGGCACGGCACGTTCACCCACTCCTCGGCGGCGGCCAGCGGCGACTGGCCCTTGGGGGCCAGCTGCCCGCCCTTGAGGTCCGTGGGCAGCAGCACCGGCAGCTGGTCCTCGGGGACCAGCACCTCGCCGTGCTCGGGGCAGTGCACCACGGGGATGGGGGTGCCCCAGAAGCGCTGACGGGAGAGCAGCCAGTCGCGCAGGCGGTAGGTGGTGGTGCCGCGGCCGGTGCCGCGCTCCTGGACGATCTCGATGGCACGGGCGATGCCGTCGGCCTTGGACAGGCCGTCGAGCTCGCCCGAGTTCACCAGGGTGCCCTCGCCGGTGGTGGCGACGCCGGAGACCGCCGGGTCCTCCTCACCGGTGTCCACGACGGTGCGCACCGGCAGGTCCATGGCCCGGGCGAAGTCCAGGTCGCGCTGGTCGTGCGCGGGCACGGCCATGATGGCGCCGGTGCCGTAGTCGGCCAGCACGTAGTCGGAGGCCCACATGGGGAGCCGTTCACCGGTGAGCGGGTTGACGGCATGACGGCCCAGGAACACGCCGGTCTTCGGGCGGTCGGTGGCCTGACGCTCGATGTCCGAGGCCTTCTTCAGCTCCTCGCGGTAGGCCTCGAGCGCGGCGCGGTGCTCGTCGTCGACCAGCTCGAGGGCCAGGGGCGCGTCGGCGGCCACCACCATGAAGGTGGCGCCGTGGAGGGTGTCGGGGCGGGTGGTGAAGACGGTGACGGCGGGACCGTCCTCCACCTGGAAGTCCACGTGGGCGCCCTCGGAGCGGCCGATCCAGTTGCGCTGCATGGCCAGCACGCGCTCGGGCCAGTGCCCGGTGAGCTGGTCCATGTCGTCGAGCAGGGCGTCGGCGTACTCGGTGATCCGGAAGTACCACTGGTTCAGCTCGCGCTTGGTGACCTCGGCCCCGCAGCGCTCGCACTTCCCGTCCACGACCTGCTCGTTGGCGAGCACGGTCTGGTCCTGGGGGCACCAGTTGACCGGGGAGTCCTTCCGGTACGCCAGGCCCTTCCTGTACAGCTGCTGGAACAGCCACTGGGTCCAGCGGTAGTACTCGGGGTCCGAGGTGTGCAGCTCGCGCGACCAGTCCACCGCGATGCCGTAGCGCTGGAAGGAGCGCTTCTGGGTCTCGATGTTCGCGTAGGTCCACTCGGCGGGGTGCGCGTTGCGCTTGATGGCGGCGTTCTCCGCGGGGAGGCCGAAGGAGTCCCAGCCGATCGGGTGGAGGACGTCGTAGCCGCGCTGCAGCCAGTACCGGGCCAGGACGTCGCCCATGGCGAAGGCCTCGGCGTGGCCCATGTGGAGGTCGCCGGAGGGGTAGGGGAACATGTCGACCACGGTGCGGGTCGCGGACCCGTCGCCGCGCGGCGTGAAGGTGCCGGCCTGCTCCCAGTACCCGGCCCAGCGCGCCTCGACCTCGCTGAACGCATACTCGGCGTCCTCGGGGACTTGGGGGGTGGCCGGTGCGGCGCTCTCGGGGGTCTGGCTCACGGTGGTTCGTGTCCTCACGCAGTCGGGGTGCTCGGATGCTGGGCGCCCGGCACGATGGCCGGTGCGGCAGGCCCGACCATCCTACGGCGGCGTCCGCCTGGGACCGCCACCACGACGACGGCCCCCCGCACGACGTCGTCGTCCGGGGGGGGGGGCGGTGGGTCGGCGCGGTTCAGCCGCGGGCGGCGGCCGACCCGTCCGCGCCGCCGTGGTCGGCGCCGCCGCGGCCGGCGGTCTCGTCGGCGGCGGGGAGGAGGTCGGGGTCCTCGGCCTCGATGACGGCCACCGCGTCGGCCTCCATCATCTCCGTGACGGTCTCGGTCGGGGCGACGGACTCCTCCGCGGTCTCCTGCAGGATCACGGCGTGCTGCCGCGTGAAGGTCTTCTCCGGGTGCTCGCGCAGGCGCAGCAGCGCGAGGAGGCGCAGGCGCAGGCCCGACTCGGCGGCGATGTCATCGCGGTGGGCGGCCCACCAGACGAGGAGCACGACCGCCAGCACGATGCCCAGATAGCCCAGCGCAGGGTAGACGTAGTTCATGAGGTCGCCGAACCCGAGGAAGCTCACGGCGAAGGCCGCGAGGGTGACGCCGACGAACGCGGGGCGGTAGAGGCCGGGGCGCTCCGCGGTCAGGCGGCGGCCGAGGGCGTAGAACATGCCGATGGCGGTGTTGTAGATCATCAGGTAGATGACCACCACCATCGCCCAGCCGAGTGCCGGGTGGATCGACGCGAAGAGCTGGAGCATGGGCACGTCCGCGGTGCCGAGTTCGGCGTAGCCGAGGTACAGGAGAACGGAGGCCAGCACCAGCAGGACCGTGTACACGACGCCGCCGACCAGGCCGCCGACGAAGGCCTCGCGCGGGCTCGAGGTGGAGCCGCCGATGACGACGCACATGGAGACGGCCATGACCACGACGAGGCCGAAGTAGTTGATCGAGGACAGCCACCACGGGGACACCGGCGTGACGGCCTGCACGGCCAGGGAGTCGTTCACGGTGAAGGGGCCCTCGTGCGTCGCCACGACGTAGGCGAAGCCGGCGACCACCGCGATGATGATCAGCGGCGTGATCATGCCGATGATCGCGGAGACCTTCTCGACGTCGAGCATGCCGGTGACGATGACCATGGCCGTCATCAGCGCGGCGCCCGCCCAGACGGGCCACCCGAGCTGCTGCGCCAGGGTCGAGCCGGCGCCGGCGAGCATGACGAAGCCGATCGCGAACAGCGTCACGGTCACCACGGCGTCGAGGATCCTGGCCATCACAGGGTGCGAGACACTGCGGAACACGACCTTGTGGTCCGCGGCCAGGAAGAGGCTGCCGAGCTGGAGGGCCACGGCGCCGCCCACGGCCACCAGGACGCCGGCGAGCAGCGCGCCCCCGATGCCGACCTCCCCGAATCCGACGAAGTACTGGATGACCTCGGCCCCGGTGGCGAAGCCCGCTCCGACCAGGAGGCCGACGAAGGCGAGGGCGAGCTGGACGGATCTGAGGGCGGCGGACTTCTGCACGCGGGTGCCTTTCGTGGGGTGCGGGGACGATCCACGACGGGCGCGCTCGCCGCGGCGCGGACCCGTCCACGCTAGGCGTACCGGCCGGCAGCGGACAGGATCCCCGGACGTGGAGTCCGTCACGGCGGGGCACCTCACTACGCTGGCCCCATGCCCGCACCCCACGACGCCGACCCGGCCTCCCCCGCCGGGCCCCGCCCGATCCGGCCGTGGCACCGGCTCCGCATCCCGGCACCGACGACGCCCCCCCGCGCCCTGACGGGGCACGACGTGCGCGTCCCCCGTCGGCGGGACGTCGCCGTGCCGGACCCGATCAGCGGCGCGCCCCTCTCGGTCGCGGTGTGGCAGCACGACGCCGCGCCGTCGTCGGGCGCCTCCGTGGCCGGCGCCGCGCGCCCCCACCTGGTGTTCGTGCACGGGTTCCGCGGGGACCACCACGGTCTCCAGCTGCTGGCGGACTGCCTGCCCGAGTTCGGCGTCTCCTCCGTGGAGCTGCCCGGATTCGGTGCCTCCGATCCCTTCCCCGACGCCGAGCACACGGTGGCCCACCACGCGGACGCGCTCGCCGCCGCCGTGGCGGCGCTCGGCCTGGACGCGCCGCCGGTGCTGGTGGCGCACTCCTACGGCACCGTCGTCGCGGCGCACCTCGTGCAACGGGATTCCGGCGCCTGGCCCGCGCTCGCGCTCCTCAACCCCATCGCCGAGCCCGCCCTGGACGCGTCCGGCTCGCGCGCAGACCGGCTGCTGGCCGGCGTCGCGGAGGCGTACTACGAGGCGGCGGCGCGCCTGCCGGAGCGGGTGAGCCGGCTGCTGCTCGGCGCGCCGCCCGTGGTGTGGGTGACCACGCAGGCGATGTCGCGCACGCGGGACAGGGACGTCCTGGCCTACACCCATGACCAACACCGGCGCTTCTTCTCCGGCTTCGCCTCCGCCCGCATGCTCTCCGAGTCCTACCGCGCCTCGAGCACGGGCACCGTCGCGCAGGCGGCGGACCGCCTGGACCTGCCGGTCCTGCTCGTCGCCGGCCGCGAGGATCCCCTGGGCTCCGTCGCGGCGCAGGAGGCGCTCGCCGCGCGGATCGCCGCCGCGGGCGGCGTCCCGGAGCTCCACGTGCTGGACGGCGTCGGACACCTGCTCCACTACGAGCGGCCGGCCGCGTGCGCGCGACTGCTGCGGGAGTGGCTCGCCGCCGGCGCCTGACGCACCCCTGACTCCCGGCCCGGAGGCGTCAGAGCACGCCCGGCGGGTCCAGGCGGACCCGGACGGCGGAGCGCTCGCGGCGCGCGCTGGCGGCGGAGCGGGCCACCCGCAGGGCGTCCACGGTGGCCGCCGACGCCGCCCAGGGGAACAGCAGCAGGGCGCGCGAGCGGGACTCGTCCGCGACGTCCGGCACCGGGCCGATCCACGGCAGGGGTGTCGCGTCCCCGGGCCGGGCCTCCACGTCGAGGTCCAGGGAGGGGTCCGCGTCCGGGCCGACGCGCCGACGCTCGCGCCGCGCCGCCTCCACCAGCGCGAGGTACTCGGCGACGGCGCCCGCCTCCCCCGTGACCTCGGCAAGGCGGCCGGCGGGCGGCAGGTGGAGCTCGCGGCGCTCCGCCAGCAGGTGCCCGGCGAACCCCTGGGGGTCGCGGCGCACGAGGGCGCCGACGGCGGCGTCGTGCTCGGCGGTGACCACCACGGTCCCGCCCTCGGCGGCCGGGCGCACCAGTGAGGCCGCCGCGAGCCAGCGGGTCAGGACGCGCACGGGCACGTCGAGGCCCTCGCGCTGCAGCTGGGCGTCGCCGTCCAGCAGCAGGGCGGCCGCGTAGCCGCCGCGGGCGTGCGGCTCCGCGCCCACGGTGGCCACCACGAGGGCGGGACCCTCCCCGACCTCGCCGAGCCGGTGGTCCGCCGAGGAGGAGTGGACGGGGACCTGGGGGAAGGCACGGCCCAGCTCCTCTGCGGTGCGGTCCACGCCGCGGACCCCGGCGCGCAGGCCGGTGAACCCGCACTCGGCGCAGTGGAAGTCCCGCTCGCGCGTGCCGCACCAGCGGCAGGCCAGCTCGCCCCGCTCGGCGGACCGTCGGTCCCGGAAGGCCAGCGGTCCCGCGCACACGCGGCAGCGGGCGGGGGTGCGGCACCGCCCGCACACGACGGCGGGGATGAATCCCGCGCGGGCCACCTGCACCAGGACCGGGCCGGGCGTCGGCCCCGAGAGCGCCTCCCCCGCGGCGGCCCACGCCGCGTGCGGCAGGCGAGCCCGCCGGGCGAACGGGTCCCGGGCGGACTCCCACGAGTCCGCCGACGCCACGATGCGGGGGCTCGCCGCCCGCTGCGACGCGCGGTCCGCGGAGACCTCCAGGAGCCAGCCGTGCTCCACCAGCCGCTGCACGGGCACGGACCGGGACGGGCCCGCGAACAGGAGCGCGCTGCCGGACTGCCGGGCGCGCTCGAGGGCCACCTCCCGGACGTGGAAGTACGGCGCGCGCGGCTCGGCGTGGGCGTCGTCTCCGTCGTCCCACACCACCACCAGGCGGAGATCCTGCACGGGCGCCCACGCGGCGGCGCGGGTGCCGGCGACCACCCGGGCCAGGCCGGTCAGCGCGCGCAGGTGGGCCCGGTACCTCGGGGTGTTGCCGTCCTCGGAGCCGACCCGCACGAACCCGTCCTCACCCACCTCGCGGGCGAGGGCCGCGCTGAGCCGGTCGAGGTCCCGGTGGTCGGGCACGAGGAGGAGCACTCCCCCGCCGGCACGGGAGACGGCGGTGGCCAGCGCGGCGAGCGCGGAGGACTCGTCCCAGTCCCCCACGCGGCTGGGCACCACGGCGGCCGCCCGGACGGGGTCACCGGCCACGGCGGACGCCACGAACGCCGTGCCCCCCGTGAGCTCCTCCCACACCAGGCGGGCGTGCGGGTCCGCGACGACCCCCTGAACGGGGTGGTCGACCTCCGGGCCGGACGCGAGCTCGGCGAGCACCTCCTTCTCCACGCTCACCACCCGCGGCGGCACGGCGGAGCGCAGGACGTCGGAGACGACGCCGGCCTGACGGGCGGCCACGGCGCGGGCCACGGCCAGGACGTGCTCGGTGAGCGGGGGCACCGCCGTCAGGACGCCGGCCAGCTCGGTGAGCCGGGCGTGGGTGGCCGGCGCGGCGACCCGCTCAACGAGCCAGCCCGTCGTCTCGCGGCCACCGAAGCGGACCGAGACGCGGGAGCCGGGCACCGCCCGCTCGTCGAGGGCGGGCGGGACCAGGTAGTCGAACTCCCGATCCAGGTGGGGAACGGGGCTGTCCAGCAGCACGCGGGCCACCGGGTCCTCGGGCCACCCGTCCGGGGAGTCGGGCAGCCGCGGCCGCTCCTCAGGCTCGGCGAGCGCGAACAGGGCGTCCGTGGCGGATCACACCCCCGCGGCGCGGCGGAGCTCCTCCACCTTGTCCGTCCGCTCCCACGTGAAGTCGGCGTCGTCCCGGCCGAAGTGGCCGTGCGCGGCGGTCTTGCGGTAGATCGGCCGGAGCAGGTTGAGCGACTTGACGATGGCGGCGGGGCGCAGGTCGAACACCTCGTTCACGGCCGCGATGATGGTCTCCTCGGGGACGGCGTTCGTGCCGAAGGTGTCCACGTAGAGGCCCACGGGGCGGGCGGAGCCGATCGCGTAGGCCACCTGGAACTCGGCGCGCCCGGCCAGGCCGGCGGCGACGACGTTCTTGGCCACCCAGCGCAGGGCGTAGGCCGCGGAGCGGTCGACCTTGGACGGGTCCTTGCCGGAGAAGGCGCCGCCGCCATGGCGGGCCATGCCGCCGTAGGTGTCCACGATGATCTTGCGGCCGGTCAGGCCGGCGTCGCCCACGGGGCCGCCGATGACGAACTTGCCGCCCGGGTTGATGATGAACCGGGCGTTCGAGACGTCCAGGCCGGAGCGCTCGATCACGGGGCGGATCACGTGCTCGGCGACGTCGGCGCGCAGCTGCTCCTGGGTGACCACGTCGTGGTGCTGGGTGGAGACCACCACCGTCTCGACAGTGCGGGGGCGGTGGTCGGCGTCGTAGCCCACCGTCACCTGCGTCTTGCCGTCCGGCAGCAGGTACGGCATGGGGGTGTTCTCCTGGCGGCGCACGGCGGTGAGACGCTCGGAGAGGCGGTGGGCCAGGTAGATGGGGGTCGGCATGTACGACGGCGTCTCGTTCGTGGCGTAGCCGAACATGATGCCCTGGTCGCCGGCGCCCTGCTCGTCGACCTCGTCCGCCGAGCCCTGCTCGCGCGCCTCGAGGGACCGGGAGACGCCCGCGAAGATGTCCGAGGACTGCTGGCCGATGGAGACGTTGACGCCGCACTGGGCCCCGTCGAAGCCGTTGGCCGACGAGTCGTAGCCGATGTCCAGGATGGTCTCGCGCACGATGTGCGGGATCTCCACGTACGCCGACGTGTTCACCTCGCCGGCCACCTGCACCAGGCCGGTGGTGGAGAGCGTCTCCACCGCGACCTTCGCGGAGGGGTCCGCCGCCAGGATGGCGTCGAGGATCGCGTCCGAGATCTGGTCGCACATCTTGTCCGGGTGACCGGAGGTGACGGACTCGGAGGTGAACAGGCGCAGGTCTCCGCCCCCGACGCCGCGGTACGGCTGGGCGGCGGCGGACGGGGTCGGCGTGGGGGTGTCGCTCATGCCGACCATCCTAGGTCAGCGTCCGGGGGCCCCTCCGGCCTCCCGACTCGCCAGGACACGCTCCAGCGCCTCGACGACGGCGGCCGCCGCCTCCGCCTTGGAGCCGGTCCGGGTGACGGGCTCGGCGCCGTCCGCGGAGAGCACCGTGACCTCCGTGGCGTCCTGGCCGAAGACCTTGCCGTCCCCGACCTCGTTGACCACGAGCAGGTCGCAGCCCTTCCGGGCCAGCTTGGCCCGGCCGTATTCCAGCGGTGTGGTGTGCTCGTCCCCGGTCTCGGCGGCGAATCCGACGATCACGGGGGCCATGGGGCCGCCCGCGTCCCGGGTCTGCACCGCCGTGGCGAGCACGTCCGGGGTGCGCTCGAGGACGATGGTGGGGGCCCCGCCGTCGTCCGTCTTCTTGATCTTGGACGTGGCCACCTGGGCCGGCCGGAAGTCCGCGACGGCGGCCGCCATGATGAGCACGTCGGCGTCGGCGGCCTCCGACAGGACGGCCTCCAGCAGCTCCTGCGTGGACTCCACCGCGGTGACCTCCGTGCCCGCGGGCGGCGCCACGGACATGGGCCCGGCGATGAACCGGACCCGGGCCCCGGCGGCCAGGACGGCCTCGGCGAGGGCCGTGCCCTGCTTGCCGGAGGAGCGGTTGCCCAGGAAGCGGACGGGGTCGAGGGCCTCGCGCGTGCCGCCGGCGGAGATCACGACGGTGCGTCCGGCCAGGGGCGACGCGGCTCCGGGCTCCGCCGCGGTGACCGCGGCCTCGCGGCCCGCACGACCCCCGGCGCGGGCGGCGGCGTCCTGGGCCTCGGCCCAGATCCGGGCGGGCTCGGGCAACCGGCCGGGGCCGGAGTCCGCACCGGTGAGGCGCCCGGAGTCCGGCTCGATCACGTGCACCCCGCGCTCGCGCAGCAGCGCGACGTTGGCCACGGTGGCGGGGTGCCGCCACATCTCGGTGTGCATGGCGGGCGCCAGCACCACCGGGCACGTGGCGGTGAGGAGGACGTTGCCCAGCAGGTCGGGGGCCATGCCGGCGGCGGTGCGCGCGAGCAGGTCGGCGGTGGCCGGGGCGACGACGACGAGGTCGGCCTCCCGCCCCAGCCGGACATGGGAGACTTCCGGGACGTCGGTGAACGTGTCCGTCCGCACCGGACGGCCGGAGAGCGCCTCCCACGTGGGGGCGCCGACGAACCTGAGGGCGTTGTCGGTGGGCACCACCGTGACGCCGTGGCCGGCCTCCTTCATGAGGCGCAGGAGCAGCGCGGCCTTGTACGCCGCGATGCCCCCGCCGACGCCGAGCACGACCTCCATCAGCGGATCAGGCGTCCTCGTCCGCGACGTCCGCGCCGGAGAGGATGTCCTCGACGGCGTCGTCGTCCCCCGTGGTGACCGGGGCGCCGTACTCCTCGGGGGACACGCCCTCGGCGGTCGGCTCGGCGACGAAGGGGTCGTCGTCGCCCGGCAGCGCGAAGTCGCCGAACTCCTCCTCGGCGAGCTCGATCGCGGGCTCCACCGCGGCGGTCTCGGCCATGACCAGCATGTCGGACTCGATCTCGCGCATGGCGATGGACAGCGGCTTCTCGTTCAGCTGGGTGTCCACGAGGGGGCCGACGTACTCGAACAGGCCCTCGTGCAGCTGGGAGTAGTAGGCGTTGATCTGGCGGGCGCGCTTGGCGGCGAACAGCACCAGGGCGTACTTCGAGTCCACCCGCTCCAGGAGGGAGTCGATGGGCGGGTTGACGATGCCTTCGTACTGATCGGTCACGTAGGTCTCCAGTGTCTGCTCTCGGGTGGTCTTCTGGCCGTGCGTCGGAACGCACGGGGCGGCCGGGGGCGGCCCGTCAGGCGGAGGCGGGGGCGTCATGGGGGTCGATCCCCATGAGCTTCACGAGCTCCGCGGCGGCGCGCTCGACGGCGTCGTTCACGACGACGGCGTCGAACTCCGGCTCGGCGGCGAGCTCAAGTCTAGCCGTTTCCAGCCGGCGGCGCTGTTCCTCCGGGCCCTCGGTGCCCCGGCCGACCAGCCGGGAGACGAGCTCGTCCCACGACGGCGGGGCCAGGAACACGAACGTGGCCTCCGGGAGCGTCCGGCGCACCTGGCGGGCGCCCTGGAGGTCGATCTCCAGGAGCACGTGTCGCCCGGCCGCGACGGCCTCGGCCACGCGATCGCGCCGGGTGCCGTAGCGGTTCCGGCCGTGGACCACGGCCCACTCGAGCATCTGGTCCCCCGCCACGAGCTCGTCGAACTCCTCGGGCGTGGTGAAGAAGTAGTGGACCCCGTCCTCCTCCCCCGGACGCGGGGCGCGCGTGGTCGCCGAGACGGAGAGCCAGGCCTGGGGGTAGTGCTCGCGGATGTACGCGGACACGGTGCCCTTGCCGACCGCGGTGGGGCCGGCCAGCACGGTGACCCCGGCGCCCGGCGCCGGGGGGCGGGAGGGGGCGCGCTCGCCGGGGACGGAGGGGGCGGGGCCGAGGTCGGAGAGGTCGCTCACGGGTGCTCCTGGGTGGTGGGTCACCGCGGCGGCTGCGGGCGACGGGCCTGCAGGGTCCGCGCCGCGCCCCGGCGGCAGGTCATCGGCCAATATAGGCGATGAGCGCCTCGCGCTGGCGGCGTCCGAGGCCCTTGAGGCGACGCGCCGGGGAGATCTCGCAGGCCTCCATGACGGCCGAGGCGCGGACCTCGCCCACGCCGGGCATCGCCTGGAGCAGGTCCACCGTCCGGAGCCGGCCGATGGCGGGGTCGACGTCCGCACGGGCGAACACCTCCTGCAGGCTGAGGTCTCGGTTGGCGAAGGAGGTCTTGAGGGTCGCGCGCTCCTGGCGGGCCCGCAGGGCCTTGGCCCGCGCTTCAGCCCGCTCCTCGACGCTCAACTGCCGCAGTGCCATCGAAAGTCCTCGCTCCATCGTCCGGTGGTTCCCCGGCACGGTGCCGGTTGGTCGTTCAAACAACCATAACCGGCTGAGTTCGGACGGAAAGTTACCATCACGCATCCCTGCCCGCGGCATGCCGCGGGTCGGGCCCCTCGACTCCCAGGTCAGCCCGGGCGGCGTCGATGGCGCGCGTGAGCGAGGTCACAGTCGGACCGGCCGCCAGGATCCCTCGGGACGACGTGGCCAGCACCTGGGGCCAGGCCGCGCCGAACGCCTCCCGCATGCCCGCCCCGGTGGCACCCTGCGCCCCGAAGCCGGGGGCCAGCAGCGGTCCGCGCAGCGCGGCGAGGTCGATGCCCAGCTCGCGGGCATGGCCCGCCACCGTCGCCCCGACCACCAGGCCCACCGGGCCCCAGCCGTCGAGACCGGCCAGCCGGGCGTCGTCCGCGGCCGCGGACGTGACGATCCGTGCGGCCACGGCCCCCTGCCCCTCGGACGCGCCGACGTGCTGGACGGAGGCCCCCTCCGGGTTCGAGGTCAGTGCGAGCACGAACACCCCGCGGCCGGCGGCGGCCGCCCGCTCGATGCTCGCGGTCAGCGTCCCGTAGCCCAGGTAGGGGCTCAGCGTCACGGCGTCGGCGGCCAGGGGCGAGGCGTCGTCCAGCCAGGCCGCCGCGTAGCCGTCCATCGTGGAGCCGATGTCCCCGCGCTTGGCGTCGGCGATGGTGAGCACCCCGGCGTCCCGGGCCTCCGCCAGCAGCCGCTCCAGGACCGCGAGGCCGGCCGAGCCGTGGCGCTCGAAGAGGGCCACCTGGGGCTTCACGGCGGCCACGCGGGCCGCGCCGTCCCCGGCTGCGGCCTCCAGGGCCGTCAGCCCGAAGGACTCCAGGCCGGCGGCCGTGTCGGGCAGCCCCCAGGCCTGCAGCAGGGACGGGTGGGGGTCGATCCCCAGGCACAGCGGCCCGGCCGCGGCCATCGCCGCGGCCAGGCGCCGCCCGAAGGGCTCACGCGTCATGGACGCGGCGGGCACGCTCACGCGGACGCCTCCGCCGCGACCGCCTGCGCGAGGCGCTCTTCGTGCTCCTGCAGCGAGGTGACCGACCACTCGTAGGTGCGCATCGCCTCGATGGCCTGCAGGCATGCGGCGAACTCGGCGGTCGTGGTGATCACCGGCACGCCCAGGGAGGTGGCCGCGGCGCGGATCTCGTAGCCGTCGGTGCGGGCCTCGCCGCCGGAGGGCGTGTTCAACACGAGGTCCACGCGGCCCTCGTGCAGCTGCTCGAGGACGGTCCCGGCGCCGTCGGCGTCGGACGCGTCCGCGATCTTCGCCACGACCTCGGCGGGCACGCCGTTGCGGCGCAGCACCTCGGCGGTGCCGCCCGTGGAGACGATCTCGAAGCCGAGGTCCACGAGGCGCTTGGCCTGGCCGACCACGGCGCGCTTGTCCCGATTGGCGACCGAGACGAACACCCGGCCCTCGGTGGGCAGCGGACCGCCCGCGCCGGCCTGCGACTTCGCGAACGCGGTGTCGAAGTGGCGGTCGATGCCCATCACCTCGCCCGTGGAGCGCATCTCCGGGCCCAGCAGGGAGTCGACCACGCGGCCCTCCGCCGTGCGGAAGCGGGTGAAGGGCAGCACGGCCTCCTTGACGGCCACCGAGGCCCCCATCGGGAGGGAGGCGCCGTCGAAGGCGGTGGGCAGGGTGCCGGCCGCGCGCAGCTCCGCGATGGTCCGGCCCATGCCGATCATCGCCGCGGCCTTGGCCAGCTGCACGCCGGTGGCCTTGGAGACGAACGGCACCGTGCGGGACGCGCGGGGGTTCGCCTCGATCACGTAGAGCACGTCCGAGGCGAGCGCGAACTGGATGTTGATCAGGCCGCGCACGCCCACGCCCGCGGCGATCTTCTCCGTGGCGGTGCGCACGCGCTCCAGCACGTCCGGGCCGAGGGTCACGGGCGGCAGGACGCAGGCCGAGTCCCCGGAGTGGATGCCGGCCTCCTCGATGTGCTCCATGACGCCGCCCAGGTACAGCTCGTGGCCGTCGTAGAGGGCGTCCACGTCGATCTCGATGGCGTCCTCGAGGAAGCGGTCGACGAGCATCGGCTGCGTGGGGGTGATCTCGGTGGCGTTCGTGACGTAGTGGGCCAGCGCCTCCTCCGTGTACACGATCTCCATGCCGCGGCCGCCCAGCACGTAGGACGGGCGGACGAGCACCGGATAGCCGATCTCGTCCGCGACGCGCCTGGCGTCCTCGAAGGAGACGGCCGTGCCGTTCTTCGGGGCGATGAGCCCGGCCTCGTCGAGCACGCGGGCGAACTCGCCGCGGTGCTCGGCCAGGTCGATGGCCTCCGGGGAGGTGCCGAGGATCGGCACGCCCGCATCGGCCAGCTGCTGGGCCAGCTTCAACGGGGTCTGCCCGCCGAGCTGCACGAACACGCCGGCGACGCCGCCGGTCGCCTCCTCCGCCGCGATCACCTCGAGCACGTCCTCCAGGGTGAGGGGCTCGAAGTAGAGGCGGTCGGAGATGTCGTAGTCCGTGGAGACGGTCTCGGGGTTGCAGTTGACCATGACGGTCTCGTAGCCGGCCTCGCGCAGGGCGAGGGTGGCGTGGACGCACGAGTAGTCGAACTCGATGCCCTGGCCGATGCGGTTCGGGCCGGAGCCGAGGATCACCACGGACGGCGCGGCGTGCTCGTCGACCTCCGACTCCAGGTCGTAGCTGGAGTAGCGGTAGGGGGTGAACGCCTCGAACTCGGCGGCGCAGGTGTCCACGGTCTTGTAGACGGGGCGCACGCCGAGGGCGTGGCGCAGCCCGCGGACCACGGCGGGGTCCATGTGGCGCAGGGAGCCGATCTGGGCGTCGGAGAAGCCGTGGCGCTTGGCGCGGCGGAGGACCGCCTCGTCCAGCTGCGGGGCCTCGCGGACCTCGTCGGCGACCTCGTTGATCAGCATCAGCTGGTCGAGGAACCACGGGTCGATCGCGGTGGCCTCGAAGGCCTCCTCGAGCGTGGCGCCGGCGTAGAGGGCGCGCTGGGTCTGGGCCAGGCGCTGCGTGGTCGCGGTGCGGGCGGACGCGAGCAGGGAGGCCGGGTCGGCGTCGCGGTCGAAGGACAGCTCGGAGCCCTTCTGCTCCAGCGAGCGGAGGGCCTTCTGCAGGGCCTCGGAGAACGAGCGGCCGATCGCCATGGCCTCGCCCACGGACTTCATCGTGGTGGTCAGCGTGGCGTCGGCGGCCGGGAACTTCTCGAACGCGAACCGCGGGACCTTCACCACCACGTAGTCGAGGACGGGCTCGAAGGAGGCCGGCGTCTTCTGCGTGATGTCGTTGGGGATCTCGTCCATCGTGTAGCCCAGGGCCAGCTTGGTGGCGATCTTGGCGATCGCGAAGCCGGTCGCCTTGGAGGCCAGCGCCGAGGAGCGGGACACGCGCGGGTTCATCTCGATGACGACGACGCGGCCGTCCTCCGGGTTCACGGCGAACTGGATGTTGCAGCCGCCGGTGTCCACGCCGACCTCGCGGATGACGTTGATGGAGATGTCGCGCAGCTTCTGGTACTCGCGGTCGGTGAGGGTCATCGCCGGGGCGACGGTGATCGAGTCGCCGGTGTGCACGCCCACGGGGTCGACGTTCTCGATGGAGCAGACGACGACGACGTTGTCGTTCTTGTCCCGCATCATCTCCAGCTCGTACTCCTTCCAGCCCAGGATGGACTCCTCCAGGAGCACCTCGGAGGTGGGCGAGTACTGCAGGCCGGCGCCGCAGATGCGGCGCAGGTCGGCCTCGTCGTAGGCCATGCCGGAGCCGAGGCCGCCCATGGTGAAGGACGGGCGCACGACGACGGGGTACTTGAGGTCCTCGACGGCGGCGAAGGCCTCCTCCATGGTGTGCACGATGTGCGAGCGGGCGGACTCGCCGCCGGCGCGCTCCACGACGCCTTTGAACAGCTCGCGGTTCTCACCGAGCTCGATCGCGGCGATGTTCGCGCCGATCAGCTCGACGCCGAACTTCTCGAGGACGCCGTCCTTGTCCAGGGCGATCGCCGTGTTCAGCGCGGTCTGGCCGCCGAGGGTGGGCAGGACCGCGTCCGGGCGCTCCTTCTCGATGATCTTGGCGACCACCTCGGGGGTGATGGGCTCGACGTAGGTGGCATCGGCCAGCTCCGGGTCGGTCATGATCGTCGCCGGGTTGGAGTTCACGAGGATGACGCGGACGCCCTCCTCCTTGAGCACGCGGATGGCCTGGGTGCCGGAGTAGTCGAACTCGGCCGCCTGGCCGATGACGATGGGCCCGGAGCCGATGACCAGGACGGACTTCAGGTCGGTGCGCTTGGGCATGGATCAGGCTCCTTCGGGGGTGGCGGACGGGGCGGCGGCGCGGCGTTCGGTGAGCGTGTGGGCGAACCGGTCGAACAGGCCGAGCGAGTCGTGCGGACCGGCGGCGGCCTCGGGGTGGAACTGGACGGAGAAGGCGGGGCGGTCGAGCAGGCGCAGGCCCTCCACGACGTCGTCGTTGAGGGACCAGTGGGAGACCTCGACGCGGCCGTAGCGGGCCTCCGGGGCCTCCACGACCTCGCCGATCGGGGCGTCCACCGCGAAGCCGTGGTTCTGGGATGTGATCTCCACGCGGCCCGTGGCCTTGTCCATCACCGGCTGGTTCGGGCCGCGGTGGCCGAACGGCAGCTTGTAGGTGCCGAAGCCGAGGGCGCGGCCGAAGATCTGATTGCCGAAGCAGATGCCGAAGTACGGCAGGCCCGCGTCCAGGACCTCGCGGAGGACGGCAACCTGGGCGTCCGCGGTGGCGGGGTCGCCCGGGCCGTTGGACATGAAGACGCCGTCCGGCCGCACGGCCTGGATCGCGGCGAAGTCGGAGTCCGCCGGGAGGACGTGCACGCGGATGCCGCGGGCGGCCAGGTGGTGCGGGGTGGCGGCCTTGATGCCGAGGTCCAGGGCGGCGACGTCGGCGATGGGCTCGCCGTCCCAGCCGTGGTCGGACGGCTCGACGACGTACGCGGAGGGGGCGGAGACGGTCTCGGCCAGGCGGGCGCCGGCCATGGACGGCTGCTCGCGGACCTCCGCCAGCAGTTCGGCCTCGGGGCGCTGGGCGGCCTCGCCGGAGAAGATGCCGGCCTTCATGGACCCCTCGGTGCGCAGTGCGCGCGTGATGGCCCGGGTGTCCACATCCTGGATGCCCACGACGCCGTGCGCGGCGAGCTCCTCGTCCAGGGTGCGCTGGGAGCGCCAGTTCGAGGGGCGGCGGGCGGCGTCGCGCACCACGTAGCCGGCCACCCAGATGGCGCGGGACTCGGCGTCCTCGTCGTTCACACCGGTGTTGCCGATGTGCGGGGCGGTTTGCACCACGATCTGGCGGGCGTAGGAGGGGTCCGTCAGGGTCTCCTGGTAGCCGGTCATGCCGGTGGTGAACACGGCCTCGCCCAGCGTGGAGCCGCGGGCGCCGTAGGCGCGGCCGCGGTGCACGGTGCCATCCTCCAGCACCAGCAGGGCGGTCTCGGGGGTCGGGGTGCTCATCGGGCGTTCTCCTGTCCTGCGTCGGGGCGGCCGGCGCGGTCGATGACGGTCTGCAGGGCCTCCAGGACGCGGTCGCGGTCCTCGGGGCGGCGGGGGCGGAAGGCGGAGGTGACGTCGACGTCGCCGAGGCGCCAGCCCCACGCGACAAGCCCGCCGGGCTCCACGAACTTGCCGGCGATGCCGGCGGAGCGGCCGGCCTCCATGAGGTGGGCGGCGGGGACGAACAGCGGGGCGATGTTCGGGCGCAGCACCAGCACGCCGGGCCGGTCGCCCGCCGTGTGGACCTCCAGCACGCCGGAGGAGCGCAGCCCCAGGTCGTGGACGGCCACCCGGTCGAGGCGGTCGGTGCCGGAGACGGTGCCCACCCACATGCCCTCCGCGGACACGGCGGGCTCGCGCTCCAGGACCTCGGGCGGCACGGTGGCCGGCGCCGGGATGCCGGCCTGCCGCCGCCGGCGGCCGCGCCAGCCCCATGCGATGAGGGCCAGCAGGAGGGCGATGACCCCGACGGTCGTCAGCACGATCGGCAGCCAGACGTCCGAGTAGTCCTTCATGGGCGAGGCCGGCGGGACCGGCGTGGCCGCCAGGGGCAGCGCCGCCGGGAGCACCGCGCTCATGCGCGGCCCTCGGGGGCGTCGGCGTGGACCACGGGCTGGGTGAGCTCGCCGTCGGCGACGACCCGGCGGCCGCGGTAGACGGTGTGCACGACCGCGCCGGGCAGCTCCATGCCCCGGTACGGGCTGTTGCGGGAGCGCGTCGCGTGGGTCTCGGGATCCACAGCGCGACGCACGGCCGGGTCCCACAGTACCAGGTTGGCGACGGCGCCCACGAGCGGCTCGCCGGACTCGTCGGCCTGGCCCTGGTCCTGCAGCCCGGCGATGCGGGCCGGCTCCGTGGACATGGCCCGCGCCACGCCGGACCAGTCCATCAGGCCGGTGTCCACCATGGCCTGCTGCACCACGGAGAGCGCGGTCTCCAGGCCGGTCATGCCCATCGCGGCGACGGTCCACTCGCACTGCTTGGACTCCGCCGTGTGGGGGGCGTGGTCCGTGCCCACCGTGTCGATGGTGCCGTCCGCCAGCGCCGCGCGCAGGGCGTGGACGTCCGACTCGCGACGCAGCGGCGGGTTGACCTTGAACACCGGGTCGTAGGAGCGCACGAGCTCCTCGGTGAGCAGCAGGTGGTGGGGGGTCACCTCGGCGGTCACCTGCACGCCCTGCGCCTTGGCCCAGCGGATCAGCTCCACGGAGCCGGCGGTGGACACGTGGCAGACGTGCAGGCGCGAGTCCACGTGCTGGGCGAGCAGCACGTCGCGGGCGATGATCGCCTCCTCCGCGACCGCCGGCCAGCCGGCGAGGCCGAGGACGCCGGAGAGCTCCGACTCGTTCATCTGCGCACCCGCGGTGAGCCTGGGCTCCTGGGCGTGCTGCGCCACGAAGCCGCCGAAGGACTTCACGTACTCGAGGGCGCGGCGCATGAGCACGGCGTCGTGCACGCACATGCCGTCGTCGGAGAACATCCGGACGCGCGCCTGCGAGTCGGCCATCGCGCCGATGTCGGCGAGGGCTTCCCCCGCCAGGCCCACCGTGACGGCGCCCACCGGGTGGACGTCGCACCAGCCGGCCTCGCGCCCCAGGCGCCAGACCTGCTCGACGACGCCCGCGGTGTCCGCCGTGGGCGTCGAGTTCGCCATGGCGTGGACGGCGGTGAATCCGCCGCGGGCGGCGGCACGGGTGCCGGTCTCGACGGTCTCGGCGTCCTCCTTGCCGGGCTGGCGGAGGTGGGTGTGCAGGTCCACGAGGCCGGGCAGGAGCACCGTGCCGGCGGCCTCGACGACGCTCGCGCCCTCGGCGTCGACGGCCGGGACCTCCCCGACCGCGGCGACGCGGCCGTCGCTCACGAGGACGTCCGCCACGCGGCCGGAGGCCAGGGCGGCCCCGCGGAAGAGGAGGGCGGGAGGGACGGTGGTGCTCACGGGCGGGCCTCCTGGGGGGCGAGGGCGGGATCCTGGTTCAGCACGAGGTGCAGCACGGCCATGCGCACGGACACGCCGTTGGCCACCTGCTCCAGGACGGTGTTCTGCGGGGAGTCCGCGGCGGCGTCGCAGATCTCCAGGCCGCGGTTCATGGGGCCGGGGTGCATGACCAGCGGCGTGTCCAGGCGGGATCCGGACTGGCGGGTCAGGCGCTCGAACCGCGCCGGGTTCAGCCCCCAGAGGCGGGTGTACTCCCCCGCGGACGGGAAGTAGGCCCCGCCCATGCGCTCGGCCTGCACGCGGAGCATCATGACGGCGTCGGGGGCGTCGGCGAGGGCCTCGTCCAGGGAGTAGGTCACCCGGGCCGGCCAGGAGGCCACGCCCACGGGCAGCAGCGTGGGCGGGGCGGCCAGCGTCACGCGGGCGCCCAGCAGCGTCAGCAGCCACACGTTGGAGCGGGCGACGCGGGAGTGCAGGATGTCGCCCACGATCACGACGTGCATGCCGGTGAGGTCGGTGCCCGTGGGGGCGACGCCGTCGTGGGCGGCCAGGTGGTGGCGCAGCGTGAAGGCGTCCAGCAGGGCCTGGGTGGGGTGGGCGTGGGTGCCGTCGCCGGCGTTCACCACGGCGGAGTCCACCCAGCCGGAGGCCGCCAGCTGGGCCGCCGCGCCGGAGGACCAGTGGCGCATGACGATCGCGTCCGCGCCGATGGCCTCGAGGGTCTGCACGGTGTCCTTCAGGGACTCGCCCTTGGACACGGAGGAGCCCTTGGCGGAGAAGCTGATGACGTCCGCGGAGAGGCGCTTGGCCGCGGCCTCGAAGGAGATGCGGGTGCGGGTGGAGTCCTCGAGGAAGAGGTTCACCACCGTGCGGCCGCGCAGGGAGGGCAGCTTCTTCACCTCGCGCGCGTTGACGGCCGCCATCTCCTCGGCGGTGTCCAGCACGGCGAGGGCCTCGGCGCGGGTCAGGTCCGCGGTGTCGAGCAGGTGGCGCACGGCTCAGGCCTCCCTCGGGGTCTCCGCGGGGGCGTCGACGATGCGCACCGCGTCCTCCGGGACCTCGCCCGAGCCGTCCGGCCCGTCGACCTCGGTGAGGCGGACCTGCACACGCTCGGCGGTGGAGGTCGGAAGGTTCTTGCCCACGAAGTCGGCGCGGATCGGCAGCTCGCGGTGCCCGCGGTCCACGAGCACGGCCAGGCGCACGGCGGCCGGGCGGCCCAGGTCCGCGAGGGCGTCCAGGGCGGCGCGGATGGTGCGCCCGGAGAACAGGACGTCGTCCACCAGCACGACGACGGCGCCGTCCAGCGGGTGATCGGGCAGCCGGGTGGGCGCGGGGGTGCGGGCGGTGCCGCGGCGGAGGTCGTCCCGGTAGAGGGTGACGTCCACCTCGCCCACGGCGGAGACCGGGTCGAAGGCCGGGTCGATGCGGTGGAGGACGGCCGCGAGGCGGCGGGCGAGCGGCACCCCCCGGCGCGGGATGCCCATCAGGACGAGCCCCTCGGGACCCTTGTTGGACTCGAGGATCTCGTGGGCGATGCGCGTCAGCGCCCGGTCGATCTCGGGTGCGGTCAGCACTGTGCGTGCAGCACGAGGTGCGGCGGGGATCCCTCCCATGCCGGCGCCTCCTTCCCCGCCTCACAGGACGGTCGTTAAAGGATGCGGTCTGCGTGCGTCGCCGGTCCGGCCGGACGGGCGGCGGCACGCCTCGACTCTATCAGCGCGGACCGGGGCCCCGTCGTGGATGACGGGGCCCCGGTGCGGCCTGGCGTGGCGGGTGCGGCTCAGGCGAGCAGGGTCGGCTTGACCTGCTGGAGCCGGCCCAGGAGCCCGTTCACGAACTCCGGCGACTCGTCCGTGGACAGGGCGGCGGCCAGGGCCACCGCCTCGGACACGGCGACGGCGTCCGGGACCTCGTCCTCGAACAGCAGCTCCCACGCGCCCACCCGGAGGATGGCGCGGTCCACGGCCGGCATGCGGTCCAGGGACCAGCCGCGCGAGTACGAGGTCAGGGCCTCGTCGACCCGCTCCTGGTCCGCGACGACGCCCTCGACGAGCCGCTGGGTGTACGCGTTGACCTGCAGGTCGGTGCTCTCACGGCGGGTCCGGATGCCCTGCAGGACGTCCGTGCCCCGCTGCTCCGCCTCGAAGAGGATCTCCACGGCGCGCTGCCGGGAGCGGCTGCGCGCCGTGGTCCCCCGCTTGGCGTCGGAGGCGGAGGGGGTGTCAGTCATTGACGCGGCCCAGGTACTCGCCGTTGGTGGTGTTCACCTTGACGCGGGTGCCCTGCTCCACGAACAGCGGCACCTGGATCTCGGCGCCGGTCTCCACGGTGGCGGGCTTGGTGCCGGCGGAGGAGCGGTCGCCCTGCAGGCCCGGCTCGGTGTAGGTGATCTCCAACACCACGGAGGCGGGCATCTCGAGGTACAGCGGCGTGCCCTCGTTCATGGCGATGACCACCTGGGTGTTCTCCAACATGTACTTGGCGGCGTCGCCCACGACGGCGGCGGGCACCGTGATCTGGTCGTAGTCCTTGACGTCCATGAAGACGTAGTCCTCGCCGTCCTGGTACAGGTACTGGTAGTCCGAGCGGTCCACGGTGGCGAACTCGACCTTGGTGCCGGCGTTGAAGGTCTTGTCCACGACCTTGCCGGAGGTGATGTTGCGCATCTTGGTGCGCACGAAGGCGCCGCCCTTGCCCGGCTTCACGTGCTGGAACTCGATGACGTTCCAGAGCTGGCCCTCCAGGTTGAGCACGGAGCCGTTCTTGATGTCGTTGGTCGTGGCCACTCGTCTTCTCCCGATCTCGTGCGGGCCGCGCCGGCCCGCTGCATGCGTCTGTTCAGTGTGCGCCGGCCATTCTACCGGCGCGGCTCACTCGGCGATCTCCTGGTAGGCCGCGAACAGCAGGGACGCGTCCGGGATGTCCACCGTCGTCGGGCGGGCGAGGCCGTCGAGGAGGACGAAGCGCAGCTGGTCGCCGCGGTTCTTCTTGTCCCGCTTGATGCCCTCGAGCAGCGTCTGCCAGCGGTCGCCCCGGTAGGAGACGGGGAGCCCGAGGGACTGCAGGACGGACCAGTGGCGGTCCGCGGTGGCGTCGTCGAGCCGGCCCAGGGAGCGCGCCAGCTCGGCGGCGAACACGAGGCCCACGGACACGGCCGCGCCGTGCCGCCACTGGTAGCGCTCGGCGTGCTCGATCGCGTGGCCGAGGGTGTGCCCGTAGTTGAGCGCCTCGCGGGGGCCGGCCTCGCGCAGGTCGCCGGAGACGACTTCCGCCTTCACCCGGACGGCGCGCTCGATGAGCTCGCGCAGCACGGCCGAGTGGGGGTTCTGCGCCTGCTCCGGGGCCTCCTCGATCAGCTCGAGGATGCGCGGGTCGGCGATGAAGCCGCACTTGACGACCTCGGCGAGGCCGGAGACCAGCTCGTTGGAGGGCAGGGTCAGCAGCGTGTCCAGGTCGGCGAGCACGCCGGCCGGCGGGTGGAAGGCGCCCACGAGGTTCTTTCCCTCGGCGGTGTTGATGCCGGTCTTGCCGCCCACGGCGGCGTCGACCATGCCGAGCAGCGTCGTGGGCATGTGCACCACGCGGATGCCGCGCAGCCAGGTGGCGGCCACGAAGCCCGCGAGGTCGGAGACGGCGCCGCCGCCCACGGAGACGATCGCGTCCGAGCGCGTGAAGTCGTTCTGGCCGAGGACCTGCCAGCAGAAGCCGGCGACCTGGAGGTGCTTGCCCTCCTCGGCGTCCGGGATCTCCGCGGTCAGGGAGACCAGGCCGGCGGCCTCGAGGTCGTTCTTGACGACGTCGCCGGTGGCGCGCAGCGCGCGGGGGTGGATCACCAGGACGCGGCGCACCTGGGGGCCGAGCACGGCCGGGAGGCGCCCCAGCAGTCCGCGTCCGACGACGACGTCGTACCCGCCGCCGGCCCGGTTCTCCGGGCCCCCCGCGACGGGGATCACGGTGACGTCCTGCTCGGGTGCGGCGGCGGAATGCTCCGCGATGGGGTCGGACTGGTCCGGCTGGTGCTCCGTCATGGGCGGGTGTGCCTCCTCGGCAGGGTGGGGATCGCCTCCACGATACGCGAGGCGATGTCGCCGGGCCGGTGGCCGGTGCCGTCCAGGGTGAGGTCGGCGACCTCGGCATAGAGCGGGGCGCGCTCGGCGAGGACGGCCTTCCACCGTCCCGCGGGGTCTCCCGCGAGCACCGGGCGACCGGCCCCGCCGCCGAGCCGGCGCAGCGCCTCCGGCTCCGCCACCTGCAGGCTGACGACGACCGCGCGTGGATCCGCGAGGCGGGCGCGGGTGGCCGCGGAGAGCACGGCTCCCCCGCCGCAGGCGAGGACGCAGGGGGCCGGGTGGGCCAGCACGTGGGCGATGACACGCTCCTCCTGGCGCCGGAACTCCGGCTCCCCCCGGGAGGTGAAGTAGGCGGGGATCGAGCCGAAGGCGTCCTCGAACAGGGCGTCGGAGTCCACGAAGACCCGCCCCGTGGCCTCGGCGAGGGCCCGGCCGACGGTGGTCTTGCCCGCGCCCATCGGCCCCACGAGGACGACGACGGGACCGGGGTCCCGGCTCGTCTCGGCCAGGCGGCCGTCGAGCCCCCGGACCATCGCCTCCCAGGAGGGGACCCCGTCCGTGGGGGCCGGCTGCGCGCTCACTGCAGCGGGTCGCCCATGTGGTCGGCGGCGGGCTGCTCGGCGGGCGCGTCCGGCAGCGCGGGCAGCGCGGCCGTGAAGGCCTCCATGTTCCGGCGGGTCTCCGCCACGGAGTCGCCGCCGAACTTCTCCAGGACGGCGTCCGCCAGGACGAGCGCCACCATGGCCTCGGCCACGATGCCGGCGGCGGGCACGGCCGCGACGTCGGAGCGCTGGTGGTGGGCGGTGGTCTCCGCCCCGGTGGCCACGTCCACGGTGGGCAGGGCGCGCGGGACGGTGGCGATGGGCTTCATGGCGGCGGAGACGCGCAGCAGCTCGCCCGTGGACATGCCGGCCTCGATGCCGCCGGCGCGGTCGCTCGTGCGGCGGGGGCGCCCGTCCGCGCCGCGGGCGATGCCGTCGTGGGCGGCGGACCCGCGCCGGGACGCCGTGGCGAAGCCGTCGCCCACCTGGACGCCCTTGATGGCCTGGATGCCCATGAGCGCGCCGGCCAGGCGCGCGTCGAGCCGGCGGTCCCAGTGCACGTGGGAGCCCAGGCCGATCGGCACGCCGTAGGCCAGGACCTCGACGACGCCGCCGAGGGTCTCGCCCTCCTTGTGGGCCGCGTCCACCTCGGCGACCATCGCGGCGGAGGTCTCCGGGTCGATGCAGCGCACCGGGTCGGCGTCGAGCCGGTCCTGGTCCTCCGGCACGGGGAACGCGTGGGGCTCGGGCAGGGCGGCCTCGCCGAAGGCGACGGTGTGAGAGACGATCCGCACGCCCAGCTCCGCGAGGAACGCGCGGGCGACCGTGCCGAGGGCCACGCGTGCGGCGGTCTCCCGGGCGGACGCGCGCTCGAGCAGCGGGCGGGCCTCGTCGAAGCCGTACTTCTGCATGCCGGTGAGGTCGGCGTGGCCGGGCCGCGGGCGGGTGAGCCTCGCGTTGCGGGCCAGGCCCGCCAGCTCCTCTTCGGGCACGGGATCCGCGGCCATGACCTGCTCCCACTTGGGCCACTCGGTGTTGCCCACCTGGATGGCCACGGGCGAGCCGAGGGTGAGCCCGTGGCGGATGCCGCCGAGCACCGTCACCGCGTCCTGCTCGAACTTCATCCGGGCGCCTCGCCCGTAGCCCAGGCGACGGCGCGCGAGCGCGTCCTGGATCTCCTGCGTCGTGACCGGGATCCCGGCCGGCAGTCCTTCGACGATTCCTGTGAGCGCGGGGCCGTGAGACTCGCCCGCTGTCAACCAGCGCACCATGGCGTGCAGTCTCTCACGGGCGGCGCCGGCGGAGCCGGCATGTGACCCGCGCCGGCGGTCAGCGGCCGGGCAGCCCTAGCGCCCGGGACGCGGCGGCGGTGACCTCCGCCCAGTCCGGCTCCACCCCGCCCGCGGCCCGGCGCGGGCGCTCGGTGAACAGGCGCACCTGTTCGACCCCCTGGTGGAGGAGCATCGACAGCCCGGAGGCCACCCCTCCCCCGGCGGCCGACCAGGCGCGGGCGATCGCCGACGGCCACGGGTCGTAGGCCGCGTCGAGCAGCGGGGGCAGCACACCGGCGGGGACCTTGTCGGCGAGCGGGTCGGCGGCGCGCGGCGGCAGCGTGGCCACCACGGCGCGCAGGTCCGCGGCCTGCCGCACCAGTGCGTCCTGCGCCTCCACGCGCACCCCGAGGCCCAGGCGGTCGGCGAGGGCGACGACGTCCCGGGCCCGGCCGGCGTCGCGCACCCCGAGCACCACCGTCTCGGCGCGCAGCAGGGACGCGGCCGCCACCGCGGCCGTGGCCGTCCCGCCGTTGCCGAGGATCCCCACGGCCCCGCCGCCGGCCCCCGCGTCGAGGCCCCGCTCCGCCAGGGCCCGGACGATCCCGTCCACGTCCGTGTTGTGCGCCAGGAGGCTGCCCGGATGGTCGGGGTGGTCCCTCACCAGGGTGTTGGCCACGCCGAGCTCCCGCACGCGCGCGGAGAGCTCGTCCGCCAGAGGGACGACGGCGGGCTTGAGAGGCATGGTGACGGACACGCCCAGCCAGTCGCCGCCCGAGGGCCCGGCGGGCCTCGCCGCGGAGCCCGGGGCGCCCAGCCGGGCCGCCAGCCACGGGCCGACCTCCTCCTCCCCGAGGTCCGCGCGGCCGTAGTCCACGTCCAGGCCCAGCGCCCGGTAGGCGGCCGCATGCAGCACGGGAGAGAGCGAATGGGCGATCGGACGGCCCAGGACGGCCGCCCTGAACGTCGCACCGGCCATCAGCACACCCCCGGGTTCTGCGCGCAGTACCGGCGGAACTCCTCCTGATGCACGCTGTGCTCCTCGTAGGTCCGGGAGAACTCCGTGTGGCCGGTGGCGATGTCCGTGGTGACCCAGTACAGGTCCTCCGACGGCTCCGGGTGGACGGCCCCCTCGATCGCGGCGTCCGAGGGCATGCCGATCGGTCCCGGGGGGAGTCCGGTGTGCTGGTAGGTGTTGTACGTGTTCGACTCGTCCGCGCGCTGCGCGGCGCTGAACTGGAGGTTGCGCCGGCCCAGGCCGTAGTTCACGGTGGAGTCGACCTGGAGCAGACCGCGGGTCTCGGCGTCAGGGTCGTTGAGCCGGTTGTCGATGACGCCGGCCACGCGCGGATAGTCCTTCGGCAGCGCCTCCGCCTCGAGGATGGAGGCGATCGTGACGATCCGCTGCTGCTCCGCCGGGTCCGTGACGCCCTGGGCGCGCAGGTGGGCGAGTCGGGGCTTCACGAGCTCGGCGAGGACCTGCTCGGCGTCGGCGCCGACCGGCGGGTAGTACTCCCCCGGATCCAGCCACCCCTCGAGGGAGGGGGCCTGCTCCGGCACGCCGTAGCGCGTCGGATCCTCGGCCGCCGCCTCGAAGTCGGCGCGCGGCAGCCCGGTGGACTGGGCGAGCCCGTCCAGCACCTCGCTCAGCCACCGGCCTCGGCCGACGACCACGTAGTGGGAGGCGCCCTCCGCACGGCCCTGCAGCACGGCCAGGGCGTCCGCCGCGGGCATCTGCTCCCGCAGGACGTACTCGCCCGCGCCGATCGAGGTCTGCCCCGAGTCCTCGGCCGCGTCGAGCACGGCCCGGTCGGAGGCCACGATGCCGCGCTCGTCCAGGCGGGCGGCCACGGATGCGAGGTCCTCCCCCGGCTCGACCGTGAAGGTGACCCGGTCGCCGGAGACGGCCTGGCGATCGGCCGGGCGGGAGAACAGAACCACCAGGAGGGCGGCGACCAGCACCACGGCCAGCGCCGCCACGGCGAGGACCACGGCCCCCCGCGGACGTTCGACCGCCAGGTTCCGGCCGATCGCGCGCAGCCGGTGCGAGCCCCCGGTCCGGACCCTCGGGCGCCGCGCGCGCCCCACGGGGCGCGGCGGAGCCGGCTGCCGCTCGACTCGTTCGGGCTCGGGCTCGGGCTCGTCCTCGCCGTGGTCCACCAACCCGAAGACGTCGAGGTCGTCGTCGGTCTCGTCCTCGCGCCAGGGGGGCGGCGGGGGCGCGCTCATGCGCGGGCCTCCGCGACGGTGATCCCGGCCCAGGCGCCGCGGCGGCGCTGGACCTCGAGGGCGTCCTGGAGGAGCTCGACGGCGGCGGCCTGGTCGATCACGCCGCGGCTGTCCTTCACCGTGCGGCCGGCGCGGTGGAGCGCCGCCTGCGCGCTGACGGTGCTCAGCCGCTCGTCCACGAGCCGCACCGGGATCGGCGTGCCGGCCTCGGCCACCAGCGCCTCGATCGCCGCCGCGTACTCCACCGCGTCCTGCGTCGACGGGGTGTGCTCCCCGCGCAGGTTGCGCGGCAGCCCCACGTAGACGGCCACCGCGTCCAGCTCGCGCGCGCGGTCGAGCAGCTCGGCGTGGTCCCGCCGCTGCCGCGCGTCACGCCGCAGCGTCTCCACGGGCGTGGCGATCAGGCCGTCGGGGTCGGACGCGGCCAGGCCGACGCGGGCCCTGCCCACGTCGACCCCCAGGACCCGCCCCCGCACGGCGGCCTGCGCGCTCACGCGTCCCGCACGGCGTCGAGCACGGCGTCGAGCGCCGCGGCGACCGCGGTGACGTCCTGCCCGCCGCCCTGTGCGACGTCGTCCTTGCCGCCGCCCCCGCCGCCGAGGGCGGCCGTGGCGAGCTTGACCATGGCCCCGGCCTTGAGCCCGGCGCCGCGGGCGGCCTCGTTGGTCGCGACGACGACCAGCGGCCGCCCCTTGGCCTCGCCCGTCAGGGCGACGAGCACCGGCGTGCCCGCCGCGTTGCCTCCGGCGGACTCGATGCGCGAGCGCAGGCCCAGCACGAGGGAGCGCAGCTGGTCGCCGGCGACCTCGCCCGCGTGGTGGGCGAGCACCTTGACGGACGCGCCGGACGTCGTCGTGACGTCCTGGGCCTGCGCGGCGAGGGTGCCGGCCTGGGCCTGAAGGGCCTTGGCCTGGAGGTCGGCCACCTGCTTCTCGGCCGCCTTGAGCCGGTCCATGGTGGCGGTGATGCGGTCCTTGAGCTGGTCGGCCGGCGCCTTGAACATCTCCGAGAGGTCGGAGACCAGGGTGCGCTCGGCGGCCAGATGGCGGAACGAGTCCAGGCCGACGAGGGCCTCCACGCGGCGGTTGCCCGAGCCGACGGACTGCTCGCCGAGCAGCGTCAGGGAGCCGATCTGGGCGGTTCGGCCCACGTGGGTGCCGCCGCACAGCTCGCGGGACCACGCCCCGTTGATCTCCACGACGCGCACACGGTCGCCGTACTTCTCGCCGAACAGGCTCATGGCGCCCATCGCGCGGGCCTCGTCCAGGGACATCTCCTGGGTCAGGACCTGGTGGTCGTCGCGGATCGCGATGTTGACGACGTCCTCGATCTCGGAGCGCGCCATCGCGGAGACGGCCTCCGCCCAGCGGAAGTCGAAGCGCAGGTAGCCCTCCTTGTTGAAGGAGCCGGACTGCGTGGCCTCCGGGCCGAGGATCTGGTGGAGGGCGGCGTGCACCAGGTGGGTGCCGGAGTGGGCCTTCTCGCCGTCCAGGCGACGCTGCAGGTCGATGCGGCCCACGGCCTCGGCGCCCACGGGCACCTCGCCGTCGAGCACCTTCACGCGGTGCACGGACAGGCCCTTCACGGGCGCCTGGACGTCGAGGACCTCGAGGGAGAAGCCGTCGCCGGTGATGACGCCGGTGTCCGCGGCCTGGCCGCCGGACTCCGCGTAGAACGGCGTGGCGTCCAGGACGAGCTCGAGCTCCGTCCCGGCGCCCGCGGACGCGACCTCCTCGCCGTTCTGCAGCAGGCCGCGCACCACGGACTCGGTGGTGTGCTCGGTGTAGCCGGTGAAGTGGGTCTGGCCCTCGGCGCGCAGGCGCTGGTACACGGCGGTGTCCGTGTGGCCGGACTTCTTGGCCTTGGCGTCCGCACGGGCGCGGTCGCGCTGCTCGGCCATGAGGGCGTGGAACCCGGCCTCGTCCACGGCGACGCCGGCCTCCTCCGCGATCTCCAGCGTCAGCTCGATCGGGAAGCCGTAGGTGTCGTGCAGCTCGAACGCGTCCGGGCCCGCGATGCCGCCGCCCGCCGAGCGTGCCTGGCCCACCGCGGCGTCGAGGCGCGCGGTGCCCGCGGCGATGGTGCGCAGGAACGCCTTCTCCTCGGCGTAGGCGATCCGGGAGATGCGCTCGAACTCGTCCGCGACGACCGGGTAGGTGCCCTTCATCGCGTCCCGGGAGACCGGCAGCAGCTCGGGGAACACGGGCTCGGTGACGCCCATCAGGCGCAGGGCGCGGACGACGCGGCGGATCAGGCGGCGCAGCACATAGCCGCGGCCCTCGTTGCCGGGACGCACGCCGTCGCTGATCAGCATCAGGGCCGAGCGCACATGGTCGGCCACCATGCGCAGGCGGACGTCGTCGTCGTAGTGCGGGTCGGCCGGGTCCTCGGTGGAGGTGTAGGACTTGCCGGCCAGCTCTGCGGCGCGGTCGAGCACGGGGCGGACCTGGTCCGTCTCGTACATGTTCTCCACGCCCTGGAGGATCATGGCCAGGCGCTCCAGGCCGAGGCCCGTGTCGATGTTCTTGTGCTCGAGCTCGCCGGCGACGTCGAAGTCGTACTTCGAGCGCACCTGGGAGAGGCGGTACTGCATGAACACGAGGTTCCAGATCTCGATGTAGCGGGTGTCGTCCGCCTCCGGGCCGCCCTCGACGCCGTACTCGGGGCCCCGGTCGTAGAAGATCTCCGAGCAGGGGCCGCCGGGGCCGGGCTGGCCGGTGTTCCAGTAGTTGTCCGCCTTGCCCATGCGCTGGATGCGCTCCGGGCGCACGCCGACGTCCTCGCGCCAGATGCGCGCGGCCTCGTCGTCCTCCTCGTACACGGTGACCCAGAGGCGCTCCGGGTCCAGGCCGTAGCCGCCGTCCTCCACGGACGTGGTCAGCAGTTCCCAGGCCATGGGGATGGCCTTCTCCTTGAAGTAGTCGCCGAAGGAGAAGTTGCCGCACATCTGGAAGAAGGTGCCGTGGCGGACGGTCTTGCCGACCTCCTCGATGTCCGCGGTGCGGATGCACTTCTGCACGCTGGTGGCGCGCGGCGACGGCGGGGTCTGCTCGCCCAGGAAGTACGGGATGAACGGCACCATGCCGGCCACGGTGAACAGCAGCGACGGGTCCGGCGAGACCAGGGAGGCCGAGGGCACGACCAGATGGCCCTGCTTCTCGAAGTAGGCCGTCCAGCGGCGGGCGATCTCGTGGGACTTCATGCGTGCGGATCCTTCCGGGCGGAGGAGGGGGTGGCGGTCGTGTCGGGGGTGTCGAGGGCCTCGCCCTCGATCGTGTCCCGCGGCGGGCCGATCAGCTGGCTCACCCACGGCGGGGCGTCGGCGCGCAGGCGCTCCGTGAACGCCTGCGCGCTCTGGGCGAGCGCTTCGGCGGCGGCGTCGCCGACGGCCTGGCCGGCGGAGCGGCCCAGACGGGTGGGGTCCAGGGTCTCCTGCAGGCGGCGGCCCGCCTCCTGGTCCACGGCGCGGCGGCCGGACTCGACCGCGCGGTGCGCGATCCAGCCCGCGGCGGTGCCGGCGCCGACCAGCAGCAGCGAGGTGATCCGGGACATGGCGGTGCCTCCTTCACGACGGGCGGATACCCGCCCCACCTTACCGTCCGGCGAGCGCCGCCCCGGCTGCGGCGAGCGTGCCGCCGAGCCCGAGGCCCTCCGTCGTCACACGCCGGAGGCCCGGCCCCCTCGACGGGTGACCGGGCCTCCGGGACGCGCGCGGCGTCGTCGTCCGGGGCGAGCCCCGGGGGGACGGATCAGCGCGCGTAGTACTCGACCACGAGCTGCTCCTCGCAGGTCACGGGGACCTCGGAGCGCTTCGGGCGACGGGTGAGGGTGGCGCGGAGCTTCTCGATCTCCACGGTCAGGTAGCCCGGGGTGGCGGGCAGGACCTGCTGGTGGGCGCCGGCGGCGGCCAGCTGGAACGGCACCATCTTCTCGGAGCGCTCGTGCACGTGGATCATCTGGCCCTCCTTCACGCGGAACGAGGGGATGTCCACGCGCTTGCCGTCCACCATGATGTGGCGGTGCACGACGAGCTGGCGGGCCTGCTGGATGGTGCGGGCGAAGCCGGCGCGCAGCACGAGGGCGTCCAGGCGCATCTCGAGGAGCTCGACCAGGTTCTCACCGGTCAGGCCGGCGGTGCGCTTGGCCTCCTCGAAGTAGCGGCGCATCTGCGCCTCGCGGATGTTGTACTGGGCGCGCAGACGCTGCTTCTCCTTCAGGCGCACCGCGTAGTCGGAGTCCTGCTTGCGGCGGGCGCGGCCGTGCTGACCGGGGCCGTACGGACGGCGCTCCATGTACTTCTCGGCCTTGGGGGTCAGGGCGATGCCCAGAGCACGGGAGTGGCGCACCGTGCGGCGCGTGCGGAGGTTGCCGGACATGGCGATCTCGCTTCCTATTTCGACGTGCGGCACTGTTCGGGTTTGTCTCCGCCGCCGGTCGAGCGCCGCGCACGGGGCGCGGCTCAGGGCGTCGGAACCTGGCCTCCGCGGTTCCTCGGAGAGCTGAGGGGCGTGCCGCCGCCCGTCATCCACTGATGCGCTGCGCTCCCCGCCCTCGCCGGGCACGCGTGTGCCCGCGCAGGAGACCTGCGGGTGAGGCGGGGGGATCCGTCCGGTGGCGCAGCGCCTGCCAGACAGCGGGCAAGTCTAGCAGACGCCGACGGCCCCCGTGGTCAGTCGGCCGGTCACCTGCTCCACCGAGCGCAGCCCCGTGCCCGCGACCCGCACGTGCTCCACCGGGAACCCGGAGTCGGAGAGCCGGTCCACCGTCGACTGGGCATGCGCGTAGTCGGGAACGGTGGACAGGACGGCGTAGTGGGCGGCGGACGCGGACATTCCGCTCAGTCCCCCCGGATGATCCGGCGCAGCGCGTCCACCTGTGGGCCCAGCTGCCGCTCGTGGCCGATCGGCTTGGGCCGGTAGTAGTCGCGGCCCACCAGCGGGTCCGGGGCGTACTGCTGTCGCGCGACGGCGTGCGGCTCGTCGTGGCTGTAGACGTACCCCTGGCCGTGGCCGAGGGCCTTCGCCCCCGGGTAGTGCGAGTCCCGCAGATGAGCGGGGACCACACCCGTTCCCCCGGCCCGCACGTCGGCGATCGCCTCGTTGACCGCGGTGTAGGACGCGTTGGACTTGGGCGCGGTGGCCAGGTGCGTCACGGCCTGGCCGAGCACGATCCGCCCCTCCGGCATGCCGATCAGCTGCACCGCCTGCGCGGCGGCCACCGCGGTCTGCAGGGCGGTGGGGTCCGCCATGCCCACGTCCTCGGATGCCGAGATGATCAGCCGCCGGGCGATGAACCTCGGGTCCTCCCCCGCCTCCAGCATGCGGGCGAGCCAGTGCATCGCCGCGTCCACGTCGGAGCCGCGGATCGACTTGATGAACGCGCTGATCACGTCGTAGTGCTGGTCCCCGTCCTTGTCGTACCGCTGGACCTGCGCGTCCATCGCCTGGGCGGCGTCCTCCTCCGTCACCTCCACGGGCGCACTCCCCGGGCCCGTCGTCTCGCCCCGGGCCTCGGCGCGGTCCAGGGCGACGCCGGCAGCCGCCTCCAGGACGGTGAGCGCCCGGCGCGCGTCGCCGCCGGCCATGCGCACCACGTAGTCGCGCGCGTTCGGGGTGGGCTCGACGGTGCCGTTCAGGCCCCGCTCGTCGGCGACGGCGCGGTCGACGAGGGCGGCGAGGTCGGTGTCGTCGAGGGGTCGCAGCGTGAGGAGCAGCGATCGGGAGAGCAGCGGCGCGATCACGGAGAAGGACGGGTTCTCCGTGGTGGCCGCCACCAGCACCACCCAGCGGTTCTCCACGCCGGGCAGGAGCGCATCCTGCTGGGCCTTGGAGAAGCGGTGGATCTCGTCCAGGAACAGCACCGTGGTCCGGTCGTACATCTCTCGTTCGCGCCGCGCCTGCTCCATCACCTGGCGGACGTCCTTGACGCCCGCCGTGATGGCGGACAGCTCGGTGAACGTGCGCCCCGGCGCGCGGGCGATCACGTGCGCGAGGGTGGTCTTGCCGATCCCGGGCGGGCCGTAGAGGATCACCGAGCTCGGCCCGGCGGCCTGGGCGGAGGCGGCGGGCTCGGCCAGCTTGCGCAGCGGGGAGCCCGGCTGCTTCAGGTGGGCCTGGCCCAGCACCTCGTCCAGGCTGCGCGGGCGCATGCGGACCGCCAGCGGGGCCGACGCGCGGGCCCGCCCGGACGCGGTGACCGGGGCGTCGTCGTCGGGGTCGGCGTGCGCTGCGCTGAAGAGGTCGTCCATGGCGGATCCAGCCTAGGCCCGGCGTGCGAGCATGTCCCCATGAGCCGTGCCGCGCCCCGCACCGACCACACCCACGTGCTGCTGCTGCGCGGGATCAACGTGGGCCGGTCGAACCGGGTGTCCAACGCTCGCCTGGCGGCCTGGGCGGAGGCGGCCAGGGCACGGGACGTGACCACCCACCTGGCCAGCGGCAACGTGCTGTTCCGCCTCCCGGACGCCGACGACGACGCCGGTCCCGCCTTCCTGCGGGCCTTCCGGGATGCCGCCCTCGCCGACGACGGCCCGGACGTGCCGCTGATCCTCACGACGCCCGCCGAGCTCCGGGGCGCGCTCGCGATGCACGACCGGCTCCCGTGGTCTGGCGGCGAGGCGAAGCTCACCCAGCTCACGGTGCTGGCCGAGTCGCCTCGGGACGGGGCCGCGGAGGCCCTGGCCGGCCTCGACCACGGGTCGGGCCGCGCCGCGGGCCCGGACCGCTCCGCGCTGGAGGGCCGGTTCCTGTGGATCCGGAGCCCCGGGCGGATCTCGGACTCCCCGCTGACGCCCGCCCGGCTGGAGAAGGCCCTCGGGGTGACCGGCACGGCCCGCAACCTGGCCACCGTGCGCGTGCTCGCCGGCATGGCCTGAGGACGCAGGGGCAGCGCCGGACGCTGGTGCGGCCACCTCGCGCTGACCTGCAGGACACCGGGGACTGGCCCGGACGTCACCGGGGGTTCACCCGACTCGGCTGGACTGGTCGGCACCGTCGTCCCCTCGCACAGGAGCACCTGCATGTCCCGCATCGTCCGTCTCACCCGCCTGGGCGCCGCCGCCGGCGCCCTCGCACTCTCCGCCGCCGTCGTCGCCCCGTCCGCCGTCTCCGCCCCCGTGACCGCCACGGCCGCCGCCGCGAACCCGTCCGGCAAGACCGTCGAGCTCTCCCTCGCCGGCACCCACGAGACCGGCGTGTTCGGCGAGTCCGCCGCCGAGATCCCCGCCTTCGACGCCGCCACCGGCCGCCTCTTCGTCGTGAACGCCGAGAAGGGCGCCGTGGACGTGCTGCGCGTCGGCGCCGACGGCGCCCCGGCCGCCGAGACCGTCCTCTCCGCCGAGGGCCTGCGCACCGCCGACGGCTCCGTCACCGACGGGGGCGCCACCGTGAACTCCGTCGCCGTGTCCGGCGGCGTGCTCGCCGTGGCCGTCGAGGCCGCCGACAAGACCGGCCTCGGCTGGGTCGCCTTCTTCGACACGACGACCCTCTCCTACCTGGGCGGCGTGCGCGTGGGCGCCCTGCCGGACTCGATCGCCTTCTCCCCCGACGGCGCCTACGCCGTGGTGGCCAACGAGGGCGAGCCGGCCGACGACTTCTCCGCCGATCCGGAGGGCACCATCTCGGTCATCTCCGTGCCGAAGAACGTCCGCCAGTTCGCGCGCCTGACCCAGGCCGCCGTGCGCACCGTCGACTTCCGCGCCTACGACGCCGGCACCGCGCTGCCCGAAGGCGTCCGCGTCTTCGGCCCGGACGTGCAGGTTCCCGAGGGCCAGGAGCCGGCCGGGCGCATCGCCCGCAACCTCGAGCCCGAGTACGTCACGATCGACGACACCGGCCGCACCGCCTACGTGTCCGTGCAGGAGGCGAACGCGGTCGTCGCCGTGGACCTGAAGTCCGCGACCCTGAAGGACTTCTGGGCCCTGCAGCTCACCGACTGGTCGAAGGAGGGCGTGCTCGACGCCTCCAACGAGGACAAGGCGATCACCCTCCGGAACCAGCCCGTCCTGGGCGTGCCCATGCCCGACGGCGTGGACACCTACCGGTACCGGGGTCAGGACCTCGTGGTCACCGCCAACGAGGGCGACTCCCGCGAGTGGGGCGACTTCGTGGACGCCGCGCGCGTGAAGGACCTCGAGCTGTGCACGGCCGAGTACCCGGACGCCAAGGCCCTGCAGAAGAAGCCCGCCCTCGGCCGCCTCAACGTCGTCACCGACCTGGGCTACGACGCGGACCGCGACTGCTTCTCCCAGCTGCACGCCTTCGGCGGCCGCTCCTTCTCGATCTACACCGCCGACGGCACCCGCCTGTTCGACTCCGCCGGCATGATCGAGGAGCAGATCGCGCAGCTCATCGCGGACGGCGAGCTGCCCGAGTCCGCGTTCAACGCGAACAACGACGAGACCCCGTCCTTCGACTCGCGCTCCGACGACAAGGGCCCCGAGCCGGAGGCCGTCGTCGTGGGACGGGTCCAGGGCCGCACCTACGCCTTCGTCGGCCTCGAGCGCATCGGCGGCGTCATGGTCTTCGACATCACCGACCCCACGAAGGCCACGTACGTGGACTACGTCAACGAGCGCAACTGGGACGCCGAGGGCGACGACGCAGCCGCCGGCCTGGGAGACATGGGCGCCGAGGGCCTCACCTTCGTCCCGGCGAACGAGTCCCCCTCCGGCACCGCCCTGCTCGTGGTGGCCAACGAGGTCTCCGGCTCCACCACCGTCTACGAGGTCAACCCGGTCCGTCGCTGACCCCGGACTCGACGACGCCCCGTCGCCGGCCCCGCGTGGGGCGGCGACGGGGCGTCGGCCGTCCTGAGTGCCTCAGTCGCGGAAGGCCTCCAGGCCGGCCGGGCACGTGGCGTCGTCGCCGACGCGCACGCGGCGGGCGTCGGCGCCGTGGGCCTCCACGCCGCCCACGCGGGCCTGCTTCACCACGCCGTCGATCTCCACGGCGTCGATGCCCTCGCCGCGGGTGCTGACCGTGCCGCCGATGACGAGCTCCTCGACCTCGCCGCCGGGCTTCACCGACACGCCCACGGCCTTCAGCTTCATCTGCGCGCCCTTGACGAGGCTCATGGCGTCCCGCCCTCGGTGGCGATGTCGCGGTCCAGGTGCGGACCTTGCCCCAGTTGTCCAGGACCATGTCGTTCTGCCCGTAGGTGGTGACGGGGCCCTCGTTGCGGACCTCCTCCACCTCGGCGCCGGACAGGACGAACACGCCGCCGGAGATCAGGTGCGGGGTCACCTCGGGGATGCCGCCGTCCGTGTGGATCTCGCCGGCGACGACGCTCTCCGCGGTGAGGCGGCCGCCGTCGGCGAGGCCGTCCTCATCACCGTGGCCGGCCAGGAACAGGCCCGAGCCGCGCACGGGCTCGATGTCCTCGACGGTGGCGTCCGGGCCGAGGCGCACGGCCACCGCGTTGGCCTCCAGGCGGCCACCGCCGGGGGCGCCGCGCAGGCTGCCCCCGGCCGGGACGGACACGCGGGTGATGCCGGCGATGGTGCCGTCGACCACGAGGTGGGCGACGCCGTCGGACACGGCCTCGGTGAGCTCCTCGCGAGTGCTGACGGTGCGGGTCTCGGTGCTGTGCTGATCGGTCATCGGTGCGGCTCCTTCCGCGGGCGGCCCACGCCCGCCGTCGTCGTCGGGCTCCCACGGCCCGGCCTCGGCCTGGAGGCCACCCCCACCCCCGGCGCGGGTGAATGTCCGCCGACTGGGAGATTCCTGGCCGCCGCGTGGCGGGCCGCCCGGCATGATGGGGGCATGAGAGCAGTGCTGCAGCGTGCCCGGTCCGCGTCCGTCACGGTCGACGGGGAGGTGGTGGGCGCCTTCGACGGCGAGGGCCTGGTGATCCTCCTGGGAGTCTCGACCGAGGACACCGAGGCGGAGGCCGTCCAGCTGGCCGCCAAGGTGGCTGGGCTGCGGATCCTCGACGGCGAGCGGTCTCTCGTCGAAGCCAGCGCCCCGGCCCTCGTGATCAGCCAGTTCACCCTCTACGGGGATGTGCGCAAGGGGCGGCGTCCGTCCTGGTCTGCGGCCGCGCGCGGCGATCAGGCCGAGCCCCTGTATGAGTGCTTCGCCGGCGAGCTGGGGACGGCGGGGGTGCGCGTGGAGCGCGGCGTGTTCCGCGCGGACATGGACGTGGCCCTCACCAACGCCGGGCCATTCACCCTGGTCGTGGACACCGCGGACCTGGCCGGCCCGCGCCGCGGCTGAGCCGGGCCGGACCCGTGTGCGTCGCCGACCCGGCTCAGGGGGTCAGCGCAGCTGCGCCTCGTCGGCCGCGGTCTTCTCGTCGTTGGCCTTCGCCTGGGCCTCGGCGCCCTCGGACGCCGCGCCCTCGGCCTTCTTGGCCTCCGGCTTCGCGTCGACGCCGGCCTCCTTGCGCTGCTGCGGCGTGATCGGGGCCGGGGCGGCGGTCAGCGGGTCGTAGCCGCCGCCGGTCTTCGGGAACGCGATGACCTCGCGGATGGACTCGGTGCCGGCCAGCAGCGCCACCACGCGGTCCCAGCCGAAGGCGATGCCGCCGTGCGGCGGGGCGCCGTACTTGAAGCCCTCGAGCAGGAAGCCGAACTTCTCGTTCGCGTCCTCCTCGGACAGGCCCATCACGGAGAACACGCGCTTCTGGACGTCCTGGCGATGGATGCGGATGGAGCCGCCGCCGATCTCGTTGCCGTTGCACACGATGTCGTAGGCGTAGGCCAGGGCCGAGCCCGGATCGGTGTCGAAGGTGTCCATGAACTCGGGCTTGGGCGAGGTGAACGCGTGGTGCACGGCGGTCCACTGGCCGGCGCCCACGGCGACGTCGCCGGAGGCCACGGCGTCCGCGGCCGGCTCGAACAGGGGCGCGTCCACGACCCACACGAACGCCCAGTCGGCGTCCTTGGCCTCGACGCCGTCGCCGGCGTCCGTGAACAGCTCGCAGCGGCGGCCGATCTCCACGCGGGCGGCGCCCAGCAGGGCGCGGGACTCCTTGGCCTTGCCGGCGGCGAAGAACACGCAGTCGCCCGGGTTCGCGCCGACGGCGGCGGCCAGGCCGGCCTTCTCCTCGTCGGTGATGTTCTTGGAGACCGGGCCGGTGAGCGTGCCGTCCTCCTGGATGAGGACGTGGGCGAGACCCTTGGCGCCGCGCTGCTTGGCCCACTCCTGCCAGGCGTCCAGGGTGCGACGCGGCTGGGACGCGCCGCCCGGCATGACGACGGCGCCGACGTACTCGTTCTGGAACACGCGGAACGGGGTGTCCTTGAAGTACTCGGTGAGGTCCGTCAGCTCGAGGCCGAAGCGCAGGTCCGGCTTGTCCGAGCCGTACTTCTCCATGGCCTCGGCGTAGGTCATGCGGCGGATCGGGGTCTGCACCTCGACACCCACCAGGCCCCAGAGGGCCTTCACGATCTGCTCGCCGAGGGCGATGACGTCGTCCTGCTCCACGAAGGACGCCTCGATGTCCAGCTGGGTGAACTCGGGCTGGCGGTCGGCGCGGAAGTCCTCGTCGCGGTAGCAGCGGGCGATCTGGTAGTACTTCTCCAGCCCGCCGACCTGCAGCAGCTGCTTGAACAGCTGCGGGGACTGCGGCAGGGCGTACCAGGAACCCGGCGCCAGGCGGGCCGGCACCAGGAAGTCGCGCGCGCCCTCCGGGGTGGAGCGGGTCAGGGTGGGGGTCTCGACCTCGACGAAGCCCTGCTCGTTCAGCAGCTCGCGGGCCACGCGGTTGGCCTCGGAGCGCAGGCGCATGATGCGGGCCGGCTGCGGGCGGCGCAGGTCCAGGTAGCGGTGGCGCAGGCGCGCCTCCTCGCCGACCTCCACGTGCTCGTCGATCTGGAACGGCAGGGCGGCGGCGGTGTTGAGGACCACGACGTCGTCCGCGATCAGCTCGACCTCGCCGGTGGGCAGGTTCGGGTTCTCGTTGCCCTCGGGGCGGCGCTCGACCGTGCCGGTGACCTGGAGGACCCACTCGTTGCGCAGCGGGTCGAAGTCGGCCTCGTCGCGGACGACCACCTGAGCGCGGCCGGAGGCGTCGCGCAGGTCCACGAACGCCACGCCGCCGTGGTCGCGGCGCTTGGCCACCCACCCGGTCACGGTGACGGTCTGGCCGATGAGCGAGGCGTTGAGCTCGCCGAGATGGTGGGTGCGCAGCACGAGGCTTCCTCTCCGTCCGGGTCACGGACGATGTGCGGGGTTCATTTCCTGGTCCGCCGTGTGTGATACCCGTACGGGCGGGGCGGACTCGTCCGCACCAGTCTAGGGCCCCGCGCCGCCCGTCGAGAGGAACCTCCGTGACCGCCACTTCCCCCGCCCCGCGCGGCCTGCCCCTGCGCGGCGCCCTCGCCATCGGGGTCGGCTCCATGGTGGGCGCGGGCGCGTTCACCTCGCTGGGCCTGGCCGCGCTGCTGACCGGAGGCCACGTCGGCGCCCTCGCGGCGGCTCTGGGGCTGGCCGTCGCCGTGGCCACGTGCAACGCGCTCTCGACGGCCCAGCTGGCCGCCGTCCACCCCGCCTCCGGCGGCACCTACGTCTACGGCCGGCGCCAGATCGGCCCCACGGCCGGGTTCGTGGCCGGCTGGGGCTTCGTCACCGGCAAGACGGCCTCCGTGGCCGCCATGGCGACGACGGCGGGCCTGTACCTCTTCCCGGACTCCCCCCTGGCGGCGCGCCTGGCCGGGGCTGCCGCGGTGGTGATCCTCACCGCGGTGGCGCTGCGCGGGATCACCCGCACGGCACAGGCGACGGTGGCGATCCTCGTTCCCGTGCTCGCGGTGCTGGGGCTGACGATCGTCGCCGGGCTGGCGGGCGGACGCGCCGCGGCGGACACGCCCGTCTCGGCCGCGGACCCGGCGGGCGTCCTCGCGGCCGCCGGTGTGCTGTTCTTCGCGTTCGCCGGGTACGCCCGCGTGGCGACGATGGGCGAGGAGGTGGAGGACCCGCGGCGCACGATCCCCCGGGCGGTGCTGGGCGCGCTGGCGTTCACCGTGGTGCTCTACGCGCTGCTGGCCGCGGCGCTGGTCGCCGCGCTCGGCGGCACGGGGCTCGCGGCGTCGGAGGCTCCGGTGCGGGCGACACTCGAGGCGAGCCTCGGGGCCGGATGGGGCTGGGCCGCCGTCGTCGGTGCGGTGCTCGCCTGCGCGGGGGCCATGCTCAACCTGCTCGCCGGGATCTCCCGGACGGGCATGGCGATGGCCCGCGAGGGCGACCTGCCCCGCCCCCTCGCCCGAGTGGACGAACGCACCGCGGTCCCGTGGGCCGGGCAGGTGACGGTGGCCGTCGCCGTGATCCTGCTGGTGCTCACCACGGATGTGCTCACCGTGGTGGGGTTCAGCTCCTTCGGCGTGCTCGTGTACTACGCCGTGGCCAACCTCTCCGCGCTCACGCTGCGTCCGGAGCAGCGGACGCTGCGCGTGCCGCGGGCCGTGAACGTGCTGGGCCTGGGGCTCTGCCTCGTCATCGCGTTCACGCTGCCGCCCGCGTCCGTCGCGGCGATGGTGGGCGTGTTCCTGATCGGGCTGGGCGGGCGCTGGTTCGTGCGGTCCCGCCGCCCGGACCGGATCGGCTGAGCCGAACGCCTCAGGCGGCCTCGGGGCGACGCCGCTGGCGCAGGGCGATCACGATCGAGGCGATCGCCCCGAGGAACGGGACGAGCACGGCGACCGCCAGCCACAGCAGGCGCCGGTACGCGTCCATCCGGGTGACGGCCAGCAGGAGCACGGCTGTCACGACCAGGACGGTGCACACCGCACCCACGGCGCCGGCGAGCAGCTCCGCACCGGCGGGGACCAGGGGGTTCGCGCCGTCGTCGGCAAGCAGGATGAGCGGAGCCTGGGTCATGGCCGCAGTCTGTCCCGACGGCGACTCCGGGTCAACGGCGACTCCGGGTCACCCCCGGGACAGCAGCAGGGTCGCGAGGGACGCGACCAGCATCGAGTTGAATCCGAAGGCGACCATGACGTGCGAGCGCATGGCCCGGCGGGTGCGGCGACCGGTCAGCGTAACGTCCCCCGTGCCGAACAGGGCCGACACGAACGCGGAGAGCGTCAGGTAGTCCTCGAACACCGGCGGCTCCTCCCCCGTGAACTCGATGCCTCCGTGCTGGGCGGCCATCCGCGCGTACGCCAGGGCCTGGCTGACCCACAGGACCGCCCAGGAGGAGACGACGACGAGCGCGCACAGCACCCGGAGCAGCGGCTGCCCCGCCGTCGCCGGGTCCAGCATCACGACCACCACGATCACCAGCGCCACCACGGACACGGAGGTCATCCAGCCCAGGGTGGAGCCGTAGGGCAGGCCCATGCGCACCGCCCAGGAGCCTGGTCGCGGGCCGCGGCTGACCGTGCGCAGGTCGCGCTCCAGGGTGCGGGCGTCCAGCCCGTGGAACCGCCGCAGTGTGAGCCACAGGTACACGACGTACATGACGACCTGCGTGACGCCCAGGGTCCCGTAGAACATGACCCTCCAGTCGGCGGAGGGGAACTCGGCCGCCGCCTCGCGGCCGATCAGCACTCCCGACGCGCCCGCCGCCAGGGCGGGCAGCGTCGCGAGCCACAGGCGGCCGTCGTCGCTGTCCATGACCCGGCGACGCCAGGGACGCCCCGAAGGACGGCGTGTCGGGCGGCCGGCCCCCTCCGCGCCCACGGCCCGCCCTTAGTCCTCTGCGCGGGGCGACTCGGTGACCTGCGGGACGAGGTCCTCCGCCGGCGGGGCCCAGGTGGCCGCGTCAGCCGGGACCTGCTCGCCGGAGCGGATGTCCTTCACCTCGTCCGACGCGCCCTCGGCGCCGAGGAACCAGACGAAGGGGATGCCGCGGCGGTCGGCGTACTTGATCTGCTTGCCGAACTTCTCCGCGGAGACGGCGACCTCGGCGGCGATCCCCCGGCCGCGCAGGCCGGCGGCGACGTCCTGGGCGCGGGACCAGTCGTCGTCGTGCGTGAGGGCCACGTAGACCACGGTGGGCACCGCGCGGGAGGCGACGGCCATCTCCTGGGAGAGCATGCGCATCACCAGGCGGGTCACGCCGATGGACAGGCCCACGCCCGGGAACGCGCGGTTCCCCTTGGTGGCGAGGGCGTCGTAGCGGCCGCCGGAGCAGATCGAGCCGAGCTGTTCGTGGCCCACCAGGACGGTCTCGTAGACCGTGCCCGTGTAGTAGTCGAGGCCGCGCGCGATCGACAGGTCCGCCACGGCGCGGCCCGGGGCGCGCCGGTGCAGGGTCGCGACGACGTCGGCCAGCTCCGCCAGGCCCTCCTCCAGCAGCGGGTCCTCGACGCCGAGGGCGCGCACCTGCTCCACGAAGGCCGTGTCCGGGGTGCGGATCTCCGCCAGCTTCAGGGCCTGGGCGGCCTGCTCGGCGGTGGCGCCGACCTCCTCCTGCAGCAGGCGGGCGACCTCCTCGGCGCCGACCTTCTCCAGCTTGTCGATGCTGCGCAGCACACCGGCCGCGTCCTCCAGGCCGATGCCGCGGTAGAAGCCCTCGGCGAGCTTGCGGTTGTTCACGCGGATCCGGAAGTCGCCGATCGGCAGGGCGCCGAGCGCCTCCGCCATCACCAGGGCCACGTCCGCGTCATAGCGAGGCGAGAGCTCGCCGTCGCCGACGACGTCGATGTCCGCCTGGGTGAACTCGCGGGCGCGACCCTCCTGGGGGCGCTCGCCGCGCCAGACCTTCTGGATCTGGTGGCGGCGGAACGGGAAGGCCAGGTGGCCGGCGTTCTCGGTGACGTACCGGGCGAAGGGCACGGTGAGGTCGAAGTGCAGGGCCAGGCGCTTGGGGTCCGAGGGGTCCTTGGCCTCGCGGACCCCCTCGGCGACCTCCTGGTCCTCGGCGAGGCGGGAGACCGCGTAGACCTCCTTGTCCACCTCGCCCTTGCGCAGCAGCTGGCCCAGGGTCTCCACGGCGCGGGTCTCGATGCCGGCGAACCCGTGCAGCTCGAAGGTCCGCCGCAGGGTGTCCAGCACGTGCTGCTCCACGATGCGCTCGGCGGGGAGCCACTCGTGGAAGCCGGACAGCGACTGCTTGCGGGACATGGGTCTCCTTCGGGGAGGGGCGGGCGGGGCCGGCGCGGGGAGCACGTCGGCCGGCCGGGCACGACGTCGCGGACCCGGCGCTGGTGCGATTCTAGGGGCGCGGCCGCGCCCCGGCCGGTACTCTGGGGGCGTTCGTGTCCATCCCCACCGCCGCGCACCCCGGCGCGGCGGCACAGTCAGGGAGAGTTCCAGCGGTGACCCACCAGCCTCAGTCCGACGACCAGCAGACCCCCGACGCCGAGCAGGCGACGCCGGCTGCCGCCCCCCAGCAGACCTCCCCCGCGCAGGACGCGCCGGAGCAGGTCGTGCAGGACCAGACCCCGGCCGCCCAGGCCGACCTCGCCGACGCCCTCGGCTCCATCGAGTCCGTGGAGGCCCCGGCCCCCGCCCAGGGCGAGGAGCCGGCCGACGCCGCGGAGACCGACGCCGAGAAGACCCCCGAGGCCGCGCCGTCCCCGGCCGTCCCCGCCGCGCCGTCCCCGGCCGCCCTGAAGCGCTCCGCCGCGCCCCGCTCCGCCGCGCCCCGCCCCGCCACGGCCGCGGTGCCCGTCGCCCCGGCCCCCTCCGTGGAGCCGACCCCGCTGGGGGAGGCCGCCGCGTTCGCCCGCGTCTCCGAGGACGGCCACGTGACCCTGCTGGACGGCGCGGACGAGGTGGCCGTGGGCCAGGTCCCTGACGCCACCGAGCAGGACGCCCTGGCGTACTTCGTCCGCAAGTACGACGACGTGCGCGCCCAGATGGCCCTGTTCGAGCAGCGCATCGCCGCCGGCGCCCCGTCCTCCGAGCTCGGCAAGGCGCTCGGGCAGATGACCGCCGCCGTCACCGAGCGCCACATGGTCGGCGACATGCCCGCCCTGCGCACCCGCCTCGCCGCCCTCGAGACCCTCCTGGGCGACTACCGCGCCGCGGAGGCGGAGCGCCGTCAGGCCGCCCAGGCAGAGCAGCTGGCCACCCGCGAGGCCATCGTCACCGAGGCCGAGAAGTTCGCCGCGACCCCCGCCGAGCGCATGCCGTGGAAGCAGGCCTCGGCCCGCATGACCGAGCTCTTCGACGAGTGGAAGACCGCCCAGAAGGCCGGCCCCCGCCTCTCCAAGTCGGTGGAGGACGGGCTGTGGAAGCGCTTCCGCGGCGCCCGCACCCAGTTCGACAAGACCCGCCGCGCCCACTTCTCCCAGCTCGACGCCAGGTCGGCGGAGGCCAAGCAGGTCAAGGAGCGCCTCATCGCCCGCGCCGAGGAGCTCTCCTCCTCCACCGACTGGGGCGTCACCGCGGGCAAGTACCGCGACCTCATGGACGAGTGGAAGCGCGCCCCCCGCGCCTCCCGCAAGGAGGACGACGCCCTCTGGGCCCGCTTCCGCGCCGCCCAGGACGTCTTCTTCGCCGCCCGCAAGGCGGAGAACGCCGCCGTGGACCGCGAGTTCGGGGAGAACCTCAAGGTCAAGGAGCAGATCCTGGCGGACGGCCAGAAGCTCCTGCCGTTCACCGACCTCAAGGCCGGCCGGAAGGCGCTCAACGAGCTGCGCGGCCGCTGGGAGGACGCCGGCAAGGTCCCGCGCGGGGACATCCGCCGCATGGAGGACGGCTTCCGCAAGCTCGAGGACGCCCTCAAGCAGGCCGAGAACGAGCACTGGCGCCGCACCGACCCCGAGACCAAGGCGCGCACGAACTCCGCACTGACCCAGCTCGAGGAGACCATCGCCGGGCTCGAGGCCGACCTGGCCGAGGCCCAGGCGGCCGGCGACCAGAAGAGGATCGCCACGGCTCAGGAGGCCCTGGACGCCCGCCTCCAGTGGAAGCAGGCCCTGGAGGCCTCCGCCTCCGAGCTGCGCTGACCCCCGCCGCCCGCGCGGCACGACGACGGCCCCCGGCCCCGCCTGTCCACAGGCGGGACCGGGGGTCGCTCCGTCTCTGCCAGGCTGTAGCGCATGCATCAGGGGCACGGGAGCCGCGGCGGGGCGGCGTGGGAGCTGGCGGGCATGACGTTCACGGAGCCGGAGCTGCGCCTGCTCGCGGCCCGAGGGACGCTGGAGGCGGTGCTGCCGGGCGTGTACCGACCCGTGGACGTGCCCTCCGAACCGGCAGGCCGGGCCGCGGCCCTGGGCCTGCTGGGCGGTCCGGTCCTCGCCTCCGGATGGACCGCCGTCGGCCCATCGGCGGCCTGGGTGCACGTGGGCGGTCCCGCGCCGCATCGGCTCCACGCGGCCGTGCCCCACTTCCACCGGCTCCCCGCCGGCGGGGCGGCACCGGCCTGGCGGCTGGTGCAGTCCGACGTCGCGGCGGGTCCAACGGGGGCGGCCCCGGCGGAGGAGGACGTGCAGGTCCTGGAGGGCGTCCGGGTGACGGTGCCCGCCCGGACCGTGGAGGACCTCCTGCTCACGGGCGACCCGGACGACGCCCGGCGCGCCGCCCGGGTGATCGCCGCCCACGGAGCGGAGGGGCTCCGGGACCGGCTGGACCGCCCCTCCCGCCGGCCCGGCTCCGTCGGAGCACGCCGCCGGCTGCGGATGCTGCTGGACGCGCTCGGCGCGGACGGCTGACAGCGACGCCGGGCGGGCGGAGCGGATCCGGTCAGCTCAGGTGCGGCGCACGTCGAAGACGCCGTCGATGCGGCGCACCGCGTTGACCACGTGCTCGAGGAACTTGGGGTCGCCCATCTCGAAGACGAAGCGGCTCATGGCCACCCGGTCCCGCGTGGTGTTCACGGAGGCGGAGAGGATGTTCACGTGGTTCTCCGAGAGCACCCGGGTGACGTCCGAGAGCAGCGAGGTGCGGTCGAGCGCCTGCACCTGGATCTCCACCAGGTACACGGCGTCCCGGGAGGGTGCCCAGGCCACGTCCACGCGGCGCTCCGGCTCGTTCTCGAGCATCGTCGCGAGATTGCGGCAGTCCCCGCGGTGGACGGACACCCCGGAGCCGCGGGTGACGAACCCGACGACCTCGTCCGGGGGCACGGGGTTGCAGCACCGCGCGAGCTTGGCCAGAACCCCGCCGTCGCCGTTCACGAGGACGCCGGCCTCGTTCGTCGAGCGCGTGGGGGCACGCCGGGCCTTCTCCGGGACGAGCCCCGCGAGGTCCACCTCGCCGACGCGCAGCTCCGCGTCCGGGGCGGTGGGGGCGGGCGGCGGCGCCAGGCGGGCCTCGAGCCGCTCCGTGACGGCCTGCGGCGAGACGTGTCCGTCCGCCATGGCCGCGAACAGCGTGTCCGGATCGTGATAGCCGAGCTCCCCGGCGACGACGCCCAGGTCTTCGCCGCCGAGGACGCGCTGCACCGACAGGCCGGCCTTGCGCAGCTGGCGGGTGAACGCCTCGCGGCCGCGCTCGATCTGCTCGTCCCGGCGGCGGGTGGCGAAGTGGTGGCGGATCTTCGACTTGGCGCGTGGCGAGACCACGAAGTTCAGCCAGTCGCGGCTCGGCCCGGCGTCCTCCGCCTTGGACGTGAAGACCTCCACGGTGTCCCCGTGCCGCAGCACGGTGGACAGCGGCACGAGCCGGCCGTTCACGCGGGCGCCCACGGTGCGGTGGCCGACGTCGGTGTGGATGGCGTAGGCGAAGTCCACCGGCGTGGAGTCGGCGGGCAGGGAGCGGATCTCCCCCTTGGGCGTGAACACGTAGACCTCGTCCGCACCGATCTGCGTGCGCAGGGCGGCGAGGAACTCGTCGGGGTCGCGGGTGTCCTCCTGCCAGTCCATGACCGAGCGCAGCCACCCCGGCGTCTGCTGGGAGCGCCCCGCCTCCAGCTCGCCGCGGGCGCCGGCCTTGTACCGCCAGTGGGCGGCGACGCCGTACTCCGCCTGCCGGTGCATCTCCCAGGTGCGGATCTGGATCTCCACCGGCTTGCCCTCCGGCCCCATGACCGTGGTGTGCAGGGACCGGTACATGTTCAGCTTGGGGACGGCGATGTAGTCCTTGAACCGGCCGGGGACGGGGTTCCAGCGGGCGTGGACCACGCCGAGCACCGCGTAGCAGTCCTGCACCGAGTCCACGAGGACGCGGATGCCCGTGAGGTCGTAGATCTGCGCGAAGTCCTTCTTCTGCGTGACCATCTTCTGGTACACGGAGTAGTAGTGCTTCGGGCGGCCCGTGACCGTGGCCCGCACGCGCTGCTCCCGCAGCTGCTCCTCCAGCACGCCGCGCAGCGCCGCCAGCTGCTTCTCCCGCTCGGGGTTGCGCTCCCCCACCAGGCGGACGATCTCCGCGTAGACCTTGGGCTGCAGGGCCGCGAAGGAGAGGTCCTCGAGCTCCCACTTCACCGTGTTCATGCCGAGCCGATGCGCCAGGGGCGCATAGATGTCCAGGGTCTCGCGGGCCTTCTTCGCGCTGGACTCCGGGGAGACGTAGCGCCACGTGCGGGCGTTGTGGAGCCGGTCGGCGAGCTTGATCAGCAGGACGTTCACGTCCTGGGCCATGGCGATGACCATCTTGCGGACCGTCTCCGCCTGCGCCGCCGCCCCGTAGGTGACCTTGTCCAGCTTGGTGACGCCGTCCACCAGCAGCGCCACCTGGGGGCCGAAGTCGGCGGTGAGCTGCTCCAGCGAGTAGTCGGTGTCCTCCACGGTGTCGTGCAGGAGGGCCGCCAGCAGCGTCGGCCCGGTGACGCCGAGCTCGGCCAGGATGGTGGCCACGGCCACCGGGTGCGTGATGTACGGGTCGCCGGAACGGCGCATCTGGCCGCGATGGGCGCGCTCGGCCACCTCGAAGGCCCGGACGATGTCCTCCTGCTCGGCGTGCGTGGCGCTCTGGCGCACCGTGCGCATCAGCGGCTCCAGCAGCGGCGAGTACTCGGTGGCGCGCCGTCCGGTCAGGCGGGCGATCCGCCCGCGGCGGGGCGGGGCGGCGGGGCGGCGGTCCTGCTCGGTCACGGTGCCTCCTTCTGGCCGCTGCCGGCCCGGGGATGATGGGGCAGTCTAGCCCGCGGCGGCCCCGCACGGACGACGTGCGGGGCCGCGTGGCGGGCGGGGGCTCGCCCGCCCTCAGAGGACGGCGCCCCGCGCGTCGGCGAGGTCCTCCTCCTGCTCCCGCTCGTCGTGGTCGGCACCCACCCGCGCGTCGTGCGCGACGACGTCCGCGTCCCCGCGGCGGAGCAGCGCGTAGAGCGGGGCCTGGATGAACAGGGTGGAGAGGGTGCCGACGATGATGCCCACGAAGATCGCCAGGGAGATGTCCCGCAGCGTGCCCGCACCGAGCAGGCCGGCCCCGATGAACAGGATCGAGCCCACGGGCAGCAGGCCGACGATCGACGTCGTGATCGACCGCACCAGGGTCTGGTTCACGGCCAGGTTGACGCTGCCGTCGAAGGTGCGGTCCGGGTCCTCCTCGACGCCGCGCGTGTTCTCGCGGATCTTGTCGAAGACGACCACGGTGTCGTAGAGCGCGTAGGAGAGGATCGTCAGGAAGCCGATGATCGCCGACGGCGTGATCTCGAAGCCGGTGGCTCCGTAGATGCCGGCGGTCAGCGCCACCACGTAGAGCATCCCGACGACGGCGGCCAGGGACATCTTCCAGGTGCGGAAGTACAGCGCCATGAACAGCGTCACGAGCACCACGAAGATCACGAGGCCGATGACCGCCTGTTGCGACACCGCCTGCCCCCAGGTCGGGCCGACGAACGTGGAGGTCACGTGGTCGCCGGTCACGCCGTAGGCCTGCTGGAGGTTCTGGGCGACCTGGCGGGTCTGTGCGTCGTCCAGCTGCTCGGTCTGCACGCGCATGGTGCCCGGGGCCACCTGGGTGACGGTGGGCTCGGCGCCGGCGACGACGTCGGTCACCGCGGCCCGGCCCGGATCCAGCTCGGAGGACGCGGCGTCGGAGACGGTGAACTCCGAGCCGCCCCTGAAGTCGATGCCCAGGTTGAAGCCGCCGCGCAGCGCGGTCAGCCCGAACGCCACGGCCAGCAGGGCGGCGGCGATCAGGAACCACGTCTTCCACTTGCGGACGAAGGGGTAGGAGATGCGGCCGGAGTAGAGGGCGTTGCCCCAGTCGGCGAAGCGGTTCACAGCGCGTCCTCCTCGGTGTCGGCGGCCGGGGCGGAGCCGGCGGGGGTCTGGGCGGCGGGGGTCTGGGCGGCGCCGGCCCGCTCGGCCCTCCGGCGCTCGGCGATGGTCATGGGCTGCTCGCTCCGGCGACCCCGGCGCGCGGCGGACGACCCGGCGTCGTCGTCGTCCGCGGCGTGGGAGCCTCCCCGCGCGGCACGGGCGGCGGCCGGCTCCCGGAAGCGGCCGGCGCCCTGGTACAGGGCGGGCTCGACGCCGAGGACCCGTGGGTCCAGGCCGGACATCGGATGCCCGCCGCCCACGAAGTCCGTGCGGGAGAGCAGCACCATCAGCGGGTGCGTGAACATGAACACGACGAGGAGGTCCGCGATCGCCGTCAGACCGAGCGTGAACGCGAAGCCGCGCACATTGCCCACGGCCACGAAGTACAGCACGACGGCCGCCAGCAGGTTCACGGCCTTGGAGGCCGTGATGGTCCGCTTGGCGCGCTTCCAGCCCTCATGGAGGGCCGCGTCCAGGGTGTGGCCCGAGCGCAGCTCGTCCTTGATGCGCTCGAAGTAGACGATGAACGAGTCCGCCGTGAGGCCGATGGCCACGATCAGGCCGGCGATGCCCGCCAGGGACAGGCGGTAGTTGTCCGTCCAGCCGAGGATCGCGATGGCCAGGTACGTGAGGGCGCCGGCCACGACGATCGAGGCGAACGTCAGCAGGCCCAGCGCCCGGTACTGGAAGAACTGGTAGACGGCGACGAGCGCGAGGCCGATGAGGCCCGCGATGAGGCCCCAGAACAGCTGGTCGCGGCCGAGGGTCGCGGAGATCTGCTGCTCCGACTCGATCGTGAAGGAGATCGGCAGGGAGCCGTAGTTGAGCTGCTCGGCGAGCTGGGCGGTGGACTCCTCCGTGAAGCCCGGGCCGGAGATCTGCGCCTGGCCGCCCGTGATCACCACGTTCGACTGCGGCGCGGCGATCACCTGCCCGTCGAGCATGATGGCGAACTGCTTGCGCGGGTCGCCCTCGGCGAAGGGGGTCAGCTTCTGGGTGACCTCGGTGAAGCGCTTGGTGCCCTCTCCATCGAAGTCGATGTTCACGACCCACTCGTTGGTGGTCACGCCGGTCTGCGACTGGGCGGTGGCGTTGCTCGCCTTCTCGATCATGGTGCCGGGGATCACCACCGGGCCGACGATGTACTTCGTCGCCGGCATCGTGCCCGCGGGGGTCTCCTGCTGCGGCTCGCACACCACGACCGCCCGGTCCGTGGCCGGCGGGGCGGCGTTCGGGTCGCGCGGCAGGGTGCAGTCGGTGCGCTGGAACTCGTCGGCCAGCTCCGGGGTGATCCAGTTCGGGTCGTAGGCGTCCGTCGGCTCGGCCGAGGGCGTCGGGAACTGGTCCTTCGGGACCAGCTGGTCCTGGGGCGTCGGCTGGCCGCCGGGGACGGCCTGCAGCACGGGACGGAACTGCATGTCCGCGGAGGCCTGGATCAGGCGGCGGGTCTCCTCGTCGGGCACGCCCGGCATGGAGACGACGACGTTCTGGTCGCCCTGGGTGGCGACGACGGCCTCGGCCACTCCGGAGCCGTCCACGCGCTGGCGGATGATCTCCACGGCCTGCTGGAGCTGCTCGGGGGTGGCCTGCTCTCCGCTGGCCGTCGTGGGGGCGAGCACCATCTGGGTGCCGCCCTCGAGGTCCAGCGCGAGCTTGGGGGCCCAGGAGGCCTGGCCCGAGGCCACGCCGAGCCCGAGGATCGCAGTGAGCGCCACGATCAGCGCGGCCAGCCAGGCCAGGGTGCGCCCGGCGGCGCGGGTGGGTGAGGTCTTCGCCATGCGTGCTGCTTTCGCTGCGGGCGGTCCGGGTGCGTGCCCGGCCGCCGGGGAGGGGTGCTGCGGGTCCGGGGCTCAGGCGCGGTCGGTGTCGTCGGCCGCGGGGGCCGTCTCCGCAGCGTGCGCACCGCCGACGGCGGGGGCGGTGTCCGCCGCGGGCGCGACATCCGGCTCCTCGATCTTCACGATGCCCTGCAGGTGCACGTCCATGCGGGTGCCGGGCGCGGTCTCCAAGGTCACGCGCTGGGCGGCGGCGTCCACCGCCACGACGCGGCCGAAGATGCCCGCGCCGGTCATGACCTCCTGACCGGGGGTCAGGCGTGCCCGCATGTCCGCGGCCTCCGCCTGGGCCTTCTTGCCCCGCCGGAAGGAGAGGAACAGCATCACGGCCAGGGCCGCGAACATGGCCAGCACGAGGACGTTGCCGCCGCCGGCGGCGTCGTCGGCGAGGACGGGGGCGAGGGGGGTCAGCGGCACGGGGCACACTCCAGGTCGAGTCGACTGCGGGGATCCGTGCCAGTGTAGGGCGCTCAGCCGAGCGGAGCCTCCGGCGGGGTCATGCCCAGGTGGTCCCACGCGCCGGGCAGGGCCACGCGGCCGCGCGGGGTGCGCGCCATCATGCCCTCCCGGATGAGGAAGGGCTCGGCGACGGTCTCCACGGTCTCGGCCTCCTCCCCCACGGCGGTGGCCAGGGTGGTCAGGCCCACGGGGCCGCCCCCGAACGTGGTGCACAGGGCGGTCAGCACGGAGCGGTCCAGGCGGTCCAGGCCGCGGGCGTCCACCTCGTACATGGTCAGCGCGGCGGAGGCGGCCTCGGCGTCCACGGTGTCCAGGCCCTTCACCAGGGCCCAGTCCCGCACGCGGCGCAGCAGCCGGTTGGCGATGCGCGGCGTGCCCCGGGAGCGCGAGGCGATCTGCCGGTAGCCGTCCGTCTCGACGCGCATGTCCAGCAGGGCGGACGAGCGGCGCAGCACCCGCTCGAGCTCCTCGATCGCGTAGAACTCGAGGTGGCCGGTGAAGCCGAACCGGTCCCGCAGCGGCCCGGGCAGCAGCCCGGCGCGCGTGGTCGCCCCGACGAGGGTGAACGGGGGCAGCTCCAGCGGAATGGATGTGGCGCCGGCGCCCTTGCCCACCACGATGTCCACGCGGAAGTCCTCCATGGCCATGTAGAGCATCTCCTCGGCCGGCCGGGACATGCGGTGGATCTCGTCGAGGAAGAGCACCTCCCCCTCCGTCAGCGAGGAGAGGATCGCCGCGAGGTCGCCGGCGTTCTGGATCGCCGGGCCGGAGGACAGGCGCAGCGGCGCGTTCATCTCCTGCGCCACGATCATGGCGAGGGTGGTCTTGCCGAGGCCGGGCGGACCGGAGAGCAGCACGTGGTCCGCCGCGCGGTCGCGCAGCCGGGCCGAGGCGAGCATGAGGTCCAGCTGCTCGCGGACGCGGGCCTGGCCCACGAACTCGTCGAGGTGCTTCGGGCGCAGCGCGGCCTCGAGGCGGCGCTCCTCCGCGTCGGCCTCGAACGCGGTGACGGGGCGCTCGCTCATGCGCGGCGGCCCCCGCGCACGGCCGCGGCGGCGCCGACGTCCCGCAGGGTGGCGCGCAGCAGCGCGGCGACGTCGCCGGAGGCGTCCACGTCCGGGTGCGTGGCGACGGTGGCGGCGACCGCCTTGGCGGCCTCCTTCTCCGACCAGCCCAGACCGGTCATGGCCTGCACGACGTCCGCGTGCCAGGCGTCGGCCGCGGCCTCGGGCTCCACGACGGCCGCCTCCGGCTCGACCTCGCCCGTGGGGGCCAGCCGGCCCGCGAGGTCGACGATGATCTTGCGCGCCATCTTGGGGCCGATCCCCGGCACGAGGGTGAGGGCCTTCTCGTCCTCGTCCGTGACGGCCCGCCGCACGGCCTCGGGGCGGTGCACCGCGAGGATGGCCAGCGCCAGGCGCGGGCCGACCCCGTTGGCGCCCAGCAGGACCTCGAACACCTCGCGCTCCGCGCGGTCGGCGAACCCGAACAGGGTGAGGGAGTCCTCCTTGACCACGAGGTGCGTCTGGACGGCGCCGTCGCGTCCTTCATGCAGGTGCGACAGGGTCTGGGGCGTGGCGGAGAAGCTCAGGCCCACGCCGCCGACGGCGATCACCGCGTGGTCCAGGCCCACGTGCTCCACGGTGCCGGAGAGGGACGCGATCATCGGGGGCCTCCAGGGGGTCGGTCGGCGGACGGGATTCGAACATATCATCGAACGCCGCCGGCGACGGCGCGGCGGGAGAGGGCGCGCCGCGCGCCGTCGTCGGCCGCCCGTGCCCCGCCTCCCGGTCAGCCCGCGCTGCGGCGACCGGGACGGGCGCCGGCGGAACGCTCCGCGGCGAGCCACGCCTGCTGCGCGGGCGTCAGGGCGGCCTTCGGGGCGCGGCGCACGCGCGCGCCGGCCGCGCCCCGCGAGGCTCCGGTGCGGCTGGCCAGTCCCGACGTGTCCAGGCCGGTGTGCCCGGCGGCCCGCCCGAGGGCCGTGCCCCGCCAGGCGTGGGCGATGGCCAGCGCGAGGGCGTCGGCGGCGTCGGCCGGGCGCGGGGGCGCGTCCAGGCGGAGGATCCGGGTGACCATGGTGGTCACCTGCTCCTTGCCGGCGTCGCCGTTGCCGGTGACGGCCGCCTTCACCTCCGACGGGGTGTGCAGGCCCACCGGGACGCCCGCGCGGGCCGCGGCGGCGATCGCCACGCCCGCCGCCTGGGCGGTGCCCAGGACCGTGGGCGTGTTGTTGTTGGCGAACATCCGCTCGACGGCCGCCCGCTCCGGCCGGAAGCGCACGAGCACAGCGCTCACGGCCCGGTCGATGCAGAGCAGGCGGGCGTCGAGGGACTCCTCCGGCGCCGTGCCGGCGACCTCGACGTGGACGAGCTCGGCCCGCCTGCGCGCGTCCACGTCCACCACGGCGATGCCGCAGCGGGTCAGCCCGGGGTCCACCCCGAGCACGCGGACGACGCCGGCGGGCCGGTCCGTCACGATGCGCTCAGTCCTGCTCGAGCTCGTCCATCACCTCGGGGGCGATGTCCACGTTGGAGAACACGTTCTGCACGTCGTCGAGGTCCTCGAGGGCGTCGGCCAGCTTCAGGAAGGTGCGGGCGCCCTTGGCGTCCAGCTCCACCTTCATGGTGGGCAGGTGCTCCATCTCGTCGGTCTCGTAGTCGATGCCCGCGGCGTCGAGGGCCTCGGCCACGGCGCGCAGGTCGCCGGGCTCGGAGACGATCTCGAAGTCGTCGCCGGAGAGCACGACCTCCTCGGCGTCCGCGCCGCCCTCGAGCACGGCCTCGAGGAGGGAGTCCTCGGTGTTGCCCGCGGCGGGCAGGCGGACGACGCCCTTGCGGTGGAACAGGAAGGAGACGGAGCCGGAGTCGGCCATGGTGCCGCCGTTGCGGGTGACCGCGGCGCGCACGTCGGCGGCGGCGCGGTTCTTGTTGTCGGTGAGGCACTCGACGAGCAGCGCGGAGCCCTGGGGGCCGCGGACCTCGTACATGATCTCGGTGTAGTCGATGACCTCGCCGGTGAGGCCCGCGCCGCGCTTGATGGCGCGGTCGATGTTGTCGTTGGGGACCGAGTTCTTCTTGGCCTTGGAGACGGCCAGGTCCAGCGCGGGGTTGCCGGAGAGGTCGGCGCCGCCGGCGCGGGCGGCCACCTCGATGCCCTTGATGTACTTGGCGAACGCCTTGGCGCGACGCTGGTCGATCACGGCCTTCTTGTGCTTGGTGGTGGCCCATTTGGAGTGACCGGACATCCGCTGTCTCCTTCTGCTCGTCGGGATGCTGCAACGACGCGCGCGGGGCGGCGCGTGCTCGACCGCCCAGTGTAGCGCCGGACGTCCCCGACCTAGGCTGGGCGGCATGACGCAGATCACCCACCGCCTCCCCGCAGGCCACCCGCTCCTCTCCCCCTCCCCGCTGCCCCACGGGCTGCCGGACTTCGCCGCCGTGAGCGACGCCGACCTCGCCACGGGGATGCGGCAGGGCATGGCGGAGCAGCGCGCCGAGGTGGAGGAGATCCTGTCCTCCCCCGAGGCGCCGACCTTCGAGAACACCGTGCGGGCACTCGAGCTCTCGGGTGCCCTGCTGCGCCGCGTGGCCCCGATGTTCTCCACCCTCGTGGGCTCGGACGGCACGGACGCCCGGCAGGCCCTGGCCGAGGAGCTCTCCCCCGAGCTCGCCGCGCACGAGGACGCGATCCTCCTGGACCCGCGCCTGTCGGCGCGCGTGGCCGCGGTCGACGACGCCGGCCTCGCAGGTGAGGACGCCCGCCTGCTGGAGCGCACGCGCACCCGCCTGGAGATCGCCGGCGCGGGCCTGGACGAGGCCGGCCGCGCCGAGCTCGCCCGCCTCAACGGCGAGCTGGCGACCCTCTCCGCCGCCTACACCCGACGGCTCGTGGCCGACACCGCCGCCCGCGCGGTCCTGGTGACGGACCGCGAGCGCCTGGCCGGGCTGAGGGCGGACGACCTGGCGGCGGCGGCGGAGCGCGCAGCCGCGGAGGCGGGGCACCGCAGGGCGGACGCGGCGGAGGGTGCGGGGCCGTGGCTGCTGACGCTGTCGCTGTTCACGTCGCAGCCGTGGCTGGCGGACCTGGAGGACGCTGGGCTGCGGCGGGAGGTGTTCGAGGCGTCGGTGGGCCGGGGGTCCTCCGGAGAGCACGAGACGCTGACGACGGCGATGCGGATCGTGCGTCTGCGACTGGAGAAGGCGCGGCTGCTGGGGGCGGCGTCGTGGGCGGAGCATGCGCTGCGGGACCGGGCGGCGCCGTCGGTGGCGGCGGTGGAGGGGCTGCTGGGCTCCCTGACGGGGCCGGCGATGGCCAACGCGCGCCGGGACGCCGAGGCGGTGGCGGAGGGGGACGCGCCGGTGGTGCCGTGGGACTGGCCGTTCCTCTCGGCGGCGCACGCGCGGGAGGCGTTCGACGTGGACGCGGGGGCGCTGCGGCCGTGGTTCGAGCTGGACCGGGTCCTGACCCGGGGCGTGTTCGCGGCGGCGACGGCGCTCTACGGGCTGCGGTTCGCGGAGCGGGAGGATCTGGCGGGGCACCTGTACCGGCCGGCGATCCGGGTGTGGGAGGTGACGGACGAGGACGGCCGCGGGGTGGGTCTGTTCGTGGGCGACTTCTTCGCGCGTCCGACGAAGTCCGGCGGGGCGTGGATGCACAACGTGGTCGACGCCTCGGCGGCGCTGGGCACCCGCCCCGTGGTGTTCTGCACGATGAACGTGCCGGCTCCGGCGGAGGGGCGCCCGGCGCTCCTGACGCTGGACGAGGCGACGACGCTGTTCCACGAGTTCGGGCACGTGTTGCACGGGCTGCTGGCGGAGGGCGAGTACCCGTCGCTGACGGGCACGGCGGTGCCGCGGGACACGGTGGAGTTCCCGTCGCAGGTGAACGAGGTGTGGCTGCGGGAGCCGTCCCTGCTGGCGGACTACGCCCGGCATGTGGAGACGGGCGCGGAGCTGCCGACGGGGACGCTGGAGCGGCTGGAGGCGGCGGACCTGTGGGGCGAGGGCTACCGGACCGTGGAGTACCTCGGGGCGACGCTGCTCGACTGGGCGTGGCACACCCTCACGGAGGACACCGTGGACGCGGCGACCGCGGACCCTGCCGGATTCGAGCGGCGGGTGCTGACGGAGGCGGGGATCGACGTCGACCTGGTGCCGCCGCGTTACGGGACGGGCTACTTCAAGCACGTGTTCGGCAACGACTACGCGGCCGGGTACTACTCGTACATCTGGGCGGAGGTGCTGGACGCGGACGCCGTGGAGTGGTTCCGGGAGCACGGCGGTCTGACCCGGGAGAACGGGCGCCGGTTCGCGGAGGAGCTGCTCTCCCGGGGCGACACGCGGGACGTGCTGGAGTCCTACCGGGCGTTCCGGGGACGGGACGCGGAGCTGGAGCCGCTGCTGCGGCGTCGGGGGCTGCTGCCGGAGGGCGCCTGAGGCGCCCCGGGCGGGCTCACGGCGCCCGGCCGCGGCGCCGTGAGCACCGCCCGGAGGAACCCGCGGACGCTGCGGTCCCACTTCACGGGGTCCACGTTCTGCTCGCGTGTGTGGCGGGCCTGGTGGAAGCGCACGAACCGCACGAGCGCGGGGTTGCGCTCCGCCAGGTCCTGCGAGGGGCCGACCGGCACGTACTCGTCGTCCTCGGAGTGCAGGATCAGGGTGGGCACGCGGACGTGGTCGGCACGCGTCACCCAGTCCAGGGCCTTGAGGTCCACCGGGGCGGCGAGCCCGGTGACGAGGCGGCCGGCCCGGTTGGAGAGCAGCCACTGGCCGAGCAGGCCGATCCCCTCGGGGATGCGGTTGAGGCGGGCCTGATGGCGGAGCACGTCCATCCAGTCGACGACCGGCCCCGTGAGCACGATCCCCCGCACGCGGGAGGTGAGGTCGGACCGGTCGGCGGTCTGCAGGACGACGGCGCCGCCCATGGACCAGCCGAACAGGACGACGTCGCGGGCGCCGTGGTCGAGGGCGTAGCGGACGGCGGCCTCCACGTCCTCCCACTCGGTGGTGCCCAGCCCGTAGCGGGCGTCCTCGGCGTCGGGGGCGTCGCCGTCGTTGCGGTAGGACACCAGCAGCGAGGTCATGCCGAGGCGGGCGGCGGTGGGCACGGCGCGCAGGCCCTCGTTGCGGACGGCGCCGCGGCCGTGCACCATCACGGCCCACATCCCCTCGCCGGCCCGCTCCTCGCCGTCCTCGGCCGGCGGGGGGTCGATGCGCCAGGCGGGGGCGGCGCCGCCGGGGACGGGGACCTCCACGTCCGCGGCCTCGAGGCCGGCCTCGGCGGGACCGGGCCAGATGAACGCGGTGAACCGGCCCCGGACGGCCGAGCGCAGGTCCCCGGAGTAGACCTCCTCCACGACCCGCTGCACGGTCCCGTCGCGGGGGTCGTAGGAGCGGATCGCGCCGATGCGGGCACACCCCTCCCCGCCGTGGAACGTCAGCGAGTACGTGCCGGGCACGGTGGTGTGCTCGTCGGCCGGGAGGATGACGTCCATCCCGTCCCCGGTGTCCAGGACCGCGAGGACGGCCGTGTGCTCGGGCCGCGAGCGTACCGGGGTGACCACGGTGCGGGCGAACACGCCGGCCAGCCCCGCGGAGGCGCCGGCCAGGACGAAGGCCGCGGACGCCGCGACGGACGCGGCGGCGGGGGCCAGCCGGGCCGCGGGGCGGGCCACGGCGGCCGAGCCGCGGAGTGAGCCGAGGAGCGCGTCGCGGAGGTCCGGGCGGGCCCGGAGGCGCGGGCTGTGACGTCGGGGGCAGGCCATGGGGCCATTGTGGACCACCCGGCCGGGAACATCCCGCGGGCGCCCCGGGTTGGCACGGGCATGAGCCAGAACCACGCCACCGTTCCTTCCGGCGCCGACGACGCCGCCCGCCCCGCCGCCCTCACCGACGAGGAGTGGGCGCGCCGCCTGACCCCGGAGGAGTTCCACGTGCTGCGCCGGGCCGGCACGGAGCGCCCCTACACCGGCGAGTACTGGGACTCCCGCGTGCAGGGCGTCTACGCGTGCCGCGCGTGCGGCGTCGAGCTGTTCCGCTCGGAGGAGAAGTTCGACTCGCACTGCGGCTGGCCCTCCTTCTTCGCCCCGCTGGCCGAGGACCGGGTGGTCTACGTCAAGGACGCCACGCTCGGCATGGAGCGCATCGAGGTGCGCTGCGCGGCGTGCGGGTCCCACATGGGCCACGTGTTCGCCGGCGAGGGGTACGACACCCCCACGGACCTGCGGTACTGCATCAACTCGATCTCGCTGCGCCTCACCCCCGCGGACGTCGCGGCGATCGGCACGGAGGCGGACCCCGCCGGGGACCGGGCGTGAGCGCAGCCCGCCCCGCGGGGCTGCGGGCGTTCGCCTCGGACAACTACGCGGGCGTGCACCCGGACGTGTGGGCCGCGATGGCCGACGCGGACGCGGATCACGCCGTGTCCTACGGCGAGGACCCCACCAGCGCCGCCCTGCAGGAGAAGGTGCGGGAGGTGTTCGGCGAGCGGGCGTTCGCCGTGCCCGTGTTCACCGGGACGGCCGCGAACGTCCTCGCCCTCCAGGCGCTGACCCCGCCGTGGGGCTCCGTGGTCACCGCCGCCTCCTCCCACCTCATCCACGACGAGGGCGGCGCGCCCGAGCGCCTGGGTCGGACCCCGCTCGTCCCCGTGCCGACCCCGGACGGTCGGCTCACCGGAGAGCTCGCGGCGGCCCACGTGCGCCGGGACGGCTTCGTGCACGCCAGCCAGCCCGCCGTCGTCGAGATCGCGCAGGCCACGGAGCTCGGCACGGTGTACTCCGCCGCCCAGGTGCGGGAGGTGGCCGACGCCGCGCACGCCGCCGGTGCCGCGCTCTACATGGACGGGGCGCGCCTGTCCAACGCCGCCGCAGCGCTCGACCTGCCGCTGCGCGCGTTCACCACCGACGCCGGGGTGGACGTCGTCTCCTATGGCGGCACGAAGAACGGAGGCCTCGGGGCGGAGGCCGTGATCGTGCTGAATCCGGAGGCCGTCGTCGCGGCACGGATGGTCGGGCCCGCCGACGTGCCGGGCGGGGACGCCGCCGACGCGCGGGACCGGGCCCGCGCCGCCCTCGGCTACCTGCGCAAGCAGGACATGCAGCTGGCATCCAAGCACCGCTACCTCGCGGCCCAGCTGCTGGCGCTGCTCACGGACGACCTCGGCATCGCCCTGGCCGCACAGGCCAACCGCATGGCCCGCGTGCTCGCCGACGCGGTCGCCGGGCTGGACGACGTCGAGCTCGCCCGCGCCCCGGAGGCCAACGCGGTGTTCGCCCGGCTGGACCCGGATGTCGCCGCCGAGGTCCGCCTCCGCCACCCGTTCTACGACTGGGACGCGGCCGCCCACGAGGTGCGCTGGATGACCTCCTGGGACACGACGGACGCGGACGTCGAGTCGTTCGTGGATGCCCTCGCCGCCGCCCTCCGGGCGCGTCGCCCCCGGTGAGGGGCCGGCCGGTCCTAGGCTGGACGCCATGACCGAGTCGGGACCCCGGGCGCCGGCCCCCGCCGCCGGAGGCGCCTCCGGCGCGTTCGCGGACGCGCTCGCGGACCTGCGCGCGGCCCACCCCCGGCCTGAGGTGCGCCTGCGTCCGATCCCCGACCCTCCCGGCCTCGCCCCGTTCGCGGTGACCCTGGCCGCCGACGTCCTGGACCCCCACGGCGCGGAGGCCGACCCCCTGGCGACGGGGCGGTTCGTGCTCCTCCACGACCCGGCCGGCTCCCCCGTGTGGCGGGGCGACTTCCGGGTGGTCACCTACATCCGGGCGAGCCTCGAGCCGGACGTCGCCACCGACCATCTGGCCGGTGCCGTCGCCTGGGACTGGCTCGCCGAGGCCCTCGAACGGCGCCACGCCGCGCACACGGAGGCCGGCGGCACCGCCACCCGGCAGCTCGCCGAGCACTTCGGCACGCTCGCACTGGAGCCCGGCTGGACGGACATCGAGCTGCGCGCCTCGTGGACCCCCGGCCCCCGCGACCTCGGCGCCCACCTCGAGGCGTGGTCGGACATGATCTGCGCCTTCGCCGGCCTGCCCCCGCTCGCCGACGACGACGTCCCCGCCGCCGTCCCGCTCCGCCCCTGACGCTCCGACCCCGACACCCCGCCCCGACCCAGGAAGCACATGACCTCCCCCACCTCCCCCGCCGTCGCGACCTCCCCGGACCCCTCGGACCGTCCCGGCGGGGAACAGGCGGCGCCCACGCTCGTCGCCGAGCCGGCCGGCGGGGTGCCCGTGGTCACGGACACCCCGGCAGGCCTCGCCGCCTGCGCCGCCGCGCTCGCCGCCGGCACCGGCCCGGTGGCGGTCGACGCCGAGCGCGCCTCCGGCATCCGGTACGGCCAGCGGGCTTTCCTGGTGCAGCTCAAGCGTGCGGGCGCGGGCATCTGGCTGGTGGATCCCGAGGCGTTCGAGGACCTGGCCCCGCTGGACGAAGCCCTGCGCGGCGTGGAGTGGGTGCTCCACGCGGCCAGCCAGGACCTGCCGTGCCTGGCCGACTGCGGCATGCGCCCCGACCTGCTGTTCGACACGGAGCTCGCCGCGCGCCTGGCGGGACTGCCGCGCGTCGGGCTGGCCGCCGTGCTGGAGTCCCAGCTCGGCCTGACCTTGGCCAAGGAGCACTCGATGGCGGACTGGTCCACCCGTCCGCTGCCCGTCGACTGGCTGAACTACGCGGCCCTCGACGTCGAGCTGCTCGTGGAGCTGCGCGACGCCCTGGCCGTGCTCCTCGAGGAGCAGGGCAAGCTCGCCTGGGCCGAGCAGGAGTTCGAACACGTGCGCACCACCCCGCCCGCGGCGCCGCGACAGGACCCGTGGCGCCGCACGTCAGGGATGGCGGCCCTGAAGCGCCCCGTCCAGCTGGCCGTGCTGCGCCGTCTCTGGCAGGCGCGCGAGGACCTCGCCCAGCACCGGGACCTGGCCCCGGGCCGGCTCCTGCCCGACTCGGCGTTGGTGGCCGCCGCCTCCACCCTCCCGCGGACGGTGCCCGAGCTGCGCGCCACCCGCGGCTTCCACGGCCGCTCCGCCGCCCGCGAGGCACCGCGCTGGATCACCGCCATCCGGGCGGGGATCGAGGACGCCGCCGCCGGGCAGGCCCCGCCCAGGCACGGCCCGGGCTCCGACGCCCCGCCGCCGCCCCGCGCGTGGCGGGACCGCGACCCCCTCGCGGACCGCCGGCTGACCACCGCCAAGCCCCGGATCGCGCGCGCCGCGGAGGCCCTGGGCATGCCCCCGGAGAACCTGCTCACCCCGGACACCCTGCGCCGGGTCTGCTGGACGCCGCCCGAGACCATCACGCCCGAGACCGTGGCCGCCGCCCTCGCCGAGCGCGGTGCCCGGCCCTGGCAGGTGGAGCAGACCTCTGCGATCATCACCGTCGCCCTGCTGGACCCGGACCCCGCCCGAGACCGCTGACCCGCGGCGGGGCACGGAACGGAAGCCGGGACGGCCGGTAGCGGGTACGCGCGGTCGCCGGTATGGTGAGAGCAGCATCACAGACCACCCGCCTCCGACAGAGGAGCACCATGAGCCACACCCCGGCCCCCCTCGACCAGTTCGAGCACCTGAGCACCATCGCCCCGGATGAGATCCTCACGCGCGCGACAGCCACCGACCACGCGCTGCCTGACGGCGCCGGCACCCTCGCCCTCATCACACTGGACAACGGCCAGGGCCCACGCCGCCCCGCCACGCTGGGCTCGGCGTCGCTGCTGGAGCTGGCCCGCGCGGTGGACGAGCAGGCCGCTCGCGCCTCCGCCGGCGAGATCCAGGCCCTCGGCATCACGGGGGTCGAGGGCGTGTTCGCGGCCGGGGCGGACCTGGCCCTGGTGGCCTCCCTGCCGGCCGACGCCGAGACGGGCCGAGCGCTGGGCCGCCTGGGCCACGCCGTCTACGACCGCATCGACGCGTTCCCCGTCCCCACCGTCGCCCTCGTCAACGGCACCGCCCTCGGCGGCGGGCTCGAGCTGGCCCTGGCCTGCGACCGCCGCGTGATCGCCCCCGAGGTGAAGGCCCTCGGCCTCCCGGAGGTCCGCCTGGGCCTGATCCCCGGCTGGTCCGGCGTCTGGCGCGCGCCCCACCTGGTCGGCCCCGAGGCCGCCGTCGCCCTGCTGCTCACCAATCCCCTCGACAACGGGCGCATGATCGGCGCCGCCGACGCTGTGCGCCTGGGCCTGATGGACTCCCTCGCCGAGGGCGACCTCCTGGCCGCCGGGCTCACCGCGGCCGCGGACGCCGTCGCCGGCCGGACCGTGCAGCGCACCGCGGACGTCTCCGACGCCGCCTGGGACCGCGCCCTGCAGGCCTTCGGCGCCGCGCAGTCCGCCCGCCCCGGCCGTGACCTGCCGGCCCGCCGCCACCTCGAGGAGCTCTTCGCCGGCGCCCGCACGCGCACCCGCGCCGAGTCCGCCGAGGCGGAGGCCGACGCCCTCGCCGACCTGATCGGCTCCGCCGAGTTCCGCCGCACCGTGTACGCGTTCCTGGGGCTCGTCCAGGGCCGCGCCAAGCGACCTGCCGGGGACCCCGGCGTCGAGCAGGCGCACACCGTGCACCGCGTCGGCGTGGTCGGGGCCGGCCTGATGGCCGGCCAGCTCGCCCTGCTGTTCGCCACCGCCCTCCGCGTGCCCGTCGTCATGACGGACCTGGACCAGGAGCGCGTGGACCGCGGCCTGGCCTACGTCCGCTCCCAGCTGGAGCGCTCCGTGACCAAGGGCCGCATGAAGGCCGAGGACGCCGAGGCCGTCGCGGGCCTGATCACCGGCGCCACGGACGTCTCCGCGCACGCCGAGGCCGAGTTCGTGATCGAGGCCGTGTTCGAGGAGCTCGAGGTCAAGCGGACCGTGTTCCGCCAGCTCGAGCAGGTCGTCTCCCCCACCGCGATCCTCGCCACCAACACGTCGTCCCTGTCCGTGGCCGGCATGGCGGAGGTCCTGGAGCACCCCGAGCGCCTGGTCGGCTTCCACTTCTTCAACCCCGTGGCCCAGATGCCGCTCGTGGAGATCGTGCGCGTGGCAGAGACGACGGACGCCGCGGTGGCCACCGCGTTCGAGCTGGCCCGCCGTCTGCGCAAGACCGCCGTCCTGGTCAACGACGCCGCCGCGTTCGTGGTCAACCGCGTCCTGCTGCGCATGATGGGCGAGATCCAGAACTCCTTCGACCAGGGCACCGACGCGCACACCGCGGACCACGCCCTGGACCCGCTCGCGTTCCCGATGACCCCGTTCACCCTGGCGGCCATGGTCGGCCTGCCTGTCGCGCAGCATGTCTCCGAGTCGCTGCAGGCCGCGTTCGGGGCCGAGCGGTTCCCGGTCTCCGAGAACCTCCAGCGCCTGATCGAGGCGAAGAAGACCGCGATCTGGGCCAAGGACGTCAAGTCCCCCGAGGAGGCCGGCGGCGCCACCGGCGAGACCATCCCCGCCGACACCGCCGCGCTGATCGAGCAGGGCGACACCCCGCAGACCGCCGACGAGCTGCGCGTCCGCGTGGAGGACGCACTGGCCGAGGAGATCGGCCTGCTCCTGGACGAGGGCGTCGTCGCCGCCCCCGACGACGTGGACCTGTGCATGATCCTCGGCGCCGGCTGGCCCCTGCACCTGGGCGGCATCACCCCGTACCTGGACGACTGCGGGGCCTCCGAGCGCGTGCGCGGCGCCCGCTTCCACCAGGCCTGACCTCCCCGCCCGGGACCGCCCGTCCCGGACGGGCGCCCCACACGACGCCGGCCCCCGCGGAGCGCTCTGCGGGGGCCGGCGTCGTGCCCGGCCGGGGTCAGTCCGTGGGCAGCTGGGCGAAGGTGTGCAGGTCCGCCGGCAGCCCCTCCAGGGCCTCCGCCGCCGTGGCGACCGGCACCGAGACCGTCCCGCCGCCCCAGTCGGAGGCGACCAGCGGGCGGCGCCCCTCCGTGGCGGGCTCGCCCAGCCAGTGCACCGCGAGGACGTGCCCCTCGGAGACCACCTCCACCCGCAGCCCCTCGGGCCGCGCCTGCCCCGCCTCCGAGCCGGCGGGCCCCGCCGCCGGCACAGCCTCGCGGGCGCCGATGCGCAGCACCGCCGGGGGCATGCGGACCGGACCCTGCAGCGGGGAGGACTCCTCGAGGCGGAGGTAGGGGGCGCCGTCGTGCTCGGGGGTGCGCTGTGCGGTGATCAGCAGGTGCTCGGCCCAGGACGGCACGACCTCCGCGCCCAGCCCGGCCCGCTCCCGCGCGATCCGCACGTTCTGCGTGGTGAGGGAGTCCTCGAAGTCGCAGACCTCCCAGGTGGATCCGTCCGCGGAGAACCTCACGCGGGCCTGTGCGAGGTAGCGCTGCGGCAGGTCGGCGCGCTCCCGGCGCTGGGCTCCGGTGGGCTGGAACGCCATGCGCGTGGTCAGGATCCCGTCGGCGAGGCGGCGGTGCAGGAATCCGGCGTGCACCCCGTCCAGGGCGACCGCCTCCCAGGTCTCGAACGGGGTGAGGTCGTAGCGGGCGGACACGGCGGACTCCTTCGGCTCGGCGGGCGGCCCCGGTCGGGGCGGTCGTCACCCCCGATCCTGCCATCGGCGGGCAGGCCGCGGTGCCATACTGGAGGGATGACCTCGCAGGATCCCGCCCCGCACACCTCCGCCTCGCCGTGCTGCTCCGGCTGCTCCGCCGAGCCCGCCGGCTCCTCCCGCCGCTCCGTCCTCGGCGCCGGCTCGCTCGTCGCCCTCGCCGGCGCGGGCTCCGTGGTCCTGTCCGGCTGCACCCAGCAGCTCAAGGACGAGGCGGCCGCCGGAGACCACCACGTGGGCTCCGAGACCACGGACGCCATGGCCCTGGCCGAGCTCCCCGTGGGCGGCACGACGTCCGTGCAGGTCCAGGGCCGCACCCTGCTGCTCCACCGCGCGGACGAGTCCACCGTCACCGCGTTCTCCAACGTCTGCACCCACCAGGGCTGCCTGGTCCAGGTGGTCGACCGCCCCGAGGGCACCGCCTACGCGTGCCCGTGCCACGGATCCAACTTCGACGTCGCCACGGGCGAGCCCTTCGGCGGCCCCGCCAAGGCGCCCCTGACCGACTACCAGGCCGCCATCGAGGGCGATCGGATCGTCGTCAAGCTCTGACGCGGATCCCCGCGGCCCACGAGGCCGGGTCCACGGCCGCGCCCTCAGTCCTCCGGCGCGCCGTAGCGCCGGGTGGGCAGCCGGTCCGGGTGCGGGGCGTGCCCGGCCCACGGGTCGGGCCGGCCGATGGCGGTGGGGGCCGCCCGCCCGGACCGGGCCGGGGGCAGGACCACCGGGTCCCGCCGATTCGGGTCCCAGCCCGGCTCCGCCGCCTTGCGCGCCGGGTAGTGGCGGTGCCGCCACCAGAACCAGGCGCCGGCGCCGATCACGGGCAGGACCACCATGGCCAGCGCCCACGGCAGACGACGGCGCTCGTCCAGCGGACCGCGCAGGAGGGACACCAGCCCGGCGACCCAGATCGTCCCGACGACGGCGGACAGGGTCCAGCCCAGCCACGGCTCCATCAACGTGCCTCCGCCGTCAGAACAGGGCCACGGGGGGCGGGGCGGGGAAGAGCGCGTCGAGCTCGGCGAGGTCCGCGGGGGTGGCCTCCCAGTCGGCGGCGCGGGCGTTCTCGGCGATCTGCCCGGGCCGGGTGGCCCCGGCGATCACCGAGGCGACCGGTCGCTGGGCGGCGAGCCACCCGATGGCGGCCTGGACCTCGGTGATCCCCCGCTCCCGGGCGAACGCGCCGAACGCGGCCAGCTGGCCCCGGTCGGCCTCCTCCACCATGTGCTGCCGCACGTGGGACAGGCGCGAACCCGCGGGGGCCGTCCCGTCGGAGTACTTGCCGGTGAGCAGGCCGTTGGCCAGCGGGAAGTAGGGCAGGACGCCGAGCCCGTACTCGGCGGAGGCGGGCAGCACCTCGAGCTCGGCGCGGCGGTCCAGCAGGTTGTAGTGGTTCTGCGCCGAGACGAACCGCTCGACGCCGATCTCCCGAGCCGCGTGCTCGGCCTGGGCGATCTGCCAGCCTGTGCGGTTCGAATGGCCGATGTAGCGGACCTTGCCGGAGCGGACGAGGTCGTCCAGGGCGCGCAGGGTCTCCTCGATCGGCGTCGCCGGATCGGGGGTGTGGAACTGGTACAGGTCGATCCAGTCCGTGCCCAGCCGGCGCAGCGAGTCCTCCACCGCGCGCACGATGTACCGGCGGGAGCCGCGCGCGCCGCCGTCAGCGCCGGCCGCGCCCCCCATGTCCATGCCGAACTTCGTGGCGAGGACGACCTCGTCGCGGCGCGATCCCAGGGCGCGGCCGAGACGCTCCTCGGAGAGGCCGGGGCGGGCGCCGTAGACGTCCGCGACGTCGAAGAGCGTGATCCCCGCGTCGAGCGCGGCGTGCACGACGGCGTCGGTGCCCTCCTGCTCCATGGTGGCGGTCCCGGGGCGGCCGAGGTTGTTGCAGCCGAGGCCGACCACGGAGACGGTCAGGCCGGAGCGGCCCAGGCGGACGGTGCGCACGCTCAGCCCTCCCCGTCGGCGTCCGGGGCGGCCCCGGCCGGGGTCCGGGGCGCGTCGACGCGGCGGACCTCCACCTTGTTCGGCTGGATGCCGTGGGCGCGCTTGGCGGCGGCGGGCACCTCGGCGGCGGCCTTCGGGGCGTGCGGGGTGCGCACCACCAGGACGAGCTCGCCGTCGCCGTCGACGACGTCGGTCACCTCGCCGAGGCCGCGCCAGGCCAGCTGGTGGGTGACCTCCTCGCGGAGGGTCCGGCCGTGGCGGCGCTCGATCTCCGTGATCGCCCGCCCGCGCAGACGGTAGGCCACCTCGAGGACGTCGAAGGCGTCCTCGTCCGCGGGGGCGAACCCGTCCGCCTCGCCCTGGGCGAGGAACGCGTCCATCAGCTCGGCGCCCTCGGCCTCCGAGGTCAGCGGCTGGTCGCCGACCGTCCCCGGGTGGCCGACGCGGCCGTGGTGGACCGTGAACAGCTCGCCGGAGGGGTCGATCCAGGCCTCCCGGTACTCGAAGGAGCGGCGGCCGTCCTCCTCGGTGCGGTCGCGGTACAGCCGGGAGATGCTCATGCCTGCTCCTCTGGTCGGGCGGCCTGGGCCGACGTCGTGGGGGCGCCGGCCGGGTGGGCCGACGCCTCGGGGTGCTCCGCGTCCCGGGGCAGGGCGCGGGCGTAGGGCACCTTGGCGCCCAGGACCTGGGCGACCGTGTCCTGGGTGATGCGCTGGGCGGTCAGGCCCACGCGCTCGAGCACCTGGTCCCGTGTGGCGTGCGCCAGGAACTCCACCGGCAGGCCGACCTCGTTCAGCGCGGTGTCCACGCCGGCGGCGCGCATCTCCTGGCGGATCCGGGAGCCGACGCCGCCGGCACGCACGCCGTCCTCGAGGCACACGACGATCCGGTGGCGACCGGCCAGCTCGATCACGGACCGCGCCACGGGCAGCACCCAGCGGGGGTCCACGACCGTCGCGGTGATCCCGTGCTGGCCGAGGCGCCGTGCCACGTCCAGGCCGAGCTCGGCGAAGGAGCCGACGGCGACGATCAGCACGTCGCGCTCGGCGCCGTCCGCCCCGGTGGGCGCCCCGAGGCGGGCCAGCACATCCGTGCCGTCGGACAGCCGCTCCAGGGCGCGCACGGGCTCCCCCACGGAGCCCTTGGCGAAGCGGAGCACGGTGGGGGCGTCGTCGACGGCGACGGCCTCGCGCAGCTCCTCCCGGAGGGTGTCGGCGTCGCGCGGGGCGGCGATGCGCAGCCCCGGCACGGACTGCAGCAGCGCGAGGTCCCACATGCCGTGGTGGCTCGGCCCGTCGGGACCGGTCACGCCGGCGCGGTCCAGGACGAAGGTGACCCCGGCCCGGTGCAGGCCCACGTCCATGAGCACCTGGTCGAACGCGCGGTTGAGGAACGTCGCATAGACCGCGACGACCGGGTGCAGGCCGCCGAAGGCCATGCCCGCGGCGGAGGTGACCGCGTGCTGCTCGGCGATGCCGACGTCGAACACCCGGTCGGGGAACTCCGCGGCCATCGGCCCCAGGCCCACCGGGTTCTGCATGGCCGCGGTGATGGCGACGACGTCCGGCCGCTCCCGCGCGATGTCCAGGATCTCCTCCCCGAACACCGAGGTCCAGGACTGTGCCGTGGGCGAGGAGATCGGCCGGCCCGTCTCCGGGTCGATCCGCCCGATCGCGTGGAACATGTCGTCCTCGTGGGACGTGGCCGGGCCGTACCCGTGGCCCTTCTCCGTCATCGCGTGCACGATCACCGGGCCGCCGTAGGCCTTGGCGTCCTCGAGGGCCTCCTCGAGGGCGTGCTCGTCGTGGCCGTCCACGGGGCCGATGTACTTCATGCCCAGGTCCTCGAACAGCCCCTGGGGCGCCCAGAGGTCCTTGAGGCCCTTCTTGGCGGCGTGGAGGGGCCGGTACACCATCTCCCCCGCGGTGCCGGCCTCCTGCAGGCGGCGCTTGAGGTAGTCCAGGGTCTGCTCGTACCGGTGGTGCATGCGCACCTTGTCCAGCACCCCGCGGCGCAGGCCCCCCAAGTGGTCGGCGATGCCGCCGACGGTGGGCGCGTAGGAGCGGCCGTTGTCGTTGACCACGATCACCACACGGCGATCCCGGTCCGCCGCAATGTTGTTGACGGCCTCCCAGGCCATGCCGCCGGTGAGGGCGCCGTCGCCGATCACCGCGACGACGGTGCGGTCCCCCTGGCCCGTCTGCTTCCAGGCCCGGCTGATCCCGTCCGCCCAGGACAGCGAGGACGAGGCGTGGGACGACTCCACGACGTCGTGCTCGGACTCGGCGCGGTCCCCGTATCCGGAGAGCCCGCCCTGCTGGCGCAGGCGGGAGAAGTCCTGGCGGCCGGTCAGGAGCTTGTGCACGTAGGACTGGTGCCCGGTGTCGAACACCACCGCGTCCCGCGGTGAGTCGAACACCCGGTGGATCGCGAGGGTCAGCTCCACGACCCCGAGGTTCGGGCCCAGGTGGCCGCCCGTCTGGGAGACGTGCTGGATGAGGAAGGCGCGGATCTCCGCGGCGAGGGCGCGCAGCTGGGCGTCGCTCAGGAGCGCGAGGTCCTCCGGGGAGTGGATCCCGGGGAGCAGCGGGGCGCCGAGGGGGGCACGGGAGGTGTCAGACATGGTCGTCCCAGGGTACTCGCCCGGGGCCCGCGGAGGGGGGACGGCGGACCCGGGAGACGACGCCGGCCCGCACCCTCGCGAGGAGGGTGCGGGCCGGCGTCGGGGGCCGGGCGGACGCACGGGGCGCCCGCCCGGGTCCGCGCGCGGATCAGGCCTTGGCCGCGATCTGGCGCAGGACGTACTGCAGGATGCCGCCGTTGCGGTAGTAGTCGGCCTCACCGGGGGTGTCGATGCGCACGACGGCGTCGAACTCGGTGACCTTGCCGTCCTCGGCGGTGGCGGTGACCTTCACGGTCTTCGGGGTGCGGCCCTCGTTGAGCTCGGCGATGCCGGAGATCGCGAAGGTCTCCGTGCCCGTCAGGCCCAGGGAGTCGGCGGACTCGCCGGCGGGGAACTGCAGCGGCAGCACGCCCATGCCGATGAGGTTCGAGCGGTGGATGCGCTCGAAGGACTCGGTGATGACAGCCTTGACGCCCAGGAGCGCGGTGCCCTTGGCGGCCCAGTCGCGGGACGAGCCGGTGCCGTACTCCTTGCCGCCCAGCACGACCAGCGGGGTGCCCGCGGCGGCGTAGTTCTGGGCCGCGTCGTAGACGTACGCCTGGGGGGCGCCGTCCTGGGTGAAGTCGCGGGTGAAGCCGCCCTCGACGCCGTCCAGCAGCTGGTTCTTGATGCGGATGTTGGCGAACGTGCCGCGGATCATCACCTCGTGGTTGCCGCGGCGGGAGCCGTAGGAGTTGAAGTCCTTGCGCTCGACGCCGTTGGCCAGCAGGTACTGGCCGGCCGGGGTGTCGGACTTGAAGGAGCCCGCCGGGGAGATGTGGTCCGTGGTGACGGAGTCGCCCAGCTTCAGGAGCACGCGGGCGCCCGCGATGTCCTGGACCGGCTCCGGCTGCGCCGGCATGCCCTCGAAGTACGGGGGCTTGCGGACGTAGGTGGAGGCCTCGTCCCACTCGAAGGTCTTGCCGGTGGGGGTCTCCAGGGACTGCCAGCGCTCGTCGCCGTCGAAGATGGTGCCGTACTGGGAGGTGAACATCTCCGTGTCGATGGACTCGTCGATGATCCGCTGGACCTCGGCCGGGTCCGGCCAGATGTCCTTCAGGAAGACGTCGTTGCCGTCCTGGTCCGTGCCCAGGGCCTCGTTCTCGAAGTCGCAGTCCATGGTTCCGGCCAGGGCGTAGGCGACCACCAGGGGCGGGGACGCCAGGTAGTTCATCTTCACGTCCGGGTTGATGCGGCCCTCGAAGTTGCGGTTGCCGGAGAGCACCGCGGTCACGGACAGGTCGTTCTCCTGGATGGCCTCAGAGATCTCGGACTCCAGCGGACCGGAGTTGCCGATGCAGGTGGTGCAGCCGTAGCCCACGACGTTGAAGCCGAGGGCGTCCAGCGAGGCGTTGAGGCCGGACTTCTCGTAGTAGTCGGTGACGACGCGCGAGCCCGGGGCCACGGAGGTCTTCACCCACGGCTTGGCGGTGAGGCCCTTGGCGACGGCGTTGCGGGCGAGCACGCCGGCGGCCATCATCACGGACGGGTTGGAGGTGTTGGTGCACGAGGTGATCGAGGCGATCGACACGGCGCCGTGGTCCAGCTGGAACTCGCGGCCGTCCTCCATGTGCACGTCCACCAGCTTGGACGGGCGGCCCTCGCCGGCCTCGTCCTGGGTGGCGTAGTTGTGCAGGTCCTTGCGGAACTGATCCTTCGAGTCGGACAGCACGATGCGGTCCTGGGGACGCTTCGGACCGGAGATGGAGGGCACCACGGTGGACAGGTCCAGCTCGAGGTACTCGGAGTACTGCACCTCGGCGGACGGGTCATGCCAGAGGCCCTGCTCCTTGGTGTAGGCCTCCACGAGGGCGACCTGCTCCTCGGAGCGGCCGGTCAGGCGCAGGTAGTCCAGGGTGACGTCGTCGATCGGGAACATGGCGGCGGTGGAGCCGAACTCCGGGGACATGTTGCCGATGGTGGCGCGGTTGGCCAGCGGCACCGCGCCGACGCCCTCGCCGTAGAACTCCACGAACTTGCCGACGACGCCGTGCTCGCGCAGCTGCTCCGTGATGGTCAGCACCACGTCGGTGGCGGTGGCGCCCGCCGGGATCTGGCCGGTCAGCTTGAAGCCCACGACGCGCGGGATCAGCATGGACACGGGCTGGCCGAGCATCGCGGCCTCGGCCTCGATGCCGCCCACGCCCCAGCCCAGCACGCCCAGGCCGTTGACCATGGTGGTGTGGGAGTCGGTGCCGACGCAGGAGTCCGGGTAGGCGCGCTTGACGCCGTCGACGTCGCGGACCATGACGGCGCGGGCCAGGTTCTCGATGTTCACCTGGTGGACGATGCCCATGCCCGGGGGGACGACCTTGAAGTCGTCGAAGGCGGTCTGGCCCCAGCGCAGGAACTTGTAGCGCTCGCCGTTGCGCTGGTACTCGATGTCCATGTTGCGCTCGACGGCGGCGTCGTTGCCGAAGGAGTCGATCTGCACGGAGTGGTCGATGACCAGCTCGGCCGGGGACAGCGGGTTCACGCGGGAGGGGTCGCCGCCCAGGTCCGCGATGGCCTCACGCATGGTGGCGAGGTCCACGATGCAGGGCACGCCGGTGAAGTCCTGCATGATCACGCGCGCCGGCGTGAACTGGATCTCCGTGTCCGGCTCCGCGGTGGGGTCCCACGAGGCGAGGGCCTTGATCTGCTCGGCGGTGACGTTCGCGCCGTCCTCGGTGCGGAGCAGGTTCTCCAGCAGCACCTTCAGGGCGTAGGGCAGCTTCTGGGCGCCCTCGACCGCGTTCAGGCGGAAGATCTCGTACTCGGAGCCGTTGACGTCCAGGACGCCCTTGGAGCCGAAGCTGTCGACAGTGGTCATCTGAGGGACTCCTCATTCCCGCCCGGGATGTCCGGGCGCTGGTCCGACGGGGGTCGGCCTCCGCACCTCGCCCACATCCGTCCCGCGGGGATCGGATGTCAGCTCGGTCACACAGGGCCGCGCTCCCCCAGCCTACCCCCGAGGCGGACGGCGACGCCGCTTTGCGTCCTCCGTGGCGCGCCCGGCCGCGGCGCGCCCCGGGGGCTCCCTCCCTCAGAGGGTCGTCTGCTCGACCTCGCCCGCAGGGCGCAGCAGGGTCACCGACTCCAGGTGGTGGGTGTCCGGGTAGAGGTCGAACACCCGGGCGCGCTCCACCTCGTAGCCGCCCTCGCGGAGCCAGGCGAGGTCGCGGGCGAAGGAGGCCGGGTCGCAGGAGACGTAGCAGATGCGCCCCGGGGCCAGGGCCAGGATGCGCTCGATCGCGCGGCGGCCGGCGCCGGCGCGCGGCGGGTCCAGGACGACCGCGTCGAGACGGTCGCCGTCCAGGCCGCCGTCGCGGGTGGTCCGCTCCGGCTCCTTGATCCACGAGCCGAGGACCTTGTCCGTCGGACCGTTGAGCACGCCCGCCTGGGGCAGGGACAGCAGGTTGCGGCGGGCGTCCTTGGAGGCCTGCCGGGAGGCCTCCACCGAGTACACGCGGCCCTCCTCGCCGACCGCGTCGGAGAGGAAGGCACTGAAGAGGCCGGCTCCCGCGTACAGATCCGCGATGACCTCCCCCGGCTGCGGGTCCACGTCCTCGAGCACGGCGTCCACCAGAGTGGCGGGCGCGTGCTGGTGGACCTGCCAGAAGCCGTCGCCGGTGACGCGGAACGTCCGCTCGCCGCCGCGCTCGGAGGACACGGTCTCGTGCACCCAGGTGCGTCCGGTGATGCGCTGGATGCCCGTGGGCGAGAACTTCTTGGGACCCGGGACCGCGAAGCCGGTGGAGACGTCCACGGGGCACGCGTTGGCGGCCTGGCGGATGCGGGTGCGCAGCTTGCCCAGGCGGGCCTCGTCCGCGAGGGTCTGCGGGGTCGGGGTGGCCAGCACCAGCGGCTGGGTGCCGTCCGCGGGGGTGGCGACGTCCACGCGGGCCGCGCCCGTGAAGTCCCAGTCCCACAGGGCCAGCGCGTCCAGGGCGTGGACGCCCAGCGGCATGTTCCGCACGGGCAGCAGCACGGCCGAGCGATGGGCGTGCATGGCGATCCGACCCTGCGGCGTCACCGCGAACGCCGTGCGGGTGCGCCAGTGCTGGCCGGTGGGCTCGTCCTCGTGGCCCGCATGGAGGGCCTCCGGCTCGATCGTGACACCGGCGATGCGGGCCACGGTGTCCCGGAAGACCTGGGCCTTGAGACGGCGCTGGTGGTGCACCACGATGTGGCCGTACTCGGCTCCGCCGACGGGCAGGCGCCCGGAGGCGTGCGCGCGGAGGGAGTCCGCGAGCTTCCACTGGTGGATCCGGCGGAACTCGGAGGGGCGGACCACCTCGACGACGTCCCCGCGCCAGAAGCGGGCGCCCGGCTCGGCCTCGGTCAGGGCGACCCGGACGATCTCGCCGGGGATGGCGTGCCGCACGAACACGACGCGCCCCTCATGGCGCGCCACGCAGTGGCCGCCGTGGGCCATCGCGCCGGCCTCGACCTCGATCACGCCGCCCGGCGCGACGACCTCCGTGCTGGTGTCCATGGCGGTCATCCTGACTCCCTCTCGCATCTCGGCGCGCCTCAGGCATTGCGCCCGGGCGTCGGCCGGATCCAGTCTATCCGGCCCACGTCAGGACGACTCCACGCCTTCGGGGACGTCCCCGGGTGCGGCGCAGGCCACGATCCCGCCCTCGACGGGCCGGTGCGGGTCCCCCTCCCGGATCTGCCACGGCACCGAGCCCACCATCACGCCGGCCTCACGCTGGAGGCGGGCCTTCTGGCGCGAGGCCGTGCGGTTGTGCAGCAGCCGCCGCCATCCCCCGCGGACCACGTGCTCGGGGATGAAGACCATGGTCAGGTCACGCGGCGACCGCAGCCGCCGGCCCCGCACGTGGCGCACCAGCGGCACCACCGTGTCCCGGTAGGGGGCGGCGATCACCGTGAGCGGCACGGGCAGTCCCGCGCGGGCGAAGTCCTCCACCACGCGCTCGGTCTGCCGCCGGTCCGCGTCCACGACGACGGCCTCCAGCGTGGCCGGCCGCGTCGCCCGCGCGTAGGCCAGGGCCCGCAGGGCGGGCCGGTTCAGGGTGCTCACGACCACGACCGCGTGCACCCGCGAGGGCAGGGCCCGCGCGTCGTCCTGGGGGTCGGGGGCGAGCTCGGCCTCCACCGCCCGGTAGTGGCGGCGGATCCGGCCCATGACCACGGCGCTCACCCCGATCGCCAGGAGCGCCACCCAGGCGCCCTGCGCGAAGCGGGTCACGAGCACCACGACGCCGGCCAGCGCGGTCGCCCCGAGGCCCACCGCGGTGACCACGAGCTTCACCCGCACGGAGGCACGCGCCCGGGCGCCCGGGGTGTGGGCGAGCTTGAGCCGCCACAGCCGGAGCATCCCGACGAGCGCGAGCGCGAAGGCGAGCAGGACGCCGATGACGTAGAGCTGCACCAGGAGCGCGGTGCGCCCCCGGAACAGGACGAGGAGCAGGAGCGTCGCCGTCGCCAGGGCCAAGGTGCCGCCGGTGTGAACCATGCGGTCGCCCCGCACGCGCAGCTGGCGCGGCAGCCAGCCGTCCTCCGCCAGCCGGGCGGTCAGCGTCGGGAAGGAGCGGAACGCGCCGCGGGCGGCCACGAGCAACAGCAGGCTGGTCACCGCGACCGTGGCGACCGCGCCCGGCGAGCCCGCGCCGAAGACCGTCTCGGCGAGCTGCGCCACCACCGGTGCCGGGGCCGTGTCCGGGGCCAACGGCGCCCCGTCCGCGGTGCGCAGCCGGTCCGGGTGCAGGGCCACGACCACGCCCGTGCGCTGGGCCAGATGCATGACGCCCACGGTGAGCGTGCCCACGACGACGGCCAGCACGGTGAGCACCCACCGGGCCGTGCGGACCGCGGGCCGTGCCATGCGGTCCGTCGCCGAGAGGGGGACCTCCACGCCCGAGAGCAGCACGGACCCGGCGCTGAACGCCCGCAGGGCCAGGAGGGCCGTCGCGGCGTCCCCCACGGGGCCGAGTCCGGCGCCGTCGACGTGCAGCCCCGCGCTCGGCGCGGCAGCGAGCGTCCCCTGGCCCGACTGCCACAGGCCCACCGCCACGAGGGTGCCCAGCAGCCCCACGAACGCGGCCACGAGGACCGTGACGAGCGCCCCGCTGCCGCGCTCGCCGCGCAGTGCGGAGACCAGCACCAGGACCAGGGCGACCGCCGAGACGATCCCGACGTGGCCGCGCAGGGCGGGCACGAGGGCCGACGCGTGGTGGGCGAACGCGGCGACCGACACGGCGGCGGTGAAGACGAAGTCGAGCAGGAGCGCCGCGGCGGCCACCACGCCGGAGCGCGGACCGAGCTTGGTGCGGGCCATGCGGTAGATGCCGCCCCGGGGCACGGCCACCACGGCCGCGCGGAACGCCAGCACGATCAGCACCATCACGGCGACGACGGCCCACCCCACCAGCGGCCCCAGCGCGAGCGCCCCGGTCCCCGAGGCGACGAGGGTCAGGATGACCTCGTCCGGCGCGTAGGCCAGCGAGGACAGGGCGTTGGACGCGGTGGCCGGCAGGGCGAGCCAGCGCCCCCGGCGGGGCGCGGGCCGGGCGCCCGAGGCCACCGGACGGCCGAGCAGCAGGCGGCGCAGGGTCGAGGGGGGCGTGCTCACCGCTCCACGGTACCGCCCGGGGGGCGCGCGGATGGGAGGATGGGGCGGACGACGGCGCACCCGACGCGCCGTGGAAGGGAGCGCCGTGGCGCACTACGTGATCGTCGGCGCCGGGCGCGTCGGCACCCGCTTGGCCGGGGCGCTGGACACCGCCGGCCACTCCGTGGCGGTGATCGAGCGCTCTCCGGAGCTGACCGCCGGCCTCGGCCCGGACTTCGGCGGGACGGTCGTCGCCGGCATCGGCTTCGACCGCGACGCGCTGCGGCGGGCCGGCATCGAACAGGCGCAGGGTCTGGCCGCCGTGACGACGGAGGACACCACCAACGTCATCGCCGCCCGCGTGGCGCGGGAGACCTTCGGTGTGCAGCACGTCGTCGCGCGGATCTACGACGCCCAGCGGGCCCGGGTGTTCCAGCGCCTGGGCATCCCCACGGTCGCCTCCGTCGAGTGGACCGCGGACCAGGTCCTGCACCGGCTGCTCCCGGCCGGCACCGCCGAGCCGTCCCGCCGGGACGCCTCCGGGCGGCTGGCCATGGGGGACTACATGCCCCACCGCTCGTGGTGGGGCAGTCCCCTGCACGCCGTGGAGGCCGCCGTCGGCGCGCGGATCGCCTACCTGACCCGCTACGGCGAGGGCGTGCTGCCCTCCCCGGACGGCGTGCTCCAGGAGGGCGACGTGCTCCACGTGGCGTACCCCGCCGCCCGTCGTGACCGCGTGGAGGCGGCCCTGCAGGGCGAGGCCGGCGACGTGCGGGCGGGCGAGGACGAGGACCAGGAGGAGGACGCATGAGGGTCGTGATCGCGGGAGCCGGAGCGGTGGGGTCGTCGATCGCCAGGGAGCTGCACGCGCATGGGCACGAGGTGTCCGTCGTGGAGTCGCGTGCGGACGCCGCCGCCCGCTCCGACCTGGCCGGGGCCCGCACCGTCCTCGGGGACGCCACGGACCTCGGCGTGCTGGGCCGGGCGGGGGCGCTCGGCGCGGACGTGCTGGTGGCCGCCACGGGTGACGACCGCGCGAACCTGGTGGCCTCCCTGCTCGCCCGCAGCGAGTTCGGCGTGGGGCGCACGGTGGCGCGGGTGAACAACCCCTTGAACGACTGGCTGTTCGACGAGTCCTGGGGCGTGGACGTCGCCGTGTCCACGCCGTCCATCATGACGGCGCTCGTGGAGGAGGCCGTCGAGTCGGGCGACCTCGTGCGCCTGCTGCGCCTGGAGGCCGGGGGCGCCGCCCTGACGGAGTTCCGGATCCCGAGCGGCCACTGGCTGCGCGGACGCCGCGTCGGCACCGTGTCCTGGCCCGCGGCGGCCCCCCTGGTGGCGATCGTCCGCGACGGCGCTCCGCGCTCGTCGACGCCGGACGAGGTCCTCGAGGAGTCCGACGAGCTGTTCTTCCTGGCCGACGCGGAGGCCGAGGGCGCCCTGCGCCGCCTCCTGGTGGGCTAGCCCGCGGCGGGGTCCCGCCGGAGCGGCGGGGCGCCGGGACGGGGCGTGCTCACCGACCAGGCGAGCCAGAGCCCGAGCGCGTAGAGGGGCAGTCCCATGACCACGCGGGCGACGCCCAGGGCCGTGGCCGCGTCCGCCAGGTAGAGCGGTGCCTGCACGGCCAGGCGGAGCCATGACACGGCGGCCACGATCAGCGTGGCGATCCCGTAGGCCCTGCGGCGGGCGGGGTCCGCACGCCAGTGCAGACCCTCGCCGCGCACCATCCCGAACAGCAGGCCAGCCAGCGGCCAGCCCAACGCGGCGGACAGGGGCAGGGCCAGCCCGTAGGCGATGTTCGTGACGAAGCCCCACAGGTAGAAGTCCCGCGCCTCGCCGCGCGTCAGGGCCAGCACCACGGACACGCCGACGACAAGGAGCCCGGCGAGCGCCTGGGCGGCGGACTGGCGCTGGGCGAGACGCGCCGCGGTCATGACCGCGGCGACGCCGAGGGCGGCCGCGCCGGCGGTCCAGACCTGGCCGGCGAGCAGGAAGACGACGAGGAACACGAGGGTGGGCAGGGACGCCTCGACGATGCCCCGGACGCCGCCGACGGTGGCCAGCGCGTCGATCCGGCCGTCCTCGTCCACGCGGGTCCGCGCGCCGAGCGCCTGCAGCCCCTCCGCGGCGGAGGGTGCGGCGTCGGGGCCGTGGTCCGGCCGGGGGTGGGCGCTCATGCGGGGCCGCCTTCGTCGTCGATCAGGTGGAACTCGGGGTTGAACAGGGTCGGCTCGCCGGCCACGGCCACCGGGTGCCCGAGGACCCGCATCCAGGCGCCGGGCATGACCCCGGCCACCCGGTGGCGACCGTGCCACACGAGGTGCAGGACCTCCTGCGGCTCAGGCCGGCCCGGCGCGGGCAGGTCATCGGCCAGGGCGGCGCGGAAGACGGTGGCGTCGTCGGCCCCAGGGAACGTCACTGCGACCACGACGCCCACCCGCTCCCCGGCCGGGCGCTCCCCCGCGGGGGCGGGCGTCCTGCGGGGGCTCATCGGGCGCGCCTCACCGGATCTCCGTGATCTCCGGGCCGCGCTCGGGGAGGGTCTCGGCGCCGGTCTCCGGCGCGTCGTCGGGCCGGCGGGCGTGGACGTCGGGCTCGCCGCCCGCATGCGGGCGCGGACGCCGCCGCACGGGCTGGGCGTCGGCCGGCGGGCGCAGCGGGAGCAGCTCGCGCGGGGGCAGCGGCGCGTCACCCCGGACCACGACGACGCCGGCGAAGACGTCCTCGAGGGCGCGGGCGGCGTCCGGGAGGTACGCGGCCTCGCCGTGGAACACGCCGCGCACGAACCAGCGGGGTCCGTCGACCCCCACGAAGCGGGCGACGTTCCAGCCCGGGGAGCCGTCGGGCAGGGTGGCGGGGATGCGCGTCAGCACCTCCGGGCCGAACCCGCCCGACTGCTCCTGCACCTGGGCCCCGGGGGTGCCCACCAGCGCCTCCTTGATCTCCGCGCGCAGGTCGTCCCAGACACCCGCGGCGCGGGGCGCGGAGAACGCCTGGATCTGCAGGGCGGAGCGCTCCAGGGTCACGGTGACCGCGACGATCCGCTGGGTGGCGTCCTCGACGTCCAGGCGGAGCTGCATGCCCTGGACGGCGGGAACGCGCAGCGCTCCGAGGTCGACGGAGGGCCGACCGGACGGGGCCGCCTCGACGTCGAAGGGGCCGCGGTCTCCCTCGGCGGCCGGGGCGGGGCGGGCCTCGACCAGCCGGTCACGCTCGTCCTTGAGCTGCTCGGGCACGGCCACCTGCTCGTGGCGCACGTTGCGGTTGCGTCCGAAGATCATGCCGTCCTCCCGGGGGCGTCGTCGTGGGCGGCCGGGGTGAACCCGCCCGTGGAGCCGAACCCGGCCTCGCCGCGCTCGGAGTCCGCGAGCCGGTCCACGGCCATGAAGCGGGCCTGCACCACGGGCTGCACCACCAGCTGGGCGATCCGATCGCCGCGGCGCAGCACGACGGGCTCGGTCGGATCGAGGTTGATGAGCGGGACCTTGATCTCGCCGCGGTAGCCGGCGTCGATGGTCCCGGGGGCGTTCACCACGCTCAGGCCGTGGCGCACGGCCAGCCCGGAGCGGGGGTGGACGAAGCCGGCGAACCCGGCGGGGATGGCCAGCGCGACGCCGGTGGGCACCAGGGCGCGCTCGCCGGGGGCCAGCGTGACGTCCTCCGCGGCGCGCAGGTCCGCCCCGGCGTCGTCGGGCCGGGCGTACTCCGGCGGCGGCAGCTGCGGGTCCAGGGCGCGCAGGGGGACGTCGATCTCGCGGGGTCCGTTCACGAGGCCCGACTCTACCGCCCGGACGGATGTGGGAAGCTGGAGGACATGCAGGACGCCTCCGCGACCCCCGACCACCACGCCCCCCGCACCGTCGCCGCGAGCGCCGACCCGGTGCAGTACGAGGAGCGGCTGAGCCCGTCCGTGGGCGTGTGGCTCGTGGCCCTGCTGCTCGCCGGACTGTGCATCTTCGTGCTCGCCCCGGTGGCCCTCTGGGCCGGCTTCCTGGCGGCCGCGGTGTTCTTCGTCGTCGAGGCCGTCGTCCTCCTGGCCTCCACGCCGCGGATCGTGGTGCGCGAGCGCACCCTCCAGGTGGGCCGCGCGCAGATCGAGCGCCGTCACCTCGGCGCCGTCACCGGGCACCGCGGCGAGGCCGCCCGGGCACAGCGCGGCCCCCTGCTGCACGGCCTGGCGTACGTGTGCGTGCGCGGCTGGATCTCGCCTGTGGTCCGCATCCAGATCGAGGACGAGCGGGACGCCACCCCCTACTGGCTCGCCAGCACCCGTCACCCGGAGGACCTGGTGGCCGCCCTCGGCGGGCGCATGGCCGGGGAGGGCTGAGCGCCGCTCCTCCCCGGACCGCCGCACACGACGACGCCCCCGACCCTCTCCTGGAGGGTCGGGGGCGTCGTCGTGGCGGTGGGTCAGCCCTCGCAGTCGGTGCAGTAGACGAGGCCGCCCTCCTCGCGCGCGGCCTGCGACCGGTGGCGCACCAGGAAGCAGGAGGCACAGGTGAACTCGTCCGACTGCGCGGGGAGCACGCGGACCATCAGCTCCTCGCCGGAGAGGTCGGCGCCGGGGAGCTCGAAGCCCTCCGCGGCCTCCGTCTCGTCCTCGTCCACCACGGCCGACTGGGTGTCGGTGCGCCGGGCCTTGAGCTCCTCGATGGAGTTCTGGCTCAGCTCTTCCTCGTTCTTGCGAGGTGCGTCGTAGTCGGTGGCCATGGGGATCTCACGCTCCGCTGGTGGTGGGACGGCACCGGGACCGGTGTCGGGGGGCGCCGTCGGCGGGCGCCGCGGAGATCGCGGAGGGCCCGTCCAGCGCCGTTGCGCGTAGATTGTGCACCATGAGGGGCGCGGAGCAAAATGCTCCGCTCCCGGCGGACTGGACCGCCCGGGCGCAGGTCCCGCCGCGGGGGCCTCCCCGGCCGTTAGGATCGGAGAAACCCTGCCCGGGCGGCGCCCCCGCCCCGGCTCGACGACACGGAAGGGACCGCCTCCATGGCCGAGCTCCGACTGACCGGCACCACCGAGGACGGGCACGCCCTCCGTCTGGCGGCCCCGGACGGGACCGAGCACACGCTCGAGCGCACCCCGTTCCTGCGCCGCCTCGCCCTCGACGACGTGGCCCGCCCGGACGCGGTCCCCGCCGCCGAGCCCGCGGACGGTGCCGCGCCCGCCTCCCCCGCCCAGGCCGACGAGCCGTCCGCGGAGGCCCCCGCCCCGGAGGTCCCGCGACCGGCGCCGTCCCCTGCCCAGGAGCCGGCGGCTCCCGTGACGGCGGTGGCCGAGCAGGCGGACGTGCGCGCGGCGGCCACCGCCGAGGCCCAGCCCCTGAGCCCCCGTGACATCCAGGCCCGCATCCGCGCGGGCGCATCCGTCGAGCAGGTCGCCCGCGAGTCCGGGAACGCGTTCTCCCGGGTCCGCACCTACGGGTACCCGGTGCTCGCCGAGCGCGGCTACATCGCCCAGCAGGCGCGCGCCGTCCAGGTGTGGGTCGGCGGCCCGGACCTCTACTCCGGCACCGTCGCCGACGGCGGTCCCACCACCCTGGGCGCGCTCGCCGAGCACCGAGTGCGCGAGCTCGGCACGGACCCGGCGAGCCTGGAGTGGGACGCCTGGCGTGAGAGCGGCGGCGTCGCATGGACCGTGGTCGCCCGGTTCCCCCTGCCCCCGCGGGGTCGGGCGCTGACGGCCGAGGAGCCGCCGGCCCGCTGGTCGTTCCGCCCGGCCGGTGGTCGGCTGGACCCGGAGAACGCCTGGGCGCGGATCCTCTCCGACGCCGAGGCGTGGGACGTGTTCACCGCAGAGGAGCCCCTGACACGGGAGGACGATGCTGCCGCGCCGCAGCAGGGCGGCGGTGAGGAGGCCTCGGGCGGCGACGCCCCCGCGGCCGTGACTCCGCTGGGGGCGAGCCCGTCCTCGGTCGGGGTCGACGCCGACCTGCTCGAGATCCTGCGGGCCCGGCGTGGCCGGCGGGTCGGTCAGGACGCGGAGTCCGACGACGCCCTCGCCCACCTGATCGCCCGCGGCGTGGCCGAGCGCGAGGCCCGCCAGGACGGCGCCGAGGCCGACCACACGGAGCAGGCCGAGACCGAGCCCGCCGCCCCCGGCCGGGCGGCCCGCCTGCTGCGTGGCCTGCCCTCGCTCCGGGAGGAGGTCGCGAAGGACGGCGCGGACGGCCGCCCGCCCGTCGAGGCCGACTCCCCCGCCGCCGAGGCGGCCCCGGCGGTCGACGCCGCCGGCCGCGAGGACGCCGTGACGCCGCAGGCCCCAGGGAAGACCGACGCCGGGAAGACCGTTGCCGGGCCTTCCGGTGCCGATCGGACCGAAACCGGGCAGGCCGGAACCATGCAGGCCGACGCCGAGCCGTCCGATGCGCCGGTGGCCGCCCCGCAGGAGGAGGAGCCGGCGCGCACCGCGCGTCGGGAGCGCCCCGCCATGCCGACGCCGCGGCCCCGGGCGCGCTCCGCCGCGCGGCGCGCCTCGGTGCCCAGCTGGGACGACATCGTCTTCGGCAAGAAGAGCGACTGACGCCGGAGCCCGTGCGCGGCCCGCGGCAGGGGCGCCTCAGCGCCGCCAGGTGAGCAGCGGCACCTCGCGCTCGGCGCGGGTCGGCGACCCGTGCTGCCCGACCATCGCGAACGCGCGGGGGCTCACGCGGCGCCCATCGTAGAGCGCGAGCTCCCCGTGGCACGCCACGAGCAGGTCGCCGATGCGCGGCAGGACGCGGTCCGCGACGCGCTCGCCGAACCACCCCGCGGCCACGGCCTCGTCACGGGTGAGGATCCAGGCCTGGTCCCCGTAGGCGTCCTCCCATGCCCGGCGGGTCCCCTCACGCTCCGCGGGGGTCGCCGTCGGGGCGAAGTGCAGCTGCACCAGGCGCGGTTCGCCCGCCGTGTGGGCCACCCCCGCGAGCAGCCCCGGCCTGACCGGCGCGCCGTCGTCGCCGAGGGCCGCGTAGTCCACGCGTCGGGACTCCGCGACGTCCACCATGCCGTGGTCGCCCGTGGCGAGCACCACGGTCCCCGCGGGGACGCGCGACACGAGGCGGCGGAGGGCGGCGTCCACCTCCTCCAGGGCGTGGAGCCAGGAGCGGGAGCCGACGCCGTCGCGGTGGCCGGCCTTGTCCAGCTCGTTGACGTAGAAGTAGACGAGCGTGGGCACGCAGGCGTCCGCCAGCACCCGCTCCGCGTGACCGGCCCGGGCGAGGAGGCCGCGCCCGCCGACGAACCGGCCGCCGCGCAGCCCTGCGCGGGTCAGCGCGGAGTGCTCGAACTCGGGCAGCGAGACGGTGACGGCATCGACGCCGGCCTCCACGGCCCGCTCGAACACCGTGGGGTGCGGCTGCCAGGCCAGCGGGTCCGTGGCCTCGTCCCAGCCGCCGAGCATGTTGACGACCACCCCCCGGTCCGGGTCGAGGACGTCGTAGCCGGCGACGCCGTGCTCCCCCACGTCGAGTCCGGTGCCCAGGCTCGTCAGCGAGGCCGCCGTGGTGGTCGGGGTGGCGGCCGTGAGCACCCGACCGCCGTCGGCCATGGCCGCCCGCAGGGTCGGGGCGTGGCCGCTGAAGCGCTTCAGGACGCCCCGGCCGAGCCCGTCCACGAGCGCGACGACGACGCGCCGCGTCACCGGCACTCCCAGCGCGTTCGCGCAGCCGGGCACGCCGAGGGCCGCCGCGGCGGAGGTCAGCACGGAGCGCAGCGCGCGCTCGGGCGGGACGGGCCCGGGGGGAAGCCCCGGGCCGGCAGGAGCGGCGGCGTCCGGGCCGGTCACGCGACCGCCGCCAGGTGCACGCGGCGGAGGGTCCGCGCGAAGGCCAGGGCGGCGTCCACCGCGCCCTGCCCCTCGGCGTCGGCGGCGACGCGGATCACGAGGTCCTCGCGCACGCTGGTGCCCGTGTAGCCGTGGTCGGCGTCGCATTGCGGGTCCGCGCAGCCCGCCGGCTGCAGGTCCAGGCGCTGGCCGCCCGCCCACTGCACTCCGAGGGTCACCTCGGCCACCGGATCGGTGGGGCGGTAGCGCTCCGGAGTCGCGTGGCCGGTGGTGATGAGCACCGACTCGATGGCGCGCAGGGGCACCATCTCCGTGGCCACCTGCGCCAGCACCGAGTGCCCGGCCGGGTCCGCGGCGTGGTCGTCGAGGTGCACGGCGAGCATGACGTCGTCTGCGACCACCAGGACGGTGATGTGCCGGTGGATCTCCTCGTAGTCGAAGTGCGTGTCCACGTGCACGAGGTGGGCGTGGACCGTGCGCCCCTCCAGCTCCAGGGCCACGGCGTGGGAGACCAGCTCCGGGTAGTACCCCGCCCGGGCCAGCGCCTGCTCGAGCGTGCCGGTGGCGTCGACGGTCTGCCGGGTGCGGCGGACCTCCCCGGCCGGGCGGCGGCCGTCCGAGGCGGAGTCGTCGTGGTTGTTCCAGCGCAGCGGGGTCATGCCCTCCATGCTAGGCGGCGCCGACGCGCGGCGGGGCGGCGGGCACAGCCGCCCCGCCGCTCCTGCACCGGTGACCCCCGTCAGCTGGCGCGCAGCGCGCGGCGGGCGGAGTCGGTACGGCCGGCGGCGTTGGCGACGTCCACCTCGGCGGAGAGCACCGTGGTGCCGGTCGGCGCGGCGAGGACCGGCGCGAAGCGCAGCCGGGCCACGGCGGGGAGGTCGTCCTTCAGGCAGCTCACGCGGGCGAGCAGGTCCTCCAGCGCGTCCAGGTCCACGGCGGGCACTCCCCCGACCCCGTCGAGCTTCACGGCCGCGCGGGGGGACCGGACCATGCGCCGGACGTCCTGGTCGGTCAGCGGGGGCACGCGGTGCACCCAGTCCCCCAGCAGGTCCGTGGCGTCGCCGGCCATGCCGAAGGAGACCACCGGGCCCAGGAGGGGGTCCTCCAGCGCGGTCACCATGCAGGGCTGGCCGGAGGGCGCCATGGACTGCACCTCGAGCTCCGTGACGCCGAACGGGGCCAGCACCGCCCTCATCTGGCGCACGTTCTGGCGCAGGGACTCGGCGTCCTCCAGGTTCAGGCGCACGCCGCCGAGGTCGAGCCGGTGGCGGAGGTACGGGTCGACGGCCTTGACGGCCACGGGGAAGCCCAGCTCCTCCGCGGCCGCGACGGCCTCGTCGGGCGTGGTGAACCGCCGCGAGCGCAGCACCCCGATGCCGTAGATCCGCAGCAGCTCCTCGGTCTCCGCCCCGGTGAGGCGGATCAGCTCGGTGCCCAGGGCGCGCTCGAGGGCGCGGTCGACGAGCGCCTCCGCGGCGCGGACGTCCACGTCGGTCAGCTCGATGGGCTCGCCGGCGTCCTCGCGGCGCCAGGCGACGTAGTCGCAGAGCCGGCCGAGCACGGTCATGGCCTTGCGCGGCGAGGGGTACAGCGGGAGTCCCGGCTGGAGTGCGCCGGGCTCGGCGTCGGCGGCAGGGGCGGCGGCCCCTCCGACGCGCGCGCCCCCGTAGCGCGCGGAGACGACGTCCGTGAGACACCCGAGCACGGGCACGGTCGCGCCCTCGGCCACCCGGGCGAGCGCCTGGGCGACCTCGTGCGCCGCGTCCTCATCCTGGTGCAGGCCCAGGCGCGTGACCACCACCACGGCGTCCGTGTCACCGGCCGCGAGCGCGGCCTCCACGGAGGCCACCACGTCGTCGGCGGTCGGGGCGATGCCCTGTTCGCTGCCGCCCAGGCCGTGGGTGGCCACGACCTCGAGCCCGGCGACGGCGGCGGCGTCGCGGCCCAGGCGGTCCAGTGCGAGGGAGTCGGCCACCAGCGTGACGCGCCGACCGGTGGGCAGCGGCTGGGTGGCCACGGCCATGAGCAGGTCGAGCATGTCCTCGTGGGTGGCGGCCTCGAGCACGCCGGTCTGCTCGAGCATGGAGTCCACGGCCCCCTCGGGCGCCTGGGTGGTGCGCGTCTCGTGGCCGGGCGGGAGGGCACGGCCGGTGACGTCGGAGCGCACGACCACGACGGGCTTGGTGCGGGACAGGCGCCGGGCGATGCGGGAGAACTTGCGGGGGTTGCCGAAGGACTCGAGGTACACGCCCACCGCCGCCGTGTGGGGGTCGTCCTCGAAGAACTGCATCGCGTCGTTGCCCGAGACGTCGGCCCGGTTGCCCGCGGACAGGGAGGTGGACATGCCGACGCCGCGGCGCTTCATGCCGGCGGTGATCATGGCGCCCACGGCGCCGGACTGGCTGAACACCCCCACGGGGCCGCGCGAGGCGAGGCCCGGAGACGGGGAGGCGTTGAGCCGGACGTCGGGCGCGGTGCGGACCAGGCCCGCCGAGGCGGGGCCGATCACGCGCATGCCGCGGGCGCGGGCGCGGGCCACGAGGCGGCGCTGAGCGCGCAGGCCGTCCTCGCCGGCGTCGGCGTACCCGGAGGTCAGCACGAGCAGGCCCTGGGCGCCGGCCTCGGCGGCCTCGGCGACGACGGCGTCGACCTCGGCCACGGGCACGGCCACGACGACGAGGTCCACGGGCTCGCCGATGTCCTTGAGCGAGGCGTGGGCCGTGAGCCCCTGGACGTCCTCGGCGGCGCGGTTCACGGCGTGCACGCGGCCGGTGAAGCCGGCCTCGAGGATGTGGCGCAGCACGATGGAGCCGACGGCGTGGGGGTCGCGCGAGGCGCCCACGACGGCGACGGACTCCGGCTCCACGAGCTCGGCGACGGAGCGGGCCTCGGCGCGGTGCTCGCGGGACTCCACGACGGCGCGCCAGCGGGCGGTCGGGTCGATGGGGAACTCGACGGCGACCACGCCGTCCTCGAAGTGGCGGGCCACCTCGAAGCCGGAGTCCTGGAACACGGAGAGCATCTTGCGGTTCTCCGGCAGGACCTCGGCGGTGAAGCGGCGGATGCCCTGCTCGCGCGCCGCGACGGCCAGGTGCTCCATGAGGATGGAGCCCAGCCCCTGGCCCTGGGCGGCGTCGGAGATGTTGAAGGCGACCTCGGCGGCGTCGGAGTCCCCGTATCGGTCGTAGCGGCCGACGCCGAGGATGCGCCCGCCGCGCTCGATCACGAGGGCGACGCGGTCCCGGTGGTCCACGTGCGTGAAGCGCTCGAGCTCCTTGGCGGACAGCTCGGACTTGAACGTGAAGTAGCGCAGGTAGATGGAGGACTCGGACTGGCCGGCGTGCAGGGCGCGCAGGCCGTCGACGTCGTCCTCGCGGATGGGGCGCAGGCGCGCGGTGGCGCCGTCGCGGAGGACGACGTCGGCCTCCCACTGGCTCGGATACGCGGTCTCGGTGTCGGGCTCAGCCATAGGATTCAGCGTAGACACAAACCGACCCCGTGAGGATCCCCCGCACACCATGACCACCCGATCGAGCCGCTCCCGCACCGCCGAGGCCGACGCCCCGGCCCCCCTCCCCGTGGAGCAGGAGAACATCGTCGACGTCGACGTCTCCCAGGAGATGGAGGCCTCGTTCCTGGAGTACGCCTACTCCGTGATCTACTCGCGCGCCCTGCCGGACGCGCGGGACGGGCTCAAGCCGGTGCAGCGGCGCATCCTGTTCATGATGTCCCAGATGGGCCTGCGCCCGGACCGCGGGCACGTGAAGTCCGCCCGCGTGGTCGGCGAGGTCATGGGCAAGCTGCATCCCCACGGGGACGCGGCGATCTACGACGCCATGGTGCGTCTGGCGCAGCCGTTCTCGCTGCGCCTGCCGGTGGTGGACGGCCACGGCAACTTCGGCTCCCTCGACGACGGTCCCGCGGCGCCGCGCTACACCGAGGCCCGCATGGCCCCGGCGGCCCTCGCCCTGACGGCGGACCTGGACGAGGACACGGTCGACTTCGTCCCCAACTACGACAACCAGTTCCAGCAGCCGGCCGTGCTGCCGGCCGCCTACCCCAACCTGCTGGTCAACGGCGCGGCGGGCATCGCCGTCGGCATGGCCACGAACATGGCGCCGCACAACCTGCGCGAGGTGGTCGCGGCGGCACGGCACCTGCTGGCGCATCCGGACGCGGACCTCGAGGCGCTCATGGCCCACGTGCCCGGGCCCGACCTGCCCTCGGGCGGACGGATCGTGGGGCTGGACGGGATCCGGGACGCCTACGCCACCGGCCGCGGCACCTTCCGCATGCGGGCCACGGCGAGCATCGAGCAGGTCTCGAGCCGGCGCACGGGGATCGTGGTCACCGAGCTGCCGTACGCGGTGGGCCCGGAGAAGGTGATCGAGAAGATCAAGGACGGCGTCCGCGGCGGCCGCCTGCAGGGCATCTCCGACGTCGTGGACCTCACGGACCGCAAGCACGGGCTGCGCCTGGTGGTGGAGCTCAAGTCCGGCTTCAACGCTCAGGCCGTCCTCGCGGCGCTGTACAGGCACACGCCCATGGAGGAGTCCTTCGGCATCAACAACGTGGCCCTCGTGGACGGCCGGCCCCGCACCCTGGGGCTGCGCGAGCTGCTGCAGGTGTACGTGGACCACCGCATGGACGTGGTCCGCCGGCGCACCGTGCACCGGCTGGGTGAGCGCCGGGACCGCCTGCACCTGGTGGAGGGCCTGCTGCTGGCCCTCGTGGACATCGACGAGGTCATCGAGATCATCCGCTCCTCGGACGACACCGCCGCGGCCCGCACCCGCCTCATGCAGGTCTTCGACCTCTCCCAGGTCCAGGCCGAGCACATCCTCGAGCTGCGCCTGCGCCAGCTCACGAAGTTCTCGCGCATCGAGCTCGAGGCCGAGCGCGACGAGCTCGCGGCCGCGATCGCTGAGCTCGAGGCGATCCTCGCCTCCGACGCCCGGCTGCGCGAGGTGGTCTCCGCCGAGCTGCAGGCCGTGGCCGACGAGTTCGGCGACGACCGCCGCACCGAGCTGGTGACCGCGGACGCGGCCGCCTCCGTGGTCTCCGCCCCCGGCGAGCCGGCCCTGCCCGCGGGGACCGGCCCGTCGGACGGCGGCGAGCTGATGATCCCGGACACGGCCTGCTGGGCCCTGCTCACCACCACCGGGCGGCTGCTGCGCACCGTGGACCGCACCCCCCTGGCCCCGCAGGGCCGGCGGCGCAAGCACGACGCGTTCGTCTCCGTGGTGCCGACGACGGCGCGCGGCGAGGTCGGCGCACTGACGAGCACCGGCCGCGTGCTGCGCCTGCAGGCCGTCGAGCTGCCCGCGGCGGAGGAGTCCTCCCCCGCGCCCGCGTTGACGGCGGCCCGCCCCGCGAAGGACCTCGTGCCGCTGGCCAAGGGCGAGTCGCTCGTGGCCCTCGTGCCCCTCGATGCAGTGCTCGCCCTCGGCACCGCGCACGGGGTGGTCAAGCGGGTGCGCCCCGAATGGCCGCTGAACCGGGACGAGCTCACCGCCATCGCGCTCAAGGACGGGGACTCCGTGGTGGGTGCCGCTCCGGCCCCGGACGACGGCGACCACCTCGTGTTCGTCACGCGTGCCGGCCAGCTGCTGCACTTCGCGGCCTCCCAGGTGCGCCCCCAGGGCCCGGCCGGCGGGGGCGTCGCCGGCCTGCGCGTGGGGGCGGAGGACGCCGTGATCGCGTTCGGCGTCGCCCCGGCCGCCTCGATGACCGCGGAGGGCGAGGATCCGGCCGCCCACCCGCGGCCCGCCGTCGTGGTGACGGTGACGGACGGGGACGCGGACCTGCTCGGCTCGGCCGGCGGGTCCGTCAAGGTCACCCCCCTGGGCGAGTACCCGGTGAAGGGCCGCGGCACCGGCGGCGTGCGCGCGCACCGACTGCTCAAGGGCGAGACCCACCTGACGCTCGCGTGGGTCGGCGCCTCCCCGGCCCTGGCCGCCTCGAAGGCCGGCGTGGCCCGCGCCCTGCCGGTCGAGTACGGCCGCCGCGACGGCTCGGGCGTGCCCGTGGACCAGCGCGTCGAGGCCGTGGGCGCCGGGGCGTCCCCCGAGCTCGTCGCGGCCGCCCCCGTGGACGACTCCGGCGTGGAGGTCTCGGCGGACTGACGCCGGCGCCCCGGCCGGGCGGGCCGGGGTCAGGGGTGACCGGCCGCGTCTCCTCCGAGCCGGACCCGGACGTCCGCCGCGGCGGCCACCCGCGGATCGTGGGTGGCCACCACCGCGATCCGCCCGGCCAGCGCGCGGCGCAGGTCCGCCATGAGCGCGAGGGCCTCGTCCTGGCCCACGTGGGCCGTGGGCTCGTCCAGCAGCACGACGTCGGCGCGGGCCACGAGGGCGCGGGCGACGGCCAGGCGCTGTCGCTCGCCGCCGGAGAGGCGGTCCCCGCCGGGGCCGACGGGGGTGTCCAGCCCGTCCGGGGCGGCGTCGAGCCAGCGGCCCAGGCCGACGAGGCGCAGCGTGTCCGCGAGTTCGGCATCGGTGGGGGCGTCGTCGGCGTCCCGGGCCAGGGCCAGGTTGCCGCGCACGGTGGAGTCGAAGACGAGCGCGTCCTGCGGGGTCCAGGCGACCCGCGCCAGGGCGGCCGGGTCCGCCGGGGCCTCGCGGCTCACGCCGTCCCGCTCGACGGTGAGCAGGTGCCGGCCGGCGGTCGGCGTCAGGAACCCGAGCAGGACGGCCAGCAGAGTGGACTTGCCCGCCCCCGAGGGGCCGGTGACGGCGGCGGTCTGCCCGGATTCCAGCGCGACGTCGAGGCCGGACCACAGCACGCGCGTCGAGCCCGGATAGGCGTAGGCGGCGTCCTCCAGGCGCACGCCCGTGATCCGCCCGGCCGGTGCGGACGACCCCGCGGCCGACGCTGCCGCCTCGTCCGGGGCGGCGGACGTCGCGCCGGATGCGGCCTCGTCCTCCACGCCGAGCAGACCCGCGGCCTGCCGCGCCTGGTCCACGAGGGTCCCGGTCTGCTGCGCCGCCTGGGCGAGGGCGCCGAGGGGCTCGGCCCAGGACAGGGCGAGGAACACGACGAAGGCGGCGACCGGCGTCGACGTGCCGGTCTGCGTGGCCGTCAGGGCGGCGGCCAGGGCCGCCCCGCCGGAGGCGAGGACCGCGAGGGCCCGGCCGAGGCCGGCCACCCAGGCGGCCCGCCGTTGCGGCCTCTGCAGGTCTTCGTCCCACGCGGTCAGGGCGGCCGCGGCCTCACGCGTCCGGCCGAGTCCGTGCAGGTCCGGGGCCGCGCCGAGCACGGCGGAGACGCGGTCCAGCAGGGCCGCGCGCCGCCGCGCCGTGAGCAGGGTGTCGCGGCGGTCCAGCGCGGCCACGACCACGGGGATGACCAGCAGCCCCACGGCCCCCGGGACGAGCGCCGTGACGGCGAGCTCGGGGGCCAGCCCGCCGATCAACAGGGCGGTGACGGCCCACGCCAGCACCGCGGCCGGGACGGGCACCAGCACGCGGGGCGCGGCGTCGCGCAGGGCGTCCACGTCGGACAGGAGCACCGAGAGCGCGCCGTCGGCCCGGGAGAGCCGGCTCCACAGGGCCGGGCGACGGCCCATGGCGTCCCAGAGCCGCAGGCGCAGCTCGGAGGCCCAGCGCAGCACGGCGTCGTGCGTGGCCAGGCGGTCGGCGTAGCGGAACACGGCGCGGAACAGGCCGAACCCGCGCACCAGGACGATCACGGAGAGCAGATAGAGGATCGGCGGCCGGCCCGCCGCGGTGACGATGAGCCAGCCGGACAGTCCCGCGAGCAGGGCGGCCGCCAGGTGAGTCAGGGTCGCCCATCCGACGCCGGCCCACAGCCGGGGCGCCCCCCAGGGCAGCACGGCGAGGACGGCGCGCAGGCTCGGCCGACCCTCGGAACCCTCCCCCCGCGGCGCGTCGGGAGCGTCCCCGGGCCCGGCATCGTCCGGCGCCCCGGCCGCGAGCGGCGGCCCGGCGGCGTCCGGGTCGGCGTACGGGGCGGCGTCCGCGCCCGGCGCGAGGGGACGGCCCTCCACGTCCACGAGGGCGTCCGCAGCCCGCTGCAGGACCGGGTCGTGCGAGGCGGCCAGGACGGCGGCCGGCGGCGTGGGCAGGCCCGGCACGGCACCCCGGGCGAGCGCGCCCACGGTGGCCCGGACCACGGCGGCCGAGGCGTCGTCCAGGTGGGCCGTGGGCTCGTCGAGGAGCACAAGCCACGGCCGCGTCTCCACGGCCGTTCGGTCGGCGGCGAGGCGGGACATCGCCCGCGCGAGGGCCACGCGCCGCTGTTCCCCCGGACTGAGCTCGTGCGGGGCCCGCGCACCGAAGTCCGCCAGCGCCGCGGCCCGCAGCACCTCACGCCGGACCGGGGCCGCGAGCGCTCCCCCGGCGGCCGCGTCGAGCTCGGCGTCCACGGTGGCCTCGAGGAAGCGGGGATGCTGTCCCACCCAGAGGGTGCGGTCCGAGTCCACCCCGGCCACGGTCCCCGAGACGGCGACGTCGGGCGTCCGGAGCACGCCGGCGAGCAGGTGCAGGAGGGTCGACTTGCCCGCGCCCGAGGCCGAGCCGAGCACCGTCAGCCCGCCGGGGCGCAGGGTCAGGTCCGCCCCGCGCACCACGGGGCGCGGACCGCGGGAGACGGACACGTCGCGCAGGAGGACGGTCCCCGCGGCGGGGGTCCGGTCGTCCATCCCGTCGTCCATCCCGCCGTCCGTCCCGTGGTCCTGGCCGGTCTCGGGGCCGGGCCAAGCCAAGGAGGCGAGGGCCGGCGTCGGGACGGGCTCGGCCACGGCGGCCGCCGCGCGCTCCGCGGCGGCCCGGCCGTCCTCGGAGGAGTGGTATGCGGAACCGACCTCGCGCAGGGGCAGGTAGACCTCGGCGGCGAGCACGAGCACCACGAGCCCGGAGTACAGGTCCATCTGCCCGTAGACCAGCCGCACGCCGATGAACACGGCCATGATCGCCACGGACAGGGACGCGATCAGCTCGAGCGCGAGGCCGGAGACGAACGCCGTGCGCAGGGTGCCCAGGGTGGCCGCGTGGTACCGCTCGGAGGCCTTCTCGAGGGCGCGTCGCTGGACGCCGGCCCGGCGCAGCCCGACCAGGACGGGCAGGCCGCGGGCCAGCTCGAGCAGCTGGCCCGAGATGCGGTCGAGGCCGTCCTGGGCGGCGGCGATGCGCTCCTGGGTGTGCCGACCGATCAGCACCATGAAGAACGGGATCAGCGGCACCGTGAGCAGCACGACGGCCGCGGACACCCCGTCCCGGGTCAGGATCCACACGCCGAGCATCGGGGGGACCACGGCGGCGGAGGCCAGGGCGGGCAGCACCTCGGTGTAGTAGTCGTCCAGGCCGGCCAGCCCGTGCGTGACGAGCACGGCGTCCGCGCCCGAGCGGGGCCGGGTGCCGTCCGTGGCGGCGAGCCGATGCGCCACCAGCTCGCGCCGGATGCCGACCTGGGCGCCGAGGGCGGCGCGGCGGCCCGCCACGTGCTGGCCCTGGTCCGCCAGGGCGCGCAGCACCACGCCCGCGGCCCCCAGCACGACGACGCCGGCGACGTCCGCCACGGGCCCCACCGGGCCGACCGGGGCTGGGGGCATGAAGAGCAGCTGGAACAGCTGCGCGGACGCCTCCGGGTCCAGGGTCATGGCCAGCGAGGTCAGCAGCCGGGCCAGCGACTCCGCCAGCAGGATCCAGCCGAGCGCGCGCACGCCGGCCAGCAGCGCCATGACGCCGACGGCCCGGCGGGCGCGGCGGTCCAGGCCCGGGCCCGGGCCGCGTCCCGCGCGGACCCGGCCGCGGCGCCGGGGTGGGCGGTCGGTCACACGGGCTCCACGATGTGGGACTCGGGGATGTGCGTCTCCTTCACGCGGTGGCGGAACACCCAGTAGGACCACGCCGAGTACGCCAGCACGATCGGGACGAACACGAGGCTGACCACCGCCATCACGCCGAGCGTGTAGGAGCCGGAGGAGGAGACCTGGGCCGTGAGGTCGTACGCCCGGTCCACGGCGGACGGCGTCAGGACCGGGAACTGGGCCACCATGACGGCGCTCCAGGTGGCGGCGGCGAACCCGGTCAGCCCGGCCAGGGCCACGCCCTCGCGCCCGGCGCGGGCGGCGAGCACGGAGACGAGCACGGCCGCCAGCGCCAGGAGCAGGAGGATCCACGCCCCCGGGCGGTCGCCGCGGACCAGGACCGCGAGCGCCCACACGAGCATCGGCAGCACGGCCACCGGCGTCCAGGTGCGCAGGAAGCGCGCCGCGGCGACGCGCGGGGCGCCGTCGGTCTTCAGGCCGATGAAGGCCCAGGCCTGGGCGATCGAGAAGCCGACCACCGCGAGGCCGCCGAGCACGGCCCAGCCGTTCAGCCACGCGGAGGGGCCGCCGACCCGGTCGCCGTGGGCGTCCAGGGGCAGGCCGGTGGTGGTCAGGGCGAGCATCGCGCCCACGATGAACGCCGCCAGGAAGGAGCCGACGGCCAGGCACCAGGTCCAGATGCCGCGGACGCGGTCGGTCTGCGCCTTGCCGCGGTACTCGATCGAGACCGCCCGCAGGATCAGGGCGAACAGCAGCAGGAGCATGGGGATGTACAGCGTGGACAGCAGGGCGGCGTACCAGAACGGGAACGCGGCGAACATCGCACCGATCGCGGTGATCAGCCACACCTCGTTGCCCTCCCACACGGGGCCGATGATGTTCAGCAGCACGCGGCGTCGGCGCTCGTCGCGCGCCCACGCCTGCATGAGCATGCCCACGCCGAGGTCGAAGCCCTCGAGGGCGAGGTAGCCGAGCCAGAGCACGGCGATGATGACGAACCAGTAGACGGGCAGGGCCTCGGTCATGGGAGCGGTCCTCTCTCTCCGTGTCGGGGGTCAGTAGGCGAACGCGAGCACGTCGTCGCGGTCGTGGCGGTCGTCGTCGGGGTCGCGGTGCTCGTCCGCCGTCAGCTCCGGCATGCCGGCGGGGACGCCGCCGCGCACGTAGCGGGCCAGCAGGGCGACCTCCACCACGAGCAGGACGGCGTAGAGGACGACGAACACGATCAGGGACGTGAGCACCTCCTCGCCGGAGACGCCCGGGGACACGGCGGCGGCGGTGAACATGTAGACCTCATCGACGCCCATGGCCGGGTTGGGGTAGACGACGAACGGCTGGCGGCCCATCTCGGTGAAGACCCAGCCGGCGACGTTCGCCGCGAAGGACGCGCCGATCGAGGCGACGGCGGTGATCATCCAGGGCTTCGAGTCCGGCACCGTGCCCTTGCGGGTCATCCACAGGGTCAGCGCACCGGCCAGGGCGGCGAGGCCGCCGAAGGTGATCATCAGCCGGAAGCCCCAATAGGTCACCTCCATGAGCGGCAGATAGGAGATCTCCTGGCCGGCACGCTCGCCGTACATCGGGTCGTCCGGCAGCTGCGTGCCGTAGCGCGCCTCGAACTGCGGCAGGAGGGTGGTGATGCCCGGCACCGGCGTCGTGAAGTCGCTGTAGGCGAGGAAGGAGAGCAGGCCGGGGATCTCGATCACGCCCGTGACGTCGTCGCACGTCGTGGCGCCGGGGGTGTTCACGTCGCCGAGGGTGAGCACGGAGAACGCGGTGCCGTCGTGGCAGGCGGCCTCGGCGGACGCCATCTTGGTGGGCTGGTAGTGGATCATCTGCTGGGCCTGGGCGTGGCCGGTGAACGCGGTGCCCAGGAAGCCGACGATCACGACGGCCGCGCCGGCGCGCAGCGAGGTGATCCACACGCGGTGGTCCAGCGCGTCGCGCGCCTTCGAGCCGGTCGTCCCGACGACGACGCGCCCCTCGGCGTCGACGGTGTCGATCCCGTCGCGGCGGCGCTTCCAGAGGTGGTACCAGCTGATGCCGAGCAGGAACCCGCCGGCCACGGCCCACGAGCCCGCGATGGTGTGCGGGAAGTGGGTGAGCACGATCGGGTTGGTCAGCACGGCGACGATGTCGTTCAGGACGGGGCGCCCGTCCACCACCTCGTAGCCCACCGGGTGCTGCATGAACGCGTTGGCGGCCATGATGAAGTAGGCGGAGAGGTGGGCGCCGATCACGGCGCACCAGATCGCGGCGAGGTGGAGCCTGCGGGGCAGCCGGTCCCAGCCGAAGATCCACATGCCCAGGAACACGGACTCGAGGAAGAACGCGATCAGGGCCTCGAGGGCGAGCGGGGCGCCGAAGACGTCGCCCACGAACCGCGAGTACTCGGACCAGGCCATGCCGAACTGGAACTCCTGCACCAGGCCGGTGGCCACGCCCATGATGAAGTTGATGAGGAAGAGCTTGCCCCAGAACTTGGTCATCCGGAGGTAGTGCTCGCGTCCGGTGCGGACCCAGAGGGTCTGCAGGACGGCGACGACGAGGCCGAGGCCGATGGTCAGCGGGACCATGAGGAAGTGGTAGACGGTGGTGATGCCGAACTGCCACCGCGCGAGTTCGAGGGGATCCACGGTGAGGTGCTCCTGGGACGGCGGACGGCCGGGGATGCGGCCGGGGGATCCCGTCCAGGGTAGCCCCTCTTCTACACCGTGTAGAACATGGTCCGTGGCGAGTCGATCGCCTAGGATCGTGGACCGTCCGCTCCCCGCCCGCGCCGATCCCGGAGGTGAGACCATGGCCCGTGCCCGCCTCGAGGGCGCCGTCCTGGACGCGCTCTGGGACCACCCCGACGGCCTGACCGCCCAGGAGCTGCGCGTCCGCCTCGAGCGGGAGGACGGAGCCCCCGCGGTCACCACCGTCCTCACCGCCCTCTCCCGCCTGACGGCCAAGGGCCACGTCCGCCGGGTGGGCGCCCGCCGCCCCCAGGTGTTCGCCGCCGCCCGCACCCGCGAGCAGCATGCGGCGGGACTGCTGCAGGACATCCTCGGGTCCAGCCCGGACCACGAGGCGGTGCTGGCCGCCTTCGTCGGCGGCATCTCCGACGCGGACGCGGCCGCCCTGCGCCGCCTGCTGACCTGAGCGGGCACCGGGGTGTCCTTCTCCGTGCTCGTCCTCGCGGCGGTCGCCCTGTGCCTCGCCGGGCCCGTCCCGGTCCTGCTCGGGCGGGCCGCCTGGCCCTCGCGCTCCCCCGGGCTGGCCGTGCTCGCCTGGCAGGCGGTCGCCCTCGCCGGTGGGCTCGCGCTCGTGGGCACGCCCCTCCTCTGGGGGCTGCACCCCTGGGGGGACGGCCTGCTCGACGCCGTCCCCGCGCTGCTCGCCGACCTCACCTCACCGGACTCCGGCATCGCGCGGCCGGGATCGGCGCCGGCCGAGGTGCACCTGCTCGCCGTCGGCGCCGGGCTGACGGTGGCCCTGCACCTGCTGCTCACCACCGCGGTCACGGCGCTGCGCACCCTGCGCGCCCGGTCCCGGCACCGGGCGGCGCTCGAGCTGATCGCCACGGACCCCGAGCGCGCCGACGACTGGCCCGGAGGCCCCCGCGGGGCGCGCGAGCTGCCCGTGGACCTGCCGTTGGCCTACTGCGTGCCCGGAGTCCCCGGCGGCGGCACCCCGCTGACCGTGGTCTCCCGCGGGCTCCTGGAACGGCTCTCCCCGGAGGAGCTGCGCGCCGTGCTCCTCCACGAGCGCGCCCACCTGGCCCAGCACCACGGGCTGCTCCGCCTGGCCTTCGCCAGCTGGGCCCGGGCCTGCGCGTGGCTGCCCTCGGCCGAGACGGCGCGCGCCGGCGTGGTGCTGGTGACGGAGATGCTCGCCGACGACGCGGCCCGCCGCACCGCGCCGGCCCCCGTCCTCGCCCGCGCGCTGGCGCTCACGGTCCGGCCGGCCGAGGCCCCCGGCGCCTCGGCGTCCGGGCCGGATGCCGAACCGGACGCGGAGTCCGGGGGGCTCGGGCGCCGCGTGGCGCGCCTGCTGGACCCGCCGGCCCCGGTGCCGGGCGCCGTCGCGGGGGCCGCGGCGGCGGCGTGCCTGGCACTGCCCCTGGCCGTCCTCGCGGTGATCCTCGGTCCCGCCTGACCTCGTCCTCCATGCCGCCGGCGAACGGAGGACCCCAGGCCAGGTCACCCCCCGGGTGCTCCGTTAGAGTGAACGGACCGCTCGGTCCGGGCGGTCACAGCCCCCCGAGCAGAATGGTCCAGGTCCCCCACGTGTCCGGTAACGCCAGCTTCGAGTTCTCCCGCGCCGCCCTCCTGTCCGTGACCGAGGTGCAGGCCCCACTCGAGGTGACCTCGGACGACCTGGACGAGCAGCTCGCCGACGTCCTCACCCGCCTGCGCCTGCCACGGCACCTGCTCGAGCGCGTCGCGGGCGTGAAGGTCCGCCGCGCATGGGACGCGCAGAAGGACTTCCAGCAGGCCGCGGCGGAGGCCGGCACCGCCGCCCTGGCCGCCGCCGGCGTGGCCCCGGGGCAGGTGGGCCTGCTCGTGAACACCTCCGTCACCCGGGCCACCCTCGAGCCGTCCGTGGCCGTGCGGATCCACGACCTGATGGGCCTGCCCACCTCCGCCACGAACTTCGACATCACCAACGCGTGCCTGGGCTTCGTCAACGGCCTCATGCTCGCCTCCACCATGGTCGACGCCGGCCAGATCGACTACGCCGTCGTCGTCGCCGCCGAGGACGCCTCCAAGGTGCAGGCCTCCACCGTGGCGAACCTGCACGCCGAGACCACGGTCCGCGGCAACTTCATGGAGCAGTTCGCCTCCCTGACCCTGGGCTCCGGCGCCGCGGCCGCCGTGGTGGGCCGCACGGATGAGCACCCGGACGCGCACCGGATCCTGCGCGGCATCACGCGCGCCGGCACCGACCACCACCAGCTGTGCGTGGGCGACCACAACGGGATGTTCACCGACTCCAACGCGCTCCTGAAGGACGGGCTGGAGCTCGTCATGGACGCGTGGCACGACGTGCCCGCGGAGTGGGGCTGGGACCACGCCGCGCGCTACGTCACCCATCAGGTCAGCCAGATGCACACGGACGCCATCTCCGAGTCCGCGGGCATCCCCCTGGAGAAGCTGCCCACCACGTTCCCCGTGCTGGGCAACGTGGGCCCGGCCTCCCTGCCCATCACCCTCGTGCGCGAGCAGGACTCGCTCCGGCGCGGGGACGCCGTCGTCTGCCTGGGCGTGGGCTCGGGCCTGAACACCGCCATGCTCGAGATCCAGTGGTGAGCTGAAGGAGAGCCCAGAGCCATGCCGCGCATCCCCGCCGCCCCCGCCGCCCTCCCCCCGTTCGACCAGCTGCCCGGCTGGGACCCCGACTGGTCGCGACTCGTGACCATCCGCTCCGCCGCGGACCTGCCCGGCGTCGAGCGCACCCTGCACGTCGCGGACAACGGGCCGCAGCTGGCCGCCCTCGGCGCCGAGCTCGCGGGCACGATCCTCGCCGTGCACGGAAACCCCACCTGGTCCTACCTGTGGCGCGCCCTCCTGGCGGAGACCACCCGCCGGGCCCGGCGCGGCCAGCAGGCCTGGCGCGTGGTGGCCCCGGACCAGCTCGACATGGGCTACTCCGAGCGCCTCGAGCATCCGGCCTCCCCCACCCCCTCCGAGATGGGCCGGGCCCGCAGCACCTACCGCTCCCTCGGGGACCGGCTCGACGACCTCGACGCCCTCACCGCCGCGCTCGGCCTCACGGACCTGGCCGCGACGGGCCACCCGCTGATCACCCTCGGCCACGACTGGGGCGGCGTCGTCTCCCTCGGCTGGGCCGGGCGCCACCGGGACGTCGTGGCCGGCGTCTCCACACTCAACACGGCGGTCCACCAGCCGCCGCAGGCGAAGATCCCCGCGCCCCTCCAGGCCGCCCTGGCCGGACCCGTGCTGCCCGCCTCCACCGTGAGCACGGACGCGTTCATCGCGGTGACCACCTCGCTGGCCAAGCCCTCCCTCGCCCCTGAGGTCCGCGCCGCCTACCACCTGCCCTACCCCTCGGCGGAGCGCCGCGGCGGCGTCGGCGGGTTCGTCGCCGACATCCCGGTGGACGCCTCCCACGGCAGCCACGCGGCCCTGGAGGAGGTCTCCTCCGGCGTCAGCGCGCTCGGCGCGCAGGGGACGCCCGCGCTGATCCAGTGGGGTGCGGACGACCCCGTCTTCCTGGACCGCTACCTCGACGACCTCCGCGACCGGCTCCCCGCCGCTCGCGTGCACCGCTACGAGGAGGCCGGGCACCTGCTGATCGACGACCGCGACGTCGTCACCCCGCTGCTCACGTGGGCCCAGCTGCTGACCGCCGGGCTGCTGGCGGACCCCGCCTCCGGGCTGCCCGGGCCGCGGCCCCACGCGGACGACGCCGCCCCGCGGACCTCGGCGCTGCCGCTGCTGCCGGAGGCCTCGCGCGGCGTGCACGTGGACATCGCCGACCACGCCTCCGAGGCCGGGTCCCCGGCGGGCCTGCCCCGGCTGTGGGACCGGCTCGAGGACTGGGGCGCGCCCGACTCCCCCATGCGGGAGTACACCGCCCTCGTGGACATGGCGGGCGCCGAGACCTCGCGCGCCCTCTTCGGCGGGGCGCGCCGCCCCGTCGCCGTGTCCTGGGGCGAGTTCCAGGAGACCGTCTCGGCGATCGCCACGGGCCTGTGGGAGGCCGGCATGCGCCCCGGCGACCGGGTGTCCATGCTGGTGCCGCCCGGCCGCGACCTCTCCGCCGCCCTCTACGCCGTGCTGCGCGTCGGGGCCGTCGCGGTCGTCGCCGACCAGGGGCTGGGCGTCTCCGGGATGACCCGGGCCATGAAGTCCGCCCGCCCGCGCTGGGTGATCGGGAAGACCGCTGGGCTCACGCTGGCCCGCGCGCAGAACTGGCCGGGCACCCGCCTGTCCGTCTCCACGCTGGCCGCACCGCAGCGCGCCCTGCTGGACGTGTCGGACTCCCTCTACGCGATGGTGGACCGCCACCGGGCCCCCGAGCTGGGCGTTCCCCGCGACGCCGCCGGCGCGCCGTTGCCCGTGCCGGAGCTCGGCGCGGACGCCGCGGTGCTGTTCACGTCCGGCTCCACGGGTCCCGCCAAGGGTGTCGTGTACACGCACGAGCGGCTCGGCCACCTCGTGCGGCTGATCGCGCGCACCCTGGACATCCGCCCGGGCGCCTCCCTGCTGGCCGGCTTCGCGCCCTTCGCCCTGCTGGGGCCCGCGCTCGGCGCCGCGTCCGTCTCCCCCGTGATGGACGTGACCAAGCCGGCCACGCTGACGGCCGCGGCCCTGGCCGACGCCGCGATCGCCGGACAGTCCTCCGTGCTCTTCGCCTCGCCCGCCGCGCTGGCCAACGTGGTCGCCACGGCCGGGGACCTCAGCGGCGAGCAGCGCACGGCCCTGCGTCAGGTCCGCCAGGTGCTCTCGGCCGGCGCCCCCGTCCACCCCGCCCTGCTGCGCCAGGTCTCCGCGCTCATGCCGGAGGCCGAGGTGAACACCCCCTACGGCATGACAGAGGGGCTCCTCCTCGCCAACATCGACGGCGAGACCATCCACGCCCTGCGGCGCGCCGACGACGCCGGCGTGTGCGTGGGCTCCCCGTTGCCCACGGTCGAGTTCCGCATCGCCCCCCTGGCGGAGGACGGCACCCCCGAGGAGGTCACCCTGGATCCGGCCGCCGGTCACGGCGTCCTCGGCGAATTCGTGGTCTCCGCGCCGCACCTGAAGGACCGCTACGACGCCCTGTGGTTCACGGACCACCAGTCCAAGCGCGACGGGCTGATCCGCCGCGACGGCCGCGTGTGGCACCGCACCGCCGACGTCGGCCACTTCGACGCCGAGGGCCGGGTCTGGATCGAGGGTCGCGCCCAGCACGTGCTCACCACCCCCGACCGCCCCCTGGCGCCCGGCGGCCCCGAGGGCGTCGTCGACGCGCTCGGGCCCGTCGCGCGCTCCGCCGTGGTGGGCGTCGGCCCGGCCGGGACGCAGGCCGTCGTCGTCGTGGTCGAGGCCGCGGTCCCGGCGGCGCGCCCGCCCCGCCGCGCCGGCCACCATCGGGACGGCAGGCCCAAGCAGGGCCTGGCCCCCACTGCCCTGGCGGCCTCGGTGCGCTCCGCGCTGGAGCCGCTGCCCGTGGCGGCGGTGCTGGTGGCGGACCACATCCCCACGGACATCCGCCACAACTCCAAGATCGACCGGCCCCGGGTCGCCCGCTGGGCCGAGGGCGTGCTCGCCGGGGGGACGGTGGACGGGCTGTGAGCCGCATGGGCTTCGAGGTCCACCTCGGGGACGACGGTCTGCTGCAGCTGGCCGAACGGGTGGAGCACCGGCGGGTCCTGGTCACGGGCGCCTCCGGCCTGCTCGGCTCGGGCGTCGCGCGCGTCCTGGCGGAGGCGGGCAACCCTGTCACCACCCTGCAGCGCCGGCCGTCCGGGGTGCCGGGCGCGGTGGACGTGCTCGGCTCGGTGACCGACCCGGCCGCCGTCGAACGCGCACTCGAGGGCGTGGACACGGTGGTGCACGTCGCCGCGAAGGTCTCCGTGAGCGGGCCCGAGGAGGAGTTCGCCGCCGTGAACGTGGAGGGCACCCGGATCCTGGTGCACGCCGCGCGGCGCCGGGGTGTGCACCGGTTCGTGCACGTCTCGTCCCCGTCGGTCGCCCACGCCGGCGCGTCGATCGTCGGCGAGGGCGCCGGCCCGGCGGACCCGGAGCACGCCCGCGGCCCCTACGCCCGCACGAAGGCGGCCGGCGAGCTGATCGCCCTGGGCGCGGACGCCGACGACTTCCGGGTGCTGGCCCTGCGGCCGCACCTGATGTGGGGCCCGGGTGACCTGCAGCTCACCGACCGGATCGTGCAGCGGGCCCGGGAGGGCCGGATGCCGGTGCTGGGCTCGGGCGCGGCGCTGGTGGACACGCTCTACACGGGCAACGCGGTGGAGGCCGTGGTGGCCGCGGTCTCCGCGGTGGACCACACCCACGGCGAGGCCCTCGTCGTGACCAACGGCGAGCCGCGCCCCGTGGGCGAGCTGATCCGCCGGATCGCGCTCGCCGGCGGCGCCCCGGAGCCCGAGCGCACCGTGCCCGCGGGCGTGGCCCGCCGCGCCGGCGCGCTCATCGAGCGGGCGTGGGAGCGCGACCTCTTCGGGGTCCGCTCCTCCGGGCGCGGCTCCGCCGACGGCGAGCCGCCCCTGACCGAGTTCCTCGCCGAGCAGCTGTCGACGTCGCACTGGTTCGACCAGCGCCGCACGCGCGAGGTGCTCGACTGGACGCCGTCCGTCTCGATGGACGAGGGCCTGCTGCGCCTGGCGGCGTACTACCGCGACCGCTGACCCTCCGGAGGCGGGAGGACGTCACCAGGACGAGCGGGCGCCCGCCGTCCTGTGGGGACCGCAGGGGCGCCGTGCCTCACCCGAGGGGGACGGGCTCCGGGTCCGGCTGGCGGCGGCCGGTCATGTACCGGCTCACGAGGGCCTGGTTCGCTACGGCGACCACGATGCCGAGCCCCGCGGCGGCGAGCACGAGCCCGGTGGGGTCGGCGATGCCGGAGATGAGGAACCGCGGGATCTGGAAGATCCCCAGGAAGTTCAGCAGGAACCAGGCCCCCTGTCGCTCACCGGCGTAGAAGACGGTCCTCCTGGCCTTCTCCTGGTCCACCACGAAGCGCAGCCCCGTCATGGACAGCAGGCCGAGGGCCATGAAGGCGGCCGCCCCGCCGATGGCTGACCACTCGGCGAGGTGGTCCTGCAGGCTGCACACCACCGAGGCCAGCCCGAACGCGGCGCCCACGCCGGCGGCGCGCCAGGCGGGGGCATCGCCCCGGAGCGTGCCGTCCCTCCCCTGAGAAGCGGCGGTGTGGCCCGTCCCAGCGTCGGAGCGCTCCGTGAGGGGCTCGCCGACTCGTCGACCTGTATTCTGAGCCACGGCGTCCATGGCGGGAGCATAGCAAGGCCAGGGGTGCGTCCATGAGGGGCGGGGTCGGGGGGCGAGGATTGGCCGGCGGTGCGGGTCAGGCGTCGATGCGTTCGCGGTCCAGCTCGTCCGCGTTCGAGACGATGAACGCCTTGCGCGGGGCCACCGAGGAGCCCATCAGCAGCTCGAACACCCTCTCCGCGGCCTCCACCTCGGAGATGGTCACGCGGCGGAGCATGCGGTGGCGGGGGTCCATGGTGGTCTCCGCGAGCTGGTCGGCGTCCATCTCGCCCAAGCCCTTGTACCGCTGGATCGGCTCGCGGTAGGTGCGGCCCTCGGCCTCGAGCCGTGCGAGGACCTCGTGAAGCTCCGCCTCGGAGTAGGTGTAGATGACCTCCCGCTCCTTCTTCCCGCGGGTCACGGCCTCGATGCGGTGCAGCGGCGGCACGGCGGCGTACACCCGGCCGGCCTCCACCATGGGGCGCATGTACCGGAAGAAGAGGGTGAGGAGCAGGGTGCGGATGTGGGCGCCGTCGACGTCGGCGTCCGTCATGAGGATGACCTTGCCGTAGCGGGCGGCGTCGAGGTCGAAGCCGCGCCCCGCGCCGCCCCCGACCACCTGGATCAGGGCCGCGCACTCGGCGTTGGAGAGGATGTCGGAGACCGAGGCCTTCTGGACGTTCAGGATCTTGCCGCGGATGGGCAGGAGGGCCTGGAAGTCGGAGGAGCGGGCCAGCTTGGCGGTGCCGAGGGCGGAGTCGCCCTCGACGATGAACAGCTCAGAGGCGGCGACGTCGTTGGAGCGGCAGTCCGCGAGCTTCGCGGGCATCGTGGAGGTCTCCAGGGCGTTCTTGCGCCGCTGGTTCTCCTTGTGCGTGCGGGCCGAGATGCGGGACTTCATCTCCGCCACGACCTTCTCCAGAAGCGCGCCGACCTGCTGCTTCTGGCCGCGGGCCGTGGAGGTCAGCAGGGCCGTGAGCTCCTTCTCCACCACCCGGGCCACGATCCTGCGGACCGCGGGGGTGCCCAGGATCTCCTTGGTCTGCCCCTCGAACTGCGGCTCGGCCAGGCGCACGGTGAGGACCGCGGTCATGCCCGCCAGGACGTCGTCCTTGTCCGGACGGTCCGAGCCGGCCTTCAGACGGCGCGCGCCGGCCTCCACCTGGGCGCGGAACACCTTGAGCAGCGCCGACTCGAAGCCGGACTGGTGGGTGCCGCCCTTGGGCGTGGCGATGATGTTCACGAACGAGCGGAACACGGTCTCGTAGCCCACGTCCCACCGCAGGGCCACGTCCACCTCGCAGGTGCGCTGCACGTCCTGCATCTGCGTGCGGCCGTCCTCGCCGAGCACCGGGACCCGCTCCGTGAAGGTGCCGGAGCCCTGGATCCGCCAGACGTCGGTCACCGGCTTGGCGGGGGTGAGGTGGTCCACGAACTCGGCGATGCCGCCGTCGTACTGGTAGACCTCCTGGACCGGCCCCGCCTCCCCCGCCGTGCCCGTGAGGCGCCGCAGGTCGGTGACCGCGATGCGCAAGCCCGGGATGAGGTAGGCGGTCTGCCGGGCGCGCGCCTGGAGGTCCTCCATGGAGAACGTCGCGTCCGGGGTGAAGATCTGCTCGTCCGCCCAGTAGCGGACGCGGGTGCCGGTCTGCCCGCGCTTGGCCTTCCCGACGACGTCCAGCGGGGCGGCGTCGGCGGCCGGCTCGAACGGCGCGTCCGGGGTGGGGCGGGAGCCGTCCTGGAAGCGACCGGGCTCGCCGCGCCGGAACGAGAGCTGATGGACCTTGCCCCCGCGCACCACCTGCACGTCCAGGCGGGAGGACAGGGCGTTGACCACGGAGGCACCCACGCCGTGGAGGCCGCCCGAGGCCGCGTAGGAACCGCCGCCGAACTTGCCGCCGGCGTGGAGCTTGGTGAAGACCACCTCGACGCCGGTCAGCCCCGTGCGCGGCTCCACGTCCACCGGGATGCCGCGGCCGTTGTCCGCGACCTCGACCGACCCGTCCGGGTGCAGCGTGACGTCGATGGACTGGCCGAAGCCGGCCAGGGCCTCGTCCACGGAGTTGTCGATGATCTCCCACAGGCAGTGCATGAGCCCGCGCGAGTCCGTCGAGCCGATGTACATGCCCGGACGCTTGCGCACCGCCTCGAGCCCCTCCAGAACGGAGAGGTGGCGGGCGGAGTACTCGGTGTTCGCGGGCACAGGGGGCGGTCCTTCCGGGGCGGCGGCGGGGTCGTCCCAGCCTACCGGCGCGACAGACGTGACAACGGTGGCCCCTCGGCCGCGGCGGCACCGGCGCCGCGTACGCGGGTGGCGAAACAGCGGGGCTCGGAGCCCGCGCCGGGAAGGAGGGTGCCATGCTGGGCGTTCCAGTGGACAGGATGCGGCGCGCTCCGCGCCCCTGACCCGAACGAAGACGAGGAGGACGCATGTCCATCACCGCCGTGGCCGAACCGGCCGCCCTCACCCGCGCCGACCGTTGCGACCGCTGTGGCGCCCAGGCCTACGTCCGCGCCGTGCTGCCCTCCGGCGGCGAGCTGCTCTTCTGCGGCCATCACGCCCGCGGCGTCGAGGCCTCGCTCCGCCCGCAGGCGGCCCTGTGGCAGGACCAGACCGAGGAGCTGGACGGCTCCACCGCCGCCTGAGACCGAGGCCCGGCTCATGCCGGCCCCTGATGACGACGGCCCGTCACCCTCCGCGTGGAGGGGACGGGCCGTCGTCGTGTGCGGGACGGATCAGTCCAGGTAGTCCCGCAGCACCTGGGAGCGGGACGGGTGGCGCAGCTTGGACATCGTCTTGGACTCGATCTGACGGATGCGCTCGCGCGTGACGCCGTAGACCTTGCCGATCTCGTCCAGGGTCTTGGGCTGGCCGTCGGTGAGGCCGAAGCGCATCGCGACCACGCCGGCCTCGCGCTCGGAGAGCGTGTCCAGCACGGAGTGCAGCTGCTCTTGGAGCAGGGTGAAGGACACGGCGTCCGCGGGGACCACGGCCTCGGAGTCCTCGATGAGGTCGCCGAACTCGGAGTCGCCGTCCTCGCCGAGGGGCGTGTGCAGGGAGATGGGCTCGCGGCCGTACTTCTGGACTTCCACGACCTTCTCCGGGGTCATGTCCAGCTCCTTGGCCAGCTCCTCCGGGGTAGGCTCGCGGCCGAGGTCCTGCAGCATCTGGCGCTGCACGCGGGCCAGCTTGTTGATGACCTCCACCATGTGCACGGGGATGCGGATGGTGCGGGCCTGGTCCGCCATGGCGCGGGTGATGGCCTGGCGGATCCACCACGTCGCGTAGGTCGAGAACTTGAAGCCCTTGGTGTAGTCGAACTTCTCCACGGCGCGGATGAGGCCGAGGTTTCCCTCCTGGATGAGGTCCAGGAACAGCATGCCGCGGCCCGTGTACCTCTTGGCCAGGGAGACGACGAGGCGCAGGTTGGCCTCGAGCAGGTGGTTCTTGGCGCGGCGGCCGTCGGCGATGATCAGCTCGACGTCGCGGCGCAGCCGGTAGTCCTCGGGCGGGTTCTCGGCGAAGTGGTGCTCGGCGTAGAGGCCGGCCTCGATGCGCATGGCGAGGTCCACCTCCTGCTCCGCGTTGAGCAGGGCGACCTTGCCGATCTGCTTGAGGTAGTCCTTCACGGGGTCGGCGGTGGCGCCGGCCACCACGACCTGCTGGACCGGGGCGTCGTCCTCGGAGTTGTCCATCACGAACGCACCCTTGGCGGCGGTCTCGGCGGGCTTCTCCGTGGTGGCGACCAGGTCCTCTGCGGCGGGGGCGTCCGAGCCGTCCGCGTCGGCGTCGTCCCCGTCCTGCGAGGCCTGCTCCGCGACGTCGTCGGCGTCCAGCTCGAGGTCCTCCTCCTCGACGAGCTCCTCTTCGGCCACGGCCTTGGAAGCGGTCTTCTTGGGGGCGCGCGTCGTCTTCTTGGGGGCCGCCTTGGCGGTCGACGTGGCCGTGGAGGTCCGCTTGCGCGGCGCGGCGGCGGGCGCGGCCTCGGTCTCCGCGTCCGCGGCGGCCTTCTTGGTCGTCGCCCCGCGCGTGGTGGTCGCCTGGGCGGCGGTCGACTTCGCGGTCGTCTTCTTCGCGGCGGTGGACGCGCCGGAGGCCGTCTTCGCGGCCGCGGGCTTCTTCGCCGCGGCGGCGGTGGTCTTCTTCTTCGCCGCGGTGGTGGTCTTCTTCGCGGCGGCGGCCGTCGTGGTCGAGGCGGCGGTCTCCTTGCCGTCCTGCTTGCCGCTGGTCGTCGAAGTGGTCACTCGAGGCCTTTCCGTCGGGGTGCCCGCCGTCATCGCGGAGCACGGCGTCATATGCACGTGACCCTGTCAAGTCCACGGACCGACGACGGCGTCGGCGGCCCCGTGGAGTGCAGGGTCTCGAAGTGCTCAACACGGGGAGGCCGGCGTCTATTCCTCCGCGGGCGGAGTCGAACCGCCTCGGCATGCGTCGAACCGCCTCATCCTCTCATGCCGGACGCCGGGTCCTGCGGATCCCACGGGGTCCAGGCGCGGCGGGGATCCGCCGCCCAGGCGCAGACGGCCCCCGCGTCCAGGATCCGCCTCAGCACCCCGACCAGCGGATCCCGGGGGGCGAGCCGCCTCGCCACGTCCAAGTGGGCGCCCGCCGCGGTGCCCTCGCCCCGTGCCCAGCAGATCCAGGCGGCGAGGGCGAGCGCCGGCGCGGCGCAGGGCGCCGGCGCGTCGGCCGCGAGCGCGCGCAGGGCGTCCCAGAGCCGGTCGAGGCGTCGCCAGTCCGGCCCGGGGTCGCGGGTGCCGGTCAGGAGCGCGGCGCGCTCCGCGGCGGGGAGCTCGTCCGCGGCGGCACCGGCGGCGGCGATCAGCAGGGCGTCCCGCCGGGCGGGGTGCTCGAGCCCGGCGCCGAGGCGGGCCCGTCCTGCGGGGCGCTCGGGCAGCCCGCCTCCGTCCAGGACGCGCTCCCACGCGGCCAGCCACGGTCCGGGCGCCTCGGGGCGGGCGCGGGCCGCCGTCCAGTGCGGGCGGTCCGGGGCGGCCGGGTCGAGGGCCGCGGGGGTGGGCACGGACCGGTGTCCCGCGCGCAGGCCCCAGACCGAGCCCGCGCCGATCAGGTGCAGGGAGAGGTCGGAGTGGCGGGGATCCACCTCCTCCAGCGGGCCGGGGCCTGCGCCCGGCTCCACCGGCCAGCGGGCGGCGTGCCCGGCGACGACGCCCCATCCCTCCCGCGCCGGGATCCCCCGGTCCCGCAGGGCCCGCACCAGGGGCGGCCACCAGCCGGGCGGCTCGAGTCCGCCCGCCCGGCCGGTGAGGCTCACGCAGACGACGGCGTCGGCCGCGGCGTCGCGACGGGCCACCGCGGCGACGGCCTCGGCCCAGTGCCTCGCGGCCGGGGGCGTCTCCCGTCCGGGCCGGTCCACCCGGACGACGGCGCGCAGCCGAGCCCGCGCGAGGGTCACCAGGAGGATGGACTCGCGCGGCTCGGTCCCGAGGACGTGGAACGCGTAGCCGAGCAGGTCGTCCACCCCACGGGCCCGCAGGACCGGCAGGTGGGGAGGCGTGACCCCGGCGGGGACGGCGGACGGGACGGCGGGAGGGTGATCCATGCCCTCCAGCGTGCGGGGCCGCACCCCACCCCGCCGGTCAGACCTGCGGGTCCGGGGACGGGGCGGGACCCTCGTCGTCCTGTGCAGGAGTCGTCGGCCGCGGCTGGACCGACTCGTCCCGCTCGGCGAGGTACGCCTCCACGGCGGAGGCGAGCTCGTCGCCGTCGGGGAGCTCGCCGTGGGACTCCAGCAGGGAGCGCTCCTGGCCCTCGGAGTTCTGGTCGTAGTTCTTCTCGAGACCGGTGATCATCGTCTGGACCTCGGGCGAGCCGGCGACCTGCCGCTCGAGCTCCGCGTCGACCTCGCGGGCGGCGTCGCGCAGCTCGTCCGTGGGGAGCATGAGGTCCAGGGAGGCGCCGGCGTACTCGAGCGCGGCGACGGCCGCCTGGGGGTAGCCCGCCTCGGCCACGTAGTGCGGCACGTGCACGGTGTAGCCCGCCGTCGGCAACCCCGCCTCCTCGGCCCGCAGCTCCAGGACCTGCACGAGCCCCGCCACGACGTCGGCCTCGGGGCTCCACGTGGACAGGCCCTCGAGCGCGTCGGCGCGGCTGCCGTGGGTGGTCACCCCGATGCGGCGGGTGTGGGGCACCGGCAGCGGCGCGGCGTCCAGGAAGGTGGCGGAGGAGGCCTCCCACTCCTGCAGCAGGCCCAGGAGGGCCGCGGTGAACCGGCCCCACTGCATGTCCGGCTCCGGCCCCGCCACCAGCAGGAACGGGTGGCCGAGCAGGTCCTCCATCAGCTCGACGTCGAGCGCGGGCATCCGCAGGTCCGTGTAGCGCTCGCGGTCGAACCGGATCCGTGGCCGCCGGGCGCGGTAGTCGTGGAGCTGGTCGACGTCGAAGCGGGCGACCGTGCGGTGGGCCAGCCGTTCCCGCAGCCCCGCGCCGACCTGCCGGCCGACGTGCCCCGCGTCGAGGTGGCCCGTCAGCGTCACGAGCACGCCCAGCCCGTCCGGCACGGCGTCCCCGGGTGCGGCGTCGTGCCGGGTGTAGAGCTGTGTGGGGTCCTGCACCTGTCCTGTCCTCCTCGTCCGTGGCTCCGCTGCGCCCGCGCCGGGCGGCCGAGTGCCTCTGGAGGGGCAACGGATCCGGGGTCGCCCCGTATTCCGCCCTGGCTAGGATGGGCTGGACGTCCCGGTGCGGACCCGCCATCGTCTGCGGCCACGCGCCCCGACGCACCGTCCCCTCCAGGAAGGAATCCCTCCGTGATCTCGCAGGAACGCCCGACCCTCATCGCCCGATCGCTCGCGGAGGTCACCGCGCCGGCCGTCGTCGTCGGCGTCGGCGCCGGCCCGGACGGGCCGCTGCTGCTCACGGACGCGCTGCCCGACGAGGCCGCCGTCGCCCTCGAGTCCTCCCTCGAGCTGCTCGAGGTCAAGGGGCGTCCGGACGAGGTGCACCGCCTGCCGGGCCTGTCCGGCTCCCGCTGGCCCCTGCTCGTTCTCGTGGGTCTGGGGGACCTGGACCAGGACGGCGGGGCCGACGACGAGGCGCTCCGCCAGGCGTCCGGCGCCGCCGTGCGCTCCCTGGCCGGCACGGAGTCCGTGGCCCTCGCCCTGCCGGCGGACACCCCGTCCCGCCTGGCCGCCGTCGCGGAGGGCGCCGCGCTGGGCGCCTATGCGTTCACGGCGTTCACGTCCGCCGGCGACACGCCCGGGCGCGCTCCCGTGTCGACTGTGGAACTCGTCACCCCCCTCCCGGCGTCCGCCTCCGAGCCCGTGCTGCGCCGCGCCGCCGTGATCGGCGACGCCGTCTGCGCCGTCCGCGACCTCGTGAACACGCCGCCCTCCCACCTGTACCCCGCCTCCTTCGCCGACGCCGTCGTCGGGGACCTCGAGGGCACCGATGTGGACGTGCGCGTCTGGGACGAGGCGCAGCTGGCGGCCGAGGGCTTCGGCGGCATCGTCGGCATCGGCCAGGGCTCCTCGCGCCCGCCGCGCCTGGTGCGCGTGGAGCACGCCCCGGCCGGCGCGCGCGCACACGTGGCCCTCGTCGGCAAGGGCATCACCTTCGACACCGGCGGCATCTCCCTCAAGCCCCCGGCGTCCATGATGACGATGAAGTCGGACATGGCCGGCGCCGCCACCGTGTTCGCCGTGGTGCGCGCCGCCGCGGCCCTGGAGATCCCCGTGCGGGTGACCGGCTGGCTCGCCATGGCGGAGAACATGCCCTCGGACACGGCCCTGCGCCCCTCCGACGTCCTGACCATGCACGGCGGGAAGACCGTCGAGGTGATGAACACCGACGCCGAGGGTCGTGTCGTCATGGCGGACGCCCTCGTGGCCGCCACGGACGAGCGACCGGACGCCGTCCTCGACGTCGCCACCCTGACCGGCGCCCAGCTGGTCGCCCTGGGCGTGCGGCACACCGGTGTCATGGGCGACGAGGCCCTGCGCAACGAGGTCGTGGCCGCGGCCGGCGCGGCCGGCGAGCTCGCCTGGCCCATGCCCATCCCGGAGCAGCTGCGCCCCTCCCTGGACTCGCGGGTGGCGGACATCTCGAACATGGGAGAGCGGTTCGGCGGCATGATGACGGCCGCCGCGTTCCTCCGCGAGTTCGTCGACGCCGGCCGCCCCGCCGCGGAGCGCGCCGAGTCCCCCACGCCCTGGGCGCACCTGGACATCGCCGGCCCCTCGTTCAACGAGTCCGCCGCCTACGGCTACACCCCGCGCGACGCCACCGGCACGATGGTGCGCACCCTGGTGGGTCTCATCGCGGGACGTGCCGGGTAAGGTTTCACGAAGACGCCTCCACGCCGCACCCCCGGCGGATCCCGGGACCGTGCGGCCGGAGGGCATCGCCAACGACTCCACACACACCCGACCTCAAGGAGCATCACCGTGGCCGATTCGGCAACCGCTCAGGAATTCGACGTCCTCGTCCTCGGCGGTGGCTCCGCCGGGTACGCCGCAGCCCTGCGTTCCGTGCAGTACGGCAAGTCCGTCGCCCTCGTGGAGAAGTCCAAGGTCGGCGGCACCTGCCTGCACTGGGGCTGCATCCCCACGAAGGCCTACCTGCACGCCGCCGAGGTGGCCGACGAGACCCGCAACGCCGCCAAGGTCGGCGTCAACGCGACCCTCGAGTCCGTGGACATGGCGAAGGTCCGCGACTACAAGGACGGCATCGTCTCCGGCAAGCACAAGGGCCTGGCCGGCCTGCTGAAGATGCGCAAGGTCCAGGTCATCGAGGGCGCCGGCAAGCTCGTCTCGAAGAACGAGGTCGAGGTCGACGGCACCCGTTACACGGCAGAGAACATCGTGCTGGCCTCCGGCTCCGTGTCCAAGACCATGGGCCTGCCCATCTCCAAGAAGATCATGACCTCCACGGAGGCCCTCGAGCTGGACTACACCCCGAAGTCGGCCATCGTGCTCGGCGGCGGTGTGATCGGCTCCGAGTTCGCGTCCCTGTGGAACTCCTTCGGCGTCGACGTCACCATCATCGAGGGCCTGAAGACCCTGGTCCCCAACGAGGATCCGGCGATCATCAAGGTCCTCGAGCGCGAGTTCAAGAAGAAGGGCATCAAGACCAACCTGGGCACGTTCTTCGACAAGGTCGAGGAGACCGACTCGGGCGTCAAGGTGACCCTCGCGGACGGCAAGGTGTTCGAGGCCGAGGTCTGCCTCGTCGCCGTCGGCCGTGGCCCGAACACCGAGGGCCTCGGCTACGAGGAGCAGGGCGTCAAGATGGACCGCGGCTTCGTCCTCACCGATGAGCGCCTGCACACCGGCGTCGGCAACATCTACGCCGTGGGAGACATCGTCCCCGGCCTGCAGCTGGCGCACCGCGGCTTCCAGCAGGGCATCTTCGTGGCCGAGGAGATCGCCGGCAACAAGCCGATGGTGGTCGAGGACATCAACATCCCGAAGGTCACCTTCACCGAGCCGGAGATCATGTCCGTGGGCTACACCCAGCCCAAGGCGGAGGAGAAGTTCGGCAAGGACAACGTCGAGGTCGCCGAGTACAACCTGGCCGGCAACGGCAAGTCCTCGATCCTCGGCACCGGCGGCATCATCAAGATGGTCCGCCAGAAGAACGGCCCGATCGTGGGCGTGCACGGCATCGGCAAGCGCATCGGCGAGCAGATCGGCGAGGCGCAGCTCATCGTGAACTGGGAGGCCTACCCCGAGGACGTCGCCCAGTTCGTGCACGCGCACCCCACGCAGAACGAGGCCCTGGGCGAAGCCGCCATGGCTCTGTTCGGCCACCCGCTGCACAGCTGACCCACCGCACTGACCATCCCGGGTCCGTGCGTCGGGCCCACCTCGCAACCCCGGGTGGGCGCCCCCGGCGTCCACCCCTCATGAGGAGCATCGGAACCATGTCTGAAACCGTGAACCTGCCCGCCCTGGGCGAATCCGTCACCGAGGGCACCGTGACCCGCTGGCTCAAGGCCGTCGGCGACGAGGTCGCCGTCGACGAGCCCCTGGTGGAGGTCTCCACCGACAAGGTCGACACCGAGATCCCGTCCCCCGTGGCCGGCGTGCTCGAGGAGATCCTGGTCGAGGAGGACGACACCGTCGAGGTCGGCGCCCCGCTGGCCACGATCGGTGACGGCTCCGGCGGCGGCTCCGCCGACGCGTCGGAGGACGACGCCGCGGCCGAGGAGCCCGCCGTCGAGGAGGCGCAGCAGGACGACGCCCAGCAGGAGCCCGCCGGCGAGCCGGCTCCGGAGGAGCGCGCCTCCACCGACCAGGGCTCGGACGAGGCCCCGTCGGCCGGCGGCGAGGACTCCGAGGTCACCCTGCCCGCGCTGGGCGAGTCCGTGACCGAGGGGACCGTGACCCGCTGGCTGAAGTCCGTCGGCGACGAGGTCGAGGTCGACGAGCCGCTGCTCGAGGTCTCCACCGACAAGGTCGACACCGAGATCCCGTCCCCCGTCGCCGGCACCCTCGTGGAGATCCTGGCGAACGAGGACGACACCGTCGAGGTCGGCGCCGTGCTGGCCCGCGTGGGCTCCGGCGCCGCCCCCGCCGCGTCGCAGGACCCCGCCCCCGCCGCGGACACCGCCTCCCCCGAGGAGATCGAGGACAAGGCCACCGAGGCCCCCACCGGCGAACAGACCGAAGAGGCCGCGGAGCAGGCCGGCGACGTGAAGCAGGAGCAGGCCCCGGCCGCCTCCCCCGCCGAGACCGCCTCCGCCGCTCCGGCGGCGTCCGCCCCCGCCGCGGAGACCTCGGCCTCCGAGCCGGGCCCGGGCTACGTGACCCCGCTCGTTCGCCGCCTGGCCAAGCAGAACGGCGTGGACCTCTCGACCGTCCGCGGGACCGGTGTCGGGGGCCGCATCCGCAAGCAGGACGTGCTCGCGGCCTCCCTGGCCAACCAGGCGTCCTCCGGCTCCGCCTCCCCGGCGGCCGCCGAGGAGCAGCAGACCCCCGCCGCGGCCTCCGCCCCGGCTCCGGCCGCCGTCCGCGGCGAGACCGAGAAGGCCCCGCGCATCCGCCAGGTCATCGCCCAGCGCATGCGCGAGTCCCTCGACCTCTCCACCCAGCTCACCCAGGTGCACGAGGTCGACATGACCCGCATCGTGCAGCTGCGCGGCAAGGCCAAGGCCTCCTTCCAGGAGAAGAACGGCGTCAAGCTGACCTACCTGCCGTTCATCACGCAGGCCGTCACGGAGGCGCTGAAGCAGCACCCCAAGCTAAACGCCTCGTTCTCCGAGGACAACAAGGAGATCACCTACCACGCCTCCGAGGACATCGCCATCGCGGTGGACACGGACCGCGGCCTGCTGGTGCCGGTCGTCAAGGACGCGGGCACGCTCAACCTGGCCGGCCTCGCCCAGAAGATCGCCGACGTCGCCGAGCGCACCCGCACCAACAAGATCAACCCGGACGAGCTCTCCGGCGGCACGTTCTCGATCACCAACATCGGCTCCGTGGGCGCCCTGTTCGACACGCCGATCATCAACCAGCCGCAGGTCGCCATCCTGGGCACCGGCGCGATCGTGAAGCGCCCGATGGTCGTCGCCGACGCCGACGGCAACGACACCATCGCGATCCGCCACATGATGTACCTGTCCCTCACCTACGACCACCGCCTGGTGGACGGCGCCGACGCGGGCCGCTTCCTGCAGACCCTCAAGGCGCGCCTCGAGGGCGGCGAGTTCGCGGCCGAACTCGGCCTCTGACCGGAACCTCAGGAGCCTGACGCATGGAGATCCTCCACAACGTCGTCGTCGCGATCCACATCGTCTCGGCGGCCGCGATCGTGGGCGGCTGGTTCGCCCACTTCAAGAACCCGACCGTCACCGTCTCCCAGTGGTGGGGCGCCCTCGGCATGATCCTCTCGGGGGTCGTGCTGTTCGGGTGGGCCATGACCGGGGAGCCGAACCACATGAAGCTGGGGATCAAGTTCCTCATCGGCGTCATCGTGTTCATCGCCGCCCTGCTCGGTCGCCGCAAGGCCAACCGCGGTGAGGTCGTGCCGAAGGGACTCGCCCACGCCGTGGGCGGCATGGGCCTGGTCAACATCCTGGTCGCCGTGCTCTGGTCCTGACGGACCGGGCGCGCAGACGCCGCGGGCCCCGGGGAGGAACACCTCCCCGGGGCCCGCGGCGTCTGAGCGTCCGCAGCTGGGTCCCCTCAGCGGGGGTCCACGGCGGCGGCCCGCCAGCGGCCCTCCCCACCCGGCACGAGGGTGACGGACACGTCCTCCTCCGACGCCGGCACCTCCCCGACGACGGACCCGGCGTCGTCCAGCACGGTGTGGGCGCTCATCCGCAGGACGGCGGGCACGACCACCCACCCCGCCTCGGCTCCGCCCGAACCACCGGCCTCCGCGGGCCGCGGCCGCCCGACGGCCTCGAGCGTGACGACGAGCCCGGAGAACGCACTGCCTCCCTCGCGCAGCTGGTCCTGGATCGCCCGGTCCCGCCGCCACGCCGGGCCGTCCGGGACGGCGTAGGCGTCCACCCGCGCGGGGTCCGGGTCCGTGAGCGCGGCGGTCCGGCCCTCGGCGACGGCGGCCAGGGCGGCCGCCGCGTCCTCCGCGGGGAGCACCGCGGCCGGTCCCGTCCCCGCCGCGGAGGGCACGCCACCGTCGCGGGTCGGCGTGATCGCGTCCTTCGGGTCGGCCGCACCGGTCGGCGTGACCGAGGCCCTCGGGTTGGCCGGAGCGGCCGTGGGTGACGTCGGCGGCGCCGCCACGGCACGCGAGCCCGCACCCTCGCCCTGATCCTCGGGCCGGTCCGTCAGGCCGCCCACGGCCGCTGACACGACCGTTCCGGCCAGGACGGCGGCGCCCACCAGCATCACCGGGTGCCAGCCCCTCGAGCGGGGCGACCGGTTCCGCCTCTTCCGGCCCCCTCTGCCCCGCCCCGCGTCCCGGCGCCCGCCCGCCCTCGGACGGGACCGCCGGGCGTCCCCGGACCCGCCGGGCCGTGCGGGCGGCACGACGGTGGGCAGCAGGTGGGCCACCTCGGCCGGCGCCGACTCGTGCAGCGGCACGGGCTCGGGCGGCGCCGCGTCGTACGCGGCCACGGCGGCCTCCGCGGCGCCCGGCCGCCCGGCCGGGTCCGGGTCGAGGGCGGCGGAGAGCAGCAGCGCCAGCTCGACGGGCACGTCCGGCACCAGCACGGGCAGCGGCGCCCGGTGCTCACGCGGCCCGGGCGCCCGGCCCGTGAGGGCGAACCAGCCCAGGGCGCCCCACGCGTAGACGTCCGCCGCTGCCCCGCCCTCGCCGACGCCGGCCTCGTCCTCCGGAGCGGTGAAGCCCGGTGTCCCCCCGCGGCCCCGGGGGCCCCCGACGACGCGCGCGACCCCGAGGTCCGCGAGGGCGGGCCGGCCGTCGACCCCGAAGAGCACGTTGCCCGGGGAGACGTCCCCGTGGACGACGCCGTGCTCGTGCAGGTGGGCCAGGGCCTGCGCGACGGGGACGAGCACGGTGACGGCCTGCCCGGGGCGCAGGGGACCGGCGTCGTGGACCATCGACGCCAGGCTGCCCGCCGGGAGCCGCTCGCTGAGGACGCCGGTCCCCCGGTCCGTGTCCACGGTCCCGAGCACGCGCAACAGGTGGGGGTGGCGGAGGTGGCCGTAGACGGCGGCCTCCTTCGCGACGGCGTCCGGGTCCCCGTCCGCTCGGGGAACCTTCAGGACACACTCGGTGCCGTCCTCCCGGCGCACGAGCCAGGCCTCGGCCTGCCCGCCCATCCCGATCCGGGACACGACCCGCAGGCCCGGCGCCTGCGGGGGCCGATCCGCTGGGCCGAGCTCCGCGGGCGACCCGACGTCCCCCACCCCGGGCTCCACCGCAGCGGGCCCCTCCCCTCCCCGGGGCGGATCGGCCCAGGCGCTCACATCCCGTCCGCCGTCGGCGAACCAGTCGTCCGTCGCCGGGCGTCCCACGGGCGGCACCCCGCCGCTCCGCTCCGCGTCCTCCGCCTCCACGGCCACTCCCCTCCGTCGATCCCGCGGGCCGTGCCCCGCGGCTCTCCGCGGGGCACGGCATCCCCTCCGCCGTCCAGCCTGCCCGATCCCGGCGAGCTCCTCTCGGGTTGTCCACAGGGGTCGGCGGCGGCCTCCCCGCTCTCCCGACGCTCCAGCGGCACCGCGGCCGGGGACTACAGTGGTCGCCATGCCCCACGCCCTCCTGCCGCCCGTCCGCGTGCTCGGCCTGGCCCCCGACCTGATTGACTACGAGGAGGGCTGGGCCCTCCAGCGGACCCTCCACGCCGACGTCGTGGCCGGCCGTTCCGACGGTGAGATCCTGCTGCTCGAGCACGAGGCGGTCTACACCGCCGGACGTCGCACTGAGGACGCGGACCGCCCCACCGACGGCGCCCCCGTGGTCGACGTGGACCGCGGCGGCAAGATCACCTGGCACGGCCCGGGGCAGCTCGTCGGCTACCCGGTGGTCCGCCTCCGGGACCGGGCGCACGTCAAGGACTACGTCTGGTTCCTCGAGGAGGTCCTGATCCGCACCGCCGCTGAGTTCGGCGTCACGGCCGTCCGCGTGGACGGACGGGCGGGGATCTGGATCACCGCCCGTGAGGGCGACCCCCGTCCGGACCGCAAGCTCGGGGCGATCGGGCTGTCCATCCACGACGGCGTGTCGATGCACGGCTTCTCGTTCAACTGCTCGAACTCGCTGACCCCCTACGAGACGATCATCGCGTGCGGCATCGCCGACGCGTCCACCACCACGCTCTCCGTCGAGACCGGCCGCGAAGTGACCCCGGTCGACGTCCTGCCCGTCCTCGTGCGCCACCTCGAGGACCTGGGCCCGGAGCACATCGCGCTGACCCCCACGGAAGGAACGCCCGCATGACCACCGCCCCCGAGGGACGCCGCCTGCTGCGCGTCGAGGCCCGCAACGCCGAGGTCCCCGTCGAGCGCAAGCCCGAGTGGATCAAGGCCAAGGTCCACATGGGGCCGGAGTACATCGGCCTGAAGAACACCGTGAAGGGCTCGGGCCTGCACACGGTGTGCGAGGAGGCCGGCTGCCCCAACATCTTCGAGTGCTGGGAGGACCGCGAGGCCACCTTCCTCATCGGCGGCGACATCTGCACGCGCCGCTGCGACTTCTGCGACATCGCCTCCGGCCGTCCCCTGCCGCTGGACATGGACGAGCCGCAGAAGGTCGCCGAGAACATCCGCGAGATGGACCTGCGCTACGCCACCGTCACGGGCGTGGCCCGCGACGACCAGAAGGACGGCGCGGCCTGGCTGTACGCGGAGACCATCCGCAGGATCCACGAGTTGAACCCGAGCACCGGCGTCGAGATCCTCCCCCCGGACTTCGGGGCGGTCCCGGAGCTGGTGCAGCAGGTGTTCGACGCGCGGCCCGAGGTGTTCGCGCACAACCTGGAGACGGTGCCGCGCATCTTCAAGCGCATCCGCCCGGCCTTCACCTACGAGAAGTCCCTCCGGGTGCTGACGATGGCCAAGGAGCAGGAGCTCGTCACGAAGTCCAACCTCATCCTCGGCATGGGCGAGACGGACGAGGAGATCGACCAGGCGCTGGTCGACCTGCACGAGGCCGGGTGCGACATCATCACGATCACCCAGTACGTCCGGCCCTCCAAGCTGCACCACCCGATCGACCGGTGGGTCAAGCCGCAGGAGTTCGTGGCCTGGTCGCAGCGCGCCGAGGAGATCGGCTTCGCCGGCGTCATGGCGGGGCCGCTGGTGCGCTCCTCGTACCGCGCCGGGAAGCTCTACGCGCAGGCGATGGAGCGGCTGGGCCGCGAGGTGCCGGAGCACCTCGCCCACCTGCGCGGCGAGCGCACCGCCCGGCAGGAGGCCGCCGCCGTCGTCGCCCGGATGTCCTGAGGCCCGCCGGTAGACTGGACCCCAAATGGCTAAGAACCCCTCCACCTCCCCGTCCTCGTCCGGATCCTCCTCGCTGAAGGAGGTCAAGGCGATGCAGCGCGACCGCCGAGCCCAGCTCAAGGCGGACGCGAAGGCCGAGCGCGCCCAGAAGAGGGCGAACGCCGGCCCCGGCATCATCAGCCAGCTCAAGCAGGTCTTCGCGATCACGCGCCAGCAGAACCCGCGCCTGGTCCTCTGGATGGTGCTCGCGTTCGCGTCCGTCCTCGTGCTCGGCCTGGTCGTCGGCCTGCTGCTGCACAACTGGATCACCTGGCTGCTGCTGGCGATCCCCTTCGGCGTGCTCGCGGCCGTGATCGTGATGAACCGCCTGGGCGAGCGGGCCATGTTCGACCGCCTGGAGGGCCAGACCGGCGCCGCCGGCGCCACCCTGTCCAGCCTGGGCCGCGGGTGGATTGTCGGGGAGCAGCCGTCGGCCGTCAACCCCAAGACCCACGACCTCGTCTACCGCGCGATCGGCAAGCCGGGCGTGGTGCTCGTGACCGAGGGCCCCGCCTCCCGCGTGGGGAAGCTGGTGTCCAAGGAGCAGAAGGCCATGGAGCGCTTCCTGCCCGGCGTGCCCGTGCACGTCGTGGAGACCGGCCGTGGCGAGGGCCAGATCCCGCTGCGCGAGGTGCCCAAGACGCTCAAGGCCCTGCCGAAGAAGCTCACCGCGCAGGAGGTCAGCGCCGTGGACAAGCGGCTCTCCGCGCTCGGCACCCAGAAGCCGCCGATCCCCAAGGGCGTCGACCCGATGCGCGCCCGCCCGGACCGCCGCGGCATGCGAGGCCGCTGAGCACTCCCGGACACGACGAGGCCCCCGCCGCGCGGCGGGGGCCTCGTCGTGTCCGGCGCGACGGCGCCGCGGTCACATGTGGAGCTCGACCGTCCCGGCGACGCGGTCGTGCATGCCCCGCCCGTCCGGTCCGACGACGACAGCCGGGAGCACGAGGCAGAGCAGCGCGGTGCGGATCAGGACGCGGTGCACCGGGGCGGTGCCGCCCGTGCCCTCGCGGACCACCTGGATCCGGCAGAGGGCTTTGCCGACCGTGGTGGCGAGCAGCGTGAGGCCCACGACGTGCATGGCGGCGAAGACGAGCAGGGTGGCGATCGCGTCGCCCCCGAACGCGAGGTTCGAGACCACGAGGGCCAGGGCCCAGTCGATCATCAGGGCGCCCGCCCGGCGGGCGGCGGTGGCCATCGACGCCGGACCGTGCTCGGGCAGGCCCAGCAGGTCGCCCGGCCAGCGGCCCCCGGCGCGTCCCCCTCCGGGGCCGTCGATCCAGCCCGCCAGGTCGGCGCGGCTGATCAGGGGCTCGGCGCGGCCGGCGGCGTCCCGCTCTGACCGGTCACGGGGGGCGGGGTCGGATGCTCGATGTGCCACCCCACCAGGGTAGTCGGGGCCGGAGGACGCGTTACACGCCGGAAACACACAGGACACGCGGCCCGCACACGGGCTGAGTAGGGTGGGGGCATGCCGGGCGCCACGGCGCGCGGCCCCCATTCCACCGTAGGAAGGCCAGGAGAGAACCATGTTCACCTCCGTCGAAGACGTGCTCGCATACATCAAGGACGAGGGCGTCGAGTTCGTCGACATCCGCTTCACCGACCTGCCGGGCATGCAGCACCACTTCAACGTCCCCGCCTCCACGGTGGACGAGGACTTCTTCGTCACCGGTCAGCTCTTCGACGGCTCCTCGATCCGCGGCTTCGCCGGCCTCGCCGAGTCGGACATGCAGCTCATCCCCGACGTGACCACGGCCTTCGTGGACCCCTTCCGCGTCCGCAAGACCCTGGCCATGAACTTCTCCATCGTGAACCCGCGCACCGGCGAGGACTACCGCCGCGACCCGCGCGGCGTCGCCCAGCGCGCCGAGGCCTACCTGGCCTCCACCGGCATCGCGGACACCGCCTTCTTCGCCCCCGAGGCCGAGTTCTACGTGTTCGACGACGTGCGCTACGAGTCCTCGGCCCGCAGCTCCTTCTACCGCGTCGACTCCACGGAGGCCCACTGGAACACCTCGCGCGACGAGGAGGGCGGCAACCTCGGCCACAAGACCCCCCGCCAGGGCGGGTACTTCCCCGTGACCCCGGTCGACAAGCAGGCGGACCTGCGCGACGAGATCTGCGCCGTCCTCGCCGAGGTCGGCCTCGAGGTCGAGCGCTCCCACCACGAGGTGGGCTCCGCGGGCCAGGCGGAGATCAACTACCGCTTCAACACCCTGACCCACTCCGCGGACGACCTGCAGAAGTTCAAGTACGTGGTGAAGAACGTCGCGGAGATGTTCGGGAAGTCCGTCACCTTCATGCCGAAGCCCGTCTTCGGCGAGGCCGGCTCCGGCATGCACTGCCACCAGTCGCTGTGGCTGGGCGGCGAGCCCCTGTTCTACGACGAGAAGGGCTACGCGAACCTCTCCGACACCGCGCGCTGGTACATCGGCGGCCTCCTGCAGCACGCCTCGGCGGTGCTGGCGTTCACCAACCCGACCGTGAACTCGTACCGCCGCCTCGTGCCCGGCTTCGAGGCCCCGGTCTCGATGGTCTACTCGCAGGGCAACCGCTCCGCCGGCGTCCGCATCCCGGTCACCGGCTCCAACCCGAAGGCCAAGCGCCTCGAGTTCCGCGCCCCCGACGCCTCGGGCAACCCCTACCTGGCCTTCGCGGCCCAGCTGATGGCCGGCCTGGACGGCATCCGCAACCGCATCGAGCCGGCCGAGCCGATCGACAAGGACCTCTACGAGCTGCCCCCGGAGGAGGCCGCCGACATCCAGAAGGCGCCCACCTCCCTGGAGGAGGCGCTGAACGCCCTCGAGGAGGACCACGAGTTCCTCCTCGCCGGGGACGTCTTCACCGAGGAGCTGATCCGCACCTGGATCGACTACAAGCGGGAGATGGAGCTGACCCCGCTTGCCGCCCGCCCGAACCCCTACGAGTTCGAGCTCTACTACTCCTGCTGAGCCGCCCGTCGACCTCCGGCCCCGTCCTCCCCCGCGAGGACGGGGCCGGCATCGTCGTGGCCCACGTGACATCTCTGCAGACCAGGGAATAGGCGCCGCCGACGCGACGCTGTCCGGGGCAGCGCCGGCGGGCACGTGCCGCCGGCGATCCGCGACCCGAAGGAGCACCCATGACCGCCGACGTCCGACCCGTCGTCCCCCCGGAGACCGCCCCGGCCGGCGTCCCGCTGTCCCTGCTGGACCTGGCCACCGTGCGCGGGGACCAGCGGATCGGCGAGGCGCTCGGGCAGTCGGTGGAACTGGCGCAGACCGCCGAGGCGCAGGGATTCACGCGCGTCTGGTACGCGGAGCACCACAACATGCCCGGCATCGCCTCGTCCGCCACCGCCGTGCTCCTCGCCCACGTGGCCGCCCACACGGAGCGCATCCGCGTGGGCTCGGGCGGCGTGATGCTCCCGAACCACTCGCCGCTGGTGGTGGCCGAGCAGTTCGGCACCCTCGCCGAGCTGCATCCCGGCCGCGTGGACCTCGGCCTCGGCCGGGCGCCCGGCACGGACCAGCGCACCCTGCAGGCGCTGCGCCGCTCCCCCGAGGCCGCCGACCGGTTCCCCCAGGACGTCCTGGAGCTGCAGGGCTATCTACGCGGCGAGTCCCGGATGCCGGGCATCGACGCCTACCCCGGCCGCGGCACCGACGTGCCGCTGTGGATCCTCGGCTCCTCCGCGTTCGGCGCGAACCTCGCCGCACAGCTCGGCCTGGGCTACGCGTTCGCGAGCCACTTCGCGCCGCAGATGCTCGAGCACGCGGCCCGCCTCTACCGTGAGCACTTCACCCCGACGGACGCGCTGGACGCCCCGCACTTCATCGCCGCCGCCAACGTGGTCGTCGCCGACACGGACGAGGAGGCCCAGCGGCTGTGGGAGGCCACCCGCCGGTCCCGCGTGCGGATGTTCCTGGGCCGGGGCCGCCACCTCACCGAGGACGAGCTGGACATGCTCATGGACTCCCCCGCCGGCGAGCAGGTGCTCGGCATGCTGCGGCACACCGCCGTCGGCACACCGGACGTCGTGCGCGCCTGGCTCGACGACTTCGCCGCCCGCGTGGAGGCGGACGAGCTGATCGTCACGGCCGCCGCCGTCGACCACCCGGCGCGCGTGCGCACCCTGGAGCTGCTCGGCGAGCACGTCATCCGGCGCTGAGCCCGGAGACGACCGGCGTGCCCGGAGCCGCGGGCGGGCCCCGGCGGCGGTCGGCCCGCCCGGCGCTCAGAGCCCGTAGAAGCGCTGCTCGAACACCTGGCGGGCCTGCCGCGTGACGCGCAGGTAGCGCTCCTCGAACGCCACGCCGCCGCCGCAGGCGTCCCCCGCGAGCCGCGCGAGGGCGCCCAGGTCCCGGGCATTGGTGGGCAGCACGTCGGACCCTTTGCCGGTCCACAGCACGAGCGCCGAGCGCACGCGCGTGGCCAGCAGCCAGGCCTCCTCCAGCAGGGCGGCCTCGGAGGGGGGCAGCAGGTCCAGGCGGGCCAGGGCACGCAGGGCAGGCAGCGTTCCGGTCACCCGGAGCTCGGGCTCGTCGTGGGCGTGGCGCAGTTGGAGGGACTGCACCAGCCACTCGACGTCGGAGAGCCCGCCGCGGCCCAGCTTGACGTGCCGGGCGGGGTCCGCGCCCCGGGGCAGGCGCTCCGCCTCCACGCGCGCCTTGATGCGGCGGATCTCCCGGGCGTCCCCGGCGGAGAGCTCGTCGCCGTAGCGCACCCCGTCCGCCCAGGCCGTGAACTCCTCGGCCAGGCCCGCGGGGCCGGCCACCACGCGGGCCCGCAGCAGCGCCTGGCGCTCCCACACCTCGGCCCAGCGCGCGTAGTACTCGCGGTAGGAGTCCAGGGTGCGCACCAGCGGGCCCTGCCGGCCCTCGGGGCGGAGGTCCGCGTCGACGTCGAGGGGCTGCTCGCTGGGCAGCGGCGGCGCGGCCGGCTGCTGGAGCAGGGCCATGAGCTGGCGCGCGACGGCCTCCGCCTGGGCGGCCGCCGCGGTCTCGTCGGCGCCGGCCAGGGGGCGGTGGACGAACATCGCGTCCAGGTCGGAGCCGTAGGCGATCTCCCGGCCGCCCTGGCGGCCCATGGCCACGACGACGACCTCGGTGAGGGGGTCCGCGCCGTCGAGCACGGCCTGCCCGGCCACGCGCAGGGCGCCCTGGACGGCCGCCTGATCCACGTCGGCGAGGGCGTGGCCGACCTCCTCCAGGCCGACGACGCCGGTGATGTCCGCCAGCGCCGTCCGCAGGATCTCCCGTTGCCGGATCTGTCGGACGTGCCGGATGACCTGGGCCGCGGACTCCTCCGGGGACCGACGGTCGAGCCGGGCCGTCACCTCGGATGTGAGGGCGGAGAGGCCGCGGGGCGCGAGCTCGCGGGTCTCCCCGATCCAGGCGACCGACTCGGGGGCGTGCTCCAGCAGGTCGCCGACCCGCCGGGACCCGGCCAGGACGAGGCAGAGGCGGCGGGCGGCGTCGGTGGAGTCCCGCAGCATGCGCAGGAACCACGGGCTGGAGCCGAGCGACTCGGAGAGCCGGCGGAAGGCGAGCAGGCCGGCATCTGGGTCCGCGCCGTCGGCGAACCAGCCGAGCATGGCCGGCAGCAGCTGCCGCTGGACGGCCGCGCGCCGGGACACGCCCCGGGTGAGCGCCTCGATGTGGGCGAGCGCCCGCCGCGGGTCGCGGTAGCCCAGGGCGGAGAGGCGGGCCTGCACGGCGTCGGCGGACAGGCGCACGTCCTCGTCGGACAGCGCCGCGGTGGTGGAGAGCAGGGGGCGGTAGAAGACGGTCTCGTGCAGGGCCCTGACCTCCCGCCGGACCCGGGAGAAGCGGTCCTGGAGGTCGTCTCCGGCGACCGGGTGGACGTCGCCGGCCCCCCGCATGGAGCGGGCGACCACGCGGCGCGGCCCCTCCTTGACGGGCATCAGGTGTGTGCGGCGCAGGTGGACCAGCTGGATGCGGTGCTCGAGGAGGCGGAGCCAGCGGTAGGCCGCGTCGAAGGCGCGCATGTCCCGGGAGGAGATGTAGGAGGCCGCGTGCAGGACGCGGAGCGCGTCGAGGGTCCCCCGCACCCTCACGGACTCGTCGGCGCGGCCGTGCACCAGCTGCACCAGCTGGGCCGTGAACTCCACGTCGCGCAGGCCACCGGCGCCGAGCTTGATTTCCCGGTCCCGCTCGTCCCGCGCGATGGTGTCCAGCACCCGGGTGCGCATCGCGCGGACGTTCTCCACGAACCCCTCTCGGGCCGAGGACTCCCATACGCGCGGCCAGACCGCCGCGACGTACCGCTCGCCCAGGGCGGGCGAGCCGGCCACCGGCCGGGCCTTGAGCAGCGCCTGGAACTCCCAGCCGTGGGCCCAGCGCCGGTAGTACTCCACGTGCGAGTCCAGCGTCCGTGAGAGTGCCCCGTCCCTGCCCTCCGGCCGCAGGTTCGCGTCCACCTCCCAGAGGCCGGGCTCGGGGGCGGGGCCGGAGAGCACCCGGGAGATGCCCGCGGCCAGCTCGGCCGCCAGGCGCGCGGCCTCCTGGGCGGACGGGGCGTCGGGCGCCCCCGGCTCCAGGACGTCGTGGACGAAGACCACGTCCACGTCGGAGACGTAGTTGAGCTCGCGGGCGCCGCACTTGCCCATGCCGATCACGGCCAGCTCGACGCAGTCCACGGCGGCGCCCTCGCGCGCACGGAGCTCGGCCCGGCTGACCGCGAGCGCGGCCTCCAGGGCGGCGCCGGCCAGGTCGGCGAGCCAGCGGCCGACGGCCGGCATCACGAGGGTCGGCTCCCGCGACGCGAGGTCAGCCAGGGCGATCGCCGTGAGCTGCCGCCGGTAGGCCCGGCGCAGGGCGACGGAGGCGTCGGCGCCGGTGAGCCCGGCCACGGGCTGGTCCGCGGCCGGGTCCGCGCCCACCGCCTCCAGGAGGAGTGCGCGCAGCGCGGCGGGCTCGTCGTGCCAGTCCCCGCCGTCCGTGGGGTCCTGCTGGGCGAGCGCCGGGGCGGTGGCGGCGGCCCGCGCCGGGTCGAGGACCAGGTCCAGATGCTCCGGGCGGCGGATGAGGAACTCGCCGAGGGCCTCGGAGGCGCCGAGCAGGCGCAACAGGTCCCGGGCCCGGTCGGCTTCGGCGAGCACCCGGTGCACCTGCGGGTCCCGCTCGGCCAGGCGGATGTACAGCAGCAGCGCGCTGTCCGGGTCCGCGGCGTGCGCCAGGGCGGCCAGCGCGGCGTCGGCGTCCTGCTCGGCGAGCTCGGGCGAGGACAGGAGCCGCTCCGCGCGCGTCAGGTCGGCCACGCCGGCATGGACGAGGGCGCGTCGCGGGCCGGGGACGTGGGAGTCCGGCGTCGGGGCCATCGGACTCAGAGCCCGGTCATGTAGCGGCGGAGCTCGTAGGGGGTGATCTCCACGCGGTAGTCGTCCCACTCCTGGCGCTTGTTGCGCAGCAGCGCCTCGTAGACGTGTTCGCCGAGCACGTCGGCGACGAACTCCGACTCCTCTGCCGCACGGACGGCGTCGTGCAGGGTGCCCGGCAGGGACACGTGCCCCAGCACACGCCGCTCCTGGGGGGTGAGGGCGCCGACGTCCTCGGAGGCGGGCTCGGGGAGGTCGTAGTTCTCCTCGACGCCCTTGAGGCCGGCGGCCAGCAGCAGGGCGTAGGCCAGGTAGGGGTTGGCGGAGGCGTCCAGGCCCCGGTACTCGATGCGGGCGGAGCCGGCCTTGTCCGGCTTGTAGAGCGGCACGCGGACCAGGGCCGAACGGTTGTTGTGGCCCCAGGAGACGTAGGCGGGGGCCTCGTCGGCGCCCCAGAGCCGCTTGTAGGAGTTCACGAACTGGTGCGTGACCAGGCTGATCTCCACGGAGTGCTTCAGCAGGCCCGCAATGAACCGGCGGCCCGTCACGGAGAGGCGGAACTCGTCGGCGGGGTCGTAGAACGCGTTCGAGTCCCCCTCGAACAGGGAGAAGTGCGTGTGCATGCCGGAGCCCGGCTGGTCGCCGAAGGGCTTGGGCATGAACGTGGCGTAGTGGCCCTGACGGGCGGCGACCTCCTTCATGATCGTGCGGAAGGTCTGCACGTTGTCCGCCGTGGTCAGGGCGTCGGCGGCGCGGAGGTCGATCTCGTTCTGGCCGGGGCCGTTCTCGTGGTGGCTGAACTCGACCGAGATGCCCATGTCCTCCAGGAGGGTGACGGCGTCCCGCCGGAAGTCCTGGGCCGCGCCGCCGGGGACGTGGTCGAAGTACCCGGCCGAGTCCACGGGCACGGGGCGCCCGTCCGGACCGGGGCGGTCCGAGGCCAGCAGGTAGAACTCGATCTCCGGGTGCGTGTAGCAGCTGAAGCCCATGTCCGAGGCCTTGTCCAGCACGCGGCGCAGGACGTTGCGGGGGTCCGCGGGGGCCGGGCGGCCGTCCGGGGTGAGGACGTCGCAGAACATGCGGGAGGTCTGCCCGGCCTCACCGCGCCACGGCAGGATCTGGAAGGTGGCCGGGTCCGGCTGGAGCAGCATGTCCGACTCGGAGATGCGCGTGTACCCGTCGATCGACGAGCCGTCGAAGCCCAGCCCCTCGGTGAACGCCGCCTCGACCTCGGCCGGGGCGAGGGCGACGGACTTGAGGGTGCCGATCACATCGGTGAACCAGAGGCGCACGAAGCGCACGTCGCGGTCCTCGATGGTGCGGAGCACGAAATCCTGCTGACGATCCATGCGGCCACTCTAGACTCGCGGGCATGGACTCCCGCACCGTCACGCCCCCGGCGTCGTCCCCCGCAGCCTCCGAGGCCGCCGCCCCCTACGGCGGGGCCGCGACCGCCGCGGCGGCCGCACCCGTCGAGGCCCCCGCCCGGTACCGCACCGTGCACCTGCAGCGCGCCAAGGACGAGGGCCGCCGGTTCGCGATGCTCACGACCTACGACGCGATGACGGCCGCCCTGTTCGACGAGGCCGGCGTCGAGGTCCTGCTCGTGGGCGATTCCCTGGGCAACACGGTGCTGGGCCACGGCTCCACGCTGCCCGTCACCCTGGAGGACATGATCGTCTTCTCGGCGGCGGTGGCTCGCGGGGCGCGACGGGCGTTCGTGCTGGCGGACCTGCCCTTCGGCTCCTACGAGGCCTCCCCCGAGCAGGCGGTGCGCGCCGGCGTCCGCCTCATGAAGGAGGCCGGGGTGCACGGGGTGAAGGTGGAGGGCGACGAGCGCTTCGCCCCGCACATCGCGGCGATGGTCGCCGCCGGCGTGCCGGTGATGGGGCACATCGGCTTCACCCCGCAGTCCGAGCACGTGCTCGGCGGCTACCGGGTCCAGGGCCGCGGCGAGGGCGCCGCCGAGCGGCTGATCGCCTCCGCCCGCGCCCTGGAGGACGCCGGGGCGTTCGCCGTCCTGATGGAGATGGTGCCCTCCGACGTGGCCGCCGCCGTCGACGCCGCCCTGCGCGTGCCCACGGTCGGCATCGGCGCCGGCCCGAAGACCACGGGCCAGGTGCTCGTCTGGCAGGACATGCTGGGCCTGGGCGCCGGGCGCACGCCGCGGTTCGTGAAGCGATACGCGGACCTGCGCGCCGTCATGGGCGACGCCGTGCGCGCCTACCGCGCCGACGTGCTCTCCGGCGCGTTCCCCGACCCGGCCCACGCGTTCGAGTCCTGACCCGCGTCCGGGACGACGGCGGCGCCCGTCCCCCTCGGGGGCGGGCGCCGTCGTCGTCGGGGACGGACGCCTCAGGAGGCGTCGTTCAGCGGGCTGGCGTCCCACGCGTCGTCGTGGGCGTCCTCCGCGTCGGCGGCCTCGTTGCGGGCCTGGACCCGCGCCAGGGCGTTCTCGGCGTCCTGCCGGGTCTGGTAGGGGCCGAGGAGCTCCTTCCAGTCCGACTGGGGGCCCTCCTCGATCTGGTGGGTGCGGACGTTGAACCAGTAGCCGCTGCCGGGCTCGTGCGTGTCGGTCATGGCCCACACCCTAGACCCGGCGCCGTGCGCGGGGCAGGGCCTGACGCGCCCTCCCGGGGACCGGGCGATACGCTGGAGGGCATGTCCACCACCGCGCGTCCCACGTCCCAGCCCAGCCACAACGGCCCCCGCCCCGAGGGCCCGCCCGCCCCGGAGCCGGGCTCGCGCGCGCCGCTGGGCACGCTGACGCCGGGGGCGCCGTCCCCCGCCCCGGCCGTGCCGGCCTCGATCGTCCGCCCGGAGTACGTGGGGAGGGCGACCGCGGACGAGGGCAACGCCTCCGACGTCTACGACACCGAGGGGATCGGCCGCATCCGGGAGGCCGGCCGCATCGCGGCCCAGGCCATGGAGCACACGGCCGAGCACATCCGCCCCGGGATCACCACGGACGAGCTGGACCGGATCGCCCACGAGTTCATCGTTGCCGCCGGCGCCTACCCCTCGTGCCTGGGCTACCGGGGCTTCCCCCGCTCGATCTGCACCTCGGTCAACGAGGTCATCTGCCACGGCATCCCGGACGGGACCGTCCTGGAGGACGGGGACATCGTCAACCTGGACATCACCGCGTACAAGGACGGCGTCCACGGCGACCACAACCGCACCTACCTCGTGGGCGACGTCGACGAGGAGTCCCGCCTGCTGGTGGAGCGCACCGAGGAGGCGCTGCGCCGCGGCATCAAGGCCGTCAAGCCCGGGCGCGAGATCAACGTGATCGGCCGCGCCATCGAGTCCTACGCCCGGCGCTTCGGCTACGGCGTCGTCCGCGACTTCATCGGCCACGGCGTGGGCGTGGACTTCCACTCCGGCCTGGTCATCCCCCACTACGACGCCGCCCCCGCCCACAACCGGCTGATGGTGCCGGGCATGGTGTTCACCATCGAGCCCATGATCACCCTCGGCGGGATCGACTGGGAGCAGTGGGACGACGGGTGGACGGTCGTCACGAAGGACCGGCGCCGCACCGCCCAGTTCGAGCACACCCTCGTGGTCACCGAGGACGGCGCGGAGATCCTCACCCTCCCCTGAGCGGTGCAGGGGGCCGTCCCTGGGGCGCCTCCGGCGCGGTCCGTACACTGTCCGGCGTGAGCTTTCCCAACACCGGCGTGATCCCACGCCTGCCCCCGGCCCCGTCCAAGCACCCGTCCGTCCTCGGCGTCGACATCGGCGGCACCGGGATGAAGGGCGGCATCGTCCGGCTGGGGCACGGCCCCAAGTCGGGCACCCTGCGCGGCGACCGGTTCCGGCTCGACACCCCGCAGCCGGCGTCGCCCGCCACGATGGCCCGGACCCTGGCGCAGATCGTCTCCGAGCTGGACCACCGCGAGAAGGCCCCCGACGCGGACTCACGCGTGGGCGTGTGCTTCCCCTCGATCGTCCAGCACGGCGTGTGCCGCTCGGCCAACAACATCGACCCCTCGTGGATCGGTGTGAGCCTGCAGGACACCTTCGAGGAGGCGCTCCAGCGCCCGGTCACCGTGGTCAACGACGCCGACGCCGCCGGCCTGGCCGAGGCGCGCTACGGCGCCGGCGCGGGCGTGCCCGGCCTCGTCATGGTCATCACCCTCGGCACCGGCATCGGCGGCGCGATGATCAACGACGGCGTGCTCGTCCCGAACTTCGAGGTCGGCTCCCTGGAGCTGGACGGCGTGATGGCCGAGTCCCGCGCGTCCGCGAAGGCGCGCGAGCGGGAGGGGCTGGACTGGCCGGAGTACGCGTTGCGGCTCCAGCGGTTCTTCTCCCACCTGGAGCGGATCTTCTCCCCCGACCTGTTCATCGTGGGCGGCGGCATCTCCAAGCGCCCGCACGACTACCTGCCGCTGCTGCAGCTGGAGACCCCCATCGTTCCCGCCATGCTGCAGAACAACGCGGGCATCGTGGGTGCCGCGCTCGCCGCGCACGCCGACCCCGCGGACGGCCTGCTCCGCTGACGCGTCCGACCCCGGACGCACCGAGGGCGGTTCCGGCTTCCCCTCCGGAACCGCCCTCGGCGATGTGGGCCGTCGAAACGGCCTCGGAGACACTCTAGCGCGAGAAGAGCCGAGGCTGCACCGCGGGACGCCCGGGGGCCTCCCCCTCCTGGGCGCGCAGCTCCGCGATGGCGTCCTCGAAGTCGCTCAGGGACTCGAAGTCCCGGTACACGGACGCGAAGCGCAGGTAGGCGACCTGGTCCAGCCGGCGCAGCGGGCCGAGGATGGCCAGTCCCACCTCGTGGGCGTCCACCTCGGCGTTGCCGGAGGCCCGGACCGCCTCCTCGACCTCCTGTGCGAGGACGGCGAGGTCGTCACTGGAGACGGGCCGCCCCTGGCACGCCTTGCGGACGCCGTTGATGACCTTGGACCGGTCGAAGGGCTCGGCGACCCCGGAGCGCTTCACCACGGTGAGCGCGGTGGTCTCCATCGTGGTGAACCGCTTGCCGCAGGCCTGGCACTGGCGCCGGCGGCGGATCGCGGAGCCGTCCTCCAGGGAGCGCGAGTCCACCACGCGGGAGTCCTCGTGGCGGCAGTACGGGCAGTGCATGGGCGCTCTCCTTCACGTCGGGCCGGGCCCTCGGGCGGGCACGGGCCCATGCTACGGGGCGGGTCGGGGGCTCAGCCCAGGCAGGACGGCCCCAGCAGGATCTTGAGGTCGCCGAACAGGGCGGGGTTGGGGGTGACGCGGTACTGCGGCCCCAGCTGGAACTCCTGGACGCCACGCTGCCCGGTGAGGGACAGGCGGACCTCCGTGGAGCCCTCGTGGGTGCGCAGCACGTCCCCCAGCTGCCCGACGACGCGCTCCGTCGCCTTGAACGCCGGCATCGTGATCCGCACCGGCCCGCCCGTGGCGTCCGTGAGCTCCGGGATGGCCAGCTCCATGGCCGAGAGCACCACCGAGCCGTCGTCGCGGCGCTGCACGCGCCCCTTGACCGCCACCACGAGGTCCTCCGCGAGCATCATGGCGATCGGCGCGTAGACCTGCCCGAAGAACATGACGTCCAGCGAGCCGCCGAGGTCCTCGATCTCGCACCGCGCGTAGGCGTTGCCCGAGCTCTTGGCGATCCGGCGCTCCAGCGTCGTGATCAGGCCCGCGATGGTGACGTGCGCGCCGTCGGCGGGGCCGTCGTCGTCAAGGATGCGGGTGATCTGGGTGTCCGCGAACTGGGAGAGGACCCCGTCCAGCCCCTGCAGGGGGTGGTCGGACACGTAGAGGCCGAGCATCTCGCGCTCGAACGCGAGCCTCTCCTTCTTCGGCCACTCGGGCAGGTCCGGCACGGCGACGCCGTCGGAGGCGTCCGAGTCGTCGGCCGCGTCCGCGGCGCCGCCCAGGGCGAACAGGTCGAAGGTGAACTCGCCGTGGTCCTCCTTGCGCTTCTGCTGCACGGTGGCGTCCACGGCCTCCTCGTGCACCGCCAGGAGGGCGCGACGGGCGTAGCCGAGCGAGTCGAACGCCCCGGCCTTGATCATCGACTCGATGGTCCGCTTGTTGCACACCACCAGCGGCACCTTGGCCAGGAAGTCGCCGAAGCCCGTGTAGAGCCCCTTCTCCTCGCGGGCCTGGACCATGCCCTTGACGACGTTCCCGCCCACGTTGCGGACCGCGCCCATGCCGAAGCGGATGTCGTCGCCCACCGGGGTGAAGTTCAGGAAGGACTCGTTCACGTCCGGCGGCAGCACCGTGATGCCCATGTGGCGGCACTCGTTCAGGTACATGGCCAGCTTGTCCTTGTCGTCGCCGACCGAGGTGAGCAGCGCGGCCATGTACTCCGCCGGATAGTGGGCCTTCAGGTAGGCCGTCCAGTAGGAGACCAGGCCGTAGGCGGCCGAGTGCGCCTTGTTGAAGGCGTAGTCCGAGAACGGCAGGAGGATGTCCCACAGGGCCTTCACGGCGCCCTCGGAGTAGCCGCGGTCCAGCATGCCCTGGTGGAAGGCCTCGTACTGCTTGTCCAGCTCGGACTTCTTCTTCTTGCCCATCGCGCGGCGGAGGATGTCCGCCTGGCCGAGCGAGTAGCCGGCGACCTTCTGGGCGATGGCCATGACCTGCTCCTGGTAGACGATCAGGCCGTAGGTCGTGTCCAGGATGTCCTTGAGCGGCTCCGCGAGCTCCGGGTGGATCGGGGTGATCTCCTGGAGCCCGTTCTTGCGCAGGGCGTAGTTCGTGTGCGAGTTCGCGCCCATGGGGCCCGGCCGGTAGAGGGCGATCGTCGCCGAGATGTCCTCGAAGTTGTCCGGGCGCATCATCTTCAGCAGGGCGCGCATGGGCCCGCCGTCGAGCTGGAACACGCCCAGGGTGTCGCCCCGGGCCAGCAGGGCGTAGGACTCGGCGTCGTCCACGTCGAGGTGCTCGAGGTCGAGGTCGACGCCCCGGTTGGCGCGGATGTTCTCGATCGCGTCCGAGATGATGGTGAGGTTACGCAGCCCCAAGAAGTCCATCTTGATCAGGCCCAGGCCCTCGGCCGTGGGGTAGTCGAACTGCGTGATGACCTGGCCGTCCTGGAGTCGGCGCATGATCGGGATCACATCGATCACCGGGTGGGAGGACATGATGACGCCGGCGGCGTGGACGCCCCACTGGCGCTTCAGGCCCTCGATGCCCTTGGCGGTCTCGAACACCTGCTTCGCCACCGGGTCGGCGGCGACCAGCTCGCGGAACTCCCCGGCCTCGGCGTACCGCTTGGCCTCGGGGTCCTCGATGTCCTTGAGCGGGATGTCCTTGGCCATGACGGCCGGCGGCAGCGCCTTCGTCAGGGACTCGCCCATGGAGAAGGGCTGGTCCATCACGCGTGCCGAGTCCTTGAGCGCCTGCTTCGTCTTGATCGTGCCGTACGTGACGATCATCGTGACGCGCTCGTCGCCGTACTTGCGCGTGACGTAGTCGATCACCTCGGAACGGCGGCGGTCGTCGAAGTCGACGTCGAAGTCCGGCATGGACACCCGGTCCGGGTTGAGGAAGCGCTCGAAGATCAGCCCGTGCCGGAGCGGGTCCAGGTCCGTGATGCGCAGCGCGTAGGCCACCATGGAGCCGGCGCCCGAGCCGCGGCCCGGGCCCACGCGGATCCCGTTCTCCTTGGCCCAGTTGATGAAGTCGGCCACGACGAGGAAGTAGCCCGGGAACCCCATCGAGATGATGACGTCCAGCTCGTAGTCCGCCTGCTTGCGGACGTGGTCCGGCACACCCTCCGGGTACCGGTAGGCCAGGCCCTTGGCGACCTCCTTGATGAGCCAGCTGGTCTCGTCCTCCCCCTCCGGGGTGGGGAACCGCGGCATGTAGTTGGCGGAGGTGTCGAAGCTCGTCTCGCAGCGCTCGGCGATGAGCAGCGTGTTGTCGCACGCCTCGGGCAGCTCGGCGAACAGCTCGCGCATCTGCCGCGGGGACTTCAGGTAGTAGTCCGTGCCGGAGAACGCGAAGCGGGAGCCGCCCTGGTCGTAGGTCGGCTCGTTGAGCTTGGAGCCGGACTGGATGGCCAGCAGCGCCTCGTGCGCCTTGGCATCGTGCTCATGGGTGTAGTGCAGGTCGTTCGTGGCCACGAACGGCAGGCCCAGGTCCTTGGCCAGGCGGCGCAGGTCCTCGACCACACGCTTCTCGATGTCGAGGCCGTGCTGCATGACCTCGCAGTAGAAGTTGTCCCTGCCGAAGATGTCCCGGAACTCGGCGGCGGCCTCCACGGCCTCCTTGTACTGGCCCAGCCGCAGACGGGTCTGCACCTCGCCGGAGGGGCAGCCCGTCGTCGCGATCAGGCCCGAGGAGTACTGGCTGAGCAGCTCCCGGTCGATGCGCGGCCACTTCGCGTACACCGAGTCCAGCGAGGCGATCGAGCCCATCCTGAACAGGTTGTGCATGCCCTGCGTGGACTCGGCCAGCATGGTCATGTGGGTGTAGGCGCCGCCGCCGGAGACGTCGTCGCCGCGCTGGTGGGGCTCGCCCCAGCGGATCTTCTCCTTGTCGGAGCGGTGCTGTTGGCCCGGCGTCAGGTAGGCCTCGAGCCCGATGATCGGCTTGATCCCGGCGTCCGTGGCCTTCTTCCAGAAGTCGAACGCGCCGAAGAGGTAGCCGTGGTCCGTGATCGCCAGGGAGTCCATGCCCAGCCGGTTCGCCTCGGCGAACAGCTCGTCCAGCTTCGCGGCGCCGTCGAGCATGGAGTACTCGGTGTGGGTGTGCAGGTGGACGAACCCGCCGTCCCTCGTGGCCTCGGCCGTGGTCTCCTGCTGCACGCTCAACGCCGCTCATCCTTCCCGCCGCGCACCCCTGGGCACGGACCACCCCCGGACGGGGCGGCGCGGCGTGCGGACCGGTCCAGTCTAGGCGTCCGGGGCGGCGCCGCGGTCCTCCCCGCGCAGGACGCGCAGGGCGTGGGCGAGGTCGTCCGGGTAGGGCGAGACGATCTCCAGGCGCTCCCCCGTGGCGGGGTGCGGGAGCGCCAGGCGGTGCGCGTGCAGCCACTGCCGCGTCAGGCCCAGCTCGGCCGCCAGGCGCGGGTCCGCGCCGTACGTGAGGTCACCGGCGCAGGGGTGGCGCAGCGCGGAGGTGTGCACGCGGATCTGGTGGGTGCGCCCGGTCTCCAGGTGGATCTCCAGCAGCGTCGCCCGGCCGAACGCCTCGACCGTCTCGTAGTGGGTCACCGACGGGCGTCCGCCCTCGAGCACCGCGAAGCGCCAGTGGTGGTTCGGGTCCCGACCGATCGGGGCGTCGATCGTCCCCTCCAGCGGGTCCGGCATGCCCTGGACCACCGCGTGGTACACCTTCTCCGGCACGCGCTCGCGGAACTGGTCCTTCAGCGCCGTGTAGGCGCGCTCGGACTTGGCGACGACCATGACGCCGGTGGTGCCGACGTCGAGCCGGTGGACGATCCCCTGCCGCTCCGGCGCGCCGGAGGTGGAGATCCGGCGCCCGAGCCCGGCCAGGCCGCCCACCACGGTCGGCCCGAACCAGCCCGGCGACGGATGCGCCGCCACGCCGGTGGGCTTGTCCACCGCCAGCAGGTCGTCGTCCTCGTACAGGACGGTCATCGCGTCCACGCGCTCAGCCCTCACTTCCAGGGGGTCGGGGTCCACGGGCACGTCCACGGCCAGGGTCTCCCCCGCCACCGCCTTGGCGGACTTGGCCAGGACGCGGTCCCGGCGGCCGGTGCGGGACTCGGCGCGCACCAGGCCCCGGGAGAACAGGTCGGCGAGCGACGCGCGGGACACCCCGAACGCGTCGGCCAGCACCGCGTCGGCGCGGCGGCCGGCGTCGTCCTCCGTGACCGCCAGCCGCTCCGTCAGACCGGGACGCAGGCCCACTCCTCAGGCCTCCGCGGCCGCGTCGGACTCGCGCGTGCCGTCCAGCCGGCGGCCGCTCATCAGCAGCAGGCACAGCGTGAGGATGGAGCAGACGATGAAGGAGTCCGCCACGTTGAAGATCGCGAAGTTCGGCACGGAGACCATGTCCACGACGTGGCCCTGGCCGAACGACGGCGGCCGGAACAGGCGGTCCGTGAGGTTGCCCATGACGCCGCCGAGGAGCCCGCCGAGCGCGACGGACCAGGCGCGGGAGCGGGAGCGCAGCAGCGCCACCAGGGCGACGACCGCGACGACCGCCTGGATCAGCGTGAACAGCCAGGTGACGTCCGTGCCGATCGAGAACGCGGCGCCGGGGTTGAGGATGTAGTGCCAGCGCAGCAGCCCCGGGATCACGACGATCGACTCGCCGAGCTCCATGGTGCGCTCCACCAGGAGCTTGGTGCCCTGGTCCAGCGCGTAGGCGAGCGTCGCGACCCCCAGGGCCGCACCGACGACGCCCCGGCCCGGGCGGGCGGGGGCGTCGCGGTGGTCCGTCAGGGCGTCCTGCGGGGCCGCAGGGCTCACACGGTCCCCTTCGCCGGCTCGAGGCGCTCCTGGGCGGTGATCTCGCGCAGCTGGCCCTCGATGTACGCGGTCAGGCGGGAGCGGTAGTCGGTCTCGAAGGCGCGCAGGCGCTCGACGTCCGCCTCGAGGCCCTTGCGGCGGGACTCCAGGTCGGACAGGGTGCGGGTCCGGGTCTCCTCCGCCTGGCGGACGACGGTGGTCGCCTCGGCCTCCGCGTCGGCGATGATCCGGTCGCGGCGCTGCTCGCCCTCGGCGACGTACTCGTCGTGCAGGCGCTGGGCCATCGCGAGGACGCCGGCCGCCGAGGTGGCGGAGTCGGTCGGGGCGACCGGCTCCCCGGGGGCGGACGGCTCCACGGGGGCGACCGGGGCGGGGGCCTGGAGGGCCGGCGCAGCCTCCCCAGCGGCGGGGGCCGAGGCCTCGGCCTGGGCGGGTGCGCCCTCACGGCACGCGTCGAGGTCGGAGCGCAGCCGGTCGTTCTCCTCGGTCAGCCGCTTGAGCTCCTCGACGACCTCGTCGAGGAAGTCCTCGACCTCCTCGCGGTCGTAGCCCTCACGGAACTTCGTGAGCTGGAACTCCTTGTTGACCACGTCTTCCCAGGACAGCACCACAGGCGGTCACCTCTCTCTGCGGATCGGCCGGCGCCGGCGATCGGATGCGGCCGGCCACCGCCGGTCTCACGATGCTTGACCCTACCACCGGGCCCCTGCGCCGACGGGGACCCGCAAGCGGCGCCCGGCGGCCGGCGCCGGCGTCGCTCAGGCCAGCGTCAGCACCAGCACGCGGAGCAGCACGACACCCAGGAAGACCACCAGGAACGCGACGTCCAGGCCGACCCCGCCGAGGGTCAGGGGCGGGATGCGGCGGCGCAGCGCCCGCAGCGGCGGGTCGGTGAGCGCGTAGACGCCGCTCGCGGCGACCAGCACAGGGCCCGACGGCCGCCACGAGCGGGCGAACGAGCGCGTCACGTCGAGGACGATCCGCACGGTCAGCACCGCCATGTAGGCGGTGAGGACGAAGTAGAGCAGGGCGAAGACGAGCTGCACGGGTCAGTCGTTGTCGTAGGGCGCGTCCCCGTCACGGCCGGCGGGCGGCTCCTCGCCGACGACCTCCACGGAGGACGGGGTGAGCAGGAACACCTTGCTCGTGATGCGGGAGATGGACCCGTGCAGGCCGAACACCAGCCCGGCCGCGAAGTCGACCAGGCGCTTGGCCTCGTTCTCGCCGAGGTCGGTGACGTTCATGATGACCGGGGTGCCCGTGCGGAACGCCTCGCCGATGCGCTTGGCGTCGTTGTAGGAGCGCGGGTGGACGGTGGACAGGGTGCGCACGGCATCTCCTTCGGCCGACGGGGCGGCGGCTCGCTTGATGGGGGTGACCGGGGCGCGGTGGCCCGGGTCGGCGGTCTCGGGGCGGGACGCCGCGCGGCGCGGGGCCGGCTCGGCCGCGGCGGCGGCCGTGGATCCGGCGTGCGAGGGCGTCGACGGCTCGTCGAACTCCTCGTCCTCCGGCTCGAGCCGGGGCGCGGGCTCGGCGACGCGGCGGGCCTCGACGGGCTCACGCCGCGGGGCTGCGTCCACGGCCTCGTGCCGCGGGTCGTCGTCGTACTCGTCCCCGTCGGCCAGGCCGAGGTAGATCATCGTCTTCTTCAGGCCGCCGGCCATGTCGCTGTCCTCCACCGCGTCGGTTCGGCCCCCAGCGGGGGCGCGTCGTTCGTCGTCCAGTGCCGCGCCGTCACGCCGCGGGGCTGCCGGGCGCGTGTCGGCACGTGGGTCACACGCTATCCCACGGCCCCACGGGCGCCGAGGATGTCCGAGCCCACCCGGACGTGTGTCGCCCCCGCGGCCACGGCGGCCTCGAGGTCGCCCGACATGCCCATGGAGAGGGCGTCGGCGTCGGGGTGCTCCGCACGGACCCGGGCGGACAGCGCCGCGAGCCGGGCGAACGCCGCCGCAGGGTCCGCCGCGCGGGGGGCCACGCACATCAGGCCCCGCAGGCGCAGGCCGTCGGCGGCGGCGATCGCGCGGGCCAGCTCCGGCACGTCCTCCGGGGCCGCGCCGCCCCGGGGCCCGATGCCCTCCGGGCGGTCCTCGTCCGCGCGGTCGTCGACGTCGACCTGCACGAGGCAGTCCAGCGCCGACACGGCGTCGGCCCCCTCGCGCTCGCGCCGCAACACCACGGCGCGGGACAGCGCGTCGACGAGGTCCAGCCGGTCCACGGAGTGCACCGCGGACGCGTAGCGGGCCACGTGCTTGGCCTTGTTCGTCTGCAGCTGCCCGATGAAGTGCCACGCGGGGGCCGGCACGCCGGCCCCGCCCAGGGCCTCCGCGACGGCGGCCGCCTTCGGACGTGCCTCCTGGTCCCGGTTCTCGCCCACCTGCCGCACACCCAGACCCGCGAGGGCGACCACGTCCTCCGCCGGGTGCGTCTTCGACACGACGATCAGCTCCGGGAGGTCCGCCCGGCCGGCCGCGGCCGCGGCATCCGCGATCCGCCGCCGGACGCCGTCCAGCCCGGCGGCGATCTCGGCGACGCGCGGGTCGTCCTGCAGGGGCTCAGCCACGGGCGTCGCCCGCGTCGTGGTCCTGGTCGACGTCGGCCGGGGTCGTCCAGACGAGCCCGGCGAACCGGCCCCGACCCGGCGCACGCCGATGGGAGAACACCCGCTCGTCCGTGAAGGTGTCCAGGGCGATGCGCTCGACGGCCACGCCCCGCGCCCGCAGGACCGCCTGGGCGCCCGAGGCCAGGGCCAGGGCCGGCGTGCCCCAGCTCGTGGTCGCCTCCAGCTCGGGGATGCGGGCGACAGCCTCGTCCTGCATGGCCTGCGGGACCTCGTAGGACTCCCCCGAGATGCCCGGGCCGATCCACGCCTTGAGGCCGAAGGCCCCCGCGGAGCCCTCGGGGCGCAGCGCGAGCAGGGCGTCCACCGTGTTCTCCAGGACCCCGTCCAGCAGGCCGCGCCGACCGGCGTGGGCCACGGCGGTCGCCCCCGTGAGGCCGTCCACGAACACGACCGGCAGGCAGTCGGCGACCATGACGGCCAGCGGCGTGTGGCCGTCCGGGCTCACCGAGGCGTCCGCGGTGGGCGCGAAGCCCTCCTCCCAGCCGGGTCCGGCGGTGACGACGTCCACCGAGTGGACCTGCTCCAGGTAGAAGACGGATCCGCGCGGCACACCCATGGCGTCCTCCACGCGATGGCGGGCCGCGACGACGTCCGCCCGGGCCTGCTCCTGCTCCGCGCCGAGGATGTGGAACGCGAGGCTGCCGGCCTCGGCGGAGGTCCAGGCGACGTGCGCCACGCGCCCCCGCGCGTCGGCACGGAGGTCCTCACGGTGCACGAAAGGGCCGGACGGGACCGGCTGCGTCCCGACCGGCCCTCCCGCGAGGCTCACTTGAGGAAGTCCGGCACGTCGAGGTCGGAGGAGCCGAACTCCGGCTCCACGACCGTGGGCAGGTCCTGCTGGGCCCGCTGCGGCGCGGCGGGCTGCTGCGGGGCGGCGGGCTGCTGAGTCGCGGCCGGCTGGGCGGGGGCTCCGCCGAAGGCCGAGGAGCTGTTCAGCGGCATGGTGCCGGGCACGGACGGACGCTGCGGCGCGGCCTGCTGCGAGACCGGAGCCTGCTGGGCCTGCTGGGCGGGCTGCTGCGGCGCGGCGGCGCGCTGCGGGGCGGCCTGCTGCTGGAACGGCGCCGCGGGGGCAGAGGTGGCGTCCACCTTGTCGAAGCCGGCGGCGATGACGGTGACGCGGACCTCGTCGCCGAGGGCGTCGTCGATGACCGCGCCGAAGATGATGTTGGCCTCGGGGTGCGCGACCTCCTGCACCAGCCGGGCGGCCTCGTTGATCTCGAACAGGCCGAGGTCGGAGCCGCCCTGGATGGAGAGCAGCACGCCGTAGGCGCCGTCGATGGACGCCTCGAGCAACGGGGACGCGATGGCCAGCTCGGCCGCCTTGACGGCGCGGTCCTCGCCCTGGGCGTGGCCGATGCCCATCAGCGCGGAGCCCGCGCCCTGCATCACGGACTTCACATCGGCGAAGTCGAGGTTGATCAGGCCCGGGGTGGTGATGAGGTCGGTGATGCCCTGCACGCCGGAGAGGAGCACCTGGTCCGCCTGGCGGAAGGCGTCCATGACGGAGACGTTGCGGTCCGAGATGGAGAGCAGACGGTCGTTCGGGATGACGATCAGGGTGTCGACCTCGTCGCGCAGCGCGTCGATGCCGTTCTCCGCGGAGCCGGCGCGACGGCGGCCCTCGAAGGTGAACGGGCGGGTGACGACGCCGATGGTCAGGGCGCCCAGCGAGCGGGCGATGCGGGCCACGACGGGGGCGCCGCCGGTGCCGGTGCCGCCGCCCTCGCCCGCGGTCACGAAGACCATGTCGGCCCCCCGCAGGACCTCCTCGATCTCCTCCGCATGGTCCTCGGCGGCCTGGCGACCGACCTCGGGGTTGGCGCCGGCGCCGAGGCCGCGGGTGAGCTCGCGGCCCACGTCCAGCTTGACGTCGGCGTCCGACATCAGGAGCGCCTGGGCGTCCGTGTTGATGGCGATGAACTCCACACCGCGGAGCCCCACCTCGATCATGCGGTTGACGGCGTTGACGCCGCCGCCGCCGATGCCGACGACCTTGATGACGGCCAGGTAGTTCTGGGGTGCAGCCACGGTGTCCATTCCCTTTGCTCGAGGATTCGGTGCCCTCGCCCACGTCGCGAGGGCGAGGTCGGCGGCGGCGCCTTCAAGTCAGCATGGAAGGTCGACGCGCGCGTGCTCGATCCCACCGTACTGGGAGGACCTCCCGCGACGCAAAGGATTCCGCATGATGGCGCGCCTGGCGGCGTGCTGATCTCCACCTTCACGCGAAACTTGAACCTCGCGGCATCGGCCGATGCCCACGCCGCCGTGCCAGATCTCGAGGGCTGCGAAGTTCACCCTCACGTCGAAGGTGAAGCTCCTTGCAGGCGGATCAGCGCGTGACGGGCCGATCCGGGACGGACACGTCCACCTCACGCACCCCGCGCGCGTCCTCGAGGCCGTCCAGCAGCGCCTGCGCGACCGCGGCCTTGCGCTCCGGTTCGGACGCGTCCCCCCAGACCAGGGTCCGGCCGCCGCCCAGGTCGAGCCGCACCTGCTCGGGGCTCCCCGCATCCACGCCGCGCACCCGATCCCGGACGCCGTCCGGCAGGGCGCGCAGGACGGTGGCCGCCGAGGCGCGCACGTCGGGACCGGCCGTGAGGAGCGCCTCCGGGGCCGACGGCAGCGCCCCTCCCTCCTCGCCCTCCCCCGGGAGGGCCGAGACCGGGACGGAGCCGAGCACGGAGCCGTCCTCGAGGAGCACCTGCGCCCGGTCGCCGCCGGCGGAGCGCGCCACCGGCGCCAGCTCCTCGATGCGCACCTCCAGGGCCGTGGGCGGCACGGCGACGGTCCTCGCCGACGCGACGCCCGGCATGCCGGAGAGCAGATCCCCCGCGGAGGAGGAGCCGATGCGCGGCAAGGGGACCCCCCGCAGCGGCGCCACCCGCTCCTCCACCGCGGCACGGTCCACCAGGCGCGTGCCGGTCACGTCGATCCGGTCGACGGCCAGGAGGGGCGACGCGAACACCGCCCACGCGGCCAGGGCCAGCGCCGCGAACACCGCGGCCAGCATGCCCGCGCGTCGGCGGCGGCGCTCCCGGGCCGAGCGCCCCGGGAAGGCCACCACCGTGGATCCGGTGCCGGACCCTGCGCGACGACCCCGCCGGCTCACGCGTCGACGGACGGGTCCGCGGCGAGCGCCGCCACGAGGTCCGGCCCCAGGGCCGTCACGTCGCCCGCGCCCATGGTGAGGATGACGTCGCCCTCGCGGGCGCCGGCGGCGAGCTCGCGGACCGCGGCCGCCCGGTCGACCGCGACCGTGCGGTCCGCGGGGTCCGGCGTGGTGAGGGCCCGGGTGATGAGGGTCGCGTCGACGCCCTCCATGGGCTCCTCGCGCGCCGCGTACACGGGCAGCACGCGCACCCGGTCCGCGCCGGAGAGCGCCGCGGCGAACTCCGCCGCGAAGTCCCGGGTCCGGGAGAACAGGTGCGGCTGGAACAGGACGTGGACGCGGCCCTCGCCGGCCACGGCCCGAGCCGCGGAGACGGCGGCGACCACCTCGGTCGGGTGGTGCGCGTAGTCGTCGAAGACGCGGACTCCACGCTCGGCGCCCCGGAACTCGAACCGCCGGGCCGTGCCGCGGAACTGCTCCAGCCCGTGAACGGCCTCTCGGAGCGACATGCCGGCGCGGACCGCCGCCAGGGCGACGGCGGCGGCGTTCAGGGCGTTGTGCCGGCCCGGGACCTGCAGTCGCACCTCGGCGGACGTGCCGTCCGCGAGGGTGAAGCGGGCGCGCTGCCCCACGCCGGACTCCCCCGGCTCCACGGTGACGCCGTCGACCAGCAGGTCCGGCTCGACGCCGTCGCGCGGCCCCGTGCCGTAAGTCACCACCGCGGCCCGGGCGTGCTCATGCGCCCACGCCGCCAGGCCTGCCGCGCCCTCATCGTCGAGGCAGGCCACGAGGGCGCCGCCGTCCTCCGCCGCGGGCAGCTGTCCGGCGAAGACGCGGAACACCTCGTGCACGGCCTCCTCGGTGCCGTAGTGGTCGAGGTGGTCCGCCTCGACGGTGGTGACCACGGCGATCGTCGTCGGGTAGTTCACCAGGGTGCCGTCGGACTCGTCGGCCTCCGCCACGAACCACTCCCCGGCGCCCGCACGGGCGTTGGTGCCCAGCCCGGCGACGGCGGCGCCGACCGCGAACGTGGGGTCCCAGCCGGCGTCGGTGAACGCCATGGCGGCCATGGAGGAGGTGGTGGTCTTGCCGTGCGTGCCCGCCACGGCGAGGACACGGTGGCCCTCCATGGCCAATGCCAGGCCCTCGGAGCGGTGCAGCACGCGCAGCCCGCGGGCCACCGCGGCGTCGTGCTCCGGGTTGCCCGGACCGGCGATGGACGAGGCGATCACGGTGGTGACGTCGTCGCCGACGTGCGCGGCGTCGTAGCCCACGGTGATCCGCGCCCCGCCCGCGGCGAGGTCGTGCATGACCGGGAGGTCCTTGGCGTCCGAGCCGGAGATCGCGACGCCCTGGTCCTGCAGGATGCGGGCCACGCCGGACACGCCCACCCCGCCGATGCCGAGCAGGTGCACCCGGCCCAGCGCCGCGACGCGCTCCCGGCGGGCGCGCCCCTCGGGGGTCTGCTGCGTGGTCATCGGCGGGCTCCTTCCCGGGCCGCCTCGCGCACGAGGTCGGCCGTCCTGACGTCGGCGTCGCGCACGCCCAGGCGCGCGGCGGCCTCTCCCATGGCGGCGAGGCGCTGGGGGTCGGTGGCCAGGGGGATCAGCTCCCGGCGCACCCAGTCGGCGCGGAACGTCTCGTCCCGCACCAGCAGGGCCCCGCCGGCGTCGACCACGGGGCGGGCGTTGAGCGCCTGCTCGCCGTTGCCCACGGGCAGGGGCACGAAGACGGCGGGCAGGCCCACGGCGGCGATCTCGCAGACCGTGCCGGCACCGGAGCGGGCGACGATCAGGTCGGCGGCGGCGTAGGCCTTCTCCATGCCGTCGAGGTACTCGCGCTGCACGTAGCCGGGGCGCGTCACGCGCTGGCCGGCCTCATCCGTGAGCTCCTTGCCGCGGCCGGTCAGGTGGAACACCTGCAGGCCGGCGCCGAGGAGGTCGTCCAGGCTCTCCCGCACGGTCCGGTTCACGTTCAGGGCGCCGGAGCTGCCACCGGTCACGACGACCGTGGTCCGCTCCGGGTCGAGGCCCAGCTCGGCGCGGGCGGCGTCCCGGGCCGCGGCGCGGTCCAGGCCGGAGATCTCCGGGCGCATGGGCATGCCGACCCACTGCGCCTTCGGCAGGCGGGTGTCCGGCAGGGCGGTGCCCACGCGGGCGGCGCGCAGCGCGCCCACCCGGTTGGCCAGTCCCGGCCGCGCGTTGGCCTCGTGGACGACGACGGGCACGCCGGCGCGGGAGGCGGCGAGGTACATCGGCGTGGACACGTAGCCGCCGACGCCGACGAGCACGTCCGCGCCGCGGCGGCGGAGGATCTCCCCGGCCTGCCGGACGGAGGCCTGGAAGCGCCCGGGGAACCGCACGACGTCCATGGAGGGTCGGCGGGGCATGGGCACCCGCTCGACGAAGTCCAGCTCGTACCCGGCCTGGGGCACCAGCCGGGTCTCCATCCCGGAGTCGGTGCCGACCATCGTGCACACCGTGGACGGGTCCTGACGGCCCAGCGCCCGGGCGATGGCGAGCATCGGTGAGATGTGGCCGGCGGTGCCGCCGCCGGCCAGGACCACGCGCAGCGGGCGGGAGGCGTCGTTCGGGGTGGTCATCGGGACTCCTGGGGTGAGGCGGACGAGGCGGGGTCGGCGGCGGACGCCTCCGCGGCGGGCAGCAGGTCCCGCTCGTGGCGTGCGAAGGAGAGCACCACGCCGACGGCCGCCAGCGACAGGGTCAGCGCAGATCCACCATAGGAGATGAAGGGCAGCGGCACGCCGACCACGGGCAGCAGGCCGGTGACCATCGCGATGTTCATCGCCGCCTGGCCGACGATCCACGCCAGGATGCCCCACGTCGCGAGCCGCACGAAGGTGGACGACGCGCCGGCCGCCACCCGGTACATCCCGACGGCCAGTCCCACGAAGCAGGCGAGCACCAGCAGCGTGCCGACGAGCCCGAGCTCCTCACCGAGGATGGTGAAGATGAAGTCGTTCTCCGCCTCGGGGATGTAGTTCCACTTCTGGCGGGACTGCCCGAGGCCCACGCCCCACCAGCCGCCGGAGGCCAGCGCGTAGATGCCGTGGTCCGGCTGCATGCAGGGGTCGCCCTGCAGCCCCTCGCAGCCGAAGAGCCACGCCTGGACGCGCTCCATGCGGTTGGCCGCGAACACGGTCATCCCCAGCGCCGCGACGACGCCGATCCCCGCGAGGACGGCGAACACCCGGCCGGGGGTGCCGGCGACGAACAGGATGACGGCGAGGATGAAGGCCAGGATGAGGGCGGTGCCGAGGTCGCGCCCCTTGAGCACCAGCAGGATCAGGGCCACGCCGAACGGCAGCACGGGCACGAGCGCATGCGAGACCAGGTGGACCAGCCGCTCCTTGCGCTGCAGCACGGCGGCCGCCCAGAGCGCCATGGCGAGCTTGGCCGCCTCCGAGGGCTGGAACGTGACCGGGCCGAGCTGGAGCCAGTTGGTGTTGCCGTTCACCTCCTTGCCCAGCGGGGTGAAGGCCACGAGCGCCAGGAGCAGGAACGCGAACAGGTAGGCGGCCCACGCGAGGCGGCGGTACAGGTCGACGGGCAGGCGGCGGAGAACGGCCAGCAGCACGGCCCCACCGAGGGCCCATCCGCCCTGGCGCAGGAACAGGCCGTAGGATCCGCCGGAACTGGAGATGGCCTCCACCGATGAGGCGGAGAGCACCATGACCAGGCCGAGCACCGTCAGGACGGCGGTGCACAGCCCGATCAGCAGGGCGGCCCAGTCCAGGGCCCGCCGGCCCTCGAGCGCACCCCAGAACCCGGCCAGGCGCGGGCGCACGGCGGTCCGGGCGCTGGCACGCGAGGACGCCTCGGGGCGGGTGGCGGTGGACGGCATGGGGCTCCTGGTCTGCTCGGTTCGGGCGGTCAGGCCGGGGCGTCGGCCTCGGAGTCGACGTCCCAGCCGTGCTCGCGCATGAGCTCGGCCACGGCGGCGATGAATGCGTCGCCCCGCTCCGCGTAGGAGCGGAACTGGTCCATCGACGCCGCCGCGGGGGCCATCAGCACGGTGTCGCCGGGGCAGGCGTGGGCGTCGGCGAGGCGGACGGCCTCGGCCATGACGGCCCGTCCGTCCGGGGAGCCGTGCCCGTCGGCGTCGGCGAGCGGCGCGTGGACGGGGACCTCCGGGGCGTGCGCGGCCAGGGCGCGGCGCAGCTCGGACGTGTCCGTGCCGAGCAGGATGACCTCGCGGAGCCGGCCGGCATGGGCGGAGACGAGCTCGTCGTAGGTGACGCCCTTGGGCAGGCCGCCGGCGATCCACACGACCGACGAGAACGCGGCCAGCGACGCGTCCGCGGCGTGCGGGTTGGTCGCCTTGGAGTCGTTGACCCACATGACGTCGCGGGAGGTCGCCACGAGCTGGATGCGGTGCTCGCCACGGTCGTAGGAGCGCAGCCCCTCCGCGACGGCCTCCGGGGACACGCCCACGGCGCGGGTCAGCGCGGCCGCGGCGCAGGCGTTGGCCACGGTGTGGCGCGGGGCCACGGCGCCGAGGTCGGACCGCTCGGCGAGGGCGATCGCCTCGTGGCGGCGGTTCTCCAGGAACGCGCGGTCCACGATGATCCCGTCCACGACGCCCACGTCGGAGAGCCCCGGGGTGTCCGTGGTGAACCCGACCGCCCGGCAGCCCTCGGCGACGTCGGCGCGCTCCACCAGGGTGCGCGTCAGCGCGTCGGCCTCATTGAACACGCACGCCACGGTGGTGCGCTCGTAGACCTTCCCCTTGGCGGCGGCGTACTCCTCCATGGATCCGTGCCAGTCGACGTGGTCCTCGGCCAGGTTCAGGACCGCCGAGGAGGCGGGGACGATCGAGTGGGTCCAGTGCAGCTGGAAGCTGGAGAGCTCGACGGCCAGCGTGTCGAAGCCCTCCGGGTCCCGGACCGCGTCGAGCACGGGGGTGCCGACGTTGCCGCACGCCAGGGCGCGGCGGCCGTCGGCCCGCAGGATGGCCTCGACCATGGTCACGGTGGTGGTCTTGCCGTTGGTGCCTGTCAGGCACACCCAGTCGGCGGTGCGGCGGCCGGCGCGCTCGCGCAGCCGCCAGGCCAGCTCCACGTCCGACCAGATCGGCAGGCCCGCCTCGTGGGCCGCCATGAGCAGCGGCTGGTCCGGCCGCCAGCCCGGGGAGGTCACGACCAGGTCCGGGCGCTCGCCGTCCACCTCGGGGAGGGAATGCGTCGCGTCCTCCGAGAGGAGCACGTCGGCCACGCCCACGATCCGCAGGGTGTCCGCCTTGGCGCGGTTCTCCGGCGAGTCGCGGCCGTCCACGACGACGACGCGCGCGCCGAGCTCGGCCAGCGTGTCGGCGGCGGAGAACCCGGAGACGCCGAGCCCGGTGACGACCACGCGCAGGCCGGCCCAGCCGGCGTCGTCCCAGGTGCGCAGGCCGCGGGTGCGGTCCGTGTCGGCGTGCGGGCGCATCACGGGGGCGCTCATCGGGCCACCGCCTGGAGGGCGCCGTGCTGCAGGAGCCACTCGCCGTAGAACAGGGCCAGGCCGATGATCACGCAGACCAGGGAGATCAGCCAGAACCGGACCACCACGGTGACCTCGGCCCAGCCCTTGAGCTCGAAGTGGTGCTGCAGGGGCGCCATGAGGAACACGCGCTTGCCGCCGGAGATCTTGAACCACCCGACCTGGATGATCACCGAGAGGGTGATGGCCACCATCAGGCCCGCCAGGATGACCACGAGGATCTCGGTGCGGGAGAGGATCGCCAGGCCGGCGAGGGCGCCGCCGAGGCCGAGGGACCCGGTGTCGCCCATGAAGATCTTGGCCGGGGACGTGTTCCACCAGAGGAAGCCGAGGAGCGCGCCCGTGAGGACCGCGGCGAGCAGGCCCAGGTCCATGGGGTCGCGCACCACGTAGCAGGCCTCCGCGCCCTCGGTGAGACCGCAGGACTGGCTCGCCTGGAACAGCGAGACGAGCACGTACGCGCCGGTGACCATGGCGGTGGCGCCGGCGGCCAGGCCGTCGAGGCCGTCCGTCAGGTTCACCGCATTGGTGGTGGCGGTGGTGATGATGTTGGACCAGATCACGAACAGGACCACGCCCACCACCGGGCCCGCGAACGCGAGCTCGAGCCACGGGATGTCCCGGACGAAGGAGACCGCCGTCGACGCGGGGGTCACGCCGTCCGCGTTCGGGAAGAGCAGGGCGAGCACGGCGAACGCGGTGCCGATCAGGCCCTGCAGGATGATCTTTCCCTTGGGGGTGAGGCCCAGGGAGCGCTGCTTGGCGATCTTCGTGTAGTCGTCGATCCAGCCCACGAACGCCATGCCCACGGTGAGCAGCAGCACGATCCAGCCCGACGCCGTGGGGCCGGCGAGCTCGGAGCCGAGCAGCGCGAGGATCCCGTGCGTGAGGAGGTAGCCGAGCACGAGCGCCGAGATGATCACGAAGCCGCCCATGGTCGGCGTGCCGCGCTTCGACTTGTGCGTCTGCGGGCCGTCGTCGCGCACCTGCTGGCCGTAGCCCCGCTTGACGAGGTACCGGATGAACAGGGGCGTGCCGAGGCCGGAGAGGATGAGGCCGAGGACGCCTCCGATGAGCAGACCGATCACGGGCGCGTCTCCTTGGTGGTGTCGGAGGGGGAGGCGGTCGAGGGGGTGACGTCGGCGGCGGCCAGGCGGTCGCCGAGGGCGGCCAGGCCGACGCCGTTGGAGGACTTCACGAGCACGATGTCCCCGGGCTGGAGGGCCTCGGCCAGGAAGGCCTCGGCCTGCTCGACGTCGTCGACGAAGTGCGCCTCGTCCCCCCAGCTGCCCTCGTTCATCGCGCCGATGTAGAGGGGGCGCGCGCCGGCGCCCACCACGAGGAGCTGGGAGATGTTCAGGCGGACCACGGACTCGCCGACGAGCGTGTGCTCGCGGATGCGGGCGTCGCCGAGCTCGAGCATCTCCCCCAGGACGGCCCACGTGCGCCGGCCCGAGGACCGGCCGAGGGTGGCCAGGGTCCGCAGGGCGGCGCGCATGGACTCGGGGTTGGCGTTGTAGGCGTCGTTGATGATGCTCACGCCGTCGGCGCGCTCGCTGCGCTCCATGCGGTGGCGGCTCGTGGGGCCGAGGCCGTCGAGACCGCGGGCGATGTCCGCGGGGTCCATGCCCGCGGCCTGCGCGGCGGCCGCCGCCGCGAGCATGTTGTGGGCGTGGTGCAGGCCGGTCAGGCCGGCGCGCACGGCGTGGCGCGGGGCGTCCAGGTCGGCACCCAGCTGCAGGTCGAACACGGGGCGCTCCTCGGCGTCCGCGGTGAGGGCACGGGCCACGGAGAGGCCCGACGCGCGGCCGGCGGCCACGTCCTCGGCGGCCGCCGCGGCGCCCGACTCCTCGGTGGAGAACCACACGACCGGGGCCTGCGTGCGGGAGGCCATGGCGGCCACGCGGCCGTCGTCGCGGTTGAGCACGGCGACGCCGTCCGGGCCGAGGGCCTCCACCAGCTCGCCCTTGGTCTTCGCGATGTTCTCCACGCCGCCGAAGCTGCCGGCGTGGGCGGTGCCCACCATGAGCACCACGCCGATGTCCGGGGTTACGACGTCGCACAGGTAGGCGATGTTGCCGACGTGGTCGGCGCCCATCTCCACGACGAGGTAGCGGGTGTCCAGCGCGGCGCGGAACACCGTCAGGGGCACGCCGACCTCCCCGTTGAACGAGCCGACCGGGGCCACGGTGGGCCCCTGGGTGGACAGCAGCGCGGCGAGGAGGTCCTTGGTCGTGGTCTTGCCCGCCGAGCCCGTGATGCCGATGACCGTGGTCGGCGAGTGCTCGCGGATGCGCCGGACCACCTCGCGGGCCAGCGCGCCCATCGCGAGCACCGCGTCGGCGACGAGGATGGCAGGGTGCGCGGCGCCGTCGGCGTCCTGCGTGGGCCGCTCGGCCAGCACCGCGGACGCGCCGGCCGCGAGGGCGGCGTCGATGTAGTCGTGGCCGTCGGCGTGCTCGCCCGGCTTGGCGACGTAGAGGGTGCCCTCCCCCACGACCTCGCGGGAGTCGGGCGTGACGTGCACGAGGACGGTCTCCGGGTCCAGGGTGGAGGACAGCGTGCCTGAGACGGCCTCGGCGATCTGGGCGGCGGTGAGTGCGATCATTTGCCTGCGACCTTACCCCCGGCGACACCGGGCTCCTGGGCGTCGCCCGGGCGACGCGCGGCCAGCGCGTCGCGGAGGGCGACGCGGTCGTCGAGCGGCACGAGCGTGCCGTCGTAGTCCATCTCGGTCTCGTGGCCGCGACCGGCCACGAGGATGCCGTCCTCCGGAGCGGCGAGCTCCGCGGCGCGGCGGATGGCCGCCGCGCGGTCGGCGAACTCCTCCACCCGCACCTCGCGCCCCGCCGCGGCGGCGCGGGCCGCCTCCTCCCGGGCCCCCTCGAGCAGCTGCGCGCGGATCGGCGCGGGGTCCTCCGTGTGCGGGGTGTCGTCGGTGACGATCACGACGTCCGCGTGCTCGGCCGCGATCCGGCCCATGAGGGGCCGCTTCGTGGCGTCGCGGTCGCCCGCGGCGCCGAACACGATCAGGGTGCGGCCCGCACGGCCGGCGGCGGCCCGCGCGTCGCCCAGGGCGCGCAGGGCCTGGACCATGCCGTCCGGATTGTGCGCGAAGTCGACGACGGCGTCCGGCTCCCGGCCGACGACCTCCATGCGGCCGGGCACCGCGGCAGCCAGGGGGCCGGTGCCGGCGGGGACGTCCAGCACCGCGGCGAGCTCGTCCAGGCGGTCCTCCCCGATGGACTCGAGCACCATGAGGGCGGCCAGCGCGGCGTTGGCCACGTTGAACAGGCCCGGCAGGCCCACCGACGCCGGGAGCCGCCGGCCGGTGGCCGCGTGCACGAGGGCGAACCGGTGGCCGAGCCCGTCGGCGACGAGGTCCGTCACCTGCCAGTCCGGGACGACGTCCGGGTGCTCCTCCGCGAGGGCGCCCGGGGTCGGCGAGGCGGCCCCGAGGGCCAGGGTGGTCACGGGGGCGCCGGCCCGGCGGGCCGTCTTCACGCCCCAGCGGGGCCCCTCGCCGCCGTCCAGGACGACGACGGCGCGGTCCGTGCGGTCGGCCTCGAACAGGCCGAGCTTGGCCCGGAAGTAGCCCTCCATGGTCCCGTGCTGGTCCAGGTGGTCCTGCGTGAGGTTCGTGAACCCGGCCACCGCGTAGTGCAGCCCGGCGATCCGCCGGTACTCCACGGCATGGGAGGACACCTCCATCACCGCCGTGTCCACGCCCTCCTGGCGCATCAGCGCCATCAGTGCGTGCAGCTGGGCGGACTCCGGGGTCGTGAGGGTCGAGGGGACCTGCCGGTCGCCGGCGCGCGTGAGGATGGTGCCGATGATGCCGGAGCGCTCTCCCAGGGCCTCCACGATCGACGCCGCCAGGAAGCTGGTGGTCGTCTTGCCGTTGGTCCCGGTCACCCCGAGGAGCCGAGGGCCGGCGTCGGGGCCGCCGCCGTAGATCCGGGCCGCGGCCACGCCGGCGGCCGCCCGCACTGACTCCACCTCGAGGACGGGAAGGTCGTCCAGCCCCTGCTCCGCGAGCAGTGCGACGCCGTCCCCGTCCGTCAGCACCCCCGCCGCACCGGCTTCGCGGGCCGCCGCCGCGAACGCGGCGCCGTGGGCGCGGGCGCCCGGCAGCGCCACGTAGAGGTCTCCCGGGCGCACGACACGCGAGTCCAGGGCAGCGCCGGTGACCGCGGGGGCCGCGGCGGCGGACCGCTCGCGGACGTCCTGGCCGGCGGCGCGCAGGGCGGCGGCCACCTCGGCCCACGCCACCGGGGTCACGGCGGCGGGGCGGAAGGCCGCGTCCTGCTCGGCGGGGGTGAGGGGCGCCGTCGTCTGGGGGGCGTCGTCGGTCATCTGGTCCTCCTGGTCTGCTGCTGCTGACGTCGTGCTCACCACGGGCGCTCCTGCGGGTCGTCCACGAACACGCGGTAATCGTCCGGCTCGGCGCCGCCGGGCGGCACCCCGCCCTGGCGAAGCATGTGCTGCATCACGTCCGCGGCCGCGGCCGCCACCACCTTGGAGCTGCCGCCCGCCGAGGGCCGGTTCATGGACACCGAGACCACGTAGCGGGGATCGTCCAGCGGCGCGACCGCGGTGAAGCCGTAGTTGTAGCCGTCGTAGGTGCCGGTCTCCCCGGCGACCTGCGCGGTGGAGGACTTGCCGCCGACCCGGTAGCCAGGCAGCTGGGCCACCGTGGAGGTGCCCTGGGTGACCACGGTCTCCATCATGCGCAGCATCTCCTCGGCCGTCTGCTCGGAGACCACGCGGCGGGAGGCGACCCCGGGGTCCCAGCGGTGCTCCGTGCCGTCCGCACCGACCGTGGCCGCGATCAGGCGGGCCGGCTCGAGGACGCCGCCGTTGGCGATGGCCTGGAACATCTGGGCCGTGTGCAGCGTGGTGACCGTGTAGCCCTGGCCGAACGCGGTGACCAGGCGCTGGCGGCCGTCCCAGTCCCCCGGCGCCGCGAGGACGCTGCGGGCGGGCTGGGGCAGTCCGAGGTCGATCGGCCGGCCGATCCCGAACGAACGCATGTACTCGTAGCGCTGCTCGTCGGACATCTTCTCCGCCACCATCACGGTGCCGGTGTTGTAGGAGCGGGCGTACACTCCCGCCACGGTCATCGTGTAGGTCTCGTGCGGGGAGGCGTCGCGGATGGGCGGCTGCCCCTTGAGCTCCAACCGGTCCGGGACCTCCAGGCCGGTCTCCGGGGTGACCAGGCCCATGTCGAGGGCCGCGGCCATGGTCGCCGTCTTGCCGGTGGAGCCGGGCTCGTAGGGCGTGTACACGACTCCGGGGGTGCGGGCCCGCGCGTCCGCGGCCTGCGGGTCCCCCGGGTCCACGGTCGCGGAGTCCGCGAGGGCCAGGACCTCCCCCGTCTTCGCGTCCATGACGACGGCGTTGGCCCACTGCGCGGAGTAGGTGTCCGCGAGCCGGGCCATCGCCTCCTGGGCGTACCACTGGGCGTCCTTGTCCAGCGTGAGGCGGAGGGTCGCGCCGTCGACCGCTGGGGTGACGTCCTCGGGTGCGTTGGGGATGCGGATGCCGGTCGCCCCGACCTCGAACGTGCGGGTGCCGGGCGTGCCGGACAGGACGGCGTCCTGGCTCTTCTCCAGGCCCTCGAGGGGCGTGCCGTCGGAGCTCATGAAGCCCACGAGGCTGCCGGCGACCGCCCCGCTGGGATAGGTGCGGCGGTCCACCGCATCGGCGAGGACGCCGGGGACCTTCAGGGCGAGGACGCGGTCGCGGACCTCCGGGGTCACGGAGCGCTTGAGCACGGCCCAGGGACGGTCGCCGATCGCGGCGGCGCGCACCTCGTCCTCACTCATGCCCAGGGCCTCCGCCAGGCTGGACAGGCGGGAGTCGATGGACACGAGCACGCTCTGGCGCTTCTCCGCGTCCCACTCCTTGAAGTCCTTGACCAGGCGCTGGTCCACGACGATGTCGTAGCGGCGCACGGTGGAGGCCAGCACCGCCCCGTCGCGGTCGGTGATGGCGCCGCGCTCCGGGCGGATCTCCTGCGTCTTGAGGCGCTCGCTCATGGCGGTGGCGGCCGCGCCCGAGGCGTCGATGCCCTGGACCCAGACCAGGCGGAGGCCGAGCACGGTCACCAGGGCCAGGAGCAGCAGCAGGACGGTCCGCGACCGGACCCGGGCCGTGCCGATCGGCGGTGCGGTGCGGGAGCCCGCGCCGCTCACGCGGGAGCGGGAGACCGGCATCAGCGGCCGGCGGGGGCGTCCGTGGGCGCCGGGGTCGGGGCGGTCTCCCCGGACGGGGCCGCGGTGGGAGCGGCCGGGTCCACGGTGCGCGGGCCCGGGATCTGCCCCTGGGCCTCGCCCTGGCGGGCGAGGTCGGCGTCGGCGGGCGGGGCGATGCGGCCCTCGGGCAGGGTCGTCGACCCGGCGCCCGTGGAGGGCCCCGCCACGGCGCCCGACGCCACGTCCACGGTGGAGGTGGCGCCCGGGCTGACCATGCCCATGGCCCCGGCCCGCGCCGCCAGGTTCTGGGGCGCGTCAAGGTAGCCGGCCTGCTCTGCGAGGCGCTCGTTGGTCTCCGTGAGGGTGGTCTGCTGGGCGCGCAGGTCCAGCAGGGTGAACTGCCGGTTGGACATGGTGATGTTCATCACCAGGACGAGGCCGAGCGCCACGAGCAGCACCAGTCCGCACAGCACGGCCACGCCGGAGCCCGAGCGGGGCAGCGGCGTGGGGACCACGGACAGCGGCGTGCGCTGCCGGTGCTCGCGTTCCGGGGTCGCCCCGGTCCGCGGCCAGGCCGTCCTCGCCTCGTCCCTCCACGCCTGTGCGCTCATCCCGGTCTCCTCGTACGCCGTCATGCCGTGGTCCTCGACGTCCTGATCTTCTCAACTGCACGCACCTTCGCGGAGGAGGCGCGGCGGTTCTCTTCGATTTCTTCCTCCGTGGGCTTCTCCGTGCCCCGGGTGAGGACCTTCACCAGCGGCCGGTGCTCGGGCAGCTCCACGGGGAACCCCGGCGGCGCGGTCGACGCCGCCCACTCCTGGAGGTGCCGCTTCGCGATCCTGTCCTCGAGGGAGTGGTAGCTCATGACGACCAGCCGCCCGCCGACCTCCAGGGCGTCCAGGACCGCGGGGACGGCGGCGTCGAGGATGTCCAGCTCCTCGTTCACGGCGATCCGCAGGGCCTGGAAGGTGCGCTTGGCCGGGTGGCCGCCCTTGTTGCCCGCGGAGACCGGGACGACCGCCCGGATGACGTCGACGAGCCGGCCGGTCGTGAGGATCGGCTCCTCCTCGCGTGCCCGCACGATCGCGCGGGCGATCGGCCCGGCGAACCGGTCCTCGCCGTCCCGGCGGATGATGCGGCGCAGCGACTGCTCGTCGAGCTCGGCCACGAGATCCGCGGCCGTGACGGGCGCGGTCGTGTCCATGCGCATGTCCAGCGGCGCGTCGTAGGAGTAGGCGAACCCGCGCTCCCGCGCGTCGAGCTGGTAGGAGGACACCCCGAGATCGTAGAGCGCGGCGTCCATGCGCTCGGCGCCGGCGGCTGCGAGGGCCTCGGGGACCTGGTCGTAGGTGCCGTGGAACGGCACGAGGCGCTCCGCCAGCGGGCCGAGGCGCTCCTGCGCCATGGCCAGGGCGTTCGGGTCGCGGTCGATGCCGACGACGCGCAGCGTGGGGAACCGGCGCAGGAGGACCTCCGTGTGGCCCCCCATGCCGAGGGTGCCGTCCACCGCCACGGGGGTGCGACCGGCCGCGGCGGCCGCCTCCACGGCGGGCGCGAGCAGGTCGACCACGCGGTCCCGCATGACCGGGACGTGCCGGTCCCGCGGAAGCGGCTGGGTCGGGTCCACGTCTGCCTCCTGCTCCGATGCGCGCTGTCGTGGTGGGCCTCCGCACCACGGGATCCCCCTCCGCCGCTCCGATGCCTGGCCCAGGGGAAGGCGGGTCAGGTGCCGGGGCGCCGGCTGGGGGTCTCGTGCGACGGGGGCGGGGTGGATGTCTCGGTGGGTGGGTGGATCAGAGGATGCCGCCGAGAACGTCCTCGTCCGTCTCGGAGAACGCCGCCTCCTGCTCGGCCAGGTATGCGGCCCAGGCCGCTGTGTCCCAGATCTCGGCACGGGTGCCCGCGCCGATCACCGTGACGTCCCGGTCCAGCCCCGCGTACTGCCGGAGCGGGGAGGGGACGGTGATGCGGCCCTGCTTGTCCGGGGTCTCGTCCGAGGCTCCGGAGAGGAAGACGCGGATGTAGTCCCGCGCCTGCCGGGAAGAGAGCGGGGCCGAACGCAGCTGCTCGTGCACACGCTCGAACTCGGCCGCGCTGAACACGTAGACGCACCGCTCCTGACCTCGGGTCAGGACCAGCCCGTCCGCCAACTCCTCGCGGAACTTGGCCGGCAGGATCAGACGCCACTTCTCGTCGAGCCGGGGGGTGTACGTGCCGAGGAACATCGGCACACCCCCTGACCCGTCGAGGGCCCCTCCCGACCAGAGGCGGGGCCGATCTCTCTTCTGCCCTCCACTTTACCCCACTTCCCTCCACCGACCACCGTTCGCCGCCCGATTCCCGCCCCCGCCCTGGTCAACGAGGGGTCGACGCTCCCCGGACACGCCGCAGGCCCCCGCTCCGTGAGGGAGCGGGGGCCTGCGGGGAGGGAAGTGGAGGGACCGGGGAGGGCGTGGCGGATCAGGTGTCGGCGCGCCCCCGGCTGTCCCACTCGCGGTCGAGCCGGTCCATGAGCCCGCCGCGCCGGCGCCCGGCGTGCGGGCCGCCGTCGCCGGCCACCGGCGCCCCCGGGGCGCGGGAGGCCGAGACCCTGCGGGAGGTGAGCACGAGGATGCCGCCGCCGAGCAGCACGGCGCCGAGCACGCCGACGACCACCAGGTGGGTGGACACCCCGACCAGGACCACGGCCAGCCCCGCGAGCATCATGGCCGCACCCAGGACGATCCGGCGCACAGGGGCGGGGCCCCGCGGAGTGGAGAGCTGGGACGCGAGGGACGGGTCGTCGGCGTGGAGCTGGCGCTCGAGCTCGTCGAGGACTCGCTGCTCGTGGTCGGAGAGAGGCACGAGGCGCTCCTTCTCTGGTGGTGGCGGCGCGGCCGCCCCGTCGGCAGGGCGCCCAGGGCGCCGGGTGCCCTCCACGATAGTTCCCCACCCCCGTCCGCCGCCACGCCGGGGCCGGGGTCCGCGCCGGTCAGGAGCCCTCCGGCGGGCCCAGGAGGGAGGCCGGCCGCACCCCTGCGCCCGGGAATCGCCGGGCCACGGCGTCCGCCGCCTCCTCCGCGCGGCGCCAGCCGGCGTCGTCCGTGGGCCCCTCGTGCCCCTCGGGGGCGAACAGCGCCTCCTGGACCGCGCCGTGGGCCTCGGCGTCGGACAGGCGCTCGGCGCGGACGCCGACCAGTCGGACCGGGTGGGGGCGTTCGGTGAGCAGCCCGGCCACGGCCGGCCCGGCGTGCGCGTGCAGGACACGGCCCGACGCCGTCGGCGCGGGAAGGCGCACCGTGCGGGCCCGCGTGGCCAGCGCGGGGTCCTTCACCCGCACGGTGACGGCGGCGGCGGTGTGACCGCCCGATCGCAGGCGCGCCGCCACCCGGTGGCACAGCGACAGCACCTCGCGGTCCAGGGCGGCGGGATCCCGGGCGTCGACGTCGAACGTGTGGTCCGCCCCGACGCTCCGGGCGGGCTCGCGCGGCGCCACGGGGCGGGGGTCACGCCCCGCCGCCAGCTCCGCCCAGGCCGCTCCGGCGGCACCGAAGGCCTCCCGCAGCCAGCGGGGGTCGCGCGCGGCGAGGTCGCCGATCGTCTCCACGCCGCGCTCGCGCAGCCGGCGAGCCGCCTGCGGCCCCACGCCCCACAGGGCACCGACCGGCCGCGGGTGGAGGAACGCCAGGGTGCACTGCGGGGGCACGAGCAGCATCCCGTCGGGCTTGGCCGCGGTGGAGGCCATCTTGGCCACGAACTTCACCCCCGCCCCGCCGACGGTGCACGGCAGGCCGAGCTCCGCGCGCACCCGCTCCCGGATGAGCGCCGCGATGCGCTCCGGCGGGCCGAGCAGCCGGCGGGCCCCGGCGACGTCCAGGAAGGCCTCGTCCACACTGAGCTGCTCCACCACCGGGGTCACCCGGCCGAAGAGGTCCATCACCCGCGCGGACGTGGACCGGTACAGCTCCTGGCGCGGCGGCGTCACCCGCAGGGGCGGGCACAGCGCGCGGGCCTGAGCCAGCGGCATGGCCGAACGCACCCCGTAGGCCCGGGCCTCATAGGAGGCCGAGAGGACGACGGACCGCCCCTCGGGATGGGCGACGGCAGCCGGGACGCCGCGGAGCTCCGGCCGCTCGCGCCGCTCCACCGAGAGGAAGAAGGCGTCCATGTCCACGTGGAGGATGCTGGGCTCGCGCCGGGGCGGGGGCGGGGACGAGGGCGCCGGGCCGGGGTCGGGTGCGGACATGCCCCGAGGGTAGCCCCGACTCCGGACGCGACACCGACCGCCGACTACCCTGGGACCCATGCCCACGCCCGAGACCGCCTCCGTGTCCGACTTCCGCGCCGCCGTCGCCGAGCGCCTGACGGCGGTGCTCGACGGACACGCGCGGGGCGCCGCCCGGATCCACCCCGACGCGGATCCCGTGGTCGAGGCCGTCAGCGTGCTCACCTCGGGCGGCAAGCGGCTGCGCGCCGTCCTCTGCTGGCTCGGGTGGCGCGCCGCCGGGGGCTCCCCGACGGACCCGCGGGCCGCCGTCGCGGGCGCGGCCTTCGAGCTGTTCCAGGCCGCCGCCCTGATCCACGACGACATCCTGGACCGCTCCGACACCCGGCGCGGCATGCCCAGCGTCCACCGCCGGTTCGAGGCCCGCCACCGCGAGCACGGCTGGCGGCACGAGGCGGAGCACTTCGGCGTGTCCGCGGCCATCCTCGCCGGGGACGTGGCCCTGGCGTTGAGCGACTCCATGTTCTCCCGGGCCATTGAAGGCACTCCCCGGGCGGAGCGCGCGCGGCGGGAGATGGAGCGGATGCGCTTCGAGGTCATGGTGGGCCAGTACCTCGACGTGGCCGCGGAGATGGCGCCGCCCGCCGCGGACCCGGCGGCGGCCGAGCGCGCGGCCCGCGCCGTCGTAGAGCACAAGTCGGCCCGCTACTCGGCGGTGCACCCGCTGGCGCTCGGGGCCCTGCTGGCGGGCGCCGACGACGACCTCGTCGCGGCGTTCGAGGCGGTGTCCCTGCCGTTCGGGATGGCCTTCCAGCTGCAGGACGACCTGCTCGGGGTGTTCGGCGACCCGGCACACACGGGCAAGCCTGCCGGGGACGACCTCCGCGAGGGCAAGCGGACGGTCCTGGTCGCCCGGGCCGAGGCGCTGCTCCCCCGCGGGGAGGCGGCCGCCCTCGACGCCGAGCTCGGAGATCCGGCGCTCTCCGCGGAGCGGGTGGCGCACTGGCAACGGCGGCTCGAGGAGGTCGGAGCCCGGACGGCGGTCGCCGACGAGGTCGACCGGCTCTCGGCCGAGGCGCGCCGGGGCCTGGAGCGGCTCGCGGCCCTCGGGGTGGGGACGGACGTGCGCGGGGAGCTGGCCGAGCTCATCGACGCGTACACAGTCCGCACCGCCTGACCCGGCGGCCCCGGGCCCGCGACTCGCCCGGGGTCGGGCCCGGGCCCCTGCGGTCAGCGGGACCGGTTCACCACCCCAGCGCCTGGGCGCGGCGCCGCACCTCGGTCTTGTGGCCGTCCCGGAGGGCGTCGATCGGCCGGCCGGGCAGCGACTCGTCAGGGGTGAAGAGCCACCGCAGCGCCTCCTCGTCGTCGAACCCGGCGTCCTGCAACAGCACGAGGGTCCCGTGCAGCGGCTCAAGCAGTCCGCGCTCCGTGAGGAATGCCGCGGGCACGGCGCGCACGGACGGCTCGGGACGGCGGACGGCGAGCAGGCGACGGTCGTTGATCAGGTTGTGCACGCGGGTGACGCGCAGGTCCAGGCGCTCGGCGACGTCCGGGAGGGTGAGCCAGTCGCCCACGAGGGCGTCCAGCTCGGGGGAGACGGCGTCGGAGGGGACCCGGTCGACGGGGTGTTCGGTGGTCATCCCGCCAATCTACCTGGGCCTCCAGACAGGGCCGGGCGGTCGGCCGACGGGGGTGGGCGCGGAAGGTCACGTTCCTATAACATCGGCGGAGTCGGGGCCGCCGCCACCTTCCCCCCGGGGCGCCCGACACGGGCATCGCCCGTGCCAGCCCACATGCCCCCCGCCAGGAAGGTCACCCCCCTCATGCCCCAGCCCGCCGCGCCCCGCGCCTCCGCGACCACCGCACGCCGCTCGCTCGGCCTCGTCGCCGGCGGCGTCGTCCCGCTCCTGATGACGGGGGCGCTGCCCGTGGCCGCGCAGGCCGCCGAGGCCGCCCACGCCGCGCCGCGCACCCACACCGTCCGCGCCGGCGAGAACCCCTATCGCATCGCCGAGGCGGAGGGCGTCCGGCTCTCCGACCTGCTCCGCCTGAACGGCCTCCGCGCGGACTCCGTCATCTACACGGGCCAGGTCCTCGCCCTCACCGGCGCCCCCGCGCCGGCGGCCGCCCCCGGCACCGTGGAGGTCGAGCGCGGCGAGGGCTGGTGGCAGGTGTCCCGCCGCGCCGGCGTCGACGCCGCCGTCCTCCAGCGGATCAACGGCCTCGGCGCGCGCTCGATGCTGCACCCCGGCCAGATCCTCCTGACCGAGGCGCCGGCGCGGCCCACGACGCCCGCCACGCCCGTGGCCGCGGCCCCCGCGCCGGTCCGCCAGGCCGCCCCGACCACCTACACCGTCCGGAACGGCGACTCGATGTGGTCGATCTCCCAGCGCGTCGAGGTGTCGATCCCCCGCCTGCGCGAGCTCAACGGCCTCACCTGGCGGTCCGTGCTGCACACCGGCGACGTGCTCGTGATCGCCGACGGCACCGAGCAGGCCCCCGTCATCGACGGTCCCGTGGGCTCCACGTTCCTCAGCACCACCTACGCGCCTCACGTGACCGCCTCGGCCAACGACAACCTGCGGGCACTGCAGGCCGTCCCGCAGCCGTCCCCGGCCGAGGTCCAGGCACTCGTGCGGCAGACGGCGCTCGAGCTCGGCGTCGACCCCGCCCTGGCCCTCGGCCACGCCTACACGGAGTCCCGTTTCCAGCACGCCTCCGTCTCCCCCGGCAACGCGATCGGCGCCATGCAGGTCATCCCGATCACGGGCGAGTTCGCATCCCAGCTCGTGGGCCGGGAGCTCAACGTCCTCGACGTGCGGGACAACGTGACCGCCGGCGTCGTGCTCATCAAGTACCTCCAGGAGCACACGGACACCGTCGACCAGGGCATCAGCGCCTACTTCACCGGCCTCGGCGGGTCGGACGACCCGGTCAAGCAGCAGGAGGCCCGGAACTACGTGGCGCGTGTGAAGGCCGCCGCCGCGATGTTCTGACCGGGGCGCGGGGTCTCCCGACGGGCGCACCGGCGGGTCATCTACCCTGGAGGGCATGAGCAGCACGCGCCGTGATCCCCTGATCGGGGACCTCGTGGACGGGCGCTACGAGGTCCTCGACCGCGTGGCGCGCGGCGGCATGTCCACCGTGTATCGCGCGCTGGACCACCGGCTGGACCGGGAGGTGGCCCTCAAGGTCATGCACCCGCACCTCGCGGAGGACCCCGCGCTCGTCGGGCGCTTCGAGCGCGAGGCGAAGACGGCCGCGCGGATCTCGCACCCCCACGTGGTCGCGGTGCTCGACCAGGGGCACACCGCGGACGAGGCCGGCGACGTGCTCGCCTACCTCGTCATGGAGCACGTGCCGGGGCGGACCCTGCGCGCCGTGATCCGGGAGGAGGCCCCCGTCGCCCCGCGGCGGGCGGTCGCGCTCCTGGAGCCGGTCGTCGAGGGGCTCGCGGCCGCCCACCGCGCCGGGCTCGTGCACCGCGACGTCAAGCCGGAGAACGTCCTCGTGCGCACCGACGGCCGGATCACGGTGGCGGACTTCGGGCTCTCCCGCGCGGCGACGGGCCACACCTCTGCAGGCCAGACGGTCTTCGGCACCCCCGCCTACCTCGCCCCCGAGCTGATCTCCGGGACCGGCGGGGACGCCCGGGCGGACGTGTACGGGGTCGGGATCATGCTCTTCGAGCTGCTCACGGGCACCCAGCCGTTCACGGCGGCCACGCCGCTGCAGGTGGCCTACCGCCACGTGCACGAGCGCGTCCCGGTCCCCTCATCGGTGCGTCCGGGACTGCCCGAGGCGTTGGACGACATCGTCCTCTGGTGCACGGAGCCCAGGCCCGCGGACCGGCCCGAAGACGCGGCGGCCCTGCTGCCCGAGCTCCGCCGCGTGGCCGCGCTCCTCCCGCAGACCGCGCCCGCCGACGAGGCCCCTGCGGCCGACGACGCCCCCACCGTCGCCCTCGCCGTGTCGCCGACGGTGCCCACCGTGCCCGTGCCGGACGCCGCCGACGCGACCGCCCGTCTCGAGCCGCGCCGCCCCGACCCCCGTCGCGCGGAGCCCGTGCCCACACCTGCGACCGCGACCGCGGCCAGCCCCTCGTCCGACCTCTCGTCCGCGGTCCCGGAGGCTCCGCGTCCGGCCCCGGTGGCCCCGCGACCCGCGTCGGCCCGCCAGCGGCGCCGGACGGCCCGCACCCCGGAGGTCGTGCTGGGGGCCGGCATGGGGCGCACGGTGGCGGTCGGAGCGGCCGTCACACTGCTCCTGGCCGGCATGGCGCTGCTGCTCGGCTGGATCCTGGGCTCCGGCGGGATCTCCGGTCCGGCCGGCGTGGTGGTGCCGCCCCTGTGGGGCCTCGAGCAGCAGGAGGCCGCCGCCCGACTCGCGGAGGCGGGACTCACCTCCGCCGTCGTGTCCCGGCACGACGAGCGCTTCTCCGACGGCGTGGTGCTCGACGTCTCCCCCGCCGCCGGCAGCACGGTCGATGCGGGCGGGCCCGTCCGGCTGACCGTCTCCGACGGCCCGGCGCCGGTGCCCGCCCCGGACCTCGCCGGGCTGACGGTGACGGACGCCCATGCGGTGGCTGAGGACGGCCGGGTGGGCGTCGTCGTCGCCGACCGCGTGGCGGACCGTGCGGTCCCCGCGGGCGCCGTGGTGAGCCAGAGCCCGGAGGCGGGCGCGGAGATGACGCCCGGCGACGAGGTGGCCGTCGTCCTCTCCACCGGCCCGGCAACGCATCCGCTCCCCGACCTCGGCGGGCTCACCGTCGGCGAGGCCCGCACGCGGCTCGCGGACCTCGGGTTCGTCCCCGACGTGCGGACCCTGCCCCTGCCCGGCCCGTCCGGGGACGCGGCGCGCGTCCTGCGCCAGGGCACGCCGGCCGGCACCGTCCTCCCCGAGGGCGCCAGCGTCCAGCTCTGGACCCTCTGACCGGCGGGGGAGTCCGGACGGCCGACGGGGCCGGGGGATCGCTCCCCCGGCCCCGTCGTCGCTCCACCTCCCTGTCAGTCCTGGTGCGGGTGGGCGAGGGCGTCCGTGACCTTGAACGCCAGCTCCAGCGACTGCTGGTGGTTCAGGCGCGGATCGCAGAGCGTCTCGTAGTGCTCGTCGAAGTCCGCCTCGTCCACGGGGTCCGAGCCGCCGAGGCACTCGGCCACGTCGTCGCCCGTGAGCTCCACGTGCATGCCGCCGGGGTGGGTGCCGAGCTCGCGGTGCACCTCGAAGAAGCCCGTGAGCTCGTCCATGACGTCCTCGAAGCGGCGGGTCTTGTAGCCGTTGGCGGCGGTGACGGTGTTGCCGTGCATCGGGTCCGTGACCCACACCGGCTGCAGGCCCTCGTCGCGCACGCCGGCGACGATGCCCGGCAGCACGTCGCGGACCTTGTCCGCTCCCATGCGGGTGATGAAGGTGAGGCGGCCGGGTTCGCGCTCCGGGTCCAGCCTGTCGGCCAGCGCGCGGACGTCGTCCACGGTGGTGGTCGGGCCGAGCTTCACGCCGATGGGGTTCCGGACGCGGGAGAGGAAGTCGACGTGGGCGCCGTCCACGTCGCGGGTGCGCTCGCCGATCCACAGGAAGTGGGCGCTGGTGGCGTAGGGCAGACCCGTGCGGGAGTCCAGGCGCGTCAGGGCTCGCTCGTAGTCGAGCAGCAGCGCCTCGTGGGCCGCGTAGAACTCGGTGCGGCGCATGGCCTCGAAGTCGGCGCCGGCGGCGTCCATGAAGCGGACCGCCCGGTCGATCTCGGCGGCGATCTGCTCGTACTGGGCGTAGGCCGGGTTCTCCATGAAGCCGCGGTTCCACTGGTGCACGCTGCGCAGGTCCGCGAAGCCGCCCTGCGTGAACGCGCGGACCAGGTTCAGCGTGGACGAGGCCGTGTGGTACGCCGTCACCATGCGCCGCGCGTCGTGGCGGCGGGCCTCCTCCGTGAACTCGAACCCGTTGACGATCTCGCCGCGGAAGCTCGGCAGCGTGACGCCGTCGCGGGTCTCGGTGTCCGAGGAGCGCGGCTTGGCGTACTGGCCGGCGATCCGGCCCATCTTCACGACCGGCATGGACGCGCCGTAGGTGAGGACGGCGGCCATCTGCAGGATCGTCTTCACGCGGGCGGAGATGCGGTTGGCGGTGGAGCCCGCGAAGGTCTCGGCGCAGTCGCCGCCCTGCAGCAGGAAGGCCTGGCCGCGGGCCACGTCGGCCAGGCGGGTGCGCAGCACGTCCACCTCGCCGGCGAAGACGAGCGGCGGGACCTGGCTCAGCTCCGCGACGGCGGCACGGAAGTCGTCCTCATCGGCCCAGGTGGGCGCCTGCTTGATCGGCAGCTCGCGCCACGCGTCGAGGGCGGGGTCCGGAGCGGCCCCCTCGGAGATGGCGGTGCCGAAGGCCATGATCTGGTCGCGGGGGTCCTCATGCATGCCACCACCCTAGGGGCCGGGGCGGGGGTCCCCGGACGCATGACGCCCACGGTCCGCTCTCTGAGACGGCGACGTCCAGGCCCCGCAGGGACGGGGGCGGCGGGCGTCAGTCGCGGCCGGCGCGGGGCGGCACCGCCACGCGGCCGGACTTCACGTCCGCCGCGTAGACGTCCACGTAGTCCTGCCCGGAGAGGCGGCGGATGGCCTCCACGATCTCGTCGGTCACCTGGCGCAGGGCCCGGTGGTCCCCCTCCCGGCCCTGCAGGTGGGAGAAGTCCAGGGGCTCACCGAAGATCATGCCCAGCCGGCGCAGGGTGGGCAGGATGCGGCCGATGGGCTGGACGCGGTCCGTGCCGATCATGGCGATCGGCACGACGGGCGCGCCGGAGGCGAGCGCCAGCTTGGCGACGCCGATCTTGCCGCGGTGCAGGCGGCCGTCGGGGCTGCGGGTGCCCTCCGGGTAGATGCCGAGCAGCTTGCCCTCGCGGAGGCACTCCAGCCCGGCCTCGAGCGAGCGCAGGGACGCGGCGCCGCCGGAGCGGTCCATGGGCAGTTGGTTGGTGGCCTCGAAGAACTTCTTCGTGGCCCAGCCCTTGGCGCCGCGGCCCGTGAAGTACTCCTGCTTGGCCAGGAAGTGCACCTGCCGGTCCAGCATCGCGGGCATGAACACGGAGTCGGACACGGAGAGGTGGTTGCTCGCGAGGATCGCCGGCCCCTCGGCCGGGACGTGGGACAGGCCCTTCACCCACGGGCGGAACAGGAGCCGGGTGGCGGGGGCCACCACGAACGTCTTGGCGGACCAGTAGAACGCGGACACGGCGGGGACCTCTTCTCGTAGCGGCGGGTGCCCGTCCATCCTAGGCAGGCGGCCCTACACTGTGCGCATGACGCGCCTTCGCCCCGCCGCGCCCGACCGCCGCCCCGCGCCGGGCGTCGACCCCGCCCAGCGTCCCTTCCGGCTGCCGGCGACCTCCCTGCCGGGGGTCGCGGTGGTCATGCTCCACGGGTTCACCTCCGGACCGGACTCCGTGCGCGCCTGGGCCGAGGGCGTCGCCGCCGGGGGCGCGGCCGTCCATGTGCCGCTGCTGCCGGGGCACGGCACCCGCTGGGAGGACCTCGGGACCACCGACGCGGACGAGCTGCGCGCCGCCGTGCGAGACGCCGTCGACGCGGCGCTGGCCACGCATCGGCGTGTCGTCGTCGCAGGCATCTCGATGGGCGGCGCCCTGGCCCTGGACGCGGCGGCGCACCGCGACGTGGCCGGGGTGCTCGTGGTGAACCCGGCGCTGCGCTTCGGCAGCCCGCTCGCCGTCGCGGCGCCGCTGCTGCGCCACGTCGTGCCCTCGGTCCCGTCGATCGCGGGGGACATCGCGGACCCCGACGCGCGGGAGCTCGCCTACGAGCGGGCGCCCGTGGCCGGCGTCGCCCAGGTGGGGCGCATCCAGACCGCCGCGCGCCGGGGACTGGGTCGGATCACGGCGCCGGTGACGGTGTTCCGGTCCGCCGAGGACGCCGTGGTGCCGGAGCGCAGCCACCACACCCTGCTGCGCGGGCTGACGGCCGCGCCGGTCGAGGTGGTCCGCCTGCTCCACAGCCGGCACGTCGCCACCCTCGACCGTGACCTGCCGCTGCTGGTCGCCCGCAGCCGGGACGCGGTGGCCGCCGCCGCCCGCTGAGCGGGGGAACCGATGGCCCGCTGAGCGGCGGGGGCATGCCTGCCCGGACCGGTCTCAGACCCGGGCGCCGTCGGCGAGGGCGGCGCCGATCCACCCGGCGTCGTTGCCCAGGGCGGCCGCGACGAGCTCCGGCGGCCGGTCCGCGGCGGCGGTCGGCAGGGCCCGCCGCAGGGCCGCCCGGGCCGTGGGCAGCAGCAGCTCCCCGGCCGCCATCAGGCCTCCGCCCACCACGACGCGGACCGGGTCGAGCAGACAGACCGCCGGGGCGAGACCGCGCCCGAGCCACTCCCCCGCGTCCAGGACGGCGTCCCGCTCCGGACCGGGGCCCGCGACGGCCGCCTCGAGCACGTCGGCGATCGGCCGCCCGGGCAGCGTCCGCGCGAGCGCGGAGGCGGAGGCGTAGAGCTCCCAGCAGCCCCGCGCCCCGCAGGGGCACGCCGGCCCGTCCGGGTCGACGCAGATGTGCCCCGCCTCGCCGTGCATGCCGCGCGCCCCGGGCAGCACGGCGCCGTCCACGATCACCGCGCCGCCGACCCCGGTGCCGAGCGCGACGAACAGCGTCGGGGCTCCCGGGAGGTCGCCGGGCGCCGGGCGGGCGGCGCCGAGGCGGGACTCCGCCAGAGCGGCGGCGTCGGCGTCGTTCAACGCCACCGGGACGAGCCCGTGCCCGGCCGCTCCCGCGGCTTCCAGCACGGGGGTCAACAGGGCCGCGGGGCGGATGCCGACCAGGGAGGGCAGGTGGGGGCTGGCCCGGGCCCGTCCGGTGGCGGGATCCAGCCACGCCGCGCACGCGAACCCGGCCCCGTCCGGCACGCGGACACCCGCCCGGGAGAGCGCGTCGGCGGCGGCGCGGGTCACCGCGGACGCGGGGTCGGCGCCGGCATGCGCCGCCCGGGAGCGTGCCAGGATGCGGGCGCGGCCGTCGCGGGCGAGCTCGAGGACGCCGGCCTTGGCGGCGGTGCCGCCGAGGTCCACACCCAGCAGACGCCGCGGGTACGCGGACGGGGCGGGAGGGGAGGGAGGGGCGGGACGGCTGCGGTGCATCCGGCCATGCTCGCATCCGTCGGCGCTCCGCCGGTGCCGCCCGTGACGCCGTGACTCGGGTACTGTTCAGGTGATCCGTGTCACCACGGCGGCGGTCGTGTGCACCGCCGCCCCCTATCCCCCGGAGAACCATGCGCCAGATCAGCGAGCCGTACCTGCCCCGCCTGAGCCCCGACGCGGCCATCACCGACTTCCTGCGCGACCAGGCCGTCCAGCACCCGGAGCGGGCCCTGTTCGCCGTCCCCCGCGAGGACGGCTCATGGGACGACGTCACGGCGGCCGAGGCGTGGGACCGCGTCCGCGCCCTGGCCCGGGGCCTCGTGGCCGCCGGGGTGGGCCCCGGCGACCGTGTGGCGATCGTCTCAGCCACCCGTCTCGAGTGGACCCTCGCGGACTTCGCGATCTGGACCGCCGGCGCCGTGACCGTGCCCGTCTACGAGACGTCCTCCGCCTCGCAGATCGCCTGGATCTTCGAGGACGCCGGGGTCGGTGCCGCGATCGCCGACACCCCCGCCCGCGCCAAGTCCGTGTCCGACGCCGTCCATCGCGAGGGCCTGCCCGAGCTGAAGGGCCTGTGGGTGATGGACGAGGACGGCGGCGCGCCCGGGGCCGGACTGGACCGCCTGACGGACGCTGGGGCCGACGTGCCCGCGGACGAGCTCGACGCCCGCCGGGAGGGCGTCACCCTCGAGTCCCTCGCGACGATCATCTACACCTCCGGCACCACCGGTCGCCCGAAGGGGTGCGAGCTGACGCACGGGAACTTCGCCGAGCTCGTGAACCAGACGCTCCGCTCCTCGCTCGGGGAGGTCGTCGACGAGGGCGCCTCCACCCTGCTGTTCATCCCGCTGGCCCACGTGTTCGCCCGGTTCGTCTCCGTGCTCACCGTGGCCGCCGGCGCGCGGTGCGGCCACGTCCCGGACCTCTCCCGACTGGCCACGTCGATGGACACGTACCACCCGACGTTCCTGCTGGCCGTGCCGCGCGTGTTCGAGAAGATCTACAACGCCTCCCTGCTCAAGGCCCAGGCGGGCGGCAAGGAGAAGATCTTCCGGCGCGGCGCCGACGTCGCGGTCCGCTGGTCCCGGGCACTCGAGGAGGGCCGGATGACGGCGCCCCTGCGGCTGCAGCGAGCGTTCTACTCGGCCCTGCTCTACCGCCGGATCCGGGAGGCGATGGGCGGGCACCTCAAGTACGCCGTCTCCGGCGGCGGCCCCCTCTCCCCCGACCTCGCGCACTTCTTCCGCGGCGTCGGTGTGACCATCCTCGAGGGCTACGGCCTGACGGAGACCACGGCCCCCATCACCGTGGGTCGACCCGGCAAGCTCAAGATCGGGCGTGTGGGCCAGCCGCTGGGCGGCAACGAGGTCCGGATCGACGACGACGGCGAGATCCTCACCCGCGGCACGTCGCTGTTCCGCGGCTACCGCAACCGGCCCGAGGCGAACGCGGAGGCCTTCACCGAGGACGGCTGGTTCCGCACGGGCGACCTCGGCGAGCTGGACGACGACGGCTTCCTGAAGATCACGGGGCGCAAGAAGGAGATCATCGTCACCGCGGGCGGGAAGAACGTGGCGCCGGCCCAGCTGGAGGATGCGATCCGCTCGGACGCCCTGGTCTCCCAGGTCATGGTGGTCGGCGAGGCCAAGCCGTTCGTCGCCGCCATCGTCACCCTCGACGCCGACACGCTCCCCTCCTGGGCGAGCGCCCACGGCCTGGACCCGCAGATCTCCATGGCCGAGGCCGCCCGCGAGCCCCAGGTGATCGCCCACGTGCAGAAGGCCGTGGACCGGGCGAACGACACGGTCTCGCGCGCCGAGGGCATCCGCGAGTTCCGGATCCTGGACCGGGACTTCTCCGCGGACGAGGGGCACATGACCCCGTCGCTGAAGATGCGCCGCACGGCCATCCTCAAGGACTTCCAGCCCGTGCTGGACGAGATCTACGGCGCCGGCCCCGCCCGCGGCTGAGCGGACGGATCAGGGCCGGCCCCGGGCCCCGTGCCCGGGGCCGGCGGCCTCAGAGCAGGCCGGAGTCGGGGACGTCGAGGCCGAGGAGGGCGTTCTCCACGACCTCGGTCAGTGCCGGGTGCGGCCAGTACTGGCCGCGGGCCAGGCGGTGGGCGTCGATGCCGAAGGACATCGCGGTCACGAGCGGCTGGATGAGGTTCGCGGCGTCGTGGCCCATGAGGTGGGCGCCGAGGATCCGCCCGGTGGCCCGTTCCGCGACGATCGTGCACACGCCCTCGGCGTCCTCCATGGCCCAGCCGTAGGCGACGTCACCGAAGGCCTGCTCCTTGACGGTCACCGCGTCCTCGCCGAGCAGCTCGCGGGCCTCGTCCTGCGTCAGGCCGACGGAGGCGATCTGCGGCCGGGTGAACACCGCGGCGGGCACCGGCCCCAGGGTGTTCGCGCGGAGGTCCTCCGGGTGCTCCAGGTTGTGGGCGACGACGCGGGCCTCGTGGTTCGCGACGTGCTTGAGCTGCCAGGCGTTGGCCACGTCCCCCAGCGCGTACACGCCCTCCACCGGCACTCCGGAGGAGAGCACCCGCTGGTGCTCGTCGACCGCCAGGACGCCGGCCGCCGTGACGTCGAACCCGGCCGCCTCGGGGCGGAGCCGGTCCGTGTTCGGGGTGCGGCCGACCGCGAGCAGCACGGCGTCGGCCTCGAGGGTCTCCTCCCGCTCGACCATCTGCTCCTGGCCCTCGACGGCGTCGAGGCGCACCCGCACCCACCCCTCGTCGGCCCGCCGCTGATCCCCCACGGGCTCGACGCCGGCGAGGGTCCAGCCGGTGCGCACGTCCCACTGCCGGGCCGCGAGCGCGGTGAAGCGGGTCGAAATCGAGGAGTCGTGGGCCTTGAGCAGCCGGGCGCCGCGGTTGACCTGCACGACCTCGGTGCCGAGTCCGGAGAAGATGGCCGCGAACTCGGAGGCGATGTACCCGCCGCCCAGGATGACGAGACGCTTCGGCTGCCGGGGCAGGCGCATGATCGTGTCCGAGGTGTGCACGGAGGGCAGGCCGACGCCGGGGACGTCCGGCACGGTCGGGCGGGAGCCGGCGGCCACCACGACCTGCTCGCCGGCCAGGACGCGGCCGGACGCCGTCGTCAGCTCCTTGGGGCCGGAGAACCAGGCCTCCTCCGCGACGACCTCGGTGTGCTCGAGCTGGTCCCGCCGGTAGCGCAGACCGCCCTCGCTGATCGCGTCGATCCGGCCGAAGATGCGGTCCCGGATGCCCTCGAAGTCGGCGCCGGTGAAGTCCAGGCCCACGCCGAGGCGCTCGGCCTCGGCCCCCGAGGCGGCCAGCTGCGCCGGGTAGGCGTACATCTTCGTGGGGATACAGCCCACGTTGAGGCAGGTGCCGCCGAACACGCCGGCGTCCACGATGGCGACGCGCCGCCCCTCCCAGTGGTCCGTGACGAGGGAGTTCCCGGAACCGGAGCCGAGGATGATCAGGTCGAAGCGCTCGGTGGTGGCCATGGCGTCAGCATAGGAGACGGCCCGGACGTGAGGGTCGTCCGGGCCGTCCACTTCGTCCCCGGCGGAACTCGCCGCCGGGTCCGGGCTCACTCGATGACGAGCAGCAGGTCCCCGCCCTGGACGGGGGTGACGCCCTGGGTCACCACACGGGTCACGGTGCCCGAGACGGGGGCGGTGATGGCCGCCTCCATCTTCATGGCCTCGATGGTCGCCACGGGCGCGCCCTGCTCGACGACGTCGCCCACGGCGGCCTGCACGGTCACCGAGCCGGCGAACGGCGCGGGCACCTGGCCGGGGACCGCGGCGTCGGCCTTCTCCGCCTGGCGGACGGAGGACTCCACGGAGCGGTCCCGGACCTGGATCTGCCGGAGCTGGCCGTTGAGGGTGAGCATGGCGGTGCGCATGCCCTTCTCATCCGGCTCGGAGACGGACTGGAGCGTGGCGATCAGGCGCACGCCGCGACCCAGCGAGACCACGTGCTCCCGCCCGGGCACGAGCCCGTAGAGGAAGTCGCGGGTGTGCAGGGTGGAGATGTCGCCGAACTCCTCGCGGTGCGCCTCGTACTCCTTCGTCGGGCCGGGGAACAGGAGGCGGTTGAGCACGTCGCGCCGGCCCTGGCCGGCCTCGGCGAGGGCGGCGGCGTCCTCCTCCGAGACCTGGACCATGCCGGAGCCCTCGCGGCGGCCCTTCAGGGCGCGGGTGCGGAAGGGCTCGGGCCAGCCGCCGGGCGGGTCGCCCAGCTCTCCGCGCAGGAAGCCGACGACCGAGTCCGGGATGTCGAAGTCCTCGGGGCGCTCCCGGAACTGGTCCGGGTCCACGCCGCCGCCCACCAGCTGCAGGGCGAGGTCGCCGACGACCTTGGAGGACGGGGTCACCTTCACGAGGTGGCCGAGGATGTCGTCCGCGGCGGCGTACATGGCCTCGACCTGCTCGAACCGCTCCCCCAGCCCCAGCGCGATGGCCTGGGTGCGGAGGTTGGACAGCTGGCCGCCGGGGATCTCGTGCTGGTACACGCGACCCGTGGGGGCCTTCAGGCCCGCCTCGAACGGCGCGTAGATGGCACGCACGGATTCCCAGTAGGGCTCCATGGCGGCGGCGGCCTCGAGGGTGAGGCCCGTGTCCCGCTCCGTGTGCTCGAGCGCGGCCACCAGGGCGGACATGGGCGCCTGGCTCGTGGTGCCGGCCATCGAGGCGACGGCGACGTCGACCGCGTCCACGCCGGCCTCGGAGGCGGCCAGGAGGGTGGCCAGCTGACCGCCCGCGGTGTCGTGGGTGTGCAGGTGCACGGGCAGGTCGAACTCGGCGCGCAGGGCGCCCACGAGCTCCTTGGCCGCGGCGGGGCGCAGCAGGCCCGCCATGTCCTTGATCGCCAGCACATGGGCGCCGGCGTCGACCATGCGACGGGCGAGGCCGAGGTAGTACTCCAGCGTGTAGAGCTCCTCTGCCGGGTCCGTCATGTTGCCCGTGTAGCAGAGCGCGGCCTCGGCCACGGCGGTGCCGGTGGCGCGCACGGCGGCGATCGCGGGGATGATCTGCTCGACGTCGTTGAGGGCGTCGAAGATGCGGAACACGTCCACGCCGGTGGCGGCGGCCTCCTGGACGAACGCGTCGGTCACCTCCGTGGGATACGGGGTGTAGCCCACGGTGTTGCGGCCGCGCAGCAGCATCTGGATCGGGATGTTCGGCAGCTCGGCGCGCAGCAGTTCCAGGCGCTGCCAGGGGTCCTCGTGCAGGAAGCGCAGGGCGACGTCGTAGGTCGCCCCGCCCCAGGCCTCGACCGAGAGCAGGCCCGGCAGGGTGTGCGCCACGGCCGGGGCGGCGGCGAGCAGGTCGCGGGTGCGCACGCGAGTGGCGAGCAGCGACTGGTGGGCGTCGCGGAAGGTGGTGTCCGTGACGGCCAGCGCGGTCTGCTCGCGCAGGGTGCGGGCGAAGCCCTCGGGGCCCTGCTCCGCCAGGACCTGGCGCCAGCCCGCCGGCGGGACGGCGCCCGGGTTGCGGCTCGGGCCGTCGAACGGGGACCGGTCCGGCTCGTGGCGCTTGTCCGAGGGATGCCCGGGCAGGCGGTCGCGGGGGTCGATCCCGTCCACGCGCTCGCCGTGCGGCTTGTTCACGGTCACGTCCGCCAGGTACTGCAGCGCCTTGGAGCCGCGGTCCTGGGAGCGGTTGACCATCGCGAGCTCGGGGTGCTTGTCGATGAAGTCCGTGGCCACGTCCCCGGCCACGAACTGCGGGTCGTCCATCACGTTCATGAGGAACGGGATGTTCGTGGTCACGCCGCGCACGCGGAACTCTGCCAGGGCGCGCCGGACGCGGCGCACCGCCGTCTCGTAGTCGCGGCCGCGGCAGGTGAGCTTGACCAGCATCGAGTCGAAGTGGGGGCTGATCTCGGCGCCGGCGTAGATGGTGCCGCCGTCGAGGCGCACGCCGGAGCCGCCCGCCGAGCGGTAGGCGGTGATGGTGCCGGTGTCCGGGCGGAACCCGTTGGCCGGGTCCTCGGTGGTGATGCGGCACTGGATGGCGAAGCCCCGCACGTGCAGGTCCTCCTGGCGGATGCCGAGCTCCTCCAGCGTCGCGCCCGCGGCGATCCGCAGCTGCGCGGCGACGAGGTCGACGTCCGTGACCTCCTCGGTCACGGTGTGCTCGACCTGGATGCGCGGGTTCATCTCGATGAACACGTGCTGGCCGGCGCGCTCGCCGGCGGTGTCCACGAGGAACTCGACGGTGCCCGCGTTGACGTAGCCCATCTCCTTGGCGAACGCGACGGCGTCCCGATGCAGGGCCTGGCGGATCTCCTCATCCAGGTGCGGCGCGGGCGCCATCTCGATGACCTTCTGGTGGCGGCGCTGCAGAGAGCAGTCGCGCTCGAAGAGGTGCACCACGTTGCCCTCCGCATCGGCGAGGACCTGTACCTCGATGTGCCGCGGGCGCAGCACGGCCTGCTCCAGGAACACCGTGGGGTCGCCGAAGGCGGTGTCCGCCTCGCGCATGGCGGCCTCGAGGGAGTCCTTCAGGTCCTCGGGGCGCTCGACGCGGCGCATGCCGCGCCCGCCGCCGCCGGCGACGGCCTTGACGAAGATGGGGAAGCCGATCTCCTCGGCCTGGCCCAGCAGCCACTCGACGTCGGAGCTGGGGTCGGAGGACTTCAGGGTCGGGATGCCGGCCCGCTTGGCCGCGCGCAGCGCCTCCACCTTGTTGCCGGTCAGCTCCAGCACGTCCGCGGGCGGGCCGACGAAGGTGATGCCGGCCTCGGCGGCCGCACGGGCGAGCCCGGCGTTCTCCGAGAGGAAGCCGTAGCCGGGGTAGATGGCGTCCGCGCCCACGTCCTTGGCCACGCGGAGGATCTCGTCCACGTCCAGGTAGGCCCGCACGGGATGGCCCTCCTGGCCGATGCGGTAGGCCTCGTCCGCCTTCTGACGGTGGATGGAGTTGCGGTCCTCGTGCGGGAAGACCGCGACGGTGCGGGCCCCCAGCTCGTGGCAGGCGCGGAAGGCGCGGACGGCGATCTCGCCGCGGTTGGCGACGAGGACCTTGGAGAAGGCGGGAGCCGCGGCGTGCGCCGGACGACCCGCGCCGTTGCGGGTGGTGTCGGGATCCAGAGGAAGACTCATGGCCCGAGTCTGGCATACCGCTCACGCGGTCCTGGTGAGGTATGCCACATTATGACGGCGCACGGGTCACCCCGCATGCGCCGACGCCCCCTCCCGTGGGGGAAGGGGCGTCGGCGTCGCGGCTCAGGACGCGGTGCGTGCGGGGCGCCGCGCGCGGCGGCGGGCAGAGAGCTCGTCCTCGGGGGCGTGGTCGTCGCCGAGCACCTCGCCGGGCAGCTCGGCGAGGCTGCCCTCGACCTCGCGCCAGACGCGGCCGACGGCGATGCCGAACACGCCCTGGCCGCCCTGGACGAGGTCCACGACCTCGTCCGGCGACGTGCACTCGTACACGGAGGCGCCGTCGCTCATCAGGGTGATCTGCGCCAGGTCGTCGACGCCGCGCTCGCGCAGGTGCGCCACCGCGGTGCGGATCTGCTGGAGGGACACGCCCGTGTCCAGCAGGCGCTTGACCACCTTGAGCACGAGGATGTCGCGGAACGAGTAGAGGCGCTGCGTGCCGGAGCCGGAGGCTCCGCGCACGGTGGGCACCACGAGGTCGGTGCGGGCCCAGTAGTCGAGCTGCCGGTACGTGATGCCGGCGGCCTTGCACGCGGTGGGGCCGCGGTAGCCGACGTCGCCGCCGGGGGCGAGCGCGTCGACGTCGAAGAGACGTCCCTGTCTGCCGTCGATGCCGAGGGGCAGACCAGGACCTGCATGAGGTGTCACAGAGGAGACCCTTCCTGGTCGGCGGCCCCGCTGCGGTGGCCGCTGGCGGGTCGTCCGCGCGCCCTCCGGTGACCGTGGAGGTGCGCGTGGGCGGCCCGGGTGCGGCCGGGGGCCTTCTGGACGACGGTACGGCGCGCCGGGCGGCGGGTCAACGAACCCGAGGGTGGGGGTCCTCCGTGTCGCGCCCCGGCGGGGTCAGGCGAAGTCCTCCGGGTCCACGGAGTCGAGGAAGGCGCGGAAGTCGTCGACCTCGTCCTCGTCCCCGGCCGCGGCGTCGCGGGCCGCCATGCCCGCGGCCGCGATCACCTCCGCGGCGCAGAGCACCGGGACCTGCGCGCGGACCGCCAGCACGACGGCGTCAGAGGCGCGGGCGTCCACCTCGGCTCCCCCGTCGAGCAGCAGGGCGGCGTGGACGGTCTCGTCCTCGATCCGGGTCAGCCGCACGCCGCGCAGCCGCGAGCCCGCGGCGGCCAGGGCGGCCAGCAGCAGGGCGTGGGTGCCGGGCCGGGGGCTCGGGGCCCCCTCCAGGGCCAGCGCCGCGGCCGCCGCCTCCGGAGAGCCGACCCACAGCGGCAGGACGATCTCCCCCGGCGGGTCCAGGAGGAGGATGACGTGCTGCTGCTCGGGCAGCTCCACCCGGACGCCCAGGACGGTCAGGGGCACGTCGCCCGCAGGCTCGGGGGGCTCAGCCATCGAGGCTCTCCAGTCCCGCGCGCACGAGGGCGGCGTGCAGGGCGAGGCAGGCGGTGGCGATCTCCTCCGCCGTCCGGGCGGCGCGCTCCCGGGTGCCGGCGTCCCGGCGGGTGGCCAGCGGGGCCACGGCGCTCTGCACCAGGCCCAACTCGCGGTCCGCCGCGGCGCGGAAGGGCCGCAGGTGGCGGGGCTCGATGCCGTGCGCCGCCAGGCGCCCCGCCGCCCGGACGACGCCGAGGGCCGCCGGCGGGTGCAGGCCGTCCTCCGCGCGCGGCAGCAGCGCGTACTGGTCCAGCTCGTCCACGAGCGGGGCCGGCACCTCAGCCTCCCGGGCCAGCTCGGCCCGCGTCCAGCGGCGGTCGGGGTCCGCGATCCCGTGCCCCAGCCGCACGGCCTCCTGGGCGGCCGCGGGGGCCTCGCCCAGATCCTCGGGGCGCTCGCCGCGGTCCAGGGCGTCGAGGTGCTCCCGGATGACCTTGAGGGGCAGGAAGCGGTCACGCTGCAGCGTGAGGACCAGCCGGATCCGGTCCACGTCCGCGGGCCGGTAGCGGCGGTAGCCCGCGGCCGTCCGCTCGGGGCGCACGAGGCCGCGGTCCTCCAGGAAGCGCACCTTGGACGCGCTCACACCGGGGAAAGAGGGCTCCAGGGCGGCCACGAGGTCGCCGATGCCCAGCGCCGCGCCCGCGGGTGGCGGGGCGGCGGACGGCTCGTGCGGGGCGCTCACGCGGGTCAGGCGGGCTCGGCGGCGTGGTAGCTCAGGCGGTAGCGACCGATCTGCAGCTGCATGCCGGTGCGCAGGCGCACCTGGTCCACGCGGTCGTTGTTGACGTAGGTCCCGTTCAGCGAGGACAGGTCCACGAGTTCGTGCCCGCCGTCCACGGCGCGGAACTCCGCGTGGCGCCGGGAGACCGTGACGTCGTCGAGCAGGATGTCGGACTCCGGGTGCCGCCCCACGGTCACCACGGGGGTGTCCAGGAGGAAGCGGGCGCCGGCGTCGGGGCCCTCGTGGGCGACGAGCAGGGCCGCCCCGGCCGGGAGCGCGCGCACGGCGGCGGTCTCCTCCGGGGACAGACCGGTCTCCGCGACGGGGGCCAGGTCGGTGAGGCTGATGGAGGACGTGTGGAGGCTGGGCTCCTGCTGCGTCATGGGGGTCTCCTCGGGGGTGGGGGACGAGGCGGAACGGGACGAGGCTCGCGTCCGAGGCCCGGACACGCGCGACGCCGCCGACCCCGTCGCCGGCGGTTCATACGGCTCCGCCCCGCCGCGGGTGCGGAGGGGCGGAGGGAGGCGGGTCAGCCGACGTGAGCGGCGTAGCCGGCGGCGTCGAGGAGGCCGTCGACCTCGGCGGGGTCGGACAGCTTGATCTCCACGAGCCAGCCGCCCTCATAGGGGGCGGAGTTCACCAGGGCGGGCTCGCCGTCGAGCTCCTCGTTGACGGCGGTGACGGTGCCGGAGACCGGGGCCATGATGTCCGAGACCGACTTGGTGGACTCCACCTCACCGATGGCCGCGCCGGCGGTCACCTCGTCGCCCACCGACGGCAGGTCGACGTACACGACGTCGCCGAGCGCGTCCTGCGCGAAGTCGGTGATGCCGACGCGGACGACACCGGGCTCGGCCGCGTCCTGGGCCCACTCGTGATCGGTGGAGTACTTCAAGCCCTCGGGAATGCTGCTCATGGTCGAACCCCTTCAGTCGGGTGGGGGGGGATGGTCTGTCCCGCAGACTACCGAGGGAGGAGGGCCTTCCGCCACCGAGGCGCGCTCAGCGCACGCCCCGCATGCCGCGGCGCACGGCCGGGGCCAGCAGCAGCATGACCACGCCGACGGCGATGGTGACGCCGCCGATCACGCCGAAGTACCCGGCCTCGTTCTCCGCGGTGTAGGAGCCGGCCAGCGAGCCGGCGAGCGCGGTGCCCAGGGCCACCGACAGGTTGTAGAGGGCCACCATCAGCACGGGGAAGGCCGCGGGGGCCACCTTCGTGGACAGGGACAGGCCCACCGGGGAGATCATCAGCTCGCCCATGGTCATGACGAAGAGGATGAGCGTCAGCCACAGCAGCGGCACGGCCAGGAAGCCGGAGGCCGGAATGAAGAGGAGGAAGGCCGCGCCGATCAGCAGGATGCCGAGGGCGAACTTCACGGGCGTGGACGGCTGGCGGTCGCCGAGGCGGGTCCACAGCGCGGCGAACACCGGGGCGAACGCGATGATGAAGATCGGGTTGATCGAGCTGACCCACTCCATGGGGATCTCGGTGCCGAACAGGGTGCGGTCCAGGCGGTTCTCCGAGTAGAGCGCCACCACGGTGAACTGCTGCTGGAAGAGCGCGAAGAACACGGCGGTGCCGATGAACAGCGGGATGAACGCCTTCACGCGCGAGCGCTCCTCCGCGGAGACCTTGGAGGACGTCAGCAGCACGGCGAAGATGGCGATCGCCGCGAGGGCGGCGAGCACCACGACGGCGTCGGCGAGGTTGCCCACGTTGACGACGCCCGTCAGGAGGAGGACGGCGACGACGGCGAGGCCGGCCAGCCCGATCAGTGCCCAGCGGCCGTACTGCGAGCGGGGCAGCGGGTCCGGGACGCCGTGGACGGTGGAGGGCAGGTTCTTGCGGGTCAGCGCGTACTGGGTGAGGCCGATGGCCATGCCGACAGCGGCCAGGCCGAAGCCCACGTGGAAACCCCAGGTCTGACGGGCCCAGCCGGTGAGCAGCGGGCCGACGAGGCCGCCGAGGTTCACGCCCATGTAGAAGATCGAGAACCCGGCGTCACGGGCCTGGTCGCCCTTGGCGTAGAGGGAGCCGACGAGGTTGGCGGCGTTGGCCTTGAGGCCGCCGGAGCCGACGGCGACGAGGACCAGGCCGAGGATGAGGCCGGGCACGCCCGGGACCAGGGCCAGGGCGATGTGGCCGAGCATGATGCCGACGGCCGAGAAGAACATGGTCCGCTCGGAGCCGAGGAGGCGGTCGGCGATCCAGCCGCCGAGGATGCAGAACACGTACACCATGCCGCCGTAGGCGCCGACGATGCCGGTGGCGGTGGCCTCGTCGATGCCCAGGCCCCCGCGCTCGGCGGTCCAGGACATGTAGTACACGAGCATCGCCTGCATGCCGTAGTAGGAGAAGCGCTCCCACATCTCCACGGAGAAGAGGTTGGCGAGCGGGCCGGGCTGGCCGAAGAAGCGGCGGCCGTGCCAGTCGGGAGCGGGCGCCTGCGCGGCGCCCAGGTCTGCGTCGGGCGCCACGGAGGCGCCGCTGTCTGGGCTGTGGGTCATCGGAGCATGATTCCATCCACAGGGCCTCCGGCCCGGGCGGGACGACGCCGTCCGACCGATTCGTGGCACAGATCACGCTGCCCGCGAGGCGGGGGCGAGCCGTTCCACGACGACGAGGGCCCCGGAACCGACAGGTTCCGGGGCCCTCGTGCTGCTGGTCGGGCTAGCGGGATTTGAACCCACGACCTCTTGACCCCCAGTCAAGCGCGCTACCAACCTGCGCCATAGCCCGTGGCGATCCGCGGCGTTCCGCGTTTCAGCACTCGTCAATGATACCCCATTCCGAGACGCGGGGCGAATCGACTCCCCCGCCGGCTGGCCGCCTGGGGTACGGGGCCGAAGAGAAAGGGGCCCACGTCCTCTTCGTGAACGTGAACCCCTCGCCCTGAACCAAGGGTGACCCGACCGAGAGCCCCCCGGGCGCGGACGTTCCGTCACCGGGTCGCACGCGCAACCGACGTCTGGGCCGTCTGGCCCCGAGGGGCATGACAGGCGACGCCGCGCTTCCCGCGGATCGTATCACGCGGGCAGGTGCCGTCCGGACATCGCGGGGGCACTTCCCGGGGCGAGTCCAGGCGGCTCAGAAGGTGAAGGTCTGGTCCCCCACCTTGAACTCCACACCGGCGGAGTCCGGGACCTGCCGGCGGACCGCGTCGGCGGCCTCGTCCAGGCGGGCCTGCAGCTCGGCGGGGTCCTTGGGGAGGGCGTCCTGCGCGTACTCCACGATCACCCGGCCGCCGTCCTCCACCTGCTGCACGGCCTCGGCGTCCGGCAGCCCGGACACGCCGTCGACCGCCTCCTGGGCACGCCGGGCGGCGTCCGCGCCCAGCGACCCGGCCGCCCCCGTGGCCTGGGCCACGGCGCTGGACACCGCCTCGGAGGCCTGACTCTGCATGGCCGCCGTGTCGGGGACCCGGTCCATGCGGTCCTTCAGGTCCGCGATCTCCGCCTCGGCGCTCGCGATCCGTTCGTCGGCGCTCGCCAGCGCGTCGGCGGTCTCCTGGTCCGGGCCGGCCGCGCAGCCGGTCAGGGCCAGGGCGGCACCCGCCAGGGTCAACAGGGCCGCGGCGGGGCGGGAGGCGCGCGAGGCGCGGGGCGTCGTCGTCATGAGGGCCAGGCTAGCGGGCCAGCCTGGGACGACCATGGGAGCCGCGTCAGCGCTTGCGGCCGCGCCGCTCGCGGATGCGCATGCCGATCTCGATGGGCGTCCCCTCGAAGCCGAACGTCTCCCGGAGGCGGCGCACGATGAACCGGCGGTAGCCGGGGTCGAGGAACCCGGTGGTGAACAGCACGAACGTCGGCGGCCGCGTGGACGCCTGCGTGGCGAACAGGATGCGCGGCTGCTTGCCGCCCCGCAGGGGGTGCGGGTGCGCCGCCACGAGCTCGCCCAGGAACGCGTTCAGCTTGCCCGTGGGGATGCGGCGGTCCCAGGACTCCAGCGCCGTGTCCAGCGCGGGCACCAGGCGGTCCTTGTGCCAGCCCGTGAGCGCGGAGATGTTCACCCGCGGCGCCCAGGCCACGTGGGCCAGGTCCCGTTCGATCTCCTTCTCCAGCTGGGGGCGGCGGTCCTCGTCCATCTGGTCCCACTTGTTGAAGGCCAGCACGAGGGCGCGCCCGGACTCCAGCGCCATCTGCACGATGCGCACGTCCTGCTCCGAGATCACGCTCGGGGCCTCCAGCAGCACCACGGCCACCTCCGCGCGGTCCAGGGCGGACGCCGTGCGCAGGGAGGCGTAGTAGTCGGCGCCGTGCGCCATGTGCTGGCGACGGCGGATGCCGGCGGTGTCCACGAAGCGCCACAGCCGCCCGCCGAGCTCCACGAGCTCGTCCACCGGGTCGCGGGTGGTGCCCGCGTAGTCGTCCACGACCACGCGGTCCGCGCCGGCGAGCTTGTTCAGCAGGGAGGACTTGCCGACGTTCGGGCGGCCCACGAGGGCGATCCGACGGGGGCCGCCGCGCGGGACGAGCCCGCCGTGCGCCGACTCCTCCGGCAGCTCCTCCAGGGCCGCGTCCAGCAGGTCCGCCACGCCGCGCCCGTGCACCGCGGAGACGGGCCAGGGGTAGCCGAAGCCGAGGGACCACAGGGAGGCGGCGTCGGCCTCCTGGACCATGTCGTCCACCTTGTTGGCGGCCACGATCACGGGCCGGTCCTTGCGGCGGAGCATGGTCACGACCGCCTCGTCCGTCGCGGTCATGCCCACGGTGGCGTCCACCACGAAGACGACGGCGTCGGCCACGTCCACGGCCAGCTCGGCCTGGTCGGCGACGCGCTTGTGGATGCCCTTGGCGTCGTGCTCCCAGCCGCCGGTGTCCACCACGGTGAACACGCGGCCGTTCCACTCGGCCTCGTAGGAGACGCGGTCGCGGGTCACGCCCGGCACGTCCTCGACGACGGCCTCGCGGCGGCCGATGATGCGGTTGACCAGGGTCGACTTGCCCACGTTGGGGCGTCCGACGATGGCGAGCACGGGCGGCACGGGCAGGTCGAGGTCGAACTCGTCGTCCCCGTCCCAGTCGGCGAGGAGGGCGGCGTCGTCCTCCTCCAACTCGTAGTCGCCGAGGCCGGCGCGCAGGGAGGCGGCGCGGGCGTCGGCCTCCTCGTCGGAGATGGCGGCCAGGCGCTCGGCCAGGTGGTCCTCACCGGCGGGCTGGTACTCCTCGCCCTCCGTCAGGGGGGTGTTCTCGGTCATCGGGGCGGTCCTTCCGGGTCAGCGGCCCGGGACGGCGTCCACGCCGGCCTGGTCCTGCACGGCGGCCAGCACGGCCGCGACGGTCTGCTCGAAGTCGAGCTCGGTGGAGTCCACGAGCGCCACGCCCTCGGCGGGGCGGTCGAACGTGGAGACGGCGGAGTCCCGGGCGTCGCGGCCGGAGACCTGGCGCTCGAGGGTGGCGGCGTCCCGCTCCCCCGCGCCGGCACGCTGCAGCTGGCCGGAACGGCGGGCCATGCGGGCCTCGGCGGAGGCGGTCAGCAGCACACGGGCGTGCGCATCCGGGGCCACCACGGTGGTGATGTCGCGTCCCTCGGCGACGATGCGTCCGGCCCCGGCGATGGCCGCGCGCTGGCGGCGCTGCAGCTCCTCGCGCACGGGGATCACCACGGCCACGGTGGAGACGACGTCGGTGACACGGTCCTCGCGGATGGCGTCCGTCACGTCCGTGCCGCCCACGACCACGGACTCGACGTCCGGGTCCGTGGACTGGCGCAGGTCCATGGCGCGGGCCGCGCCGGCGATCGCGTCGGGGTCGGCGAGGTCCACGCCGGAGTCCAGGACGTGCCAGGCCACCGCGCGGTACATGGCGCCCGTGTCCAGGTAGGCCGCGCCGAGGCGACGGGCCACCGCCTTCGACACGGAGGACTTGCCCGAGCCCGAGGGCCCGTCCACGGCCACCACCAGGGCGGGGCGCGCCGCGTCGTCGTGCTGGGTGTGCTCGGTCATGGCTCAGACCACCTTCCATCCGGCGTCGGTCAGCGCCGACACGAGTTCGTCCTTGCGTCCCGGCAGCACCGAGACGTCCACCATGCCGACCCGGTACCCGGAGGCGTGGTCGAGGCGGATGTCCTCCACGTTCACGCCCGCGCGCCCGATCTCCTCGAACAGCGCGGCGAGCTGGCCCGGCGTGTCGTCCACGATCACGGTGACCAGGGCGAACGCCTGCGGCGGGGCGCCGTGCTTGCCCGGGATCCGGGCGCGTCCGGCGTTGCCCTCCGCGATCAGCCGCGCGACGTCCAGCCGTGCGCCGGGCGCGGACGGCGCCTCGAGCGTGCCGATGAGCCTGTCCAGATCCTCTCGCAGCCCGTGCAGCGTGGGCACGATCTGCGGCGCGTTGCCGGCCAGGATCTGCACCCACAGGTGCGGGTCCGAGGCCGCGATGCGGGTGGTGTCCCGCAGCCCGTTGCCGGCCAGGGCCAGCGAGGGGTCCGGGGCGTCCTGGAGGCGGGAGGCCACCAGGGACGCGGCGATCTGCGGCAGGTGGGAGATCAGGGCCACGGACGCGTCGTGGTCCGCGGCGGACATGCGGTGCACCGTGGCCTGCAGGGTGCGGGCCAGGGCCTCCCCCGCCGCGAGCGCGGCCGGATCCGTCTCCGCGGCCGGGCAGAGCACCCAGGGGCTCGCCGTGAACAGCGTGCCGCGCGCGGCGACGGGACCGGAGCGCTCCGAGCCGGCCATGGGGTGGCCGGGCAGGTACCGGGCGACGTCGCCGGGGGCGATGTCCCCGCGCGTCGCGGCCTCGCGCACCTCGGCGAGGATCGCCCCCTTGATGGAGGCGATGTCCGTGACCACGGCGTGCGGCCAGCGGCGCAGCGAGTCCACCACGACGGCGGGCGTCACGTCCGGCGGCGCACCGACCACCACGAGGCCGGGGGCCAGCGCGGGGTCGTCGAGGTCCACGACGGCGCCGGCGCCGATGTCCCGGGCGACGGCCAGCGCCGTCGGCGAGGGGTCGTCCAGCAGGACGTCGGCGCCAGCGGCGCGCAGCCCCAGGCCGATCGAGGCGCCGAGCAGGCCGGTGCCACGGACCAGCACGGGGCCGGAGAGGCCGGCCGGGCCGGCGCCGCCCTCGGCCGGGATCACAGGTCCACCAGGGCCTTGAGGTGGCCCTGCTCCTGCGCCGTCATGGCGCGCACGGAGCCCTGCTTCTGGTCGCCGAGGAGGATCGGGCCGACCTTGACGCGCACGAGGCGCTCGACGGGGTGGCCGATCTCCTGGAACATGCGGCGCACGATCCGGTTCTTGCCCGAGTGCAGCACGACCTCGACGAGCACGTGGCCCGGCGTCGAGTCCACGAGCTTGAAGGAGTCCACCTTCGCGAGGCCGTCCTCCAGCTCGACGCCCTCCCGCAGGCGGTTGGACACGCCCTTGGCCAGCGGGCCGCGGGTCTGCACCAGATAGGTCTTGGGCACCTCCCACGAGGGGTGGGTGAGGCGGTTGGCGAGCTCGCCGTCGTTGGTGAGGATCAGCAGGCCCTCGGTCTCGTTGTCGAGGCGGCCCACGTGGAAGAGGTTCTCCTGGCCCGGCTTCAGGTAAGTGGCGATCGAGGGGCGCCCCTCCGGGTCCAGCATCGTGGAGATCACGCCGCGGGGCTTGTTGAACACGAAGTACTGCTTGGTGACGTCGGTCTGCACCGAGATCCCGTCGACCTGGATGCGGGAGCGCACCGGGTCCACGCGGACGCCCGGCTCGGTGACGACGACGCCGTCCACCTCCACGCGGCCCTCGGCGATGAGGTCCTCGCAGACGCGGCGGGAGGCCACGCCGGCGGAGGCCAGCACCTTCTGCAGGCGCTCGCCGTCCTCCACGTGGATCTCCTCGAGGTGCTGGGCCTTGGCGCGGGCGGCCCCGGCGCCCTTGCCGCGCCTGGAGCGGACGCGGCGCTCGGCGGCGTCCTCGTCGAAGGCGGGCTCGTCCTTCGGACGGGCGGGGCCGCGGCGGGCGCCGAGGTTGCGCTGGAAGTCACGCTCCGAGAACGGGCCGCCGCGCTTGCCTGCGGCGGGGGTGCGTCCGGAGCCTCGCGGCTTGCGGGAGTTCATGGAGTCGGGGTCCTTCCGGGATCGGGGCCGCACGGAGCCGGAGGGCGCACGCGCGGAGAGGTCGGCGCCGTGTCCGTTGAGGAGGCGCCGTGGGGGTGTGGGGAGGGCCGGCGTCGGGTCGTTCCGACGGCGCCCATCCGGCCATTCTCGCAGAGATCGGGCCCGGATGCGCTGAGGCGCCCGTCACCCGGCTCCGCGCAGGCGTGCGGAGCGGGTGCCGGGCGCCTCGTGCGGGGCCGGCGTCAGCGGCGGATCACGGCGCTCCGCCGCGGCAGATCAGCTCGCGGGCCAGCTGGCGGTAGGCCTTGGCGCCGTCGTGGTTCTCGGCGAACACGGTGATCGGCGTCGCGGCGACGGTCGCGTCGGCGAACTTGATGGACCGTTTGATCACGGTCTCGAACACCCGGTCCCCGAAGCCGTCCACGAGCGAGCCCACGACCTCCTTGGAGTGGAGGGTGCGCTGGTCGAACATGGTGGCCAGCACGCCGTCGATCTCGAGGTCCGGGTTGAGCCGGTCCTGGACCTTCTCGATGGTCTCCACCAGCAGCGCCACCGCGCGCAGGGCGAAGAACTCGGCGGTGAGCGGGATGATGACGCCGTCCGAGGCGGTCAGCGCGTTGACGGTGAGCAGGCCCAGGGAGGGCTGGCAGTCGATGAGGACGACGTCGTAGTCGTCCTTGACCTGGCGCAGGGCCCGATCGAGGACCTGCTCGCGGGCGACCTCGTTGACCAGCTGCACCTCGGCGGCGGAGAGGTCGATGTTGGCGGGCAGCACGTCCATGTTCTCGAACGCGGTGGGGAGGATCGCGTCCCGGGCGGTGACCTTGCGCTCCATGAGCACGTTGTAGACGGTGACGTCCAGCTCGTACGGGTCCGCGCCGAGGCCCGCGGAGAGGGCGCCCTGGGGGTCGAAGTCCACCATGAGGACCTTGCGGCCGTAGCCCGCGAGCGCGGCCCCCAGGTTGATCGTGGAGGTCGTCTTCCCGACGCCGCCCTTCTGGTTCACCATCGAGATGATCCGCGCAGGTCCATGGCCGGCCAGCGGGGTCGGCTCGGGGAACTCGTGCTTGGGGCGCCCGGTGGGCCCCAGAACGGGCTCGCCGTGCACGGTCATGACGGGGATCGGTTCCTTGGGGGTCACGGCGGCGCCGGCTCCTTCCACGGTGGTCGTCTGGGCGCGTCGACGGCCCCACGCCGCGGGACCGCGGCCGGAGGTCGTCCTGCTGGGGACCCAGCCTAGTGGGTGGTCGGCGTCGGCGGCCCCGGGCGACGCCGCGGACGCCCCCCCTCCCACGGGCCGGCGCCGGGTCCCGGGCGTTGCTCGAGCACACCTCGTCGCCCGACTGCGTGCAGGGGGCCATCGACGACGACATGATGCTCACGGGCGCCGTCGACGAGTGGCGGTTCATCGTGCAGACCCTGGCCGACCGCCTCGACCAGGCCGCGCACGCCGCGGGCACCCCCGTGTCGACCGCCGCGGATGTCGACGCCGGCACCCCCGCCGGCACCGTGTCCTCCGACCACCAGGCCGGACCCGACATGGTGGTGATCCCCGCCGGCACCTACACCGCCGGCTCGACCGACGCCGAGCACGAGGCCTGGGGCGTGCCGGAGAATCGCCGGGACTTCGAGCTGCCCCAGCGCGAGGTGACCATTGCCGAGCCCTTCGCCCTGGGTCGCACCGAGGTCACCGTGGAGCAGTTCCAGGCGTTCGTGGACGACACCGGATACCAGGTGTGCGGCGGGTCCCGTTGGTGGGACCCGGAGGATCCCAGCGCCATGACGTTCAACCCGGAGCTGTCCTACCTGGACCCCGGCTTCGAGCAGACCCCCGACTCCCCGTCCGTCGCCCTGACCCGCCAGGACGCCCAGGCCTACGTCGACTGGCTCTCCGAGACCACCGGGGAGTCCGACCGGCTGCCCACGGAGGACGAGTGGGAGTGGGCCGCCCGCGGCGGGGCCGACACCGCCTTCTTCTGGGGCGACACCCTCGACGAGGCGGCCCGCTACGCCAACACCTACGACACCGTCTCCCAGGCGGTCAACGGGTTCCCCTGGGAGAGCCTGTCCGTGACGGACCGCTTCGCGCACACCGCCCCGGTCGGATCGTTCGAGGCCGACGGCTTCGGGCTGTACGACGTCACGGGCAACGCCCGCGCGTTCATGGCGGACGACTGGATCGAGGACCTCTCCGGCACGGCGGGCGACGGCTCCGTGCACGACGGCCCCGTACCCTTCCCGGTGGTCCGGGGCGGCGCTTGGAACTACCAGCCGCAGAACCTGCGCCTGGACTACCGCGGCGCCTACCTCTCCGCCGAGGTGGCCACCACCATGTTCGGCTTCCGCGTGGTCCGCGACCTGGGCTGAGCCGGGAGGCACAGACGCCGCCGACCCGGCACCAGGAGCGATCCTGATGCCGGGCCGGCGGCGTCGTCGACCGGTCGGGTCAGTACGTGGAGGCGGCGTGGCTGCCGCCGGTCTGCTCGACCATCGAGGGGTGCGCCTTGGCGTCCTCCAAGACGGCGTCGCCGTGGCCGGCGACCATGGCCTCGTCGAACTTCAGCTCGCCGCCGAGCACGCGGCGGGCGCGGTCCCCGTCGAGCTCGCCGACCCACTGGCCGATGAGCAGGGTGGCGACGGCGTTGCCGGTGAAGTTGGTGAGCGCGCGGGCCTCCGACATGAACTTGTCGATGCCCACGATCACGCCCATGCCGCCCAGCAGCTCCGGACGGTGCGCCTGCAGGCCGGCCGCCAAGGTGGCCAGGCCCGCGCCGGTGACGCCGGCGGCGCCCTTGGAGGCGATGATCATGAAGAGGAGCAGGCCGACCTGCTCGCCGAGGTTCATCTCCATGCCCATGGCGTTGGAGACGAACAGGGCGGCCATCGTGAGGTAGATGGCGGTGCCGTCCAGGTTGAAGGAATAGCCGGTGGGCACGGTCACCCCGACCACGGACTTGTCCACGCCGGCGTGCTCCATCTTGGCGATGAGGCGGGGCAGGGCGGACTCGGAGGAGCTGGTGGCGAAGATCAGCAGGTACTCGCGGCCCAGGTACTTGAGCAGGGAGAAGATGTTCAGCCCGGTGACGACCTTGAGGATCGTGCCGAGCACGAGGGTGATGAACAGGATGCAGGTCAGGTAGAAGGCGCCCATCAGGAGGAGCATCGCGCCGATGGCGGACCAGCCGGTGGAGCCGACGACGGCGGCGATCGCGCCGAACGCGCCCAGCGGGGCGACCCACATGATCATCATGAGGATGCGGAAGACGACGCCCTGGATCAGGGTCAGGCCGCGCAGCAGCGGGGCGCCGGCGGGGCCCATCTGCTGGAGCGCGAAGCCCACGAGCAGGGCGACGAACAGCACGGGCAGCACGGGCATGGAGCCCGGGATGATGTCCAGGAGGAACTGGACCGTGGAGTCCAGGGGGGCCTTCGGCTTGTTCGGGTCGTAGGGGGTGAGCTTGAGGCCCTCGCCCGGGTGCACGAAGTTGCCGACCACGAGGCCGATGGCCAGCGCGAACGTGGACATCGTGATGAAGTACAGCAGCGCCAGGCCGCCGACCTTGCCGACCGTGGCGGCCTTCGCGATGGACCCGATGCCCAGCACGATCGTGCAGAAGATGACCGGGCCGATCATCATCTTGATGAGGGAGACGAAGCCGTCGCCCAGGGGCTTGAGGGACTTGCCGAACTCCGGGAACAGCAGGCCCACGGCGGCGCCCAGGATCACCGAGGCGATCACGCTGATGTAGAGCCAGTGGGTCCGGTCCTTCTTCTTGACCGGGACCGCCTCGGCGGGGGATGCGTGCGTCATGGCACCGCCTTTCTTCGCAAGACCCGCCTGCGGACGGCGGGGACGGCTCCACCGTCCCCCGGCGGGGTGGCCCGCGTCACCCTTGCGGTCATAGTGGTCACACCCCGCCCTCCCGGGAGACGATCGGGGGGAGGACGACGCCGAGTCCTTCAGCGCCGAGCGGCGCAGAGCAGCGCAGAGCAAAAGAGGAGCAGCCGTGCGCCACCCCTGGTCCATCGCCCGCCGCGTGGCGGCCAGCCTCGTGCTGCTGCTGTCCGTGATCGCGGTGTTCAGCGGCTGGGCCGGCTGGCGGCAGGCCCGGGATGCCACCTTCGTGGTGGAGGAGCGGCACGTGCTCGGCGTCGCTCGCCTGGCCGCCCGGGAGGAGGTCGTCGTGGACGCCCTCGGCTCCCCTGCCGGGGCCGCGGCGCTGCAGGCGCGCATCCCCTCGGTGGTGGACGACGCGGGGGTCTCCTGGCTGACTCTGCTCGACGCGCGGGGCACGCGGGTGGCGAGCTGGCGTCCGGAGCAGGTCGGCACGGCCTATCCGGCCCCCGTGGACCGGGCGCTCGCCGGGGAGTCCTGGACGGAGGTCTCGGCGACGGGTCCGGCCGGCATCTCGGTGCGGGCGCTCGTGCCCGTCCGCGACGCCGAGGGCGCCGTCGTCGGGGTCCTCACCATGGGGGTGCGGGTCTCCGAGCTGGAGGTCGCCGCGTCCGCCCAGCTGCCGCGCCTTGCGGTGACGTTCGCGCTCACCCTCGCCGCGGGCCTCGGCGCGGCCCTCCTCGTGGCGCGCTACCTGCACCGCGTCACCCTGGGGCGGGGTCCCGAGGACCTGGCCGAGTCGTTCCTGCTCTCCGCCGCCGCGATGGACTCGCTGGAGGCCTCGCTCGTGGTGCTCGCGCCGGACGGGAGCATCCGCCAGCACAACGCCGCCGCCGTGCACGCGCTGGGGCTGCCGGCCCGCACGGAGGACGGCACGGTCCCTGCGGCCGCCCGCCTCCCCGAGGAGCTGGCCCGGGCACTCGAGGAGCACGCCGACGCGGACTTCCCGGCGCGCGTCGGCGACCGCCTGTTCGTGGTCCGGCAGCGCGTGCTGGGCGCGGCCCGCCCGCGGCGGGGCGGGGCCGTGGACGACGCCGCCCGCGAGGGGATCTCCCCCGCCCCCGCCGGCACCCGGGTCCTGATGCTGCACGACCGCACGGACCTGCAGCGGCTCACCGACGACCTCGCCCTGTCCCGGACGCTCACCGCCGCGCTGCGCTCGCAGACGCACGAGCACGCCAACCAGCTGCACACCGCGCTGGCGCTGCTGGACTCCGGGCGCACGGACGCCGCCCGCGACGTGCTCACCCGGCACCGCCGCCCCGACCAGGACGCCGAGGACGTCGTCTCCGCCCTGCTGGAGGCCAAGGCCGCGCAGGCCGCGGAGCGCGGCGTGGAGCTGACCTACGCCGTGCGCCTGTCGGCGCCCGCACCCCTGGCCGCACTCGACCTCGTCTCGGTGGTGGGCAACCTGGTGGACAACGCCCTCGACGCCGCCGCGGACGCCGCCGAGCCGGCCGGCCGCTGGGTGGACGCGGACGTCACGTGCGACGCCGACGGCCTCCTCGTACAGGTGGCTGACGGCGGGCCCGGCCTCGATCCGGACGGGGACCGCGTGTTCGAGCCGGGGTGGAGCACCAAGCCGGCCGGGATCGCGGGCCGCGGCATGGGCCTGGCCCTGGTGCGCAGCATCGCGTCCCAGGCGGGCGGCGTCGTCGAGGTGGCGACGGACTCCGGCACGGTGTTCACGGTGGAGGTCCCGCCCGCGGGGCCCGAGCAGGACGGGGAGGCGGCATGAGCGCGGAACGGCCCTACCGGGTGCTGATCGTCGAGGACGAGGAGCTCACCGCACAGACGTGCGCGGACCACGTGACCCGCCTGCCCGGGTTCACGGTGGTAGGTGCAGTGGGCACGGTGGACGCGGCGCGGCGTCTCGTGGCCGCGGCGCTCGACCGCGACGGCCGCTTCCCCTTCGACGTGCTCCTGCTGGACATGAACCTGCCGGACGGCCACGGCCTGGACCTGCTGCAGCAGCTGCGCGCGGCGGGCTTCCAGGGCGGGGTCCTCGCCCTCACCGCCGCCACGGAGCTCTCCGTGGTGCGGCGGGCGATCGCCCTCGGCGTCGTCCAGTACCTGGTCAAGCCGTTCGGGTTCGAGGCGTTCGCCCAGCGGATGACGGGGTTCCGCAGCGCGGCCGCGCTGCTCGCGGGGCCGGGGCGGCTGTCCGGCCAGGAGCACGTGGACGACGTGTTCCGCGCCGGTCAGCGACGGGGCGTGGAGGAACTCCCCAAGGGCCTCTCGGCGGGCACCCTCCAGGCGGTCCTCGACCTGGTGCACGATGCCGACGGCGGCCGCAGCGCCTCCGAGGCCGCCGCCGGGCTGGGCCTGTCCCGCGTCACGGCGCGGCGCTACCTGGAGCACCTCGAGCGGATCGGTCGGGTGCGCCGTCGCGCACGGCACGGCGGCCGCGGGCGCCCCGAACAGGAGTACGTCTGGGCACCGGGGGCCCCTTCCGCATGAGCGGGCCCCGCCCGTTCCACGGGCGGGGCCCGCTCATGCGGAAGGTGCTCAGCCGGCGGGCCGCAGGACGGCCGCGAGGTCCTCGAGCACCGAGGCGTCCTCGATGGTCGAGGGCACGGCGACCTGCTCGCCGTCGGCCAACTGGCGCATGGTCTTGCGCAGGATCTTGCCGGACCGGGTCTTGGGCAGCGCCTCGACCACGGCCACGTCGCGGAAGTCGGCGACGGGGCCGACCTCGCGGCGCACCGTCTGCACGAGCTCCGCGAGCAGTGCCTCCTCGGCCTCGCCGCCCGGCTCGGGGCGCTCCACGCCGGCCCTGAGCACCACGTAGCCCGAGGGCCGCTGGCCCTTGAGGGTGTCCGCGACGCCGATGACGGCGCACTCGGCGACCGCCGGATGGGAGGCCAGCGCGGCCTCGAGCACGCCGGTGGAGAGGCGGTGGCCGGAGACGTTGATGACGTCGTCGGTGCGCCCGAGGACGAACACATAGCCGTCCTCGTCGACGATGCCGGAGTCGCCCGTGGCGTAGTGGCCGGGGAAGGCGGTCAGGTACGAGTCGACGTAGCGCTGGTCCGCCTTCCAGAGGGTGGGGAGGGTGCCGGGCGGCAGCGGGAGGCGGATCGCGATGTTGCCCTCCTCCCCCGGGGCCACGGGCGTGCCGAGGCCGTCGACCACCACGACGTCGAAGCCCGGGCTGGGCACCGACGACGAGCCGGTCTTCACGGGCAGCTCCTCCAGGCCCACGGGGTTGGCGGCGATCGCCCAGCCGGTCTCGGTCTGCCACCAGTGGTCGATCACCGGCATGCCCAGGACGCCCTCGATCCACTTCTGGGTCTCCGGGTCCAGGCGCTCGCCGGCGGCGAAGAAGTGGCGGAGGCTGGAGACGTCGTACTCGGCCAGCAGCGCGGCCTCCGGGTCGGCCTTGCGGACGGCGCGCAGCGCGGTGGGAGCGGTGAAGAAGGAGCGCACGCCGTGGTCCTGGATCAGACGCCAGAACGCACCGGCGTCGGGGGTGCCCACGGGCTTGCCCTCGTAGAGGACGGTGGTGGCGCCGGCCAGCAGGGGCCCGTAGACGATGTAGGAGTGGCCCACCACCCAGCCCACGTCGGAGGCGGTGCACATGACCTGGCCGGGACCGACGTCGTAGATGTTCTCCATGGTCCAGCGCAGGGCCACGGCGTGGCCGCCGTGGTCGCGGACCACGCCCTTGGGCCGGCCGGTGGTGCCGGAGGTGTAGAGGATGTACAGCGGGTCGGTGGCGGCGACGTCCACGCAGCCGGCGGGGGCGGCGTCGGCGACGGCCTCGGCCCAGTCCTCCCACTCCGCCCCGCCGCGGTCGGCGACGTCCTCGCGGGCGGTGGCGAACCCCTCGCGGTGGTGGACGAGGACGGTGCGCACGGGGTGCTCGGCGATTTCGAGGGCCTCGGCCACGGCCGGCAGGTACTCGACGCGGCGTTTGGGCTCGATGCCGCCGGTGCAGGTGAGCACCACGTCCGGGGTGGCGTCGTCGATGCGGGCCGCGAGCTCGCGCGGCGCGAAGCCGCCGAACACCACGGAGTGCACCGCGCCCAGGCGGGCGCAGGCCAGCATGGCGATCGGGGCCTGCGGGATCATCGGCAGGTACACCAGCACGCGGTCCCCCTTCCCGACGCCGCGTTCCGCGAGCGCGCCCGCCAGGCGGGCGACCTCGGCGGTGAGCTCCGCGTAGGTGAAGCGGGTGACCTCGCCCGTCATGGCGGAGTCGTGGACGAGCGCGAGCTCCTCCCCGCGGCCGGCGGCCACGTGCCGGTCGAGGCAGTTGTGGGCCGTGTTCAGGACGCCGTCCGGGAACCAGCGGTACAGGGGCGCGGCGGAGTCGTCGAGCGCCCGGGTGGGCGGGACGGTCCAGTCGATCGCCTCGGCGGCGGCGAGCCAGAACGACTCCCGGTCCTCGAGGGAGCGGCGGTGGACGTCGGCGTAGGAGCGGGGGGCTGCGGTGGTGTCGGTCGCCATGGCTCGAGGATAGTGGCGCGGATCACGTGGCACAAGAGATGTGCATACATAAGGGGCCGCCGCCGGGAGTCGCCCGCACACGCACGTCGGATTCTCACCCCTTGAGAGGCGGTTTTTCCGTGCCCCCGTTCACACCGGCCGGGGTTTCTGTATACAGTGGCGCCATGCGAGTCAGCGACCGGGCCTATGCCGCCCTGCGCGGGGAGATCCTCGACTGGACCCTGCCCCCGGGCACGGTGCTGGGCGAGGTCGAGCTCGCGGACCGCCTCGGGATCTCCCGCACCCCGGTGCGAGAGGCCCTGGCCCGCCTCGTGGCCGATGGACTCGCCGCCCAGGCGCCGGGCCGGGGAGTCGTCGTCGCCGACGTCAGCCTCGAGGAGGCGGAGCAGCTGTTCGAGCTGCGCATCGCCCTGGAATCGCTGCTGGCCCGGCGGGCCGCCGAGCGGGCCGACGCCGACCAGGCGGCCGCCATGGGCGCCCTCGCCGACCGGTTCCTCGCGGCGGTCCCGCGCCTGGAGGCCGGTGACGAGCCGGCCGGCTACTACACGCTGACCGACGAGCTCGACGCCGGCCTCGACGCCGCGGCGGGCAACCCCTACCTGGTCTCCACGCTGCGCACGCTGCGCCTGCACCTGGCCCGCCTGCGGCGCCTGGCCGCGCACGACCCGGCCCGCCTGGCGTCGTCGGCGGCGGAGCACGCGGACATCGCCGCGGCCGTGGCCGCCGGCGCCGCCGACCTCGCCGAGGCCACCACCCGCGTGCACCTGCACCACGCGGCCACCCATCTCACCCGGCGCGCCCGCGCCGCGGAGTCGACCACCCTGCTGACCCCCACCCCCTTCGAAGGAGCACATCAGTGAAGAAGCACGACGTCCGCGTCCATCCCTCCGCCGACAACCTCGCCCGCGAGGACCAGCTCGCCCACAAGCTCGCCGAGGTCGCCGTCGACCCGGTCGAGGTGCTCCCCGAGGTCGAGGAGATGATCATCAACCGCATCATCGACAACGCCTCCGTCGCCGTCGCCTCCCTGAAGCGCGGCCCTATCGTGGCCGCCCGCGCCCAGGCCCTGTCCCACCCGGTCTCCACGGGCGGCGCCGGCGCCACCGTCTTCGGCGTGGACCAGAAGGTCTCCCCCGAGTGGGCCGCCTGGGCCAACGGCGTGGCCGTCCGCGAGCTCGACTACCACGACACCTTCCTGGCGGAGGAGTACTCCCACCCGGGCGACAACATCCCACCGATCCTCGCCGTCGCCCAGCACGCCGGCCGCTCCGGCGCCGACCTGATCCGCGGCATCGCCACCGGCTACGAGGTCCAGGTGGACCTCGTGAAGTCCATCTGCCTGCACAAGCACAAGATCGACCACGTCGCCCACATCGGCCCGTCCGCGTCCGCCGGCATCGGCACCCTCCTCGGCCTCGACGCCGAGACCGTCTTCCAGGCCATCGGCCAGGGCCTGCACACCACCACGGCGACCCGCCAGTCCCGCAAGGGTGAGATCTCCACCTGGAAGGCGCACGCCCCGGCGTTCGCCGGCAAGATGGCCGTCGAGGCCGCCGACCGCGCCATGCGCGGCCAGACCTCCCCCGTGCCGATCTACGAGGGCGAGGACGGCGTGATCGCCTGGATGCTCGACGGCAAGGACGCCCACTACGAGGTACCGCTGCCGGAGCAGGGCGAGCCCAAGCGCGGCATCCTGGACACCTACACCAAGGAGCACTCTGCCGAGTACCAGGCCCAGGCCTGGATCGACCTCGCCCGCAAGCTGCACTCCGAGCACCCGGAGGCCATGGACCCGGAGAACGTCGAGTCCGTGCTCATCAAGACCTCCCACCACACCCACTACGTGATCGGCTCCGGAGCCAACGACCCGCAGAAGTACGACCCCACGGCCTCCCGCGAGACCCTCGACCACTCGGTCCCTTACATCTTCACCGTCGCCCTGCAGGACGGCGCGTGGCACCACGTGGACTCCTACGCCCCCGAGCGCGCCGCCCGCCCGGACACCGTGGCCCTGTGGCACAAGGTCACCACCGTCGAGGACCCCGAGTGGACCCGCCGCTACCACTCCAACGACCTCTCCGAGAAGGCCTTCGGCGGCGCCGTGGAGATCACCCTCACGGACGGCACGGTCATCACCGACCAGATCGCCGTCGCCGACGCCCACCCGCTGGGCGCCCGCCCGTTCGCCCGCGAGCAGTACATCCAGAAGTTCCGCACCCTGGCGGAGGGCGTCGTGACCCCCGAGGAGCAGGACCGCTTCCTGGACGCCGTGCAGCGCCTGTCCGAGCTGCAGGCCGGCGAGCTCGACCAGCTCAACGTCCTGGCCAACCCGGCGTTCCTGTCCGAGGCCGACCTCGCCGCCGCCCCGAAGGGGCTGTTCTGATGCTGTACTCGAAGAAGACCGCCGCCCAGAAGCGCATCGACCTGCGCGAGACCCTCAAGCAGGGCGGCGCCCAGCAGTTCCCGGGCGCGTTCACCCCGCTCACGGCCAAGCTGATCCAGGAGAAGGGCTTCCCCGGGGTGTACATCTCCGGCGGCGTCCTCGCCAACGAGCTCGGCCTGCCCGACGTCGGCCTCACCACCCTGACCGAGGTGGCCGTGCGCGGGGGACAGATCGCCCGCCTCACGGACCTGCCCTGCCTGATCGACGCCGACACCGGCTTCGGCGAGCCGATGAACGTGGCCCGCACGGTCCAGGAGTTCGAGGACGCCGGCCTGGCCGGCTGCCACATCGAGGACCAGTTCAACCCCAAGCGCTGCGGCCACCTCGACGGCAAGAACATGGTGGACCTGGACACGGCGGTCAAGCGCATCGCCGCCGCCGTCGACGCCCGCCGGGACCCGAACTTCCTCATCATGGCGCGCACCGACCTGCGTGCCGTGGAGGGCCTGGACGCCGCGATCGCCCGCATGAAGGCGCTCGTGGAGGCCGGTGCGGACGCGATCTTCCCCGAGGCCCTCAAGGACATCGGCGAGTTCGAGACCGTGTGTCGCGAGCTCGCCCCGCTGGGCGTGCCCGTGCTGGCCAACATGACCGAGTTCGGCAAGTCCGAGCTGTTCACCCGGCAGCAGCTGGCCGACGCCGGCGTCGCCATGGTGATCTACCCGGTGACCCTGCTCCGCTCGGCCATGGGCGCTGCGGAGCGTGTGCTGGACGCCATCCGCGAGGAGGGCACCCAGCAGTCCCAGGTGGACCAGATGCTCACCCGGGCCCGCCTGTACGAGCTCGTGGACTACGAGGGCTACAACGCGTTCGACACCGGCATCTTCAACTTCGACGTCCCCACGCTGGACATCGACTCGAACAACGCCAACCTCTGAGAGGACCCCCATCATGACCGAGACCGAGATCAAGAAGGGCCTGGCCGGCGTCGTCGTGGACACCACGGCGGTGTCCAAGGTCAACCCGGAGACCAACTCCCTGCTCTACCGCGGCTACCCGGTGCAGGACCTCGCGGCGCAGCTGCCCTTCGAGGCCGTGGCGCTGCTGCTCTGGAACGGCGAGCTGCCGACCGACGCGGAGCTGGAGGAGTTCCAGCGGTTCGAGCGCGCCCACCGCGCGCTGGACCCCGAGGTGAAGGCCGCCGTGGACCTGCTGCCGACCGACTGCCACCCGATGGACGTGGGGCGCACCGCGGTGTCCGTGCTGGGCGCCAACCATCCGAAGGCGGAGGACTCCTCCCCCGAGGCCGAGCTGGAGAAGGCGAAGGCGCTGTTCGCCGCGTTCCCCGCCGTCGTCGCCTATGATCAGCGCCGCCGCCGCGGCCAGGAGGTCGTGGAGCCGCGCGCGGACCTGGACTACGCGCAGAACTTCCTCTGGATGTCCTTCGGCGAGGAGGCCGCCCCCGAGGTCGTCGATGCGTTCCGCGTCTCGATGGTCCTGTACGCGGAGCACTCCTTCAACGCCTCCACGTTCACGGCGCGCGTCATCACCTCGACGCTCTCCGACCTGCACTCGGCCGTCACCGGCGCGATCGGCGCCCTCAAGGGCCCGCTGCACGGCGGCGCCAACGAGGCTGTCATGCACACCTTCGACGAGATCGGCATCCGCAAGGAGGAGTCCCGCGAGGATGCCGCCGCCCGAGCGAAGGCCTGGATGGAGGACGCCCTGGCCCAGAAGAAGAAGGTCATGGGCTTCGGTCACCGCGTCTACAAGAACGGCGACTCCCGTGTGCCCACCATGAAGGCCGCGCTGGACCGCATGATCGAGCACTACGGCCGCGAGGAGATGCTCGGCCTGTACGACGGGCTCGAGCAGGCCATGGACGAGGCCAAGCAGATCAAGCCGAACCTCGACTACCCGGCCGGCCCGACCTACCACCTCATGGGCTTCGACACCGAGATGTTCACGCCGATCTTCATCGCCGCGCGCATCACCGGCTGGACCGCCCACATCATGGAGCAGCGCGCCGCGAACGCCCTGATCCGCCCGCTCTCGGCCTACAACGGCCCCGAGCAGCGCGAGCTGCCCGGAAAGTGAACACGGCGCAGCGCGAGCTGCCGGCCCGGGGCTGAGCGGTTCCGTCTCCGCGCGGGGGCGGCGCCTTCCGGGATCCCACCAGGGGTCCGCGGGAGGCGCCGCCCCCGCGGCGTCCACGGGTGGCGGGTCAGGTGGTCCAGCGGGCCCGCGGGTGGGCGGACGCGTAGACCTCGCGCAGCGCCTCGGCCGTGACCCTGGTGTAGACCTGGGTGGTGGTCACGGACGCGTGGCCCAGCAGCTCCTGCACGACGCGCACGTCGGCCCCGCCCTGCATCAGGTGCGTGGCGAAGGAGTGCCGCAGGGTGTGCGGGGAGACGTCCTGGGCGACGCCAGCCCGCTCGGCGGCCGCCTTGAGGATCGACCACGCCGACTGCCGGGAGAGGCGCCCGCCGCGGAGATTCAGGAACAGCGCCGGCACCGGGCGCGTCGCCGCTGCCGCGAGGGCGGGTCGGCCGCGCACGAGCCACGCCGCGAGGGCGTCGGCGGCGTGCGAACCCACGGGAACCAGCCGCTCCTTGGAGCCCTTGCCGAAGAGGCGCACCACGGGCAGCCGATCGTCGTCGCCCCGGCCGGCGCCCCGGTCCCCCGCCACGCCGACGACGTCGTCGACGTCCAGTCCCACGGCCTCAGAGACGCGGGCCCCGGTGCCGTAGAGGAACTCGAGCAGGGCGCGGTCCCGCAGGTCGGCGGGCTCCGCGGTGGGGACCGCCTCGAGGATCCGGGTCACCGTCTCCACGGGCAGCGCCTTCGGGAGCCGCTCGGGTGGGCGGGGCGGGGCGACATCGGCCGCCGGGTCGGTCGGGGTGAGCCCCTCGAGCGCCCAGAAGCGGTGCATGCCGCGCACGGCGGAGAGCACGCGCGCGGCGGACCGGGCGCCCAGGGGTCGGCCGCCGTCGTCCCCGGTGCCGAGGGCGGAGAGGAAACCGGCGACGTGCCCGGGGTCGACGTCGGCGGGACGATCCACGCGGGAGGCCTCCAGCCATGCGAGGTATCGGCCCAGGTCCCGGCGGTACGCGGCCAGGGTTGCGCTGGCCAGGCCCCGTTCCACGGCCAGGTGGTCCAGGTGCCGGTCGAGCGCGCGGTGGAGCTCGGGCGACGCGCTCACGCGGGCCGGTCGGCCCCGGGGCCCCGCCGGTCGGGGACGAACGGGGCGTCGGGCGGGCGGAGGCGACGCCATGCCTGGGCCCGGTGCGCGTGGAGGGCGAGGACCGCCACCACCGTGGACGGGTTGTGGATGCGCCCGTCGAGGACGGCGTCGAGCACCTCGTCCGTGTTCACCCAGGCCAGGGGCATGGACGCCTCCTCGCCCTCACGCTCGTGTCGCGCCCCCTCGGGAACGGCGCTGACCTGGCGGGCCAGGAACACGCGGATGGCCTCCGTGGACCCGCCGGGGGTGGTGAAGAAGTCGGCGAGGGTGTGCCACTCGGCGGCCTCGAGGTCCGCCTCCTCCCGCAGCTCGCGGCGGGCCGTCTCCACGAGGGGCTCGCCGGCGACGTCGCGCAGCCCGGCGGGGACCTCCCAGAGCTCCATGCCCACGGGGTGGCGGTACTGGCGGACCAGCGCCACCTGCTCGACGGGGCCGGCGGTGGTGAGGTGCGTGCGCAGGGCCAGGACGGCGACGGCGCCCGGGTGCACCATCAGCTCGCGCGTGAGCGGCTCCTGGCCCTTGTCGTCGGGGTCCATGCGGAAGCTCTCGCGGGCGATGTCCCAGACCCGGCCCTCGAAGACCGTCTTGGACTTCTTCACCCGCCGCGGCAGGGAGAGGTCGCGCAGCGGCGAGCGCCCGGCGGACGCGGGGACCTCAGCCACGGGGGTCCTCCGGGACGACGAGGGTCGAGGACGTCAGGACCGCACCGGGCGTCGGCACCGCACCGCCGCGCGCGGGCTTCTGCCGGGGCACCGTGCGGGACGGCTGGGGGCGGGAGTCACGTTGCACCACGGGTCCCGATCGTACACACGCGGCGGGGGCTCGGCGCATGGCGTCAGGCCCGCTCGGCCGCCGACGCCTCCAGCAGCTCGCGGGCGTGCGCCCGGGCGGCGGCAGAGTCCCCGTGCCCGGCGAGCATCCGCGCGAGCTCGTCCACCCGCTCCTGCTGCCCGAGCGTGACGACGTCGGAGGTCGTCACCCCGGCCTCGGGGTCGGAGTTCTTCTCGACCCGGACGTGCCGGTCCGCGTAGGCCGCGACCTGCGGCAGGTGGGTCACGGCGATGACCTGGACATGGCGGGCCAGGCGCGCGAGTCGGGCGCCGATGCTGACGGCCGCCTCACCGCCGACGCCGGCGTCGACCTCGTCGAACACGAACGTCGGGACGGGGTCGGTCTCGGCGAGGACCACCTCCAGGGCGAGCATCACCCGGGAGAGCTCGCCGCCGGAGGCGCCCCGGCCGAGGGGGCGCGGCTCGGCTCCGGCGTGCGGGCGCAGCGCAAGGGCGACGTCCTCCGCACCGTGGGGGCCGGGGTCGCCGTCGTCCAGCGGGACGAGCGAGACGTGGAAGGAGGCGTCCGGCATGAAGAGTGCGTGCAGCTCGGCGGTGACGGCCTGCTCCAGGCGGCCTGCGGCGGCGGTGCGCAGGGTGGTGAGCTCCGCGGCCCGCTCCCGACGCGAGGCGTCCAGGCGGGCGAGGTCGGCCTCGAGCTCGTCGATGCGCCCGGAGTCGCCCTGCAGCTCCTCCAGGCGGGGGCGCTGCGCCTCGGCCCAGGCGAGCACGTCCGTCAGCTCCGGACCGTAGAGGCGCTGGAGGCGGCTGAGCTCGGCGAGCCGGGTCTGCGCGGCGTCGAGGTCGGAGACGGCGTCGCCGTCCAGGTCTGCAGAGAACCGGGCCAGGTCCGCAGCGATGTCCCCGAGGATGACGGATGCCTCGGCCAGTCGCCCGGCCGCGGCGGCGAGCTCGGGGTCGTCCCCGGGGGCTGCCTGGACGGCTGCGCGGGCGGACTCGACCAGGGTGATGGCCCCGGGCAGGTCGTCGCCGGACTCGATGTCCGGGCCGGCGAGGTGGGCGTGGCCGCCGTCGGCCGCGGCGCGGAGCTCCTCGACGTCCTCCAGGCGCCGGATGAGGGCGCGCAGCGTCTCGTCCTCCCCCGCCTCCGGCTCGGCCCGGTCGATCTCCTCGAGCCCGCGCTGCAGCGCCTCGGCCTCCCGGGCCCGCTCCTGCTGGCGCTCCACCAGCAGGTCCCGTTCCCTCCGGGCGGCAACGTAGGCCGTGTGGTCGGCGCGGTAGGCGGCCGCAGCGGCGACGAGCTGGGGGCCGCCGAAGGCGTCGAGCGCGTGGCGCTGTGCCGCGGCGGACTGGAGGCGGACCTGGTCGTTCTGCCCGTGCACGGCCACCAGCGCGGATCCCACCTCGGCGAGCACCCCCACCGGGACGGCGCGGCCGCCAAGCCCCGCACGGGAGCGGGTGCCGTCGCCGGAGGCGGTGACGCTGCGGCTCAGGACCAGGTCGGCGGAGCCGTCGCCGGCGTCGTCGAGCACGGCGCCGGCCTCCACGGCGAGGCTCAGCGCGGGGTGGTCGGCGGGCAGGCGGACGCCGGCGTCCACGGCGGCCCGACGCGACCCACGGCGCACGGCGCCGGCGTCGGCGCGCCGGCCCAGCAGCAGCCCCAGCGCGGTGACGACCATGGTCTTGCCGGCGCCGGTCTCGCCGGTCACCACGGTGAAGCCGGGGTCCAGGTCCACGGTGGCCTCGCCGATGACGCCGAGGCCGGTGATCTGCATCCAGTCGATCATGAGGTCCGGTCTCCTTCGCGCCCGTCGCGGCCTCGGTAGCGGGCCAGGGCCTCGGGGCTGAGGACGGTGAGGGGCTCGCTGGGCGGCGGCACCACGTCCGGTCTCGGCGCCGCGTGGCGCGGCTCCACCGTCTCCACCTCGGCCAGGGGGCCGGTGCGCCGGTCCGCCTCCGTGACAGGCCCGCGCCACCCCTCCGTGGGGAGGCGGAACTTGCGGACGAGTCGCTCGGCGAACGGCGTGGGCCGCAGGCGCGCCAGCCGCACCGGTTCGGCAGATCGGGTGACCTCGATGCGGGCACGCGGGGGCAGCTCCACGGTGCGACGGCCGTCGCACCACAGCACCCCCGTCTCCCGGGTGCGCGTGAGCACGTCCACGGCGACGGTCGAGTGCGGCCCCACGACGAGCGGCCGGGAGAAGAGCGCGTGGGCGCTGATCGGCACGCAGAGCAGCGCCTCCACGCCGGGCCACACCACGGGGCCGCCCGCGGAGAATGCGTAGGCGGTGGACCCGGTGGGCGACGCGAGCACGACGCCGTCACAGCCGAAGGAGGTCAGCGGCGAGTCGTCCACGGAGACGACGACCTCGAGCATCCGCTCCCGGTTGGACTTCTCCACGGACGCCTCGTTGAGAGCCCACGTGCGGGCCACCTCCCGGCCCTCCACGCGGACCGTGACGTCGAGCGCCATGCGCTCGATCACGACGTAGGCGCCGTCGGCGATCGCCTTCACGGTGCGGTGGAGGTCGGTGCGTTCGGACTCGGCGAGGAAGCCGACGTGCCCGAGGTTCACGGCCACCAGCGGGATGCCGTGGCCGCGGACGAAGTCGGCGGCGCGCAGCACCGAGCCGTCCCCGCCCAGCACCAGCCCGAGCTGGACGTCGTCGAGCGTGCAGTCCCGGCCCAGCGTCAGCGGCCGGAAGCCGACGGCGTCCGTCCCCGACTCCAGGATCGCCGCCACGTCCTCGGCGAGCATGACGGTGTCCAGGCCCTCCTCGGCGAGCATGGCCGTCGCCTGGAGGGCCGCGGCGATCGCGTCGGCGCGGCCCGTGTGGGCCAGGACGAGGACGCGGCGGGAGGGGGTCTCGGACATGGTTCCTTCCGGCGGGGGTCGGCCGGTCGGCTCCGGCCGGCTCGTCCCAGGATAGCCACGGGGGCGGACACGACAGCGGCGCCGTCCACACGGAGGAGCCGCGGACGGGACCGGGCCGTGACGTCAGGACCAGTCGACGTCGGCGGCGGCGACCAGGGCGGCCGCGCGGCGACGGCGCTCGTCCTCGTCCGCATCCCCGGCGACCGCTCCACCGTCGCGGGGGGCGGCGGGGGCGCGCAGGTGCAGGAAGAACTCCACGTTGCCGTCCTGGCCGGGCAGGCCGGAGCGTGCGACCCCGCGGGCCGCGAGGCCGGTCCCGAGCGCGGCCGCCACCACGCCCTCCACGGCCGAGCGACGCGCCCGGGGATCCGTCACGACGCCGGTCCGGGGCAGGGCCGCACGGCCCACCTCGAACTGGGGCTTGACCATCAGCAGCAGGTCGGCGTCCGGCCGGCACACCCCGGCGAGCGCGTCGAGGACGAGGCGCAGGGAGATGAAGGACAGGTCGGAGACCACGAGGTCGACCGAGCCCTCGACGTCCGTCGCGGTGAGGTCGCGGACGTTCAGCCCCTCGCGGACCAAGACGCGGGGGTCGGCGCGCAGCTCCTGCACCAGCTGGCCGTGGCCGACGTCGACGGCGGCGACGCGTGCCGCGCCCCGCTCGAGCAGGACCTGCGTGAAGCCGCCGGTCGAGGCCCCGGCGTCCAGCGCCCGTCGTCCGGCCACCGGCACCGGGAAGGCCTCCAGGGCGCTGACGAGCTTGTGCGCCGCGCGGGAGACCCAGCGCGGCCCCTGGTCCAGGAGGGACAGGACCGCACCCGACGCCACGGGCTGGGATGGGCGACGCACCGGCGTGCCGTCCACCAGGACGACGCCCTCCTTGACGAGGGCCGCGGCCTCCGTACGGGAGCGCGCGAGGCCGTCCGCCGCGAGGGCGACGTCGGCCCGTCGGGCCTCACCCACGCGCCGCCTCCGCGGGCTCGCCCAGGAGGGCGGTCATGTCGTCGACGATCCAGGTGGGGCGGTCCTCCTCGGGGGCCTCCCCCGCCGCATGCCGGGAGCCCACGCCGGTGAGGACGAGCACGGTCTCCATGCCGGCGGCGTTGCCGCCGCGGATGTCGGTGTCGAGCCTGTCCCCCACCATGAGCGGTGCCTGGAGCCCCAGGGCGGCCGCGGCGGTATGGAACAGGCGCGGCTCCGGCTTGCCGGCCGCCACCGGGATGACGCCGGTCGCCTGCGTGACGGCCAGGGCGAGGGCACCGTTGCCGGGAGCCACCCCCTCGGCCCGCGGGATGGAGAGGTCCAGGTTCGTGGCCACCCAGGCGGCGCCGGCGTTGACGGCGTAGGCCGCCTCGGCGAGACGCGACCAGTCCACCCGGGGGTCGAAGCCCTGCAGGACGGCGTCCGGTCGCTCGGCCGCGGTCTCCACCACGTGGTGGCCGCGGGCCGCGACCAGGTCCGCCAGATGGACCGAGCCGACCACGAGAACCCGTGCCGGGCCCTCGTGTCCAGCGGCCGTCAGCCGCTCCTCGAGGAGGTCGACACCGACCGGAGCAGAACCGAAGACATGGGACGGGGAGACCTCGAGGCCGAACCGGCGCAGCTGCTCGGCGACCGCCTCCGGGGGTCGCGAGGCGTTGTTGGTGACGAACCCGACGGGCACTCCCCGCTCCGCGAGGGCGCTCACAGTTTCGACCGCGCCGGGGATGGCCTCCCCGCCCGCGTAGACGACGCCGTCGAGGTCACACAGGAGCCCGTCGTGACCGCCGAAGAACGTGGAGGCCGCGGGATCCGTCATGACTCGCGCTCCGCGGGGGCGGCCTGCCCGTGCTCCTCGGCGGATCCCTCGCCGACGGGGGCGGACTCCGCGGACGACTGGGAGGCGTCCGACACGCGGGGCCCGGTGTGTCGCTCGCGGTGACCGCGCACGGGGCGGTCGTCCTCAGCCGGCTCGACCTCCACATCGACGATCTCGGGCTCGGCGAAGCCGCCGATCCCCAGGGCGCGCTCGGCCACATGGACGGAGCGTTGCCACACGGCGGCCTCCTGGGTGCGGCCGAGGGCGGTGAGCACGTCGGCCTGGCGCTGGAACAGCCGCGGGGAGAACGGGTAGCCCCGGCGTCGGTCGAGCTCCGGGATCTTCAGTGCGGCGAGGGCGCCCTCCAGGTCTCCGAGATCCTCGCGCACCCCGGACACCACCATCGCGAGTTCCACGCGCGCCGCGCGGTCCAGCCGGGAGGTGTCGACCTCGCCGGCCAGCTGCAGCGCCTTCTCGTGGCGCCCGAGGGCGCGCTCGCTGTCGACCTGCGCCGCGATGTGCGTGTCGTCCCCGGTCATGCGGCGGTAGGTGCGGAACTCGCGCAGGGCCTCGTGGTACTCCCCCGCCGCGTAGGCGGTCAGGGCGACGGCCTCGCGCACGCGGGCCAGGCGCCCTCCCTTGCGGGAGGCGGCCAGGGCGTGCTGGAAGGCGAGCTCCGGGTCCTCGTCGATGTACCGGCCTGCCATCACGAGGTGCTTGGCGACCCAGGTCGCCGGACGCTCGTCGAGACCGCCGATCTCCTTCAGGGTGCCGCGGTCGAGCTCCTTGCCGGTCACGTCCCCGTCGATGTCGGGCGAGCGCTGCTGGTCCACCCTGTTCGCGGCGCGGAGATCAGACGGGCTGTGGGCGGGGCGCTCACGCTGGGCGCGCTCCGGACGACCGGGCCGCGGGGCCGCGCCGTCCCGACCACCTACGTTGCGTGAACGGCCGACGCCCTCACCGTCGCGATGCGGACGGAACGGACGCCCCTCCCCCTGACGTCGCCCGCCGTCCCCATCTCGCCGACCTCGCGGGGTGCCGGAACGGGTGCCGTCGTGGCCGTCTCCGCGGCGATCGTCGCGGGGCTCTCGTGCGGAGCGCTCAGCCATGGGATGTCCTTCCGACTCTTCTGGTGTGTGGGGGCGTGGCCCCGGATTCGCGTCCTGCAGACGCTCTGATGTTCCGCCCCAGCCTACCGGCGAAGGGCGTGCGGGCCTTCGATGAGCGTCAGCGGACGGCTCGTTGCGGCGTGGGTCGCGTTCTGCCGTCCCCACCACAAGCCCCCCCAAAACACAGGGAGGCCCCACACCCGAAGGTGTGGGGCCTCAACCCAAAAGAATGTCCGGCGGCGACCTACTCTCCCACAACCTCCCGGCTGCAGTACCATCGGCGCTGTGGGCCTTAGCTTCCGGGTTCGGAATGGAACCGGGCGTTTCCCCCACGCTATGACCGCCGTAACCCTCACCCCAACCAACACACCAAACCAGCATGCCGTGGGAAACCTAGAGAGCCACAAACAAGACAGTGGCAATATTCACTTGAACAACACCCCCCAACCCTACCACACAGGCAAGACCAGGAAAGCACCGGCTGCAATCAGACAACCGCACAGTGGACGCGAACACCAAAAATGATGTGTGTTGAAAGTCATCGGCCTATTAGTACTGGTCAGCTCCACGAGTCTTCAGTCCTCGCTTCCACATCCAGCCTATCAACCCAGTCATCTAGCTGGGGGCCTCACACCCTCAAAGGGGCAAGGAAATCTCATCTCGAAGCCGGCTTCCCGCTTAGATGCTTTCAGCGGTTATCCATCCCGAACGTAGCTAATCAGCCATGCACCTGGCGGTACAACTGACATACCAGAGGTTCGTCCGTCCCGGTCCTCTCGTACTAAGGACAGACCTTCTCAAATTTCCAACGCGCGCAGAGGATAGGGACCGAACTGTCTCACGACGTTCTGAACCCAGCTCGCGTACCGCTTTAATGGGCGAACAGCCCAACCCTTGGGACCTACTCCAGCCCCAGGATGCGACGAGCCGACATCGAGGTGCCAAACCATGCCGTCGATATGGACTCTTGGGCAAGATCAGCCTGTTATCCCCGAGGTACCTTTTATCCGTTGAGCGACGGCCGTTCCACAACGAGCCGCCGGATCACTAGTCCCGACTTTCGTCCCTGCTCGAGCTGCCACTCTCACAGTCAAGCCCCCTTGTGCACTTGCACTCGACACCTGATTGCCAACCAGGCTGAGGGAACCTTTGGGCGCCTCCGTTACATTTTGGGAGGCAACCGCCCCAGTTAAACTACCCATCAGGCACTGTCCCTGACCCGGATCACGGGCCGAAGTTAGACATCCAGTATGACCAGAGTGGTATTTCAACGATGACTCCACGAACACTGGCGTGCCCGCTTCACAGTCTCCCACCTATCCTACACAAGCCACACCGAACACCAATACCAAACTATAGTAAAGGTCACGGGGTCTTTCCGTCCTTCTGCGCGTAACGAGCATCTTTACTCGTAATGCAATTTCGCCGAGTTCACGGTTGAGACAGCGGGGAAGTCGTTACTCCATTCGTGCAGGTCGGAACTTACCCGACAAGGAATTTCGCTACCTTAGGATGGTTATAGTTACCACCGCCGTTTACTGGGGCTTAAATTCTCCGCTTCGCCGAAGCTAACGGGTCCTCTTAACCTTCCAGCACCGGGCAGGAGTCAGTCCGTATACATCGTCTTACGACTTCGCACGGACCTGTGTTTTTGATAAACAGTCGCTTCCCCCTGGTCTCTGCGGCCCCGATCCCCTCACACCAGCAAGCGGTGCTCAAGGTTGGGGCCCCCCTTCTCCCGAAGTTACGGGGGCATTTTGCCGAGTTCCTTAACCATGATTCTCTCGATCGCCTTAGTATTCTCTACCTGACCACCTGTGTCGGTTTAGGGTACGGGCAGTTCAAACCTCGCGCCGATGCTTTTCTTGGCAGCATAGGATCACCGGATCACCCACCACGTGGGCGCCCATCAGGTCTCAAGCACACAGCCGGCGGATTTACCTACCGGCAGCCCTACACCCTTAGACCAGGTCGATTCCATTGCCTGGCCCGGCTACCTTCCTGCGTCACACCTGTTAATACGCTTGCCTCCCCGGTTCAGGTCCCGTGCTCCACGCACCCATCCACCCCCGAAGGGGCAGTGAGGGGCGCTTCAGACGGTTAGTATCACCGGCTCAGCATGGGCGGTTCTTCACTGGTACGGGAATATCAACCCGTTGTCCATCGACTACGCCTGTCGGCCTCGCCTTAGGTCCCGACTCACCCAGGGCAGATTAGCTTGACCCTGGAACCCTTAGTCATCCGGCGGACGGGTTTCTCACCCGTCTTTCGCTACTCATGCCTGCATTCTCACTCGTCCACAATCCACCAGAAATTACTCGCTGGCTTCACCTCGTGAACGACGCTCCCCTACCCATCCAGAAAACTGAATGCCACGGTTTCGGCGGTGTACTTGAGCCCCGCTACATTGTCGGCGCGGAATCACTTGACCAGTGAGCTATTACGCACTCTTTCAAGGGTGGCTGCTTCTAAGCCAACCTCCTGGTTGTCTCAGCAACTCCACATCCTTTCCCACTTAGCACACGCTTAGGGGCCTTAACCGGTGGTCTGGGCTGTTTCCCTCTCGACTATGAAGCTTATCCCCCACAGTCTCACTGCCACGCTCTCACTTCCCGGCATTCGGAGTTTGGCTGAAGTCAGTAACCTTGTAGGGCCCATCGTCCATCCAGTAGCTCTACCTCCGGGAAGAAACACGTGACGCTGCACCTAAATGCATTTCGGGGAGAACCAGCTATCACGGAGTTTGATTGGCCTTTCACCCCTACCCACAGCTCATCCCCTCCATTTTCAACTGAAGTGGGTTCGGTCCTCCACGCGCTCTTACACGCGCTTCAACCTGGCCATGGGTAGATCACTCCGCTTCGGGTCTAGGACACGCGACTGAACCGCCCTATTCAGACTCGCTTTCGCTACGGCTTCCCCACACGGGTTAACCTCGCCACGTATCACTAACTCGCAGGCTCATTCTTCAAAAGGCACGCCGTCACCCCGAAAGGCTCCGACGGTTTGTAGGCACATGGTTTCAGGTACTATTTCACTCCCCTCCCGGGGTACTTTTCACCATTCCCTCACGGTACTGATCCGCTATCGGTCAACAGGTAGTATTCAGGCTTACCAGGTGGTCCTGGCAGATTCACACGGGATTTCTCGGGCCCCGTGCTACTCGGGCGACCCTCCAACAGCGGCGGAACACATTTCAACTACGGGACTCTCACCCTCTACGGTCCAGCATCCACACTGGTTCGTCTATATGCCCGCACCTCACTGCGCCATGCCGGCAGACATGACAAGGAGGGGCCCACAACACCGCACACGCAACCCCTGCCGGGTATCACACGCATACGGTTTAGCCCCATCCGCTTTCGCTCGCCACTACTCACGGAATCACTTTTGTTTTCTCTTCCTGTGGGTACTGAGATGTTTCACTTCCCCACGTTCCCTCCACCCGGTCTATGTGTTCAACCGGGGGTCACACGACACGTCGTGCGGGGTTTCCCCATTCGGAAATCCTGGTCTCAACGTCCGGTTATCGACTCCACCAGGCTTATCGCAGATTCCCACGTCCTTCTTCGGCTCCTGTTGCCAAGGCATCCACCATGCGCCCTTAGAAACTTTCACACACATGAAAGTCCTCAAATGAGCAGTTATCTCTAACTAAAGATGTCATTCTCGGCATCACCGTCACGCTCAACGCAGCCACCCAGGGGGACGACCACACGCAACGGCAACAAAAATAAGATGCTCGCGTCCACTATACAGTTCTCAAACAACAGCCCCTCACCCCATCCACCACACACCAACATGCGCAGCTTCACCAGGCAGGATCAGAACAACAACCCCTCCGAAAAGGGGCGCCTGCTGTCCCAGGACCCAACAGTGTGCCAACACCAGCACGTAGCCACCAACCACATGCTTTCCAACCCGAAGGCGTACTCACATCCAGCCGGCACCACCACTGGCACCATTCATTGATGTTCCACCCATGAGCAACCCGCCATCACACACTCGGTGATGCAACGGGCACTGATGCTCCTTAGAAAGGAGGTGATCCAGCCGCACCTTCCGGTACGGCTACCTTGTTACGACTTAGTCCCAATCGCTGGTCCCACCTTCGACGGCTCCCCCCACAAGGGTTAGGCCACCGGCTTCGGGTGTTACCGACTTTCGTGACTTGACGGGCGGTGTGTACAAGGCCCGGGAACGTATTCACCGCAGCGTTGCTGATCTGCGATTACTAGCGACTCCGACTTCATGGGGTCGAGTTGCAGACCCCAATCCGAACTGAGACCGGCTTTTTGGGATTAGCTCCACCTCACAGTATCGCAACCCATTGTACCGGCCATTGTAGCATGCGTGAAGCCCAAGACATAAGGGGCATGATGATTTGACGTCGTCCCCACCTTCCTCCGAGTTGACCCCGGCAGTCTCCCATGAGTCCCCACCACTACGTGCTGGCAACATGGAACGAGGGTTGCGCTCGTTGCGGGACTTAACCCAACATCTCACGACACGAGCTGACGACAACCATGCACCACCTGTGAATCCGCCCCAAAGGGGAAACCGTATCTCTACGGCGGTCGAAAACATGTCAAGCCTTGGTAAGGTTCTTCGCGTTGCATCGAATTAATCCGCATGCTCCGCCGCTTGTGCGGGCCCCCGTCAATTCCTTTGAGTTTTAGCCTTGCGGCCGTACTCCCCAGGCGGGGCACTTAATGCGTTAGCTGCGGCGCGGAAACCGTGGAATGGTCCCCACACCTAGTGCCCAACGTTTACGGCATGGACTACCAGGGTATCTAATCCTGTTCGCTCCCCATGCTTTCGCTCCTCAGCGTCAGTTACAGCCCAGAGACCTGCCTTCGCCATCGGTGTTCCTCCTGATATCTGCGCATTCCACCGCTACACCAGGAATTCCAGTCTCCCCTACTGCACTCTAGTCTGCCCGTACCCACCGCAGATCCGGGGTTAAGCCCCGGACTTTCACGACAGACGCGACAAACCGCCTACGAGCTCTTTACGCCCAATAATTCCGGATAACGCTCGCACCCTACGTATTACCGCGGCTGCTGGCACGTAGTTAGCCGGTGCTTCTTCTGCAGGTACCGTCACTTTCGCTTCTTCCCTACTGAAAGAGGTTTACAACCCGAAGGCCGTCATCCCTCACGCGGCGTCGCTGCATCAGGCTTTCGCCCATTGTGCAATATTCCCCACTGCTGCCTCCCGTAGGAGTCTGGGCCGTGTCTCAGTCCCAGTGTGGCCGGTCACCCTCTCAGGCCGGCTACCCGTCGTCGCCTTGGTGAGCCATTACCTCACCAACAAGCTGATAGGCCGCGAGTCCATCCATGACCGAAATTCTTTCCAACACCCACCATGCGGTGGACGTTCCTATCCGGTATTAGACCCAGTTTCCCAGGCTTATCCCAGAGTCAAGGGCAGGTTACTCACGTGTTACTCACCCGTTCGCCACTAATCCACCCAGCAAGCTGGGCTTCATCGTTCGACTTGCATGTGTTAAGCACGCCGCCAGCGTTCATCCTGAGCCAGGATCAAACTCTCCGTAAAAAATTACAGAACGACGCGGGACCAGCCGGAAATAACCGGTCACCACGCCAATTCAATACCTGGCAGACCGTGTGCACATCGCACGGGGGTGCGGGCACAACGGTCAACCAATATGTGTTAAAACAATTGGCATCAACAAACTTGGCACACTATTGAGTTCTCAAACAACAGGCGCTTCCGGCCTCCCCACCACGTCATTCCGCGGTGCTTCGCTCCGGAGCAACTTCTCCATCCTAGACCATCCGATTCAGACTGTCAACACCATGTCGGCGTCGATACGCTGTTCTCTGCAGTTCAGGACTTCACAACCTTACCATGTTCACACACCGTGTCAACTCCGTTCCCGAAGCCGTCAGCAGCCGTTCACCATGGCGGGCCAGTCAACCTTACCACGTTCTCCGTCAATGTCAAGCCGCTCTGACGAGCACACCCACCATCCAACGAAGAACAAGGAAGGACCAGAAGACCTTACCACACGATCCCAGTCAGTCAAACCAGACCATCTTCTCAAGAATACCCACCCCCTCAACAGGGAATGCATGCCCGGTGAACCGACAACCCAGGACTGCGATCCATGCGCCAGACCCTGAAAGTCATGCTCGGCTACTCACCAGCACCGCCCGGAAAACCCCGAACCGCGCCTCAGCACGAGAAAGAACTCTACCCCTACCGCAGCGGGATCGCCAAATCGAGGGCGCGGTGGAACGGCGACACCCCGGGACCCGCGGATTCCCGCGGATCCCGGGGTGTCTTCCCGGCATGGTCGCCGTCCCTCGACGGCGACTCCCTCGTATGCCGTGCGTCACTCCCCCGATCGGAGGTCGGCCGCAGCCATGTTCTTCTTCCCCCGGCGCACCAGCAGGTAGCGGCCGGCCAGGGCCTCATCTGCACCGAAGACCTGCTCGGCGTCGGCGACCTTGACGTTGTTCACCGACGCGCCGCCTTCCTTGATGGTGCGCCGCGCCTCCGAGTTGGAGGACACCAGCCCGGTCGACACCAGCAGTTCGACCGCCGTCGGCTTGCCGGCGGCCCCCCACTGGGCTGCGTCCGCCTGAGGGAGCTCCGCCAGCACGGCCGAGAGGACGTCGACGTCGACCTCGGACAGGTCCCCTCCCCCGAACACGGCGGCGGACGCGTCGATCACCGTCCGCGCCGCCTCCTCGCCATGGGCCAGAGCCGTCACCTCCCAGGCGAGGCGCTTCTGTGCCTCGCGCCGGAACGGCTCGGCGTCGACCTTGGCCGCGTACTCCTCGATCTCGGCCCGGGTCAGGAAGGTGAAGACCTTCAGGCGGTCGACGACGTCGGCGTCGGCCGTGTTGAGCCAGAACTGGTAGAAGGCGTACGGGGAGCACATGTCCGCGTCCAGCCAGATGGCGTTGCCCTCGGACTTGCCGAACTTCGTGCCGTCGGAGTTCGTGATCAGCGGTGTGCCGAGCGCGTGGACGTGGGCGCCCTCCACCTTGCGGATCAGCTCCGTGCCCGAGGTCAGGTTGCCCCACTGATCCGAGCCGCCGGACTGCAGGGTCACCCCGTGCTGCCGGTAGAGCTCGAGGAAGTCGTTGCCCTGCAGCACCTGGTAGGAGAACTCGGTGTAGGAGATCCCCTCCTCCGAGTGCAGGCGCTTGGCCACGATCTCCTTCTTGACCATGGTGCCCACGCGGAAGTTCTTGCCGACCTCGCGGAGGAAGTCGAGCGCGCTCATGCTTGCGGTCCAGTCGAGGTTGTTCACCATGCGGGCGCCGTTGTCCCCCTCGAAGGCGAGGTAGGGCTCGATTTGTGCGCGCAGGGACTCCACCCACTCCTGGACGACCTCCCGGGTGTTCAGCACCCGCTCCGAGGTCTGCCGCGGGTCGCCGATGAGCCCGGTGGCCCCGCCGACCAGCGCGACGGGCCGGTGGCCGGCCAGCTGGAGCCGGCGCATGAGGAGGAGCTGCACCAGGTGCCCCAGATGGAGGGACGGGGCCGTGGGGTCGAAGCCGCAGTAGTAGCTGATCGGCTCCCCGGCGAGGGCCTCCTCCAGCGCCGCCTCGTCCGTGGACACGTGCACCAGGCCGCGCCACGTCAGCTCCTGCCAGACGTTCTCGAAGGAGGGGTCGTTGGCCTGCTGCCGCAGGCGCTCTGCACGGGTCACGGTCGTCTCAGCCACGGGTTCACCCTATCCACCGCGTGCGGCTCGGTGACGACGACGCGCGGAGGAGTGCCGCGACGGCAGCCGACGCCCGACTCAGGCGGGGACCGGCATGAGCCCGGCGGGCAACTCCTCCTCGGCGGCGCCGCTCACGACGCTGATCGACTGGGTGCACCGCGTCATCGCGACGTACAGGTCGCCCACGACGCCGTCGGCGTCGGCGACGATCCGCTCCGGGGACACGAGCACGACCGCGTCGAACTCGAGGCCCTTCGTCTCCCGCGCCGTGACCACCACGACCTCCACCCCCGGGGCCGGCGCCCGGTCCACGAGGGAGCCCCACCGATCCTGCAGGTGGGTCAGATGCTCCGCGGCGTCGTCGGCGGGGACGATGACCGCCACGAGTCCGTCCCCGACCCGTCCGCGCTCGGCCTCCACGACCCGCTGGGCCAGACGCGTGGGGTCCGCGCCGGGCTCCACCGTCAGCAGCGGCTCGTGCTCCCCCTCGCGCACGGCCTCCGGCGAGCTGATCTCCAGGCCCGCCGCCTGCGCCACCTGGGCGGCCCAGCGCGTGATGCGCGCGGGCGAGCGGTAGTTCACCGTCAGCTCCTCCAGGCGCATCCGGTCGCCGAACTCCGGTCCGAGCACGTCCTTCCACGACCGCGCGCCGCCCCGGCGGGACGCCTGCGCGATGTCTCCGACCACGGTGAAGGACTTCAGCGGGCAGCGGCGGGCCAGGAGCCGCCACTGCATGGGCGAGAGCTCCTGGGCCTCATCCACCACGACGTGCCCGAACGTCCACGTGCGGTCGTGCGCGGCCTGCTCCGCCGTCGTGCGACGCACGGCGCGGACCTCGTTGGCCGCCGCCAGCTGCTCCGCATCCACGACCCCGTCCACGCCGAGCTCCGCGAGCGTCTGGTGCATGTTCTCCAGGGAGGCCTGCGCGTTCTCCACGTTGCGGCGGTGCTGCGCCTCCGACTCCCCCGGCCGGTGGGGCTCCTCCAGCTCGCCGAGCAGCTCGGCGGCCTCGTCCAGCAGCGGGACGTCGGACTCGACCCACGCGTCCGGGTCCGTGCGCAGGAGGGCCGCGACGTCGCCGTCGGACAGCCCGGGCGCCGCCGCCCGGAGCAGGTGCTCCTTGGTGAGCAGGTCACCCACCAGCTTCTGCGGCGTCAGCGGCATCCAGCACAGGTTCAGGGCCACGCGGACGTCCCGGGCCGTACGGACGTCCTCCAGCAGCAGGTCACGCTGCACGGGCACGCCCGAGGACTTCTCCAGCTTCTTCCTGAGCTTCTCCGCGAGCTCGCGGACGAGGATCTTCACGAAGGTCGTCCGCGCCTCGTTGTGGGGCTTGCCCGTGGCCCGGGCCCGGTCGCGGGCCCGCCGCACCATCGCCGGCTTCAGCTTGACGACCGTCCCCTCGATCTCGAGCCTGCGGGTCTCCGGGATCAGCCGCTGCCGCTGCGCGACGGCGGCGGCGACGACGTCGGCCATCTCCAGCCGGCCCTTGAGCTCCGCCGCGCGCGCCGAGCGGTCCGGCCCGGCCTGGACGCCCGGCATGAGCGTGCCGAGGGAGGCCATGACGACGCCCGTCTCGCCCAGGGACGGGAGCACCCGCTCGATGTACCGCATGAAGGCGTTCGACGGGCCCACCACCAGGACACCGGACTTCGCGAGCCGGTCCCGGTGGGTGTAGAGCAGATAGGCCGCGCGATGGAGGGCCACGGCCGTCTTGCCGGTGCCCGGACCGCCCTGCACGACGAGCGCGCCCGAGGTGTCCGCCCGGATCACCTCGTCCTGCTCCGCCTGGATCGTGGCCACGATGTCCCCCATGCGGCCCGTCCGCCGGGCGGTCACCGCCGCCAGGAGCGCCCCCTGGGACTGGGCCCCGGCGGCGCCCTCGGCGATCAGCGACGGGTCGAGCACGTCGTCCTCGAAGTCGCGGACCTCACGGCCGCGCAGCAGCAGGTGGCGGCGCCGGCCCACGCCGAGACGCCGCGCCGCCGTCGCCTGGTAGAAGGCCCCCGCCTCCTGGGCGCGCCAGTCCACGAGAAGGCGCTCCTGGCCCTCGTCGGTGAGGCCGATGCGGCCGATGTAGCGCTGCTCGACGTCGCCCGCATCGTCCGCGTCCAGGTCCAGGCGGCCGAACACGAGGCGCTCGTCCACCGCGTACAGCTGAGCGAGGCGGTCTTCATAGAGGCTCGCGAACGCGTCGCGCTCCGAATGGTTCTGCACGGACCCCTGCAACCCGGAGCGCCGCACCCGGGCCAGCTGCTCCTCCTTCTCCGCCCGGAGGGCGTCCAGCCGTGCGTAGCGCACGGCCACCCGCTCCCGCTCGAGTTCGAGCTCCGCCTGGCGGGAGGACACGGTGTCGGTCATCGGGGGCAACCTCATGCGGTCGGGGCGTGGCCGCCGGCGTCGGGCGGCCCCGCGGCGGAACGGGACCATCCATCGTACAACCGGCGACGTGAACGCGGCATGGACGGATGGTGGACGCCCGGGGCCGGGGCGTGCCCTGGCCCCGGGCACACATCAGCGGGCGTCGACCACGGACCCGGCCGACGCGGCGAAGGCGCGGAGCGGCTCGAGGGCCGCCTTCAGCGCGGCGAGCTGCTCGGCCACGGCCTCCGGCGCGGTGCCGCCCTGGCCGCGGCGGGCGTTCAGCGAGCCTTCCGTGCTCAGGACCTCGCGCACGGCCGGCGTGAGGTGCGCGGAGATCCCGGCGTACTCCTCGTCCGTGAGGTCCCACAGCTCCACACCGCGCGACTCGGCGACCTGCACGGCCTCACCTGAGAGCTCGTGGGCCACCCGGAACGGCACACCCTGGCGGACGAGCCACTCCGCGATGTCCGTCGCCAGCGCGAAGCCCTGGGGTGCGAGGGCCGCCATGCGCTCCGTGTTGAACGACAGCGTGGCGATCATGCCGGACACGGCCGGCAGCAGCAGCTCGAGGGTGTCCACGGCGTCGAACACCGGCTCCTTGTCCTCCTGCAGGTCCCGGTTGTAGGCCAGCGGAAGACCCTTGAGCGTCGCCATGAGGCCGGCGAGGTCGCCGATGAGCCGACCCGCCTTGCCCCGCGCCAGCTCGGCGACGTCCGGGTTCTTCTTCTGCGGCATGATCGAGGAGCCGGTCGAGTAGGAGTCGTGCAGGCGCACGAACCCGGCCTCCTTGGTGGCCCAGAAGATGACCTCCTCGGAGATCCGGGAGAGGTCCACGCCGATCATGCCCGCGACCCACGCGAACTCCGCGTAGACGTCGCGCGCCGCGGTCCCGTCGATCGAGTTCCACACGGCGGAGTCGAAGCCGAGCTCGGCGGCCACGGCGTTCGGGTCCAGGCCCAGCGTGGACCCGGCGAGGGCGCCGGAGCCGTAGGGCGAGACGGCGGCCCGCGCGTCCCAGTCCACGAGGCGCTGCAGGTCGCGGGTGAACGCCCAGGCGTGCGCCAGCAGGTGGTGCGAGAGCAGGACCGGCTGCGCGTGCTGCAGGTGGGTGCGGCCGGGCATGGGCGCGAAGGGGTGCGCCTCGGCCTGCTCCACGAGCGCGTCCACCGTGGCCAGCACGCCCCGGGCCACGACGCGTGCGTGGTCCCGCAGGAACATCCGCCCCAGGGTGGCGACCTGGTCGTTGCGGGAGCGGCCGGCGCGGAGCTTGCCGCCCAGCTCGGCGCCCGCGCGCTCGATCAGGCCGCGCTCGAGGGAGCCGTGGACGTCCTCGTCCGACTCGGCCGGGGCGTAGGCACCCGAGCGCACGTCGGCCTCCAGGCGGTCGAGCGCGTCGATCATGCCGGCGAGCTCGTCGGCCGTGAGGAGCCCCGCAGTGTGCAGCACCCGGGCGTGCGCGCGCGAGCCGGCGATGTCGTAGGGCGCCAGGCGCCAGTCGAAGTGCGTGGACTTGCTCAGGGCCGCCAGGGCCTCGGACGGGCCGCCGGCGAACCGGCCGCCCCACAGGGCGCCCTCGTTGGTGCCATGGCGCGGCGTGCTGTTCTCGCTCACTGCGGGTCTCCTTGAAGGTCGGACGGACGACGGCGGCCGGTCCCGGTGCGGGGCCGGCCGCCGTCGTCCGCGGTGCGGGATGGTCAGTCGTTGCTCAGGCGCGCGACGTCGGCCAGGTCGGCCGCACCGCCGAGCCGCTGCTCGCGCTCGGACGCGGTCTTCGCCGACAGGCCGTAGATGTCGATGAACCCGCGGGCCGAGGACTGGTCGAAGGAGTCGCCCTCGTCGTACGTCGCCAGGTTGAAGTCGTACAGGCCGGTCTCCGAGCGGCGGCCCTGGACGGTGGCGCGTCCGCCGTGGAGCTCGAGGCGGATCTCGCCGTTGACGTGCTTCTGCGTGTCGTCGATGAAGGTGTCCAGGCTCTTCTTCAGCGGGGAGAACCACTGGCCGTCGTACACCAGCTCGGTCCAGCGCTGGTCGACCTGCTTCTTGAAGCGGGCCTGCTCGCGCTCGAGGGTGACGTTCTCCAACTCGCGGTGGGCGGCGATGAGGGCCATCGCACCCGGGGCCTCATAGATCTCACGGGACTTGATGCCCACCAGGCGGTCCTCGACGATGTCGATCCGGCCCACGCCCTGCGCACCGGCGCGCCGGTTGAGCTCCTCGATGATCTCCAGGGCGGACAGGGCGCGGCCGTCGAGGGCCGTGGGGACGCCCTGTTCGAAGGCGATGGTCACCACGTCCGGGGCCGGCGGGAAGGCCGGGTCGTCGGTGTAGTCGTAGACGTCCTTGGTGGGGCCGTTCCAGATGTCCTCGAGGAAGCCGGTCTCCACGGCGCGGCCCCAGACGTTCTGGTCGATGGAGAAGGGGTTCTTCTTGGTCGTGGCGATCGGCAGCTCGTTGCGCTCGGCGTACTCGATGGCCTTCTCGCGGGTCAGGGCGAGGTCGCGGACCGGCGCGATGCACTTGAGGTCCGGGCCCAGCGTCTGGATGGAGACCTCGAAGCGGACCTGGTCGTTGCCCTTGCCGGTGCAGCCGTGGGCGACCGTTGAGGCGCCGAACTGACGGGCCGCGGCCACCAGGTGGCGGGAGATCACGGGGCGGGAGATCGCCGAGACCAGCGGGTAGGCGTCCATGTAGAGCGCGTTGGCCTTGAGCGTGGGCATGCAGTACTGCTCCGCGAACTCGTCACGGGCGTCGGCCACGTAGGCCTCGACCGCGCCGCAGTCCAGCGCCCGCTGTCGGATGGTCTCCAGGGACTCGCCGCCCTGGCCCACGTCCACGGCGACGGCGACGACCTCTGCGCCGGTGGCCTCGCCGATCCAGCCGATGGCCACGGAGGTGTCCAGGCCGCCCGAGTAGGCGAGGACGATGCGATCCTTCACGATTCTTCTCCTTATATAGAGGACATGCTCCCGGCCGCCCTCTGGCGGCCGCGCGGGGCGCGAGCCTCCGGCGTTGTCGCCCCCGATCCTAGCGGTCGTATGCATATCTATGCAATGTGCGGAATATGCCTGGCGAGCAGACCCGAAGGAGGACGACTCCTGCACACCGGGCGGTCGCGCGGCATCCACAGCGAACAAACAGCTCAGGCATCTTCCACCCACGGGCTGTCACGGGGGGATCTCTGCCGACACGCCCAGGAGCTGGAGAGGTAAGAAGTGACCGATTGCGCTCTCATCGTCTCCAAGACGTCATTTTGTCCACTCCTAACCGACCCACAATGGACATATCGACATCCAGGAGCCAGAAGGACGCCGGCCGCTGAGGTCGTCCACACCGCGATTTGACGCTCCCCCACCTCGGGGCGTTGACTCTTCCGTAGCCGATTCGTGATCGAACCGTTACCGAGTCCCGGGCCAGCCCGCGACGCGCACACGTCGATCCCGGATCGAAGCTCCGCCGGCCGCCCGCTGAGGGTCGTCTCGCGTCGACGGAGTCTTTGACCCGACCAAGGAGTAGACGACCCTCCGGAACGCAGCCGCGACCGGACAGGCAGGATCTCGAACCTCTCTTCGACATGACTTTCTTCACCACCTCCTCCCGCCGTGCCACCGCCACCGCCCTGACCGGCATGACTCTGGTCGGTGCCGCCGCCGCCTTCGCCGCCCCGGCGCAGGCCGCGTCCGTCGAGACCTGGGACAAGATCGCCGCCTGCGAGTCCAACGGCAACTGGGCCATCAACACCGGCAACGGCTACTACGGCGGGCTGCAGTTCTCCCTGACCTCCTGGCGCGGCGTGGGCGGCACCGGCTACCCGCACGAGGCCTCCAAGGCCGAGCAGATCAAGCGCGCCGAGATCCTGCAGGATATGCAGGGCTGGCGTGCCTGGCCCGTGTGCTCCGTCAAGGCCGGCCTCTCCGGCGCCGACACCGCCCCGGACGCGTACTCCACCACCCCGGTGCAGCGCCAGTCCACCCAGGCGTCCGCCTCCGCCGCCCAGGACTGGGCCGCCGAGCAGTCCGCCGCCGAGCAGCGCGCCGCCGAGAAGGCCGCCGCCCAGCGCGCCGCCGCCGCCGCGCACACCCCCAAGTCCGTGCTGAAGGCCGCCGAGAAGGCCAACACCGAGAACGCCACCGAGCTGGCCGCCGCCGAGGACACCGTCTTCGTGAAGCCGGGCGACTCCCTGTGGAAGATCGCCAAGACCCACAAGGTCGCCGGCGGCTGGAAGGCCCTGCACGAGGCCAACAAGGACATCATCGAGGACGCCTCCGTGATCTACGTGGGCCAGGAGCTCGTGCTCCCCACCGCCTGATCCACTCCCCGCGATCGAAGGCCCCGTCCCGCTGGGACGGGGCCTTCGTCGCCCCTGAATGCCGTCCAGACGGCCGCGCAGGACCCCAGCGATCCCCTGCGACTCCGCCGTCACGATCGGGCCTCAGAAGGGCGTGCAACGGCTCCGGGCATGAGAAGGCCCCCGAGGACGTGGTCCTCGGGGGCCTTCGTGCCGTCAGGAGGGCTCAGCCGGCCATGCCGAGCAGCCGGGCGGCCACCGCGGGGGCCTCCCGCGTGCCGGCCGTGATGAGCAGCACCGTGTCGTCGCCCGCGATGGTGCCCACGATCCCCTCGACGCGCGCCTGGTCCACGACGGAGGCGAGGAACTGCGCGGCCCCGGGAGGGGTCCGCAGGACGACCAGGTTCTCCGTCGGCTCGGCGGAGAGGAGCAGCTCGCGTGCCATGGACGCGAGCCGCCCCGTCTGTGACTCGGCGCTGCGCCCGGCCACGGCCTCCTCGCCGTCGGCCGGCACCGCGTAGACCATCCCCTCGGCCCCGCGCAGGCGCACGGCGCCGAGGTCGACGAGGTCGCGCGACAGCGTGCCCTGGGTGACGGACAGCCCACGCTCGGCCAGGGCGTCCGAGAGCTCGGCCTGCGACCGGATGGCGCGCGTCTGCAGGACGTCCCGGATGGCCGCCTGGCGGGCGGTCTTCGTCGCCGGCGTGGCCATCAACGGGGGTCCTGGGCCAGGCCCGAGCGGTACAGCAGCCACGCCATGAGCGCCTTCTGCGCGTGCAGCCGGTTCTCCGCCTCGTCGAACACCACCGACTGCGGCCCGTCGATCACGTCCTCCGTGACCTCGTAGCCGCGGTAGGCCGGGAGGCAGTGCAGGAAGACCGCGTCGGAGGCGGCGCGGGCCATGGCGGCAGCGTCCACGCGGTAGTCCGCGAACAGGCGAAGGCGCTCCTCCTTCTCGTCCTCCTGGCCCATGGACACCCAGGTGTCCGTGACGACGACGTCCGCGCCGTCCAGCGCGGCGGCCGCGTCCGTGGTGACGAGCACGGATCCACCGGTCTCCCCGGCCCGCTCCTCGGCCGCGCGCACGACTGCCGGGTCGGGCAGGAAGCCCTCCGGGCCGGCGACGCGTACGTGCATGCCCGCCGTGACGCCCCCCAGCAGGTACGAGTTGGCCATGTTGTTGGCCGCGTCGCCCAGATAGGCCATCGTCAGGCCCCGCGTGCGGCCCTTGTGCTCGCGCACGGTGAGGAGGTCGGCCAGCAGCTGGCACGGGTGGTAGTCGTCGGACAGGGCGTTGACGACGGGCACGCGCGAGTGCGCCGCCATCTCCTCCAGGCCGGACTGGGCGTAGGTGCGCCACACGATGACGCCGACCATGCGCTCGAGGACGCGCGCCGTGTCCGCGATGGACTCCTTGTGGCCCAGCTGCGACTCCCCCGGGTTCACGATCAGCGGGGTGCCGCCGAGGTCGGCGATGCCGGCCGCGAAGGACACCCGGGTGCGGGTCGACGTCTTGTCGAAGAACACGATGCCGGTCTGCGGGCCCGCCAGCGGGCGGTGGCGGAAGCGGTCCGCCTTCATCTCCAGGGCCAGGTCCAGGACCTCCGCCTGCTCGGCGGGGCTCAGGTCCGTGTCCACGAGGAAGTGGCGGACGGGGACGTCGGTGCCGGGGGCGGCGGTCATGCGGTCTCCTCCTTCGGAGCGTGGGGGGTCGGAGCGGCGGCGCGGGCGGCGCGCACCAGGGCGGGCAGGGCGTCCGCGAAGCGGTCGAGGTCCGCCGCCTCCACGTTCAGGGGCGGGGCCAGGCGCAGCGTGCGGGGTCCGGTGGCGTTGAGGATCCAGCCCGCGTCAAGGCCGGCCCGCACCACGGCCGGGGCGAGCCCGCCCGTGGGGGACGCGGCGGCGTCGTCGGCGAGGTCGACGCCGATCCAGAGGCCGTAGGCGCGGACGGCCGTGACCTCGGCGAGCGTCTCGAGGCGCTCGGACACCCGGGCGCCGACGGTGCGGACGTGGTCCAGCAGCCCCTCGGCCTCCAGGGTCTCCACGACCGCGAGGCCCGCGGCGGTGGCCAGCGGGTTCCCGCCGAACGTCGTGCCGTGCTGGCCCGGGGCGAGCAGGCGGGAGACCTGGGGGCCCACCGAGACGAGCGCGCCGATCGGCACGCCGCCTCCCAGGCCCTTGGCCAGAGTGAAGGCGTCCGGCACCACGGGCGCGCCGGACCCCGTGACCTGCGGGTTCTGGAAGGCGAACCAGGTGCCCGTGCGGCCGACGCCGGACTGGACCTCGTCCAGGATCATCAGCGCGCCCGCCTCACGCGTGAGGTCCCGAACGCGGGCGAGGTATGCGGCGGGCCAGCCATGCACGCCGGCCTCGCCCTGGACCGGCTCGAGGACGACGGCGGCCACCGTCCGGCCCTCGGCGTCGGGGGCGAGGGCCGCGGCGAGGGCCCCGGCGTCGCCGCCGGCGATGAACTCGACACCGCCGGGCAGCGGCTCGAACGGCGCCCGGTAGGCCTCCTTGTGGGTCAAGGCCAGGGCGCCCATGGTGCGGCCGTGGAAGGCGCGCTCCAGGGCGAGGACGCGCGTGCGGCGTCCGGTGGGATCCTGCGTGCCGTGGCGGCGGGCCAGCTTGAGGGCGGCCTCGTTGGCCTCGGTGCCGGAGTTGCAGAAGAAGACCGAGGAGCCCTCGGGCAGGCCGGCCCGGTCCAGGAGGGCCTCGGCCAGCCGGACCTGCGGCTCCGAGGTGAAGAGGTTGGACACGTGGCCGAGGGTGGCCACCTGCCGCGAGACGGCCTCCACGACCGCCGGGTGGGCGTGGCCGAGCGAGTTCACGGCGATGCCGGCCACGAGGTCCGTGTACTCGCGCCCGTCGGCGTCCCAGACGGACGTGCCGCTGCCGCGCACGAGCGCGCGGGCGGGGGCGCCGAACACGCCGGTCAGTGCGTGGGCGTAGCGCGCCAGCAGCTCCTCCTGGGGGGCCGCGGGATCGGTGCCGGGTGCGGTGCTCATGCGTCCTCCTGGGCGGTGGCGGTGGTGGGCGCCGACGCGGGCCGCGTGGCGGGGGTGGGATCCGGGACGACCTGCGTGCCGACGCCGTCCGAGGTGAACACCTCGAGCAGCATCGAGTGCGGGCGGCGGCCGTCCACCACGTGCGCACGGTGGACGCCGGAGTCGACGGCGTGCAGGCACGCGGCCATCTTTGGGATCATCCCGGACTGCAGGCCCGGAAGGAGTCCGCGCAGCTGGCTCGCCGTGAGGGAGCTGATCAGGGAGTCACGGTCCGGCCAGTCGGCGTAGAGCCCCTCGACGTCCGTGAGGAGCACGAGCTTCGCGGCCCCGAGCCCGGCGGCCAGGGCCGCGGCGGCGGTGTCCGCGTTCACGTTGAGCACCTCCCCGGTGGGCTCGCCGTCGTCCCCGATCTCCGGGGCAACCGAGGAGACCACGGGAATCCGGCCGGCGTCGATCACGTCCCGGATGGCCTCCGGGTTCACCGCGGTGACCTCGCCCACCAGGCCGAGGTCCACGGTCTCGCCGTCCACGACGGCGCCCGTGCGTCGGGCGCGGAACAGCCCGGCGTCCTCGCCCGAGGAGCCGACCGCATACGCACCGTGGGAGTTGATCAGCCCGACGAGCTCGCGGCCGACCTGTCCGGTGAGCACCATGCGGACGACCTCCATGGCCTCCGGCGTGGTGACGCGCAGGCCGCCGCGGAACTCGGACTCGATGCCCAGCCGCTCGAGCATCGCGTTGATCTGCGGGCCGCCGCCGTGGACCACCACGGGGTGCACGCCCACGTGGTGGAGGAACACGACGTCCTCCGCGAAGGCCCGGCGCAGCTCGTCCGAGACCATCGCGTTGCCGCCGTACTTGATCACCATCGTGGCGCCGGCGAAGCGCTGGACCCACGGCAGCGCCTCGACGAGCACCTCGGCCTTGCTGGCGGCGCGCTCGAGCCGCTGCGCCGTGGAGAGCACGGGCACGGACGGCGTGGTGGGGTCGGCGGGGGCGGGCTGGCCGGTCATGGGGTCACCTCAGGTGGAGTAGGCGGAGTTCTCGTGGACGTAGTCGTGGGTGAGGTCGTTGGTCCACAGCTCCACGACGGCGTCGCCCGCGTGGAGGTCGATCTCGATGACCACCTCGCGGCCGGAGAGGTCCACGCCCGCGCGGGAGTCCCCGACGCCGGCGGCCCGGCACACCTGCACCCCGTTGAAGGAGACGTCCAGGGCGTCGGCGTCGAAGGGGGCCACCTCCTCCGGGACTGTGCCGACCGCGGAGATGACCCGGCCCCAGTTGGGGTCCTGGCCGAAGATGGCGGTCTTGAGCAGGTTGGAACGGGAGACGGCGCGGGCCACGGCCTCGCCGGCGTCCTCGTCCGAGGCGTTGACCACGCGGATGAGGACGTCATGCCCGGCGCCCTCGGCATCGCCGACGAGCTGACGGGCCAGGTCCGCGCAGACGGCGTGGAGGGCCGCGCCGAACTGCGTGGGCTCGGGGGCCACGCCGGACGCGCCGGACGCGAGCAGCACGACGGTGTCGTTCGTGGACATGCAGCCGTCCGAGTCCACGCGGTTGAACGTGGTGCGCACGGCCTCCTCGAGGGCGGCCCGGAGGGCCGCGGCCGGCAGGTCGGCGTCGGTGGTGACCACGCAGAGCATGGTGGCCATGCCCGGGGCCAGCATGCCGGCGCCCTTGGCCATGCCGCCGACGGTCCAGCCCTCGCCGGAGGCCTGCGCCTCCTTGGGCACGGTGTCGGTGGTCATGATGGCCAGGGCGGCGTCGGCCCCGCCGTCCTCCGCCAGCCCCGCGGCGGCCGCGTCCACGCCGGCCAGCAGCGTGTCCAGCGGCAGGCGCTCGCCGATCAGGCCGGTCGAGCAGACCACGACGTCCCCCGCTGACACGCCCAGCGCCTCGGCGGCGTGCTCGGCGGTGCGGTGGGCGTCCTGGAAGCCGGCATGCCCGGTGGCGGCGTTGGCGCCCCCCGAGTTGAGCACGACGGCGTCGGCGCGCCCGTCCGTCAGCACCTGCCGAGACCACCGCACGGGGGCGGCGGCGACGCGGTTGGTGGTGAACACGCCGGCGGCGGTGTGGGACGGGCCGTCGTTGACGACGACGGCGACGTCCGGCTTCCCGGACGGCTTCAGGCCCGCCGTGACGCCGGCGGCGCGGAAGCCCTGTGCTGCGGTGACGCTCACGGCGCGACCCCCTGGATCTCGAGCCCCAGCTGCTCCGGCAGGCCGAGGGCGATGTTCATGGACTGGAGGGCGCCGCCGGCGGTCCCCTTGGTGAGGTTGTCGAGGGCGGCGGTGACGATCACACGGCCGGCGTGGGGGTCCACGGCGAGCTGCATGACGACGTGGTTCGAGCCCACGACGGCCTTCGTCGTCGGCCACTGCCCCTCCGGCAGCAGGTGGACGAAGCGCTCGGGGCCGTAGGCGTCCTCCCACGCGGCCCGGACCCGGTCCGCGGTCACGCCCTCCTTCAGGCGGGCGGTGGCGGTGGCGAGGATGCCGCGGGGCATGGGGGCGAGCGTGGGCGTGAAGGAGATCTGCACCGGCTCGCCGGCGGCCTGCGCGAGGCCCTGCTCGATCTCCGGGGTGTGCCGGTGGCCGCCGCCCACGCCGTAGGGGCTCATGCCGCCCATGACCTCGGAGCCGAGCAGGTGTGGCTTCGCGGCCCTGCCCGCGCCGGAGGTGCCGGAGGCGGCGACGATGACGACGTCCCGCGTCTCCAGCAGCCCGGCGGCGAAGCCGGGGGCGAGGGCGAGGATCGAGGTGGTCGGGTAGCAGCCGGGGACGGCGATGCGCGTGGCCCCGGCCAGTCTCTCCCGCTGCCCCGGCAGCTCGGGCAGGCCGTAGGGCCAGGTGCCGGCGTGGTCCGTGCCGTAGAAGCGCTCCCAGTCGGCGGCGGACTCGAGGCGGTGGTCCGCTCCGGCGTCGATGACGAGGGTCCGTGGGGACCGCTCGGCCAGCTCCGCCGCCACGGCCGCGGAGGCGCCGTGCGGCAGGGCGAGGACGACGACGTCGTGCCCGGCCAGGACGTCCGCCGTGGTGTCGTCGAGGACGCGGTCCGCGAGCGCGTGCAGGTGCGGCTGGAGGGAGCCCAGGCGCTCGCCGGCGTTGGAGTGGGCGCTGATGGCGCCGATCTGCACCTCGGGGTGGCCCGCGAGCAGGCGCAGGACCTCTCCCCCGGCGTAGCCGCTGGCCCCGGAGACGGCGACGGTGAATGTCATGGCGTCACCCTAGCGCATCTATGCAGAGGCTGGAATATCTATGCGAAGTACGACGGCGCGCTCGTCCGCCGCCCCCGGGGGCACCTAGAGTGCGGAGCATGAGCACCCACGCCGAGATCCCCGCCCGCCACCACGCGATCATCGCCGAGGAGGTCGGCGGCCCCGAGGTCCTGCGCTGGACCGAGACCGCCGTCCCGACCCCCGGCGCCGGAGAGGTGCTGGTGCGGACGGCCGCGGCGGGCCTGAACTTCATCGAGACCTACCAGCGCTCCGGCGTCTACGCCGTCCCGCACCCCTTCACCCCCGGGAGCGAGGGGTCGGGCGTCGTCGTCGCGCTGGGCCCCGGCGTGGACGAGGCGCTGCGGGGCGCGCGCGTGGCGACCGCCGCCGGCCGCGGCACCTACGCCGAGCACTTCACGGCCCCGGCGGACCAGCTGCTGCACGTGCCCGCGGGCGTGGACCTGGCCGACGCCGCCGCGCTGCCCCTGCAGGGCATGACCGCCCACTACCTGTGCCGCTCCACGTTCCCCGTGGAGCCCGGGCATGTCGTCGCCCTCACCGCGGGGGCCGGCGGCGTGGGCCTGCTCCTGACCCAGCTGGCCGCGGCCCGGGGCGCCACGGTCATCACGGCCGCCTCGACGGAGGACAAGCGCGCGCTTTCGGCGGCCGCCGGGGCCTCCGCGGCTGTGCCCTACGCCGAGCTGCGGCAGACCGTCCTGGACGCCACCGGCGGTGAGGGCGCCCACGCGGTGTTCGACGGCGTCGGTGCGGACACCTTCGAGGACTCGCTGGCCTCCCTGCGCGTGCGGGGCACGCTGGTGCTCTTCGGCGGCGCCTCCGGCCAGGTGCCCCCGTTCGACCTCCAGCGGCTGAACTCCGGCGGCGGGCTCTACGTCACCCGGCCGTCCCTGGCCCACTACACCCGCACCGCCGAGGAGACCGCCTGGCGCGGCAGAGAGCTCTTCGACGCCTGGTCCGCCGGCGCGCTGGACGTGCGGATCGGCGCCCGGGTGCCCCTGGCGGAGGCCGGCCGCGCGCACACCCTGCTGGCGTCGCGGGCCACCACGGGCAAGGTGCTGCTCCCCCTCTCCTGACGACCGTGTGGCGGGTCCCCCACCCCAGGTGAACAACAGGTGAACTAGGCTGGGTCGGTCCTGGACCGCCCGCGCGTCGTCCCCCGCCCCGTCCTCACTCCCACGCCGTCCCCGGAGGTCCCGTGACCGCACCCCACCCGTCCACGCCCCGCTCCGCCCCCCACGACGCCGGCACCCCGCACGCACCCCAGCTGCCGGGCACGGACCGCACACCGCCGCCACGCACGCTGATCGACATCCTCGACGCGACCGCGCGCGAGCACCCCGAGGCACCCGCCCTGGACGACAGCACGGCGCAGCTCGGCTACGCGGAGCTGCTGGACCGGGTCCTCGAGTCCGCGCGGTTCCTGCAGGCGCACGGCATCGGCGCGGGCGACCGGGTGGGCGTGCGGATCCCCTCCGGCACCGCGGCCCTCTACGTCTCCATCCTCGCCGTCATGGCGGTCGGCGCCGCCTACGTGCCGGTGGACGCGGACGACCCCGAGGAGCGCGCCCGGCTCGTCTTCGGCGAGGCCCGGGTGGCCGGCGTCCTGACCGGCGAGCGCGCGCTCGACGACCGCGCGGCCGCCGAGCGGGCCGAGGCGCCCGAGGCCCGCGCCCCCCGCTTGGAGGACGACGCGTGGATCATCTTCACCTCCGGCTCGACGGGCACGCCCAAGGGCGTCGCCGTGTCCCACCGCTCCGCGGCCGCCTTCGTGGACGCCGAGGCCCGGATCTTCCTCACCGCCGATCCGCTCGGCCCCGGCGACCGTGTCCTGGCCGGCCTCTCCGTGGCCTTCGACGCCTCCTGCGAGGAGATGTGGCTGGCCTGGCGCCACGGCGCGTGCCTCGTGCCCGCGCCCCGCGCGCTCGTCCGCTCGGGCATGGACCTCGGCCCCTGGCTGGCCGAACGGCGCATCACGGCCGTCTCCACCGTGCCGACCCTCGCCGCGATGTGGCCGACGGCCGCACTCGCGAACGTGCGCCTGCTGATCTTCGGCGGCGAAGCCTGTCCGCCCGACCTCGCCGCACGCCTGGCCGTGCCCGGTCGCGAGGTCTGGAACACCTACGGCCCCACCGAGGCGACGGTCGTCGCGTGCGCCGCCCCGCTGGCCGGCGAGGGACCCGTGCGCATCGGCCTGCCCCTGGACGGCTGGGACCTGGCTGTCGTCGACCCCGCCTCCGGCGTCCCCGTGGCGGAGGGCGAGACCGGCGAGCTGATCATCGGCGGCGTGGGCCTGGCCCGCTACCTCGACCCCGCCAAGGACGCGGAGAAGTACGCGCCCATGGAGACCCTCGGCTGGGACCGCGCCTACCGCTCCGGCGACCTCGTGCTCTACGACCCCGCGGGACTGCTGTTCCTGGGCCGCGCCGACGACCAGGTCAAGGTCGGCGGCCGCCGCATCGAGCTCGGCGAGGTGGACGCAGCCCTCCAGAACCTGCCCGGTGTGCAGGGCGGCGCCGCCGCGGTGCGCACCACCCCGGCCGGCAACCAGCTCCTCGTGGGCTACCTCAAGCCCACGGGCCCGCTCGAGGGCTTCGACCTCGACGCCGCCCACGCCCGGCTCGCCGAGGAGCTGCCCGCGGCGATCGTCCCGCGCCTGGCCCTCGTCGACTCCCTGCCGACGAAGACCTCCGGCAAGGTCGACCGCAACGCCCTGCCCTGGCCGCTGCCCGGCACCGCCGCCACCGACGACGCCGACACCCCCGACGAGTCCACCCCCGACGGCTGGGTCCTGGCCCAGTGGGCGGCCGTGCTCGGCGCGGCCCCGGCCGACGGCTCGACCGACTTCTTCTCCGCCGGCGGCGGATCGCTCGCCGCGGCCCAGCTCGTGGCCCGGCTGCGCGAGCGCCACCCCGGCGTGACCGTCCAGGACGTCTACCGCCACCCCACCGCCGACGAGCTCGTCTCCGCCGTGCTCGGCGAGGGCGCCGAGGGCATCGAGGTCCACGAGCGCAACGTCGACACCACCCGGCGGCGCACCCAGTGGGCCCAGACCCTCGTGGGGCTGCCCGCGTTCATCCTCCCGGCGCTGCGCCTGGGGACGTGGACCGGCGTCGCCGTGAACCTCCTCGCCGCCACCGGCCTGGTCCCCGGACTGCCCACCGTCCCGTGGTGGATCCTCGCGCTCGTGGGGCTGTTCGTGGTCACCGCCCCCGGCCGCATGCTCGTGGCCGGGCTGACGGCACGCGCCCTGCTGCACGGCGTGGGCCCGGGCGCCCACCCGCGCGGCGGACGCGTGCACCTGCGCCTCTGGCTGGCGCAGCAGGTCACCGACCTCGTGGACCCCTACTCCCTCGCCGGGGCCGGGTGGATCCCCGCCTACGGCCGGCTGCTGGGCAACCGCATCGCCCGCGACGCCGACCTGCATGCCCTCCCGCCCGTGACGGGGCTCCTCACCGTGGGCGAGGGCGCCTCGATCGAGCCGGAGGTCGACCTCTCCGGCTACTGGGTCGACGGCGACGTGCTGCGCGTCGGCACCGTGGAGGTCGGGGCCGGGGCCGTCGTCGGGTCCCGCTCCACCCTGCTGCCCGGCGCCAAGGTGGGCGCCGGCGCCCACGTCGAGGCCGGTTCCACCGTGGCCGGGCGTCTGCGCGGCCACCAGCGCCACGGCGGCTCCCCCGCCGTGAAGCTCGGCAAGGTCAAGCGCGGCTCGGCCCCGGCCGAGACCGCCCCGGACGCCGCCGGCTGGCGCGTGCTCTCCACGCTCTCCTCCACGGCCGTGGCGCTGCTGCCGCTGGCGGCCGTGGCCGCCGCGGCGGCCGTCGGCGCGTGGTCCCTGACCTGGTGGCCGCCCGCCGCCGCCGACGCGTCGCCGCTGCAGGCCGTCGGCACCGCCGCCGCCCGCCTGCTCGCGGCCAGCCCGCTGATCGCCGCCGTGTGGTTCGGCGTGCAGATGCTGCTGGTGCTCGTCGCCGTGCGCGTCCTCGCGATCGGCATCACCCCGGGCCACCACCCCGTGCGCTCGCGGGTGGGCTGGCAGATCTGGGCCACCGAGCGCCTGCTCGACGCCGCCCGCGACCAGCTCTTCCCGATCTACGCCTCCCGCTTCACGCCCACCTGGCTGCGCTGGCTCGGCGCCCGCGTCGGCAAGGACGTCGAGGCGTCCACGGTGGTGCTCCTGCCGACGATGACCCAGGTCGGCGACGGCGCGTTCCTCGCCGACGACACGATGGTCTCCTCCTACACGCTCGAAGACGGCTGGATGCACGTGGCCCCGGCGAAGGTCGGCAAGCGCTCCTTCGTGGGCAACTCCGGCATGGTCCCCGGTGGCCGCACCCTCCGCAGGGACTCCCTCGTGGCCGTCCTCTCCACCACCCCCGCCAAGACCAAGGCCGGCACCTCGTGGATGGGATCGCCGCCCGTGCGCCTGCGCCGCACCGAGGTCGAGGCCGACGCCTCGCTCACCTACGCGCCCCCGGCCCGGCTCAAGGCCGCCCGCACCGGCTGGGAGCTGCTGCGCGCGATCCCGGTCTGGCTGCACGTCGCGCTGACGATCGCCGTGGGCGCCGCCCTCGCCGCCCTCGCAGCGGTGGGCACCTGGTGGCTGGCCGCCCTGCTCGGCGGCGCCGTCCTGCTCGCGGCGGGCGCCGTCGCCGCCGTGGTGACCGTCCTCGCCAAGAGGGCGTTCGTGGGCCGCGTGCGTGCCGGCGAGCACCCCCTGTGGTCCTCGTTCATCTGGCGCAACGAGGTCGCGGACACGTTCACCGAGTTCCTCGCCGCCCCCTGGTTCTCCCGCGCCGCCGCCGGCACCCCTGCCATGGTCTGGTTCCTGCGAGGCATGGGCGCCCGCATCGGCCGCGGCGCCTGGGTGGAGTCCTACTGGCTCCCGGAGGCGGACCTCGTCACCCTGGGCGACGGGGCCACCGTGAACCGCGGCTGCGTGGTGCAGACCCACCTCTTCCACGACCGCGTCATGGCCCTCGACGAGGTCGTCCTCGCCGACGGCGCCACCCTCGGCCCCAACTCCGTGGTGCTGCCCGCCGCGCGTCTGGGCGAGGGCACCACCGTGGGCGCCGGCTCGCTCGTCATGCGCGGCGAGGAGCTGCCCGGCGGCACCTGGTGGCTCGGCAACCCCGTGGCCCCGTGGCGCCGGCCCGGCAAGACCCCGACGGCACACCAGCGGGCCGCGGCCGCCACCGGCGCGCTGCCTGTGATCCCCGACCCGACCAGCGCAGGAGGCATCCGATGAGCACCGACCCGTACATCCCCGGAGTCGGCTCCGACACCGCCACGATCGAGCACCTGCGGGTGGAGCTCGACGTCCGGCTGGCGTCCAACCGGGTGGCCGGCGTCGCGGAGCTCCACGTGCGGCTGTGCCGGCAGAGCGACACCGTCGAGCTCGACCTGCACCGGCTCGCCGTCGACGGCGCCGCCGGCACCCACGACGGCCGCCCCCTCAAGGTGAGGGCGACGACGCCGCGCAACCGCCCGCACCGCGTGGTCGTGCACCTGGGCGCCTCCCTGCCGGAGGGGTCGCTCGTGGTCCTGCGGCTGTCCTACTCGGGGCACCCGAGGCCCCGCCGCAGCCCGTGGGGGACCATCGGCTGGGAGGAGCTGACGGACGGGGTGCTCGTGGCCGGGCAGCCCCACGGCGCGTCCACGTGGGTGCCGTGCATCGACTCCCCCGCGGTCCGCCAGACCGCGGACATCACCGTCACCTGCGACGCCGGCTACCTCCCCGTGGCCAACGGCCGCGGCACCCGCCTGCGCTCCCGCGGATCCCGCGAGACCTGGCGGTGGGTCATGGACCGGCCCGTCCCCGCCTACCTGCTCACCCTGCAGATCGGCCGGTACCGGCAGGTGACCGCGCCGGGCTCCGGGACGCCGGAGTCGGCCGCGGCCGGGGGCGTGCCGCCCCTGCGCCTCGTCGTCTCCCCGCGCCTGCAGGCCCGCGCCGAGGCCGCGATGGCCGGCCAGGGCCGCATGATGGAGGCCTTCACCGCGGCCTACGGGCCCTATCCGTTCGACGACTACGCGGCCGTCGTCGCCGACGACGTCCTGGAGATCCCCCTCGAAGCCGCGGGCCTGTCCCTGTTCGGCGTGAACCACCTGGACGGCTCGTGGGAGTCGGAGCGGCTGATCGCCCACGAGATGGCCCACCAGTGGTTCGGCAACGCCGTGACCCTGGGGCGCTGGTCCGACCTGTGGCTGCACGAGGGATTCGCCTGCTACTCCGAGTGGCTGTGGGCGGAGGCGTCGGGCCGGGCCGCCCTCCGCCACGAGGCGAAGCAGGCCTGGCACGGCCTGAAGCGCCAGGGGGAAGACCTCGTCCTGGCCGCGCCGGGCGCCGCCGACATGTTCGACGATCGCGTGTACAAGCGGGGCGCGCTCACGGTGCTGGCCGTGCGCACGCTGCTGGGTGACGCCGTGTTCGGCGAGATGCTCCGGGACTGGGTGGCCCGGCACCGCTTCGCCACCGTGGACACGCCGGGGTTCCGCGCCCACGTGCTCGCCTGGGCGCCGCGCGCCGACGTGGCCCCGGAGGACGTGGACGCGCTGTTCGACGCCTGGACGCTGCGGCCGGAGCTGCCCGCCTTCCCCGGCTGAGCCCCCGCCCGGGCTCGGGGTGCCGGCACGCCGCGCCGGGGCTAGGAGGCCGGCCGCCAGGCGACCGTCCCGACCACGCCCGGGGGCAGCCGCGGATCCGCCAGGGGCACGACCGCCTCCCCGAGCTGGGGGCGCACCTCGGCGGGGTCGCGGTCCAACCCGGTCCCGCGGGCCTTCACCAGGGCCTCCTTGACGGTCCAGAGGCGCACGCGCTCGGCGAGGGCCCCCTCCGGGGACAGCCCGGCCAGGGCGGCGCGCTCCTCCGCCGCGAAGGCCACGGCGTCGATTTCCGCGGCGCCGTCCGCTCCCGCGGCGAAGGCGCGCAGGGTCTGCGGCGCCGTCGGGTCCTCGGCGTCCACGCCGATCCCCCACGCCGTGCCTGCGACGGACGGCGTGCACCACGCGAGCACGGTCACCGGCCGGGGCCCGTCGACGTGGGTGAGGCTCACGGCGGGCAGGACGGGCCCCCCGTCGTCGCCGGGCGCCCCACCGGGTGTCGTCCCGTCGCCGGCGCGGCGCAGTGCCGGGGCCCCGTGGTCCGTCGCCCCGCAGCCGGGGCAGGAGTGCGCCAGGGCCAGGGCGCGCGGCCCGAGACCCAGCCTCGTCCCCAGGGCCGCCAGCACCTGCGCGGTGCCCTCGGTCCGGGACACGCCGACGGCGCCGACCTCGATCCCCCGCGTGGGGGAGGTCGGCGCCGTCGTCACGCTCGTCTCACGCACGGCCGAGCCGGGGGTCCGGCTCAGCGCTGCACGGCCCCGTGGCGCTCGGCGGCGAGCGCCGTGGCGGCCTCGCGGGCCTCGGAGGCCTCGTCGGCCGTCAGGGTGCGGTCCGGCGCACGGAAGCGCAGGCTGAAGGCGAGGGACTTGTGCCCCTCGGGCACGCCCTTGCCGGCGTAGACGTCGAACAGCGCGACCTCCTCGAGCAGCTCGCCCGCGCCCTCGGCGAGGGTGGCGCGCACGTCCCCGGCGACGACGTCGTCCGCCACCACGAGGGCGACGTCCTGCTGGGAGGCGGGGTACGTGGACAGCGGCCGGGCCACGACGCGGTCCGCGGCGGCCGCCAGCACGGCATCCAGGTCCAACTCGAAGGCGCCCGTGCGGGCGGGCATGTCCGCGTCCTCGAGCCAGGCCGGCAGCAGCTCACCGGCCACGCCCACCGCGGTGCCGTCCGGCAGCGACAGGGTGGCGGTGCGGCCCGGGTGGAACGCCTGGTGCGTCCCCTGGACCACGGTCAGCTCCACCCCGACAGCCCGGCCGACCGCGAGCGCGGCGGCGATCGGGTCCTGCCAGTCGAACGCGCGCGGGGCGAATCCGGCGCCGGGGGCGGCCTCGTGCCCGGCGAAGGCGCCGGCCACGTGGCGGGGCTGGGCCGGGATGCCGGCGTCCAGCTCCGCGAGGGTCTCGGCGGAGGGCTTGACACCGATGGGCTCGTTGGAGGGCGAGCCGAGGGCGCCGTCACCCGGCAGGAACACGGCGCCGACCTCGAACAGGGCGACGTCCTTGAAGCCGCGGGAGACGTTGCGACGGACGGTCTCCAGGAGGTTCGGCAGCAGGGTGGTGCGCATCCAGCCGAACTCCGAGGAGATCGGGTTGGCCAGGCGCACCATGCGCTGCGCCGCGCCCTCCTCGGGGGTGGCGGAGCCGAACAGGCGGTTCTGCCCCTCGGAGACGAACGGGTAGTCGAGGACCTCGGTGAGGCCTGCGGCGGCCAGGGTGTCCGCCACGCGGCGGCGGTGCACCTGGGCGCGGGTCAGGCCGCGGCCCGGGGGCGCCACGGGGAGGGTGGAGGGGATGTTCGCGTAGCCGTCCAGGCGGGCGACCTCCTCCACGAGGTCCTCCGGGATGCGCAGGTCGTGGCGCCAGGTGGGCGCCGTGACCTGCAGGAGGTCCCCGGCGTCCTCGACGGACGCGCCGAGCCCGGTCAGCAGCTCCACGACCCGCTCGCGCGGGTAGTCCACGCCGATGCGGCGGGCCGGGTACTCCGGGTCCAGCTCGACGACGACGGGCTCGGGCCGGGTGCCCACGTCCGTGACGCCCTGGGCGGGGGTGCCGCCCGCGAGCTCGACGAGCAGCTGCACCGCGCGCTCGGCGGCCTCGTCGGCGATCTCCCAATCCACGCCGCGCTCGTTGCGCTTCGAGGCCTCGGAGGGCAGGCGGTGGCGGCGGCGGGTACGCGCGATCGACACCGCGTCGAAGTGCGCGGACTCGATGAGCACGCGGGTGGTGCCCTCGGACACCTCGGTGGCGGCGCCGCCCATGACACCGGCCAGGCCGATCGCGCCCGACTCGTCGGCGATCACGAGGTCCTCGGGATCGAGGGTGCGCTCCTTGTCGTCGAGGGTGCGCAGGGTCTCCCCCGCGGCGGCGCGGCGCACGGTGATCCCGCCGGTGAGGCGGTCGGCGTCGTAGAAGTGCAGGGGCTGACCCAGCTCCCACATGACGTAGTTGGAGACGTCCACGGCCAGGGAGTGGGGGCGGATGCCGGCCAAGCGCAGGCGCGCGGCCATCCACGGCGGCGTCGCGGCGGCGGGGTCGATGCCCTCGACCACGCGGGCCACGAACCGGTCGCAGCCGGGGACGCCGTAGATGCCGGCGCCGTCGGCGAGCGTGACGGCGGGGCCGGCGTCGTTCGCCTCAGGCGCGGTGACGGCGGCGGCCGGGTCCGTGAACGCGGTGCCGGTGGCGTGCGCGTACTCGCGGGCGATGCCGCGGATCGAGAACGCGTAGGAGCGGTCCGGGGTGACGTTGACCTCGGCGGCCTCCTCGCGGAGGTGGAAGAGGTCGACCACGTCGGTGCCGACCTCGGGGTCGAGGCCCATGTCGCCCAGGACGATGATGCCGTCGTGGTCGTCGCCGAGGCCGAGCTCGCGGGCGGAGGCCATCATGCCGGCGGAGACGTGGCCGTACGTGGAGCGCGGGGAGATGCGGAAGTCCCCGGGCAGCACGGCGCCGGGCAGGCAGACGACGACCTTGTCCCCGACCTCGAAGTTGTGGGCGCCGCAGACGATGCCCTGCACGCCCGAGGGGTCGATGCCCTCACCGGTCAGGGTCTGCTCGGCGCCCTCGGGCACCACGCGCACGGAGCACCAGTTGATGGTCTTGCCGTTCTTCTGCGGCTCGGGCTCGCGGGTGAGCACCTGGCCGACGACGAGCGGGCCGGTGAGCTCGTCGGACGGGCGGTGGACGTCCTCCTCCTCGAGGCCGACCGTGACGAGGTCGGCCAGGACGTCCTCGGCGGTGGCGTCGGCGGGGACCTGCGCGAACTCGCGCAGCCAGTCAAGCGGGATACGCACGGTGGATCAGAGCTCCATTCCGAAGTGCTGGGAGAAGCGGACGTCGCCCTCGATCATGTCCCGCATGTCCGGGACCTCGTTGCGGAACATCAGGGTGCGCTCGATGCCCATGCCGAACGCGAAGCCGGAGAACTCCTCCGGGTCGATGCCCGCGGAGCGCAGGACGTTGGGGTGGACCATGCCGCAGCCGCCCCACTCGATCCAGCGCGGGCCGCCCTTGGCCTGCGGGTGCCAGATGTCCATCTCCGCGGAGGGCTCCGTGAAGGGGAAGAAGTTCGGGCGCAGGCGGATCTCCGCCTCCGGCCCGAACATCTGTCGGGCGAAGTACTCGAGGGTGCCGCGCAGGTCGGCCATGGTCAGGCCGCGGTCCACGGCCAGGCCCTCGAACTGGTGGAACACGGGGGTGTGGGTGGCGTCGAGCTCGTCCGTGCGGAAGGTGCGGCCGGGGCAGAGCACGTACACGGGGGCGCCGCGCTCCAGCATGGAGCGGACCTGCACCGGGGAGGTGTGGGTGCGCAGCAGGAGGTTGGACTCCAGGGGCTCCACGAAGAAGGTGTCCTGCATCTCGCGGGCCGGGTGGTCCGGCGGGAAGTTCAGGGCGTTGAAGTTGAACCAGTCGTGCTCCAGCTCGGGGCCCTCGGCGATCTCCCAGCCCATGCCGACGAAGATGTCGGAGACGCGTTCCTGCAGGAGGGACAGCGGGTGGCGGGCGCCCGGGAGGCGACGCGCGGCGGCCGCGGTGACGTCCACGGTCTCCTCGGCGAGCATGCGGGCGGCGTGCTCGGCCTCGAGCACCTCGGTGCGGGCGGCGAGGGCCTTGCCGATCCGGCTCCGGGCGGCGCCCATGGTCTTGCCGGCCTCGGCCTTCTGCTCCTTGGGCAGGGTGCCGATGGCCTTGTTGGCCAGGGTCAGCGGGGCGCGGTCGCCCTGGTGGGCCAGGCGCGCGGCCTTGAGCTCCTCGAGGTCGGCGGCGGCCTCGAACGCTGCCAGGGCCTCGGCCACGGCGGCGTCGACGGCGGGGCCGTCCACGGGGGAGAGCTGCGGCGCGTCCTCGGACGCGCCCGTCTCGGGACTGGAAGTCATGGGTCGATGACCTTCGCATGAGGGGACGTCGGATCGCCGCCGGCGCGGCGGGGACCGGGCGCGCGGGCGCCGGTCCGCCCGGGCGGCGGCCTGTCGGCCAGTCTAGTTGTACTGTCCGGGGACGTTGATCAATCGTGAGAAGGGCGGCTGGTTCCCGCAGGCGCTGTGGGGGCGATGCTGGTTGTAGTGGTGGAGCCAGTCGGGGAGGGCGTCTCGGCGTTCTTGCTCGCTGGTGTAGCAGCGGGCGTAGGCCCACCCGTCACCCATCGTGCGGTGGAACCGCTCCACTTTTCCGTTGGTCTGCGGCCGGTACGGGCGGGTGAACTTCGGACGGATCGACAGCGCCTCGCAGGTGTCGCGCCACAGGTACGACCGGTATGCCCCACCGTTGTCGGACAGCACTCGTTCGATGGTAACGCCACGTTCGGCGAACCACTCGACCGCCCGGTGCAGGACGGCGACGGCGGTGATGGCGGTCTCGTCGTCGTGGACCTCGGTGTACGCGACGCGGGAGTGGTCGTCGATGACGGTGTGTACGAATGCGTACCCGAGCTTGGGGCTGTGCCACTTGTTCTTCGGCTTGTCCGGTGTCGCGGCGCGGTTCTTCTGGCCCTGGCGGCGGCCGACGTAACGCCAGCCGCCGCCGTCGGGGATGTTCCCGATCTTCTTCACGTCCACGTGCACCAGCGAACCCGGGTGCGGGTGCTCGTAGCGACGTACTGGCTCGCCCGTGGCGCGGTCGACGTACGACAACCGGTTCAGGCGCGCCGCCGTGAGGATGCGGTGGACCGTCGAGGGAGCGATCCCCAGCCGGGCGGCGAGCTGGATTGGTCCTTCGCGCAGTCGCATTCGCAGGCTCACGCACCGCTTCGTCACCGCCTTGTTCGTCTTCTTCGGTGAGGACTTCGGTCGCGACGAGCGGTCGTTCATGGACTCGCCGGCGAGGTAGCGGTCGACCCACCGCTTCACGGTCGGCCAGGACACCTGGAACCGGGCGGCGACCTCGCTGATCGGGTGGCCGTCCTCGACGACGAGGCGGGCGACCTTGAGCCGGTGGCGAGGTGTGAGAGCTGCGTTGAGGTGGGTCATTATCGTTCGAGGGTGGGTGCGAATCGGCCCCGATCAGATGGTGCGTGATCGGGGCCGAAGAGCTGGCGGTGACTCATGCCGGCTCAGGTCGATCCAGGGAGCGCATGGCGTCCATGAGGGAGGTGTAGACGAGGCTGGGCTTGCGGTCGTGCCAGTCGGTGTCGCTGTCGCGCTCATCCTGGTGCAGGGGCTGGGTCGTCGGTTCGTAGATCCACCAGAGGTTGCGCCACGGGTCGAGAGCGCGCGCGATCCGGTAGCCGCCGTAGAAGTCGCTGACGGGAGTCACGATGCGCCCTCCGGCCGCGACGGCCTTGTCCAGGCAGTCCTGGGCATCGGGGACATAGACCTGCAGGAAGGCCGGCGTGAAGGGCCAGTCGGGCTTGCGGTCGCACAGCATGATCGTGGCGTCGCCGATCGTGACCTCGCCGTGGATGATCGAGCCGTCCCGATCGGGGGTGCGGACGTGGGCGGCTTCGTGCCCGTCGAACACGGACTCCACGAAGCGGATGAAGCCCATGGCGTCTGGAACGATGGCGAAGGGGTTGATGGTGTTGTGCCCGGTCGGGGGCGTCAAGGAAGGCATGTATACATAAAATATGAGCACATCGAGTGACGTCAAGTATCGCCAAGGTGCCAGCTTCCTCCTGGCGACCCTCGGGCGGCGCGCAGAGAGGGCATGGGCGACTCACCTGACAGGGCAGGGGATCACCACGGCCCAGTTCACTGCCATGGCTGTCCTCGCGGAAGGTGAACGTACGCAGGCACAGGTGGCAACCGCCATCGCGGTCGACCCGCGGAACGTCGGTGCCACCATCAGGAAGCTCATCGAAGCGCGATGGGTCCAGGCCCGACCGAACCCCGCCGATGCCAGGTCGCGACTTCTGAGCCTGACCCCCGAGGGGCGGCAGTGGTGGAATGACCTGCAACCCGGCCTGCGTCAGGGACGCAACGCCTTCTTCCACGCCCTGACCCCCGACGAGCTGACAGCGCTGGAGGCACTCCTTGGGAAGCTCGACGCCTCACATGCAGCGGACTCGATCAACGTCCCCGGTCAGTACATCTAGTGGCCGCGCCGGACGCGCTCCCCTAGTCTGGCGCCATGGTGACGCCCGCAGACCCCGGCCCCGCCGTCCGGGGCGTCGACGCCGACCCGCAGACCCGCTGCGCCCACTACCGGACCGAGCGCGACGTCGTCGCCCTGCGCCTGGACTGCTGCCCGGAGTACTGGTGCTGCCGCGAGTGCCACGACGAGCTGGCCGGCCATCCGGGCCGCCCGCTCCCCCGCGAGGCGTTCGGCCTCCCGAGCGTGCTGTGCGGGGTCTGCCGGCACGAGATGGATGTGCCCGCGTACCGCGCCGCCATGGCCCACGCGGATCCGCACTGTCCGGCCTGCGGAGCCGGCTTCAACCCGGGCTGCTCCCGACACGCCCGCCTGTACTTCGCGGTGGACGCGTGAGCGCCGCCCCCGCGCGCCCGACTCGGCCGCGGGGCGCCGCGCGGCTGCGGGGCCTGTGGAACCTGCTGAACCTCTCGACGCCCCTCGGTGTGGTGGGCGCCGTCCTCGCGGGCTGCCCCCTGCGCCCGGGGCCGGACGGGCTGCTCCACGCGGAGGGCTGGCGGCACCGGTTCCCGGGCGGGGCGGCGTTCACGGTGGGGGACGTCGTGTTCACCCGGCCCGGGCTGGAGATGACGGAGCGGCTGTGGCGGCACGAGGGAGCGCACGCCGCCCAGTACGCGGCGTGCCTGGGGCTGCCCTTCCTGCCGCTGTACGGGATGTCGGCGGCGTGGTCGAGCTGGCGCACGGGCGACCCGGCGTCGCGCAACCCGTTCGAGCGGGGCGCGGGACTGGAGCGCGGCGGATACGTCCAGGCGGCGGTGCGGCGCGGCCCCGGCCGGGGCGCGCTCAAGCCGGCCGGCGGGGACCTCCGCGACGCCCGCCGCGCCTGAGCCGCGCCGGCTGCCGCACGGCGGGTCCGGCCCACGTCAGTGCAGGGCGCCCCCGGGGACGTCGAGGTCCGGGCCCTCGACCAGGGCCGCGCGGGCGACCGCGGCGACGGCGCGGGCCAGGTCCGCCGCCGGCAGAGCCGGGGTCTGCGGCGTCGGCGCGTGCTCGCGGCTCCACGGGACGTGGACGAAGCCGGCCGCGCGGGCCGGGGCCGGGGCGTCGAGCAGCGAGTACATGACGTGGTTGCACACGAAGGACCCGGCCGAGAGGGAGGGCTCGGCGGGGACACCGGCCTCGCGCACGGCGGCGACGGCGCGTTTGACCGGAAGGGTGGCGAAGTGCGCGGCGGGACCGCCGGAGCGGACGGGGCGGTCCGCGGGCCGGTCCCCCGCGTTGTCCGGGATCCGGGCGTCCTGCAGGTTCACGGCCACGCGCTCCACCCGCACGGCGGCCGTCCCCCCGGCGAGCCCGACGGCGACCGCGATCTCCGGTCGGTGCGCCTCGAGCGCGGCGGCCAGCGCGGGCCCGGCCGCGGCGAACACGCAGGGCAGCTCCACGGCGACGGCGGGGGTCCCGTCCGCGGTCAGGGCCGCGGCGGCCGCACGGGCCGCTTCGATGGAGGGGTTGTGGTCGTCGCCGCCGAAGGGCTCGAAGCCGGTGAGGAGGACGCGGACGGGGTCGGTCATGCGCGCCAGGCTACGGGAAGGCCGTGCCGACTCCGGCCGTTGTCACGCGATTCGAACATGTGTTCTAATGGAGTCATGCGATGGGAAGCGCAGACCCTGCGGACCGGGGGCGGAGCTCAGCGGCCGGGGGCCGGCACACCGGCCGGCTCGCCCGCGACGCTGCCGCTCCCGGGCCTGCAGCGGATCGTGTCCCCGCCGGAGTTCGCCGGCGTGACCTTCCATGAGGTGCTGGCGCGCAGCGCGCTGAACAAGGTGCCCGCCTCCTCGGCCATGCCCTTCCGATGGACCGTGAACCCCTACCGCGGATGCACCCACGCCTGCGTCTACTGCTACGCCCGCGGCACCCACCGCTACCTGGACCTCGGGCCCGGCGAGGACTTCGACCGGCAGATCGTGGTCAAGACGAACGCCCCGGAGGTCCTGCGCGCGGAGCTCTCCCGTCCCGGCTGGACGCGTGAGCCGGTGGCCCTGGGCACCAACACGGACCCCTACCAGCGCGCCGAGGGCCGCTACCGGCTCATGCCCGGCATCATCACCGCCCTGGCGGACACGGGGACCCCGTTCTCCATCCTCACCAAGGGCACGCTGCTGGGGCGGGACGCGCCCGCCCTGCAGGCGGCCGCCGCACAGACGTCCGTGCAGGTCGGGCTGTCCCTGGCCCTCCTCGACCCCTCCCTGGCGGCCGCGGTGGAGCCGGGCACGCCCTCCCCCGCGGCCCGCCTGCGGCTGATCAGCCGTCTGGCCGAGGCCGGGGTGGAGGTCTCCGTCATGGCCATGCCCCTGCTGCCCTGGCTGACGGACTCGGACCGCCAGCTGGACCGGCTCATGGCCGCCCTCGCGGACGCCGGAGCGCACAGCGTCCTGGCCGGGACCCTGCACCTGCGCCCCGGCGCCCGGGAGTGGTTCCTGGGCTGGATCGACCGGGAGCACCCCCACCTCGCTGCGGACTACCGGCGCATGTACGCCCGCTCCGCCTACGCGCCGCAGGCGTACCGCCGGGTGGTCTCCCAGGCCGCACGGGAGGCTGCGGCGCGCCACGGACTGCGCCACGGAGGCGCCCACACGATCACCCGGGAGGACGGGCCCGGCCCGCGAGGGGGCGCCTCGGCACCCCTCTCCGCCCCGGCCGGCACGACCGGCGCCGAGCAGGCGGACACGGCCGCGGACGCCGTCCGGCCCGTCATCGCGCAGCCGACGCTGTTCTGACCGCCGGACCGACCGGCCCGGCTCAGAGCCCGAGTCGGCCGGCCTCGACCGCCGCCAACAGCGCGTCGACGATCGGCCGGTCAGCAGGGATCCAGTCCAGCGCGTGCAGGGCCTCGGCCGTGAGCGGCGTCCACTCCAGGCGATCGTGGTCCTGCAGCGCGGCGGGGGCGCCCGAGTCCTCCCGGAGCACGCCGAACCACACGCGCATCCGGGCCCCGTTCGCCAGCTCCCAGCCTGGGCCCTCGGGGGCCGCCACCTCGGTGCCCAGGCGCACCCGCACGCCCAGCTCCTCGACGAGCTCGCGGTGCAGCGCGGCATCGGCCCCCTCCTCCGGCTCCACCTTGCCGCCCGGGAACTCCCAGAGCCCGGCCAGGGATGCCGGGGCACTGCGCCGCGCGGCCAGCAGCGCGGTGGGGCGTGCGGCGTCGTCGACCAGGGCGACCCCCACCACGGGGCGCGGCGCGGACGGCACGGGAGGGGTCTGCGGTGTGGCGGGACTCATGCCGCCAGAGTAGCGGCGGGGCCGCCTCGTCTGCGCCGCCGTCCGTAGGCTGGGCCGGTGCCCCAGAACCCCGCTCCGCACCCGATCCCGAGACCGCATCACGGCGCCGCCGCCCCCTCCCCTCGTCCCGCCTCGCCCGACGACCTCCTGAGCCCGCGGCGCGTGCGCCTGCTGCCGGCGATCCTCGCCCTGGCCCTGGGCAGCTTCGCGATCGGGACCACGGAGTTCACGATGATGGGCCTGCTGCCCGAGGCCGTGACCGACCTCGGTGTGGGCCTGGAGACCGGGGGCGTCCTGATCTCCATGTACGCCCTGGGCGTGGTGGTGGGTGCGCCGGTGCTGGCGGCGGCGCTGGCGCGCATGGACCGCAAACTCTCCAGCATCCTCCTCATGGGCCTGTTCGTGGTGGGGCACCTCGCCTCTTTGCTGGCCCCGAGCCTGGGTGCGCTCATGGCGGCCCGGTTCGTCTCCGGCCTGCCCCACGGCGCCTTCTTCTCCGCGGCGGCCCTCGCCGCCGCGGACCTCGCGGGCCCCGCGCGTCGGGGCCAGGCGATCGGCTGGGTCATGGCGGGCCTCTCGGTGGCCAACGTCGTCGGCGTGCCCGCCGCCACCGCCCTCGGCCAGGCGGCCGGCTGGAGGTGGATGTTCGCCGTCGTCGCGGCGTGCGCCCTGGGATGCATCGCCGCCACCGCCCTCCTCGTCCCCCGGGTGCCGGCCCCGGCGGGCGCGTCCGTCGCCGCCGAGATCCGCGGGCTGGCCTCGGGGCGGCTGTGGGCGACGGTGGCCATCGGGGTCGTCGGCTTCGCGGGCATGTTCTGCCTCTACACCTACATCGCACCCCTGCTCACCGAGGTCTCCGGCCTGCACCCGCGCTGGGTGCCCGCGGTCCTGGCCCTCTACGGCGTGGGCATGGTGATCGGCACCCTCGTCTCCGGCGCCCTGACGGACCGCGACCCGATCCGGACCCTGCGCTGGTCGTTCGGCGTGAGCGCGCTGGGCCTGCTGGCCGTCTCCCTGACCGCCCCCTGGTGGCCGGCGCTGCTGGTGAGCCTGCTGGTCGTGGCCCTCTCCGGCTCCGGCATCGCACCGGCCCTCCAGGTGCTCCTCGTGGACGCCGCCCCGACGGCGCCGCAGCTGTCCGGCTCGCTGAACCACTCGGCCCTCAACATGGCGAACGCGATGGGCGCGTGGGTGGGCGCGGCGGCCGTCGGGGCGGGCGCCTCCCTCCGGATGCCCTCGCTGATCGGCGCGGGCATCGCCCTCGTCGGGCTGCTGATGTCGGTGGCGCTGCTGCGCCGCCCCGCGTCGGCGCCGCCTGGGGCATAGCCCGCCGACCATGGATGCACAGCGCATTCGCAGTCGATGAGGGGTGGAGGGCGACCCCCGGGCGTGGGCTAACGTGTCCCCACGTACAGCTATAGACGTCCAGAAAGGACATTCATCATGGGCTTCCTCGCGTGGATCATCCTCGGCCTCATCGCCGGCGCCATCGCTCGTCTCATCCTTCCGGGCCACCAGGGCTCCGGCTGGCTGGGCGCCCTCATCACCGGCGTCCTGGGTGCCCTGCTGGGCGGCTGGCTGGGCCGCACCCTCTTCGGTGCGTCCACCAACGACGGCTTCTTCGACCTGGCCACCTGGTTCTGGGCCATCATCGGCGGCGTGATCGTCGCGTTCATCTGGCAGGCCATCGCCGGCCGCATGGGCCGCGGCACCCGCGTCTGACCATCTGACGCGCTCAGCCCACGGGCTCGCCACGCACCGAACGGGGGCGTGGGCCGGATCTCCGGCCCACGCCCCCGTTCTCGTCCCGCCGGGTGGCCGCGTCGGTGCGGCGGACGGGCGCGTCAGGCGTGCGGGGCCGCCATGGCGGAGGCGTACAGGCAGACCGTGGCGGCGGTGGCCACATTGAGGGACTCCGCCGCCCCGTAGAGCGGCACCGCGACCCGGCGGTCGGCCAGCTCCAGCTCGGCGGCGGACAGGCCCTGGGCCTCGTTGCCCAGCAGCCAGGCCGTCGGTGCCCCGAGCACGTCCTGCTCCAGGGCGTCCAGCCGATCCGCCCCGTAGCCGTCGGCGGCCCAGACCTGCATGCCGGCGGCCCGGGCGGCGTCGGCGGCGGCGTCCGCCTCCGTCCCGACGACGAGGGGGACGTGGAAGAGCGACCCCGCCGTGGAGCGGACCGCCTTGGGACCGAACGGGTCCACCGAACCGGCGGTGAACGCCACGAGGTCGGCGCCGGCGGCGTCGGCCGCGCGCACGATCGTCCCTGCGTTGCCCGGGTCCTGCACCCGACACAGGACGGCGGCGAGCCGCGCGTCGGACCACGCGTCCTCCGCCGTGAGCGGCTGCGGGATGCGGGCCACCGCGACGATCCCCTGCGCCGTGACCGCGTCGGACATGGCGGTGAGGACCTCGTCCGTGGCCTCCCGGACCAGGACACGGTCCGGCCCCGTGAGGTCGTGGAGGCGCGCCACGAGGTCGCCGAGCCCGGGATCGCGGGCGAAGAGGTCCGGGGCGACGAACAGCTGGGTGAGCACGGCGCCGGGGCGCCACTGGGCGCGTGTCCGCTCCGGCCCCTCCCCGAGGTGCGCGCGCAGCGCTTCCCGGCAGGACTGGGGGCCCTCGACCACGAACGTGCCGCTGCGCCGACGGGCGGCGCGTCCGGCCAGGGCCGCCACGGCACGCACCCGCTCGGCGCGGGGGTTCTGCATGAGCTCGTCGTCGGGCTGCGGGGCGCGGGACATGCGGGGGTCTCCTGTTCCTGGGGATGTGCGGGGACGACGAAGGGGCGGGCCCGGTAGACGGGCCCGCCCCTGTCGGTCACGGCGCTGACGCGCCGGCCACGGCTCAGCGGGAGGCGGCCGGGGCGTTCACGTCGGCCGGGAGCGCCGTGCGGGCGGTCTCGACGAGCGCGGTGAAGGTGGCGGCGTCCGACACGGCGATCTCGGCCAGCATGCGGCGGTCCACCTCGATGCCGGCCAGCTTGAGGCCCTGCATGAAGCGGTTGTAGGTCATGCCGTTGGCGCGGGCGGCCGCGTTGATGCGGGTGATCCACAGACGACGGAAGTCGCCCTTGCGCTTGTGGCGGTGCTGGTAGTTGTAGGTGAACGAGTGGAGCAGCTGCTCCTTCGCCTTGCGGTAGAGGCGGGAACGCTGACCACGGTAGCCCGAGGCGCGATTCAGGGCGGTACGACGCTTCTTGTGGGCGTTGACCGCCCGCTTCACACGTGCCACGTGTGTGCTCCTGTCTGTCGGTCCCGGGGTGCAGGGCGCACCGCTCCGGGAAGAGGTGAGGGACCGGCCGGTGGGCCGGAGGGTGGTCAGATGCCGAGCATCCGCTTGATCTGCTTGATGCTGCCCTTGGAGACGACCTTGTCGCCGGCGAGGCGGCGGGTCAGGCGCGAGGACTTGTGCTCCAGGTAGTGGCGGCGGTTGGCCTGCTGGCGCATGATCTTGCCGGAGCCGGTCACGCGGAAGCGCTTCTTGGCGCCGCTGTGGGTCTTCATCTTCGGCATGGCAGCCGTTCTCCTTCGTCGTCAGCTGGCGTCCGCGTCAGAGACGCAGTGCCAGTGCTGTGGTCTTCCGTCCCAGGCGGGACGGAGGGGTCTGGATGCCCGACGCGCGAGGCGCCGGGCCGTGGTCAGCCGCGGGGACCGGGCTTGGGCGCGCCCTTGGGGGCGGCCGGCTTCGGCGGGGCGGGCATGGGCTTCGCGGCGGGCTTGGGGGCGGCGGCGGGCTTCGGGGCCGCCGGCGGCTTCGGCGCGGACGCCGGGGGCTTGGGCGCGGGCGTCGCCGCCGGCTTCGGGGCGGGGGCCTTGGCCGGAGTGGCCTTGGCCGGGGCCGCCTTCGGCGCGGGCACCGGGGCCTGCTCCGCCGGGGCCTCCGTCTGCTGGGCGGCGAACGAGCGCAGCTGCTCCGGGAACGCGTCCCCGATGGAGTTGCGCACGGGGGCGGAGTTGGCGGCAGCCTTCTCCGCCGCGGCGGCCTTGGCCTCGCGGGCGGCCTGGTCGCGGCGGGAGCCGCCGCCCTTGCGCTCGCGCTGGGTGCCCTCGGTGGACTTGCGCTGCTCCTCGCGCGCCTCGGCCTTGGCCTTCAGCGGGCCGATGACCATCACCATGTTGCGCCCGTCCTGACGGGGCTGGGACTCGACGGTGCCCAGCTCCGCGACGTCCTCGGCGAACTTCTGGAGCAGGCGGATGCCGAGCTCCGGACGCTGCTGCTCACGGCCGCGGAACTGGATGATGGCCTTGACCTTGTCGCCCTGCGAGAGGAACTTCTTGGCGTGGCCGGTCTTGGTCTCGTAGTCGTGCTGGTCGATCTTCAGGCGGAAGCGGACCTCCTTGAGGACCGTGTTCACCTGCTTCTTGCGCGACTCACGGGCCTTGACGGCGGCCTCGTACTTGTACTTGCCGAAGTCCATGAGCTTGCACACCGGAGGCTTGGCCGTGGGGGCCACCTCCACGAGGTCCAGGTCCGCCTCGGCGGCGAGGCGCAGGGCGTCCTCGACGCGGACGATGCCGACCTGCTCGCCGTTCGGGCCGACGAGTCGGACTTCCGGAACGCGAATACGCTCGTTGATGCGGGGATCGCTGATGGTGCCACTCCTGTTTGCTGGACGTTGATGCGACCGGACGCCAGGGGCCCTCCATGCGGAAGGCCTCCCCTGCGGGTGCAGACGGGAGGCCTCGAACCGGCCCCGGATGGGACCCTTCGCGGTGCCGCCGGGTCGCCAGGGGTCGTCCGACCCCGGTGCGACCGCCGCGGACACGCGGTGACCCGGCAACTCGGCCCGGCCGTGCCGGACGTCCTGCTGACGCGGGTGGGAGGAGGACTCCACTTTGCTCTTCCGGACGGCACACGGGTGCGCCGCTGGAAGCGGTCTGTGGGAAGCTTACCACCATGACCGATCAGAACCAGCACCAGCACGCCGCGGGCGAGGACGTCCCCACCGAGGTCCGCGAGATCCACGAGGTCCCCGCCGTCGAGGTGATCACCACCACCGCCGTGCACCTGATGACGGCCGCCGCGGTGAAGGTGGGCCTGGCCGACTCCCCCGACGCGCGGGAGATGACCGACCTCGACGAGGCCCGCAAGCTCATCACCGCGCTCGCCGGCCTCGTCACCGCCGCCGCGCCCGAGATCGGCAGCCAGCACGCCGGCCCGTTGCGCGACGGCCTGCGCTCCCTCCAGCTCGCCTTCCGCGAGGCCTCCCCCTTCCCGGACGCCCCCGGCAAGGGCCCGGGTGAGAAGTTCACCGGCCCCGTCAACTGACCCCGCGACGTCGGCCCCCCGGCGGGACCACGCCGCTCAGCCGACGTCCGGTCGGCCGGCGTCCGGTCGGCCGGCGTCGGGCCCGGCGAGGTGCGCCTGCACGGCGCCCGAGAACAGGCACAGCAGCGCCGCCCCCGAGCCGACGAGCAGCAGCCCGCCGGCGATCGGCGCACCGATGCTCATCAGCCAGGTCGACAGGATCACGGCGAAGAGCTGGATCGCCACCGCGGCGCCGCGGCTGAACCGCCGGCCGCGGACCATGCCCCCGCAGACGGCGCCGACCCACGCAGCCAGGAGCACGTAGACGACCACGAGGAACACCCCCGCGGCCGTGGGGAGGGCGCCCGCCCCGAGGTGGGCGACGCCGTCGACGGCGAGCCAGACCAGCGTGAGGGCCTCGAGGCCCAGGACCCCGGCCACCACGACGGCCTGGGCGGGCATCCTCCGGCGCCCGGACGGGGAGGCGGGGATCGACGAGCTCATGCGGGGACCTCCAGGGGCTGCGGTCACGGGGGACGAGCGGGCGCCCCTGCCGTCCGGTGCGCCCGCGATGCCCCTCACGCTACGCCCCGGAGCGACCCCGCACGCGATCAGACGGCCCCCCGATGTGACCAACGCCTCACGGGGGTGCGCCGCAGACGACTCCTTCACCTCTTGTTCACCTTGCATGCCCGTGGGAGGATCGAGGTCAACAGTTTCCCGGGGACCGTTTCGACTGATGCGGTCCCCGTCGCATTGACCGGGCCGCGTCGTGCCCGGGCCGTCCGAGGCGCACCGCCCGGGCCCGCCGCGCGCGCAGCCGTCGACCCGCGGGTCGACCGCCCCGCCGGGGCACCGACACAGGAAGTGAGCACCACCATGGACTGGCGCAGCAAGGCAGCCTGCCTCGACAAGGACCCCGAGCTGTTCTTCCCCGTCGGCAACACGGGCCCGGCCCTCCTGCAGATCGAGGAGGCCAAGGCCGTGTGCCGCACCTGCGAGGTCATCGACACGTGCCTCAAGTGGGCCATGGAGTCCGGCCAGGACTCCGGCGTCTGGGGCGGCATGAGCGAGGACGAGCGCCGCGCCATGAAGCGCCGCGCCGCGCGCGCCCGGCGCGCCTCCTGACCCGGCCCGCGTCCGCCGCGGGCGACCCTCACTCCACCGGCAGGCGCACCGTCACCCGGGTGCCGCCGTCGGGCATCCGCCGCCACTGGATGGACCCGCGCAGGTCCCCCTCGACCAACGAGTGCACGATCCGCAGGCCCAGGCCGTTCGGCGCAGGCTGGGGGACGAACCCCTCTCCCGGACCGTCTTCCACGGACGCGCCGTCGGTCACGCTGAACACCAGGACGTCGCCGGCGGGGGTGTCCTCCCGGTGCGCCTGGAGCGAGACGACTCCCCCCTCCTCGCCGGTGCCGTGCTCCACGGCGTTCGTGGCCAGCTCGTTGAGCACGAGGGCGACCGAGGTTACGACGTGCGACGCGAGCTCTCCGAAGGTGCCCTCGACCCGGGTGCCCAGCGGCCGCCCGTCGCCCGCAACCTCCACGGCCAGGCGGAACTGGCGGGCCATCAGCGCGTCCACGGAGAGCTGGGCGTCGATCTGCTCGCTCAGCGTCTGATGGACGAGGGCGATGGTGTCCACCCGCTGCATCGCCTGGCGCAGGGCCCGCCCGGTCTCCGGGGAGTCCGAGCGCCGGGCCTGCATGCGCAGCAGCGACCCCACGGTCTGCAGGTTGTTCTTCACCCGGTGGTGGATCTCGCGGATGGTGGCGTCCTTGCTGATCAGCCGCTGCTCCTGACGGCGCAGCTCGGTGACGTCGCGCAGCATGATCAGGGCCCCGCACCAGCCGTCCCGGTTCCGCAGCGGCACGGAGCGAACCGTGAGCGTCGCACCGTTGGCCTGGACCTCTGTGCGCCCGGCGCGCTGGCCGTTGAGCATGGCCCAGGAGCCCTCCTCCACCGGCCGGCGGGCGGCCTCGGTGCCCCCGAGCAGCTCGGTGAGCGAGTGGCCGGCCAGGGTCGTGGGCAGGCCCAGTCGACGGAGCGCGGAGACCGCGTTCGGGCTGGTGAAGGTGGCCCGCGAATCGTCGCCGAGGACCACCAGGCCGTCGCCGACGCGCGGGGTCCCGCCGATCCAGTACGCCGGCGGGTCCTCGGGGTTCGGCCAGCGGCCGTGCTGAACCATGTCCAGCAGCGTGTCAGCGCTGGTGCGGTAGTTGTCCTCCACCGCCGAGCGCGCGGGGCGGGTGCGGGGGTCCTCGTGGGCGCTCACCACGCCCACCACCCGCCCGGCCCGCACGACGGGCCACAGCCGCACCTTCAGCGTGGCGCCGGGCTCCACGAGCGGGCCCGTGCCGTCCGCCGGCGCCCCGGCGGCCCACACGCGGTCCACGAGGGCGCGGAGGTCGGCACGCGCCCGCGAGCCCACGATGTCCCGGTGGAACAGCGTGGGCGCAGTGAAAGGCCGCACCTGCGCCATGGCCAGGTGGCCCGTGCCGTCGACCTCCACGGGCAGCGGGCACCAGAGCACGAGGTCGGCCAGCGCGAGGTCCGCGATCAGCTGCCAGTCCCCCACGAGCTGCTGGAGCCACGCCCGGTCCTCCGCGCCCAGGTCGGGGTGCGTGTTCAGGGGGTCCGAGGCGATGGTGCTGACCATGGGGCCAGCCTACGACGCAGGCCGCGCACGGCCGGCCGACGACCCCTGCCCGCGCTCTGCGTGCGGGCCGCCACCGCCGGGTCCAGGCGGGCCAGCTCGAGGACGGCGGCGCGCAGCGCGCTGCCCGGGGCCGCCTCCGCGAGGACCTGGCCGCCCAGCAGCGCCCGGTCGGCCGCACCCGGGTCCCAGGGGAGCTGGGCGACGAGCGGGATCGGCGGGCCGTACCGCTCCCAGACGCCCGCCACCTGGGCCTGCGGGGCCACCCCGGAGGCCTGCGGCCGCACCCGGTTGACGACGACCCGGACGCGGTCCTGCTCGACACCCGCCGGCAGGGCCTCCACGGCGCGCAGCAGGCGGGGCATGGCCACCGCGTCGGCACCCCCGACCACGAGCACCCGGTCCGCGGCGGCGAGGCCGGCGAGGGTGGCGCCGTTGCGCTGCGGGGCGGGGACGTCGAAGGAGAGCTCCTCGTCCTCCTCGACGCAGAACCCGAGGTCCAGGACCACCCGGTCCCAGCCGTCGCGGGCGGCCTGGAGGACCTCCCGCAGCGCGCCCGGGCGCACCTCGGGCCACCGGTCGGGCCGGGTGAGCCCGGTGAGGACGTCCAGGTCGCCGCCGGCGACCCGCACCCGGACGGCCGCGTCCACGAGGTCCTCCCGTGTGACGCTGCCGCGCTCCGCGCGGTGGACGGCGCGGGCCAGCCCCGCCGTCTCCTCCGTCAGCCCCAGGTGCACCCCGACGGACGGGCCGTAGGTGTCCAGGTCTACGAGCAGGGTGCGCAGTCCCGCGACGGCGGACTCGGCCGCCAGGTTGACGGCGACCGTGGTGCGCCCGGGCGCGCCGGTGGGCCCCCAGACCGCGACGGTCCGACCTGTCCGCCCCCGTTCGGGGCCGCCCTCGGGGCCGTCCTCGGGCGCCGTGTCGGCCGGCGACGCCGTGACGGCGTCCGGTCCGGCCGCGTCCGGCGACGCCGGCCCCGCCTCGTCCGCGGCGGCGACAGGGGACGTCTCCTCGGTGAAGAGCGCGTCGACCTCGCTCGCGGCCAGGGCGTCCACGCGCACGGGGTTCGGCTCCGGGAGGCGTGGGGTGCCCTCGCGGTCCCGGACGGCGGCCACGCGGACCGCCTCGGGGTCGCCGCCGTCCGGGGTGCCGGGTGCGGGCGCGGGAGGATCCGCCGGGGGCGTCTCCGAGCCCAGCTCCGGACGCGCGCCCGTCAGACGGGCCCGGACGGCCGACTGGACCGCGGCCGCCAGGGCCAGCGGGTCGGCGTCGGCGGAGAGACAGGGGACGCCGAGGGTGCGGACCCGCTCGCGCTCGGCCCGCACTTCGCCCATGGCGACCACGGCCACGGGCCGCGGCGCCTCGCGGACCTCGTCGACGAAGCCCCGCGCGAGGGCGCTCAGGTCACCCGCCACGAGCACGGCGTCGACCAGTCCCGACCGGGCTGCGGCGAGGAGCTCGGCGAGGTCCTCGGCACGGCGGACGACCGTGACCTCGGCCTGGGCCTGCTCCAGGGGTCCCACGTGGTCCCGGCCGGGCATCAGCGTGGTGGCCAGCGCGACGCGCACGTCAGCCCTCCCCGAGGGCGGGGACCACGGTGATGCGCGCCTCGGAGACCTTGGCGTCCAGCAGCTGCGCGAGCACGTCCTCGCCCGCCATCAGCTGCAGGCGCGTCGTGGCGCCGGTGCCGAAGCCGCCCTCGGCCTCCGTCAGCTCGGAGATCTCGAGGCCCTCGGCGATCCGTCGGGGTGCCTCGTAGTCCCGCCCGTCATCCTGCCGGGCGGCGACCCACACGTCGACGCGGTCCCCCGCGGACGTGCCGGCGGGCAGCGGCTCGGCCAGCTGCACCCCCACGGGGCGGCGGCGCTGCGGGTCCACGTCCGCCAGGGCGTCCGCGGGCACCAGCTCCCCGGCCCGCACGACCGCGCCGACGACCTTGCCCGCCGGGGCCGGGGCATCCGCCCGGAGGTAGTGTCCCGCGGCGTCGGCGAGGTTGGCGTCCACGGGGACGAACGCATCCGCGGGAACGGGAGCCCCCGGCGCGAGGTCGCGGGCGGCCGCCCAGTACGTCTGCGTCCGCTGAGCACCGGCGACGATCGCCGTCACCCCGGCCAGGGAGGCGAGCACGAGCACGAGCCCCACGAGCAGACGGGGGTCGCGCCAGCGGGGGCGGCGCAGTCGTGCCCCCTCGGCGGGCGCGGTCGGATCGGTGGTCATGAGAGGTCCCCCCTTCGTGGAGCCCGCGACGACGGGCCACGCGGAGCCGAGCGCCCCGTCAGCGCCGCACCCTCCGCGTGCGTCCCAGGGTAGCCAGGCCGGGCGCGCATCCAGCGTAGGGCCCCCCACCCTGTGGACAGGGGAGGCACGGAGGCCTGGGACACGGTTGAATGGTGGGGACCGGCCGCCCGGCGGCCGCCCCGTCTCGACCCTGGAGGACCCGTGCCGCAGTTCCTGACCCTCACCGACGTCGCCGAGGTGCTGAACGTCTCCGTCGGCCAGGCCCGGACCCTGGTGCGCACCGGGCAGCTCCAGGCGATCCAGGTGGGCGGCCGGGGCCAGTGGCGCATCGAGGCCGGCTGGTTGGACGAGTACGTCGAGCGGCAGCGCGAGCTGACCCGCTCCCGCGTGGCCGAGCGGACGCGCGAGGACGCCGGGCACGGCGCCTGAGCACGCGGCCGCGGAGCCTCAGCCGAGGGGGCCCGGCGTCGCGACCAGGCCCAGGGCGGCCAGCGGCACGACGAGCCGGCCCCGCACCTGCCCCGCGCGCCGCGCCTCGTCGCGCGGGTGCCGGGCCAGGTCCACGTGGTCCCGGCCCACCCTGTCGATCGTCCCCTCCCCCAGCTCGACGCCGTTCCCCGCCACGACCCGCACCGCCGCGCGCGCCCGCGCCAGCTGACGCAGCGCCGCGGGGAGGCCGGGCCGGGAGCGCACGCCCTCGGGCGCGGTGCTCGCCGCGCCCAGTGGCCCCTCCCAGGCGACGACGGACGTCAGGGGCACCAGCAGGGAGTCGGCCGCGGCGGCGTTCACGGACACCCATCCGTCGCCGACCGTCCCGAGGCGGACGTCGCGGTGCTCCCCCCAGACCAGGTGCAGGCGCACCGTCTCGCCCCGCGCGCCGCGGAGCCGCTCCTCGAGCGTGAGCGCCGCCCACTCCCCCCGGGTCAGCTCGGCGGCCTCGGCGCGCGTCGCGTCCCACTCCAGCGCGGACCAGCGCGCCTCCAGGTCCTCGAACAGCCCGTCCCATCGCATGCGCACAGACTAGTCCGACCTCCCGCACCGCCGTCGGGCCATCGAGGCACATCGAACATCATCAAACGACAACATTGACAACCATCCGACCCGTACGGTTCACTTCAGGACAGAACGTTCACGACGGCACGGGAGCCGTCCAGACGACGGTCGGAGGGGACCATGTCATTCGTCGCATCACAGCCGCCCGCCGCAGGGGTCCACGCCCCGCGCGCCTCGGCCCTCGACGTCGCCGCGCTGGCGGTGCTGGCCGCGGCCGTGCCGGCCCTCGGCTGGGCCGCCGCCACGCTGCTGGGACCGGCCGCACCCACCCCGGACGCGGCGCTCGGTCGGGCCCTCGGCCTCGGCGCCGCCGGTCTCGGACTCGCACTCGCGGCCTGGTGGGCCCTGGGTCTCCTCGGCCTCGCGGCACTGGCCCTGGGCCGACGCACGGGGCACCGCGGCTGGTCTCGTCTGGGCGAGCGGATGACCCCCGCCCTGCTGCGCCGCGCCGGCGCGGCGGTGCTGGGCGCGCAGCTGCTCGCGGCCCCGGCGGCCTGGGCGGACGCCCCTCCCGCGCCGTCGGCCGCCGTGGTGGACGCGTCGTGGACGTCGGCCGCCGCCTCCCCGACGCTGCCGGACGCCGCCTGGACGCCTGGCGCCCCGCCGACGCCGCAGCCGGGCTCCCCCGCCGCCCCGCGTGACACGGGGGACCGTCCCACCGTCACCGTGCGGGCCGGGGACTGCCTGTGGGACATCGCAGCAGACGAGCTGGGCCCGGACGCCACCCCGCGCGAGGTCGACCGGCGGTGGCGGGAGTGGCACAGGCACAACCGGGACCTCATCGGCGAGGACCCGAACCTCATCCTCCCCGGGACGGTCCTGACCGCCCCCGACTTCACCCCGCACGTCCAGCGAGGCGGCACCCCATGACGCACTCCGTCCGCGCCGACCGCACGATGATCCGCACGTCCGCCGACCGACCCGCACACCGCCCCGCACAGGAGGACCCCATGACCACGCTCGCCCCCGCCCTCGCCCACGGACCGACCCGCCCCCGTCCCGTCTCCCGAACGGCCCCCTCCCGGCGCGACACCGAGTCCGCCCTGTTGCGCGGCCCCGCCCGCCGCATGTCGGCGGTGCCCACCGGGGAGGACCTGGTCCGGCGCGCAGAGCAGGAGGACGACCGGGAGGAGCTGCGCCGACTGCGCTCGCTCGCCGCCGTGGTCGCGGTGGCGTGCGTGGAGACCGAGGCCGGACGTCGCCCCGTGCGAGACCTCGCCGGCTGGCTGGCGCCCGAGACCTACGAGAAGATGTGCCGCCGCGTCGACCTGCTCGAGCGGACGGGCACACGCCCGCCGTCCGGCTCGGCCCCGCGGCCGGTGGGGGCCCGGGTCTGCGCGGTGCGCCCCGGGGCGGTGGAGGCCAGCGCCACCGTGCTCGTGGCCGGGCGGGCCCGAGCGGTCGCCCTGCGCATCGAGCGCCGCCTGAGCCGCTGGAAGGTGACGCACCTCGAGATCGGCTGACCGGGCCGGTGGACCGCGGAGCCGGCGGAGGCCGGGGCCGGCGTCATGACGACGTCGGCCCCGGCCTCCTCCGCTGTCCGCCGGGGGTCCCCCGGCGCCGGGCTCAGTCCTCGCCGCGGCGGCGCCTGCGGGCCTCCGCCCGGCGGGACGCCCGGTTGGCGCCCGCGGGGGTCTGAGCGCCGTCGGCCGCGAGGTCCTTCTCCTCGACGCCCTCGCCGTCCTCGGAGGGGCCGGACAGGTGCAGGCGCGCGGGCTGGCGCGGGGTCTCCACACCCTCGACGGAGATCTGGGGGACCATCGTCATCGCGCGCGCGTCCTTGACGCCGGGCAGCTGCGTCGGGGCCGGAGCGGCGGCGATCTGCGCGTGGAACAGGGTGCGGGCCGAGTCCTCCTTGATGGCCGCGAGCATCGCCTGGAACATCGTGAAGCCCTCGCGCTGGTACTCGACCAGCGGCTCGCGCTGGGCCATGGCCCGCAGACCGATGCCCTCCTTGAGGTAGTCCATCTCGTAGAGGTGCTCCTGCCAGTGGCGGCCGATCATGGCCAGCACCACGCGGCGCTCCGCCTCGCGCAGAGCCTCGGAGCCCACCTGGGCCTCGCGGTCGTCGTAGGCGAGCAGGGCGTCGGAGACCAGCTCGCGCTTCAGGTCCGCCGCCTTCAGGCGCCCTCGGCCGCCGACCTGCTCCAGGACGTCCTCCGGGGAGATGCCCACCGGGTAGACCTCGCGCAGGGTCTCCCAGAGCTTCTCGAGGTCCCAGTCGACCGGCGCGCCCTCCTCGGTGGCCGCATCGACGACGGCGCCCACGGCGTCCTCCACGAACCCGCGGACACGCTCGCCGAGGCTGTCGCCCTCGAGGATCGCCCGGCGGTCCGCGTAGATGGCCTCGCGCTGGCGGTTCATCACGTCGTCGTACTTCAGGACGTTCTTGCGCTGCTCCGCGTTGCGCCCCTCGACCTGGGACTGCGCGTTCTGGATGGCGGAGGAGACCATCTTGAACTCCAGGGCCATGTCGTCCGGGATGGAGGCGGAGTTCATGATCCGCTGGGCCGCGCCCGGGTTGAAGTTCCGCATCAGGTCGTCGGTCAGGGAGAGGTAGAACCGGGACTCGCCGGGGTCGCCCTGGCGGCCGGAGCGTCCGCGCAGCTGGTTGTCGATGCGGCGCGAGTCGTGGCGCTCGGTGCCCAGCACGTAGAGGCCGCCGGCCTCGCGCACCTTCTCCCGGGCGTCCTGGACGGCGGCCTCGGCCTGCTCGAGCACCTCGGGCCAGCGGGCCTCGTAGGCCTCGGGGTCCTCCGCGGCGTCGAGGCCCAGCTCCTGCATGCGCGCCACGGCGGTGAACTCGGCATTCCCGCCGAGCATGATGTCCGTGCCGCGGCCGGCCATGTTGGTGGCCACGGTCACCGCACCGGGGCGGCCCGCCTGCGCGACGATGGCCGCCTCGCGGGCGTGGTTCTTGGCGTTGAGTACCTCGTGGCGCACGCCCGCCTTGGTCAGCAGCGTGGAGAGGTACTCGGACTTCTCCACGGAGGTGGTGCCCACCAGCACGGGCTGGCCCGTGGCATGGCGCTCGGCGATGTCCTTCACCACGGCGTCGAACTTGACCTTCTCGTTCTTGTAGACGAGGTCGTTGCGGTCGACGCGCTGCTTCTCCCTGTTCGGGGGGATCACCACGACGCCGAGGCCGTAGGTGGATGTGAACTCCGCGGCCTCGGTCTCGGCGGTGCCGGTCATGCCGGAGAGCTTCTCGTAGCCGCGGAAGTAGTTCTGCAGGGTCACGGTGGCCAGCGTCTGGTTCTCCGGCTTGACCTCGACGCCCTCCTTGGCCTCGATCGCCTGGTGCAGGCCCTCGTTGTAGCGGCGCCCGGCGAGCACGCGGCCGGTGTGCTCGTCGACGATCTGGACCTCGCCGTCGAGGACCACGTAGTCCTTGTCCCGCTTGAACAGTTCCTTGGCCTTCACGGCGTTGTTGAGGAACTGCACGAGCGTGGTGTTCTGGGACTCGTAGAGGTTGGCGATGCCGAGGTGGTCCTCGACCTTCTCGATGCCCGGCTCCAGGACGCCGACGGTGCGCTTCTTCTCGTCGACCTCGTAATCCGTGCCCCGCTCGAGGGAGCGCACGAGACGGGCGAACTCGCCGTACCAGCGGCTGATGTCGCCCTGCGCGGGCCCGGAGATGATCAGCGGCGTGCGGGCCTCGTCGATCAGGATGGAGTCCACCTCGTCGACGATCGCGAAGTGGTGTCCGCGCTGGACGAGCTCCTCCTTCGACCAGGCCATGTTGTCCCGGAGGAAGTCGAAGCCGAACTCGTTGTTCGTGCCGTAGGTGATGTCCGCGGCGTACTGCGCGCGGCGGGTGGCCGGGTCCTGGCCGGACACGATCACGCCCGTCTCCATGCCCAGGAACCGGTAGACGCGGCCCATCAGGTCGGCCTGGTAGGAGGCGAGGAAGTCGTTCACGGTGACCACGTGCACGCCCTTGCCGGTCAGGGCGTTGAGGTAGGCGGGGGCGGTGGCGACGAGGGTCTTGCCCTCGCCGGTCTTCATCTCCGCGATGTTGCCCTGGTGCAGCGCGAGGCCGCCGAGCAGCTGCACGTCGTAGTGGCGCTGGCCGAGGGTGCGGCCGGCGGCCTCGCGGACCGCGGCGAACGCCTCGGGCAGGAGCAGGTCCAGGGTCTCCCCGTCCGCCAGGCGCTTCTTGAACGAGTCCGTCTCCGCGCGCAGCTCGGCGTCGGAGAGGGCGCGGAAGTCGTCCTCGAGGAGGTTCACGGCGTCCACGGTCCCGCGCATGCGCTTGAGCACGCGGTTGTCCGAGATCTTCAGGACGCGGTCGATGATCGAAGGCACTGGTTCTCTGCTCCCTTGGCGGTGTGGCCCGGTCGTCGGCGCTCGACGGCGGCCCCGGCGGACCCGTACGCGGTCGTCCCGACAGTCTACGGTCCGGGCGGCACGCGGCCGCCGTCGCGCTCCAGCAGCGCCCGCCGCACGCGCGGCGTCAGGTCTCCGGGGGCGCCCTCGGGCACCACGACGCGCGGCAGTCCGCGCCAGCGCGCGGCGCGCAGCGCCTCCTCGGCGAGGGCGTCGGCCACCTCGTCCGGGGTCGGGGCCGGCCCGGCCGGGCCCGGGTGCGCCGCGGGGTCCTCGGACCAGGCGCCGCGCAGCTCGAGCCGGGGATCCGGCCCGCGGCGGACGGCCCCGAGGTCCGCCTGCGCGGTGAGGCGCTCCCCCTGCAGGAGGAGCAGCGGGTAGTAGCCGCGCACGCGACGGTCCACCGGGGTGTAGATCCCCAGCCGGTAGCGCACACCGAAGAGCCGCTCCACGCGTGGGCGGTGGAAGACGGCCGGGTCGAAGGGGTTCAGCAGCGTGCACGCCCCCGCGCGGCGCGGGGTGCGCGCCGTCGGGTCCGCCCAGGCGGGCACGGGGCGGGTCCCGCCGAGGTCCAGGCGGACCTCGAGCGCCTCGCCGCGGTCGGCGAGGACCTCCAGCGCCCGCCGGGTCAGCGTCACGGGGGCGCGGTGGTGGTCGGCGATCTCGTCGGCGACCCCCACCCCCTGGGCGCGCAGGGCGATCCGGGTGAGCTGGAGGGCGGCGGCGAGCCGGGCGTCGCCGCCGGCGGCGGGCTCCGGCGGCACCGGGGCCCGCCCGCTCTCCCCCTGAGGCCAGAGCAGCTCGGGAAGGGCATAGCGGCGCTCGAAGGAGGCGGTGCGGCCGGCGGAGGCCAGGGAGCCCTCGGCGAAGAGATGCTCGAGGACCCGCTTGTCCTCGGACCAGTTCCACCCCCAGGAGGTCCCGGGCCCGCAGGGCGAGGCGCGCCGGTCGCGCACCTCGCGCGCCGTCAGCGGCCCGTGCGCCGCCAGCAGGGCCCGGATGTCCGCCGCCGCGGCGGTGCGGCGGTCCTCGGGCAGCGCCGTGGCGAGCGGCCAGCGCCGGCCCTGCAGGAGGGTGAGCGCCGCGCGGGACGTCGCGGGCACGATCGAGGCCTCGTGCGCCCAGGCCTCCGTGAAGCGCCGGCCGCGGCCCTCGGTGAGGGCGGCGACGTGGGCCGGGTCCACGTCCTCCAGGCGGGAGTGGAACGGCATCAGGTGGGCGCGGGCGAGCACGTCCACCGAGTCCACCTGCACCACGCCGAGGCGCGCGGCGACGCCGGCCACCCGCCGCGCGCTCGCGGCCGGCCGCGGTCCGGCGAGGCCCTGCGCGCCCAGGACGACGCGGCGGGCACGGGATGCCGACCACACGGGGACGGCACCGCCCGGGGCGGACCCGGGCGGTGCCGTGGCGGCGCGCCGACTGCTCACTCGGCGTCGGCCTCCCGGCTCGCCTGGTAGACGCGCTCGCCCTCGACGGGGGCGACGTGGTGCGCCGGGAGGGACTCGTCCAGGCTGATGACGCCGTAGGACCAGCCGCGGCGGCGGTACACCACGGAGGGCACGCCGGTGGTCTCGTCCTGGAACAGGTAGAAGTCGTGACCGACGAGCTCCATGGCGTCCACGGCCCGGTCCACGGACATCGGCGTGGCCGGGAACCGCTTGGCCCGGATGCTCACCGGCGTGCCGCTCTCCGGCGCCTCGTCGGCGGGGGCGTCCGCCTGGCCCACGGCGGGCAGCGGCGGCACGAACGGGATCTCGCCCGCACCGCGGGAGGCCGCGCTCCCCTTGCCGTGGCGGCGGTCCTTGCGGCGGTCCCGCATGCGGCGCAGGCGCTCGGCGATCCGGGACAGCGCGGCGTCGAATGCGGCGGCCTTGTCGTCGGCATCGCCCTCGGCGCGCACGACCTCGCGGGCACCCCGGAGGGTCAGCTCGACGCGCATGCCCTCGTCGGAGTGGCGGTGGTGCGAGGAGCGGCTGACCTTGACCTCGAGGGTCTCGGCGCCCTCGGCGAGCGGCTCGATCTTCTCGAGGCGCTCCTCCACGTGCTCACGGAAGCGGTCCGAGAGGGTGATGCCGCGGGCGATGTAGCTGACGTCGAGGGTCATGATGTCCTCCTGATCCGGCTCACTCAGGTCCCGGAACGGAGGGGAGGTCGCCTCCTCGCCGGACGGTCCGCGGCACGGCCCGCATCGGTCAGAGGGCGGGGCCTCCTTCCTGCCGTCGGCGGGACGGGAACACGGGGAGCGTGTTCCGTGGCCAGAACACTACTCCCCCGGTTCGGCTCCGGCCAGGGTCGATCCCGCACCGCCGACCCCGGCCCCGCCGTCCCCGGTCGGCGGGGCCACCGCGGCGACGACGACGCCGCCCACCGGACGGCCGCCGGCCCGCCGGACGGCCCGGTGCAGGGCGGCCAGGGTGGCGCCGGTGGTGAGCACGTCGTCCACGAGCAGGACCGGGGTGCCCGGGCGCAGGGCCCCCTCCCGGACCCGCCAGCCCCGCCGCCGGGAGCGGCGCTCCCGGGAGCCCGCACCGCCGTGGGAGGGCCCGCCGCCGGGTGGCCACGCCGACCACGCCGGGGCCGCCCGGACGACGTCGTCCCGCACCCAGGGGGCGGGCAGGGAGCGGACCAGCTCGGCCAGCGGGTCGTAGCCGCGCCGCCGGAACCCCGAGGCCGATCCGGGGACGGGCACGAGCAGGGCGTGCGCGGCCTCCTGCAGGCCGGGGTCCAGTCGGGCCGCCGCGACCGTGCGGGCGAGCGCGTCCCCCAGGATGGGGCGCAGGCCGAAGCCGTGGTGGTCCTTGAAGGCGAGCAGCGCGGCCGCGAGGCCGTCGCGGTAGTCCCCGGCCGCCCAGACCGGAAGCGGCGCGCCGTCGGGGCCCAGGGGCAGGGCGAGCGCGGGCTCCTCGGCGCGGTGCGGGGCGGACAGCTCCCGCCCGAGCAGGCACCGGCAGTCCGGGCACAGACGGTGCCCGGGTGCGCCGCACACGGCGCAGTCGGCGGGCAGGACGAGGTCCACGACGGACTCCAGGAGCGGGTGCATGCGGGCAGTCCAGCACGCTCGACGCCGCCCACGGCCCCGGACCGCGCCGCAGTGCGGGGCGGTCGGCTGTGCAGGAGCGGTCGCCCGTCGTCGCGGCGGGCCGTCAGTCCGGGAAGGCGAGGTCGTGCACCGGCGTGGCGACGTCCTGCGCGCGCCAGGAGGAGCCGACCAGGAGGAACACGTCCTCGGCCGTCTCGGCGTACAGCGTCCCCTCCTCGCGTGCGCTGATCCCGGTCAGCCCCGCCAGCGGGTTCAGCTGCCGGGAGGTGCCGTCGAGGGACACCACCTCCGGGCGGACGCGCGTCTCCGCGTCGGGCGCGAGCGGCGTGGACACCAGGGACCCGTCCCCCATCCACTCGACGTCGTCCGGCGGATCGAGCGTCGGGATGTACACGGGGGGCGTCAGGGCGGTGGGCACGCCGTCCCCGCCCCGCACGACGCCGGCCACGCGGAGGGTCCGCTGCTGGCCGTCGTCCACGATGAGGGCGGCCCGGGCGCCCGCCGGGCCGATGTGCAGGGCCACGATCGACTCCCCTTCCGCGAGCCAGGGCGTGGTGACGACCCGCGCCGGCTCAGAACCGTCCGCCCGGACGACCGAGATCCGGGACGAGCGGGCCCGGTCGACGGTCCAGGCCCACCCGGACGAGTCCAGGCTGGGTGCGGTGAGCCGGCCGCCGTCCAGCAGGCGGTGCTCCCCGCCGTCGGTGCCGACGCCGTGCAGGACCGTGCGGGTGCGGTCCAGGAACACGAAGCGGCGCCGCTCCCGGTCCATGGCCGGGTCCTCCGGCCCCAGGTCCGCGACGGACGGCAGGCCTCCCACCGGCACGGCGTCCAGGCCCTGGAAGAACACCAGCTCACCGGCGTCGGACACGCCGACCTGGACCGTGCCGGGGTCCTCGCCGATGCGGGCCGACGGGACCGACCCGGACGGCGCGGACGAGGTCAGGGAGCGGCCCTCCACGGTGACCTCCACGCGCTCCACCCCGGACACGCCCGTGAGCGTGCGCTCCAGCTGCTCGCGCATGCGGCTGAGGCGGGCCGGGTCGGCGCCGTCGACGGTGGCCCCGGTCAGGTCGACGGCGGCCGTGCCGTCCTCCGCGACCGGGACGGAGGGGCCGGTGAGGTCCGCTCCAGTGCGCAGGGGGAAGGCGGTGGCTACGGCCCCCGTCAGGTAGGGCGCGGGGCCGCGCAGCAGGGCGCGGGTCAGGGCGGTCACCGCCGTGCCGCGATTCACGAACCAGCGCACGTCCGGGACGGCGAACGCCTGCGACTGGTCGAAGAAGTAGAGGGGATGCGGAGCGTAGAGCTGGGCGAACTGGCTGCGGGAGAGCAGCACCCCATCCTGGACGCCCGTGATGCGCAGGACCCCGTCCACCTCCTCCACGGTCACCTCGCGGGCCTGCGTGGTGTTCGGCGGGGCCATCGTGCGCTGGCCGAACTCGTCGACCTCCGACTCCACCTCCAGCTGCACCTCGTAGGTGCCCTCCCCCAGTCCCCGGGTGACGGTCGGCTCGCCGGAGTACACGACGACACCACGGTCCGGCTCCCACCCGTCCGACGCCTCCGCCGAGAGGTACTGCCGGGCGATCGCGTAGCCGTCCTCGGGGGCGATCCCCGCCTGCGCGAAGCCGCGGACGAGCTGCTCCGCGGTCGCGTCCTCGGCGGGCCCCGGGGGGCGGAACTGCGGGGCGTCCGCGGCGCGCGACCCCACGTCCAGCGGGGCGCCGCTGCGCACGGGCGAGGACTGCGGGATCTGGGCGCAGCCCGCGAGCGCGAGGGCGCCCGCCAGGGCCGCGGCGCAGAGCCGGCGGCGGGGTCGTGCGGGGCCGGACGGGCGCATCAGAGCTCCTGTTCCCTGCCGCGCTCGGGCAGCGCGGCGGCGTCGTGCACGCCGGTCCCCTCCGGACCGGTCACCGGGGTGTGCAGGTCCGCGGCCAGCCGCCGGCCGCCCCGGTCGTAGGACGGCGGCATGGGCAGGACCGCACGGCGCACCGGCGACTCGGCGCCGTTGCGGCGGGGCAGGGTCACCATGAACACGGAGCCCACCCCGAGCTCGCCCCACGCCTCCAGACGGCCCCCGTGCAGGCGGGTGTCCTCGGTGGCGATGGCCAGGCCGAGGCCGGAGCCGCCGGTGGTGCGCTTGCGGGACGGATCGGCGCGCCAGAACCGGTCGAAGACCCGCTGGACCTGCTCCGGGCTCATGCCGATGCCCTCGTCCACGACGGCCACGGACACGGCCCCCTCGTCAGCGGCGACGAGCACGTCCACGGGTGAGCCCTCGGCGTGCTCGATCGCGTTGTTCACGAGGTTGCGCAGGATCCGCTCGATGCGGCGCGGGTCCACCTGGGCCACGCAGTCCAGGCCCTCCTCGAGGGGGAGCGGCACCAGGTACACGGGGACCTTCGCCTGATCGGCCAGCGGTGCGGCGGTCAGCACGACGTCGCGGGCCAGGGCCAGCAGGTCCGTGTCCTCGAGCGCCAGCTGGGCGGCGCCGGCGTCGAACCGGGTGATCTCCAGCAGGTCCGCGAGCATGGCCTGGAAGCGGTCCACCTGGTGGTAGAGCAGCTCCGTGGAGCGGCGGTTCACGGGGTCGAAGTCCTCCCGGGAGCCGTAGAGGACGTCCGCCGCCATCCGCACCGTGGTCAGCGGGGTCCGCAGCTCGTGGGAGACGTCGGAGACGAAGCGCTGCTGCATGCGGGAGAGCTGCGCGAGCTGGGTGATCTGCGCCTGGATGCTGTCTGCCATCCGGTTGAAGGAGGTGCCCAGACGCGCCATCTCGTCGTCCCCGCGCACCGGCATGCGCACCGCGAGGTTGCCGCCGGAGATCGACTCGGCGGCCGTCGCGGCCTGCTGGACCGGCCGGACCACGCTGTGCGCGGCCCACCAGGAGACCAGGACGGTGACCAGCAGGAAGCCGCTGCCGAACATCAGGAGCACGCCCAGGACCGAGTCCAGCGACTCCTGCACGTCCGAGAGGTCGTAGACCAGGTACAGCGCGTAGGTCGCGCCCGGCGGGAGGACCACCTGCGTGCCGTACGCCAGCCCGGGGCGCGTGTTGCCGTCCGCCGCGGGGAGGGCGATCGACGCGTCGTAGACCCCCGGCCCGGAGGCCACGGCGTCGCGCAGGTCCTGGGGGATCACGTCGGCGTCCAGCCCCTGGGAGGAGACGGTGCCGACGGACGCCGCCGTGCCGCCGGGCAGCGGCTCCAGGCGGAAGCGCCGCCGGATCGTGGTGCCGCCGTCCAGCTCCAGCGCCCGCATGGTCTGGCTGACGAGGGCGTCCGTGGCCTGCTGGTCCGTCGCGGCCGCGTTGGCGAAGGTGCTCTGCACGCGGGCCAGGCCGCGGCGGGCCTCGGCCTCCACCTGCTGGTGCCGGGCGTCGAAGAGGGCCTGGGCCACCTGCTGGGTGATCAGCCCCGAGATCATGAGGCTCGCGAGGAGCGTGAGCAGGCCCGCCAGGACGGCGGTGCGCAGCTGGAGGGAGCCGTTCCAGCGCCGACGCAGGCGGCGCCGGAGGCCGGCCCGCGGCGGGGCGGCGGACGTGGAGGGACCCGCCGACGCGGGCGCGGACGTGGCCCCGGTCTCGTCCGGGTCGCCGGTCTCGGCCGGCTGCGGGGGCTCGGCCGGGGCGGTCACCGGCTCAGACCTGGCCGGCCTTGTAGCCGACGCCGCGCACCGTGAGCACCACGGTCGGGTTCTCCGGGTCTGGCTCGACCTTGGCGCGCAGGCGCTGGACGTGGACGTTCACCAGGCGGGTGTCCGCCTGGTGGCGGTACCCCCAGACCTCCTCGAGGAGCATCTCCCGGGTGAACACCTGGCGCGGCTTGCGGGCCAGGGCCACGAGCAGGTCGAACTCCAGCGGCGTGAGGGAGATCGGCGCGCCGCCGCGCGAGACCTGATGGCCGGCGACGTCGATGCGCACGTCCCCGATGGCCAGGGCCTCGGCCGGGCGCTGCTCGCCCTCGCGGAGCCGGGCGCGCACGCGGGCCACGAGCTCCGCGGGCTTGAAGGGCTTGGGCACGTAGTCGTCCGCCCCGGACTCCAGGCCGCGGACGACGTCGGCGGTGTCCGACTTGGCGGTGAGCATGATGATCGGCACGTCCGACTCGGCGCGGATCTGCTTGCAGACCTCGATGCCGTCGATCCCGGGGAGCATGAGGTCCAGCAGGACGAGGTCCGGGCGGGCGGACCGGAAGGCGGGCAGGGCAGAGGTGCCGTCCACGGCGAACGACGGCTCGAAGTCGTCGTTGCGCAGGACGATGCCGATCATCTCGGCGAGCGCCTCGTCGTCGTCGACCACCAGGATCCTGGCCTTGCTCATGCCCGCGTCCTCCTCCCGCTGCCGGGCGCACCGCCCCCACGGCGGCGCCGGGCGCGACCTCGCCGTGCCCACCCTCGGATCGTAGCGCCTGCCCCGGACGTCGGAGTGCCGGAGCCAGCAGAACGACGCGCGTCGTCACGGATTCGTGACCGTTCCGGGCGCCGGAGCGGGCCGCGCCCCCGCGGGACGGCGCTCAGCCGAGGAGCTCCCCGACCCGCGCGGCGAGCTCCTCGGCGTCCGCACGGAGGCGCCCTAGCACGGCGGCATCGTGCGGTCCCGGGACCGTCAGCCCGACGCCGGCGAGGTGCCCGGGGTCCGCACCGAGGCGCTCCCAGGTCCGGGCGACGTCCGCGGGCCGGACCCCCGTCGCCGTGGACAGCGTGAGGCCGCGCCCGGCGTCGGTCCACCCGGCGGCCGTCTCCCAGCCCGCCCGCGTCCCGCCCGTGCCGTCGGGCCCGGGGTCCAGGGCGCCGACGGGCACCACGAGGTCCACGCGGGTCGGGGCGGGCGCGTCGTCGTCCGCGGACGGTGCCGCCGCGGGCAGGGACTCCCCCGCCAGCGCGGCCAGGGCGGACACGTCCGGCAACGGCACGTCCACGCCCGCCGAACGGCGCCCTGGGGCGAGCCACACCCGGCCGACGCCGGGCAGGTCCGCGAGCGCCGCCAGCGCGTCGCGCCACAGCGCGCGGACCTCGTCCCGGGGCACGGACCGCACGGTGCGGTAGCCGCTGGCCGTGGGGAGGGCGCCGGCCAGGACGGCGGCGGCCCACGGTTCGTCCAGCACGACGCCCAGGGTCCGGGCCCCGGTCGCCGCGGCGAGGCGGGGCACCGCGTCGCGCAGGCCCTCCACGTAGGACGCCGCGACGTCGCGCCGGGCACCATGGTCCACGAGCACCCGCTCGCCCCCCGGCAGCCACAGGCTCCCCAGCAGGGACAGCGGGCCGCGCAGGCGCACGCCCAGGCGCTCCACGACGGCGCCCTCGGCCCCGGCGGTGTCCGCCCAGCGGTGGGCGTCCTCGCGCCAGAAGGATGCGGCCCGGCGGCGGTCCATGCCCGAGCCGACGACGCCGGGCGGGCTCACCCGCCAGCCGTGGGGCTGCAGGTCCACGGCCAGCTCGTGCAGGAGGGCGGCGCTGCGGCCGGTCGCGTCGGCGCCGGGGCCGCGATCGGGCAGCTCCGGCAGGACCGGCCAGTGCTCGGCGCCCAGCTCTCCGAGCGTCGCCAGCTGCGCCTCGGCCGCGTCGGTGCCGCGCCACGGAGCGCCGCCGAGCGCGGCGACCCGCACGGCGCCGACGTCGTCGGACGCCTCAGGCATCCGCGGACCCGGCGTCGGACGCCTCGGCGGGACGGGCCACCGGGGCCTCGTCCTCGGCGATGGCCCGGTGGTGGCGGATGACCTCGGCGATGATGAAGTTCAGGAACTTCTCGGCGAACTCGGGCTCCAGGTCCGCGTCGCGGGCGAGGTCCTGGAGCCGCTCGATCTGCGCGGCCTCTCGCCCCGGGTCCGACGGGGGCAGGGCGTGGCGCGCCTTGAGCCGGCCCACCCGCTGGGTGAACTTGAAGCGCTCGGCCAGCAGATACACCAGGGACGCGTCGATGTTGTCGATGCTCCCGCGGATCTCGTACAGCTCCTCGAGGATGTCCTGGTCCGCGGTGCCGGCCAGGGAGCTGGCGTGCGGGTCGTAGTCGTGGCTCATGCGGCCACCCTACGCACGCTCCGCGGCGTCCACGGCGGCGTTGCGGGCGGTGTCGATGGTCGCCTGGCCGAGCACCCGGGTGCCGCGGTACAGCACCGCGGACTGGCCGGGGGCGACCCCCCGCAGGGGCCGCTCCGGGCGGATCTCCCACCGCGGGCGGCCGTCGTCGTCGGCGGCCTGGCGGGCCCGGGCGGGGACGATCTCCCCGTGCGCGCGGAACTGCAGCTCGCAGTCGAACCACCCGCCGGCGGCCGCCTCCGGCAGCGGCGCCCCGGCCCAGGACGGACGGATCGCGGTGATGCGGTCCACGTCCAGCAGCTCCCTGCCGCCGACCACCACCGTGTTGTCCTTCGGCCGGACCTCCAGCACGAACCGGGGCCGCCCGTCCGGGGCGGGCCGGCCGATGGCCAGCCCCTTGCGCTGCCCCACGGTGTACGCCTGCGCGCCCGCGTGCTCGCCGAGGACCTCGCCGTCGGCGCCGACGATGGGGCCCGGTGCCAGGTCGATGCGCTCGGCCAGCCAGCCGCGGGTGTCTCCGTCGGGGATGAAGCAGATGTCGTGCGAGTCGGGCTTGGCGGCCACCGAGAGGCCGCGCTCGGCGGCCTCGGAGCGGACGAGCTCCTTCGTGGGCGTGTCCGCGAGCGGGAACAGGCAGTGCTCCAGCTGGTCCTCCCGCAGCACCCCCAGCACGTAGGACTGGTCCTTGGCGTCCTCGGCGGCGCGGTGCAGCTGCACGCGGCCGTCCTCCCCCCACTCCACGCGCGCGTAGTGCCCGGTGGCCACCGCGTCGAAGCCGAGCTCGAGGGCGCGGTCCAGGAGCGCCTCGAACTTGATCTTTTCGTTGCAGCGCAGGCAGGGGTTCGGGGTGCGCCCGGCCGCGTACTCCGCTACGAAGTCGTCCACCACATCCGCCTGGAAGCGCTCGGAGAAGTCCCACGTGTAGAAGGGGATGCCCAGCACCTCGCAGGCCCGCCAGGCGTCCTGGGCGTCCTCGATCGTGCAGCAGCCCCGCGAGCCCGTGCGCAGCGTGCCCGGCATGCGGGACAGGGCCAGGTGCACCCCGACGACGTCGTGCCCCGCCTCCACGGCGCGGGCGGCGGCGACGGCGGAGTCCACCCCACCGGACATGGCGGCCAGGACCTTCACGGGCGGACTCCTCTCTCGACGACGGACGGGCGGTCCAGTCTAGACGCCGGCCCCAGCAGCGTCCGCAGCCCGTCGATGAGCGCGGCCGCCTCGGCCGGCGTCGTCGTCCGGCCGAGGGTGAACCGCTGGGTGGCCCGTGCGTCGGCCTCCGTCCGCCCCGGCAGGGCCGCGACCACGTGCGACGGCTCGGCCACCCCGGCGGTGCACGCCGACCCGGACGAGGTGTCCAGCCCGGCCATGTCGAAGAAGAACAGCAGCGCGTCCGCGGTCCGGCCCGGCACGGTGATGTGGACGTTGCCGGGCAGTCGGCGCGTCCCCGGCGGCAGCGGCTCTCCCGTCGCCGGGTCGAGGTCCCGCGGCCCGGTCAGGCGCACCCCGTCCAGGGCGTCGACGGCGGCGATCACCTCGTCCCGCAGCCCGCCCAGGCGGGCGGCCTCGGCGGGCTGCTCCGCGACGGCCTCCGCGACGGCGGCCGCCAGCGCGGCGGCCAGGGCCACCGAGACCGTGCCCGAGCGCAGGCGTCGTTCCTGGCCGCCGCCGTGCACCACGGCCTCCAGCGTGACGTCCCGGCGCACGAGCAGGGCGCCCACACCCACGGGGGCGCCGACCTTGTGCCCCGAGACAGCCAGGGTCGCGGCCCCGGACGCGGCGAAGTCCACGGGCACCGCCCCGAGGGCCTGGACGGCGTCGGTGTGCAACGGGACCCCGTGGTCGGCCGCGAGCCGGGCGGCCTCGGCCACGGGCTGGACCGTGCCGATCTCGTTGTTGGCCCACATCAACGTGGCCAGGGCGGTCCGCTCGGGCGCGGCCGCCAGCGCGGCCCCCCATGCGGCGAGGTCGACCCGCCCGTCGTCGTCGACCGGGACGAGCACCGGCTCGGCACCCTCGTGCGCGGCGAGCCAGCCCACCACGTCGAGGACCGCGTGGTGCTCGATGCCGGTCAGCACGATCCGGGTGCGCTCCGGCGCGGCCGCGCGGCGGGCTCGGTACAGCCCCTGGACGGCGAGGTTGTCCGCCTCGGTGCCCCCGGACGTGAGGATCACCTCGGTGGGGTGCGCCCCGAGCGCCGCGGCGATGCGCTCCCGCGCCTCCTCGAGGTGCAGCTTGGCCCGGCGGCCGGAGGCGTGGAGGGAGGCCGGGTTGCCCGGCAGCGCGGCCGCCTCGGCCAGGGCCGCGAGCGCGGTGGGGCGCACCGTCGTGGTGGCGGCGTGGTCCAGGTGCACGCGGTCCGGGGTGGTCACCCGGCCAGTCTAGGAGCCGCGCCGGATGTGCCCCGGCTCAGTCCCGGGCGAGGAACCGCTCGACATCGCGGGTCGGGCCCACCAGGAGGATCGTGTCCTCGGGCTCGAGCACGTAGTGACTCGGCGGGTAGAGCCACGTGCCGCGGCTGCTGACGGCGACCACGCGCATGCCCCGCTCCCCCGCGAGTCCGGTGGCGCGCAGGTCCCTGCCCAGCAGGCGCGACGGCGGCGTGGCCCGGACCATGGCCAGGCCCGGCTCGACCTCGACGAAGTCCTGGAAGGACGTGCTGACCAGGTGCGCCACGCGGCGGCCCATGTCCCTCTCCGGATGGACCACGTGCTCCACGCCGAGCTGACGCAGGATCTCGCCGTGGCGGTCGTCGTTGGCCTTGGCCCAGAGCTGGTGCGTCCCGAACCGCCGCATGAGCGAGACGGTGAGGATCGAGTCGGCGAGGTCGCCGCCGATGGCGACGACGACGTGGTCCATCTCGTGGACCGAGAGCTGGCGCATCGCCTCCTCGTCCGTGCTGTCCGCGCGGACGACGTGGGTCAGTCGGCCGTTGAGCGCCTGGACGGCCTCGGCATCGGCGTCGACCCCCAGCACGTGGCAGTCGGACTCCATGAGCTCGAGGGCGACCCCGGAGCCGAACCGGCCGAGCCCGAGGACGGCCACGGTGGGGCGGTCGCCCCGGCGGGGAGCGAACAGGGAACGGGTGAGATCAGCCAATGAGGGGCCTCTCCTTCGGGTACTCGAAGTGGCGGGTGCGGTCGGTCAGGGCCAGGCTGCCGGCAACGGTGGCGGGGCCGATGCGGCCGACGAACATGAGGAGCATGAGGATGCCCTGCGCGGTCGGCGGCAGCTGGGCGGTGATGCCGGTGGACAGGCCCACCGTGCCGAACGCCGACACGCACTCGAACAGGATCTGGTCGGTCGTGAACGAGGACAGGCCCATGATCGCCATCGTGGCGACGGCGATCGCGGTCGCGGAGAGCATGATCACGGTGATCGCCTCGCGGTGCGTGGTCCGGGAGAGCCGGCGGCCGAACGCATGGACGGCGCCCTCCCCCCGGATCTCCGCGAGCACGATGAACAGCAGGACGCTGGCCGTCGTGATCTTCACGCCCGAGGCGGTGCCGGCGGGGCCGCCGCCGATGAACATGAGCACGTCGGTGCCGAAGAGCGTCACGGGATGCATCTGCCCGTAGTCCAGGGTGTTGAAGCCGGCGGTGCGGGTCGTGACGGACTGGAAAAACGCCGCGAGCACGCGCGAGGCCGGGTCCAGACCGCCCAGGGTCCGCGGGTTGGACCACTCGAGGACGAGGTACATGAGCGTGCCGCCCACCAGCAGCACCGCGGTGCCCACGAGCACGAGCCGGACCGTGAGGTTCCACCGCTCGGGCCGGCGCAGGTGCCGCCGCAGGGTCAGCACGACCGGCAGGCCCAGGCCGCCCAAGATGATCGCCGCCGCAATCGGCAGGCAGATGAACGGGTCCGAGACGAAGCCCATGAGGTTGTCGCTGAACAGCGCGAACCCGGCGTTGTTGAATGCGGAGACCGCGTGGAAGATCCCCTGCCACAGCGCCTGGCCCGGGGACATCCCCGCGCCCAGCCAGAAGCGCAGGCTCAGCAGCAGCGCCACCGAGGCCTCGACGGCCGTGGAGTACAGGATCAGGGCCTGCAGCACCCGGGGCAGGTCCCCGATCCCCTCGGCCCGGGTGGAGGCCGCGGCGTCGAGGCGCTGGGTGAGGCCGAGCCGCCGGAGGATCACCAGCCCCAGCAGCGACGTGAACGTCATGACGCCCAGGCCACCGAGCTTGATGAGCGCCAGGATCACGACCTGACCCAGGGGTGTCCAGAACGTCTGGGTGTCCACGACGCCGAGTCCCGTGACCGTGGTGGCGCTGGTCGCCGTGAACGCGGCCTCCAGCGGGGTGGGCGCGCGGCCCTGATACGAGGCGGGCAGCAGCAGTGCGCCGGTGCCCGTCACGATGGCGACGAGGAAGGACCCGACCACGAGCTGGGTCGGCCGGAAGCGGGGCCGGCGCGGGCCGACCCGCGGCGACGAGGTGGGTGCCACGGGAGGGAAACATAGTCCTCCCGAAGCGTCCTGTCACGGCGCGGCGCCGGTGGTTGAATGGCCGGGTGCCGACCCCCTCCGTCCCCCTCGCCCACCCGGTGCACCGGTTCGCCCATCACGAGATCGACTTCCGCCGCCGGATCGTCACGATGGCCGTGGTCAACCGCACCCCGGACTCCTTCTTCGACGACGGCGCGGGCTTCGCGTTCGACGCCGCACTCGCCCAGGTGCACACCGCCGCGGACGCGGGGGCCGAGTGGGTGGACGTGGGCGGGGTGCCGTTCGCCCCGGGCCGGGAGCTCGACCCCGCCGAGGAGGCCGCCCGCGTGGCCCCCTTCGTCGCCGCCGTGCGCGCGGGCCGGGGCGAGGGCGCCTCGGAGGCCGCCCGGCGGCTGATCCTCTCCGCGGACACGTTCCAGCCGGCGGTGGCGGAGGCCGCCATCGACGCGGGCGCCGACGTCGTGAACGACACCACCGGCCTCTACTACCCGGACCTGGGGCGGGTCGTCGCGGCCTCGAACGCCCACCTCGTGGTGACGCACTCGCTGGCCCATGTGAGCGGACCGCGGACGGTGGTCCCCCGCCCGCGGTACGACGACGTGGTCGCGGAGGTGCGCGAGCACCTGCTGCGCACCGTGGACCGTGCGGTGGCGCTGGGGGTCCCCGAGGAGCGGATCATCGTGGACCCGGGCCACGACCTCAACAAGACCACCGTGCACACCCTGGAGGTCACGCGCCGCCTGGACGAGATCGCCGACCTGGGCTTCCCCGTGCTGGCGGCCGTGTCCAACAAGGACTTCATCGGCGAGTCCCTGGACCGACACCGGCACGACCGGCTGGCCGGCACCCTCGCCTCCGCCGCCTTCTGCGCCCTCGCCGGCGCCCGGATCCTGCGCATGCACGACGCCGACGCCTCCGTCTCCACGGCCCACATGCTCGAGTGCATCCTGGGATGGCGCGAGCCCCTCCTCGCCGTCCACAACACCGGGGACGTGAACCCCGCCGCGGACCGCACCACGCCGGCGGACCGCGTCCCGGCGGACCGGCCCCCCGCGGCCGTCCCCGCCCCCACCCACGACCCCGAGGAGGCCCGCCCGTGAGGCTGCTGACCGCCACCGGACCCGAGATCGACGACGACGCCCTGCTCGCCCTGCGCCGTGCCCCCGCCCCGGACCTGGTCCCCGGGCCGTGGGTGCGGGCCGTGTTCGTCTCCTCCCTCGACGGGGCCGCGACCCTGGACGGCCGCGCCGGGGGGCTCGGCTCGCCCGCGGACCAGCGCCAGTTCACGCTCGCCCGCACGGACGCGGACGTCGTCCTCGTCGGCGCGGGAACCGTGCGGGCCGAGGGCTACGAGGGGCCGCTCGTGGGTCCGGCCGCGCGGGCGCGCCGAGAGGAGGCGGGGCTGCCGGCCCACCCCGGCATCGCCGTCGTCAGCGGCGCCCTGGGCCTGGACCCGGACGGGGACTTCCTGCGGCAGGCGCCGGTGCGGCCGCTGATCCTCACGACGCAGACCGCCCTGGAGCGGTGCCCGGACCGCGCCGAGGCGCTCGCCGCGCGCGCCGACGTCGTGGCCTCCGGTGCCGAGGTCGTGGAGGCCCCCGCGCTGGTGGACGCTCTGACCGCGCGCGGCCACCGCGTGCTGCACTGCGAGGGCGGCCCCCGCCTGTTCGGGACCCTGGCGGCCGCGGACCTCGTGGACGAGCTCCTGCTGACCATCTCCCCGCTGCTCGCCGGCGGTGACGGCCCGCGGGTGCTCTCCGGCGGTGACGGGCCCGGCCTGCCCACCCGCCTGCGCCCCCACCACGTGCTCACCGAGGACGGCGAGCTCTACCTGCGTCTGGTCCACGAGCGCCACGCGGCCGTGCTGGCCGAGGCCCCCGGCCTGGAGGCGGACCCGGCCGACGCCGACCCCGCCCCGGGGGCGCCGTGAGCGGGACCGGGGACCGCCGCACCGCCTACGAGGTGCTGGGCGTCCCCCGGGACGCCGACGCCGAGCGGATCCGCCGCGCCTGGCGCGCCGCGGCCCGCCGCACCCACCCCGACGCCGGAGGCGACGCCCGCGACTTCCGGGCCGTCACACGCGCGTGGGAGCAGCTGGGCGACCCCGAGGCGCGCCGACGGTACGACCTCTCCCTTCCTCCCGAGCCGGCCGGGACCACCGGACGGACGGCGTCCGCGGGCCGCTCCGCGGCGCAGGCCTGGCCCCCGGCCGGGGTCCGCGAGCGCGACCGGCCCGCACCGGGGTCCGTGGTCTACGACCCGCCGCCGGGCCAGGGCGAGCACGACTCCTCCGTGCTGGACCTGGTGCGCTCCTCCCAGCGGCTGCACGGCGCGCCCCGACCGCGCGGCATCCTCCCGGACGAGCACCGCGTGGTGCGCCAGGCCCGGACCCTCGACCTGCTCGCCCGCACGCTCCCCCCGGTCCTGCCCGCGGTGCGGATCCTCACGGGGCTGCACCTGGGCGGCCGGTTCGGCCGCGGGCTGGACGTGGACCACGCGGTCCTCTGCGGCCGCCGCCTGGCCCTCGTGGGCTCCGTCCAGGTGCCCGACGGGACCTACACGTGGGACGGGGCGGACCTGCGGGCCGGGGCCCGGGGCCGCCCCGTGGCGCCCCCGCTGCTCGGCCCTGCCATGCAGGCCTGGCAGCACGCCCTCCCCCAGGTCACCGTGGGCGGCTTCGTCCTGGTGATGACGGACCGCGACGCCGTGCACTCCCCCGTGATCCGGCAGGCGCGCGGCGCCGACCGCCCCGAGGCGCAGGCGGACCTGCTCACGGCCGCGCCCGCCGCGGGCCGGGACCTCCTGCGGGAGCTCCAGCTGTTCCTGGGCTCCGGGCCCGACCCCGACGTCGTCGACCGGCGCGCGCTGGCCGTGCTCGTGCGGCACCTGCACTGATCGCGCCGACCCGCCGGGACTAGCATGGGCGGGTGCCGCAGACCCCGCCCGACCCCTCCCCCGCCGCCCCGCCGCCCGCCGCGCGGAACCCGCACCTGGACGCCGAGCGCGCCCCCGCCCCGGGCACCCCGGGCTTCCGGATCCTGTTCCACACGCCGGAGATCCCGGGGAACACGGGCAACGCGATCCGCCTGGCCGCCATCACGGGGGCGGAGCTGCACCTCGTCGAGCCGCTGGGCTTCGACTTCTCGGACGCCCACCTGCGCCGCGCCGGACTGGACTACCACGACCTCGCCGTGATGACCGTGCACCCGGACCTCGACACCGCCCTCGCCGCCCTGGCCCCCGCCCGCGTGTTCGCCTTCTCGGCCCGCGGCCGCGTCCGCCACGACCGGGTGGCCTATGAAGCCGGTGACGTCCTGCTCTTCGGCCGGGAGTCCACGGGGCTGCCGGAGGACGTGCTGTCCGACCCGCGGGTCACGGACACCGTCAGCCTGCCGATGCAGCCCTCCCGCCGGTCCCTGAACCTGGCCAACGCGGCCTCCATCGCCGTCTACGAGGCGTGGCGTCAGCACGGCTTCGCCGGCGCCGGGAGCCCCGCCGCCGATTCCCTACACTGAGGTCACCATGCAGACTCCGCAGCACCCCGAGACCCCCGGCGCCGACGCGTCGACCGCCCCGCAGCAGCCCTCCCGCCGCGGCGTCGACGAGCTCCTGCACGCCAGTGCGCGCGGCGACCGCGCGGCGTTCTCCGCGTTCTACGACGCCACCGTCCCGTGGGTCCACGGCATGGCCACCGCCATGTTCCGCTCCCGCCGCGACGCCGCCGAGGCGACCGCGCAGACCTACCTGGCGGCCTGGTCCGAGGCGCCGGAGGCGGAGCTCGACCTCAGCGACCGCGACGCCGCGGCCGCCCGCGAGCGCCGGGTGTTCGCGTGGCTGGAGGTCCTGGCCCACCGCGTGATGACCGGCCTGCTGCGCACGGACGCGCTGCCGGAGCAGGGGCGTCGCCTGCTGCCGGAGCGGGCCGGCCTGGGGACCGGCGGCCCGACGGCGCTCCCCGCCACCCTCGAGGGCTCCGTGAGCCCCGAGACCCACCGGGCGGTGCGCCTGGCCTGGCTGGGGGGCCGCACGGACGCCCAGGTCGCCGAGGCCCTGGACGTGCCCGTGGACCGCGCGCGCACCCTGCTGCGGGACGGTGTCCAGGAACTCGTGGCCGCCCACCGCGCGGACCAGGGGCTGCCCGCCCCCGTCGCCGGGGCCCGCCCCGCGCTGGCCGCCACCACGCGAGAGGACGTCGACGCCGGCCGCGGCGCCGAGCTCGCGGACCTCTCGGCCCTGCACGCGCTCGACGCCGCCGGCCACACCGCCGCGGCGGCGGCCGCCCAGCAGCGCGGCGCCGGGGAGCTCGCCCTCTGGCGGACCCGCGTGGACGCGGGCCGGCGCGCCGTCGCGTGGGCGTTCCGCGACGTCGTCGCCGAGCCGCCCTCGGACCTGCTGGACGGCGTGCTGCGCCGTCTGCCGGCCCAAGACATGGGCCTGGAGCTGGTGGAGGAGACCGCGGCCCCGCGGGGGGCCGCCGAGCGCCGCCGCGGGCTGAAGACCGTCCTGTTGGGCCTGCTGGCGCTCGTGGTGCTGGCGCTGGGCGTGTACGCCGGCTGGAGCCAGTTCTCCCGGGACGGCATCACCCACCGCGTCCACGGGGCGAAAGACCTCTACACGACCTCCGAGTACCCGGCTGCGGGCGGCGGCACGATGCAGGGCTTCCTGTCCGACTCCGAGAACAGCGGCTACGTGACGGTCTCCGGCATGCCGCAGCTCGAGGACGGACAGACGTACCAGGTGTGGCTGTACCCGAAGGACGGCTCCGCGCCGTCGTCGCTGGGCACCTACGACGCCGACGGGTTCGACGACCCCATCTCCTTCCGCGGCCTCGACCGGTTCGCGGCCGTGAGCATGACCGTGGAGCCGTCCGGGGGCTCCCCGGAGCCGACGGCGGACGACGTGCTGCTCGGCCTGGACCTGGACCCCTCGAACCAGTCCGGTCCCCAGTACGGCGGCATGCCCTCGAACAACTGACGGCGGCGCCCCTGAGGCCGCGAGGGCCCCGGCACCGTGCGGTGCCGGGGCCCTCGTGCGTGCGGGACGGTAGGCCGGGTCGGCTCAGAAGCCGGCGATGACGCCGTCCCCGTTCACGGTGACGAGGTGGTACGCCTCGCCGGAGCCGGCCGGGGCGTCGGGCCCGGCGGCCTCCCGGTGGCGCCGGGTGAGCTTGGCCCGCACGGCCTCGCGCATGGCGGGGGCGTCGGGGTGCTGGGAGACGTGCGCGTCCAGGGCGCGGAGCTTCACGTCCTCCAGCCCGGTGACGTCCACGGTGAGGTTCCGGCGCGCCGCGGGGGCCGTGTAGAGCATCAGGTGCCGGATGCGGAACGCGTCCAGGCCGGCATCGGCCAGCTCCGGGTACGCGTAGGGGTTCTCCACCGCGGGGTAGGCGGCGCGCACCACGGCCTCGCCGCAGGCCAGGTGGTCCGGGTGAGAGGCCTGCATGGACTCCCAGTCCCGCTCGGGGTGGGGGCAGAGCACGACGTCGGGGCGCACCCGGCGCATCAGCTCCACGATGCGGCGGCGCACCTCGTGGGTGGGCTCGAGGTGGCCGTCGCGCTCGCCGAGGAAGTGGACGTCCGCGGCGCCGATCACCGCTGCGGCCGCGCGCTGCTCGGCGTGCCGGCGGGCGGTCATCGCCTCGGGGCCGTCGGAGTCGAACCCCCCGGCGTCGCCGTCGGTGACCACGCACAGCTCCACCCGCACCCCGGCGGCGGCGAGGCCCGCCAGGGTGGCGGAGGCGTCGAAGTCGAGGTCGTCCGGGTGGGCGCCGAACGCCAGGACGGTGCGCCACCCGTGGCGGACGGCCAGGTCGGCGGGCGTGGGCAGGGACTCGGGGACCGCGCTCATCGGGAGGCTTCCATGGCGGTCAGGGTGACGTCCGCGGTCTGCTCCCGGCCGTCGCGGGTGAACCGGACGGGGGTGGTCTCCCCGTCCCGGTACTCGCGGACGGCCGCGGTGAGGGACTCGGTGTCGGTGACGGTGCGCTCACCCACCTGCGTGATGACGTCGCCCTCCTTCAGGCCGGCCTTCTCCGCCGGGGAGCCGGACGAGACGGTGTGGACCAGGGCGCCCGCGCTGAACTCCGTGCTCTTCGAGCCGCCGGCGGCGCCCTGCACCTGGGCGGGCTGGGGCTGGACCGTGACGCCGAGCAGGCCGTGGGAGGCGGTGCCGTCCGCGATGAGGTCGTCCGCGACGCGCTTGGCGTAGTCCACGGGGATCGCGAAGCCGACGCCGATGTTGCCCGACTCGGCCCCGCTCGCGGAGGAGCCGCCGGCGGAGGCGATGGCCACGTTCACGCCCACGAGCTCGCCGGCGCCGTTGACGAGGGCGCCGCCGGAGTTGCCGGGGTTGATGGCGGCATCGGTCTGGAGGACGTTGATGTAGATGTCCTGCTGCTGGGACTGGCCCTGCTCGCCGGGGAGCTGGAAGCGGAACCGCTCGGTGCCGGAGGAGCCGGTCTGGCCCTCGGGGGCGGCCGAGGACTGGATGGCAATGGTCCGGTTCAGGGTGGAGATGATGCCGTCCGTCACCGTGTTGGACAGGCCCAGGGGCGCGCCGATGGCGATGGCGTCGTCGCCGACCTTGACGTCCTTCGAGGAGCCGATCGTGATCGGGGTCAGGCCCTGGGCGTCGATCTTGATGACGGCGAGGTCGGACACCGGGTCCGTGCCGACGACCTTCGCGGCGTAGACCTTGCCGTCGGAGGTGCGCACGGTGATGGAGGCGTCGGACGCGGTGCCGCCGAGCGTGACCACGTGCGTGTTGGTCAGGATGTGCCCCTCGGCGTCGAGGATGGAGCCGGAGCCCGAGCCCGCGCTGGAGCCGGAGGTCGCGGAGATCGTCACCACGGACGGCAGCGCCTTCGCTGCGGCGGCGCCCACGGGGTTGTCCGCCACGGGCTGGTCGGTGGACCCGACCGCCGGAGCGGCGGCGGCGCTGGAGGACCCCGAGGCGGAGGCCGAGGCCGACGCGCCGGCGCCCGGACCCGCAACGCCGCAGGCGGCCAGGGAGCCGGCGAGCACCGTCGCGGCGAGGGCGCCGCCGAGGGCACGGCGACGGCCGCGCGGGGACGCCGGCCGCGGGGAGGATGCGACGGGGGCGGCTTCGGGGGTGACGGTGTCCGGGGCGGGATGCTCCACGGTGGCCTCGCTTCTGGTCTGTGCCGGCTTCTGGTCCGCGCCGCCGTCCGTGCAGTCCGGCCGGTGCGCTGCGCGCCCCATGGTGGACCCCCACTCTGGACGATCCCTGGACGTTCGCCCCAGACTTCCCCGCGGTGCTGAGAGCCCGCGTCCCCTGTCCGCCGAGGGCTGGAGGCACGCGGTCGGCTGCCGGGGAGCGGCCCTATGCCCCCGCGCGGCGCCACCCTAGAATCAGGGCCACCAGACCCGCGGCGGGCCGGCGCCCCCGGCCTCCGCACCCCGTCCCCGGAAAGGGAGCTCCCCATGGCCGAGTCCGTCGTCCGTCCGTCCGCCCCGCGGCTCAGCCGCGCCGCCGTCCTCGGCGGACTGGGGGCGATCACGACGACGGCGCTCCTCGCCCCCGGCGCGCATGCCGCCGTGGACGTCCCCCCTGGCACGTTCGTGGTGGACCAGGCCGAGGTCCTCTCCTCCGCGCAGGAGAGCGAGCTGACGCAGGACATCACGCAGCTGCAGTCCAAGGCGGGGCAGAACCTCTACGTCGTGTACGTGGACAAGTTCGACTCCACGCCGCAGGCGACCATCGACTCCGTGGTGCAGCAGCGCGGCCTCGGGAACAGCGACTCCGTGCTCGCCATCGCCGTGGAGAACCGCAACTACGGGTTCGACACGGGCATGTCCTCCACCATGCAGTCGGACATCCGCTCCGCGTACATCCTCCCGGCCCTGCGGAAGGCCGCCGCGGGCGGGGACTGGGAGGCGCCGGCCGTCGCCGCCGTGCAGGGCCTCGACGACGCCGCCAACGGCACCCTCGACGGCCGGGGCCGCTCCGGGGAGACCTACCAGCCGGACGGGACGCTCCCCCAGGCCGCGGAGCAGGACTCCTCCGCCCAGACCTCCACGTCCGACTCCGGCAACGGCGCCTCCGGGGCCCTGGTGGGCGCCGGCGCGCTGGCCGCCGTCGCCGGCGGCGCGTACGTGGTGTCCCGCCGGCGCAGGAAGTCGGACGGCGGGGCCGAGCCCGGCGCCGTCGCCACCGGCCCGCAGGCGTCGCGCGACCCGCTGGACGAGCTGTCCGTGGACGAGCTCCGGAAGCGCGCCGGCGCCACGCTCGTGGCCGCCGACGACGCGATCCGCTCCTCGGAGCAGGAGGTCGGCTTCGCGATGGCCTCCTACGGCGAGGGCGCGGTGGGCACGTTCCGCCAGGACATCGAGAAGGCCAAGGAGCACATGCGCGCCTCCTTCCAGCTGCAGCACCAGCTGGACGACGAGATCCCGGACACCGAGGCGGACCAGCGCTCCTGGCTCAAGGAGATCATCGCCCGCTCCGAGCAGGTGGGCGCCACCCTCGCGGCGCACAAGAAGGAGTTCGACTCCCTGCGCGACCTCGAGAACTCCGTCCCGGAGGCCATCTCCGCCCTCGAGTCCCGCGTCCCCCAGGCGGAGGGCGCCGTGCAGGCCGCGGAGCGCGAGCTGGTGGACCTCCACGGCCGCTACGCCGAGTCCGCGCTCACCGAGGTCAACGACAACGCGACGCAGGCCCGCGAGCGCCTGGAGTTCGTCAAGACGGCCGAGGCGAAGGCGAGGGCCTCCCTGGAGGCCGGCGACCGCTCCACGGCCGCGGTGGCCGTGCGGGCCGCGGAGGAGTCCCTCTCCCAGGTGGGCACGCTCACCGAGGCCGTCTCCAAGGCCGGGGCCGCGCTGTCCACCCACGTGGCGAACCTGCAGATGGGCATCTCCCAGTCGGAGCAGGACCTCGCCGAGGCCCAGGCGCTCCTCTCCGCGGGCCGCAACCCGGAGCTGGCCGGCCCCGTGGGCGGCATGCAGCAGACGCTGGCCGCGGTCCGTGCGGAGCTGCAGTCCGGCCGCCCGGACCCCCTGGCGCTGCTGCAGCGCCTCGAGAGCGCCCACCGGCAGCTGAACACCCCGCTGTCCGGCGTCCGTGACGCCCGCGAGCAGGCGCGGCAGGCCGAGCAGATGCTCTCCGCGGCCATCTCCCAGGCCCAGGCCCAGATCGACGGCACAGCCGACTTCATTGGCGCCCGCCGCGGCGCCGTGGGCTCGGAGGCCCGCACGCGCCTGGCGGAGGCGGACCGCTCCCTGCAGACGGCCATGTCCCTGCGCTCCACCGACCCGGTGGCGGCCCTCGACCATGCCCAGCGCGCCTCCCAGCTCGCCGACCGCGCCTCGGAGCGCGCCCAGCAGGACGTCGCCGACTTCGGCTACGGCGGCATGGGCGGCTACGGGGGTCTGGGCGGCGGCTACGCCGGCGCCGGGTACCGGGGCGGCTACGGCATGCCCCGCTCGGGCGCGGGCGGCGGCTTCGCCGGCGGCCTGGGCGGCGCCCTGCTCGGCGGCATCCTCATGAACTCGATGTTCGGCGGCCACCACCACGACTCCGGCTTCGGCGGCGGCGACTGGGGCGGCGGCGGCTTCGGCGGGTTCGGCGGCGGCGGCCTGGACGGCGGCGACTTCGGCGGCTTCGGCGACGCCGACTTCGGCGGGTTCTGAGCCGGCCGCGCACGACCCGACACACAGACCCCCGGCGCCGGACGCGCCGGGAGCACGACTTGCAGGTCCCACGGCCTGCGGGAGATCCACCAGCACGACGAAAGGCAGTCATCATGGTCAAGCAGTCCATCCTCGGCCGCATCACCACGCTCGCCAAGGCCAACATCAACGCGATGCTGGACAAGGCGGAGGACCCGCAGAAGATGCTGGACCAGATGGTCCGGGACTACACCAACAACATCGCGGAGGCTGAGGCGGCCGTCGCCCAGACCATCGGCAACCTGCGCATGATGGAGGACGACTACCGCGAGGACCAGGAGGCCGCCCGCAGCTGGGGCCAGAAGGCCCTCGCCGCCTCCCAGAAGGCGGACGAGTTCCGCACCAAGGGCGAGGCCGCCAACGCGGACAAGTTCGACAACCTCGCCAAGGTCGCCATCGAGCGCCAGATGGACGCGGAGCGCCAGGCGAAGACCGCCGAGCCCACCATCACCTCCCAGCGCGAGATCGTCGACCGCCTCAAGACCGGCCTGGACCAGATGAAGGTCAAGCGCCAGCAGTTGGTCTCCAAGCGGGACGAGCTCACCGCCCGCTCCCGCACCGCCGAGGCCCAGACCAAGGTCAACGAGGCCGTGAAGTCCATCGACATCATGGACCCGACCTCCGAGATCTCCCGCTACGAGGAGAAGGTGCGCCGCGAGGAGGCCCGCGTGCGCGGCCAGCAGGAGCTCGCCGCGTCCTCCCTGGACGCCCAGTTCGAGTCCCTCGAGGACCTCGGCGAGCAGACCGAGGTGGAGGCCCGCCTCGCCGCCCTGAAGTCCGGCTCCGCCCCCTCGGCCCTGACCGCCGGCTCGGAGGAGCTCACCCTGGACTACTCCGGCGCTGAGACCGGCACGCAGACCGGCACCGCCGAGCGCGCCTGAGCCGCCCCGCCGACGACGGCGCCGTCCCTCCCGAGAGGAGGGGCGGCGCCATCGTCGTGCCTGGTGGGGGTCGAGTGGACGGGTGCCCGGTTCTGTGTCCCCCGTCCGTCCCCGCTGCCCTCCGTCGGTCCCCCGCCTTGGTCGGAGGACGGCCGTCCCGCCCGCACCCGCGGCGTCCCCGCCTCACGACCCGCACTCCTGGAGAACCCATAGATGGACAGTTCACGGCGTGGTCCGTGCTGGTGGACGCCGGCCTGATCGGCGCGCTGCTGGCGATCGGCACGCTCGCCCGCGCGGTGTTCACGCCACTGCAGACCCTCATAATCCCGGCGTCCGTGATCGCCGGCATCCTCGGCCTGGCCCTGGGGCCGAACGGCGCCGGCTGGCTGCCGTTCAGCGACCAGGTCGGCACCTACGGCTCGATCGTCATCGTCTTCGTCTTCGTCTGCCTGGCCCTGACCGATGACTTCGACGTCCGGAAGATCGGCCGCCCCGTCGGCTCGTTCGCGGCCTACGGCGTGCTGATCTACGCCTCCCAGGTCGCCATCGGCGCCCTCGCGGCCCTGCTGATCCTGCACCCGCTGTTCCACACGCCGGACTCCTTCGGCCTGCTGCTGTTCGCCGGCTGGGCCGGTGGCTTCGGCTCCGCCGCCGCCGTGGGCGCCGCCCGCGGCCAACGCCCGCGAGTATGCCGGCCTGACCTCCATCCCCGAGGACCTGCGCACGGGCGTGCTCGACCAGGTCGCCGAGTGCCCCGTGATCGGCCGCCACACCTTCTCCGCCGCCTCCGTGGAGTCCCTGGCCTTCCAGGTGGGCATCGTCGCCATGTTCGGCGCCGCCGCCTACGGCCTGGTTGACCTGGTTCCAGGGCGTGTGGCCCTCCATCGTGGGCCCGGAGGGCCCCAAGCTGATGATCCCCGCCTTCGCGGTGGCGTTCGTGCTGGGCATCATCGGCCGTCTGCTGCTCCAGGTGACGAAGACCGCCACGTTCCTGGACTCGGCGTCCCTGAACTCCGTCTCCGGCACCGCCACCGACATCCTGATCGTCTGCGGCATCGCCTCGATCGCCCCGAAGGTGGTCCTGGACTACTGGCAGCCGCTGCTGATCCTGTTCGTCGTGGGCCTCGCGCTCGCCGTCCTCCTCGGCCTGGTCGTGGCCCCGCACGTCATGACCGAGTCCTGGTTCGAGAAGCAGCTGTTCACCTGGGGCTGGGCCACCGGCGCCGTCGCCACCGGCGTGGCCATGCTGCGCATCGTGGACCCGAAGCTGAAGTCCGGCACCATGGAGCAGTTCGGCGTGGCCTACATCACGGTGGTGCCCGTCGAGATCGCGGCCGTGTCCTTCGTGCCGCTGCTGATCATCGCCGGCCTCTCGTGGGCCGTGGTGGGCATCTGGGACGCCATCGCGGAGGCGGCCATCATCGCCGCCGTGTTCCTGGTCCGCTCGGACCCGGCCCGGAAGTCGGCCGTCCCCGCCTGAGCGGCCCCCGCCGCCCCGGCACGACGCCGGGCCCGCCCCCTCCCCCGGGAGGAGGCGGGCCCGGCGTCGTCTCCGGCGGAAGCACCCGCGCGCGCTCACGGCCCCCCCCCCCCCCCCCCCCCCCCCACTCGGCCGCATCCGATCATCTGAGGGCGTCGATGCGCCCGTGAGCGCCGGACCCGGACGAGTCGGCGGACGTCCTAGGGGAACAGCGCGCGGGAGCCGGACATGCAGAAGACCCCCAGGACCGGAGTCCTGGGGGTCTTTCTCGTTGCGGGGGCAGGATTTGAACCTGCGGCCTCCGGGTTATGAGCCCGGCGAGCTACCGAACTGCTCCACCCCGCGGCGACAGATAGAACTATACACACATCGTCGCGGAGAGTTCAAATCGGGGTCAGCCGGCGGCCACCCGCCGTCCACGCGCCCGTCGTGGGCCGCGCGGACGGCGGGGCGGCTCAGCCCTCGGGCGCCGGGTCTGCGGACTCCTGGGCGCCCTTGGCGGCGTCGTCGGCGGCGGTGGCGCGCTTGAGCGCCTCGTTCAGGCGGGTCTGCTGCTCGCCGTAGCCCGCCCAGTCGCCCTGAGCCAGACGCTCCTGGCCCTCGGCCAGCGCGTCCTGGGCCTCCGCAAGCGCAGAGCTGAGCTCCTCCTCCGCGGTGCCCCGCGGCTCCTGGGCCGGTTCCCCGGCGTCGGGCGTGGTGGCGCCCGAGTCGCCGCCGAACACCTGGTTCAGCGCCTCGTCCAGGGTGTCGGCGAACCCGACCTTGTCCCCGAAGGACACGAGCACCTTGCGCAGCGTCGGGTAGGTGGTCCCGCCGGAGGAGCGGACGTACACCGGCTGGACGTAGAGGATGCCCCCGGCCACGGGCAGGGTGATCATGTTGCCGTTGAGCACCTCCGAGGCTCCCTGCCGCAGCAGGTTCAGCTCCTGGGAGACCTGCGCGTTGGAGTCGAAGTTCGCCTGCGCCTGCCCGGGGCCGGGCACCGTGGTGGACCGGGGCAGCTCGAGGAGCCGCAGCGTGCCGTAGCCCGGCGCCCGCTCGCCGTCCCTGCCCGTGCCGGCGTCGCCGTCGGCGGAGAGGAAGCCGTAGAGCACGTTGCGCTGCTGGCCGTTGTCGGTGATCTGCGGGATGTAGGTGCTCGTCAACGAGAACGCGGTCTCCTCCTGGCCGGGCAGCCGCAGGGACATGTAGTACGGCGGCTGCTTGACGTCCTTGTCGGTGGTCGGGTCGGACGGCACGGACCAGGCGTCGTTGTTCTCGTAGAAGTCGCCCGGATTGGTCACGTGGTAGCGGCCCAGCAGCTCGCGCTGCACCTTGAACATGTCCTCGGGGTAGCGCACGTGGTCCAACAGGGCCGCGGACATCTCCGAGTACGGCTTCAGGCTGGCCGGGTACACGCCCTGCCAGGACTTCAGCAACGGGTCCTCGGCGTCCCACGCGTAGAGCTCCACGGAGCCGTCGTAGGCGTCCACGGTGGCCTTCACGGAGTTGCGGATGTAGTTCACCCGGCCCTGCAGCGCGGCGGCCTGGCCCTCGCTGAGGGAGTCCTGCGTGGCCTCGCCCAGCTGCTGGGCGGTCGAGTACGGGAACTGGTCCGACGTCGTGTAGGCGTCCACGATCCACTTCACGCGCCCGCCCACGATCGCCGGGTAGGGGGCGGTGTCCACCGTGAGGTAGGGGGCCACCTTGGCCACGCGGTCCACGGGGTCGCGGTCGTAGAGGATCTGCGAGGCCTCGTTCACGTCGGAGGACAGCACGAGCTCCGGGGACCCGAACTTCACCGCGTAGGCGAGCCGGTTGAACAGCCCGCCCACGGAGGGGCCGCCGTCGCCCTGGAAGGTGTAGGCCGTGTCGTCCGTGGAGTCGGCGGTCTGGGGGCGGTCGCGCTCGACGGCGGGCGCACCCTCCGGGGCGCCGACCACCGAGTACGCCGGGGAGTTCAGGCCGAAGTAGATGCGAGGCTCGTAGGTCGAGTCGTCGCCCAGGACGCCGCGCGAGGGGATCTCGGAGAGCATCCACTGCGGCCTGCCGCCCGCACCCACCGCGGAGGCATCCGCGGCGACCACGCCGTAGCCGTGCGTGTAGATGGTGTGCCGGTTCACCCAGGACTGCTCCGGGTCCACGTTCACGTCGCGCGCGGCGAGGATGGTGTCCCGGGTCTGTCCGTCGACCTCGTAGCGGTCCACGTGCAGGGTGCCGGGGAACGCGTAGTACGGGCGGAACTGCTGCAGCTGCCCGAAGGTCTGCGAGATGAGGTTGGGGTCCATCAGGCGCACGTTCGCCGTGTTGGCCTCCTCCCCCTTCAGGTCCCCGGCCTGCGCGTCAGTGGTGCCCTCGTAGTTCGCCACCTGGACCTGGTCCAGGCCGTAGGCCTCGCGGGTCATCTCGATGTTGCGGGCGATGTACGGGGACTCGAGGGTCCGCTCGGACGGCTTCACCTGGTACTGCTGCACGACGTACGGGTAGGCCGTCCCCACCACGAGCGCCGTGATGACGAGCACCGCCGCCCCCACCAGCGGCAGGCGGAAGCGGCCCGTGAAGGCCGCCCACACGAACAGGGCGGCCACGAGCGCCGCCGTCACCGCCAGGATCGCGGACGTGGGGATCGCGGCGTTGACGTCCGTGTACATGGCGCCGGCCCAGTTCCCCGCCTGGGACTGGAGGGTGCGGTAGCGATTGAGCCAGAACGTGGCCGCCTGCAGCAGCAGGAACAGGCCGGCGAGCACGCCCAGGTGCACGCGGGCCGGGACGGAGACGTGCACCCGGCCGTCGTCGCCGACGCCGAGGGCCCCGTAGAGGTAGTGCACGGCGAGGCCCGCGAGGCCGGCGACCAGCACCACCGAGATCAGGTAGCCGACCGCCATCGTCAGGAACGGCAGCGTGGCCAGGTAGAACATCAGGTCCAGCCCGAACTCCGGATCGGCCTTGCCGTAGGGCACCTGGTGGAGGAACAGTTGGACGGTCTTCCAGCCGTTCATCGCGGCCGAGCCGGCGAACAGGCCCAGGACCGCCGGCAGGGCCGCCCAGACGAGCCGGCGCATCGGCTCGAGCTGACGCCGGGCCCGGCTGAGGGAGTCCCGGCCGTCCGCGCCCGCCGTGCCGGGCCGGTGCCGCCAGGCGGTGCGCAGGGACAGCCACACGGCCAGGGCCATCACCGCGCCGGCGACGACGAACAGGGCCGCCTTGGTGAGGACCTCGGTCCAGAACACCTCGGAGAAGCCGAGCTGGTCGAACCAGAGCACCTCCGTGTACACCTGCGTGAACAGCATGTAGAGGGCCACGAGCGCGGCCACCGCGATCACGGTCAGCAGCAGCGCGCTCGGCCGGCCCCCGCCCGCGCGAACCCGGCGCGCCGCGTGCGCGCCGCCATCGCCGTCGTGATGGGGCGGGCCGCCGAAGGGGCCCGCGCCTTCCTGTCCGAAGCTCACAGTCTCTCCTTCGTCTCCCCCGGTCCGGGGGCGGTCTGCGGAGCCGTGCGGTCCCCGCGTGGTGTCGCGCCCGGCGGTGCGGTCGCGGTGGTCTGGTCGGTCAGGGGGCGGGTGCGGGGCGGCGTCACGAGCACGTGGGCACGTCGTCGGGGCGCTCGCCGCGGCCCACGGCCTCGACGACGGCGCGGGCCGTGGCCAGCGTGTCCACGGCGTAGACGGTCATCCCGGCGGGGACGCGGCCGGCGAGGTCCGCGCAGTTCTCCCGTGGCGCGAGGAACACGTCGGCCCCGTCCCGGGCGGCGCCCTGCATCTTCTGCGGGATGCCCCCGATGGGGCCGACGACGCCGTCCGCCGTGATGGTGCCGGTGCCGGCGATCCGCGCGCCGCCGGTCATGTCCCCCGGGGTCAGCCGCTCGATCACCGCGAGGGCGAACATCATCCCGGCGGACGGACCGCCGATGTCCTCGAGCGCGAACTCGACCTGCACGGGCAGGTCGAAGCGCTGCTCGAGCAGGACCCCGAGCTGCCACGAGCGGCCGGTGGCCGGGTCCGCGGCGGTCACGGGCACGCTCACCTGCCGCTCGGTGCCGTCGCGGCGGAGGGTCAGGGCGAGGTCCCCGGGGCCGGCGGCGTCGACGGCGGCGCGGATCCCCGCCATGTCCGTCACGGACCTCCCTGCGGCGGCGAGGATCACGTCGCCCTCGCGGAGGATCCCCTCGGCCGGGGCGCCGGGGACCGTCGCATGGACGGCCAGGTGCGCGGGGACGTCGCGGCCCAGGGCCCGCAGGGCGGCCGCCGTGGCGACGTCCTGGGAGTCCGTCATGGCCGCGGCGTTGGACTGGGCGACCGTGTCCGCGCTGACGCCGGAGGGGTGCACGAGCTCGCGCGGCTGGGCGTCCACGGTGCCGTCCGCGAGGGCGGTGACGAGGTCGCCGAGGCCCGTGGTCCCGCCGGGCGGGCCGGAGACGAGCACGGTGGTCATGTCCAGGCGCCCCTCGCCGGGGTCGGCGGTGCCGCCCTCCACCGTGAGCACGGGGGTGCCGTCCTGCTCGCCCAGGACGTCGATGGCCGGGCCGGGTCCCTCCAGGATGTACGGCACGGGAAGCACGAACGCCAGGGCGGCCGAGCCGAGGGCGAGCCGCCCGGAGACGGGCGTCCGGCCGGGGCGACGGCGCGAGCCGCCGCGGGGCCTGGGAGGGGCTGCTCGCACGCGACACCGGCTTTCCTGCGGGGGTGGTCGGATCGGTCCACGCGCCCGGGCGGTGGCCGGCGGGCGCGGGTCGGTCCAGTCTACCCGGGCGCGCCGAGGGCGGCGCGGCGGAGGGGCCGCGGGCCCCGGCGGCGGGTGCGCCCAGGGCGAAAGGCGGACGCGCCCGGGGGCCGACCCGCGCACGGGCGGCGGGCGCGCCGATAGCCTGGGGCGCATGACTGACTCCCCGCGCACCCCCGGATCCGGCTCCGGCGACGACGACGCCCGCGACCCCCTCGAGGAGATGCTCCGGCAGATGTTCGGCGGGCAGGGCCCCGACCCCGAGCAGATCCGCCAGGCGATGCAGGGGATGGGCGGACCGGGCGGCATGGGCTTCGACCCGTCCGCACTGGACCCCACGATGCTGCAGCAGGCCATGGCGCAGTTCCAGGCCATGATGAACCCCGGCCCTGGCTCCGACGGCCCCGTGAACTGGACGCTGGCCAGGCAGTCCGCGCGCCAGGCCGTGGCGGGCGAGGACCCAGTGGTGGGCACCTTCGCCCGTCGCGAGGTGGACGAAGCCCTGCGCCTGGCCGAGCTGTGGCTGGACGGCGTCACGGACACCGAGTCCACGGGCGCCGTGGGCGCGGCCTGGTCCCGGGCCGAGTGGGTGGAGGCCACCGCCGAGCGCTGGCGCCGCGTCACGGAGCCGGTGGCGGTGTCCCTGTCCCGCGCCATGTCCGCGGCGATCGAGCAGCAGCTGCCCGGCCAGCTCCCCGAGGGGATGGACGCCGGCATGCTCGGCGGCCTCCAGCCCATGCTGAAGAACCTCGGCGGGACCATGTTCGGCCTGCAGCTGGGCGGCGCCGTGGGCACGCTCGGCAAGGAGGTGCTCTCCGGCACGGACATGGGCCTGCCGATCGCCGGGCACACCCCCGTGCTGATCCCCGTGAACATCGAGGAGTTCGGGGACGGGCTGTCCGTGCCGGACGACCAGCTGCGCCTCTACCTGGCCCTGCGCGAGGTGGCCCGCCTGCGCCTGTTCCTGCACTCCCCGTGGCTGGAGCGCGACCTGTTCGCCGCGATCGAGCAGTACGCCGCCGGCATCCGCCTGGACACCGCGGGCATCGAACGCGCCGCCGAGTCCGTGGACCCCATGGACCCCGAGTCCATGCAGGCCGTGTTCAACGGGTCCTCGTTCATCGCCGAGCCCGACGCCACGCAGCGGGCCGCCCTGGACCAGCTCGAGCTGCTCATCGCCCTCGTGGAGGGCTGGGTGGACGTGGTGGTCGCCGCCGCGGCGGCCCCGCTGGAGTCCGCCCCCGCGCTGCGCGAGACCATGAACCGCCGCCGCGCCTCCGGCGGCCCCGCCGAGGAGGCGTTCGCCGCCCTCGTCGGGCTCGAGCTGCGCCCCCGCCGCCTGCGCGAGGCGGCCGTCTTCTGGGAGGCCGTCACCGCCGAGCACGGGGTGGAGTACCGCGAGCAGATCTGGTCCTCCCCCGAGCGCCAGCCCACCTCCGAGGACCTCGACGACCCGGCCGGCTACGCCCGCCGCCGCTCCGAGGCGGAGGCCTCCACCGACGCCCTCGACGACGAGTTGCGCACGCTCCTCGACGGCGGCTTCGGCGACGCCCCCCACGAGGGCTGAGCCCGCCCGCTCACCCCTCCACGACGTCGTCGTCCCCGCCCGGCCATCCGCGGGCGTGGTCGGCGACGTCGGCGTCTGCCGGGTAAGCCCCCGGCAGTCCGCGCGACGTGGCGTAGGTGACGCCGGCCAGGAACGCCATGGCCTCCGTGTAGCGCGGCAGGCGGCCCACGAGCGCCTGGAAGCGGGGCCCGTGCCCACGCTCGCTCAGGTGGGCCAGCTCGTGCACGAGGACCGCGTCCACCACCCAGTCCGGCATGCCCCGCAGCTGGGCCGAGAGACGGATCGTGCCGCGGGCGGGCGTGCAGGAGCCCCACCGCTGGCGCTGCCGACTGGACCACGTGACCGACGCCGGCCGGGGTGCACGTCCGCCGGGGGCGGCGCCGTCGAGGTGCGCGGACGCCAGGGCGTCCGCGCGCGCCAGCAGGTCCGCGTCCCCCCTCGGGTCCGGGGCCGATCCGAGTCCGGTCGACGGGGCCGAGGCGGACGGGGCGGGGTGCGCGGCGGGGGCGGGCCCGGCCCTGTCCACCATGCGCTCGATCCACCGCCGCTCCTCCGCCCGGGAGAGACGGGCGGGGACGCTGACCTGCAGGCGGCCCTCCCGCCAGACGGCCGCCACGGTGCGCGTGCGCCGGGCGGAGCGCACCAGGCGCACCGGGGTGCCATGCCAGTCGAGGTCGGTGACGGTGCGGGACGGGCTCATGCCGCCATTCTCCCGCGGCGCGGCGCCGGGGCGCGTCCGGACGGGCGGGCGCCCTGTGGACGGCCGGACCACGCGACGCGCGCCCGTGGCACGGTGGAGGCGGGACCGGCGCGCGGGGCGCCGGACGCGGAGGGAGGCGGTGCCATGGCGACGACGGACGCACACGGGCCCCGGGAGTCGGGCCTGCTCGCGGACCCGGCGGGGATCCAGGTGGCGGGGCTCGGACCGGCCGGCGGTGCGCTGGCCGCCGCGCTCGCGGCCGGAGGGGTGGCGGCGCTCGCACTGTGGGACCCGACGCCGGTGGGGGCGTCCGACCTCGGTCTGGGCCTCCTCCCGGCGGACCTCGGCCGCCCGCGGGACCGCGCCTGGGAGGCGCGCCTGTCGCGGACGTGGCCCGCGTTGCCCGTCTATGCGGGGGCCGGCACGAGACCGGGCGCCCTCGGGGCGGCCACGGTCGCCGTCGACCTGCCCGGCCTGCCCGATCTGGCCGCCCGCGCCATCGCGGCGCAGCATCCCCTCCTGCCCGTCCGCACCGACCTCCACGGCGTCAGCGCCGGACCCTGGACCGGCGGCGGCGCACCCGGCTGCGTTCTCTGCACGGAGGACGTCCCCGGGACGGCCCTCACCGCTCCCCCGGCCGCGCCGCCGCGCCGGGACCCCGGGGCGGCCCGGGAGCCCGGACACGCACTGCGCGCGGTGGTCCTGGCCCTCGACGTGCTGACCGGGCGGCGGGACGCGACGTCGGCAGTGCTGCGGGTGGACGCGGCCACCGGACGGCTCACCCGCATCCCCGTCCGCACGCGTCCCGGATGCGGGTGCGCGGACCTCCTGGCCGGCGACGGCACGGGTGACGACTGGGCGGCGGCGCTGGCCGCCGTGGAGGAGTCCCTGGACGGGGCGCTCGCGGACGCCCGTCCGTGAATCGGCGGGAGTGGTCCCGGGTGCTCCGGCTCAGGCCGCGGAGGTCCCGTGGAGCAGGTCGAGGACGTCCTGGCCGAACCGGTCGAGCTTGGACTTGCCCACGCCCTTGACCTTGATCAGCTCGGCCGGCGTGGCGGGCATCGTCTCGGCGATCGCCTCCAGGGTCGCGTCCGTGAAGACCACGAACGCGGGCACCTTGTCCGTCTTCGCCACGCGGCTGCGCCAGTCCTTGAGGGTGTCCAGCACGCCCTCGTCGTACAGGGCGGGGCAGTCCACGCAGCGCCCGGTCTTGCGCTCGGCGCCCGTCTCGAGGGGGCGGCCGCACGTGCGGCACACGGCCACGGTGGCCCCGCGCCGGGGACGGCGGGCCGGCATCGCGGCGGCCGGGGCGTGCTCACGGGTGCCGCCGAGCGTCGGGTCGATGGCACGCAGGAAGCGCGAGGGGCGCCGGTTGGCCCGGCCGCCGCCCGAACGGGCCAGGGTCCAGGTGAGGTGCAGGTGCTGGCGGGCGCGCGTGATGCCCACGTAGAGCAGACGGCGCTCCTCGTCGACCTCGGCGGGGGTGTCCGCGAAGGAGATCGGCATGAGCCCCTCGGACAGGCCGACCAGGAACACGGCGTCCCACTCGAGGCCCTTCGCCGAGTGCAGGGAGGCCAGCGTGACGCCCTGCACGGTGGGCGCGTGCTGGGCCTGGGCGCGCTCGTCCAGCTCCGCCACCAGCTGCACCAGGGTGAAGTCCTCCCGCGTCCCCGCGAGCTGGTCGGCCAGGTTCACCAGGGCGTGCAGGGACTCCCAGCGCTCGCGCGCCGCGCCCGATGCCGAGGGCGGGGTGTCCGAGTAGCCCAGGGAGGAGAGCACGTCCTTGACGCGCTGCACGACGTCGGCACCCACCAGGTCCTGCGCCTCGCGCGCCGCCGCGCGCAGCTGCAGGACGCCCTCGCGGACCTCCCGGCGGGAGAAGAACCGCTCCCCGCCGCGCAGCTGGTAGCCGATGCCCGCCGCCGAGAGGGCGGTCTCGAACGCCTCGGACTGGCCGTTGGTGCGGAACAGCACGGCGATCTCCGCGGCCGGCACGCCGTCGTCGAGCAGGCCCTGGATCCGCTGGGCCACCCAGCCGGCCTCGGCCTCGTCGTCCTGGCACTCGGCGAACACGACGTCCGGCCCCGAGGGACGCTGCGAGGACAGGGCGAGCGGCTCCGGCCAGAACGGCAGGGACCGGTCCCGCAGGCCCGCCTGGGTGCGCTCGGCCAGCAGCGTGTTCGCGGCGCCGACGATCTGCGGGCTCGAGCGGTAGTCCCGGACGAGCTTGACCATCGTGGCCTCGGGGTAGCGCTCGCGGAAGCCCGTGAGGAACCGGGAGGTCGCGCCCGTGAAGGAATAGATGGTCTGGGAGGAGTCGCCCACGACGCAGAGGTCCTGCCGGTCCCCCAGCCAGAGGTCGAGGAGGCGGTGCTGCAGCGGGGAGACGTCCTGGTACTCGTCCACCACGAAGACGCGGTACTGCTCCCGGACGGTCGCCGCGATCTTCGGCTCCGTGGAGAGGATGCCCACCAGGATGAGGAGGACGTCCTCGAAGTCGATCATGTTGCGGGCGGTCTTGGCCTCCTCGTACCCCGTGTAGAGCCGGGCGACCGTGGTCGCGGTCCAGCCGGCCGGCATCTCGCGGTCGCGGGCGGCCTCGGCATACCCCTCGGGGGCGTGGAGGGAGACCTTGGCCCACTCGATCTCCCCGGCCAGGTCGCGGAGGCCGGCCCGGTCCACGGTCATGCGCATGCGGTGCGCGACCTCGGTGAGCAGGCGCACCTTGTTCTCGACGAGCGTGGGCATCTGCCCGCCCACGGCCTGCGGCCAGAAGTACTGCAGCTGGCGCAGGGCCGCGGAGTGGAAGGTGCGGGCCTGGACGCCGTCGACGCCGAGGTCGCGCAGGCGGGTCCGCATCTCCGCGGCCGCGCGGGCCGTGAAGGTCAGGGCGAGGGTGCGGTGCGGGTCGAACACGCCGGAGGCCACGCCGTAGGCGATCCGGTGGGTGATGGCGCGGGTCTTGCCCGTGCCCGCGCCGGCCAGGATGCACACGGGCCCGTGCAGGGCGGTCGCGGCCTTGCGCTGCTCCGGGTCCAGGCCGCGGAGGATCTCGTCGGGGGTGCTCATGGGGCCCGGAGCCCTCCTCTCAGGAGATCAGCGTGGTCGGATCCGGCAGCGTCCCACCGTACCAATCCTCGATCAGGGCCCGCGCGATGGACACGGCCCCCGGCAGGGTCACGGCGCCCGCCCGGACCTCGGCCGCGAGCTCGTCGCGCGTGAACCAGCGCACCGAGCGGATCTCGTGGCCGTCGGCCACCGGCTCCTGACCCGGCAGGGCGTGCGCCCGGTAGCCCACCATGAGCGAGCGCGGGAACGGCCACGGCTGGGAGCCTCGGTACGCCGCGTCCACGACGACGATGCCCGCCTCCTCGAGGACCTCCCGCGCGACGGCGTGCTCGAGGGACTCGCCCGGCTCCACGAACCCGGCCAGGCACGAGTGCCGACCCGCCGGCCAGGCCGCGTTCGAGCCGAGGAGGATCCGGTCCTGGTCGTCCATGACCGCCATGATCACCGCGGGGTCGGTGCGGGGGAAGTGCCGGGCCGAGCAGTCCCGACAGCGGCGCACCCAGCCCGCGGACTCCGTGTCCGTGCGGCCGCCGCACCGAGAGCAGAACCCGTGGCCTGCGTGCCAGTTGGCGATCGCGACGGCCTCCACGAACAGGCCCGTGTCGGCGTCGGACAGGCCCGCGGCCACGTCCCTCAGCCCCAGCCAGGCCGCCCCGGCCAAGGGGTCGCGGGTCGGGGCGTCGGTCGGCTCGGCTGGCCGCGTCGGCCCGCCGTCCCCGGACGACCCAGGCGCCGACTCGCGCGCGACGAGCACGAGCGGGCGGCCGGCGGCGGAGGGGGCCGCGGCGTCGGTCAGGCGGCGGCCCAGGAACACGGCCTCGGGCGGGAAGGGCCCGGCCGGCGGGACGAGGACCAGCGCGCCGTCCCGGACGGGGGCGCGGCCGCCGACGAGGTGCAGGACGCCCGTGGCGGGATCCGCGGCGAGGCGGCCGAGCAGCCCCGGGTCCTCGCGCTCGGCACCGGACCGGTCCAGGGCCTCGCGGGCGAGGGTCAGGTGCGGCAGGGCGGCGGGGACGGCGTCGGGGGCGGAGGGGACGGGCATGGCCCCCACGGTAGGCCCGTGCCCCGCGCGGCGGACACCCGTGTCCGGCCGGTCGGGGCCCGGACCGGTGCGCCCCCGGGCGTCCCCGGCGTTCGCGGCCTAGGCTGGACGGGTGCATCGTCAGCCCCTCCGCCTCGCCGCCCTCGCCGCCGCCGCCGTGCCCGGCCTGACCCCCGTCTCCGTGGAGCCCAGCCCGGACGACTCGCCCGACGTCGCCGCCGCGCTCGTGGTGGACGACGCCGGCCAGCGCTGGCTGGTGCGCTCGCCGCGCTCCGCGGAGGCCGGCATCCGCCTCGAGACCGAGCTGCAGGTCCTCGCCGGCTTCGACCCGCACCTGCGCGCGGGGCTGCCGTTCCGCGTGCCCTCGGTGGCGGGCGCCGTGCGGATCGACGGGCTGCGCACCTTCGTCTACCAGGCCCTGCCCGGCGAGCCGGCCACGCTCGAGCAGATCGGCGGCCTCGGGGACGCGGCCGTCCAGGACCTGGGCCGCATCCTCGCCGCGCTGCACACGCTGCCCCTGACCGTGGTGGAGCAGGCGGACCTGCCGGTGTACACCGCGGACCATGTGCGCGAGCGGCACCTGACGGAGCTGGACCGGGCGGCGGCCACCGGGCAGGTGCCGCCGCGCCTGCTGCGCCGCTGGGAGGAGACGCTCGAGGAAGCGGACCTCTGGGACTTCTCGCCGGTCCCGGTGCACGGGGACCTGCACGAGGACGGCCTCCTGGTGTCCCGCGGCCGCGTGGTGGGGGTGTCCGGGTGGACGGACCTGCACGTGGGCGACCCGGCGGAGGACTTCGCCTGGCTGGCCGCCGCGGAGGACCCCGCCCTGCCCGAGCGCGTCCTGGCCGCCTACGCCGAGCGGCTGGACTCCGAGGGCGCGGCGGCCCCGGACGCGCACCTGCTGCGCCGCGGCGCGCTGCTGGCGGAGTTCGCGCTGGCGCGGTGGCTGCTGCGGGGCGTCGACCGCCACGACGCGGAGACGACCGCCGACGCGCGGGCCCTGCTCACCGAGCTGGCCGAGGCCGTCGGCGTCGCGGAGGCCACGGCTCCGCAGGCCGCCCCGACGGCGGACAACGTGGTCGGGCTGCACGCCGCCCACGACGACCGGGCCCCGGACTGGGACGAGGACGACGCGGACGGCGTCGTGGACGTCTCCGACGACGACGGCCGCGCCGGGGGCACCGTCAGCGTGCTGCGTCCGGTGGACTGACCTCGCCGGACGAGGTGGCGCCCGGGCCCGCGACGGCCGCGGTGACGATCGCCTCCAACTCCTCCTCCCCGGGCAGGTCGTCGAAGACCCGCTCCTGGCCCGCGGCCACGTACACGAAGCTCGCCCGGATGCGCTCCAGGGGGATGCCGTGCAGGCGGGACCACGCCAGGCGGTACACCGCCAGCTGCAGGGCCTTGCGGCGCAGCTCCGCCCCACCCGGCACGCGGCCGGTCTTCCAGTCGACCAGCTCCCAGTCGGCCTCGGGGTCGAAGGGCATGCCCGGGCGGGCGCCCGTGCGGAACACCGCGTCGATGCGCCCGCGGAGGGTGATCCCGGCGAGAGTTGTCTCCACGGCGGTCTCGACGAACGCGGGCACCCGGTCGGCCCACCGGGAGGCGAGGAACCACTCCTGCATCGGCGCCAGGTCCAGGGCGTCCTCGACCCAGGCGTCGGCGGCGTCGTCGGACTCGTCGATGTCCAGCATGCCGGTGGCGTCGAAGCGCTGCTCGAGCCAGGCGTGGAAGGCGGTGCCGCGGCGGGCCGCGTGGGCCGGCGGCCGCGGCATGGGCCGGCGCAGCTGGTCCGCGACGGCCTGGGGGTCGGCCGCGAGCTCCCCGTAGAGGGACACCGAGAGGTGCTCCGGCAGGGCCACGCCGTCCGCGGCCGCGCCGACGCGCCGGCGGCGCAGCAGCACCCAGTCCAGCGCCCGCGCCAGGTCGGTGTCCTCGGCCAGGGCCGCGGGGTCCGCGGCGGCGACCTGGCGGGCGGCGTTCTCCACACGGGCCCGGCGGGGGCGGGTGCGGCGGGGCAGCGGGGTCCACGCGGCCTCGTCGTCGAGGTCCTCGCCGTCGGCCTCGAAGGCCTCGGGTCCCTCGAGGGGGTCCGCCGGCCACCAGGCGACCAGCGTGCGCTCGGCCGTGGGGTTGGCCTCGCCCAGCTCCTCCGGCGCGGGCTCCTCCCCCAGCACGACGCCGGGCACCTCCCCGGCCAGCGCGGCCGCCTCCACGAGGAAGGGCGAGGGGTCCACCGGCTTCTTGGCCGTGCCCTTCCAGTGGGACGTGCTCAGCCAGAGGGCCGACCGGGCGCGGGTGAACGCGACGTACGCCAGGCGCCGCTCCTCGCGGGCGGCGTGGTCCGCGACGGCGTCCCCGTAGGGGGCCGGGTTCGTGGCGGCCGCCGTCTTGGAGGAGTAGCCCGTCCCGGCGGACTGCACCCAGTCGCGCCGGTTCTCGGCCCAGGAGCCGTCCCACTGCGGGAGGGAGGCGGCGTCGCCGCGCAGGGCCCACGGCAGCATGCCGGTCCCCCCGCTGGTCCAGCGGTCCGGACGCGCGGTGGGGAAGGTGCCCGTCTGGAGGCCCGGCACGGCCACCACGTCCCACTCGAGTCCCTTGGACGCGTGGGCCGTGAGCACCTGGACCACGCCGGGGGCGGGGTCCGCCGACGCGATGCCGAGGCCCTTCTCGTGCTCCTCCACGGCCTCCGTCCATGCGAGGAACGCCGGCAGGTCGGCGGGGGCGCCGTCGCCGGCGGCGAAGCCCCGGGCGGCGTCCTGGAAGGCGTCGAGGTGGCGGCGCGCGGAGGCGGCTGACGGGCCGGGGCGCAGTGCGAGCTCGACGTCCAGGCCGATCTCCCGGACGACCTCCCCGATGAGGTCGGCCGGGTCCGCCCCGGCCCAGGCCGAGAGGCGGCGCAGCTCCGCGTTGGCCGCGCGCAGGCGGCGCAGTCCCTCGGCGGAGAAGGGCCGGCCGTGGGAGCCGGTCCAGACGGTGGACTCCCCGGGCAGGGAGTCCAGGGCCTCCAGCAGGGCCGGGGCGTCGGCGTCCTCGTCCGCGCTGACGTCCGGCGCCTCGACCGCGGTCGCCGGGTCGAGCGGCTCGTGGGCGGCCGCGCGGCGGCGCAGCCGGCTGACGAACCGCGCCCGCTCGTGGAGCAGCTCGAGGTCCGCCGGGCCGATCCGGTACCGGGGGCCGGCCAGGACGCGGACGAGGTGGTCGCTGCGGCCCGGATCCGCGAGGACATGGAGCACGGAGAGCACCTCGGCGATCTCCGGGAGGGAGAGCAGCCCCGACAGCCCCAGCACCTCGTACGGCACACCGGCGGCCTCGAGGGCGTCGAGGACGGGCCCGAACTGGGTCCGGGCGCGGCAGAGCACGGCGCGGCTGAGATCCGCCGTGGCGGGGTCCTCGCCGAGGGCCGCCAGGCGTGCGACGAGCGCCTCCGCCTCGTCCTGCGCGCTCACGTGGCGGTCCACGCGCACCTCGCCCGTCCCGGCGCCGGGCCGCGGCCGCAGCGGCTTGAGCTCGAGGGGTGTGCCGGCGTCGGCGGCGTGGGCGTTGAGCTCCGCGACCACGGCGTTCGCGGCCGCGAGGATCGCCTCGTCGTTGCGCCAGGCGACCGTGAGGTGGGAGACGTCCGCGTTGACCCGGCCGGGGGCGCCGCCGGGCAGCTCGCCGAGGCGGGGGAACGCCGAGGGGAAGGTGAACAGCTGGCCGGCGGACGCGCCGCGGAACCCGTAGATGGACTGGTGAGGGTCACCGACCGCGGTGACGCAGTGGCCCAGCCCGGGGGCGTCGAGGTCCGTGGACTCGGGGCCGAAGAGCCCGCGGAAGATCTCCATCTGCGCGTGGGAGGTGTCCTGGAACTCGTCCAGCAGGACCACGGGGAACCGCTCCCGCTCCGCCCGCCCGGCGGCGGGGATCTCCCGTGCCACCCGGGCGGCGTGGCGGAGCAGGTCTCCGAAGTCCATGACGCCGCGCTCGGCCTTGGCCTGGGTGTAGCGCTCGACCAGGTCGGCCATGAGGACCCGGGTCTCGAGGCCGGCGAAGAACTCGACGATCTCGTCGGAGGGCTCCTTCATGCGCGGGGGCAGCTCCAGGGCCTCGCCCACGGCGATCCGCTCCCGCAGGTGGGCCCGCACCTGCGCGGGCTCCACGAGGTGCTCGGCGAGGTCGCCGGACAGCCGCAGCGCGGCCGCGACGAGGGTGGACGCCGAGACGCGCAGGCCGTCCGCGACGATCGGGTGGGAGGCGGCCACGGCCGACATGAGCCGGTGGGCGTCCGCCTCCCCGAGCGGGCGGGCCTCGGGCTCCACGCCGATGCGCAGGCCGTAGTCCCGGACGAGGGCGCCGGCGTACGAGTGGTACGTGGACACGGAGGCCCGCCCCAGGTCCTCGGGCTCGCCCTCGAACCCGGGGATGGGCAGGCCGGACCGCAGCAGTGCGTCCACCTTGGCGTTGATGCGGTGGGCGAGCTCACCGGCGGCCTTGCGGGTGAACGTCACGCCGAGGACCTGGTCCGGGCGGACGAAGCCGTTGGCCACCAGCCAGACGACCCGGTCGGACATGGTGGCGGTCTTCCCTGAGCCGGCGCCGGCGACGACGAGCCGCGGGGTCAGCGGGGCGGCGATCACCTCCACCTGCTCGTCGGTGGGCGGGAACACGCCCAGCCGCGCGGCGATGTCCTGCGGGCTGTGGACGGCGCGGGACACGTCGACCCGGGGCCCGGCGTCGACCGGGGCGGGGCGCAGCGGGACCGGGGAGCTCAGCGATGCCATTCGGTGGCCTGCCTTCCTTCGGTGCAGAGCGGGCAGACGGACGGCAGGGCGCAGCGCACCCCGGGCCGGTGGACGGCCAGGAACCGCGGACCCACGGTGCGGCGGGCCGCGGTGAACACCTGGTCGAGGGCCCAGTCGTCGTCGGCGGTGACGGCCGGCTGGGGCTGGACGGTGGCCTTGGTCTTGGTGGCGGCGCCGAGCTGGACGAGGGCCGCTCCCCCGGGTTCGGCCGGGGCCTCGATCGCGGACAGGGCCCGGCGCAGGGCGGGGTCGGTGGCGGGGTCCTCGGCGAGCAGCTCCAGCCCGCGGGCGCGCACGGCCACCTGGTAGGCGGCCAGCTGCGGGAGACGTTCGAGCTCCGCCGTGTCCGGCTTGGAGGAGCCGGTCTTGAGGTCGACCACGTAGGGGCGGCCAGTGGCGTCGACCTCGAGCCGGTCGATCACACCGGAGATCTCCACGCGCTCATCCCCCCAGGCGAGGGGGACGTGCAGGGCGACCTCCTGCGCCACGGGGCGTCGACCCTCCGCGCGCATCTGTGACCAGTAGCGGATGTACGCCTCGACGAGGCGGCGGGCGCGGGCGTGCTGCAGGTCGGTGGTCCAGCCCTCCGGCAGGCCCAGCTCCGGGAGCCGCCGCTCCAGCTCGGCACGCACGGCGCCGGGCTCTCCGTCCGGGTGGTGCTCGGCCACGGAGTGCACGAGGACGCCGATCGACTGGGCGAGCGTGCCGCCGGCCTGGGCTCCCACGTGGTACAGGAGCCAGTTCAGGGGGTTCTCCAAGGCGGTCTGAGCCCGCGAGGGCGAGAGGCGCACGGGCTCCGCGGTGATGTCCGTGAGCGGGGCGTCCGTGGACAGCGGGGCGAGTCCCCACCAGCGGTCGGGCGCGGCCGCGGCCACGCCGTCCTCGGCGAGGGCGGCGAGCACCGCGGCGGCCGCCGGATCCTCCAGGCCCACGAGGGCCTCCGGCAGGTCCGGCGCCTCCAGCCGACGACGCGCCGCCGCCACGAGGGCGGCGGCGGTGAGGGGCAGGGGCACCTCGGTGAGCGGGCGGCCGGCGGCGACGTCCGCGACGGGGTCGAGCAGGTCGAGGAAGTCCGAGGGGGTCTCGTCCTCGTTGCGCACGGCGGTGGCGACGACGCGCCGGCGTGCCCGTGAGACCGCGGCGGCCAGCATCCGCAGCTCATCCTGCCGGACCTCCGCGAGCCGGGTCCGGTGGTCCGTGGGCCAGGCGCCGTCGACGGCGGCCGCGGTGAGCAGGTCGGTCAGGTCCGTGGCGCCCAGCAGCTGACCGCGCAGGGCGGTGTTGGGCCAGGCCCCCTCCTGGAGCCCGACGACGATCACCGTGTCCCACTCCCGGCCCGCCGCGCCGGCCGGGGTGAGCACGTGCACGGCGTCACCGGTCTCCGCCCGGCGGGCCAGGGTGTCCATGGGCAGGTCCTGCGACTCCATGTACCGGGAGAAGTCGGCGGGCGCCGCGCCCGGGAACTGGTCCACGAACCGCTCAGCGATGCGGAACAGCGCGACGACGGCGTCGAGGTCCGCGTCCGCGCGGCGGGCCTCCCGCCGCCCCTCGGCGCCCTCCGCCCGGCCGAGGGCCGCGGCGCGCCAGCGGTCGGCCCGGCCGGAGGCGGCCCACACGGCCCAGAGGACGGTCTCCGCGGTGGCGCCGGGCTCCCGGGCGGCCGCGAGGCCGTCCCGGTGCATCCAGGCCAGGCGCCGCAGGGCCCGGTGGCGGTCCGTCTCCTCACCGGCGAGGGCCGGGTCGCCGAAGGCCGCCACGAGCAGCTCGTCCGAGGTGCGCCGGCCCCCACGGGCCCGCTCGGCGGCGAGCAGGTCCTGGCGCAGGCGGCGGATGTTGAGGGCGGTGGCGCGGCCATAGGGGCCGCGCAGCAGCGCGACGGCCTCGTCCGCCTCCAGCGCCACGCCGGCCTCCGGGTCCTCGGCCTGGTCGGAGACCGCCCGGAGCAGGGTGAGCAGCGGCGCCACGGCGGGCTCGTCCTTGAGCACCTCACCGGCGGCCTCGCGGCGCACGGGGACGCCGGCCGCCTCCAGGTGACGCCCCAGCGCGGCGGCGCGGGCGCCGGAGCGGGCGATCACCGCGAGCCCGTCCAGGGGGACGCCGTCCTCGTGGTGGACGCGCAGCACCCGCTCCAGGACGAGCTGGTCCTCGTGGGCACGCGAGGGGACCGCGTGCCCCTCGACGGCGCCGCCCTCCCCCGCGGGGACGGTGCGGGTGCGGGTGAGCTCCACGCCGACCGTCCGCTGGCGGATGCGACGGGCGGCGCGGAGCCAGCCCTCCTGGACGCCCGCGCTCATGCGGTGCCCCGCCGTGAGCACGTGGGTCCGCGCGTCGGGGTCGGGCGACGACGCCCCGGGGACGGCATCGGGATCCAGGGCGGCGGGGTACCGGGAGACCAGGTCGGGGCGGGCGCCGCGGAAGCCCTGGACGGTCGTGTCCGGCGAGGCGGTGAGGAGGACGTCCCGGCCCCGGCCGAGGTGGACGAGGAGGTCGTGCACGGCGGGACCCGCCTCCTGCAGGTCGTCCACCACGATCGCCCGGAGCCGTGCCTGCTCCGCCTCGGCGAAGGCGAGGGCCGCGGCGTCGCGCTCCGGGTCGTCCGGGAAGCGCTCCGTGAGCAGGCGGACGGCGGTGGAGATGAGCCCGGCGGCGTCGAACGCCTCCGCCATGCCCAGGTCCAGGCGGTCCCGGTAGTCCTGGACCAGCTCGGCGGCGGCCTCCCAGACCGGGCGGCCGTGCCGGCGGCCGAGCTCCTGGAGGACGCCCGGCTCCACGCCGAACTCGCTCATGCGGTCCACGAGCTCGCGGACCTCCCGCCGGAAGCCGCGGGTGTCGACGGCCTGCGCGACGTCCCGCGGCCACTCCGGCGCCGGGGCGAGGCCGGCGGCGTAGGTGTCCAGGAGCTCCGCGATCACCGTGTCCTGCTCCGCACCGGAGAGCAGCCGCGGCGGGCGGGAGAGCCCGCGCAGGGGCCCGGTGACGCGGGCGCGCCGGATGAGGTCGAACGCGTAGGAGGCCCAGGTGCGCACGGGCGTCACGGCGCGGGTGCCGTGCCCGGCGGCGGCCAGCCGCTCCGTCAGGGCGTCCCGGAGGCGGGCCGCGGCCTCGCGGCTGGGTGCGAGCACGAGCAGCGACTCCGGATCGAGGCCCGCCTCGAGCCGCCGGGCGGCGTATTCCACGGCCACGGTGCTCCGCCCCGTGCCGGGCGCCCCGAGCACCAGGTGGGCACCGTGGCCCTCCCCCAGCCCGGCCACCGCCTCCTGCTCGACGGTGAGCACGACGCCGGCGCGGTCCTGCCCCACGCCGCGCACCAGGCGCGCGGGCACGGGCGCGGCGTGCGGCGGCTCCTCGTCCGGCTCGGCCAGGAGCGCGGCGAGGTCCGCCGGGTCGGCGTCGGCGGCCTGCGGCGTCGGCTCCGTCCGGGGCTCGGACGGGTGCGGGGTGGTGCTCATGGCTCCAGTCTGTCAGGGGGCCGGACACGGTAGGCCGGCCGCCGTGGTCGGGCCGTCGCTCAGCCCACGCGGGCGGCCAGGTCTGCGAGCGCGGCGCGGGCGGCGGCGTCGGGCTCCCAGCCGGCCTGGGCCAGGTCCACCCGCTGATCGCGGACGGTGCCGGACCCGCGCACCGGCGTCCCCTCGGCCGCCCAGCGCTCCCGCGCCTGGCGCCGCAGAGGCTCGGGCAGGGAGCCGTCGGCGCGGACGACGCGCCACCACGGCGTCCCGGGCTCGGACTCGGCCATCGCGCGCCCGGCCTGCCGGGGCCCGCCCCGGCCCAGGAGCCCGGCCAGGGCTCCGTAGGAGGCGGCACGCCCCGAGGGGATCAGCCGGGCGGCGGCCGCGAGCGCCTCCCCCAGGGTGACGGGTCCGTCCGTCGGCAGGTGGGGGTCGGGGTCGGGCGGGGTGGACGGGACGGGGCTCACCCCGTCATCCTGCCAAGCCCGGCGCCTGCCTCCGTGCGCCGTAGCGTGTCCTGCGGGCTGGGTACCGTGGGGGCCATGAGCTGGAACGAGCAGATCCGCGCGGGGTTCGACCTCGAGACCACCGGGCGCGACCCCAGGCAGGCCCGGATCGTCACGGCGACGATCGTCATGGTGGACGCCGCCGGGAAGGCGGTGTCCTCCGCGGAGTGGCTGCTGGACCCGGGCGTGCCGATCCCGGAGGAGGCCGCCGCCGTGCACGGGGTCACCACCGAGCGGGCGCGGGCCGAGGGCCTGGAGGCCCGCCGGGGCGTCTCCGAGATCACGGAGACCCTGCGGGACCTCTTCGCCGCCGGCATCCCCGTGGTGGCCTTCAACGGCGTCTACGACTTCACCGTGATGGACCGGGAGGCCCGCCGCCACGGGGTCGCCCCGCTGGAGCCGCGCCCGGTGGTGGACCCCTACGTGGTGGACAAGCAGGTGGACCGGTTCCGCAAGGGCAAGCGCACCCTCGGCGCGGTGTCCGAGCACTACGACGTGGTCCTGGAGGATGCGCACACGTCCGCCGCCGACGCGCTCGCCGCCGTGCAGGTCATGGACGAGCTCGTGCGCCGGCACCCGAAGGCGGACCTGCCCCTGGACGAGCTGCACGCCGCGCAGGCGCGCTGGAAGGCGGAGCAGGCGGAGAGCTTCGAGGAGTACCTCCGCCGCAAGGACCCCCAGGCCACCGTGTCCCGCGCGTGGCCGGTGGAGCCGGACGTGTGAGCCGGCGTCCTCTCCCCCGCGGACGACGACGGCACCCCACCCTCCCCGGGCGGGGCGCCGTCGTCGTCGGTGCGGGTCCTCTCGGGCTCGGTCAGCCCTGTGGGGTGGCGGCCGCGGCGGCCTTCGCGGCGGTCGGCAGGGCGGCGAGCACACGCTCCACGGCGGCGTCGTCGTGGGCGGCGGAGACGAACCAGGCCTCGAACACGGACGGCGGCAGGTAGACACCGGACTCCAGCATGGTCTGGAAGAACGGGGCGTAGCGGAACACGTCCTGGCCCTGGGCGTCCCGGTAGTCCCGCACACCGTGCTCGGACGTGCCGAAGGCCACGGAGAACAGGGTGCCGGCGCGCTGGATGGAGTGGTCCACGCCCTCGGCGGTCAGCGCCGCCGCGAGGCCCTCGCGGACGGCGTCCGAGGCGCGCTGGACGGCGGCGTACACGGCGTCGTCGGCGCGGGAGAGGGTGGCGTGGCCGGCGGCCATGGCCACCGGGTTCCCGGAGAGGGTGCCCGCCTGGTACACGGGGCCCAGCGGGGCCAGGTGGTTCATGATCTCCGCGGAGCCGGCCAGAGCGGCCGCGGGCATGCCGCCGCCGATCACCTTGCCGAAGCACCAGATGTCCGGGGTCCAGCCCTCGGGCTGCCCGGACAGGCCCCAGCCGCCCGTGGCGGTGGCGCGGAAGCCGGTGAGCACCTCGTCCCAGATCAGCAGGGCGCCGTGCTGCGCGGTGATCTCGCGGAGGAAGGCGTTGTAGCCCTCGGCCGGCTCCACGACGCCCATGTTGCAGGGCACGGCCTCGGTGATCACCGCGGCGATGCGCTCGCCGTGCTCCGCGAACACGGCCTCGAGGGCGGCGCGGTCGTTGTAGTCCACGACGAGGGTCTCCGAGGCGGCGGCCTCGGTGACGCCGGCGGAGCCGGGCAGCGCGGCGGTGGCCACGCCGGAGCCGGCGGCGGCCAGCAGGCCGTCCGAGTGGCCGTGGTAGCAGCCGGCGAACTTCACGATCAGGTTGCGCCCCGTCACGCCGCGGGCCAGGCGCAGGGCGGTCATGGTGGCCTCGGTGCCGGTGGACACGAAGCGCACGCGCTCGACCGGCACCCTGGAGGCGATCAGCTCGGCCAGCGCGGTCTCCTCCAGCGTGGAGGTGCCGAAGCCGAGGCCGCGGTCCACGGCGGCGTGCACGGCCTCCAGGACCTCGGGGTGGCGGTGGCCGAGCAGCATGGGGCCCCACGAGCAGACGAGGTCGACGTACTCGGTGCCCTCGACGTCCGTCAGGTACGGGCCGCGTGCGCCGGCCATGAAGCGGGGCGTGCCGCCCACGGAGCCGAACGCGCGGACGGGCGAGTCCACGCCGCCGGGGATGACGGCCTGGGCCGCGGCGAAGGCGGCGGCGTTGGTGGTCGGCTGGGACGCGGTCACAGGGACCCCTCCTTCATCCAGCGGCCGAGCTCGGCCGCCCAGTAGGTGAGCACGGAGTCGGCGCCGGCGCGCCGGATGGAGAGCACGGACTCGACGATCGAGGCCTTCCGGTCGATCCAGCCGTGTGCGGCGGCGGCCTCGATCATCGCGTACTCCCCCGAGATCTGGTACGCGGAGACGGGCACGTCCGCCATGTCCGCCACGTCCCGCACGATGTCCAGGTAGCTCATCGCGGGCTTGACCATCACCATGTCCGCGCCCTCCTCGAGGTCGAGGGCGACCTCGCGCAGGGCCTCGCTCCGGTTGGCGGCGTCCATCTGGTAGGTCTTGCGGTCGCCCGTGAGCTGGGAGTCGACGGCGTCGCGGAACGGCCCGTAGAACGCCGAGGAGTACTTCGCGGCGTAGGCGAGGATCGCGGTCTCGTGATGTCCGGCGCCCTCGAGGGCCTCCCGGATCACGCGGACCTGGCCGTCCATCATCCCGGAGGGTCCGAGCACGTCCGCACCGGCCTCGGCCTGCGCGACGCCCATCCGGGCGTAGATCTCCAGCGTCGCGTCGTTGTCCACAGTGCCCTCGGCGGTGAGCACGCCGCAGTGGCCGTGGTCGGTGAACTCGTCCAGGCACAGGTCGGACATCACGACGAGCCCGTCCCCCACCTCCGCCTTCACGTCCCGGATGGCCCGGTTCAGGACGCCGTCCGGGTCCAGGGCGGCGCTGCCGACGGCGTCGCGCGTGGTCGGCACGCCGAACAGCATGATGCCGCCCAGGCCCAGTTCGGCGGCCTCGGCCGCGGCGGCCTTGAGGGTGTCCGTCGTGTGCTGCACGACGCCCGGCATCGAGGCGATCGGCACGGGCTCGGCGGCGCCCTCCTTGATGAAGGCCGGCAGGATCAGCTCGTTCGGGTGGAGGCGGGTCTCGGCCACCAGCCGGCGCATCGCGGCGGACTGGCGCAGGCGGCGGGGACGGTTCAAGGGGAAGGACATGCCCTCGATTCTAGGCCGTGGGCCCGACGCGCTACGGGTGCGCGGTCCCGCTCGGGACGGCGCCCGGGCCTTCGGAGGCACGCGTGCGCGTCACCGGCGTGGCAGGGCCGCCGGCGCGTCGCGCAGCGCGGCCGCGCGGGTGGTGGTGTCGATCACGGTCCGGGGGACCGTCGCGCTCGACGTCCCACGCCACCCAGCCGTCCGCCTGGACGTCCTCCCAGGTGGGGACCCGGTGGCCGGGGATGTCGGCCTCGCGCGTCTCGACGCGGCGGCGGTGCTCCCTCCCGTCCGGCAGGACCGTCTCGAGGACCACCAGGCGCGCGCCCGCCCGCGCGGCGGTCTGCGTCCAGGCGGCCCGGGATGCGGGGACGGGATGGACGGCGTCGACGACGACGTCGTGGCCCAGCGGGAGGTTCGAGACGGCGAGCTCGTGCACGACCGCGTAGCCCGCGGCGCCCACGTGGTCCTGGACCCGCCCGAGTGCGGTCTCGACGGCGTCCACCCGCAGGCAGCAGGCGCCCGTCGCCTGCGCGAGCGCCTGGGCCAGCGTGGTCTTGCCCGTCCCGGCACGTCCGGCGAGCACGCACAGCCAGGGCCGGTCGCCTCCCTCGAACACCGTTGCCATGGTGCCGGGTGGCGACGCCGGCGCGCCCGCCGACCCGCCGGGGCGGTGTTGACATCCGCACGCAGACCCGATCCCGTGGGGCCCATGACTCCCCCGATCCACCTGCGACCCCTCCGCCCGGACGACGCCGACGAGATGGTCGCCGTCCTCGCGGATCCGGCCCTGTACACGTTCACGGGCGGCGAGCCGCCCACCCGGGGGGCCCTCTCCGGCCAGTACGCAGTCCAGGCCCGCGGCCACTCCGAGGACCGCAGCGAGACGTGGCTGAACCACCTCGTGGTGCTCGACGACACCGGGGAGGCTGTCGGCTACGTGCAGGCGACCATCCCCGTCGCGGGGGGAGCCGCCGAGATCGCGTGGGTGATCGGCGTCCCCTGGCAGGGCCGGGGCCATGCGACCGCCGCGGCGCGCCTGCTGCTCGACGAGCTCGCCCGGCGCGGGGTCTCCGAGGTCGTGGCCGACATCCACCCCGGCCATGCCGCCTCGGCCGCCGTGGCGCGCCGGCTCGGCCTGCGTCCTACCGGACACATCGTCGACGGCGAGCAGCGCTGGGAGGGACCCGTCGCTGTCGTGGACGGGGCGGCCTCCGCCCCTGGTGGATGACCCCATGGACCCGAGACGCCGTGCGCTGCTGGACCGCCTCTGGCAGGAGGGGCGCGACTTCGACGCCGCCCAGCCCGACCGCCTGGACCGCCGCCGCAACCTGGAGCCGGAGAGCGCGGAACTGCTCAACATCCTCGTGCGCACGCTGGCCCCGGCCGAGGTGCTGGAGCTGGGCACGTCCACGGGCTTCTCGGCCCTCTGGATCGCCGACGCCCTGGAGCCCCACGGCGGTCGTCTCACCACCGTCGACCCCGACGCACCCCGCCTGGCCGAGGCCCGGACGAACCTGGAGGCGGCGGGGGTGGCCGATGTCGTGACCGTCCGGCAGGCGGACGCCGCGGACGTGCTGGCCGATGCCGAGGACGGGTGCCTGCCGCTGGTCTTCCTCGACGCCGAGCGCCCCGCCTACCCGGACTACTGGCCCGACCTGGCCCGCATCCTGGCCCCGGGGGGGCTGCTCGTGGTGGACAACTGCCTGTCCCACGCCGACGACGTCCGCCCCTTCCGTGCGCTCGTGGACGCCTCACCGGGCTTCCGCAGCACCCTGGTGCCCGTGGGCGCCGGCCTGCTGCTGGTCAGCAAGGACCGACCCGGGCACGGCTCCGGCGTCGGGTGATCGAACGGCAGGGATGCACCCCGCCCTGACGAGAGGAACCCCCGTGTCCACCGACCTGCTGACGCTCCGCCTGCCGGCGGCCCACGCCGCCGACCATGTCCGCGGAGACTTCGAGTTCCGAGGACTGGACACCGGGACGACCGACGACCTGGCCCGGTGCTACCTCATGGGCTACCCGCCCGGCGTCGCCGCCTCCGGCCTGGCTGAAGCGCGCGAGGAGATGGACGCGACCTTCCGCGGCGACTACGGGGAGCTGCGCGCCGACGCGAGTGCCACGGCATGGGTGGACGGGCGCCTGGCCGGGGCGATCATGGTGGTCACCCGCTCGATCTGGGACGCGGACCTCGCGGGTCCGTTCATCATCGACCTCTTCACCGATCCCGCCGTGCGCGGGAAGGGGGTCGGGCGCGCCCTGGTGCAGCACGCCGTCGACACCTGCTCCGCCGCCGGCGACGCGGCCGTGAGCCTGCGCTTCGGCGAGGGCACCTCCGAGGCGGCCATGGGCATCTACCGGCGGCTGGGATTCCGACCCCGCACAGGGACGCAGCGGGGCGGGTGAGCCAGGCGCAGACCCCTCGCCGTCATCCCTCCACGATGCAGTCGTTGGCGCGGGAGACGGCGACCATGGCGGCCTTCTTCCGGCCGGTGGAGCCGATGTACTTCCGCGCGCCACGCCGGGCCAGCTCGGCCAGGCCGAGGGCATGCAGACGACGCCCCATCCCCTGACCCCGACGCGAGGGCAACACCGCCATGTAGAAGACCGTGCCTTATCCCTTTGGGGTTGCTCTTACCGTGGGGTCCTCGATGTGGGGTCCACCGGGGAGGTGCCGGACTTGTCCACGGTGATCCGCTCGGACACAAACTGCACCGCACACCCCTTATCCGTGAGCTCATCCACGATCGCGTACAGATCCCGGGTGTCCCGTCCCAACCGATCCATCGAGGCGACCTTCACCAGGTCCCCCTCCCGCACGTACCCCAGCAGCTCCGCCAGCCCGGTGCGTTTGGCGCGGGAGCTGCCGGAGATCTTGTCTTCGAAGATCCGGTCGCACTCCCCCACCGCCTCCAGCTGCCGATCCAGGTTCTGCTCGGCCGAGCTCACCCGCACATAGGCCACCGTCTGTCCAACCATGTCTAAGACCCTCCGACACTTATGTCCAACGGTCCCGCTTAGGACCGTCTCTGACGTGATGCTCTCGTGGGTGGGCGAGGCGTGTAAAGGGGTATACCCGCCTGGACAGAGTTCCTCGGGGGAGGAGGACTGCACTTCCAGGTCGCGCAACAGCATCCTGGCTAGGTAACGCACAACACATTGCTGTATGCTTGCATTGCTCGATCACAGTCGATGATCAGAGCACCCGCGTAGCCGACCGGCATCATGATGGACAAGCAGCCTCTCAGCGACAACTAGAGGGCAAGCACCTGGAGGAATCGTGACGGATATCAATAAGGCGAGTCGTCGTTCAGTCATCAAGCTGAGTTCTGCGGCAATTATTTCTGCCGGGCTCACCATGACCGCGACTCCTGCAATGGCCGGGCCTGCGACCGACCTCCCGCCGGGTCTGCGCCGGGGCCGCACGGTCGCCATCGATTCTTCCATGAAGATTCTCGAAGTCCAGGATCCGAATGGGAAAGTGACGGGATACACTTTTTCAAGCGCGGATTTGATCAAGGCTAAGCGCGCTGTTGAAGATGTAAACGCAGAGTTTGAGTCCATTTCAAATGAGCAGACATCTCACTCGGAGAATGAGGTTTCTGCCCTGGGATGGGTCGAAACGGCAAAGTGCGCAGGGGAGATTCTGCTCTTCGTCGGGGGCACCGTCTTCCCCACTGTTCGCGTTGCAGCGCTTGCAGCACGACTTGTTAGGCTCGTGAACAAGTATGGTGCTACCAAGGTTGCCCGAATCCTTGCTGGCGCCCGAAATATATCTACTCGTACAGCCGAGAGGGAGATTCTCGAACTGGGCGCCGCCTTGGTCGGCCTAGGCTTTCTGCAGACGTGCCGCGAAGCTATGGGTCGCTAAGACTTGAATCAAGGAAGTAAGAGCTATGCCCCACGTCAAATCGCGCAGCGGGGCATAGCTCTTACTCGTATGGAGACCCTTATAAATCTTGCCAAGATACTATTATTGTAATTTCACTCGGGCGGTGTAACTAGTTTCATGAATCGTTTTCAGAATGTAATTTTTGGATTTGCATTCATCCTTTTGGGGATAGCTTTTTTTATGGGGGGGTTTATTAATTCGGAACTATTTGGGAGAGTTGCCGGAAGCCTGCTAGGGATTGCGGGTGTCGCTCTTATTTTGTCGACTTTCAAATATCGCAATACCCCTCATTAAAAGCCTCGGCGCGTAGATGTCATACGTCTACACGGAGGCGCAACGCATGAGCGCGAGGGGTCTCCCCGACACATCCAGCGCCCGCTCATTCTCTGCTCGCTGATGTGGGCCACCCTCGCTTGAGACTGGCCCACTTCCTGAAGTGGACGTAAAGGGGCTCAGCGCAATCGGGGGTATACCCGCCTGGACGCTGACCAGATGCTGCCGCGCGTCGCTCCAGCTTCCTCACTCGTACCAGGTGGCCTCGGGATACTTCTCCAGCAGCCGGGCAGGCTCATCCCCCGCCGGCGGCCTGCCCGGCGAGCTTGGTTCGTACACACCGAACTGCAACGCATCCATCAGCACCGCCTCGAGATCGCCACGGCACTCGGTCAGACGCTGGCGCAGGTCCGTGCGGTGGGCGATCACCCGCTCCGGGTCCGACGGGGACGGACCCCCCTGCCAGGCCACCACCGTGAGCACCTCCCCGGTCACGTCGGCGTCAAGCAACCGCGCATACGCATCACGGCTGAAGTGACGCCGCTCCAGACGCCGAAGGATGCTGAGCACAGCCTCCGTGGAAGGCATCTGGCCCGACGCAGAAGGCCCACGCCCGCTCACCCCTCCACCGGCGGGCTGGCCCCGCGTCCCCGCGCGGGGCCCTCCGAGCCGACATCACGGACGGGCACGCAACGGGCCCATCCGTCGTCGCCGGATACGCGCTGCCAGCATTGGCGGGGCTCCTCCGACTCACGGACCGCGTCGGCGAGCCACACGGTGGTGTCCGGGTCCCACCCGGCGAGCACCGTGGCCACGCCCGCCTCCACGGGCAGAGCGCGGGTGGCCGCGCTGAGATAGCCCAAGGTGGTCAGGTGCACCGCGTCCCACTCGGAGGCGACCTGCTCCCAGTCCGGGATGACCCACCGCCCGGACCGTCCGGTCACCCGGTACCAGTCGTGCCGCCGCGAGGCACTGACCTCCAGCGGGAACCGCCGGCACAGCCGGATCCAGTCCCCGGGGCCGCGGACCTCATACGTCCGACCCGCTCCCCGCACCGGGATCACCGTGGCCGCCTCCGCGCCGATGTCGTCCTCGACGAGGTCCAACCCAGTCGGGATCTGCCCGACGCTGACGACGGCCCCCTGCGGGATGGACCACCAGGTCCCGGAGAAGTTCGCCGTCGGATCAACAGGATGCTCAGCGGCGGCCCGGACTTCCTGCCGCCGTTCTTCTCGAGCCCAGGCCGCCAGGACCCGTCGAGCGTCCCGGGGCACCGGGGCCGGATCCTCGAACGCACGCCAGTCGATGACCCACTGCGCCGCTGCGCGCGGACTCCCCCAGTGCCGGGCCGCCGCCGAGCCCAGCACGCCCGCGGCCACCGCCTCCAGGGCGGCGTGGATGTCCGGATGGCCGGCGAGCACGTCTTCGCCGTCGGGCTCCTGCCAGTACCGGGCCGACATGACCGAACCGACCAGGGCCGCCTGGACCACCCCATCCGTCAGGCCCGAGAGGTCGAGGTCGGCCAAGGCTTGCGCCACCTGATCGATGGACACGGCAGGACGCGCGCCCGCCTCCAGGGCACCGCCGCCCGGGGGCCACATGACCAGGGAGGAGATGCCCCGGTCCGGATCCAGCTCATAGCCCAGCCAGAACACCAGATCGGCGACCCGGTGGCTGAGCATCCTCGCCGCCTCCAGACACAGACGCCGCCCACGCGGGCCGGGCAGCAGGTCCTGCACACTCGCCTTCATCGGCCCCTCCTCCCCGGCCTCCAGACACTGTCGAGGGCCAGATCCGCGGTGCCAGGCCCCTTCCCTACTCTGCTGGCCCCGAGACGGAGTTTCCACGTCTCTGCCCGAAAGGGTCGTTTGTGACGGACCGGACCACCGCCACAAGACTCGCCACAGGGCCGCCATTGCGAGTCAACCCTCGTTCTCACCTCTCTTCCTGCGGCCACCATGGGGGACACTGCCCTCATGATTGCCACCCCCACAAGCTCCAGCGACTGGAATTCCTACAACGCCGCCCGCGCGGGCACGTCCGCCGTGCGCCCTCTCACCGAGCGGGCACTCACAGCACTGCGCGCCACCCACCAGAACCTGTCAGGCCTACGTGCTGTCGAACTGGGCAGCGGCGCCGGCATCGAAGCGCGGCGCCTTCTCCAGGAAGGCCTCACGGTTCACACCATCGACGTCGATGCCTCCGTCGAAGAGCGGATGCACGAGCTCACCTCCCTCGGCGTCCTCGAACACCGGACAGGCCTCATCGAAGAGTGGGATCCCCTCCCCCTCGCCGACTTGATTCTGGCCAACGCTTCCCTGCCCTTCATCCCCCGCGCACACTTCGCACCGGTGTGGGAACGACTCAGGCAGGCCCTGCTGCCTGGCGGCATCCTGGCGGTCGATCTCTTCGGCTGCGAGGACACCTGGGCCTCAGACCAAGGCACCTACCTCACCCTGCAAGAGGTGGAACGACTCCTCGACGCATTGGAGGTGATCGAATTGAACGAACGCAACGAAGAGGGGCGCTCCTTCGACGGCATCAAGCACTGGCACACCTTTACCGTCATCGCCCGGCGGACGGCCTGACCCCCAGCGACCGGGGCGGCACAATCGGTCGTTTGTGGCGTCCCCGCCGAAGGGCTCCGAATGGCGTGCCCACGACTCCCTGGACATGCCCCAACCGTCGCCACGACCACCTCGCCACGACCTCCGTCGCACCACCGTTCATGACGCGCCCTGACCACCCACACCCGGGGCCGCCGTCGTCGCCCCTCCCCATCACGGTCCCCCGGCTACCCTGGGAGGCATGTCCGAACCCACTCCCGCCTCGCTGCGCATCGCCGTCCTGCTGGACTGCGACAACGTCTCCCCCAAGTACGCCGGCCTCATCCTCGAGGAGCTGGCCACCTACGGCACGCCGACCATCAAGCGCGCGTACGGCGACTGGACCACCACCAACCTCAACGGCTGGAAGAAGGCGCTGAACGAGCTCGCCATCCAGCCGGTGCAGCAGTTCGCCTACACCATCGGCAAGAACTCCTCGGACTCCGCGCTGATCATCGACGCCATGGACCTGCTCTGGATGGGCAACGTGGACGCGTTCGCCCTGGTCTCCTCCGACTCCGACTTCACCCGCCTGGCCACGCGCCTCCGCGAGTCCGGCAAGCGCGTGATCGGCCTGGGCGCCCGCAAGACGCCCGCCTCCCTGCGCAACGCCGTGGACCAGTTCATCTACCTCGAGCTGCTGGGCACGCACACCGAGGGCGTCGACGACGACGAGCCCGCCCCCTCCCTGCAGGCCGAGCCCTCCCCCAAGGACGAGCGCGAGGCCAAGGAGGGCCCCGCCACCGGCAACCGCCGCGGGAGCCGGGGCCGCGGGGCCAAGGCCAAGCCGGCCGCCGACGTCGCCTCCGAGCAGCCGGCCGAGGCCGAGCCCGCCCCCGTCGTCGAACCCGCCCCGGACGTGACGCCGGCCCCCGAATCCGACGAGGCCGCCCCGCAGCGCGCCGTGCGCGGCCGCGGCCGGGGCGCCGGTCGCGGCTCCGTCCTCGTGGACGTGGACTCCGCCGAGGTCATCACCGCCGAGGACCCGACCCCGCCGGACGTGCGCGCGGACGCCGACGACGACGCCGAGCCCGCCTCCCGCATCAACCTGCAGTCCGCCCTGGTCAAGGCCGTGAACGCCACCTCCGGCGACGACGGCTGGGCCTCGCTGTCCCTCATCGGCCAGCACATGTCCCGCACCCACGTGGACTTCGACCCCCGCGACTTCGGCCACGCGAAGCTGTCCACGCTCGTCGCGGACCAGCCCTACCTGGAGACCCGCACCGAGGGCCGGTCCATGGAGGTCACCCTCAAGCAGCGGCGCCGCCGCGCGCAGGGCTGAGCCGACGCCCCGCCCGGAGCCGCGGCGGCCGTCGGCCGTCGGCCGTCCGGCATCGTGGTCGCCGGGCGTTCATCCGGCGGTCACCAGGACGTCGCCGCCGTGCCGGACAGTGTCCGCATGGCCAACACCCTCGAGTTCCTCCGCGGCGTCGACCGCCTTCACGCCTTCTACACGGAGAACGTGCGCATGCTGGCGCACGCCTACGACCTCTCGGACGAGGAGGCCTCGCGCCTGCTCGCCCACACGGGCTTCGCCAACGTGTCCGTCGCGATCCTCCGCGAGCCGCGGGTGGACCTGCTGGCCGGACTGGGCGCCTCCGTCGAGGACGAGGTCCACACCCATCCCGTCGTCGACGACGCGTCCGCGCCCGCCGAGGAGCCCCCCGCCTCGGGCGGCGCCGACGATCCCGAGGAGCCCCCCGCGGGGTCCGCTCCCGCGGATCCCGACGACGGCGCCCGCTGACTCAGCCGACCGGCCGGGCCAGCGCCGCGAGGATCCCCGTGGCGTCGGGCGTGGCCGCCTGCCCGGTCAGGCGCAGGCCCAGCCGGCGCGCCTCACGTGCGGTGGGCGCACCGAGCGCGACGAGTCGCCAGGTCCGCCGCAGCTCCGGGTCGTCCAGGGCGGGGTGCACGGCCAGTGCCCGCGCCGCCGAGGGGCTGGTGAGGACCACGTCCGCGCCCGCCAGCTCCGCCACCGGGACCACCGTCCCGGCGTCCCCGGGCTCCTCCGTCAGCAGGCGACGCGCGGCGTCCGCCGGGTACGGCACGGTGCGGTAGGCCTCGACGCGGTCCACGGCCCAGCCGCGCCGCGTCAGCGCCTCCTCCAGCTCCGCGGTGGCCAGCGCCGACTGCGGCAGGAGGACGCGGCGGGCGCCGTCGCCCGTCTCCGCCGGCGCCGCCGGGAACTCGGCCAGGATGCCCGCCGCGGAGGCGCTCTCCGGCATCCAGGGCTCCACGGCGCAGCCCGCGTCGGCCAGCACCCGGGCCGTGCCGGCGCCGGTGACGGCGACGCGGACCCCCGCCCCCACGGCGCCCGTCCACCCGGCGGCCTGCAGGGCGCGCACCGCGTTCGGACTGGTCACCAGCAGCCAGGCGCAGCGACCCCCGACGACGGCCTCGACCACCGCCCGCAGACCGCCGGGCGTCGGGGGCAGCTCGAAGTCCGTCAGCGGGCAGAACGCCACCCGCCGCCCGGCCGCGGCCAGGTCCGCCTCGAGGGTGCCGGCCTGAGCCGGCTGCCGGGTGAGCACGAGCGGGCGCCCGTCCACCTCAGGCCTCCGGGTCGGGCTTCGCGACGCCGCGCACGGTGCCGGGCAGCAGGTCCGCCCCCTCGGCGACGAACAGCTCGGCCAGGTGCACGCCCAGGGCGCCGGCGGCCATGAAGAGCGTGTCCTCGATCCATTCGTCGGCCTCGGCCGGGTCCCCGGCCACGTCCTCCGGGACGGCGTCCAGCTGCACGGACGAGGTCCGGCGCAGCACCTGGGAACCGTCCACGGCGGCGACCATCGCGGACATGACGATCCGCGGGGCGGGCGAGCCGTCCACGGCCGTGCCCTCCTCCACGCGGGCCACGGCCCCGATCGGGGCGGCGCAGCCGGCCTCCAGGCGCAGCAGCAGGGCCCGCTCGGCGGTCACGGCCACGTGGGTGTCGCGGTCGTCGACCAGCTCCAGTGCGGCGCGCAGCCGGCCGGCGTGGCTGTCCGGGTCCACGGCGGACGGGCCGAGCAGCGGCCCGTCCTCCTCGCGGATCTCCACCGCGAGCGCGCCCTGGCCGGGGGCCGGGAGCATCACCTCGGGATCGATCCGCTCGGTGATGACGTGCTGCAGGCCCAGCCGGTCGAGCCCGGCGCAGGCCAGGACCACCGCGTCGAGGTCCCCGCGGGGGGCGCCGGCGGCGGCGGGGGCGTCGTCGTCGTGGACCTCGTGCCCGGCCACACGGGCCAGGCGGGTCTGCACGTTGCCGCGGATGTCCACGAGCTCCAGGTCCGGGCGCAGGGCGCGCAGCTGGGCCACGCGACGCGGGGAGCCGGTGCCCACCCGGGCGCCCTCGGGGAGGGTCGCCAGGGTGAGCCCGTCGCGGGCGCAGAGGGCGTCGCGCAGGTCCGCGCGCGGGGGCACGGCGGCGATCTCCAGGCCGGCCGGCTGGGCGGCCGGCAGGTCTTTGAGGGAGTGCACGGCCAGGTCCACGCGCCCGTCCAGGACGGCGGACCGCAACGCCGAGGCGAACACGCCGGTGCCGCCCAGGGACGCCAGGGAGCCGGTGGTCACGTCCCCCTCGGTGCGGATCACCACGAGCTCGTGGGGCATCCCCGAGCGGTCGGTGAGAGCCTCGGCGACGTGCGTGGTCTGGGTGGTGGCCAGGGCGGAGCCGCGGGTGCCGACCCGCAGCCCGTCCCCGGCGGGCGCGCCCGGCCCGCTCACGAGTCCTGCGCTCCCGCGTCGTCGGCCCCGTCCTGCTCGCCCCGGTGCTCGGCGAGGCCGCGCACCGGCGCGTCCACCGCGGAGGTGGTGGGACGGACGGACCCGTCCCGCATCACCTTGACGCAGCAGTCCGGGCGGCAGACGTCGTACCAGGCGGGGAAGCAGCCCACGGCCTCGCGGCCCTCCCGCCGGCCCAGGCGCTCCTCGACGATGTCCACGAGGCCGGAGACGAACCGCGGGTCGGTCCCCGGGGTCGGCGTGCGGCGGAAGGCCACGCCGAGCTCGGCCGCGGTGTCCTTGGCCTCGGTGTCGAGGTCCCAGACCACCTCCATGTGGTCGGACACGAAGCCCACCGGCACCACCACGACGCCGGCCAGGGCGCGCCCGTCCGCGTCCGCGGGGGCGTCGGGACCGGCCAGGGCCTCGAGGGCGTCGTTGATGTCCGGCTCCAGCCACGGCACGTGCGGGGCGCCGGAGCGGGACTGGTACACCAGGGACCAGTCGACACCCTCGGCCTCGGGCACGCGGGCCAGCACCTCGCGGATCACGTCGAGGTGCTGCGCCGAGTACGCGTCCGCGCCCTCGACGTCGCCCGGCTCGCCGCCGGCCTGCTCGCGCAGGGCTGCGGCGAGCCCGCGGGGGCCGGCCGCCGCGGCATCCGCGGTGGGGATGGAGTGCGTGGCGAACAGCAGGTGCACGCGGGCGTCCTCGCCCACTTCTTCGCGCAGGGAGGCCAGGTCAGCGCGCAGGCCCTCCGCGAAGGGCTCCACGAAGCCGGGGTGGTTGAAGTACTGGCGGGTCTTGTCCAGGTCCACCTTGCCCTCGAGCCCGGTCCTCTCCATGGCGAGGCCCATGTCCTCGCGGTACTGGCGGCAGGACGAGTAGCAGGAGTAGGCGGAGGTGGTGACGGTGAGGATCCGGCGGTGGCCGTCGTCGTACGCGCGCTGGAGGGCGTCCGGGAAGTACGGCTCCCAGTTGCGGTTGCCGAAGTAGACCGGCAGCTCCAGGCCGCGGCGGACCAGCTCGGCCTCGATCGCGGAGATCAGCGCGCGGTTCTGCGCGTTGATCGGGGACACGCCGCCGTTGGCCCGGTAGTGGGTGGCGACCTCCTCGAGGCGCTCGTCCGGGATCCCGCGGCCGCGGGTGACGTTGCGCAGGAACGGGATCACGTCCTCCTGGCCCTCGGGGCCGCCGAAGGACGCCAGGATCAGCGCGTCGTAGGCCTTGGGCGCCATGGCGCCGCACGCGTCGTAGTCGACGCCCGCCGCGGCCCGCTCGGGCTCGTGGACGGGACGCCGGGCGTCCTCGGGGACGCGGTGCGTCGGAACGGCGGTCATCAGGCCAGCACCTCGGGCAGCTCGGACGTCTCGAGGCGGCGGCCCGTGTAGAACGGGACCTCCTCGCGGACGTAGTGGCGGGTCTCGTTGTCGCGCAGGTGGCGCATCATGTCCACGAGGTCGTTGAGCTTCGGAGCCTCCAGGCCCAGCAGCCACTCCCAGTCGTTCAGGGCGAACGCGGAGGTGGTGTTGGCCCACACCTGCGGGAAGTCCTGGCCGAGCTTGCCGTGCTCGCGGAGCATGCGGGCGCGCTCCTTGGGGTCCAGGGTGTACCAGTCGTAGGAGCGCACGAACGGGTAGAAGCAGAGCCAGTCCAGGGGCTTGCGGCCCATGGCGAACGCGGGGATGTGGTCCTTGTTGAACTCGGCCATGCGGTCGGCGCCCATGGCGGAGAGGACCATGTTCGTCCCGTCCAGCAGGCGGGTGCGGCGCAGGTCGCGGATGGCGGCCTGCAGGTCCTCGGGCGCGTGGGCGTACATCCACACCATCACGTCGCCCTCGGCACGCATCCCGGAGACGTCGTAGACGCCGCGCACGGTCACGCCGCGCGTGGCCAGCGACTTCACGACGCCGTCGAACTCCTTGACGGCCTTCTTGGCCTCCCGGCCGTCGAGGCCGAGCCAGCCCGGCTCGCCCTGCGGGCGCGCGAAGACGGTGTAGGTGGTGAACCAGTCCTGGCCCGGCTGGGCCGCGGTGTTCGACATGGTGTCCTCTTTCCTTCGTGGTACTTCGGTGAGTTCGTTCCGGCGGGGTCTCAGGCGGCGGCGGGCGCCACGGTGCGCTCCACGCCCGCGACGACGGCGGCCAGGCCCGTCCCGTGGACCCAGGAGCCCACGAGGTCGAGGCCGGGCACATCCTGCGCCCAGGCGATGAGGCGGTCCATGGCCTCGCGGTCCGGGCCGTGCTGCGGTGGGATGGGCCGGCGCCAGCGGGTCACGGTGGACGCGAGCACGTCGTCGGCGGACAGCTCCACCCCGGTCAGGGCTTCGGCGTCCGCGACGGCGGCGGCCAGCAGGTCCTCGTCGGCACTGCGGAAGCCGAGGTCGCCGGCCGCGCCGCCGTGCCGCCCGTAGGAGAGGCGGAGCACGTGGCGGTGCGGGTGGCGGGGCGCGCCGGACTCGTCCGGGCGGTCCACCACGGACCGCAGCCACGCCCATTTCGCGGTGGAGTGGGTGAGCGCCTTGGCGCGGACGTCCGTGCCGGGCGCCACGAGCAGGCCGGTGCCGCGCGGGGCGGCGTCCATGCCGGGAGCCTCCACCACGAGCGTGGCCAGGGCGACGCCCTCGCCGAGGGCGGGGCCGGCGTCGGGGTCGACGGCGTCGCCGCTGACGGGGGCCAGCAGCTCCCAGGCCGCGACGCCGTCGACGGCGAGGACCACACGGTCCGCCTCGAGGCCGCGGACGACCTCCTCGTCCCGATCGGAGATCTGGGCCCACCAGCGGCCGTCCGCGCCGAGGCGGGACAGGGCGGCGACGCGCACGCCGCGCAGCACGGTCACGCCGTCCTCGCGCAGGGTCTGCACCAGACGGCCGGTGACCTTGGCCATGCCGCCGTCGACGCCGGCGACCGCCGCGCCCGGGGTCTGCCCGCCGCGCAGGGCGGCCACCCCCCGGGCCAGCGAGCCCTGCTCCACGGCCGCGGCCAGCAGGCCGGGGGCGACGCGCTCGACGTCCACCACGGCCGGGTCGGCGGAGTGCACGCCGCCGACGACGGGGACCACCAGGCGCTCGAGGACGTCGTCGCCCAGGCGGTCCGCCACGAGGGCGGCCACCGTGACGGGCTCACCGGCCGCGCGGGCGGCCGCCCAGCGGTCCATCGGCTCCGTCAGGTCGCGGCGGGCGCGCTCGAGTCCGGCGGGGCTCAGGGCCGCGGCGACGTCGGGGGCGTCCAGGTCGCCGGGGATGCCCACCAGGCCCACGCGCGGGGCGGGGACGGCGCCGGCGGGGCCGTGCAGCCAGGAGCCCAGCGGCTCCGGAGAGACGACGTCGTCCCCCAGGCCGAGCTCGTCGACGAGCGCGCGCACGGCGGCCCCGCGCACCGCGAAGGACTCGGCGCCGCCGTCGAGCTCGAGGGTCTGCCGCTCGACCGCGCCGGAGTCGGACACGGAGGGCACGTCGAGGAAGCGGGCGGAGAGCGTGCCGCCGAGCACCGAGGTGGCCTCGGCCAGCGTCACCTCCCAGCCCTGCTGGTTCAGGCGGCGTGCGGCCAGCAGCCCGGCGATCCCGCCGCCGACGACGAGGGCCGACCCGCTCACTTCTCCGCCCCGTCCGCCACGGGGATCGAGTGGATCAGCTCCACCACCCGGGTGAGGACCTCCGGATCGGTCTCCGGGGGCACGCCGTGGGCGAGGTTGACCACGTGGCCCGGGGCCGCGGCGCCGGAGGCGACGACCTCGCGCACGTGCGCCTCGAGGACCTCCCACGGGGCGCCCAGCAGGGCCGGGTCGATGTTGCCCTGCAGCGGGACGGCGGCGCGCCCGTCGGGGCCGGGGCGGGAGGAGAGGCGGCGGTGCGCCTCGGCCAGGGTGATGCGGTGGTCCACGCCGACGGCGGAGGCGCCGGCGTCGCGCATGAGGTCCAGGAACTCGCCGGTGCCGGTGCCGAAGTGCAGCAGCGGGGCGCCGCCCTCGACGCCGGGCCCGGCCAGGTCGGACACGGCGGAGAGCGCCGCCGCGGAGTGCGGCTGGACGTGCTTGCGGTAGTCGGCGGCGGAGAGCGAGCCGGCCCAGGAGTCGAACAGCTGCGCGGCGGAGGCGCCGGCCTCCAGCTGCGCGCGGAGGAACTGCCCGGACACGGTGGCGGCCCACGCGGCGAGCGCGGCCCACGTCTGCGGGTCGCCGTGCATCATGCGGCGCGGGCCCAGGTGGTCGCGGGAGGGACGCCCCTCCACCATGTAGGCCGCCAGGGTGAAGGGGGCGCCGGCGAAACCGATCAGCGGGGTGGGCCCCAGCTCGGCGACCGTGCGGGACACGGCCTCCCGGATGACGTCCAGGGCGGAGTCCTCGAGCTCGGGCAGGGCGGCGGCGTCCTCCGCGGTGCGCACCGGGTGGTCGAGCACCGGACCGACGCCCGGGACGATCTCGACGCCCACGCCGGCCAGCTTCAGCGGCACCACGATGTCCGAGAAGAAGATCGCGGCGTCGACGTCGTGCCGGCGCACCGGCTGCAGGGTGATCTCGGCCGCGAGCTCCGGGCGCAGGCAGGACTCGAGCATGCCGACGCCCTCCCGCGCCTTCCGGTACTCCGGCAGGGAGCGGCCGGCCTGGCGCATGAACCAGACCGGGTGCCGGTGCGGGCGTCGGCCGCGCAGGGCGCACACCAGAGGCGCGTCGGCGGTCGAACGGGCGGGGTCGGCCGTGCTCAGCGGATGCTCCGCAGGCAGGCCGGGGGGCGTGGTCATGGCGGACATGCCCACGATCATCCCATCCGGAGCCCGCCGACGCCGCATCCGCGTGGCGCACGCCACACCACCGCCCGCTCTGGCGGGCGGTGGTCCGCCACGGGGCGGGCCCGGGCGACCACGGGGCTAAGATGGACGTTGCTGTGACTGTCTTCTCCCTGGTGGCCTCCCACAAAGACCTGAGCCTCGACACCGTCGCCCGCCTGAGCGCGGGGTCCGCGGGCGTCGGCTCCGCCCTGGCGTCCTCGACGGACGACGGGGCGGTCGTGCTGGCCACATGCAACCGCGTCGAGGTGTACGCCGACGCCCGCGACGCCGACGCGGCCCGCGAGCGGATCGTCGCCGCGATCGCCGAGCAGTCCGGCCTGCCCGAGGACGCCGTCCGCAGCGCCTTCCGCGTCCTCGACGACGACGCCTCCGCCCGCCACCTCTTCGAGGTCGGGGCCGGCCTCGACTCCGCGGTGGTGGGCGAGCGCGAGATCGCCGGCCAGGTGCGCCGCGCCCTGGTCGACGCGCGCGACGCCGGGACGGCCACCGGCAGCCTGACGCGTCTGTTCGAGTCCGCCACCCGCACCGCGAAGGACGTCGGCTCCCACACCGCGCTCGGGGCCACCGGACGCTCCGTGGTCTCCGTCGCCCTCGACCTCGCCGAGGAGCTGCGCGGCCTCACCGACGCCATGGCCCGCCGCACGTTCTGGCAGGAGGCCAACGTCCTGCTGATCGGCACCGGCGCGTACGCCGGCACCACCCTGGCCCAGCTGGCCGACCGCGGCGCCCAGGCCGTCGGCGTGCACTCGGCCTCCGGCCGCGCGGCCCAGTTCGTCGCCGACCGCGGCGGCTGGGCGCTGGCCCTCGGCGGCGCGGACGTGGCCGGGGCCGTCGCCGAGGCCGACGTGATCATCGGCTCGTCCGGCGGCGACCGCCAGATCAGCCCCGAACGGATGGCCGGGCTGCGCCGCGGCGCCGAGCGGCCGGTCACCGTGGTGGACCTGGCCCTGTCCCGGGACTTCGACCCCGCCGTCGGGGAGCTCGAGGGCGTGGACCTGATCACCCTCGAGTCCGTGCGGCTGGCCGCCCCCGAGCAGGCGCAGGCGGCCGTCGCCGAGGCGCGCGGGCTCGTGGAGACCGCGCTCGAGGAGTACACCTCCGCGCGTCGCGGCCGCACCGCTGACGCGGCCATCAAGGCTCTGCGCGGACACACGATGGCCGCGCTGGACCGGGAGATGGAGCGCGTGCGCGCCCGTCACGGCTGCACCGCCGCCGCGGACGAGGTGCAGTTCGCCCTGCGGCGCATGGTCAACCAGCTGCTGCACACCCCGAGCGTGCGCGCCAGGGAGCTGGCCGCCCAGGGACGCCTCGACGAGTTCGAGCACGCCCTCGAGGTCCTCTTCGACATCCCGGTGCCCGGCACGCGACCCGCCGACGCCCCCGGGGACGCCTGCCCCGCGACCGAGGCCGACGACGCCCGCAGGACCGCCTGAGCCGTGGCCGCCCCCGCGCGCCTGCCCCGGGCCGAGCGGCGCGGCCAGCTCCTGGAGGTCGCCCGCGTCGTCTTCGCGGCGCAGGGCTACGTCGGCACGTCGATGGACGAGATCACCGAACGGGCCGACGTGTCCAAGCCGGTCGTGTACCAGCACTTCGGGGGCAAGCAGGAGCTGTTCCTGGAGCTCCTGGACGCGGAGGTGGAGCGCCTGCGCGCCCTGATCGTCGAGGGCACCGCCTCCACGCAGGACAACCGCACCCGCGCCCGCAGCGCGGTGCACGCCGTGTTCCGCTACATGGACTCCCCCACCTCGGCCCACCGCCGCGAAGGCGGCCGAGGTCGTGGAGAACGTGCTGTGGCTGGGCCTGGACGCGATCGCGGACCGCGTCGACGGCGCGTCCTGAGCCGCGCCGCGTTACGCCCCGGGGTGAACGCCCGGCGCCCCCCTGGCGCACGCCCCCGGCTCCCGTAGGCTTGCCGCAGCATCATCCCGTGACGAGAGGAACGTGACCATGGAGATCCGCATCGGCGTGCAGCACGTCGGCCGCGAAGTCGTTCTGGAGAGCGACCACACCGCCCAGGAGGTGCGCGCCCTCGTGGACGCCGCCCTCGCCGACGGCACCACCCTGGCGCTCACGGACACCAAGGGCCGCCAGGTGATCGTCCCGGCCGACCGCATCGGCTTCGTGGAGATCGGCGCCAAGAAGTCCGCCCCGCTGGGCTTCGCCGCGGTCTGATCCGCGCCGCCTGACCACCGCAGCCCCATCCGGCCGTGCCCCACCACGCCCTCGAGGTCCGCGGCGGCCCCGACGCCGCCCTCGCCGCCCGCCTGCGCGCCCTGCGGGCGGAGCTCGACGTGCCCGGTGAGTTCCCCGCGGACGTCCTGACCGAGGCGGAGCGCGCCGCGGCGGAGGTCCCCGGCCGCGTGGCCGCGGACCCGGACCGGGCGGACCTGACGGCCGTGCCGTTCGTCACCGTGGACCCGGCCGGGTCCACGGACCTGGACCAGGCCCTGCACCTGCAGGCCGGCCCGGGCCGGGACGAGCTCACGGTGCGGTACGCCATCGCGGACGTGCCGGGGTTCGTCGCGCCGGAGGGCGCCGTCGACGCCGAGGCCCGTCGGCGAGGGCAGACCGTCTACCTGCCGGACGGGCGCGTCCCCCTGCACCCGGAGGTCCTCAGCGAGGACGCCGCCTCCCTCCTTCCCGAGGTCGAGCGCCCCACCTTCGTGTGGACGTTCGTCCTGGACGCGGAGGGGGCCGTGGCCTCCACCGACCTGGTGCGCGCCCGCATCCGCTCCCGCGCGCAGCTGGCCTATCCGCAGGTCCAGGCCCTCCTCGACGACGACGCCGCCCCCGAGGCCGCCGACTGGCCCGCCGAGGTGCGGGCGTCCCTCGCCCTGCTGCCCGAGGTCGGGGCACGGCGCACCGCCCAGGAGGCCGCGCGCGGCGGCGCCTCCCTCTCCATGCCGGACCAGGAGATCTCGGTCGTGGACGGCGCCTACACGCTCGTGCAGCGCGTCCCCCTGGCGGCGGAGGACCACAACGCCCAGCTGTCGCTGATGACGGGGATGGCCGCGGCGCGGATCATGCTGGAGGCCGGCGTCGGGATCCTGCGGACCATGCCCGCCCCCGACCCCGACGCCGTGGACGCCTTCCGCGCCCGCACCCGGGCCCTCGGCCTGCCGTGGGGCGAGGAGCTGGACTATGGCGCCTACCTGCGGACCGTGGACCCCACCGACCCGCGTGGGCTGGCCGTCATGCACGCCGCCACCACCCTGTTCCGCGGCGCCGGGTACACCGCCTTCGACCGCGGGTCCGTGGACCCGGCGCTCCGCGCCCTGCCCGAGGACCCCGAGCAGGCCGCCCTCGCCGCCCCCTACGCCCACACCACCGCGCCCCTGCGCCGCCTCGTGGACCGCTTCGTGCTGGTGCTCTGCCACGCGCACGTCGCCGGAGAGCCGGTCCCGGACTGGGTGCGCCGGGCGCTGCCGGACCTGCCGGCGCTGATGGCGGAGTCCGGGCGACGGGCCTCGGCCGCGGACCGCGCGGCCACCGACCTGGTCGAGGCCGCGCTGCTGGCCGCCCGGGTGGGGTCCGTCCTCGAGGGCACGGCGGTCCGGACCTCGGAGAAGGGCACGGACGTGCAGCTCACCGACCCCGCGGTGTCGCTGCGGGTGCCCGGCCGGGCCGAGCCCGGCACCGTCGTCCGGGTGCGCGTCGACGCCGTCGACGTCGCCGCCGGGAAGGTCACGGCCTCCGGGGTAGACTGGCCCCACAGCGCACGCTGAACCAGGATGACCGGTCGCATCTGATCACCCTGAAGCGCCCGCCCGTCCTCTCGCGTGAGCGGCCCGGCGGCGCCCGTCCTGCCGGATTCGGCACGGCCCGCCTCGCACGCGGCCCAGACCGGTTCCACGGGGCCCGGACAGTCCGGCCCCGCCCGTGTTCCCGCGATCGGCTCCCCCATCGCGCCCGGCCCGGCCCCTCGGCCGCCGCCCGCGGCGCCCGAGACGAACTGCGAGTCGCCATGACCGAGAACACCGCCGCCGCGGAGGCCGTCGCCCCCACCGCCCCCGAGCAGACCTTCGCCGACTTCGGCGTCCAAGAGCCCATCGTGCGGGCCCTGTCCGAGAAGGGCATCGTCCACCCGTTCCCCATCCAGGCCATGACCCTGCCCGTCGCCCTCGGCGGCCACGACATCATCGGCCAGGCCAAGACCGGCACCGGCAAAACCCTGGGCTTCGGCATCCCGGCCCTGCAGCGGGCCGTGGGCCCCGACGAGGCGGGCTGGGACACGCGCGTCGCGGCCGGCGCCGCCGGCGCCCCGCAGGCCCTGGTCGTCGCCCCCACCCGCGAGCTCGCCGTGCAGGTGGCCGGCGACCTGGTGGCCGCCGCCAAGCACCGTCCGCTGCGCATCGCCACGATCTACGGCGGGCGCGCCTACGAGCCCCAGATCGAGGAGCTGCAGCGCGGCGTGGAGGTCGTCGTCGGGACCCCCGGCCGCCTCATCGACCTGCTGCGGCAGAAGCACCTGCGCCTGGACGCCGTGAACACCGTGGTCCTGGATGAGGCCGACGAGATGCTGGACCTCGGCTTCCTGCCCGACGTGGAGACCCTCCTGGCCGCCGTGCCCGAGGTCCGCCAGACCATGCTGTTCTCCGCCACGATGCCCGGCCCCGTGATCGCCATGGCCCGCCGGTACATGACCCGTCCCACGCACATCCGCGCATCGGACCCGGAGGACGAGGGCCTCACCAAGAAGGACATCCGCCAGCTCGTCTACCGGGCCCACCACATGGACAAGGACGAGCTCGTGGCGCGCGCGCTGCAGGCCGAGGGCCGCGGCCGCACCATCATCTTCACGCGCACCAAGCGCACCGCCGCCCGCGTGGCGGAGGAGCTGACGAACCGCGGGTTCGCCGCCGGCCCGCTGCACGGCGACCTCGGCCAGGGCGCCCGCGAGCAGGCCCTGCGCGCGTTCCGCAATGGCAAGGTGGACATCCTGGTGGCCACGGACGTGGCGGCCCGCGGCATCGACGTCGACGACGTCACGCACGTGATCAACTTCCAGGCCCCCGAGGACGCCAAGACCTACGTGCACCGCGTGGGCCGCACCGGCCGCGCCGGCCACAAGGGCACCGCGGTGACCCTGGTGGACTGGGAGGACATGCCGCGCTGGTCGCTGATCGACAAGGCGCTGGGGCTGAACCAGCCCGAGCCCGTCGAGACGTACTCCTCGTCCCCGCACCTCTTCTCCGACCTCGGCATCCCGAAGGGCACCAAGGGGCGCCTCCCGAAAGAGAAGCGCGTGCTCGCCGGCCTGGACGCCGAGCGGCTCGAGGACCTCGGCGGCCCGGAGGCCAAGGAGAAGGCGGCCCGCGGCGGTCGCGACGAGCGGTCGGGCTCCCGGTCCGGCGGGCGCGGCGAGCGCTCCGGCGGCCGGGGCGGGCGCGCCGGCGGCGGCTCCCGGGCCTCCCGCGAGGATCGGCCCCCGCGTGAGGACCGCACGCCTCGCGGGGAGCGGGCGCCGCGCCCCGAGAAGACGGTGAAGGCGGAGCGGGCGCCCCGCGCGGAGCGTGCCCCGCGGGCCGAGAAGGCCGACCGCCCGGCCGCCGCGGAGCGCTCGGAAGGCGCCTCCGGCGAGCGCCGACGCCGCACCCGCACGCGTCGGCGCGGCGGTGACGTGATCGACGGCTGACGCGCGGACGCTTTCGTCCGCGAAGTGAACGCCTCGGGAGAGGCTTTCGTCCGTGAAGTGGACTCCATTGACGACGGCGCCCCGCATCCCCTCGTCCCGGGGTGCGGGGCGCCCTCCGTTTCGCGCACGACAACCCCGGACACGCCGTCCGTTTCGCGATCGAAAGCGTCGGAGGCGGCGCGTCGGCTCAGCCGCGGACGACCGCCGCGCCCGTCCCCTGGTGCTCGATCTCGGCGAGCACCTCGGGGCCGGTGGTGAACTCTCCGATCAGGTTCGGCTTGCCGGCCCCGTGGTAGTCCGAGGAGCCCGTGACGAACAGTCCGTGCCGCGTCGCGGTCTCGCGCAGCCACGTGCGCTCCTGTTCGGGGTTGTCCCGGTGGTCGGCCTCGAGTCCGGCCAGGCCCGCCTCGATCATCGCCTCCAGGACGTCGTCGCCCACGATCCGCCCGCGGAGTCGGGCGCGCGGGTGCGCGAAGACGGGCACCCCGCCGGCGGCGCGGACGAGCCGGACCGCCTCCACGGGGTCGACGGCGTAGTGCGGCACGTAGTACTTGGAGCCGCCGCGCAGGATCGAGGAGAACGCCGCGGAGCGGTCCGGGACGGCGCCGATCGTCACGAGCGCGTCGGCGATGTGCGGGCGGCCGATCGTCGCGTTCTCCGAGGCGTGCTCGCGCACGAGGTCCCAGGTGATGGGGAAGTCCTCGGCCAGGCGGTCGGTCATCGACTGCGCGCGGGTGAGCCGGGCGTCGCGCGAGGCGCCCAGCTCGGCCAGCAGGGACGGGTCCGCGGGGTCGTGCAGGTAGCTGAGCAGGTGCACGCTCGTGCCGTCCGCGGCCATGCAGGACATCTCCATGCCGGGGACGAGCAGCAGCCCGGTCTCCCGGGCGGCGTCGGCGGCCGCGGCCCAGCCGGCCGTGGTGTCGTGGTCCGTCAACGCGAGCCCGTCCAGTCCGGCGAGAGCGGCGGCGTGCACGACGTCGGCGGCCGGCTCGGTGCCGTCCGACTCGGTGGAGTGCGTGTGCAGGTCGTAGCGCGCCGTGGACATGGCTCACAGCGTAGTCGTCGTCCCCGCGGCGGGGCGGTGAGACGATGGGGGCATGACCGACGCATCCGCACAGCAGAACGACGACCTGGCGCCCGAGGCGGCCGCGGACTCCGGCGCGGCCCTGAGCCCGCAGCCGCTGGCCGAGCGCGTGGAGAACCGCTCGCAGAAGCCGACCTCGGACGCGTTCCGCGCCTTCATGGCCTCGCAGTGGGCGCCCGCCTCCCGGGAGCTGCCCGGTCCGGACGCCTCCGCCCCGTTCGCCGCGCGCCGCCGCGCCGCGGTCTCGGCCATGTTCCCGGGTGAGCGGATCGTGGTGCCGGCCGGCCGCCCCAAGGTCCGCTCCAACGACACGGACTACCGCTTCCGCGCGCATTCGGCGTTCGCCCACCTGACCGGCCTGGGCGTGGACCACGAGCCGGACGCCGTCCTCGTCCTGGAGCCCACGGACGCGGGCGCGGGCGACGCGGGCACGGACCACGCGGCCACCCTGTACTTCCGTCCGCTGGCCGGCCGGGACACGGAGCAGTTCTACTCCGACCCCCGCGCGGGCGAGTTCTGGATCGGCCCCCGCCCCACGCTCGCGGAGCTGGCCGCACGCACCGGTCTGCGCACCGCCGGCCTGGAAGAGCTGGAGAACGCGGTGACCAAGGACGTCGCCGCCACGGCCGTGCGCCTGCTGCGCGAGGCGGACCAGGACATGGACGCCGTCGTCGCCGCCGCCCGGGCCGACGCCGGGGTGGACGCGCAGGCGGCCGGGGCCGCCGACGCCGCCCTCGCCGAGGCCCTCTCGGAGCTGCGCCTGGTGAAGGACGAGTGGGAGGTCGAGCGGATGCGCGCCTCCGTGGCCTCCACGATCGCCGGGTTCGAGGACGTCGTGCGCGCCCTGCCCCGCGCCGTGGGTCACGCCCGCGGCGAGCGCGTGGTGGAGGGCGCCTTCTTCGCCCGGGCCCGCGAGGAGGGCAACGACCTCGGCTACGACACGATCGCGGCATCCGGCAACAACGCCACCGTGCTGCACTGGATCCGCAACACCGGGCGGGTGCGTGAGGGCGAGCTGATCCTCGTGGACGCCGGCGTCGAGGACGACTCCCTCTACACCGCCGACATCACCCGCACCCTGCCGGTCTCCGGCACGTACTCGGACGTCCAGCGCCGCGTGTACCAGGCCGTGCTCGACGCCGCCGACGCCGCGTTCGCGCTCGTGAAGCCGGGGATCCGCTTCCGGGAGATCCACGCCGAGGCCATGCGCGTGCTCGCGGGCCGCCTCCACGGGTGGGGCCTGCTGCCGGTGTCCCCCGAGGAGGCCCTGTCCGAGGCCGGCCAGCACCACCGCCGCTGGATGCCGCACGGCACGAGCCACCACCTGGGGCTCGACGTGCACGACTGCGCCCAGGCCAGGCGCGAGCTCTACCTGGACGCCGTGCTCGAGCCGGGCATGGTGTTCACCATCGAGCCGGGCCTGTACTTCAAGGCCGAGGACCTGGCCATCCCGGAGGAGTACCGCGGCATCGGCGTCCGCATCGAGGACGACATCCTCGTGACCGAGGACGGCGCCGAGAACCTCTCCGCCGCGCTGCCGCGCACCCCGGAGGACGTCGAGGCCTGGATGGCGCGCCTGCAGGGCTGAACCGTCGGCGTCTCCTGCGCGCTCCCGGGGCGCGGTGGGCGGGACCGTGCCCCGGGGGCCGGGGCCTGGCTAGGGTCGGCGGCATGTCGACCCTCCCGGAGAACGCCCCCGACTCCCGTCCGACCGCCGAGTCTCCCGTCGTCGCCCCCGGTGCCGCCGTCACCGAGCTCATCGAGGCGATCGACGCCCTCCGCGCGCGGATCGTCGCCGCCGAGCAGGCCCATGCGGAGCGCCTCGACCGCGTCGCCGACCGCCACCGCGCGTCGGCGCGGAACCTCGTCCACTATGTGACGCTGCGCGGGGAGGACCTGCGCCCCCTCCAGGACGCCCTGTCCGCCGTCGGCCTGTCCTCCCTCGGCCGGATGGAGGCCGGCGTGCTCGGCCACCTCGACGCCGTGCGCACCGCCCTCCACCCCCTGGGCGGCCGCCCCGCACCCGACCCGGCCGACGACGACCCCCTCTCCCCCGCGGAGGGGCGCGCACTCCTCGCCGCCAACGCGGAGTCGCTCCTCGGGCCCAGCCGCCCGGGCCGGGAGACCCGGATCATGGTCACCATGCCCTCCGAGGCCGCCACGAACGCCGCCCTGGTCCAGGGCATGGCCGACGCCGGCATGGACCTGGCCCGCGTGAACGCCGCCCATGACGGCGAGGCCGCCTGGGCAGCGATGGTCGCGAACATCCGCGGCGTCGCCCGGGACGGGGGCCGTCCCGCCCCCCGCATCTGCATGGACCTGGCCGGGCCGAAGCTGCGCACGGGGCCGCTCGAGCCGGGACCCGGCGTCGTGAAGGTCAAGCCCCGCCGGGACGTGGACGGGACCGTGCTGGAGCGCTCCCGCGTGTGGTTGGGCGAGGCGGACGCCCCGGAGGCCGCGGACGCCGTCGTCCTGCCGCTGGACCCGGCCGGCTCGGGGCACTCACCGGTGCTGTCCGCGCTGCGCCCCGGCGACCACGCGATGCTCACCGACGCCCGCGACTCCGACCGCACCCTGCACGTGCTGGCCGCCACGGAGGCGGGCGTGCTCCTGGCCTGCCGCAAGACCGTGTACTGGCACACCGGCCTCGAGGTGGACACCCCGCGCGGGACCCTGGTGGTCGGCGCGCTGCCGTCCGTCCCCCAGGCGATGCGCGTGCACGCCGGCGACGAGATCGTGCTCACCCGCTCCATGGACCCGCGCCCCGCGGTGAGCGAGGGGCCGTTCACGATCGGCTGCTCCCTGCCTCAGGCGTTCCAGGACGTGCGCCCGGGCGAGCGCGTCCTGATCGACGACGGCAAGATCACGGGCGAGGTCGTCTCGAACGACGGCGAGGCCATCACGCTGACCGTGACCGAGGCGGGCCCGACCGGGGCCAAGCTCCGGGCGGAGAAGGGCGTGAACTTCCCGGACACGGACCTGCGCCTGCCGGCCCTGACGGACGAGGACCGCTCTCACCTGCCGTTCGCGGCCGCGCACGCGGACGTCGTGAACATGTCCTTCGTCCGCTCCCCCGCGGACGTCGCCGCCCTCATCGACGCCCTCGACGCGGAGGACGCCCGGGGCGTGGGCGTCTCCCTGAAGATCGAGACCGTCGGGGCGTTCGAGCGGCTGCCGGCGATGCTCCTCGAGGCCATGCGGTGGAACGACGTGGGCGTCATGATCGCCCGCGGCGACCTCGCCGTGGAGGCCGGGTTCGAGCGCATGGCCGAGCTCCAGGAGGAGATCCTCTGGCTCTGCGAGGCCGCGCACGTCCCCGCCGTCTGGGCCACGCAGATCCTGGAGACCCTGGCCAAGCAGGGCCTGCCGTCCCGCGCCGAGATCACGGACGCCGCCATGGCGCAGCGCGCCGAGGCGGCCATGCTGAACAAGGGCCCGTACATCGACGAGGCGATCGGGGCCCTCTCCGACATCCTCACCCGCATGGGGGGCCACGCGGACAAGAAGCGCGACATGCTGCGCCGCCTGCGCTCCTGGTCGCTCTGACGGTGCATGCCGCGGGGGCGGTTCAGGACTGCGGACGGTCCCAGGGGTGCGGCTGACCCTGCGGGGCCTGCGGATCCTGCCGCGGTCGGCCGCCGCGCGCCTCGATGAGCCGGGCGACCTCCTCCGGGGGCAGCGTCACCCCGTAGGAGCGGTCCAGGCCGGCGGGCGCGGCGGGGTCCTGCGCCGGGCCGTCGACGTGCGCCGGTGCGGGCTCGGCGGAGGAGGCCGGGGCGGCGTGCGAGCCCGAGGGGCCGGACACCGCCGAGCCGGACGGCGCGGGGGCGGGGGCCGGGGCGGGGGCCGACTCCTGCACGGGCATCGGTGCGGGTGCCGGCGTCGCCGCCCCGCGGGCGCCGAGGCCGAGCTCCTGGCGGGCGCGCCCGGCATGCTCGAAGGCGACCACGAGGTCGTAGCCGCCGGGCACGAGGGCCTGCGTGGACGCGAAGCCGTGGCGGCCCTTGCGGGAGGCGAAGCCGACGACGCCGAAGATCACCCAGACCGCCACGCCCAGCAGCGCCGAGGTGACGATCTGCATGCCGCCGGCGGAGGAGTCGAGGAGGAGCAGGAAGGCGCCGATCATCGCGCCGAACAGGGCGCCCTGCACGGCCGCTCCGAGGGCCACCCGGCCGTAGTTCAGGCGGCCGCGCACCCGCTCCACGACGCGCAGGTCCTTGCCCACGATGGAGAGCGCGGTCACCGGGAAGTCGGCCTCGGCCAGGCGGTCCACCTGCTCACGGGCCTGCTCGTAGGTGCTGTACGTGGCCAGGAGCTCGCCCTGAGGCAGGCCGCCGGCGGCGGGTCCGGACATCATCATCGACATGCCTCCATTGTGCCCGGCCCTCCGCCCGCCCGCGGCGGCCTCCGCCGCGGGCGGACGGGCGCCACCCACTAGGCTGGTCCGGTGAACTCCCCTCGGATCTTCGTGGCCCGACTGCTGGGCCTGGACGTGTTCGACCCGCTCGGCGACCGCCTCGGCCGTCTGCGGGACGTGGTGGTGCTCGACCGCGGACGCGGGGCCCGCTCGGCGGCCACGGGCCTCGTCATCGAAGTCCCCGGCAAGAAGCGCGTGTTCGTGCCGATGACGCGCGTGACCTCCATGGACTCCGGCCAGATCATCACCACGGGCCTGATCAACCTCCGCCGGTTCTCCCGGCGGGGCGCGGAGCAGACGGTGGCCGGCGACCTGTTCGACCGGCGGGTGCACCTGACGGACGGCTCCGGCCGCGCCGTCGTGGAGGACCTGGGCATCGAGCAGCAGCGCAACGGCGACTGGCTGGTGACGGACTACTACGTGCGCCGCGACGACGGCCGCACCGCGTTCGGCCGGCCCCGCGGCGAGCACCTGCTCGTCTCCTGGGACGAGGTCGCCTGGGGCGCGGCGGCCGAGCCGCAGGGTGCCTCGAGCTTCGTCGCCGCCCACGACGACCTCAAGCCCGCGGACCTCGCGGACATGCTCCACGAGATGACGGACAAGCGGCGCGTCGAGGTCGCCAACGAGCTGCAGGACGAGCGCCTCGCCGACGTCCTCCAGGAGCTCCCCGACGACGACCAGGTCCAGATCCTCTCCCACCTGGACATCGAGCGCGCCGCGGACGTCCTGGAGGAGATGGATCCCGACGACGCGGCGGACCTCCTCAACGAGCTGCCGGACTCGCAGCAGGAGCTCCTGCTGGAGCTCATGGAGCCCGAGGACGCGGAGGACGTGCGGCGCCTGCTCGAGTACGAGGAGGACACGGTCGGCTCGATCATGACGCCGGTGCCCGTGGTGCTGCCCCCGGAGGCCACCGTGGCCGAGGCGATGGCCACCATCCGCCAGCAGGAGATCTCCCCGGCGCTGGCGTCCCTGGTGATCGTCGCCCGGCCTCCCCTGGAGACCCCCACCGGCCGCTACCTGGGCGTCGTGCACTTCCAGCGCCTGCTGCGCTACCCTCCGCCCGAGGCGATCGGCAACATCATGGACAAGGACCTCGAACCGGTCTCCGACATGGACTCCGTGGCCCACGTGACCCGCGAGCTGGCGACCTACAACCTGACGAGCATCCCCGTGGTCAACGCCCAGCACCGCGTGGTCGGCGCCGTCAGCGTGGACGACGTGCTGGACCACATCCTGCCGGAGGACTGGCGCGCCATGGACCCCGAGGACCACCCCGAGACGGAAGGCCAGGACTGACCATGCCCCAGAGCCCCCGCGACCCACGGGACACCCGCGCCACCGGCCTCGACACGCCGATGCGGGCCCGTGAGCGTGTCATGCCGCGCCTGACGCCCAACCCGGACGCGTTCGGCGAGTGGACGGAGGGCATCGCCCGGTTCATGGGCACCCCGCAGTTCCTGCTGTGGATGACCTTGTTCTGCCTAGTGTGGGTGGGGTGGAACTCCTACGCCCCCGAACCCTGGCGCTTCGACTCCGCGGCCCTGGGCTTCACGGCACTGACCCTCATGCTCTCCCTCCAGGCCTCCTACGCGGCCCCGCTGCTGCTGCTCGCGCAGAACCGGCAGGACGACCGCGACAAGGTGGCCCTGCGCGAGGATCGCGACCGTGCCGAGCGCAACCTCGCGGACACCGAGTTCCTGACTCGCGAGATCTCCGGCCTGCGCATCGCCCTCCAGGACATGGCCACCCGCGACTACGTCCGCGGTGAGCTCCGCGCCATGAACGAGGACCTCGTGGCCGCGCTCCGCGAGGTCGTCCGGGAGGAGGTCCGCGAGGAGCTGCGCGCCGAGGAGGCGGGCCCGGCCGTGGCCCCCAAGCCCAAGGAGAAGTCCAAGAAGAAGTCGTCCCGCCGGGAGCCGGGCCGTCCCGACGGGACGGAGGCGCACACGACCACGCTGGCGATCATCGCCGCCCAGGAGGCTGCGGATCAGGGTGGCGCCGCCCCTGACGCGGCCCATGCCGCCGACGACGCCGGGCAGGACGCCCCGTGAGCGCCCCGGCCCTGCCCCGCCCGGAGGTGCGGACCCCTCTGGAGGCTGCGGTCCTCGCGGCTCTCGACGGCGTGGTCGACCCGGAGATCCGCCGGCCGATCACGGAGCTCGGCATGGTCCGCTCCGTGGCGGAGACCGGCGGGGGCCATGTGGCCGTCGAGGTGCTGCTGACCATCGCCGGGTGTCCCCTGAAGGGGACCATCCAGGCGGACGTGGCCGCCGCCGTCGCGGACGTGCCGGGGTGCGCCGGCGTGGACGTGCGCCTGGGCGTGATGACCCCCACCGAGCGTGCCGCCCTCCAGGAGGCGCTGCGCGGGGCACGCCCCGCGAACCCCTTCGCGGAGGACTCGCTCACCCGCGTCCTCGCGGTCGCCTCGGGCAAGGGCGGCGTCGGCAAGTCCACGGTCACGGCCAACCTGGCGGTCGCGCTGGCCGGCCGGGGACTGTCCGTGGGGCTGATCGACGCGGACGTGCACGGCTACTCCATCCCGGGCCTGCTCGGCGTCCAGGCCTCCCCCACACGCGTGGGTGAGCTGATCCTGCCGCCCGTCTCGCGGGGCGTGAAGGTCATCTCGATCGGCATGTTCCTGGACGCGGACCGGCCGGTGGCCTGGCGCGGGCCCATGCTGCACCGCGCGCTCGAGCAGTTCGTCACGGACGTGCACTGGGGGGACCTGGACGTGCTCCTCGTGGACCTGCCCCCGGGCACCGGGGACATCGCCATCTCGACGGCGCAGCTGCTGCCGGCCTCGGAGCTCGTGGTGGTGACCACCCCGCAGCACGCCGCCGCGCAGGTGGCCGCGCGGGCCGGTCAGCTGGCGGCGCAGACCGGTCAGCGGGTCGCCGGCGTCGTGGAGAACATGGGGCCGATGGCCCTGCCGGACGGCACCGTGCTGGACGTCTTCGGCGCCGGCGGCGGCCAGGAGGTCGCGGACCGGCTCTCCGGCGCGCTGGGCACGTCGGTGCCGCTGCTGGGCACCGTGCCCCTGGACCCGGCGCTGCGCCGCGGGGGCGACGCGGGCGAGCCCGTGGTCGTCTCCGCGCCGGAGAGCCCGGCGGCCGCGGCCCTGCAGGAGGTCGCCGCTCGGCTGGCGGTGCGCCCCGGGAGCCTGCGCGGGCGCGGGCTCCCCGTCAGCCCTCGCTGACCGGGCGGGGCCCGGAGGGGCGGGCGCTCAGGTGGCGTCGACGTCGAACGGCGCCGGGGCCTTGCCGAGCAGGTCGAGGGGATCCGGGTCGGTGCCCAGGTGCTGCAGCGGGGCCGGGTCCGTGAGGACCTCCTCGGCGCGTCCGGAGGCCAGGAGGGCGGCCGCGACGCCGGCGGCGGCGGCCCCGGCCGGGGAAGGGGACGCGGCCGCCACGGGGACCGCGGCGGAGGGGACGTCCTCCGGGGTGGGGGCGTCGGACGGCGCCGAGGCGCCCCCGCCTGCCGGGGCGGCCGTGCTGCCGTCGCCCGAGGGGCGGCGGAACAGCGAGCGGGGGTCCATGTCCCGCAGGTCCTGGGCGGAGAGGCCGCCTTGCAGGTCCTCGGCGGCCACGCCGGTCAGCTCCTGCGCGCGGGCCGCGGCCGTGGAACCGTCGGCCGGCTCGCGGAGCGCGTCGCGGATGATCCGGCGGGGGTCGTACTGGCGGGGGTCGTACCTGCGCCAGTCCACGGAGTCGAAGTCCGTCCCGGTCTCCTCCTTGAACTGCGTCTTGGCGCCCTCGGCCATGTCCCGGGTCTTGCGGATGCCCTGTGCCAGGGCGCGGGTGTACTCGGGGAGCTTCTCCGGCCCGAGGACCACGAAGGCCAGGACGATCAGGACGATCAGCTCGGAGCCGTTGATGCCAAACACGCTCGTGACTCTACTAGACGCTCACCGGGCGCCCGCGGCCGGGTTCCGCACGGCCGCGCCGCCCACGCGGCCGTCCAGGAGGCGGTCCAGACCGCGCTCCAGCCGGTCGCGGGGATCCTCGTCGCGGCGGGGCGGGGCCAGCCCCGAGCGCTCGACGACGACGAGCTGGCTCAGCAGCGCCTCCGCCTGGGACCGGGGCACGGAGGCGTCCACCCGGTAGACGGCGTCCGACGTGCTCAGCCACGCCTCCCAGCCGCCGTCGGCGTGGTCGGCGATGCGGTAGTCCATGCCCACGGGGAGCCGGGCCTCGCTCGCTCCGGACACCCCCACCCCACCCTGGCGGGCGCACCGGGTGCGCTCGTCCGCGTCCGCCCCGCGGCACTCCCGGACGGTGACGACCGGGCTCGTGCGACCCCAGGCGACGGAGACCTCCGCGGCCTCCCCCACGCGGTCCGCGTGCACGGACAGCGGGCGCATCCCGGAGGCGGAGAGGGACGGCAGGGCCCAGCCCTGGCCGCGCAGCTCGTCCACGCGGGTCGCCACGTCGTCCTCGTCCGCGCTCGCACTGACGGGCGCGCTGACCGCCCGGACGGGGTCGACGTCGGCCGGGGCGGCCGTGGAGGCCGGCCCGCCCAGCATCCAGACGGCCGCGACCAACCCCGCGAGGACGACGAGCACCAGGAGGCCGCAGACGACCGCCCGCCCGGAGACGCCCCGGGGACGCATGACGGCACCGGCCGCCGGGCGGGCGTCCACGGACCGGGCCGCGTCCAGCACCCGGGCCCGCTGGCCGGCCACCGCCCGGCAGTCGGGGCAGCGGGACAGGTGGGCCTCCACCCGGCGGGACGCCCGGGGGGCCAGCACGCCCTCCAGGTAGGAGTCGAGCACGGGCAGGCAGTGTCCTCGTGCCAGCACCCCCACCTCCTCGTCTCCTCGGCCGGGCCGTCGCGGGGCTGGAGGGGTCCGCGGGGCCGGTGCGCTCGTGATGGCCTCCATCATGGCCACCGCACCTGGGAGGAGGCTGGACCGTCCCCCGGCGCCGCGCCCGGATTCCGTACACTGGCCCCGCCCCCGGAGGGGCAGCCGCCGCCTCCGACCGCCGACTCCGAGGTCCCCATGAGCGCCCTGCATCCCCAGCCCACCGACAAGCACGCCTCCTGGGCGTGGGCCGAGGCCCGCACCGCGGAGTCCGAGGTCCTGCTGCGCGCCCGGGAGCGCTCCGCGGAGCTGGGCGTCCGTGCGGTCGGCGAGGGGACGTCGGCGCTGCTCACCGTCCTGGCGGCCACCCGGGCGCCTTCGGCCGTCGTCGAGATCGGTACCGGCGCCGGCGTCTCGGGGCTCGCGCTGATGCGCGGGCTGCCGGAGCGCACCGTGCTCACCACGGTGGACCCCGACGCCGAGGCCCAGCGCGCCGCCCGCGAGGCCTTCTCCGAGGCGCACCTGCCCACCAGCCGGACGCGCATGATCTCGGGCCGCTCCCGCCTGGTCCTCCCCCGCCTCACCACGGGCGCGTACGAGATGGTCGTGGTGGACGGCGAGCCCGCCTCCCGGGCCTTCGACGTGGAGCAGGCGGCCCGCATGCTCGCCCCCGGCGGGCTGCTGGTGGTCGTCGACGCCCTGGACTCGGACCGCGTGCCGCGCGCGGCGGTCCGGGAGGACTCCACCGTCTCCGCCCGGGACGTCGACCGCCTGGTCCGGGAGGACGAGGCGTGGGTCTCGGCCGTGGTCCCCACGGGCACGGGGGTCCTGCTGGCCGTGCGCCGCTGAACCGGCGCCTCCCCGTCCGGACACGGAACGGCCCCCGCACCGTGCGGTGCGGGGGCCGTGTCGTGCGCGCGGGGCCGGGCTCAGGCCTGGGTGACGCCCTCGAGGCACTGCTGGAGCTCCTTGGCCTCGTCGGCGTTGATCTCCAGGACCAGGCGTCCGCCGCCGTCGATCGGGACGCGCATGATGAGGCTGCGGCCCTCCTTGGTCACTTCCATGGGACCGTCCCCGGTGCGGGGCTTCATGGCGGCCATTGCGACTTCCCTTCTCTGGCTTCGCGAATCAGACGCGCGGACCGTGCCACGTGTCAGAGGTCGTCCCGCCCCCGCGCGTCGGTGGCGCGCGTGACGGGACACACAGCCATTATCGCGGATCCGGCGGGGCCGCGCCAAACGAGCCGCCGTGCGCCATCACCGCCCGACGCCGTCCCCCTCGCCCAGGCGGGCCTCCAGGGCGGCGATGCGCTCCTCGTCGGCGGCGAGCGCCGCCCGCAGCCGGGCGAGCACCTCATCGACCTGATCCCGCTGGTAGCCGGGCACCGCCGTGGCCAGCCGCAGGCGGTCGACGTCGGCGGCGCGCGGGTGCTCCGGCAGCAGCACCGGGTGGGGCGGGGCCTGCCCTGCGGGGTCGGCGGGCCGGGGCAGGGCGCGGCCCAGGGCGGCGGCCGCCAGCGCGGCGACGGCGACGACGGCCACGACGAGGACGGCGATCCAGATCGGCTGCGTCATGCGCGGGCACCCCCGCACGTCGCGCTGACGTGGGCCACGGCCTCCTCGGCCGTGTCCACCACCGTGATGAGGTCCGCGTCCCCCGGCGAGATCATGCCGCGCGCCGTCAGGGTGCCGCGGATCCAGTCCACGAGCGGCCCCCAGAACTCCGTGCCCACGAGCACCACGGGGAAGCGGGTGACCGTCCCGGTCTGGACCAGGGTGAGAGCCTCGAAGAGCTCGTCCAGCGTCCCGAACCCGCCGGGCAGGACGACGAACCCCTGGGCGTAGCGCAGGAACATGACCTTGCGGGCGAAGAAGTAGCGGAAGTCCACCCCGATCCCGACCCACGGGTTCAGCCCGGTCTCGAACGGCAGCTCGATCCCCAGGCCGACGGACACGCCGCCGGCCTCGTCCGCGCCGCGGTTCGCGGACTCCATGGCCCCCGGCCCGCCGCCGGTGATGACGGCCCAGCCCTCCTCCGCCAGCCGACGGCCGATCTCGACGCCGAGCGCGTACTCGTCCGTGCCCTCACCCGTGCGGGCCGAGCCGAACACGGAGATCGCCGGCCCGAGGTCCGCCAGCGTGCCGAACCCCTCGACGAACTCCGACTGGATGCGCAGCACCCGCCAGGCGTCCGAGGTGGACGAGGTCGAGGGCGTACGGGTCTTCCCGGCCGGCGCCCGCCGCGCGTCGAGCAGGAGCTGGTCGAAGGTGGGGGACGCCGCCGCGTCCCCCCGCAGGATCTGGCCGCCGCGGTGCACGCGGTGACGGTCCACGCGGTCCGCGCGGGCGGGATCGGGCTTGTCGGTCATGGTTCCAGCCTAGTCAGGGGCGCCCCGCCCCGGACGCCTCCCGCTGCGGCTGACCGGCGCCGTGCCCCATTCGCGGGCGGTCCTCTGCTCGTGGGTCACCCCACCGAACAGGTGGGCGGCGCAAGGTGTGACGTGCGCTATATTCCCGGGTATGAGCGAGATCACTTCCGGCACCGTCCACGGCTCCACGGCCGCCTCCGGCCCGGCGCCCGCCGCGGCCTCGGACGCCCTCATCCGGCTGGAGCACGTCAACAAGCACTTCGGCGAGTTCCATGCCCTCAAGGACATCGACCTCGCCATCCCGCGCGGCCAGGTGGCCATCGTCCTGGGGCCGTCCGGCTCGGGCAAGTCCACCCTCTGCCGCACCATCAACCGTCTCGAGACCATCGACGACGACGGCGGCCGCATCCTCATCGACGGCCGGCCCCTGCCGTCCGAGGGGCGCGAACTCGCCCGCCTGCGGGCCGAGGTCGGCATGGTCTTCCAGTCCTTCAACCTCTTCGCGCACAAGTCAATCCTCGAGAACGTCACCCTGGGCCCCATCCGGGTGAAGGGCAGGAAGAAGGCGGAGGCCGAGCGTCACGCCCTCGAGCTGCTCGAGCGCGTGGGCGTGGCCCACCAGGCCAAGAAGATGCCCGCCCAGCTCTCCGGCGGCCAGCAGCAGCGCGTGGCCATCGCCCGCGCCCTGGCCATGGAGCCGCAGGCGCTGCTCTTCGACGAGCCCACGTCCGCCCTGGACCCGGAGATGGTCCAGGAGGTCCTCGACGTCATGGTCGGCCTGGCCCGCGAGGGCATGACCATGGTCGTCGTGACCCACGAGATGGGCTTCGCCCGCAAGGCCGGCGACCGGGTCGTCTTCATGGCGGACGGCGAGATCCTCGAGGACACCGACCCCGAGTCCTTCTTCACCCGCCCTCAGCACCCCCGCGCCCAGGAATTCCTGGGCAAGATCCTCGTCCACTGACGCGTGCCGGCCCCGACCGGGGCGCCGTCGTCGTCACCCTCCCCGTCAGCACCCTCCGCACCCAAGGAGTCATCATGGCCCGTTCCCGCATCCTCTCCGTCGCCGCGGTGGCCGCCGCCGCGGCCCTGTCCCTCTCCGCCTGCTCCCCCTCCTCCTCGGGCGGCTCGGGCTCCGCGTCGTCCGCCTCCGGTTCGACCGCCGCCCAGTCCGGCTCCTCGGACACCCTCCGGATCGGCATCAAGTACGACCAGCCGGGCCTCGGCTTCCGTGAGGGCCAGAACGCGCCCACCGGCTTCGACACCGACGTCGCCCGCTACGTGGCAGGCAAGCTCGGCGTTGCCGAGGACAAGATCGAGTGGGTCCAGACCCCGTCCGCGAACCGCGAGAACGCCCTGGAGAACGGCGAGGTCGACATGATCTTCGCGACCTACTCCATCACCGACGCGCGCAAGCAGCGCGTGGACTTCGCCGGCCCCTACTTCGTGGCCGGCCAGGACCTGCTGGTCCGCCAGGACGACACCTCGATCACCGGCCCGGACTCCCTCAACGGCAAGAACCTGTGCTCCGTCACCGGCTCGACCTCCGCCCAGAAGATCAAGGACAACTACGCCTCCGGCGTGAACCTGGTCGAGCAGGGCGGCTACGCGGAGTGCGTGACCTACCTGGAGTCCGGCCAGGTGGACGCCGTGACCACGGACGACATCATCCTCGCCGGCCTCGCGGCGACCGACGCCAACAAGGGCAAGTTCAAGGTCGTCGGCCAGCCCTTCACCACCGAGCGCTACGGCGTCGGCCTGCAGAAGGGCTCGGACAAGTGCAAGGACATCAACGAGGCCATCAAGGCCATGAAGGACTCCGGCGAGTGGGAGAAGTCCCTGAAGGCCAACACCGAGGGCACCGGTTACGAGTACTCCGAGGACAAGAACTCCGGCGCCGACGCCGAGTTCGAGCCCTGCGCCTGATCCCTTCCTGACGCCCCACGCGCCGGCGGCGGCTCCGAGACCGGAGCCGCCGCCGTCGTCTGGCACCCGCTCCCGATCCCCGGAGGAGACATGGAATCCCTGTCCACCCTCGTCGAGCAGTACGGCGCCGCCGTGCCGCAGGCCTTCTGGATGAACATCCGGCTGGCCGCGCTCGCCACCCTGGGCGCCTTCGTCCTCGGCGTGCTGCTCGCCCTCTGCCGCATCTCCCCCGTGCCCTCCCTGCGGGCCGTCGGAGCGGGCTACGTCCACATCGTGCGCAACACCCCGCTGACCATCATCATGCTGATCGGCGTGCTCGCGGTCTGGGGCCAGCTGAAGGTCACGTTCGCCCCGGACTTCAAGGTCAACTTCTTCGTCTACGCCGTGCTCGCCCTGTCCCTGTACCACGCGGCGTTCATGTGCGAGGCGATCCGCTCCGGCGTGAACACGGTGCCCCTGGGCCAGGCCGAGGCCGCCCGCGCGATCGGCCTGGGCTTCCTGCCCGCCGCCCGCCTGGTGATCCTGCCGCAGGCCCTGCGCGGGGCGATCACCCCGATCGGCAACACCGTGATCGCCCTGACCAAGAACACCACCGTGGCCGCCGCCGCGTCCGTGGCCGAGGCCTCCGGGCTGATGAAAACCATGATCGAGTTCCGGCCCGACGCCATGGTGGCGATCTTCCTGACCATCGCGATCGGGTTCTGCCTGATCGTCATCCCGATCGGCCTGCTGACCACGTGGGCCTCCGACAAGTGGGCGGTGAGCCGATGAGCGCGCAGGCCTCCGTGCTGTTCGACGCCCCGGGTCCGGCGACCCGGCGGCGCATCCTGATCGTCAACCTCGTGGCCCTGGCCCTCGTGCTGGCCGTGGCCGTCGTCGTCGGCATGGCGCTCCAGGACCGCGGCCAGCTCGAGCCGCGCCGCTGGCTGGCCGCGCTCGACGCCAACGCCTGGACCAACTACTACCTGCCGGGCCTGCAGTTCACCCTGCAGTCCGCGGGCATCGCCGTGGTCACCTCGGTGGTGTTCGGCCTGGTGTTCGGCTTCCTGCGCCTGGCGCCGGTCGCGCCGGTGCGGTGGCTGGCGGCCGTCGTCGTCGAGTTCCTGCGGGCCGTGCCCGTCCTCGTGATGATGGTCTTCTTCTACCAGGCGTTCGCGCTGGCGGCCCGCGGCGGGGCGATCAACGCCGCGGACAGCCCGTACTACGCCGTGATCGTGGGCCTGACCCTCTACAACGGCTCCGTCATCGCCGAGCTCGTCCGGTCCGGCGTGACGGGCCTGCCCAAGGGCCAGCGCGAGGCCGCCGCGGCGATCGGCATGACGCCGAACCAGTCACTGCGCCTCGTGGAGGTGCCGCAGGCGCTCGTCGCCATGCTCCCGTCCCTGCTGAGCCAGTTCGTGGTGATCCTCAAGGACTCGGCGCTGGGCTACCTGATCGGCTTCTTCGAGCTGCTGCAGTACGCCCGCCAGCTCGGCTCCGGCCAGGGCAACATCCTGCAGACGCTGGTGGTGGCCGCCGTGATCTTCATCCTGATCAACATGCTGCTCACCTGGTTGGCCACGCTGCTCTCCCGCCGACTGTCCTCCCGCACCTCCGGGAGGACGAAGCCCCACGCCGGCTCGACCGCCGTGACCATCGGGAAGGACTGAGCCCCCCCCCCCCCCCCCCCCCCCCCGACGGGTCTCCGTCGCCGCGGGCCGGGTCTCCTCACGGACGCCCGGCCCGTGGTCGTCTCGGGGGGCGGAGGGATGACAGGGCGGCGGCTCAGCCCCGCAGCCAGGCCTCGAGGGCGTCCCGGCAGCGCTCGACGGCCGCACGCTCCACGTGTTCGTCGTCCGTGTGGGCGAGCAGGGCGTCCCCGGGACCGAAGTTCACGGCGGGCACGCCGAGCTCGGAGAAGCGGGCGACGTCCGTCCAGCCGTACTTGGGCATGGGCTCCCCGCCCACGGCGGCCACGAAGGCCGCGGCGGCGGGCCGGTCCAGGCCCGGGCGGGCGGCGGGCGAGGCGTCCGTGACCTCCACCTGGGCGTCCCAGTCCACGCCGGCGGCCGCGAAGACCTCCCGGACGTGGGCGTGCGCCTGCTCGAGGGTCTTGTCCGGGGCGAACCGGTAGTTCACCTCGGTGGCCGCGGCGTCGGGGATGACGTTGCCGGCCACTCCCCCGGACACGCGGATGGCGTTCAGGCCCTCGCGGTAGTCCAGCCCCTCCACCGTGACGGTGGCGGGCTCGTAGGCGGCCAGGGCGCTCAGCAGTGCGCCCAGCTTGTGGATCGCGTTGTCCCCGCGCCACGCGCGCCCGGAGTGCGCGGCGACCCCCTCGAACCGCACCCGGTACCGGCAGGTGCCGTTGCAGCCGCCCTCCACGACGCCGTCCGTGGGCTCGAGCAGCACGGCGAAGTCGCCCTCGAGCAGCTCCGGGGCCTGGCGGGCGATGCGGGCGAGGCCGGACCGCGCGGAGTCGACCTCCTCGTGGTCGTAGAACACCCAGGTGACGTCGTGGACCGGGTCCGGGCCGTCCGCCCGTCCGAACAGGCCGGCCAGGGCCAACTGGACGGCGACGCCGGACTTCATGTCCACGGCGCCACGGCCGTAGAGCACGTCCCCCTCCCAGGCGGAGGGGACGGTGCCGCGCGCTCCGGGCGCAGTGGGCAGGGGCACGGTGTCCAGGTGGCCGGCGAGGATCACCCGGCCGGGCAGGCCCAGCTCGGTGCGGGCCACGATCGCGTCCCCGAAGCGCCGCACGCCCAGCCGCGGCAGGCGGGCCAGCGCCGCCTCGACGGCGTCGGCGAGCGGGCCCTCGTCGTCGGAGACCGACGGCGCGTCCAGCAGCGTGGCGGTCAGCGCGGCGACGTCGAGGTCGGCGGCGGCGAGGTCGGGCAGGACGGGGGCGACGGCGTCGGTCATGGCGTCCATCCTACGGACGGGGCGGGCCGCTGCACCGGACCCGGCACGGGCGGGTCGGTAGTCTGACGCGCATGACCGACACCTCGCAGACCTCCTCCGCCCGCCTCGTCTCCGGCCACGGCCTGGCCACCCGCGCCGCCGACGGCGCCGTCCTCGACGTCTGGTTCCCCGCGCCCGTCACCGGCCCGCTGGCTTCCGCCGACGCGTCCCTCGCCGGCACCCTCGAGGGCCTCGCAGCCGCCGACGCGGATCGCGGCACCACCCAGGACATCGTCGCCCTCGAGGCGGACCTCGACGTCGCCCCCGCCTCCGCGGAGGACGCCTGGCTGCGCCTGCACGCCCTCTCCCACCGCCTGGTGCGCCCCAACGAGCTGAACCTGGACGGCGTGTTCGGCCTGCTCACCAACGTCGTGTGGACGAACTTCGGCCCGTGCGCGGTCGAGGGCTTCGAGGCGACCCGTGCCAAGCTGCGCGCCCGCGGCGCCGTGAACGTCTACGGCGTGGACAAGTTCCCCCGCATGACCGACTACGTGGTGCCCACCGGCGTGCGCATCGGCGACGCCGACCGCGTCCGCCTCGGCGCGCACCTGGCCGAGGGCACGACCGTGATGCACGAGGGCTTCGTCAACTTCAACGCCGGCACCCTGGGCCACTCCATGGTGGAGGGCCGCATCTCCGCCGGCGTGGTGGTGGGCGACGGCTCCGACCTCGGCGGCGGCGTGTCCATCATGGGCACCCTCTCCGGCGGCGGCACCCAGAAGGTCGTCATCGGCGAGCACGTGCTGCTCGGCGCGAACTCCGGCGTGGGCATCTCCATCGGCGACGACTCCGTGGTGGAGGCCGGCCTGTACGTCACCGCGGGCACCGTGGTGACCGTGGTGGAGCCCGGCCGGAAGCCGCGCACCGTCAAGGCGGTCGAGCTCTCGGGCGTGACCAACCTGCTGTTCCGCCGCAACTCCGTGACCGGCGGCGTGGAGGTCCTCCCCCGCGACGGCCGCACCGTGGCGCTCAACGCGGAGCTGCACGCGAACTGACGCTCCTGAGCTGAACGCCGACGGCCCCCGCACCCTGTCCGGGTGCGGGGGCCGTCGCGCGGTCGGCGGGGTCCGGGGCGCGCGCCCCGGCGCCCCGGTCAGCGCTGCGGGTACTGGCGCAGCTGCTCGCCCACGTAGATCTGGCGCGGGCGGCCGATCTTGGTGGCCGGGTCCTCCGTCAGCTCGCGCCACTGGGCGATCCAGCCGGGGAGGCGACCCAGGGCGAAGAGGACGGTGAACATCTTCTCGGGGAAGCCCATGGCCTTGTAGATCACGCCGGTGTAGAAGTCGACGTTCGGGTAGAGACGACGCTCCACGAAGTAGTCGTCGGCGAGGGCTTTCTCCTCGAGGCGCATGGCGATCTCGAGCAGCTCGTCGTTGCCGCCGAGCTTGGCCAGGATGTCCTCGGCGGTCTTCTTGACGATCTTGGCGCGCGGGTCGTAGTTCTTGTAGACGCGGTGTCCGAAGCCCATCAGGCGGACGCCGTCCTCCTTGTGCTTCACCTTCTCCATGAAGTCCTCGGGCTTGATGCCCTCGGCCTGGATCCTGCGCAGCATGTTGAGGACGGCCTCGTTGGCACCGCCGTGCAGGGGGCCGTAGAGGGCGTTGATGCCGGCCGAGACGGAGGCGAAGAGGTTGGCGTCCGTGGAGCCCACCAGGCGCACCGTGGAGGTCGACGCGTTCTGCTCATGGTCCGCGTGGAGCATGAGGAGCAGGTCGAGCGCCTTGACCATGTCCGGGTCGATCTCGTACTCCTCGGCGGGCACGCCGAAGCACAGGCGGAGGAAGTTCTCCACGTAGTTGAGGTTGTTGTGCGGGTACATGAACGGCTGGCCCAGCGACTTCTTGAACGCGTAGGAGGCCAGCACCGGCAGCTTGCCCAGCAGGCGCACGGTGGAGATGTGGACCTGCTCGGGGTCCTTGGGGTCCAGGGAGTCCGCGTAGAAGGTGGACAGGGCGGACACGGAGGAGGACAGCACCGGCATCGGGTGTGCGTCGCGCGGGAAGCCGTTGAAGAACATCTTCAGGTCCTCGTGGACCATGTTGTGGCGCAGGATGTTGGTCTCCCAGGCCTCCAGGGCCTCCTTGGACTCCGGCAGCTCGCCGTAGATGAGCAGGTAGGCGACCTCCATGAACGAGGAGTGCTCGGCGAGGTCCTCGATCGCGTAGCCGCGGTAGCGCAGGATGCCCTGGTCGCCGTCGATGTAGGTGATGGCGGACTTGGCGTTGGCGGTGTTCATGAAGCCCGGGTCGTAGGTGACCTTGCCGGTCTCCTTGAGCAGCGGGGCGACGACGATGCCGTCGTTGCCCTCGGCCGCCTTCTCGACGCCGAGGTCCAGGGTCTTCTCGCCGACCGTCAGTCGGGCGGACTCAATCTCGCTCACGGGTGTCTCCCTCGTCTTCCTGTCAGGTGGGCCCGCGGCGCGCAGGACTGGGCGCGCACACGGGGACGATTCTTCTCCACTCTACCCAGTCGGGCCGGGCGGCACGCCACCGGTGGACCCGCGGGGCCGCGCCGTGGACGGCGCCCCCGGAGCCGGGGGCGCCGTCGTCCGTGCGTCTCAGCGGGGCAGCGGGCCGCGCGCGGTCAGCCGAGCGGCGCCGGCGGCCACGGCCTCGTCCGAGGCGGTGATCGCCACACGGACGTGCCCGTGGCCGGCGGCGCCGTAGAAGACGCCCGGCCCGGCCACGATCCCCAGCTCGGCGAGCTCGCCGAGCAGGTCCCACGAGTCCTGCGCGGTGCCCTGACCGGGGGCGAGGTCCGCCCGGCGGGTCCACAGGTACAGGCCGGCCTCGGAGTGGTCCACCGCGTACCCGGCGGACTCGAGGGCCGCCTTCAGCGCGGCGCGCCGCTCCCGGTAGAGGTCCCTCTGGGCGGCCACGTGGGCGTCGTCGCGGAGGGCCACGGCCATGGCGTGCTGCACGGGCCCGGGCACGATCATCCCGGCGTGTTTGCGGGTGTTGGTCAGCGGCGCGATCAGCTCGGGGTCGCCGCCGACGAACGCCGCGCGGTACCCGGCGAGGTTGGACTGCTTGGACAGCGAGTACACGGAGAGCAGGCCGGTGAGGTCCCCGCCGGAGACCTCGGGAGCGAGGATGCACGGGACGACGCGGTCCTCCCACTCGTCCCAGCCGAGCTCGGCGTAGCACTCGTCGCCGCAGACCACGGCGCCCAGGGCCCGGGCGTCGTCCACGATCGCCCTCAGTTCCGCGGCGTCCAGGACGGCGCCGGTGGGGTTGGCCGGGGAGTTCGTCCAGACGAGGCGCACGCGGGAGCGGACGTCGTCGTCGAGCTCGGCGAGGGTGTCCGCGGCCACGGCCTCGGCGCCGGCGATCTGCGCGCCGATCGCGTAGGTGGGGTACGCGGTGGCCGGGAAGACGACGACGTCCCCCGCCCCCAGGCCCAGCAGCGTAGGCAGCCACGCGATGAGCTCCTTCGAGCCGACCGTGGGCAGGACGGCCTCCGGGTCCAGCCCCGGGACGCCGCGCCGCCGGGCGAACCAGTCCACGACGGCCTGCCGGAGCTCGGCGGTGCCGTGCGTCGTCGGGTAGCCGTGGGCGTCCGCGGCCGCCGTGAGCGCGTCGCGGATCAGCGCGGGCGTGGGATCCACCGGCGTGCCGATGGACAGGTCCACCGTGCCCTCGGGGTGCGCCGCGGCGCGCTCACGGTAGGGGGCGAGCGTGTCCCAGGGGTAGTCCGGCAGCGTCAGCATGCGCTCAGGCGCCCTCGCCCTGCGGGGGCAGCGCGGAGATCAGCGGGTGGTCCTTGGCGATCTGGCCGAGCTTGGCCGCGCCGCCCGGGGAGCCGAGGTCGTCGAAGAACTCGACGTTGGCCTTGTAGTAGTCGGCCCACTCCTCGGGGACGTCGTCCTCGTAGTAGATGGCCTCCACCGGGCACACCGGCTCGCAGGCGCCGCAGTCGACGCACTCGTCCGGGTGGATGTAGAGGGAGCGCTCGCCCTCGTAGATGCAGTCCACGGGGCACTCGTCGATGCACGCCTTGTCCTTGACGTCCACACACGGCAACGCGATCACATAGGTCATGGCTGACCGTCCACCTTCCTGGCAGGCACGGGGTTCGGGGTTCGCTCCAGGGTACTCTCTCCGGCCGCCCGTCCCTCGCCGGCACGGGCGCCCAGCCACAGCAGGACGACGCCGAGCACCGGCAGGCCCAGCGTCCAGCCGACCGAGGCCGCGAACGCCACGGGCATGGCCTGCGCGACGCCCGCGGTCCAGGGCAGGTCCAGCCGGTCCGTGGCCGGCAGCCAGCGCAGCGCGGAGGCCATGGTGAACGCGGCCAGCACGACGGCGGCGCCCGCCCGCACCGGGCGTCCCCCGGCGGCCGCGGCGCGGCGCATCCACCAGCGCTGCGTGGAGCCGACCAGCACGAGCGCGAGCACCAGCCCCCACGGGAGCAGCCAGGAGCCGACGGGCAGCAGGCTCAGGTGCGTGGCGGTGCCCAGCGCGCCCGTCCCGACGCCGAGCGCCAGGCCGGGCAGCACGTCCCGCCAGGCCGGCCGGCGTCGTCCCCTGCGTGCCGCGACGGCGGCGCCGCCCCCCGCGGAGGGGACGGGCGCCGCCGTCGTGGGGTGCGCGCCGTGGCGCGGCTCAGGCGCGGGCGCGGGCACGGGCCGCCTTGAGGCGCTCGTTCGCGTCCAGGACCACCTTGCGGATGCGGATGTCCTCGGGGGTGATCTCCACGCACTCGTCCTCCCGGGCGAACTCGAGGGACTCCTCGAGGGTCAGGGTGCGGGGCGGGGTCAGGCCCTCGAAGGACTCGGAGGAGGCGGCACGCATGTTGGTGAGCTTCTTCTCCTTGGTGATGTTCACGTCCATGTCGTCCGCCCGCGCGTTCTCGCCCACGATCATGCCCTCGTACACCTCGGCGCCCGGCTGGATGAAGAACGTGCCGCGCTCCTGCAGGTTGATCATGGCGAACGGCGTGGCGGTGCCCGCGCGATCCGCCACCAGGGAGCCGTTGGTGCGGTACTCGATGTCGCCGGTCCACGGCTCGTAGCCGGCGGCCTCGGACGAGGCGATGCCGGCGCCGCGGGTGTCCGTGAGGAAGCGGGTGCGGAAGCCGATCAGGCCGCGGGCCGGCACCAGGAACTCCATGCGGATCCAGCCGGTGCCGTGGTTGGACATCTCCTGCATGCGGCCCTTGCGGGCGGCCATGAGCTGCGTGACGGCGCCCATGAACTCCTCGGGGATGTCGATGGTCATGCGCTCCATCGGCTCGTGCAGCTTGCCGTCGATCTGCTTGGTGACCACCTGGGGCTTGCCCACGGTCAGCTCGAAGCCCTCGCGGCGCATCTGCTCGACCAGGATGGCCAGCGCGAGCTCGCCGCGGCCCTGGACCTCCCACGCGTCCGGGCGCTCGGTGGGAAGCACCTTGAGGGACACGTTGCCGATGAGCTCCTTGTCCAGGCGGTCCTTCACCTGGCGGGCGGTGACCTTGGCGCCCTTGACGCGGCCGGCCAGCGGGGAGGTGTTGATGCCCACGGTCATGGAGATCGCGGGATCGTCCACGGTGATCAGCGGCAGCGGCTTCGGGTCCTCGAGGTCGGTGAGGGTCTCCCCGATCATGATGTCCTCGATGCCGGCGACGGCGACGATCTCGCCGGCGCCCGCCTCGTCGGCCGGGACGCGCTCGAGGCCCTTGGTGGCGAGCAGCTCGGTGATCTTCACCGACTTGAGCTGACCGTCCTGGCGGGCCCAGGCCACGGTCTGGCCCTTCTTGAGGGTGCCGTTGACGATGCGCACGAGGGCGAGGCGGCCCAGGAACGGGGAGGCGTCGAGGTTGGTCACGTGGGCCTGCAGGACCTCGGACTCGTCGTACACCGGGGCGGGGATGTGCTCCATGATCACGTTGAACAGGGGCTCGAGGTCCTCGGAGTCCGGAAGGGCGCCGTCGCCCGGCTGCTCGCGGGAGGCGCGGCCGGCCTTGCCGGAGGCGTACACCACGGGCACGTCCAGGACGGAGTCCAGGTCCAGCTCCGGGTCCTCCTCGGCCAGGTCGGAGGCCAGGCCCAGCAGCAGGTCCATGGAGTCGGAGACGACGCCGTCGATGCGGGCGTCCGGGCGGTCGGTCTTGTTGACCACGAGCACCACCGGCAGCTTGGCGGCGAGGGCCTTGCGGAGCACGAAGCGGGTCTGCGGCAGCGGGCCCTCGGAGGCGTCCACCAGCAGGACGACGCCGTCCACCATGGACAGGCCGCGCTCGACCTCGCCGCCGAAGTCGGCGTGGCCGGGGGTGTCGATGACGTTGATGGTCACGGTCTCGCCCTCGGGGGCCGAGGGGCCCGAGTAGAACACCGTGGTGTTCTTGGCGAGGATCGTGATGCCCTTCTCCTTCTCGAGGTCGCCCGAGTCCATGACGCGCTCGGCGACGTCCCCGTGGGTGTTGAAGGCGCCGGTCTGCCGGAGCATGGCGTCCACCAGGGTGGTCTTGCCGTGGTCCACGTGGGCAACGATGGCCACGTTGCGCAGGTCGGAGCGGCGGGTGTCGGTCGAGGTCATGGAAGTCCTGTCCGGTCTGAGAAGAGGGGTGCGGGCACGGCACACGGGCGGCCCCGGATGATCATACGCGCCGCGGACACCCCCACGGCGCGCCCCGAGCGGGCCGCGGCCCTCCCCCCCGGCGACGACGGCGGCCCCCACCGTGAGGTGGGGGCCGCCGTCGTGCTCCGCGGGACCGCGGGTCAGTACGCCGACTCGCCGAAGGAGGCCAGCAGGCGCCGGCGCTCCCGGCGGCGCTCGGCCTGCTGGTCCGGATCCGGGACGGGCGCGGCCGCCAGCAGGCGCTGGGTGTACTCCGCCTGCGGGTGGTGCAGCACGCGGCCCGTGGGGCCCTGCTCGACCTGGCGGCCGTCCTTGAGCACCAGCACCTTGTGGGCCAGCATGTCCACCACGGCGAGGTCGTGGGACACGAAGAGGCACGCGAACTCGTACCGGGTCTGCAGCTCGGCGAACATCTCCAGCACCGCCGCCTGGACGGACACGTCCAGGGCGGAGGTGGGCTCGTCCGCGATCAGGACCTCGGGGTCCAGGGTCAGCGCGCGCGCGATGGACACGCGCTGCCGCTGGCCGCCGGAGAGCTCGTGCGGGTAGCGGTTCACCACGTCGCGCGGCAGGCGCACGGCGTCGAGGAGCTCCTCGGCGCGGGCCAGGCGCGAGCGCCGGTCCCCCACCCCGTGGATGACCATCGGCTCGGTGATGACGTCCCCGATCGGGAACCGGGGATCCAGCGAGGCCGCCGGGTCCTGGAACACCACGCCGATCTTCCTGCGCAGCGCCCGCTGCTCGGCCGCCTTCATGGTGGCCAGGTCCTCGCCCTGCAGACGCAGGGCGCCGGAGGCCACCGGGAGCAGGCCGAGCACGGCCTTGGCGATCGTGGACTTGCCCGAGCCGGACTCGCCCACCAGGCCGAGGATCTCGCCCGGGGCCACCTGGAAGCTGACGTCGTGGACCACGCGGTTCTTCTTGCCGCGGTGGTCGTACTCGATGCAGAGGTCCTCGGCCTCGATCGCGTACTTCACGGCCGTCTGCGTGGAGGTGACGGGCTCCGGCTCCGCGGTCTCGAGCGCCTCCCCGAGGCGCGGCACCGCGGCCAGCAGGCGCTGGGTGTACGGGTGCTGCGGACGCTGGAGCACCTGCTGCACCGTGCCGGACTCCACGAGCTCGCCGTGGAGCATCACGCAGACGCGGTCCGCCATGTCCGCCACCACGCCCATGTTGTGGGTGATGAGCAGGATGCCGGTGTTCATCTTGTCCTTGAGGGAGCGCAGCAGCTCGAGGATCTCCGCCTGGACGGTCACGTCCAGGGCGGTGGTCGGCTCGTCCGCGATGATCACGCGCGGGGAGCAGCTGATCGCCATCGCGATCACGATGCGCTGGCGCTGGCCGCCGGAGAACTGGTGCGGGTACTGCTTGAGGCGGTCGGCCGCGTCCGGGATGCCCACCATGGTGAGCAGCTCGACCGCCCGCTTGGTCGCCTCGGTGCCGAACGCCAGGCCGTGCAGCTGCAGGGCCTCCGTGAGCTGGTCGCCCACGGTGAGCACAGGGTTGAGGGCGGTCATGGGCTCCTGGAACACCATGGCGACGTCCTGGCCGCGGATGGACCGCAGCTGGGAGTCGGTCATGGTGAGGACCTCGCGCCCGCCGAGCTTCACCGAGCCGGTGATGTCCGCCGACGGCGGCAGCAGACCCATGGCCGTGGAGCTGGTCACGGACTTGCCGGAGCCCGACTCGCCCACCAGGGCGACGACCTCGCCGGGCTTGACGTCGAACGTCACACCCTTCACGGCGTGCACCGAGCCGAACTCGGTGGCGAAGCGCACGGCCACGTCCTGGAAGGCGAGCACGGGCTCGCCGCCGAGGTCGTCGTGGTGCTCGACGACGCCCATCGTGGTGGTCGCCGGCCCGGGCACCTTGAGGGAGCCGGTGGCGGTGGTCACGACGCCCTGGGGCGCCTCGCCGGACGAGCCCGGCAGGGTCTCCGCCCGGGCCCGCAGGTCCTCGGCGGAGGTCTCGGTGGTTCCGGAGTCCTTGGGATCGAATGCCTTCGAGCTCATCGGGCGTCCCCTTCCGTGGTGTCGACGTCGTCCCCGGCGGGGCGGGAGGTGCCGTCGGCGTCCGTGACGGTCCAGGCGGCGGGGGCGTCCAGGCCGCGGGAGTCGGTTACGACGTCCGCGTGGCCGGCCGGAGCGGACGCCGGGGAGGCCTGCAGGCCGCCCGCCGTCGTCGGCGTGGCCTCGGTGACCGCCGCGCGGCGGCTGAACAGGCCGCGCTTGCGACGCCCCGAGCCGGACTGGCGCGGATCGAACGCGTCACGCAGGCCGTCGCCGAGGAAGTTCACGGACAGGGCGATCGCGAGGATGGTCATGCCCGGCCACCAGAACAGCCAGGGGCGCGTGGTGAACGCGGTCTGGTAGTCGCTGATGAGCAGGCCCAGCGAGGAGTCCGGGGACTTCACGCCGAAGCCCAGGTAGGAGAGCGAGGTCTCCAGCAGCACGGCGCCGGCGATGGCGAAGGTCGCGTTCACCACGATCACGCCGATGGTGTTGGGCAGCAGGTGCTTGCCGATGATGCGGCCGGGCTTGGCGCCCATGGCCACGGCGGCGGCCACGAACTCCTTCTCCCGGAGGGAGAGGATCTCGCCGCGCACCAGGCGGGCCAGGGAGGTCCAGGAGACGATGCCGAGCACGAAGGCCAGCGGCAGGATGCCGAGCTGCAGGCCGCCCGCCATCTTGCCCAGCACCGCCGCCAGGACGAGCAGCGGGATCACGATGATCAGGTCGGTCAGGCGCATGAGCACGGAGTCGACCCAGCCGCCGAAGTAGGCGGAGGCCGCGCCGACCAGCGCGCCGATGGCCGTGGAGATCAGGCCCACGATGAACGCGATGATCAGCGACTGCTGGGTGCCGCGCATCACCAGGGCGAAGAAGTCCGTGCCGGTGGAGGTCTGCCCGAAGGGGTGTGCACCCCAGCGCAGGCCCTCGCCGCCCAGGAACTGGGGCACGACGGACAGGGTGGGCCGCCCGCCGTCCACGACGGTGGACGCGGCCGAGTAGGACTCGTCCCACCAACCGGGGATGCCGGCGAAGCCGATCGAGGTGAACGCCATGAGGGCGATGAAGGCCAGGACGACCAGGGAGACCATGGCCGCCTTGTGGCGGAAGAAGCGCATGCGGATCAGGGCGCCCTGCGAATAGGACTTGCCGGTCTTCTGCTGGAGCTTCAGGTCCTCGGCCTCGGCGAGGTCGACGACGGCCGGTGAGGTGCTCCGGGGGTTCTGCTGTGCGGAGTGGCTCATGGTCATCACACTCGGATCCGGGGGTCGAGGACGGCATACAGGATGTCCGCCACCAGGTTCATCAGGACGGCAGCCGTGCCGGTCACCAGGAAGAACGCCATCACGGGCGCGGGGTCGACCTGGTCCAGGCCGGTGCGGAACAGCTCGCCCATGCCCTTCCAGCCGAACACGCTCTCGGTGATGACGGCGCCGCCGATCAGGCCGGCGAAGTCGAAGGCCATGATCGTGGTGATCGGGATCAGCGAGTTGCGGAACGCGTGCTTCAGGATCACCTGGCGCTCCCCCAGGCCCTTGGCCCGTGCGGTGCGGATGTAGTCCTGACGCGAGACCTCGAGCATCGAGGAGCGCGTGTACCGGGAGTAGGTGGCGACGGAGATGATCGTCAGCAGCACCGTGGGCAGCAGCAGCTGCGTGCCCTTGTCCAGGAACAGCACCCAGAAGTGACCGGTGAGGTTGGGGGTCTCCGCGCCGATCGTGGCGATCGGACGGGGCTTGGCCTTCAGCAGCTGCGGCCAGTAGTTCATCATGTGCTCGGCCAAGATGGACAGGCCCATGACCAGGGCGGTCACCACGGAGACGGACACCGCGGACCCCTTCGAGAAGCCGCCGAGCAGACGGCCGGCGAGCACGCCCACCAGCACCGCGATGACGCCGAGGCCGGCGATGAGCCAGCCGGAGGGGCTCTGCATCAGCACGCCGTACGTGGCGTAGTAGGCGACGACGCCCACGGCCACGGTGGCCAGGGCGGCCTTGAGCACGGAGCGGTTCTTCAGGCCGGCGACCAGTGCGGTGCCGCCCACGGCGACGGCCAGGCCGATCAGCAGCTGCACGAGCGGGCCCATGCGCGGGTTGCGCCACATGTCTAGGGCGAAGAGCAGGTAGCCGCCGAGCACGATCACGGCGACGGTGGCCGCGAAGGTCAGGAGACGGCGGACGAGGCGGCCGCCCATGGCCGCCTGCAGGGCCAGCCCCAGAACCACCGCGAGTCCGATGACGAGCGGCCAGTCCATGGTGGGGCGGGCGATCCAGTTGTTGAACCCGATCGCCAGGTACTCCTTCAGGAGCACGGCGGCCCAGAACACGGGCAGGGAGAAGAACAGGAAGATCAGGAAGGTCACCGCGTAGTCGAGACCCGAGTACTGGCGGATGGCGGTGATGATGCCGATGGCCACGCCGATGACGATCGCGAGCACGGTGGCCAGCACCACGAGGCGCAGCGTGGAGGCGGCCGCGTTGCCGAGCAGGCTCTCCACCTGCACGCCGGAGCGGTCGGTGCCCAGAGTGCCGGCGCCGATCAGGTACTTGACGACGCCGGTGAGCCAGTTCCAGTACCGCTCGTACCAGGGGTCGTCCAGCCCCATGTAGTCGATGCGGGCCTGCATCAGCTGCTCGCGGTTGCTGGCCTGCGACTCGCGCAGGTCCTTCAGGGGGTCGCCGGAGTTGACGGTCAGGACGTACAGGAGGATGGACGCGCCGAAGAGGACCAGCGCGGAGCTGCCCAGGCGTCTCAGGATGAATTTCAGCACAACAGGGGGTGGCCTTCCGTGCTCGTGGGGGAGGTGGGGGTGGCTCCGCCGTTCCACATGCCTGGGCCCGGCCACTGGCGGCCGGGCCCAGGTCGATGGTCGTGCGGCGCCCGGGGGGAACGACCCCGGGCGGTGTCAGGGGAGCGTCAGCTCACACGCTTCCACTGCTCGACGTTCCACAGCGCGCCCTGCTGCGCGACGGTGTCGCGCACGTTGGCCAGGTCGGCCTGGTGGGCCACGACGCCCGGGTGGGCGTACAGCGGGATGGCCTGGAAGTCCTCCCAGAGCGCCTTCTCGATGACCTTGACCTGCTCCAGCTGCTCCTTCTCGTCCAGGGAGCCGGCGAGCTTGTCCCACGCCTCGTCCACGGTCTTGTTGGAGTAGGACTGCTGGTTCTGCTCGCCGTCCGACTGGTAGATGTTGGCGCCGGAGGCCTTCTGGCCGGAGCCGGACCACGCGTAGAGCGCGACGTCGTAGTCGCCGGTCGGCATGACCTCCTTGAAGAACACGTTGGAGTTCGCGTCCTGGACGTCGAAGCCCGCCTGGTCGCACGAGGCCTTGATCAGCTTCACGGTCTCGGCGCGGCGCTGGTTGCCGGCCTGGTAGCCCAGGCGCACGGTCGGCTTGGAGACGCCGGACTTGGCGACGAGCTCCTTGGCTTTCTCGATGTTCGGCTGGTCCATCTCCTTCGGGTAGGCCGCGTCCACGACCTCCTGGTAGTTGTCCTGGAAGGGGAAGACCTCGCGGGCGTTCATGACCGTGGCGTCCGGGTTGATCGGCTTGACCAGGTTGTCCACGATCTGCTGGCGGGGCACGCAGAGGGCGAACGCCTCGCGCAGCTCCTTGCTGTCGGCGAAGGTCGAGCCGGTGCCGCGGTTGAAGTCGAGGTGCTCCCAGGTCAGCTGGTCGCCCTTCTGGATGTTGACCGAGTCGCCCAGGCCCTCGAGCTGGGACACGGTGTCCACGGTGGCCTGCGGCTCGATGACGTCGAGCTCCTTGTTCTGCAGCGCCTGGACGTGGGTCTCGGGGGCGGCGAACTTGATGACCAGGTTCTTGGTGGCTGCCGGGGTGCCCCAGTACTTGTCGTTGGCCTCGAGGGTGATCGACTGGCCGGCGACCCAGCCGCCGTCCTTGATCTTGTACGGGCCCATGGAGGGGATCATGTCCGCGGACGGGAGCTCGCCCGGGTTGAAGTCCCAGCCGTTGTTCCAGAACTTGGCGGCGGGCACGAGCTTGGTGGAGTCCTTGGCCTTGGCGGCCGCGACCAGGTCGTCGAGGGACATGTCCGCGCCCTTGGCGATCACGTGCGCCGGGAGGGCGGTGGTGATGAGGATCTCCCAGTCGGCGTAGGGCTCGGCGTAGGTGACCGTGAACTCCTTGCCCTTGGGGTCGCCCTCCGGAGCCTCCGGGATGTACTTGCCCGGTTCGGAGGTGATGGACTCGAAGAGCTGCGGCTTCTGGCCGGTCTTCGGGTCGGCCTTGCCGGACTCGTCCACGATGTTGGGGTTGTCCGCGGCCCACTGCACGATGAAGTCCGCGGCGGTGACGGGGGTGCCGTCGGACCAGGTGGCGTCCTCGTTGATCGTGTACTTGACCTTGAGCGGGTCGTCCGAGATCTTCTCGAACGTGCCGAACTCCTCGTTGCGGACGATGGTGCCGTCCGTGCCGAAGTAGTAGAACCCGGAGAACAGGCGGTCCACGATGGCGGAGTTGTACGTGGAGTACGTGTTGGCCTGCACGCCGTTGTAGGAGAGGAAGTCGTCCTTGCCCACGGAGTAGGCCACGGAGCCTTCCTCGGTCTTAACGTCGCCCAGGTCGGCCATGCCAGGGCCGTCGGCGGGGGCGGTGAGCTTCTCGCCCTTCTCGCCGGTGGTGACGCCGCCGGCGGCGTCGGAGCCGGACGCGGCGGAGGAGCCGGACGCGGCGGAGGAGCCGCCGCCGTTGGACGAGGAGCCGGACGCGGCCGGGCCGGCCGGCGCGCAGGCGGAGAGGACGAGGGCGGAGCCGAAGGCGAGGGCCGCCGCAGCGGAGAGCTTCGTGTGCTTCATGGAAGGGTCTTCCGTTCATCAGAAGGTGCTAGGAGGACCGGCGGGCGAGTGACCGACCGATCCGCCTCCGCGGCGGACGAGTGACGACCACCACGTGAGATGGGACATACTGTAACGGCAATCACCTGTGAACGGGAAGCGACCTCGCAGTGAACGGGCTCCGTCCGTGGCGGGGCCGCGTCAGCGGGGTCAGAAGGCGGCCCGGGCACGGTCGCGCAGCAGGGTGCGCACCGCCCAGGCGCCCGCCATCCCGTGCACTCCCCCGCCCGGCGGGGTGGCAGCGGAGGCCAGGTAGAGGCCGGGGCGGCCCGCCCGGTGCGGGCGGGGCGACGCCGTCGGGCGCAGCAGCAGCTGGAGGCCGCCCATGGAGCCGCCCGCGATGTCGCCCCCCACCAGGTTCGGGTTCCACGCCTCGAGGTCCGCAGGCCGGGTGGCCACGGCGTGCACGATGCGATCCCGGAACCCGGGGGCGAAGCGCTCCACCTGCTCCTCGACGAGCGGTCGCACGTCCCCGTCCCAGCCGAACGGCACGTGGGCGTAGGACCAGACCACCGTCCGCCCGGCGGAGGGGCCGACGGCCCGCGAGGGGTCCGCGGCCTGCTGCTGGCAGAGCATGACGAACGGATGCTCCGGCATGCGCCCGGCGACGGCCTCGGCCTCGGCGTGCTGGAGCTGCGCGGCGTTCCCGCCCAGGTGCACGGTGCCGGCCCCGGCCAGGCGCACGTCCGTCCACGGGACGGGCCCGTCCAGCAGGAAGTCCACCTTGGAGACCGCCGAGCCGTGTCGCCAGCGGCGCAGGGACCGCGCGTAGGCGGGCGGCAGGTCGGTCCCGGCCAGCGCCGCCACCTGCCGCGGGGTCAGGTCCAGGACGACGGCGTCCGCGGCCGGCAGCTCCCGGAGGTCCGTCACCTCGTGGTCGAGGTGCAGGCGGCCGCCGTGCGCCCGGAGCACGGCGAGCAGGGCGTCGACGATGGACTGCGAGCCGCCCGCCGCCACCGGCCAGCCCGAGGACATGCCGAGCGCCCCGAACAGCGCGCCGAACGCGCTGGTGAGCGGCCGGCCGGGCGGGAGGATCGCGTGCGCCGCAGCGCCCGTGTACAGCGCGCGGGCCTGCTCCGTGCGGAACACCGCGCGGTTCACCCAGCCGGCCGGCCACGGGGCGCGCAGGCCCAGCCGGGCCATCGACACGGGGTGCGGCCAGGGTCGCAGCAGGGGTCCGAGGACGTCCGCCGCGAGGCGGTCCGCATCCCGCACGAGGGGCGCGTGCAGGGCGCGCCAGGCCCGCCCGTCCACGCCCAGCCCCTCGGCGGTGGCGTCGAGGTCCCTGTGGAGGACGGCGGCCGGGCCGTCCGGCAGAGGGTGGCCCATGGGAAACTCCGGGTGGACCCAGCGCAGGCCGTGACCGGTCAGGTCCAGCTCCCGGAACACGGGGCTCACCACGCCGAACGGGTGCCCGGCCGCGCCCAGGTCCACGACGGTGCCCCGGCCGAGCAGGGGTGCGGAGGCGCTGGCCCCGCCGGGGGCGTGGTGTCGCTCGTAGACGTCCACCTCCCAGCCCTCCCGGGCGAGCAGCGCGGCGGCGGTCAGCCCGTTGGGCCCGGCACCGACGACGACGGCCCGCCCCGGCTCCGCCCCCTGCGGCAGGGCGAAGCCACGGTCGCGGGCGGCCGGGGCGTCGATCGGGGCTGCGTCGCGGGGCATGGGCTCTCCTGGCGGTCGAGGGGCTGCGGCTCTGCCACCATGGTGGACGCACATCGTCGGACACGCTGCAGGGAGAGGAGCCCGTGGAACCGTTCTGGACCGCCGTGGCGCTGACCTCCCTCGCCGGGGCCGCCACGATCGTGGGCGGCGCGCTCGGCGCCCTGGGCCGCCCGGTCTCCGACCGCGCCCTGGCGGCGGCGCTCGGCCTGGCGGCGGGTGTGATGCTCACCGTCGGCGCAGTGGAGATGGGCCCCGCCGCGGCGCGCGGGCTGGCAACAGCGGTCGGCGACGGACCCGGCGTCCTCGCGGCCGGCGCCGCCGTGGGCGGCGGGGCCCTGGCGTATCTGCTGATCGACCGCCTGCTGCCCGAGGCCGCGACCCCGTCCGGCTCCTCGGCCTCCGCCGCCCGTGAGGCCCGGGTGGGCCGGCTCGGCGTGGCCACCGCGCTCGCGATCGGCGCGCACAACCTGCCGGAGGGGTTCGTGACCTTCGCCGGAGCCCTCGAGGATTCGGCGGTGGGACTGGCCCTGGCCGTGGCGATGGCGGTGCACAACGTGCCCGAGGGCATCGCGGTCTCCGTGCCGGTGCGCCGGGCCACGGGCTCCGCGCGCACCGGCTTCCTGTGGGCCGCGACGGCCGGGATCCTCGAGCCGGCCGGCGCGCTGCTCGGCTACTGGCTGCTCCGTCCCCTCCTCACGGACGCCGTGCTCGGCGGGGTCTACGGCGCCGTCACCGGCGTCATGGCCGCACTGTCCCTGGCGGCACTGCTGCCCGGGGCCGTCCGCTGCGGCGGCGTCCCGACGGCCCTGGCCGGGGCCGCCGCGGGCGCGGCCGCGATGCTCGGGTCCCTCTCGCTGCTGGCCTGAGCGGACGCCCGCCCGAGCGGGCGGCTCAGTTGTGGCGAGCCTTCTGGAGGACGGCCTCGCCCTGCCGGGCCTCGCCGTCGGCGGTGCGCCACTGCACCGACAGGCGGTCGCCCACCTCGTGGTCGTTCACGAGCCGCGACATCGCGGTGGCGTTGCCGTCCAGCGTGCGCCCGTCGATGGCGGTGATGACGTCCCCCGGGCGCAGCCCGAGCTCCTCCCCCGCCGAGCCGCGGTCCACGGAGAGCACCTCCACGCCGTCCCGCGAGCCGGCCACGGAGATCCCGAGCGAGCCGTCCGCGCCGATGCTCACAGAGTCCGTCTCCTCACCGGAGAGGACCTGCGCCACCACGTCGAACGCGGTGGAGAGCGGGATGGCGTAGCCGTCCACCTGCGCGGCCGTCCGGCCCTCGCTCGCGGCCACGGTGACCCCCACGACCTGGCCCTCCCCGTCCACCAGGGGCCCACCCGAGTAGCCGGGCACGACGTCCGCGTCCGTCTGGATCAGGCCCGTGAGGCGCTCGAAGTCGTCCGTGCCCTCGGTGGCGGCCAGGATCGACTGGTCCACGCGCAGCACCTCGCCCCCGACCGAGGTCAGGTAGCCCTGCCCCCCGCCGTTGCCGACGGCGGCCACGGCCTCCCCCGGCCGCACGGGGTCGCGGGAGACCGACGTCGTCGTCAGCCCGGACACGCCGTCGATCTGGAGCACCGCGACGTCGTTCTTCGCGTCCCGTCCCAGCACCGTGGCCGCGTGGCGTGCGCCGGTGTCGGCGACGACCACGGACACCGCCGTGGAGTCCTCCACGACGTGGTAGTTGGTCAGGGCCAGGCCGTCCGAGGTGAGCACCATGCCGGTGCCCGTGCCCTGCATGGCCTCCAGGCGGGTCTCCACGAGCAGCACCCCCGGCGCGCGACGCACCCGCTCCCCCGGGTCGAGCGAGCCGTCTGCGGGCGGGGCGTCCGCGGCCGGCACGGCGATCCCGGCGTGCGCGTGGTCCAGGCTCGCGGCCAGGGCGTCCAGGCTCCGCGTCGTCACCTGCGGCCCGGAGGGGGCGGCGGCCGACGAGGACGAGCCCGCGCCGACCGCGGCGATCAGCCGGCCGCCGGCCAGGAGGGTCAGCCCCACCGCCAGCACGACGGCTCCGAGCACGCCGAAGACGGCAATGGCCACGCTCAGGGGTGATCGTCGACGCGGAGCGGGCCCGGGCCAGCCCGGGGGCGCGGCCCCGTAGGGCGCGCCGACGTGGGGCGGCGGGGCGCCGTGCGGCTGAGCCGGGGGCGCGGACGCATACGGCCCGCGGGGAGGCGGGCCGTACGGGTCACCCCCGGGGGGCGGTGCAGCGGTCATGCGTCAGCCGCGGACGACGGCGAGGGCGGCCTCGTAGTCCGGCTCGGTGGTGATCTCCGGGACGAGCTCGGTGTAGGCCACCGTCCCCTCAGCGTCCACGACGACGACGGCGCGCGCCAGGAGGCCCCGCATGGGTCCATCGGCGAGCTCCGCGCCGTAGGCGGTGCCGAAGTCCGAGCGGAACACGGAGCCGGTGACGACGTTCTCGATGCCCTCGGCCGAGCAGAAGCGCCCCGCCGCGAACGGCAGGTCCGCGGAGACGGCCAGGACGGTGGTGTCCTCGAGGCCGGCGGCCTCCTGGTTGAAGCGGCGCACCGAGGCGGCGCACACGCCGGTGTCCAGCGACGGGAAGATGTTCAGCACGACCGTGCGGCCCTTCAGGTCCGCGAGGGTCACGGAGCTCAGGTCCGAGCCGGTGAGGGTGAACTCCGGGGCGGCGGAGCCCACCTCCGGCAGCTCGCCGACGGTGTGCACGGACGTGCCCTTGAAATGCGTGGTGGCCATGGGGTCCAGCCTAGGATGTGGCCAGGCCCGGCGCACGCGATCGCCGCCGGGTCTCGGCGCACGGCGCACGGCGAACGGGGGACGGAATGGCGGAGCAGCAGGACCACACGGCGGAGGCGCTGACCTCCAACGTCACGGACACGGCGCTGCTGTTCGAGGGCGGCGGCATGCGCGCCTCCCACACCTCCGCCGTGGTGGCGGAGCTGCTGCGCGCCGGGGTGCACGTGGACTTCGTGGCGGGGATCTCCGCCGGCTCGTCCAACGCCGTCAACTACCTGGCCCGCGACCCGCTGCGCGCCCGCCAGGCGTTCGTGGACTTCGCCGACGACCCCAGGTTCGGCAACTGGCGCACCTTCCTGCGCGGCAAGGGCATGTTCAACGCCGAGTACATCTACGAGCACGCGGGCCTGCCCGAGGCGGACCTGCCCTACGACTTCGCCGCCTACCGGGCGAACCCCGCGCGCCTGGCCCTGGCCGGGTTCGACGCCGTCACCGGCGAGACCCGCTGGTGGGGCCGGGAGGACATGACCACGCTGCAGGACCTGATGGTGCGGGTGCGCGCCTCATCCACCATGCCGATCCTCATGCCCCCGGTGCACCTGGAGGACACGGTCTACGTGGACGGGGCCCTCGGCGTCGACGGCGGCATCCCCGTGACCGCCGCCGAGGAGGCCGGCCTCGCGAAGCTGCTCGTGGTGATGACCCGCGAGCGCTCGTACGTGAAGCGGCCCGAGCGGTTCCCCGCCTTCTATCAGCGCGCGTTCCGCCGCTACCCGGCCGTCGCGGAGGCCCTGGTGACGCGGTGGCAGCGGTACAACGCCACCCGCGAGCGCCTGTTCGAGATGGAGCGCGAGGGCACCGCCTACCTCTTCGTCCCGGAGGTCATGCCCGTCTCCAACGGCGAGCGCTCCGTGGCCAAGCTGGCGGCCGCCCATGAGCTGGGCCTGGCCCAGGCCCGGCGCGAGATGCCGGCCATCAAGGAGTTCCTGGGGCTGTGACGCCGGCGGAGTCGGGCAGCCCGAACACCGCGTCGAACAGATAGGTGTACACCGCGTTGTAGACGAGGAAGAACACGATCAGGCCCAGCTCGATCAGGAACGCCTCCCAGAGGGTCACTCCCAGCAGCAGAGCGACGGCCGGCACCAGGAACAGCACCAGGCCGCCCTCGAAGCCGACGGTGTGCCCCACCCGCGCCCACCAGGGGCGGCCATGCACGCCCAGCGCCCGCTCGAGCCGCTCGAACAGCGAGTTGTAGACGACGTTCCAGATCAGCGCGACCGTCGACGACACCACGGCCACGGCGAACGAGGCCGCCCCCTCGTTCCCGACGGCCCGCAGGATGAGGGTGGTGAACAGGATCGCCAGCAGCTCGAAGACCACCGCGAAGACGATCCGCCGCCGCAGGGGCGAGCGGAAGACCCGGCGCCCGACCAGGGCGCGGCGTCCGCCGGGCCCGCGGGGGGCGTCGTCGTGGGGCGGGGTCATGGGAGGGCTCCTTCGCGGAGGGGAGGCGGACGTGGGCGGCCGCCACCCTACCAACGTGCGGCAGGTCGGGCGGGATGCGGGGGCTGACATCCGCGGCGGGGCGCGGCTAGGGTCCGGGGGCATGAGCATCGACAAGGACCTGACGCGGAAGTTCAACGAGCAGATCACCCTCGAGTTCGAGGCGTCCATGGTGTACCGCCAGCTGGCGATCGCCGCGGACATGCAGGACCTCTCCGGCATGGCCGCGTGGTTGCGGCACCAGGCCGACGAGGAGATCGTGCACGCCAACAAGTTCATCGACCACGTGGTGGACCGCGAGGCGAGCGCCGTGATCGGCGCGATCCCCGCCCCCGACGTGCCGGAGCACATCACCCCCGTGCAGATCTTCGAGGCCGCCCTCGCCCATGAGCGGAAGGTCTCCGAGGCCATCCGGGAGCTCTACCGCGCGGCCGAGGCCGCCGGGGACCTCTCCTCCCGGCCGCTGCTGAACTGGTTCCTCGAGGAGCAGATCGAGGAGGAGGCCACCGTCGGCGAGATCGTGGGCCAGCTGAAGCTGGTGGGCGAGGACGGCTCCGGCCTGCTCCGCATCGACTCGGCCCTCGGCGCCCGGCCGGTGGAGACCACCGAGAACGCGGGCTGACCACTCGCTCCCCCGCGGTCCGCTCCGGCCCGGTCCCGTCCTGAGGGTCCGGGCCGGGGGCGTGCCGGTCCGCGGCAGTCGGTAGGCTGACCCCGCGCCGCGTGCGCCGACGCCCGCGCGTCGTCCCGTCCCACCTCACAGGAGGAAGAATGAGCGGTCTGGTCGCTCTGCTCGACGACGTCGCCGCCCTGGCGCGCCTGGCCGCCGCGAGCGTCGACGACGTCGCCGCCGGTGCGGCGAAGGCGTCCGCGAAGGCCGCCGGCGTGGTGGTCGACGACGCCGCGGTCACGCCGCAGTACATGGAGGGCGCGGCGGCGCAGCGTGAGCTCCCGATGATCCTGCGGATCGTCCGGGGGTCGCTGCGCAACAAGCTCGTCTTCATCCTGCCGGGCCTGCTGCTGCTGGACTGGCTGGCCCCGTGGGCCCTGCCGTGGCTGCTGCTCGCGGGCGGCACCTACCTGTCCTTCGAGGGCGCCGAGAAGGTGTGGCACAAGCTCACGGGCCACCACGAGCCGCAGGAGGACACGCCGGCCGTGGAGCAGGGCCCCGAGGCGGAGGACAAGGTGGTGCGCGGCGCCATCACCACGGACTTCATCCTCTCCCTCGAGATCATGGTGATCTCCATGAACGAGGTCTCGGACCAGGGCTTCTGGATGAAGGCGGCCATCCTCGCCATCGTCGCGGTGGTCATCACCGTGGCCGTGTACGGCGCGGTGGCGCTGATCGTGAAGATGGACGACGTCGGCCTGCACATGCACGAGAACGCGCACACCTCCGGCGCGCGCAGGTTCGGCCTCGGCCTGGTCAAGGCCATGCCCGTGGTCATGGGCGTCATCTCCGTGATCGGCACCGTCGCCATGCTGTGGGTCGGCGGCCACATCGTGCTGATGGAGCTCGCCACGCTCGGCCTGCCGTGGCTCTACGAGCTGCAGCACACCATCGTCCACGCGGTCGAGGGCGCCGGATCCGTCATCGCCTGGCTGGTGGAGACCCTCACCTCCGCGATCTGGGGCCTGGTCTGGGGCTCGCTCGTCGTCGCGGTCGTGGGTCTCGTGCGTCGGCTGCGCACATGAACCCTTCCGCGGGGACGTCGGGAGGCGTGTTCACCGCACGGCAGCGCCGCGTCCTCGCGGTGCTGCTCGTCCCGGTCTTCATGTCCCTGCTGGCGGTGTCCAGCATCAACGTGGCCCTGCCCTCGCTGCAACGCGGCCTGGGCGCCTCCGACGCCGAGCTGCAGTGGTCCATCTCCGGGTACACCCTGGCCTTCGGCATGGTGCTGGTGCCGGCCGGGCGGGCCGGGGACCTGCTGGGGCGGGCGCGCCTGTTCCGGATCGGCGTGCTGGGCTTCGGCCTCGGGGCGCTGCTGTCCGGCCTGGCCCCCTCCGGTCTCCTGCTGGTGCTGGCCCGCGTGCTCATGGGAGTCGGGGCCGGCCTCCTCAACCCGCAGGTCAGCGGATTCATCCAGGCCGAGTTCGAGGGGCAGGCCCGGGCTCGGGCGTTCGGTGCGCTGGGCTCCACGGTGGGGGTCTCCGTGGCGGCCGGGCCCCTGCTGGCGGGCGGCCTGATCGCCGTGCTCGGAGGGGACCTCGGCTGGCGCGCCACCTTCCTCGTGAACGTGCCCATCGCCCTGGCCGCGGTGCTGATCGCCCGAGGCTGGCTGCCGGAGGAGTCCCCCGCGCCGGCCGGCCGCCGCGACTTCGACCCCGTGGGCGTGGCACTGCTGGCGTCCGCGCTCGTGGCCGTGATGCTCCCCTTCCTGGACCGGGGGCTGGGCCCGTGGCGCTTCGCCCTGCTCCCGCTCGGCGCGGCCCTCGCCGCCGGCTGGGCGGTCTGGGAGCGCGGCTACCGCGCCCGCGGCCGGGCACCGATGGTGGACCTGTCCCTGTTCGGCCTGCCGGGGTTCCGCAACGGCGCGCTGATGATCGGGGTCTACTTCACCGGCTCCACGAGCCTGTTCATCGTGGTGGCCATGTTCATGCAGAACGGGCTGGGCTACGGGGCGCTGCAGGCGGCCCTGGTGGGCCTGCCCTCCGCCGTGTGCTCGTCCGTCATGGCCACCGTGGCGGGGCGCCTGGTGCTGCGGGCCGGGCGCCGCCTGGTGGTCGTGGGCGTGAGCCTCGTGCTGGCGGCCGTGGTCGGCTCGATCGGCGTGGTCGCCGCCCATCAGGCGTTCGGCCTGAGCCCCTGGTGGCTGCTGGCCACCCTGGGACTGTTCGGCATGGGCCAGGGCCTCACCGTCTCCCCCAACCAGACCCTCAGCCTGGCGGAGGTCCCCCGGCCGCAGTCCGGGACGGCGGGCGGGATCCTGCAGACCGGGCAGCGGGTGGGCACCTCCGTCGGCTCCGCCGTGATCGTGGGCGTCTACCTGGGCGTGGCGGGCACGGGCGGTCCCGACCGCGGGTTCATGGCGGCCCTGGGCCTGATCGCGGTGTCCATCGCCGCGGCGCTCGCCGTGGCCGTGGCGGACCAGCGTCGCCGTGCGCGCCAGGGCGGACGCTGACGGGACGGCCCGCCGCCGGCGGCCCGGCTCAGTCCGCCGTGAGGAAGGTGCGCACCGCGGAGACGAACGCCTCCGGCTGGTCCGCGTGGACCCAGTGGGAGGCGCCCCGCACCGTCACCCGCACGACGCGCGGGAACAGCGCCTTCATCTCCGGCGCGTCCCCGTCTCGGATGTAGTCCGAGTCGGCGCCGCCGAGCCACAGCACCGGGCGGTCGAAGACACGGTCCGGGTCCTCGGGGACCACCGGGTCGGGGAACGCGCCGATCTCGTCGAGGTGCTCGAAGAGCATCCGCACGTTCGGCTGCCACGCGAAGTGGCCGTCCTCGCGGCGCAGGTTCTGCAGCAGGAAGCCGCGGACCCGCGCGTCGTGCACGTGCTCGGCCATGGCCGCGTCCGCCTCGGCGCGGGACGTGTAGGAGGCGAGGTCCATGCGCAGCATCGTCCCGAGCAGGTGGACGAACTCCCCCGTGGCCGAGGGCGACATGCGCGGGGAGATGTCCACGACGACGAGGCGCTCCACGAGCTCGGGGTGGCGCAGGGCGAGGACCATCGCAACCTTGCCGCCCATCGAGTGGCCGAGCAGGTGGACCGGGCCGTCGGCGGCGAGGCCAGCGCGGAGGTGGTCCGCCACGCGGTCCGCCATGTCCTGGTAGTCGACGGCGTCGGTCCACGGCGACTGCCCGTGGTCCGGGAGGTCGATCAGCTCCACCGTGAAGTCGTCCGCGAGCGCGGTGGCCACGCCGGTGAAGTTGCGGCCGCGGCCCATGAGCCCGTGCAGGAACGCGACGCGGCGCGAGCCCTCCCCGATGCGGGTGGAGGCCAGGGGGGCGTCGGACGGGGCGGAGGCGGCGGTCGTGTTCACCCGACTCAGGCTAGCGCGGGACCACGTCGGCACCTCCCCCGCCTTACAGTCTACTCGACCCTCTGAGATGGGCGGGAAAAGTGTCATACTGACCAGAACAGTCCTGCCAGTCCGCCCCGGGAGGTCCCATGCCGGTCGCTGAGGCCCGCGTCAGCGTCGCCGTGTCCACGGCCGTCTTCGGCGTGCGCCCGGATGCGCACGGCGTGCCCCGCCTCTGCGTCGCCCTCGTCCCGCGGATGCGCGAGCCGTTCCTGGACCGGTGGGCGCTGCCGGGCGCGTGGCTCGGCGCGGACGAGGAGCTGGCCGACGTCGCCGCACGCGTGGCCGCCGAGTGCGTGCCCGGCCCCGTCCGTCGCCTCGAGCAGCTGGCGGCGTTCGGCGCCGTGGACCGCTCCCCCACCGGACGCGTCCTCACGGTGGCCCACTGGGCGCTCAGCCCCACCCTGGACGACGACGGCGCCGCCCCGGCGTCCCGCCCGGACCCGGACGTGGCAGGGCTGCCCATCGGGGTCCACGTGCGCTGGCACCGGGCCGACGCACCGCCCGCGCTGGCGTTCGACCACGCCCAGATCCTGGCGGCGGCCGTGGCGCGCCTGCGCGCGGACCTGCCGCGAGCCGGCGTCGGGCACGCGCTGCTGGGGCCCTCCTTCACCCTCGCCGAGCTGCGCGCCGTGCACGAGGCCGTCCTCGGCCGCGGCCTCGACGCCGCCAACTTCCGCCGCGCCACCCTCGCGGCCGGAACCCTCGAGGAGACCGGCGAGGTCCGCGACGGCACCCCGCACCGCCCGCCCAAGCTCTACCGCTACCGGCCTGCCGGGCCCGGGACCGACCCCAATCCCGCCGGGCCGGACGCCAGCCGCTGACCCACCAGCCCCGACCCAGGAGTCACCCATGACCACCCCGACCGGGACCACCGCCTCGGTGGCCCGCACCCTGACCCTGATCGACAAGGACGCCGCGCGCGGCTCCTCGTGCTCCCCCGACCTGACCCGCGGCCCCTGGGCGTTCGACGCCGGCCTGCCCGCCTACGGCCCCGGCGCATCGCAGGACGACGCCGTCCCGGCCGACGCCCCCGTGCAGGGCCGCATCCCCGAGGAGTACCAGCGGGCCTCGGACGAGGAGCTCCACGCCCGGATCAGCGCGGCGCGGCAGACGCTAGGCGAACGCGTCGTCGTGCTGGGCCACTTCTACCAGCGCGACGAGGTCGTCCAGCACGCCGACTTCGTGGGCGACTCCTTCCAGCTCGCGCGGGCCTCCCAGGGCCGGCCCGCGGCGGAGGCGATCGTGTTCTGCGGCGTGCACTTCATGGCGGAGACCGCGGACCTGCTCTCCACCCCGGACCAGGCCGTCATCCTGCCCAACCTCGCCGCCGGCTGCTCCATGGCGGACATGGCCGACCTGGACTCGGTCGAGGACGCGTGGGAGCAGCTCGAGGCGGTCTACGGCACCGAGCCGGACGACGACGGGCGCATGCCCCTGCTGCCCGTGACCTACATGAACTCCTCCGCGGCCCTCAAGGGCTTCGTCGGCGAGCGCGGCGGCATCGTGTGCACGTCCTCCAACGCCTCGGCCGTGCTGGACTGGGCGTTCGAGCGTGCCCAGCGCGTCCTGTTCTTCCCGGACCAGCACCTGGGCCGGAACACGGGCCGCGCCCGGGGGATCCCACTCGAGCAGATGCCGACGTGGAACCCCCGCCTGCCGCTGGGCGGGAACTCCGAGGACGCCCTGCGGGAGGCGAAGGTCCTGCTGTGGCACGGCTTCTGCTCGGTGCACCGCCGCTTCACCGTGGCGCAGATCGAGCAGGCCCGCGCCGAGCACCCGGACGTCCAGGTGATCGTGCACCCCGAGTGCCCGCTGCCCGTGGTGGAGGCCGCGGACTCCTCCGGGTCCACGGACTTCATCGTCAAGGCCATCCAGGCGGCGCCGGCCGGCTCGACCTTCGCGATCGGCACCGAGATCAACCTCGTGCAGCGCCTGGCCGCCCAGCACCCCGAGCACACGATCTTCTGCCTCGATCCCGTGATCTGCCCGTGCTCCACGATGTACCGCATCCACCCCGGCTACCTCGCCTGGGTGCTCGAGGAGCTCGTGGCCGGCCGCGTGGTCAACCGGATCACCGTGCCCGTGTCCGTGGCCGACCCGGCCCGCACCGCGCTCGAGCGGATGCTGGCCGTCGCGCCGAAGCAGTCCGCCGCGCAGTCCGCCGCGCAGTCCGCCGGGGCCGGGACGTGACCCCGGCCGACCGCGCCCCGGCGACGCCGGCCCCGCAGCCGGACGTGGAGCGGATCGTGGCCGCGGCGCTCGCCGAGGACGCGCCCTGGGGCGACGTCTCCTCGGAGGCATTCGTCCCGGAGCAGGCCCGGATCACCGCGCGCGTGGTGGCCCGCGAGGCCGGGGTGCTCTCCGGCACGAACGCCCTCGAGGCCGCCTTCCGGCTCGTCGACCCGGCCGTGTCCGTCACCCTGCACCTGGCCGACGGCGCCGACCTGTCCCCCGGCGCCGTCGTCGCCGAGGTCGCGGGCCCCGCCCGCTCGGTGCTGCGGGCCGAACGCGTGGCGCTGAACCTCGTCCAGCGGCTGTCCGGGATCGCCACGACGACGGCCGCCCACGTGGCCGCCGTGCGCGCCGGCGGCGGGCACGCACGGGTGGTGGACACCCGCAAGACCACCCCGGGTCTGCGCGTGCTCGAGCGGCAGGCGGTGCGGGACGGCGGCGGGCACAACCACCGCTCCAGCCTCTCGGATGCCGTGATGCTGAAGGACAACCACCTGGCCGCGCTGGGGTTCGGCGGCGCCGGCGACCCGGGCGAGGCCCTCACCGCGGCCCTGCGCGCCGGGATGGCCCGCCTGCCGCACACCACCCACGTGGAGGTGGAGGTCGACCGGCTCGAGCAGATCCCGGCGGTGCTCGCCGCCGGGGTCGGCACGATCATGCTGGACAACTTCTCGCCGGCCGAGCTGCGGGCCGGCGTCGAGCTCGTGGCGGGCCGCGCCGTCGTCGAAGCCTCCGGCGGGGTGAGCCTCGAGACGATCGGGGCGATCGCGGCCACGGGCGTGGACGTGATCTCGGTGGGGGCGCTGACCCATACCGTCCGGTCCCTGGACCTGGGCCTGGACGCCGTGGTCGAGGAGGTCTCGCCGCGCCGATGAGCACCATCCTGGACCTGGACCACGCGGCCACCGCGCCCGTCCGGCGCAGCGCGCTGGAGGCGATGTGGCCCGCGCTCACGGGCGTCTACGGCAACCCGTCCTCGGCGCACGAGGCCGGCCGGGCGGCGGCGGCCCTGCTCGAGGACGCCCGCGCGCGGGTGGCCCGCGCGATCGGCGCCCGGGCCGGGCAGATCGTGTTCACCTCGGGCGGCACGGAGGCCGACGCGCTCGCCGTGCTCGGCACGGTGCGCGCCCGGATCCTCGCCGGCCGCCCGGCGGGCCACGTGCTGACCACGGGGATCGAGCACAGCGCGGTGCGGCAGTCCTGTGACCAGCTGGCCCGGCTGCACGGCGTCGAGGTCGAGCACCTCGCGCTGGACCGTGACGGCCTGACCTCGGCGGACGACCTCGCCGCCCGCCTGCGCCCGGACACCGCGCTGGTCAGCGTGCACCTGGCCCACAACGAGGTGGGCACGGTGCAGCCGGTGGCCGAGCTGGCCGCCGTCGCCCGGGAGGCGGGCGTGCCGCTGCACGTGGACGCGGTACAGGCCGCGGGGCAGATCCCGGTGGACGTGCGCGCCCTCGGGGCGGATCTCGTGGCGCTGTCCGGGCACAAGGTCGGCGGGCCCAAGGGGGTCGGCGCACTGTGGGTGCGCCCGGGTCACGCCCTGGAACCGCTCGTGCCCGGTGGCGGCCAGGAGCGGGGTCGGCGGTCCGGGACGCAGAACGTGGCCGGCGCGGCCGGGTTCGCGGCCGCCTTCGAGGAGGCCGAGGCGGAACGCGCCGCGGCCGCGGACGCGTGGTCGGGGCTGCGGGACCGGTTCGCGGCGCGCGTGCTCGACGGCGTCCGGGAGCTCGTGCCCGACGCGCGGCTGACCGGCCATCCCGCGCGGCGGCTGCCGCGTCACGCCTCGTTCGTGCTGCCCGGCGTGAACGGCGAGTCGGTGCTGGAGGAGGCGGCCCGCCGGGGCGTGCTGGCCTCGGCGGGATCCGCGTGCTCGGCCCACGACGCCGAGCCGTCCCCGGCCCTGCTCGCGCTGGGCCTCAGCGAGGACGAGGCCCGCACGGCCCTGCGCTGCACGTTCGGCCCGGACGCCGACGCCCCGCTGCTCGACGCCGCCGCGGACGCGATCGTCGACGCCGTCCGGACGGTCACCGCCCTGCGCTGAGCGGCCCCGGGCCGGTCGACCCCGATGCCGCCGGGGGCCGGCGTCGGAAGTTCACCCGGGGGTCAGCCCGACGCCACATGTCCCTCGCCTGCGTGCCCCACCCTGGCTCCGTGAAGCAGACCACCGCACCCCTGTCCCACTCCGCCTCCCGCCGTTCGGTGCTCGCCGCGGCGTCCGCCGCCGTGCTCGCCCCCGCCGCCCTGGCCGGCCCCGCCGCCGCCCGTCCGGCCCGCCACACCCCCGGTGGCCTGGTCGCGTCCCGCCTGACGCTGCCGTCCGGCGTCGCCACCGGCGACGTCACCTCGAACTCGGCCGTGCTGTGGGCGCGCTCGTCCGGCCGTTCGCGTCTGCACGCCACGCTGCGCGCGGTCGACGAGGACGGGAAGGTGCTGCGCGGCCGCTTCGCTCGCGGGCTGACCCTGCGCTCCGGCTGGGTCGACGGGGCCACCGACCACACCGCGAAGATCCTCGCGGACACGCTGCCCTCCGGCACCCGCTTCGAGGTGACGTACGCGTTCGAGGACGAGGCCGGCCGCCTGGGCGAGTCGGCCGTGGCCCGCTTCACGACGGCGCCCGGCGCGCGGTTCGGCCGGAAGACCTCCGCCGCCCAGTCCTTCGTGTGGACCGCGGACACCGCGGGGCAGGGCTACGGCATCAACCCGGAGATCGGCGGCATGCGCGGCTACGCGGCGATGCACGCCACGCAGCCCGACTTCTTCCTGCACTCCGGCGACACGATCTACGCGGACAACCCCATCCCGGAGACCCTCGAGGTGGCCGGCGAGCCCACCTGGCGCAACCTCGTCACGGAGGAGACGTCCAAGGTCGCCGAGACGCTGAACGAGTTCCGCGGCCGCCACCGCTACAACATGATGGACGACAACCTCCGCGCCCTGTACGCGGACGTCCCCGTCATCGCCCAGTGGGACGACCACGAGACGACCAACAACTGGTGGCCGGGCGAGGTCCTCGAAGACCCGCGCTACACCCAGGTCCGTGACGTGGACACGCTGGCCGCCCGCGCCCGCCGCGCGTGGCAGGAGTACATGCCGATCGCCGACTCCACGGCCCTGCGCCGCGGCTCCGGCTTCGAGCCCGCCCGCATCTACCGCAGGATCCCCCGCGGCGCGACGCTCGACGTGTTCGCCCTGGACATGCGCACCCACAAGGGTGAGAACACCCCGGGTCTCGAGACCCACGAGACCCCGATCCTGGGCGAGGAGCAGCTGCAGTGGCTCATCCACGGGCTGCGGGCGTCGACCGCCACGTGGAAGGTCATCGCCAACGACCTGCCTCTGGGCCTGGTCGTCCCCGACGGCACGGGCCAGGAGTCCCTGTCCAACGGCGACGACGGCGCCCCGCTGGGCCGCGAGCTGGAGATCGCCCGCCTCCTGAAGGCGATCAAGGACCACGGCGTGAAGAACGTCGTGTTCCTCACCGGCGACGTCCACTACTGCGCGGCGCACCACTACTCCCCCGACCGCGCGGCGTTCACCGACTTCGAGCCGTTCTGGGAGTTCGTGGCCGGCCCCATCAACGCCGGATCGTTCGGCCCGAACACGCTGGACGGCACCTTCGGCCCGCGCCTGGACTTCGAGGCGCACGGGCCGGTCATGGGCTCGCCGCGCTCCGGCGAGCACCAGTACTTCGGCCACGTCGAGATCCCCGAGGACGGCCGTGAGTTCCGGGTGCGTCTGATCAACGCGAACGGTCGCACCGTGTACGCGCGGACCCTGACGGCGGCCTGACCTGCCCAGGCACGCGTCCTTCGTGCCGCCCGGGGCAATGGTGAGGCGGCACTGGAGGGGGCCGCTCGGCGCTGCGCCGCACCTTCGGGCCGGACTCGGACGCGGCCACACTCGGCGCCGCGGCGGACGCGATCGTCGCCGCCGTCCACGCCGTGGGCGCCCTGCGCTGAGCCCCCGGGCGCGCAGCCCGTCCCGGGCGGATGGCCTCCGCAACAGTGGCGCGCGCGCCGCTCGGCGCGGGTGCGCGGCTCTAGGGTGTTCGGCATGTCGCACGCCGCCCCGTCCTCATCCGTCCCGCCCGCCCCGCCGTCGTCGTCTGCCACGGACGGCACCGCCGCGCCGGAGAAGGCCCCCCGCCGCGGGCTGCGCCGGCTGGGCCTGCTGCCGCGCGTCCTGCTGGGCATCGTGCTGGGCGTCGTCGTGGGCCTGGTCTCCCCCGAGTGGCTCACCCGGACCGCGGTGACCGGCACGTCCCTGTTCAGCGCGTTCCTCGGGTTCATCGTCCCCGTGCTGATCGTGGCGCTGGTGGCCCCGGCCATCGCCGAGCTCGGCCGCGGCGCGGGCAGGTGGCTGTCCGTCACCGCGGCGATCGCCTACGGCTCGACCCTCTTCGGCGGGTTCCTGTCCCTGGGGGTGGCGCTGGCGCTGTTCCCGCGCATCCTCACCCCGGGCTCGATCTCCGGCGTGACGGATCCCTCCGAGGGCGGGGCGACGCCGTTCTTCGAGATCGCCATGGACCCGCCGTTCGGCGTCATGACGGCGCTGCTGCTGTCCTTCGTCCTGGGCATCGGCATGACGCTGATCCCCCGCGGCGTGCTCCAGCAGGGCTTCGAGGAGCTGCGGACCATCATCGAACGCGTGGTCACCGGGATCGTCGTGCCCCTGCTGCCGTTCTACATCTTCGGCATCTTCCTCGCGATGGCCGCCTCGGGCGGCGTGTTCGAGGTGATCGGCACGTTCCTGGGCGTGATCCTCATCGTGTTCGCCCTGACCGTGGTCCTGCTGCTGGTGCAGTACGCGGTGGCCGGCGTCATCGCCCACCGCAACCCCCTCACCGCCCTGAAGGCCATGATGCCCGCCTATGCGACGGCGCTGGGCACCTCGTCGTCGGCGGCCACCATCCCCGTGACCCTGCGCCAGGTGGTCTCCCTGGGCGTGCGGCAGCCGATCGCGGCGTTCGTGGTGCCGTTGGCGGCGACTATCCACCTGGCCGGCTCCACGGTGAAGATCGTGGCGTTCTCCACCGCGGTCATCATCCTCACCGGCGGGCAGGTGGACGTGGGCCTGATGGTCGGATTCATCTTCATGCTCGGCATCACCATGGTGGCCGCCCCCGGTGTGCCGGGCGGGGCCATCGTGGCCGCCTCGGGCCTGCTCTCCTCGATGCTCGGGTTCACGGAGCCGCAGGTCGCGCTGATGGTGGCCACCTACATCGCCATCGACTCGTTCGGCACCGCCACCAACGTCACGGGCGACGGCGCGATCGCGCTGATCATGGACCGGATCGCCGGGGACCGGATCGCCGCCGACCCCGGTGTGGCCGAGGAGTCCCCGGCCGCCTGAGACCACGCCGGGACGACGACGGGCGCCGCCTCCGCGAGGAGGGGGCGCCCGTCGTGCGTGGCGGCCGCGGCGGACGGACGGCTCAGTAGTCGCCGTAGCCGGCGTTGCAGTAGGCCGAGCTGGTGCCGGTCTCCTTCGCGACCGACCGGCCGTCGACGAGGATCTCGCACGTCACGTTCTGCGACCCGGTGTCCGTGACGTCCTCGGTGACGGAGATGCTGAGGGTCTCGCTGCCGGTGACCGAGTCCGTCACCGAGATCTGCTCGGCGGTGATGTCCTGGTCCGAGGAGCTGCCGCCGATCGAGTAGTTCACCGTGGCGTCGCCCTGGTCCACGGTGGCGCGCAGCTCCACCTCGTGCGGCGCATTCGCCTCGGAGGAGAGGGAGGCCCCGATCGAGGAGAGGGCCGGGCCGCCCTCCTGGACGGCGGCGGAGACGGCGGCGGCCGTGAGGGCCGTGACGGCGATCGAGATCAGCAGGCCCAGCGCGCCCGTGACGATGCCCGCGATGGACATCCCCTTGGACTGGCCCCGGCGCAGGCCCAGGACGCCCGTGATGACCGCGGCCGCGCCGATCAGCACGCTGACCAGGCCGATGAACGGCAGGAAGCTGAGCAGCAGGGCGATGACGCCGCAGACGAGCGCGGCGATCGCCAGCCCGTTGGAGGCCGGGCGCGGCGCGCCCGCACCCGTCACGTAGACTCCCGGCTGCTGTCCGTAGGCGCCGTACCCGCCCAGGGGCTGGCCGTAGGCGCCGTAGGCCCCCGGCTGCTGCTGGCCGTAGGCGCCGGTCGGCTGACCGTAGGGGCCCTGCTGCTCGTAGGAGCCGGGATGCTGGGCGCCGGCCCCGTATGCATCCGCCCCGTAGGCGCCCTGCGGCTGGCCGTGCGCACCGGCCTGCTGCGTTCCGGCGTCCTGGCCGTAGGCGGGCTGCCCGTAGGAGGGCTGCTCGTAGGGGCCCGGGACGGCGCCGTCCCCGCCGGGGGTGTAGGCGCTGGAGCCGTGCCCGGTGCCCGTGACCGGCGTGTGGTCCGGCCAGCCGGCGGACGGGGGCTTGTCCGGCCAGCCGGCGGCGCCGGCCTCGGGTGCGCCCTCCTCCACGCCGTGGCGGGCGGACTCACCGGGGACGGCGCCGCCCCCGGTGTCCTCCGGACGGCGGGGGTCGTCGGGGTGCTGGTTCTCGGTCACGGGTCCCTCCAATGGTGTGCGGGCGGTCACAGCGAGCCGCTGACTCGAGTCTAGGCGGCGCACCGCCGCGGCACAGGGCTCGACCCCCGGTGCGGGGCACGGGCGAGAATGGGCGGATGGTCATCGTCCTCGGCCCGGATCCCGCTCCCGGCACCCCGCCCGGGAGATGGTGCGCCCTGGTCCTGCCCGACGACGCCGCCCCCTCCCCCGCGGATGCGTCGCCCGGTCAGGGGGACGGGGGACCCGTGGCCCGGTTCGCGCGGGACGAGCTGGCGGACGTGGTGCGGGCCCTGCCGGGGCGGCTGGGCGTGGACCCCGCCGTCGTGCGGTGGACGGTGGCCGACGCGGCCGAGGTCTATCCGGCGCTGCTGGCGGCGGGCGTGCGGTGGGACCGGTGCCGGGACCTCTCCCTCGGCCAGCGGATCCTCCGTGGGGCGGCCGCCGCGGGACTGGCGTACGCCCCGACGGTAGACCTGCCCGTCCACGAGCCCGAGGCCGAGGACCCGGCCACCGCCCGTCGGGCCCCCGGGCAGGGGGCCATGTTCGAGCTGGCCGGCCCCGAGCCCGCCCCCGACGCCGCGGCGCTCGCCCGGGAGCTGGCGGCCCAGCAGGCCGCCGTGGCGGCCTCGGCGCACCCGCACCGCCTGCGGCTGCTCCTGGCGGCAGAGTCCCAGGGGGCGCTCGTCGCCGCCGAGATGCACCACGCCGGCCTGCCCTGGCGCGCGGACGTGCACGAAGCCCTCCTCGCCGAGCAGCTCGGCCCCCGCCCTCCGGAGGGGGCTCGCCCCGCCCGGCTCCAGGCCCTCGGCGAGCGGGTGGCGGCGGCGCTCGGGTCCCCCGGGCTCAACCCGGACTCCCCGCCGGCGCTGCTGCGCGCCCTGCAGACCGCCGGGGTGACCGTCGACTCCACCCGCAAGTGGGAGCTCACCGCGTGGGCGGACCAGGGCGGGGCGCAACGGCAGGCCCGGGAGGCCCTCATCGCCCCGCTGCTGGAGTACAAGGCCCTCTACCGGCTGTGGACCGCCCACGGCTGGCACTGGCTGGACACCTGGGCCCGCGACGGCCGGTTCCGTCCCACCTACCTGGTGGGCGGCGTCGTCACCGGCCGGTGGGCCGCCCACGGCGGCGGGGCCATGCAGGTGCCCTCGGGGGTGCGCGACGCCGTCCGCGCCGACCCGGGCCACGTGCTCACCGTGGCGGACGCCTCCCAGGTGGAGCCGCGCATCCTGGCCGCGATGTCCCGGGACGCCGCGCTCGCGGCGGCCGGCGCCACCCCGGACCTCTACCGGGAGGTCGCGGAGCAGGGCCGCTCCGCCGGCACGGCGCTGGACGACCGCTCCCGCGCGAAGGTGGCCCTGCTGGGGGCCATGTACGGGGCGACCACCGGCGACTCCGCCGCCCTGCTGCCCCACCTGCGCCGCCTCTACCCGGCCGCCCTCGCGATGCTCGAGGCCGCCGCCGCCGACGGCGAGGCGGGCCGCCCGGTCCACACGTGGCTGGGGCGCACCTCCCCCGCGCCCGCGGAGCGCTGGCTCGAGCGCGTGGCCGACCGCTCCACCCGGGAGGCCGAGGCCCGAGCCCGCTCGCTGCGCCGGTCGGCGGGACGGTTCACCCGGAACTTCGTGGTCCAGGGCACGGCCGCGGAGTGGGCGCTGTGCTGGATGGGGCAGATCCGCGGCGGGCTCCACCGGGCGGGGCTGAGCACGGCCCTCGTGTTCTTCGTGCACGACGAGGTGGTGCTCCACGGACCCGCCGAGGAGGCCGGCGCCGTCGCCCGCATCGTCACGGAGGCGGCATCCCAGGCGGGTCGGCTGCTCTTCGGCGCCGCGCCCGTGGACTTCCCGCTCACCGTGGCCCAGGTGGAGTCCTACGCCCAGGCCAAGTGAGGGTTCCGTGGCCCATACTGGGGCGCATGGAGACCCCCTCTGACGTCATCGTCGTCGGCGCCGGCCTGGCCGGACTCGTCGCCGCCCGCACCCTCGCCGAGGCCGGCCTGAGCGTGCGCGTGCTGGAGCGCGAGGCCGAGGTCGGCGGGCGCCAGCGCACCCGCACCGTGGACGGCTTCGTCCTGGACCGCGGCTTCCAGCTGGTGAACCCCGCCTACCCGGAGCTGCCCCGGCACGCCGACGTCGACGCCCTGGGGCTGCGGCCCTTCGGCGCGGGCGTGCGGGTCCGCACGCGCCGCGGGCTCGCGCTCCTGGCCGACCCCCGCCGGGAGCCCCGGCTCGCCGCCCGCACCCTCCGCGACGGCGTCCGGCACGGCCTGCTCGATGCGCGGGAGCTCGCGGCGCTGTCCCGCTGGGCGGCGCCCGCCCTCGCCGCGCCGCGGGTGGCCAAGCACCGCATGGACGCGCCCCTCATCGAGGCGTGGGACCGGGCGGGCGTGCGGGGCCCGCTGCGCGATGCCGTCCTCGAGCCGTTCCTGCGCGGGGTGCTCGCCGACCCGGACCTCACGACGTCGTCCCGGTTCACGGAGCTGCTGGTGCGGATGTTCGTGCTCGGCACGCCGGGCGTGCCCGCCCGCGGCGTGGCCGCGCTGCCGGAGCAGCTCGCGGCCCGCGTCCGGGCCGCGGGGACGCGGGTGACCACGGGTGCGTCGGTGACCGCCGTGCGGCCGGCCGCCGACGGCGTCGTGGTGGACGTGGCCGGCGGCGCCCCGCTGCACGCCCGCGCGGCGGTGCTGGCGGTGGGTCCGGAGGCCTTCACCGGACTGCTCCCCGAGGCGGCCACGGATCGCCTCCCCGTCCCCTCCCGAGGCCTGACCACCTGGTGGTTCCGCGCCCCCTCGGCCCCGGCCCGCGAGCGCTTCCTCGCCGTGGACGGCACCGGCTCCGGGCCGCTGGTGCACACCGCGGTGATGACGGCGGCGGCGCCGGGCCTCTCCCCGGACGGCACGCCGCTGGTGGAGGCCACGGCCCTGCTGGACCCGTCCGCCCCGGCCGTCACCGACGCGCAGGCGCGCGCCCACGCGGCGCGCATCTGGGGCGTCGACGCGTCCGACTGGGACCTGCTGGCCCGGGACGACGTCCCCCACGCCCTGCCCGTGCAGGCCGCCCCGCTGCGGCTGCGGGCCGAGGCGCGGGTCGCCGAGCGCGTCTACGCCGCCGGCGACCATCGGGACACCGCCTCCATCCAGGGGGCGCTGGTCTCGGGCCGCCGCGTGGCCGAGCGGCTGCTGCACGAGCTCCCGCGCTGACCCGCGGGAGGACTACCCTGCGGGGGTGACCCAGATCCTCCTGTGGGGCGTCGTCTCCGCCTCCTCCCTGCTCCTCGGTGCCCTCCTCGCCCTCGCCCGCGACTGGCACCGGCCCACCATCGGCCGCATCCTGGCGTTCGGCGCGGGCGCGCTCATCGCCTCCGTGTCCCTCGAGCTGGCGGAGGAGGGCGTGAACACCGGCGGCGCCGTCGCCGTGGGCGTCGGCCTGGCCCTCGGCGCGGCCGCGTACTTCACCGCCAACCGGGTCGTGGAACGCCGCGGCGGCGGCTCCGGCGGCGGCAGCGGCGCGGCCCTCACGGTCGGCGCGCTCCTCGACGGCATCCCCGAGCAGGTCGTCCTCGGCGTCGGCCTGGCCGCCGGCGGGGAGATCTCCCTGGCCCTGGTGGTGGCGATCTTCGTCTCCAACCTGCCCGAGGCCATCGGCTCCTCCGCGGACCTGCTGCGCGCGGGCAAGACCCGCCGCCACGTGCTCACGCAGTGGTCGGTCGTCACCGTGGTCTGCATCCTGGCCACGGTCGTCGGCGGCCTGCTCGCCGAGCTGGCGACGCCGGGCATGACCGCCGGCGTCCAGGGCTTCGCGGCCGGCGCCCTGCTGGTCATGCTCATCGACACGATGATCCCCGAGGCGCGAGAGCAGGGCGGCGAGACCGCGGGCCTCGTCACCGTGGTCGGCTTCGCGCTGGCCTGCGGGCTCTCCCTCCTGGGCTGAGCGCGCCGGCTGAGCGCGGGCCGGCCGAGCACCCGGCCTGCCCCGCTGCTCAGGCCCCCACGTACTCCTTCAGGTGCCGCCCGGTGAGCGTGGAGGCGTCGGCCACGAGGGCGGCCGGCGTGCCCTCGAAGACGATGCGGCCACCGTCGTGCCCCGCGCCGGGACCCAGGTCCACGATCCAGTCCGCGTGGGCCATGACCGCCTGGTGGTGCTCGATGACCACCACGGACGTGCCGCCGTCCACGAGGCGGTCCAGGAGGGCCAGGAGCTGATCGACGTCGGCGAGGTGGAGGCCGGTGGTGGGCTCGTCGAGGACGTAGACCTCGGCCCTCTCGCCCATCTGCACGGCGAGCTTGAGACGCTGGCGCTCGCCGCCGGACAGGGTGGTGAGGGGCTGGCCGACGGTCAGGTAGCCCAGGCCCACGTCCTGCAGCCGGCCCAGGACCTTCTGCGCCGCGGGCAGGCGCGCCTCCCCCTCGGCCACGTAGGCGGCGGCCTGGTCCACGGACATCTCCAGCACGTCCGCGATGCTGCGGCCGGCGAGGGTCAGCTCGAGCACCTCGGGGAGGAAGCGGCGGCCCTGGCACTCCTCGCAGACGCTCTCCACGCCGCCGAGCGTGGCCAGGTCCGTGTAGATCACGCCCGCGCCCTTGCAAGCCGGGCAGGCGCCGTCCGAGTTCGGGGAGAACAGACCGGGCTTCACGCCGTTGGCCTTCGCGAACGCCTTGCGCAGCGGCTCCAGCAGGCCCGTGTAGGTGGCCGGGTTGGAGCGGCGCGAGCCCGTGATGGGCGCCTGGTCGATCACGACGACGCCCTCCCGCCCGGCCAGGGAGCCGTGCACCAGGGAGCTCTTGCCCGAGCCGGCCACGCCCGTCACCGCCACGAGCACGCCCAGGGGGATGTCCACGTCCACGTCCTGCAGGTTGTGCTCGGAGGCCCCGCGGATCTCGACGACGCCGGTCGGCGTGCGGACCTCCCCCTTGAGGGCGGCCCGGTCCTTCAGGTGCCGGCCGGTGAGGGTGTCCGAGGCCGCGAGCTCCTCCACCGTCCCCTCGAAGGTGACCCGGCCGCCGTCGGCGCCGGCGCGCGGGCCCATGTCCACCACGTGGTCGGCGATCGCGATGGTCTCCGGCTTGTGCTCGACGACGAGCACCGTGTTGCCCTTGTCCCGGAGGTCGGTGAGCAGCGCGTTCACGCGGGCGAGGTCGTGCGGGTGCAGGCCCACGGAGGGCTCGTCGAACACGTAGGTGACGTCCGTGAGCGCGGAGCCGAGGTGGCGGATCATCTTCACCCGCTGGGACTCGCCGCCGGAGAGCGTGCCGGTGGCGCGGTCCAGGCTCAGGTAGCCCAGGCCGATGCGCTCGAACGCGTCCAGCAGCTCCTGCAGACCGGCCACGAGCGGGGCGGCGGGGCCGGCGTCGAGGCCGCGGAGCCACGCGGCGGCGTCGGTGATCTGGAGGGCACAGACCTGGTCGATCGAGGCCCCGCCGAGGGTGACCGAGCGGGCGCGCTCGTTCAGGCGGGTGCCGTGGCAGTCAGGGCAGGTGCCGAACGCGACGGCGGACTCCACGAACCGGCGGATGTGCGGCTGCAGGGACTCGACGTCCTTGGAGAGCATGGAGCGCTCCATCTGCGGGATCAGCCCCAGGTAGGTGAGGTTGATGCCGTCCACCGTGATCGTGGTGGCCTCCTTGTGGAGGAGGGCGTCCAGCTGCCGCTGGGTGAACTTCTTGATCGGCGTGTCGACGGGGAAGAGGCCGGCGCCGCGGAAGATGCGCCCGCACCAGCCGTCCATCGAGTAGCCGGGGATCTTCAGGGCGCCGTCCTCGAGGGAGAGCTCCTCGTCGTAGAGCGCGGCGAGGTCGATGTCGCTGACCCGGCCGGTGCCCTCGCAGCGCTCGCACATGCCGCCGGTCACCGAGAACTCGCGCCGCTCCTTCACGGTGCGTCCGTTCTTCTGCGTGCTCACCGCGCCCGCCCCGGAGACCGAGGCGACGTTGAACGAGAACGCCTGCGGGGAGCCGATGTGCGGGGTGCCCAGCCGGGAGAAGAGGATCCGCAGCAGGGCCGTGGCATCGGTGGCCGTGCCCACGGTGGAGCGCGGGTTCGAACCCATCCGCTCCTGCCCGACGACGATGGCCGTGGTCAGCCCCTCGAGGACGTCCACGTCCGGGCGGGGCATGGCCGCCATGAACCCCTGCACGAAGGACGGGTAGGTCTCGTTGACCAGCCGCTGCGACTCCGCCGCGAGCGTGCCGAACACCAGGGACGACTTGCCGGAGCCGGAGACCCCCGTGAACACCGTCAGCCGCCGCTTGGGCAACTCGAGGGACACGTCCTGCAGGTTGTGGGTGCGCGCGCCGTGGACGCGGATCACGTCGTGGCCGTCGGCGGGGTGGGCGGTGTGCGGGGCGGGCGCGGCGGAGGCGTGCGGCGTGGGCATGCGCTCAGGGTAGCGGCGCGGGCGGACGCCGCGGGGCCGCCCAGGTCAGGGGGTCAGCCCTCCCCCGTGGCCTGGGCCAGCATGACGACGATCCCACTGGGCCCGCGGACATAGGTGAGCCGGAACACGCCCTCGTAGTCCGCGACGCCGCGCAGCGGGGCGTAGCCGCGGCGGTCGCACGCGGCGAGGGCGGCGTCGAGGTCGTCCACCCGGAACGCCACGCGGTGCATGCCGATCATGTGCGGGAGCGTGTCCGGCGTCGGGAGGGCCTCCGGGTGCAGGTACTCGAACAGCTCGACGCCGGGGCCGCCGTCCGGCGCGGTGAGCAGGGCGATGCGCGCGTGGTTGCCGTCCAGGCCCACAGCGGTGTCCGCCCACTCCCCCTGCACCTCGTCCCGGCCGACGACGACGAGCCCGAGGCCCTGGAAGAAGTCGACCGCCTCCTCGAGGTCCTCGACGGCGATGCCCACGTTCTCGAACCGGATGCCCATGCGGCCAGCCTAGGCCCCGCCCTCAGCCGGCGAACCGCACGAACGTCCGGCCCGGGACGGGACCGCCTCCGCCGAACTGCCGGAACCCGCAGGCCTCGTAGAACGCCCGCTGGCCCGGCTCCTCATCGGTGATCAGCACCTGCTGGCGCACGTGGGCGAACGGCGCGAACACGGCGTCCAGCAGCTTTCCAGCGACGCCCTGCCGCCGGCGCTCCGGGTGCACGAGCACGTCTTGGAGGTAGGCGATCGTGTGCCCGTCGGAGACCACCCGGGCCAGCCCCACCAGCTCCTGCCCCGCCCAGGCCGTCGCCACGCACGCGGAGCCCGCGACCCCCGCCGCCAGCGCGTCCGGGTTCCGCGTGTACGCGGTCCAGCCGACGGCGTCGTACAGGGCCCGGAGCGCCGCGGCGTCGGGGATCCGTCCCGTCACCACGGTGAGGTCCGCGAGCTCGGGGCGGCGTGCCGGCGGCTCCGGTGCCGACGCCTGCTCGCCCTCATGGTCGCCGCGCAGCAGGGCGAACCGCAGGGAGTCCCAGCGTCGTCCGTCCCAGGCTCGCGACTCCGGCACCCGCGCGCACATCCGGAATCCGGCCCGCTCTGCCGCACCGGCCATCCGAGCGTTGCCGGACCACGTGGTGAGCGTGAGCACGTGGGCGTCCGTCTCGGTGAGCGTCGCCTCCGTCCAGGCCGCCAGCGCCCGGGTCCCGATCCCGCCGCCCCAGCGGGAGGGGTCGAACAGCAGGATGCCCAGCTCCCACCAGCCTCCGCCGGCGGGGGCCTCCTCGTGACGGGTGACCAGTCCGATCGCCGCCCCGTCCGCGGTGATGATGCGGCGGTCAGCGTCGTCGGGCCATGGCGCGAAGGACCGGGCGAACGCGGCGCGGCCCATGGGCGCCGCCTGCTCCGCGGCGTGGAAGTAGGGCGCGTCCCACCGCTTCCACTCCGCGTCGGGCGTGCCGTGGATCCACGTCCAGAGGAACTCTTCGTCCCCGGCCTCCACGGGGCGCAGGGCGACGACGGGGGTGCTCCGATGCGTGTCCATGGGGAGATTCTGCCCGTAGAGTCCCCACCCATGACTGGAGAGCCGATCACTCCGTCCGATCCGGAGCACAGCGGTCCCGAACGCACCGGTCCCGAACACACCCCGGACGGGCACTTCATCATCGTCGACGGCCGCCGGTGGCGCGCCACGGACCCGGACATCCCGGAGGCCCTCCGCGCGGAGCTGGTGAAGGAGCTCATGGCCGCCCGGCGCCTCGTGAAGTCCCGCGGGGACGCCGCCCGTGTCCGCGTCCAGGACGCGAAGGTGGCCCTCGGCGAGCGCGGCGACCCCTGGTGGGAGCCCACCGAGCAGGGCCGCCGCGACCGGCTGGCCGCCGCCATGCGCACCCTGCTGCGGCAGCGGGGGGAAGACCGCACGATCTGCCCCTCGGACGCGGCCCGCGTCGTCGGCGGCGAGGACTGGCGCGACCTCATGCCCGTGGCCCGCGAGGTGGCCGGCACCCTGGCCGAGGAGGGCGTCGTCGTCGTGACCCGGAAGGGCGCGGCCGTGGACGTGGCCACCGCCCGCGGGCCCGTCCGGATCGCCGCGGGCCCGGCGCTGGAGACCTGACCTCACCCCGGGCACGCGGACGGGGCGGGACCGTGAGGTTCCCGCCGTCGTCACACCGTGCGGGAGACCACCCGGTAGGCGGCCCAGGCGGGGCCGGCGGCAGCCAGCGCCCCGGGATCCAGCAGGCTGGCGGTGGCCCACGCGTCCGCCCAGGTCAGGGTGGGGCCGAGGACGCTGACGGAGGTGAGCTGCGGCGTCGCCGGGGCGGGGTGCCCGTCCACCACGACGCGCGGGTCCATCACGTGGGCGCCGCGCGCGGCGGTCCCGGACGTGGCCAGGGCGCCCTCCACGAGCGAGACGACGACGGCCATCTGCCCGGGCCGCGCGGGATCCTCCACGCCGACCTCCCACGGGTCGCGGGGGCCGCCCGGTGTGACGCCCACGCGCACGTCGCCGGCCGCGTTTACGGCATAGGAGATCCCGGGGACCCCGGCCAGCACCTGAGCGGCCAGGTCCCCCGCCCAGCCCTTGACGAGGCCGGTGGGGTCCCAGCCGCGGCTGCCGTCCGGGGCGGGCAGGTCGGTGGTGAACAGGCCGCCCGTGACGCGCTCGGACTCGTCGGTCAGGGCCCGGACCTCCGCCAGCCACGGATGGGCCGCGGCCGCGTCGAGCTCGCCCCGCCGCATGCGGAGCAGGTCGCTGTCCGTCCTCCAGGGGGAGAGGACGGCGTCGATCCGGTGCAGGAGGTCCCAGACACGCCGCACCGCGGCGGCGATGTCCGCGCGGCGCGGGTCCTCCGCGCGCACGTGCACGGAGACGGGCCCGCCCATGACCTGTTCCACGAACGCGCGCGTGCCCCAGGCGGGGGCGGCGGCATCGGCCATGAGGTCCTCGACCGTCCCGGAGGTCAGGAACGCCGGCAGCTGGGCGGCGTCCATCAGAGGTGCGCCCGGTCGAGGGCGGACTGGAGGCTCTGCTCGTACGCGGCCGAGGTGAAGCTCGCGCCGGAGACCATGTGCACGCTCGTGCCCTGGGAGGCGGTGGCGGACGCGTTCGGGTCGGTGGAGGTGTGGTAGCTGAACAGCAGGACGAGGCCGGCCAGCGTGGCCAGGAGCCAGGTGGTGATGCGGCGCATGGGAGGGGCCTTTCTGGGGATGGGGTCAGAAGGAGAAGCGCTCGTCGTGGATGCGCTCGGCGGGGACGCCGCCGCGGCGGGCCGCCTGGCGCACCAGGTCCGTCCACGCGGGTGCGCCGCAGACGAACACGTCGTGCTCGGCGAGGTCGGGGCAGATCCGGCGCAGGGCGGTGACGTCGTCGACGTCCCCCGCGGAGGCGGGCAGCCAGCTGTCGGCGCCCGGGCGGCGGCGCCCCTCGAGGCGGATGTAGCGGGCGCCACGGGTGCGGGCGGCGGCCAGCAGGTCCGCGTGCAGGGTGGGGTCGTCGGGGTCGGACACGCGGTGGACCACGGTGATCTCCCCCGCGTCCGCGGGGAGGGACTCCAGGAGCGCCTTCATGGGGGTGATGCCGATGCCCGCACCCATGAGCAGGGCCTTGCGGCCGGTGCGGACGCCGTCATGCATGCGCCCGTAGGGGCCCTCGACGAGCACCCGCGTGCCGGGGCGCATGTCCCACAGGCGGCCGGTGCCGTCGCCCACCACGGCCGCGGTGAACTGGAGGGTGCGGCCGTCGGGGGCGGCGGACAGCGAGTACGGGTGGGCCCGCGTCCAGCCCGGGCCGTCGAGGAACCGCCACTGGAAGAACTGCCCGCCGCGGGCGTGCAGCCGGTGGGCGCCCCGGCCGGCCACGGTCACGGTGACCGCGTGCGGCCCCGCGGCGGTCACGGACTGCACGCGCAGCCCTGCCCGGGCCGAGCACCAGAGGGGCAGCAGGGCGCGGAACACGACGACGGCGCCCGCCGTCACCGCCCAGAGGGTCCACCAGAACGCGGTGGCCACGGGCGAGGCCAGGAACTCCTGGCCGGTCCACAGCTGGTGCGGCAGCGCGAGGCCCGCACCGAGGTAGCCGTAGAGGTGGATCAGGTGCCAGGACTCGTACCGCAGCCGGGCGCGGGCGGCCTTGAAGGACGTCACGACCACCATGACCAGGGCGGCGGTGCCGGCGATCGCCAGGAGCATGCCCGGGTAGTCCACGGCGAAGTCCACGAGCGTGCCCCACAGGCCCGCGGGGGTGTCCCAGGCGTAGCCGGCGGTGATGAGCGCGAGGTGGGCGAACATCAGGGTGAAGGACGTGAATCCGACCCGGCGGTGCACGCGCGTGAGGCGATCCTGGCCCCATGCCTGTTCGACGAGCGGGACGCGGGCCATGAGGAACACCTGCGCCAGGAGCAGGGCGGACGCGATCAGCCCGGTGAGCCGGCCCAGGGAGGTCAGCCCGGAACCGACGGCGGCGAGGTCCTGCACCCCTCCCCCGTGCACCCACAGGGCGGTGACCGCCAGCAGCACCAGCCACAGCAGCGAGCCGGAGGCGTCGCGCCACCAGGCGGGGATGCGCCCGGCGGGGCGGTCACGGATGCCGGCGGGGCCCGGTGCGGGTGTGAGGGGCGGGGGGGGACGGTCGGCAGGCGCTGGGTCTGCGGAACCTCCCCGGGAGGGGCGGGAGTGGAGGGCGCTGCGGTCATGGCTGGAAGCATGCGCCCCTCGCCAGAGGCATTCCTGGACATCGACCGGATGTTCTCTGAACGAGGTGCGGCCGGCCCTGGCGCCCCACCCGTGGGCCGGCATCACCGCCGTGCGGCGGCCTCCTCGTCCTCCAGGCGCAGCGGGGCGTGACTGGGGTTGGACAGGGAGAGCACCGCCGCCGCGACCACCGGATGCGCGAGCAGTGCGTCCTCCACCCGCTGGAGGGCGACGGCGGCCAGGGACTCGACCTCGTCAGCCGCCAGGTCCACGGCGCCGACCACGGCAAGCCGTCCGGGGCCGACGTACTCGAGGTGCAGGTAGCTCACCGAGAGCACCTCCGGGCGTTCCAAGAGCCACCGCAGCACGCGCACCCGGACGGCCGGGTCGGCGACCTCGCCCACCAGGAAGGCCATGTTCTTGGAGAGCAGGAACACGGCGACCGCGCCGAGCAGCACCCCCACGAGGATCGACCCGGCGGCGTCCCAGCGGGCGTCCCCGGTCAGCTGGTGCAGGGCGATGGCGGCGGCGGCGATCCCGATGCCCACCAACGCGGCGGAGTCCTCCGCCCAGACGGCCCGCAGCGTCGGGTCGGAGGTGCGGGCCAGGAACCGGGACCGGCTCACCCGGTGCTCCTGCGCTCCGGCGCTCACCCGCCGGTGGGCGTTCCCGAAGGAGACCGCCTCCAGCACGAAGGCGACCGCGAGCACGACGTAGCCGATCAGGTGGCCGCCGCCCTCCTCCTCGGGGGCGGACCAGGCCGTGATGCCGTGCCACACGGAGACGGCCGCTCCCACCGCGAACAGGCCGAACGCCGCCACCATGGACCACACGTAGGCGGCGCGCCCGTAGCCCAGGGGGTGCCGCGCGTCGGCGGGACGGGCGGCCCGACGCTCCGCGACCAGGAGGAACACCTCGTTGCCGGCGTCGGCCCAGGAGTGCGAGGCCTCCGCCACCATGGCGGCGGAGCCCGTGAGCGCCGCGACGACCGACTTCACGACGGCCACCGCCACGTTGACCGCCAGCGCGATGACCACCGTGACCAGCCCCTCGGGCCGGTCCTCCGCCTGCGGCGGGGCGAGGGCGGGGTCGGACGTGGCGTCGCCGTCGTCGGGGTGGGCGGCGACGGAGGGTCGGATGTCGTCGGAGTGGCTCATGCCCCCAGTGTGCTCCTTTCCCGCCGCCCCTGCCCGACCGCGCCCGGGAAGGTCTCGTCCCCCACGCTGGATGCTCGGGGTCCGCCGTCATACCCTGGGCCCATGCAGCCCCAGGACCTCATCGCCGACGCCGCCCACCGTGCCCTCGACCTCGCCGCCCCCGTCCTGGACGGGCTCTCCGCGGAGGCCGCCCACACGCGCCCGGGCGGCGCAGGCAACTCCATCGCGTGGCTGCTGTGGCATGCCGCCCGGCAGATGGACGTGCAGACGGTCGCCCTCAGGGGCGGCACGACCGTCTGGGAGGCGGGCGGCTGGGCGCGGCGGCTGGGGGTCGAGCGGGACGCGCAGGACTTCGGGCTCGGCGACACCGCGGAGGACGTCTCCGCCCTGCGGGTGACGGACGTCCCGGCACTCGGCGAGCATCTGGAGGCGTGCGTGGACGCGCTGGTGACGTGGACGTCATCGCTGACCACCGAGGACCTGGGCGAGGTCGTGGACACCTACGAGGGCGAGCCGGTCACGCGCGGCGTGCGGATCGTCAGCATGATCGACGACGCCGCCGTGCACGTCGGCCAGGCCGCCTACGCGCGTGGCCTGGTGGACGGCTGGCGCTTCGCCGTCTGAGCCGCCGGGGAGGAGGCCGCCGTGGACGACCTGCGCGTGCCGCCGGGCCCGGGCGTGCCCCGCGGCCTGCGGATCCCGGCGGCGGAGCTCTCGGAGCGGTTCTCCCACGGCTCCGGCCCGGGCGGTCAGGGGGTCAACACGGCGGACTCGCGCGTGCAGCTGAGCCTGGACCTGGCCGCGACGACGGCGCTCACCGACGCGCAGCGCATCCGGCTGCTCGAGGGGCTGGCCCCGCGGCTGGCGGGGACGGTGCTGACAGTGGACGCCGCGGAGCACCGCGCCCAGCGCCGCAACCGGACGGCGGCGCGCGAGCGCCTGGCCGCGCTGCTACGCGAGGCGCTCGTGCCGGAGACGCCCAGAAGGGCCACGAAGCCCACGCGCGGCTCGCAGCGGCGCCGGCTGCAGGCGAAGGCGCGCCGGTCGGAGGTCAAGCAGTCCCGCCGCCGGCCCCGGATGGACTGAGCCTCACCGCCGGGCCGCTCCCCGGCGGTGCATCGCCCCCATGCCCCGGAGGACCGTCCGCGGCAGCAGGCGGGCGGCCACGGTGACGGCGCGGTCGTGCGGGACCACCTCCGCCGGCCCGCCGCGGCGGGCGAGGACGCGCAGGACGGCGGCGGCGACGTCGTCCGGGGCCGCCCGGCGCGCGAACCCGCCGCCAGCGCCCGGGGTGCCGGCGACGTCGAAGAACTCCGTGCCCGTGCTGGAGGGGGACACGCACAGCACGCGCTCGCGGCCCCGCTCCTCCTCCGCGGGCATCGCCTCCAGCCGGGCCGGGTCCTCCCGCCCGAAGGGCAGGCCGCTGCCGAACCCGGCGTTGTTCACCAGCCCCGTGACGCGCGGGCCGCGGGAGGAGAGCTCGGCGCGGAGGGCGGGGCCTGCGTCGGGCGCGGCGAGGTCGCGGGGCAGGACGGTGACCTCGGTGCGGTGGGCGGCGCGCAGCTCGTCCGCGAGCGCGGCGAGCCGGCCCGCGCGGCGGGCGACCAGCACCAGGTCCGCCCCGGCCGCGGCCAGGCCGCGCGCCAGGGCGGATCCGATCCCGGAGCTGGCGCCAGTGACCAGGACGAGCGCGCCGGTCAGGTCGGGGGCGGCGGGGGCGCTCACGGCGTGCGCCGTCCCGCCTCCGGGCGGCGCATGGGCACGTGCGGGATCCCGTCCTCGAGGAACTCCGGGCCGTCCGCCGCGAACCCGAAGCGGCCGTACCAGTGCTCGAGGTGGGCCTGCGCGTCCAGCACGCAGGCCCGCTCCCCCACCTGCTCGAGGGCGGCCTCCATGAGGGCCGCCGCCACCCCGCGTCCTCGGTGGGCACGGTCCACCACCACGCGGCCGATCCGCGCGTGGTCCCCGTCGTCGAGCAGGCGCACGGTGCCGATCGGGGCGTCCTCCTCGTCGCACACCCACAGGTGGACGGTCGCCGGCTCCATGTCCCGCCCGTCCATGTCCTGGTAGGGGCAGTCCTGCTCCACCACGAAGACCGCTTGGCGGAGCGCCCACAGCCGGTAGGCCGTGGCCGGGTCGAGATCCGCGAACGCCGCCGCCTGCACGAGGACGGGCGCCGCCTCCTCGTGCGCGTCGGGCTCGGCCTCCGCCCCGTCGACGCCGTCTGCGTGCCGCCACGCGTCGCCGCGGCGGGCCCGGTACGCCTCCTCCGGCCACGCGCTCACCCCGGTGACGCGCATCCGGGTGACCCGGCCGGCGGCGTCGAGGTCGAACGGGATGGGCTCCCCGCAGGCACCGAAGCCGTCGGCGTCCTCGACCCGCAGCGTGGTGGCGTCCAGGGCGCGGAGCTCCTCCGCGGCGTCGGCGGGGGCGGGCGCGGCGGGGTCCAGGAGCACCAGCCGCGGCCGCTCCGCGGTGCCTCCGCGCAGGACGTCCGTGGCGCCCCACAGGGAGACGTAACGTCCGGCGAGGCGGTCCAGGTCGGCGGCGGTGACGCCGCCGGGCAGGGCCTGCCAGTCGGCGGCGGGTGCGGTGAGCAGGTCGATCAGCTGGACGACGCCGACCGCGAGCGCCTCCGCGGGGCCGTCCACGGCAGTGGTGAGCACGCTGACGGCCAGGCCGGTGGCGGGGTCGAACAGCGTCCGGGTGATCTGCCCGGGGAAGCCGCCGGAGTGGCCCAGGAGGCGGCGTCCGCCGACCTCCTGGCCGAGGAGCCCCAGCCCATAGGTGCCCGTCCCGCCGCCCCGGCGGAACGTGGCCTCGGCGCGGTGCATCAGCCGGAGGCTGCGGTCGGAGAGCACGCCGCGGGCCCCGAGTGCCAGGGAGGCGTAGAACGCGCTGAGCTCCTCGGCGCGGGAGACGAACCCCGTGGCGGCCGCGAGCGCCCCGGTGGTGGTCTGCTCCACCGTGACGCGGGCGCGGGCCCGGCCCCCGGCCCGGGTGTGGCCGGTCGCGGCGCGGGCGGCGACGTCGTCGGTGAGGTCCGCGTGGGTGTCCGTCAGGCCCAGCGGGTCCAGGACGGAGGCGCGGACGTGCTCGGCGTAGGGGCGGCCGGTGACGTGCTCGAGCACCGCGCCGAGCATGCCGTAGCCGATGTTCGAGTACTTGAAGTGCTCCTGCGGGGCGTAGGCCGTGCCGTGGTCCCGGACCAGGGCCTGGAGGGCGGCGGCGTCCGGGAAGGGGCGGTCGAGGATCCAGTGGTCGGCGTCGGCGCCGTCCCGGACCGCGCCGGCGGTGTGGCTGAGCAGCTCGCGCAGGGTGACCCCGGCCAGCGGCGTGTCGGCGTACCCGGGCAGCAGGGCGCCCACGGTGTCGTCCAGGCGTAGGGTGCCCAGCTCCACCTGGCGGAGCACGGCGACGGCGGTGAACGTCTTGGAGTGGCTGGCCACACGGAACAGGTGGCGCGTGGTGAGCCGCTCGCCCGTGGACTCGTCGGCCACGCCGTGCGCGGTGGACAGGATCAGCTCGTCCCCGAGTCGGACCGCGGCCTGGACGCCGGGAACCCGGCGGACCTCGGTCTGGGTCGCCAGCCAGCGGTCCAGGGCGGCGGCGATCGGCCGGAGCGCGTCGGCGCTGAGCGGGGGACGGTCGGCGGAAGGGGTGTCACGGGTCACAGGGATCCACTCTACGGCTGCGGTGCGCGCCCCGGGCCGGGGCCCCTCCCCTGGTGCGAGGACGCCGCCCTGGCGACGGGCGTCGGCCGGTGGTTCCCCCGTCGGGCCCCCGCGCACGGGGCGCTCCGTCCAGGCACCTGGGGCGTGCTGGAGATCGCGGACGGCATGGTCACGTTCACCCCCGACTCCCCGTCGGCCGCGCCCGGCTGGTCCGTCCCGGCGCGGCAGCTGACCCTGGGCCGCGCCGGCGTCCGCTTCCCCGGATCGTTCGTGGTCCGCGGCGCCGAGGCGGAGGACATCATGCTGGAGGTCTCCACCAGCGAGGGTGCGCGCTGGCGCGAGGCCGGGGACGCCCGTGACCTCCCCGACCGGTCCACCCACCGCGAGGTCCAGCAGATCCTCGTCGGCTGGGGCGCCCGGTCGGTCCGGCCGCGGCCGGCCTAGCGGCGCGGCGCCCGGCGGGGACGGCTGATCCACGCGAGGTAGGCGCTGCCCGAGGTCAGGGCGGCGCCGCCGGCGGCCACCAGCGGTCCGGCGAACGGGCCGAGCCGGTCCTTGTAGGCCACCAGCACGTTGGTGCCGCCGGTGATCATGGCCGCCACCACGAGCGCGGCGACCACCCGGTCGCCCGTCCGCTCCACGCGGGCCACGAGCGGCTCGAGTTCGCTGGTGCGCACGTTCACGTCGATGCCGCCGTCCTCGATGCGCTCCATGAGCGTGCGCAGGTACTGCGGGAGCTCGAGGCCGATGTCCGCGGTGGTGATGGTGGCCCGGCGGAGCCGGCGGGCCAGGCGCCGCGGGTCCAGCTGGTCCATGACCATGCGCCGCACGAAGGGGTCCAGCACGCGGGTGTAGTCGAAGCCGGGGTCCAGGCGACGGCCGAGCCCGTCCACGATCAGGACCATGCGGAACACCTGCACGAGCTCCGGGGGCAGGGACAGCCGGTGCCGGCGGACGATCGCGAAGACCTCGGAGACCAGCTGCGGCACCTTGATGTCCTGCAGGTCCCGGCCGTCCACCCGGGCCACGATGCGCCCGACCTCGGATCGCAGCCGACGCCGGTCCACGGGCCCGCGGGGCGGGGCGATCTCCAGCAGGGCGCGCACCAGCCCGTCCACGTCCTGCCGGGCCAGCGCCATCGCCAGCCCCGAGATCCGCTCCCGCACGCCGGGGCCGATCCGCCCGACGGAGCCGAAGTCGATGAAGCCGATGGTCCCGTCCGGCTCGATGAACACGTTGCCGGCGTGCGGGTCGGCGTGGAACACCCCGTGCTGGAACACCATGCGCATCAGCACGTCCGCGGCCCGGTAGGCGAGCTCCTCCCGGTCGATGCCCGCGGCCTCCAGGGCGGGGAGGTCGTCCACGCGCATCCCGGCCATGCGCTCCATGGTGAGCACGCGCGCGCTGGTCAGCTCCCAGGCGATCCAGGGGAACCGCACGCCAGGGGTGCCCGTGAACCCGGCCGCGATCTCCTCGCACGCGCGGGCCTCCACCACGAAGTCCAGCTCTGCCCGCAGGGACCGGTCGAACTGGTCCACCATCCCGGCGACGTCCATGTCCGCCAGCGTCCGGGAGGCCCGGACCAGCCGCCCCGTGAGGGTCCGCAGGATCTCCAGGTCCGCGGTCACCGCCTCCACCACGCCGGGCTTGCGGACCTTCACGACGACGTCGCGCCCGTCGTGGAGGACGGCCCCGTGGACCTGGCCCACGGAGGCCGTGGCCAGCGGGGTCCGGTCGAACTCCGCGAACAGCTCGTCCACGGGGGCGCCGAAGTCCTCCTCCACGGTGCGGGCGATCGCCGCGTACGGCACGGGCGTGGCGCGGTCGGTGAGCCGGGCGAACGCGGTGCAGTAGGACTCCGGGAACAGGTCCGGGCGGGTGGAGATCAGCTGGCCCAGCTTCACGAACGTGGTGCCGAGCTCCTCGAACGTGCGGACCAGCAGCTCGGGGCGTGCCTCGGCGTCGAGGGGCCGGCGCGCCGTCGGGTCCTGCGGGGCGAGCCAGCGGCCGAGCCCGGCCAGGCGGGCGGTGGCGTCGAGGCCGTTGCGGGCCATGACGTGGGCGATCTCGCGGTAGCGCTGCAGGTGGAGGGCCATGGCGCCCACGCTACCGACCGCGCGGAGGAGTGAGCCTCGCCGCTCAGTCGGCGTAGCGCAGGGCGCCCGGCCGGACCCGTGCGTCGGCCCCGATCCGCATCCCGTCCGCGAGTGCGCCCGCCGCCCGCAGCTCCCGCAGCCGCGCCAGCACCCGGTCCCGCACGTCCCACGGGCTGAGGGTGTTGACGTTGATCTTGGTGGCGCCCTCGAAGCCGGCGAGTGTGGAGACGCGCCACTTGAGCATCACGCGCCAGGGCATCGGGGACGCGAACCCGGGCGGGCGGGTGTGCCATTCCTCGTTGGAGGGGACGTCTGGCCCGGTGGCCGCGTGGGCGGCGTGCAGCAGGTCGGAGACGGCGCGCAGCTCGGCCGCGGACTGCCGCCACGGCTGCCCCACCGGGCTCGTGGAGTAGACCTCGACCGTCGGGTACCGGTGGCCGAAGCCGGCGAACATCACGGCGTGCTCGTTGGCGGCGATCACGAGGTCGTGCGCCACGGCCACGTCCAGCGCGGCATGGTTGAACACCTGCGGGTCCTCGCGCAGCCGGTCCAGGGCGGCGGCGTTCTGCGCGCCGACCTCGTCGATGGCCACGAGCTGCTTGTGCAGGTGGTCGAAGGAGGCGCCGGCGGGCTTGAGCCAGTTCTGGAACACGGAGACGTACCGCACGGCGGGCGTGGTCGCGTAGAGGTCCCGCATCGCGTCGGCGGTCAGGGCCAGGAACGCGTGGTGCTCGTCCAGGGTGAGGGTGCCCGAGGAGGCCAGCTGGTGGTCGTCCACGGCGCCGTCGACGAAGTGCCGCCGGGCGATCACCACGTCGTGCGTGCCGCCGAAGAATGCGGCCGACGCCGCGATCAACTCCGCCTCGGACATCGCCGCAGCCTCTTCCGCGGAGCGGCCGGAGGCGCGCAGCTTCGCGGCGACGACGGCCCGCACGTGGGCACGGCCGGCCTCGGTGGCCAGGTACTCGTCACGGCGGCGGCGCGCGTCCGGGGGGAGCTCGTAGCCGTGGTTGAGACGCCAGTAGTCGTAGCTGAGGATCTCGAAGAGGTTGGGGACCCGGCGGAAGGCCGGGGTCGTCTCCCCGAGCCGCTCCGCGGCCGGGTGCCGCAGGATCTGCCAGGCCGGGGCGTCGTCGTCGGCCCTCGTGGGCACGATGCGTGCCTTCTCCGGCGGCGTCTCCAGCATCCGGTGCTCGCAGAAGGCGCAGTGCCGGCCGTGCTGGGCGGGGTCGAGCGGCTGCGGGGCGGGCCGGACGAGGCCGAGCGGGCGGTGGCCGCGGCCGGGCACGGTCCAGACCTCGGTGCCGGTGAAGGGGTTGCGCTGCTTGACGGTGCCGTCCGGCAGTCGGGTGAGGGGCTCGCTCACAGACGGTGCACGAGGCCAGGATACGAGGCGGTGCCGGCCCGGGCAGGCCGGCGCCGACGCGCCCGCCGGTCAGAACTCGAGCAGCACTTTGCCCTTGGCGTGGTGGGACTCGAGACGCTCGAACGCCTGCTCCCAGTCGGCAGCCCACCCACCGAAGGAGCCGCACCACGCGTGCTCTCGTGTACCACGGTTGTGAAGCGCCCCAGGTTTGATGGCTCTTCACGAATGAGGGTGTAGCGCGGAGACGCGTGCAAGCAGCCGGTCACGGCGCTGACCGGCCAGCGCGAAGGGCCGTCCTGCGACTGCTGCTGACCCGCCTCAGCGCAGCAGCACCGGCCCGGCGTCGATGGCGAAGCGGAACAGGTGGTACGGGTAGACGCGCAGATCCTGGCCATCCTGATACTTCGCCTGGCGGTGCAGCTGATTCGCGGTGACGTACAGGTGCCCGTCGCGGGCCACCGACATGGTGTCGGGCCAGAGCAGCCGCTCGTCGTGCACAAGGGTCTGCATCTCACCGTCGGGCAGCCGTCGGAGGACGGCATTGTGCTCCCAGTTCGTCGCGTACAGCCGGCCCTGGTCGTCGCTCTCGAGGCCGTCGGCACCGCCGCCCTTGTCACCGTGATCGACGACCGTCGCCGCCACGTCCTCATCCGAGAGCGCGCGGTCACGCAGGGCCGCGGTATCGACGCTGTACCACCGACGCGAGATGAGCGGGCAGTACCAGAGCCGTTCGCCGTCGTGGGAGATGGCGATGCCGTCCGCGCCCATCTTCACCGGCTGAGGCGCCTCGCCCGCGCTGCGCTCGGCGAACACCCGTCCCTCGGCGACCGGCACCATCTCCCCGGGCGGCAGGGCCTTGGTGGTCGGATGGTCGTGGAGGCGCCGCCAGGCCGCGCCTGACGCAAGATCGACGACGATGATCCCGTTCGGACCCTGGTCGGAGGAGTCGGTGATGTACGCGAAGCCCGCCTCCCCCTGCCGCAGATCGAACCGCACGTCGTTGAGGTAGGTGGTCGGCAGGGCGACATCCGGCTCGAAGAGGATGGTCTGCGTGATCTCGTCGGTGGTGAGGTCGATGCAGACGAGCTTGGGCCCGCCGCGCTGCGTCTCCTCGAACAGCGGGCTGCCGGTGTCGAGCACCCACAGACGATCGGCGGGGTCGATCACGATGCTCTGCACCGACACGAAGGCATCCTGGTCGGCCTTGCTCTTCGCCTGGTTCGCCTCCGCGCTCGGGTACGGCTTCACGGCGCCGTCGACGAGTTCGACGACGGTGGCGGGGACCTCGTCGCCCCACTTGGGGAAGTTCACGAAGATGCGCCCGGTGTGCGAGACGCTCACGCCGGTCGGCATGGGGCCGTCGGTGAAGGTGTGCACCACCTCGAGCTCACCGCGCGGGGTGTCGGAGACGTCGATGGCCTGGTCGTCGCGGCCGAGAAACGGGTTCGTCATGAGTTCGAGGCTAGCGGATGGCCCGCACGCCGCCCAGGGGGTTGCGCGCGGCGCTCGCAAAGGTACCGGCGCACCCGGACAAGCAGGGTGGTGGGCCGGTGTCCGAACGGCTCGTGCGCGAGCCGACGCGTCACCGTGTCCCTGGGCGCTCCCTCGGCACCACACCTCCGACACCACGGATCGGTCGCCACCGGCCGGCACTCGATTGTGGCTCGATCCGGCTCGATCAGCTGGCCGACGGCGACAAGGTCGAGCTCGTCGAGGCGGCAGAACATGGTCAGGTCAGGGGACGCGAAATGAGGGTGAAGCACGTCGAGGTCTTTCGGGATGGTGAGCGTGAAGAACTTCCACCCTCCGGGAGACCTCGACCCGGGCACCAACGCGCTCAACCAACTACATCGCCAGGTCCCTGCTCGAGACCGGCGGCTTCAGACCGCGACTACACTCTGGAATCGGATGAGCCGCTTTCAGTCGCTTGACCTCGGCGGACTCCTCGCTGGTGACGCCGGGGCGGGTTCCATCGTCGACCTCGGTTTGTGCGAGCCAGCGCCGCACGGACTCGCGCGAGACGCCTTCCGGCGAGCCGCACGCACCTCGCTCGCAGCTGGGGATCGATCTTCTTCGGCACGCTGTCCATCCTTCCGGACTCAAACAGCAGCGGCATCAAGCCCTGACCGATTCACAACCTGACGGCTATGTCCGAACCCCGCACTGCGCCGCGGTTTCATCATCCCGCGCCGGGTCGCACTGCGAGCGGATCCCGCAGTGACGGATCCCGCTGCGGCACCTCCGCGTACCGATCCTCACGATGAAGACACCGCATGACAAGGTGGTTGAGCCTGTGACTGCTGTCCAGCCGAGACTTTTGGGTTGACCCAGGGCGGGCTGCCGTCGTCCTCGACGAGGAGACGTTTACCCATTGAGTGCGTCCGTTCCGGGGTCAGGCGAACTATCGCAGGGCTTCGCCGAGGCGAGCGGCGGGCGTGAGGTCGGCGGCGAGACCGCCGCCGGTCGCAGCCCGGGCAAGAGCGCGACCCAGCGCAGGTGCCTGCTTGAACAAATTGTGACCGGCCACAAAAAGGACAGAGCCTGCCTCCCACACGGCCACGCCGTCCTCGCTCCATGGGAGGTCGGTCACCCAGCAGTGAAGAAAGTCGCGCGGCTCTGGGTGGAGACCGGGCAGCGCCCGTGTCACGTATTCGCGCGCGCGTTCGTCCAGCGATCGAATCGCCGCAGGGTCGATGAACGTTCCGTCGTCGCGGACGCCGACGGTGTCGCTGAGTCCGACCGAATAACTGCTGTTGCCCGGTAGCGGCGTCGCGTACACGCCGACTTCGCCGAAGACGCCGCTGCTGTCCTGCAGGCACGCGACTCGTGCCGGGGCGGCGTCTTTCACGTCGAAGGTCAGCCGGACGTGTGCGGCAAGGCGAACCGGCAGCGACAGGCCGACGGTGCGGGCCAGGCGGGCGGTTTCGCGGCCGGCGCACACGACCACCTTGGAGTAGACAGCCCGGTCGGTGACGCTGCGCACCTCGACCGTCCCATCGGCGCGGGGATCGATGGAGATCACCTCTGCGGTGGTGACGGCATCTCCGAGGGCACCCGCGAGTGCCGTGATCGCGGCGCGGGTGCGGATCGCGCCGCCCGACTCGTCGAGCACCGCTGGCCCCGAGTACCCAGCGAGCAGCGGCATGCGCTGGGCGAGCTCGGCTGCATCGATCTCGTGCGCTTCCACGCCGCCGACCTCGTCGAGCACCCGCAGCCGCGCCAGGGCGCTGTCGCCGAGCGCCACGACACCGTCTGATGAGACCAGCTCGACGTCGAAGTGTTCGGCCCACTCATCCCATACACCGCGGCTTTCGCGCGCGAAAGCGACGAGTCGCGGGTCGTCGTGGGCGTGCCGGAAGATCCGCGACTCGCCCGCGGACTGACCCGCTCCGGGCAGACCGGCCTCGTACAAGCGCACCGGCACGCCCTGTTCCCGCAGCGCGTACGCCGTCGACAGACCGACGATCCCGCCCCCGATCACTGCTACCTCGGGTGAACGCGTCGGGGCAACGTCGTCAGTTCCTGTCATCGCGGTTCCTCGATCTGTTAGGGATGTGAGATAAACGTCAAAAGTACGGGGCCGCTGCCACGACGTCAACGGGCTGTGTCAGCCCGAAGTCAGCGCGCGCAACGACCCCTCATGTCGGGGTCAGTACTCCCGGTCTGTGGTGTCAGGCGGGAAGTTTGGAGCCCAACACGTCGAGCTTCTCGATCGTCGGTTCGGAGAACAACGCACCCGCACCGGTCTGCCCGCCGAGAGCTACCGCAACAGGGCCAGACAGGTGAGCGTCACGTCCGGCGTCCTCGGGGAGAACGTCGAAGATCCCGAAGGAGGAGGGCCCGAGGCGGATCGCGAACCACGCGATGGTCGCCGGCTCTTCCGCAACAAGCGCACGGCCGCTGTCAAGGAAATCCTTCACGTCGTCCTCCTTGCCGGGCAACGCGTCAAACCTGACCAGCAATCCCTTGGTCACACTCATGATGTCTCCTCTTCCTTTGTCGTGGTGCCCGCGAGTTGGGCCACGATCGCCTCGGAGAACGCCGGCAGGTCCTCCGGCGAGCGGCTGGTGATGAGATTCTTGTCGACCACGACCTCCTGGTCGACGACGTTCGCGCCGTCATTGCGCAGATCCGTGCGGATGCTCGGGAAGGACGTCAGGGTGCGACCGGTGGCCACGTCGGCCTCGATCAACGTCCACGGTCCGTGACAGATCGCCACCACCGGCTTGCCATTCTCGGCGAAGTCCCGGACGAAGGCGACAGCGTCCTCGTCAATCCGGAGCTTGTCGGGGTTCACCGTGCCGCCCGGAAGCACCAAGGCGTCGTAGTCGGCCCCCGAGGCCTCAGCCACCAGCCCGTCGACGCCGAACGTCCCCGCCGGATCCAGGTCGTTCTCGCGGGCCTTGATCTCGCCCTCATCGACCGAGAGGACCTCGGTCCGAGCGCCGGCCCTGTCCAGAGCCTCACGGGGTTGATCGAGTTCGACGCGCTCGACCCCGTCCGCGGCGAGGATCGTGACTCTCTTGCCCTGCAGATCTACTGCCATGTCAGTTGGGTCTGCTGCACGATCCGGTGACATCTTGACCTGCCCTACGGTTTGGTTTCCACTCTTGGTCGCTAGCTTCCGGTGGTGGTCAGTGCCCGCGGGGTGCCGGCGGGGTCGTAGTCGTAGGGTGTCGCGCACTCGAGGCAGGAGTGCCGTCGACGACGGTTGTAGAGCACCTCGAGGTACTCGAAGATCGCGTTCGCGAGCTCGATCTCGCCACCCTGGGCCCAGGCCCCGATCTGCACGGGATCATGGAAGCACGCCGCCTTGCCTCGGACCGCCCGACGTATTCTCGAGGCACTCAACGCCCTTGCTGATGACCCTCGCCCACCCGGTTGCATCAAGCTTCAGGGCGGCGAGGGCGAGTTGCGCATCCGAATCGGTGACTGCCGAGTCGTCTATGACGTCGTGGATGATGAGCTGGTCGTGCTGATCCTCCGTGTCGGGCACCGCAGAGAGGTCTACCGATGAGCGGGGACAGATCTCGGAGCATCGCTGACGCGCGCCGGAGCGCCCAGACCATAGGCCTCGCCAGCGACTCCACCCGGGCCCTCATCGCCCATCTCGCGGCATAACATCACCTCGTGGGCAATGTCCCCTGCCCCCCCCCCCCCCCCCCCCGCAGCACGGCGGCTGGCGACCAGTTCCTGACGGAGTTCGCAGAGGAACTCACCCGGTCGCGAGGGTGAACGGCGACTCGCTCACACGTTGAACCGGAACTCCACCGGATGCCGTGCCGCCCTCAGAGTTGCCGTCCACGCCTGAGGTACGCCGGGTGATATCCGCACTGTTTCAGAGGTACTTCAGCCGTGAGACTCACGCGCGTCTCCTCGACGCCGACGTGAGCGGGGGTGCGGAGGACGGTGGTGGCCTGGCCGGCCGGAAAATCCTGGCGCGGGTGAGCGAGAGGCGTCCAGGCGGCACTCCCACTAACGCCTCAGTCAGGGATTGATGCGGCGACGACCGTGGTCGTTCAGCGTCCCTGGGCTGCGGCGTCGTCCACGGACTCCAGGAACTCGCGGACCTGGGCCAGGCGCTCGGACCGCACCGCGAGCACCTGCTCGTAGGGCGGGGGCGTGGATGCGAAGAAGGCGAGGTCGACGCCATCGTCCTCCGCACCCGCGCGGGGCTGGCCGAGCGGGTGGAACGGCTCCTCGGCGCCCTGGATCCCCCGGCTCAGCCAGGCGTCGGTCGCGAAGACGAGGTGGCGCAGGGTCTGGGAGAAGGACCACTCTCCCTCGACCGAGACGTCGACTGCGCCGTCCGGGAGCGCCGATGCGCGGTCGGTCGCCTGACGCCAGGAGGCTTCTACCGCGCCCCAGGCCCCGCGCAGTCCCTCGGCGTCCTCGGCGCGCCGCTGCGTCCCGCAGGCTCCTGCCGACAAAGCGGGCACCCTCGAGCTTCAGCGAGTCGGGAACTGCAGCCATGTCTTCGAGGGTGCCAGCCGACCCCTGGATTCATTGTCAGACACGCCCTAGGCGCGCCGGCCCGGAGGGCCGAGCCCTGTTCGCCGTCGTCGACCACGCAGGGCGGGCCCCGTGACCTCCGGCGTGATCATCCCCACGGCCACCCGTGACGCGGGTACGCTGATCGCTGTTCCACGTCACAGCGCTCTCGCTCGACTCGACCCACCCGCACGGAGGCCTCACCCATGTCGTCCCGCATCCACCACCCCGGCCTCCGGGCCAAGGTCATGTCCGCCGAGGAGGCGGCGGCGTTCATCACGCCGGGCATGACGGTGGGGATGAGCGGGTTCACGGGGTCCGGCTACCCGAAGGCCGTGCCGATGGCCCTGGCCGAGCGCATCAAGTCCGCGCACGCCCGGGGCGAGGACTTCCGGATCGACCTCCACACCGGCGCCTCCACGTCTGTCGAGATGGACGGCGCGCTGGCGGAGGCCGACGGCGTGCGTCTGCGCACCCCGTTCAACACGGACCCGACCATGCGCGCCAAGATCAACGACGGCTCGGTCGACTACATCGACACGCACCTCTCCCACCTCGCGCAGACGGTGTGGGAGGGCTTCTACGGGCCCATGGACGCCGCGGTGATCGAGGTGTCCGCGATCCGCGAGGACGGGACGCTCGTGCCCTCCTCGTCCGTGGGCAACAACAAGTCCTGGCTGCAGCTGGCGGACAAGGTGATCCTCGAGGTCAACTCGTGGCAGAGCGAGGATTTGGACGGCATCCACGACGTCTACTACGACACGGCCCTGCCCCCGCACCGGAAGCCGGTGCCGGTCAACCACCCGTCCGACCGCATCGGGCGGACCGAGTTCGTGGTGGACCTGGACAAGGTGGTGGCCGTGGTGGAGACGCACGGCCCGGACCGCAACTCCCCCTTCAAGCCTGCGGACGCGGACTCGATCGCGATCGCCCAGCACCTCGTGGAGTTCTTCGAGCACGAGGTCAAGGCCGGCCGCTACGACGAGCACCTGCTGCCCCTGCAGTCCGGCGTGGGCAACGTGGCCAACGCCGTGATGGCCGAGCTGGTGAAGTCCCGCTTCCACGGCCTCACGGCCTTCACCGAGGTGGTCCAGGACGGCATGCTCGACGCGCTGGACTCCGGCACGCTGGCCATGGCCTCCTGCACGGCGTTCTCGCTGTCCACCGAGGTGGCCGAGCGGTTCAACGACAACGTGCTGCAGTACAAGGACAAGCTGATCATCCGCACCCAGGAGATCTCCAACCACCCGGAGCTGGTGCGCCGCCTGGGCATCCTGGCCATGAACGGCATGCTCGAGGCCGACCTCTACGGCAACGTGAACTCCACGCACCTGATGGGCACGAAGATGATGAACGGCCTGGGCGGCTCGGGCGACTTCGCCCGCAACGCGTTCACCTCGTTCTTCCTCACCCCCTCCACGGCCAAGGGCGGGGACATCTCCTGCATCGTGCCGATGGTCTCGCACGTGGACCACACCGAGCACGACGTGCACGTGGTGGTCACCGAGCAGGGGCTGGCCGACCTGCGCGGCCTCTCCCCCAAGCAGCGCGCCCGCACGATCATCGACACGTGCGCGCACCCGGACTACAGGGAGCAGCTGCGGGACTACTTCGACCGCGCGATGCGCGGGTCGGACGGCCTGCACACCCCGCACCTGCTCGGCGAGGCCCTGTCCTGGCACCAGCGCTTCCTCGAGACCGGGACGATGCGTCAGGGCTGACGGCCCGCCGGACCGGACACCCGCGGGACACCTGCGGGACACCTACGACGGGGCACCCTACAGGGGGCCGTATCTCGCCCCTGTGGCCGAGGGCTCACCGTCTCTCGCACCTCGGAGGAGTCCCATGACCTCGCCCACCGGTGGGTCCACCGCCGCCGACGCCTCACCCCGGAAACACACCCCCGGAGGCCTGCTCAACAGGTTCCTCAACGTGATCGAATGGAGCGGCAACAAGCTCCCGGACCCGATCATCATCTTCGCGGCCCTCTGCGCCCTGACCCTGGCGGCGTCCGCCGTGGCCGGGCTGAGCGGGTGGAGCGCGGTCCATCCGGGCACGGGTGAGACCCTCGTGGCGACCGATCTGCTCAGCACGGAGGGCATGCGCGTCGTCATCGGCGACGCCGCCAAGACCTTCGGCGCCTTCGCCCCGCTGGGGCAGGTGCTCATCATCATGCTCGGCATCGGCGTCGCCGAGCGGTCGGGCTGGACTATCTGCGCGGCTACGACATGGTGTGGAACGACCCGGCCCGCACCGCGGTGGTCCAGGAGCTGTGCGAGGACCTGTTCCCGGGCTCGGTGATCACCGACCCGCCGATGCTCGGCGGCGAGGACTTCGCGGCCTTCTCCCGGACCGCGCCCGCCACGTACGTGTTCGTGGGGGCCGGCAACGCCGCCAAGGGCTTCGACGCGGGTCACCACAACCCGCGGTTCGGTCTGGATGAGGACGCCTTCCCGATCGCCCTGCGGCTGGCCGTGGAGGTCCTGCGGAACGGGCCGCGCCTCACGGCGGGGTGAGGTCACGCCGGCTCCGGGCATGTGCCCGGAGCCGGCACAGGCCCGCGGGGCCGGCGACGGCGTCAGCCGCGCCCGCCGTGCTCCCGCTCGGGGATTCCCGCGGCCCACAGGGCGGCCGCGATGAGGGCGGGCTGGCCGAACAGCCGCGCCAGGCGGCGGCCGTCGGTGTCCAGCCCGAAGCCGTCCTTGCGCTCGGCGTACTGCCCGATGTTCCCGGGGTAGATCGCCGTGTAGAAGGCCGCCAGGGCGGTGCCGGTCCGGCGGCGCTGCCCGGGGAGCGCCAGCAGAGCGGCCCCGAGGCCGATCTCGGCCACGCCGGATCCGAGCACCACGAGGTCCGCCGGGAGCGGGACCCACGAGGGCACCTGCGCGCGGAACTCACGGCGCGCCACGGTGAGGTGGGACAGCCCCGCGGCGGTCATGAACCCGCCGAGGCCGAGGCGGGCGGCGGTCTGGGAGAGGGGGACGGACTGCCGGCGCTTCGTCATCACGCCTCCCCGAGCTCGAGGACGACGTCGATGTTGCCCCGGGTGGCGTTCGAATAGGGGCACACCTGATGCGCCTGCTCCATGAGGGCGCGGGCCTGGTCCGCGGGGACGTGGGGCAGCACGACCTCGAGGGTGACCTCCAGGCCGAAGCCCTCACCCTGGCGGCCGATGCCCACGCGGGCGCCGACGGAGGAGTCGGTGATGTCGGCCCGGGAGGCGCGGGCGACCATCTGCAGGGCCGAGTGGAAGCACGCGGCGTAGCCGGCGGCGAACAGCTGCTCGGGGTTGCTGCCCTGGCCGGAGCCGCCCATCTCGGTGGGCACGGCGAGGTCGAGGTCGACCCGCCCGTCGGTGGTGCGGACATGGCCGTCGCGGCCGGCGCCGGTGCTGAGCGCCTCGGCGGTGTAGATGGTCTCCATGAGAGGTCCTTTCATCCGCCCGCCCCGTGCGGGACGAGTCGGCTCCAGCCTGCCACCCGGTTAGGTCGTGTGCAACCAAGTTGTTCGTCAGCGACCACTAGAATCGCTCCCATGGATGCCGCGCCGACCCCCAGCCTCGCACTCGAGGACCAGCTCTGCTTCGCCCTGCACCGGGCGACGCGCGCCGTCACGCGCGGCTACGGCCCGCTGCTCTCCCGCCTCGGCCTCACCTACCCGCAGTACCTCGTGATGCTCACCCTGTGGCAGGTGGAGGGTGACGCCTCGGCCGAGACGGACGCGCCGACGCCGGGCGCCGGAGCACTGGCGGTCGGCGCGCTGCGGGACCGGCTCGGCATGGACAACGGCACCATCACGCCCCTGGTGCGGCGCCTGGCCGGCATGGGGCTCGTCACGCGGGAGCGCGACGTCCACGACGAGCGACGCGTGCTGGTCCGGCTGACGGACGAGGGGCGAGCGCTGCGGGAGTCCGCCCGGACGGTCCCGGCGGACGCCCTCACGCGGATCCCCCTCGACGCCACCGAGCGCCAGGTCCTCATGGGCCTGCTGAACCGGATCACCGAGGCCGCCGGGCCGCGCTGAGACGGCGGGAGCGGCCCGCGCGCCGAACGCGGGTCAGCGCACCCGGTCCAGGATCGCGCGGGCGACGGCGTCCGCCTCACGCTCGGGCAGCCAGTGGTCCGCGTCGAGCGCCACGAACCGGTACTCCCCCGCCACCTGCCCCGCCGTGAGCTCGGCGGCCCGCGGCCCCAGGGCCGCATCCCGGGTGCCCCACACGTACGTGGTGGGGACCGACACGGGCGCGCTGCGCGTGGTGGTCACAAGATCCGGGTTCGCCCGATACCAGTTCACCGGGCCGCGCAGGCTCTGCGGGGTGGAGAACCGGCGGGCGTAGTGCTCCGCCCCGGGGACCTGCCCCCGCTGCAGCAGGGAGCCCAGCCGTCGCGAGAGGATCCGTTCGGGGAGGGCCGGTGCCTGGAAGGCGGCGATGTACCAGCTGCGGCGCAGCTGGTCCGAGCCGCGCAGGGCGCGGGCCAGGGCGGCCGGGTGCGGCGTGGACAGGACCGTCAGGGACGCGACGCGCTCGGGGTGGGCGGTGGCCAGCGCCCAGGCGACGGCACCGCCCCAGTCATGGCCGACGACGTGGACGCGCCGCGCCCCCGCCGCGTCCGCCAGCGCGACGGCGTCCCCCACGAGGGCCGGGAGGCGATAGGCCGCCGTCGCCCGCGGAGCGGCCCCCGGGGAGTAGCCGCGCTGGTCCGGGGCGAGCGTGCGCAGTCCCGCGGCGTGCAGCAGCGGCTCGACGTGCCTCCAGGACGTGGAGTCCTGCGGGAAGCCGTGCAGCAGCAGGACCACCTCCCCCTCGGCCGGCCCGCCGTCGCGGACGTCGAAGGTCAGGCCCTGGTGCCGGAAGGCGTCCACGCGGCCCCACAGTGCGTCACCGCCTGTCACAGCCGGACGACCATCTTGCCGGTGTTGGCGCCCTCGAGCAGGTCGATGAACGCCTGGGGTGCGTTCTCCAGACCCTCCCGAACGGTCTCGTCCCACTGGATCTTCCCGTCGGCGACCCACGGGCCCACGCGCTCGAGGAACTCGGGGCGGACCTGCGCCGCGTACTTCTGCAGGACGAAGCCGCGCAGGGTCAGGCGCTTGCCGATCGCCAGGGCGAGGTTGCGCGGGGCGGCCGGCGGCTCCGTCGAGTTGTACTGGGCGATCGCGCCGCACATCGCCACGCGGCCGTCGACTCGCATCGCGGCGATGGCGGCCTCGAGGTGGTCGCCGCCCACGTTGTCGAAGTAGACGTCGATGCCCTCCGGCGCCGCCTCGGCCAGCAGGTCGGTGGGCGAGCCGTCGTGGTAGTCGAACGCGGCGTCGAAGCCCAGCTCCTTCACCCGCGCCACCTTCTCGGGCGTGCCCGCCGAGCCGATCACGCGGGAGGCGCCCAGCAGGCGGGCGATCTGGCCGGCGGTCGAGCCGACGGCCCCCGCGGCACCCGAGATGAACACGGCGTCGCCCTCCTGCATCTCGGCCACGTGCACGAGGCCGGTGTAGGCGGTCAGACCCGTCATGCCCAGCACGCCCAGGTAGGTGCTGTCCGAGAACTGGGAGGTGTCCACGGCCTGGACGGTGTCGCCGTCGAGGACGGCGTGCTCGCGCCAGCCGAGGCCGTGGAGCACGGACGTGCCCTCCGGCACGTCCGCGTGGCGCGAGGCGATCACGGTGCCCACCGCGCCGCCGTCGAGGGGGGCGTCGAGCTGGAACGGAGGCACGTAGGACTCGACGTCGTTCATGCGGCCGCGCATGTACGGGTCCACGGACATCACGGTGTTGCGCACGAGGACCTGGCCCTCGGCGAGCTCGGGGAGCTCGACCTCCGTGAGGCGGAAGTTCTCCGGCGTCGGGGCGCCGTGGGGGCGGGAGGCGAGGTGGATCTCGCGCGTGTGGGTGGGGGTGCTCATGGTGGTCTCCTCGGGGTCGAAGCGGCGGGCTCGGCGGGGGTCAGCGCGCGAGCAGGTCCAGGAGGCGGCGGGCGGCGTCGGCGGAGGAGGCCGGGTTCTGGCCGGTCACCAGGGTGCCGTCCGTGACCACGAAGCTCTCCTGATCCGGGCCCTTGCGGTAGTCCGCGCCGGCGGCGATCAGCGAGTCCTCGACGAGGAACGGGACGACGTCCGTCAGCTGGGCGGCCTCCTCCTCGCCGTTGGTGAACCCGGCGACCTGACGGCCGCGCACGAACGGGGTGCCGTCGGCGGTGGTGATCGGGTGCAGGATCCCGGGAGCGTGGCAGACGAGGCCGAGCGGGCGTCCGGCCGCGTCGCTGTCGAGGATGATCCGCGTGGAGTCGGCGTCGGACACCAGGTCCCACAGCGGGCCGTGACCGCCCGGGTAGAAGACGGCATCGAACCCGTCCACGTCCACCTGGGCCAGGGGCGTGGTGTGGGCCAGGGCGGCCTTGGCCTCCTCGTCCTGGTCGAACCGGCGGGTGGCCTCGGTCTGCATCTCCGACTTCGAGCTCGTCGGGTCGATGGGCGGCTGGCCGCCGCGGGGCGAGGCGAGGGTGACCTCGTGGCCGGCGTCCGTGAAGACGTAGTAGGGCGAGGCGAACTCCTCGAGCCAGAACCCGGTCTTGCGGCCGGTGTCGCCCAGCTGGTCGTGCGAGGTGAGGATCATCAGGATGCGGGACATGTCTGGGGCCCTTTCATTGGTGGGGACTGCACTCTCATGGTCGTACACAACCGAATCTCGGGCAAGGGTGACGGTGCCCACCGGCCTCACGCCACGGCCGCCGCGCCCGGGACATCAGCGCTCCGTCACCCGCCCGTCGGCCACGTGCCAGCGTCGGTCCAGGCGGACGGTGTCCAGCATGCGGCGGTCGTGGGTGACGAGCAGCAGGGCGCCCTCATAGGTCTCCAGCGCCTGCTCGAGCTGCTCGATGGCCTCCAGATCCAGGTGGTTGGTGGGCTCGTCGAGCACGAGGACGTTCACCCCGCGGGCCTGGAGCAGGGCCAGGGATGCCCGGGTGCGCTCGCCGGGCGAGAGCTCGTCCACGGGGCGGTTCACGTGGTCGGCCTTGAGGCCGAACTTGGCCAGCAGGGTGCGCACCTCCCCGGAGGTCATCTCCGGCGCGAGCGTCTCGAAGGCCGCGGCGAGCGGGACGGCCCCGGCCAGCAGCGAACGCGCCTGGTCGATCTCCCCGATCTGCACGCTGGATCCCAGGGCGGCCGTGCCCTCGTCCGGGGCCTGGCGGCCCAGCAGCCCGCGCAGCAGGGTCGACTTGCCGGCCCCGTTGGGCCCGGTGATGCCGATCCGCTCCCCCGCGTTGACCTGGAGGGACACCGGGCCGAGCGTGAAGCCGCCCTGCCGGAACACGGCGTCGTTGAGGGTGGCGACCACCGAGCTGGAGCGCGGCGCCGCGCCGATGGTGAACTCCAGCCGCCACTCCTTGCGCGGCTCCTCCACCTCCTCCAGGCGCGCGATGCGGCTCTCCATCTGCCGGACCTTCTGGGCCTGCTTCTCGCTCGATTCGCTGTTGGCCTTGCGGCGCAGCTTGTCGTTGTCCGGGGACTTGCGCATGGCGTTGCGCACGCCCTGGCTGGACCACTCCCGCTGGGTGCGGGCGCGGGAGACGAGGTCCTGCTTCTGCTCGGCGAACTCCTCGTACTTCTCCCGGGCCTGGCGGCGCAGGGTGGCCCGCTCCTCGAGGTACGCCTCGTAGCCGCCGCCGTAGACGCGGTTGGTGCGCTGGGCGAGGTCGAGCTCCAGGACGCGGGTGACGCAGCGGGCCAGGAACTCGCGGTCGTGGCTCACCAGCACGACGCCGCCGCGCAGCTCCTGCACGAAGGCCTCCAGGCGGGTCAGACCGTCGAGGTCGAGGTCGTTGGTGGGCTCGTCCAGGAGCACGACGTCGAAGCGGGAGAGCAGCAGCGCGGCGAGGCCGACGCGGGCGGCCTGCCCACCGGAGAGGGAAGTCATGAGGACCTGTTCCGGGGAGGCGGAGAGGTCCAGGCCGAGGTCGGCCAGGACGGCGGGGATGCGCTCCTCCAGGTCCGCGGCGCCGGAGGCCAGCCAGCGGGTGAGGGCGGTGTTGTAGCGGTCCGCGGCGGCGTCGGTGACGTCCGGGCCGGCCAGTGCCTCGGCAGAGGCGTCCATCTCGCGGGTGGCCTCGGCGCAGCCGGTGCGGCGGGCGATGTACCCGGCCACCGTCTCCCCCGACACGCGCTCGTGCTCCTGCGGGAGCCAGCCGACGAAGGCGTCCGAGGGGGCGAGGGACACGGTGCCGGTCTGCGGGGCGAGGTTCCCGCCGAGGATGCGCAGCAGCGTGGACTTGCCCGCGCCGTTGGCCCCCACGACGCCGACGACGTCCCCCGGCGCGACGGTGAGGTCGAGCGCGTCGAACAGCGTGCGATGGCCGTGGCCGCCGGCCAGGCCGGAGGCGACGAGGGTGGCGGTCATGCTTCTCCTGGCTCGGGTGCGCTTCCCTGGGGCGGGTCACCGCCACACTGTCACAGATCCCCCGGGGCACCGCCCCCGGGCCCGGGCTCCCAGACCTGCGGCGCGCTTCGTTCCTTGCCCTGGCATGGGGAGAGTCATAGCGTCGCACGGGTCAGGTGCGCGGCTCCGCGCGGCGCACACGGCGCTCCAGAGAGGGAAGGCAGAGCACACTGATGACTGAACCGGTGACGTACACGCCCGACATCGAGCACTCGGTCGACCGCGAGGAGGACCTGACCCGCGAGATCCTGGCCCAGATGGGCGCGGCACAGCGCCGCACGGCGGGAGAGCACAAGCACGCCCACCGCGACGCCCACGCCAAGAGCCACGCCGTCCTCAAGGCCACGCTGGAGGTGCACGAGGGCCTGGCTCCCGAGCTGGCGCAGGGCATCTTCGCCCGTCCGGGCACCTACGAGGCGGTGGCGCGGCTCTCCTCAGCGCCCGGGGACATCCACACCGACCGCACTCCCGCCCCGCGGGGCTGGGCCCTGAAGGTGCTCGGCGTGGAGGGCAAGCGGCTGCTGCCGGATCTGGACAGCCACAATCAGGACTTCCTCATGGTGAACTTCCCGACGCTCGCCTTCGGCACCGTGGCCCGCTACCAGGAGATGCTGGGGCTGCTGGAGAAGAACTCCCAGTCCCCCGAGCTGCTGCAGCGCCTGACGACGGGCGCCGCGCGCGTGGTCCGGGGCGCGGTGGAGACCGTCGGGGGGACCCCCAGCGCCACCTTGGAAGGCCTGGGGCGGGACAACGCCCACGTCCTCGGCGAGACGTACTTCACCCAGGGCGCCCTGCGCTACGGGGACCACGTCGCGAAGATCTCGCTGGCCCCGGCGTCCGCGAACGTGCGCGCCCTGACCGGCCAGGACATGAAGGTGAAGGACTTCTCCTCGATCAGCGAGATCGTCGCCGACTTCTTCTCCCGTGAGAGCGCAGAGTACGTCCTGCGGGCGCAGCTGGCGACCGACGCGGAGCGCATGCCGGTGGAGGACGCCTCCGTCCTGTGGGACGAGGAGGAGGCCCCGCACCAGCCCGTCGCCACCCTGCGCATCGAGGCGCAGGAGAGCTACAGCCATCCCCGCCGCGTCTACGGCGACGATGCCCTCACCTTCAACCCGTGGAACGGCGTGGTCGAGCACCAGCCGCTGGGCTCCATCATGCGCGTCCGCAAGCGCGCCTATGAGCAGTCCACTCGCTTCCGCCACGAGTTCAACGACCGTCCGGCCCCCGAGCCGACGTCGCTCGACGAGATCCCAGACTGATCCCGGCCTCGCCCCTCACCACCCACCCCTAAGGATTCTCGAAGGAGGACCCCATGACTGACCGCTCAGACCCCCGGCTCCAAGACGAGAGCCGCCTCGACGCCGTCAAGCGCGCCGTCGAGGACGTCGCCCAGGACGCCCCCACGCTGGCCAAGATCGCCCTCGAGGCGATGATCCGTAAGCACAACCCGAACCTGTCCGGCACCGCCGAGTCCGCCGGCCGCGTGGGGATGCGCTCGGGCAAGGTCTCGGAGCTGACCGCCATCGCCCGCCTCAAGCCGGGCGGCGCCGAACGGCTGCAGCGGATCTTCGACCTGACCCGCGGCAACATGGACGGCGCCCAGCGCGTGTCCACGCTCCACGACATGCGCTTCGTCTTCTTCGACGACAACACCCGCATCCTCTTCGCCACGGCCTACGACGGCGACTGGGACGCGTACATCAACGACTTCGCCACCAAGATCCCCGAGCTGATGGACCTCCTCTTCCAGAACGTGGAGGGGTGGCCGGGCATCGACAGCCCGACCGTGAAGGACTTCATCGCCGACCACCAGATCACTGCCTCCGGGTGGTTCGTGGCGAACCCGCAGGTCACCGTGGTGGACACGCGCCGACTGCAGCGCACCGAGGACGCGGTGAACACCTTCCTGGACCAGATGGCCGGGCGCACCGACCTGGACGAGGACACGGCGGCCGCCCTGAAGCAGCTCACCGACGCGATCTCCACCCCCGAGGCGGTGGACTACTGAGATGGGCGTGCTCAAGGACCTGAAGGAACGTTTCGAGCGGGAGCGCGTCGAGCTGCACCTGGACGACATCCAGGGCCTGGTGTTGCGGGAGCGGCCCGAGCCCTACGTCGGCGCCCACGCCATGCTGACCGTGGAGGAGGCCGAAGGCGGCCGGGACTTCGTCCGTCGCCTGGCCGAGCACGTGACCTCCGCGCAGGACTGGGCCGACGACCTGCAGTCCTGGACCGGCGTGGCGATCAGCTTCGCCGGCCTGCGCGCCCTGGGGCTGCCCGAGGACCCCCTGGCCAGCTTCCCGCTGCCCTACCAGCAGGGGATGGCCGCCCGCGCCCAGCAGCTCATGGACACCGGGCCGAACGCCCCGGAGCACTGGGACGAGGCGTTCACCCAGGACGCCTGCCACATCGCGCTGACGATCTACGCGGCCGACGCCGACGCCCTGGACGCCGCCCTGGACCAGGCGCAGCAGGTGCTGGATCACTCCACCGGAGTGACCCTGGTGGCCACCCACCGGTTCGGGGTCGACGAGCTGAACAAGAACCCCTTCGGCTTCCGGGACTCCATCTCGCAGCCGACGGTGGCCGGCAGCGGGGTGCGGCCCCAGCCGGGCCAGGAGCGCTCCATCTCCGCCGGCGAGTTCATCCTGGGCGAGAACAGCGAGACCGGCTCCCCGCTGGCCGTGCCACAGCCGGACGTGCTGGGCCGCAACGGGACCTACGTGGTGCTGCGCAAGTTCGCCAGTCGGGTGGGCGCCTTCAACGAGTACCTCGCCTCGCAGAGCCCGGACCCGGAGGAGCAGCACCGGATCGCCGCGAAGATGTTCGGCCGGTGGCGCAGCGGCGCCCCGCTCGTGCTCTCCCCGGATCACGACGACGAGGCGCTGGGCAACGACCCGGAGCGGCGCAACGACTTCACCTTCGAGGACGACCCGAAGGGCCTGATGTGCCCGCACTCGAGCCACATGCGTCGCCTGAACCCGCGGGACAGCGACCTGTCGATCATGACGGACGTGAACATCAAGCGGATCATCCGGCGCTCCTCGACCTACGGTCCCGGGTGGTCGCCGGAGGTGACCTCGGCCGACGACGCGAAGGAGGACCGCGGGATCTACTTCATCTTCATCAGCGCCCGGGCCTTCGACACGATCGAGTTCATGCAGCAGGAGTGGATCAACGGCGGCAACTTCGTCGACCTCGGCTCCGAGCGGGATCCGATCGTCGGTCTGCACGAGGACGACCCGACGCAGGGACGGTTCACCATCCCCGCCGAGCCGGCCCGCAAGCGCATCAACGGCATCACCACCTTCAACCGGATGGCCGGAGGCGAGTACCTCTTCATGCCCTCGCTCCGCGCCCTGCGGTGGATCGGTGAGGCGGGCTGGACGTCGGACCAGTCGGACGCCGAGGCGTGATGCAGCCTCCGTCCCCGGGCGGCCCCGCGGGCGCCCCGCCGTGGCAGGTGGACCTGGACTGGCTGTGGGGCACCCCGCCGGGCAACGACGGCTCCCCCGCGACCCTGCGGCTGGACGTCGTCGGCCCCGGGGCGGCCCGGGCGGCCGCCGCGTGGCTGGGCTCCCTGCCCGGGGACGAGGACGGCGGCCGGGGCAGGGGCGGCTGGCGCGCCGACCCGGGCGAGCAGCCCGACGCGGACGACCACGCGGTCCTGTTGCTCACCTCGGCGGGTGAAGACGTGGCGGACGGGCTGGAGGACGCCGCCGACGATGCCCACGCGGCGCTGGCCGCCGTCGAGGGCCTCACCCTGCGGTGGACTCCTCTGCCCCGTGACCCGTCGCGTTGAGGCGCTCCGCCGCGTGAGTAGGCTGGAGTGATGGCGACGGTACTTCTCGTGCGGCACGGCCGCACCACGGCCAACGCGACCGGACTGCTGGCGGGCCGCACCCCCGGGGTCAGCCTGGACGATCACGGACGGGAGCAGGCGGCCCGCACCGCGGATCGGGTCGCGGCCGTGCCCGTGGCCGCGGTGGTGGCCAGTCCCCTGGAGCGGTGCGCGCAGACGGCCCGCGCCCTCCTCGATCGCCAGTCGGGGGCGGTGCCCTCCCTGGTCGACGACGACCTCACCGAGTGCGACTACGGCCAGTGGCAGGGGCGCGCGCTCAGCGACCTGGCCACCGAGCCCCTGTGGGCGACGGTGCAGACCCAGCCGTCCGCCGTCGTCTTCCCCGGCGGGGAGTCCATGGCGGGCATGCAGGCCCGCGCGGTGGCGGCGATCCGCCGGCACGACGCCGCGGTCGAGGCCGAGCACGGGCCCGGGGCGGTGTGGGTGGCGGTGAGCCACGGGGACGTCATCAAGTCGATCCTGGCCGACGCGCTAGGCACGCACCTGGATCTGTTCCAGCGGATCGAGGTGGGTCCCGCCTCCGTGTCCATCGTGAGCTACGGGCCGAGCCGACCGCGGGTCTGGGCCACCAATACCGACGCCGGGGACCTGTCCTGGCTCTCGAGCCTCGGCCCGTCCGACGACGCCCCGGTGGGCGGCGGCGCGGGCACCGGCCCCGGCGCGGTGGACGAGCAGACGCCTAGGATCGTGACATGACTGATGCACCTGCCCCCGCCCATGAGTTCGACTGGCCGGATCGAGTCGTGATCGGGACGCTCGGGCGTCCCGGAGCCCGCACGTTCTACCTGCAGGTGCGCACCGGGCCCCGGCTGGTGAGCCTGGCCCTGGAGAAGCAGCAGTCCGCCCTGATGGCGGAGATGATCGACGAGATCCTCGACGATCTGATGGCGCTGGACGGCAACCCGCACAGCGTCCCGGCCAGCACGCCCGTGGAACTCGTGGACAACGATCCGCTGGACCCGGTACAGGAGTGGTTCCGGGTGGGGGCCATCGGACTGGGCTGGGACCCCACGACCGCGCAGGTGCTCATCGACGCCCACCCGCTGACCGACGACGACGCCGACCCGGTGCTCGAGACGGACGCGGAAGCCGTGCGCGTGCGGATGCCCGTCGGCGCCGCCCGGGCGTTCGCCCGGCGCACCCGGGAGGTCGTGGACGCCGGGCGACCGATCTGCTCGGACTGCGGTCAGCCCATCGACCCCGACGGCCACGACTGCACTCTCCCCGACTCCTGATGAGCGCCGCGGACGTGCCCGCCGGCGAGCTGGTGGACGGGGAGCTGACGCTCACGGGCCGCATCACGACGGCGTCCAACGCCACGTTTCTCGGCGCGATCGGTGACACCCCGGTGGTCTACAAGCCGGTGGCGGGCGAGGCCCCGCTGTGGGACTTCCCCGCCGGAACCCTGGCCCGCCGCGAGGTGGCCGCGCACCTGGTGTCCGAAGCGCTGGGGTGGGAGATCGTGCCGCGCACGTGGTTGCGCGACGGCCCGTTCGGCGAGGGGATGGTGCAGCTCTGGCAGGAGCAGGATCCTGAGCAGGACGCCGTGGACCTGTTCCCGGCGGACGAGGTGCCGGCCGCGGGGTGGCTCACAATCCTGGAGGGCGAGGACGAGGAAGGGCGCAGGCTGGCCCTGGCCCACGAGAACTCAGCGGCGCTGCGCCGCATGGCGGTGTTCGACGTGATCGTCAACAACGCCGACCGCAAGGGCGCCCACATCCTCGCCATGCCCGGTGGTCACCGGTACGGGGTGGACCACGGGCTCACGTTCCATGTAGCGGGCAAGCTGCGCACCGTGCTGTGGGGGTGGCTGGGCGAGGCGCTGAGCGAGGAGGAGCGCGACGGCGTCGGCCGGGTTCTCGACGGGCTCGATGGTGAGCTGGGGCGGGGGCTGGCGGAGCTGCTCAGTGCCGAGGAAGTCGAAGCCCTTGCCGAACGCGGTGCCCGGTTGCTCGACGACGGGATCTTCCCTGCCCCGAGCGGCCGGACGCCGGCCGTGCCCTGGCCGCTCTTCTGACGGGCCTGAGGCGTCAGACAGGACTCGCTGATGCCGAAGTCCTTCGCGATCTGGTTCAACCGGGCGCCAGGTTCGCGTACCTGCACCAGCCCCGTGTTCTTGTTCGCTCGGGCAGGTGTACCGACGCGCCCCGCGACGCCTGACGGCTCAGGAGCGCACTTCCTGGGTTCGTGTGCCTCGGCGGCTGGCTTCGAGGGCTGAGGTGAGCGTTCGAGCGTCGTAGCTGCCCAGCAACCGTCGGCCGTCGACGAAGAACGTCGGGGTGGCGTGCGCCCCGCTTGCATCGGCGCTTTCGAGATCCCGCTCCACACGGGCACCTACGGCGGCACTGTCGAGGTCAGCCGTGAACTGGGCGACATCCAGGCCCAGCTCTTCGGCGTAGCGGATTAGATCTTCGCGCTCGAGCGCATCTTGCCGCGTGAAGACGAAGTCCAGCCACGGCCAGAACATCCCCTGATTCGATGCCGCCTCCGACGCTCGTGCGGCTAGGGGGCCGTGAGGGTGATGTGGCAGCTGGCGAACGACATACCGGAGATCGTCCCCGAACCGGCTGCGAAGGTCGTCCCAGGAACCCGTTGCGTGCGCGCAATACGCGCATTCGAAGTCGATGTACTCGACGAGCGTGAGCTGGGCGTCCTCGGGTCCGCGGATGTGGTCGACTTCAGGATCAACGGGTGGTGTGAGCACCATCGGCAGATCTGCCGTCTCCTCTCCCCAGCGTTTCGCAGCAACCCGGAAGATCAGCCAACCAAGCGCGGTCGCGAGCACCATCGCGACCAACACGCCGACGGTCGCTTGCCGGCCCAGGTCGGACGTCGAGCCGAACGCGAGGCCGATCACCAGGAGCGACACGGTGAACCCGATCCCCGAAAGCGCCGCGCCGCCGAACACGCTGCCCATCCCGACACCCTCGGGCAGCCGACCGGCTCCCAGCTTCACAGCGACGAAGGTGGCGAGACCGATGCCGAGAAGTTTGCCGAGCACGAGACCCACGATGACTCCCCACGTCACGGAGGACTGGAAGGAATCGACGAGCACGCCGCCGCGCAGGTCGACGCCGGCGTTCGCGAGCGCGAAGATCGGGACGATGACGAGCGCGGTGGGCATGCGCAAGACCTCGTGCATGCGTTCATTCACCGAGATGCCCTGCGCCAAGCCTCGATCGACTGCGCGGGCCGATGCCGCGCTCGGCGACTGCCAGAAGTCGCGGAACAGCTGACGAGCCTCGACCACTTGTTGCCGACGCGTCGGGTAGGCGGGGATGAGGAGTCCTGCGACCATGCCCGCGAGGGAGGCGTGGACTCCGGATTCCACGGTCGCGAACCAGAGCACAATGACAATCAGCACGTACGGTGTGGCGCTCCACTGCCGCGAACGACCCAGAAGCCACAGCCCGACGAGGCAGGCACCTGCGATCAGCAGCGGAACGAGCCGGATCTCGTCGCTGTAGACGATGCCGATGATGGAGACGGCGAGGAAGTCATCGACGACGGTGAGGGTGAGGAGGAACACCCGCAACTGGCCGGAGAGTTTCGGGCCGACGAGCGCGAGGGCACCCAACAGGAACGCGGTGTCGGTACCGACCACCGCGCCCCATCCACCGAGCCCCTCGCCGCCCGCGGCGGCCACGATCAGGATGTAGAAGACTGCGGGCAGTGCCACGCCGACGACGCCAGCGATCAACGCGAGACGCGCGCGGCTGGCGTCTCGGAGCGTCCCATGCGCGAACTCCTGCCGCACCTCGAGGCCAACGACGAGGAAGAAGGTCATCATGAGGCCGTCGTTGATCCAGTGGTGCAGGTTCATGTGCAGTCCGAACCCGCCGACATCGAACCCGATCTCGACATCCCACAGCCCGAAATAGGCCTCGGAGAGTGGCGAGTTCGCCCAGAGCAGGGCGACCGCTGTGACGACGACCAGGAGCACAGCCGAACCCGCCTCCGTGCGAATCGTTCGCCAACTCATGCGCCGTTCCATCTGCCCGCTCGTCATCCGGGAAGCATATCGGGACCCCAGGGCAGCGCCCGGCGGCGAGCCTTGTCGACCGTGCAGCGCGGTCGCAGGGACGGCGGGCGCACTCAGTCCACGAGCCCCGCCGCGGCACCGGCCGCGCGGTAATCCGCGGCGAGTGAGTCCAGGGTGGCGTGAGCGTTGAGCCCGCTGGGGTTCGGCGCAACGAACAGCCGCGTGCCCGGCCACGGCGTCTGCTGCTCCCCCAGCGCCGCCTTCGGGCGTCCGAACGCCTGCCGGTAGGCCGTCACCCCCAACACGGCGACGACGGCCGGCGCGTGCGCTGCCACGAGCGCGTCCAGGCGGGCGGGGGCGGCGGCGAGCTCCTCCGCGGTGAGCTCGTCGGCGCGGGCGGTGGCACGCGGGACGAGGTTGGAGATCCCGATGCCGCGGGCGTGCAGCTCGGCGAGGTCCTCGGCCTTGTAGCCGCCGGAGGCGTCGATCAGGTGCCGGGTGAGCCCGGCACGGTACAGGGCCGGGTAGAAGCGGTTGCCGCGGCGGGCGAAGTGCGCACCGGTGGCGGCGGTCCACAGGCCGGGGTTGATGCCGATGAACAGCAGCCGCAGCGGGTCCGGCAGCAGGTCGGGGACGGTGCGGTCGCGGAACTGCTGAAGCTCGGCCTGGGTGAAGCGCATGTCAGTAGTGATACCTCGCCTGGAGGATGATCAGGTCCTCGCCGTCGACGAGGTAGACGAGCCTGTGCTCCGCCGTGATGCGCCGCGACCACGCCCCGGCCGCGCGGCGGGCAATCGCGGCGGCGCTGGCCGGTGCCAGCGGCGGCCCGAACGGCCCGGACGGCTTCCGGGTCACCGGGCGGCGCCCGCCCCCGCCACCACGAGGTCGATGAGCCTGCGGAGCACCACATCGACGTCCTCGCCGTCGATCCGTCTCTGCCGGGAGCGGTTGAGCTCGGCCAGCACCCCGGCGACGATGAGGCGGGCGCCGGCCGCCGCAGCCGCACCGGGCTCCTCGCCGGCAGTGCCTGTGGCACCGTCCCGCGCCGCTCCGATCGCACCGGAAGCGTCGGCTCGGCCGTCCTGCAGGCGCGCGGCGATCTCCTCTTCGAGGCGATCGACGTGGTCGAGGACCCGCCGGCGATGCGGCATGTCCGCACCGAAGAGGATCTCGCGTGCGACCCACGTCGCAAGCTCGGACCAGCGCCACATTGCGGTGACGAGCGGCGAGATCAGCTCCGCGATCCGGTCCGCGGTCTCCCCGCCCGCCGTCGCGGCGCCGGGCGCGGCGAACGCAGAGAGCGAAGGAGTGGTCGTCGCGCGCTCGTGGGCTCCCCAGAGCGCATCGACGACCATCATGAGCAGCTCGACCTTCGTCGCCGCGTACTGGAAGACAGTGCCCTCGGCCACATCCGCCGCGCGCGCGACCTCGCTCATCGAGGTCCGCTCGAAACCGCGCTCCTCGAACAGCGCGCGCGCCGCGGCGAGGATGCGGGCGCGCTTCTCCGCCTTCGCCCGCTCGCGCCTGCCCAGCGTCGCCGAGGGCGCCAGCTCCGTGTCATCCCGAGTGTCCATGCGGCCATTGTAGTCGACTCAATTCTGAGTACACTCAATATCGCGGCCGGGTGATCGGCATCCGGCACGCGCCGGGAAGGATGGATCATGCAGTACACGGCAGGTAACTACGAGGCGTTCGCGCGTCCCCGCCCCGCACAGCACGCGCAGGAGACGAAGGCCTACATCGTCGGCAGCGGGCTGGCCGGGCTCGCGGCGGCCGTCTTCCTCATCCGCGACGCCGGGGTCCCCGGCGCCAACGTTACGATCCTCGAGAAGGGCGAGATCGCCGGCGGTGCGCTCGACGGCCTCGACGTCCCGGAGAAGGGCTTCGTCATCCGCGGCGGCCGGGAGCTGGAGAACCACATGGAGTGCCTGTGGGACATGATGCGCTCCATCCCCTCCCTGGAGCTCGAGGACGCCTCCGTGCTCGACGAGTTCTACTGGCTCAACAAGGACGACCCCAACTACTCGCTGCGCCGCGCCACCGTGCGCCGGGGCGAGGACGCCGGACACGAGGGCCGCTTCGACCTGCCGAAGCGGGCGCAGAAGGACCTGTTGAAGATCTTCCTCGCCGAGCGTGCGGAGATGGAGGGCAAGCGCATCGACGAGGTGATGGGCCGCGAGTTCCTCGACTCGCCGTTCTGGATGTACTGGCGGACGATGTTCGCCTTCGAGGAGTGGCACTCCGCGCTCGAGTTCAAGCTCTACCTCCACCGCTTCATCCATCACATCGGCGGGCTGCCGGACTTCACGGCGCTGAAGTTCACGAAGTACAACCAGTACGAGTCCTTCGTCCTGCCGCTCATGCACTACCTCACCGAGCACGGCGTCGTCTTCCGCTCCGGCACCGAGGTCCTCGATGTGGACTTCGCCCACCGCAACGGCGAGATCCGCGCCACCGCGATCCGCTGCCGCCGCGACGGCGCCGAGGAGACCATCGAGCTCGGCGAGCACGACCTCGCGCTCATGACGATCGGCTCGCTCGTGGACAACTCCGATGAGGGCGACCACCACACGCCCGCAGCCCTCAACGAGGGCCCGGCCCCGGCCTGGGACCTGTGGAAGCGCATCGCGAAGAAGGACCCGGCGTTCGGGCGCCCGGAGGTCTTCTGCTCCTCGATCGAGGAGACGAAGTGGGAATCGGCCACCGTCACGACGCTCGATGAGCGCATCCCCGCCTACATCGAGCGCATCGCCCAGCGCGATCCGTTCAGCGGCCGCGTGGTCACCGGCGGCATCGTCACCGCCGAGGACTCCTCCTGGCTGCTGAGCTGGACGGTCAATCGCCAGCCGCACTTCAAGAAGCAGCCGAAGGATCAGATCGTCGTCTGGGTCTACGGTCTGTTCGTTGACGTCGACGGCGACTACGTGAAGAAGCCCCTGGCGCAGTGCACCGGCGAGGAGATCACCCAGGAGTGGCTCTACCACCTGGGCGTGCCCGTGGAGGAGATCCCCGAGCTCGCGGCGACCGGCGCCCGGTGCGTGCCGGTCATGATGCCCTACGTGACGAGCTTCTTCATGCCCCGCCGCGCGGGTGACCGGCCGCAGGTCGTGCCGGAGGGGGCGGCGAACTTCGCGTTCCTCGGGCAGTTCGCGGAGACCGGCCGCGACACGATCTTCACGACCGAGTACTCGGTGCGCACCGGCATGGAGGCCGTCTACGAACTCCTCGACGTGGAGCGCGGCGTGCCGGAGACCTGGGGTTCCACGTACGATGTGCGCGACCTGCTCGAGGCATCGGCGCGCATGCGCGACGGCAAGAAGGTGGAGATGCCCGGCCCGGCCGCGCTGCGCGGCTACCTGCGCGGCAAGCTCGAGCACGGGGAGATCGGCCAGCTCCTCGAGGAGCACGGCCTCATCTGAGTCCCGCCCACCGCGGGTGCGCCTCGGGCCCCGGCCCGAGTCAACAACGTCATGCCCTCCTACACCTAGGAGATCCACGCGTGCAGAGCATCATCGTCATCCCAGACTCGTTCAAGGGGGCCCTCTCGTCGCGCGAGGCGGGCTCCGCGATCGCGACGGGTCTCGCCTCGGCCACCGACGCCGAGGTCCTCGTGGTGCCCATCGCCGACGGCGGGGAAGGCACCGTCGAGGCCTTCGTGGCTGCCGCAGGGGGCGCCTTGCGATCCGCGACCGTCTGCGGGGTGTTCTACGGCGAACGCGTGCCCGTCCACTACGGTCTGATCGACCCGGACGTGGCGGTGGTGGAGACAGCCTCATGTGCCGGGCTCCCGCTCGCCTCCGGACGCGAAGACACGGGACGGGCCACGACGTTCGGGGTCGGCGAGCAGATCCTCGACGCGGTGTCCGCTGGCGCGCGCAGAGTCGTCGTCGGGGCCGGCGGGAGCGCCACGACGGACGGCGGCACGGGCGCTGCCGCGGCCCTCGGCGTCCGGTTCCTCGACGTCGCGGGTGAGGAGTTCGTCCCGACCGGCGACACCCTCATCCGGATCGCGCGGATCGACTCCACCCCGGCACGAGACCGGCTCCGAGACGTCGACGTGGAGGTGATGTGTGACATCAGCAACCCCCTCACGGGATCGCAGGGTGCAGCCCACGTGTTCGGCCCCCAGAAGGGGGCGGATCCTGCATCAGTGGCGAGCCTGGACACCGGACTGGTCCATCTCGCGGGCATCGTCGAGCGAGACCTCGGGGTCGCGATCGATGCGCTCCCCGGTGCGGGAGCGGCGGGGGGTCTGGCCGGTGGCCTGCATGCCTTCATCGGGGCCACCTTGAAGCCGGGTATCGACGTCGTCCTCGAGACGGCGGGTTTCCACGACCTCGTGAAGACCGCTGACCTCGTCATCACCGGCGAGGGGCGCATCGACGGCCAGTCCTTGGCCGGGAAAGTGCCGATCGGCGTGGCCCAGGCCGTGCGCGCAGCAGGCCGTGCGATCCCGGTGATCGTCCTCGCCGGCTCCGTGGGACAGGACGCGGACATCCTCTACGACGAGGGCATCACCGCGATCGTGCCCATTGGCCGCGGCCCCCAGGACCTGGCAACAGCGATCCGTCGTACAGCAGAGGACCTGACCGCGACCGCCCGCGACATCGGGCGGCTGGTGATGGCCTGCTCCCCCGCCGGGCTCACACGGTGAAGAGGGTGAGGACGAGGGCGGGAATCGGCTGGTCCTGGCCCACGAGGACTCGGCGGGGCTGCGCCGCATGGCAGTGTTCGACGTGATCGTCAACAACGAACGCGACGGCGCGGGGCGCGTTCGTAAGGGACACGAGGGCGAGCTGGGGCGGGGCTAGCGGAGCAGCTCCGTAGCGACGGGATCGACGCCCCCACGGAACACTGCGCTCGGTTGCTCGACAACGGATGGTTTCCCGCTCCAAGCAGCCGGGCGTCGGCCGTGCCTTGGGCGTTGTTCTGAGGTGGAGAGGCCATAAGGGCGAGGGGTGGGGAAGATCGACCATCACCGCGTCCGACGCCAATCACGTGGCTCAAGCCGAGCCGACTCCCTTGCGGCGTTTCATATGTTCTTCACTAGTTCAGCCTTTAGACGGCCGGTAAAGCGGGCGATGTACCCGGCCACCGTCTCCCCCGGCACGCGCTCGTGCTCCTGCGGCAGCCAGCCGATGAAGGCGTCCGCCGGGGCGAGGGACACGGTGCCGGACTGCGGGGCGAGGTCCCCGCCGAGGATGCGCAGCAGCGTGGACTTGCCCGCGCCGTTGGCCCCACCCCGCGGACGACGCCCCCGGCGCGACCGTCAGGTCCAGCGACTTGAAGAGCTTGCGCAGGCCGCGCCCGGCACCAAGTCGGAAGCGATAAGAATGGCGGCCTTAAAAACGTCTCTGCCTTCGCGCGGGAGAGTGCATGCACAAACTAGACAGGTACCAACGAACAACGCCTTAAAATTGCAGACAGGAATAATGGCACCCAAAAGGCCGGATTCGATCAGGAACCGCGAGATTCGCTCCAATCAGGAACAGCATCTCCGGCACCAGCGAGAAACACGCGATACTATTGGCGCTTAGGGTCGAGACCAAATTCGAGGGCGCGAGCAATGGCCCTCAACTGACGCGCGACGGCCTGGACATCCCCTACGCGATACGTCTCGTGTTTTGGATCGGAAGAAGCCTCGACGGTACGCAGCACTCGAGAGTCGAGTGCATTCAGCCTGGAGACCACACCTACTAGTTCGTCCACGGTCGGCTCAAGATCCGACTTGCGCTCCACAAGAGATATATCTCGCGGGGAAAAAGGCTCATCATTCTCACTTTCGCTCCACAATCGAGCGACAACGAGGGAAATCAAATCCAACTGCCTTTTCCGACCGTCAATCAATTCAGTCAGCCGAGAGAACCCGTCACTAGAGTCAAACATTATCGAGGTCTCGACGGGCGTCAGGCCTAAATCCACGGCGGTTTCTAGAACGCCAGCCAGGTCATCTGCCGTAAGAAGTGCCCAGCCCCTCTTGGCACCAGTGGCACGAATGGTTTCCCCCGAAAACCCCGGGGCAACAATGGCAACGCGGTCTGCCGAGTGCTTCTCCTTATGAGACGCGATGGCCACATCACTCACATTGGTGTGAGAAATGGACCCACTTGCACTGGATTTTGCATCGATTATAGCCGTACATAGCTGACCATCTTCGTCATACCACTGAACCAGTACGTCAGTGTCACCAGAACCACTTATCCTCTGCGAACGAAATCCCAGAGCCCCGAACGCAGCCTCAATTGCATTTTCAAATGCCGCCCCAGAGGCGACACCCTCCGCAAACGGATCGACCGCATATCGACGCAAGTGCTGTGCGATCAAAAGAGATTCAGAATTACTATCCGTGATTCCTTCCGCAGAATCGTCTTCAAGCCCAGCGAAGGATGACTGACTTGCCGGATTGAGCGGTTCATCGGCGTTCGGGGGAGCAAGGGGAAGAGAAGCTGCGAAGGCCTTGCCGAGGGCCGTTGATGCAATGGTCGACCAGCTAATGTCGACAATCAGGCCAGCCTCAACCAGGAAATTGAGGATCCATCGAACCTTGTCTCGGTTCATGCCGTACTGGGACCCCTGGGCATATACTTCTGATCGCAGAGCTTCAGGGGCTGCCACCCTTAAAATCTCGCCGACATACCTCATGTGCGCGTGAATGATCCGGACATAGTCCAAATCAGAACCCGTCTCCAGCCAGGCACGGGCGGCAGGTGTCGCCGAGTACACACCACGACGAATTTCCTGGATAAGACCAGCGGCGCGCATGAAAGGCATCATTGACTCGACACTGCTTCGTTTCAGCCCGAAGGTATCAGCGATAAATGAGAGAAGATCCTCTTTCTCTATCGGCTCAGCCGTAGCCTCGATACATATACGCATGTTCGCAATCTTATTCGGGCTAGACGCCGGGCTCGGAACCCAAATGTTGTATGTGTTTCGCGATTCATGGGCCCGCGGATCTCGAGTGAGTTTATCCAGTAAAGCCTCGATCGACGCGGGCGCGGGAGGAATGTTTGCCACGGCGGGTTCTTCCTCGCGCAACTGGATTGCCTCGGGGGTGACCAGCTCCCAGCGGGCGAGTGCATCAATGCCTTCTCCGGTCACTTGCAACTTATTTCCGCTGAGCCATTCAACATATCCAAGGACTTCGAGCCAGGTCATACGCGTACGTGTATTCGCTACGGTTTTCCACGTACTGAGGCTATAGGACTGGACAAGATGCTCGTTAATCTCATTGATAGTCTTGGGGCCTTCAGAGAGGACCGCCAGGGCTTCTGCGAACAGTCTAATTCTATTAGCAAATTGATCTGCGAGCCGGTCTCGAGACGGGTCCCTTGAAAACTTTTGTCCAGCCGGCGAAAGCGAAATCAGCCCGTCCTGGATGCTGACGAATCCCATGGACCGAAGTCCCGACAAGTACTCACGCCACGTGCGTCCTGCTGTATCTTCTTGCAATGAGGGAGCGCTGTCTTGCGATACCGGAGCCTCGGCATCAAGCAGAGCCACCAGTTCCACGGTTCTCGGGAAGAGTTGCTCTTTGCCGCACTTGAGATCGCCAATAGAGGACGCTTGCATCCGCCATCGATTGACCTGATTTTGAAGTGAGGATTCAGTCACAAGACGTCGATTCTTTTTAACTAGATGTACAGTGGCTCAAAGATAGCTTGTAACATCACACGTTGAACCGGAACTCCACCACGTCGCCGTCCTTCATCACGTAGTCCTTGCCCTCCATGCGCACCTTGCCGGCGGCCTTGGCATCGTTCATCGAGCCGGCAGCGATCAGGTCATCGAAACTCACGATCTCTGCCTTGATGAACCCGCGCTGGAAGTCGGTGTGGATCACGCCCGCGGCCTCGGGCGCCGTCGCGCCGACCGGGATGGTCCAGGCACGCGTCTCCTTCGGCCCGGCCGTCAGGTACGTCTGCAGGCCGAGGGTGGAGAAGCCCACGCGGGCCAGCTGGTCCAGCCCGGACTCGTCCTGCCCGGCCATCTCCAACATCTCGGCGGCCTCCTCCTCAGAGAGCTCCACGAGGTCGGACTCGAGCTTGGCGTCCAGGAACACAGCGTCGGCGGGGGCCACCAGATCACGCAGCTCCTGCTGCTTGGCCTCGTCCCCCAGCACACCCTCGTCCGAGTTGAACACGTAGATGAACGGCTTGGCGGTGAGCAGGCTCAGCTCGCGCAGCCGGTCCATGTCCAGCTTGTCCTTGTCCTTCGCCGCGAAGATCGTCTCGCCCCGCTCCAGCACCGCGAGCGCGGCCTTGAGCGCCTCGAGGTCGGCGGGCTCCTTCTTCTTGCCCTTGACCTCCTTCTCGACGCGCGGGATCGCCTTCTCCACGGTCTGCATGTCGGCGATGATCAGCTCGGTGTTGATGGTCTCCATGTCCGAGGCCGGGTCCACCTTGCCGTCCACGTGGACGACGTCGCCGTCGTCGAACGCGCGCACCACCTGGGCGATCGCGTGGGCCTCGCGGATGTTCGCCAGGAACTGGTTGCCCAGGCCCTCCCCCTCGGAGGCGCCCTTCACGATGCCCGCGATGTCCACGAAGGACACCGTGGCCGGCAGGATGCGCTCGGAGCCGAAGATCTCGGCCAGCTGGGGCAGCCGCTCGTCCGGCAGGTTCACCACGCCCACGTTCGGCTCGATCGTCGCGAACGGGTAGTTCGCCGCGAGCACGGTCTGGCGCGTCAGCGCGTTGAACAGGGTCGACTTGCCCACGTTGGGCAGTCCCACGAATCCGATAGTCAAAGCCACGGAGCCACTCTACCGGGGCGCCCGGACACGACGACGGCGCCGCACCCCCACGCGGAGGTGCGGCGCCGGCGTCGTCGGTTCAGCCGATCAGCGGCTCAGGCGGTCACTCGCCCGAGGGCTGCTGCGGGGCCTCGACCGCGGCGGAGTCCTGCACGGACTCCTGGCCGGCGACCTCCTGGCCCTCCACCTGGTCGGCGGCGGAGTGCTTCACCTGGATCTTGCGCGGCTTGGCCTGCTCGGCCACGGGGATGCTCAGCACGAGCACGCCGTCGCGGTAGTCGGCCTCGATGCGGTCCAGGGCCAGGCCCTGGCCCAGGGTCAGCTGGCGGGCGAACGTGCCGGACGAGCGCTCCCGGGTCAGCCACTGGCGGCCCTCGGAGGCGGCGGCCTCCTTGCGCTCGGCGCGGATGGTCAGGGTGCGCTCCTCGACGTCCACGTCGATCGACGCCGGGTCCACGCCCGGCAGCTCGACCTCGGCGACGAAGGCGTCGCCCTCGCGGTACAGGTTCATGGGCATGGACGCGGTGCCGGTCGCGCGGGTCGTCAGACCGTTCACCAGGCGCTCCATCTCACGGAAGGGACGCTCCATCTCACGGAACGGATCGATGGGACGGGCCATGTCGGTTCACTCTCCTCGGGAGTCGGGTGGGCGCCGCTGACACCGCGGCGTCTGATCACCACAACAGCACGCCCAGCGAACCTATTCCAGAAATCTGCGTGAACTCCGCTCAACTTTCTGAGGGACAGCCCGCACGCTGCGGCTCGGCCCCACCCATGACATTCGTCATGGCGCATTCCTGACGTCTGCCGCTCCCGCGGGGCGCGCCCCGCGGCGAGGCTGGAGCCATGAGCAACGCACCCGCACTCGCAACCCGGGGACTCACCCGCCGCTTCGGACCGGTCCGGGCCGTGGACGGCGTGGACCTCACCGTCCCCGCCGGCGAAGTCCTCGCCCTCCTCGGGCCCAACGGCGCCGGCAAGACCACGCTGCTGGACATGGCCCTGGGCTTCAGCCCGCCCTCGGACGGCACGGTCCGCATCCTCGGCTCCGACCCCGTCGCCGCCGTCCGCCAGGGCCGGGTGGGCGCAGTGCTGCAGACAGGCGGCCTGCTGGAGGACCTGAGCGTCCGCGAGACCGTGGCCATGGTGGCCGGCTGCCACCGCCGCCACATCGGCGTGTCCGCCGCCCTCGAGCGCGCCGGCCTCACCGGGCTGGCCGGCCGCCGAGTGAAGAAATGCTCCGGCGGCGAGCGCCAGCGGCTGCGCTTCGCCCTGGCCCTGCTCACCGACCCCGAGCTGCTGATCCTGGACGAGCCCACCGCGGGCATGGACGTCCGCGCCCGCCACGACTTCTGGGACACCATGCACGCCGAGGCGGACCGGGGCCGCACCATCGTGTTCGCCACCCACTTCCTCCCCGAGGCCGAGGACTTCGCGGATCGGATCGTCCTGATGCGCGAGGGCCGGATCCACGCGGACGGCACGCCCGCCGAGCTCGCCACCGGCGGGTCCGTCACCCTCACGGGCCGCTGGGCCGGCGGCGGAGGCGATCCGGACGCGCCCGCCCGCCTCGCCGCCGCCCTGGGCCTGCCGCGGGACGCCGTCCAGCTCGAACCACAGCACCTCTCCCCCGGCCGCCTGCGCGTGCGCGTCCCCGCCGGGGGCCGGGTCACCGGCGACGACGTCGCCCGCCACCTGCTGAACGAGCGCCTCGTCGAGGACCTGGCGATCACCCACGCCTCCCTCGACGACGTGTTCCTCTCCCTGACCGACGCCGGCCAGTCGGCACCCTCCGAGCCGCAGGAGTCCCTCGCATGAGCACGACCACCACCGCCCCCGGCCGCCTGTTCGGCTATGCACGCCGCGAGTTTGTCCGCAACGTGCGGATGATCGAGGGCTCGTTCTTCATCGTCGTCCTCCCCGTGGCGCTCTACCTCATGTTCGGCGCGCTCTCCGACTGGGGAGACCTCCCCGTCGGCCACGGGAACGCGTCCGCGTACACCATGACCGGCATGGCCGTGTACGGGGCGGTCATGGCCACCACCTCGATCGCCGGCTCGGCCGCCGTCGAGCGCCAGTCCGGCTGGGGCCGCCAGCTCTCCCTGACCGCGCTCACCCCGGGCGCCTACCTCGCCGGCAAGTGCCTCGTGGCCCTGGCCATGGCCGCCCTGCCTGTGCTCGCCGTGCTCGCCGCGGGCGCGCTCACGGGCGCGGAGCTCGACGGCCCGCTGCGCTGGCTCACGACGGGCGCCCTCGCCCTGGTGTCCTCGCTGCCGTTCGCCCTGTTCGGCCTGGCGGCCGCCCTGCTCTTCCGTTCGGAGGCCGCCGTGTCCGCGGCGTCGGGCATCCTGGTGGTGTTCGGCTTCCTCGGGAACCTCTTCGTCCCGCTCTCGGGGATCATGCTGGACATCGGGCGCTTCACTCCGGTGTACGGGGCCGGCGCCCTCGCCCGGTGGCCGCAGATGGAGGGAGAGAGGGCGCCGATGGGAACGGAACCCGCCGCCGCGGACCCGCTGTGGCTGCCGATCGTGAACCTGCTGGCCTGGACCGCCGTGTTCGCGGTGGTCTGCCTGCTCGCCTCCCGCTCCCGGACGGCCCGCGCATGAGCCCCGCCGGCGGACCCCCGGCGCCGGCCCGCCCGACGGTCGGCACGGCGGAGCACGACCCCGCCGTCCTGCCGCTGCACCTGTGGCCGTCCACGATGGGGTTCGCCGGGGTGTGGCTCATCAGCTTCGGCTTCGTCCTCGTCGAGCTCCTCCGCCGGGCGTTCACTCCCGGGGACGGGCGGGGCGAGGCGATCCTGGGGGTGGCGGCCATCGCGGTCTTCATCCTCGTCTACCTGGCCGCGTTCGTGGTGCCGCGCCCGGTGCGCGCGTGGCCGGCCTGGGCCAACACGGTCCTCACCTGGTTCGTGCTCGCCGGGTGTGTGGCCGTGCTGACCCGGATCCTGGGCGTCCACGCCCTGCTCTACTCCCCCTTCCTCGTGGCGACGTGGATCTTCCCCCACCGGCTGCGCGTGGGCCTGACCGGCGCCGGGGCCACGATGGCCGCGGCGCTGGCGACCGGGCTGCTGTTCTTCCCCGGCGATCCGGCCCTGCCCGTCGTGCTGGGCAACCTCGCCGTCCTCCTGGTGGTGCTGGTGGGCATGCGCCTGGCGATCGCCCGGGACGACCGGGTCGTGGAGATGACGCATGAACTCGACCTCGCCGGCCAGCGGGAACGGCTCGGTCGGGATCTGCACGACATCCTGGGCCACTCCCTGACCACCATCAACGTCAAGACCCAGCTCGTGCACCGGCTGATCGACACGGACCCCGCCCGGGCCAAGGAGGAGGCCGCCGAGGTGATCGCCCTGTCCCGCACGGCCCTCGCCGAGGCGCGGGCCGCCGTCGCCGAGCTCGCCGCCCCGGAGCTGGGTGGGCAGCTCTCCCTCTCCGTGGGGGCGCTGCGGGACGCCGGGATGGCCGTCGAGGCCCCGCCGCCCGGCGCGGTCACCGAGGTGCCGCAGCGTCGCCGCGCCCTGGCCGCGTGGATCGTGCGCGAGGCCGTGACCAACGTGCTCCGCCACGCCGGGGCCCGCCGGGTGCGCATCAGCCTGGACGCCCACCACGTGGCGGTGCTCGACGACGGCGCCGGGCTGCCGGCCGCCGTCGTCGCGGGCGTGGGCCCCCGCACCCTCGCCGAGCGGGCGGCCGCGGAGGGCGCGCGCCTCGAGGTGGGGCCGGGGCTGGGCGGGGCCGGCACCGGCGTGGCCGTGCACTGGGGCGGGACCACGCCGGAGGCCGCGCGCGGGGTCCTGCCCGCCACCGAGGGCAGGATGGACGCATGAGAGAGTCAGCCGACCCGGCCCCGTCCCCGGCGTCGCCGCCCGCAGCCGGTCTCGGACCCGGGGCTCCGCTGCGCCTGCTGCTGGCCGACGACCAGGCGCTCGTGCGCGGTGCCCTGGCCGCCCTCCTGGACACCGAGCCGGACCTGACCGTCGTCGCCCAGGCGGCCTCCGGGGACGAGGTGGCGGACGCGGTCGAGACCCATGACGTGGACGTCGCGCTGCTGGACATCGAGATGCCCGGGGTGGACGGGCTCGAGGCCCTGCGCCGGATCCGGGACCGTGGCCTGGGCTGCGCCGTGCTGATGGTGACGACCTTCGGCCGTCCCGGCTACCTGGAACGTGCCCTGGCCGCCGGGGCCCGGGGATTCGTGGTCAAGGACACCCCGGCCGAGCAGCTCGCCGACGCCGTGCGCGCGGTGGCCCGCGGCGAGCGCGTGGTGGATCCCTCGCTCGCGGTGGACACCCTCGCGGCGGGTCCGAGCCCGCTGACCCCGCGGGAGGTCGACGTGCTGCGCGAAGCGCTCACGGGGGCCTCCGTCCGGGCGATCGCCGGGCGCCTGCACCTCTCGGCGGGCACGGTGCGCAACCATCTGAGCGCGGCAATCGGCAAGACGGCCACCAGCACGCGCGGCGAGGCCGCGACGGTCGCCCGCGACCGCGGGTGGCTGTAGGGGCGGCTCAGCGGAGGAGCTCAGGTGAGATGCTCGAGCGCCGCACGGAACGCGGCCTCGGCCCGGTCCCCGAAGGGCACGAACAGCACCTCCTCGACCACGTCGCCCACCTCGTCCGCCATGGCGTGTGAGGTCTCGACGGCGATGCGCGCGGCGTCGTCCATGGGCCATCCGTAGACGCCCGCCGAGATCGCCGGGAAGGCCACCGTGCGGGCGCCCAGCTCGCGGGCCACCCGCAGGGACTCGCGGTAGCACGAGGCGAGGGTGTCGGACTTGTCGATGGTCTTGGCCCACACCGGGCCCACCGTGTGGATGACCCAGCGCGCGGGCAGGCGCCCCGCCGTCGTCGCCACGGCCTGCCCGGCGGGCAGCCCGTCCGGCAGGTCGGTCTCGCGCAGGCGGCGGCACTCGGCCAGGATCTCGGGACCGCCGCGCCGGTGGATGGCGCCGTCCACGCCTCCGCCGCCGAGCAGGGTGGAGTTGGCGGCGTTCACGATCGCGTCGGCGTGCGTGGCGGTGATGTCCCCGGGGGCGATGCTCAACTTCATGCCGGCCACCGTAGGCACGAGCGCCCCGGCCGGGACAGGTGCGGCGGGCCGGCGCGCGGTAGCGTCGGGGACGTGAGCCAGACTCCTGAGACCCCCGTGACCCCGCCCACCCACGAGATCCTCCCGCTGGTCTCCCTGGCCGTGGACCACGTGTTCGACACCCTCACCCGGCAGGCCGTGTTCGACCCGACGATCCTCGCGGTCACCGCAGACGGCGCCCGCGGCATGTGGACCCTGCCCGACCTGGCCCCGGAGCAGGCCGCCGCCGAGGTCGGCCGGATCCAGCCGCTCCCCCAGCGCGCCGTCGCCGTGTTCGACGGCGAGGTGCAGACCCCGCAGGGCCCGCGCCCGGCCGTGGCCGTCGAGGCGTTCGACGCCGGCGCCGTGCAGTCCGTCCGCCTCGTGTTCGAGTACGTGCCCGGCATCCCCGGCACGGAGATCACCGGCCGGATCGAGGGCGAGCCGCACATCGTGGCCAACGGCCACAACCCCCTGTTCGGGCAGATCAGCTGAGTCCGGGGTCAGATTGCCCGGGCGCCCGACGACGGCGCGCCGCCCCTTAGCGTGTCCGGCCCCGGTGGGACAGTGGTCGGCATGGACTTCCTGACCCTCGTGATCACGCTGGCCCTGGGGCTGCTGGTGGGCGCCGCCGTGGGCGCATGGCTGATGTGGCGCCGCATGGACGGGGCCGCCGACGGCTCCGCCGGGGCCGAGCTGGATGCCCTGCGCCGCGAGCACGCGGCCGTCCGGGAGGAGCTGGCCGGGGCCCGCGCCGAGTCCCGGGCGCTCACCCAGCAGCGTGCGGAGGACGCCGAGCGCGCCCGCACGGACGCCCGGGTGCTGGAGACCCTCGCCCCGCTGGGCCGGCAGCTCGGGGCGCTGCAGGAGCAGGTGGGCGTGCTGGAGCGCGACCGCGCCGCGCAGTTCGGCCGCCTCGGCGAGCAGCTGCGCACGGCCGCCGCGAACGACCGCGACCTGCTGAACCAGACCGCCTCCCTCATGGCCACGCTGAAGTCCACGTCCGCGCGCGGGCACTGGGGCGAGGCTCAGCTGCGCCGCGTGGTCGAGGCCGCGGGCATGCTGCACCACGTGGACTTCTCCGAGCAGACCACCATGACCGGCCGGGACGGCGAGCGCCTGCGCCCGGACCTGCTCGTCTCCCTGCCCGGCGGCAAGACCCTCGCCGTGGACGCGAAGGCCCCCATCGGGGACGCCCTGGCCGCCGGGGCCCTCGCGGAGGAGCCCGGAGAGGAGGCGGCCGAGCGCCGGGCCGCGCTGAACGCCCGGCACGCCGCGGCCGTGCGTCGCCATGTGGACGCCCTCTCCGCCAAGGCGTACTGGACCGGGCTCGAGCGCTCCCCCGAGCTGGTGCTGTGCTTCCTGCCCGCGGAGTCCCTTCTGGCCGCCGCCCTGGACGCGGACGGCGCCCTGCTGGACCACGCGTTCTCCCGGAACGTCGCGCTGGTGGCGCCGGTCTCCCTGCTCACCGCGCTCAAGTCCGTGGCCTATGCCTGGCGGCAGGAGCGCCTCGCGGAGAACGCGCAGCTGATCGTCTCCGGCGCGCGCGAGCTCTACGACCGCCTCGGCACCATGGGCTCCCACCTGGACAGGATGGGCGGCTCCCTGCGGGCCGCCGTGGACGGCTACAACCGGCTGGTCGGCAACGTCGAGTCCCGCGTGCTCCCCGCCGCCCGCACCCTCCGCGAGGCGGACCCGGGGCTGCCCGCCCTCGCGGACGTGCGCAGCGTGGACAACGCCCCGCGCCCGCTCACCGCGCCGGAGCTGGTGGACGGGGACGGACCCGTGGACGAGGGCTGGACCCCGGCCGGCTCCGCGGCCGCAGAGGATCGCCCCGAGCCCGCCCCGGCCTTCGAGGAGTCCCCCCTCTGGGAGGACGACGAGTGGACCGAGGACGCCGCCTGGGACACGGACCGCCGCACCGCCTGAGCCCTGGCCGCCCCCGGAGCGCCCCCCGGGCTCGGCCGTGACACCCGGGCCCGGTCAGAGGTCGGCGAGGGCTCGCAGCGCGCGCTCCGTGAGCTCCTCCATGGTGGAGTCGTTCGCCAGGACGACCCCCTCCTCGTCGGCCTCCAGCGGCTCGAGGGTCGCCAGCTGGCCGGGCAGCAGCGCGGGCGGCATGAAGTGTCGGCGGCGCTCCATGCGGTGCAGGACCTGCTCCGCCGGGGTCTCCACGTGGAGGAACACCACCCGCACGGGGGCCTCGCGCAGCACGTCCCGGTAGGAGCGCTTCAGCGCGGAGCAGGTGACCACGGCCCCACGCGCGGCCACCCCGGAGCCCATCCAGTCCCGGATCCGGCGCAGCCACGGCCCCCGGTCCTCGTCGGTGAGCGGGGTGCCGCCGGCCATCCTGGCCACGGCCTCGGCCGAGTGGAACTCGTCCCCCTCGGCGAACGGCACGCCCAGCGCCTGGGCCAGGCGCTGCGCCAGCACGGTCTTGCCGGAGCCGGACACGCCCATCACCACCACCGCCGTGCCCGCCAGGTCCAGGAGGGCCCGGGCGGGCCCGGCCTGCCCGGTCACTCGGCGGGGCGACGCCGCCCGCCCAGGGAGCGCTCCTCGTCCCCGGCCTGCTTGAGCTGGGCGCGCAGCTCCTTGGGCAGGGAGAAGATGATGTCCTCCTCCGCGGTGACGACCTCCTCGACCTGCCCATAGCCGTAGTCGGCCAGGAGGGCCAGCACGTCCTGCACCAGCACCTCCGGCACGGAGGCGCCCGAGGACAGGCCGACGGTGGCCACGCCCTCGAACCAGGACTCGTCCACCTGGGAGGCGAAGTCCACGCGCTCGGCCCGGGCCGCGCCGTACTCCAGGGCGACCTCCTTGAGGCGCACGGAGTTCGAGGAGTTCGCCGAGCCGACGATGATCACGAGGTCGCACTGCGGCGAGATCCTCTTGATCGCCGCCTGGCGGTTGGAGGTGGCGTAGCAGATGTCGTCCGAGGGCGGGTCCTGCAGGTTCGGGAACCGCTCGCGCAGTACCGCCACGATCTCCAGGGTCTCGTCCACGGAGAGCGTCGTCTGGGAGAGCCAGATGAGGTTGTCCGGGTCGTCCACCTGGACGGTGCGGGCCTCCTCGACGTCGTTGATCACCGTGGTGTGCTCCGGCGCCTCCCCGTAGGTTCCCTCGACCTCCTCGTGGCCGGTGTGCCCGATCAGCAGGATCCGCTTGTCCTGCCGGGCGAAGCGCACGGCCTCGCGGTGCACCTTGGTCACCAGGGGGCAGGTGGCGTCGATGGTCTGCAGGTCCCGCTCCGCCGCCTCGGCGACCACGGCCGGGGACACGCCGTGGGCGGAGAACACGGTGAGCGCGCCGGCGGGCACCTCGTCCAGCTCCTGGACGAACACCGCGCCGCGCTCGGTCAGGGTGTCCACGACGTGCCGGTTGTGCACGATCTCCTTGCGCACGTACACGGGAGCGCCGTGGTGCTCCAGGGCCTTCTCCACGGCGACGACGGCGCGGTCCACGCCGGCACAGTAGCCGCGGGGCGCGGCCAGCAGGACGCGCTTGTCCCCGGCCACGGGCGCGGCGGCCTCGACCTCCTCGCGGGAGCGGCGGGTGCGGGGCACCTGCGGCATGCCGAGGCCGACGGTGGACGGGGCGGAGGCGGTGGGAACGGACATGCCGTCCATGCTATCGGCCCGTGTGCGAGCCGGTCCCGCTGGGACGGGTGCGGGCCAGTCTGCGGCGCACGGGCCCGGCAAGGACCTCGATCGCCATGAGCACCAGACCCGCCAGCAGGGCCACCGTGCCCCACGTGGTCAGCCCGCCCAGCCAGGGCGCCAGGACGTCCGCGACCGCGGGGCGGAACGCGGCCTCCGCGGCCCGTGCCAGCGCGGCCACCCCGCCGGTGGCGCCGTCGGGCGCGGCCAGCGACCACCGGGAGGAGTCCACGGCGGACGAGGCCAGGAGGACGGCCAGCAGCACCGTGACCCCGGCGACCGCGAGGGCCAGCCCGCGACGGCCCCGGCGGGCGAGCAGCAGGGAGGCGACGAGCGCCAGGACCGAGCCGCCGGCTGCCCACCGCCAGTGCGCGGACGCGTCCACCCAGCGCGCCACCGTGGCCCGGTCCGTGCCCGCGAGCGCGTCCACCCGGACGGTCATGGTCAGGTCGGTGCTGTCCCGCAGCTCGGCGGCGCGGTCGTAGAGGGGCTTCACGAGGGTGTCCGCGGCCCAGGTGCCCACGTCCACGCCGACGATCGCCTCGACGATCGACTGCCCCGGCAGGTTCAGCTGATCGGAGCGCAGCCGCGTCTCCAGGTCCCCGACGGCCGAGGCGACGCCGGACTGGGCGACCGGCCCGAAGGGGATGCGGAACTCTCCGCCGGGAGCGTGCTCCCCGCCGTCACGGGCGCGCTCCAGGTCCATCAGCCAGGCCCGGCGGGCCTCGTCCGCGGTGTCCGCGAAGCCGGTGGCCACGTCCGGGTCCTTGGCCACGTCCTCAGCGATCGGGCGCACGATGTCCTGGGCCAGCTGGGTGAGCGGGGCAGGGACGGACTCGGGGACGGCGCCCTCGATCGAGTCGGTGACCGCCCGGGGCACGGCCGCGCGGACGGCGTCGTCGGCGGCGATGCGCTCGGCCACCTGCCGCACGGTGTCCGGCTGGTGGGCCGTGCGGTCCACGAGGGCGCCGGCGGTGGCGAGCACGGCCAGCAGCGCCGCGAGGACCGCGGAGAGCAGAGAGAGCAGGGAGCGCATGGGCCGCCTTCCACGGGTCAGGGGCCGCACGCGGAGGGCTCCGGCGCGGCGGGTTACGGTGTCCGAGGGTAGTGACAGACTCTGGACGCAGGCCCGGGGCGAGCGCCCCGTGTCAGGAGCGGACCCCCGCCGCGGGGGCAGGACGAGGAGCAGGAGGCCGCGTGGAGGAGAGCGCAGCGCGTGAGGAGGGGACCGTCGTCGTGCCCGCCACGGCCTCGGAGACGTCCCCGGAGCGGCCCTGGCCCCTGCACCGGCTCTCCGAGAACCTGAAGCTGCACATCGAGCGCGCGCCGGCCACGTGGATCGAGGGCCAGCTGATCGAGCACAAGAACAACCGCGGCAATCTGTACATGACGATGCGGGACCTCGAGGAGGAGGTCTCCCTGCCGCTGACGGCCTGGCGCGCGGTCGCCGCGGGCATCGACCCGTCCGTCCAGCAGGGCTCGCGCGTGGTCGCGCGGGTGAAGCCCAACTTCTGGGTCAAGGGCGGGCGGCTGTCCATGGTGGTGCAGGAGATGCGCCCCGTGGGCCTGGGTGACCTGCTCGCCCGCGTCGAGCTGCTGCGTCGCCGCCTGGCCGAGGAGGGGCTCACCTCCCCCGCCCGGAAGCGGCAGCTGCCCGTGCTGCCCGGGGTCATCGGCCTGATCACCGGGCGGGACTCGGACGCGCTCAAGGACGTCGTCCGCAACACGCACCTGCGCTGGCCGGCGGCGGTGTTCGAGGTCCGCGAGGTCGCCGTCCAGGGCCCGGACGCTCCGCGCCAGGTGGCGGCGGCCCTCGCCGAGCTCGACGCGCGGCCGGAGGTCGAGGTGATCGTGATCGCCCGCGGCGGCGGGGCCCTGGAGGAGGTCGTACTGCCGTTCTCGGATGAGGCCCTCGTGCGCGCCGTGGCCGCGGCCCGCACCCCCGTGGTCTCGGCCATCGGGCACGAGGCGGACCGGCCGGTGCTCGACGACGTCGCGGACCTGCGCGCCTCCACCCCCACGGACGCCGCGAAGCGCATCGTCCCGGACGCTGCCCAGGAGTCCGTCGGCATCCGCGAGGCCCGGCTCCGGCTGGCGGGGGCGGTGGAGCGCCGCGTGCGCGGGGAGGCCGACGCTCTGGCCGCCCTGCGCTCCCGGCCCGTGCTCGCCCACCCGCACGTGATGGTGGACACCCGCACCGAGGACCTCGGCCGCTGGCAGGAGCGGGGCCGGGTGGCCCTCGGGCACCGGCTCGCCCGGGAGGCGGACGCCGTGTCCGCGCTGCGGGCACAGGTGCGCGCGCTCTCCCCCCAGCAGACCCTGGACCGCGGTTACGCCGTGGTCCAGCATGCGGGCCACGTCGTCCGCCGCGCGGAGGACGTCACCCCCGGCGACGACCTGGACGTGCTCGTGGCCGCCGGCCGGATCGAGGCCTACGTCACGGACGTCACCCCCGTCGAGACCCCCAGCCCCACCCAGGAGGACGCATGAGCGAGCAGGAGCAGCAGGGAACGGCCGTCGGGGGGTTCACGTCCGCCGACACCTCGGACGTGGCCCGCATGAGCTACGAGCAGGCGCGGGCCGAGCTCGTGGAAGTCGTGGGCCAGCTGGAGGCCGGTGGCGCCGGCCTCGAGGAGTCCCTGGCCCTGTGGGAGCGCGGGGAGGCGCTGGCCGACCGCTGCCAGGCCTGGCTGGACGGCGCCCGCGCCCGCCTCGACCAGGTGCGCGGCGAGGCCGCCCCCGACGCCGACTGACCCCGCCCCCACTTTCGTTCGAGAAACGGCGGCCTCCGCCACGCTTTCGTTCGAGAAACGGCGGGGGCGGGGGCCATCGGCCCCCGCCCCCGCGCGACTCGCGCCCGACGTCGGTCAGGCGGTCTGGTCCTCGTGCTTGCCCTCGCCCAGCTCCTCCACGAGCTTGGCGTTGAAGGCGTCGAGGTCCTCCGGGGAGCGCGAGGTGGTCAGCCCGTTGTCCACGACGACCTCCTCGTCCACCCACTGGGCGCCCGCGTTCTTCAGGTCGGACTCCAGGGACGCGTAGCTGGTCAGACGGCGACCGTCCACGACGCCGGCCTCGATCAGGGTCCACGGGGCGTGGCAGATGGCCGCCACCGGCTTGTGCTGGTCGAAGAAGGCACGCACAAACGCCTGCGCGTCCTTGTTGACGCGCATGGCGTCCGCGTTCAGGGTGCCGCCCGGCATCACGAGGCCGTGGAAGTCCTCGGCCTTGGCGTCCTTCACCGTCGTGTTCACCTCGAAGGACTCGCCGTGATCCCAGTCGGACTGCATCGCGGTGATGGTGCCGGACTCCGGCGAGACGAGCACGGGGGTCGCGCCGGCGGCGATCACGGCCTCCCACGGGGAGGTCAGCTCGACCTGCTCGACGCCGTTGGTCGCGAGGAACGCGACGGTCTTGCCGGTCAGCGGGGCGTTCTGGACAGCGTTCTCAGTCATGGGTCCACCTTTCGGATCGGATCCGGCGCGCCTCTGCGGCGCCCGGCGTTCATGAATTAACTCACCGCGGCCCCGGGCTTGGCAAGGTCCGAGCACCACTGCCCGCCCATCGCGACGACGGCGGCGCTCAGCCCGCCAGCAGGCGACGGCGGGCGGCCGCGACGTCGAAGTCGGCCTCGGGCCAGGTCAGGCCCATCGCCTCGAGGGTCTCGATCATCAGCTCCTGCACGGCCACGCGGGCGTACCACTTGCGGTCGGCGGGCACGATGAACCACGGGGCGTCCGTGGCGTCCGTGCGGTGCAGGGCCACCCGGTACGCCTCCTGGTACTCGTCCCAGAGCTCGCGCTCGTCGAGGTCGCCCGGGTTGAACTTCCAGTGCTTGTCCGCCCGCTCCAGCCGCTCGGAGAGCCGCGCCTTCTGCTCCTCCGGGGAGATGTGCAGCATCACCTTCACCACGCGGATGCCCGCGGCCACGGCCTCGGCCTCGAACTCGCGGATCGCCGTGTAGCGGCGCTCGATCTCCTCGGCCGGGGCCAGGGAGCGCACGCGCTGGATCAGCACGTCCTCGTAGTGGGACCGGTCGAACACGGAGAGCGTGCCGGGCATGGGCAGGTGCGGGCGCACGCGCCACAGGAAGTCGTGCCGCGCCTCCTCCGGGGTGGGCCGCTTGAACGCGTGCACGTCCACGCCCTGCGGGTCCATCTGCCCGACCACGTGGCGCATGATCCCGCCCTTGCCGGCGGTGTCCATGCCCTGCACCACCAGGAGCACGGACGGGGCGGGGAGGCCCCCGTCGGCCTCGCGGGTGGACTGGGCGTAGAGGAGCTCCTGCAGCTGCCCCAGCCGCTCGGAGCGGGCGGCGAGGACGGCCCTGCCCTCCGACTTGCCCCCGTCGAACCCCGGCTTGCCGTGCGGGTCGACGTCGGCGGGCCCGACGGGCGCCCCGTCCGCGCGACGGGCGCGCAGCAGGGTGCGGACGGGCTCGGTGAAGCGGTTCTCAGGCGTGTCAGCCACGGCGTTCCCTCCAGTCCTCGAGGAAGTCCTCGAGTCGATCCAGTGCGATGTCCAGGTCCTTCACGCTCGGCAGGGTCACCAGGCGGAAGTGGTCCGGCTGCGGGTAGTTGAACGCCCCGCCGTGCGAGACGAGGATCTTCTTGGCCTGGAGCAGCTCGATCACGAACTTCTCGTCGTCGTCGATCGCGTAGACCTCGGGATCCAGGCGCGGGAACAGGTAGAGCGCGCCGTGGGCGGGCTGCACGGAGACGCCGGGGATGTCGTTCAGGCGCTTCTGCGCGAGGTTGCGCTGCTCCAGCAGGCGCCCGCCCGGCAGGATCAGGTCCTCGATGGACTGGTACCCGCCCAGGGCCACCTGGATGGCGTGCTGCGCGGGCACGTTGGCGCACATCCGCATGTTGGAGAGCAGGGTCAGGCCCTCGAGGAAGTCCTTCGCGCGGTGCTTCGGGCCGGAGACAGCCACCCAGCCGGAGCGGTACCCGGCCACGCGGTACGCCTTGGACAGGCCGGAGAACGTGAGGGTGAGGACGTCGTCGGACAGGCCGGCCGCGTTGATGTGGCGGGCGCCGTCGTAGGTGATCTTCTCGTAGATCTCGTCCGCGAGCAGCACCAGGTTGTGCCGGCGCGCGATGTCCACGACGCCGTTGAGCACCTCGCGGGAGTAGACCGCGCCGGTGGGGTTGTTCGGGTTGATGATCACGAGGCCCTTGGTGCGCTCGGTGATCAGCGACTCCAGGTGCTCGAGGTCCGGGGCCCAGCCCTCCTCCTCGACGCACCGGTAGTGCACCGCCCTGCCGCCGGAGAGCGTGGTCGCGCCCGTCCACAGCGGGTAGTCCGGGGACGGGACGAGGATCTCGTCGCCGTCGTCCACGAGCGCCTGCAGGACCATGGTGATCATCTCGGACACGCCGTTGCCGATGAACACGTCGTCCACGGAGATGTCCCGGATGCCGCGGGACTCGTAGTACTGGGACACCGCGGTGCGGGCCGAGTAGATGCCCTTGGAGTCGGAGTAGCCCTGCGCGTGGGGCAGGTGCTGGTACATGGCCTGGAGGATCGCGTCCGGCGCCTCGAAGCCGAACGGCGCGGGGTTGCCGATGTTCAGCTTCATGATGCGGTGGCCGGCGGCCTCCATGCGCTGGGCCTCCTCCAGGATGGGGCCGCGCACGTCGTAGCGCACGTTCAGCAGCTTGGAGGACTGGCGGAATTCGCGGGGAGTGCTGGGTGCCATTGGCCCATTCTGGCACCGTCGCCCGTCTGCGGCCGGAAGCGACGCCCGTGCGTCGTCCCCCCGGGGAGCCCCCGCACGCAGGACCGGGGCGGCGTCAGAACCAGGGGTCGGCCGGAACGACCCAGTCCTCCGGGGCGTCCTCCAGCCTCTGGGAGACCAGCCAGTACTGGGCCGCCTCGTCCGCGGGCAGCGCGTCGCCGCCCTCGGTGAGGCGCGCGAGCTCGGCGATGCCGTCGTCGTCCAGGCGGTCCATGACCTCGCCCAGCGCGGACTGCGCGTCGTCGTCCAGGGTCTCGCGCTCGCCGACGACGGCGATCCGCCCCTCCGGCAGGACCCGGTCCGGGTCCTCGAGCAGGACGAGGCCGTTGGGCGGGATGTCCGGGTCGGTGCGGTAGGTCAGCCCGACCTGGGCGGCGTCGGCGACGACGGCGGGGCCGACGTCGGCGGCATCGGTGCGCCAGTCCGCCGGCCGGCAGCCCGCGAAGTCGTCGAGGCGGTGGGCCAGGAGCCCGTCGGAGACGGCCGCGGCCAGCGCCGCGGGGACGGCGAGCGTGAGGTCGCCGCAGCGGCCGTCGAGGTCGTCGATCGAGTCGAGGCCCTCGCGAGAGGCGGTGGTCGCGGTGACCACCGCGGCCAGGCGCAGGGTGCCGGCGGAGTCGGCGAGCACGCGGGGGGACGGACCCGTCGGCGTCGCCGCGGAGCGGGAGGCGGCAGGGGTGGGCGCCGCGGCGTCTGCCCCGGCCGCGACGCGGGACAGGGCGGCGTCCACGACCGCCTGTGCCGCGTCGGCGTCGGCCGCGGGCAGGCCCGAGGCCAGGGGCGTGGGGCTGGGGGTCGCCGACCCGGTGGCGGGCACGCGGGCCGGCGCCGAGGGGTCGATCGGCTCCAGGCTGGACTCGCTCGGGGTGGGGGCGGCGGCGGCACGGGAGGCCGCGGCGTCCTCGGGCTCGGGCGGGAGCACGGCCGCAGGGTCGGCCTGCAGGGCCAGGCGCAGGGTGTCCACCACGGCCACGGTGTCCCCGGCGGCCGCGGACCAGGGGGTCGCGTCACCGGCGTCCTCGAGGGTCACCGGGTGGCCGCGGTGGCGCAGGTGGCGGGCGACGACGGCGGCCACCGCCGAGTCCAGCGGGTCGGACGTGTGCACGACCGTCACGGGCGCGCCGGTCGGGTCCGCCGGGGCCCCGGCGCGCGGGGCGCCGCAGCCGGACAGCGCCAGCGCGAGGGAAAGGGCCGACGCGCCGGCGGCGGCGCGAACCCGCGACGTCCGGGGGCGCTCGGCGGGGCGGGTCATCGGGCGGTCCCGGCGGCGTCGTCCGCGGCGAGCCCAGCGAGCGCGAGGGCGCGGTCCACCCAGGCGGAGGTGCGCACGTCCGCGAGCCCGTCGAGCGCGAACCAGGCGGCGTCCACGGAGGAGCCGTCGGCCTCGGGGCGCAGGACGCCCCCGGTCAGGCGCGCGGTGTAGAGGACCTGGACGGTGAGGAGCGGCAGGGGCTCCCCGCGGAGGCGGCGCTCGACGGGGATGGTGCCCGTGGTGACGCCGAGCAGGCCGGTGAGCTCGGCGGTGTGGCCGGTCTCCTCCTCGACCTCGCGGACGCACGCCTCCTCGGGGCTCTCCCCCAGCTCGATGCCGCCGCCGGGCAGGGTCCACACGATGCCGGTGGGGCCGGCCCAGGCGGACATCAGCACACGGCCGTCCTCGACGATCAGGGCGTAGGCCCCGGCACGGGTCTCGAACGGTCCGGGCGCGGTGCTCGCGGCGGTGGGGCTGGCTGCGCTCACGGGGGCTCCTGGGTCCTGGGGAGGGTCCGGCCGGGACGCCGGCCGACGGTCCCGCCAGTCTAGGCGCGGCCTCGCCGGCGGGAGCGGTCCGGCCCGACGGGCGCGGCCCGGCTGCCGCACGGTCTCCCGCCCGCGGCGAACAGCGGACCGGCCCGGCATCCGCGTGGCTACGCTGGGAAGTCCCGCCCGACCCCGCCACCCCCGCCCGCCCCGCACCGCCACCTGAGAGGAGCCGCCCATGGCCGAGGACGCCCCCGCCCTCCTGGCCGGCCGCGACCCGCTGGCCGCGGTCGAGGCGCTGCTGGCGGCCGCCCGCGACGACGCCGCCCTCCCGCTCCCCGCGGGCTCGGACGCCCCGTCGCTGCGGGAGCGCGCCCTGGAGGCGCTGCTGCGCGAGGACCCGGCGTCCGCCGCCCGGGCCGCGGAGGACGGGCTCGACGCTCCCGGAGGCCAGGACCCCGCCCTGCGCCTGGCCCTGCTGCGCCTGCGGGCCACCGCCGCCGCCCATGCCGGTGACGAGCCCGCGCTCGAGGAGTGGACGGCCCGCCGCGCCGACCTGCTGCGCCGCCTCGGCCGGCCCCGGCAGGCGGACCTGGAGGTCCAGCTCGGGGCGAGCCTGCTCCGCGAGCCGGACGCGTTCGAGGCCACGGTGCTGGCCGGCGTCGCCGAGGACGAGCGCGGGCGGATCACCGCGGACCCGGCCGCGCTCGAGGACACCGTCCTCCCGGACGCCCTGCTGGCGCTGTGCGCGCAGCGGGTCCAGGCGCACGACCTGGACGCCGCCCTCGAGGCCGCCGAGGAGGCCCTGGCCGTGATCCGCGCACAGGAGACGGCCGGCGTCGTCCTCGGGGAGGCCGCCGAGCCGCACGCCCTGCTGATGCTGGCCCGCCTGCACCTGTGGCGGGAGGAGCACCGGGCCTCCGACGACGCCGCCCGCGCCGTCCTCGCCCGCCCGTGCGCGGCCGTGGTGCGCGCCTCGGCGACGCTGGTGCGTGCCCTGGCGGCGCACGGCCAGGACCGGCCCGAGGCTGCCCTGGACTTCGCCCTGCGCGCCGCCGAGGCCATGAGCCGGGCCGGGCTGCGGCGCGGGGCGGCCTCGGCGGCGGCGCTCGTGGGGCGGGTGGCCGGGGCCCGCGCGGACCGGCAGGACCTCGCGGTGGCCGCCTGGGAGCTGTCGTGCGTGCATGCGGAGAAGGCGGAGGCGCCCGAGGCGCCGTCACTCGCCTACTGGTGGGCGCACCAGCTGCTGATCGCGGGGCGCGCGGAGGAGGCGGAACCGGTGCTCACCGCGCTGGTCCGCCGGGAGGCCGCCGCGGGCGACGAGGCGGCGCAGGCCCGCGCCCTCGTGGACCTCGGCCACGCGTGCCACGAGCTGGACCGCCCCTCCGAGGCGCTGCCGCTGTGGCGGGAGGCCGCGGAGCTGTTCACGCGGCGCGGCCACCACGCCGACGCCGCCCACACCCTCCTGGCCGCCGGCGCCCTGTGCCACCGGGACCCGCACGACGCCGCCCACGCCGGCGCCCTCGACCTGTTCGAGCAGGCCGTGGACGCCGCCCGCCGGTCCGAGGGCGACTCCGCGGTGCTCGCCTCCGCCCTCCACGCCCTCGGCTACCTGCGCTGCGAGACCGGCCGGGGCGACGGCCTGGAGCTCATCGACGAGGCCATCGCCCTGGCGGAGGGCTCCGGCGCCGCCTGGCAGAAGGCCGACTACCTGGACACGCGCGCCCGTTCCCTCTGGGCGCTCCACCGGGGCGACGACGCCGTGTCCGCCGCGCTGACGTCCGCGGACCTCTTCACCGACGCCGGCGACCCCTCCGGCGCCGCGCAGGCCGAGCTCTTCGCCGCCCACGTGGTCGCCGAGGACGGGCGCCCCGAGCAGGCGGCCACCCTGTTCCGGCTCGTCAGCGAGTCCACCCACTCCGACCTCGTGCGGCTCGGGGCGCTCACCGGGCTGCAGCAGTGCCTGGCGGCGCTGGGCGAGCACGCCGAGGCCGACCGGGTGCGGGCCGACGCCGACGCCGTGCGTCGGGCCCTGGGCGGGCGGGACTAGCGGGCCGACCGCCGGGCCGCGCGGACCGCGGCCGGCAGGTCCGGGGCGGCGGCCAGGGCCAGCGCCGTCACGTCGGCGCGGGCGCGGAGGGCCTCCTCGTCGACGACGCCGCACGCGTGCCCGGTGAACTCCGCCGCGAGCGCGGCCGTCCGGCGGGCCCGCTCCGGGTCGTGCGACGGGCCGGGGACGGCGGCGTCGGCGGCGGCCACGGCCAGGTGTCCCACCAGCACGGCCCAGTCGTCCACCCGGTGCCCCGGACCCAGGCTGTCCGGGTCCAGGACGCCCACGATCCGGTCCGTCCCCGGGGCGAGCAGCAGGTTGTCCGGGTGCAGGTCCCCGTGGACGGGCACGCGGGGCCCGGGATCGGCGGCGGCCAGGGACTCCTCGAGCCGGCGGGCGCGCTCGCGGAGCTCCTCGGCGGCCCCCGGGTCCAGCAGCGTGCCGGCGCGGACGGCATGCGCGAGCAGGGCGGACCAGGCGGGGGTGCGGGAGGGGCCGTCGTCGTGGGCGGCGAGGGCATCCGGGAGGGCGTCGAGCAGGGCCGCGACGGCGGCGGGCGCCGGCTGCGGGGCGTCCGCGCCGAGGCGGGCGCGCCAGGGCTCCCCCGGCAGCGTCCCCAGGGCCAGCACGCCCAGATCCGGCGGCGCCAGCGGCGGCGGGACGGGCAGCCCCGCGGCGCGGGCGGCGAGGAGCCGGCCGTGCATGCCGTGCAGCCGGGCCGGCGGCAGGACCTTGAGGTGGAGCGAGGAGCCGGGCTCGTCGGGCCGGGCGGGGACGGCGTCCAGGGGGACGCGGAGCACGGCCCGCTCCCCCGGCCGGTAGGCGACCCAGGCGGGCTCGCCGGCGCGGCCGAGGCCGGGCAGCCAGGCGTCGAGCCGCTCGTGGTCGAGGGCCAGGTCCAGGCCCGGCAGGGCGGGGTCGTGCGGGAGCAGCCACCAGCGGGTGCCGTCGGGCAGGCGGCCACGGCCGCGGCGGCGCGGAGCCGGTCCCGACGCCGGGACGGGCGGGCCGGGCGGGCCGGGCACGGCGACCGCGGGCTCGACAGGACCGCGCAGGACGAGGACCCGCTCCCGGGCCACGCCGGCGCCCGGCGGACCCTCCAGCAGGACCACGGCCAGGACGTGGGAGACCGTGCCGTCGAGGTGCAGGGTGGTGCGGGAGGCCCCGGTGCGGACCGCGCGCCGGCCGGTGGCGGCCAGCGCGGCCGCCAGGCGCCCGGGGTCCGGCGTCAGGACGGGCCGCCCCGGCTCAGGAGGCGCGGCGCCGGGCCAGCACGCCGTCCAGGTCCAGGACGACGGCGCGCGCGGCCGGCTCGGGGATCTCCACGACCTCCGCGGACGCGGCCTGCTCCTCGGCCTCCGGGCGGGTGGCCACGGCGTCGTCCTCCGCCGGGTACTCGGCCTGGGCCTCGGCGGCGGGGGCCTCCGGGGCGTCGAGGTAGGTGGGACGCGGGACCTCGGGGATCACGATGCCGCCGAGCGGGATCCGTGGCGCACGGCGGCGCTGCAGGGCGTCCACGACCACGGGCACCGGCTCCGCGGCGGGCTCCTCGTCCTCGGCCTCGTCCGTCAGGGACAGCGCGGCGGCCAGGACGCGGCGGTCCCGCTCGGGATCCGGGACCACGGGCAGCTCGTGCGTGTCCAGGTCCTCCTCCGCGAGGTTCGGCTCGTCCGCGTCGTCGGCGAGGTCGTCGTGGTGCTCGCGCTGGTCGCGGGCCGCGAGCACGCGCAGGCCGACGACGGCGCCCACGGTCACCAGCAGGGACCAGCCGGCGAGCCCGGCGGTGGGCAGCCCGGCGAGGGCGCAGAGCGCGGTGACCAGCGCGACGGCCAGCGCGCCGACGCCCACGAGGAACAGCGACGCACGGTCCCAGTGCACGTGGAACCCCGAGTCGGCGTGCCCCGGCTCCGCGTCGAGGCGGGCGTCCTCACGGGGCGACGGCGTCTCGGTCATGGCGGTCCTTCCGGGGCGGTGGGGTCGGGCGCCGGTCCCGTGGGGGCGTCGACGCGTGCAGGGCACCAGCCTAGCGGCCCGACGGCCCCGGGACGTCCCCTGCGACGCCCGGCGTATGCGCCGTGTCACGCGGCTCCGCGGTGCCCGCGGCGGCCTCTCGGCGGGCCAGCCAGCGCGGCAGCAGGCCCTCGGGGACCTCCTCTGCGGTGACGGCGAAGCTCAGGTGGTCGCGCCAGGCGCCGTCCACGTGGAGGTAGGCCCGGCGCAGGCCCTCCTCCCGCAGCCCGAGCTTCTCCGCGACCCGCAGGCTCGCGGTGTTCTCCGGCCGGATGTTGACCTCCACGCGGTGCAGGCCCAGCCCGTGGAACGCCCAGTCCGTCGCCATCGCCACGGCGGTCGGAGTGAGCCCGCGCCCGGCCTGCCGGCGGTCGATCCAGTAGCCCACGGCACCCGACATCACGGACCCGTGCTGCACCCCGCCCAGGCTCAGCAGCCCGATGAGCCGGTCGCGGCCGGGGGCGTCGTCGTCGAGGGCCATGCCCCAGGTGTAGGAGGTGCCCGCGCGGGCCTGGCGGTGCTGCCAGCGGACCATCTGCGCGAAGCTCGCCGGCGCCGCCCCCGGCACCGGGCTGGTGGCGTCCCACGGCGTGAGCCAGTCGCGATTGGCGGCGCGCTGCTCCTCCCACGCCCGGCGGTCGCCCCGGCGCAGGGGGCGCAGCGTGAGCGTGCCGTGGCGCAGGGCCACGGGCCAGAGGGAACCGGAGACGTCCATGCGCTCGATCCTAGGCTCCCTGCGCCGCCGGTCCGGGCGGCATGATGGGCCCATGCCCGCCGCCGCCCCCGCCCCGCACCCCGACGACGCCGCCGCGGCCCTCGCGAGCACCGAGGCCAAGGCCGCGCTGCGGACCCGGCTGCGCGCCGCCCGTCGCGGCCTGGACCCGGCCGTGCGCGCCCGTCAGGCCGAGGCCGCGGCCGAGCACCTCTGGACCTGGCTGGGCCCGCACCTGGAGGAGCGGACGGCGGACGGCCCGCCCGTGGTGGCCACGGTGCTGCCGATGCCCACGGAGCCGGACACCGGGCCGGTGCGGGAGCGCGCCCTGGCCGCCGGGGCGCGCGTGCTGGTCCCCGTGATCGAGCCCGGACGGCACCTGAGCTGGACCGCCTGGAGGCCCGGCGTGGCGGTGGCGCGCGCCGCGAACGCCCCCCTCGACGAGCCCGTGGGCCCGCGCGAGCCCGGCTCCGTCCTGGACGGCGCGGCCCTGGTCCTGATGCCGGGGCTGGCCGTGGACCTCACGGGCGCACGCCTGGGCCAGGGCGGCGGGTACTACGACCGGTTCCTGGCCACCCTCCCCTCCTCCGTGACGACGGTCGCCTTCGTGCACCCGTCCGAGGTGCTGGAGCCGGGCGTCATCCCCCTCGAGCCGACGGACCGCCCCGTGGACGGTGTGCTCACCGCGGACGGCCTGCTCTGGTGCGAGCCCGCCTCGGCCGGCCCGCAGTAGCATCGCCGGGTCCACGACCACGCACCGAGAGGCCCCTGAGATGCCCACGTACGCCTACCGCTGCAAGGACTGCGGCCACGCCTTCGACGCCGTGCAGTCCTTCTCCGACGACGCCCTCACCGAGTGCCCCGTCTGCGGCGGCGTCCTGCGCAAGCAGTACGGCTCGGTGGGCGTCTCCTTCAAGGGCTCCGGCTTCTACCGCACCGACTCGCGCGGCGGCGCCCCGTCCTCGACGCCGGCCGCCCCGTCGAGCGGCGCCGCCTCGTCCACCGGGACGTCCTCCGGCTCCTCCGACTGAGCGCGGGGCGGGGACGACGCCGGCCCGCTCGGCCCCGTCGCCGCCGTCAGCCCCGTCGCCGCCGTCAGCCCCAGTGCGGCGGGCGCTGCTCCAGGAGCCAGCGCCCGAGCTCGTCCGCGGGCTGGGGCCGGTCCGCGCCCGCCGCCGAGGTGACGGCGCGGCCCCGCGACACCGCGGGGCGGGACGGCGTCGCGTCACCGGCCGTCTGGGCCCCCGGCAGGGCCGGCCCTGGCAGCGTCGGCTCCGGCAGAGTCGGCTCGGGACCGTCGGCGGAGGCGGGGCCGGTGCCGGCCGCGTCGGCGCGGCGGTGGCCCCGCCGGCGGCCGGGCTCAGGACTCGCCGTCGGCGTCGTCCTCACCGTCCTCGTCGACCTCCTCGAGGGGCAGGCCCAGGCGGCCCACGAGACGCGCGGCCACCGACTCGGGGTCGGCGAACACGTCGATGGCCCAGAGGGTGTCCGTGTCCCAGCCACGGGCCTCGAGCCGCTCCGGCAGGCGCCGGGAGCGCTCGCGCACGGACTGCTCGCGGTAGGCGTCCCCGCCGTCGGAGACGAGCGCCAGCGGGCGCACCCGGCCCCGCTCCCCCGCGGCGTCCGCGGCGGCGAGGTCCATGGCGCCGCCGTAGTGCGCGGCCACGAGCGCGTCCTCGGCCGCCAGGCGGTCCCGCAGGTCCAGGAGCAGCGGGTCGCTCAGCCGGCCGGCGGGCGCGGCCTCGGCGTCGTCCAGGGCGACCTCCAGCATCCTGCGGAAGGCCAGGGCCCCGCCGTCGAGCCGGTCCGCGTCCAGATCCGCCGCCCGCAGCGCGGTGACCACGTGCATGCGGGCGCGGGCGCGGGTGAGGGCCACGGTGAGCATGCGCTCGCCGTCCGGGTCGGAGAGCGCGCCGAAGTGGTGGACCACCCGCCCGTGCGGGGTGCGCCCGTAGCCGGGGGTGAGGATGACGGCGTCGCGCGTCACCGTCGACGCGCGGAGCACCGGCACGATCACGAACGGCTCGCGCTCGTCGCCGTCGGTGCGGCCCCGGGCCAGGAAGTCCGCCGCCCACGGGGCGCGGGCCGCGGTGGCCTGCACGGCCCCGGCCACGCGGCGGGCGTGCTGCTCCGAGACCGTGACCACGGCGAGGGACTCCTCGGGGCGGTCGCGGATGTGCTCGAACACGCGCTCCACCGTGCGCGCGACCTCGGCGTCCGTGGACTCGACGACGTCCCCGCCGGTCATGGGGATGCCCACGCCCTCGGCGACGTACTCGGCGGTGAGGGTCCGCCCGCGGCCCGTGAACTCGGCCGCGGTGGGCAGCGCGTCCACCGCGCCCTCGTAGGCCACGTGGGAGACGAGGCGCACCAGGGAGCGCGGCAGGGGGCGGTGCACGTGGCGCAGGTCCAGCACCGGCAGGACCTCCGCGAGCGCGGAGAGGGCGGAGCGCAGCGGCCGCAGGGGCCCGGCGGTGGCGGTGGGGTCCACCGACACCTGGAAGGACTGCGGGCGGCCGATGGCCGGGTCGCCGAACGCCACCACCTGCGGGGCGCGCGTGAGGGCCCCGGCCACGGTGGCCAGGGCGGTCGCGTCGGCCTCGAGGAGGATCACGACGTCGGCGTCCCAGTCCGGAGGGAACTCCGTCAGGGCCATCGGGGAGGTGGTCACGATCGGCACGAGCGCCTGCAGCAGCCCCGGCGTGATCGTCGCCAGCGACTCCACGGACGGGCGGCCCTGCTTCAGCAGGGAGCGCAGCACGGCGGCGTCGGCCCGGTAGGTGCCCAGCGCCGCCTTCCACGCCGCGCCGAGGGACGCGGCGAGGCGGGCGCCGCCGGAGTCCAGCAGCGTGCGGTCGGCGGCGCGGAAGCCCTGCTCCACGGCCGTCAGGTCGGCCCCGGACATCATGGCCAGGAAGTCGTCCCCCGAGATCATGGCCTCCAGCGCGGACTGCCACCAGGCCAGCTCGAGCTCGGCCGGCAGCGCCGCCACGGGCACCTCCCGGGCGTGCAGGTCCTCCAGCAGCTCGTTCAGGCCGTGCTCGCGCAGCTCGTCCAGGACGAGGGTGCGCTCGGGGAGGGTGGCCAGGGTCGGCCGGTCGGCGACGAGGCCGTCGACGGCGGCCATGAGGTCGTCGACGTCCTGCTCGGCCAGCGGTGTGCCGGCCGTGGCCTCCGGGGCCAGGACCTGGGAGAGCCGGTCCAGCGCGTCGAGGACGTCCCTGACGGCCGGGCGGGCGTGGTCGGCCATGTCCGGGACCATCGGGGTGGACCCGGGGATCGCGGTCCAGCGCCGCCAGTCCTCGAGGATGCCCTCGACCTCCATCAGCTCCTGGTGCAGGTCCGGCACCTGCACGCCGGGCTTCACGGCGTCCTTGGCGGCGCGGCGCAGGCGGGAGCGCTGCACCGAGGACATCTCGACGGCGTTGCTGCGGCGCCACTGGCTGGACGCCGTGGCCGTGACCAGCTGCGGCACGTCCAGGGAGAACACCGAGGGGTCCATCGCGGTGAGAGCGCGCTCCACGCGGGCGAACAGGTCGGACTGCTCGGCCCAGCCGTCCACGGTCCGCGGGCGGCGCAGGCCGGCCTGGTCGGCGGCGGCCTCCACGGCGCGGCGGGTGGTGTAAAGGGTGCCGGCCAGGTGCTCGACGAGCTCGCCGGCAGCCTCGGTCTCCTGCACGTTGCGCACGCGGGCGCCGAACCAGCGGGAGGCGGTGGCGTCCCGGTCGAAGGCCCCGAGCTCGCCGGCGCGCGTCAGGCGCCCGGCCACGGCGTGGCGGTCCACGGTGGAGTCGAGCACGGAGCGCTTCAGCCGCACGGTGGTGGCGGGCGGGGTGTCGAGGGCCGTGAGCGAGGCGAGCGCCTGCATCGCCTGGAACGGCGAGCAGCCCCAGCGGGGGCGGACGTGGTGGAGGGAGTCCACATGCTCGCGCAGGCGACGGCGCAGCTCCTCGAGCTCGGCGTCCGCGGCGGCGCGGTCCGGGGCGGACGCCCGCTCGGCGCGGAGCACGGCGGCCACGAGCTGTCGGCGCAGGTCCTCCGGGTCCGCGTGGGCGGGGACGTCCAGGGCGGCGTCCCGCAGGCCGGCCTGCGCGAGTCGGGCGTGCACGTCGGCGAGCGCGGAGGAGCGCTCGGCCACCACGAGCACGCGACGGCCCTCCCAGGCCAGGCGGGCGGCGAGGTTCACGGCCGTCTGGGTCTGGCCGGTGCCGGGGGCGGTGCGCACCACGAGGGACTCACCGGCGGCGGCGTGGTCCAGGGCGCGGAGCTGGGACGGGTCGGCGTCGAGCACCAGGCGCTCGTCGGCCGGGGGCAGCTCGTCCTCGTCCGGGCGGCCGGTGGGGCGCAGCTCGGCCGGGCGGGGCACCATGCCCGTGCCGACGTCGTAGAGCGCCTGCACCACGGGCAGGTGCTCGAGGGACTCGGGCAGCGTGGCGGTGTCCCCGAGGTCCGCGAACGTGGAGACCAGCAGGGTCTCCTGGACCTCCAGGCCCTCGACGCCGGCCGCCTCCTCACGCAGCAGGGCCAGGGCGGGGCCGGGCTCCAGGCGGGAGGTCGCGTAGGCGGCGTGCTGGTAGGCCTCGGGGTCCAGGCGCAGCCCGTGGTGGCGGCGCAGGTTGCGCACGAGCGCCGGGTTCAGGTGCGCGTGCTCCACGATCTGCAGCTCGACCTCGTCGCGGCCGCGGGCGCCGGAGCGCACGCTGAACGCCAGTCGGGCCAGGAGCACGGGGGCGGTGCGGCGCTCCCGCCGACCGTCCTCGACGGCCGACCAGGTGGCCACGCCGAGGGCGAGGGCGCCGACGTCGATGCCGCGCTCCTCCCCCAGCTCCCGGACCTTGGCGCGCAGCGCGGCGGCGACCTCCTGGGCCGCGTCCAGCTCCGGCCCGGCCGGCAGCAGCGTGGACAGGCGGGTGCGCCGGCCGAGCAGCAGCTGGGACAGGCCGGAGGTGCCGGCGCCGGTGAGGTCGATGCTGTTCGCCGCCGAGGGGGCGAACCGCAGCATCGTGTCCGACTCCGCGCCGGAGCCCAGGGACGCCACCCACGCGGCCGGGTCGGGCCGCTCCTGGTCCTGCTCCGCGGGGCGCACGGCTGCGCGGGCGCGGGCCAGCCGCGGGAACTCCTGCTCGGTCACGTCGTGGTGTCCTTCCTCAGCTTGCTGTCCTTCCGGCCCTGGGCGGCCGGCACCTCACGGTCGCGCGGGGCGCGCCCGGCTCACTCCCACTCGATGGTTCCCGGGGGCTTGGAGGTGACGTCCAGGACCACGCGGTTGATGCCGTCCACCTCGTTGGTGATGCGGTTGGAGATGCGGGAGAGCACCTCGGAGGGGATGCGGGCCCAGTCGGCGGTCATGGCGTCCTCGGAGGTGACCGGACGCAGGACCACCGGGTGGCCGTAGGTGCGGCCGTCGCCCTGCACGCCCACGGAGCGGACGTCGGCGAGCAGCACCACCGGGCACTGCCAGATCTGCCGGTCCAGGCCGGCCGCGGTCAGCTCGGCGCGCACGATCGCGTCCGCCTGGCGCAGGAGGTCCAGGCGCTCCTGGGTGACCTCGCCGATGATCCGGATGCCCAGGCCCGGGCCCGGGAACGGCTGGCGGTGCACGATGCCCTCGGGCAGGCCGAGCTCGGCGCCCACGGCGCGGACCTCGTCCTTGAACAGCTCACGCAGCGGCTCGCACAGCTCGAACTCGATGTCGTCCGGCAGGCCGCCCACGTTGTGGTGCGACTTGATGTTCGCGGTGCCGTCGCCGCCTCCGGACTCGACCACGTCCGGGTAGAGCGTGCCCTGCACGAGGAACCTCACCTCGGGGGCGTTCGGGTCGTGGGCGGACTCCAGGACGATGTCCGCCTGGGCCTTCTCGAAGGTGCGGATGAAGCGCTCGCCGATGATCTTGCGCTTCGCCTCCGGGTCGGTGACCCCGGCCAGCGCGGCGAGGAAGTCCTCGCGGGCGTCCACCATGACGAGCTTCGCGCCGCCGTGGGCCTCGCCGAAGGCGCGCTCGATCTCGTCCGACTCGCCCTGGCGCATCAGCCCGTGGTCCACGTACACGCAGGTGAGGCGGTCGCCGATGGCGCGCTGCACCAGGGCCGCGGCCACGGCGGAGTCCACGCCGCCGGAGAGGCCGCAGATGGCCCGGGCGTCGCCGATCTGCTCGCGGATGCGGGCGACCTGCTCCTCGATGACGTTCTCCGCCGTCCAGTCCTGGGACAGGCCCGCGCCCTCGGTGAGGAAGTTCGCCAGGATCTCCTGGCCGCGCTCGGAGTGGCCCACCTCGGGGTGCCACTGCACTCCGAAGATCCGCCGCTCGCGGTCCTCGAAGGCGGCCACGGGGGCGCCCGCGGTCACCGCGGTGACGGCGAAGCCCTCGGGGGCCTCGGTGACGGCGTCCCCGTGGGACATCCACACGACCTGCGCGGCGTCCTGGCCGGCGAGCAGCACGGAGCCGCCGTCCGCGGACTCCAGACGGGTGGAGCCGTACTCCCGGGTGCCGGTGCGGGCCACGGTCCCGCCCAGGGCGTGGGCGATCGACTGGAACCCGTAGCAGAGGCCCAGCACGGGCACCCCGGCCTCCAGCAGGGCCGGGTCCAGCTGCGGGGCGCCGGCCTCGTACACGGAGGACGGGCCGCCGGAGAGGATCAGCGCCGCGGGGCGGCGGTCGAGGATCTCCTGGGCGGGCGTCGAGGACGGCACCACCTCGGAGTACACGTTCGCCTCGCGCACGCGGCGCGCGATGAGCTGCGCGTACTGCGCGCCGAAGTCCATCACCAGGACGGTGGGCAGGACGTCGTGCAGCGGCGCGGGCTGGTCACGGGTGGGCTCGTTCTGGGTCACCCGTCAAGGATAGACGAGGGCGTCGCCACCGCCGGGCGGCGTCAGCACCGTCGGGCCGCGTCAGTACCGCCGGGCGGCGTCGGGGAACTGCGCGAGCTCCTCGCGCACCTGCCCGGAGACCTTCCGCTCCACCACGAAGGACAGGAACGGCACCACGCCGCCGCCCGCCATGGCCAGCAGGCGGCCCGGGGCCCAGCGCATCAGCGACCACAGGCGGAAGCACGCGAGCAGGTAGACGACGTACATCCAGCCGTGCGCGATCAGGATCGCCAGGGACAGGTTCACGCCTCCGGTCACGGACTTCTCCGGGGCCAGGCCGAACCCATGGGGCTCGCCGTCCACGGTGGTGCCGCCGGCGAACAGCTCCTGGTGCAGGCCGTACTTGAAGACCATCTCCGCCACGAGCAGCAGGAGCATCACGCCGGTGATGTACGCGCAGACCTTGTAGATGCGGTCCGCCGAGACGATCTGCTGGCGGGTGCCGGCGAACCGGCGCACGGCACGCCCCGGCCGCGGCGGCGGCGCGGGGAGGTCCGCCTCGGTGATGTCCTCGGGGTCCGGCAGGGTCGCCGGGTCCACGGGCGCCTCGCCCGCGCGGGCGGCCTCGCGGCCGGCGTCGTGATGGGGCTGGCTCATGCCTGGCCCTCCTTCCTCGGGCCCGCGGGCCCGTCCTGAGGTTCCTGGTGTGCGGCGTCCGGCGCGGTCTCCCCCGCCTGCCAGGCGGCGTAGGCGCGGGCGGCCGCCTCCTTCTCGCGGCGGGCGCGCTCGCGCCGGCGCTCCAGCTCCTCCGCGCGCCACCGTGCGGCCCACTGCGCGTCGAGCTCGGCCTCCTGCTCGTCGCGGAGGTGGTCGTCCCGGACGAACCGCCACCACAGGAACAGGGCGAACCCGGCGAAGAGCAGCCACTCCACCCCGTAGAACACGTTCAGCCAGACGACCTGGGACTCCTCAGGCTGCGGCGGCACCCACACGGGCTGCAGCCCGCCGTCCCGCGCTCCCGCGGACACGTCCGCGCCGGCCGCGTCCGTGACCCCGAAGGCGGCCACGTAGGCGGCGTAGGCGGGCACGTCCCATGCGTTGACGAGCTGGCCCGGGGAGAGCGTGGAGAACGCGGGGCGCCCAGCGGTGTCCTCGCCGGCGTCGGCCGGGCTCACGGGGCCGTCAGGGGGCAGCAGGCGGCCGGTCACGGTCACCTCGCCCGTCGGGGCCGGGTCGACGACGTCGGCGGCCTCGGACCAGCCCCGCACCACGGGGACGGTCTCGCCGTCCGGGGCACCGGCCACGCGGAAGGCCGTGACGGTCCACCACCCCTCACGCCCGTCCGAGAGGCGCGGGCCGACGAGCGCGTCCGTGCCGGGCACGAACTCGCCTCGGGCGGAGACGACCTGGTCCGCCTGGGAGGCCAGCAGGGGCTCCCCCGGGCGGACGTGCTCCGTCAGCGGCACGGCGTTCTCGGTCTGCGTGCGCGGCGGCGGGGCGGCCGTCTCCGACGACGCGAACTGCCACCGGGAGAGCAGCACGAACGCCGTGGCCGCCACGAGGGCGAGCACGAGGGTCGCGAGCCACTTGGGCTTGAGGGCGGTGCGGAGCAACCGGGGACGTCCTGTTCCGGGAGGGGCGGGCCGGTCCGGCCCGCGCGCGGTCAGTGGGTGCGGGCGCCCGTGACGAGCACCTCGACCTTCTGGAAGTCCTTGAGCTCCGTGTAGCCGGAGGTCGCCATGGCGCGCTTGAGGGCGCCCATGAGGTTGGAGGTGCCGTCCGTGGTGTGGCCGGGGCCCCAGAGGACCTCCTCCAGCGGGGCCACCTGGCCCACGCGGGTGCGGTGCCCGCGGGGCAACTCCGGGTGGGCGGCCTCCAGGCCCCAATGCCAGCCACGGCCGGGGGCCTCGGTGGCGCGGGCCAGCGCGGTGCCCAGGGTGACGGCGTCGGCGCCCATGGCGATCGCCTTGACGATCTCGCCGGAGGTGCCCACGCCGCCGTCGGCGATCACGTGCACGTAGCGGCCGCCGGACTCGTCCATGTAGTCGCGGCGCGCCTCGGCGATGTCCGCGATGGCGGTGGCCATCGGCACGCGGATGCCCATGGCACGGCGGGTGGTGGTGGACGCGCCGCCGCCGAAGCCCACGAGCACGCCCGCGGCGCCGGTGCGCATCAGGTGCAGCGCCGGGGTGTAGCCGGCGGCGCCGCCCACGATCACGGGGACGTCCAGCTCGTAGATGAACTGCTTGAGGTCCAGCGGCTCGTGCGTGGAGGAGACGTGCTCGGCGGACACGGTGGTGCCGCGGATGACGAACAGGTCCACCCCGGCGGCGAGCACGGTCTGGGAGAACTGCTGGGTGTTCTGCGGGGTCAGGGAGCCCGCCACCACGACGCCGGACTCACGGATCTGCGCGAGGCGCTCGGTGATCAGGTCGGCGCGGATGGGCGCGGAGTAGATCTCCTGGAGGCGGCGGGTGACCTCGGGGCTGCCGGCCTCGGCCTCCATGGCCGCGATCTCCTCGAGCAGGGGCTCCGGGTCCTCGTGGCGGGTCCAGAGGCCCTCGAGGTTCAGGACGCCCAGGCCGCCCAGGCGGCCCAGGGCGATCGCCGTCTCCGGGCTCATCACGGAGTCCATCGGCGCGCCCATCACGGGCATGTCGAACGTGTAGGCGTCGATCCGCCAGGACAGGTTCACGTCCTTCGGGTCCCGCGTGCGCCGCGAGGGCACCACGGACACGTCGTCGAAGGAGAAGGCCTGCCGGCCGCGCTTGCCTCGTCCGATCTCAATCTGGTTCGTCACCGGGCCAGCCTAGCCCAGGCCCGCGGCGGCGGGCCCGGGACCGCTCACTTGGAGCGGTAGTTGGGGGCCTCCACCGTCATCATGATGTCGTGCGGGTGGGACTCCTTCAGCCCGGCCGTGGTGATGCGCACGAAGCGGCCGTTCTCCTTGAGGTCCACGATGGTCGGTGCGCCCGTGTAGAACATGGTCTGGCGCAGGCCGCCCACCAGCTGGTGCACCACCGAGGCGATCGGTCCGCGGTACGGCACCTGGCCCTCGATGCCCTCGGGGATCAGCTTGTCCTCGTCCGGCACGTCCGCCTGGAAGTAGCGGTCCTTGGAGAAGGAGCGCGTGCCGTTGCGGGTCTGCATGGCGCCCAGGGAGCCCATGCCGCGGTAGGCCTTGAACTGCTTGCCCTGGTAGAACACCAGGTCGCCCGGAGACTCGGCGGTGCCGGCCAGCAGGGAGCCCAGCATGACGGAGTCGGCGCCGGCCACCAGGGCCTTGCCGATGTCGCCGGAGTGCTGCAGGCCGCCGTCGGCGATCAGCGGCACGCCGGCCGGGCGGGTCGCCTTCGCGGCCTCGTAGATCGCCGTGATCTGGGGGACGCCGACGCCGGCCACCACGCGGGTGGTGCAGATCGAGCCCGGGCCCACGCCCACCTTCACGGCGTCCGCACCCGCGTCGACGATGGCCTTGGCGCCCGCGTAGGTGGCCGCCTGGCCGCCGATGACGTCCACATGCGCGGCCGCCTTCTCCTTCTTCAGACGCGCGATCATGTCCAGCACGCCGTGGGTGTGGCCGTTGGCGGTGTCCACCACCAGGGCGTCCACGCCGGCCTCCACGAGGGTCATGGCGCGCTCCCAGCCGTCGCCGAAGAACCCGACGGCACCGCCGACGCGCAGCCGGCCCTCGTCGTCCTTCGCCGCGTCCGGGTACTTCTCCGCCTTGTCGAAGTCCTTGATGGTGATCAGGCCGGTGAGGCGGCCGGCGTCGTCCACCAGGGGCAGCTTCTCCACGCGGTTCTGGGAGAACAGGTGCAGGACCTCCTCGCGGGAGATGCCGTCCTGCGCGGTGATCAGCGGCATGCGCGTCATGGCCGTGTCCACCGTGCGCGTGTCCCACTCCTCGTGGGGGATGAAGCGGGTGTCGCGGTTGGTGATGATGCCCAGCAGGGTCATGTCCTCCGCCACCACCGGCAGGCCGGAGACGCGGTACTGGGCGCAGAGCTCGTCCAGCTCGGCGAGGGTGGCCTTCGGTCCGATGGTCACGGGGTCCGAGATCATGCCGGACTCGGAGCGCTTGACCGTGTCCACGTGCTTGGCCTGGTCCTCGATGGACAGGTTGCGGTGGATGATGCCCATGCCGCCCTGGCGCGCGATCGCGATGGCCAGGGGCGCCTCGGTGACGGTGTCCATGGCCGCGGACACCACGGGGATGTTCAGCCGGATGTTCCGCGTGAGCTGCGTGGAGGTGTCCGCGTCCGCCGGGATCACGTCGGTGGCGTTCGGCAGGAGGAGGACGTCGTCGTACGTCAGGCCGAAGAAGCCGAAGGGATCCTCGGAGGCGTACACGGGATCGGAGGAGGGACCGGTGCTGGTGCTCACGGCTGGCCTTTCAGGACGGGGACGACGGCGCCCGTCCAGTGTAGGGCCGCGGCTCCGGCCGGGCGGGTGTGGGAGGAACAGCGTCGGGGCCCCGGACATTCCGCCCCCGGACCACCTGTGGCACGGGTCTCGGCCGGGCCGGCCGTCGGCGGGGACGCCTGCGGCGCGCGCCACACCGACGTCATGGGGGGAAACCCGATTCCGATCTCTGGTAAGGACGGCCCTACCCTTCCCGGATGACCTCGCACCCCTCCTCCCCCGCCTCCGGGGCGTCCACACCCGCGCGCCGCCGCCGGCTCCCCGCCTGGACCGGCAACTTCGGCTGGCAGATCGCCGCCGCCCTCGTCCTCGGCCTGCTCCTCGGCCTCGCCGCCCGGGCCATGGGCCACACCCCCGACTCCCCGACCTGGCTCGGCGAGACCCTCGCCCTCATCGGGTCGATCTACGTGCAGCTGCTCAAGGCGACGGTCGTCCCGCTCGTGTTCTTCGCCGTCGTCGCCTCCGTGGCCAACCTCGCCCAGGTGACCAATGCCGCCCGCCTGGCCGCCAAGACCCTGCTGTGGTTCGCGATCACCAGCTTCATCGCCGTGCTGATCGGCCTGGCCGTCGGCGTCGTGATGCAGCCCGGCGTGGGCACCGGCCAGTCCGCACCCGAGGGCTACCAGGCGCGGACCGTCACCTGGCTCGACTTCCTGACGTCCATGGTCCCGGTGAACATGCTCGGCCTGACCGTGAAGACCACCGCGGGCGACGACGGCGCCCTCACCTCCACGCCGTCCTTCCAGGTGCTGCAGATCCTGGTCATCGCGATCGCCGTGGGCGTGGCCGCCCTCAAGGTCGGCGAGAAGGCCGAGCCGTTCCTCGCGTTCTCCCGGTCCGTGCTGGCCGTCATCCAGAAGGTCCTCTGGTGGATCATCCGCCTCGCCCCCCTCGGCACCGTCGGCCTGCTCGGCAACGCGGTGGCCTCCTACGGCTGGTCCACGATGGGCACGCTCGTGAAGTTCGTCGTGGCGGTCTACGTGGGCCTGGCGCTCGTCATGCTCGTCGTCTACCCGCTGCTGGCCCGCGTGCACGGCCTGTCCGTGAAGCAGTTCTTCACCGGCGTCTGGCCCGCCTTCCAGATGGGCTTCGTGTCCCGCTCCTCGCTCGGCACCCTGCCCGTCACCCAGCGCGTGGCCGAGCGCAGCTTCGGCGTGCCCACCGGCTACGCCTCCTTCGCCGTGCCGCTGGGCGCCACCACCAAGATGGACGGCTGCGCGGCGATCTACCCGGCCGTGGCCGCCGTGTTCGTGGCGCAGTTCTACGGGATCGACATGACCCTCGGCCAGTACGCCCTCGTCGTGCTGGTCTCGGTCCTCGGCTCCGCCGCCACCGCGGGCACCACCGGCGCCACCGTGATGCTCACGCTCACCCTGTCGACGACCGGCCTGCCCCTGGAGGGCATGGCCCTGCTCCTGGCCGTGGACCCGATCGTGGACATGGGCCGCACCGCCGTCAACGTGTCCGGACAGGCCCTCATCCCCGCGCTCGTCGCCCAGCAGGAGGGCATCCTCGACCGGACCCGCTACGACGCCGAGCGCGGCGACGTCATGGCCGACGAGGACGAGACCATCGTCGAGGCCCGTCACGACGACGCCCGCGGCGCGTCCCGGGCGGACCTCACCGAGGCCGGCTCCGCCCGCTGAGCACCCCCGGACGCGACGACGCCCCCGCCCCTCCCAGTGGAGGTGCGGGGGCGTCGTCGCGAGCGGCCCGGCGTCAGTGCTGGTGCTCGTCCTCGTCCTCGACCTTGTCGGCCACGAGGGTCTCCGTGGTCAGCACGAGCGCCGCGATCGAGGCGGCGTTGGCCAGCGCGGAGCGGGTCACCTTCACGGGGTCGATGACGCCGTCGGCGATCAGGTCGCCGTACACGCCGGTCTTGGCGTTGAAGCCCTCGTTCGGCTTCATCTCCGCGACCTTGGAGACCACGACGTAGCCGTCCTCGCCCGCGTTCTGGGCGATCCAGCGCAGCGGCTCCTTGAGCGCCTTGCGGACGATCTCCACGCCGGTGGCGGCGTCGCCGGTGAGGGCGGTCACCTCGGCGTCCTCGTCCAGGACGGAGAGCGCGTTGATCAGGGCGGTGCCGCCGCCGGCGACGATGCCCTCCTCGAGCGCGGCGCGCGTGGAGGACACGGCGTCCTCGATGCGGTGCTTCCGCTCCTTGAGCTCCACCTCGGTGGCGGCGCCCACACGGATCACGCCGATGCCGCCGGCGAGCTTGGCCAGGCGCTCCTGCAGCTTCTCGCGGTCCCAGTCGGAGTCGGTCGCGGCGACCTCGGCCTTGATCTGGGAGACGCGGGCCTCGACGTCGGCCGCCTCGCCGCCGCCGTCGACGATGGTGGTGGCGTCCTTGGTGACGGTGACGCGGCGGGCCGAGCCCAGCACGTCGAGGTCGGCCTGCTCCAGCTTCATGCCGAGGTCCGGGGAGACCACGGTGGCGCCCGTGAGGATCGCGATGTCCTGCATCATGGCCTTGCGGCGGTCGCCGAAGCCCGGGGCCTTGACGGCCACGACGTTCAGGGTGCCGCGGATCTTGTTCACCACGAGGGTGGACAGGGCCTCGCCCTCGACGTCCTCGGCAATCACGAACAGCGGCTTGTTGGCCTGCAGCACCTTCTCCAGCAGGGGCAGCAGCTCCTGCACGTTGGAGATCTTGCCGGAGTTGATCAGCACGTAGGCGTCCTCGAGGACGGCCTCCTGGCGCTCGGCGTCGGTGACCATGTACGGGGAGAGGTAGCCCTTGTCGAACTGCATGCCCTCGGTGACGTCCAGCTCGGTGGAGGTCGTGGAGGACTCCTCGATGGTGATCACGCCGTCGGTGCCCACGGTGTCGAAGGCGCGGGCCAGCAGCTCGCCGACCTCGTCGTTCTGGGCGGAGATGGCGGCCACGTGGGCCACCTCCTTGCCCTCCACGGGGCGGGCGTTCTCCTGCAGGCGCTTCTCGACGGCGGCGACCGCGGTCTCGATGCCCTTCTTGACCTCGTTCGGGGCGGCGCCGGCGGCGACCTGGCGCATGCCCTCGTTCACGAGGGCCTGGGCCAGCACGGTGGCGGTGGTGGTGCCGTCGCCCGCGATGTCGTTGGTCTTGGTCGCCACCTCCTTGGCCAGCTGCGCGCCCATGTTCTCGTACGGGTCCTCGAGCTCGACGTCCCGGGCGATCGTGACGCCGTCGTTGGTGATGGTGGGGGCGCCCCACGCCTTGTCCAGGACCACGTTGCGGCCCTTCGGGCCGAGGGTCACCTTGACGGTGTCGGCGAGCTTGTCGATGCCGGCCTGGAGGGCGCGGCGGGCGTCGTCGTTGAATGCCAGCTGCTTGGCCATGACGGCGGCTCCTTTCGGATCGGGTGTTCGGGGAGAAGAAGAGGGGACGCGAAGGGCCCGGGGCGGCGAGTGCCGCTCGCCGGGCCCGACGCGTCAGGGGGTCACTTGGTGACGACGGCCAGCACGTCGCGGGCGGAGAGCACCAGGTACTCCTCGCCGCCGACCTTGACCTCGGTGCCGCCGTACTTGGAGTAGAGGACGACGTCGCCCTCGGCCACGTCCACGGGCACGCGGGTGCCGTTCTCGGCCACGCGGCCCGGGCCCACGGCCACGACCTGGCCCTCCTGGGGCTTCTCCTTGGCGGTGTCCGGGATGACGAGGCCGGACGCGGTGGTCTGCTCGGCCTCCAGCGGGCGGACGACGATGCGGTCCTCGAGGGGCTTGATGGAGACAGACATGCTGCACACTCCTTCTGTTCGACGTGCGGTGCCCCGGCGGCGGGGCCGGGCCGCGATGTTCAGATCTGCGGGGGTGCCACGGGCGTCAGGCCCGGCGTCGTCGCGGTGCCGCTGGGCCCATCCTTGGCTTGGCACCCGGTACCCCCCGAGTGCCAGGTCTGACTCTAGCGCGGGGCTGGCACTCCCACCAACCGACTGCCAACGCCGTGCGCCGACGGCGGAACACGCCCCTCCCCCCTTCTGCTCGACCCGCGTCGTGAACACGACGCAGGAGGGGCTGAGGGTCCAGACCGTCCGTGCGGTCTCCGGGTTCCCCGTCCACTCCTGCACAGCCCGGCCCCGCTCCTCCGCCGCCCCTCCCGCAGGTCTTCACCACGGCCGAAGCCCTCGCGGCGGGAGCCGGCCCGGCCCGCCTGCGTCGCGGCGACCTGGACGCCCCGCAGCGCGGCGCCCGCGTCCGGGTGGGCGGACCTGTGCACGCTGCGTCCTCCCTGGCCCGAGCCGGACCTGGTGGCGGCGGCCGACCATCTGGTCACGCACCCCTGGTCGCCGCGCGGCCGTCTGCCGCCGCTGACGACCGTGGCACGGCTCCGCGCGATGCTGGAGCGGGTGCGCGTCGGCGCCGACTCAGCCGTGGTGTCCCTCGCGCGACTCGCGCTCGTCGACGCGGGGCTCGGCGAGCCGCTGCTGCAGCACCGGCTGGACCCCTGGGACCCGGACTGCCCCGAGACCCACATGTTCTCCCCGGAGCTGGCGGTCGCCCTGGAGTACGACGGCGGCGGTCACCTCACGCCCGCACAGCAGGCCCGCGACGCCCGTCGTGACCGCCGGCTGCCGGCCCGCGGCGTCACGCCCCTGCGGAACACCGCCGAGGACCACGCCGAGGGGTACCGCCGGCTGATCGCCCAGCTGCAGGACCGCCGTCGCGGCCGATGAGCGGGTCCGGGCAGGGCCCACGACCGTTCCCCGCCACGGCCCCGCTCACCAGTACACGGCCAGCGGCCCGTGCGGTCCGTCCACCACGCTGCAGGGGGTCTTGAAGATCCGCTCCAGCACCTCAGGGCGCAGGATCTCGGCCGGGGTGCCGGTCTCCACCACCTGGCCGTCGCCCATGGCCACGATCCGGTCGGCGTAGTGGGCGGCGAAGTTGATGTCGTGCAGCACGATCACCACGGTTCGGCCCAGCTCGTCGGCGGCCCGGCGCAGCTGCTGCATCATCTGCACCGAGTGCTGCATGTCCAGGTTGTTCAGCGGCTCGTCCAGCAGCACGTACTCGGTGTTCTGCGCCAGCACCATCGCCACGTACGCGCGCTGCCGCTGGCCGCCCGAGAGCTGGTCGAGGTACCGGTTCTCGAACGGGCCGAGGTTGAGGAAGTCGATCGCGTCCGACACGTGCCGCTCGTCCTCCAGGGTCAGCCGGCCACGCGTGTACGGGTAGCGCCCGAACCCCACGAGCTGTCGCACGGTCAGCCGCGTCACGAAGTGGTTCTCCTGCCGCAGGATGGACAGGGTCTGGGCGATCTTCCGAGACGGCGTCGTGGTGATGTCGTGCCCGCCCACGGCGATCGTCCCGGCGTCGGCGTCCTGCAGCCGGCCGATCATCGTCAGCAGCGTGGACTTGCCCGCCCCGTTGGGCCCCACGAGCGCGGTCACTCCCCCGGCCTGGATGTCCAGGTCCACGGGTCCGATGCACACCTCGTCGCTGTGGCGCTTCACCACGCCGCGCAGCTCGATCACAGACGTCCCTTTCTCATCACGACGATCAGGAAGGTGATGCCGCCGATCAGCTCGATGACCACCGTGACCGCACCCCCCGCGTAGAACACGTGCCGCAGCACGAAGTAGGCGCTCGTGAGCACCGCGTACCCGGCCAGCGCCGCCACCGGGAGGATGAACCGGTGGTCGTGGGTGTCGACGAGGCTGTACGCCAGCGTCGCCACGAGGAAGCCGAGGAACGTCATCGGGCCCACGAGCGCGGTGGTCATGGCCATCAGCACGGAGACCAGCAGCAGCGTCACCATGAGCTCGCGCCGGTGGTGCAGGCCCAGGTTGGTCGCGGCGTCGGCGCCGAGCGCCACCGTGTTCAGGCGACGGGAGCGCAGCCACAGCAGCGCACACACGACGACGGCGATGGGCGCGGCGATCGCCACGTACTCGGTCCGGGCGTTCGAGATGTTGCCGAAGAGCCGCGCGCTCAGCAGGTCGAACGAGTTCGGGTCCAGCAGTCGCTGCATGAACGTGCTCAGCGCGGCCAGCCCGCCGCCCAGCACCACGCCCACGAGCAGCATCAGATGGACGCTGCCGTAGGGCCGGGACAGCAGCCACGAGTACAGGGCCGTCGCGAGCGCCACCATGAGCGCGGCCTGGGCGAGGAACGGCCCCACCCCGGTCAGCACCGCGACGCCGGCGGCTCCCAGCACGTACACGGCGGCGGTCGACACGGCCGTGTAGAGCGCCTCGAACCCCATGATCGAGGGCGTGATGATGCGGTTGCCCGTCACCGTGTGGAAGCTGACGGTCGCGAAGGAGTGGCACAGCGCCACGATCCCGATCACGCCCAGGGACTCCACGCGCATCCGCGCGATCATCCAGAACGCGCGCGAGCCGGGCTCGGCCTCGTTGCCCCACAGCAGGATCCCGGCGGTGGAGAGCACGGCGACGGCGGCCAGCACCGCGACGACGAGCGCATACCTCCGGCGGTCGGCGGCGGTGACGAACGCGCCGGACCGGCGCGGGGCGTCGGCGTCGACGGGCCCGGCCGCGGTGGCGCCGCCGGACGGGGCGGGGATGCGACCCGGGGCGGTCGCGAGCGGCTCAGCCATGCTTGGCCTGCCTCAGCAGCAGGGCGAGGAACACGATCGCGCCCACGAGGCCCAGGATCAGCGAGATGGGCACCTCGAACGGGGCGATCACGGTGCGCCCGATCAGGTCGCAGACGATCACGATCCACACGCCGACCATGACCACCCAGGGCAGGTTCGTCCGCAGGTTGTCGCCGCGCACCATGGACACGAGGTTGGGGACCACGAGCCCCAGGAACGGGAGGGCCCCGATCACCACGGTGACCACGCCGGTGGCCACGGCCACCATGGCCACGCCGGTGAGGATCACGGCGTCGTAGTTGAGGCCGACGTTCGTCGCGACGTCCTTGCCGAGGCCGGCCACGGTGAAGCGGTCGGCGATGACGAAGACCGCCACGCACACGATCAGCACGAGGAAGAGCAGCTCGTACCGGCCGCGGACCACGGAGGTGAACGAGCCGGCGAACCACGCGCCCACCTGCTGCAGCATGTCCGTCTGGAGGGCGAGGAACGTCGAGGCGGCGCCCACGACGGCGCCGAGCATGATGCCCACGATCGGCACGATGAGGGAGGACTGCAGGCGCACCCGCCGCAGGAAGAGGAAGAACACGAGGGTGCCGACGAAGGCGAAGAGGATGGCCCCGACCATCCGGGTCACCAGGCCCGACCCCGGCACGAGCACCATGGTCACCAGCAGGCCGAGGCCGGCCCACTCGGTGGTGCCCGTGGTGCTGGGCTCCACGAAGCGGTTCTGCGTCATGAGCTGCATGATCAGCCCGCACATCGCCATCGAGGCACCGGCCAGCACGAGGGCGACCGTGCGCGGCACGCGCGTGATGGCGAACATCTCGCGTCCGCCCTCCGCGCCGACGTCGTACACGCCCACGAACAGCGAGACCACGATGAGGGCCGCGGTCACCAGGACGCCGACCAGCAGCGGCCAGGTGCGCTGCCAGCGGGTGCGCTCGGGCCGCAGGACGGCGGGCGGGACCCAGCACACGCGGTCGCCCCGCCCCGGCTCCTCGAGCCGGGGCGGGGCGTCGGCGACGTGGTGACGCACGTCGAGAGTCACTGCGCGCCTTCGAAGGCCTTCGCGAGGTCTTCCATGACCGTGGTGTGGTTCTGGATGTCCTCGGAGACGTAGAAGTCGGCGGGCAGGTACACGATGTTGCCCTCCTTCACCGCGGTCACGTCCTGGAGGGCCTCGGAGCGCTCGATCAGCTCGGCGGCGGTGGCGTTCTCCTCGCCGACGGCGGCGTCGCGGTCCATGACGATCAGCCAGTCCGGGTTCGACTTCGCGATGGCCTCGACGGAGATGTCGTCGCCCTGGTGGTTGTCGGTGCCCGACTGATCGAGGGCCGGGGTCAGGTCCAGCATGTCGAAGAACGGGCCGATGGAGCGGCCGGTGCTGGGCGCGGCGTACGACAGCTCGCCGCCCGAGGCGATGAGGCCCATGACGGTCTGCTCGGGGTCGTAGGCGTCCTTGGCGAGCTGCGTGGCGGCGTCGAAGTCGGCGATGAGCTTCTCGGCATCGGCCTCGTGGCCGGTGGCCTCGCCCAGCAGGGTGGTCAGCTTCTTCAGGCCCTCGTCCATGGGGGTCTGCGTGACGTCGAAGTTCGTGTCCACGACGGCGGCGTCGCCGGTCAGCTCGTCGATCTCCGCCTTGCGCTCGTTGAACCGCTGGCCGTTGAAGACGACGTCCGGCTCGGCGGTGACGAACAGCTCCATGTCGGGCTCCCGGTGGTTGCCGATGTCGGCGACCGAGTCGTCCTGGAGGTAGGAGGGCCCGCCCTCGCCCTTGTACATGATCTGCTTCGGCGCGGCCGACAGCTCGACGCCCCAGTCGTCCAGGGTGCGGAAGATGCGGTTGTCCGTGGCGATGACGGAGTCGACCTCCTCCGGCAGGGTGACCTCGGTGCCGGACATGTCCGTGACGGTGACCCCGGCCGCGACGCCGCCGGCCGTCGCGGAGGAGGACGCGGCCGAGGAGGCCGGGGAGGAGGACGCGGCCGAGGAGGCCGGGGAGGAGCCCTCGGCGGCGGGGCCTCCCGCTCCGCAGCCGGCCAGCGTCAGGGCGGCGAGCGAAGCGAGGGCGGCGGCGGTGGACAGGCGTGCGGTGCGCATGGGGGATCTCCTCGGCGGGCGTCGCGGGTGCGGCCCGTGCGTCGTTGGGGCGGGCGGGGGGACGCCCTCAGGTCAGGTGAGGCTTACCTCAGTTGATTAGGGTACACGCCCGTCACGTAATGCGCGGCACAGCCCTCGCCGGAGTCACCCGGCGTCACACGGCCGCCTCAGCCGGCCGGCAGGGGCTCCACCTCGAACGCCACGCGCCGCTCCCCCACGCGCGCCAGCACGAGCGTCGCGTGACGTCCCCCGGGCGTGCCGCGACCGAGCACGGCGGCCCGCACCTGCTCCGGGGTCTCCCGCACGCCGCGCTTCTTCACGTCCAGGCGACCGACACCGGTCTCCCGCGCCCAGCGGGCCAGCGCCTTCGTGCGGAACTCGTGCACCGCGAGCACCCGGTATCCGCGCGCCAGGGGGTGCGGCGCCGCGTCCGGCGCCACGAGGTACGCCAGGTGCGGGTCCAGCAGGCGGACAGCCGGGCCGAGCTCCACCGCCAGGTCCGTCACCAGCCCCGCGCGGATCACCGCCCCGTCCGGCTCGAGCAGGACCTGGCCGACGAGCCCGTCCACGCCCTCCTCCCCCACCGCCTCCACGGCGGGCGAGGACGCGGCGGCCGGAACGAGGCGGTGCACGGCCGACCCGCGGGTGTCCAGCAGCGTCGCCGTGCGCCGCCCGGGGGCCTGCGCGAGCGGCCCGAACCACAGCGTCACCTCCACGACGTCCCCATCCACAGACACCCATTCGGCCTCGGCCGCGGCGGGCACGTGCTCGTGGGGCAGGCCCGGGCCCAGCTTCACACCCACCGGACGGCCGCCGTCGGCCAGGCCGAGCACGAAGGACAACGGCGGGGAGAACGCCTCGGGGTCGAACACGCGTGCCGTCCCGGACGAGCCCAGCCGCCGACGCGCGGGGTCCAGCCAGAGCGCATCCACCTCGTCCGCGTGCGCGGCCGCCCACGCCTCGGCGTCGCCCGTCACGACGCTGGCGGCGCCCGCGGGGGCGAGGGTCGCGAGGTTGGCCGCCGCGGCGGCGGCCACGGTGGGGTCCCGCTCGACGGCGGTGACGTCCAGCCCGGCGCGCGCGTACACGAGGGCGTCCGCCCCGATGCCGCAGCCGAGGTCGGCGAGGGAGCGCACCCCGGCCTCCTGAAGGCGCCGCGCCCGGTGCTCCGCCACCACGGCGCGGGTGGCCTGCTCGAGCCCGTCCCGGGTGAGGAGCATGCCGTCCGCGAGCGCACCGAGCTTGGCGCGCCCCGCGTGGCGCAGCCCCGCCTGGGTCAGGGCGGCGGCGACCGTGTCGGCGTCGTGTCCGGCGGCGCGCAGGCGGGAGGACAGGGCCAGGGGGTCCTGGCCAGAGACGTCGCCGAGCCCGTCGAGCAGGACGCGCCCGGCGGGGTCCAGCACCGGCTCCAGGCGGGTGGCGTCGGCCGCGGACTCGGCCGCGCGGGGGCGGCCCGGCCGGTCGGCGGGACGCGGACGGGGCCGCGACGGGCGGGCGGGGCGCTGGGATCGTGCCATGCGACCACCCTAGGATGACGCCATGAGCCTTCCCTTCGCCGACTCCGCGCAGTCCACCCTCGGCATCGAGTGGGAGCTAGCGCTCGTGGATCCCCTGACGGGCGACCTGCGCTCCGAGGCGCCGGGCATCCTCGAGGAGCTGCGCGCCGAGGCGGGCCTGGACGCGGACGCCGACCACCCGCACGTGACGGGCGAGCTGCTGCAGAACACGGTCGAGCTGGTCACGGGCGTGCACGGCTCGGTGCCGGACGCCGTCGCGGACCTCGGCGGGATCGCGGCCCGCGTGCAGCGCGCCGCGGCGGACCGCGGGCTGGCGCTGTTCTGCCAGGGCACGCACCCGTTCGGCGAGGCGATGACGCAGCCCATCACTCCCAAGGCGCGCTACGGGCGGATGGTGGACCTCACCCAGTACTGGGGCCGCCAGATGCTGATCTTCGGCGTGCACGTGCACATCGGCCTGGACGACCGCGCCAAGGCCATGCCCGCCGTCAACCGGCTGATCAGCCGGCTCCCGCACCTGCTGGCGCTGTCGGCGTCGTCCCCGTTCTGGGTGGGCGCGGACACCGGCTACCAGTCCCAGCGCACGCAGCTCTTCCAGCAGCTGCCGACCGCCGGGCTGCCCTTCCAGTTCGAGACGTGGGAGGGCTTCGAGCACTGCGTCGAGCAGATGACGGGCGTCGGCATGGTGGAGGACGTCACCGAGTGCCGCTGGGACGTGCGCGCGGTGCCGCGCCTGGGCACCGTGGAGATGCGGGTGTGCGACGGCATGGCCACCCTCGAGGAGATCGGCGCCGTCGCGGCCTACGCCCAGTGCCTGGTCCATGAGCTCTCCGCGCAGGTCGAGGACGACGAGCCCGTCGCGATCCTGCCGCCCTGGTACACCCAGGAGAACAAGTGGCGCGCCGCCCGCTACGGCCTGGAGGCCACCGTCATCACGGACGACGCCGGCACGCAGGTCCCGCTGGCCGAGCACCTGGCCGCGGACCTGGAGCGCCTGGCCCCGGTGGCGGAGGAACTGGGCTGCGCGGCGGAGCTGGCGCACGCGCGCGTCCTGATGGAGCACTCCCCCGCGGACCGGCAGCGACGCGTGGCCGCGGAGGCCGCCGCGGGTCCGCCCCGGACGGGCGAGGACCCCGCCGACCCGGTCGCGCCCCTGCGCGCCGTCGTCCGGGACGCCGCGGACCGCACCCGCGAGTCCCTCCGGGCCTTCCAGGGCTGACCTGGGGATTCCGGCCCGCGCACCCTTCCTTCGGGGCCGGCCGGGCCGTAGCGTACCCGGCATGCGAGCACTCACATGGCAGGGAAAGCGAAGCGTCTCCGTCGAGGACGTCCCGGATCCGCGGATCCAGGAGCCCACGGACGCGATCATCAAGGTCACCTCCACCGGCATCTGCGGATCCGACCTCCACCTCTACGAGGTCCTGGGCCCGTTCATGGACAAGGGAGACGTCATCGGCCACGAGCCCATGGGCATCGTGGAGGAGGTCGGCTCCGCGGTCACGAACCTCTCCCCCGGTGACCGCGTCGTCATCCCCTTCAACATCTCCTGCGGCCACTGCTGGATGTGCCAGCACGGCCTGCAGTCCCAGTGCGAGACCACCCAGGTGAAGGAGCAGGGCTCCGGCGCCGCGCTGCTGGGCTACTCCCGCCTCTACGGCTCCGTGCCCGGCGGCCAGGCCGAGTACCTGCGGGTGCCGCACGCCGACTACGGGCCCATCAAGGTGCCGCACACCGGCCCCGACACCCAGTGGCTGTTCCTCTCCGACGTGGTGCCCACCGCGTGGCAGGCCGTGCAGTACGCGAACGTGTCGAAGGGCGACACGCTGGCCGTCCTCGGCCTGGGCCCCATCGGCCAGATGTCCGCGCGCATCGGCGTGCACCTGGGGTGCCGCGTGATCGCCGTCGACCCCGTGCCGGAGCGCCGCCACATGGCCGCGCGCCACGGCGTCGAGGTCCTGGACATGGAGGGCTCCGGCACGGGCGTCCCGGACCTCCTGCGCCAGGCGACCGGCGGGCGGGGCCCGGACGGCGTCGTGGACGCCGTGGGCATGGAGGCGCACGGCGCGCCCGTGGCCGCGGCCGCCCAGACCGCGGCGGGCATGCTGCCCGGCCCGCTGGCCCGCGCGGCCGTCAAGACCTCCGGCATCGACCGTCTCACGGCCCTGCACACGGCGATCGAGTCCGTGCGCCGCGGCGGCACCGTCTCCCTGAGCGGCGTGTACGGCGGCATGCAGGACCCCATGCCGCTGCTCACCATGTTCGACAAGCAGATCCAGTTCACCATGGGCCAGTGCAACGTCCGCCGCTGGGTGGACGACCTCCTGCCCCTGATGGACGACCCGTCCGATCCCCTGGGCGTGCTCGACCTCGTGACGCACACCGCGCCCCTCGAGGATGCGCCCGCCATGTACGAGAAGTTCCAGAAGAAGCAGGACGGCTGCATCAAGGTGGTGCTCACGCCGTGAGGATCGTCGTCCTCGGTGCCACCGGCAACGTCGGGACGGCCCTGCTCGAGCGCCTCCACCGGGCCCCGGAGGCCACCGAGCTCGTCGGCGTGAGCCGGCGCGGCCCGGACCGCGCGGGCGCTCCGTACGACGGCGTCGAGTGGCACCGCATGGACATCGCCGACGCCGCGTCCGCCCCCCGCCTCACCGAGGTGCTGCGCGGGGCGGACGCCGTGGTCGACCTCGTGTGGGTGATCCGCCCCAACCGCGACCGCGCGCATCTGCGGGCGGTCAACGTGGACGGCAACGAGCGCGTGTTCCGTGCCGCTGCCGCCGCGGGGGTGCCCCACCTGGTCTACGCCTCCTCCGTGGGCGCGTATGGGCCGGGGCCGAAGGACGTGCGGGTGGACGAGTCGCACCCCACCACGGGCGTGCCGACGTCCCACTACGCGGCCCAGAAGGCCGAGGTGGAGACGATCCTGGACCGCGTGGCGGCCGAGCACCCGCGGATGCTCGTCAGCCGGCTCCGGCCCGGACTGATCTTCCAGTCCGGCGCCGGGCCCGAGATCAAGGACTACTTCCTGGGCGACCTCGTGCCCGCCCGCCTCGCCGCGCGCCTGCGCACCCCCGTGCTGCCCTTCCCCACGGGCCTGCGCTTCCAGGCGCTCACCGCCCAGGACGTCGCGGAGGCGTACTGGCAGGTGGTCGCCCACCGCGCCGGCGGCGCGTTCAACGTCGCCGCCGAGCCCGTGCTCGACGCCCACACGATGGGCACGGTGCTCGGCGCCCGCCGGATCCTCGAGCTGCCCGTCGCGGTGTTCCGCGCCGCCGCCGCCGTGAGCTACCGGGCCCGCCTGCAGCCCACGGACCCGGGCTGGGTGGACATGGCCGCCGCGGTGCCCGTGATGGACACCTCCGCGCTGCGGCGCGCGACCGACTGGCGCCCGCGCACGGACGCGCGGGACGCGGTGCGCCTCGTGCTCGACCACCTGGACGGCCGGGAGGGCCTCGGGAACGCGGGGCACCGCTCCCACTCCCCTCTAGAGTGAGCCCCATGCAGACCCCCCGCCGCACCCTCCTGACCGGCGCGCTCGCCGCCGCCGGCGTCGTCCTGACCGGATGCACATCCTCCGGCTACCCCGCCGACCCGGACGGCACCCTGGACCGGATCACGGGCGGGACGCTGCGGGTAGGGGCCTCGCACCACCCGCCCCACGTGGACGCCGCCGGTGCCGAGCCCCAGGGCCCCGAGCCGGACCTGGTGCGTGCCTTCGCCGCCGAGCGGGACGCGCGCGTGGAGTGGACCGTCTCCGGCGAAGAGGCCCTCATGACGGCGCTGAAGCAGGGCGACCTCGACCTGGTGGTCGGCGGGCTCACGAAGAAGTCGCCCTGGACGACCGACGCCGGTCTGACCCGCCCCTACGCGGAGACCACGGGCCCGGACGGGGAGAAGGCCGAGCTCGTCATGGCCGTCCCCCTGGGGGAGAACCAGTTCCAGTCCGCGCTCGAGCGCTTCCTGGACGCGCACGGCGAGGAGGCCGGGGCATGAGCGAGAAGCGCACCATCGGACGCGCCGAGCTGCCCGACGACGTCGCGCGGGCCGCCCACCAGGCCGTGGTCCTCGAGTGGGTCTCCCTCGGCTGGCTCGTGCTCACGGTCTCGCTCGTGGCGGTCGTGATGGGCTCCTCGCAGGCCATGCGCGCCGCGTGGATCGAGGACCTGCTCTCCCTGATCCCGCCGATCGCGTTCCTCGTCGCCCTGCGCGTGGCCCGCATGGCCCCGACGCGGGCCCGGCCCTACGGCTCTCACCGGTCCGTCGGGGTGGGACACCTCGTGGCCGCCGTCGCCCTGTCCGTGATGGGCGTGGTCCTCGTCGGCGACTCCCTCCTGGGCCTGCTGACGGCGGAGCACCCGCCCATCGGCACGTTCGACCTGTTCGGGCACACCGTGTGGCAGGGCTGGTTCATGATGGCCGTGATGGCCCTGTCCGTGCCCGGGCCCATGATCCTCGGCCACAAGAAGCTCAAGCTCGCCGAGCAGCTCCACGACCGCGTGCTGTACGCGGACGCGGACATGAACAAGGCGGACTGGCAGACGGGCGTGGCGACCATCGTCGGCGTGGCCGGTATCGGCCTGGGCTGGTGGTGGGCGGACGCCGCGGCGGCGATCTTCGTGGGCGTGAGCATCGTGCTGGACGGCTGGAAGAACCTCAAGGAGGCCGTCACGAACCTGGCGGACCGCCGCGCCACCACGATCGACGGCGCGCGCCCGCACCCGATCATCGACCGCGCCGAGCGGGTGGCGTGGGCCCAGCCGTGGGTCCGGCACGCCGGCGCCCGGGTGCGCGACGAGGGCCACGTGTTCCACCTGGAGATGTTCGTGGTGCCCCGGCACGGCGCCGACGTCACCGTGGGCCGCTGCGCCGACCTGCGCGAGCGGATCGAGGAGCTCGACTGGAAGCTCGAGGACGTCGTCGTGGTCCCCGTGGCGGAGCTCCCCGAGGAGGTCCACGGCGGGCGGTCCGGCGACGAGCAGTCGAAGGGCAGCGAGTAGGCCCGGCCACGACGGGCGCGCGCCGGCCGCCGTCGGGCCGGCGCGTCAGGCGGCGCTGACCGCGGAGACGGGCTGGCCCGGATCCGCCCCGAACGCGAGGTCCGAGGGGGCGACGCCGTCGGCCACGAGCCGGGCGCCGAGCGCGGCGACCATGGCCCCGTTGTCCGTGCACAGGTTGACCGGCGGGACGACGAGCTCGATCCCGGCGGAGCGGCACCGGTCGGCGAGCAGCCCGCGCAGGCGGGAGTTGGCGGCCACACCGCCGCCGAGCAGCAGGTGCGTGAGGCCGTGCTCGCGGCACGCCCGCACGGCCTTGGCCGTGATGACGTCGGCCACCGCCTCCTGGAAGGACGCGGCGATGTCCGTGCGCGGCACCTCGAGCCCCTGCGCCTCGAACTGCTCCACGGCCCGGGAGACGGCGGTCTTGAGCCCCGAGAAGGACCAGTCGTGCCGGTGCGGGCCGGGCTCCTCCGCGGTGCCCACGAACTTGCCGGCCGTCAGCCCGCGGGGGAACCGGAACGCCTTCGGGTCCCCCTCCTGCGCCATCCGGTCGATCACGGGGCCGCCGGGATACCCGGCCCCGATGAGGCGGGCGACCTTGTCGTACGCCTCGCCGGCGGCGTCGTCGATGGTGGAGCCCAGCAGGGTGACGTCCGAACTGATCCGGTCCACCTGGAGGATCTCGGTGTGCCCGCCGGAGACGAGCAGCGCGCCGAGGTCCCGGGGCAGGTCGTCCCAGTCGGCGGGGCGCACGCCGTCCAGCAGCCCGACGCCGACGTGGGCCACGAGGTGGTTGATCCCGTAGAGCGGTTTGTCCGCCGCCACCGCGAGCGCCTTGGCCCCCGCGACGCCGACCATCAGCGCCCCGGCGAGTCCGGGCCCGGAGGTCACGGCGATCGCGTCGACCTCGTCCAGCGTGACCCCGGCGGCGTCGAGGGCGCGGCGGACGGTGGGCACGAGGGCCTCGAGGTGGGCGCGCGCGGCGATCTCCGGGATGACGCCGCCGAAGCGCACGTGCTCCTCCACGGAGGAGGCGACCTCGTGGGCCAGCAGGGCGGTGCCGCGGGCGATCCCGACGCCGGTCTCGTCGCAGGAGGACTCGATGCCGAGGACGAGGGGGGCGGTTGCGGTGGCGGACATGGGGGCCATTCTAGGCCGGGCCGCCGGGCGGGGCCGCGTTCAGAGGGCCCGGCGCATGACGACGGCGTCCTCGCCGCCCGGGTAGTAGCCGCGGCGCACGGCGATCGGCTCGAACCCGTGCCGCGCGTAGAGCCGGCGGGCGGCGGCGTTGGACTCGCGGACCTCGAGCAGCAGGGACTCGGCCCCGCGCTCGCGCGCGGCGGCGACCATCCAGCGCAGCTGCGCGGCGCCGATCCCGCGGCCCTGGACGGCGGCGGCAGTGCCGATGGTCTGCACGTCTGCGGTGTCCCCCACGGCCATGATGCCGCCGTACCCGACGATCTCCCCGGTGTCCTGGCGGACCACCACGCGGTAGTCCCGGGTCGTGGGGCGGCCGTGGGCGTCGAGCGCGCCGGCGGGGCCCGCCTGGGCGAGCTCCTCGGCGTAGAAGTGCCCCGGCCAGGCGTCCAGCGGGAACAGGGTCTCCTCGTGCTCCAGCACCTCGGGGACATCCCACACGGTCATGGGGCGCAGCAGGAACCCGGCGGGCAGCCCGTGGGCGGGCGCGGCGTCGTCGCCGGGGTCCGTAGCGTCGGGCAGGCTCATGCGCCGGCGGGCCGCGCCGGGGTGCGCGGGGCCGGCACCGTGGCGTCGGACTCGCGGAGGTACAGGGGCGTGGGCGGCAGCACGCCGCGGCCGCGGCGCAGGGCGAGCTCGTCCACGCGGCCCAGGCTGACGGCGTCGGGCACGGCGCCCTCCCAGCCGTCGACCGCGTGCAGGGCCTCGGGGTAGAGGCCGGCGCCGGCCCCGTAGGCGGGCAGCGGGGTGACCTCGGCGGCGGGGGTGACGAAGGGCCCGTGCAGGAGGGTCGGCTGCCCGCCGACCTGGGCGTAGTGCGCCCAGTAGACCTCGCGGCGCCGCGCGTCGGTGACGACGACGAACTCCTCGACGGCGTGCGCGAACGCGTCCGTGCCCGCCCGGTGGGCCAGGGCGTCCAGGCTCCGGATCCCGTGCACCGGCACGTCCCACGCGAAGCCCAGGGCCTCCGCGGTGGCCAGCCCGGCCCGCAGGCCGGTGAACGGGCCCGGCCCGACGCCCGCGGCGATCCCGTCCAGGTCGCCCCCCGCGACGCCGGCCTCCGCGAGAACCTGCCGCACCGCCGGGGCGAGGACCTCGGCGTGGCTGGTCGTGTCCGCGGTGGACCAGGCGGCGAGGGGCTCTCCGTCGCGCAGGAGGGCGACGGACGCGGCGGAGGAGGAGTCGAGGGCCAGGAGCAGGGGCATGCCCGCCAGTCTACGGAAGGGCCACCGCGGCCCAGCGGGGGCCGTGGGCGCGCACGACGGCGGTGCGCACCTCTTCGGCCGCCTCGCCCTCCTCGTCGGAGAAGTCGGTGACGATCACCGGCGCGTCGGGGGCGGCGTCGCCGCCGGCGGGGCCGTCGGGGAGGTCCGCCCCGCCGCGGGCCCGGAGGACCTCGACGTCCAGCCAGGACGCCTCCGGGTCCTCGGGGAAGCCTGCGAGGGACTCGGCCATGCCGCGGCCCCACTCGACCACGGTGACGGAGCGGTCGGCGGTGGCCTCGAGGTCCAGGTCCGTCAACTCCCCGGCCGAGCGCAGCCGGTAAGCGTCCACGTGGACCAGGTCGGGCCCGTCCGCCAGCGACGGGTGGATGCGGGAGAGCACGAAGGTCGGGGAGATCACGCCCTCGCGCACGCCCAGGCCCGCGCCGAGGCCCTGCGTGAGGGTCGTCTTGCCCGCGCCGAGCTCCCCGGTGAGGATCAGCACGTCGCCCGCGCGCAGCACGCCCGCGAGCGCGGCGCCGAACTCCCGGGTGCCGGCGGCGCCGTCGAGGGGCACGCGCCGCTCCCAGACCGGGGCGGGGAGGGGCTGCTCAGCACGGCGGCCGGCGATCATGCGGCCACCTCCCCCGCGGCGGCGCCGTCCACGTGCACGCGCGGCACGCGCGGCGAGATGCGGGTGACGAGCTCGTAGTTGATGGTCCCGGCAGCCTCGGCCCACGCGTCCGCGGGGATGCCCGAGGCGGGGCCGAACAGCTCCACCGGGTCGCCGACGCGCTCGGCGGCGCCCGGCCCCAGGTCCACGACGAGCTGGTCCATGGCCACGCGGCCGACATGCGGCACGCGGCGCCCGGCGACGGCCACCGGAGCGCCCTCGGCGATGCGCGGCACCCCGTCCGCGTAGCCCAGGGGCACCAGGCCCAGGACGGTGGGCTCGGCGGTGCGGTGGCGGAAGCCGTAGGAGACGCCCTGCCCGGCGGGGACGGCCTTCACGGCGGCGAGCGTGGTCTGCAGCGACATCGCGGGGCGGAGGCCGAACTCGGCGGGGGCGCGGTCCGGGAACGGGCTGAGCCCGTAGAGGCCCAGCCCCACGCGCACCATGTCGTGGTGCAGGTCGGGCCGGGTGAGGGCGGCCGGCGTGTTCGCCAGGTGGCGCACGCGCGGGCGCAGGCCGGCGGCGTCCAACGCCACCGTGGCCTCGCCGAAGGCGGCGGCCTGGGCGTCGGTCTCCGCGGCGCGGTCGAGCTCGTCGGCGACGGCCAGGTGGGAGAACAGGCCCTCGACGTCGACGACGCCCTCGTCCTGCAGCGCGGCGGCGCGGGCGGCCAGCGCCGGCAGGTCCGCGAGCAGGCAGCCGTTGCGCCCCAGGCCCGTGTCCGCCTTCACGTGGACGGTGGCGCGGCGTCCGGCCGCCCGGGCGGCCTGCGCCACGGCCTCGAGGTCCCACATGCCGGAGACGCCCAGGGCGACGTCCGTCTCCACTGCGGCGCGGAACGGGGTGTCCCGGGTGTGGAGCCACGCGAGGATCGGAGCGGTGACCCCGGCGGCGCGCAGGGCCAGGGCCTCGGTCACGTGGGCCACGCCGAGCCGGTCGGCCCCGGCCTCGAGGGCAGCTCGCGCCACGGGCACGGCGCCGTGGCCGTAGGCGTCGGCCTTGACCACGGCCATCAGCGCGGTCGAGGCGCCGTCCGGGCGGCCCAGGCGCGCGCGCAGGGCCGCCACGTTGGAGCGCACCGCGGCCAGGTCCACGAGCGCGCGCCGCTCGGCCGGCGCCGCCTCGGCGGCGGAGGGTGTCAGGTCAGGGGCGTCGTCCATGCGCGTCATTCTCCCACCAGCGCCGGGCCACCACGTCGCCCAGCGCGGCGGGGAGGGTGTCCGCCGTGGCGCGGCCGTCGGCCGCCTGCCGGACGCCGGCCCGGGCGTGCAGCCAGGCCGCGGCCGCCGCGAGCGCGGCGGGCGACGGCCGGCCACCCCGCGCGGCCCCGTGCCGCTCGTCGCCGCCCCGGCGTGCCCGGGCGGTCTCGGCCGCGAGGACGGCCCCCAGGGCCCCGGCCAGGACGTCGCCCGTGCCGGCGACGCCGAGCTGCGGGCCGCCGTCGCGCATGAGCCAGGCCTGCCCGTCCGGGGCGACCGCCAGCGAGGCCGGCCCCTTGAGCAGGACCGTGACCCCGCGCGCGGCGGTCCACGCCCGCAGCCGCGCCAGCTCCCCGGCGCCGTCCTCGTCCACGTCCACGGCGTCGGCGGCGGGCACGGGGAGGCGGTCGCGCAGACGCGCCCACTCCCCCGCGTGCGGGGTGATGACCGTGCGAGCGTCCACGGCGGCGAGCGCCGCCAGATCCTCCCCGGTCACGAGGTCGAGGGCGGACGCGTCCACCACGAGCGCCGCCGGGCCGCGGTCGCCGTCCGCCCCGGAGGCGAGCACCGCGGCGACGGTCGCGCGGACCCGCTCCCGCGCGCCGTCGCCGTCGCCCAGGCCGGGGCCGAGCACCCAGGCGTCGGCGCGCTCCGGCGCCGGGCCGTCCGCGGAGGTCAGGGCGGCCGGATGCGCGGCGAGGACGAGGTCCCCCGCCCGGGCCGGCCCGCCGTGGTGCGCCATCCCGGCGCCGCCCGCCAGGACCCCGCCCACCGCGAGGACCGCGGCCCCCGGATACCGCTCCGAGCCGGCGACGACGCCGACCACCCCGCGCGTGTACTTGTGGGCGTCCCGGGCCGGGACCGGGTGCAGGCGGGCGACGGCGTCGTCGTCCACGACATGCAGCCCGGCGGCGGGATCGGCCGGCAGGTGTGGTCCCAGGCCGATGTCGACGCACACCACCCGCCCGGCCCGGCCCGGTCCGGCGCCGAGCAGCAGCCCCGTCTTGGACGCGCCGAAGGTCACGGTGAGGTCGGCGGCCAGGGCCTCGCCGGGGACGGCCCCGGTGTCGGCGTCCACGCCCGAGGGCAGGTCGCAGGCCACCACGGCGGCCCCGGACGGCAGGTGCCGCGCCGGCTCCGGCAGGGTGAAGCCCCCGCGGGCACCCGTGCCGAGCATCGCGTCCACCACGACGGCCGCCCGGGCCGGGACCGCCGTGGACCGCCGTCCGCCGGCGGCCTGCAGGGCGGCCCAGCCGGCGGCATGCCACACCGGCTCGCCCGCCTCGTTCCGACGCACGGGCACCGCGACCGCCTCGACGCCGCGGCGACGCAGGAAGGCCAGAGCCCACAGCGCGTCCCCGCCGTTGTTGCCCGGCCCCACCAGGGCCGCCACGGTCGCCCCGGCCACCGGTCCCCGCGCCCGCAGCTCGGCGGCCACGTGCTCGGCCAGGCCCCACGCGGCGGTCCGCATGAGCGCCTCGCCCCGCCCTTCATCCAGCAGGGGCCGCTCGGCCGCCCGCACGTCGGTTCCCGTGTGTGCTCGCATCAGGTGCTCCTCCCGCTCCGGCCCGGCCGGGCCTCAGTCGTGGCGCTCGGCGACGACGTACGCCACCGCCACGTCGCCGTCGTGGCTCAGGGACAGGTGCCAGTGGGTGACGCCCAGTTCGTCGGCCCGGTCCCGGACGGAGTCCGTCAGCCGGACCTCGGGCCGTCCGTCCCCGTGCGCGGGGCGCGGGATGCTGCAGTGGTGCCACATCATGCCCGGCGGTGCCCCCAGGGCCTTGGCGATCGCCTCCTTCGCGGCGAACCGGGCGGCGAGGGAGCGCAGGGACAGGTCCCGCTCCTCCTCCGTGAACAGCCGCTCCCGCAGGGCGGGCGTGCGCGCCAGCTGCCGCTCGAAGCGGGGGACGTCCACCACGTCCACGCCGATCCCGACGATCACGGCCGCACCCCCGCGCCCGCGCGGCCGACGCCGGCGGCCGACTCCGCGACGGCCCCGACCGGCATGCCGGCCGTCCGCTTGACCAGGTCCAGCGGCCACTGCAGGACGTCCGGGAGCTCGCCGGAGCAGTCCGTGGTCAGGGCGACCTTGGCGAAGGCCGCCGTGCCGTAGACGTCCTGGCGCACCTTCTCGGCGCCGGTGTAGCCGCCGTCGAACCGGTACATGGAGACGCTGCCGTCCGCGGCGGGGAGGCACCGCTCGGCCAGCAGGCGGGCGCGCTCGAGGTGCTGGTCGAAGGTCAGCACCCCCAGCCGGCGCAGCCCGAGGGCACGCATGCGGTCCGCGGCGAACATGACCTCGCCCTGGGTGGTGACGGGGTCCGGGGAGAAGCACTCGACCTCGACGCCCCGGGTGCGGGGGTCGCGCTGGGCCGGGGTGCCGCAGAACTTCTCGAACCCGTCCGGGCCGAGGTGCGCGGAGACGAACACCCGGTCGGCGACGCCGCGGTCCAGCAGCTCCAGGGCGGCGTCGTAGACCGCGGGCTGACTGTAGAGCACCAGCAGCGCGTCCACCCGGGGCGGGTCGTCCGGGCGGGGGTGCAGCGTCATGTCCGCGGCGCGCATCAGCCCGGGGCCGAACGCCGCGGCGAGCACGAGGGCGGCGGCCGCCAGGACAGCGCCCAGGATCCGGCGCCGTCGGCGGCCCCGCCCCCGGTCCGCCTGGACGCGACGCCCGGCCTGGGGGCCGCGCGGCGCGGCCTGGGCGTCGCCGTCGACAGCCGGCGCGGACCCGGCGGGGCGGCTCACCCCTGCTCCTGCCGCACGACCTCCCGCAGGATCATCGTCGAGCGGCCCGGGACCTCGATGACCTCCCCCGCCACCACGTGGGGGCGGGTGCCGGCCGGGGCCACGTGCGAGGACGTGTCCACGACGATCTCCCACTCCCCCGGGAACAGCGGGCCGGGCAGGGTGTACGGCACGGGCTCCCACCAGGCGTTCATCAGGACGTAGAAGTCGCGGAACGCCTCGTCCGGCTCGCCCTCGCGGCGCTGGAGGTCGTGGCCGTTGAGGTAGAAGGCGATCGAGCGCGCCTCCGCGCCCCAGTCCGCCTCCGTCTTGGCGGTCGCGTCCGGCTCGAGCCACACGATGTCGGGCAGCGGCGCCTCGACGTCGCGCTCGGCGGGCCGGCCGTCGAAGTGCTGGCGACGGCGGAACACCGCGTGGTCCCGGCGCAGGGCGATCACGTCCCGGGTGAAGGCGATCAGCGCGTCGTCCCGCGTGCTCCAGTCGATCCAGGAGAGCTCGTTGTCCTGGCAGTAGACGTTGTTGTTGCCCTTCTGGGTGCGCCCCAGCTCGTCGCCGTGGCTCAGCATGGGCACGCCCTCGCTGACCATGAGGGTGGTGAGGAAGTTGCGCTGCTGGCGGGCGCGGAGCGTCAGCACCTCCGGGTCGTCCGTCTCGCCCTCGACGCCGCAGTTCCAGGAGCGGTTATGGGAGTCGCCGTCGTTGTTGTCCTCGCCGTTGGCGTGGTTGTGCTTCTCGTTGTAGGAGACGAGGTCGCGCAGGGTGAACCCGTCGTGCGCCGTCACGAAGTTCACGGAGGCGCCCGGGTTGCGCCCGTCGCCCTCGTAGAGGTCGGCCGAGCCGGTCAGCCGGGTGGCGAACTCGCCCAGGGTGCCGGGCTCGCCCCGCCAGAAGTCGCGCACGGTGTCCCGGTACATGCCGTTCCACTCGCTCCAGATGCCCGGGAAGTTGCCGACCTGGTAGCCGCCCCAGCCCACGTCCCACGGCTCCGCGATGAGCTTGACGGTGCGCAGCACCGGGTCCTGACGGACGACGTCGAAGAACCCGGAGAACATGTCGGGGCCCTGCTCGCCCTCCACGCGGGTGAGCGTGGTGGCCAGGTCGAACCGGAAGCCGTCCACGTGCATCTCGGTCACCCAGTAGCGCAGGGAGTCCATGACGAGCTGGAGGGCCTTCGGGCTGGACAGGTCCACCGAGTTCCCGGTGCCCGTGTAGTCCATGTAGTGGCGCTCGTCGCCCTCGACCAGGTGGTAGTACCCGGCGTTGTCGAAGCCCCGGAAGCTCAGCAGGGGGCCCTTGTCGTTGCCCTCGGCGGTGTGGTTGTAGACCACGTCGAGGATGACCTCCAGCCCGGCGGCGTGGAGGTCCTTGACCATCTGCTTGAACTCGTGGACCTGGCCGCCGACGGTGTCGGCTGAGGAGTACGCCGCGTGGGGCGCGAGGTAGCCGAGGCTGTTGTAGCCCCAGTAGTTGGACAGCCCCTTCTCCTGGAGGATCGAGTCGTTGACGAACTGATGCACGGGCATCAGCTCCACGGCCGTCACGCCCAGGGACGTCAGGTGCTCGAGCACGGACGGGTGGGCCACGCCGGCGTAGGTGCCGCGCAGCTCCTCCGGCACGTCCGGGTGCAGGGCGGTGAGGCCCTTCACGTGCGTCTCGTAGACGACGGTGTCCGTGAGCAGCCGCTGCGGCGGCGCGTCGTCGCCCCAGTCGAAGTCGTCGTCGACGACGACGCCGACCATGGACGTGCCGCGGCTGTCGGCGGTGTCCATGCGGTCGGGCTCGTCGAAGGCGTAGGAGAAGTGCTGCTGCCCCCAGGCGTAGTCCCCGGTGAACGCGCGGGCGTAGGGGTCCGCGAGGAGCTTGTGGGGGTTGTGCCACAGGCCCCGCGCCGGGTCCCAGGGGCCGTGGACGCGCCAGCCGTAGCGCTGGCCGCCGCCGATCCCGGCCACGTGCACGTGCCAGGTGGTGTCGTGCCGCTCGGTGACCGGGATGCGCTCCTCGGATCCGTCCTCGGCGATCAGGCACAGCTCGACGGCCTCGACCTCCCTGCCCACGGCGACGGCGAAGTTCGTGCCGGCCTCGTCCACCGTGGCCCCCAGGGGGTACGGCTGTCCGATGTCCACTGTGTGCATGAAGGCCTCTCCGGAAGTCTCGGGGGGCGCGCCGGATCCGGCACGCACTCACCCCGAGTCTAGTGCGCGGAGCCCGGCCGCCCCTCGGCTCAGCCGACGCCGCCGCGCCCGTGGAGGAGAGCCCTCGGCCGCACCGGGTCCGGCACCGCCCCGGACGCGGCGACGCCCCCGTCGTTCCCGGCGGGGGCGTCGTCGTCGCTCGTCAGGGCGAGGTCACTCCACGGTGACGGACTTGGCGAGGTTGCGCGGCTGGTCCACGTCGTAGCCCTTGGCCGAGGCCAGCTCGAGGGCGAAGATCTGCAGCGGCACGGTGGTCAGCAGCGGCATCAGCACGGGCTGGGTCTCCGGGACCTCGAACACGACCTCGGCATGGTCGCGCACGGCCTCGTCGCCGCGCTCCGCCACCACGAAGGTGCGGGCGCCGCGGGCGCGGACCTCCTGGATGTTGGAGACGACCTTCGCGTGGAGCGAGTGGCGGTCCAGCGGGGAGGGCATGACCACGAACACGGCCTGGCCCTCGTCGATCAGGGCGATGGGCCCGTGCTTGAGCTCGCCCGCCGCGAAGCCCTCGGCGTGGATGTAGGCCAGCTCCTTGAGCTTCAGGGCGCCCTCCATGGCCACCGGGAAGCCGACGTTGCGGCCCAGGAACAGCACGGAGGAGGTGTCGGCCATGGAGCGGGCGAGCTCGCGGACCGGCGTGGAGGAGTCCAAGATCTCCTGGATCTTGCCGGGGATCTCCGCCAGGTCGGCCAGGATGTCCTTGATCTGGCCGGTGAACAGCTTCTTGTTCAGCTGCGCCAGGTACAGGCCCAGCAGGTAAGCGGCGGTGATCTGCGCCAGGAACGCCTTGGTGGAGGCCACGGCGATCTCCGGGCCGGCGTGCGTGTAGAGCACGGCGTCGGACTCGCGCGGGATGGTGGACCCGTTGGTGTTGCAGATGGACAGGGTGCGGGCGCCCTGCTCCTTGGCGTAGCGCACGGCCATCAGGGTGTCCATGGTCTCGCCGGACTGGGAGATGGACACCACGAGGGTGTGGTCGTCGATGATCGGGTCGCGGTAGCGGAACTCGTGGGAGAGCTCGACCTCCACGGGGATGCGGCACCAGTGCTCGATGGCGTACTTGGCCACGGTGCCCGCGTAGGCGGAGGTGCCGCACGCCAGCACGATGATCTTGCGGACCGCCTTGAGCTCCTCCGGGTCGATGCGCAGCTCGTCCAGGACCAGCGCGCCGGTGGCGTCGGTGCGGCCCAGCAGGGTGTCCTGCACGGCCTGCGGCTGGTCGTGGATCTCCTTCTCCATGAAGGTGTCGAAGCCGCCCTTCTCCGCGGCGGAGGCGTCCCAGTCCACGGTGAAGGCCTTGCCCTGCGCGGGGGCGCCCTGGAAGTCGGTGATCTCGACGGCGTCGGCGGTGATCGTCACCACCTGGTCCTGCTCGAGCTCGATCGCCTCCTTGGTGAAATCGATGAAGCCGGAGACGTCGGAGCCGAGGAAGTTCTCGCCCTCCCCCACGCCGACGACGAGCGGGGAGTTGCGGCGGGAGGCCACCACGCGGTCCGGGTGGTCCACGTGGACGGCGAGCAGCGTGAAGGCGCCCTCGAGGCGCTGGGAGGCCAACTGCATGGTCCGGGTGAGGTCGCCCTCGCCGGCGCCGCGGTAGACGTCGGCCAGCAGGTGGGCGGCCACCTCGGTGTCGGTCTCGGAGAGGAAGGTGACGCCCTTCTCCAGCAGCTCGGCGCGCAGCTCGGCGTAGTTCTCGATGATGCCGTTGTGGATCAGGGCCAGGCGGCCCTCGTCCGCGACGTGCGGGTGGGCGTTGACGTCGGTCGGGCCGCCATGGGTGGCCCAGCGGGTGTGGCCGATGCCCACCTGCGCGGACGGCACCGGCTCGGCCTCAAGCTCGGCCGCCAGGTTGGCGAGCTTGCCCGCCTTCTTGCGGTGGTACAGCTCGCCGTCGGCGACGACGGCGACGCCCGCGGAGTCGTATCCACGGTATTCGAGGCGGCGCAGCCCCTCCATGAGGACCTCGAGAGCATCGTGCTCACGGGTCGAGGACGGCTGCCCGATGTATCCGACGATTCCACACATGCGCATGAGGATACCGGGTGCCCGTGCGCATCCGCCGCGGGCGGACAGGGGACCCCGCCGCCGCAGGGGGACGGCCCGCGGGCGCGGGCTCAGGGGCCGCCGTCGCCCTCCTGCTCGGCCTGCTGCCAGGCCCAGAGGTCGCGCACCATCTCCCGCACGTCGCGACGGGCCCGCCAGCCCACGTCGCGGGCGACGGCGCCGACGTCGGCGCAGGACTCGGCGATGTCCCCCGCGCGGCGGCCCCCCACGGTGAACGGCACCGGGCGGCCGGTGACCTCCTCGAAGGCGCGCACCATCTCGAACACGGTGACCCCCTCCCCGCGGCCGATGTTCCACACCCGCACCCCGGCCTCCTCGGAGGGGCGGGCCGCCATCCACTCGAGGGCGGCCACGTGCGCCTCGGCCAGGTCCATGACGTGGATGAAGTCGCGGACGGCGCTGCCGTCCCGGGTGGCGAAGTCCGCGCCGAAGACCGTGAGCTCGGGGTAGGCGCCGGAGGCCACCCGGGAGACGAAGGGCATCAGGTTCGCCGGGGTGCCCTGCGGGTCCTCGCCCATGCGGCCGGAGGGGTGGGCGCCCACCGGGTTGAAGTAGCGCAGGGACGCGACGGACAGTCCCGGCGAGGCGGCGTGGACGTCGGTCAGGACCTGCTCGGCCATGGCCTTGGAGCGGCCGTAGGGGCTGACGGGGTCGATCGGCGCGGACTCGGCGACCGGCACGGGCGCCCGGTCGCCGTACACGGTCGCGGACGAGGAGAACAGCAGGGTCCGGGCGCCGGCGCGCACGGCGGCCTCGGCCACGTGGGCGGTGCCGCCGACGTTCACGCTGTAGTACTCGGCGGGCGAGGCCATCGACTCGGTCGGCGACTTCAGGCCCGCGAAGTGGACCACGGTGTCGGGGGCCCAGGCGACGACCTCGTCGGCCCAGTCCTCCGGGCGGCGGATGTCCGCCACGACCAGGCGCAGGCGCGCGCCCCCGAGCCCCACGCCGCAGACCTCCGCCGCGCGCTCGAGCCCCGCACGCCCGGCGCCGGCCAGGCTGTCCAGCACCAGCACGTCGTGACCCGCGTCGAGGAGGGTCGTCACGGTGTGGGAGCCGAGATACCCGGCGCCGCCGGTCACGAGAGCACGCATGCCCCGATCCTATGCGGGCGGACGCGCCCCCCCCCCCCCCCCCCCCCTGCGCCGTCGTCCTGGCCGGTCGGCGGGACGCGGTGGCCGGCCGCCGGCCCCGGGCCTGCCATGATGGACCGGTGAAGGACACCCGAGACGGGGGCGGCGGCGCCCCCACCGCCCCGGCCGACGCGCCCGGCCCCGCCTCCGCCGGCGATCCCCACCTGAGCCCCTTCGTGGAGCTGGAGCGGCAGACGTGGGCGCGCCTGGCGGACCAGCTGGACCAGCCGTTCGACCAGGACGACGTCGAGCGGCTGCGCGGGCTCGGGGAGACCCTCTCCCTCCGCGAGGTCGCCGAGGTGTACCTGCCCCTCTCGCGCCTGCTGGGCATCCACGTCGAGGCGGCCGGCGCGCTGCGGCGGGCCACCAACGAGTTCCTCGGGGAGCGCACGGGCCGCACCCCCTACGTGATCGGCGTGGCCGGCTCGGTGGCCGTCGGCAAGTCCACGACCGCGCGCGTGCTCCAGGAGATGCTGCGCCGCTGGCCGTCCACCCCGCGGGTGGAACTGATCACCACGGACGGCTTCCTGCATCCCAACGCCGTGCTCCAGGAGCGCGGGATCATGGACCGCAAGGGCTTCCCCGAGTCCTACGACCGCCGGGCGCTGCTGCGGTTCATGGCGGACGTGAAGTCGGGCGCGGCCGAGGTGAGCGCGCCGGTCTACTCGCATGTCACCTACGACATCGTCCCGGAGCGGCGCCAGGTCGTGCACCGGCCGGACGTGCTCATCGTCGAGGGCCTGAACGTCCTGGCCCCGCCGCTCCTCCGGGCGGACGGCACCCCGGGGCTGAGCGTGTCGGACTTCTTCGACTTCTCCGTCTACGTGGACGCACGGGCCGACTGGATCCGGGACTGGTACGTGGAGCGGTTCATGGGTCTGCGCTCGAGCGCGTTCCGCGACCCCGACGCCTTCTTCCACCGGTACGCCTCCCTGTCCGACGAGGAGGCCCGGGAGACCGCCCGGTCCATCTGGGACCGCATCAACGGGCCGAACCTGGCCCAGAACGTGCAGCCCACGCGCGGGCGCGCCCGGCTGGTGCTGACGAAGAACCGGCAGCACGAGGTGACCCGGGTCCTGATGCGGAAGGTGTGAGCCGGACGCCGGTGTGACCGACCCCACCGGTGGACACCCCTCCCGGAATACGTGTCCCGTCGAATGTTCCCTAGACTGGGCCAATGCTTCAGGGATTCAAGGATTTCATCATGAAGGGCAACGTCGTCGACCTGGCGGTCGCCGTCGTCATCGGCGCCGCCTTCGGCAAGGTCGTCACCGCCCTCGTCGACTCGGTGCTGATGCCGCTCATCGCGGCGCTGTTCAAGGCGCCGAGCTTCGACAGCTGGCTCGTGCTCAACCTCAACGGCGTGGACGTGAAGTTCGGCGTCGTGCTGACCGCCATCGTCAACTTCCTGCTCATCGCCGCCGCCGTGTACTTCTGCATCGTGCTGCCGATGAACACGATGATCGAGCGCCGCAACCGCCGCCTCGGCATCACCCCGGCCGAGGACGAGGTCGCTCCGGACGTCGCCGTGCTGACCGAGATCCGCGACCTGCTCGCGCGTCAGAACGGCGCCCCGCGCGTCTGATCCCCCGTCAACCTGAAGGGCCCCGGCCCGCCTCCCCAGGAGGCGGACCGGGGCCCTCGTCGTCGTGCCGGGCCCGGCGCGCCCCGGCCGCCGGTCAGGGCGCGCCGGGCGCCGGGACGGACCGGCCCGGGTCCACGCACGGGAGCCAGTCCGCGGGTCCGCCGCGGTCGCACACCGGCACGGACACGGCGAGCCAGGCGGCCACCCACAGCGCCGCGAGCAGCGCCGCCGGGCCCGCGAGCGGGCGCAGTCGGCCGGGGTCGCGACGGGGGCTCACGGCGTCAGTCGTGGAGGCGCAGCTCGCGCTGGACGACCTCGGCCAGGGCCTCGGCCTCGCGGCGGGCGGTCTCCTCGTCGGGGGCCTCCACCATGACGCGCACCACGGGCTCGGTCCCGGACGGGCGCAGCAGCACACGGCCGGTCTCGCCCAGGCGTGCCTCGGCCTCCCGGACGGCCGACTGCACGGCGGCGTCCTCGGCGGCGCGGGACTTGTCCACGCCGCGGACGTTGACGAGCACCTGCGGCAGGCGGGTCATCACGGCCGCCAGTTGGGAGAGCGGCGTGCCGGTCTCCGCCACGCGGGCGGCGATCTGCAGGCCGGTGAGGACACCGTCGCCGGTGGTGGCGTGGTCGGCGAAGATCACGTGGCCGGACTGCTCGCCGCCCAGGGAGTACTCCCCCAGGCGCATGCCGGCCAGGACGTAGCGGTCGCCGACCTGGGTCTCCACGAGCTCGATGCCGGCCCCGCGCATGGCGAGCTTCAGCCCGAGGTTGGACATGACGGTCACCACGAGGGTGTCCTCCTTGAGCTGCCCGCGGTCCTTCAGGGCGAGCGCCATGATGCCCATGATCTGGTCGCCGTCCACGACCTCGCCGAGCTCGTCCACGGCCAGGCAGCGGTCGGCGTCGCCGTCGTGGGCGATGCCCAGGTCGGCGCCGTGCTCCTTCACGGCCGCCTGGAGCTTCTCCAGGTGTGTGGAGCCGACGCCCTCGTTGATGTTCAGGCCGTCCGGCTCGGCGCCGATCACGATCACCTGCGCACCGGCGTCACGGAACGCGTCCGGGGAGCAGCCGGAGGCGGCGCCGTGGGCGCAGTCCAGCACCACGGTGAGCCCGTCCAGACGGTGGGGCAGCGTCTGCAGGAGGTGGACCACGTAGCGGTCCTCCGCGTCGGAGAAGGTCCGGACCCGGCCGACCTCGGCCCCGGTCGGGCGCAGCGGATGCTCCGACTCGAGGTGCTGGATGATCTCGTCCTCCTGCTCGTCGGTGAGCTTCTCACCGCCGCGCGCGAGGAACTTGATGCCGTTGTCCGGGGCGGGGTTGTGCGAGGCGGAGATCATCACGCCGAAGTCCGCGTCCAGGTCCCCCACGAGGAACGCGGCGGCCGGCGTGGGCACCACGCCGGCGTCGTGGACGTCCACGCCCGACGACGCGAGCCCGGCGATCACCGCGGCCGCGATGAACTGGCCGCTGATGCGGGGGTCACGGGCGACGACCGCCACCGGTCGGCGACCCGCCGCGAGCGCGTCCGCGCCCAGCACCGGAGCGGCCGCCTGGGCCAGCTGGACGGACAGTTCCACTGTGAGGACGTCGTTGGCCAGGCCACGGACGCCGTCGGTTCCGAACAATCTCGACATGATCCCCGAGTGTACGAGCACGCGTCAGCGTGGACGTCCCGACCCGCCCTCCCCGACGTCGCGATCCGGTCACGATCCGTGGGGGCCGCGCGGTAGGATCACCCCGGGGGAGCCTCGGCGAGCGGCCCGCACCGGCGATCCGGCGCGGCAGCCCGTGGCCCCCGACCCGACCCGAAGGACCCCTCCTCCATGCCCGATCACCAGATCCTCTCCTCGTCGTGGCCGCGCCGCGCCGTCCTCGGCGGCGCCGGGCTCGCGATCGCCGGCACGGTCGCCGGCTGCGGCACCGGCGGCGACGCCGCGCAGAGCACCTCGGCGGACGGCTCCGCGGCCTCGACGGGCCCGCGCCTGCCGGAGCCGGAGATCCTCTCCACCATCGACTGGGGCGCGCGCATCCCGGAGAACTGGCAGCAGACGCTCTACGAGAAGCCGTCCTACCTGGTGATCCACCACACCACGACGCCCAACGTGACGGACGGCTCGCGGGACGCGGCCATCGCCCTGGCCCAGCGCGTGCAGAACCAGCACATCAACCAGCAGTGGGGCGACTCCGGCCAGCAGTTCACCATGTCGCGCGGCGGGTTCGCGATGGAGGGCCGCCACGGCTCCCTCTACGCGCTGCAGGGCGGGGAGACGTTCATCCTCGGCGTCCATGCCCTGGGCTTCAACGCCTACGCGGTGGGCATCGAGTGCGAGGGCTTCTACATGGTCAGCCCGCCCCCGCAGTCCCTCTACGCGGGCCTCGTGAAGCTCTCCGCCTTCATCTGCCAGCAGTACGAGCTGCCGCCGTCGCGGATCATCGGCCACCGCGACGTCGTGAAGACGAGCTGCTGCGGCGACGCCTTTTACGCCAAGCTCCCGATCCTCCGTGAGGACGTCAAGCGCTCCCTCGAGACCGGCGAGTACCAGATCACCGAGGGCTTCGGCGCGGACAACCTCCTGGACGACGCCAAGATCAACGTGGAGAACTACGAGGACTTCCAGAAGAGGTCCTGACGGGCCCCGCGCCCGAGGGACGACGAGGCGCCCCTTCCCGGTCCGGGAGTGGGGCGCCTCGTGGTCCGGGCGACCGGACGGCCGGCCGGCGGCTCAGCGGACGCGCGGGAAGGAGCCGCCGTCCGCCTCGTCGATCTCGGAGAGGACGTCGGCGGACGCGCAGATCTGCGGGTCCGGCAGGTGCACGATGCGCTCGTCCTTGTTCGGGTACGGCAGGGTGTACAGGACGTGGCGCATGGCCTCCAGGCGGGCGCGCTTCTTGTCGTTCGACTTCACCACGGTCCACGGGGCGTCCGCCGTGTGCGTGTAAAAGAACATGGCCTCCTTGGCGTTCGTGTAGTCGTCCCACTTGTCCAGCGAGGCCAGGTCTGTGGGCGAGAGCTTCCAGCGGCGCACCGGATCCGTCTCGCGGGCGGCGAAGCGGTTGAGCTGCTCGCGGCGGGACACGGAGAACCAGAACTTGATGATGTGGATGCCCGAGTTGGAGAGCATCCGCTCCAGCTCCGGGGTCTCGCGCATGAACTCCAGGTACTGCTGCGGGGTGCAGTAGCCCATGACCCGCTCCACGCCGGCCCGGTTGTACCAGGAGCGGTCGAACATGACGATCTCGCCGCCGGAGGGCAGATGCTGGATGTACCGCTGGAAGTACCACTGCGAGGCCTCGGCCTCGGTGGGCTTCTCGAGGGCCACGGTGCGGGCGCCGCGGGGGTTCATGTGCTCGTTGAAGCGCTTGATGGCGCCGCCCTTGCCGGCGGCGTCGCGGCCCTCGAAGATGATGAGCACCTTCTGGCCGGTCTCCTTGACCCAGAGCTGCATCTTGAGCAGCTCGATCTGCAGCTCGCGCTTGCGGCGCTCGTAGGTCTTGCGGCTCAGCTTGGTCTTGTAGGGGTAGCCCTCGCGCCAGGCGGTGGGGTCGGGGCTCGGGAGGGAGTCGCCGTGGAGCGTGCGCCCCAGCTCGCGGATCTCGTCGACCTCGGCGGCGTAGTCCTCCGTGACGGCGAACGGCTGTTCGCGCCGGCCGCTCTCGAGCGGGTGCTCGCCGGCCAGGACGCCGTCGGCGGAGGGGTCGGTGGGGGGCGTCGTCGTGTTCTCAGCCACGGGCGTCTCCTGAGGTCGCGGTGCGACGGACCGCTCACCGGTGTGGGCGTGCGGCCCGGCCCGGCGGCGTCGCCGGACCCCGTCAGTCTACGCCGCCGGAGGACGCGCGGCCGATCCCCGGGCCCCGTTCCGCGGGCTGCGCGCCCCGGAACGCAGGGAGCCCCGTGCCCCTCCGAAAGGAGGGCGCACGGGGCTCGTCTCGCGACCGGCGGGCCGGTCGGCGCCGGATCAGCGCTTCGAGAACTGCGAGGCCTTGCGGGCCTTCTTGAGGCCGGCCTTCTTGCGCTCGATCACGCGGGCGTCGCGGGTGAGGAAGCCGGCCTTCTTGAGGGCCGGGCGGTTGTGCTCGCGGTCGATCTCGTTCAGGGCGCGGGAGATGCCCAGGCGCAGCGCGCCGGCCTGGCCGGACGGGCCGCCGCCGTGGATGCGGGCGATCACGTCGTAGGCGCCGTTGAGCTCCAGCAGCGTGAAGGGGTCGTTGACCTCCTGCTGGTGCAGCTTGTTCGGGAAGTAGTTCTCCAGGGTGCGGCCGTTCACGGACCACTGGCCGGAGCCCGGCACGAGGCGGACGCGGGCGACAGCCTCCTTGCGGCGGCCCACGGCGGAACCCGGCACGGTCAGGGCCGGACGCTCGGAGACGGCGGCGGTCTCCGAGGCGGCGGTGGACTCGGAGGTGTAGCTCGTCAGCTCCACGTCGTCGTTCTGGTTGATGCTCATGTCTCTCCTTGGAAGAGGTCTGCTCAGGCGACCACGAGGGTCACTGGGCGACCTGGCCGATCTCGAAGGTGGCGGGCTTCTGGGCCGCGTGGGGGTGCTCGGCACCGCGGTACACCTTCAGCTTGGTCAGCTGCTGGGCCGCGAGGGAGTTCTTGGGGAGCATGCCCTTGACGGCCTTCTCGACGGCGCGCACCGGGTTCTTCTCGAGGAGCTCGGCGTAGGACTCGGACTTCAGGCCACCCGGGTAGCCGGAGTGGCGGTAGGCGCGCTTCTTCTCGAGCTTGGCGCCGGTGAGGGCCACCTTCTCGGCGTTAATGATGATGACGTAGTCGCCCATGTCCGTGTGGGGGGCGAACGTCGGCTTGTGCTTGCCGCGCAGCAGGGTGGCGGTGTGGGTGGCCAGGCGGCCGAGGACGACGTCCGTGGCATCGATGATGTGCCACTGGCGGTCGGCGTCACCAGGCTTGGGAGTGTACGTACGCACGTTGTCTGCCTTCAGTTCGGTTCGGTCACAGCCGCCGGCTCCGGGTCGTGAGTCCGAGGCGGGCGGCCGTTCAGTTCTCCGTGCGCGCCGGTCCCCCAGGTGAGGGCTGGAAGGCGGCCGGGCCCGAGGAGCCCCGGGGGTGCGGCGCGAGTCGAGGCCATGCAACTGAGCCACTCGCGGCACGACGCATCCGGGTGCGGGCATGCGCAACGTCCACCCATGATACCGGCTCATCCGGTCCGGGCCAAAAGCGTCCCGCGGACCTCAGCCGAGGTCGGCGAGGGGGGCGCGCCGGGCGCGGGTCCCCTCGGCGCGGGCCCGGAGTTCCTCACCGGTCTCCGGGTAGCCCACCTCGAGAAGGGTCAGCCCGTGCGCCGGCGCGAGCCGGGCGGCCGAGTCCCGCACCGGGCCGGCCACGCGGGCGGCCGTCCACCCGGGCGTCCGCCGCCCCTCCCCCACCTCGAGCAACGCCCCCACGATGGTCCGCACCATGGAGTGGCAGAACGCGTCCGCCCGCAACCGCACCCGGACCAGCCCGTCCGGGGTGCGGACGACCTCCGCGTCCTGGACCTCGCGGACGGTGGTGGCCCCCTCGCGCGGGCGGCAGAAGGACAGGAAGTCGTGCAGGCCCAGCAGCGCGCCGGCCTCCACGGCCATCAGCCGCTCGTCCACGCGGGCGCCATGCCAGAGCACGCCGTGCCGGGCGAGCGGGTCGCGGGTCTCCGGCCGGTCGCTGATCCGGTACTCGTACGCGCGCCAGAGCGCGCTGAACCGGGCGTCGAACCCGTCGGGCGCTCGTCGGGCCCCGCGGACGACGACGGCGCCCTGCCACGGGCGCAGCACGCCCTGGAGGCGACGCACCAGGGCGTCCGCGGGGTCCACGTCCGCGCGGCCGCGGGCCAGGGCCGACCACTCGGCCTCCGTGAGGTCGCAGTGCACCACCTGTCCGCGCGCGTGGACGCCGGCGTCGGTGCGGCCGGCCACCACGGTGCGGACGGGGCGCCGCACGATCGTCTCGAGGGCGCCCTCCAGCGCGCCCTGGACGGTGGCCAGGCCCGGCTGCGCAGCCCAGCCGCGGAAGTCCGAGCCGTCGTACGCCAGGTCCAGGCGCAGCCGGACCTCCCCCTCACGCGGCAGGCCGGTCGTGGGCTCCGGGCGGGGTTCCACGGGGGCGGCGGGGAGGGCGTCGTCGGGCATGCCGACCATGCTAGGCGCTGGGCCGGCCGTCGAACGGGGCCCGGACGCACGCGAGCGGGCCGCCACCCCGTGGGGTGACGGCCCGCTCGTGCGGTGCCGACGACCGTCGGCGGGTCCCGGCGCCCGGAGGCGCCGGAGCCGGCTCAGGCCATCTTCTGGGCGGCCTCGCCGCCGGCGGGCTCGAAGCCCGCCGCCTTGGCCTCCTCGACGGTGGAGAACCAGACCTCGGCGGTGGTCTGGTCGTACCAGCGCGAGCCGGGCACGTGGTACTTCTTCGAGCTGGCGTTGCCCTTGATGGTCGCGCCCTCGGGGGCCGAGCCGTCCTCGGTGGTGGCGACGGCGCCGTCGATCTCCGCGGCGGTCTCCTCCGACTCGGCGACGGTGACCTCCTCGGTGGCGGCCGGGTCGACGACCTCGACCGGGGTCTCCTCGACGGGCGCGGCGGCCGGAGCGGAGGCGGCGGCCTGCTCGGCCTCGCGGACGACGGCCTGCTTGCCGGAGACGGGCTCCATGACGAGCTCGATCACGGCCATCGGCGCGTTGTCGCCCTGACGGTTGCCGATCTTGGTGATGCGGGTGTACCCGCCGTTGCGCTCGGCCATGGCGGGGGCGATCACGGTGAACAGCTCGTGCACGATCGACTTGTTCGTGCGGGACTTCGCCGCGATGATGCCCTGCACCTTGCGACGCGCGGGCAGGTCGCCCTTCTTCGCGATGGTGATCAGGCGCTCGGCGTGGGGACGCAGGCGCTTGGCGCGGGTGAGCGTGGTCGTGATCGACTTGTGCTCGAACAGCTGGGCCGACATGTTGGCCAGCATGATGCGCTCGTGGGCCGGGCTGCCGCCCAGGCGCGGACCCTTGGTGGGGGTAGGCATGGTGTAACTCCTCGGGTGGGACCCTCCGCCGGCTGCGGCGGCGGGTCGAAGATGTCAGTGGTGCGTACGGCTCAGAAGTCCGAGAACGGGTCGTCGTCCTGGCTCGCGTGCGCCTGCGGGTCGAAGCCGGCCGGCGAGTCCTTGAGGGACAGGCCGAGCTCGTACAGCTTCTCCTTGACCTCGTCGATGGACTTCGCGCCGAAGTTGCGGATGTCCATCAGGTCGGCCTCGGAGCGCGCGACGAGCTCGCCCACGGTGTGGATGCCCTCGCGCTTGAGGCAGTTGTACGAGCGCACGGTGAGCTCGAGGTCCTCGATCGGCTGCGCCAGGTCGGCGGACCCGTCCGCCTCGGCGGGGGCCTCGCCCAGGTCGATGCCCTCGGCCTCGACGTTCAGGCCCTTGGCCAGGCCGAAGAGCTCCACCAGGGTGGAGCCTGCGGAGGCCACGGCGTCGCGCGGGAGCATCGACTCCTTGGTCTCCACGTCCAGGATCAGGCGGTCGAAGTCGGTCCGCTGCTCGACGCGGGTCGCCTCGACCTTGAACGTCACCTTCAGCACCGGCGAGTAGATGGAGTCGACCGGGATGCGGCCGATCTCCTGGTCCGCGGACTTGTTCTGCGCGGCGGTGACGTAGCCGCGGCCGCGCTCGACGGTCAGCTCCATGTCGAACTTGCCCTTCGCGTTCAGCGTCGCGATGTGCAGGTCCGGGTTGTGGATCTCGACGCCGGCCGGCGCCGTGATGTCCGCGGCGGTGACGACGCCGGAGCCCTGCTTGCGCAGGTAGGCGACGACGGGCTCGTCGTTCTCCGAGGAGACGGAGAGCTTCTTGATGTTGAGGATGATCTCGGTGACATCCTCCTTCACGCCGTTGACGGTGCTGAACTCGTGCAGCACACCGTCCACGCGGATGCTGGTCACGGCAGCACCGGGGATGGAGGACAGCAGAGTGCGGCGCAGGGAGTTGCCGAGGGTGTAGCCGAAGCCGGGCTCGAGGGGCTCGATGACGAACCGGGAGCGATGGTCGGACACGACCTCTTCGGTCAGCGTGGGGCGCTGTGCAATGAGCACGGACATTTCCTTTCGGCGAGCGTCCGCCATATGACGCACGCGGGGGGTGGAAACGAGGACGGGATGGGGGTCGACGGACGACCTGCCCGTGCCCTCCCGGTCGGGAGGGCACGGGCACAGTGCTCAGATCAGACGCGGCGGCGCTTGGCCGGACGGGCGCCGTTGTGCGCCTGCGGGGTGACGTCCTGGATGGACCCCACCTCGAGGCCGGCGGCCTGCAGCGAGCGGATCGCGGTCTCGCGGCCCGAGCCCGGGCCCTTCACGAAGACGTCAACCTTCTTCATGCCGTGCTCCTGGGCGCGCTTGGCGGCCTGCTCGGCGGCCATCTGGGCGGCGTAGGGGGTCGACTTGCGCGAGCCCTTGAAGCCCACCTCGCCGGACGAGGCCCAGGAGATGACGGCACCGGTGGTGTCCGTGATGGACACGATGGTGTTGTTGAAGGTGCTCTTGATGTGGGCCTGACCCACGGTGATGTTCTTCTTGTCCTTGCGACGCGGCTTGCGGACCGCAGAACGGGTCTTGGGGGGCATGTGATTCTCCTCCGGGAAAGCTGGTGGTGGAAGCGACGGGTCCCGCGCGGCCTCCGGCGTGGGCCGGGCTCAGCGCGGGGACGGGTCACTTCTTCTTGCCGGCGACCGTCTTCTTCGGGCCCTTGCGGGTACGGGCGTTGGTCTTCGTGCGCTGGCCGCGCACCGGCAGGCCGCGGCGGTGGCGCAGGCCCTCGTAGGAGCCGATCTCCACCTTGCGGCGGATGTCGGCGGCGACCTCGCGGCGGAGGTCGCCCTCCACCTTGTAGCTGCCCTCGATGTGGTCGCGCAGCTGCACCAGCTGATCGTCGGTGAGGTCCTTCACGCGGATGTCCCGGTCGATGCCGGTCGCCGCCAGGGTCTCCTCAGCGCGGGTCTTCCCCACACCGTAGATGTAGGTGAGTGCGATGATCACGCGCTTCTCGCGCGGAATGTCAACGCCTGCAAGACGAGCCATGGGCCGTCCTCCTGATTCCTTCTGCAGCAGGGGTCTGCACCAGGGACGCCCCGTCTGACGCGGCCCTCGGGCCTCGCGCGCCCCGACCGCGGCACCGGGGAAGTTCCGGTGGTGCTCCGCGGCGGCGACGTGCCGTCATCGGTCTCCGGCCCCTGCGACCGGAGGTCACGCGCCCGCAGGCGCGTTGTCCTTGATGTTCGGCCGTGTGGCCGGTGATGGGTGTGGTCAACGCACGGCGTCGGCCCCCGGGCTCCCGGGGACGCGATCAGCCCTGGCGCTGCTTGTGGCGCGGGTTCTCGCAGATCACCAGCACGCGGCCCTTACGGCGCACGACCTGGCACTTGTCGCAAATCCGCTTCACGCTCGGCTGAACCTTCACGGCTCTTCCTCCTGCGTTCGCTTCGGACGGATGATTCTTACTTGTAGCGGTAGACGATACGTCCTCGGTTGAGGTCGTAGGGGCTAAGCTCCACCACCACGCGGTCCTCGGGGAGGATGCGGATGTAGTGCTGACGCATCTTTCCGGAGATCGTCGCGAGCACGACGTGCTCGTTCTGCAGGCGCACACGGAACATCGCGTTCGGCAATGCCTCGGTGACCGTGCCCTCGACCTCGATGACACCTTCCTTCTTAGCCATGTCCTCCACAATCGTCGTGCCATGCGGCGCGCGGAGGCGTGTCGCATGACGGGAACGGGTCTGACCGCGCCTCACGCGCATGCGCCTAGGCACGGTCAACGTTCGATGATACCCCACAGAGCCCGGCCCGGGCAACGCCGACGACGACGGGCCGGGCGGTCGACCACCCGGCCCGTCCTGGCCCCCGCAGAGGGAGGGCCGGGGTCACTCCCCCGGGGGCACCGGCACGACGCCGTGGGCCGCGAGCTCCGCGGCGCCGCCGTCGGGCGCGGTGAGCACCCACACGCCGCCGGGGTGCCGGCAGACGGTGTGCTCCCACTGGCTGGCGCGGGCGCCGTCCGTGGTCACCACGGTCCACTCGTCCTCGAGGGTGCGGGTCTCGATGCCGCCGCGCACGAGCATCGGCTCGATGGCCAGCGCCATGCCGTGCTGCACCTTCGGGCCGCGGTGGCCGGTGCGGTAGTTGAACACGTCGGGCGCCAGATGCATGGCGGAGCCGATGCCGTGGCCCACGTAGTCCTCGAGGATGCCGAGCGGCGCACCCGGCTGGGAGGTCACGAAGTCGTCGACGGCGTCGCCGATCTCTCCCACGTGGCGGGCCTGCGCGAACGCGGCGATGCCGACCCAGAGCGCCTGCCGGGTGATCTCGGAGAGTCGCTCGTCCTCCGGGTCCGCGGTGCCCGCCTCAGACGAGCCCAGGATGAGGGTTCGGGCCGAGTCCGAGTGCCACCCGTCGACGATGGCCCCGCCATCGATCTTCAGCACGTCGCCCTGCTGCAGCACCCGCTCCCCGGGGATGCCGTGGACGACCTCCTCGTTGACGGACGCGCAGACCGTGGCCGGATACCCGTAGTAGCCCAGGAAGTTGGACGTGGCCCCGTGCTGCGCCAGCACGTCCGCGAAGACGGCGTCGACCTCGGCGGTGGTCACCCCGGGGGCCGCGGCCGCGACGGCGGCGTCCAGGGCCTCGGACAGGACCACGCCCGCGCGCTGCATGGTCTGCAGCTGGGGGGTGGTCTTGAGCTCGATGGAGCGGCGGGAGAACACGCCCGTCAGGCCTGGGTGTCCGGGGTGATGATCGGCAGGGTGCCGGTCGCGGCGCGCACGGAGTACACCGACTGCAGCACGCGCTCCGTGACGTCGTCGATCTGGCCGGTGCCGTCCACGCGGGCGACGATGCCGCGCTCCGCGTAGGACTCGATCACGGACTCGGTCTCGCGGTGGTACAGGTCCAGGCGGTGCTGGATGACCTCCTCGGTGTCGTCCGCGCGGCCCTCGATCTCGGCACGCTTGAGCAGGCGCGCCACGAGCTCGGCGTCCGGCACCTCGAGCTCGACGACGGCGGACAGCGCCTGGCCCGTGTCCTTCAGCATGGCGTCGAGCGCGTCGACCTGACCCGCGGTGCGCGGGTAGCCGTCGAGGAGGAAGCCGGTCTCGGCGTCGGACTGGGAGAGCCGGTCGGCGACCATGCGGTTGGTCACCTCGTCCGGGACGAAGTCGCCGGCGTCCATGTAGCGCTTGGCCTCCTTGCCGAGCTCCGTCATGTTCTTGACGTTGTGGCGGAAGATGTCGCCCGTCGAGACGGCGACGATCCCCAGCTTGTCGGCGATGCGGGTGGCCTGGGTTCCCTTGCCCGAGCCGGGGGGGCCCATCAGCAGCATGCGGGTCATCGTGTGTTCCTCACTGTCGAACGGACGGACGCTCAGCGGAGCAGGCCCTCGTAGTGGCGCTGCTCCATCTGGGCGCTGATCTGCTTCACCGTCTGGAGGCCCACGCCCACCATGATCAGGATGGAGGTGCCGCCGAACGGGAAGTTCTGGTTCGCGCCGATCAGCACGAACGCGATCAGCGGGATCATGGCCACGATACCCAGATAGAGGGCGCCGGGGAGAGTGATGCGGCTGATGACGTACTGCAGGTAGCGCTCCGTGGGACGCCCGGCGCGGACGCCCGGGATGAAGCCGCCGTAGCGCTTCATGTTGTCGGAGATCTCCTGCGGGTTGAAGGTGATCGACACGTAGAAGTACGTGAAGCCGATGATCATCAGCAGGTACAGGGCCATGTAGAGCGGGTGGTCGCCGCCCACGAAGTACGTGCTCAGGAAGGAGACCCACGCGGGCGGGGCGGACCCGTCCTGCGGAGTGTTGAACTGCGCGAGGATGCCCGGGAGCATCAGCACCGAGGACGCGAAGATCACGGGGATCACGTTGGCCATGTTCACCTTGATCGGGATGAAGGTGCTGGTGCCGCCCACGGTGCGGGTGCCGATCTGCCGCTTGGCGTACTGCACCGGGATCCGCCGCTGGGACTCCTCCACGAACACGACGGCCAGCATGGTCAGCAGGCCCACCACCATGACGATCGCGAACGTGCGCCAGCCCTGGGTCTGGAGCACCTGGCCGATGCCGGCCGGGAAGCCCGCGGCGATCGACGCGAAGATCAGCAGGGACATGCCGTTGCCGATGCCGTTCTCCGTGATGCGCTCGCCCAGCCACATGACGATCACGCAGCCGGTGGTGAGCACGACGACGACGAGCAGGACCGTGGCGATCGACTGATCGTGCAGCAGCGGGACCCGGCACCCCAGCAGGGCGCCGGTGCGCGCGAGGGAGGCCATCGTCGTGCCCTGGAGCACGGCCAGGGCGATGGTGAGGTAGCGCGTGTACTGCGTGAGGGTGGCCTGCCCCTGCGGGCCCTCCTGGTGGAGCTGCTCGAAGCGCGGGATCACCACGCGCAACAGCTGCACGATGATCGACGCCGTGATGTAGGGCATGATCCCCAGCGCGAAGATCGACACCTGCAGCAGGGCACCGCCGGAGAACATGTTCACGAACGAGTACAGCCCGCCCTGGGCGGAGCCCGCCGCCAGGCACTGGCGGACGGCGGCGTAGTCCACGCCGGGCGCCGGGATGAACGCGCCGAGGCGGTACACGGCCACCAGCGCCAGCGTGAAGAGGATCTTCCGCCGCAGGTCCTGCGTCCGGACGATCCGGGCGATGGCCTTGAACACATGTCCTCCTGCAGGGTGTCGACGAGGCGCGGCACCCCCACGGGGGACGCCGACGCACACGGCCCCGCGCAGACGGGACCGCCATCGGAGTCTACACACACGCACCAGGGCCCCTGGTCCGGGCGTTCGCCCGGGCCAGGGGCCCTGTGGTGTCGATCAGTCGATCAGACGGTCTCGGCGGAGCCGCCGGCGGCCTTGATCTTCTCGATCGCAGAGGCGGAGAAGGCGTCGGCCTTCATCTGCACGGCGGAGGTGATCTCGCCGGTGCCCAGCACCTTCACGGGCTGGTTCTTGCGCACGAGGCCCTTGGACACCAGGGTCTCCACGGTCACCTCGCCGCCCTCCGGGAACATCTCGGAGAGCTTGTCCAGGTTCACGACCTGGTACTCCGTGCGGAACGGGTTCTTGAAGCCGCGCAGCTTCGGCAGACGCATCTGCAGCGGAAGCTGGCCGCCCTCGAAGCCGGCACGCACCTGGTAGCGCGCCTTGGTGCCCTTGGTGCCGCGACCGGCGGTCTTGCCCTTGGAGCCCTCACCGCGACCCACACGGGTCTTGGCGGTCTTGGCACCGGGGGCCGGACGCAGGTCGTGGACCTTGATGGCGTCGTTCTCAGCCATGGTTGACCTCCTCCACGGACACCAGGTGCGGCACGGTGTTGACCATGCCCACGGTCGCCGCGTCGGCCTTGCGGGTGACCTGGTGGCCGATCCGCTTGAGGCCGAGCGAGCGCAGGGTGTCGCGCTGGTTCTGCTTGGTCCCCGTCACGCCGCGGGTCTGGGTGATCACCAGGGTGGCGTCCGAGGGCTGGATGTTCTTACGGGTGGTCTGCAGCACGGCTCACACACCTGCCTTCTGAGCGCCCTTGGAGGCGCGATCGTTCTCCATCGTGCGAAGCATCGCATGAGGGGCGACCTCGTCCAGGGCCTTGCCACGGCGGGCGGCAACGGCCTGGGGCTCCTCCAGACGCTTCAGGGCGTCCACGGTGCCGCGCACGATGTTGATCGCGTTGGCGGACCCCATGGACTTGGACAGCACGTCGTGGATGCCGGCGCACTCGAGGACGGCGCGCACCGGACCGCCGGCGATCACGCCGGTACCCGGGGAGGCCGGACGCAGGAGCACGACGCCGGCGGCGTCCTCACCCTGCACGAGGTGCGGGATGGTGGAGCCGACGCGCGGCACGCGGAAGAAGGACTTCTTGGCCTCCTCCACGGCCTTCTGGATCGCGGCGGGCACCTCCTTGGCCTTGCCGTAGCCGACGCCGACGGTGCCGTCGCCGTCACCCACCACCACGAGGGCGGTGAAGGAGAAGCGGCGGCCGCCCTTGACGACCTTGGAGACGCGGTTGATCGCGACGACGCGCTCGAGGAACGCGTCCTTCTCGTCCTCCTGGGCGCCACGACGGTTGCGGTCGTCGCGGCGGCCGCCACGACGATCCCCGTCACGGCCGCCACGGCCGCCGTCGCGACCGCCACGGCCGCCGGAGCGCTCGGTGGACTGGCCGGCCGAGCCCGCGGAGGTCTCGGACACGGTGGTCTCGGTGGTCTCGCTCACCTGGGTGTCCTTCTGATCGTTGGTCTCGGTCACAGCTGCAGCCCTCCCTCGCGGGCGCCGTCGGCCACGGCCGCGACGCGACCGTGGTACTTGTTGCCGCCGCGGTCGAACACGACGGCCTCGATGCCGGCGGCCTTCGCGCGCTCGGCGACGAGCTCGCCCACGCGCTTGGCCTTGGCGGTCTTGTCACCGTCGAACGCGCGCACGTCGGCCTCCATGGTGGAGGCGTACGCCAGCGTGCGGCTCTGGGTGTCGTCCACGACCTGCACGAACATGTGGCGTGCCGAGCGGTTGACGACCAGACGGGGACGGACGGCGGTGCCGGAGATCCGCTTGCGCACCCGGAGGTGGCGGCGGGTGCGGGCGTTGAACTTGCCCTTGCCCTTCACCTTGAGCGTGGACATCACTTACCTGCCTTTCCGGCCTTGCGGCGGATCTGCTCGCCCGCGTAGCGCACGCCCTTGCCCTTGTACGGGTCGGGCTTGCGCAGCTTGCGGATGTTGGCGGCGGTCTCGCCGACCTTCTGCTTGTCGATACCGGCCACGGTGACCTTGTTGCCCTCGACGGTGAAGGAGATGCCCTCGGGGCACTTCACCGGCACGGGATGGGAGTAGCCCAGGGCGAACTCGAGGTCCTGGCCCTTGGCCTGCACGCGGTAGCCGGTGCCGACGACCTCGAGGGCCTTGGTGAAGCCCTCGGTCACGCCCAGCACCATGTTGTTGATCAGGGTGCGGGACAGGCCGTGCAGGGAGCGGGACTCACGCTCGTCGTCGGGGCGGGCCACGATGACCTGGCCCTCCTCGAGGGTGGCCGTGATGGGGGACGGGAGCGTGTGCTCCAGCTGGCCCTTGGGGCCCTTCACGGAGATGCGGGCGCCGTCGATGGTCACATCGACGCCGCTGGGAACGGTGATCGGGAGACGTCCGATTCGCGACATGTCAGTTCAGCCTTTCTTCTGTCTCGTCCGTCACCAGACGTAGGCGAGGACTTCTCCGCCCACGCCCTTCTGGGACGCCTGACGGTCCGTGAGCAGACCGGAGGAGGTGGACAGGATGGCGATGCCGAGGCCGCCCAGCACGTGGGGCAGGTTCGTGGACTTCGCGTACACGCGCAGGCCCGGCTTGGAGATGCGGCGCAGGCCGGCGATCGCGCGCTCACGCTGCGGGCCGAACTTGAGGTCGATGGTCAGCTTCTTGCCGACCTCGGCCTCCTCTTCACGCCAGTCCTGGATGTAGCCCTCGGCCTTGAGGATCTCGGCCACGCGGACCTTGAGCTTCGAGGAGGGCATGGACACGGTGTCGTGGTAGGCCGAGTTTGCGTTGCGCAGACGGGTGAGCATGTCTGCGACGGGATCGGTCATGGTCATGTGGGCTTCCGCCCTTTCTCGCCGTGGTTTCCCGCACCGGTTCACCGGTGGGGGACCTGTGGCGTGGAGGTCTTACTTGTCGGTCTTGAACGGGAAGCCCAGCGCCTTCAGCAGCGCGCGGCCCTCGTCGTCGTTCTTGGCGGTCGTCACCACGGTGATGTCCATGCCGCGCACGCGATCGATCTTGTCCTGGTCGATCTCGTGGAACACGGTCTGCTCGGACAGGCCGAAGGTGTAGTTGCCGTTGCCGTCGAACTGGCGGTCGGACAGGCCGCGGAAGTCACGGATGCGCGGCAGCGCGAGCGTGACGAGGCGGTCCAGGAACTCCCACATGCGGTCGCCACGGAGGGTGGCGTGGGTGCCGATCGGCATGCCCTCGCGCAGCTTGAACTGCGCGATGGACTTGCGGGCCTTGGTGACCATCGGCTTCTGGCCGGTGATCGCGGTGAGGTCCGCGATGGCGCCGTCGATGATCTTCGAATCCTTCGCGGCCTCGCCGACGCCCATGTTGACGACGACCTTCACCAGGCCGGGCACCTGCATGACGTTCGCGTACTCGAACTGCTCCTGCAGCGAGGCGCGGATCTCCTCGCGGTACTTGGTCTTCAGACGGGGCGTGACCTTCTCGGTCTGCTGCACCTCGGTCATCACAGCTCCTTCCCCGAGGCCTTGGCGAAGCGCACCTTGACGGTGACCTGCTCGCCGTTCTTCTCGACGGTCTCGAAGCGGTAGCCCACGCGGGTCGGCTTCTTGGTCTCGGGGTCCACCACGGCCACGTTCGAGATGTGGATCGGGGCCTCGACGACCTGCAGGCCGCCCTCGGTGGAGCCGTTGTTGTTCTGGCCGGCGCGCAGGTGCTTGGTCACGCGGTTCACGCCCTCGACGAGCACGCGCTCGTCAGCCGGGAACACGCGCAGGACCTTGCCCTGCTTGCCCTTGTCCTTGCCAGAGAGGACCTGGACGAGGTCGTCCTTCTTGATCTTGGCCATGAGGTCAGATCACCTCCGGGGCGAGCGACACGATCTTCATGAACTTCTTGTCGCGCAGCTCGCGGCCCACCGGGCCGAAGATGCGCGTGCCACGGGGCTCGCCGTCGTTCTTGAGGATGACGGCCGCGTTCTCGTCGAAGCGGATGTACGAGCCATCGGGGCGACGGGACTGCTTGCGGGTGCGGACCACCACGGCCTTGACGACGTCGCCCTTCTTGACGTTGCCGCCGGGGATGGCGTCCTTCACGGTGGCGACGATGGTGTCGCCGATGCCTGCGTAACGGCGTCCGGAACCACCGAGAACACGGATGGTCAGGATCTCCTTCGCACCGGTGTTGTCGGCGACCTTGAGCCGCGACTCCTGCTGGATCACTTGTATCTCCTTGCGTCGCGCCGGTTCTCCCCCGAGTCGGGCGAGCCTTGCGGAACGGTTGAAACGGTCATCCCGGGGACGCTTACCCCTCCCCCTGGGCGTGCTCCTCCACCGCGCAGTCCTCCGCCGCATGTTCAGACAGCGGCGGGGTCTTTGGGCGGATCGGCGCGCAGGGCAGGGCCGAGGCGGATCCGGGACGGTCGTGCGCTTCCCTCGGCACACAGGATGGATGGTCCTGCCAACAAAGGGCGCACGAACAGCCAATGGTAGCGCAGAAGGCCGCCCCGTGCCAGTGCACGGAGCGGCCTCCCACAACACGCCCGGGTCGGTCCCGGGCGGGGATCACTTGGCGCGCTCGACGATCTCGACGAGGCGGAAGTGCTTGTCGGCGGACAGCGGGCGCGTCTCGACGATGAGCACGCGGTCGCCGACGCCGGCGGTGTTGTCCTCGTCGTGCGCCTTGACGCGCTTCGAGGTCTTCATCACCTTGCCGTACAGGGCGTGCTTCTTGCGGTCCTCGACCTCGACGACGATGGTCTTGTCCATCTTGTCGGAGACGACGACGCCGCGCAGCGACTTGCGGTAGTTGCGCTCCTCGACGGGAGCGGCGGTCTGCTCGGTCACTTGGCAGCCTCCTCGTTCTTCTCGGCGCCGGCCGTCTCGACATCACCACGGATGCCGAGCTCACGCTCGCGCAGGATCGTGTAGATGCGCGCGATGTCGCGCTTGACGGCCTTCAGGCGGCTGGAGTCCTCCAGCTGGCCGGTGGCGGCCTGGAAGCGCAGGTTGAACAGCTCCTCCTTGGAGGACTTCAGGGCCTCCAGCAGACGGGCGTTGTCCATCCCGTCCAGGGACTCGACGTTCAGATCCTTGGTACCGATGGCCATGGGATCACTCACCACCCTCTCGACGGATGATTCGGGCCTTGAGCGGCAGCTTGTGGATGGCCAGGCGGAGCGCCTCGCGGGCGACCTCCTCCGAGACACCCGAGAGCTCGAAGAGCACGCGGCCGGGCTTGACGTTGGCGACCCACCACTCGGGCGAGCCCTTGCCGGAGCCCATGCGGGTCTCGGCGGGCTTCTTGGTCAGCGGGCGGTCCGGGTAGATGTTGATCCAGACCTTGCCGCCACGCTTGATGTAGCGGGTCATGGCGATACGCGCGGCCTCGATCTGACGGTTGGTCACATAGGCCGGGCTCAGCGCCTGGATGCCCCACTCGCCGAAGGTGACGGTGGTGCCGCCCTTGGCCATGCCGGAGCGCTTGGGGTGGTGCTGCTTACGGTGCTTGACGCGACGAGGGATCAGCATCAGGCGTTGCCTCCTTCAGCGGGAGCGGCGGCCGACTGCTCGGCGCCGGCGCCGGCGTTCTCCTGGCGGGGAGCGCGCTCGGCACGGTCATTGCGACGACGGCGCTCGCCGCCGCCGGGGCCACGACGCTCGCCGCCGCGGCCGCGGCCGGAGGGCTGCGCGGCCTCCTTGGCCGCGAGCTCCTTGGCGGTGAGGTCGCCCTTGTAGATCCACACCTTCACGCCGATGCGGCCGTAGGTGGTCTTCGCCTCAAACTTGCCGAAGTCGATGTTCGCGCGGAGGGTGTGCAGCGGCACGCGGCCCTCGCGGTAGAACTCCGAACGGCTCATCTCGGCGCCGCCCAGGCGGCCGGAGCACTGGATGCGGATGCCCTGGGCGCCCGCACGCATGGCCGACTGGATGGCCTTCTTCATGGCGCGGCGGAAGGCCACGCGGGAGGCGAGCTGCTCGGCGACGCCCTGGGCCACCAGCTGCGCATCGGTCTCGGGGTTCTTGACCTCGAGGATGTTCAGCTGGATCTGCTTGCCGGTGAGCTTCTCGAGCTCGCCGCGGATGCGGTCGGCCTCGGCACCGCGGCGGCCGATCACGATGCCCGGGCGGGCGGTGTGGATGTCGACGCGCACGCGGTCACGGGTGCGCTCGATCTCCACCTTGGAGATGCCGGCGCGCTCCATGCCGTCGGTCATGAGCTCGCGGATCTTCACGTCCTCCTTGAGGAAGTCCGCGTAGCGCTGGCCCTCCTTGTGGGAGTCGGCGAACCAGTGCGAGACGTGATCCGTGGTGATGCCGAGGCGGAACCCGTTGGGGTTGATCTTCTGACCCATTGTCAGTTGCCACCCTTCTCGTCCTGGGAAGCGACGACCACGGTCACGTGGCTCGTGCGCTTGTTGATGCGGTAGGCGCGGCCCTGTGCACGGGGCTGGAACCGCTTCATGGTCGGGCCCTCGTCCACGAAGGCCTCGGTGATGTACAGGGCGTCCTCGTTGAAGGCGACGCCCTCACGGTCGGCCTTGACGCGGGCGTTCGCCACCGCGGAGGCCACCAGCTTGTACACCGGCTCCGAAGCGCCCTGCTGGGCGAACTTCAGGATGGCCAGTGCTTCGGTGGCCTGCTTGCCACGGACCAGGTCGACGACGCGCCGGGCCTTCATCGGCGTCACGCGCAGGTGGCGCGCAATTGCCTTGGCTTCCATTGCTTCTCTCTTTCGATTCTCTCGAAGGTCAAGCGTGCTGTGCCGTCAGGCTCAGCGGCGCTTGCCCTTCTTGTCGTCCTTCACGTGGCCGCGGAACGTCCGGGTGGGGGCGAACTCGCCGAGCTTGTGGCCCACCATGGACTCGGTGACGAACACCGGGACGTGCTTGCGCCCGTCGTGCACGGCGATGGTGTGACCCAGCATGTCCGGGATGATCATCGACCGGCGGGACCAGGTCTTGATGACGTTCTTGCTGCCCTTCTCGTTCTCGGCCAGAACCTTGAGGTACAGGTGCTGGTCGACGAAGGGGCCCTTCTTCAGGCTGCGAGGCATGTCTTCTCAGCTCCCTTATCGCTTGTTCTTGCCGGTGCGGCGGCGACGCACGATGAGCTTGTCGCTTTCCTTGTTCGGGCGGCGCGTGCGGCCCTCAGGCTTGCCGTTGGGGTTGACCGGGTGGCGACCACCGGAGGTCTTGCCCTCACCACCGCCGTGGGGGTGGTCCACGGGGTTCATGACGACACCGCGGACGGTCGGGCGGACGCCCTTCCAGCGCATGCGGCCGGCCTTGCCCCAGTTGATGTTGGACTGCTCGGCGTTGCCGACCTCGCCCACGGTGGCGCGGCAGCGCACGTCGACGTTGCGGATCTCGCCGGAGGGAAGGCGCAGCTGCGCGTACTTGCCCTCACGGGCGACCAGCTGGATGGAGGCGCCGGCGGAGCGGGCCATCTTGGCGCCGCCGCCGGGACGCAGCTCCACGGCGTGGATCGTGGTGCCCACGGGGATGTTGCGCAGCGGCAGGTTGTTGCCGGGCTTGATGTCGGCGTTCGGGCCGGCCTCGACCACGTCGCCCTGCTGCAGCTTGGCCGGGGCCAGGATGTAGCGCTTGGCGCCGTCCGCGTAGTGCAGGAGCGCGATGCGGGCGGTGCGGTTGGGGTCGTACTCGATGTGCGCGACGGTGGCGGGCACGCCGTCCTTGTCGTGACGACGGAAGTCGATCAGACGGTACTGGCGCTTGTGACCGCCGCCCTTGTGGCGGGTGGTGATGCGGCCGGTGTTGTTGCGGCCGCCGGTCTTGTGCAGCGGACGGAGAAGGGACTTCTCCGGCGTGGACCGGGTGATCTCTGCGAAGTCGGCCACGGACGAGCCGCGGAGGCCCGGGGTGGTCGGCTTGTACTTACGGATAGCCATGGGTGTCTTCCTCGATTAAGTGGTCTCCGCGTCGCCTCAGGAGGCGAGCGGACCTCCGAAGATGTCGATGGTGGCGCCGTCCTTGAGCGACACGATCGCGCGCTTGGTGGACTTGCGCTGACCCCAGCCGAAGCGGGTGCGGCGACGCTTGCCCGGACGGTTCAGGGTGTTGACCGAGGCCACGGACACATCGAAGATGCGCTCGATCGCCTGCTTGATCTCGGTCTTGTTGGAGCGCGGGTCGACGAGGAAGGTGTACTTGCCCTCGTCGATCAGGCCGTAGCTCTTCTCCGACACGACGGGAGCAATGATCACGTCGCGGGGATCCTTGTTGATGGAGCCGCTCACTGGGCATCCTCCTTCTTGGCGCCGGAGGCCTGGGCCACGTACGCCTCGTAGGCGACCTTGGTGAACACGACGTCGTCGGAGACGAGGACGTCGTAGGTGTTCAGCTGGTCGGCGTACAGGGTGTGGACCGCCGGAAGGTTGCGGGCGGACAGCGCGGTGAGATCGTCGGCGCGGTCGATGACCAGCAGGACGTTCTTGCGGCCCGTGTTCAGGGACTCGAGACCGGCCTTGGCCGCCTTCGTGGACGGCGTGGTGCCGGACACGAGGGCCTCGATGACGTGGACGCGGCCGTTGCGGGCGCGGTCCGACAGGGCGCCGCGGAGGGCGGCGGCCTTCATCTTCTTGGGGGTGCGCTGCGAGTAGTCGCGCGGCGTCGGTCCGTGGACGATGCCACCGCCGGTCATGTGCGGGGCGCGGATCGAGCCCTGACGGGCGCGGCCGGTGCCCTTCTGCTTGAACGGCTTGCGGCCGGCGCCGGAGACCTCGCCGCGGCGCTTCACCTTGTGGGTGCCCTGGCGGGCGGCGGCGAGCTGGGCGACGACGACCTGGTGCATGAGCGGGACGTTGGCCTGCACGTCGAAGATCTCGGCGGGCAGCTCGACCTGGACGGTCTTCACGGTGTTCTCAGCCATGGTCTCAGGCTCCCTTCACGGCGCTGCGGACGAGCACGACCTGGCCCTTGGAGCCGGGCACCGCGCCCTTGATCAGCAGGAGGTTGTTCTCCACGTCGATGCCGTGGAGGGTCAGGTTCATGGTGGTCTGACGCACCGCGCCCATGCGACCGGGCATGCGCTGGCCCTTGAACACGCGCGCCGGGGTGGACGCGCCGCCCACGGAGCCGGGCTTGCGGTGGTTCTTGTGGGCGCCGTGGGACGCGGAGACGCCGGCGAAGCCGTGGCGCTTCATGGCGCCGGCGAAGCCCTTGCCCTTGGTGGTGCCCACGACGTCGACCTTCTGGCCGGCCTCGAAGACCTCGACGGTGACGTCCTGGCCGAGGGTGTACTCGGCGGCGTCGGCGGTGCGCAGCTCGACGAGGTGACGGCGGGGGGTCACGCCGGCCTTCTCGAAGTGACCGGCCAGCGGCTTGGTCACGCGGCGGGGGTCGATCTGGCCGTAGGCGATCTGCACGGCGGTGTAGCCGTCGGTCTCCTCGGAGCGCAGCTGGGTGACGACGTTGGCGTCTGCCTGGACCACGGTCACGGGGATGAGCTTGTTGTCCTCATCCCAGACCTGGGTCATGCCGAGCTTCGTGCCCATCAGGCCCTTGACGTTCTGGGTGTTGGTCATAGTCTCTCAGCACCTCCCTCTCAGAGCTTGATCTCGATGTTGACGTCCGCGGGCAGGTCCAGTCGCATGAGCGAGTCGACGGCCTTGGGAGTCGGGTCGATGATGTCGATGAGCCGCTTGTGGGTGCGCATCTCGAAGTGCTCGCGGCTGTCCTTGTACTTGTGGGGAGAACGGATAACGCAGTACACGTTCTTCTCCGTCGGCAGCGGCACGGGGCCCACCACCGTCGCGCCTGCGCGCGTGACCGTGTCAACGATCTTGCGGGCCGAGACGTCGATGACCTCGTGGTCGTACGACTTCAGCCGGATGCGGATCTTCTGTCCCGCCATGGCGTCACGCCTCTCTTGTCGGGTGTGCTGTTCCTGTCCCTGTTCGGACGCCCCGGAGGGCGGCCCTCTTGTTCCTTCCCGCGCGGGGCGAATCCGGTTCCACCGGGTTCCTCGCCTCCGCCGGCCTCCGGTCCACGCGGTCGGGCGTGTCGCCCTTCTGCCGGGCGCGCGCCGCGGGTGCGGACGGAGGGGAGGAGTCACATCTGGGCCACGCGGCCGCCTCGAGACATGTGGACGGCTGCGCATAGGCGCTTGAGCAACTTGACAAGTATGTCAGACATGCCCGCCGCGCGCCAGTCGGGGGCGAGTGCCCTCCCTCACCCCGGCGCGCGGGGGATCAGCGGGAGAACCACTCCGTGGGCGGACCCGCGCGCAGCAGCAGCGAGAACACGACCACGACCGCCACGAGGACCGCCAGGGCAGACACCCGGGGTCGCCGGAGGACCGTCCGCAGCAGGCGGTCCGTCGCCGAAGTCCGGCCCGCCTCCTCGAGGACACGCCACCGGGGCGCCGGTTCGCCGCGGCGCAGGAGGGCCCGTTCCATGGGGACTGTCATGTAGGGCACGACCGCCGAGCCCAGGGCGAGGAGGCCACGCCCGACGCCCCAACGGCCGTCGATCCACACGGCGACGACGACGGCGGCGTAGCAGAGGAAGACGAAGCCGTGGACGCCGCCGGCGGCCGGCATGAGCGCGGCGGTCACTCCCCCGTACTTCAGGGCCATCGCAAGCAGCAGCAGAGTCCAGGTGGCCATCTCCGCGACGGCGGTGGCGCGATACAGCGACCGGGGTCCGGGCACCCTCATCGCTCCAGCCGTCCGCCGCGCTCGGCCCGCCGGATGCGACGGGCGCGCTCGATCTCGGGGGCGAAGGCGCGCCGCGCCCAGAGTCCCCCGGCGACGACGGCGGCGATGACGACCAGCGCGATGAGCCATTCCATGCCCACCAGCCTACCGGGCCCTCGGGGGCGACGAAGGACCCCCGCCTCCCTCACGGGAGACGGGGGTCCTCAGGTGCGGCGCTCAGCGCGCCGCGGCCGGAGCCGTCAGATCACTTGTTGATCTTGGTGACGCGGCCGGAGCCCACGGTGCGGCCACCCTCGCGGATGGCGAAGCCGAGGCCCTCCTCCATGGCGATCGGCTGGATGAGCTCGACCGACATCTCGGTGGTGTCGCCGGGCATGACCATCTCGGTGCCCTCGGGCAGCGTGATGACGCCGGTGACGTCGGTGGTGCGGAAGTAGAACTGCGGACGGTAGTTCGAGTAGAACGGGTTGTGACGGCCGCCCTCGTCCTTGGACAGGATGTACACGTTCGCCTCGAAGTCGGTGTGCGGGGTGATGGAGCCCGGCTGCACGACGACCTGGCCGCGCTCGACGTCGTCACGCTTCAGGCCGCGGAGCAGCAGGCCGCAGTTCTCGCCGGCCCAGGCCTCGTCGAGCTGCTTGTGGAACATCTCGATGCCCGTCACGGTGGTCTTCTGCACGGGGCGGATGCCCACGATCTCGACCTCGGAGTTGATGGCGAGGGTGCCGCGCTCGGCGCGACCGGTCACCACGGTGCCACGGCCGGTGATGGTGAAGACGTCCTCGATCGGCATGAGGAACGGCTTGTCCTTGTCGCGGACCGGATCCGGGATGTACTCGTCCACGGCGTCCATGAGGTCCTCGACGGACTTGACCCACTGGGCGTCGCCCTCGAGGGCCTTCAGGCCGGAGGTGCGGATGACCGGAGCCTCGTCGCCGTCGAACTCCTGGGAGGACAGCAGCTCGCGGACCTCCATCTCGACGAGCTCGAGGAGCTCCTCGTCCTCGACCATGTCGGACTTGTTCAGGGCCACCAGCAGCGCCGGCACGCCGACCTGGCGGGCCAGGAGCACGTGCTCGCGGGTCTGGGCCATCGGGCCGTCGGTGGCGGCGACCACGAGGATCGCGCCGTCCATCTGCGCGGCGCCGGTGATCATGTTCTTGATGTAGTCGGCGTGACCGGGGGCGTCCACGTGGGCGTAGTGACGCTTGTCGGTCTGGTACTCCACGTGGGAGATGTTGATGGTGATGCCGCGCTGACGCTCCTCCGGAGCGGAGTCGATGGACGCGAAGTCACGCTTCTCGTTCAGGTCCGGGTACTTGTCGTACAGGACCTTCGAGATCGCAGCGGTGAGAGTGGTCTTGCCGTGGTCAACGTGGCCGATGGTGCCGATGTTGACGTGCGGCTTGGTCCGCTCGAACTTTGCCTTTGCCACAGGTTCCTCCTAAAGAACTGTTTCCTCGTCAAGAAGACTGCTCAGCCACGGGTGACGAGCTGACAACTCGGCGAGTCTACTTGGCGGATGCGGGGTTGGTGAAATCCGGCGATTTCGAGGACCAGTCCGGCTCCAGGCCGTCGAGACCGCGGAAGCGGACCGGACCTGACCGTCCTGCACCCGCCCCGGCGCGCCGGGCGCCGGGTCGGGGGTCCTCCGGGGGCGGTGGGCACTGCCCCCGGAGGACAGGTCGTGCTCTCAGAGCGGGTGACGCGAGGTCACTCCCCCTGAGACTTCTGGATGATCTCGTCGGCCACGTTCTTCGGGACCTCGGAGTAGGAGTGGAAGGTCATCGAGTAGACCGCGCGGCCCTGGGTGCGGGAGCGCAGGTCGCCGATGTAGCCGAACATCTCGGACAGCGGCACGAGGGCGTTGACCACCTTGACGCCGGTGGCGTCCTCCATGGACTGGATCTGGCCGCGGCGGGAGTTCAGGTCGCCGACCACGTCGCCCATGAACTCCTCGGGGGTGCGGACCTCGACGGCCATGAGCGGCTCGAGCAGGACCGGGTTGGCCTTGCGCACACCCTCCTTGAACGCCTGCGAGCCGGCGATCTTGAACGCCATCTCGGAGGAGTCGACGTCGTGGTAGGCGCCGTCGAGCAGGGTGGCCTTCACGCCGACCATCGGGTATCCGGCCAGCACGCCGAACTGCATGGCGTCCTGGATGCCCGCGTCCACGGAGGGGATGTACTCGCGGGGCACGCGGCCACCGGTCACGGCGTTCTCGAACTCGTAGACCTCGCCCTCGGCGGTGTCCAGCGGCTCGAAGGAGAGCTGCACCTTGGCGAACTGGCCGGAGCCGCCGGTCTGCTTCTTGTGCGTGTAGTCGACCTTGTCGACCTTGCGCTTGATGGTCTCGCGGTAGGCGACCTGGGGCTTGCCCACGTTCGCCTCGACCTTGAACTCGCGGCGCATGCGGTCCACGAACACGTCCAGGTGGAGCTCGCCCATGCCGCCGATCTCGGTCTGGCCGGTCTCGTCGTTGAGGTTGACGCGGAACGTCGGGTCCTCGGCGACGAGCTTCTGGATGGCGGTGGAGAGCTTCTCCTGGTCACCCTTGGTCTTCGGCTCGATGGCCACGGAGATCACAGGCTCCGGGAAGGTCATCGACTCGAGGATGATCGGGTTCTGCGGGTCGCAGAGGGTGTCACCCGTGGTGGTGTCCTTCAGGCCGATCACGGCGTAGATGTGGCCGGCGACGACCTCATCCACCGGGTTCTCCTTGTTGGCGTGCATCTGGAAGAGCTTGCCGATGCGCTCCTTCTTGCCCTTGGTGGCGTTGAGGATCTGCGCACCGCCCTCCAGGCGGCCGGAGTACACGCGGATGAAGGTCAGCGTGCCGAAGAACGGGTGCGAGGCGATCTTGAACGCCAGCGCGGAGAACGGGGCCTCCTTGGAGGGCTCGCGCTCCAGGACCTGCTCCTCGTCGCCCACGGCGTGGCCCTTCACGGCACCGGCGTCCAGCGGGTTCGGGAGGTAGGCCACGACGGCGTCGAGCATCGGCTGCACGCCGCGGTTCTTGAACGCGGAGCCGCAGAAGACCGGGTAGGCCTCGGCGTTCACGGTGAGCTGACGCACGCCGGCGACGATCTCCTCCTCGGAGATCTCCTCGCCCTCGAGGTACTTCTCCATGAGCTCCTCGGAGGTGTCCGCGACGGCCTCCAGCAGCTGGGTGCGGTACTCCTCGGCCTTCTCCTGGAGGTCGGCCGGGATCTCCTGCGTCTCGTACTCCGCGCCCATGGTCACGTCGCCCTTGGCGTCGCCCGGCCACACGAAGGCCTTCATGGTGAGCAGGTCGACGACGCCGATGAAGTCGCTCTCGGAGCCGATGGGCAGCTGCATCACGAGCGGCTTGGCGCCGAGGCGCTTCACGATGGTGTCCACGGTGAAGTAGAAGTCCGCGCCGAGCTTGTCCATCTTGTTGACGAAGCAGATGCGGGGGACGTTGTACTTGTCCGCCTGGCGCCACACGGTCTCGGACTGGGGCTCCACGCCCTCCTTGCCGTCGAAGACCGCGACGGCGCCGTCGAGCACGCGCAGGGAGCGCTCGACCTCGACCGTGAAGTCCACGTGGCCGGGGGTGTCGATGATGTTGATCTGGTTGTTCTTCCAGAAGCAGGTCACCGCGGCGGAGGTGATGGTGATGCCGCGCTCCTTCTCCTGCTCCATCCAGTCGGTGGTGGACGCGCCGTCGTGCGTCTCGCCCAGCTTGTGGTTGACACCCGTGTAGAACAGGATGCGCTCGGTGGTGGTGGTCTTGCCGGCATCGATGTGGGCCATGATGCCGATGTTGCGGACCTTGTTCAGGTCGGTCAGCACGTCCTGTGCCACGGTGTCTCCCTTGCTCGGGTGGTGTGGGGGTCTCGTGAGGTGGATGCGGGTCGACGGCGCGGGCCCTCAGGCCCGCGCCGTCGTCGGCCCGGTGCGCCGGCCGGCACACCGGGTCGGACGGATCACCAGCGGTAGTGGGCGAACGCCTTGTTGGCCTCGGCCATCTTGTGGGTGTCCTCGCGACGCTTGACGGCGCCGCCCAGACCGTTCGAGGCGTCCAGGATCTCGTTCATCAGACGCTCGGTCATGGTCTTCTCGCGACGGGCCTTGGAGAAGCCCACGAGCCAGCGGAGCGCGAGGGCGGTGGAGCGGCCCGGCTTGACCTCGACCGGCACCTGGTAGGTGGCGCCGCCGACGCGGCGGGAGCGGACCTCGAGGGCCGGCTTGATGTTGTCCATGGCCTTCTTGAGCGTGGCCACGGGATCGGCGCCGTTCTTGGCGCGGACACCCTCGAGGGCGCCGTAGACGATGCGCTCGGCGGTGGACTTCTTGCCGTCGATCAGCACCTTGTTGATCAGCTGGGTGACCAGGGGCGAGCCGTAGACCGGGTCGACGACGAGGGGGCGCTTCGGGGCGGGACCCTTACGAGGCATTACTTCTTCTCCTTCTTGGCGCCGTAGCGGGAGCGGGCCTGGCCGCGGTTCTTCACGCCCTGCGTGTCGAGCGCGCCGCGGACGATCTTGTAGCGCACGCCCGGCAGGTCCTTCACGCGGCCGCCGCGCACGAGCACGATCGAGTGCTCCTGCAGGTTGTGGCCCTCGCCCGGGATGTACGCGGTGACCTCGACGCCGCCGTTGAGGCGGACGCGGGCGACCTTGCGCAGCGCGGAGTTCGGCTTCTTGGGGGTCGTGGTGTACACGCGGGTGCACACGCCACGACGCATGGGGTTGCCCTGCAGTGCAGGGGCCTTGGTCTTGACGACCTTCGGTGAGCGGCCCTTGCGGACCAGCTGCTGAATCGTAGGCACTCTCCAGCCTTCCTGTTCTGTGATCGCTGACGTGACGGACCGGCCTCGGGGGGCGGTCCTGCTCGTTCCTCGGCTCTGCCGCTTCCGGGAGCTCGAGTCGAGCGAACGTCCGCAGGCGTGCAAAAGTGTGGCATCTGTCGCGCAACAACCCCGCGACCGGACCGAGTCCACTCTGCCACTTGGAAAAACAATCTCGCCCAGCATAGCACGCACCCTCGGGCGCTCCAACAGGGCCGACCGTATAGTGGGCGCCGTGACTGAACAGACTCCCGACGCCCCGCACCCCTCCCCCGCGCCGCCGTCCGCGACGGGGGGCCCCGCGCCCGCCGCCCCGCCCGTCGGGCCGCTGACCGTCCGACCCATCACCGAGGCGGAGCACGTCGAGGTCCTGCGGCGCCACCCGGGCGCCTCCTTCCTCCAGAACCCCCGCTGGGCCCGCGTGAAGACGGACTGGAGCGGCCAGTCGCTCGGGTTCGAGGCCGACGGCCGCCTCGTGGGCGCCGCCCTCGTCCTGGGCCGCCGCCTCCCCGTCCCCGGCCGCACCCCGCTCCTGGGCCGCTCGTTCCTCGCCTACGTGGCGGAGGGCCCCGTGCTCGACGCCGGCGTGGACGTGGTCGAAGCCCTCGCCGCTCTCGTCGCGGAGCTGCACGCGCAGGGCGCGTTCCTCGTGCGGGTGGCCCCGCCCGGCGTCGTCCGGCGCTGGGACGCGGACACCGTGCGCAAGGCGCTGCCGGACCCGGCGCACCGCATGCTCACCGACCTCGAGCCCGCCGAGGAGCACGCCGACGCGCTGGAGCTCGAGCGCCGCCTGCGCGAGGCCGGCTGGCGCGCCCCCGAGGTGCTGCCCGGCTTCTCCGCCGGCCAGCCGATGTTCCAGGCTCGGATCCCCCTGGAGGGTCTCGACGAGGAGGGCGTGCTCGCCCGCATGTCCGGATCCAGCCGCAAGCGCACCCGCCGGTCGCTCCGCAACGACCTGGACGTCGTCGTGGGCGGCCCCGAGCGCCTGGACGAGTGGGAGGCCCTGCAGGACGAGACCGCCGAGCGCGACGGCTTCACGGGCCGCCGCAAGGAGTACTTCGCCCGCCTCATGGACGAGCTGGGCGGCTCCGAGCTGGCCGACGTGACCTACTATCTGGCCGAGTACCAGGGCGATCCCGTCGCCGCCGCGTTCCACTTCCGCCAGGGCCACGTCTGCTGGCGCCCGTACTCCGCCTCCTCCCAGAAGGAGCGCAAGCGCGACGCCCCGCGCCTGCTCGAGTTCGAGCAGATCCGCCAGGGCATCGCGGACGGCTGCCACTGGCTGGACCTGGGCGGCGTGCCCGGCTCCGTGGACTCCGAGGACCGCATCACCGGCCTCACCGAGTTCAAGACGACGCAGGGCGCGGACATCGTGCAGACGCACGGGGAGTGGGACTTCCCGCTCCACAAGACGCTCGCCCACGCGTTCGGCCTGTACATGTCCCGCCGCTGAGTCCGGGCACCCCGGTCCCCCGGCACAGACGAGGAGGCCCCCGACGGATCGGAATCCGTCGGGGGCCCCCTCGTGCACGGGCCGCACCGATGGGGATGCGGCCCGCGGGGCCGGCCCCGGCTCACGCCGGGGCCGACGCCGGATCAGGCGCGGAAGTCGCCGCCCCGGCCGTAGTCGTCCAGGGACACCGCGTGGAACTCGGCCTCGCCCAGCGGCTGGTCCAGGCCCGGGTAGTCGAAGTCCGCGAAGCCGACCGGCGCGGCGAACAGGTTCGCCTTGGCCTCCTCCGTGGGCTCGACCGTGGTCTGGGTGTACCGGTCCAGGCCCGTGCCGGCCGGGATCAGCTTGCCGATGATCACGTTCTCCTTGAGGCCCAGCAGCGGATCCTCCTTGCCCTCCATGGCCGCCTGCGTCAGGACACGGGTGGTCTCCTGGAAGGACGCGGCGGACAGCCACGAGTCCGTGGCCAGCGAGGCCTTGGTGATGCCCATCAGCTCGTCACGGCCGGCCGCGGGCTGCTTGCCCTCGGCGACCGCGGCGCGGTTCGCCGCCACGAACCGGGAGCGGTCCGTGAGCTCGCCCGGCAGCAGATCGGTCTCGCCCGACTCGATGACGGTGATGCGGCGCAGCATCTGGCGGACGATGACCTCCACGTGCTTGTCGTGGATGCCCACGCCCTGGGACTGGTACACGTCCTGCACCTCCTGAACGAGGAAGCGCTGGGCGGCACGCGGGCCGAGCACGCGCAGGACCTGCTTGGGGTCCACGGCGCCGGCCACGAGCTGGGTGCCCACGGCCACGTGCTCGCCGTCGGCCACCAGCAGGCGGGCGCGGCGCAGCACCGGGTAGGCGATCTCCTCGGAGCCGTCGTCCGGGGTGAGGATCAGGCGCACGGACGCGTCCGTGTCCTCGATCGTCACGCGGCCGGCGACCTCGGAGATCGGTGCCACGCCCTTCGGGGTGCGAGCCTCGAAGAGCTCCTGGATGCGGGGCAGACCCTGCGTGATGTCGTCCGCGGAGGCGACGCCGCCGGTGTGGAACGTGCGCATGGTCAGCTGCGTGCCGGGCTCGCCGATCGACTGCGCGGCGATGATGCCCACGGCCTCGCCGATGTCCACCAGCTTGCCGGTGGCCATGGAGCGGCCGTAGCACTTGGCGCAGGTGCCGACGGCGGACTCACAGGTGAGCACGGAGCGGACCTTGATCTCGGTCACGCCGGCGGCCACGAGCTCGCCGATGAGGACGTCGCCCACGTCGGCGCCGGCCTCCGCGAGGACGGTGCCGTCCTCGGCCGTGACGGCCTGGGCCAGGGTGCGCGCGAAGGCCGAGTTCTCGACCTGCTCGCGCACGACGAGCTCGCCGTCGTGGTTCGGCTCGGCGATCGTCACGGACAGGCCGCGGCCGGTGCCGCAGTCGTCCTCGCGCACGATCACGTCCTGGGACACGTCCACGAGACGACGGGTCAGGTAGCCCGAGTTCGCCGTCTTGAGGGCGGTGTCCGCCAGGCCCTTGCGGGCGCCGTGGGTGGCCGAGAAGTACTCGAGCACCGACAGGCCCTCGCGGTAGGAGGACTTGATCGGGCGCGGGATGATCTCGCCCTTCGGGTTGGCCACCAGGCCGCGGATGCCCGCGATCTGGCGCACCTGGAGCCAGTTGCCTCGGGCGCCGGAGGACACCATGCGGTTGATGGTGTTCAGCTCGGACAGGCCCGCCTTCATGGCCGCGGCGACCTCGTCGGTGGCCTTGTTCCAGATGTCGATCAGCTCGGAGCGGCGCTCGTCGTCCGCGATCAGGCCCTTGTCGTACTGGGCCTGCACGCGCTGCGCCTGGTCCTCGTAGCCCTGCATGATCGAGGCCTTGTCGAAGTCGGACGTGATGTCGGAGATCGCCACGGTCACGCCGGACCACGTGCCCCAGTGGAAGCCCGCGTCCTTGAGGTTGTCGAGGGTCTGGGCGGTGACGACCATCGGGTAGCGCTCGGCGAGGTCGTTGACCAGCTGGCCGAGGGTGCCCTTGGTGGCCTGGGTGTCCAGCCACGGGTAGTCGGCCGGCAGCAGGTCGTTGAAGATGACCTTGCCCAGGGTGGTCTCGATGAGCGCGACCTCACCCTCGGTCCAGCCCTCCGGGGCGGCCACGGCGGCCGACGGCACGAAGCCCTCGACGCCGATGGTCGCCGGCGCGTTCAAGTGCAGCTCGCCGTTGTCGAAGGCCATGACGGCCTCGCCCACGGTGGCGAACTGACGGCCCGCGCCCTTCCCCTCGGCCCGCACCGTGGTGAGGTGGTTCAGGCCGATGATCATGTCCTGGGCCGGCACGGCGACGGCGCGGCCGTCCGAGGGCTTCAGGATGTTGTGGCTCGAGAGCATCAGCAGACGGGCCTCGGCCTGCGCCTCCGGGGAGAGCGGCAGGTGCACGGCCATCTGGTCGCCGTCGAAGTCCGCGTTGAACGCCGAGCAGACGAGCGGGTGCAGCTGCAGGGCCTTGCCCTCGACGAGCTGCGGCTCGAACGCCTGGATGCCGAGGCGGTGCAGGGTGGGGGCGCGGTTCAGCAGCACCGGGTGCTCGGAGATGACCTCCTCGAGCACGTCCCACACCTGCGGGCGGAAGCGCTCCACCATGCGCTTGGCGGACTTCACGTTCTGGGCGTGGTTGAGGTCCACCAGACGCTTCATCACGAACGGCTTGAACAGCTCGAGCGCCATCTGCTTCGGCAGGCCGCACTGGTGCAGCTTGAGCTGCGGGCCCACCACGATGACCGAGCGGCCCGAGTAGTCCACGCGCTTGCCGAGCAGGTTCTGGCGGAAGCGGCCCTGCTTGCCCTTGAGCATGTCGGACAGCGACTTCAGCGGGCGGTTGCCCGGACCGGTGACCGGGCGGCCGCGGCGGCCGTTGTCGAACAGGGAGTCCACGGCCTCCTGGAGCATGCGCTTCTCGTTGTTCACGATGATCTCGGGCGCGCCGAGGTCGAGCAGTCGCTTCAGGCGGTTGTTGCGGTTGATCACGCGACGGTACAGGTCGTTGAGGTCGGAGGTCGCGAAGCGGCCGCCGTCCAGCTGCACCATGGGGCGCAGCTCCGGCGGGATCACCGGGACGGCGTCCAGGACCATGCCCTCGGGCGAGTTGTCCGTGGTGAGGAACGCGTTGACGACCTTCAGGCGCTTCAGGGCGCGGGTCTTGCGCTGGCCCTTGCCGGTCTTGATGGTCTCGCGCAGGAGCTCGGACTCGGCGGCGAGGTCGAAGGTCTGGAGGCGACGCTGGATCGCCTCCGCGCCCATCGAGCCCTCGAAGTACGCGCCGAACTTGTCCCGCATGGCGCGGTACAGGCCCTCGTCGCCCTCGAGGTCGGCGACCTTGAGGTTCTTGAAGCGGTCCCAGACCTGGGCCTTGCGGTCCAGCTCGGCGTCCGCGCGCTTGCGGATCTGGGCCATGGTCTTGTCCGCGGCGTCGCGGGCCTTCTTCTTCTCGGCGGCCTTGGCGCCCTCGGCCTCGAGCTTGGCGAGGTCCTTCTCGAGGTCGGCGGCGACGGCGGCGATGTCGGCGTCGCGCTGGTCCTCGAGGACGCGGGTCTCCTGGTCGTGCTCCGCCTGGAGGTTCGGCAGGTCGCGGTGACGCGCCTCCTCGTCGACGGACGTGATCATGTACGCCGCGAAGTAGATGACCTTCTCGAGGTCCTTCGGGGCGAGGTCCAGCAGGTACCCGAGGCGCGAGGGCACGCCCTTGAAGTACCAGATGTGGGTGACGGGGGCGGCCAGCTCGATGTGGCCCATGCGGTCGCGGCGGACCTTCGAGCGGGTCACCTCGACGCCGCAGCGCTCGCAGATGATGCCCTTGAAGCGCACGCGCTTGTACTTGCCGCAGGCGCACTCCCAGTCGCGGGTCGGGCCGAAGATCTTCTCGCAGAAGAGCCCGTCCTTCTCCGGCTTCAGGGTGCGGTAGTTGATGGTCTCGGGCTTCTTGACCTCGCCGTAGGACCAGCGGCGGATGTCGTCCGCGGTGGCCAGGCCGATGCGCATCAGGCCGAAGGGGTTTTCAGTGGTCATGCTCCGGTGAACTCCTTGGTTCCGTGGTTCTCAGAGGACGTCTGTGGGAGAGGGAGAGGATCAGACCTCTTCGACCGAGCTCGGCTCGGCGTGGGACAGGTCGATGCCCAGCTCCTCCGCGGCGCGGTACGTCTCGTCCTCCGCGTCACGCATCTCGATGGTCTGGCCGTCGGCCGAGAGCACCTCGACGTTCAGGCAGAGGGACTGCATCTCCTTGATGAGCACCTTGAAGGACTCGGGGACGCCCGGCTCGGGGATGTTCTCGCCCTTGACGATCGCCTCGTAGACCTTCACGCGGCCGTGGATGTCGTCCGACTTGATGGTCAGCAGCTCCTGGAGGGTGAACGCGGCGCCGTACGCCTCCAGCGCCCACACCTCCATCTCGCCGAACCGCTGGCCGCCGAACTGGGCCTTTCCGCCCAGCGGCTGCTGCGTGATCATCGAGTACGGGCCCGTGGAGCGCGCGTGGATCTTGTCGTCCACCAGGTGGTGCAGCTTCAGCATGTACATGTAGCCCACGGACACGGGGTCCGGGAACGGCTCGCCCGAGCGGCCGTCGAACAGCTGCGCCTTGCCGGTGGTGCCCATGAGGCGGTCGCCGTCGCGCGTCTTGTTCACGTGACCCAGCAGACCCGTGATCTCGTACGCCTCGGCGCCGTCGAACACCGGGGTGGCGACGTTCACCGGACCGGACTGCCGCGGGAAGTCCGGCAGGTCCTTGATCCACTCGGGCTCGCCCTCGATGTCCCAGCCGCGGGAGGCGGCCCAGCCGAGGTGGATCTCCATGACCTGGCCGAGGTTCATGCGGCCGGGCACGCCGAGCGGGTTCAGCACGACGTCGACCGGGGTGCCGTCCGCCAGGAACGGCATGTCCTCGAGGGGCAGGATCTTGGAGATGACGCCCTTGTTGCCGTGGCGGCCGGCCATCTTGTCGCCGTCGGTGATCTTGCGCTTCTGCGCCACGTAGACGCGCACCAGCTGGTTGACGCCCGGGGGCAGGTCGTCGTCCTCGTCGCGGTCGAAGATGCGCACGCCGATGACGGTGCCGGACTCGCCGTGGGGCACCTTCAGGGAAGTGTCGCGCACCTCGCGGGACTTCTCGCCGAAGATGGCGCGCAGCAGGCGCTCCTCCGGGGTCAGCTCCGTCTCGCCCTTCGGGGTGACGCGGCCGACCAGGATGTCGCCGGCCTCCACTTCGGCGCCGATGTGGATGATGCCGCGCTCGTCGAGCTGGGACAGCACCTCCTCGGACACGTTCGGGATGTCGCGGGTGATCTCCTCGGCGCCCAGCTTGGTGTCGCGGGCGTCGACCTCGTGCTCCTCGATGTGGATCGAGGTGAGGACGTCGTCGGAGACCATGCGCTGGGAGAGGATGATCGCGTCCTCGTAGTTCAGGCCCTCCCAGGGCATGAACGCGACGAGGAGGTTCTTGCCGAGCGCGAGCTCGCCGTTGTCGGTGGCGGGGCCGTCGGCGATGATCGACAGCCGCTCCACGCGATCGCCCTCGGAGACGCGCACCCGCTGGTTGTAGGCGTTGCCCTGGTTCGAGCGTGAGAACTTCATGATCGGGTAGTGCGTGGTGGAGCCGTCGTCGTTCATGACGGTCACCAGGTCCGCGGCCACCTCGGTGACGACGCCCGGCTGGGCGGCGGTCACGGAGTCGCCGGCGTCCACGGCCACGTACTTCTCCATGCCGGTGCCCACGTAGGGGGCCTCGGACTGGAGCAGCGGCACGGCCTGGCGCTGCATGTTCGCGCCCATGAGCGCGCGGTTCGCGTCGTCGTGCTCGAGGAACGGGATCAGGGCGGTCGCCGCGGACACCATCTGGCGCGGGGACACGTCCATGTAGTCGATGTCGTCCACGGTGGACAGCACAGGCTCGCCGCCGCCGCCGCGCTGACGGCAGAGCACGAGCTCCTCGACGAAGCGGCCGTCCTCGTCCACCGGCGCGTTGGCCTGGGCGATCTGGAAGGCGAGCTCGTCGTCGGCGGTGAGGTAGTCCAGCTGGTCGGTGACGCGGCCGTCGACGACGCGGCGGTACGGGGTCTCGATGAAGCCGAACGGGTTGATGCGTCCGAAGGTGGCCAGCGAGCCGATCAGGCCGATGTTCGGGCCTTCCGGGGTCTCGATGGGGCACATGCGGCCGTAGTGCGACGGGTGGACGTCGCGGACCTCCATGCCGGCGCGGTCGCGGGAGAGGCCGCCCGGGCCCAGCGCGTTCAGGCGACGCTTGTGCGTCAGTCCGGCCAGCGGGTTGTTCTGGTCCATGAACTGGGACAGCTGGGAGGTGCCGAAGAACTCCTTGATCGCCGCCACGACGGGGCGGATGTTGATCAGGGTCTGCGGGGTGATCGCCTCGACGTCCTGGGTGGTCATGCGCTCGCGCACGACGCGCTCCATGCGAGACAGGCCGGTGCGGATCTGGTTCTCGATCAGCTCGCCGACCGCGCGGATGCGGCGGTTGCCGAAGTGGTCGATGTCGTCGACCTCGACGCGCACCTCCACGGGCTCGCCGTCGCGGGCGCCCTTGATCGTCTTCTCGCCGGCGTGCAGCGCGGCGATGAAGTGCACCATCTGGACGATGTCGTCCTCGGTGAGCACGGAGGCGTTCGGATCGCCGAGGTGCACGTCCACGCCCAGCTTGCGGTTGAGCTTGTAGCGGCCCACCTTGGCCAGGTCGTAGCGCTTCGCCGTGAAGTACAGGTTGTTCAGCAGGTTCTGCGCCGCGTCGACGGCCGCGGGCTCGCCCGGGCGCAGCTTGCGGTAGATGTCGAGCAGGGCCTCGTTCTGGTCCGCGGTGCCGTCCTTCTCCAGGGTGGCGCGGATGGAGTCGTACTGGCCGAACTCCTCGAGGATCCGGGACTCGGTCCAGCCCAGGGCCTTGAGCAGCACGGTCACGGGCTGCTTGCGCTTGCGGTCGAGGCGGACGCCGACCTGGTCGCGCTTGTCCACCTCGAGCTCGAACCAGGCGCCGCGGGAGGGGATGATCCTGGCGGAGAAGATCTCCTTGTCCGAGGTCTTGTCCGGGGTGCGCTCGAAGTAGGCGCCCGGGGAGCGGACCAGCTGGGAGACGACGACGCGCTCCGTGCCGTTGATGATGAACGTGCCGTTGCGGGTCATCAGCGGGAAGTCGCCCATGAAGACGGTCTGCTGCTTGATCTCACCGGTCGTGTTGTTCATGAACTCGGCCTTGACGTACAGCGGGGCGGCGAAGGTCGCGTCGCGGTCCTTGCACTCCTCCTCCGTCATCTTCGCGTCCGCGAACTCCGGATCGGAGAAGGACAGGGACATGGTGCCCTGGAAGTCCTCGATCGGGGAGATCTCCTCGAAGATGTCGGTCAGGCCCGACGTCACGGAGACGGAGTGGTCGTCGGCGGCGACGGCCGCGTCCACGCGGGCGGCCCAGCGCTCATTGCCGATCAGGCGGTCGAACGACTCGGTCTGCAGCGCCAGCAGATCCGGCACGTCCAGCGGCTCATGGATCTTGGCGAAGGAGATGCGTCCGGCCGAGGCGGCGGAGCGGGGGGAGACGGCAGCGGTTTCGTTGGAGGTGCTCGAGGCGACCACGTAGGATCCTTCCACAGGACTGCAGGGTTCCGGTCAGCCTCCCCCGCTGCGAGGCATCAGGACCGGGCCCACCGCTATATGAAGGCCGCGCAGTCCCTCCCGTCGTCACCCGTTTCCGAGCACGCTGGGACAGGGGAGGTGCAAAGAACCATCCTAACCCGGGGTTCCACCCTCGTCCACCCCCTCCACGGTGATCCCGCGCACCCGTCGGCGCCCCCTCCCCCACGACGACCGGACCCCCGTCCGATCCGCGCGGGGCGGGTCGGACGGGGGTCCGGTGAAGCGGGATCGCGGCTCAGGCCGCGGTCGTCACTTGAGGGTGACGGTGGCGCCGGCGCCCTCGAGCTGCTCCTTGGCCTTCTCGGCGGTCTCCTTGTTGACGCCCTCGAGGATCGGCTTGGGGGCGCCGTCGACGAGGTCCTTGGCCTCCTTCAGGCCGAGGGAGGTCAGGGCGCGCACCTCCTTGATGACGCCGATCTTCTTGTCGCCGGCGGCCTCGAGGATGACGTCGAACTCGTCCTTCTCCTCGGCGGCGGCGGCATCGCCACCGGCGGGGGCGCCGGCGGCGGCCATCGCCACGGGGGCGGCGGCGGTGACGTCGAACTTCTCCTCGAACGCCTTGATGAACTCGGACAGCTCGATGAGGGTCAGCTCCTCGAACGCGGCGAGCAGCTCTTCGGTGGTCAGCTTGGCCATGATGGCTCCTTTACGTGTACGACGTGTGTACGTGTGAAAGTGGGTGGGCCGTGCAGCCCGGGTGGGGGCTGCGTCAGGCAGCCTGGTCCTGCTGGGCCCGGAGGGCCTCGACCGTGCGGGCGGTCTTCGACAGCGGGGCCTGGAACAGGGCGGCGGCCTTGGACATGCTGCCCTTCATCGCGCCGGCGAACTTGGCCAGCAGCACCTCGCGGGACTCGAGGTCCGCGAGCTTCTCGATGCCGGCCTCGTCCAGGGGCTGGCCATCCATGTAGCCGCCCTTGAGCACGAGCTTGTCGTGGTCCTTGGCGAAGTCACGCAGCGCCTTCGCGACGGTGACCGGGTCACCGGTCACGAACGCGATCGCGGTGGGGCCGGCCAGGTGGGCGTCGAGGCCCTCCACGCCGGCTTCCTTCGCCGCGATCTCGGTGAGCGTGTTCTTCGCCACGGAGTAGGTCGCATCCTGACGGATGGAGTCGCGGAGCTGCTTGAGCTCGGACACCGTCAGACCACGGTATTCCGTGAGAACAGCGGCGCTCGAGCTGCGGAACAGGTCCGTCAGCTCGGCCACCGCCGACTCCTTCGCGGACGTCGCCATGGCACTCCTCTCGGTGGTTCTGGGGACCGCCTGGGGCCTCACACGAGAAACGCCCCGTGCAGATGCACGGGGCGCGACATGACGCGGACGCCGTCTCCGGGGAGAGGCGCCGACATGGGGCTCAGCTGCACCTGCGCGGGCCGCCTCCATCAGGAGGGCCTTCGACAGGCGCGAGGAGCGGAAGCTCATCGACCTGCGACCGGCGGTCTTCGGTGCTCTCATCGTACACGGTCGATCGGCCGCCGCCAAATCTCCCGGCGGCCACGCGCGGAGCCCCGGGACGCGGCGACGGCCGGCCGCCCCGAGCGGGGCGACCGGCCGTCGCGGTGCGCGGCGTGCGCCGCGTGCCGGACCTGTCAGGCCTGGGCCTCGTCCTTCGGCGGGGCGGCGTTCGGATCCATCTGGACGCCGGGGCCGAAGGTGGTGGCCACGGTGGCCTTGGAGATGTAGCGGCCCTTGGAGGAGGACGGCTTCAGGCGAAGCACCTCCTCGAGGGCGGCGGCGTAGTTCTCCACCAGCTGGTTGGCCTCGAAGGAGGTCTTGCCGATGATGAAGTGCAGGTTCGAGTGCTTGTCGACGCGGAAGTCGATCTTGCCGCCCTTGATGTCGGCCACGGCCTTGGCCACGTCCGGGGTCACGGTGCCGGTCTTGGGGTTCGGCATCAGGTTGCGGGGGCCGAGGACCTTGCCCAGGCGGCCGACCTTGCCCATGAGCTCCGGGGAGGCCACGGCGGCATCGAAGTCGGTCCAGCCGTCGGCGATCTTGGCGATCAGGTCGTCGTCGCCCACGTGGTCCGCGCCGGCGGCGCGGGCGGCCTCGGCGCGCTCACCGGTGGCGAACACGACGACGCGGGCGGTCTTGCCGGTGCCGTGGGGCAGGCTCACGGAGCCGCGCACCATCTGGTCGGCCTTGCGGGGGTCGACCGACAGGCGGAGGGCGACCTCCACGGTGGCGTCGGTCTTGGAGGGGTTCGTCTCCTTGGCGAGGGCGATCGCCTCCGCCGGGGCGTAGACGGTGTCCCCGATCGCGGCCTTGGCCGCCTTGTATGCCTTGCTGCGCTGTGCCATCTGCTCTGTTCTCCTTGTGCAGTCGTGGTCTGTGTGGGCCGCGCTCGGCCCTGCCACTGGGAAGGGTGGGGGGGGTGGGCGTCAGCCCTCGACGGTGATGCCCATGGAGCGGGCGGTGCCGGCGATGATCTTGGCGGCGGCCTTCACGTCGTTGGCGTTCAGGTCCTCCATCTTGGACTGGGCGATCTCCTCGCACTGCGCCTGGGTCAGGGTGCCGACCTTGGCGGTGTGGGGGGTCGAGGAGCCCTTCTGGACGCCCGCGGCCTTCTTGATCAGCTCGACGGCCGGCGGGGTCTTGGTGATGAAGGTGAACGACCGGTCCTCGTACACGGTGATCTCGACCGGGATCACGTTGCCGCGCTGGGCCTCGGTGGCGGCGTTGTAGGCCTTGCAGAACTCCATGATGTTCACGCCGTGCTGGCCGAGGGCCGGACCGATGGGCGGGGCCGGGTTGGCCGCGCCGGCCTGGATCTGAAGCTTGATCAGACCGGCGACCTTCTTCTTGGGAGCCATGAGTGGATCCTTCTCTCACTGGGGGACCCGCGACGCAGGAGCGCACCGCGGAGGGTGGCCGCCGTGGCGCGGCGGCCGGGACCGCTCCCCACCGGCAGGCGGCCGGCGCGGGGCGGAAGACTGGGGGTCCTCAGATGACCTTGGTCACCTGGTTGAAGGACAGGGTCACGGGGGTCTCGCGCTCGAAGATGGACACGAGCACCACCAGCTGCTGGGTCTCCGGCTTAATCTCGGAGATCGTGGCCGGGAGGGTCTCGAACGGGCCGTCGTCCACGGTGACGGACTCGCCGACCTCGAAGTCGACGTGGATGGCCGGGGCGCCCGCCGCGCCGGACTCGGCGACGGCGACCGGGACCAGGCCGGCCTTCTCGGCCTCGCGCACGGCCTCCTGGACCACGGAGGGGGCGAGCATGTCGTACACCTCGTCCAGGGTCAGGGGCTGCGGGTGGTGGGCGTCGTTGCCCACGAAGCCGGTGACGCCGGAGGTGTGGCGCACGACGCCCCACGAGGCGTCGTCGAGGTCCATGCGGACCAGCACGTAGCCGGGGATGCGGACGCGGGAGACGATCTTGCGGGTCGTGTTCTTGATCTCCACGACCTCCTCCATGGGCACCTCGATCTCGTAGATCGAGTCCTCCATGTCCTGGGTCTGGATGCGCGCCTCGAGGTTCGTCTTCACGCGCTTCTCGTAGCCCGCGTAGGTGTGGACGACGTACCAGTCGCCCGGCTGACGGCGCAGGCGGGTGCGCAGCTGCTCGGCGGCCTCGACGTCGGGCTGGGCGGGCGCCTGCCCGGCGGCGTCGAGCTCCTCGGCGGAGGGGGCCTCCGCGGCGTCCTGGTCACCCTCGGCGATCGCGAGGTCGGCCTCCTGCACGGTCTGCTCGGCCTCCTCCGCGGCGGTGTCCTCCACGGGGGCCTCGAGCGCGGTGGAGTCCTCCGCGACGGCGGTCTCCTCGACGTCCTGACGATCCAGTTCCTGCTCGGACACGGCTTCCTGCTTTCTGCTCACGGGGCTCGGACGGCCCGCGACGGGCCGGTGCGGACGGGTGCTGCGCGTGCCGGCCGCCGCTCTCCCGCCGGGCGGGCGCCTCAGGCGGGGCCCGCTCCGAACAGCAGACCCGCCAGGGTGCCGAACACCCAGTCGAGCCCCATGACCAACAGGATCATGACGGCCACGAAGGCGAGCACCACGCCGGTCATCTTCAGGAGCTCGTCGCCGGTGGGGGTGACCACCTTGCGGAGCTCGTCGAGGACCTGGCGCAGGAACAGCGCGATCCGACCGAACGGCCCGCGGCGACGGGACTCGGGCCCGGAAGCCGAGCTCCCGTGGTTCGCCGTCATCTCAGTCACGTGGCCTCACTCGATCGGATCGCCGGAACGCTGACACGTCCAGTGCCGGACACGAGGTCCGGCACCGAGCAGGGCAGACAGGACTCGAACCTGCAACCTGCGGTTTTGGAGACCGCTGCGCTACCAATTGCGCCACTACCCTAGGCTGCCGCGTCCGTGGCCCGGGGAATCCCGGGCACCGTCCCGCGGTACCGAGGATCCAGGATACGCCATGACGCGCGCGCCGTCGAACCGGGCGGGCACGTCGGCCCCCGACGGCGGTTCAGTAGGCTGGCCCCACGGCCGGCGCGTCCGCGTCCGGCGCCCTCCCGAGCAGATGAGGAAGGTCCCCATGGCCACCCCCGCCCACCGCGTCTCCGCGCGACTCTCCGCGATCGCCCCCTCGGCCACGCTCGCCGTCGACGCCAAGGCCAAGGCGCTGAAGGCGGCCGGCCGGCCCGTCATCGGCTTCGGGGCCGGGGAGCCCGACTTCCCCACCCCGGACTACATCGTGGAGGCGGCCGTCGCCGCCGCCCGGGACCCGAAGAACCACCGCTACTCCCCCGCGGCCGGACTGCCCGAGCTGCGCGAGGCGATCGCCGCCAAGACCCTCCGGGACTCCGGAGTGGAGCTCGACGCCTCCCAGGTCCTGGTGACCAACGGCGGCAAGCAGGCCGTCTACAACGCCTTCGCCGCACTGCTCGACCCGCAGGACGAGGTCCTCGTCCCCTCCCCCTTCTGGACCACCTACCCCGAGGCCATCCGCCTCGCCGGCGGCGTCCCCGTGGACGTGTTCGCCGGGCCCGATCAGGGCTACAAGGTGACCGTGGACCAGCTCGAGGCCGCCCACACCGAGCGCACGAAGGTCCTGCTGTTCGTCTCCCCGTCCAACCCCACCGGCGCCGTGTACTCCCCCGAGGAGACCCGGGCGATCGGCGAGTGGGCCCTCGCGAAGGGCCTGTGGGTCGTCACCGACGAGATCTACGAGCACCTCACCTACGACGGCGTGCCCTTCACCTCCATCCTGAAGGCCGTCTCCGGCCTCGCCGAGCAGGGCGTGATCCTCAACGGCGTCGCCAAGACCTACGCCATGACGGGCTGGCGCGTGGGATGGCTCGCGGGCCCCCTCGACGTCGTCAAGGCCGCCACGAACCTGCAGTCCCACGCGACCTCCAACGTGGCCAACGTGTCCCAGCGCGCCGCCCTGGCCGCCGTGGCCGGGCCGCTGGACGCGGTCGAGGAGATGAAGACCGCCTTCGACCGCCGCCGCCGCGCCATGGTCGAGGCCTTGAACCGCGTCCCCGGCTTCCACTGCCCGACCCCCGAGGGCGCCTTCTACGCCTACGTGGACGTGCGCGAGGCCCTCGGCCGCACCTACACGGGCGGCGTCACCCCCGCCACCTCGGCCGAGCTGGCCGACTTCATCCTCGACCAGGCCGAGGTCGCCGTGGTGCCGGGCGAGGCCTTCGGCCCGTCGGGCTACCTGCGCCTGTCCTACGCGCTCGGCGACGAGGACTTGGCCGAGGGCGTCGAGCGCATCCGGGCCCTCCTCTCCGCCTGATTTCTCGCCTCCCCGGGCGCCGCGTTGCGCCGACGCGGGGCCCGGGCACGCCCGGGACGGGCCTCCGGGCTCAGGCCCAGCCGTGGCGCGCGGCCCAGCGCGTGAGCTCGTGGCGGTTGGAGAGCTGCAGCTTCCGCAGCACGGAGGAGACGTGGCTCTCCACCGTGCGGTCCGAGATGAACAGCTCGGCGCCGGCCTCGCGGTACGTGTAGCCGCGCGCGATCAGCCGCATCACCTCGCGCTCGCGCGCCGAGAGACGGTCCAGGTCCCCCTCGGACGGGGCCGGCCCCGCGGGCGCGGACTCCGTCGGCAGGCCCCGGAAGGCATCGAGCACGAACCCGGCCAGGCGCGGGGAGAACACCGCGTCGCCGCCGGCCACGCGCAGCGCGGCCTCCACGACCTCCGCCCCCGCGGCGCTCTTCGTGATGTAGCCGCGCGCCCCCGCGCGGATCACGGCGACGACGTCCTCGGCAGCATCCGAGACGGAGAGGGCGAGCAGGCGCTGGCCCGGACGCTCGGCCAGCACACGGGAGGCGACCTCGGCCCCGCCGCCGCCCGCGCCCCCGGGCAGGTGCACGTCCAGCAGCACGACGTCCGGGGCGAGCTGAAGGACCACTCGCACGGCCTCGTCCACGTCCCCGGCCTCCCCCACGATCCGCAGCCGGGAGGCGTCCAGGTCCGCCCTCAGCCCCGAGCGGAAGATCGCGTGGTCGTCCACGACCACCGCGGTGGGCACGACGGGATCGGCATGCACGGTCATGGCTTCATCCTGCCCGGTCACGCGCGGCCGCGCCCCTCACGCAGGCCGACGCCCGGGGCGCCGGGATCCGCGAGCGACAGCTGCACCTCGGTGCCGGACGGGCCCGAGCGGATGCGCGCCGTGCCGCCGGCCCGGCGCATGCGGCCCAAGATCGACTCCCGCACCCCGAGACGATCCGCCGGGACGTCCGCCAGGTCGAAGCCGGTGCCGCGGTCCCGGATGAAGACCTCCGCGAGCGTGCGCCCGCCGTCGTCCTCGGAGACCTCGACGAAGACCTGCACGTCACCGGCGTGACGCGCGGCGTTGACCATGGCCTCCCGCGCCGCGGACGCCAGCGGCTCGAGCCACGGGCCGGACGCCTCCCCCACCGACACGACCTCGACGCGCCGCCCGAAGGCGTCCTCGACGGCGGCCGCGTGGTCCTCCACCGCCTCGGCGAGCGTGCCGTGGGCGCGGGCCGAGTCCAGCGCGAGGAACTGGCGCAGCTCGCGCTCCTGGGCGCGGGCCACCCGCGCCACGGTCTCCGGGTCGTCGGCCCGCCGCTGGATGAGCGCGAGGGACTGGAGCACGGAGTCGTGCAGGTGGGCGGCGATCTCGTCACGCTGGGCGCGGACGGCGGCTCCCGTCCGCTCCTCGTCACGTCGCCGTCGGCGGGCCAGCACGAACGGCATGGCCACGAGCGCCCCGCCCGCGAGCAGGGCGACGGCGACCAGCAGCCCCAGCCACAGGTCTCCGGCGGTCACCGCGCCGACGACGATCGCGAGGACCCCCAGCAGCACGAGCGCGGTGCCGAGTCCGAGGCGCGCGCGCCGGGCCCACCGACCGCCCTCGGGCCCGTCTGCGGCGCCAAGCTGCATCCAGGCCAGGCCGAGGCCGATGACGAGCACGGCCACGGGCCCCACGAGTGCCCAGTCCACGGGCACGCCGAGTCCGTCGGCGACCGTGAGCACGCCCACGCCCAGGACGACCACGGCCAGGAGGATCGGCCAGCCACCCTCCCTGAGCCGCTCGAGGACTTCCGGCGCGCGCCCCCGCAGGGTGGGGGCCGGACCGGCCGGGGCACCGTCGGGGCCCTCCTCGGGCATGAGGAGCCACAGCCACGCGTAGAGGGCGATCCCCGCCCCGCCCGCGAGGGCGAGGACGGCGAAGCCGGCCCGTGCGAGACGCGGATCGAGGCCCAGGTGGCGGGCCACCCCTCCCGCGACGCCGGACACGGGCCGGTCCGCGGCGTGGCGCAGCAGCGCCGGGCGTGCGGAGAGGTCCGCGGGCGGCGGGATGGCGGGTGCGGGCATGACCCCATCCTGCCGGGTCCTCCGGGTCCGCACATCCGGGACCGGCTCCGGGATCCCCCGGATGTGCGCGGGGCCGTCCCGGAGGACGATGGAGCCATGGACACCGCACACGACCCCTTCCCCGCACCACGGTCCTCCCCCGCCACCCGTCCCCTCCCCCCGGGGCCCGCCAGCGACGCCCGCTCCCGGAGCGCCGGCACGGACGGACCGGCACCCGACGGCCTCGAGGTCCTGCCGGTCTGGCTGCGCCGCCCGGTGGAGGGCTGGGGCGTGCGCCGGTCGCGTTCCTCCTGGGTCGGCGGGGTGCTCGCCGGCGTGGCCGAGCGCTACCGGATCGACCCGCTCCTGTCACGCGGCGTGTTCGTGGCGCTGTGCGTGGTCTCAGCCGGGATCGGGCTGCTCGGGTACGCCCTGGCGTGGGCCGTCCTGCCGGACGCCGACGGGCGGGTCCACTACGGCCGCCTGCGCCGCGGCGAGTGGTCCGACGCCCCGGTCGCCATCGCCGCGATCGCCGCGATCGGCGCGCTCAACGTCGTGCTCGGGGCGGGCTTCACGCTGATCGCCCCCGTCCTGGGCGGCCCGGGCTCCCTGATCGGCCTCACCGCCCTGGCCGTGCTGGTGTGGTGGCTCGTGACCCGATGGGACGGCGAGGGCGAGCGCCGCATGGCCCCGGCTCAGCCCGCGCGCGACGCGGCCGCGCGCCCGGCGGCCGAGCCCTCGTGGTACCTGCGCCGCCACCGGCCGGAGTCCGCCACCGTGGACGCCCACGGCTTCCGCTCCGACTGGATCGACCCCGAGACCGGCTCCTGGCGCGAGCAGCCGCACAGCCGCGAGCACCGGGCCGCGGCACGCCTCGCGGAGGCGCAGGTCCGCGCCGCCGGCCAGGCCGCGGGCCGCCGTCCCGCCGGCACAGGGCGTGGCTCCCACAGCGCGGTGAAGCCCCTCCTGGGCCGGGGGACGCGGATCGCGACGTGCGTCGTCGCCGCGGGCGTGGCCCTCGCGGTCTCGCTCGCCATGGTCCTGGGCAACGTGTCGACGTCGGCCACCCTGTTCCCCGTCTGGCCGGCATTGGCCGCCCTGGGCGTCATGGCGGCGGTGATGACCGCGGGACTCCTCCGCGGCCGCCGGCCCGGGCTCCTCGCTCCGCTGAGCGGCATCCTGGTGGGGGTCGTCGCACTGCAGGTCTGCGCCCACCTCCTCTTCACCCCGCTCCCCTGACACGGCCGACGTCGCCGTCCGCCGTCGACTCCCCCTCCCGCCGAAAGGACCCCCGATGACCCCCGTCTCCCGCCCTCGCCCCGGCGGCGCCCGCCGCACGCCCCTCACGCCCGTCTTCGACGGCATCCGCGCGCTGGGGTTCCGTCGCACCCGTCCCCGCCTGGTCGGCGGCATCGCGGCGGGCCTGGCCGCGAACACGGGCGTCGACGTCTGGCTCATGCGCCTGGTCCTCGTCCTCGTGGGCCTGCTGCCGGTGCTCGGCCTCGGCGCCTACCTGGTGGTCTGGGCCCTCACCCCGTGGGAGGACGGCGTGATCCCCGCCGAACGCGCCCTCTCCGGCGCCTGAGCCGCCCCGGCACCGGCGGCGCCCCGACCGCGCCACCAGACCGCCCTGACCGCCCGCCGGCTGGGGCGGTCGCCCGTCTCCTGACGCGGCGACGGCCCCCTGACTAGGGTGGTCGAGGGCGTCTTCCGACGCCCTCCCCGCACCGATCCCAGGAGGACACCCCATGCGAGTCGGCCTGCTCACCTCCGGTGGCGACTGCCCCGGCCTGAACGCCGTGATCCGTGCCGCGGTGCTGCACGGCATCAAGACCTACGACATGGAGATGGTGGGCATCCGCAACGGGTGGGCCGGCATCATCGAGCAGGACGTCGAGGACCTGCCCCGCACCCGCGTGCGCGGCCTGGCCCGCACCGGCGGCACCATCCTGGGCACCTCGCGCACCCATCCGTACGACGCCGACGGCGGCGGCCCGGAGAACATGGCGCGCAACCTCCGCGAGCTCGGCATCGACGCGGTCGTCGCGATCGGCGGCGAGGGCACCCTGGCCGGCGCCAACCGCCTCGCCCAGGACGGCCTGCCCGTGGTGGGCGTGCCGAAGACCATCGACAACGACCTCCAGGGCACCGATTACACGTTCGGCTTCGACACCGCCGTGGAGATCGCCACGGACGCCATGGACCGCCTGCGCACGACCGGCGAGTCCCACCACCGGTGCATGGTCGCCGAGGTCATGGGACGGCACGTCGGGTGGATCGCCCTGCACTCCGGCATGGCCGCCGGCGCGCACGCCATCCTGATCCCCGAGGTCCGCACGCCGATGTCGCAGGTCGCCGAGTGGGTCACCCAGGTGCACGAGAAGGGGCGGTCGCCGCTCGTCGTCGTCGCGGAGGGCTTCATCCCCGAGGGGCACGACGACCCCCTGGCCGACGCGGGCATGGAGGCCTCCGGGCGTCCGCGGCTCGGCGGCATCGGCGAGTGGGTCACCCGCGAGATCGAGGAGATGACCGGGATCGAGACCCGCAACACGGTGCTCGGCCACATCCAGCGCGGCGGCGCCCCCACGGCCCGCGACCGCGTGCTCTCCACCCGCTTCGGCATGGGTGCGATCGACCTCGCCGCCCAGCACCGCTGGGGCTCCATGGTGGCCGCCCGCGGCACGGACATCATCACCATCCCGATGAGCGCGGCGCTCAAGGGGCTCAAGGAGGTCCCCCGGGAGCGCTACGACGAGGCCAAGGTCCTCTTCGGCCGGTGACGGCCGCGGAGCCGCTGCCCGAGCACGTCCGGGAGCTCGTCGCCCTCGCCTGGGGGCGGGCCCTCGGCGTGCCCGACGACGTCGCCGCCCTCGCCCGGGCCACCGGCCGGCGGGTGGCGTTGCCCCGCCCGGCCGGCCCCGAGACGGACATCCTGCTGCTGGAGGCCGCCGGCCTCGAGGTCCTCGCCGGGCCGGAGCCACTGCTCGCCGCCGCCGCGGACCGGGCGACCGAGGAGCTCGCGCTGGAGTCGACGCTCCTGCGCCTGGCCTCGGGATGGGGTCCGCGCTCTCGCGGCGAGCACACCCTCCTCCACCTGGACGAGCCCCCGGAGGTGGCCCCCTCCGGGCGGGTGGCGGTCTCCGACGACCCGGCCGACGCCGCAGCCCTGGCCCGGGAGTGCCCCGCCGACGACGCCCGTGCCGCGGGGCTCGACGAGCTCCACGCGCTACGCACCCTCGTCCCCGACGACGGAGCGGGCCGGGCGACCGGGACGCCGCTGGCGGCCGCCGGGCACGCGACCCGGGCGGGTCTCCTGGCGGACGTCCGCGTGCTGGTGCGCCCCGAACTGCGCGGGCGCGGCCTGGGCGCCTATGCCGCGGCGGTGGCCGCCGGGGCCGCCTGGGACGAGGGCCTGGTGCCGCAGGCGCGCGTGCCCGCCGCGCAGGACGGGGCCCTGCGCCTCGCGCTGGGCGTCGGCTTCGTGCCCACGGGCCGCCTGACCCGCGTCGAGCTCACGCGCGCCGGCTGAGCCCCGCGGGGCGGCCGACGACCTGGCCGGCGTCGGGCGAGACGAGCGCCTGCTGGGACGCGGCGATCCACTCGGGCTCCCCGCCGCCCGCGGCCTCCTCCCGGACGAGGAGCTCGGCGGCCACGGGAACGGCCCGCTTGAGCACCGCCAGGGCGACCGCCCCGGCCTCGTGGTGCTGGACCGCGCTGGTCACGGTGCCGACGGGACGGGCGGCGGCTCGCGCGTCGGCCGTGTCCGGCTCGGGGCGCAGGATGACGGCCGCCCCCGCGGCGGGGAGGGCATGCGAGGAGCCGTCCAGCAGGAGCTGGGTGAGCCGCCGCGGCGGACGGCCCAGGTTGTACACGCGGGCCACGGTCTCCTGCCCGCGGTAGCAGCCCTTCTCCAGGTGGACGGCCGTGCGCAGGATGTCGAGCTCGTGCGGGATGGCGCGGGCGTCGGCGTCCACCGCGGGACGGGGGCGGCCCGCCTCGATGCGCAGGGCCTCCGCCGCGAGGGCGCCGGCGAGGGACCAGCCCTCCAGCTCCCCCGTGCCGAGCCGGTCGACGGTGGCCACGAGGTCGCCGCGGGTCACGAGGTACTCCCGCCAGGACCAGCCCGCGCCCGGGTGCGCGGCCGGGTCGGGATCCGGGGAGTACGGCCAGCCGCCGACGTCGACGCGCGGCCACGGGTCGAGCCACACGGTGCGGTCCTCCCAGCCGGGCACCGGGGCCATGGCCCCGACCACGGCGACGACGCCCGTGTGGTCACGCAGGGTGACGCGGTGGGAGAACACCATGGAGCGCAGCCACGTGACGAGGACGTCGGCGTGGGCGGGATCGGCGATCAGCCAGGCGGCGGCGCCGTCCTCCAGCAGGTGCACGGCGATCTCGATGCGCCCGTTCGCGTCCAGGAAGAGGGCCTCGGTACTGGTGCCCGCGGGACGGTCCTTCAGGTGCTGTGTGCTCAGCGTGTGCAGCCAGGAGAGCCGGTCCGGGCCGGAGACGGACACGACCGTCTTCTGCGAGAGGTCCACGAGCGCCCGGCCGCGGGCGAGGGCGCGCTGCTCGACGAGCGGACGGCCGTAGTGGGCCGCGACGCCGGCGTCCTGGCCGACGCCCTCGACCGCGCCCTCCGCGGGGCCGCCGGGAGCGGCCGGGGGCGGGGCCAGCAGCGGGCTGCGCCGCGCCGCCCTGACGGCCGGGGCGGGCTCGGGACGCGGCTCGGTCACGCGCCCTGCTCCGGAGCTCGCCCGCGCTCCCCCCGGGGTCGGGGTGCGCCGGGGGCCAGCCGACCCTCGGAGGGGTCCGGCATGCGGTCCAGGATGGCGGAGGCGTGGACCTCCATAGGGCCCTCCACGGCGGGGGACGAGTCCCAGCGCCAGAACAGCTGGCCGTTCACCAGGCCGGCCATGCGGGTGGCGCGGGCGTACTCGCCGGCGGCCGCGCCGCGCAGCAGGGAGTCCATCACGATCTGCACCTGCGGGCCCTTGATGCGCCCGTAGTAGAGCTCGGCCAGGGAGCCCGGGTGGGTGATGGTGGCGGTGATGCGGAAGGCGCCGTCCTCGGAGCGCAGTGCCTCCACGTCCTCGGCGGAGCGATAGGCGGGGACGATGTCCGCAGGCACCATGCCGGGGCCGACGTCGCCGTCCTGCCGCGCGCGGTCCACCTGCCAGAAGCCGGACTCCACGGTCAGCGGGCGCAGGAGGGTGCCGTCCGCCTCGCAGAGCCAGGACTCCGCGCGGTACTCGACGAACGGGAGGCCGTGCTCGACGAAGTCGACGCGCTGGTAGAAGATGTCCGTCCCCTCGGAGCCGTCGCCGAGGCGTCCCTGCCCCTCCCAGCTGCCGATCAGCCAGGACAGCGGGGCGAGCTCGGGGGTGAGGTCGTACGGGAGTTCAGTGGCCATGACGACGCACGGCACGGCCCCTCAGCGGGGCCGTGCGCTCAGCGCTGGCCCTTGAAGAGGCCGCCGACGACGAGGGCGGCCACGGCCGCCATGCCCAGGCCCGCCAGCACGACGAGGACGAGGAAGAAGATCTCGAGAGCAACAATCGAATCCATGCTCGGCATCCTATCCCGGGAGCGCCCCCGGGTCAGGCCAGGAAGCCGAGCATGACGTGCCCGACCACCCCCGCCGCCCCCACGGGGGCCATCGCCAGCGCATAGCCGGCGCGCCGCGGGGAGAGCGTGGTGCCCACGACGCGGTCCTCGGGCAGCGGGCGGGAGGAGGGCGCCGCCGCGGCCGTCAGGGAGACGAGCCCCGCCGTGCCCAGGGCCGCCGCCGCGTACACCCACGCGGTGTGGGCGGGGGCGCCGAGCAGCAGGGACACCAGCGCCGCGACGACCCCGGAGGCCGGCACCATCACGAGGGCGAGCACCCGCGGGCGCCCCTGCATGAACGGCGTCAGGCCGATCAGGGACGTGACGATCAGGGTGGCCGCCAGCGTGACCACGAGTCCGGTGGCGCCGGGGGCCTCGCGGTGATGCGCGAGCGGGACCCACGAGGCGGCCAGGAGGCACACGAGGACTCCGCCCATGGTGGTCACCGTGGACTCCAGGCGCAGCGGCCGGCCCGTCCCGCGCACCAGCTGCACGATGAACGACGCCATCGTGCCGAACGCCAGGACCACGGCCAGCGGCTCGAACAGCGCCCACGCGCCGCGCGGACCGGCGTCGCCGCGCGGCCACAGCACCATCACGAGCACGCCGAGCACGCCCGCCACGAGCATGGTGAGGGTCAGCGAGAGGCGGGCGGGGGCGCCCATCTGACGGGGCCAGCCGAAGGCGATCACCGCGATGACGAGGCAGGCCGCCACCGCAGCCGGGACCGGGCCCAGCAGGGCCGCTCCCCCGAGGACGAGGGCGGCGAGGGCCGCGCTCAGGGCCATGGACAGACGCATCACGCCCCCCATCCTGCCAGGCGCGCCCGATCGGTATCCTCGACGGCGGGCCGGCGTCACACGCGGGCGCCGGCAGCGCCGGCACGGACGACGTCGAGGGGGCGCCATGGCGCGGCTGCTGATGCTCACGCGCGCCGCGTCCGCCGTGGAGGTGCTCCCCGCGCTCGACCTCCTCACGCACGACGTCGAGCGCGCCGACCCCCGCGCCGCCCTCGCCGCCGGCCGGGAGGACGTCGACGGCGTGCTGCTCGACGCCACCTCCGGCCTGGCAGAGGCGCGCACCCTGGCCCGGGACCTGGCGTCCCTGGCGCCGGAGGTGCCGGTGGTGGCGGTGATGGCCGAAGGCGCCCTCACCGCGGTGGGCCCGGAGTGGTCGCTCGCAGACATCGTGCTCACCGGCGCCGGACCCGCCGAGGTGGACGCCCGCGTGCGCCTGCTGCGCCCCGCCGACGCGCCGGTGGCCGGCGGCGCGGCGGAGCGGCTGGCCGTGGGCGGCGTGGAGATCGACCCGGTCGGCTACCGGGCCCGCCTCGACGGACGCGCCCTGAACCTCACCTTCCGCGAGTTCGAGCTGCTCAAGCACCTCGCGCAGAGTCCCGGCCGGGCGTTCTCCCGCGAGCAGCTGCTCCGGGAGGTGTGGGGCGACGACTACTTCGGCGGGACCCGCACCGTGGACGTCCACGTGCGCCGCCTGCGCGCCAAGCTCGGCCCGGACCGCGAGCAGATGATCGGCACCGTCCGCAACGTCGGCTACCGGTTCACCCCCCGCCCCGACGGCGATGCCTGACGGGCCTGGCGTCCGGCGGCCTAGGGTGTGGGCATGTCCGAGCAGCCCGCCTCCCCCGCCCTCCCGCCGACGCCCGGCGTCGTCTCCCCCGGAACGCCGTCCGACGTGGACGCCGCCCTCGCCCTGGCGGACCGCGCCCACCGCTCCGACGGCCACCCCCCGCTGAACGACCAGACGCGCGCGGTCCTGGCGCGCGATGCGCAGCGGTGGTGGGGCCTGACCCGCGACGAGGCGGGCGCCGTCACCGGCGTGGCGGTCCTGGCACCGGAGGGCGAGGCCGCGGGGCCGGGCGTCGTGGAGCTGGCGGTGGACCCGGCGCACCGCGGCGCCGGCCTGGGCGCCGCCCTGGCGGAGGCCGCGGCGGACGCGGTCCGCGAGCGCGGGGAGGCGCGGCGGACCAGCGCCTGGGCGCACGGCGCGCTGCCGGGGGCGCTCGCCCTGGCCCGCCGTCACGGCCTCGAGCCCGTGCGCGAGCTGCGCCGGATGCGCCTGGACCCCGCCGGACTGGGGGCGCTGCCCCCGACGCGGCTTCCCGAGGGCGTGACCCTGCGCGGATTCGTGCCGGGCCGGGACGAGGACGCCTGGCTGGCCCTGAACGCCGCCGCGTTCGCCGACCACCCCGAGCAGGGCTCCCTCACCCGCGCCGACCTGGACGCCCGGGAGGCCGAGGACTGGTTCGAGGCCGCCGGGCTGCTCTTGGCCGAGGACGCCGAGGGCACCCCGGTGGGCTACCACTGGACGAAGGTGACCCCGGCGGAGGCGGGGGCGCCGTCGGAGGGCGAGGTGTACGCCGTCGGGATCTCCCCCGCCGCCCAGGGGCGCGGCCTGGGGCGGGCCCTGACCCTGGCGGGGCTGCATCACATGGCCGGCCGTGGCGTGGACGCGGTGGACCTGTACGTGGACGCGGACAACGTGCCGGCGGTGCGGCTCTACGAGTCCCTCGGCTTCGCGCTGGCCGCGGCCGACGTGCAGTTGCGCCCCGCCCGCTGACGGTCCGGGCGCGGGCCCGTGGGCGGGCGACCGCGACCCGCGGCACCGCGTGACGCGTCCCCTATCCTGGGACGGCATCCCCGACCCCATCCCCCCGGAGGACCCCCGCACCATGTCCGCGCACCCCGACGACCGCGCCGCCGCCTGGTCCACCCCGGACGGAGCCGTCACCGCGCCCGGCGCCGAGGTGCTCGCCGCGGGCATGATCCCCTGGCGTCCGGGTGCCGAGGGCCTCGAGGTCCTCGTGATCCACCGGCCCCGCTACGACGACTGGTCCTGGCCCAAGGGCAAGGTGGACGACGGCGAGACCCTCCCGGAGGCGGCCGCCCGCGAGCTCGCCGAGGAGGTCGCGCTGACCCTCCGCCCGGGCCTGCCGCTGGCCGTGACCCGCTACGACGTCCCCGACCGCAAGGGGAAGGGGATGCTCTCCAAGGAGGTCTGGTACTGGGCCGGGGAGGCCACCGGCCAGCGCCCGACGCCCGACGGCGACGAGGTCGACGAGGCCCGCTGGGTCAGCTCGGCCCGCGCCCGCGAGATGCTGAGCAACGCCACGGACCTGGAGCCGCTGGACCGGCTGGAGCGGGCCGACGCCCGCGGGCACCTGCGCACCGTCCCGCTGCTGGTGCTGCGGCACGCGAAGGCCAAGCCGCGCTCGTCCTGGTCGCGCGCCGAGCAGGAGCGCCCGCTGGCCGCCACCGGTCGCCGCCAGGCCCACTCGGTGGCGCGCCTGATCGCGGTCTGGCGCCCCGAGCGGGTCGTCTCCTCCCCCTGGCGGCGCTGCGTGGAGACCCTCGCCCCCTTCGTGAAGGCCACCCGACTGCCCCTGAAGACCAAGTCCGCGTTCACCGAGACCACGGCGCGCGAGAAGCCCAAGAAGACCCGGCGGGCGTTCCGGGACCTGCTGGCCCGGCGTCGTCCGCAGGTGCTGTGCCTGCACCGTCCCGTGATCCCCTCGATCCTCGAGGAGGTCGACGACGCCGCCGCCCGCCCGGCCTCCGACGTGCTGGCCGCCCTGCCGCGCCGGGACCCGCACCTGCGCCCGGGCGGCGTGCTGGTGCTGCACCAGGGGCTGGACGCCAAGGGCGCCGTGGTGGCCGCCGAGGTCTACGACCCCTGGAGCGACTGACCGTGCGGGCCTAGGCTCGTGGCATGGAGACCACCGCGAACCAGCACCCCGAGAAGATCGTCCACGAGCGCCTCCAGGTGACCCGCGACCCGGACCGCCAGCGCTTCGAGATGCGCCAGGACGGCGTGTTCATCGGCTTCCTGGGCTACGACGTCGAGGAGCTCCCCGCGGCCGACGGCGGTGAGGACGAGACCGTGGTGCGCCTCCAGCACACCATCATCGACGAGGCGCACGGCCGGAAGGGCTACGCCCGCGCTCTGGTGACGATCGTCCTGGACCGGCTCCGCGCCGAGGGCGAGAAGATCTCCCCTGAGTGCTCCTACGTGCAGGACTACCTGCGCCGCTACCCCGAGTACCAGGACATGGTGCGCGAGGTCTGAGACGGCGACATCTGGCGGGGCGGGGACGAGGATGTCCCCGCCCCGTGGTGCGTGCGGACACCCCCTCCTCGTGTATCACCGTATTGATACAGTGGGCGCAAAGGGGTGCCATTCGGCGCTCCCCGTCACCGGAGGTCGTGATGGCGCTGTTCACCGTCCTGCTGCCCGTCCTCACCGTGCTGAGCGTCTTGGCCATCGTCATCGGCACGGCGCTGAGCGTGCGGCCCACCACCACATCTGCCGCCCTCCTGGCGCGTGTCCGATCGCACGGGGCGGCCACCGCCGTCACCGCTCTGCTGCTGGGCTCCATCTCCGGCTTCGCCGGACTGGCCGCTGAGGCCCGGCCGGAGGGGCCGGAATGGACCTGGGACGCCGGCGAGTGGCACGGCGTCCCGGTCTTCCTCGACGCCGTCTGGCTCGCCCTGGCGCTGGCCCTGCTCCCGGCGATCCTCGTGGCCGCGGTGACGGTCGGGGCGCAGCGCTCCGTCCCTGCCCCCCAGGGACGGGTGCGACGCGCGGTGCTCACCCCCCGGACGGCGGCCTCGCTGGTGCCGCGCGGACCGGCGCTCCCCGGCGTCGGGATCGGCCTGGCCCTGGGCGCGACCCTGGTCCTCCTCTGGGCCGAGCCGAGCGTCCCCCGGCTCTTCCCGTCGGACGGCGCACAGGAGCCCGAGGGGTACACCCCGCTGGCCGCCGGCGCTCAGCTGGCCCCGTGGATCCTCGGCGCCCTCGTCGCCGATCTGGGCGCGGCGGCCATCGGGCTGCGGGCGATCGCACACCGGCCACCGATCATCGGGCTCACGGCCGCCCAGGACCGGGCCGCTCGCACCGTCGCCGCGCACCGGCTGGTGCGCACCGTCGCCTGGATGCTGTGGCTCCTCACGCTGGGGGCGTGGGGCTCCGTCCTCCTGAGCCGCACCCAGCGGGATCTGCTGCACGCCGTGTTCCCCGGCCACCCGGCCGCCCTCGACGCGAGGCCCGGGCTGGGATGGATCGGCACCGTCGACGCCTGGACGGGCCTCGCCACCCTGGCGGTGGCGCTCGTCCTTCTGCTGTGGCGCCCGCCCGCGCTGGGCGAGCTGCGCACGGGGCCAGGGATCGACCGGGCGCGGACCGCTGAGACGGTGCGGACGGAGACGGCATGAACGGCGTCGAGCCGACCCTCGAACTGGACCTCCGCTCCCCCGTGCCCCCATTCGAGCAGATACGCGCGGGCATCTCCGCCTTCGTCGACGCCGGCGTGCTCGCCCCCGGCGACCGCCTCCCCTCCGTCCGGGCTCTGGCCGCCGACCTCGGGGTGGCCCCGAACACCGTGGTGCGGGCGTACCGGGAGCTGGAGTCCGCCGGCGTCGTGCGCACCGCCCGCGGCAAGGGCACCGTCGTCGCGGACCGGCCCCGAGGCGCCCTCACCGCCGACGACGACGGCACCGCCCGGACCCTGGAGGCGGCCGTGCACAGCGCCCTCGCCGCGGGTTGGGACCGCGAGCGCGTGCAGCGCGTCGTGGAGGCCGCCCTCGTCTCTCCCCCCGCCCCCGTGGACCGGAAGGACACCCCATGACCCTCGACATCCCCCTCTGGCCCGTCCTTCTGCTCGGGCTGACCGTCGTCGGCGTGCTCGCGCTCGCCGCCCGCCGCGGGCCTCGGCGCTCCGCCCGGACGACGGCCCGCCAGCACCTGGGCCTCTGGGCGCTGCTGGCCCTGGTCCTCACCGGGGCGCTGCTCGGCCCCTGGGCCTACGTGGGGCTGTGGGCGGGCGACGGCGGGCTGTCCTGGGTGCAGGCCGACGGCGCACCGACCCGTGGCACCGTGGAGCTGGTCGAGTCCGCGGTGCCGGCAGAGCTGTTGACCCCCGGCATCGCGGCCGTGGCCCTGCTGCCCGCGCTGTGGCTCGTGGGCCTGGCCGCCCTCGCCCAGGTCACCTGGCCTCGGGAAACCGGACCGCGACGGCGGGCGGCGCTGCGCTCCCGGTCCTGGCGCCACCTGCTCTCCCGGCGCGTGCTCGTCATCCTGGGCGGGGCCACGGTCCTGGCCGCGGCGGGCATCGCCGCGATGGCCGGGCTGCCCGCCGTGGACGGCGTCCAGCTGAGCGTGCACACCGGCCCGGAGTCGACGCAGTTCCGCGCGTCTGCCGACAGCCAGCCCGCGGGCGCGGACGTCGCCCCCTGGTTCGCCGCGGCCGCGGCGACCGTGCTCGCCGCCGTGGCCGGCGTCGTGCTGGTGGTGCACCGGCGCGGGGCGCTCGGCGGGCTCAGCCCCCGCGAGGACCTCGCCGCCCGCCGGATTGCGGTGGACCGGTCCGCCCGCATCGGCGCGGCCCTGCTGGCCTGGAACGGCCTGGCCGGACTGCTGGCGGCCGGCGCGCACGCGCAGGCACGGGACGCCGCCGGGCTGCTGGGGGACCTGGCGGGCCGGTGGGCCGAAGGCGGGATCGACGTCGCCGGCGTCACGGCGGCGGTGCGCGCCCAGGACACGCCGGACGCGGGCGTCTCCGCGGCCGTCCTCGCAGCGACGGCGCTGATCGCGGCCGTGCTCATCTTCGCCCGGCCCCGTGCCGAGGAGCGGATCCTGCAGGACGGGCCCGACGCCGATCCCGTCGCGACCGGGGGCGACAGCGCGTCCGGGGGCGACAGCGCGTCCGGGGGCCTCGATAGACTCCCCGGGTGAGCATCCCCACCCCCTACGAGGACCTGCTGGCCGACGTGCTCGCGCACGGCGCCGTGAAGGCGGACCGCACCGGCACCGGCACGCGCAGCGTCTTCGGCCGGCAGCTGCGCTTCGACCTGGCCGAGTCCTTCCCGCTGATCACCACCAAGAGGGTCCACTTCAAGTCCGTGGCGCTGGAGCTGCTGTGGTTCCTGCGCGGCGACTCGAACGTTCGCTGGCTCCAGGAGCGCGGCGTGACCATCTGGGACGAGTGGGCGGACGAGGGCGGCGAGCTCGGCCCGGTGTACGGCGTGCAGTGGCGCTCGTGGCCCACCCCGGACGGCGGGAGCATCGACCAGATCGCGAAGGTCGTGGAGCAGATCCGCACGAGCCCCGACTCCCGCCGCCACCTGGTCACCGCGTGGAACCCGGCCGAGGTGGACGAGATGGCCCTGCCGCCCTGCCACGCGATGTTCCAGTTCTACGTGGCCCCCGACGTCGACGGCGCGCCCGGCGTGCTCTCCTGCCAGCTCTACCAGCGCTCGGCGGACCTGTTCCTGGGCGTGCCCTTCAACATCGCCTCCTACGCCCTGCTCACCCTGATGGTGGCCCAGCAGACCGGGCTGACCCCCGGCGAGTTCGTGTGGACCGGCGGGGACTGCCACATCTACGCCAACCACGAGGAGCAGGTGCGCGAGCAGCTCTCCCGCGAGCCGTACCCGTACCCCACGCTGCGGATCCGCCGCACGCCGGAGAGCATCTTCGACTACGAGTACGACGACTTCGAGCTCGTGGACTACCGCCACCACCCCGCGATCAAGGCCCCGGTGGCCGTCTGATGGCCCGCCACCACGACGACGGCGCTCGCCCCCGCCAGACCATCGCCATGATCTGGGCGCAGACCCCGGACGGCGTCATCGGCGCCGACGGCACCATGCCCTGGCACCTGCCCGAGGACCTCGCCCGCTTCAAGGCGCTCACCCTGGGCCACCCCGTGATCATGGGCCGGCGCACCTGGGACTCGTTCCCGGCGCGCGTCCGCCCCCTCCCCGGGCGCACGAACATCGTGGTCTCCCGCACCCTGACGGCCACCCCCGAGGCCGGCGAGGCGGTGCGGGCGGCCGGCGCCGTCGTCGTCCCCGACTTCGGGGCGGCACTGACCGCCGCGGACGAGGCGGACGGACTGGACCTCGTGTGGGTCATCGGCGGGGCCACCCTCTACGAGCAGGCCCTGGACGTGGCCACCCGTGCCGAGATCACGGTCGTGGACGTGGACGCGCCCGGCGACACCCACGCCCCCGCCCTGGACTCCCGTTGGCGGCTCGTGGCCGCCGACCCGAGCCCCGACGGCTGGCTCGACTCCGCCGCCGGGCCGCGCCGCCGCGACGAACGATGGGAGCGTGACTGACATGGCCGACCTCCCCTCCGACGAGAAGGCGCCCCTGCTGGACGCGCAGGCCGTCACCTTCCTCACGCTGATCGCCTTCCCCGTGCTCGCGTTCGTCTGCGCGGTGATGGGCCTGATCCTCGTGCTGCAGGGCAAGGTGGTGGCCGGCGTCGTGTTCCTGGTGGTGCTCACCCAGGTGTTCGCCGCGGGCGGTCTCATCACCTGGAACCGCAGGAGGCGGGACCGCTCCGGCCGGTAACGTGGGGGCATGACTTCCGCAGCCCCCGCCCCCGTGTCCCCCGCCGCTCCGGCCGCCGTGCCCACCGTGGGCATCGTGGGCTGGCGCGGCATGGTCGGCTCCGTCCTCATGCAGCGGATGGCCGAGGAGGGCGACTTCGCCCGCATCCACCCGGTGTTCTTCTCCACCTCCAACGCCGGCCGCCCCGCCCCCGTGTTCGAGGGCATGGACGGTGACGCCGGCACCCTGCAGGACGCGCACGACGTCGAGGCCCTCAAGGCCCTGCCGATCATCGTGACCGCCCAGGGCGGCGACTACACCAAGGCCGTGTACCCCGCCCTGCGCGCCGCCGGCTGGGACGGCATCTGGATCGACGCCGCCTCCACGCTGCGCATGGAGGACTCCTCCGTGATCGTGCTGGACCCCGTGAACCGCTCCGTGATCGACGCCGCGCTGGCGTCCGGCACCAAGGACTTCATCGGCGGCAACTGCACCGTCTCCTGCATGCTCATGGGCCTGGGGGGCCTGTTCCGCGAGGGCCTGGTCGAGTGGGGCACCGCCATGACCTACCAGGCGGCCTCCGGCGGCGGTGCCCGCCACATGCGCGAGCTGCTCACCCAGTACGCGGCCCTGGGCGGCGTCGTGGCCGAGGAGCTGGCCGACCCGTCGTCGGCGATCCTGGAGATCGACCGCAAGGTGCTGGAACTGCAGCGCGGCGGCCTGGATGCATCCCAGTTCGGGGTGCCGCTGGGCGGCTCGCTGATCCCGTGGATCGACTCGGACCTCGGCAACGGCGTCTCCCGCGAGGAGCAGAAGGCCTACGACGAGACCAACAAGGTGCTCGGCCTCACCGGCGACGACCGCATCCCGTTCGACTCGCTGTGCGTGCGCATCGGCGCCATGCGCTCCCACTCCCAGGCGCTGACGCTCAAGCTCACCCGGGACGTGCCGCTCGACGAGATCACCGAGATCGTGGCGGACGGCACCGAGTGGGCCCAGGTCGTGCCGAACGAGAAGGAGGCCTCCCTGCGGGACCTCACCCCGATCGCCGCCTCCGGCACCCTGCAGATCCCCGTCGGGCGCCTGCGCAAGCTCAACATGGGCCCGGAGTACCTCTCCGCGTTCACCGTCGGCGACCAGCTCCTCTGGGGCGCAGCCGAGCCCATCCGCCGCATGCTGATGATCGCCACCGGCAACCTCTGAGCCCCGGCCGCGGCTGCGGGGCGGCAGCACGGCGGCACTTTCGCTCAGAAGAACGTCGCTACCTTCCCGAGGAGTCGGGATGGTAGCGACGTTCTCCTTCGCGAAAGTGCGCGGGCGGGCAGGGGGCGGGGCGTCAGAGGCGGGTGCCGATGATCATCGGCTCGTGGTGCAGGTCGACGCCGAAGCGCGCCTTCACGCCGTCCCGCACCGCGCGGGCCACGGTCAACACGTCCTCGGTGGACGCCCCGCCGCGGTTGGTCACCGCCAGGGTGTGCTTCGTGGACAGCGCCGCGCGCCCCCCGGCCAGCCCGCGCCCGTCGGGGCCGCTGCCGTCCGCGTCGCCCTCGCGGCGCGGGGCGTCCGGCAGGCCGAAGCCCTTGCCGTAGCCGGCGTGGTCGATCAGCCAGGCGGCGGAGAGCTTCACCAACGGCGTCCCGTCCTCGTCCGTGCCCGCCGCGAAGGCCGGGGCCCCCTCGGGCAGGGTGACGCGCACGGTGGCCGGGACGATCGGGTTGGTGAAGTAGGAGCCGGTGGACCAGGTGTCGTGGTCGGCGGCGTCGCTGACCATGCCCTTGGACGCGCGCAGCGCCAGCACGTGCTCGCGGACCTGGGCGAGGGAGACGTCGGCGCCCTCCTCGACCTCCAGGGCGCGGGCCAGCTGGGCGTAGCGCACGGGAGCGGTCGGCTCGGCGCCCTCCTCGGCACGGCGCAGGCGCAGGTCGATCGAGAGCACGATCCACCGGGGGCTCGGCGACCCGTCCTCGAACATGGAGCGCTTGATCACCGAGTCGCGGTACCCGAAGCGCAGATCCTCGGCGGACAGCTCGACGACCTGCCCGGCCGCGCGGTCGAACGCCCGCAGGGACACGAGCACCTGGGACACGTCCGCCCCGTAGGCGCCCACGTTCTGCACGGGGGTGGCACCGGCGGACCCCGGGATACCCGAGAGCGCCTCGACACCGGCCAGCCCGTGCTCCACCGTCCAGGCCACGGCCTCGTCCCACACGTGGCCCGCGGCCACGCGCACGACGACGTCGCCCGCCCCGTCCGCGGCGCCCTCGGCGGGGAGGACCTCCACGCCGGTGAAACCCATGTGCACCACGGTGCCCTCGAACCCGGCGTCCGCCATCAGGGTGTTGGACCCGCCGCCGAGCACGAACAGCGGCTCGCCGGCCGCGTCCGCGGCGCGCACGGCCGCGACGGCCTCGGCCTCGGTGCGGGCCTCGACCCAGGCACGCGCCGGGCCGCCGACGCGGGTGGTGGTGTGGTCGGACAGGCGCTCGCTCACGCGGTCTCCTCGGGGGTCTCGACGGCCCTGGTCAGGCGCACGAGCGCCTGGGCCTTGGTCAGCACGCGGGGCTTGGCCTGGGCCGGGTCGTTGACGGTGAGGTCGATGCGGACGGTCCCGGCCTCGGCGTCGATCGCGCCGACCGCGCCGGAGACCTCCAGGACGGCCCCGGGGACGGGCGCGCCGGCGTCGTCGGTCTGACCGGTGGTGTCCGCGACCGGCACCATGGCCGTGAAGCGCGTCTGGTAGTCGACGACCGCGCCGGGGTCACCGGCCCAGTCGGTGACCAGCTGCACGGCCGCGCCCATGGTCAGCATGCCGTGCGCGATGACGCCGGGCAGGCCCACGGATGCGGCGAAGGCCTGGTTCCAGTGGATGGGGTTGTGGTCCCCGGAGGCGGCGGCGTAGGCCACCAGGCCGGCGCGCGTGAGCGGCACGGTCCGAGAGCCGATCGACTGGCCCTTCGCCAGCTCGGCCAGGACGGGGCGGGCGGACTGCGCGCGCATCAGGACTCCTCTCCGCGGACCAGCAGGGTCGAGGCGACGTCCGAGACGGGCGCCCCGGCGGCGTCGACGATCTCTGTGACGGTGGTGACCATCCGGTTGCCGCCGAGCTCCTTGACGGCCTCGATCAGCACGGTGGCGGTGAGCTCGTCCCCGGCCACGATGGGCCGGTGATGGGTGAAGCGCTCGTCCGCGTGGACCACACGGGAGAAGTCGATGCCCGCCTCGGGGTCGGCGACGACGGCGGCCTCGGCCCGCTGGGCGACCACCACGGCGAACGTGGGCGGGGCGACGACGTCCGCGTACCCGAGCGCGCGGGCCGCGTCCACGTCCGTGTGCGCGGGATGGGCGGCCTGCACGGCGTCGGCGAACGCGCGGACGGCCTCCCGGCCGACCTGGTACGGGGGCGCGGGCGGATACGTGCGTCCGACCAGGGACTCGGTCTCGCTCACGGGGGCTCCTCACATCTGAGACGGCCGCCCGCGGGCGGCCTCGGCCAGGGCCTCCAGCCTAGCGGCCGCTCCCCCGGCCCTTCCGCCGGGCGCTCCGGGCGGCGGACTCGCGTCGGCCGGCCTCCCGCAGCCGCACCAGCTGCGCCGAGAGGTGGACGAGGACACCGGCGCCGAGCACACCCAGCGCTGTCCAGGACAGGGCGAGCACGTGCGCGGTGGCGCCGACGACGGACAGGACGATGCCGATGAGGAACAGCGCGGAGCCGGTGAGGACCATGCCGCGGTAGAGCCGGGAGCCGTGCTCCCACGGGGAGACGAACCCGCCGGAGCGGGCGGAGGGCTCGGGGCGACGCGCGGAGGTGGGCATGGGCGCCAGTCTACGGAGCACGGGCGGGAGGCCCGGCGAGGCGCCGGGAACGACGAAGGCCCAGACCACAGGGTCCGGGCCTTCGATCGGTAGCGGCGGAGGGACTCGATCCCTCGACCTCACGATTATGAGTCGTGCGCTCTAACCAGCTGAGCTACGCCGCCACAACATGAGGAGCCCGCGCTCGCGGCGCAAGCCGAGAGAACGGGCTCTCATGTCAGAGCCCCGACCGGGAATCGATCCCGGGACCTCCATCTTACCAAGATGGCGCTCTACCACTGAGCTATCGGGGCAACGAGGTAAGACTCTACAGCATCTTTCCCACTGATGCAAAATCGGGGCCGCGGCGGCCTCTCCGATCACCTCGGAAGGTCCACCACGGCCCCGGTCAGGAGGGCGTCAGCGGGGGTCAGCGGCGCGGTCCGCGGTCCCGACGGTCGTCGGAGCCCCAGCGCGGCTTGCGGGCGCCCGGACGGCCGCCGCGGTCGTCACGGTCGTGGCGGAACCCACCCCGGTCCTCGCGAGGGCCGCGGTCGTCGCGGTCCTTGCGGAAGCCGCCGCGCTCGGGGCGCTCGCCGCGGTCCCTGCGGAACCCCCCACGGTCGCCCCGGTCCCGGCGGAAGCCGCCGCGGTCCTCGCGCGGACCGCGGTGGCCGCGCTCGCCGTCACCGTCGCGCTCGGCGCGGGTGGGCCGGCCGGTGTCCTTGCGCAGGTTCAGGCGGCGCCCATTGATCTCCGTGTTCGCCGCGGCGTCCAGCTGGGCCGCGGTCAGGTCCGCGGGCAGCTCCACGAGGGCGTGGTTGCCGCGCAGGTCGATCGCGCCGATCGCGGAGGCCGGCAGGCCGACCTCGTTGGCCAGCGCGCCCACGATGTTGCCCGGACGGACGCGGTCCTGGTGGCCGACGCCGATCCAGTACGTCGCGTTGCCGGCGGCGGGCTCGCGGCGCGGGCCGCGGGAGCCACGGCCGTCGCGGTCGCCCCGCTCGGAACGGTCGCCCCGCTCACGGCGGTCGTCGCGGTCGCGATCGCGGCGCACGCGGCCGCCGGCCGGGACCTCGTCGGCCTCGGTGAGCAGCGGGCGCCCGCCCTGGGCCATGAGGGCCAGGGCCGCCGCCGCGCGGGCCGGGTCGACGTCGTTCGCCTCCACGTACTCGGCGACCATGCGCGCGTAGGTGTCCAGGTCTGCCTCGGAGGCGGTCTCCAGGGTGCGCCCGATGCCGGCGACGACGCCGCGCGTGCGGGCCTCGTTCACCTGCGCCACGGTGGGCACCTGCATCTCCTCGACCTCCTGGCGCGTGGTGCGCTCGATCTGCTTGAGCAGGAAGCGCTCGCGGGGGGTCATGAAGAGCACGGCGTCGCCGGAGCGGCCGGCGCGGCCCGTGCGGCCGATGCGGTGCACGTAGGACTCGGCGTCCTGCGGGATGTCGTAGTTCACGACGAGGGAGATGCGCTCCACGTCCAGACCGCGGGCGGCGACGTCGGTGGCCACGAGGATGTCCACGCGGCCGGCCTTGAGGTCGTCCACGGTCTTCTCGCGCTGCTTCTGCGCGACGTCGCCGGAGATGGCCACGGCGGAGAAGCCGGCCTGGTTCAGGCGCTGCGCCAGCTCGTCCGTGCCGGCGCGGGTGCGGACGAACGCGATGACGCCCTCATGGTCCTCGGTCTCGAGGATGCGGGTCATCGCCTCGAACTTCCACTGATGCGCGATCTGCAGGTAGCGCTGGCGGATGTTCGTGCCGGTGGTCGACTGGCGGGCGACCGCCACCTCCTCCGGGTCGTTCAGGTACTGCGCGGAGATCCGGCGGATCGCCGGGGGCATGGTGGCGGAGAACAGCGCGGTCTGCTTGGAGTCCGGAGTCTCCGCGAGGATGCGGTCCACCTCCTCCGCGAAGCCCATGCGCAGCATCTCGTCCGCCTCGTCCAGCACGAGGGTCTGCAGCTGAGAGAGGTCCAGGTTGCCGCGCTCGAGGTGGTCGATCACGCGGCCCGGGGTGCCGACGACGACCTGGGCGCCGCGGCGCAGGCCGGCCAGCTGGGGACCGTACGGGGCGCCGCCGTAGACGGCGAGCACCGAGACGTCGTCCAGGTGCTTGGCGTAGGACTCGAACGCCTCGGCGACCTGGAGTGCGAGCTCGCGGGTCGGGGCCAGGGCGAGGATCTGGGGGGCCTGCGAGCGTCCGTTGACGTCCTGGGTCTCGGCCAGGCGGGAGAGTGCCGGCAGGGCGAACGCACCGGTCTTGCCGGTGCCGGTCTGGGCGAGGCCCACGACGTCGCGGCCGTCCAGCAGCAGCGGGATGGTCGCCTCCTGGATGGGCGAGGGACGCTGGTAACCCAGGTCCTCGACGGCGGCCAGGACACGGGCGTCCAGGCCGAGGGAGAGGAACGTGGGTCCGGCCGGCTCAGCGTCGGCCTCGGCGTCGTCGGCGTCCTGCTCGGCGGCGGGGGCCTCCGCCGTGGTCTCGGCCAGCTCGGGGTCGAACTCGGTCAGGTCCACGGGTGCCTGATCGTCGGCGGGGATGGTCTCATGGGGCGTCAAGGCGTCCTCCTGGGGATGCGCAGGCGCGCCGGCGGGCGACGGTCGCGGGTCGTCGTCGTGGGCGCGGGGGCTGCTGGGATGGAAGTGACCGTCCAGCCGCGAAGTCCCCCGGGGCCGCGACGTTCGCGACCCGCACACACATCTGCACGACATCTGCATCCAACGGCGTGGCTCACGCGTCCACGCTCTCCACCACAGGGGGAAATGACCGGATCCGGTTCCCCCACTGTACGCGAGTGCACCCTCGCCCGTCTGCGCCCCGGTGGTGTGTCCTGCCCCACCGTCCTGCCCCTCCCCGGGCCCGCCCGATAGGCTCGGGCCCGTGGCAGACAACAGCGCAGAGAACAGCAGCGACCGCATCGCCCGCGCCGCCGGACGCGCCGCCCGCGCCTTCCGCGAGGGCCAGGACGCCGAGCGGATCCGCCGCGAGCAGGCGCGCGCCGAGGCCCCCCGAACCGCAGACGCCGACGGTTCGCGCGCCACCGGCCTGCGCGAGCGCGCCGTCCGTGCCGCGGCCCAGGCGGCCGAGCGGGCCGAGCCCCTGAAGGAACGCGTGGGCCACGCCGCCGGCGAGGCCGGCCGCAGCTTCAAGGAGAACCAGGCGCAGGACGCCGCGCGCCTGCGCGGGGTGCGGGAGCAGGTCCGCGCCGACGACGACGCCGCCCGCGCCGAGCGTCAGGCCGAGCGAGAGCGCGCCCTCGACGCCCGCGACGAGACCGAGGCCGGCAGGGTCCACCCGCTGCTGCGCCTCACCCGGCTGTGGTGGCTCGCCGTCTCCCTGCTGCTGCTCGGGCTGGCCACCGCGTTCGTCTACAACGGCGTGCGGGCCGACCGCGACGGCGGCGAGGTCATCGACCCCGTCACCGGTCTGCAGTCCATCGGCCCGCTCGGCGGAGCCACCGGTCAGTACACCGTGGGCGGCGTGCTCGCGGCGCTGGCGCTCGTCACCCTCTGGGGCTGGGTGGGCCTCCTGCGGCGCCGCCGCGCCTCCCTCGGCACGCTGACCACCGTGGCCGTGCTGCTGGCCATCCCCGCGGTGCTGCGCCCGAATCCTCTGTTCATCGTGCTCGGCGCGGCCATGGCGATCGGCGCCGTGCTCCTCTGGCTGCCGCCGGTGCGCTCCCGCGTGCGCCGCTGAGCGGACACGAGACTTCGGGGGCCGGCATCGCCGGCCCCCGCGTCGTGTCCGCCCCGCCCAGGCCTCCGCGGTCAGTCCTCCGCGGGGCGGGCGGAGGCGACGACCGGGCGGGCCGCGGCGGCGTCGTACTCCATCACCGGACGGCCCCCGATCCACACGCGCAGCGCACGCTGCATGACGTCCAGCGGGTCCCCCGACCAGAGGACCAGATCGGCGTCCTTGCCCGGGGCGAGGGAGCCGATGCGGTCCGCGAGCCCGAGGACCTTCGCCGGGTTCAGCGTGATGGCCCGCAGCGCGGTGTCCCGGTCCAGCCCCTCCTTGACCGCGAGCGCCGCCTGGTAGACGAGGAAGTCGATCGGCACCACCGGGTGGTCCGTGATGATGCTGATCTCCACGCCCGCACGGGCCAGTCGGCCGGGGTTGCGCAGGGACCGACCGCGCAGCTCCGGCTTGGACTTGGTGGTGAAGAGCGGGCCGATCAGCACGGGCACCCCGCGCTCGGCGAGCACGTCCGCGAGCGGGTGCGCCTCGGTGCCGTGGTCGAGCACGAGGTCGTAGCCGAACTCGTCGGCGATGCGCAGGGCCGTGGCGACGTCGTCGGTGCGATGGCAGTGCTGGCGCCACGGGATCCTGCGCTCCAGGACCAGAGCGAGGGCCTCCATGTGCGGGTCCTTCGTGAACGGCTTGCCGTCCGCCTCGGCCTCCGTGCGGCGGGCCATGTAGCCCTGCGCCTCCATGAAGGCCCGACGGATCACGAGGGCGGTGCCCAGGCGGGTGGACGGGGTGCGGCCCTGCTCCTTGTAGACGGTCTTGGGGTTCTCCCCCAGCGCGGACTTCACGCCGGACGGGGCGCGCAGCACCATCTCGTCCACCGTGCGCCCGTGGGTGTGCATGGCCACGGCCTGGCCGCCGATCGGGTTGCCCGAGCCGGGGTTGACGTTGACGGTGGTGATGCCGCCGGCCAGGGCGTCCCGCCAGCCGGGCTCGTTCGGGTCCACGGCGTCGAGGGCGCGCACGCCCGCCATGACGGGGTCCGTCATCTCGTTGACGTCGGCGGTGGCCCCGACCTCGCCCTCGGCGTGCATGCCCAGGTGGACGTGGGCGTCCACAAAGCCGGGCAGGAGCCAGCGTCCCCCGCAGTCGACGACGTCGGCACCCGCCGGGATCTCGACGTCCGGGCCGAGGGCGGAGATCCGCCCGTCCTCGGCCAGGAGGACGCCGTCGAACGGGTCGGACTCGACGGGGACCACGTGGACGTTCGTGAAGGCGGTGATGCTCATGTGGTCCACATTACGACGCCGGCCGGACTCGGAAGGGGTCCCGCCGGCGTCGCACGAGGCGGGGCGCGTCAGCCGGCCAGGCCGGCGATCGCCTGCTCGAGGTCGGCGATGAGGTCGGAGGCGTCCTCGATGCCCACGGACAGCCGCACGAGGTCGTCCGGGACGGCCAGCTCGGTGCCGGCCACGGAGGCGTGGGTCATCTCCGCCGGGTAGTTCATCAGCGACTCGATTCCGCCGAGGGACTCGGCCAGCTGGAACAGGCGCGTGGACTCGGCGACCTTCTTGGCCGCCGCGGCGCCCCCGTGGAACCGCACCGACACCATGCCGCCGAAGCCGCGCATCTGGCGCTTCGCAAGCTCGTGGCCCGGGTGGTCCGGCAGGCCCGGGTACAGCACCTGGGACACGGCGGACTGCTCGGTGAGCCACTCGGCCAGGGCCTGCGCGTTGGCCTGGTGGCGGTCCATGCGGACCCCGAGCGTCTTCAGGCCGCGGGTGGTGAGGTAGGCGTCGACCGGGCCGTTGACGGCGCCCGCGGCGAACTGCTGGAACTTCACCTTCTCGGCGAGCTCGGCGTCCGGGATCACCAGGGCGCCGCCGATGACGTCCGAGTGACCGCCGATGTACTTGGTGGTGGAGTGCACCACCACGTCCGCCCCCAGGGCGATGGGGTTCTGCAGGTACGGGGTGGCGAACGTGTTGTCCACCACGAGCTGCGCGCCCCGGCCGTGGGCGGCCTCGGCGACCGCGGCGACGTCGGAGATCTTCATCATCGGGTTGGAGGGGGTCTCCAGCCAGACCATCACCGGGCCGGACGCGGCGGCCTGCTCGACGGCGGCGGCCACCTGCTCCGGCTCGCCCATGTCCACCACGGCGTGGTCCACGCCCCAGGGCTTGAGGACCCTGGAGATGAGGCGGTACGAGCCGCCGTAGACGTCGTTGCCCATCACGATGGTCATGCCGGGCTGACCGGCGCCCATGATGAGGGCGGTCTCGGCGGCCAGGCCGGATGCGAACGTCAGGCCGGTGGCCTTCGGAGTGCCGGCGTCGTCCACGCCGGCCTCCAGCGCGGCGAGCTGCTCCTGGAGCGCGTCGCGGGTGGGGTTGGTGCCGCGGCCGTAGTCGTAACCACGGCGCAGCTCACCGATGGCGGTGGGCGCGTAGGTGCTGGAGATGTGCAGCGGCGGGACGACGGCGCCGTACACCTCGTCCAGGTGCTGTCCCGCGTGCACGGCACGGGTGCCGAAGCCCTCCGCGGGCCCCTCCGTGGCCTCGGGGCCGGTGGGGGCGGTGTCGTGGGGCTGCTCGTGGGCGTTCTGCTCGGTCATGCCGGAGGCTCCTTGTCTCGGGGGCGGCTGTCTCAGGCGGTGGCGTAGACGAGGACGTCGTGCAGGGTCACCACGCCCTGGACGATGCCCGCGTCCATCACCAGCAGGATCGGGTCCTCCTGCAGCCGGCGGGCGGCCGCGCGGAGGGTCATGGCGGCGCCGACGCTCGGGAGCGCGGGCTCCATGACGTCCGACACGGCCGAGCCGGGCTGCACCCGGCCTGCCGCCAACGCGGCCGCGAGCGCGGGGGCGGACACCGTGCCGCGGACCTCGTTGATGCGCAGGTCGTGGCGCGGCTCGGCGATCACGGGCAGGGCGTCCACGCCGTAGCGGGCGAGGGTGGCGACGGCATCGGCCACGGTGGTGTCCGGGGACGCGGTGACGAGGGTGGGCACGGAGCCGGGGAACAGGTCCTCCTTGTCCGCGAGCACGTCCGCCAGGGAGGCGTCCCAGCGGGAGCCGGGGGCCGGCGTCGCGGTGGCGGCGCCGTCCTGCGGCGAGCCCTCGCCCGGGGCCTCCACGGGGGTGCCCACACCGCCGCGCGCGCCCTCGCGGGAGTCGGACGGCGCCGTGGCCACGGCGGAGCGGGTGCGGCCCTGCGCCCAGGCGGGCAGCACCGTCTCCTCCTGCGCGTAGTGGAAGCCGCGCTCGTCCATCCAGTCGTCGTTGAAGATCTTGGCCAGGTAGCCGCGGCCGGAGTCCGGCAGGACGATCACCATGACGTCGTCGGGACCGAGCTCGCGGGCCGCCTGCAGCCCGGCCACCACGGCCATGCCGGAGGAGCCGCCGACCAGCAGGCCCTCCTCCGCGGCCAGGCGGCGGGTCATCTCGAACGCGGCGTCGTCGGAGACGGCGATGACCTCGTCCGGGACCGAGGGGTCGTAGTTCCCCGGCCACATGTCCTCGCCGACGCCCTCGACGAAGTAGGGGCGCCCGGTGCCGCCGGAGTAGACGGAGCCCTCCGGGTCCGCGCCGATCACGCGCACCGGGCTCGACGCGCGGTCCGCGGAGACCTCCTTGAGGTAGCGGCCCGTGCCGGTGATGGTGCCGCCGGTGCCGGCGCCGATGACCACGTGGGTCACCGTGCCCGCGGTGTCCTCCCAGATCTCCGGGCCGGTGGTCTCGTAGTGCGAGGCCGGGGCGGCCGGGTTGAAGAACTGGTTCGGCTGGAACGCGCCCGGGATCTCCTTCTCCAGACGGTTGGCCACGCCGTAGTAGGACTCGTCCGAGGACGGCTCCACGGAGGTGGGGGTGACCACGATCTCCGCACCGTACGCGGTGAGGACGTCCCGCTTCTCCTGGCCGACCTTGTCCGGGGTGACGAACACGGCCCGGTAGCCCTTCTGCTGGGCCACGAGGGCCAGGCCCACGCCGGTGTTGCCGGAGGTGGGCTCCACCACGGTGCCGCCGGGGGCGAGCTTCCCGTCCCGCTCGGCCTCCTCGAGCATGCGCAGCGCGATGCGGTCCTTCACGGAGCCGCCCGGGTTCAGGTACTCCACCTTGACGAGCACGGTGGCCTCCACGCCCTCCGTGACGCGGTTGAGCTTCACCAGCGGGGTCCGGCCGATCAGGTCCAGGACGTTCTCGGCCCAGCGCGGCTGACCGTGGGCGGGGGCGGGGTTGATCTCGTTCACGGCGCCCACGCTACGCGAGCCTCCGGACACGGCACCGAGGTCCGGTCACCGGACGCCATGTGCTCCGCTCACAGCGGACGCCCCCGGCCGGGACGGCGCACCGCACGCGGTACCGTGCCGCCATGGTCCCGCCCCTGTCCGTCCCGCCGGATGCCGTCGTGCGCCTGGCCCCGGGCGTCCCGGTGGACGTGGCCGCCACGCTGCGTCCCCTGCAGCGCGGCGCGGCCGACCCCACGGTGCGCGCGGCGCCGACGGGGGTGTGGCTCACCCGCCGCGAGCGCGTGGACGGGGCCACGCTGCCGGCCACCCTCCTGGTCTCCCCGCAGGTCCGGGGCGAGGTGACGGCCCGCGCCTGGGGCCCCGGGGCCGCCGCCGCGCTCGCCGGGCTGCCCGCCCTGCTCGGCCTGCACGACACCGGCTGGGACGCCTTCGACGCGCTCCTCGCCCCGGACCCCCGCCGCCCCTCCCTGCCGCACGCCCTGCGCGAGGCCCGCCGCACCCGAGAGGGACTGCGCCTGCCCGCCGCCGGACACCTCTCCACCCAGCTGATGACCGTGGTCCTCGAGCAGAAGGTCACCCACGACCAGGCCCGCCACGGCTGGCGCACCCTCGTCCGGCTGGCCCACGGGATCGACGACGCCACCCCGCCCGGTCCGGCACCCGCGGGGATGCTCCTGCCGCCGACCCCGCGCGCGGTCCTGGCGATCCCCTCCTGGGATTGGCACGCGCGCGCCTGGGTCCAGCCCGCCCAGTCCCGGACGGTGCTGGAGGTGGCGCGCCGCGCGTCGGCGGTGGACCGGCTGGGGGCCGCCGTGGCCCCCGGGGACGTCGCCGGCACGGCCGCGCTCGCGGCCCGGCTGCAGGCGATCCCGGGGGTCGGCCCGTGGTCCGCGGCGGAGGCGCTGCAGCGCAGTCACGGCTCAGCCGACCTGGTGTCCGTGGGCGACTTCCACCTCGCGCACCTGGTCGGCCAGGTCCTCGCGGGGCGACGGACGGACGACGCCGGCATGCTGCGGCTGCTGCAGCCGTGGGAGGGGCACCGCCAGCGGGTGGTGCGGATGATCGGCGCCTCCGGGGCGAGCAAGGAGCGGTTCGGGCCGCGACTGGCCCCCGCGGACCACCGGGCCTACTGACCCGGGCAGCGCGCCCCGAACCCTCCTGCACAGGGCACCAGGCCCCGGCGCGTCGTCCCCGGATCAGCGCCCACCACGCGTGACGGCCGGCACGCTCCGCCGAGGGTGGAGGCACGGCGTCCACAGGGGCGTCGACCCGACCGCCGGGCACCCCGGCGCCGCCCCGAGGAGGACACCATGACCGCCCAGCACGCCGAGCCCACCCGCACCGACCGCGCCGAGCCGCACGGCCCCGGCACCCCCGCCACCCTGCGCCCCGGTGAGCGCGGCAGCGTCCTGGTGCTCTCCCCCGCCGGGCCGCCCGAGGCGGCGATGGGGCACGCCGTCGCGTGGATCACCGCGTTCGAGGACGACTGCGGCCTGGTGCTGGACCGCGACGCCACCAGCCTCTACGCGGTCTCCCCCGCGGACGGGCTCCGCCGCGAGGGCGACGTCCCCTCCGACGGGGGCATCGCAGAGCACCTGGACTTCGTCCTCGCCGGGGACGTCTGGCACCACCGCGGCACCTGCCCGCCCGCCCCGGCCGGCTCGGACGTCGACGGCTGGGCGCTGCTGGTGCACCGCCTGCAGCGCGAGGCCCCGCGTGGCGCGCTCGGGACCGTCTGGGACGTGTTCCCGCTGCCGGCCGCGGGGTGAGGGCGGACCCGGCGGGGACACCGGAGGCCCGGAGGGCCCCGGAGAGGCAGAAGGCCCCGGGACCGGTGCTCCGGTCCCGGGGTCTCCCTCCCGGTGGCAGATGAGGGATTCGAACCCCCGTAGGCAGTGCCAGCTGATTTACAGTCAGCCCCCTTTGGCCGCTCGGGTAATCTGCCAGGCCGCTCATCGGTGCCCCCACGAATCCGTGAGGCCGACCGATCAGGCGAGAGACGACTCTACAGCACACCGTGCACCCCTCGCCAATCGAGCCGGGACCGGCACGGGGCACGGCCGGTAGGGTGGGCGCAGAATCCGCGCCCGGGCCGCAGGGACCCCGGCGCGCCCGCCCACGCAGCAAGGAGCACCCATGGCCAGCGATTCCACGTTCGACGTCGTCAGCAAGGTGGACAAGCAGGAGGTGTCCAACGCCCTGAACCAGGCGCAGAAGGAGATCGCCCAGCGCTACGACTTCAAGGGCGTCGGCGCGGAGATCGACTTCTCCGGCGAGAAGATCCTCATGAAGGCGAACTCCGAGGAGCGCGTCAAGGCCGTCCTGGACGTCTTCGAGTCCAAGCTGGTCAAGCGCGGCATCTCCCTGAAGTCCCTGGACTGCGGAGAGCCCTTCGCCTCCGGCAAGGAGACCCGCATGGAGGCCTCCATCAAGGAGGGCATCGACCAGCCCACCGCCAAGAAGATCACCAAGCTGATCCGCGACGAGGCCCCCAAGTCCGTCAAGGCCGTGATCCAGGGAGACGAGCTCCGCGTCTCCTCCAAGTCCCGTGACGACCTCCAGGAGACCATCGCGCTCCTGAAGACGTTCGAGGACGCCGACCTGCAGTTCATCAACTTCCGCTGAGCCGCCCCGCCCGAGACCGAGGAGTCCCGATGCTCTACCTGATCGACCCCCGCGGCGCCGTGTGGCAGTCCGACGTCACCCTCGGGCGCGCCCTCGCCCGCCAGAAGGTGGACGGCCGCCCCGTGGACGACGTGCCGCTGAAGAAGGCCGTGCTGCCGATCGACGAGGCCGACGTCCTGGACCTCGGCCTGCGCCACGGCGTGGCCGCCCCCCGCGGCATCCTGCTCGACGGCGGCTGGGTCACCCAGGTCCTGCAGCCCTCCCAGCTCAAGCGTCAGCGCGCCAACCAGGACGCCACCGCCGACCAGCTGGAGCCCGTCGAGCTGCGCACCGAGACCGACTCCCTGCGCTCCAGCCGTCACGCCGCCGTCGTCGAGGGCGCGCACCGCGACCTGGACACGCGGATCGAGAAGGCCGAGAAGGCCGCCCGCGAGGCCCTCCAGGCCGCCCCGCGCCGCGAGCTGGTGACCCACTGGCGCGGCATGGGCGGCGGCCTGCCCGCCACCATCCAGGCGGACCTCGCCGACGCTGACTGAGCCGAGAGCCCCACTGAGCCGGCGGCCGGGCCGCCGCCTCCCTCCGGACGCCCCCGACGCGCGGCGCCCCCGCTACGGCGTGGGACGCCGCGCGTCGTAATGCAGGAACCCCGGCTGGACGCGCATCAGGAGCGCGATCCCGGCCACGCACAGCACGCCGCCCAGCACCAGGGTGGCCCCCTCCCCCAGGGCCGCCGAGGCCGTGCCCTGGATCATCTCCCCCACCCGCGGCCCGCCGGCCACCACGACGACGAACACCCCCTGCAGCCGTCCCCGGAGATGGTCCGGGGTCGCCGACTGCAGGATGGTGGTGCGGAACACCGCGGACACCGAGTCGGCGGCGCCGGCCACCACCAGGCACGCTGCGCATGCGGCCAGGGCGGGGCCCAGGCGCGGGTCGCCGTCGGGCAGCGGGGCGGCCCAGAGGACCACCGCCCCGAACGCGGCCACGGACAGGCCCCACGCCGCGATGGCCACGGCCACACCACGGCCCTGGCGATGCACCCGCGTGAACGTCCCGGAGAACAGGCCCGCCAGGAACGTGCCCGCCGCCATGGACGCCAGCAGCACGCCGACCGCGGCCTCGCCACCGCCGAGGATCGTCCCGCCCACCGCCGGCAGCAGGGCACGCGGGAACGCCGTGGCCATGGCCACGATGTCCGCCACGAACGTCATCCGGACGTTGCGCCGGGTGCCGAGGAACCGGAAGCCGTCCAGCACCGAGGAGAGGCCGCCTCGTCCGGCGTCGTCCGGGGCGGCCGAGCGGTCCGGGGGCAGGGAGGGGAGCCTCCACACCGCCCAGAGCGCCGCCAAGAACGTCACCACGTCCACCGTGTACGTCCACGCGTAGCCGACCGACGCCACCAGCACCCCGCCGAGCAGGGGCCCGGCCATCATGGCCGTCGAGAAGGTGAGCATGTTCAGCGCGTTGGCGGCCGGCAGCAGGGCCGGCCCCACCAGCGCGGGGATGATGGCCCCGCGGGTGGGCTGGTTGATGCCGGAGGCCGCCGAGTGCAGCGCCACCAGCCCGTAGAGCACCCCCACGGACTCCACGCCCGCCCACGCGTGCGCCGCGATCAGGGCGGTGGCCGCCCACATGACGGCGCCGGAGGCGAGGGCGACCGTCCTGCGGTCGTGGCGGTCCGCCACGGCGCCGCCGTACAGGCCCGCGACCACCAACGGGATCAGGGCGGCCAGGCCCAGCATCCCGACCGCGAAGGACGAGCCCGTCAGGGCGAAGACCTCGAGGGAGACCGCCACGAGCGTGAGCTGCGTCCCCACGAACGCGAGGGCGTTGCCGAGCCACAGCCGCCGGTACGCGGGCGAGGCCTCCAGCGGGGCGAGGTCGACGAGCAGACGGGGCACCCGCGAAGCCTAGCGGGTGCCCCGTCGGTGGAGAGGGCGCGGCGGCGGGCCGTCTCGGGCCGCGCTCGGGCCGCCGCCGCCCGGGCCGCTCAGGCCAGGCCAGTGCCCGCGCGGGAGATGCGGGTCATCTCGGCGCGGTCCACGACCTTCACCCGCTCGCGCTCGACCGGGCCCGCCTGGGTGGCCTCGGCGCCGAGCGCCTTCTCGTGCGCGTCCAGGGCGTGCCAGCCCTCCCAGGTCGTGTAGTCCACGCCGCGCTCGGCCAGCAGGTCCAGGACGGCCTGCTCGGACGGGTCCTCGGCGGTGTACAGGCCGGGCTCGTCCTCGATGAGGTGCTTGATCGTCTCCAGGGAGTCGCCCTTGGTGGAGCCGATGAGGCCGACCGGCCCGCGCTTGATCCAGCCCGAGGTGTACAGCCCCGGCACGGGATGCCCGGCGGCGTCGAGCACGCGGCCCTCGGCGTTCGGGATGACGCCGCGGACGTCGTCGAACTCCACGCCCGGCACCGGAGAGCCGAAGTAGCCCACCGCCCGGTACACGGCCTGGACGTCGTAGTCCACGGTCTCGTCGGTCGGGGTGATCCCGCCCTGGCCGTCGAGCTCCATGCGACGCATGCGCAGGCCGTCCACGCGGCCGTCGCCGTCGGCGTCGAGGAACTCCTCCGGGGCCTGCAGGAAGTGCAGGTGCAGGCGGCGGGAGGCCTGCTCGGTGCGGTCCTCCTGCTCCATCAGCCAGTTGGTCAGCGTGCCGACCATGGTGCGGACCTGGTTGTTCTCCTCGATGGCCTTCTCCGAGGCCTCATCGAAGTCGAAGTCCTCCTCGTACAGCACGATGTCCACATCCCGGGAGTGGGCGAGCTCGCGCAACTCCAGCGGGGTGAACTTCACCTGCGCCGGCCCGCGCCGGCCGAACACGTGCACGTCCGTCACCGGGGAGGCGGCCAGGTCCCGGTACACGTTGTCCGGGATCTCGGTGACCAGCAGGTCCTCGGCATGCTTGGACAGGATCCGGGCCACATCCAGGGCCACGTTCCCGTTGCCGATCACCGCAACCTGGGTGGCCTCCAACGGCCAGTGCCGCGGCACGTCCGGGTGCCCGTCGTACCAGGACGCGAAGTCGGCACCGCCGAAGGAGCCCTCCAGCTCGACGCCGGGCACGTCCAGGGCCGCGTCGCGCACGGCGCCGGTGGTGAACACGACGACGTCGTAGAGGCGGCGCAGGTCCTCCAGGGACACGGTGGTGCCCACGTCCACGTTGCCGATGAAGCGGATGTCGCCGCGGTCCATGACCTTGTGCAGGGCCGTGACGATGCCCTTGATGCGCGGGTGGTCCGGGGCCACGCCGTAGCGGATCAGGCCGAACGGGGCCGGGTAGCGGTCGAACAGGTCGATGCTGACCTGGAAGTCCCGCTCCTCCTTGGTGAGGATGTCCGCGGTGTAGACACCGGCGGGGCCGGCGCCGACGACGGCGATGCGCAGCGGGCGATCAGGGCGTTCGGTCACGGCGGGGGTGTCCTTCTCTGACGACGGCGGTGCGCGCCGGTCCGCGGGGCGGGCCCGGACCACGGCGCGCGGGATCAACCCCCGAGTCTACCGATCTCCGCCGGCGCCCGGCGGGTGAGAGTGCTCACCCGGCCGCCCGGGGCACGGCCCCGCCGTACAGTGGCCCAGGTGAGCCACTCCCCTTCCCCGTCCGGCCCGGACGCGCCGCGGGACGGCGTCCCCGTTGAGGCCGCCGCGCCGGACACCGGCGCCCTGCCCACGATCACCCCCGCGCCCGCGAACGACCCCCGGGGCCTGGCCCTGGGCTTCGCGGCGTACGTCATCTGGGGGCTGCTGCCCCTGTACATGGCGGCCACCGCCCCGGCCGGCGCGGTGGAGATCGTGGTGGTGCGCGTCGTCTTCGCGCTGATCTTCTGCCTGCTGCTGCTCGCGGTCATGCGGCGGCTGCCGGAGCTGCGCACGGCCCTGGCCACCCGCGCCCGGTGGGGCAGCATCACCCTGGCCGCCGCGTTCATCGCGGTGAACTGGCTGCTCTACGCACACTCGGTCACCTCGGGGAACGTGCTCCAGGCCTCGCTCGGCTACTTCATGAACCCGCTGGTGAACGTGCTGCTCGGTGTGCTGTTCCTCGGCGAGCGGCTGCGCCGCGGGCAGTGGATCGCCGTCGGGATCGCCGTGGTCGCCGTCGTGGTGATGTCCGTGGCGATGGGCCAGGTGCCGTGGATAGCCCTGGGGCTGGCGTTCACGTTCGGCATGTACGGCTTCGTGAAGAAGCGCTTCCCCGTGCCCGTGCACGCGGTGACCACCATGACGGCGGAGACGGTGGTGCTGCTCCCGGCGTTCGCGGTGGGCATGGTGTTCCTGGTGCAGGCCGGGCTGCTCACCACCGTCTCCGAGGGCCCGGGCCACTTCTGGATGATGGCCGGCCTCGGCGTGCTCACCGCCGTGCCGCTCATCCTGTTCTCCGCCGCGACGCAGTCCCTCACGCTCACCACCCTCGGCATGCTGCAGTACATCGCGCCGATCATGCAGTTCCTGGTGGCGGTCGCCGTGCTAGGCGAGCACATGCCCGCCGCCCGCTGGGCCGGCTTCGCCCTGATCTGGCTCTCGCTGGTGGTGTTCACCCTGGACCAGGCGAACGCCTCCCGCGTGCAGCGCCGCGCGGCCCGGGCCGCGGGCCGGGCACGCACCTGAGCCGCCTGCCCCGCGGGCCGGTGCGGACTGTCCGGTCAGCGCGGACGGGGCATCCAGACCTCGGCCTCTGCATCGGCGGGATAGGTGTGCCCGCCGGGGATGGTCTGCAGTTCGATGAGCATCCCCCACGGTGCCCGCACGTAGACGCTCCCGTTCCCGGGGGTGTCCTCGTGCCGGCTGTTCCCGTGCACCTCGGAGAGCGCCTCGCCGCCCGCGGCCACGAGTCGCGCGAGGCTGCCGTCGATGTCGTCGCAGTAGAGGCTGATGTGATTCAGCCCCAGGTCGGACAGCCCGCTCGCGGGACGCTGCTCGCCGGAGACCTCGAACATCTCGAGACCGGGCCCCTCGCCGATGACGAGCATCCGCTGCCGGCGGATCTCCGCACCGGCAGGGAGGCCGAGCTGGCGCTCCACCTCCGGCCCGCTGCGGGGCTCGTCCTCGGGTCTCAGCCCGTCGTAGGCCACCTTCGCGCCGAGGCCGTCGGCGAGGAAGCGGGTGGCGGCGTCGAGGTCGGGCACGGTCACCCCGATGTGCTGGATGCCGCGGGGCAGCGGGCCGCCGGAAGGGGCGGAGGATCGCTCGATGGTCATGGGCCCACCCTAGGACCCGCCCCTAGACTGGGCCCATGCCCGCCAAGCCCCCCGCCCCCGTGTACCTGCCCGGCTTCCAGCGCCTCGTCCCGGACCTTCTCGGGGACACCTGGGCGAAGGACGACGGGCTGGCCCCCGCCGACGTCGAGGCTCGCCTGGCGGAGTCCCCCGCCGCGGAGCAGCTGGGCACGGGCTTCATGGTCCCCGCCGCGCTGCGCGAGTTCTACCTGGCGCTGGGCAACTGCGGCGACCTCATGGAGACGGACCACTACGTGTGGGACCCGGAGGACCTCGAGGTCCGTGACGGCTTCCTGATGTTCCTCGAGGACGAGGGCGAGACCGTGGTGTGGGGCCTGCCGGTGGACAACCTGGCCCTGCCGGACCCGCTCGTGTGGCGCCGCGACACCGGCGCGGACGCCGAGGAGGGAGACTGGCAGGACGAGGGCGGCACGTTCAGCGAGTTCATCACAGACCTGCTGGTGTGGACGTTCGAGGACCCGGAGGACGACGCCGCGGAGGACGCCCGATGAGCGCGCAGCCGCTCTCCCACGCCCCCGAGGGGTATGTCTGCCCGTTCTGCGGCCTGGTGGCCGGGGACGTCTCCGACCCCGGCAACCGGTGCGAGCTCGAGGACACCGTCTACCAGGACGAGGACGTGCTCGTCCTCATCGCGGTGGACGGCTTCGGCGAGCACGACGGGCACGCCATGGTCTGTCCCTCCGGGCACTACGAGAACCTCTACGACCTGCCCCCGCGCGTGCTGCAGCGGATCGCGCTCATGGCGCAGCAGGTGGCCCTGGCCATGAAGCGGGCGTGGGGACCGGACGGCGTCTCCACGCGCCAGCACAACGAGCCGGCCGGCAACCAGCACGTGTGGCACTACCACCTGCACGTGTTCCCCCGCTACGAGGACGACCTGCTCTACCGGCAGCTGCGCCACCCTGTGGCGCCCGAGGTCCGCGCGGCACGGGCCCGCGAGCTCGCCGCGGCCCTCGACCCGGCGCCGACGCTGCTGGACTGACCGCCGGGCGGGAGCGGGCCCGGCGGCGTCGTGCTCAGCGCAGGCGCGCGACGCCGGCCGCCTCCAGGGGGGCTTGCATCACGTCGGCGAGGACGTAGCGGTGGGCCACCTGCGCCAGCTCCGTGTATGCGGTGTTCACGAAGCCCTGCGCTGCGAAGTACGCCTGGCCGCCGCGCGCGGAGTCGAGCGCGGACCAGGTGGCGGGCACGGTGGCGCCGGCCACGTCGAGCGAGCCCACCACCCACGTGGCGCTCATCTGCTTGTACGTGGAGCCCATGCCGACCTCGTCGTAGGTCCAGGGCCGGCCGCCGCCGCCCACGATGATGGCCCCGCCGCCCGAGAAGCCCCACGTGGACTGCTGCTGCGCCATGATGCTGCCCGTGATCATCTGGGCGCCCCCCGAGTAGCCCATGAGCCACTGGCGGCCCGCGTCCATGCCGTAGGTGCGGTTGAACCAGTCGGCGAAGGCGCGGAAGTACGGTGCGGTGCTCGGGCGGTCGTACCACCACGAGTAGCCCACGTCGGCGCGGTAGACGTCCGGGGTGTTCACGGCCACGCACACCAGGTTGCGGCGATTGGCCTCGGCCGCGATCGACGTCATCTCGGCGCCGGTCAGGTTCATCACGCGGGACCAGGCCGGGTTCGTGTAGTCGCCGTCGAGGTACCACAGCACACCGGTGGGGCGGCTCCAGTCGATGCCCTCCGCCCACACGTGGTAGGCCGAGGACTGGGCCCCGTACGCGAACGTGCTGTTGAGGCGCGTCACGGGACGGGCGACGACGGCGACGGTGCGCTCCACCACGGGCGTGAGGCACCCCGTGTGCAGCCAGCCGGTGCGGCCGCCCGTGGTCACCTGGGCCCAGGAACCGCTCGTGGCTCCCGTGCGGGCGACGCCCGTGCCCGCCGCGAGGTAGGCGAGCTGCCCGCCGGACCACGAGGGGGTGGAGCGCAGGCAGGTCGCCACGGAGGTGAGGTCGGTGACCGCCACGGCGGCCACGGGCGTCAGGTAGTCCGGGACGATCCAGCCGGTCTGCCCGGCGTAGCCGACCTGCTGCCAGCCGGAGCTCACGACCCCGGTGACGGAGACGGCGGCGCCCCGGGGGACGACGAGCAGGCGCCCGGCTGTCCAGGACGGGGTGGCCCGCAGGTAGACGTCCATGGTGGCGGTGGCGGTGGCGGTGCCCGCGGCCAGGGCGGGGGCGGCGGACGCGCCGGTGAGGGCGAGGGCGGCGGTGGCGCCGAGACCGGCGATCAGGGTGCGGCGGGAGGCGGAGCGCATGGGGGATCTGCGCCTTTCGGGCGAGAGGAGACGGAGGCGCACGCGGGGAGGGCGGCACCTCAGCGTAGGGTCGATCCGCCGACCACAGCGTTACCGGATCGTGACATTGCGGCGAACGTGCCCGCGCCGGTCGGCCGCGGGGCGGGCGGAGCGCGTCAGCTGGCGCGGGAGACCACGTAGTCGGCGAACGCCGCGAGCGCCTCCGTGACCACGGACTCCGGCAGGGGCGCGAGCGCGGCCTTGGCCTCCTCCGCCCAGCGGCGGGTCAGGGCGCCGGCCTCGGCGAATGCCGGGTGCGCCGTCAGGGCGGCGACGGCGGCGGCGAGCTGCTCGTCGGTGTCCAGCGGGCCGTCCACGAGGGCGAGCACGCGGCGGGCGTCGTCGGCCTCCGGCCCCTCCCCCGCGGCGGCGCGCGCCACGAGGATGGTGGACAGGGTGGGGACGTGCTCGCGCAGGTCGGTGCCCGGGGTCTTGCCGAGCTCCTCGGCGGAGCTGGTGAGGTCGATCAGGTCGTCGGCGAGCTGGAAGGCCAGCCCGACCTTCTCCCCGTAGTCGGCCATCACCTGCACGGCGGTCTCGTCCGCCCCGCCCAGGTAGGCGCCCAGCACGCCCGCCGCGGCGATCAGCGATCCGGTCTTCCCGCGGAGCACCCGGTAGTAGTGCTCCAGGAGGTCCTGGCCCTCGTCGGGGCCGCGGGTCTCCCACAGCTGGCCCTGCACGAGGCGCTCGAACGTCTCCGCCTGGATGCGCACCGGCCGCGGGCCGAGCTCGGCCATCAGCTGCGAGGCGCGGGCGAAGATCAGGTCGCCGGCCAGGATGGCCTGCGAGTTGCCCCACAGCCGGTGTGCGGCGGGGGCGCCGCGGCGGACGGGGGCCTCGTCCATGACGTCGTCGTGGTACAGCGTGGCCAGGTGCGTCAGCTCCATGACGACGGCGGCCTGCCGCGTCTCGGGGCCGACCTCGCCCACCTGTCCCTCGGCCAGGCCTGCGTCGCCGAGCAGGGAGGCCAGCACGGTGAGCACCGGGCGCACGCGCTTGCCGCCGGCCGAGGCCAGGTGGCGGGTGGCGGTCTGGGAGAAGACGTCGTCGAACTCCAGGGACGCGGTCAGCTGCTCCTCGACCCGCTCCAGGGCGGTGAGGACGGCCTCGAGCACCCGGCCGTGCTCGGCCAGGGGGTCGAATCCGGAGGGCAGGGCGAAGCCGGCGGCAGACGTGGTCACCGGGCAAGCCTACCCACACCGGGGGCGTCCGCCGTCGTCAGGGACGGCGTGACGGACTCCAGGATCCGCACCGCGCGGTCCACCGCGTCCCCGCCGGACGGATCCACGACGTTGCCCATCACCCGGGCCACGGTGCGCAGCAGCGGGGGCACCGCCATGCCGGTGGCCAGCGCGGCGCGCATCACCCGCGGCTCGCCGATGAGCCGGGCGAACACCGTGCCCAGGCGGAAGTGGCGGCCCCACAGGTGCTGGGTGATCACCGGGTAGCGGGCGAGCACGGCGTCCGCGGCGGGGGTGTTCGGCGCGGCATGGGCCTGGACGGCCAGGTCCGCGGCGATGCGGGCGGCCTCCATCGCGAAGCCGATGCCCTCGCCGTTGAACGGGGAGACCATGCCGGCGGCGTCGCCCACCAGCAGCATCCCCGGCACGTGCTGGGGCGTGCGGTTGAACGCCATGGGCAGGGCCGCGCCGAGGATCTTGGACGTGCGGGTCTCCTCGGAGATCCCCCAGTCCTCGCTCAGCGCGCCGGACCACTGCTTCAGGAGCGCCCGGTAGTCCAGCTTCCCGAACAGGGGGGAGGTGTCCAGGATGCCCAGGCCCACGTTCACGGTGCCGTCCGCCAGGGGGAACAGCCACCCGTATCCGGGCAGCGGGTTCCCGTGCTCGTCGGGGAGGCGCAGCCAGGACTCCATCCAGTCCACGCGGTCCCCCGGCGGGCGGGGCACGGCGCCGTCGGCCCCCACGGGCCCGGCCGTGTAGTACGCGCGCACGGCCACGCCCATCGGGCGGTCGGTGCGGCGGTGGACGTCCATGGAGACGGCGGCGCGCGCGGAGACGCCGTCGCAGGCCAGCACGAGGGGCGCCGCGAACCGGACCCGCTCCCCCGTCTTGCGGCCGTTCTCCGCGATCAGCTCGGCCTCGAGGCCGTCGACGCGACCGGCGTCGTCCCGGGTGACGCCCGTGACGGCGTGGCGCTCGCGGACCTCGGCGCCGCGCGCGCGCGCCGTGTCCGCCAGGAGCGCGTCCAGGTCCTTGCGGGTGCGCGTCAGGGCGTAGTCGGGCCAGCTCTGCGTGGCGGGCCAGGGCACGTCCACGGACCGTTCCCCCGCGCGCAGGCGCAGGCCGCGCACGGCGTGCCAGCCGCCGTCGTCGCCGGGGCCGCCCTGATGCTCGATGCCCAGGTTGCGGATCTCCTGGACGGCCTGCGGGGTGAGGCCGTCGCCGCAGACCTTCTCCCGCGGGAACGCGGACTTCTCCAGGACGACGACGTCCAGACCGGCCGCGGCCAGGTGCGCGGCGGCGGTGGCCCCGGCGGGGCCCGCCCCGGAGATCAGCACGTCGGCCCTGCGGACGACGGGCGCTGCGGCGGGGGTGGGGTGCTCGGTCATGACTCCTCCTCGGGGGCCGCGGCCCCGGTGCAGGCGGGGACGGGGTCGGCGGCGACGGCCTCGGCCACCGCCCGGGCGATCGCCGCGGCGACGGCGGGGCGGTCGGCGCGGTGGACGCGCACCTCGACGAGCCGGCGCCCGCGCTCGGGGGCGCCGAGCACGTGGACGAGCTCGACGCGGTCCTCGACCAGCACATGCGGCACGCCGTAGGCGGCGGCGAGCGCGGCGAGGTCCACGCGGTGCGGCGTGCCGAAGAACCGCTCGACCACGTCCGCCATGCCCGCGTGGCCGGCCACCTGGCCGTGCTCCAGGCCGGCGAAGATCGCACCGCCGGCGTCGTTGACGACCACCACGTCCAGGTCCGGCTCCGGCTCCCCGTCCCCGACGAGCAGCCCACCGGCGTCGTGCAGGGCCGTGAGGTCCCCGATCAGGGCGACGGTGCGCCGCCCCGTGCCCAGGGCGACGCCGGCGGCCGTGGCGATCGTGCCGTCGATGCCCGCGAGCCCGCGGTTGGCGAACACGCCCGCGTCCGGGGCGGTCGGCGGGCGCCAGGTCAGGTCGACGTCCCGGATCAGGGAGGAGGAGCCCAGCACCAGCGGGCCCCGCGTGACCGCCGGGACGACGTGGGCGACGCTCTGCGGGGACAGGCCGTGCCGGCGGTCCGCCCGCACCAGCGCGTCCTCCACCGCGTTCTGGGCCCGGTGGGAGGCGCGCTGCCAGGCGGGCACCCAGCCGGCGGCGCCCTGGCCCGCGAAGTCCGCGAGCTCTCCGAGGTCCGTGACCACGCGCTCCGGGCGCCGACCGGGCTCGAACCACGGGGCGGGCTCCGGGGAGTAGAGCACCGCCTCGACGTCCGGGCGGTCCAGCAGGGCGGTGACGGTGCGGGTCAACGTGGGGCGGCCGAAGAGCACGACGCGCTCGATGCACTCCGCGAGCGGGTGCCCCTGGTCGGAGCCCGGCGCGCCGCCGGCGGGGCCGAGCAGCAGCGGGTAGGCGGCCACGGCGTTGACGGTGAAGCGGGCGTTCGAGCTGGGCTCGGCCAGCAGCGGCAGCCCCAGGGCCATCGCGAACGCGGCCGCCACCGGGCCGGCGCCGTGGCAGGCCAGCACGACGGTGCGCCGCTCCGGGCGCCGGGACACGTCCAGGTCCACGCGGGCGGTGAGGTCGCTGCCCGGCGCCCGCCAGGGGGCGGGCTCGGCGGGGCGGTCGGCGTCGTCGCCCGGGGCCGCGGGGGCGGCCATGGCCGCGAGCTGCCCGGCGTCCGGGACGAGCGGGGCGCGGAAGGGCAGGTTGAGGTGCACGGGCCCGGCGGGGGCCTCGGCGAGGTCCGGGCGGGCCGCGGCCGGGTCGACCACGAGCCCCTCGGCGCGCACGAGCAGGCGGCGGACCGTGGCGGCGACCCGCCCCAGGTGCTCCTCGGCGCCCTCGCCGGGGGCGAGGTCCGCGCTGATGGACGCCGCCCCCCGCGTGTGGAGGGCGAACAGCCCGTCCTGGCGGGTGGTCTGGTTGGCACCGGTGCCGTGCATCTCCGCGGGCCGGTCCGCGGTCAGCGCGACGAGGCGCGTGCCCGCGTGGAACGCCTCCATCAGGGCGGGCAGCAGGTTGCCGACGGCGGTGCCGGACGTGGTCAGCACGCCCACGGGACGGCCGGTGGCCAGGGAGATCCCGTGCGCCAGGAAGGCGGCCGAGCGCTCGTCCACGCGCACGTGCAGGCGGATCCGGCCGCGCCGCTCCGCCTCGGCGAGGGCGTAGACCAGGGGTGCTGAGCGGGAGCCGGGGCACACCACGGCCTCGCGCATGCCGCCCTCGAGCAGGGCGGCGGCCACGGTGCGGGCCAGGGTGGTCGAGTCGACGGAAGACATGGTGGCCTCCAGTCTAGGCGGGCGCACCGGCAGACACGGGTCCGCCCCCGCCGCACGGGGCGACGGGGGCGGACCACGGGGGCTGCGACCGGCTCAGGCGCCGGCGCGGATCACTTCTTCGGGCCGTGGCCCTGGGCGTGGCCGAAGGCGGAGTTGCCCCTGCCCTTGCCGTGGTTGCCCTTCTTGTTGCCGGAGCCCTTGCCGATGCCGTTGTTGCCGGTCGCGTTGAAGACCTGCACGACGGACGGACGCGGCGCCGCGACCTTGTCGCCGACCTGGACCGGGCCGTTCGGGGACAGGAAGTCCGGGAAGTAGGACGTGTGGGCGCCCCAGTTGCCGTCCTCGCCCGGGTGCTGCACGTTCACGAACACGGAGTTGTCGCGGTCGTGGATGACCGGGCCGCAGGTCTCGGCGTCGCGGGGGACGGCGAGGAACTGCTGCACGCGGCCGCGCTCCGGGCCGTCCAGGGTGACCTTGTGCAGGGCGTCGGCATAGCCGATGGTGCCGGGCTGGCCATCGGTGGAGATCCAGAGGTTGCCCTCGGAGTCGAACGCCACGTTGTCCGGGCAGGAGATCGGGGAGACGAGTTCCTTCGGATAGCCGGCGAAGTAGGCCGAGGAGGAGACCTTGGGGTCGCCGGCGAGCAGCAGGATGACCCAGTTGAAGGAGGTCGACGTGTGGTCGCCGCACTTCTCGGTGATCTCCAGGACGTGGCCGTCGCGGTTGCCGATGACCGGGTTGGTCTCGTCGACGGCGGTGCGCTTGGTGTTGTTGGTGAGGGCGGCGTAGACCTTGCCGTTGACCGGGTTGGTCTCGACGTCCTCCGGGCGGTCCATCTTGGTGGCGCCCATCTTGTCCGCGGCGATGCGGGTGAAGACGAGGACCTCGGCCAGGGACATGCCGGGCACGTAGGACTTCTTGTGGGAGGCCAGGGCGATCCACTCGCCGGAGCCGTCGAAGGCGCCGTCGGAGGGCAGGGTGCCCTTGCCGTCGATCTCGGAGGCCGGGGAGTCGCCCGTGAACTTGGCCACGTAGAGCGTGCCCTCGTCCATCAGGGTCATGTTGTGCTTCTTGTTCCCCTCGATGACCTTCTTCGAGGACACGAACTTGTACAGGTAGTCGTGGCGCTCGTCGTCTCCGGAGTAGACCACGGCGTGGCCGGACTCGGAGATGATCGCGGTGCCGGCCTCGTGCTTGAAGCGGCCCAGGAGGGTGTGCTTCACCGGGGTGGAGGTCGGGTCCTCGGGGTCGATCTCGACGACCCAGCCGAAGCGGTGGGCCTCGTTCTCGTAGCCGGCCTTGGTGAGGTCGAAGCGATCGTGGAAGCGCTCCCAGCCGCGCTGCGTGGCGGAGGTGGAGATGCCGTAGCGCTTCTCCTCCGCGGTGCCGCGGCCCTTGAAGTACTGGTTGAAGTTCTCCTCGCCGGAGAGCACGGTGCCCCACGGGGTGGTGCCGCCGGAGCAGTTGTTGAGGGTGCCGAGCACGCGGGTGCCGGTCGGGTCCTCGACGGTCTTCAGCAGGTCGTGGCCGGCGGCGGGGCCCGTCACCCGGAAGGGGGTGGTGCCGGTGATGCGGCGGTTGCGGCGGCCGCCGCGGACGTACTCCCACTTGGCGCCGGCCTTGCGGCGCTCCAGCTCCACCACGGACAGGCCGTGGGACTCGATGCCGGCGTTCACCACGTCCTCGGGGTTCGAGGCGATGTACTCCGGGGAGAACATGATGTTCTCGTTGGTGTACTCGTGGTTGGACACCAGGTAGCCGCGGCGGTGGTTGCCGCCGTCGGAGATGATGTTCAGGTAGTCGTTGTTGTAGCCGAACTGGCCGGCGGCGGAGGCGCCGGTCTGGTGCTCGATGTCGAACTCCTCGGAGTCCGCGAACAGCGGGTCGCCCCAGCGGATGATGGTGCCCCAGTCGTAGCCCTCGGGGACGGTCATGGTGTCCACGGTGCGCTGCACGGGCTGGATGGCGGTGAAGTCCAGCTTGCCGCCGCCGGCGGGGCGCAGGCCGTTGTCCGCGAGGGCCTCGGGGGCGTGGGCCACGTTGGCGCCGATCACGACGGCCGCGGCCAGGCCGCCGCCCACGCCGAGCGCGGCACGACGGGAGATGGCGCGCTCGGCCACGGAGTGGAAGGTCTCGTTGGCCGAGGTGTTCGGGATCGGGTGGGAGCAGGCGTTGCCGCACTTGAGCTCGCAGGTGACGGCGGAGCGGTTGCCGCGGGTGTGGCCGGCCATGGGCAGGAGTCGCTTGAGCATGGGGGTTCCTTCACATCCGGATGAGACGGGGCCCGGCCGGTGACGGGTGCCGCGGCCGGAGGCGGGCCCACGGCCCGCTCGCACCGCCCAGCGTGGCCCACACGGACGAGCCGTCGACTACACCCAGGTGAACCGGAGGGGAACTCGCCGCCACCGTGGGATTTCGTCCCGAGGCCGTGCGTTAATCCGTCCCCGTCACCGCCCCCGGGCCGCCAGCACCGCGTGGGCGGCGCGCAGCCGCTCGGCCCACCACGCGTGCTCGGCCGCGTCCGCCCGCGCCGCCGCGAGCAGGGCCGGGTCCGGCTCCGGGGCCCGCTCCCCCGGCGCCGGCAGGGAGCCGTCGGCGGGCCGCCAGGCCGGGGACACGACGTCGTGCGCGAAGAGGGAGGCGGTGCCGAGCCCGCACGCGAACGGCAGGGAGGGCAGGTGCGCCGCGAGCGCCGCGCCTCCCGCGATGCCCACCGAGGTGTCCAGGGCGGAGGAGACGACGGCGTCCAGTCCGGCCGCGGCGACGATCGCCGCGGCCCGGCGCACCCCGCCGAGGGGCTGGACCTTCACCACGATCAGGTCGGCCGCGCCGGCCTGGGCGACGGCGAGCGGGTCGGTCTCCTTGCGCACGGCCTCGTCCGCGGCGATCGGGGTGGCGATCCCGGCCGCGCGGAGGCGGGAGCGCAGCGCGGCCAGGCCGGCGATGCCCGGCACGGGCTGCTCGGCGTACTCGAGCCCCACGTCCTGGAGCGCACCCAGCACCGCGAAGGCCCGGTCCTCGTCCCAGCCGGCGTTCGCGTCGATGCGCACGGCGGCCTCCGGCAGGAGCTCCCGGACCCGGCGGACGCGGGCGACGTCGGCCGCGTGGGTCGGGTCGACGAGGCCGCCGCCGGGACGGTGCTCGGCCACCTTGACCTTCACGGCGGTGATGCCGTCCCCGTAGCGGGCGAGGACGGACTCGACGTCGGCGGCGTCCACCGCCGGCACGGTCGCGTTCACGGGGACCTCGGAGCGGACGGGGGCGGGCCAGCCCTGCCAGCCGGCCTCGACCGCGGCCGCCAGCCAGCGGGAGGCCTCGGCGGGGCCGTACTCCGGGAACGGGGAGAACTCGGCCCACCCGGCCGGGCCGCGCAGCAGCAGGGCCCGGCGCTCCGTGGTGCCGCGGAACCGGACGGTCATCGGCAGGGTGACGGCCACCGCGTGCTCCAGGAGCTCGTCCACGTCCGGCAGCGCGGGTCCGCCGGGGGCGCCCGGCAGGGGCGGGAGCGCCGATCCGGGGCGGGGGTCGGCGTCGTCGTGTGCGGCGGGGACGGTCATGCCGGCCAGTCTAGGGAGGCCGGCGACGGCTCAGGCCGCGCGGAGGTGGCCCAGGCGGCGGGCGACGTCCACGGCGCGGGCGCGGTCGCCCAGCACCTGCTCCAGCCCGTCCACGACGGCGGAGGTCACCTCGGGGCGCACGTGCCAGTCCGCGGTGAAGGGGTCGTCCGAGCCGGCCCACGCGGCCCCGGCCGCACACAGCGCCAGGGTCATCTCAGCGACGTCCCGGAACACGGGCACCGGCTCCCCGAGGCGGTCCTCCCAGCCCTCCTCGCCGTGGGCCATGAGCACGTGGCCGGTGGCGGCCTCGTGGATGAACGGCTCGGCGCCCTGCTTGGCGACCACCGTCCAGTCCTCGTTCCAGTCGGCGAGCATGGCCCCGGTGCGGTGGTTCCACCGGTACCCGGCCTGCTCGTCCCAGAGCCGCTCCAGCGGGAACATCAGCAGGGGCAGGCCCAGGGTGTCGATCTCCACCCAGTCCGGGCCCACCTCGCGGTAGAACTCGGCCAGGTCCGGGGCCAGCGGCTCCTCCGCCGCCCACTCGATGGGCTCCTGGCGGTGCACCGGCCCGAACACGGACAGGGCCGCGCGGGCGGCGTGCAGGCGGGCGGGGTCGAGGGCGATCCGGGGACGGGGGGTGACCTCGCCGGGGCCGGCGGGGAGCAGGTGGCGGTCCATGCGGCCAGGCTAGGAGCCGCCGGCCACGGACGGCAGGACCGGCCGCTGACGGGCCGGTGACGGGCCGGTGAAGCCTGCATGACCGGGTCGTCTGGGCCTCCTTCAGGGGGCTGTCCCACAATGGTGGGCATGACCGTCACGCCCCCGCCCGGCTCCCCCGCCGACGCCGCCGCGCGCCCCGTGGCGTCCTCGCGCCGCCCCCGCGGGTCGCGCTGGGCGTGGCTGCTCGGGCTCGCGGCGGCGGCCGGCGTCGTGGCGCTGGTCCACGCCGTGTTCGTGGGGACCTCCGGCGGGCAGCTGCTGGAGTACCAGGTGTTCCACGCCGTGGAGGACCGCTGGGGCACCCGTTCCACGGGCCCGGCCCAGCGGATCCTCACGGTGCTGCCGGTGGTCCTGGCGGGCGCCGCCACGCTCGCGGCGCTGGCCTGCCTGATCCCGCGGCGGACGCGGCGGCGGGGTGTCGTCGCGCTGGTGGCGCTGGCCGGGGCCAATGTGGGCACGCAGGCCCTCAAGGAGTCCCTGGGGCGGCCGTCGTTCGCCAACCACGTGCCCTGGGCGGGCGGGAACTCGCTGCCCTCCGGCCACACGACGCTCGCGGCCTCGGCCGCCGTGGCCGCGCTCCTGCTGGTGCCCGCGCGCTGGCGCCCGGCGGTGGCCGTCGTGGGCGCCGGGGCCACCGCGCTCACCGGCTCGGCCGCCTACCTGGAGGCCTGGCACCGTCCCTCGGACATGGCCGCGGCGTTCGGGGTCGCGGCCTTCTGGGCCGTCCTCGTGGCCCCCTGGCGACGCGCGGCGGACCACCGTCCGCGCCACGCCTCCCGGGCCGCTCTCGCCGTGGAGCGGATGCTCTGGACGCTCGGCGTCGCCGGTGTGCTCGTGGGCCTGGGACTCGCCGTCGCAACCCTGGGCTCCCCGGCCGTGAGCGCGGACCCGCACCCGCTGGCGGCCCCCGCCGGGGCGCTGCTCAGCGGCACGCCCGCCCTCGTGCTCTGCGCCGCCCTGCTGACCGGCCTGCGCCGCGCCGAACAGCACTGAGGACCCGGAGAGCAGTGGGGACCGGCGCCGCCCCACGGGGGCGACGCCGGTCCTCGGCCGTGCGTCGGCCCTCAGATCCGCGCGAGCGCGGCCTGCGGGTCGTTCAGGCAGTCCGCCACGAACGTCAGGAACGCGCTCGCGGTGGCGCCGTCGGTGACGCGGTGGTCGAAGGTCACGGTCATCTCGGTGACCTTGCGGACCACGATCTCGCCGTCCACGACCCAGGGGCGGTCGATGATGCGGCCGATGCCCAGCATGCCCACCTCGGGGATGTTCAGGATCGGGGTCGCACCGTCGGTGCCGAGTGGGCCGTAGTTGTTCAGCGTGAACGTGCCGCGGGTGAGCTCGGCCGGGGCCGCCCTGCCCTCGCGGGCACGGGACACGGTGTCGTTGATCGCGCGGGTCAGCTCGTCCGCGGACATCTTCTCCGCGTGCTCCACGGAGGGCACCATGAGGCCGCGGTCGGTCTGCACCGCCAGGCCGAGGTGCACGCCGTCGACCTCGACGATCTCGTCCTTCCCGTCCGCGCCGGCCTCGATGCGCGCGTTCATCACCGGGTAGCGGCGCAGGCCGGCCAGGGTGAAGCGGGCGATCAGGCCGAGCAGGCTCGGGGCGTTCTCCGGGTCCTTCGCCTTGAGCTGCGCGCGCAGCTCCAGCAGCGCGGTGACGTCCACGTCCAGCCACGCCGTGACGTCGGGGACCTCGCGGCGCGAGCGGGAGAGCTGGTCCGCGATCACCTTGCGCACGCCCGAGATCGGGGTGCGGGCGACGACGGCCAGGCCGGTGCGCGCGTCCGTGGCGCCCGCCGCGACGGCGGGGGCCTGGGCGGCGGCCGACGGGGCGGTCTGCACCGGCGCGGGGGCCTGGGCGTCCTGCGGGGCGGAGGCGCCCCCGGCCGCGCCCAGCACGTCGGCGCGGGTGATGAGGCCGTCCGGGCCGGTGCCGGTCAGGGTGGCCACATCGACGCCGCGCTCGCGGGCGAGCTTGCGGACGATCGGCGAGGTCACGCGCGGGGCGCGGCCCGACGCGGCGGGGGCGGCACCCGCGGCGGCCTGGGTCGTGCCGGCGCCGCCGCGGGCGCGCTTGGACGGACGCGAGCGGGAGGTGGCGGTGTGGCCGGAGGTGCCGTAGCCGATGAGCACGGCGCCGGAGGCCTCGTCGTCGGAGCCGGCCACGTCGCCGTCGCCGCCGCGGGCCTTGTCCGGCTTCGGCTGGACGCCCGCGCGCTCCTCCTCGCGGTAGCTGAGCGCGCCGGGGACGGCGCCGTCCGCCGCGGGGGCGGTGCCGGCGTCGGCCGCGGAGGACGGGGGCGGAGCGTCACCGGCGGACTCGCCGACGGCGCCGACCGTGATCAGGGGCGCGCCGACCTCCATGGTCTCGCCCTCGGCGCCGTGCAGGGTGAGCACGGTGCCGGCGAAGGGGCTGGGCACCTCGACGAGCGCCTTGGCGGTCTCGACCTCGACCATCGGCTGGTCGACGGCGACCTCGTCACCCTCGGCCACGAGCCAGCGGACGATGTCGGCCTCGGTCAGGCCCTCGCCCAGGTCGGGCAGCAGGAAGGTGTTGCTCATGCGCGGGCCTCCTCGGCGTCCAGGTCCCAGTTCAGGTCGTCGATCGCGTCCAGGATGCGGTCGACGTTGGGCAGGTGGTGCTCCTCGAGCTTCGGCGCGGGGAACGGGATGTCGAAGCCGGTCACGCGGCCCACGGGGGCGGCGAGCGAGTGGAAGCAGCGCTGCTGGATACGGGCCACCAGCTCGGAGGCCACGGACGCGAAGCCCTGCGGCTCGGCGACGACGACGGCGCGACCGGTCTTGGCCACGGACGCGGCCATGGTGTCCTCGTCCAGCGGGTTCACGGTGCGCAGGTCCACGACCTCCACCGAGAGGCCCTCCTCCGCGGCCGCCTGAGCGGCGGCGAGGCAGGTGGGCACGGACGGGCCGTAGGACACCAGGGTGACGTCGGCGCCCTGGCGGACGACGGCGGCGCGCGCCCAGGCCTCGCCCTGCGCGGTCTTCTCCTGCGCGCGGGCCCACTGCTCGTCGAACTCGGCGCGGAGCTCGTCGAGGTCCAGGTCGGCCTTGGTCCAGTACATCTTCTTCGGCTCCATGAACACCACCGGGTCGTCCAGGCGGATGGCGGAGCGCAGCATCAGGTACGCGTCCTTCACGGAGGCCGGGGTGTACACCTTCAGGCCCGGGGTGTGGGCGTAGTAGGACTCCGAGGAGTCGCAGTGATGCTCCACGCCGCCGATGCCGCCGCCGTAGGGAATGCGGATGACGATCGGCATCGGCGCGCCGCCCTTGGTGCGGTTGCGCATCTTGGCCACGTGCGAGGCGACCTGCTCGAAGGCGGGGTAGGCGAAGGCGTCGAACTGCATCTCGATCACCGGGCGGGCGCCGCCGAGGGCCATGCCCACGGCCATGCCGGCGATGCCCGACTCGGCCAGCGGGGTGTCGAAGCAGCGCTCGTCGCCGAAGCGCTGCGTCAGACCGTCGGTGATGCGGAAGACGCCGCCGAGAGTGCCGACGTCCTCGCCGAACACCACCACCATGTCGTCGGCGGCCATCTCGTCGGCGAGCGCCGCGTTGAGCGCGGCGGCGAAGGTCAGGTTCGCCATGCTCAGGCCTCCTTGTTCTCGGAACGGGACAGCTCCTCGGCCAGCTGCGCGCGCTGGGCGGCGAGCTGGGGGGTCTGCACGGAGTACACGTGGTCGAACAGCTCGAGGGGGTCGAGCTCCACGTCGGCGTTCATGGCGTCGCGCAGCTGCTGGGCCACATCCTCGGCGTCCTTCGCGATGGAGGTGGAGACCTCCGCGGTGAGGGCGCCGGTGGACTCGAGGTAGGCGGTCATCCGGCGCAGCGGATCGCGCACCTCCCACTCCTTCACCTCGGAGTCCTCGCGGTAGCGGGTGGGGTCGTCGGTGTTGGTGTGGGCCTGCATGCGGTAGGTGTCCGCCTCGACGAGGAACGGGCCCTTGCCCTCGCGGCACAGGTCCACGGCGCGGCCGAGCACGGCGAGCAGGGCGGCGAGGTCGTTGCCGTCCACGCGCTCGCCGGCGAGTCCGTAGCCCACGGCCTTGTGGGCCAGGGACGGGGCCGCCGACTGCTTCGCGAAGGGCACGGAGATGGCGAACTTGTTGTTCTGCACGAGGAAGATCACGGGCAGCTTGAACACGGCCGCGAAGTTCAGGGCCTCGTGGAAGTCGCCCTCGGAGGTGCCGCCGTCGCCGACCATGGCCAGGCACACGACGTCCTCGCCGCGCAGGCGGGCGGCCTTGGCCATGCCCACGGCATGCAGTAGCTGGGTGGTGAGCGGGGTCGACTGCACGGAGACGCGGTGCTCCTTCGGGTCGTAGCCCTGGTGCCAGGTGCCCTGGAAGGAGACCATGACGTCGAGCGGAGCCACGCCGCGCGCGATCACGGCCACGGTGTCGCGGTACGTGGGGAACAGCCAGTCGTCCTGGCCGAGGCACACGGCGGCGGCGACCTCGGAGGCCTCCTGGCCGTGGGAGGACGGGTACACGGCCATGCGGCCCTGGCGCACGAGCGCGTAGGCCTGGTCGTTCACGCGGCGGCCGATGACCAGGTGCCGGTAGGCGGCGAGGAGCTCCTCGTCCGAGGGCAGCGGGTACTCGTGGCCGGGGGCGGTGCCCTGCTCCTCGGCGGGGAGCAGCTCGCCTTCAGGGGAGATCAGCTGGATCCGGCGGGCGGCCGGGAGCAGGTACTCCTCCAGGGTGATGCCGAAGGCGGCGGCGGCCTCCGTGCGCGTGTCGGGCGTGGCCGGCCCGGGGCGGGTGCTGGTCATGGCGTCCTCTCGATCTGTGCCACCAGTGTGGAGCGTTCCGGCACTTCGTCGACGGGTATGGGAGAATCAGTGGACAACCGTTCGGATCTTCCGGATTCTGGAAGACATCCTGCCGATGTGACGGGTCTCACGATGACCGTGCGTCGCCTCCCGGAGGTGCGCGGGCGTCGTCGTCGGGCGCCGTCCCGTGAGCGAAGCGAGACCGCCATGAGCACATCCTCCCCCCTGGACCGCGTGGACCGCGCGATCGTCCGCGAGCTGTCCCAGGACGGCCGCCTCTCCGTGGCCGCGCTGGCCGAGCGCGTGCACGTCTCCCGCGCCCACTGCTACTCCCGCCTCAACCGCCTCCAGAACTCCGGCGTCATCACCGGCTTCTCCGCCCGCGTGGACCCCGTGAAGACCGGCTTCACCGCGTCCGCCCACGTCATGCTCAAGCTGCGCCAGCACGACTGGCGCGAGCTGCGCGCCGCCCTGCTGGCCATCCCCGAGGTGTGGCACGTCTCCCTGGTCGGCGGGAACATGGACGTCGTCCTGCTGGTGCGCGCCCGGGACACCGCCGACCTGCGACACGTGATCTTCGAGAAGCTCCAGTCCCTGCCCGCCGTCGTGGACACGCAGACCTACATGATCTTCGACGACCACGCCTCCGGCCAGACCATGCCCCCGGAAGAGGGCGCGGACGCCCCCCGCACCCCCACCGCGTTCGGCTGACCGGCCCGTCGCCGCACAGCGGGGGCGGCCGAGCGCGGTCACTATCCTGGGGCGCATGTCATCCCGCACCACCGGCGCCACCCCGCCGGGCACCGCCCCGTCCAACCCCGCCTCCCCCGCAGGCCCCCGCTCCGGCCTGGACCGGTTCTTCGGCATCTCCGCCCTCGGCTCGTCCGTGGGCCAGGAGGTCCGCGGCGGCATCGCCACGTTCCTGGCCATGAGCTACATCGTGGTCCTGAACCCCCTGATCCTCTCCGGGCCGGACTCCACCGGCGCCGTCCTGGGCATCCCGCGCGTCGCCGCGGCGACGGCGCTCGTGGCCGCCGTCGCGACCCTGGCCATGGGCCTGTGGGCGCGGCACCCGTTCGCCCTGGCCTCGGGCCTGGGCGTGAACGCGTTCCTGGCCATCACGGTCGCGACGACGCCGGGCCTCACCTGGCCGGACGTCATGGGCCTGGTGGTGATCGCGGGCCTGGTGATGGTGGTGCTCGTGGCCACCGGCTTCCGCACGGCCGTGTTCAACGCGGTGCCGGAGGCGCTCAAGACCGCGATCGTGGTGGGCATCGGCCTGTTCATCGCGCTCATCGGCCTCGTGAACGCCGGGTTCGTGCGGCGCCTGCCGGACGCCGCCGGCACCACCGTGCCGGTGGGCCTGGGCACGGGCGGCGAGCTGGCCGGCTGGCCGGTGCTCGTGTTCATCGTGGGTCTGCTGGTCACCGCGATCCTCGTGATCCGCAACGTGCGCGGAGCCATCCTGGTCGGCATCGTCACCGCCACCGTGCTGGCGAACATCCTCGAGGCCGTGTTCCACATCGGCCCGTCCGTGGGCGCGGACGGCTCCCACAACCCGACCGGCTGGGCCCTCGTGGCCCCGTCTCTGCCGGAGTGGGCGGCCCCGGACCTGTCCCTGCTCGGCTCGGCCCGGCCCTTCGGCGCGTTCGAGGCCGTGGGCGGCCTCATGGGCGCCCTGCTGGTCTTCGCGATCCTGCTCTCCGTGTTCTTCGACGCGATGGGCTCCACCGTGGGCCTGGCCCGCGAGGCCGGCTCGATGGACGAGCACGGGAACGTCCCCCGCCTGAACCGCGTGCTCATGGTCGACGCCCTGGCCGTGACGGGCGGCGGCGCCGCCTCGGCCTCCGCGGGCCAGATCTACGTGGAGTCCGGCACCGGCATCGGCGAGGGCGCCCGCACCGGCCTGGCCTCCGTGGTGACCGGCCTGATGTTCGTGGCCACGATCTTCCTCACCCCGCTGATCCACCTGGTGCCGTTCGAGGCCGTGGCGCCGGCGCTCGTCGTGGTGGGCTTCATGATGTGCTCCCAGGTGGTGCGCATCGACTGGACCGACTGGGGCGCCGCCCTGCCCGCGTTCCTCACGTTCATCCTGATGCCGTTCACGTACTCGATCGCCAACGGCATCGGCGCCGGCATGATCGCCTACGCCGTGATCCGCACCGGCCAGGGCCGGGCCCGCGAGGTGCACCCGCTGCTGTGGGTCGTGGCCGCCGCCTTCGTGCTGTACTTCGGCATGGGCGTGTTCCGGGGGATCCTCGGCCTCGCCTGATCCCCTGCCGTCTCCCGCACGACGGCGGGGCGGGGCGCGCTCGGAGGTCGATGCTCTCCAGGCGCGCCCCGCCCCTCGTCGCTCGTAGGGTCAGCAGGCGGCATCGGCCTCCTGGTGCCCGGCGTCACCGCCGGTCTCCGGGGCCGCGCCCTGGCGCTCGCCGCCGGTGCGGCCCTCGCGCTGCTCGACGTCCTGCCCCCGCTGCTCGCGCTGGTCGGCGGTGCCGCGGCCCTGCTCAGCCTGCTCGGCGGTGCCGCGGCCCTGCTCGGCCGGGCGCTCGGCCGGCTGGCGGCCAGTCTGATCACCCTGCGGGGCGGGCTCCGGGGCGGGCTCGCTCGGAGCCGGGGCCTGCTCACCGGACGCGGCGGCATCCGGGGCGGCGGTCGGGGCGGTCCCTCCCGCATCGGTCTCCTCGCCCGCCGCCTCCTCCGCGGCGGCGTCGGCGCCTGCGGCGGTGTCCGCCTCGGCCTCGTCGGCGGCGCCCGCGGCAGGCTCCACCTGGGCCACGGTCTCGACGGGCGTGGCGACGTCCGCCTGCGCCACGGCGGCGTCGGAGACGGTCGTGGAAGACGTCGAGGTGCTCATGGCCGCGACGCTCGCCGCGTCGGACCAGCAGCTCTGCGACGCCTCCCACGGCGTGGTGCCCTCCTGCGCGTACAGCTCCTGTGCGGCCGCGTCCTGGACGGATGCCGGGGCGTCGGCCGCGCTCGCATACCCCTGCGCGGCGGCCAGCGTCGCCCACGTGGAGTCGAGGAACTGGTAGGCGCCGGAGGCCCCGCTGGCGGGGTTCACGGCGGTGTAGTCGCCGCCGGACTCGCAGGCCTGGATGGACTGCAGCACGGACGCGTCCACGGTCGCCGCCTGGGCCGGGGCGCTCGCCATGCCGACGGCGGCGAGGGCGCCCGCCGCGCCGAGCGCGCCGACGGCGGTCCGGCGGCGACGCGATCGGCCCCGCACGCCCGTCGTGGCCAGGGGGGTGGTCGTGTCGGCGGTGTTCTGGTCGATGCTCACGGGGAGCTCCTGTCCTTCGGTGGTCACGGCACCGGGCGGCGCCGTCCCTCCACCGTGACGGTGCGACCTGCGCGAATCCCCGGACGGACCTGACACCCCGGCCGCAACTCCATGGGCGCGCCGGAGGCAGTCGCCGGGAGTTCCCGGCAGGCCTTGACCCGCCAGCGGTGGCTCCGGCATCCTCGCGGGCGCGCGGCGGGCGCCCCCGGGCGCGAGGGACCAGGCGCCGCGATCACGCCGGCCCCTGGCCGCTGTGATGGGATGGGCGCATGTATGAGACCTCCCTGCCGACGCCCCCGCGCGCGGCCGCCCGCCCCACCGCCCGCACCGTGCACGGCGAGACATTCACGGACGACTTCGAGTGGATGCGTGCCAAGACCGAGCAGGAGGTCCTCGACCACCTGCAGGCCGAGAACGCCTACACGGAGGCCGCCACCGCAGACCAGGCGGACCTGCGCGCCGCGATCTACGGGGAGATCAAGGCGCACACCGTGGAGACCGACCAGTCCGTGCCCGCCCGTCGGGACGGCTGGTGGTACTTCGTGCGCACCGTCGAGGGCAAGGACTACGCCGTGCATTGCCGCGTGCCGGCCCAGGACACCGGCGACGCGCTCGCGGACTGGACCCCGCCCGTCGTCCCCGCGGACGCCGCCCTGCCCGGCGAGCAGGTCATCCTGGACGGCAACGCGGAGGCCGCCGGCCACCCCTTCTTCTCCCTGGGCGGGATGCACATCAGCCCCGACGGCGCGCTGGCCGCCTACGCCGTAGACCTCGCCGGCGACGAGCGGTACACCCTGCGCGTCCGGGAGATCGCCACGGGGACGGACCTGCCGGACGTGGTGCGGAACATCGCCCCCGGGGTGCGCTTCGACCGCTCCGGCACCCGCCTGATCTACACCGTGTGGGACGAGACGTGGCGGCCGTACCAGGTGCGCGTGCACACGCTCGGCACCGACGCCGCCGAGGACGCCGTGCTCTACGAGGAGTCCGACCCGGGCATGTGGACCGGGTTCGACGCCTCCGCGGACCGCACCCAGCTGCTGATCGGCGTCGGGAACTCGGAGGTCTCCGAGACGTGGGCCGTGGACCTGCCCGTGGACGCCTCCCCGCTGCCCGCCCCGCGCGTGCTGGTGCCCCGCACCGCCCGGATGCTGGCCGACGTCGAGCCGTTCGACATGGACGGCCGGCGCCGGCTGCTGATCGTGCACGACCGCCTCGCCGACGGCACCACGGCTCCCAACGGGATGCTGTCGATCGTGGACGAGGCCGACGTCGCCGACCGCGACGCCTGGCGCCCCGTGGTCCCGCACGCCGACGACGTCCGTGTGGACGGCGTGCTCGTCACCCGCACCCACGTGGGCCTGGCCGTGCGCCGGGACACCACCCCGCGCGTGCTGATCGCCCCGCTGGAGGGGCTGCGCGAGGGCTCCGCGCCCGCCTGGACCGAGCCCTCGTTCGACGAGGAGCTCTACATGTGCCGCCTGGCCGGGGTGAACCTCGACTCCCCGTTCCTCCGCCTGTCCTACGCCTCCTGGACGACGCCCGCCCGCGTGCTGGACGTCGTCGCCGCCACCGGCGAGGTGCGCCTGCGCCGCGAGGTGGAGGTCCCCGGGTTCGACCGCGAGGACTACGTGGCCGAGCGCTGGTGGGCGCCGGCGTCCGAACCGAGCTCGTTGACCGGCGAGCAGGTGCGGATCCCGCTGACCGTGATCCGCCGGAGGGATGTGGCCCAGGACGGAACCGCCCCGGCCGTGGTCTACGGCTACGGCTCCTACGAGATGTCCATGGACCCGGTGTTCGGGGTGGCGCGGCTGTCCCTGCTGGACCGCGGCGTCGTCTACGTCGTGGCGCACGTACGCGGTGGCGGCGAGCTGGGCCGGGCCTGGTACGAGGACGGCAAGAAGGCCGCCAAGCGGCACTCGTTCACCGACTTCGTGGACGCCACTCGGTTCGTCGCGGACTCCGGCTGGGTGGACCCGGCGCGGATCGCCTGCACGGGCGGCTCGGCCGGCGGGCTGCTCATGGGCGCGGTGCTGAACCTGGCCCCCGAGCTGTACCGGGCGTGCCTGGCCGTGGTCCCGTTCGTGGACGCGTTGACCTCGATCCTCGACCCGGACCTGCCGCTCTCCGCCCTGGAGTGGGAGGAGTGGGGCAACCCGATCGAGGACCCGGAGGTGTACGCCACCATGAAGGCGTACACGCCCTATGAGAACGTGCGGGCCGTGGACTACCCGGCCATCGCGGCGGTGACCTCGCTCAACGACACGCGCGTGCTCTACGTGGAGCCCGCCAAGTGGGTGGCGCAGCTGCGCCGCACCGTCACCTCGGACCAGACGACGCCGATCGCCGCCGGCGGCTCCCCGATCCTGCTGCGCACCGAGATGGACGGCGGCCACGGCGGCGCCTCCGGCCGGTACCAGGGCTGGGAGGACACCGCCTGGGAGTACGCGTTCCTGCTCACCGCCCTCGGCGCCACGGCGCGAGTGGACTGACCGAGCGGCGCGTCGTCCGTTCCGCGCACGACAGCGGGCGGCGCGCCGTCCACCTCGCGCACGGAGGCGGTCACTCGGCGGCCCGGGCGTCCTCCGCGCACTCCTCGAGCGCGTCCACGGCGCGGATGAGGCCCAGGTGGGAGAACGCCTGGGGGAAGTTGCCGGCCATGCGGCCCCGGTCGTCGTCGTACTCCTCGGCCATGAGGAACAGGTCGTTGGCGCAGTCGTCGAGGCGCGCCATGAGGCGCTCGGCGTCCTCCACGCGCCCGGAGCGGGCGTACTGCTCCACGAGCCAGAAGGCGCACATCATGAACGGCGCCTCTTCCCCCGGCAGCCCGTCCATGCCCGTGGCCCGGTAGCGGCGCACCAGTCCCGTCTCCGTCGTCAGGTCCCGCTCCACCTGGGCGACGGTGGCGAGCATGTGCGGGTCGTCGTGGGGCAGGAACCCGGTGTGCGGGATCTGCAGCAGCGAGGCGTCCGTCTCGTCGGAGCCGTAGGTCTGTCGGAACGCGCCGTCCTCCTGCACGCCTTCCGTGAGGATCTCCTCGCGCAGCTCGTCCCGGACGCGCTCCCACTCGGCAGTCTCCTCCTCGGTGGCGTCCAGCCCGTGTTCGCGGACGCCGTGCAGGGCGCGGTCCAGGGCGGCCCACATCATCACGCGGCCGTGCGTGAAGTACGCGGGCTCCCCGCGCATCTCCCACAGGCCGTGCTCCTTCGTGTCCCGGTGGGCCAGCACGCGCTCCACGAGGCGCTTCTGCAGGGGCCAGGACCACTGGTCCTCGTCCACGCCGGCGTCCCTCAGCCGGTCCAGTGCCAGCATGACGGTGCCGATCACGTCCGCCTGCCACTGGTCCGCGGCGCCGTTGCCCACGTTCACCGGGGTGGAGCCCTCGTAGCCGGGCAGGTGCCCCAACTCCCGCTCCGGCATGCGCCGCTCGCCGGAGAGCGTGTACATGATCTGGATGTTGTCCTTCGGCTCCCCCGCGATGGCCCGCAGCAGCCAGTCGCGCCACTGGGCGGCGTCGTCGGTGTGGTTGTGCGCCATGAGCGCCTCCAGGGTGAGGGAGGTGTCCCGCAGCCACACGTAGCGGTAGTCCCAGTTGCGGACCCCGCCGATGTCCTCCGGCAGCGACGCCGTCGGGGCGGCCACGATCCCGCCCGTGTTTTCGTGGGTCAGGCCCTTGAGCACCAGCAGGGACCGGGCCACGCGCTCGGCGCGGGGACCGCGGGCGCGGGGATCGCCCAGCCACTCGACCCAGCCGGTGACCGTCTTCTCCAGGGCGTGCTCGGCGTCGGGGGCGGCGGGGGCCGTGGTCCACGCGGGGTACCAGGCCAGGGTCCACGCCTGGGACCGGCCCTCCTCCAGGCGGGTGGACCCGCGGTGCCTCATCCCGTCCGGGCGCAGGTCCGGGCCGTGCACCGCGAGCGCGTCGCCGCCGGCCACCACGGCGAGGAACTCCTCCCCCGCGGGGTCCTCCTGCCGGGACACCCACGGGGTGACCTCGCCGTAGTCCAGCCGCGCCCGGATCCACTGGTCGACCTCCACGGTGCCGGACGTGCAGCGCACCAGGCGCACCAGGTCCGCGCGGCGCAGGGGACCCTCCCCCTCGCCCATGAGGATGCCGACGTCGTCCGCGTCCACGACGCCGGAGCCGGCGTGGTCCGCGAGCGGCATGAAGTCGAGGACGTCGGCCTCGCCCTCGGGGCCCCGCCAGCGGGTGCGCAGGACGAGGGTGCCGGGCAGGTAGGCGCGTTCGACGACCTCGCCGTCGGCGATGCCCAGGCTCCACTGCCCGTGCTCGGGCGCCCCCAGGAGGGAGGTGAACACGGAGGGCCCGTCGAAGCGCGGCAGGCAGAGCCAGGTGACGTCTCCCGCGCGGGTCACCAGCGCGCCGGAGTGCTGGTTGGAGAGGTACGCGTGGTCCTCGATGAGTGGGGAGGCGGGGGCGGTCTGCGCGGTCATGCCCTCCAGTGGACCATCGGCGACGCGCGGGCCGCCAGGACGGACCGGCGCACCCGGACCGCTGGGGGTGGGCCCTGGCCGGGGCGCGCGGCGGCGGGGAACACTGGCCGGGACCGTTCCCGCCGTCCGCCCCGAAGGAGCACCTATGGCCTCCGCCGACACCGCCGCCCGTGACGTCGCCCTGATCATCCTGGGCGCCACCGGCGACCTCACCTCCCGGCTGCTGCTGCCCGGCCTGGGCCGGGCCCTGGCCGCGCACGAGATGCCCCGCGTGACCCTGGTGGGCTCCGCGCGCTCCGAGCACGGCGAGGACGAGTGGAGGACGGTGGTCCGCGAGGCCCTGGCCGAGACCCCGCTGGACGCCGACGCCGCCGAGGACCTGGCCGGCCGGGCCGTCTGGTGCGCCGCGGACGCCTCGGACCCCGACGACCTGCGCGGCCTCTTCGCCGCCGCGGCCGAGGCGGTGGGGAGCGACGACGTCGTGCCGGTGGTGTACTTCGCGGTCGGCCCGGGAGTGGCGGAGCAGGCCGTGGAGGCCCTCGGCGGGATGGACGACGTGCCGGAGGGGCTGCGTCTGGCCCTGGAGAAGCCCTTCGGGCGGGACGAGGAGAGTGCCCGCCGCCTCAACGCCGCCCTCGCCGAGGTGGTGGACGAGGACCGCATCTTCCGGGTGGACCACTTCCTGGGCGAGTCCATGGTCACGGCGCTGGTCGGGCTGCGCACCGCCAACCGGACCCTGGCGCGCGTGTGGAGCGCGGCGGACGTGGAGCGCGTGGACGTCGTGGCGGACGAGTCGATCGCCCTGGAGGGCCGCGCGGAGTTCTATGACGGCACCGGCGCACTCCAGGACATGCTGCAGTCCCACCTGCTCCAGGTGCTCGCCATGGCCGCCCTCGAGCCGCCGGCCCGCGTGGACGCGGCCGGGCTGCAGGGTGCCGTCGTCGAGGTGCTGCGCACCACCCGCCTCTGGGACGACGACGCCGCGGCCTCCTCGCGCCGCGCCCGCTACACCGCGGGCGTGCTGGACGGCACGCGCACCCCGGCCTACGCGGACGAGGAGGGCGTGGACGCCTCCCGCGGGACAGAGACCCTGGCGGAGGTGACCCTCGCGGTGGACACCGACCGCTGGCGCGGCGTCCCCTTCCGGCTGCGCTCCGGCAAGGCGCTGGCGGAGACCCGCTGGGAGGTGATCCTGACCCTGCGCGCCCCGGAGGACGTGCCCGAGGGGCTCTCCGCGGCGGGGCGTCCGGAGCGGATCGTGGTCGGGCTGAACCCGCGCGGGGTGAGGGTCGAGCTCGCCGTGGACGGCGCCGACACCCCGTTCGACGCCCGCCGCACCCCGCTGGCCGCCGAGCTCGGGGCCGAGCGCGTGGACGCCTACGGCGAGGTGCTGCGCGGGCTCCTCACCGGCGACCCGCTGCTGAGCGTGGCCGCCGAGGCGTCCGGGCTGGGGTGGAAGATCCTCGAGCCCGTGATCGCCGCCTGGGAGGCGGACGAGGTGCCCCTGGAGGAGTACCCGGCCGGGTCCGCCGGTCCGGAGGGCTGGGACTGAGGCCCACCGGTCGCTTCCGTTCGAGAAACGGACGGCGTGTCGACCGCTTTCGTGCGTGACGCGGACGGCGGCCCGGGATGCCGTCCCGGCACCCCGACGACGACGGGCGTCCACCGTCCGTGGTGACCGCCCGTCGTCGTGCCCGCCGTCCGTTTCTCGAACGACAGCATCCCCGGAGGCATCCATGTCACGAACGAAAACGCGGTCGTCGCCACTACAGTGCTGAGCATGACCGAGTCCACCCCGCACCACGACCGCGACCGCCTCCCCGAGAAGGTCTCCGACGTCTTCGACCCCACCCGCTGGCGCGTGGTGGAGGGCTTCGAGTTCGAGGACATGACCTACCACCGGCAGGTGGAGCGCGACGCCGACGGCCGCTGGGTGCGCGACCTGCCCACGGTGCGCATCGCCTTCGACCGCCCCGAGGTCCGCAACGCGTTCCGCCCCGGCACGGTGGACGAGCTCTACCGCGCGCTCGACCACGCCCGCATGACCCCGGACGTCGGCACCGTGCTGCTCACCGGCAACGGCCCCTCCCCCAAGGACGGCGGCCACGCGTTCTGCTCCGGCGGGGACCAGCGCATCCGCGGCCGCGACGGCTACCGCTACGCCGAGGGGGAGACGGCCGAGACCATCGACCCGGCCCGCGCCGGACGCCTCCACATCCTCGAGGTCCAGCGCCTGATGCGGAACTCCCCCAAGGTGGTCATCGCCGTCGTGAACGGCTGGGCGGCCGGCGGCGGCCACTCGCTCCACGTGGTCGCGGACCTGACCCTGGCCTCCCGCCAGCACGGGAAGTTCAAGCAGACGGACGCCACCGTGGGCTCCTTCGACGCCGGCTACGGCTCGGCCCTGCTCGCCCGCGAGGTGGGCCAGAAGCGCGCCCGGGAGATCTTCTTCACCGCCCGCGAGTACTCGGCCGAGGAGATGGTGGCCATGGGAGCGGTGAACGAGGCCGTGGACCACGAGCGCCTCGAGGAGGTCGCCCTCGAGTACGCCGCGGACATCAACCGTCAGTCCCCGCAGGCCATCCGCATGCTGAAGTTCGCGTTCAACCTGCCCGACGACGGCATGGCCGGCCAGCAGGTGTTCGCCGGCGAGGCCACCCGCATGGCCTACATGACGGACGAGGCCGTGGAGGGCCGGGACGCGTTCCTCCAGAAGCGCGACCCGGACTGGTCCGCCTTCTCGTACTACTTCTGACCGACCACCACGGCAGGACGGAGACCCGCCCATGCTCGCACTGCTCAACGACCAGCCCATCCTCGTCCTCATGGCCACCGTCGCCCTGGGCGCCGCCGTCGGCACCATCCCCCTGGGCAAGATCCGCCTCGGCGCCTCCGGAGCACTGTTCGTGGGCCTGCTCGTCGGGGCGGTGCTGCCCGACGTCGGCCACCGGCTGGCCCTGTTCCAGAGCTTCGGCCTGGCCCTGTTCGCCTACCTGATCGGGCTCGGCGCCGGCAAGGTGTTCTTCCGGGACCTGCGCCGCAACCTGCCCCTGATGCTGGCCGCCGTCGTCGTGGTGATCCTCACCGCCTTCACGGTGCACCCGCTGGCCGCGCTGCTCCACCTGGACCTGCCGACGGCGATCGGCGTGTGGACGGGTTCGCTCACCGCGACGCCGGCGATGGCGCTGGCGAACCAGCTCACCGGCGGGCAGGCCCCGGCCGTGGGCTACGGGCTGTCCTACCTGGTGGGCGTGGTCGGCACCATCATCGCGATCACCCTGCTCGCCGCCCGCCCGTGGAGCAGCTCCCCGCGCGATCCGGCGCCGGTGACCGACGGCAAGCTGCGCTTCACCGCCGCGGCCGCCACCTCCGCCCTCGCCGTGCGGGAGATCCCGGGGATCTCCGAGGGGCTGGTGCGCGTGGTGGCGCTGCGCCACGGCGGCGTGGCCCGGATCGCCGGCTCCGCCGACCGGATCGAACCCGGGGACGAGGTCGTCCTGGACGGCACGGAGAAGAACATCGACGCGGCCGTGCAGGCCTTCGGCCGCCGCACCGACGCCGACCCGGCGCGGGTCATGAACCCGCTGCAGACCTCCATGGTCATCGTCACGGCCCGCGCCCTGGCCGATCGCCGCCTGGGCACGCTGTCCCTGCGCGAGCGCTTCGGCACCGACGTCGCCCGGCTGCGGCGCGACGACGTCGAGTCGCTGGCCACCCCGCAGACCGAGCTCAAGGTCGGCGACCGGGTGCTCATCGTGACCACCGCGCCGCGGATGGAGGCGGTGCGCGACTTCTTCGGCAACTCGACCCGGGGGCTCTCGAACCTGGACTGGATCTCCCTGGGCACGGGCATGGCGCTGGGCTACCTGCTGGGCATGGTGACGATCCCGCTTCCGGGCGGAGCCTCCTTCTCCCTCGGCCCGGCGGCCGGGTGCATCCTCGTCGGCCTCGCCCTCGGTGCGATCGGCCGCACCGGACCCACGGTGTGGGAGCCCTCCACGGAGATCGCGCTGACGCTGCGGCAGTTCGGCCTCATGCTCTTCCTGGGCGTGGTGGGCCTGGCCGCCGGCCCGGCGTTCATCGAGACGGTGTTCACCCGGGTCGGCGGGCTGGCCATCCTGATGTCCGCCGTGCTCACCGCGCTGACCGCGGCCCTGCTCATCGCCGCGGCACGGCTGCTGGGGCAGTCCGTGGATCGCACCTTCGGGGCGCTGGCGGGCATCACGGGCCAGCCGGCGATCCTGGACTACGCGCTCTCCCGGTCCACCGACGCCCGCGTGACCGAGGGGTACGCCCAGCTGTTCGCGCTGATCATGGTGGTCAAGATCGCCACGGTGCCGTTCATGCTCTGACCGGCCGGGCGGATCCGGTCCACCGGGCGGGTCCGTCCGACCGCCGGGCCTCCTACACTCGGGGCCATGCCCGCCACCGCCGACGCCCTCGCCCGCGCCACGGACGCCCTCGCCGCGGCCTTCGACGGCGGGGCCCCCGTCGAGCTGACCGCCGACGGCGCCGTCCTCCCCCGACCCGAGGCCCGCGACCCGCGCCGCTGCGGCGACCCGGACGCCGTCGCCGTGGTGCGCACCTCCGGGTCCACGGGCACGCCGAAGCAGATCGTCCTGACCGGCGCGGCCCTGCGCGCCTCGGCCGCGGCCACGGCCCGGCGGCTCGGGGGCGAGGGGGCGTGGCTGCTGGCCCTCGGCGTGCACTACGTGGCCGGGCTCGCCGTGCTCTCCCGCTCGATCGCGGCCGGGACCGCACCCGTGGCCCTGCCCCCGGGCCCCTTCACGCCCGCGGCGTTCGCCACCGGGGCGGCCGCCCTGCCCGACGACGCCGGCCCCCGGCTCGTCTCGCTCGTCCCCACCCAGCTCGCGCGCCTCCTGGCGGCCGACGCCGACCCGGCCGGGCGGGCGGCCCTGCGCTCCTTCGACCGCGTGCTCGTGGGCGGTGCCCGGCTCGATCCCGCGCTGCGGGCCGCGGCCGAGGCGGCGGGGGTGCGCCTCACCGCCACCTACGGCATGGCCGAGACGTGCGGCGGCTGCGTCTACGACGGCGTGCCGCTGCCCGGCGTCGCCGTCGCGGTGGCCCCGGACGGCCCCGACGCCCCGCCGCGCGTGCGCCTGGCCGGGCCCATGGTGGCGGCCGGCTACCTCGACGACCCCGCCCGCACCGCCGCCCACTTCGTCCCCGCCGCGGACGGCGCCCGCGCCTTCCTGACCGAGGACACGGGCGTGCTCTCCCCCACGGACGACGGCGGCGTGCGGCTGGCCGTCACCGGCCGCCTGGACGACGTCGTCATCACGGGCGGGGTGAAGGTGTCCGCGGCCGCGGTGACCGCGGTGCTCGAGGCGCACCCGGGCGTCGCGGCGGCCCACGTGGCCGGCGTGCCGGATCCCGAGTGGGGCGCCCGGCTGTGCGCCGCCGTCGTGCCCGCCCACCCGGCCGCGGCCCCTGACGAGGCCGTCCTGCGCGCCCACGTGCGCGCGGCGCTGGGTGCGGTCGCGGTGCCCAAGACGTGGCTCGTCCTCGACGCCCTGCCGCTGCTCTCCACCGGCAAGACCGACCGGCAGGCCCTGGCCGCCCGGTTCACCGCCGGCTGAGCGTCGCCCCGCCCGCGTGGGAGAATGACCCGGGCCCGGCCGACGTCGTGCCCCGGCCGCGCTCCGCCGTCGACCCGGCCCGCCGCGCGCCGATCCCCACCCCGCTCCCCAGGAGGAACCCCCGCCCATGGCCGCCACGCTCTCCCAGTGGGTCGCCGCCGCGCGCCTGCGCACCCTGCCAATGGCCGTGGCACCCGTGATCGTCGGCTCCGCCGCCGCCCACGCCCTGGACCAGTTCCGCCCCGGCCGCGCCCTCCTGGCCCTGGTGGTGTCGCTCGCGCTGCAGATCGGCGTGAACTACGCCAACGACTACTCGGACGGCATCCGCGGCACCGACGACGCGCGCGTGGGCCCCTTCCGGCTCACCGTCTCCGGGCTCGTGCCGGCGAAGACCGTGAAGCACGCCGCGTTCGCGTGCTTCGGGGTGGCCGCCGTGGCGGGGCTCGCGCTGGTCGCCCTCTCCGGGACGTGGTGGCTGCTGATCGTGGGCGTGGCGAGCATCGTGGCCGCCTGGTACTACACGGGCGGCAAGAAGCCCTACGGGTACATGGGCCTGGGCGAGGTGTTCGTGTTCGTGTTCTTCGGGCTCGTGGCGGTGCTCGGCACCACCTACACGCAGGCTCTGGCCGTGAACGGCCTCGCCTGGGCCGGGGCGGTCGGCTGCGGGCTGATCTCCACGGCCCTGCTCATGGCCAACAACATCCGCGACATCCCGACGGACCGCGAAGTGGGCAAGATGACCCTGGCGGCGCGCATCGGGGACGGGCCCGCCCGCGCGTCGTACGTGGCCATGCTGGCCGTGGCCGTGGTCCTGCCCCTGCTGTTCACGGGCGCCCACCCGTGGCTGTGGCTCGTGCTGGCCGCCGGCGCGGTGGCCGTGAAGCCCTGCCTGACCGTCCTCCACGCCCACGAGCGCGCCGCCCTCATCCCCGTGCTCAAGGCCACCGGGATCGTCGGCGTGGTCTACGCCGCGGCGTTCGCGCTCGGCGTCGCCCTCTGAGCGTGGCCCGGGGAGCGAGGGCGGCTCAGCCCGGGAAGCGGCCGTCGGTGTACGCGTCCTCGGCGGCGGCGTCGGCGGCCTCGGTGCGGCCGCGGCGGGACGGTCGGCCCTCCCACGCGTTCTGCAGGTCCGTCGACGCGTCGAGCCGCAGCCGGGTGAGGAAGAGGTAGCTGACGGCGAACGTGAGGATCACGGCGGCGAGCGTGGAGAACAGCATCCCCAGGCCGAACACGTAGTAGCACAGGGCCCAGATCACGAAGAACAGGACCACGCGGACCAGGCCGTACAGGAAGAGACGCATCCCCCCATTCTACGAGCGGGGCCCCTCTTAGACTGGTCGGCATGGCCCGGATCCTCGTCCCCACCGCGATCCTGCTGGTGGCCCTGACCCTGTTCGCCCTCTTCGACGCCCTGCTCACCCCCGCCGGGCGGCACCGCGGGATGCCGAAGTGGGCCTGGATCCCGACGGTGCTGCTGCTGCCGCTCGCCGGCCCGCTCCTCTGGCTGTTCCTCGGCCGCCCCGTCCCGCTGTTCTCCGGACGGACCGCCGCACCGGCCTCGCGCCCGGCCTCCCCCGACGACGACGACGAGTTCCTGCGCACCCTCCGCGTCCAGCGAGCACAGACGGAGCGCGCCAGGAACCTCGACCGGCGTGAGGCCGAGCTGCGCGCCCGCGAGGAGGAGCTGCGTCGGCGTCGCGAGCGGGGCGAGGACGATGCGACCGGCGAGCCCGACGCCGACGCCTGATCCCCCACCCCCACTTTCGCTCAGAAAAACGTCGCTACCATCCCGGCCCTCCGGGATGGTAGCGACGTCTTCTTCAGCGAAAGTGCCGGGCGCGACGGCGGGGGCTCAGGCGGGCAGCCCCGCGTAGGAGTGCAGCCCCGGGAAGAACGTGTTGACGATCGTGTAGTTGAACACGATGCAGAGGAAGCCCGTGATGCTCAGCCAGGCCGCGCGCGTGCCGGTCCAGCCGCGGGTGGCGCGGGCGTGCAGGTAGGCCGCGTAGACCACCCAGATCACGAAGGTCCACACCTCCTTGGTGTCCCAGTTCCAGTAGCGGCCCCACGCGGCCTCGGCCCAGATGGCGCCGGCGATCAGCGTGAACGTCCACATGACGAAGCCCACGGCGTTGATGCGGTAGGACCAGTTCTCCAGGGCGCGGGCGGAGGGCACCAGGCGCAGGAAGGACCAGCCGCGGCGGCCGGCGGCCGCCCGCTTCTCGGCGGACCCCTGGAGCAGCTGCAGGGCGGACATCGCGGCGCTGAGGGCGAACAGGGAGGAGGAGAGCACGGCGATGGACACGTGGATCACGAGCCAGCCGGACTGCAGCGGCGGCTGCAGGTGGCCCACCGGCGTCGGGAAGCCCATGGTGGCGGCGCACATCATGGCCACCACCAGGCCGGAGACGAACGTGCCCACGAACCGCAAGTCCTTGCGGATGAGGAACGCCAGGTACACGGTGACGATCACCAGGGCTCCGGTGGTCATGAACTCGTAGAGGTTGCCCCACGGCACGCGGGAGGCGGCCACGCCGCGGGCCACCACCGCGAACGCGTGCAGCGCCCAGCCGACGGCCAGCACGGCCACGGCCACGTTGGCCACGGGCCGGCGCCCGGCCCCGGTGTAGTCCATGTCGTCGTCGACGAGCTCCGCGTCGGAGCGGCCCGCGGACGACGCCGACGCGTCCGTCCCGAGGGCGTGCGCGCCCCCGGCCGGGGTCCCGACGCCGGAGCCCGCGCCGACGCCGGCCAGCTGCCTCTCGCGCACGCGGGAGGCGACGTCCCGGTCGACCCCGGCCTGGGCGTCGAGCTCGGCCTCGAGGCGGCGGATGGTGGCGGAGGCGGTCGCCATGTCGACGGCGAACAGGATGAACGCGCCCGCATAGACGAGCGCCGCGATGAACATGAACAGGTCGCTGTAGTACGCGAGCTGCTCGTTCACGGGGGCCGTGGGGTTGAACACTCTCAGTCTCCAGATCGGGGGGTCGGGGCGGCCGCCGGGGCGGGGGTCGCGGGGGTGGTCTCACCAGTGTCCGCCTCCGGGGCGGAGACCGGCCACATCTTCTCGAAGGCCTCGCGCAGGGCCACGTGCTCCTCGCGCAGGCCGAACTCCTCGCCGCGGGCCAGGAGGGCGTACTCCACGCGGGTGCGGCCGTCGTCGCCGGTGCGGGCCCGGACCCACACGCGGCGGCGGCGGGTGAACAGGCTGACGGCCAGGCCGATCAGGGCGAGCACGGAGAACACGCCCACCCCCCACTTGCCGGCGTCGTAGTGGATGTCCAGGCCGACGTAGCGGCGCACGCCGTCGAGGCTGATGGAGCCCTTGCCGTCGGGCAACACGTGGGTCTGCCCCACGGACAGCGTGATGCCGCCGTTCTCCGACCTGCGGGAGTTCAGCTCGGTGAGCGTGGAGGTGTCCAGCACGTACACGTTCTGCGGGACGCCGGCGTCGAGGCCGAGGTCGCCCGAGTACGAGTTGAGGATCAGCTTGGGGTTGAGCGGCTCGGGGTCCACCGAGACCTCCACGCCCTGGCCCACGTCGGCGGCGGCGGGCATGAACTGGCCGACGAAGCCGAGCTGGTCGGGCCGCGCGTCGGGGGCCTTGATCACGGCGAGGGAGTTGAAGTTCTGGTCCGTCACGCGGGTGACCACGGGGCCCTGGAAGGCGATGTCCCCGTTGCCGTCCCGCACGGTGACCACGGGCGCGTAGCCGTTGCCGACCAGGTAGACCTTGGCTCCGTCGATCTCGAGGGGGTGGTTCACCTTGAGGACCTGCTCCTCGGGGTCGCCGCCGGTGCCGTGGCGGACCTCCATGACGGCGGTGTAGTCCAGCGGCGCACCCCAGTGGGTCTGGGACTGGCGCTCGAACGTCGCGTCGAAGGACTTCAGCGTGAGCTGGAAGGGCTGCAGGGACGCGGCGTCGAAGTACATGCCGGGCGTGAAGGAGTCGTAGGCCACGAGGTTGTTGGCGAACCCCTCCCCCTCCACGATGATCTTCTGCCCCGTGTACTTGGTCATGCCGCCGTAGGCCATGAAGGCGAGCACGCCGATCAGGGAGAAGTGGAACAGGATGTTGCCGATCTCCCGCAGGTAGCCGCGCTCGGCGCCCACGGACGCGCCGCCGGCCTCGGGGCGGAGCTCCACGCGGTAGCGCTTCCTCTTCAGCCACCGCTGGGCCTGGCGCACGGCTTCCTCGGGGGCCGGCCCGCCCGCCTCCAGGACGACGACGCCGGACTCCGGCAGGCGGCCGAGGTTGCGCGGGGTGCGGGCCGGGGGCTGGCGCAGCGCCTTCGCGTGCTTGAGCGCGCGCGGGAGCACGCATCCCACCAGGGAGATGAACAGCAGCAGGTAGATCGCGGAGAACCAGACGGACGTGTAGACGTCGAAGAACTGGAGGGCGTCCAGGATCGGGCCCCAGAACGGGTTGTCCTCGATCCACTGGTCCACGGCCTCGGGCCCGGCGCGGCGCTGCGGCACCAGGGAGCCGGGGACGGCGGCCACGGCCAGCAGCAGGAGGAGGAGCAGCGCGGTGCGCATGCTGGTGAGCTGGGTCCAGGCCCAGCGGAGGGTGCCGCCCACGCCCAGGGCGGGCAGGGTGACGTCGTCCCGGGTGCGGTTCCGGGGCGCGGGGTCCTTCGGGGCGGACGTGGAGCTCACAGGGGCATCACCCATTCGTTCTGGAACCAGGTCTGCAGCTGCACCATCCACTGGGTCCACAGCCCGGTGACCATGACGGCTCCGAGGAGGATCAGGACGGCGCCGCCGAACACCATGACGCCGCGGCGGTGGCGGCGGAAGAAGCCGAGGGCCCGCATGCCGCGCTCCACCCCGAAGGAGATGAGCACGAACGGCAGGCCCAGGCCGAGGCAGTACACGAACGCCAGCAGGGCGGCGCGGGCCACCGAGGACGAGTCCTGCGTGTAGGAGAGGGCGAACACGGCGGCCAGCGTCGGGCCGATGCACGGGGCCCAGCCGAGGCCGAAGGTCATGCCCAGCAGGGGCGCTCCGGTCAGGCCGGCGGCGGGCTTCACGTGGACCTTGCGCTCGGTCTGGAACCAGCGCAGCCCGCCCATGAACACCACGCCCATGAGGATCACGAGCACCCCGAGCAGCTGCATCACCCAGGAGAGGTCGCGCAGGATGCGGAACGCCACCTGCGCGAACAGGATGTTCATCACCATGAACACCACGGTGAACCCGAGGACGAACAGGGCGGCGCCGAGGGCCACACGGCCGCGCCGCGCACCGTCGAGGGCGGCGCCGCCGAGCCCGGAGACGTAGCCGAGGTAGCCGGGCACCAGGGGCAGCACGCAGGGCGAGAGGAAGCTGATCAGCCCGGCCAGGAACGCCACGGGGGCGGCCGCCAGCAGCGAGCCGTCCAGGGCGATCTCCGCGAACCGGTTGTCCTGCATGGGCGCGCCTCAGGCCTCGGCGACGACGGTGTCCAGCAGGGCGCGCAGGGTGCCCTCCTCGACGGCGCCGAGGACGCGGGCGGCCACCCGGCCCTGGCGGTCCAGCACGAGGGTGGAGGGCACGGCCTGCGGGGGCACGTAGTCGGACATCGCCAGCAGCACCGACCCGGAGGTGTCGTCCACGGAGGAGTAGGGAATGCCGAAGGTGCGCTCGAACGCCTGGGCGGTGGTGACGGTGTCCCGGACGTTCACACCGAGGAACCGCACCCCCTTCGGCTCGAACTCGCCGTGGAGCTTCACGAGGTGGGGGGCCTCGACGCGGCAGGGGGCGCACGCCGCGTACCAGAAGTTCAGCAGGGCGGGCTCGCCGCGGAGGGTCTCCCCGGAGACGGTCTCGCCGTCGAATCCGGCGGCGGAGAACTCCACGGGGGCGCCGCGCTGGTCGGCGGCGTACTCCACCACGGACCCGTCGCCGGCGATGTAGTTCTTGCCGCCCGCGTTGCCCGCCTGCTGGGCCAGGGAGTCGTCCGTGCCCGAGCAGGCCGCCAGCAGGGGCGCCAGGGCGGCGGCCGAGAGTCCGGCGAGCGCGGCGCGGCGGGAGGGACGGGGCGGGAACGGCATGGGGCTGGCACTCCGAGACGGGGACGGCTTGCGGCGGGATCCTGTCGAGTCTACGGCGCGGGCCCGACCCTGATGGAACCCTGGACGTCACACCGCCCCGGGGAGCGGCCCGGCGCTCAGGCCCCGGGGAGGGAGGAGGCGTCCTTCAGCAGGGCGGCGTTGGGCTCGTGGTATTCCACGCGCGGCAGGGCGCGGCCGTCCTCGAACACCAGGGAGGTGACGGAGGTCAGCGAGCACTCGCGCCGGCGCGGGTCGTGGGCCAGGGGGCGGCCCTCGACGGCCAGCCGGGTCACCCAGATCGGCAGCTGGTGGGAGACGAGGATCGCCTCGGCGCCCGGTCCCAGCGCGTCCACGGCCTCGTCCTTCACACGGTCGACGACGGCGAGCATGCGCGCGGCCTGCTGCCGGTAGGGCTCGCCCCAGGACGGGCGCAGCGGGTTCCGCAGCAGCGGCCAGAGGCGCGGGCTGCGGCGCAGGGTGGCGGCGACGTCGGACATACCCTCGAAGGTGTTCTCCGCCTCGATGAGGTCCTGCTCGGTGCGGAGCTGCGTGGCGAACGCCCCGGCGATCGGCGCGGCGGTCTGCTGGGCGCGCAGGAGCGGGGACGCGGCCACGATCGCGGGCCGGCGCTGGAGCTCGGTCGCCCGGTCCAGGAACCACTCGGCGACGCCGACGGCCATGCGCTGGCCCAGCTCGGACAGGCCGAAGCCGTCCAGCCGGCCGTAGAGCACGCGGTCGGGGTTGTGGACTTCTCCGTGGCGGACGATGTGCACCGTGGCGAGGGTCTGCATGGGGCCAGTCTCCCAGACCGCCCCGGCCACCGGGCCGCGGCGCCGCCGGACCTCCCGTCCTGGCCCGCGCGCGCTAGCGTGGGCGGGAAGGAACCGCCCGCCCGACCCGTCCGGGTCAGGACCCCGAGGAGCACCATGTCCGGCACCGAGAACTCCAACCCCTATGGCCGCCCGGCGGGCCAGTCCGGCCCCCAGTGGCCGGACGCGGCCGCGCAGGCGCCCTACGGGCAGGCCCCCGACGCCTCCGCCCAGGCCCCATACGGCGCCCCGCCGCAGGGCTGGGGCGCCCCGCAGCAGTGGGGCGGCCAGCCCGGGTGGCCGGCGGCCGCCCCGGTGCCGGCGCGTCGTCCCGGCCCGATCAACGCCGCGTTCTGGCTGATCGTGTCGGCCGGCGTCGTCTTCCTGGCCTCCACGGTGCTGTCCGCCCTGGTGGCCACCTCCGATGCGGGCCGCCGGGAGCTGGAGGCCGCGATGACGAAGGTGTGGGGCGACTACGGCATGACGCCCGAGCAGATCCGGGAGTACCAGGACATGCTCCCGCCGATGATGCCGGTCATGGCGGGCGTGATGGTCGCCGTCGGCGTGCTGGCGCTGCTGGTGTACCTGCTGATCGCGTCCAAGATCCGCGGCGGCTCCCGGGCCGCCCGCACGGTCGGCACGGTGCTGGCCGTCCTGTCCGTCCTGATGGTGCTGGCCCCGCTGGCGTCCGGCCAGTTCTCCCCGCTGGACCTGCTCTGGTGCCTCCTCGGGGTCGCGGGCATCGCGACGGCCTACCGCAAGGAGGCTACAGAGTTCATGCGCCTGCGGGCCTGGGAGCGCGCCGCGCGCCGCTGAGTCAGGCGGCGGGGCCGTCCAGCAGTCGCCCGAGCCGCTGGGCGTCGACGCGCCAGAAGTCGCGTTGGACGCCGTCCACGAACAGCACCGGGACCTCCTCGGCGTAGGTCTCCAGGAGATCCGGGTGGGCGGGGCCGTCGACCCGCTCCCAGGCGGTGCCCCGCGCGTCGCAGACCTCGGCGACGACGGCCTCGGCCTCCGCGCAGAGGTGGCAGCCGGGCTTCACGAGGAGCTGGACGCGGGCGGCGGAGGCGGGCGGGGTCATCATGGCCGCCATGCTAGGCCCTCCCCCGGATGCGGCGAGGCCGCCCTCCCCGGAAGGGACGGGCGGCCTCGCGGAGCTCTCGACGAGCGGGCGTCACTTCTTGTTGCGACGCTGGTGGCGGGTCTTGCGAAGCAGCTTGCGGTGCTTCTTCTTCGCCATGCGCTTGCGGCGCTTCTTGATCACAGATCCCATGGGGACTCCTTGCGTCGGGGTGAGGGCCGGCGGGCGGGGCGACCGCGGGGGCCGCGGCATGCCTCACGCCGACCCGCATTCCACCGGATGTGGAACGCCGGAAAACGTTCTCGGCCACACTACCGGCCGGACCCCGGTTCAGTCGAACCAGGGATCCAGCCCGTGGATCGGGAACACCTCGCGGCGGGTGGCCATGATCGTCTGGTCCACGGGGTCGGCGGGGTCGTAGCCCACCTCCCAGGAACGCCACCACACGTCCGCGTCCTCGGTCATGGTGAGCGGGTAGCGGTCCTCCTCGGCCCCCTCGAACAGGGACATGTCCCCCTCGAGGTCGTCCGGGGTCAGGGAGCGCACGTGCTCCAGCCAGGACTCCGGCACGGGGGTGGAGGAGGGCACCGGCTGCCCGGTGACGGCGCCGATCAGGTGCGTCCACGCCCGCGGGACCACCCGGACGTGGTTGTAGCCGCCGCCCCCGGTGGCCAGCCAGCGGCCGTGGGCGTAGCGGTCCGCCCAGTCGCCGAGGTCGAAGGCGAGCTGCCGCTGCCCGTCCACGGACAGGCGGAGGTCCGCCAGGGGATCGCCGCGGTGGGCGTCGGCGCCGTGCTGGGTCACCAGCACGTCCGGCTGGAACGCGCCCAGCAGCTGGGGGACGACGGCGTGCACCGCGCGCAGGAACCCGGCGTCGCCGGTGCCCGGGGGCAGGGCCACGTTCACCGCGGTGCCCTCCGCCCCGGGGCCGCCGGTCTCGTTGGCGAAGCCCGTGCCGGGGAAGAGGCTGATGCCGGTCTCGTGCAGGGAGATCGTGAGCACGCGGGGGTCGTCGTAGAAGATCGACTGCGTGCCGTCGCCGTGGTGGGCGTCGACGTCCACGTAGGCCACGCGCTCTGCGCCCAGGTCCAGGAGGCGCTGGATGGCCACCGCGCAGTCGTTGTAGATGCAGAAGCCGGACGCCTTGGCGCGGGCGGCGTGGTGCATGCCGCCGGCCACGTTCACGGCGCGGGAGACCTCGCCGGACCAGACGGCCTCCGCGGCCACCAGGGAACCGCCGGCGATCCGCGCGGCGGACTCGTGCAGGTCCGGGAACGTGGGGCAGTCCTCCGAGCCCAGGCCGTGGGGCTCGTCCGCCTCCGCGTCCTCTCGGGAGGCGGCCCGGACTGCGGCGATGAACGCGGGGTCGTGCACCGTGGCCAGCTGCTCGTCCGTGGCCACCGGCGGCTGCAGGATCCGCACGTGCTCGGCGTCCAGCAGGCCCAGGGAGGAGGCGAGCCGATGCGTCAGGTCCAGGCGCAGGGGCGCCATGGGGTGCTGCGCGCTGAAGCGGTACTTCAGCAGGCTGGGGTCCCACACCACCGCGGAGGGGGCGGGCTGGCTGCAGTCAGACGTGGCGGAGGTCACGCTTCAGGGTAGATCCGCCGGGGGCCCCGGGGCCAACCCCTCCCCCGCCGGTGACCGGCGCATGACGACGCGCGGGGCCGCTCACGGGAGGATACTGGGGGCGGCCCGCTCGGGCCGTCCCGGGCCCGTGCGGCCCGCTCCCCGCTGACGGAAGGTGACCGCATGCCCTCGGGTGCGCTCTCCCCGGCGCGCCGCGTCGTGACGGCGGTGACCGGCGTCGTGGCCGGCTCCCCCGCCCGCGCGGCGCTGTCCGCCTTCGCCCTGGGCGCCCTGCTGTTCACGGGGCTGCTCATGCTGCCGGCCGCGGCCACGGACGGGCGGGTGACACCGCTGCACGACGCGATGTTCACGGCCGTGTCCGCGTTCTCCGTGACCGGCCTGACCACCCTGGACACGGCCGAGCACTGGACCCCGCTGGGTCAGGTGATCCTGCTGGCGGCCATGCAGATCGGCGGCCTGGGCATCCTCTCCATGGCGTCGCTGCTGACCCTGGCCGTGTCCCGGCACCTGGGCCTGCGGACCAAGCTGGCCACGCAGGAGTCCGGCATGACCACCGGCAACATGGGCGAGGTCGGCCACCTGCTCAAGGTCGTGGTCTTGACGGTGCTGACGTGCGAGGGCGCCCTGGCGGTGATCCTGGTGCCCCGGTTCGCCGCGCTCTCCGACTCCTGGGCCACCGGACTCTGGCAGGGCGTGTTCTACTCCGTCAGCGCCTTCAACAACGCCGGGTTCACCATCCACGAGGGCGGCACCGCCGCCTTCATGCACGACCCGGTGATCCTCACGGTGATCGCCGTCGGCGTGTTCGCCGGCGCTCTCGGCTTCCCCGTGGTCATGGTCCTCGTGGACAAGGGCTGGCGGTTCCGCTCCTGGAACCTGCACACCAAGCTCACCGTGGAGGTGACGCTCGTGCTGCTGGTCGTGGGCGCCGTCGCCCTGTTCTTCTTCGAGGCCGGCAACCCCGCCACCCACGGGGACATGGTGGTGGGCCAGCGGATCGGGCACTCGTTCTTCGGGTCGGTGATGACCCGCTCGGGCGGGTTCGCGATCGACGACACGAACTCGCACCGACCCGAGTCCCTGCTGCTCATGGATGCGCTGATGTTCGTGGGCGGCGGCTCCGCCTCCACCGCCGGCGGCATCAAGGTGACCACGCTGGCGGTGATGTTCCTGGCGATCGTGGCCGAGGCCCGCGGCGACAAGGAGGTCACCGTGCACGGGCGGACGATCGCCCCGGAGACCCTCCGCGTCGCGATCTCCGTGCTCGCGCTCGGCGCCACGCTCGTGCTCCTGGCCACCCTCGCCCTCGTCTCGATCGTGGACCAGCCGCTGCAGCGGCCCCTGTTCGAGGTGGTCTCCGCGTTCGGCACCTGCGGGCTCTCCGTGGGGGTCTCCGCAGAGGCTCCGCCCGCCGGCAAGTACCTGTTGACGGCCATGATGTTCGCCGGCCGCGTCGGTACAATCACGTTCGCCGCGGCCCTGGCCCTGCGCCAGCGCCGCGTCCTCTACCGCTACCCCGTCGAGAGGCCGATCCTTGGCTGACCAGCCGCGCACCGACCCGAACGCCCCCGTGCTCGTGATCGGCCTGGGCCGCTTCGGCGCCGCCACGGCCGAGGAGCTGGTCACGCAGGGCCGGGAGGTCCTCGCCATCGAGCGGGACCCCGTGCTCGCCCAGCGCTTCGCCCCCACGCTCACGCACGTGGTGGAGGCGGACGCCACCGACGCCGAGGCCCTCCGCCAGCTGGGCGCCCAGGACTTCGACGTGGCCGTCGTCGGGGTGGGCACGTCCATCGAGGCCTCCGTGCTGATCACCGCGAACCTGGTGGACCTGGAGATCCCGCACATCTGGGTGAAGGCGATCTCCGACGCGCACGGCACGATCCTCAAGCGGATCGGCGCGCAGCACATCATCTTCCCGGAGAAGGACGCCGGCGTGCGCGCCGCGCACCTGGTGAACGGGCGGATGCTGGACTTCATCGAGTTCGACGACGACTTCGCGATCGTGAAGATGTACCCGCCCACGGAGACGGTCGGCTTCACCTTGGAAGAGTCCAACGTGCGCCAGAAGTACGGCGTGACCATCGTCGGCGTGAAGACCCCGGGCGAGGACTTCACCTACGCCCAGCCGCACACCCGCGTGGGCCCGCGGGACACGCTCATCGTGTCCGGGCACACCGACCTCATCGACCGGTTCGCCGCCCGTCCCTGAGCCGACCGGGGCAGGCGGTGCCGGCGCCGCTCAGGCGCCGTCTAGGGTGGCCGCATGCTGCTGCTGATCTTCGGGCCGCCGGCCGTGGGCAAGATGACCGTCGGACGAGCCGTCGCGGCGGCCTCCGACTTCCGGTTGTTCCACAACCACATGACCATCGAGCCCCTGCTCGAGGTGTTCGGCCACGGCACGGAGCCGTTCAACGTCCTCACAGACGAGTTCCGGATCCGCGTGATCGAGGAGGCCGCCAGGGCCGGCGTGGACCTGGCTTTCACGCTCGTCTGGGACGTGACGGATCCCGACGACGCCGAGTACGTGGCCCGGTGCGTCGCGGCCGCAGGCGATGACGCGGCGTTCGTCGAGCTGCGAGCGGATCTGGCGACGCGTCTGGAGCGCAACAGGACCGAGGAACGCCTCTTACACAAGCCTTCGAAGCGGAACCTGGAGTGGTCGGACGGCAACGTCCGGGAGATGGAAGCCACCTGGACGATGACCACGGCGGACGGCCCGGGAGCGGCGGAAGTGCTGCTGGGCGCCCACCCCCACCTGGGCCTGCAGACAGACGACCTCACGGCCGAGGAGACCGCCGAGCGGATCCTCGCGTGGCTCGCCGACGTCCGGGGCTGAGCCGCCGCCCGGCCCTGAGCCGGGGCACGGGCCGGGCGGCGCCGGCTGCGGTCAGGCGCCGAACTCGCGGCCCATCTCCTCGTCCCGCCTGGCGGCGGCGTCCATGGCGTCCGCCACGAGCCCGGCGAAGCCGCCGTCCTCGAACGCCGCGATGGCTCGCTCCGTGGTGCCGTTCGGGCTCATGACCGCACGGCGCAGCCCCTCGGCGGTCTGCTCGCCGGAGGTCACCGCATCCACCAGCATGGCGCCGGCGCCCTTCACGGTGGCCGCGGCCATGGCCTCGGCCGCCTCGGCGGACAGGCCCAGCTCCACGGCGTGCGCGGCGATCGCCTCCGCCAGCAGGAACACGTAGGCGGGGGCAGAGCCCGACGCCGCGACGACGGCCGGCAGCTGCTCCTCCGACACCGGCACCACCACGCCGGAGCCGGAGAACAGCGACTCCACCAGCGCGCGCTGGTCCGCGGTGACGCCCGCGGCGGGGGCCACGCCCACCACGCCAGAGCCCACGGTCAGCGGCGTGTTCGGCATGGTCCGCACCAGCGGCTGGCCCTCAGGCAGGGCCCCGGCGAGGGTCTCGGCGCGCACGCCCGCGGCCACCGAGACCACCACGGCCTCCGGGCGCAGGGCGGGGGCGATCTGCCGGGCCGTCACCACGATGTCCTTGGGCTTCACGCCCAGCAGCACCACGTCCGCCTCGGCCACGGCGGTCAGGTTCGCGTCCACGTCCTGCTCCCCGGAGAGCACCCGCACGCCCGGGAACCGGTTCCCCTTGGCCTGGGCCGAGGCGGCGGTGCGCGTGGTGGCGACGACGCGCTCCGGCGTCGTCACCGACGCGGCCAGCAGGCCCGTGAGGATGGCGCCGGTCATGGAGCCGAGGCCGAGGATCGCGATGCGGGGCTGGGCGGTCATGGGGTTCCTTCCGGGGACGGGGTTCAGGACTCGTGCCGGCCGGACTGATCGTTCTGGCCGAGGTGCTCGCGCGCGAACGCGAGCGAGGCGGACAGCTTCTCCTCGCGCTGGCCGGCGTACTCGACGCCGCGCGTGCCGACCTCCACGCACACCGTGCCGGCCAGGCCCTCCCGGCCGAGGAAGCGCAGGGACTCGGCCACGTTCTGCGTGCCCTCGCCGGGCACCAGATGCGCGTCCTTGGTCCCGTCCACGCCGTCGGTGAGGTGGACGTGGCGCAGCCGCCCACCGAGGCCGCGGATGTTCGCCAGGGAGTCCTCCCGCGCGATCGCCGCGTGGGAGAAGTCCCAGGTCACGTGCTCGTAGGGCTCCGGCACCGGGTCCCAGTGGGGCAGGTACATGGTGAGGTCGCGGCCGTGCGCCCGCCACGGGTACATGTTCTCCACGGCGATCACGACACCGGTGGCCTCCATGATCTCCGCGGTGCGCCGGGCGAACTGCGACGCGTAGCTCCCCTGCCAGCGGAACGGCGGATGGGCCACCACGGTGACGGCCCCCACCGCCCGGGCCAGCTCCACGGAGCGCACGATCTTGGACCACGCCGAACCCCACACCTGCTGGGTGAACAGCAGCGTGGGCGCGTGGATCGAGTCGATCCGCATGCCCGTGCGCTCGGACAGCCGGGCCAGGGCGCGGGCGTCCTGGCTGGTCGCGTTGTGCGTGACCATGACCTCCACGCCGTCGTACCCGAGGTCCGCGGCCGTGGCGAACACGTCCTGCGTGCCCAGGGGGAACACCGACGACGACGACAGCGTCACCGGGATCTCCGCGCCGAACCGGGGTGCGGGGGCCAGGTGGGCGGTGGAGACCAGCGGCGGCTCCAGGTGGCGCCCGTGGGGGTCCCACGGGCGGGAGCCGGCGCCGGAGGGCCCCGTCATGTCAGCGCACCCCCAGGCTGAGCCCCGGCAGCAGGGAGTCGGTGTTGAGGTTGACGTGCCCGACCCCGAGGCCGTCCTCGCGGGTCAGGTGGCCCTCCAGCATGAGGGCGTCCAGGCGGTTGAGGATCAGACCCTCGCGCAGGGCCCACGGGCAGATCTCCAGCTGGGCCACGCCGAAGGTGCGCATGGCCGCGAGCGCCACGAGCGCGCCGGCCAGCACCTGCGGGGCGCGGACCTCGGAGACGCCGGGCAGCTCGGCCCGCTGCTCCCAGGTCATGGCGGCCAGGCGGTTGACCCAGAGCTGGAGGTCGTCCGCCCGGAGGTGTCGCTTGACGTACGGGCCGGCCGCCGAGGGCGCCGCGCCGGTGAGCCGGGCCAGGGAGCGGAAGGTCTTGGAGGTCGCCGTGACCACGTAGGGGGCCTCGAGCGGCGGGAAGTCCGCGAAGACCGCCTCGATCTCGCGGCTGACGTGCTTGTGGAGCTTCTTCACGGCCTTGGGGCTGGGCGGGTCGTCCGGGAGGCGCTCGCGCGTGAGCCGGCCGGCGCCCAGCGGCAGGGAGACGGCGTGGCTGGGCAGCTCGTCCTGGCCGTAGGCGATCTCGAAGGAGCCGCCGCCGATGTCGAAGTTCAGGATGGAGCCCACGCCCCAGCCCTGCCAGCGGCGCACGGCGAAGTACGTCATGGACGCCTCCTGCTCGCCGGAGAGCTCGGAGAGGTGCACACCCGTCTCCGCCTCCACCCGGGCCAGCACGGCCGGGCCGTTCTCCGCCTCGCGGATGGCCGAGGTGCAGAAGGAGATCATGTCCTCCGCGCGGTGCTCCTCGGCGAAGGCCACGGCCTCGCCGATGAAGCCGACCAGCTCGTCCTGGCCCTCCTCGTTGATCGCGCCGGACTCGTCCAGGTAGCGGATCAGCGGAAGGGAACGCTTGTGCTCCGCGTAGGGGGTCGGCCGCGCGCCGGCGCGGGCCTCCACCAGGAGCAGGTGGACCGTGTTGGACCCGATGTCCAGGACGCCCAGGCGCACGGGTCAGGCCTTCTTGCGCGTGGTGGTGGACGTCGTCGTCTTCTTGGCGGCGGGCTTGCGGGCGGCGGGCTTCTTGGCCGCCGGCTTCTTCGCCGAGCCCTTGGCGCGCTTGTCCGCGAGCAGCTGGTAGGCCTCCTCGGCCGTGAGCTCCTCGGGGGCGCGGCCGCGGGGCACGGTGATGTTGGTGACGCCGTCCGTGACGTACGGACCGAACCGGCCCTCCTTCACGGTGACCTTCTTGCCGGAGACCGGGTCCTCGCCGAACTCGGCCAGCGGCGGCTTGGCGGTGCCGCGGCCGCGCTGCTTGGGCTGGGCGTAGATCTCCAGCGCCTGCTCCTGCGTGACGGTGAAGATCTGGTCCTCGGACTCCAGGGAGCGCGAGTCGGTGCCCTTCTTCAGGTACGGGCCGAACCGGCCGTTCTGCGCGGTGATGACCTCGCCTTCGGCGTCGGCGCCGACGATGCGCGGCAGGGACATCAGCTGGAGCGCCTGCTCCAGGGTGACGGTGTCCACGGACATCGTCTTGAACAGGGAGCCGGTGCGGGGCTTCTCCTTGGCCGGCTTCTTCTTCGGCTTGGGCTTGCCGTTCTTGTAGTACTCGGTGGGCTGGGCGTCGAGCCAGGCCTGCAGCTCCTCCTCGCCCATCTCCGGGATCACCTCGGTGACGTACGGCCCGTACCGGCCGTCCTTGGCGACGACGGTCCGCCCGGTCTCCGGGTCCACGCCGAGCTCGCGCTCGTCCGCACCGCCGGCGGCCATGAGCTCCTCCGCCTTGGCGGGGGTGAGCTCGTCCGGGGCGAGGTCCTCGGGCACGTTGGCGCGCTCGGGCGCGGTGCCCTCGGCGGCGCCCTCGGGGAGGCGGCGCTCCAGGTAGGGGCCGTACTGGCCCACGCGCAGGGTGATGTCCTCGGTGACGGGCAGGGAGTTGACCTGCCGGGCGTCGATCTCGCCGAGGTTCTCCACCACGTGCTTCAGGCCCTCGACGCCCTTCTGCGTGTCCGCGGAGTCCGCGCCGAAGTAGAAGGTCTGCAGCCATGCCTCGCGGGCCAGCTCGCCGGCGGCGATCCGGTCGAGGTCGTCCTCCATGCGCGCCGTGAAGTCGTAGTCCACGTACTTCGCGAAGTAGTCCTCGAGCAGGCCGATCACGGCGAACGCGGTCCAGGACGGGACCAGGGCGCTGCCGCGCTTGGACACGTAGCCGCGGTCCATGATCGTGGAGATCGTGGGCGCGTAGGTGGACGGGCGGCCGATCTCGCGGCGCTCCAGCTCGGCGACGATCGAGGCCTCCGTGTAGCGGGCGGGCGGGGTGGTCTCGTGGCCCGTGGGCTGGATGGGGGCGCCGGTGAGGGTCTCGCCCTCCGCCACCTGCGGCAGGCGGCGGTCCTTGGCGTCCTTCTCCTCCTCGGGCTCGGCGTCTCGGCCCTCCTCGTAGGCGTCGAGGAAGCCCTTGAAGGTGATCACGGTGCCGGAGGCGGCGAACTGGGCGGTGCGGCCGTCCTCGGCCTGCGCGGAGAAGCGCAGGGTGGCGGTGTAGCCCTTGGCGTCGGCCATCTGGGAGGCCACGGTGCGCTTCCAGATCAGCTCGTACAGGCGGAACTCGTCCGGACGCAGCTCCGCCTTGACCTGGGCGGGCGTGCGGAAGGAGTCGCCGGCGGGGCGGATGGCCTCGTGGGCCTCCTGCGCGTTCTCGGTGCGCTTGGCGTAGACGCGCGGCTGGGTCGGCACGGACTCCTGGCCGTAGAGCTCGGTGGCCTGCCTCCGGGCGGCCTGCACGGCCTCCTGGGAGAGGTTCACCGAGTCGGTGCGCATGTAGGTGATGTAGCCGTTCTCGTAGAGGCGCTGGGCGACCTGCATGGTCACCCGCGCGCTCATGCGCAGCTTGCGGGAGGCCTCCTGCTGCAGCGTGGAGGTGGTGAATGGAGCGGCCGGACGGCGGGTGTACGGCTTGTCCTCCACGGAGTCCACCGTGAAGTCCTTGCCGTCCAGGCCCTCGGCCAGCGACGCCGCCGCGGCCTCGTCGAGGTGCGCCACCTTCTTGCCGGCGGACTCCTTGAGGCGCCCGGCGTCGTCGAAGTCGCGGCCCGTGGCCACGCGCGCCCCGTCCACCGTGGACAGGCGGGCGGTGAAGGAGGAGCCGGCGGCGCCGTCGGCCTTCGCGTCCGGGCCCACGGTGAAGGTGCCCTCCACTCCCCAGTACTGCGCGGCCACGAACGCCATGCGCTCGCGCTCGCGCTCCACCACCAGGCGGGTGGCCACCGACTGCACGCGGCCGGCGGACAGGCCGCGGGAGACCTTGCGCCACAGCACCGGGGAGAGCTCGTAGCCGAAGAGGCGGTCCAGGATGCGGCGGGTCTCCTGGGCGTCCACCAGGTGGGTGTCCAGCTCGCGGATGTTCTCCAGACCGCGGCGCACGCCCTCCTTGGTGATCTCGCCGAAGGTCATGCGGTACACGGGGACCTTGGGCTTGAGCGTGTCCAGCAGGTGCCACGCGATGGCCTCGCCCTCGCGGTCCGCATCGGTGGCCAGGTAGAGGGCCTCGGCGTCCTTGAGCTCGCGCTTGAGCTCGGTGACCTTCTTCTTCTTGTCCGGGTGCACCACGTAGTACGGGGTGAAGCCGTGCTCCGTGTCCACCGCGAACTTGCCGTACGGGCCCTTCTTCATGTCCGCGGGCAGATCCGAGGGCTTGGGGAGGTCGCGGATGTGCCCCACGGACGAGTCCACCACCCAGCCCTCGCCGACCGCGTTGAGGTACTTCGCGATCGACTTGCTCTTGGCCGGGGACTCCACGATGACCAGCTTCTTGCCCTGGGGCACGGAGCTGGACGTCGACGCGGATGCAGTGGGCACGGGGGGTTCCTCCTCGGACGGACGGGCACGGGACCGCCGGACGGCGGGCCTGCGCGCCGTCATCCTATGGTCCAGTCCCCCCACACTAGCCACACCGGCGGGACCCGACCCCGCCCCGGACGCTCAGGCCTCGAGCAGGAAGCCGTCCTCATGGAGTTCCCGGACGGCCGCCAGCAGTCCGGCTCGGCCGGCGTCGTCCAGCTCCAGCAGGGCCGCCACCGCGCCGACCAGCTGCCCCACGGACAGCTCGCCGTCGCTGGCGGACAGGACGCCCGCCGTGGCGGTGTCCAGGCGGGCGGTGCGCCGGAAGCCCGCGCCCTGACGGGCCAGGATGACCTCAGGATGCTCGGCGCCGAACCGGGAGTGCCGCTCCTCCGTGACGTCCTCGGCCACGCGCAGGTGCAGGCCGCGCAGCGCGGCCAGGGCGGGGTCACCGGTGACGACGGCGTCGGTCGCCCCCGCCTCCGGTCCGGCGGCGAGCCGGTCCCGGCGGGCGACGGCGGCCGCCCAGGCCGTGCCGAGGGCCTCGTCGAGCGGCTGGGTCAGCTCCTCGGCGACCGTCCACGCTCGGCCCTGCGAGCGGTCCGCGGCGGGGCGGCGCAGCCACACGTGCCCGAAGCCCACCCCGGTGACCCCGCGGGCCGCGAAGTCGTCCAGGTAGCCGCGGTACGCGGCCTCGTAGGCGGCCGGGTCCAGCTCGAGGGACGAGTCCTGCAGCCACGTCTCGGCGTAGCCGGCCGGGTCCTGCCGGTCCCGCTGGACGAACCACGCCTGCATCCCGGGGCCCACCCAGGACCGGGGGCGCGCGTCCCAAGCAGGAGGGGCGTCGTCTCCCGCGGGGACCTCGGCCGCTCCCGCGGGGATCTCGGCCGCTCCTGCGGGAATCTCCCAGTTGGCGAGCAGCTGCGCGGTGCCGCCCTCGACGAGGTGCTCCGGCAGGGCGGCGATCAGCTCGGCGACGAGTCGATCCCCCTCGCGGCCTCCGTCCCGGTAGGTGAGCACGGGAGCGTCGGGATCGGTGCGCGGGGTGATGACGAACGGCGGATTGGAGACGACCAGGTCGAACCGCTCCCCCGCCACCGGCCCGAGCAGGTCCCCGGCGGCCAGGCGGACCCGATCCTCCAGGCGCTCCCGGTCCAGGCGGAGGACGTCCGCGTTGAGCAGGAGGTTGAACCGGGTGAAGTCGAGGGCGCGCTCGGAGAGGTCCGTGGCGGTGACGTGCTCGGCGTGGGCCAGCAGGTGAAGGGTCTGGACGCCGCAGCCCACGCCCAGGTCCAGGGCCCGGGCGACCGGCCGGCGCTGCGTGGCCCCGGCCAGCGTGAGGGAGGCCCGGCCGATGCCGAGCACGTGGTCCTCCGGCAGCGGTCCGCGGCGCTGCAGCGCGGTCTGGTCCGAGGCCACCCACATCGGCCCGGGCTCGTCCGCGGCATAGGGCGAGAGGTCCACGGTGGCGCGTGCCCTCTCGGCTCCCGTATCGGCCCCGTCGAGGACGACGAGCCCCGCCTCCACGGCCCCGTCCAGCCCCAGCGCGGGCAGGGCGGCGGCGAGGTCGGCCGCGGGGACGGGCTCGCCCAGCATGAAGGCGCCGACCACCGCGGCCAGCGGGCGGGAGGCGGCGGCGGCATCGCGCGCGGCGGGCGCGGCGAGGACCCCGGCGACCACGCGGCGCGCGGCCACGGCGTGCTCGCGGTCCAGGGCCGCGGTGGCCACGGGTCCGAGCAGCGTCTCCACGACGTCGGTCGTGTACGGCAGGGCGGTGAGGTCGGCCGCGAGTGCGGCGGCCGCGGCGGGGCTCAGGTGCGGGGCGGGCAGGCTCATGCGGGGGTCCTCTCGAGGCAGCGGGGGCAGACGTGGTCGGGATGGGCGGCCACGCAGTCCGGGCAGCGCACCTGAAGGGTGGTGCAGGCGGGGTCGGCGCAGTTGGCCAGGTGGGACGTGGCCCCGCCGCAGGTGACGCACCGGCCGAGCGTCTCCGCGCCGTCGGTGAAGGCCAGGGAGAGGCGGCGGTCGAACACGGCGAGGCGGCCGTGCCAGAGCCCGGCGTCGCCGTGGGCCTCGCCGTAGCGGACGATCCCGCCGTCGAGCTGGTAGACCTCGGAGAATCCGCGGTCCTTGAGCAGCGCGGAGAGCACCTCGCAGCGGACGCCGCCCGTGCAGTACGTGACCACGGGCTGGTCCTTGAGGTGGTCGAGGGAGCCGGAGTCCACGGCCTCCAGCAGGTCGCGCGTGGTGTGCGCCGCCGGGATGACGGCGTCCTCGAACCGGCCGATGGCGGCCTCCACGCTGTTGCGCCCGTCGAGGAAACGGACGGGGCGCCCCTGGGCGGCGCGCTCGGCCACGAGGGCGTGGAGCTGATCCGCGGGCAGGTGCTCGCCGGTGCCGACGACGCCGTGCTCGTCCACGCGGATCCGTTCGGGGGCGCCGAAGGCCACCAGCTCGGGGCGGACCTTCACGGACAGCCGCGGGAAGTCCGCGGCCGAGCCGTCCGACCACGTCACCTCCAGGCCCCGGAACGCCGGGTGCTCGCGGGTGCCGCGGACGTAGCGCTTCACCGCCTCCGCGGGCCCGCCGACGGTGCCGTTGATGCCCTGCGGGGAGACGATGATCCGCCCGGCCAGCCCGAGGGAGACGGCCAGGGTCCGCTGCCACAGCCGCACGGCCTCCGGGTCGGCCAGGGGCGTGAACCGGTAGTACAGCGCGATCCGGCCCGGCCCTCCGGGGGCGGGGAGCGGCGTCGGGGCGGCGGGGGCGGCGGCGGTCATCGGATCCGAGCGTAGTCGGGGCGGCCGCGCGGGGCCGGACGTCCCCCGCGTCACGATGTGACGACGATCACGCGGGGGGCATGGCCCCCGGCGTGCGCCGCCCGTACCCTCTGAACCATGACGCAGAGCATCGACGACACCCTGGTGGGCACGTGGTTCGCCGCGTGGTCCCGCTCCCGAGGCTATGAGACCCGCATCGAGGACGGCATGCGCTCGGCCCTGCGCAAGAAGCGCTCGGCGCAGCGCATCCCCGGCGGCGCCGGCCGCGCCGCGATGGACATCCCCACCACGTGGGAGCACGTCCTCGTCTCCCCCGACGCCGACGCCCTGGCCCCGGCCCTGGCGTCCCTGGAGGAGCAGCCGGACCGCCTGGTCACGGTCTTCGGCGAGACCGACCAGGACCTGACGTCCGCGGGCCTGCACTCGGCCGTGCTGCCCGAGCGGTTCATGTCCATGGAGCTGGACCGCGAGGTCCAGGACGTGGAGCCGCCGCTGCTGCCCGAGGGCTACGAGGCGCACGTGGACGAGCCGCGGCCCGGCTCGCGCCGCGTCCGGTTCTACGCCGCCGGCGCCCTGTCGGGCGTCCCGGAGGGCGAGGAGGAGCTCGCCGCGCTGGGCTGGGTGACGTTCGAGGGCGAGACCGCCGTGTTCGACCGCATCTGGACCTCCCCGGACCACCGCCGCCGCGGCCTGGGCAGCCTGGTCATGCGCCACCTCACCAGCGAGGCGCTCGGGGCGGACGACGAGCTCGAGCGGGGTCTGCTGGTCGCCTCCCCGGACGGGCAGAAGCTCTACGGCCACCTCGGCTGGACCGACCTGGGCCCCGTGCGCATCTGGACCCGCGCCGACGGCGAGGCCCCCGGGGCGGAGCACACCGGCACGATGGCCCGGTGACCGGCGGCCCGGTCCCCTGGCCCGACGACGACCCGTGGGCCGCTCGCGGCCCGGCGGAGGACCGCTCCGCACGGGACGTGCCCACGCCCGCTCCCGGCGGGCCGGGCTGGGAGCCGCCCCAGGAACTCGCCACAGGTGATCCCGAGGCGCGGGCGGCGTTCGCGGCCGCGCTGGGACGTCGATCCCTGCCGGCGCAGATCCGCCACGTCACCACGATCCCGGCCCGCACCCCGCGGTCAGCCCCCTGGCCGGCCGGCACTCCCGCCGGGCTGGTGCGGGCCTTCGCCGCTCGCGGCGTGCAGGCCCCCTGGGAGCACCAGGCACGCGGGACGGCCGCGGCGCTGGCCGGGCGGCACACCGTCCTGGCGACGGGCACGGCATCGGGCAAGTCCCTGGCCTATCAGCTCGCCGTGGGCGCCACGCTCGCGGCCGACCCGCGGGCGACCGTCCTGTACCTGGCGCCCACCAAGGCGCTCGCGGCGGACCAGCTGGCCTCCTGGCGTGCCCTGGAGCGGGACGGCGCCGCCTGGCTGCGCGCCGCGCCCTACGACGGCGACACCGCCCCCCAGGACCGGATCTGGGCCCGCGAGCACGCGAACGTGCTGCTGACCAACCCGGACATGCTGCACGTGGGGATCCTGCCCCACCACGAGCGGTGGGCCGTGTTCTTCCGCAACCTCGCCTACGTGGTGCTGGACGAGTCCCACACCTACCGCGGCGTGTTCGGATCGCAGGTGGGGATCCTGCTGCGCCGGCTGCGCCGTGTGGTGGCCCACTATCGGGGTGAGCGGCCGGAGACCGTGTTCATCGGCGCCTCGGCGACCTCCGCGGCCCCGGCCGAGCACCTCGCCACGCTCATCGGCGCCGCCCCCGGGGAGGTGGAGGCCGTGACGGAGGACGCCTCTCCCCACGGTGCGGTGCACGTCGCGTTCTGGGAACCGGAGCTGACGGACCGTCGCGGGGAGAACGGGGCGCCGGTGCGCCGCTCCGCCACCGCCACCGCGGCCGACCTGCTCACGGACCTGGCCCTGCAGCAGGTCCGGACGCTCGCGTTCATCAAGTCCCGGCGCGGCGCGGAGACCATCGCCGGCGCCGCCAAGCGCCAGCTCGAGGAGGTCGAGGCCGGGCTGGGCTCGCGCATCGCGGCCTACCGTTCCGGCTACCTTCCGGAGGAGCGGCGCGCCCTGGAGGAGGCCCTGCGCTCCGGGCGGCTGCTGGGCATGGCCTCCACCCCAGCCCTGGAGATGGGCATCGACGTGGCGGGCCTGGACGCCGTGGTGGTGGCGGGCTGGCCGGGGACCCGCGCGTCGTTCTTCCAGCAGATCGGCCGGGCCGGGCGCGGCGGCCAGGACGCGCTGGCGTTCTTCGTGGCCTCCGACGACCCCCTGGACACGTTCGTGGTGGAGCACCCGGGGGCGGTGTTCGACCTGGGCGTGGAGGACACGGTGCTGGACCCCGCGAACCCGCACCTGCTGGGACCGCAGCTGTGCGCGGCCGCCGCGGAGCTGCCGCTGCGCCCCGAGGACCTGCCCTGGTTCGGCGGCCCGGAGCGGGTGCGGGAGCTGCTGGACGTCCTCGTCGAGCAGGGGCTGCTGCGGCGGCGGCCGGCGGGCTGGTTCTGGACGCACACGGAGCACGCGGCGTCCCTGGTCTCCCTGCGCGACGACGGCGGCGGGCCCATGGACATCATCGACGTCGAGTCGGGCGCGCTGCTGGGCACCATGGACTCCCCGCAGACCCACTACCAGGCGCATCCGGGCGCGGTGTACGTGCATCAGGACCGCACCTTCCTGGTGGAGGACCTCGACGAGGACGCGCACGCGGTGCTCGTGCAGCGGGCGTGGCCGGACTTCACGACGCAGGCCCGGGACGTCACGGAGATCGAGATCGTGGCCGTGCACCGGCGCCTCGACGCCGCCGGGTCCTCCCTGCGCTGGTGCCTGGGCGACGTGCAGGTGACCACGCAGGTGATCTCCTTCCAGCGCAAGGCGCTGCTCTCCGGGGAGGTGCTCGGTGAAGAGCCCTTGGACCTGCCCGCCCGGGACCTGTTCACGTCCGCCGTGTGGTTCCAGGCCGCCTCCGAGGAGCTCGTGGCCGCGGGGCTCACCATGGACCGGCTGCCCGGCGCCCTGCACGCCGCGGAGCACGCGATGATCGGCATGATGCCGCTGGTCGCCTCGAACGACCGCTGGGACATCGGCGGCGTCTCGATGGTGCTGCACCCGGACACCGGGGTGCCCACGGTGTTCGTGTACGACGGGCGCCCGGGCGGGGCCGGGTTCGCCGAGCGCGGCTTCGCCCAGGCTCGCCGCTGGGTGGAGGCCACGGCCGGGGCGATCGCCGCGTGCGAGTGTGCGGAGGGCTGTCCGTCCTGCGTGCAGTCGCCCAAGTGCGGCAACCGGAACAGCCCCCTGGACAAGGCCGGCGCGCTGACCGTCCTGCGGTTCCTGGCCGAGCGCTTCGACGGCCTCATCGAGGTCCCCGCACACCTACCGGACGTCACGGCGTAGCCGCCTCGGGCGGTGCGCCGGGGGTGTCCGGCGCGTCCTCCGGGGCATCGTCGCGGCCCGGGCCGGCAACCGGGCCGCGCGGCCCCACCGGGGGCCCGGCCACGGCGACGGCGGTGCTCGCCGGCAGCGGGTCCGCCGCGATGACGACGGCCACGCGCACGGAGCCGTCCGGCAGGAGCACGCACTCGGTGACCTCCGCGCCGTTGCGCCGCGCGCTCTCCTCTGCCAGCGGGCACGGCTCGAGGACCCCGGCGTCCGGGACCGCACCGAGGCCGCGCCGGGCGTCGGAGGCGGCCAGCGCCGCGAGGTCGGCGGCGCCCGAGGCCCGGGCGGCGGTGGCGGACGCGTGGCCGACGGCCAGCACCCCGGTGAGCAGCCCCGCCCCGAGGAGCGCTGTGCCGAGAGCGGTCGCGGTGCCGCTCACGGCGCCGCCTCCCCGGTGGGGGCGGTGATCCCCGGCGTCCGCCCCGGTGGCGTCGGCGACGTCGCCTGCACGGGCGCGACGGCCTCGGCGCTGAGGGTCACGGCGGCCAGCGGTCCCGGGCCGGGGCGGGTGACCGTGACGGTCACCCAGCCCTCGGCCGTGCGGGCCTCGAGGGCGGCGTCTCCCCCGGCCATGCGGCCCACGGCATCCCGGGCGAGGGACTCGGCGTCCCCGCGGGCCAGGATCCGGGCGGCGGAGGCGGCGGCGTCCTGGGCACGGACCTGGTGGACGGCGGCGACGCCGGCCAGCAGGACCGCCACCAGGACGGCCACCGCGGCCGGCAGCAGCACCGCGTACTCGGCCGTCACGGCGCCGCGCTCCCCCTCCCCGCGCTCGGCGTCCCGGAATGCCACCGTCCCCGACGCCCCGGCCCGGGCGCCGCGGAGGCGCCCGGGCCGGGGGGCCTCCGCGGGGAGGTCAGCCACGCTGCAGGGCCTGGGAGACGAGGTCCACGAGCAGCTCGCGCACCTCGGGGCTGGTGAGGACGACGGCCAGCACGCCGGCGAAGCCGACCGCGGCGAGCGTGAGGATGCCGTACTCGGCGGTCTGGGCGCCGGTCTCGTCCTCCGCCCAGGTGGCGAGGGCGGCGGCGCGCTGCGGGCCGACGAGCGGCACGAGGGTCTCGGTCAGGGCGGTGGAGTTGTGGGTCATGGTGTTCCCTCCTGGGGTGGTCCGGCGCCGTTCGCCGGGCCGTCGGTGTGCGGGTCCTGCTGGTGGCGCCCCGGGTGGGCCGCCTCCTCCAGCCTGCGGCGCCGGTCCCGGCCGGTGCGCGGCCCCGCCCCGGATCCGTGGACGGCGCTCCGGGGTGCGGCGACCTGTGCAGGAGCGATCGGCCTCGTCCCTGCCCGCCCGCATGGGGCCGCCGTTCACCGGGCACCCAGCAGCGCCAGCGCCATCGGCGCAACGCCCCAGCAGACGAACGCCGGCAGCTGGCACAGACCCAGCGGCACGACCAACCGCACGGCCAGCTCCTCGGCGCCGCGCTCGTCGGCGCGCCGGGTCTCCTGCCGGAGGGCCGCGGCCGTCTGGTGCAGCACCGCCTCCCCGGCCATGCCGGTGCGGTGCAGGGGCCGCAGGCGCTCCCCCAGGGCCGCCCACCGCGGCTCCTCCGTCACCGGGGCCCAGGCCTCGTCCCAGTCCGCGCCCCAGCGCAGCAGCACGGCCACCACCCGCAGATCGGCGGCGCCCGGCAGGTGCGCGGAGACGTCGTCGAGGGCGGCCGGCAGGGAGCGGCCCGCGCCCAGCAGCACAGCGGCCACGTCCACGACGACGCCCGGGCTCGCCTCCCCGAGCGGCCGGGCACCGCGGCGCAGCGCGAGCCGGGTCCAGGCCCGGCCCGCTGCGGTGAGGACGCCGCCGAGCACCAGCAGCACCCAGCCGAACCCGGTGGCGAGCAGGTCGGCCGGTCCCATGCCCAGCAGCCAGGCCAGGCCGAGCCCGCCGACCGGGAGCCAGGACAGCAGACGCGCGGTCGCCCGGGGGCCGGCGGCGGCCGTGCGGCGGGCCCGGGAGGCGTCCACGTCGGCCTCCAGGGCGTCGGCGAGCCGGGCCGCCGTCCGGGAGAACGACGCGCCCGCCCGGGCGGCGGCCGCGAGCGCCGCGTCCGCCAGGTCCCACGGCGAGCGCTCCCCGGGCCGCGGCTGACCGCCCTCCGCGCCACGGCCGGGCCCGCCCCATCGGGCGAGGGCCGCGCGGCGCAGGGCCTCGTGGCGCGGGCAGCATCCCGGCGTCGGGCGCCCGCACGGGGAGGACGCCTGGGCGACCGCCGTCCACGCCTCGGCCGGCGTCATCCCGGCCGCCGTGAGCCCGGCCCAGCGGCGCAGCGCCTCGACGACCTCCTGGGCCCGTTCCTCGGCGCGCTCCTCCGCCCTGCCGGGCAGGGCGATCACCCGTGCCCCCGGCCGGACAGGCGGGCCTCGAGGACCTCGAGGCCCGGGCCCGCGCGGGTGCCGCCGCCGTCCCAGGTCAGGGCGGGGAGCACACTGAGCGGCGCGTCGGGATGGGCGGCGGGCGCCGGCACGGCGAGCTCCACGGGGTGGCGGCCGCGGCCGTCCCGGCGCACGTGGAGGACGGCGTCCACGCCGGCGCGTGCCTGCGCGGCCACCGCGGAGGCGGACCACCCGGCCAGGGCGCCCATCGCGGCCAGGCGCGCGGGGACGTCGGCGGCGGCGTTGGCGTGCAGGGTGCCCCACGCGCCCTGGTGTCCCGTGTTGAGGGCGGTGAGCAGGTCCGCGACCTCGGGGCCGCGGCACTCGCCCACCACCAGGCGGTCGGGGCGCATGCGCAGGGCCTGCCGGATCAGCTCGGCGAGCGTGACCTCCCCGGCGCCGTCCGCGGTGGGGGCACGGGCCTGCAGTGAGATCACGTGGGGATGCGCCGGGGCGGCCTCGGCGGTGTCCTCGACGAGCACGATCCGCTCGTCCGCACCCGCCAGGCCGAGCGCGGCGGCCAGGAGGGTCGTCTTGCCGGTGCCGGTGGCCCCGCTGACCAGCACGCTCGCCCGCCCGCGCACCAGGGCGACGACGGCGTCCCGCCACCTCTCCCCGTCCGGCCAGTCGGCGGCGAGGGCGTCGAGCGACGGCGGCTCGGCGGCGGGCACGCGCAGGCTCAGGACGGTGCCGCCGCCGCTGACGGGCGGCAGGACCGCGTGCACGCGCACCCCGTCCACGCGCGCGTCGGCCACGGGGCACGCGGGGTCCAGGCGACGGCCGGCCAGCCCGATGAGCCGCACCGCGAGGGCGCGGGCCGTCGGCTCCGGCAGGATCAGCGGGCGGCGGACCAACCCCTCGACGCCGTCCGTCCACACGCTGCCGGCGGCGTCGACCAGCACGTCCGTGACCCCGGTCCGGCGCACCCACGGAGCCAGCGGACCGAAGCCCACGAGCTCCTCCAGCACCGCGTCCGGGTCTCGCAGGCCCGCGGGCCGGGGACATCCCGACGGCGGTGTGTCCCCGTCCTCGGCCGCGAGGTCCGCGAGCGCACGGCTCACGGTCTCGCGCAGTGGCGGGGGCGCATGGGGGTCCGCGCGGGCCTGGGCCTCGGCCACGGCGCGGCGCAGTCGGGCGTCGGGGTCTGGACCGACGTGGGCGGGCTCTCCCCGGTCAGAGCCCGGACGACGCCGGCCGACTCGGCGCAGGTCCGGGAGGAGCGGAGCCGGCAGGCTCAGGCCCGCCGGCAGCAGCGCGGGGCGGCGGGCGGGGCGGGGGGCGTCGGGCACCCAGGCGGGCATGGTCCCTCCTGCGTCGGCTCGGAGACGGGTCCCGCCATTCCAGCCCCGAGCCGTACCCGCCCGCTCGGCCCCGTCCTGCTGCCGTGGACGACGCGCCGGGCCGCGGCACCCTGTGCAGGAGAGGTCCGCGCCGTCCCCGCCTCCGCCCCGCTCAGCCCTCGAGGACCGCGCGGCTGCCGGCGTCGATCAGCGGGGCGCCCGCCCAGGGCTCGTCCCAGCCGGCCAGCTCGAGGACCCGGCTGAGCAGCGCCGCGGTGAAGCCCCACACCAGGCGGTCGCCGGCCAGGAACCCGGGGGTCTCGCCGCGCCGGCCCCCCGGGCGCCGCACCCGCACCCGGTTCGCGGGGGCGGCGAGGTCCGCCACGGGCACCCGGAACACGGCCGTGGCCTCGTTGTGGTCCACGACGGCCACGCGGGAGGGGTCCCGCCACCAGCCGATCACGGGGTGCACCACGTACCCGGAGACCACCACGGGCACCGCGGGCAGCACGCCGAGCACCTCGACGCCCGCCGGGTCCAGGCCGGTCTCCTCCTGCGCCTCGCGCAGGGCGGTCGCCACCACGTCGGCGTCCTGGGCCTCCACCCCGCCGCCCGGGAACGCGACCTGGCCCGCGTGGGTGCGCAGGCCGGCGGCGCGCTGGGTCAGCAGCACGTCCACGGCGGGACTCACCCCGCACGCGCGCCCGTCGTGGGCGGCCGGGACGTCGTCGAGCTCGCCCACGAGGATCAGCACGGCCGACGCGCGGGGGCGAGCCGCCTGGGGCCAGTCGAAGCCCCAGACCCGAACGGACGACGCCGGGATCGTCGTGAGGCCCGCCTCGTCGTCGCCGGCGACGGGGGCCACGCCGTGCTCGGCCACGATCCGCTGCAGGTCCGCGCGGGCGGAGGAGGGCGAGGACGGGGGCAGGGGCGGGATGCTCATGCGCCCCACGCTAGCCCGCGGCTCACCCCACGAGCAGCCGCACCGCCAGCACGGCCATGACGACGGCGATCACGCTGTCGAGCACCCGCCAGGCGGTCGGGCTGGCGAGGGGCGTGGCCAGCAGGCGAGCACCGTAGCCGAGAGCGGAGAACCACAGCACGGACCCCAGCGCAGCGCCTCCAGCAGCCACGGCACCGCGGTCACCAGGACGCCCACGCCCGCGGTGCCGGCGGCGATCAGCACGGCGTCGGAGAGCAGGCAGACCAGGACCACCAGCCCGACGTGCTCGCGGCGCACGCCCTGGCGCAGCACGAAGGCGTTCTGGGCACCGATCGCGACGATCAGCGCGAGCCCGGCGAGCAGTCCGGTGAGGGCGTGGGTCCACATGGGGCCCGACCCTAGCGGCCCCCCGGCCGCCTCAGGCCTCCAGCGTCCATCCCTCGTCACGCAGCTGGCGGCGGGTGGCGCCGGCCCGCATGCGGGCGAGCAGCTCCTCCCGACCCGGCTTGAGCTCGTAGGAGAGCAGTGCGCGGGCCGCCTCCGGCTCGGTCTCCCCCGCCCCGTAGGAGGGGCACCAGCGGGCGATCGGGCACGCCCCGCACGCCGGCTTCCGGGCGTGGCACACGCGTCGCCCGTGGAACACGAGGTGGTGGGAGAGCATCGTCCAGTCCCTCGGCGGGAACAGGGCGGCGACGGCGTGCTCCACCTTCACGGGATCGGTCTCCTCCGTGAACCCCAGCCGGCGGGCCAGCCGTCCGAAGTGCGTGTCCACGGTGATCCCGGGTCGTCCGAACGCGTTGCCGAGCACCACGAACGCCGTCTTCCGCCCGACGCCGGGCAGGGTCACCAGGTCCTCGAGGCGATCCGGCACCTCCCCGTCGAAGCGCTCCACGAGCTCCCGGGACAGGCGCAGGACCGCCGACGCCTTGTTCTTGTAGAAGCCGGTGGGGCGCACGAGCTCCTGCAGCTCGACCTCGTCGGCGCCCGCCATGGCGACGGCGTCGGGGAACCGGGCGAACAGCGCCGGGGTGACGGCGTTCACGCGCACGTCCGTGGTCTGGGCGGAGAGCACGGTGGCCACGAGCAGCTCGAACGGGGTCTCGAAGTCGAGCTCCGCCACCGCGTACGGGTACGCCTCGGCCAGGGCACGGTCGATCCGCCGGGCCCGCCGGGTCAGGGCCAGGGGCGTCTCGCCGGTGGGCGTCGTCGTGTCGGCCGGGGCCATGGGTCCTCCTCGTCGCGTCCGCCGGGCGCCCTCCCCGGGGTGCCCCGGCCATCGTACGGAGGCGGGGCCGGCGACGTGATCCGTCACGCGGGGGCGCGGGCTTGAACGCCACCCGCTCTCGGCGTCTACTGTGACCCTCAGCACTCACCGTGCCGCGCGTCACACCGGCGCGGCGCCCCCCGCCCGACACCAGGAGGACCTTCGTGGACGAGACACGCGCCACCTATCCGCCGTCCGAGCAGTTCGCCGCGCAGGCCGTGGCCGGCGCCGACCTCTACGAGGAGGCCGCTGCCGACCGCCTCGCCTACTGGGCGCGTCGCGCCCGCGAGCACCTCCACTGGGAGCAGGACTTCACCCAGGTGCTGGACTGGTCCGACGCCCCGTTCGCCAGGTGGTTCGCCGACGGCACCACCAACGCCGCCTACAACGCCCTGGACCGCCACGTGGAGGCCGGGCGCGGGGACCGCACCGCGATCGTCTTCGAGGGCGAGCCCGGCGACACCCGCACCTACACCTACGCCGACCTGGCCGCCGAGGTCCGCCGCGCCGCCAACGCCTTCGAGTCCCTCGGCGTGGCCAAGGGCGACCGCGTGGCCGTGTACCTGCCGATGATCCCCGAGGCCGTCATCACCATGCTCGCCTGCGCGCGCATCGGCGCGGTGCACTCCGTGGTGTTCGGCGGCTTCTCCGCGGACGCCCTCCGCTCCCGCGTCGACGACGCCGAGGCCAAGCTCGTCGTCACCGCCGACGGCTCCTTCCGCCGCGGCAGGCCCTCCATGCTCAAGCCCGCCGTGGACCAGGCGCTCTCCGCCGAGGGCCACACCGTCGAGCACGTCGTCGTGGTCCGCCGCAACGAGGCCGACGTCGACTGGACCGAAGGCCGGGACCTGTGGTGGCACGACGTCGTCCCCACCGCCTCCGACGAGCACGAGGTCGTGTGGCACGAGGCCGAGCACCCGCTGTTCATCCTCTACACGTCCGGCACCACCGGGAAGCCCAAGGGCATCCTCCACACCACCGGCGGCTACCTCGTGCAGACCGCCGCCACCCACCACGACACCTTCGACCTCCACGCGGACACGGACGTGTACTGGTGCACCGCCGACGTCGGCTGGGTGACCGGGCACTCCTACGTCGCCTACGCGCCCCTGGTGAACGGCGCCACCCAGGTCATCTACGAGGGCACCCCGGACTCCCCGCACCAGGGGCGCTGGTGGGAGATCGTGCAGAAGCACGGGGTGACGATCCTCTACACCGCGCCGACCGCCATCCGCACCTTCATGAAGTGGGGCCGGCAGATCCCGGACGGCTACGACCTCTCCTCCCTGCGCGTGCTCGGCACCGTCGGCGAGGCCATCAACCCCGAGGCGTGGCGCTGGTTCCACGACGTCATCGGCGGCGGCCGCTGCCCCATCGTGGACACCTGGTGGCAGACCGAGACCGGCGCCCACATGCTCACCCCGCTGCCCGGCGTCACCGAGCTCAAGCCCGGCTCCGCCCAGCGGCCGGTGCCCGGCGTCGTCCTCGAGGTGGTGGACGAGCTCGGCGAGCCCATGGAGGGCAGCACCGCACCCGGCTTCCTCGTGGCCCGCGAGCCGTGGCCGTCCATGCTCCGGGGCATCTGGGGCGACCCGGAGCGCTTCAAGGAGACCTATTGGTCCCGCTTCCCGGGCATGTACTTCGCCGGCGACGGCGCCCAGTACGACGAGGACGGGGACATCTGGCTGCTCGGCCGCGTGGACGACGTCATGAACGTCTCCGGGCACCGCCTGTCCACCACGGAGATCGAGTCCTCCCTCGTGGCACACCCGAAGGTGGCGGAGTCCGCCGTGGTCGGCGCCGCAGACGAGACCACGGGTGAGGCCGTCGTCGCGTTCGTGCTGCTCACCGAGGAGGCCACGGCCGCCGGCGAGGACGTCGAGGCCGTGCAGGAGGAGCTGCGCCAGCACGTGGGCAAGGACATCGGCCCGATCGCCAAGCCCAAGCGCGTGCTCGTGGTCCCGGAGCTGCCGAAGACCCGCTCCGGCAAGATCATGCGCCGCCTCCTCAAGGACGTCGCCGAGGGCCGCCGTCCCGGCGACGCCACGACCCTGGCCGACCCCACCGTGATGGACCGCATCACGGAGGCCGTCGGCTCCTGAGCTCCCGCACCCCGGCCGGCGCGGGGCACCCCCGTCCGGCGCGTCGTGTGCACGACTCGCCGCACCGGCGCCGTCGCCGGCGGCGAGCCGTGAACACCACGGGGACGGGGACGGGGACCGCTGAGACGACGACGCCCGCCTCCCTTCCGGGAGGCGGGCGTCGTCGTCGGGTGCGCGGACTCAGAGGGTGTGGTCGACGTCCACGGCGTCCGCGAGCGTGCCGGAGGTCTCGTCCGGGTGCTTCAGCAGGTGGACGGCGGAGAGGACGAGGCCGCCCCAGACCGTGAGCATGGCGATGACCATCATGATGAGCGCCGGGGTGTGCATGTCAGGACTCCTTCGAGGCGACGGGGGCGGTGTGGTCGATCTCGTTGACCGACTCCTCCGCGTGCAGGCTGGACTTGTGGGACCACGGGATCAGGGAGAGCAGGACCGCCAGGACGACGGACCCGATGGCCAGCCCCCAGCCGTAGACCGCCAGGAAGTCCGTCGGGTAGCCGCCGTACGGGGTGGCGGCGTTCTCGCGGATCCACTCGATCCACATCCAGCCCAGCAGCACGGGCATCACCACGCCCACGAGGATCCGGTACACGCGGCCCACGCGGAAGGACGAGACCGAGTTCAGGTGCGCCACCAGTTCGCCGCCGCGCCGGGCGATCCACATCACGGCGATCACGGCCACGAGGGCGGCGCCCACGATGCCGAAGTTGTTCGCGAACGCGTCCATGGTGTCCAGCATGGCCACGCCGGTGGTGGTGGAGAACAGCGAGATCGAGATGACGGCGGAGATCCCGACGACGACGAGCACGGCGGTCCAGCGACCCCAGCCGAGCTTGTCCTTCACGGCGGAGACGACGACCTCGAGGATGGAGATCAGCGAGGTGAAGCCGGCGATCACCAACGACGCGAAGAACAGCACGCCGATGAGCGCGCCGGCCGGGGCCTGCGTGATGAGGGTCGGGAAGGCGATGAACGCCAGGCCGATGCCGGAGCCGGCCACCTCGGACACCTGTACGCCGGAGGCCTGCGCCATGAAGCCCAGCGCGGAGAACACGCCGATGCCGGCGAGGATCTCGAAGCCGGAGTTGGAGAAGCCCACCACCAGGCCGGAGGCCGTGAGGTTGGTGCGCTTCTTCAGGTAGGAGGCGTAGGTGATCATGATGCCGAAGCCCACGGACAGGGAGAAGAAGATCTGCCCGTAGGCGGCGATCCACACCCCGGGCTCCTTCAGGGCGGCCCAGTTCGGGGTGAAGAGGGCGTCGAGGCCCTGCATGGCGCCGGGCAGGGTGAGCGAGATGATCACCAGCACCACGAACATGACCACGAGCAGCGGGATGCCGATCATGGAGGCCAGGGCCACGCCGCGGCGGATGCCCAGGCCCATGATGAGCAGCAGCACCCCCCACACGGCGACCATCGGCCAGAACACGCCGGGCACGATGTCGAAGGACGGGTTCGGGTCCTTCACCTGCTGCAGGTAGGTGCTGAAGAGGAAGCCCTCGGGGTCGTCGCCCCACCGCTGGTCCAGGGAGAACCAGGTGTACATGATCGACCAGGCGATGATGGCCGCGTAGTACACGCCGATCACCGCGCAGATCAGCACCTGCCACCAGCCGATGGCCTCGGTCCAGCGGCTCATCCGGCGGAACGCCATGGGGGCGGAGCCGCGGAAGCGGTGGCCGATCGCGTAGTCCAGGAACAGCAGCGGGATGCCGGCGGTCAGCAGGGCCACCAGGTAGGGGATGACGAAGGCGCCGCCGCCGTGCTCGTAGGCGACGTACGGGAAGCGCCAGATGTTGCCGAGGCCCACCGCGGAGCCGATGGCCGCGAGGATGAAGGCCCACCGGCCGGTGAACTCCTCGCGGGTGCGCGACGGTGCCGCCGTCGCGCCAGTGGACGTGGACATGGGAGGACCTCCAGGGGGTCGCGGCTCCGCGCGCGGATGCGCGGCGGCCACCGGTGCGTCTGAAAGGGCACACCGTACTCCACGTGCCGCCGCGTGGGCCCGGACGGTCCACATGCTGGAACCCTCCCGGTTCGGACATCGGGCGGCCCCCGCCGCGGCTCAGGCGCGCACGGCCTCCCGCCCGCCCAGGCCCGGCTCGGGGAGCACGGGGGCGATCGCCTCGGCGACGAACAGGCGCGCCTGGGTCCCGAGGTCGGCGGCGGCCTGGCGCACCGGCTCGGGCGTCAGGTGCTCCGCCGCGGCCACCACGCGGGAACGGCCGGCCTCGTCCGCCGCGTCGGCCGGAAGCAGGGGCCGTGCCACGGGCGCCGCCAGCGCGATCACGACGGCGGCGACCGCCAGGCCGGCCACGCCGCCGAGCAGCCCGTCGGCCCGCGACAGGGCGCCGCGGCCGAGGGCCCGACGCACGGCCGCGCCGATCCGCAGCCCGATCCCCTGCCCGAGGACCACCAGGAGCACGCCGGCCGCCACGACGGCGAGCGGCCGCCACGCGGGGTCCGGCACCAGCCCGCCCAGGGGGACGGCGAACAGCACCGCCGCCGCGACGCCGGCCAGCAGCCCCAGCGCCGAGCCGAGCGTCAGCGCGAGCCCGCGCCGCAGCCCCGAGGCCAGGGCCAGGAGCAGCACGAGGGCCAGGACGGCGTCGATCCAGGTGGGGGCGGTGGTCATGGTCGGTCTCCTTCCCGCGGGCCGGCCGGGGGGCCGGGTGGCGCGTGGACCCCCACGCTAACCAGCCCGCCTGGACGCAGGCTCGGAGACCGCCGCGACTCGGCAGGGACAGTGCGATGGGGCACAATGGCACCGACATCCCGGGCGCGCCGCGCCCGCGGCTCGCGGTATCGCAGAAGGGACGCGCACGCATGGATCTCGAGGTTCTCAGGAAGGCCCCGCTCTTCACCAACCTGGACGACGAGGTGTTCTCCATCCTCACCTCCGAGCTCACCGAGGTGGAGCTCTCCCGCGGCGCCTCCGCCTTCCACGAGGGCGATCAGGGCGACCAGCTCTACGTGATCATGTCCGGCAAGATCAAGCTGGGCCGCACCGCGTCCGACGGCCGCGAGAACCTCGTCGCCGTGCTCGGACCGGGCGAGATCTTCGGCGAGATGGCGCTCTTCAACCCGGCGCCCCGCTCCGCCACCGCCACGGCCGTCTCCGCCGCGCGCCTGGCCGGCCTGCGCCACGAGAACCTGCGCCGCGCCATCGCCTCCTCCCCGGACGTGTCCCTGCAGCTGCTCCAGGCCCTCGCCCAGCGCCTGTCCAAGACCAACGAGTCCCTGGCGGACCTCGTCTTCTCGGACGTCCCCGGCCGCGTGGCCAAGGCCCTGCTGGACCTCGCCGACCGCTTCGGCCGCCCCGCCGCCGACGGCCTCCTCGTGGCCCACGACCTCACCCAGGAGGAGCTCGCCCAGCTCGTCGGCGCCTCCCGCGAGACCGTGAACAAGGCCCTGGCCGAGTTCGTGCAGCGCGGCTGGATCCGCCTGGAGAACCGCGCCGTGGTCATCCTCGACCTGCAGCGCCTGCGCCAGCGCTCCCGCTGACCCCCGCCACGACGACGGCCCGCTCCGGCAGGGGGCGGGCCGTCGTCGTCCGCGGACCTCGTCGGACCTCCTCGGTCGGCGGCGGGCCGGTCAGCCGACCGGGTCCACGCGCTCGGCGACGGTGTAGAGCGTGCCGGTGGCGAGGTCGTCGTGCTCGGCCTCGGTCCGCAGCTTCACCACGGGCACGGGGCCGCGGCAGCCGGCGGGGGACAGCAGGAACCCGGCGGCGGTGCGGTGCTCGGCCACGCGGCGCAGCACCAGCTGGGTCATCGGCGTGGACACCTCCTCCAGCGCGACGACGCCGGACTCCCCCAGCCAGCCGTCGGGCCCGGGCAGGGCGGCCGGCTCGGAGAGGAGCCGCCGCGCGGAGAACCACCCCTGCAGCACCGGCCCCTCCGGGCGGTGCACGAGCTCCTGCTGCGGGGGCAGGGCGGCGGCGAAGACCACGGTGTCGAAGCGGCGCGGGCTGTGCGGGGCGGAGAGCCAGCGACCGACGCCGCGGAGCAGGTCCGTACGGAGCCCCAGGCCGCGGTCGCCGAGCAGGCGCGGCAGGGACTCGTCCCCCTCCTCGAGGGACGAGCGGCTGGCGCCCCAGGTCTCCCCGCGGGCGTCCTGGACGAGGTCCATGTCCGCCGGTCCGGCCAGCAGCACGCCGGACTCCTCGAAGAGCTCGCGCACGGCGGCCACCACGTGCTGGCGCACCCGGCGGCGGTCCGCCAGGCCCAGCGCACGCGCCCACTCGTCGGGGGCGGGGCCGTACCAGGTGCAGGGGTCGGCGTCGGAGTCCACGAGGGAGCCGCCGGGGAGGCCGATCCGGCCGAGCGGGGTGCGGCCGGACCGGTGGCGCAGCAGCACCTCGACGCCGTCGGCACCGTCCCGCACCAGCACCACCGCGGAGGCGGGACGGGCGGGGCGGACCTGGCGGTGGCGCTGGGCCAGCCACTGGCGGGTCAGCTCCTCCTCGTGCCCGGGGACGCGGACGCGGGGGGCGTCCGGTTCAGCGGACACGGACGGTGATCTCCACCTCGACCGGCGAGTCCAGGGGCAGCACGGCCACCCCGACGGCGGAGCGCGCGTGGCGGCCCGCCTCGCCGAAGATCTCTGCGAGCACGTCCGAGGCGCCGTTGACGACGGCCGGCTGGGCCGTGAAGTCGGGGGCGGAGGCGACGAACCCGACCACCTTGACCACCTGCACGACCGCCTCGAGGTCGCCCACGAGCTCGTGCACGGCGGCCACGGCGTTCACCGCGGCGGTGCGGGCCAGCTCCTGCGCCTGTTCCAGCGTGACCTCGGCGCCGACCTTGCCCGTGCGCGGCAGGGCGCCGGCCACGAACGGCAGCTGCCCGGAGGTCAGGACGAGGTCCCCGTCCCGCACGGCGGGCACGTAGGAGCCCACCGGGGCGGCGACGGCCGGACGCTCGATCCCGAGCGCGGCGAGGCGCTCGGCCGCGGGGCCGCCCCCCCAGGCGTTCTGCCCGGCCATGCTCACGCGTCCTTCGGGCGCTTGAGGTAGGCCACCGGGTTGGCACCCTCCGGGCCGGGGATCACGGTGACGAGCTCCCAGCCGTCCTCGCCCCACTGGTCGAGGATCTGCTTGGTCGCGTGGATGAGGAGGGGGATGGTGGCGTACTCCCACTGGATGCGCTGAGTCATGGGGCCAGCCTAGCGAGGGGCTCCGTCCCAGGGACGGGCGATACACTTCCCGCCATGGCCTCCCGCTCGTCACGCCTCCCCGCGCGCTCCTCCGCCCTGGGGCGGCTGCTGTCCTTCCTGGGCCTCTCGGCCCTCGCCGGCCTCCTCGTCGCAGGGCTGATGATGCCCGCCGCCGGCGCCACCGGCATCGTCTTCGCCTCCGGCCGGGACATGCTGGACGAGCTGCCGGACCAGCTGCCGGCGGAGCCCGTGTCCATGCCGTCGAAGATCTACTCGGCGGACGGCGAGCTGATCGCGACGTTCTTCCAGGAGAACCGCCAGCCGGTGCCCCTGGACCAGATCTCCCCGTACATGCGCAACGCGATCGTCGCCATCGAGGACGAGCGCTTCTACCAGCACGACGGCGTGGACGCGAAGGGCCTGGTCCGCGCGATGGTGAACAACGTGTCCTCGTCGTCGACGCAGGGTGCCTCCACGCTGACCCAGCAGTTCGTCAACAACATGCTGATCAACTCGCAGCAGGTCCGCGGCGACTCCCGCCTGACCCTCTCCGGCACCAAGCAGGCCTCGGACAAGGTCAAGGAGATCAAGCTCGCGGTGGCCGTCGAGAAGCAGATGTCCAAGGACCAGATCCTCGAGGGCTACCTGAACCTCGTGCTGTTCCAGGGCCGCGCCTACGGCATCGAGGCCGCCTCCCAGTACGTGTTCGGCAAGCCCGCCAAGGACCTGGAGCTGTGGGAGGCCGCCACCCTGGCCGGCATGGTGCAGTCCCCCACCCGCTTCAACCCCGCCCGCAACCCGGAGGGCACCACGGCACGCCGCAACACGGTGCTCAAGGCCATGCTCAAGAACGGGTACATCTCCCAGGAGGAGCACGACCACGCGGTCGCCCAGCCCCTCACCTACACCATGAAGGGGCAGTCCACCGGCTGCCTGAGCGCCGCCTTCGGCGCGTACTTCTGCGACTACGTGGAGCGCCAGATCCTGGCCGACCCGACCTTCGGCCCGGACACGGCCTCCCGCCAGGCCCTGCTGGACCGCGGCGGCCTGACCATCCGCACGACGATCGACTCGAACCTGCAGAAGAAGGCGGAGGAGCTCACCCGCCGCGTGATCCCGAACAACGAGTCCCTCGGTGCCGGCCACTCGCTGATCTCCCTGCGCCCCGGCTCCGGCGACATCGTCACGATGGCGCAGAACACCGAGTACTCCATCCAGGACGAGCTCGGCAAGACGACCCTGAACCTCAACGTGGACGCCAAGTGGGGCGGCGGCACGGGCTTCGCCGCGGGCTCCACCTTCAAGCCGTTCATCGGCCTGACCTGGCTGCGCAACGGGGGCAAGTTGATCGACTCCGTGGACGGCTCCAAGGACCGCTACCCGCCGGACGCCCGCTTCCAGGCCTCCTGCCTGCCCGGCGGCTACACCACCGCCGGCGGCGGCACGCAGGGCTGGCAGCTGAACAACGTCATCGACGGCATGAAGAAGCGCGACCGCATCGACGAGGGCATCTTCTGGTCGGTCAACACGCCGACCGTGGCCCTGGCCTACCAGATGGACCTCTGCGACATCGTCAACACGCTCACGCAGGTCGGCATCGTCACCGCCAGGGACGGCGCCCCGCTGAGCCCGGCCGAGCCCTCCTTCGTGCTCGGCAAGGACGACGTCTCCCCGATGACCATGGCCGGCGCCTACGCGACCCTCGCCGCGAACGGCAAGTACTGCAAGCCGCGCGCCATCACCGAGGTCACGGACACCACCGGCAACCAGTACACGGTCCCCGCCCCCGAGTGCCGTCAGGTCCTGGACCCGGCTCAGGTGGCCGAGGTGACCCCGCTGCTCCGGCACATCGCCGCGCACAACATCGCCCCGGACGGCACCGGCTACGAGTTCGCCGGCAAGACGGGCACGAACAACAACATGTCCTCCACGTGGTTCATCGGCTACACCACCGAGCTGGCCACGGCCGTCTGGGCCGGCCGCTACACCAGCCAGAAGACCATGCGCGGCGAGACCATCAACGGCGTGGTGCAGAAGGAGTTCTACGGCGCCACCGTCAACGGCGGCACGTGGCTCGAGTGGAACGACATGGCCAAGCGCACCTTCGTCCCCGGGGAGCTGCCGGAGTTCGACGGCCCGCAGTCCGAGGACCCGGCCCTCGAGGGCGACCACCCGGACGGCCGGTTCTACCGGCCGGAGGACATCGACCGCAACGGCGGCACCCCGACCTCGAGCCTCGGCCCGGCCGCCGGCGAGACCGCGTTCTCCAGCGCGGAGAACGCCGCGAAGTTCGAGAGCGGCGTGCTCACCCGATGACGGACGCCCCCGGTCCCCGCCTCCGGCGGCTCACGCACACGGCCGCGTGGGCCGCCGGAGGCGCGTCGGCCCTCGGTGCGGGCGCCCTGGTCTGGGGCCGGGTCGAGGCGGAGGCCCGGGTGGTCCGCACGCACACGGTGCCCGTGCTCCCCGCCGGAGCGCGCCCGCTGCGCGTCCTGCACCTCTCCGACATCCACCTGCTGCCCCGGCACCGCCGCCGCCTGGAGTGGCTGTGCTCCCTCGCGGACCTGGAGCCGGACCTCGTCGTGGACACGGGGGACAACATCTCCTCCGCCGCGTCCATCCCGCTCCTGCTGGACGCCCTGGCCCCGCTGCTGGCGGTCCCCGGCGTGTTCGTGCCCGGCTCGAACGACTACTTCACGCCCAAGCCCGCCAACCCGCTGCGCTACCTCCGCGGCCCCTCGGAGCTCGAGGCCTCCCGCTCCCGCCTGCCCACGGAGGACCTGTTCTCCGCGTTCCGCGCGGCCGGCTGGACGGACCTGACGGACCGGGCCGCCGACGTCGTGGTGGGCTCCGGCCCGGACGCCGTGCGGATCCGCGCGGCGGGCACGGACGACCCCCACCTCGGCCTGGACCGCTGGCCCGGCTTCGACCTCGCCGACGAGGGGGCCGCGGGCGATGCCCCGCTGCTGCGCCTGGGCGTCACCCACGCCCCGTACCGGCGCGTGCTGGACGCGATGACGGCGGACGGCGCGGACCTGCTGCTCGCCGGGCACACGCACGGCGGTCAGGTGTGCCTGCCGTTCGCGGGCGCGCTGGTGACCAACTGCGACCTGCCCCGCTCGCAGGCCTCCGGCCTGTCCTCCTGGACGGCGGCCGGCCGCACGGTGCCGCTCGAGGTCTCCGCCGGCATCGGCACCGCCCCCTCCGCCCCCGTGCGGACCTTCTGCCGTCCGGAGGCCGTGGTCCTGGACCTCGTCCCCCGCGCGTGAGCCCGCCCCGCCCCCGGGGCCGAAGCGTGTCCGGGGCTGCCGGTAGAGTCCTGCGGGTGACCCGCACCACCACCGCCGCCGCCCCGCTCCCGCTGCGCGACGCCGTGCGCGGCATCGCACCGTACCTGGAGGGCGTGCGCACCCGCTGGGTGCTGGGCCTGCTCTCCGCCCTCGCCGCCGGCCTGGTGGCCCTGGCCATCCCGCAGGTCATCCGCCTGCTCGTCAACACCGTGTTCGCCGCCCCGACGACGCCGGGCGCCCCCGCCGCCGAGGACGCCACGGCGAGCGTGTGGTGGGCCGTGGGCGGCCTCGCCCTGCTCGGGGCCGCGGAGGCCCTGTTCATCTGGCTGCGCCGGTTCTTCATCCTCCCGCCGGCCGCGGACGTGGAGAACCGGGCCCGCATCGCGGTCTACCGCCGCCTCCAGCGCCTGCCCGTCGCCTTCCACGACGCGTGGCCCTCCGGACAGCTGCTCTCCCGCGCGCAGGGCGACCTGTCCCTGCTGCGCCGGTGGATCGCCTTCGGCTCCGTGATGCTGGTGGTGGAGACCGTCACCCTGGTGGTGGGCGTGGGGCTGCTGTTCTGGCTCTCCTGGCCGCTGGCGCTCGTCTACCTCGCGGCGGCGCTGCCGATCATGTGGCGGTCCTACGGGTTCCGCAACGACTTCCGCACCGCCTCCCGCCTCTCCCAGGACCAGGCCGGCGACCTCGCCACCACCGTCGAGGAGTCCGTGCACGGGATCCGCGTGCTCAAGGCGTTCGGGCGCGGCCCGCACGCCCTGGAGGGCTTCCGAGGCGAGGCGCAGACCCTGCAGGGCACGGAGGTCCACAAGGCCGGCGTGCTGGCCTCGTTCATCGCGTTCACGGTCTCCCTGGCCGAGGTGATGCTCGGCGTCGCCCTGGCGCTGGGGGTCTGGCTGGTGGCCACGGGGCAGATGACCGTGGGCGCGCTCGCCGCCTACTTCGCCACCACCGCCGTCCTCGCCCGCCCCGTGGAGGGCATCGGCCAGCTCCTGGGCATGACGCTCTCCGCCAAGACCGCGATCGACCGGCACCTCGAGGTGATGCGCCAGCCGGTGTCCATCGCCTCCCCGCCCGGCACCGACCCCGCCGAGGAGGCCGCCACCGGTGCCTCCGTCGGCGAGGACCCGGACCCCGCCGTCGCCGACGCCCCCGTGGACGTCTCCGCCCTGCCGCCCTCCCGCGGCGGGCTCGCCTTCCGCGGCGCCCGCTTCCGCCACCCGGACACCCCCGACGACGCGCCCGACCTGCTCGCCGGCGTCGACCTGGAGCTCGTGCCGGGGGAGACCATGGCACTCGTGGGACTCACCGGCTCCGGCAAGTCGACGCTGCTGCAGCTCGTGCCGCGGCTGCGGGACGTCACCGGCGGCGTCGTCGAGGTGGACGGCGTGGACGTGCGGGACTACCCGCTGGAGGAGCTGCGCCGGCGGGTGTCCATCGCCTTCGAGGACGCCACCCTGTTCTCCGACACGGTGCGCGCCAACGTGCTGCTCGGCGCCCCCGCCGCGGAGGTCGCCGACGGGCCCGACTCCCCCGCCGCCGAGGCCCTCCTGGAGCTCGCCCTGGACACCGCCCAGGCCGGGTTCGTCGCGGACCTCCCCCAGGGCGTGGACACCCCCATCGGCGAGGAGGGCCTCAGCCTGTCCGGCGGGCAGCGCCAGCGCCTGGCCCTGGCCCGCGCCATCGCCGCCCGCCCCGACGTGCTCGTCCTCGACGACCCGCTCTCCGCCCTCGACGTGCGCACCGAGGAGGCCGTCACCGCGCGCCTGCGCGAGGTCCTCGCCGGCACCACCACGCTGATCGTCGCGCACCGGCCCTCCACCGTCGCCCTCGCCGACCGCGTGGCCGTCCTGCAGGACGGGCGGATCGCCGACGTCGGCACCCACGCCGACCTGCTCGCCCGCTCCGGCGCGTACCGGCAGATCATCACCACCGACCGGGAGGACGCCCGATGAGCCGCCGCGCCGACACCGCCCCCGTCACGTCCACCCTCACCGTGGTGGACCCCGCCGAGGCCGCCGGGCTGCGCGTGCTCGGCGTGGGCGCCGAGGAGTCCCTGGACTACACCCCCGCCGAGCGCCGCCACGTCCGCCGCCGCTCCTGGGCCCTGCTGCGCCAGCTCGCCCGCCCCGTCCGGGGGATGCTCTGGCTGACGGCCGCGCTCGTCGTGCTCTCCAACGCCGCCCGCGCCGCCATGCCCCTGGTCATCGCCTGGTCCATCGACGACGCCCTCCCCCGCGCCCTGGAGGCGGTGCGCGCCGGGACGGACCCGACCGGCGTCGTCGTGCAGACCGGCGCCCTCTACGCGGTGACCGGCCTGGTCGGCGGCGTCCTGCTGGGGCTGTACCAATGGCTCACCGCCAAGGCCAGCCAGCGGATGCTGCTGGCTCTGCGCGTGCGCGTGTTCCGCCACACCCAGCGACTCTCCCTCGGCTTCCACGAGACCTACACCTCCGGGCGCGTGATCTCCCGGCAGACCTCCGACCTCGAGGCGCTCCGCGAACTGCTGGACCAGGGCGTGTCCTCGCTCGTCTCCGGAGTGCTGTTCACCGCGTTCACCGCCGTGTCCATCCTGCTGCTCGACCCGCCGTCGTTCCTGGTGATCCTCGTGGCGTTCGTGCCCGTGGCGATCGCCGTCCGCTGGTACCAGGTCCGCTCCGAGGAGGCGTACCGGCGGTCGCGGGTGTCCTCCGCGCGGTCCATCGTGCACTTCGTGGAGACCATGACCGGCATCCGCGCCGTGCAGGCCTTCCGCCGCCAACGCGCCGGCGAACGCGCCTACGCGCGCCTGGCCACCGACTACCGCGACGACATGATGCACACCCTGAACCTGTTCGGCGTGCTGCAGCCCGTGCTCGTGGCGGTGGGCAACCTGACCGTGGCCGCGCTGCTGCTGTTCGGCGGGCTCCGGGTGCTCTCCGGGGATCTGGCGGTGGGCGTGCTCGTCGCGCTGCTGCTGGCCGGCCGGCGCGTGTTCCAGCCCATGGAGATGGTGGCCATGTTCTACTCCTCGCTGCAGTCCGCGACCGCCGCGCTGGAGAAGGTCTCCGGTCTGCTCGAGGAGGAGCCCGCCGTCGTGGAGCCCGCCCACCCCGTGGCGCTTCCCGGGGCCGAGCGGCCCGGCGAGGGCGTGGCCTCCGGGCGGATCGAGTTCCGCGACGCCGTGTTCGGCTACGGCTCGGACGCCGTCGTGCTGCCCGGGTTCGACCTCACGGTGCCGGCCGGGCAGACGGTGGCCGTCGTCGGGCAGACCGGCGCGGGGAAGTCCACGCTGGTGAAGCTGATCGCCCGGTTCTACGACCTGACGTCCGGCTCCCTGACCCTCGACGGCGTGGAGCTCAAGGACCTGGCGGGCGCGGACCTGCGGCGCAACGTGGTGATGGTGACCCAGGAGGCGTTCCTGTTCTCCGGGACGGTCGGGGAGAACATCGCGCTCGGCCGGCCCGACGCCTCGGAGGCCGAGATCCAGGCGGCGGCCCGGGCCGTGGGCGCGCACGAGTTCATCCTGGACCTGCCCGAGGGGTACGCGACCGACGTGTCCAAGCGCGGCGGACGGCTCTCCGCGGGCCAGCGGCAGCTGGTCAGCTTCGCACGCGCCTTCCTGGCCGACCCGGCGGTGCTGATCCTCGACGAGGCGACCAGCTCCCTGGACCTGCCCAGCGAGCGGCTCGTGCAGGACGGCCTGGAGCGGCTGCTCGGCAACCGGACGGCGCTGATCATCGCGCACCGCCTCAGCACCGTGGAGATCGCCGACCGCGTGCTCGTCGTGCACGACGGCCGGATCGTCGAGGACGGCTCCCCGACCGAGCTCGTGGCCGCCGGCGGGCGCTTCGCCGCCCTGCACCGGGCCTGGGAGGACTCCCTCGTCGGGGAGGGCTGAGCGGGGCTCCACCGCCCCGCCCCCCACCCCCCACTTTCGCTCGACACAGCGTCGCTACCGTCCCAGAGACCCGGGATGGTAGCGACGGCTTCCTCAGCGAAAGTCACGGCGACCCGTGGCGACGGACCCACTCGACCGCGCGTCGGAAACCGTCGTGGCGGTCCTCCGCAGTGAGCCGGAGCGAACGCCACCCCGCGTCCTGGACCAGGCCGTCCCGGCGTGCGTCGCGCCCCTGCTGCTCCCGGGTCCTGTGGTGGGCGCCGTCGTACTGCAGGGACAGCCGCCACGGGCGGTAGGCGAGGTCGACGGCGGGCGCCCACGGGTCGGCCGGGTCGATCCGTGCCTGCAGCTCGGGTTCTGGAAGGCCGGCCGCGAGCAGGGCGAGGCGCAGCTCGGTCTCCGGGGGCGAGTCGGCACCGACGCGGACGAGGTCCAGGGCCAGCCGCGCCGCTCGCACCCCCTTGAAGCGGCCGGCCCGTTCCAGCGCCGCGCGCAAGGACACCACCGTGGTCCGGGCCGCCCCGCGAGCCTGCCCCTCCCCCGCCCAGGGGTGGTTCACGAGTGCGTCCCCGGCGATCACCAGGGGGTCCACGGGGCCCCGCGGCATCAGGGACGCCAGGTCCACCCAGGTGCGTTCGAGCGAGGTGCAGGGGATCCCGTGGATGCTGGTGACGTCCACCGGCGGCACCGATCGGGCATGCGTCTGCACCCGGGGCAGCCCGCTGAGACCCCGGTCGTGCGGCCGGCTCAGGTGCAGGCGCCCGTCCGGGCGCACCCACGCCGGGACGACGAGCCCGTGCACGAGGGCCGCGCTCTGGTGGGAGAGCACTCCTCGCGCCCGGCGCACGACGGCGGCGGCGTCCACGGGCGGCCACGGCACCGGATCCACGGGGAATCCGAGGTCGGCCCAGTCACCGGTCTCCGCTTCCCAGGAGCGGTGGACTCCGTGGACGACACGCACCAGGTCGCCGCGGCGCGCCCGTTCGATGCTCCACCCTGCGGTGGTCAGGTCCACCCGTGTGAAGGGCCGATCGGCGAGGTGCGCGGGGAGTGGGAGCGGGGCGCGAGGTGCCATGCCCTCGATCCTGGAGGGACCGGCGTCGCGACGGGGCCGAGGCGAAGACGACCGGGGACGGCACGCCGTCTCGAATGCCCCTGTGCAGGAGCGGTCCCCGCGGCCCGTTCACTTTCGCTCAGAAAAGCGTCGCTACCACCCCGGAGAGCCGAGATGGTAGCGACGTCTTCTTCAGCGAAAGTGCCAGGGGGGCGGGGCTCAAGCCTCGAAGCGGCGGCCGGTGAGGCGCTCGTAGGCCTCCACATACCGGGCGCGGGTGCGCTCGACGACGTCGGCGGGCAGCGCCGGCGGCTCCTCCCCCGACGTCCGGTCCCAGCCGGACTCCGGCGAGGTCAGCCAGTCACGGACGAACTGCTTGTCGAAGCTGGCCTGGGCGCGGCCGGGCTCGTAGGCCTCGGCGTCCCAGAAGCGGGAGGAGTCGGGGGTCAGCACCTCGTCGCCGAGGACGAGCTCACCGGTCACGGGGTCGGCACCGAACTCCACCTTGGTGTCGGCCAGGATGATCCCGGCCTTCCGGGCGATCGCCTCGGCGCGCGTGTAGACCTCCAGGGTCGCGGCGCGCAGCGCCTCGGCCGTCGGCGCGCCGACGCGCTCCACGGTCTGCTCGAACGTGATGTTCTCGTCGTGCTCGCCGACCTCCGCCTTGGCCGAGGGCGTGAAGATCGGCGGCTCCAGCCGGGAGCCGTCCACGAGCCCGTCCGGCAGCGGGATGCCCGTCACCGTCGCGTGCTCCCGGTACTCGGCGAGCCCGGAGCCGGTGAGGTAGCCGCGCGCGATGCACTCGATCGGGTGCATGTCGAGGCGCTTCACCACCATGGCCCGCCCGGCCACCTCGGCCGGGACGTCCGTGGACACCACGTGGTTCGCCACGCCGGCCAGCTGCTCGAACCACCACAGGCTCAGCCGGGTGAGCACGGCGCCCTTGCCCGGGATCGGCGGCTCCAGCACGAAGTCGTAGGCGCTGATGCGGTCCGAGGCCACCACGAGCAGCGTCTCGGACGTCCCCGGCTCGGCGTCGGCCGGCTCGTAGAGGTCGCGCACCTTGCCGGAGTAGACATGGCGCCAGCCCGGCAGCTCGAGGGCCTCCGCGCCGGCGTAGCCGCGGCGCCGCTCGGGCACCGTGATCTCGCCGCGCTCGGCCTTGATGGCGATGTCCGTGCGGTGCTGGGCGCCGTCGAACCGGATCTTCGCGACGCCCGCGTAGGCCCGCTCGCGCGCCTGCTCCAGGGTGGCCCCGCGCCCGACGACGGCGAGCACCCGCCCGCCGGCGGTCACCACGTCGCCGTCCTCGGTGCGGGCGGTGCCGGCGTGCAGCACGTCCACGCCCTCGAGGGCGAGCGCGTCCTCCAGGCCGGCGATCACGTCGCCGGAGTGGGAGGAGGCCGGGTAGCCGGCGGACGCGAGGACCACGTCCACGGCCACGTCGTCGCTCCACCGAAGCTCCCGGTCCGCGCCGAGGCGGCCGGCCGCGGCGTCGGCCAGCAGCTGGCCCAGCGGGGTCTCCAGGCGGGCGAGCACGGACTGCGTCTCGGGGTCGCCGAAGCGCACGTTGAACTCGATGACCTCGGGGCCGTTCTCGGTGACGGCCAGGCCGATGAACAGCACACCGGCGAACGGGGTGTCGCGGCGGGACATCTCGGCGAGCACGGGCCGGGCCACGCGCTCCATGACCTCGTCGACGAAGCCCTCGGGCAGCCACTGCAACGGGGTGTACGCGCCCATGCCACCGGTGTTGGGGCCGGCGTCGCCGTCGTGGATGCGCTTGAAGTCCTGCGCGGGGGTCAGGGGGACGGCGTGCTCGCCGTCGCAGAGGACGAAGAGGGAGACCTCGGGGCCGTCCAGGAAGTCCTCGACGACCACGGTGCCGCCCGCCGACAGGCAGGCGCGCGCGTGGTCCAGGGCCGCGGCCCGGTCGGAGGTGACCACCACGCCCTTGCCGGCGGCCAGGCCGTCGTCCTTCACGACGTGGGGCGCTCCGAACGCGGTCAGCGCCGCGTCGACCTCGGCCTCGGTGGCGCAGACGCGGGCGCCGGCGGTGGGCACGCCCGCGGCGGCCATGACCTCCTTGGCGAACGCCTTGGACGCCTCCAGCTGAGCCGCGGCCTGGGACGGGCCGAACACGGCGAACCCGGCCTCGCGCAGGGCGTCGGACACGCCGGCGGCCAGCGGGGCCTCCGGGCCGACGACCACGAGGTCCACGGCCAGGTCCCGCGCGAGGGCCACGACGGCCTCGGGGTCCGTGGCGGTGACGGGGTGGAGGACGGCGGCGTCGGCCATGCCGGCGTTGCCGGGGGCGGCATGGAGCTCGCCGACCTGGGGGTCACGGGAGAGGGCGCGCAGCAGCGCGTGTTCGCGGCCACCGTTGCCGAGCACGAGGATCTTCACGCCCCCAGCCTACGGCCCGGCCCTGGCCGCCCGTCGGCGCGCGTCCCTACTGTGGAGGACATGACGCTCCCCCCTCTGCACCACGGACGTGACGACGACGCCGACCGCCCCGCCGCGAGCGGCCCCGGAGGCCGCGGACTCGGCGGCCCGGCCGGCCCGGGGGCGGGGCTGCGCCGGACGTACACGTTCGTCGGCGTGCTGTTCGCGTGCGCGCTGATCGGCTTCCTCTCCCTGCGCCTGCTCGGCGTGGAGCGGGGCTCCATGACCCTCCCGGCGGCGCTGGGCGTCCTGGCCGTGGCCGCGGTGGCGGCGGCGGTGATCACGCGCGTCGTCGGCCGCCGATGAGCGCGGCGGGGCCGCCGCCGGCCCCGCCGAACCCCGGCCGTGGAGCCAGCGCGCCTCAGCGGATGATCCGCCGGGCCCGCGCCTCGTGCACGGCCTGGGTGCGGGTGTCCACGCCGAGCTTCTGGAAGATGTGCACCAGGTGCGTCTTCACGGTCGCCTCGGAGAGGAACAGGGCGCGGGCGGCCTCCCGGTTGGTGTCCCCGCGGGCGATCAGCTCGAGCAGCTCGATCTCCCGGGCGCTCAGGGCGCTGGCGGCGGTCGCCCCGGTGGTGCGGCCGAGCAGCCGCTCGGCCACGTCCGGAGTGAGGGCGGGTCGGCCGGCCACGGCCCGGTGCACGGCGTCGGCGATCTGCTCGGCCGGCGCGTCCTTGAGCAGGTAGCCGGCGGCCCCGGCGTCGAGGGCGGCCAGGATGTCCGCCTCCGTGTCGAAGGTCGTGAGGATCAGCACGGGGATCCCGGGATGCGCGGCGCGCAGGCGGCGGGTGGCGCTCACCCCGTCCATGCCCTCGCCCATCTGCAGATCCATCAGGACGGCGTCCACCTCCCCGGGCCGCGCCTGGAGCACGTCGAGGGCGGCGGCGCCGTCCCCGGCCTCCGCCACCACCGTCAGTTCCGGGTCCGCCTCCAGGACGGCCCGCACCCCGGCCCGGACCACCGGATGGTCGTCCACCAGCATCACGCGCACGCTCACGCGCCCCTCCTCTCATGCTGCCGCGGGACGGGGATCCGCACCGCCACCACGCACCCCTGACCCGGGGCGCTCTCCACATCCACCCGGCCGCCGACGCCGGCCACGCGCTCGGCCAGCCCCGCCAGCCCGACGCCGGTCCCCTCCTCCGCCGGCCGGGGCGCGGCGGGGTCGGACACCGCCGCTCGGGACGCCCTCGCCCGGGCGGCCTCCGGGTCGAATCCGACGCCGTCGTCGGCCACGTCCAGGGCGACCTCGCCGTCCATCCAGGTCAGGGTGACGCGGCACCGGTCGGTGCGGGCGTGCTGGTCCACGTTGGCGAGGGAGGACTGCGCCGCGCGCACGAGCACGGTCTCCACGGCCTCGCCCACGGCGACCGGCTCGCCGACCACGGCCAGCTCCGCCTCCACGGGGCGCCCGAGGGCCTGCCGGCGGGCGCGGAACCCGCGCACGGCGGCCCCCAGGGCGGCCTCGAGCGCCGACCCGGCCCGGTCCGCTCCCCCCTGGACACCGTCCACGGGGGCCCGGAGTCCGCGCACGAACGCGCGGGACTCGGCGAGGTTCTCCGCGGCGGTCGTGCGGACGGTCTCCAGGCGCTCGTCCGCGAGCGCGGCGTCCCCGGCGCGCACGGCGTCCTGCGCGGCGCGGGAGACCAGCACGATCGACGCCAGCCCCTGGGTGAGGGTGTCGTGGATCTCGCGGGCGAGCCGCTCGCGCTCGGCGAGCACGCCGGCATGGCGCTCGGAGGCGGCCAGCTCGGCGCGGGTGGCCCGGAGCTGCTCAGCCACGGAGCGCTGCCGCTCGGACTCGACGACCAGCAGGCGGCACGCGTGGAACACCACCACGGCCACGGCGGCGCCCACCGCGGGCCCGAGCACCGCGCCCGGCGCGGTGCCGCGCTCCAGGGAGGCCACCACGACGACGACGGTCATCGCCGCCACGCATGCCAGGGCGAGCCGGGGCCGGCCCAGGATCACGTGCACCGCGTGCAGGGCGACGAAGAACAGGGGGAAGGCGACCCACATCATGTCGGGGTGGCGGAGCACGGCCAGCGCCCACACGCCCAGGAGCACGGCGAGCCACGTCCCGGCGGCCGTCCGGCCGGGGGCGCGTCCGGCGGCGTGGAGGCGGCGTTCCGCGACCGTCCCGGTCAGGTAGACGCCGGCCAGCACCACCGTGAGCCCCACGAGCGCCAGGGCAGGCCGGCCGGTGAGGCGAGCCCCGGCGTCGGGGCCAGCGAGGGCACGGACGAGCGCCAGGGCGAGCAGCACGGCGAAGCCGACGTGCACGGCCACGCGCAGGCCGGAGAGCAGCGCGGCGGTGCCGTTCGCGCCGCGGGGGCCGTCCGCGGGGTCGGAAGTCCTCATGCCGCCAGCGTAGGGCCGCCTCGGACGCCAGAGGCCTCCCGGGTGCCCCGCCACGGGGCGATCAACCGATCGGTTGATCTGGGTTCGCCCCCGGTGGGCGATGCCCGGGGACCCCCTCCCGGCGGAGGCTGGACGCAGTCCCCGGGCCCCTCGCCGCGGCCCCTCCCGATCGAAGGATCACCCCCATGTTCCTCGCCCTGCGCGACCTGCGGTTCGCGACCGGCCGCTTCAGCCTCATGGGCGCCGTCGTCGCCCTCATCACCGTCCTGCTCGTGATGCTCTCCGGCCTCACTGCGGGCCTCGGGCACCAGAACACCGCCGCCCTCGACGACCTCGGCGCCCGCGGCACGGACCGGATCGTCTTCGGCGGCACCGCCGGCCAGGACCCGACCGCGTCCTTCACCTCCTCGGAGGTCACCGCCGCCCAGCTCGACTCCTGGTGCGCCGCGGACGGCGTCGCACGCGTCGAGCCGGTGGGGGTCGCCCAGGGCCGCCTCACCGGCGTCGCCGGGCACGTGGACACCGACGCCGCCGGCCGCCCGGCCGAGACCCCGGAGGTGGCGGGGGTCGGCTCGGCGTCGTTCGTGGGCCTGGACCCGGCCGCCCCCCAGGCGCCGGCCGGGTTGGAGGACGGCGAGCTCGTCCTCTCCCAGGCCCTCGCCGAGGCCCTGGAGGTGGAGGAGGGCGGCCAGGTCGAGTCCTCGGGCCGCGTGTACACGGTCGCCTCCGTCGCGGCGGACTCCTGGTACTCCCACACCCCGGTCGCCTGGACCACGCTGACCGACTGGCGCGCGCTCTCCCACACCGAGGACGCGGACGTGGCCGGCACCGCGGGCCTCGTGACGCTCGTGGACGGGGCCGATGCCGACGCCGTCGCCTCCGCCGCCGACGACGCCGCCCACACCGTGGCCACGGACGTGAAGGGCGCCTACGCGGCCCTGCCCGCGTACTCCTCGGAGCACGGCTCCCTGACGATGATGCAGGGCTTCCTCTACGGGATCTCGGCGCTCGTGGTGGTGGCGTTCCTCTCCATCTGGACCATCCAGCGCACCCGGGAGATCGCGGTGCTCAAGGCCCTCGGGGCCTCGACCGGCTGGGTGCTGCGGGACTCGCTGCTGCAGGGCGGCATCGTCCTGGCGGTCGGCGTCGGCCTCGGAACGGCCCTGGCCGCCGGCGCCGGCTGGTTCGCCGCGCAGGCCGTGCCGTTCGTCCTCAGCCCGGCGACCACCGTCCTCCCCGCCCTCGGCGTCCTCGCCCTCGGCCTGGCCGGCTCCGCGCTGGCCGTGGCCCGCGTGACCCGCATCGACCCCCTGATCGCCCTCGGAGGCAACTGACATGACCATCAGCACCCACACCCCTGACCTGTCGGCCTACCGCTCCCCGGCCGCCGCCCGCGTCACCGCCCACGACGCCGCCCCCGCCGCCCCGGACGCCGCGCCCGTCCTCTCCGTGCGGGACCTCGTCCTGGAGTACCCGGACGGCGAGGGCCGGACCCTGCGCGCCCTGGACGGCGTGAGCCTGGACCTGACCCCCGGCACGTTCACCGCGATGATCGGGCCCTCCGGCTCCGGCAAGTCCTCCCTGCTGGCCGTGGCCGCGGGCCTGATCGCACCGACCTCCGGATCGGTCACCGTGGCCGGGACCGAGCTGACCGGGCTCTCCCGCGCCGCGCGGACCCGACTGCGCGGCGACCGGATCGGCGTGGTCTTCCAGCAGCCGAACCTGCTGCCGTCCCTCACGGCCCGCGAGCAGCTGGAGCTGGTGGTCCGCCTGGACCCGAAGTCCACCCGCGCGGACCGGACGGCGGCCGCCGCCCGCGCCCAGGAGCTGCTGGAGCGCGTGGACCTCGGCCGGCGGGCCGACCAGCGCCCGCACCAGCTCTCCGGCGGCCAGCGCCAGCGCGTGAACATCGTGCGCGCCCTCATGGGCACCGGCTCCGGGGCCCCGGCCCTGCTGCTGGTGGACGAGCCGACCTCCGCCCTGGACCGGGAGCGCTCCGCCGCCGTCGTCGAGCTGCTCGGCGAGCTGACCCGGCAGGAGGGCGTGGCCACGCTCATGGTCACCCACGACCACGAGTTCCTCGGCGCGACGGACCGCGTGCTCACCATGGTGGACGGGCGGCTCGCGGCCTGAGCCGCCCGGCCCGCCCCCCGCACCCCAGAGGCCCTCGCTACGCTGGCCCCATGACGCAGACCTCCGCCGCCCCCGCCGGGCAGACCTTCGCCCTGGCCGACGCCGTCGAGCTCGTCGAGGTGGTGCGCGGCGGCTTCGTGGAGTCGCGCACGGCGGGGGCCGCCGTCGTCACGGGGCCGGACGGGGAGGTGTTGGCGGCGCTGGGCCCGGCGGACGCCCTGGTCTATCCGCGCTCCACGCTCAAGCCGTTCCAGGCGATCGCGTCCCTGCGCCACGGGGCGCGGCTGGAGGGCGAGGCGCTGGCCATCGCATGCGGCTCGCACACCGGCTCCGAGGCGCACCAGCAGCTGGCGGCCCGGGTCCTCGCGGACCACGGCCTCGCCCCGGAGGCGCTGCAGTGTCCGTCCGCGCTCCCCGAGGTCGCCGGAGAGGTGGCCCGGCTGGCCGCGCAGGCCGGCACCGCGGAGATCGCCACGCCGCTGGCCTACAACTGCTCCGGCAAGCACGCCGGCTTCCTCGCGGCGTGCGCTGCCTCCGGGCACGACGTCGGCACCTACCTGGACCCGGAGCACCCCCTCCAGCGGGAGGTGGACGCGGTGATCGCCGAGTACTGCGGCGAGCCGGTCGCGCACACGGGCGTGGACGGCTGCGGCGCCCCGGCGGCGGTGGTCTCGCTGGCCGGGCTGGCCCGCGGCATCGGCGCCGTGTCCAAGGCGCCGGGCCGGGAGGGCGCGGAGCCGCACGCAGCGGCCGTGGCCCGGGCGATGCTCGCGCACCCGTGGGCGGTGCAGGGCCCGGGGAAGGCGAACACGGTGGTCATGGAGGAGCTGGGCCTGGTCGCCAAGCTCGGCGCGGACGGCGTCATGGTGATGGGCGCCCCGGACGGCACCGCCGTGGCCGTCAAGGCGCTCGACGGCGGCACGCGCGCCGGCAACCTCGTCGCCCTGGCGCTGCTGGGCCGCTTCGCGGCGGACCAGGTGGACGCCGGACGCCTGGCGGAGGTCTCCGCGCGGGTGGCGCCGAGCATCCTGGGCCGCGGGGCACCGGTGGGCGAAGTGCGCCTGGCCGCGCCGGTGCGTCAGCTGGTGGGCGCGTGACCACGGGCTCGGTCCCCAAGCGGCGGGTGCCGGTGGTCGAGGGGCACGCGGCCCTGACGGCCTGGGCCCGCGCGCACGCGGAGGACCCGGCCGCCGCGGCCGCGCTGCCGCGGAGCACCCGTGCCACGGCCGTCCGCTTCGCGCTCGAGGAGCTGGCGACGCGCGCCCCCGGGAACTCCGTGGAGGTGCGAGTGCCGCCCTTCGGCGTCGCGCAGTGCATCCCGGGGCCGCGGCACACCCGCGGCACCCCGCCGAACGTGGTGGAGACGGACCCGGTGACGTGGCTGTCCCTGGCGACGGGGCTGACGAGGTGGAATGACGCCGTCGCGAGCGGGGCCGTGCGCGCCTCGGGCGTCCGCGCGGACCTCGCCGGGCACCTGCCGCTCGTGCGGCCTTAAGGCATCCCCCGGCAAAGGCGGCGGTGGGGACCACGCCCCCGCCCGGCGGGTGGAGCGACGAGAGCGACCCCGGCTTCAACGAGGCGTACACGGGTACACCACCGAGGTGCAGGGCCGCCGCCGCGAGCGCCGCGGCGAAGCAGGAGGAGGTCCGGCTCGCCGTCATTCACGCCACCTGCAACGAGCGCACCGACCCGACCCAACGCCTCGGCGCCCCGGAAGCCGGCTGCCAGGCCGCGCTGGTGACTGGCCAATGTCGGCTCGCTGAACGAACGGATATCTTCCGTGAAGACCTACGGCGCACAGACCCGATTCTGGGAGGACGCGGGCTTCCTTGGACGCAGCTTCACGACGAGGGACAACTGGTCCGATCTCCGGGCGTACACGATTCGAATCGGGCTGACGTGGAATGACCGGATCAGCAGCTGGGAGCGAGTCTGACCCACCGCGGGAAGCACCTGCACGCGCACCAGCGGATGGGCGTGCAGGTGCTCCCTTTCCTTCCAGTTCGCGCTTCACCATGGAGGTCCCTCGTGCGCCCCGATCCTCGTCCATTCCGCCTCGCCGTCATCGCTGGCATCGCACTCAGTGCCAGCGCGTGTGCCCAGTCCGGCGCGCCCGACGTCCCGCCCGACACGTCGGCGACGGCTCACCTCGACCGGGAGCATGGGCAGGTCGTCCTCCCCGTCGACGAGTACTCGCTCGACCATGACAGCGAGCAGCTCATCGGTCAGGCGCGACACGTCATCATGCGCACCTGCCTGAATTCCAAGGGCGTGAACGGTCTCGCCCCCACCGCCACATCGAGCCCCGCCGAGGAGCGTCCGTACGGACTCTGGCGCACGGCGAGTGCGGCGCAGAACGGCTACACCATGCCGCGCCCCGCCAGCACGGAGGCGCCTCCACTCGGCGGACAGTGGAGCGAAGAATCAGACCCCGCGTTCAACACGGCCTACGACGCCTGCAACGAGATCGTCCGGGATGATCTTGACTCCGTGACGCCCCCGGAGACGGAGCGGACGACCGCCATAGACATCAGAGACGATGCGTTCACCCTGGCCAGCGCCACCCCGGAATGGAAGGAAGCGCGGAAACAGTGGCACGACTGCCTCACATCCCGCGGCCTCACGCCGCGAACTGATGACAACGCATGGTCAAGTGAACAGGGGTTCGGGATCCTCACCACCGCGGATCCGCAGAACCCTTCACCCGCCGCCAAACAGGAGGAGATCCGCATCGCCGTCATCGAGGCCACGTGCAACGAGCAGACACAGCTCACCCAGAGGCTCGGCGACCTGGAGGCCGGCTACCAGGCAGCCCTCTTCAAGGGCAAAGAAGCCCAGCTCGCCCAAGAGAAGGCCGACAACCAGAAGTTCGTCGACGCCGCCCGCGCCTACCTCGCGAGCCACCAGTGAGTGCGACCGCGCCTCAGCGGGCCGGGAGCCGCATCGCCCATCCGGGCCGCCTCGCCGCTGTCGGCATGCTCGTCCTGGCCCTCCTGGCGGCCTCCTTCGTGGCGGGACGGTTCTTCCAGCCGCCCACCACGGCGGACCCCGCAGCGGTGGCCCGGCCAATCGACGTGTGGGCCGCCGTCGAGCAGCGCGCTGTGGACACGACCGCGTCCTTCGCCGGCACAGTCGCCGCGGGGAAGACCCGCAGCGTGGCCGTCCAGGCGGAGGGGCCCGCCGTCGTCCTGCGCCAGACGGCCAAGCCGGGGGAGAGCGTCCGGCCCGGGGATGTGGCCGGAGAGGTCTCCGGCGTCACCTACGTGTTCCTGGCCGAGCCCCTCGCCCTCTACCGCGACCTCACCGAGGGCGACGAGGGCGAGGACGTCGCGTCCCTCCAGCGGGCGCTCCAGAAGGCGGGCCACGCCACGGACACGGACGGCGTCCTCGACTCCGGCACCGCCCGGGCCCTGCGCGAGCTGTTCGCCGAGGCCGGTGACCCCCTGCCCGAGGACGCCCCCGTGACCGTGAGCTGGCATCAGTTCATCCCGTTGGGGAAGGACGGCGCGCAGGTCACGGCCGCGGCCGGCGTCGTCAGCGCCCTGTACCCGGCATGGGTGGCCAGCCGTCAGCGGCCGGCGGACGCGCTGCGAGGCTGAGCCCGACGCCGCCCGGCGGGGGCCCGTGACGCGGCTCCGTGCGGCGCCCGGGTCGTCGATAGACTGGACCCCATGACCTCCGGCCCCGAGCGCAGCACCCCGTCGGCTCCCCAGCAGCAGGAGTACGTCCTGCGGCGGGCACCCCGCCTCTCGGCCGCGGTGATCGTCTCCGCCCTGGTCGGCGTCGTGCTGGCCCTGCTGGGCACCGCCGCCGTGCACGCCGGGCCGCAGCCGCCCGCGGACCCGTACTCGGGGATGCCCCTGAGCTTCGCGTCCACGTTCGGCTACATGGTGGTCGCCGCCGTGCTGGCGTGCCTCGTGCTGGGCCTGCTGGTCTGGCTCCTGCTGGACCGTCGCTCGCGCCGCACCCAGCGCACCGTGCTCCTCGAGCGCACCGACGACCCCGCCGCCGCCGACGTCGCCCTCCCCCGCCCCGAGGCCGTGGCTCCCGCCGCGCGTCCCGCCGCGGACCCCTCCGATGGAAGGACCCCCGAGCAGTGATCTCCGCTCGCACCCGACGCGGCGACGGCCGCCTCACCGCGGCCCTCGACCCCCAGGAGGCCGGCCCCCAGGACGAATGCGGGGTGTTCGGCGTGTGGGCGCCGGGCGAGGAGGTCGCCAAGCTGACCTACTACGGCCTGTACGCGCTGCAGCACCGCGGCCAGGAGTCCGCGGGCATCGCCGCGTCGGACGGCAAGCGCATCGCCGTCTACAAGGACATGGGACTGGTCTCCCAGGTGTTCGACGAGCCGACCCTGGCCGCCCTCACCGGCCACGTGGCCGTCGGCCACTGCCGCTACTCCACCACCGGCGTGAACAAGTGGGCCAACGCCCAGCCCACCCTCGGCGCCACCGCCGACGACGGCACCGTCGCCCTGGCGCACAACGGCAACCTGGTGAACTCCGCCGAGCTGCTGCGCATGGTCGAGTCGAAGGAGGGCGCCCACACCCTCGGCGAGATCAAGCAGGGCAACACCACGGACACCGCCCTGGTCACCGCGCTGCTGCACGGCGAGAAGGGCGTCTCCGTCGAGGAGACCGCCCTCGAGCTGCTCCCGAAGGTCCGCGGCGCGTACTGCTTCGTGTTCATGACCGAGCGCACCCTCTACGCCGCCCGCGACCCCCACGGCGTGCGCCCCCTGGTGCTCGGCCGCCTCGAGCGCGGCTGGGTGGTGGCCTCCGAGCAGTCCGCCCTGGCCACCGTCGGCGCCTCCTTCATCCGCGAGGTGGAGCCCGGCGAGATGATCGCCATCGACGAGGAGGGCATCCGCTCCACCCGCTTCGCCGAGGCGACGCCGGCCGGCTGCGTCTTCGAGTACGTCTACCTGGCCCGCCCGGACGCCGCGATCAACGGCCGCTCCGTGTACGAGTCCCGCGTGGAGATGGGTCGCCGCCTGGCCCAGGAGCACCCGGTGGACGCCGACGTCGTCATCCCGGTGCCCGAGTCCGGCACCCCCGCCGCCGTGGGGTACGCGGACGCCTCCGGCATCCCGTTCCGCCAGGGCTTCGTGAAGAACGCCTACGTGGGACGCACGTTCATCCAGCCGTCCCAGACGCTGCGCCAGCTCGGCATCCGCCTCAAGCTCAACGTGCAGCCGTCCGTCGTGGCGGGCAAGCGCGTCGTCGTCGTGGACGACTCGATCGTGCGCGGCAACACCCAGCGCGCCATCGTGCGCATGCTGAAGGAGGCCGGCGCCGCCGAGGTGCACGTGAAGATCTCCTCCCCGCCCGTGAAGTGGCCGTGCTTCTACGGCATCGACTTCGCCACCCGCGCCGAGCTGATCGCCAACGGGGCCGGCGTCCAGGAGATCGCCTCCTCGATCGGCGCGGACTCGCTGGCGTACATCAGCGAGGAGGGCATGATCGCCGCCACGGAGCAGCCGCGCGAGCGCCTCTGCACCGCCTGCTTCACCGGCACGTACCCCATCGAGCTGGCGGACGAGAAGGAGCGCGGCAAGGCCGTGCTCGAGAACGGCACCCCCACCGCCGAGGCCACCGACGTGGTGTCCGAGGACGGGACCGTGACCACCGTGGCGTCCACCGGCTGCGAGCCCGGCCCGGACTCCGAGGACGAGAAGCTGCTCACCCAGACCGACAGGACCCCGCTGTGACCGACGCACCCCGCACCGAGACGCAGACCGCCGACGCCCTGGACGCCCCCCTCACCTACGCCGCCGCCGGCGTGGACGTGGAGGCCGGGGACCGCGCCGTGGAGCTCATGAAGGACGCCGTGAAGGCGACGCACACCGCCGAGGTGCTCGGCGGCGTCGGCGGCTTCGCCGGCATGTGGGACGCCTCCGCGCTCACCGGCTACCGCAAGCCGCTGCTGGCCACGTCCACGGACGGCGTGGGCACCAAGGTGGCCATCGCTCAGGCCCTGGACAGGCACGACACCATCGGCCAGGACCTCGTGGGCATGGTCGTGGACGACATCGTGGTGGTCGGCGCCAAGCCCCTGTTCATGACCGACTACATCGCCTGCGGCAAGGTCGTCCCTGAGCGCGTCGCGGACATCGTGCGCGGCGTGGCCGAGGGCTGCCGCCTGGCCGGCACCGCCCTGGTGGGCGGCGAGACCGCCGAGCACCCGGGCCTGCTGGCCGTGGACGAGTACGACGTCGCCGGCGCCGCCACCGGCGTGGTGGAGGCGGACCGCGTGCTCGGCGCCGAGCGGGTCCGCTCCGGCGACGTGGTGATCGGCATGGCCTCCTCCGGCATCCACTCCAACGGCTACTCGCTGGTGCGCCGGGTGATCAACGCCGCCGGCTGGCAGCTGGACCGCGACGTGGACGAGCTGGGCCGCACCCTCGGCGAGGAGCTCCTGGAGCCCACGCGCATCTACACCCGCGCCTGCCTGGACCTGATGGACTCCCTCAACGGGACCGAGGGCGGCGCGGACCTGTCCCTGCGCGGGTTCTCCCACGTGACCGGCGGCGGCCTGGCCGCGAACCTGGCACGTGTGCTGCCGCAGGGCATGATGGCGACCGTGGACCGCGGCACCTGGGCGCTGCCGCCCGTGTTCCGCCTGGTCGGCGAGCTGGGCCGCGTGCCCCTGGCCGACCTGGAGCGCACCCTGAACCTCGGCGTGGGCATGGTGGCCGTGGTGGCCGCCGACGCCGCCGACCGGGCCGTGGCCGCGATCGAGGCGGCCGGCATCCCGGCGTGGGTCATGGGCGGGATCGACGAGGTCACCGAGCAGGCCCAGGCCGCCGGCGAGGACTACGTGCAGGGCGCCAAGGGCGTCGACGGCGGTGCCGTCCTCATGACCGGCACCTACGCCGACTGACCGCCCCTCCTCCGGCCCCGAACGCTTTCGTTCGCGAGACAGACGGCGCGTCGCCCGCTTTCGTTCGAGAAGCGGACGGCGCGCCGTGCGCTGTCGTGCGCGATGTGAACGACCCCGCTCAGCACACGTACACGCGACCGCCCAGCCGCCGCCGGTGCGCCTGGACCTCCGCGACGACCCGCCGGAAGTCGTCCCGCGCGTCGTCCACCGTGGCCACGATCTGCGCCCAGCCCGCCCGCTCCCAGCCCTCGTGCCGCCGCGCGTCCACGGCCCGCTGGGCGGGCTCGAGGTGCGAGGCGCCGTCGTAGTGGACGACCAGCCGCCACATCCGCCACCCCAGGTCGGCGTCCGGCGAGCGCTCCCGCCCGGGGTGCAACACCAGCTGCAGCTCCGGCTCGGGGATCCCCGCGTGGACAAGCGCCAGGCGCAGCGCGGTCTCCTGCGGGGAGTCCGAGCCCACCCGCACGGCCTCCAGCGCCCGACGCGCGGTCCGCACTCCCTTGAACCGCCCCGCCCGGTCCAGGGCGGCGGCCAGCCGGGCCGGCGTCGTCCGCGGTGCCGAGCGGCCCTGAGGCGTCCAGGGGTGGCGCACGACGGCGTCGCCCGCCGCCACCACCGGGTCCACGAGGCCCGGGGGCACCAGCGACGCGAGGTCCGCCCAGGTGCGCTCCAGCGAGGTCACGCGGATGCCGTGCAGGCTCGTGACGTCCGCGGCGGGCACGCTCCTGGCGTGGGAGGTCACCTCGAGCCGTCCCGATGCCCCGCGCGCGTGCGGCCGGGAGACGTGCACCGTCCCGTCCTCGGCGAGAAAGGGGGGCAGCGGCACCCCGTGCAGGAGCAGGGCCGTCAGGTGGGAGGCGACGCCGCCCGCGGCCTCGACGATCGCGGCCGTCTCCTCCGGGGCGAACGGCGCGGGCGGACACCGGTGTCCGAGGACCGCCCAGTCCCCCGCGGGATCGGTGGCGAGCCGGTGCACCCCATGGGTGACCCTCCGGACGTCCCGGCCGTGGACCCGGTGCCCGCCGAGACCGGCCGCGCGCAGGTCGGACCGGGTGAAGAGGCCGAGGGGCGGCGGCCCCTCCGCGCGGATGGGCAGGGGTGCACTGCCGAGGACGTCGGCGAGGGACTCGAGTGCCATACCCCCAGCCTGCGGCGGGCGCCTGCCCCTCCGCCGGGCCTGGGCAGGGGTCCGTGGACGCCGCGCCTGCCCCACGCCCCTGTGCAGGACGGTTCCGGCGCCTCAGGCCGTCAGCGCGCCCCGGGCGACGCCGGCAGCAGGTGCCGGGCGGCCAGCACGATCAGCGCGATCACCGTGAGGATCAACAGCCCGTCCACCGCGACGTAGGCGTAGTGCCAGAGCGACCCGCCGTCGTCGACGCCGGCCAGGACCATGTCCGTGCGGCGGTTCAGGAAGGGGCGGATGAACACCGCCTTGACGGCCAGCAGGCCCGCGGCGGTCAGGCCGCCGAGCCAGAGCCGACCCGGACCGGGCGCGGTGAGCTCGCGCGGCCGACCGAGGGACTTCGCGAGGGCCACCAGCAGCACGACGGCGAGCACCGCCTCCACGAGGTTCATGGCGAAGAAGACGCGGCGTCCGATGCCCAGCCCCAACGGAATCGTGATGCCGGGCGCCGTGAACTTCAGGGGCGCCTCGATCAGCGAGATCCCGACCAGCAGGCCGAGCCACACACCGGGGACGGCGAGCAGGAGGGCCCGGGCCCCGCGCGGCCCGCCCACGACGACGGCGTTCCCCGCCTCGCGGGGTGCCGCGCCGGGCAGGGGGCGCGGGGCGTCGGGGGCCGGGGTGGGATGGGGAGGAACGGACATGGCCTCATGATATCTGCACGGGAAATGCCGCTTTACGCGTGCCACGCTGCGTCCGTTTCGCGGGCGGAAGGGGACGGCACGCCGTTCATTTCGCGGGCGGAAGGGGACGGCACGCCGTTCGTTTCGCGGGCGGAAGGGGACGGCACGCCGTTCATTTCGCGGGCGGAAGGGGACGGCACGCCGTTCATTTCGCGGGCGGAAGGGGACGGCACGCCGTTCATTTCGCGCACCACAGCACGGGGCGTCAGAGCCGGTCGTCAGAGCCGGGCGTCGAGCCAGGCGAGGGCCTCGGCCACGCGGGTGCGCCAGCGCCACTGCGCCTTGGGGTCGGCGCGCGTGGGGCCGAGCGTGATCACGCCGACCTCCTTGCCGGCCCTCTCGGCGTCGAGGACGAACCGGAAGCCGCTCATCACGGCCAGGGACGTCCCCACGGCGAGCACCGAGTCCGCCTCCTCCGCGAGCGCCCGCGCGGCGTCCCGCCGGGCCGGGGGCACGTTCTCCCCGAAATACACGACGTCCGGCTTCAGCTGCACGGAGCCGCAGACGCGGCAGCCGACCATCGTGAAGGCGTCCACCCAGCGCTGGTCCAGGGTGACGTCGCCGTCCGGGTTCACGGCGTCCGGGTCCACGGTCACGGCCTCGAGGTAGCCCGGGTTGGCCGCGGCCAGGCGGGCGTCGAGGGAGGTACGGTCCTCCATCGCCCCGCACTGCAGGCAGACCACGCGGGCGAGGTCGCCGTGCAGGGCGATCAGCCGGGACGGCGCGGCCCCCGCGGCGGCGAACGCCTGCGCGTGCAGCCCGTCCACGTTCTGCGTGACGATCCCGGCCACCACGTCCCGGCGCACCCAGTCGGCCAGCACGTGATGGGCGGCGTTGGGGGCGGCCTCGTCCATGTGACGCCAGCCCACGAAGGAGCGGGCCCAGTACCGGTGCCGCGCGGCGGGGTCGTCGCGGAACTCCTGGTACGTCATGGGCCGGTGCCGGTGGAGGGTGCCGTTCGGCCCGCGGTAGTCGGGGATCCCGGAGTCGGTGGACACGCCGGCGCCCGTGATCACGAGGGGCCGTCCGGCCTCCAGCATGCGCAGAAGACCCCGAGACGCGGTCTCGGGGTCTTGCAGAGGAGCGGTCTCCCCCACGACCCGGGCGATGGACCGCAGCGCGGCCTGGTGCCCGTCCTGGGAGGGGTGCCTCACGGGGGTCATCGCACCCGCGAGTCGTCGTCCTCGTCGTCGTCTGCGTAGAGGTCCGCGTAGGGATCCTCGTAGTCGACCTCCGGCTCGACGGCCGGCGCGTCCGTGCGCCCGCCCGTGAGCTCTCGCTCCAGTGCCGAGAGGTCTGTTCCGAGAGACATGTACTTCATCTCCCGTGCCTGCTTGGTGGCCTTCGCCTTCTGACGGCCGCGCCCCATGAGCGTGACCCCCTTCGCATCTCTCGTCGCCTCGGATGTGACGGCTCTCAGAGGCCGACCGAGGATCTCACTGGTCATTATGGTTCGTGCATAACAGGGTACACGACCCCCCTGCATCACGCCCCCGTCGGGGACGGCCGCGCCCGCCCCTGCGACGGGGGCGGGCGCCACGGGTGTCAGGCCCGACGCGCGGCGACGGTGAGGCCGTCCGCCGTGTCCTCGCCGGCCCGGTCCACCACCACGGTGTCGCCGTCCTGCACGGCCCCGGAGAGCAGCGCGCGGGCGAGCTGGTCGCCGATCTCGCGCTGCACGAGGCGCCGCAGGGGGCGGGCGCCGTAGGCCGGGTCGTAGCCGGTCAGGGCCAGCCACTCGCGGGCCGCGTCGGTGACGTCGAGGGTCAGGCGACGCTGCTGCAGCCGCTCCCCCAGTGACGCCACCTGCAGGTCAACGATCCGGGCCAGGTCCTCCACGCCGAGGGCGTCGAAGGTGACGATCTCGTCGAGGCGGTTGAGGAACTCCGGCTTGAACGCGGCGCGCACCACGTCCATGACTGCGTCCTTCCGGGCCTGCTCCGGCATCGTCTGGTCCACCAGGAACTGGGAGCCCAGGTTCGAGGTGAGGATCAGGATGACGTTGCGGAAGTCCACGGTGCGGCCCTGGCCGTCGGTGAGGCGGCCGTCGTCGAGCACCTGCAGGAGGATGTCGAAGACCTCCGGGTGGGCCTTCTCCACCTCGTCCAGCAGCACCACGGAGTACGGGCGGCGCCGCACGGCCTCGGTGAGCTGACCGCCCTCGTCGTAGCCGACGTAGCCGGGAGGGGCGCCGACCAGGCGGGACACGGCGTGCTTCTCCGCGTACTCGGACATGTCGATGCGCACCATGGCGCGCTCGTCGTCGAAGAGGAACTCCGCGAGCGCCTTGGCCAGCTCGGTCTTGCCCACGCCCGTCGGGCCCAGGAAGAGGAACGAGCCGGTGGGACGGTTGGGGTCGGCGATGCCGGCCCGGGCCCGGCGCACGGCGTCGGAGACGGCACGCACGGCGTCCTTCTGCCCGATCAGGCGGTCGCCGAGGTGCTCCTCCATGGAGAGCAGCTTCTCGGTCTCGGAGGCGAGCATGCGGCCGGCCGGGATGCCGGTCCAGGCGGAGATCACCTCGGCGATGTCGTCGGCGGTGACGTTCTCGGAGACCATCGCCTCGACGTCACCCTGCTGGCCCTCCTGCGCGGCGCGGTCCGCCTCCTCGAGCTGCTTCTCGAGGGCGGGGATCTCGCCGTAGAGCAGGCGGGAGGCCTCCGCGAGGTCGCCGTCGCGCTGGGCCTTCTCGGCCAGCGAGCGCAGCTCGTCCACCCTGGCGCGGAGGTCGCCGGCCTCGTTCAGGGACGCCTTCTCCGCCTCCCAGCGGGCGGTGAGGGCGCGCAGCTCCTCCTCCTTGTCCGCCTTCTCCGCGCGCAGCCCGGCCAGTCGCTCCACGGAGCCCGGGTCGGACTCACCGTCGAGGGCGAGCTCCTCCATGGTGATGCGGTCCACCTGGCGGCGCAGCGCGTCGATCTCCTCCGGGGCGGAGTCGATCTCCATGCGCAGCCGGGAGGCGGCCTCATCGACGAGGTCGATGGCCTTGTCCGGGAGCTGCCGGCCGCTGATGTAGCGGTCGGAGAGCGTGGCTGCGGCCACGAGCGCAGAGTCCGCGATGGCCACCTTGTGGTGCGCCTCGTAGCGCTCCTTCAGGCCGCGCAGGATCGCGATCGTGTCGTCCACGCTCGGCTCGCCCACGTACACCTGCTGGAAGCGGCGCTCCAGGGCGGGGTCCTTCTCAATGTTCTCGCGGTACTCGTCCAGGGTGGTGGCGCCGATCAGGCGCAGCTCGCCGCGGGCCAGCATGGGCTTGAGCATGTTGCCCGCGTCCATGGCGCCCTCGGAGGCGCCCGCGCCGACCACGGTGTGGATCTCGTCGATGAACGTGACGATCTGCCCGTCCGACTTCTTGATCTCCTCGAGGACGGACTTCAGCCGCTCCTCGAACTCGCCGCGGTACTTGGCGCCGGCGATCATGGCGCCCAGGTCCAGGCTGATCAGAGTCTTGCCGCGCAGGGACTCGGGGACGTCCCCGGCCACCATGCGCTGGGCCAGGCCCTCGACGACGGCGGTCTTGCCCACGCCCGGCTCGCCGATGAGCACGGGGTTGTTCTTGGTGCGGCGCGAGAGCACCTGCACCACGCGGCGGATCTCCTGGTCGCGGCCGATGACCGGGTCCAGCTTGCCGGAGCGGGCGACGGCGGTCAGGTCCGTCCCGTACTTCTCCAGCGACTGGAAGGTGGCCTCGGGGTCCGGGGTGGTGACGCGCTCGTCGCCGCGGACCTGGGTGAACGCCGCCTGCAGCGCGGCGAGGGAAGCGCCCGCGTCGGTGAGGGCGCGGCCGGCCTCGCCGCCGTCCGCGGCCAGGCCCAGGAGCAGGTGCTCGGTGGAGACGTACTCGTCGCCGTGCGCGGACGCCTGCTGCTGGGCGGCCTTCACGACGGCGCCCGCGGCCGGGGAGAGCCGGGCCTCGGACACCGTGGCGCCGGAGGCCTTCGGCAGGCCGTGGATGGCGGTGGAGGCGGCCACGGACACCACGTCCGGGTCCGCCCCGGCGGCCTTCAGGACGGCGACAGCCACCGAGTCCCGCTGGTCCATGAGGGCCTTGAGGAGGTGGGCCGGCTCCACGGCCGGGTTGGAGGCGGTGGACGCGTTCATGGCCGCGGCCGAGAGCGCCTCCTGGCTCTTGGTGGTGAACTGCGGGGAGGGGTTCATGCGGTGCTGCTCCTTCGGAACCGTACTTGAGTCTTGTCCACTCAACATCGCCGGGGTGGGCGGTATTCCACACCGCCCTCGCGTCCAGTGCCGATCCTAGGCGTCGGTTCTCATCAGCGATGCCGCCGTCTCGATCAGCGCGTTCCAGTCGTGCCGCGCCTCACCCCGGGGGGACTGCCGCACCAGCAGGCCAGCAGGGCGAGGGCGGCGATCCGCAGACGACGCGGCTCCGTATTCCACATCCGCTGCGCGACCCGCGCGCAGACATAGGCGAGCAGAGCGCTGATCACGAGAGGTTCAGCTCCTTGATCGCAGTGGCAGGCAGGGACATGGTGTCCTCCTTCACGCGAGGGCCACCGACCGGCGCAGCGCGGGGGCGGTGACGTCCACACCGCCACGGACCAGCAGCACACCGCCCACCAGGGATGCGACGATGACCAGCAGGCTCAGCGGGGCGTACAGCGCGCTGGCCCCGATCAGCGGTCCACCGGTGATGACGGCGGCACCGATGCTGACGGTCATGACGGTGCCCAGGGCGAGCATCACGCTCGCTCGACGCATCGCGTGGATGCGGCGCACGGGCATGCCGCCATAGGCGAGGCCGCGGTGCAGGTCGGCCCGGTCCACGACCTGGGCCGACTGGTTCAGCGCCACCGAGCAGGCCGCGAGGAGGAACGAGATCAGCAGGGTGAGCAGCACACCGGTGCGCAGGTCCTGCATGACCATCAGGTCCTCCGGATGGGTCAGTGTGGCCTCCCCTTCCGAGGCCAGGCCGAGGCCGGCGCCGGCCATGACGCCGACGTAGGTGGTCACCGCGAGCGAGCCGACCTGCTGCCAGGCCAGGCGCGGGGCGTCCAGGACGGTGCGGGCGGCCACGAGCGATTCCGGGGTCCGAGCCCGACGCAGACGCCACTTCGCACCCAGGGACAGGACCCACGGACCGAGCAGGTGCAGCGCGAGCAGGGGCACGGCCAGGGCGACCAAGACGGCCGAGATGGCCAGGCCCACGTCGGCCGCACCCTTGGAGACCGCGATGAGCAGCTGCCCGACGACCACCAGGGCCCCGAACACGAGGAGCCGCACCCAGTGGACCGACTGAGCGTTCTGCCGGGTGCGCACCCCCAGCGGGGTGATCGCGATCCGGCGCAGCCCGGTCAACGCGGAGAGCCCCGCGATCAGGGTCAGGCCGGCGAGCACGGCCAGCACGCCGGGCACGCCGATCCACTGCGCCCCCACGCCGATGGTCCCACCGGCGAACGGGAGGAGGCCGATCACGGGGATGAGCGCCGCCCACCCGACGACGCCGAGCACCGCCCCGGCGGCGGCGAGGATCGTCGCCTCCGCGACCGCCAGCCCGGTCAGGGTCGCCGTCGACGCACCGAGCAGGCGCAGCGAGGACAGACGGTCGTCGCGGCGCCGGGCCAACAGCCGGGCGGCTGCCCCGGCCAGCGCGGCCAGGGGAAGGACGAGCAGGGCCAGGGCGATGCCGGAGAGGACCTTGTAGAACCCCCCGATCTCACCGGGCAGAGTCCAGAAGAAGTGGACGCCTCCGGCCACGGCCAGCGTCAACGCGGACGCGGCGGCGAACGCGGTGACCGGGAGCACCCACACGGTCCGGTCACGGAAGACCCGGCGGGCGAAGAGGCTGATCACGCGGGTCTCCATCAGCGCACCTGCTCCCGGGTCGTCCCGGCGGCCGCCTGGGCCTGATCGGACTCGATGCGCCCGTCGCGCACCCGGATGAGCCGGGAGCACGCCGCCGCCACGGACGGGTCGTGGGTGACGACGACGAGGGTGCGGCCGCGGGCGACGGTCGACGCGATGAGGCTGTCCAGCACGGCCTCCGAGGTGTCGGAGTCGAGGGCGCCGGTGGGCTCGTCCGCGAACACGACGTCGGGCTCGACGGCCTGGGCACGGGCGATGGCCACGCGCTGGCGCTGGCCGCCCGAGAGCTCGCCCGGGCGGCGGTCCTCCATCCCGGCCAGGCCCAGGGAGCCGAGCCATCGCGCGGCCGTCTGCTCTGCCGCGCGCCGGTCGACGCCGTTGAGCATCAGGGGCATCGCGACGTTCTCGACCGCGGTGAGCTCGGGCAGCAGCAGTCCCTCCTGGAAGACGAAGCCCAGGCGCTCGCGCCGCAGCCGGGCCCGCTGCTCCTCGGTGAGGGCGGTGACCTCGTGGACGGTGCCGTCGGCGCCGGCGAGGGTGACCCGTCCGCCGTCGGGAGCGATGATCCCGGAGAGGACGTGCAGCAGCGTCGTCTTGCCGGAACCCGAGGGACCCATGACCGCGACCGACTCGCCGGGACGGATCTCCAGGTCGACGCCGGTCAGAGCGTGGGTGGAGCCGTAGGCCTTGGTCAGGCCACGAGCGGCGAGGACGGGAGGGGTGAGTGGCGCGGTGTTCATGGTCTTCACCCTCCGCTGGGCGGGGCTGACCACGCGTCGGACCACAGGATGGACCCGCCCCTGCCCGGGTACGACCGCCGTAGGACCCAGCCTGTCGTGCCATCGGCTGTCTGGACGGCCCAGGTGTACCGATCGGGGGACGTCAAGGAAGCACTCTTCGTCGCGGGATTCCGCGCCGGACGTGCCACGGCGCACGCCGTCCTCTCTCACCTGTGCGAGGTGCGGGGGGTGCGGAGTACCGCCAGGATGGTGCTCTCGACCGCGGCCGTGATCGTTTCGTCGTCGACGGGATGCCGTTCGATCAGGCTTCGGTAGTGCAGGGGGCTGGCCAAGAGTCGGGTGACCAGTGCCGGGTCAGCATCGATGCCGTGGTGCTGCAGCACGAGCCCCACGTCGGCTCGGCGGTCGCGCCAGAAGTCTTCGAGGTGCTGTTGCACCTCCTGGTCGGGCCAGCCCAACAGTGCGCGGACCAGTGCGCCTCCGTCGCCATCGAGCTGATGGGCGAGTCGGCCAGCCAGCTGGCGGAGGTCCTGTCCGAGGTCGCCCGTGTCGGGGACGGCGATGGTGCCGGCGATGTCGTCGGCAAGGTCGGCGATGATGCCGGCAGGCCGCTTCCAGCGCCGGTACAGGGTGGAGCGATGGACTCCGGATCGTTCCGCGATGAGCTCCATCCGCATGGCTGAGGCGCCCTGCTGGGTCAGGAGCTCACGGGTTGCCCGGAGCACCTCCGCCCGCACCCGCGCGGTCCGGCCTCCAGGGCGGATCGTTCCGGCGCGTGGTGGTGTCAGGCTCGTCATGGATTCATCCTAATGCGACAATCTGTTTCTTTAGCATGGAGGCATGTGGACACCACGAAAGCTCCAAGCCCGCGGGGCTGCCGCAGCCCGGCAGGGCGACGTTGATGCGGCGGCGCCGGTCTCCGCCACGGCGCAGATCGACACTGCCGCGTCGGCCTCGGCCCTGTGGGGGGTCCTGGCTGACGTCGACTCCTGGCCCGGAGTCGTCCCTGGCGTGACGTCGGCCCAGGTCGCCAGCCCGACCCCCCTGTCGCCGGGCCATCGATTCACGTGGGCCAACGGCGGCACGACGATCCGGTCCAGGGTGGAGGTCGTGCGACCAGGCCACGACCTGACCTGGACCGGCATCGCCCTGTGGCTCGTCGCGGTGCACCGCAACGTCATCGAGACACTTCCCGACGGGCAGGCGCGGCTGACCAGCACCGAGAGCATGGCCGGGGTCGCTGCAGCACTGCTCATGCCCGAGGAGAAGCTGCAACAGCAGCTTCAGGCCTTCGTCGAGGCCATCGCCGCAGAGGCAGAACGGCGATCCCGATGAGCTCGTCACCCACGCCGCGACGCCGCGGACAGGCCAGTGAGCCGACCATGAGCGTGCGCCAGCCGCGCATCTACACGATTCCGTGTGATCGGCGGGGTGACTTCCTGGACCGTTGGCAGAGCACTGCTCAGCCCCTGATGGAGACGCTGGGGTTCCGTTTCGTCCGCACCTGGGAGGGCACCCCGGACCCGGTTCACCGGCCGCATTGCCGTGGCTGCTGGGCGCCGCGGTCGGGCTGAAACGGATGCGGTTGACGCGCGTCCCGCTGTTCGAGTTCGGCTACGAACTGGAGTGGCCCGACCTGGACACCATGGAGCGGTGCTGGGGTGAACTCCGGGCCGACTCGACGTGGAGTGCAGCCAAGCGGGCGAGCCGCCGATCACGCCGGGGTGAGCCCGTCCTGTTCGTCAGTGACCGCATCATCCAGTCCTTTTCGATGTGCGGATCGGGGACGGCGGTCGAGGCGGTGACGCACAGCGGGTGCCCGGGCTGCCGCCGGAGCCCGACGACGTGACCGGCCTGCTCACGGCACGCCCGCCGGCCACGCGGCCGGATCAGAACCATCTGCCGGGGCTCTTCCTCGACCATGACGTGGCAGGAGTCGCTGGTCTGGCCACTGACTGGCCGGAGCCGGGTGTGGACATCCTGGGGCGGGTCCGGCTGCGGGCCGACGCCCAGCCGTTCGGGGGGCACCTCGGGTTCCGGGACGCCGGAGCGATCGCCCTCGTCGACGGCGTCCGCCGCGCTGACCCCGATGCCCGGCGCTCGTGCACGGGGAGGAGCGATCCACCCGGGCGGCGCTCGAGCGGGCCGGGCACGTCGGCCTCGCCTCCCGGATCGGGCTCGACGGCACCCTGGTGCCGCCTGACGGGCGAGCGGGGCCGGGCGCGCCAGACGCGGCAGGAGTGGGGTATGCATCAAGGGTGCCTGAGCAGAGGATCATTGCCCGCCGTTCGCTGGGCAACGCCCCCACCCGCCCCGATGGCCTGAGACTGGCTTCCCTCGCAGCCCTCGGCGAGGAGCAGTTCAGCACGCACATGCTCGCTGCCAGCGGGGGGGATCCCTTCGACACCAGCACGGAGGAGTCAGCACTCGAGGACCTGCTCGAGATCATCGAGGGCGCCGGCGACCACTTCGATCCTCACGCGTGGTATGTCGTCGGCGACGGGGAGGGTGAGATCGGAGTCGTGCTCCCGCAGCCCTTGCCTGACAAGCCCGGCACCGGAACCGTGTTCTACGTCGCCGTCCTGCCTTCGCGTCGAGGACGGGGCAAGGGGCGCCAACTCCATCAGTTCGGGTTGTCTGAACTGGCTCGCCGTGGCTGCACTGAGTACGTCGGATCGACCAGCGTGGACAACGCGCCCATGGTGGCCGTGTTCCAGGCGAACGGCTGCGAACTGGAGCACTGAGCCGCCAGCGTCGACGTGAGCATGCCCCCGCATCGTGCACGGTCGTCGCTGCATCTCGACGATGGAGGCCGGGACCCTTGACGCCGAAGGAGGCACCACCATCACCGCGGATGACGTTCACGGAGAGAACATTTCCAGCTGCGCGGCCTACGGCGCTCGGGCGGCCGAGTATGCCGAGTTGCTCGGGACCATGGCGGCGGTGGCCGACGACGACAGGCTGCTGGTCGAGGCATGGGCCCACGAGACAGGCGGAAGCCTCGCCGACGTGGGGTGCGGCCCTGCCCACTGGACCGCCCACCTGGCCGCGCTGGGGCACGACATCGTGGGAGTCGAACCGGTGGACGAGTTCGTGGCCCACGCGCGGCGCGTCCACCCGGGTGTGCGCGTGGAGACGGGCTCGTTCCGGACCCTGCCTGCGTCCACGTTCGACGGGATCCTCGCGTGGTACTCGATGATCCACACACCCCCGCCGGAGGCCACGCTCCTGCTCGAACACGCCCATGAAGCCCTGCGCCCGGGCGGGTCGCTGCTGCTCGGCTTCTTCGCCGGGGACCGGGTGGAGCCCTTCGACCACGCTGTCACCACAGCCTGGTACTGGCCGCTCGATGACCTCACCAGCGTGCTGACCGCAGCGGGATTCACCGTCACCGACCGCGGCACCCGGCTGGACCCGGGCACGCGCCGGCACGGCTGGATGAGAGCGCACCGGAACTGAGTCCTCTGGCCCCGTCCCGAAGCAGGCAACCTGTCTCATATAAGGAGACGCCTGTTTCACAGGAAGAGACAGTGTCCTTACGGTGACGTCATGACGGACACGAACCCCTCCCGCGGCACGGACACCTATGCCCACGGCCATCAGCCGAGCGTCCTGGCCTCGCACGCCACCCGCACCGCGGACAACAGCTGCGGCTACTTCCTCGATCGGGTGCGCCCCGGTCAACGGATCCTGGACATCGGATGCGGGCCGGGCTCCATCACGTTGGACCTTGCCGCCCTGGTCGGCGACGAGGGCCGCGTCACCGGAGTGGACTTCTCCGCAGAGGCGATTGCGGCAGCGCGGCTGGCCGCCGCGGATCGGGGCGACGTCGTCACGGAGTTCCTCGTGGGTGACGTGTTCGAGCTCGACCTGGAGCCCGCGTCCTTCGACGTGGTGCATGCCCATCAAGTGATGCAGCACCTGACGGATCCGGTCGCCGCCCTGGAAGCGATGGCCCGCTTCGTGAAGCCAGGCGGCATCCTCGCCGCCGGTCGACGCCTACGAGCCTGGGCCCACCAGGCCGACCTTCATGTCGTCCTCGCACGATCCAGTGCATGGTCCTACGCGACGACGGAGTCCGCAGCGTGGTGGGGCAACTCCCAGGCCGAGCGGGTGACGTCGTCCTCGTTCGCGCAGCGTGCCGCGGACCAGGGGGTCACCCCCGAGCAGCTCACTGCCATGGCCGATGACTGGCGCACGTGGGGCCAGCACCCGGATGCCTGGTTCTTCCTGCCGCACGGCGAGATCATCGCCGTTCCCTCCCCCCACTGACCAACCCCCCTGTCGAATGGCATCGTGGCCCTGCCGCGGCGCCGGTCCCCTCCCCGAGGGGTTCCACGTCACACGCCGACACCACCCTCACCCCACGTCACCGCCAGGCGCCGCGTCCGGCTCCCCCTGCGACGTCGGGGGCCAGGGCAGTCGACCAGTCGTCCGGGGACGACCATCCCGAGGCTTCGGACACGGACGTGAGATTCGACGACTCCCACGAAGCCGTCCCATGCCTGGTCGGACGCTCCAACTGAGGACAAGCTCAGCGAGAACCCACGCCGGGGAACCGTGCGACCCCCACCCCTGGCCGCACGCCGCTACCGTGGCCGCATGCCCTCCTCCCCCGTGCCCGACGCGTCCACCGGCGGCCGTGCGCCCCGGACCTACGCCCGGCCCCGTGCGAGCCTGCTCTACGTGCTGGAGCGCACCTGGACCCGACTGGTGGGGATGCAGGTCTGGGACGTCGCCGCCGCCATGACGTTCTTCGCCGTCCTCTCCCTGCTGCCCACCCTCGTCGCGCTCGTCTCCCTCGTGTCCCTGCTGGGGGTGGAGGCCCGCACCGTGGAGACCGCCGCGCGCCTGGCCACCGAGGTCTGGCCGAGCCTCGACGCCGCGGAGGTCTCCGCCTGGATCCTGAACGCGGGGCGGACGGCCACCGGCACCCCGGGCCTCGTCCTCGGCGCGGCGGGCGCCGTCGTCTCCGCCTCGGGCGCGGTGGGCGCGTTCCACCGCGCCATGCACCGCATCTACGACACGCGTGAGGGGCGCCCGTTCCTCGTCTACCGCCTCGTCGTGCTCCTGGAGACGCTGGCGCTGATCGTGGGCGCCGCCCTGGTCATGTCCCTCATGGTGCTCGGCGGCGACCTCTCGGAGCGCCTCGGGCGCCTGCTGGGGGTGGGGCGCGGGGCCGTGGCGGTGTGGAACGCGAGCACCTGGCCGATGATCCTGGTGCTGCTCGCGCTGATCGTCTCCGTCGCCTACCGGCGGGGACCGAACGTGCGCCCGCCCTGCCACCGCCCCTTCTCCCTGGGGGCTGTCGGGGCGGTGGCGCTGCTCTTCGCCGCCGCGCTCGCCCTGGGGTGGATCGTGGCGCGGTTCGGCGGGTTGGCGCTCGTCGGCCGGCTGAACTCCGCCCTGGGCGTCCTCGGCCTGGCGTGGGCGGCGTGCATCGTGCTGGTGGCCGGCGCCGCCTTCGACGCGGAGATGCTCCGCGCCCGCCAGCTCGCCGTGGGGGTGGAGTCCGCCGACGAGCTGCAGCTCGCCACCCGGGACACCTGGGTGCTGCGCCAGGTGGAGCGGCAGGAGGCCCGTCACCTGCGGGTCGGGCGGCTGGTGGCGGAGGCGGTGCGCACCGAGGAGCCCGTCACGACTCCCGCCACCCGCCTCCTCGCGGAGGCCGGCTCGCTGTTCGCCGTCGACGCTGCGGGCCGGTCGGCGTCGGACCTCACCTCGGGACGCCCGTTCCACGCCGTGCCGCCCGCGGACCGCGCGGGGGTCTGAGCGGGCGGGGGCCCGGACCGTGCTCGGCTCGGGCCCCGTGCCGCCCGGGCCCTGCGGCCCCGGCTCGGCGGTCCTGGGTCAGCGCTCCTGGAAGGCCGCGACCTGGTCCGCGAGCACCTGCTGGGAGACGTCCGCGTCGAGGCCGAGCATGAGCATGTAGACGTGGTCACGGCCCTCGGAGGCGCCGCCGACCGTCATCACGAGCTTCCGGGACTGACCGGGCGTGGTCATGGTGACCGTCGCGGCGTCGGGCACGCCGGGGACCGCGGTGAACTCGGCCTTCTGGCCCTGCTCCCCCTCGAGGGTGCCGCAGGCGGAGACGAGCTCGCCGTACGGCGCCATGAGGTCGGCCGGGGCCGTCGAGGTGCCGATCATCGTGAACGCGCCGGTCTCCTGGTCCACCACCGCCGGGGAGGCGGGGTTGACCTGGTAGGTGGCCAGCGAGGCGACGTCCATGGGCTCGTGGGTGGCGTTGATCTCGTCCACCAGCTCCTGGCAGCGGCCGGTCGGGGTCACGCCGGTGAGGGTGAGGGACATGGTCAGCGGCTGGTCCGCCCCGCTCTGCACGGTGCGGGAGGAGAACACCTCCTGGGGCGCGGCCGTGGCCAGGAGCAGCAGCGGCTCCAGCGGGTTCTCGACCGACGCGCCGCCCGCGGCGGGCGAGGAGGCGGCGAGGTCCGCGGCGGAGGAGGACGACGTGGTCGCGGAGGCGTCGGCCGACGACGACGCGGCCGCCGCGGACGACGAGGCGTCGGAGGACGACGCCGGCCCCGTGGACACCGTCGGCGAGGAGGAGGACTCCGCGGCCGCCGAGGAGGCGGACGACGACGGCGTCGCGGAGGAGGACGCGGCGGGGCCGGGGGCGGCGCAGCCGGAGGCCAGCAGCGCCGCGGTGGCGGTCAGCGGCAGCAGCGCGCGCAGGCGCGGGCGGGAGGTGGCGGTGCGGGACATGGGGATCTCCTCGGTCTGGTGCGGAGGACGGGATGGAGACGGTGCACTCGCATTGTGACCGTGCACACGCCGGGAGGGCAGGTCTGGGGGCCGCTCGGACGGGGCGGCGGAGCGCCGTCGCGTGGGCCCGCGTCGGCTAGCCTTGCGCAGAGGCGCCCGCTCTCCCCGACACCACCGCGGACGGGACGTCCCCCGAGCACCCGACGCCCGCCCCGAAAGGAGTGCGCCATGGCCCAGGACCCCGCCGGCTGGCGCCGCACCGCCGTGCTGCTCTCCGGGGCGTGGCGGGAGGCGCTGCGCGTCTCCGCCCCCCGGGTCGAGCCGGAGCACCTGTTCCTCGGGGTGCTGGCCTCCGGCGGCCCCGCCGCCCGGGTCTCCGCCCGCCAGGGCCTCTCCCTGACCGCGGCACGCCGCGGCGCGGCCGTCCGCGCCAACCGCCAGCTCCGCGCCGTGGGCGAGGACGTGGCCCGCGCGGGCCGGATCCCCCGCACCCCCCTGGCCGCCGTGGATCGCGGCGGCGCCGCCACCCTGCCGCTGTCCGCTGCCTCTGAGGGCATGCTCCCGGCCCGCCGCCTCGCCATGACCGAGGCCGCGTGGGCTCTGGACCTGCTCCAGGAGCCGGCGGGCGCCGTCTCCGCGCTCGTCGCCGCGGCGGGGGTGGACGTCGACGCCCTGCGCCACGCCCTGCGCGCGGCGGACAGGGACGAGCCCCGGCTGCCCGGTGCGGCGCTCGACGTCATGCCCGCCCCGTGCCCCGTGCCCCCCGACGCCCTCACCCCGCCGGACGGGATCCGTCCCTCAGGCTCCCGTGCGAGCCGGGCCGGCCGGCTGTCCGCAATCGGCGCCGAGTGGTTCGTGGCGGCGCCGCGCGAGCACGTGATGCGACTGCTGCGGGACCCTGAGCCGATCCGCGCCATCACGGCGCAGCCCGCGGACGCGGAGGTCGACGACGCGTTCGGTGTGGTCACCACCGTGCGCTCACGCGGCGCGCGCGGCGGCGAGCACCGTTCCACCAGCCAGCTGTTCCCCTCCGAGACCTCCACCCCGGACGGCGCGGCCCGCATCCGCTGGGCCGAGGTCCTCGACGAGCACCGGCCTCCGCACCAGGACTCGGACGGCACCCTGGTGCCCGACGGGCGCGACTACTCCGGGGACCTCGCCGGCGCGTACGTGTTCACACTCGTGGACGACTCCGGCCCGGACCCGGACCAGCCCGTGGACTACCCCGGCCACCAGCCTCTCTCCGGGGCCGGCACCCGGGTGCGACTGGAACGGACGCGCCGCACCGTCCGCCGTCGGGACGCCCTGGCCTCCCGGGCCACCCGCTGGCCCCAGGCCTGGGCCGTGGCCCAGCACCTGCAGTCGCTCGCCTCCCTGGCCGCGGACCGGGCCTGACGGCCCCGCCCGACGCCGTCCGCGGCGCCCGGTCACATTCCGCACCACCTCGGGACCACGGCGCGGCGGAGACCTAGGATGAGCCGATCACCCGCCCGTACCGCCCCCGCGGCCCGACCCGGACGGCCCGACCGTCCTGGAAGGCACACCATGCCCCGCACCCCCTCCCGCGCCCTCGGCGCCGTGGGCGCCGGCCTGAGCGCCGCGCTCCTGAGCGGCTGCGCCGTGATCGGCGGCGACGCCGGAACGACCGGCCCCCTGGCCGAGGACGACCTGCGCGCGACCTACCGGCTGCACGAGCCCGGCGTGCTCACGGTCTGCGCCGACGTGCCCTACCCGCCGTTCGAGTTCGAGCAGGACGGCCAGCTGACGGGCTACGACATCGACCTCACCCGCAAGCTCGCCGAGACCATGGACCTGCAGCTGAAGGTGGTGGACACCTCCTTCGAGGCCATCGAGTCCGGGGCGTCCCTGACCGGCTGCGACCTCAACGCCTCCGCCATCTCCATCACCGAGCCGCGCCAGCACGTCATGGCGTTCACCCTCCCCTACCTCGACGACGACCTCGTCCTCGTGGCCCGCAAGGACTCCGGGATCACGGACGTCGCCTCGGCCCAGGGCAAGCGTGTGGGCGTGCAGACCGCCACCACCGGCGAGGAGTACGCCCAGTCCCAGGGGCTGGACACCGTCCAGTTCGAGGACGGCGGCATGCAGGTCCAGGCCCTCCAGGCCGGCACCGTGGACGCCCTGCTGGGCAACCAGTCCGTGCTGCTGTACTCCCTCAAGGACGACCCCCGCTTCGGCGTCGTCGAGTCCCTGCCCACCGGCGAGCAGCTCGGCATGGGCGTGGCCCCGGACAACGCGCTGCTCGGCTCCGCCGTCAACCGTGCCCTCCAGACGCTGCGCAACGACGGCACCGTGGCCGAGCTGCAGCAGAAGTGGTTCGGCACCGCCCAGAAGGACTACCAGTGAGCACCCAGGCCTCCCCCGCGCCCCGCACCGCGGCCGCCCCCTCCCGCGCCGGCCGGCGCCGCACCCTGTCCGTCGCCGTCCAGGCCGCCGTGTTCGTCCTGGCGATCGTCGTCGTCGCCCTGCTGGCGGACTGGCAGGCGATCGCGGAGAACGTCCTGAACTTCAGCGCCGCGGGCCCGATGTTCCCGAACGTGATCCTCGTCGGGCTGGGCAACACGATCTTCTACACGGTCACCGCGTTCGTCGTCGGCCTGCTCGGCGGCATGCTCCTGGCGCTCATGCGCATGAGCTCCTTCGCCCCGTACCGGTGGCTGGCCACGGCCTACGTGGAGTTCTTCCGCGGCATCCCCGCACTGCTGGTGTTCCTGGCCTTCGGCTACGGCGTGCCCTTCGCGTTCGGGGTCTCCTGGCCCATCCCGGTCGTCGTGATGATCGCCCTGGGCATGGTGTCCGCGGCGTACATCGCCGAGACCCTGCGCGCCGGCCTGCAGGCCGTCCCGAAGGGCCAGATGGAGGCCGCCCGCTCACTGGGCATGCCGCACTGGCGCGCCATGCTCACCATCGTGATCCCCCAGGCGTTCCGCGTGGTGCTGCCGCCGCTGACCAACGAGGTCATCCTCCTGACCAAGGACTCCTCCCTGGTCTACGTGCTGGGCCTGGCCGCACACGAGTACGAGCTCACGAAGTTCGGCCGCGACGGCATCGCCGCCCTGGACGCCGGCATGACCCCGATCCTCGTGGCCGGCCTGTGCTACCTGGTGATCACCATCCCGCTGTCCCTGCTGGCGCGCCGCTTCGAGGCCCGCTCGTCCCGGAAGGCCCACTGAGATGACCGAGCAGACCGCCTCCCCCCGCCCCTCCGACGCCGGGACCGCCGCCGGCGTGCACATCGCCGGGCTGCACAAGTCCTACGGCTCCAACCACGTGCTGCGCGGCATCGACCTGGACGTGGCCCCCGGCGAGGTCGTGTGCCTGATCGGGCCCTCCGGCTCCGGCAAGTCCACGCTGCTGCGCTGCGTGAACCTGCTCGAGGTCCCCGACTCCGGCGGCGTGCAGGTGGGCGAGTTCACCGTCACCGACCCGGACGTGGACCTGGACCGGCTGCGCCAGCACGTGGGCATGGTGTTCCAGCAGTTCAACCTGTTCCCGCACCTGACGGTGCTGGAGAACTGCACCGTGGCCCAGGTGAAGGTGCTCAAGCGCTCCGCCGCCGAGGCCGCGGACACCGCCCGCCGCCAGCTGGCCCGCGTGGGCCTCGGCGAGCTCGAGGGCCGCTACCCGGACCAGCTCTCCGGCGGCCAGCAGCAGCGCGTCGCGATCGCCCGCGCCCTCTCCATGGACCCGCGGCTGATGCTCTTCGACGAGCCCACCTCCGCCCTGGACCCGGAGACCGTGGGCGACGTCCTGGCGATCATGCGCAAGCTGGCCCGCGAGGGCATGACCATGCTCGTCGTGACGCACGAGATGGGCTTCGCCCGCGAGGTCGCCGACCGCGTCGTGTTCATGGACGGCGGCGTCGTCGTCGAGCAGGGCCCGGCCTCCGCCGTCATCACCGACCCGCAGGAGCCGCGCACCCAGGACTTCCTGCGCCGCGTCCTGAACCCCGCCGGCGTGGACATCTGAGCGGCGCGGACCGCTGAGCAGAGGGGGCGGCGCCCCCGCCCCCTGGACGCAGCGGAGCCCCGCACCTGCGACCGGTGCGGGGCTCCTTCGTGTGCGGAGAGGGCTCAGGCCTTCTTGCGCAGCTTGGCCAGCTCCTGGCGGGCCTCGCGCAGCGCGGCGACCTGCTGCTCGCGGGCCTCGTGGATCGCGGCGACCTTCTCGTCCTGGGCGGCGCGGATGGCGTCCACCTTGGCGTCGCGGGCGTCGGAGATGCGGGCGGCGCGCTTCTTGGCGGCCTTCTTGCGCTTGCCCGGGCGGTTCACCACGGAGTCCGCGGTGACGGCCAGGCCGGCGCCCAGCAGGAAGACGTCCTTGGCGACGGCGGTGCCGTCCTGGGACGGACGCACGCCGTCGGCCTCGGTCATCTCCGGGGTGTTCAGGTACATGGACATCAGGCCGCCGGAGAAGGCGGTCAGCGCCGAGCCGGCGAGCCAGCCCGGGACGAACGGGGCCAGCAGGGCCGCGCCGGTGCCGATCTCGGTGGCCGTGATGAAGTTCTTGAACTGCGACGGGGAGAGCTTGGCCAGGGAGGGGACGCCCTTGGCGGCCATGTTCTGCAGGTACGCGGCCTGCTCCTCGCCCAGCTTGCGCTTGCCGAGGCCGGAGTTGAGGATGAACGCGCCGGAGGTCAGGCGCAGCGGAATCTGGATGATGCTCATGGAGTCTTCCTTCCAGTGGAGCCCGCGGCACGTCACGGCGTGTGTGTGGCGCGAACGATCGGGTGAGCGGTCAGCACGCCCACAGTACCAATCGGCGCCGCCGCGTCCCCGGACCCGCCGCCCGTGATCCGCCGGGGGCGAACGACGTCCGACGCGGCGGCCGTCGTCGTCGTGGAGAATGGGGGCATGTCAGCCCTCAGCACCCTCCCCCTGCTCGCCGCCGCCGGCACCCCCGACTACGGGTGGCTCGGCAACACGATCGTCGCGATCATGGAGGCGATCGGACCGGTGGGCGTGGGCCTGGCGGTGTTCGCGGAGAACATCTTCCCGCCGATCCCCTCCGAGGTGATCCTGCCCCTGGCCGGGTTCACCGCGGCCGGCGGCGCGTTCAGCCCCCACGCCGCCCTGATCTGGGCGACCGTCGGCTCCGTGGTCGGCGCGCTGGCGCTCTACGGCCTGGGCGCGTGGCTCGGCCGACGCCGCCTGTACCGGATCGCCGCGTGGATGCCGCTGGTGGACGTGTCCGACGTCGAGAGGACGGAGAAGTGGTTCGCCCGCTACGGGTACTGGACCGTCTTCGTGGGCCGCATGGTCCCCGTCTTCCGCTCGCTCATCTCCATCCCCGCCGGCATCGAGCGGATGAACGTGGCGAAGTTCACCCTGTTCACCGCCCTGGGCTCCCTGCTGTGGAACGCGATCTTCGTGTACGGCGGGTACGCACTGGGGGAGAACTTCCACGTGATCTCGGACTATGCGGACATGTTCTCGAATATCGTGATGGTCCTGATCCTCGTGTTCCTCGCGGTGTGGGTGGTCCTCCGCCTGCGCCGGAACCGCGGCCGGGCCGCCGATCCGGCGGTGGACCACGAGGATCCCGAGGCCGCCGCCGCCCGCGTGGAGGCCGAGATCAAGGCCCTCCAGCACCGGAAGTGATCCCCATGCACCGCCTGTCCCCCGCCTCGACCGTCCGCCTGCGCGCCGGCGCGGGCCTGCTCGCGCTCGGCATGCTCGGCCTCACCGCGTGCGGCTCCGGCGACGACGCCGCGTCCTCCTCCCCCGCGCCGTCCTCCGCCGCCGCGACGCAGGAGCTGCCGTCGATGGACATGGCCCCGTTCACGCTGGACGTTCCGTCCCTCGACCTGGACAAGGTCCCCGGCGCCTCCCTCGCGGTGATCCAGGGTCAGGACCCGGAGTACCACGCGGCCTGGCTGCAGGTGCCCGGCGCCCCGGCCTGGACCCAGGCCATGGACGAGTCGGTGCGCGGGCTGGTGGCGCAGTACCAGCGGGACACCGACCGCACGGCGAGCCCGGTGCTGGACGTGCAGCCGCGCCTGGCCGTCGCCGGCCGGGACGTGGCCGCGGCCCGGCTGCTCTCCACGGAGCGCCGCGGGGACCGCTCCGTCTCCGCGGTCCACGTGGTCTGGTACGCGGCGCGCGAGGACCGCGTGCTGTCCACGGAGGACCTCTTCACGGCCGACGGCTGGGCCGCGTTCCGCCGCGAGGTCGGCGCCCGCATGGCCGGGGACCCGGCCGTGGTGCAGGACCGCCTGCGCTCCGCCGTGGACGCCCCCGCCCAGGTGGAGAACGTCCGCGTGTGGGACGCGCTGACGTTCCTGCCGGACGGCTCCGCCCTGCTCGAGGTGGACCAGGCCGCCATGTCCCCGGCCGACGCTGGCGTGCTCACCGCCCGCATCCCGGCGGACACCGTGCGCCCCTGGCTCTCCGCCCTGGGCGTCTCCGCCCAGGACGCGGCCCGCAGCCCGGAGGCCCTCGTGCTCCCGGAGCGCCCCTCCGCGGCGCCCGCCTCCGAGGGCGGCGACGCCGCCGTGCCTGCGCCGGGGCAGCCCTCCTCCGACGGCGCGACGACGTCCGCCCCCGGTCAGGGCTCCGTCCCGCCGGCGCCCGGGCTGCCCGGTGCCCCGGCCCCCGGCACGCCGGGCACGGCGTCCCAGGGCGGCGGGTCCCCGGGCACGGCCCCACAGGACACCGGGTCACAGCACACCGGGTCACAGGGCACCGGATCACAGGGGACCGGCGCGTCCGCCCCCGGTGCGTCCCCGTCCGCGACCCGCGGCGACGCCGGGCCGGCGCCGACCTCCTCCTCCGCGGCGCCCGCGCCGACGGGCACCGGCGCCCCCGCCCCCGCCCCGCTTCCGATGCCCGCCCCGACGACGTCCTCCGCGACGCCCTCAGGGCCGGCACCCGCTCCCACCGGCGGCACCCCCGCCCCCTCGCCGACCACCGTCGCGCCCACAGAGCCCTCCCCGTCGGCCGATCCGACGACGTCGGAGCCCGCTCCGTCCTCCGACCCGGCCCCAGCGCCCACGGACACGGCCTCCCCGGCCCCGACGGCGTCGTCGCCCTCCACGCCTGCCGACGTGACCGGCACCGCCACGGCCTCCGGGCCGCTGCCGGCGACGGGCGGCTCGACGGACCCGGTCACCCCCACCCCGGCCGCCTGAGGCGCGCGGCGCCGCCCTCCCCCGGGCTGCGCCGCGGCCGTGTCCGCATCGTGGCCGCATCGTGACCCTCCGGTGACCGGTCGGGGCGGAGGGACCTGGCAGGATGGACGAGGCCCTCCTGCGCGGCGCGCGGTCCAGGACGGGCACCCCAGAGCACCCAGGAGCGTCCCGTCATGCCTTCCCACCCCCGCCTCCGTCTCACCGCCGGCCTGGCCGCCCTCGCCCTCGCCCTCACGGCGTGCGGAGGCGCGGAGCAGCAGCCCGCAGCCGGGAGCCCCGCGCCCGCCTCCTCGTCCTCCTCCGCCGCCGCCTCGACGAGCCCGTCCTCGACGGCGTCCGCGTCCTCCGACGAGGCGGACGAGGCGTCGTCCTCCGCCGCCTCGGCCTCCGAGTCCTCGGCCGCCGCGTCGTCCTCCCTCGGCGCGTCGACGTCCGCAGGTGCCCCGTCGCCGACCGACGGGTCCGGATCCTGGTCCCCGTCCGCAGCGGGCACGCCGTCCGCCGCCGGCTCGAGCTCAGCGAGCGCGCCCCGCTCGACGTGGTCCCCGGCCGCCCCCACCGCCAAGCCCAGCGCCGCGCCGGTTCACGCCGCGGCGCCGGTCGAGGCCGACCTCGGCGGGCCGACGACGGGTGTCGCCCCGGCGGACACCCCGGTGGCCGTCTCCTCCACGGCCCCCGTGGTGGAGAAGGCGGACCCCGTCCACGTCGCCCCCGCCCACCCCGCGGCCCCCTCCGCCTCGCAGGCCCCGTCTACGACGCAGGCCCCGTCCGCGTCGTCGTCGGCCGCCACCCGCACGCCCTCCGCGTCCGCCTCCGCATCGGCCTCCTCCGCCCCGGCCGCCACGGCCCCGGCCCACACCGCCCCCGTGCCCCACGCCGGCGTGGACTGCCGCGCCGTCAAGTGCATCGCCCTGACCTTCGACGACGGCCCCGGCCGCTCGACGGCCCGCCTGCTGGACATCCTCTCCGCCGAGCGCGTGCCGGCGACCTTCTACCTGGTCGGCCACAGCGCGGAGATCAACCCGTCCCTCGTGAAGCGGATGACCGCCGAGGGCCACCAGGTGGGCAACCACTCCTACGACCACCCGAACCTGACCACGCTCTCCCCCGCCCAGATCGCCTCCCAGATCACCCGCTCCGACGCCGCGATCCGGGCGGCCGGCGGGCGACCGAGCACGGTCCGCGCCCCCTACGGCGCACTGAACGAGTCCGTGCTCTCCACCTTCGGCGGCCTGCCCGCCGCGGGCAACGTGACCTGGACGGTGGACACCCGGGACTGGGAGCACAGGAACCCGGCCAAGACCCTGGCCGCCGTGCAGCAGGGGGCGACCCCGGGCGGGATCGTGCTCATGCACGACATCCACGCCACCTCCGTCGACGCCGTCCCCGCCGTGATCGCGTACCTCCGCTCCCAGGGCTACACGTTCGTCACCGTGGACACCATCACCGGCGGCGTCACCCCCGGCACCACCGTCCGCCGCGGCATGCACCCGTGACCGGCGGCCCGGAGAACGCCCACGAGCGCGACCACGACCGGGAGAAGGACCCGGAGCTGATCCGCCGGGAGCCGGTGTCCTTCGTCCGCCGCGGGGCCCGCATGACCACGGGCCGCCAGGCCGTGTGGGACCGCATGGCGGAGACGGTGCTGGTGGACGTGCCGCGCCACCGGGCGGCCACGTCCGTGGCCCCCGACGCGCACCTGGACTGGGACGCCGCCTTCGGCCGGCACGCCCCGCTGCTGGTGGACATCGGCTCGGGGCTGGGCGAGTCCACCGCGCAGGGCGCCGCGGACCACCCCGACTGGAACGTGCTGTCCGTGGAGGTCTACCTGCCCGGGCTGGCCGCGCTCATGGCCCAGGTCGAGTCCCGCGGGCTGGAGAACGTGCGGGCCGTGGAGGCCAACGCCCCCGAACTGCTGGACCACCTGCTGCCGGCCGGGTCCGCCCAGGAGGTCTGGGTGTTCTTCCCCGACCCCTGGCACAAGAAGCGCCACCACAAGCGGCGCCTCGTGAACGCGGCCTTCGCGGACCGGGTGGCCCGCGTGCTGGCCCCGGGCGGCGTCCTCCGCCTGGCCACGGACTGGTCCGGGTATGCCGTGCAGATGCGCGAGGTCATGGAGTCCCACCCCGACTTCGTCAACCTGCACCCGGGCCGCGCGGCGGGCGAGGAGTCCCCGCTGACGCGCGTGCGCCGGGAGGGCCGCGAGCTGGAGGTCGGCGCGCAGCCCCTCCCCGCCGGGTTCGACCCGGCCCGTCCCGCGTCGGAGCTGCCCGAGCGCGCCGGCCTCGGCGAGGCCGTGGAGGCGTCCCTGGCGGAGGACCCCGTCGACCACGACGGCGGCTGGGCACCCCGATTCGAGGGCCGTCCCCTCACGCAGTTCGAGGGCAAGGCCCTGCGCGCCGGCCGCCTGGTCTTCGACCTGGCCTACGCCCGACGCTGACCCGATCGCGGCCCGCCGCCGGCGACCGGCAGGCCTGCCGTGACCCGGGCCAGGGCCGCGAGCGTCACGGAGCCGGGGTCTCGGTAGCCGCGGGGGGCGCCGTCGTCGCCGTCCTCCGGACGCCAGCGGGCCGTGTTGTGCCCGCGCACCCCGGCCAGTCCGGCGGCGGGGTCCGCGGCCACCGGCAGCGCCACCGCCTCCGGCCAGGGCGCACGGCCCGCCAGGGTCCGCCCGAGCCACGCGAGCCGGTCCCCGGGCGCCCGGGCCTCGAACACGCGCCCCGCGGCGAGGCCGAGGGCCTCGAGCCGACCGGCCAGGCGGCGGGGCAGGCCCAGCGCCCCGCTGAGTGCGAGGGCGTCGACGGTCAGCGGGGGGTCCCCCGCGGCGAGTCCCTCGAGGGCGTGGGTCGCGACGAGCGTGCCGTAGGAGTGCGCCTCGATCGCCGTGTGCACGGCCGTCCCGGCCCCGTGCGACGGCCCGGGGCGCGTCTCGCGCACGGCCTCGGCCAGGCGGGCTCCGCCGCGGCGGGCCAGGCCGTCGTCGAGGGTGCGCCACCACGGCGGGGCCGGGTAGCCGAGCCAGGCGACCACGCACGGGCGCGGGGCGCCGGCCGCGCGCTGGGCCAGGAGCAGCTGCCCGGCCTCGCGGGCGCTGCCCCACGCGGCTGTGGAGGCGGCGATCCCCATGCCGGAGACCTGCCAGGTCAGGTGGGTCGGCCGCTCGAGCTCGCCCACGGCGACGGCCGCGACCGGGCCGTCGGGGGCGTCGAGGTCCCAGTCGACGAGGACCCGCTCCGGGATCGCAGCGTCCATCGAGTCCCGCCGCAGGGCGTGCTCAGCCCCGTCGAGGGCGGCGAGCTGTCGGGCGGAGAGCCGCCCGTCCCGGGCGCGCGCGCGGTCGGCGTCGAGCCGGGCGGCCGCCGCGCGCGCCTGCTCCGGCAGGTCCACGCTCAGTCCCGCGGCGCGGGCAGGCGGGTGAGGCCGCGGGGGGCGGCGGCCCGGCCGGCGGGCAGCGCGCGCAGGAGGCCGCCGCGTGCCGCGGATCGGGTCGCGCCCTCGCCGGGTCGGCGCTGCCCCTGCACGGCCTCCGCCGCACGGTGGGCGGCGGGGGCGGCGTACCGGGCGGAGACGTCCCCGGCCAGGCCCACGGAGAACACGCGGGCGAGCGCGGAGGCGCTGTGCAGGCGGTCGACCTGGGACGCCAGCTCCACCACGGTGTCCTGCAGCCGCTCCACCTCGCGCTGCAGGTCGAGGATCCTGCGGATCCCCTCGAGGGACACGCCTTCGCGGGAGAGCCGCTGGACGGCGCGCAGGTGCTCGACGTCGGCCGCGGAGTAGCGGCGATGACGCCCGCCCTGGCGCTGGGGCACCACCAGGCCCAGCCGGTCGTACTGGCGCAGGGTCTGCGGGTGCATCCCCGCCATCTCGGCCGCGACGGAGATCACGAACACCGGGTCGTGGCGCCCCGGGCGGCCGGCGGTCCCGCGCAGGCGCCCGGCTCCGGTCGGATGCTCGCCGGCGACGCCGCTCACCACTGCGCCTTCCCGGCCAGGCCCTCCCGGACGTCGTCGCCCGCGGTGGCCGCCGCGTAGGCCTCCACGGCGCCGCGCGCCTCGGCGGAGAGTTCGGCGGGCACGGCCACCTGCAGCTCCACCAGCAGGTCGCCGGTGTGCTTGGCGCCGGCCACGCCGCGCCCCTTGAGGCGCAGCACCCGGCCGGACTGGGATCCGGCCGGGACCTTGACCTTGACGGGCCGGTCCAGCGTGGGCACCTCGACGGTGGCGCCCAGGGCCGCCTCCGCGAAGGTCACGGGCACGGTGATGCGCAGGTCGTCGCCGTCGCGCTGGAAGAACGGGTGCTCTCGGACCTGGACGGTGACGATCAGGTCGCCGCGCCCGGCCGTGCCCGGAGAGCCCTTGCCGCGGGCGCGCACCTTCTGCCCGTCCTTGACGCCCTTGGGGATGCGCACGTCCACGGTCTCCCCGTCCGCCGCGCGCAGGGACACCGTGGTGCCCTCCACCGCACCGCGGAAGGAGATCGTGGTGGTGGCGGTGCGGTCGGCGCCCTTCGTGGGCGCGGGCTGGCCGAAGCCGCCCCCGCCGAAGCCCTGGCCCCCGCCGAAGCCGCCCGCGCCGCCGCCGGTGAAGGCGCCGAGGAGGTCGGACAGGTCGGGGCCGCCCTGGGCGCCCCCGGTGCGGAAGGTGCGCGAACCGCCGCCCCCGCCGAACATGCCGCCGAAGACGTCCTCGAAGCCGCCGGCCCCCGCACCGCCTCCCGCCCCGCCGAAGCCGCCCGGGGCCCCGAACCGGGCCCCGCCGCCCATGGAGCGGATCGCGTCGTACTCCTGGCGGTCCTTCGGGTCGCTCAGGACGTCGTACGCCTCCGAGATCTCCTTGAACCTCTGCTCCGCCGCCGCATCCCCGGGGTTCTGGTCCGGGTGGTGCTTGCGCGCGAGCGTGCGGTACGCCTTCTTGATGTCGGACTCGGAGGCGTCCTTCGACACCCCCAGGACCTGATAGAAGTCCTTCTCGAGCCAATCCTGCGAGGCCATGGTGCCTCCTCTCCGTTCGTGTCTGCTGTCGTCGTGCGTGGCGGTCCGGGCCCGGGGCGCCGCGTCGTGCGGCGCCCCGGGATCCGCCCGTCCTGGCCGGTCAGTCCTGGCCGGCGGAGACCATCACCTGGGCGGCGCGCAGCACGCGGCCGTCCCGGGCGTAGCCGTTGCGGAAGACCTGCACCACGTGGTCCGCGGGGACCTCGGCGTGGGGCTGGCGCATGACGGCCTCGTGGCGGACTGGGTCGAACTCGACGCCGGCCAGCGCCTCCTGGTCCTCGCGCTCCAGTCCGAGGCCCTCGAGCGCGGTCATGAGCTTCGCGGCGATGGCCGCGAACGGGCCGTCCTCGAGGTCGCCGGCCGCGCGGGCGGCGTCGAGGTCGTCGAGCACCGGCAGGAGCGCGGTGACGGCCTTGAGCACGCCCTGCTCCTTGGCGACGTCGCGATCGCGGTCCACGCGCCGCTTGTAGTTCACGTACTCGGCCTGCAGGCGGCGCAGGTCCTCGAGCAGCTCGGCCTCGCGGTCGGAGCCGGCGGCCGGGAGGGCCTCCGCCTCGGCGGCCGCGCCGGCCTCGTCGAGGATCTGCTCGGCCTGGGACAGGGCGTCGCCGGAGTCCTGGGGCGCCTGACCCTGCTCCTGCGCGGGCACGGTGTCCTCGCCGGCGCCCGGGGTGCGGGCCTGGCCGGTCTCCGGGTCGATGCGCCGGCGGTCGCGGATGACCGGCTCCTCCGGGCTGGGGGTCTCGTTCTGGTTCTCGCTCATGCTGGGGTCCTTTCGTCACGGGCCGCGGCGGGCGCGGCGTGGGAGGTGCGGGAGAGGACGGCGGGCCGGCCACGCGGGTGGTGCCCTCGTGGCCGGCCCGCCGGTGCCGCCGGGGCCCGGTCAGCGCCGGACCCGATCGGACGGGTCAGTTCTTCTTCTCGTCCTCGTCCTCGACGACCTCGGCGTCGACGATGTCCTCGTCGGCCTGCGCGGAGCCGGACTCGGCGTCGGGCTGGGCGCCCTCGGCCGACTGCTGGGCGTACAGCGCCTCGCCGATCTTGACCTGGGAGGCCTGGAGCTTCTCGAACGCGGCCTTGACCTCGTCGTCGTTGTCCTGCTTCTCCAGGGCGGCCTTCAGGGCGTCGACGTCGGCCTGGACCTCGGTCGTGACGTCCTCGGGCAGCTTGTCCGCGTTGTCGGCGAGCAGCTTGTCCACGGAGTACGCGGACTGCTCGGCCTGGTTGCGGCGCTCGGCGGCCTCGCGGCGGGCCTTGTCCTCCTCGGCGTGGGACTCGGCGTCCTTCACCATGCGGTCGATGTCCTCCTTGGACAGCGAGGAGCCGCCCGTGATGGTCATCGACTGCTCGGTGCCGGTGCCCTTGTCCTTCGCGGAGACGTGCACGATGCCGTTCGCGTCGATGTCGAAGGTGACCTCGATCTGCGGCATGCCGCGCGGGGCGGGGGCGATGCCGGTCAGCTCGAAGGTGCCCAGGGCCTTGTTGTCCCGGGTGAACTCGCGCTCGCCCTGGAACACCTGGATGGACACGGAGGGCTGGTTGTCCTCGGCCGTGGTGAAGGTCTCGGAGCGCTTGGTCGGAATGGCGGTGTTGCGCTCGATGAGCTTGGCCATCACGCCGCCCTTGGTCTCGATGCCCAGCGAGAGCGGGGTCACGTCGATCAGGAGCACGTCCTTGCGCTCGCCGGCCAGCACGCCGGCCTGGACGGAGGCGCCGATGGCGACGACCTCGTCCGGGTTCACGCCCTTGTTCGGCTCCTTGCCGCCGGTGAGCTCCTTGACGAGCTCGGACACGGCGGGCATGCGGGTGGAGCCGCCCACGAGCACCACGTGGTCGATGTCGGAGACCTTGACGCCGGCCTCCTTGATCACGTCGTTGAAGGGCTTGCGGGTGCGCTCCAGCAGGTCCTTGGTGAGGTCCTGGAACTTGGCGCGGGAGAGGTGCTCGTCCAGGTGCACCGGGCCCTCCGGGGTGACGGAGAGGTACTGCAGCGAGATGTTGGTGGAGGTGGCGGAGGAGAGCTCCTTCTTGGCCTGCTCCGCGGCCTCCTTCAGGCGCTGCAGGGCGATCTTGTCGTTGGACAGGTCGGCGCCCTTGGACTTGGCCTGCTGCAGCAGCCAGTCGACGATCCGCTGGTCCCAGTCGTCGCCGCCGAGGCGGTTGTCGCCCGAGGTGGCGCGCACCTGGATGGTGGCGAAGTCGTCCTCGTCCTTGGCGACCTCGAGGAGGGACACGTCGAAGGTGCCGCCGCCCAGGTCGAAGACCAGGATCAGCTCGTCCTCCTTGCCCTTCTCCAGGCCGTAGGCCAGGGCCGCGGCGGTGGGCTCGTTGATGATGCGCTTGACGTTCAGGCCCGCGATCTCGCCGGCCTCCTTGGTGGCCTGGCGCTCGGCGTCGTTGAAGTAGGCCGGCACGGTGATCACGGCGTCGGTGACCTTCTCGCCGAGGTACTCCTCGGCGTCGTGCTTCAGCTTCATCAGGGTGCGCGCGGAGATCTCCTGCGGGGTGTACTTCTTGCCGTCCACCTCGGTGGTCCAGTCCGTGCCCATGTGGCGCTTGACGGACGCGTAGGTGCGGTCCGGGTTGTTCACGGCCTGGCGCTTGGCGACCTCGCCCACCAGGACCTCGCCGCCCTTGGAGAAGGCGACGACGGACGGGGTGGTGCGGGCGCCCTCCGCGTTGGCGATGACGACCGGGTCGCCGCCCTCGAGGACTGCGACGACGGAGTTGGTGGTGCCGAGGTCGATGCCGACTGCACGAGACATGGTGTGTCCTTTCCTATCTGACGGTGAGAACCTGGCCCGCGCCGCCGGCCGGGACGCATCCCGACGGGCCCGCTTGAGCCTTCGCGACTCAGGTTGCCACCGCCCCTTCGGCGGTGTCAATGAACCTGAGTCGATCCCACTCATGTTCGCTGTGTCCGGGTCAACGCGCGGTGATCCGATTCCATTCCCGGCCCGTCGGGTCGACGCCGGACCCTTCCGACGCACCGCCCGCGGCGGTGGACTCGCGGGCACGCGCCTCCACCGACCCCGGGCTGTCCGTCGAGGACGGGCACCACGTCGCCGAGGTCCTGCCGGTCCGCCTGCACGCCCTCAACGACCTGCAGCTGACCCTGAAGCACGCCCACTGGAACGTGGTGGGCCCCGGCGTCATCGGCGTCCACGAGATGCCCGGCCCGCAGATCGAGAAGGTCCGCGCGATGGTCGACGCGATCGCCGAGCTCGAGCTGTTCCCGCGGTCCATGCGCTCCTTCCCCGCCACCGACGACGGCGAGCTGAGCCACGCCGACGCGCTGCGCGAAGCCGAGGCCGCCAAGCAGAAGTGACCTGCCGTCGGTCCGCGTGACCGGATGCGGACGAGGGCCCCGCCGGGCGGATCCGGCGGAGCCCTTCGCCTGCCCGGGCGGGCGGGAGGTCCTCGGGACGGACGGCCGCCCGGTCGGCGACGTAGGATCGGGCGCCGTGAACGCCTCCACCGAGCCCGGCACGGCGCGCCCCGGAGGGCCCGTGAGCGCGCCCCGTCCCGCGCTGATCGGCCTGGACGGCCGCTCCGGGGCCGGAAAGACCACGCTGGCCGCGGCCCTGGCGGCACGCCTGGCCCCGCACGCCCGCGTGGACGTCCTGCACATCGAGGAGATGTACCCGGGGTGGGACGGCCTCGCCGCCGCCACGGCCGACGACGGCCCCTACGTCCGCGCGGTCGCCGCCCTCGCCGCGGGACGACCCGCCGGCTGGCGCGCCTGGGACTGGCACGCCGGCGCCCCCGGGGAGGCGCGCGCCCTGGACCCCGACGCGCTGGACGTCGTCGTCTGCGAGGGCGTCGGAGCCCTCTGCCCCGGCGCCCGCCCGCTGCTGGACCTCGCCGTGTGGGTCGACGCGCCCGAGGACGTCCGGCGCACCGCCGCGCTGGCCCGGGACGGAGACGCCTACGCGCCCCACTGGGAGCGCTGGGCACGGCAGGAGGAGGCCTACCTCGCGGCCGCGGACCCGGCGGGCGCCGCCGACCTGCGCCTGTCCACCTGAGTCGACCCTGGCGTCGCGGACCGGGGGGAGAGAGACGCCCGACGCCCCGCCGAGCCGAGGGCTCGACGGGGCGCCGTGGGCGCCACCGGTCAGCGGAAGTTGACGGTGTGACGGTTCACGGCCGAGCGCAGCAGCGCCAGGTTCGTGGCGGAGCGGTCCGCGGCGACGTACAGGAAGGTGCGCTCGTCGAGCATCTTGATCAGGTGCAGCTGGTCGCCCAGGGTCAGCAGCATGTCCTCCAGGGTGGTGCGGATGTTGAGCACCTGGATGGTCTTGAGCTTGGACTTGACCATCTCGGAGTTGTAGGCGGAGGCGACCTCGAGGTCGAAGTCGGCGCGCGTGGAGCGCGAGGCCAGCGGCATGCCGGTCTCCATGTCGACGATCGAGGCGCCGATGAAGCCGTTCACGTCGGCGTTGATGTTGTCGATGATGCGCGTCAGCTCTTCCTGGCTGGCCATGGTGATCTCCTGGGGGTCGGGGGATGTGGGGTCCGCGGGGGTGCCCGCATGTCCGCCGGACACGGAGCCGAGGCGGGGCACCGCCGCTCCGTCGTCGGACGAGCGGGCGCATGCGCTCGCGATTCTAGACATCCTCCTCGGTACGCGCCCCGAGAGGACCCCCCTGTCACCAGCCCCGTCCGACGCCGTCATCGGCGCCACCACGGCGCGCCAGGTGGTGTTCGTGGGGCCCATGGGCGTGGGCAAGACCACGGCGGTCACCGCGCTCTCCGACGTCTCCGTGGCGGGCACCGACGTGCGCCGGTCCACGCTCGCGTTCACCGAGCCCGCGCAGGACGGCAAGACCACCACCACCGTGGGCATCGACTACGGCGAGTGGACGGACCCGGAGGGGCGCCGGATCGCCCTGCTCGGCACCCCCGGGCAGGTGCGCTTCTCCTCCGCCCGCGACTCCGTCACGGCCCGCCGCGCGCGCCTCGTGCTCTGGGTCTTCGGGCAGCGCCCCGACGCGGCGTTCGAGATCGGCCGGTGGCTGGAGCTGCTCGGCGACGAGTCCGTGTGGGGGCGCACCGTCGCCAGCCTGGCCCTGACCCCCGGGAGAGCCGCATGACCGACCAGAACCCGCACCAGGAGCCGGCGGACGTGGTCGCCGGCGGCCCCTCCGACGCCGAGGAGGTGACGCTGGACCCGGAGATCGCCGAGCACTGGGAGCTGTGGTCCCGCGTGATCGGCACCATGGCCCTGCCGCGGCTGCAGCAGCTGCAGCGGGAGTTCCCGGAGATCCGCAGCGCCATGCTGTGCACGGCGGACGGCATGAACCTCCGCTCCCTCGGCGTGCCCCAGGCGGACGTGGGCCGGCTGGCGGCCCTGAACTCGTCGATGTACGCCGTCGCCTCCTCGCAGGCGGAGATCGTCTCCTCGGGCGCGGCGTCCCCGCAGCAGGCCATGGTGAGCCTGTCCACCGGCCACGGCCACGTGGTGCTGGCCAGCTTCGTGCAGCCGCCCCTGGGCCAGCTGCCGCTCTCCGTCTCCGCGGACACCGCGCAGCTGGGCTTCCTGGTGGTGCGGGCCCGCGAGGCCGCCGTCGGCATCCAGGAGTGGCTGACGCAGGAGCAGGCGAAGGACGCCTCACTGCCGGAGACCCGCCCCTCGGCCTGACCCGGCCCGACCGACGGGGCCCGCCGCCGGAGCCTCCCCCGACCGGAGCGCCGCGCTCCGCTTGACGTAGGATGTGCGCGTCCGCCACCTCCCGGCCGGCGTCCCCGCTCCCCGCTCCCCGCTCCCGCACGGAAGGCACCGCCCCATGGCCACGCTCCTCCACCGCCTCGGCCTCGCCTCCGCGCGTCGCCCCTGGGCGGCGATCCTCGCCTGGCTCATCGCCCTGGCCCTCGCCGTGGGCGCGTTCCTCGCGTTCAGCGGCACCCTCACCACCGCGGTGACCATCCCCGGCACGCCCACGGCCCAGGTCACGGACCGGCTCAAGGAGCAGTTCCCGGACGCCGCCAAGGGCACCGGCCAGGTGGTCTTCGCCACCGAGGACGGCTCCGCCTTCACGGAAGCCCAGCGCCGCGCGGTCAGCGACGCCCTGCGCGGCGTGGAGGGACAGGACGCGGTGGATTCCGTGGTGGACCCGTTCGACGTCGCCCGCCAGCAGGACGAGGCCCGCACCGCCCTCGAGGACGGCCGCCGCCAGATCGCCGAGGGCGAGCAGAAGATCGCGGAGAACGAGAAGGCCCTGGAGGACGGGCGCGCGCAGCTGGCCGAGGCGAAGGACAAGGCCGAGGCGGGCCAGAAGGAGCTCGACGCCGCCGCCGCGCAGCTCGACGCGGGCCAGGAGAAGCTCGACGCGGCCCGCGCCGACCTCGAGGCCCGCGGGCTGGACGCCCTGCCCGCCGAGGCCACCGCGCCCCTGACCGAGGCGCAGCAGAAGCTGGACGCCGGCCAGGCCGAGTACGACGCCGGTGTGGCCGCACTCGAGGAGCAGCGGCCGGCCCTCGAGGCCGCCGAGGCGGAGATCGCGAAGCAGGAGGCCGCCCTCGAGCAGGCCCAGGCGCGGTTCGAGGCCGGGCGTGCGCAGGCGATCGCCCAGGCGGAGGCCGCCGGGGCCACCCCGGAGCAGGCCGCCGCCGCGGTCGACGCACGGCTGGCCCCCGAGCGGGAGAAGCTCGACGCCGGCGCCGCGCAGCTCGAGGAGGCCCGCGCGCGGACCGAGGCCGGACGCGCCGAGTTCGACGCAGGCGAGGAGAAGCTGGCGGCCGCCGCCGCCGAGCTGGAGCAGGGCCGCGCACAGCTGGCCGCGGGTCGGGAGAAGGCCCTGACCGCGGCCCGTGCCGAGCTGGACGCCCAGCAGCAGAAGATCGACGCCGGCCGCGCGGAGCACGAGCAGGGCGTGCGGGAGCTCGAGGCGGGCCGCGCCGAGATCGCCCAGAACGAGGCGAAGCTCGCCGACGGCCCCGCGCAGCTGGAGCAGGCCCGGAAGGACCTGGCCGCCGGCCGGGAGAAGGCGGACCGCGGCCAGCGGATGCTCACCCTCACGGACGGCTACCGCGTGGTCTCCGAGGACGGCTCCGCCGCCCTGGGCACGGTCGCGTTCGACCGCCCCTCGCTGGACGTGACCACGGAGCAGAAGACCGCCGTCATCGACGCCTTGGCCGACGCCGACATCCCCGGCGTGCGCGCCATCCCCACGCAGGCGCTCAACGCCACCATGCCCTCGCTGATCGGCCCCGGTGAGGTCGTCGGCCTGGCCGTGGCGGCCCTCGTGCTGGTCCTCATGCTCGGCACCCTGGTGGGCGCGGGCCTGCCGCTGGTGAACGCGCTGATCGGCGTCGGGGTGGGCGCGGCCGGCGCGCTGGCCTTCTCCGGCGTCGTGGAGATGATGTCCGTGACCCCGGTGCTCGGCATCATGCTGGGCCTGGCCGTGGGCATCGACTACGCGCTGTTCATCGTCAACCGGCACCGGCTGGAGCTCAAGCGCGGCACCCCGCTGCACGCGTCCATCGCCCTGGCCAACGGCACCTCCGGCAACGCCGTGGTGTTCGCCGGCATCACCGTGGTGATCGCGCTGGTGGCCCTCAACGTCACCGGCATCCCCTTCCTGGGCCTGATGGGCACCGTGGGCGCGGTCTGCGTGGCCGTGGCCGTGCTCGTGGCGGTCACCCTCACCCCCGCCCTGCTCTCCCTGGCCGGGATGCGGATCCTCTCCCGCAAGGAGCGGGCCCGCCGGGCCGCAGAGGCCGCCCCCGTCGCCGACGACGCCGCGGCCCCCTCCGGCTCGCACGCGGCCGCCCCCGTCTCGCGCTCGGCTGCGCGCGCCGTGCGGGACGCCCGCCGCCGCCGGCGCATGTCCACGCCGGCCGCGGTCGCCACCGTGCTCGCGTCGGCCGCCGCGCTGATCGTCGTCGCCATCCCCTTCGGCAGCATGCGCCTGGGCCTGCCCGACGGCGCCTCCGAGCCCGTGGGCTCGGACTCCCAGGTCTCCTACGAGCTGATCGCCGACGAGTTCGGCGAGGGCTACAACGGGCCCCTGGTGGTCACCGTGGACCTGCCCTCCGGCCTGGACGAGACCACCGCCGAGGACGCGCAGGTCCAGGTGGGCGAGCAGCTCAAGGGCCTGGAGCACGTGGCCGCCGTGGTCCCGGCCGGGTTCAACCAGGACCGCACCACGGCCATGTTCCAGGTGCTTCCGGAGGAGGGACCCAACGCGATCTCCACGGGGGACCTCGTCCACACCCTCCGGGACACCGAGCCCGCCGGGGAGGCGTCGAACCTCGGCGTGGCCGGCGTGACCTCCGGGTTCATCGACGTCTCGGAGAAGCTCTCCGCCGCGCTCCCGCTGTACCTGGGCGTCGTCGTCGGGCTGTCCCTGCTGATCATGATCCTGGTGTTCCGCTCGATCCTGGTGCCGCTCATCGCGACGGGCGGGTTCGTGCTGTCCGTGTTCGCGGCCATGGGCGGCGTGGTGGCCATCTACCAGTGGGGCTGGCTGGGCGGCCTGTTCAACGTGCACGCGCCCGGCCCGGTGCTGAGCTTCCTGCCGACCATCATGATCGGCGTGCTCTTCGGCCTGGCCATGGACTACCAGCTGTTCATCGCCTCCGGCATGCGGGAGGCCTACGCCCACGGGCAGCCCGCGCGCGACGCCGTCATGACCGGCCTGCGCGCCGGCCGCGCCGTGGTGACGGCGGCGGCGATCATCATGATCTCGGTGCTCGGCGGCTTCGTGTTCTCCCACGACGCGATGATCCGCCCCATCGGCTTCGGCCTGGCCTTCGGCGTGCTGCTGGACGCGTTCGTCGTGCGCCTCCTGCTGATGCCCGCGCTCATGCACCTGCTCGGCGACGCCGCCTGGTGGCTCCCGAAGTGGCTGGACCGGATCCTCCCGGACGTGGACGTGGAGGGCGCCGGGCTCGAGCGGCACGGCGCCGCCGGGGAGGCCGCCGACGCCGCCCCCGTGGGCGCGGACCGCGCCTGAGCCCGGGCATGGGCGCCGGGCTATCCTGGCGCCCATGCCCACCTCGAACCCCGCCCCCGCCGCCCACACCCCCGCGCCGGGCGAGCCCGTGCTCGTCCTGCTCTCCCCCGACGCCGACCCGCGCCTGGCCGACCCGGCCGCCCCGCACCTGAGCGTCACCGACCAGGGCGTGACCCGCGGCGACGGCCTGTTCGAGACCGCCCTGGCCGTGGCCGACGAGACCGGGACGTTCGCCATGCGCAAGCTGGCCGCCCACCTCGGCCGCCTCGCCTCCTCCGCCGACGCCCTCGGGATCGCCGCCCCCGACCCGGAGCCGTGGCGCGCCGCGATCGAGGCGGGGCTGGCGGGGTTCGCCGCCGCGAACCCCGTGGCCCCCGGCGACCGGCTCTCCGTCCGGCTCACGGTGACCCGCGGCCCGGAGGCCCCGGCCGGCGTCGAGGCCCGGCCCACGGCGTGGGCGCTGCTCACCCCGGCCCCCCGCACCTCGGATGCCGAGCGCGCGGAGGGCGTGCGGGTGCTGCTGCTGGAGCGCGGCCTGGACTCCGCCGCCGTCGAGGGCGCCCCGTGGCTGCTCACCGGCGCGAAGACCCTCTCCTACGCCGTCAACATGGCCGCCCTGCGCCACGCGAAGGCGCACGGCGCGGACGACGTCGTGTTCACGTCGGCGGACGGCTACCTCCTGGAGGGCCCGACCTCCACCCTGCTGCTGGCCCGCACCGGCGCGGACGGCACCCGCCGGATCGTCACCCCGCTGCGCCAGAAGGGCATCCTCGCGGGCACGTCGCAGTCCGTGATCTTCGCCGCCGCAGAGGCCGCCGGCTGGCGCCTGGGCTACGGCCCCCTGGCTCCCGCCGACCTCGACGGCGCCGACGGGCTGTGGCTGGTCTCCTCGGTCCGCGGGGTGCTCCCCATCCGCGCCGTGGACGGGCAGGACGTCCCCGTGGACGCCGAGCTCACCGAGCGCCTCCAGGCATGGCTCGACGCCGACGGCGACCCCGGCGTGCACGTCAGCGGCGACCCGGTCCGGGACGAGGACTGAGCCCTCCCGCTAGGGTGGTCCGAGGGCCGCGCGCACGGCGCGGCGACGCTCTCTGAACGGAAGGCACGCACATGGACAAGGTCATCCAGAAGGTCCTGGCCACCGGCATCACCGTCGTCGGCGGCATCGTGGCATCCCGCCTCGTGGCCGGCGGCTGGAAGCTGGTCACCGGGCACGACGCCCCCTCCGACGCCACGGACGAGACCGTGCCGCTGGTCGAGGCCCTCGCCTTCACCTTCGCCTCGGCGGGCATCGCCTCGGTGCTGAAGGTCGCCGGCCAGCGCGCCGCCGCGGAGGGCGTGCGCAAGGTCGCCCAGAAGACCTCCAGCGACGTGGACAACGAGGTCTGAGACCTCCCCGGCGCGGGTCCCGCCCGCACCGTCACGGCCGCCGCCGGGCAGGAGCTCGACGGCGGCCGTCGTCGTCCCCGGGCAGGCCCGCGGGCGCCGGGCGCGGAGGTCAGCGGGCGTCCGGGTCCTCACGCGGCCCGGGCTCGGCCTGGGCGGCGAGGTCGTCCCGGTGCAGCAGGTCCCGCCGCACGTGCTTGGTGCGGTAGCCGGTGCGGCTGATCAGGTGCGAGGCCACCGGTGCCGTGATCATCTGGGTCACCCAGGCCAGCACGAGCACGGGCACCCACGCCCACGCCTGCCACAGCACCGCGACGCCGCACGCCATGAGCAGCAGCCCCAGGACCTGAGGCTTGGCCGAGGCGTGCATGCGGGAGAGCAGGTCGGGCAGCAGGGTCATGCCCACGCCGGCCACGAGGGAGAAGAAGGCACCGCCCACCAGCAGGGCGGCCGCGAGCCAGTCGGTCCAGGCGGCGTCCATCACGCGTCCTCCCTCGGGGCCGGGACGTCCGAGGTGCCGGGCACCAGGGCCTCATGCTCCTGCGGGTGCTCGGGGCGGCGGTCCTCCACGAACCGGGAGACCATCACCGAGCCCATGAAGCCGACGGCGGCGGCGAGCAGCACCAGCACGACGGTGTCCGTGCGGCGGTGCACGCCCATGTCCAGCAGCAGCGCGCCGGAGAGCACCACCAGCAGCACGTCCGTGGCCGCGGCGCGGTCGAGCAGGGAGGGGCCGCGGGCGATCCGGTACAGCGCGCCGACGGCGCCGACGAACAGCATCGCGCCGCCGATCCAGGCGGCGAGGGTCAGGGGCAGGCTCATCGGTCTCCTCCCGGGGCGTCGGGCTCGGGTCGTGCGTCGACGGGCGCGGGGGCGACCGGCCCGGGGGTGTCGGGCAGCAGCTCCGCGCGGTAGGCGGGGTGCCGGCGGCGCTCCTCCACACCTTCCGGGTCCGGGGCGGAGTCGGGGTGGTCCCGCAGGACCGCCACGTCCGCCCGGGTGCCGACGGCGCGGATGATGTCTGCCTCCACCCGCAGGGCCTTGGCCCGATAGTCGGCGACGTCGGCGTCCGTGGTCGCGTCCAGCACGTGCAGGTAGAGCACCCCGTTGGCCCGGTCCATATCCAGCACGATCGAGCCCGGCACCAACGCCAGGGCGTGGCTGACGAGGGTGAGCACGATGTCGTCGTGGCTGCGCAGCGGCACGCGCACCACGGAGCTGCGCACCGTGCGGCCACGGGTGAGGATCACGCGCGTCACGGACAGCGAGGACGCCACCACGTCCGCCAGGAAGCGGCCGGTGAACACCAGGGCGTGCCCGGGGTGGAAGCGGCCCCCGAAGGGGATCGGCGGCATGGGGAAGAGCACCACCACCAGCAGGGAGAACAGCAGGCCCGTGAGCGCGACGTGCGCGGAGAAGTCCTGCCACACGGCGCACCACATCAGCACGAGGGCCAGCAGCAGGGGCCACTGGCGCAGCACGGAGCGCACCCCGCCCGGGGCGGGGCGCGTGGGGGCGGAGGCGGGGCTGGTGGTCTCAGCGGCCGGCATCGTGCACCTCCGACGGGTCGTGGCTCAGGGTCACGGCGGCGCGGTCCGCGGCCTCCGGACCCAGGACCGCGGAGATGTAGGGGCTGCGCTCCAGCATGTCGACGGCGGCGCGGTCCGCCAGGTCGTACAGCGGCCCGGCGAACACGGTGAAGGCCAGCGTCATGGCCACCAGGCCGGCGGTCGGCAGCACCAGGCCGCGGGAGAGGGGCTTGGGGCGCAGGCCGCGCCGGGTGACGCGCTCGTAGGCGGCGACGAGCTGCGGCGTCGGGTGCTCCACGTCCTCCACCTTGCGCCAGAACGCGCGGGTGTAGGCCCGGACCAGGACCAGCAGGGTGAGCAGGGAGACCAGCAGGGACACGCCGACGAGGACCCAGGCCAGCACGCCGCCGTCCTCGACGCCGCCGCGGATCAGCCCGACCTTGCCCAGGAAGCCGGAGAACGGGGGGATGCCGCCCAGGTTCAGGGCCGGCACCAGGAAGAGCACGCCCAGCAGCGGGGAGACCTTCGCCAGCGAACCCAGGCGGTCGATGCTCGCCGTGCCGGCCCGCTGCTCGATGAGGCCGGTCACCAGGAACAGCGCGGTCTGCACGGTGATGTGGTGGCCCACGTAGTACACCGTGGCGGCGAGCCCCACCTGCGTGGCCAGGGCCAGGCCGAAGACCATGTAGCCGATGTGGGACACCAGGATGAAGGAGAGGATGCGCTTCAGGCCGCTCTGCGCCAGGGCGCCCAGGATCCCCACGAGCATGGTCAGCGCCGCCACCCCCATCAGGAGGCCGTTCACGTGCTCGGCCGGGAACAGCAGGGTCTCCGTGCGGATCATGGCGTAGACGCCCACCTTGGTGAGCAGGCCGGCGAACACGGCCGTCACGGGCGCCGGCGCCGTCGGGTAGGAGTCGGGCAGCCAGAAGGACAGCGGGAACACCGCGGCCTTGATGCCGAAGCCCGCCAGCAGCATCACGTGCAGCACCAGCTGCAGGTCGTGCGGCAGCTCGCCCAGCTTCACGGCCAGATCCGCCATGTTGACGGTGCCGGTGGCCGCGTAGATCATCGCGATCGCGATCAGGAAGAGGACGGAGGAGATCACGGACACCACCACGTAGGTGATGCCCGCCCGGATGCGGGCCTCCGTCCCGCCGAGGGTGAGCAGCACGTAGGAGGCGGTCAGGAGGATCTCGAAGCCGACGTAGAGGTTGAACAGGTCGCCCGCGAGGAAGGCGTTGGACACGCCCGCGACGAGCACCAGGAACGTGGGGTGGAAGATGCTCACCGGCCCGCCCTCGTCCTTGTTGATCAACCCCTGGGCGGAGGCGTAGAGGAGCACCGCCAGGGTGATCAGGGAGGACACCACCAGCAGCAGCGCGGACAGGCGGTCCACCACCATGGTGATGCCCACCGGCGCGGGCCAGGCGGCCAGCTCTACGACGGCGACGCCGCCCGTCCAGACGTCGGCGAGCAGCAGGCAGTCGAGCACGAGGGTCAGGGTCAGGGCGCTGACGGTGACCACGACCTGCGCGCGGGCGCGGCCGACGAGGGCGAACGTGATCGCCGCCCCGAGCACGGGGAGCATGACCGCCAGCGGCGCGAGGTCCGTCAGGGGCGTGGAGCCGAGCATCACGGGCGCCCACCCCCGCCCTGGACGGTCGCACGACCGGGCCGCACGGCCCTCGCCCGCGGGGCCGCCGCGGTGGCGAACTCGTACTCGGCGTTCGGGTCGGACGCGTCGTCCATGAACTCCGAGTCCTCCTCGGTCAGCACGGAGTCGTCCTCGGCGTCCCAGCCCGACTGCGCGGCGATCTTGACGTCCTCGACGTCCGTGGCGACGTCGTCCTCGCGGCGCAGCTGCCACGAGCGGTAGATCATGGCGGTGAGGAACGCCGTGGTGGCGAAGCCGATCACGATGGCCGTGAGGATCAGGGCCTGCGGGAGCATGTCCGCGTAGTCCTCGGGCGCGGTGTCCGCGTCGTAGAGCGGCGCCAGGCCCGCGCCGCCCGAGGTGAGGAACAGCAGCACCACGGCCGCATTGTTGATCAGCATGACGCCGACCAGGATCCGGGTGAGGCTGCGCTCGAGCAGCAGGTAGATCCCCGTGGCGAAGAGCACGCCCATCACCGCGAGGAGGGCGAGGTCGACGGTCGGCGTCATCGGGGGTCCTCCTCGGAACGGTGTCGGGCGGCGTGGGCGGGGATGGCACGGGCGGCGGGGGCACGGCCCTCCGGGACGGGGCGGGGACGCGGCCGCGCCGGACGGGGCGAGGCGCGACGCCGGGCGGCCCGTCGGCGGGCGTCCTGCCACTCGTCCCCGCGGCGGTCGATCTCCGCGCCGAGCGAGCGCAGCACGTCGATCGACAGGCCGACGACGACGAGGTAGACGCCGACGTCGAACGCGGTGGCGGAGACGATCTTCAACGAGTCCCCGAACAGCCAGAGGTCGTGGAACTCGACCTTGTAGGACTGCAGGACCTGCCCGCCGAACAGCAGCGGGGCCAGGCCCGTGAGGGTGGCGATGCCCAGGCCAAGGCCGAGCAGCGTGCCGGCCGGGATGCGCGAGGCCTCCTGCAGCTCGTAGCGCCCGCCGGCGAGGTAGCGCAGGGCCAGGGCCAGGCCCGCGAGCAGTCCGCCGGCGAAGCCCCCGCCGGGGGTGTTGTGCCCGGCCAGCAGCAGGTACACGGACAGCAGCATCATGGCCGGGAACAGGAAGCGGGTGACCACCTCGAGGATGATCGAGCGCCGTTCGGGGGCCATGGTGTGCCCGGCGATCAGCCACTGATCGTTGCGGTCGTCCACGGCGAAGCTCCGCACCACGGAGAGCTCGCGGGTGCCCAGCGCCGACTCGGCGCCGTAGTTGCCCACGGAGCCGGGGACCACGGTGTCCAGGTCCCTCCGGCGCTTGTCCCGGTGCTCCAGGAACACCAGGGAGGCCACGCCCGTCGCGGCGACGGCGAGCACGGTGATCTCCCCCCAGGTGTCCCAGGCCCGCAGGTCCACGAGGGTCACGTTGACCGCGTTCGCCCCGTAGCCGTGCTCGTAGGCCAGGCGCGGCATGTCCAGGGAGATCCGCTCGGCGGTGCGCGCGCCGAGGGCGGTGGCGGCCACCCACATCATCACGAGGGCGAAGCCCACGCCCAGCAGCAGGCGCGGCACGCGGCGACGGCCGGTGGTCTTGGAGTGCCAGTCCGGGGGCAGCACGCGCAGACCCAGGATGACGGTGATCAGCACGATGGACTCGACGAGCACCTGGGTGACGGCCAGGTCGGGCGCCCCGCGCAGGGCGAACAGCGCGGCGGATCCGTAGCCGGTGACGGAGACCAGCATGATCGCCATGAAGCGGCGGCGGGCCCGGACGGCCAGCACGGCAGCCACGCAGACGAGCGCGGCGATGCCCAGCTGCGCGGGCGTCGTGAACGGCACGAGGTCCGCCTCGAGGAAGGCGGTGGCCAGGACCCGGTCCTCCTCCCCCGCGGGGACGAGCATGGTGAGGGCGGGCAGAGCCGTCGCGGTGGCCAGGATGATGAACAGGTAGCGCCGCAGCGAGCCGGTCTGGGTGCGGCCGGTGACCCACACGGCCGCCGCGTCCACGGCCCCGGTGATCCGCTGGTAGACGGCGGCGGCCTCGACCGGGAACGCCACGCGAGCCTGCAGGCGCTGCAGCGGGCGGCGCGCGACGGCGAGGGCGGCTCCGAGCACCCAGATGGCCACGGACACCCCGAGGATCGGCGTGATCCCGTGCCACAGCGCCAGGTGGGCGGGCTCCTCCGCCGCGTCCAGCGGCGCGAGTCCGGCCGTGTGCGCGGAGATCAGGGCCTCCGGGAGCCCCGGCGCGAGGCCCAGGACCAGACAGGCGAGGGCCAGGAGGCCCGGAGGCAGGAGGTCCTCGGCGGTGAGCCGGGAGTGGAACCGGGTCTCCGGCACGGGCTCGCCGTCCGGGGAGTCCCGTCCGTCCTTGGTGGCGAACGCGCCCCAGAGGAACCGCCACGTGTAGGCGAACGTCAGCACGGAGCCGAGGGCCATGCCCACCAGGGGCGTCCAGCCCCACACCGTGCCGGCGTGCTCGCCGTGCCCGGCCAGGGACTCGAGCACGGACTCCTTGGCCACGAACCCGAACAGCGGGGGCAGGCCCGCCATGGAGGCGGCCGCGACGATCGCCACGGCCGCGAGCGCGGGCTCGCGGCGGCCGATCCCGGACAGGCGGCGCAGGTCGCGGGTGCCGGCCTCGTGGTCGATGATGCCGACCACCATGAACAGCGGGGCCTTGAACACGGCGTGGGCGAGGAGCATGGCCAGGCCGGCCAGGGCGGCGTCGCGCGTGCCCAGCCCGTTGGCCACCATGAGGAAGCCGAGCTGGGAGACGGTGCCGTAGGCGATCACGAGCTTGACGTCCGTCTGTCGCAGGGCGCGCCAGCCGCCCAGGATCAGGGTCCACAGCCCGACGCCGAGCACGAGCACCTGCCAGGACGCCAGGGACGCGAAGCCCGGGGCCAGGCGGGCCACCAGGAAGACGCCGGCCTTCACCATCGCGGCGGCGTGCAGGTACGCGGAGACGGGGGTGGGCGCGGCCATGGCGGCCGGCAGCCAGAAGTGGAAGGGCACCTGCGCGGACTTGGAGAGGGCGCCCACCAGCACCAGGGCGACGGCAGCCTCCAGCAGGCCGCGCGGGGCCCGCTCCATCAGCTCCGGGGCGGCGGCGAGGATCCCCGAGACGCGCCAGGAACCGGCCTGCACGGCCAGCATCACCAGGCCGGCGAGCATGGCGAGGCCGCCGAAGGTGGTGACGATCAACGCCTGGATGGCCGAGCGGCGGGCGAAGATGCGCTGGCCCGAGTAGCCGATCAGCAGGAAGGAGAGCACCGAGGTGATCTCCCAGAACGTGTAGAGGACCATGACGTCGTCGGTGGTGACGAGGCCGAACATGGCGCCGGCGAACGCCAGCAGCTCCGCGCCGAAGACGGCGTGGCGCGGCTCGTGCTCGCGGAAGTAGCTCGCGCAGTAGGACAGCACCAGGGCGCCGACGCCGAGGACGATGAGGGACATGAACGCCGAGAGCGCGTCCAGGCGGAAGCTCAGCGCGATGTCCAGATAGGGGATCCACTCCACGGTGGTGTCCAGGTGGGCGGCCGAGGCCGGGACGGGCGCACCGCGGTCCAGCGCGTCCTGCAGGACGAAGACCTGCGGCAGCTGGGCCAGCACCCACACGAAGCCGGCGGCGGGCGCCGCCGCCAGGAGGTGGAATCCCCGCCGCCCGGTCCGCCGGAACAGCACCGGCGCCAGCAGCGCCACGGCGAACAGGGCGGTGAGCAGGACGGTCATGGGGTCCGTTCGTTGCGGGGAGGGTTGGCGAGGGCGCTCTCCACCCTAGCGAGCGGCCCGGGGGCCTGTCCCGGGCCGGGCGCCCGCGACGGTCGGCCCCTCCGGCTCCCGCACGCCCAGCAGCAACGCCCCGCCGGCGAGCAGCACGAGGGCGATGACCGGGATGATGACGCGGCTGTCCCCCCACACCGCGAGCGCGGCGGACACCAGGGCCGGCGTGATGAAGCCGATGGCGCGGCCCGTCGTCGCGTAGAGGCCGTAGGCCTCCCCCGCCGTCTCCGGGACGGTGAGCCGGCCGAGGAAGGCGCGGGACGCGGACTGCACCGGTCCCACGAACAGGCACAGCGCCAGCCCGCCGGCCCAGAAGGCGGCGGTCCCCTCGGCGAGGACCAGGGCGGCGGCGACGACGACCATCGCCGCCAGGGACCCCAGGATCACGCGGCGCGGACCCAGGGCGTCGTCCAGTCGGCCGCCGGCGAACGCGCCCAGGGCGGCGACGACGTTCGCGACGATCGCGAACAGCACCACGTCCTGCGCCGCCAACCCGTAGAGCGTGGTCCCCAGGATGGCGCCGTAGACGAACACGGCGCCCACGCCGTCGCGGAAGACCGCCGAGGCGGCGAGGAAGCGGAGGGTGAGCCGGTCCTGCCGCCACATCCGCGCCAGCGTCCGCCCAAGGCCCCGGTAGGACTCGACCAGGGACTCGCGACGGGGCGAGCCGTCCGCCCCCCGGGCCGCGGGCGGCTCCGGGGAGGCGGCCAGCACGGGCAGGGCGAACACGAGGAACCAGGCTGCCGCCACCAGCGCCACCACGCGGATGTTCAGGGCCCGCTCCTCCCCCACCCCGAACCAGTGATCGTCCCCGGAGACGAACCCGACGAACACGATCAGCAGCAGCACGATCCCGCCCAGGTAGCCGGCGCCCCAGCCGAAGCCGGAGACGCGGCCGATCGTGGCGGGGGTGGAGATCTGCAGCAGGATCGCGTTGATGTGCACCGAGGCGATCTCGAAGAACACCGTGCCCAGGGCGATCAGCGTCACGCCGAGGCCCAGCATCGACTCCTCCGGGGTGACCAGGAAGCACGCCGCCGTGCAGGCGATCACCGCGCCCGTGGTCAGGGCGATCCACAGCCGACGCCGGCCCGTCCCGTCCGCCAGGCGGCCCAGCGCCGGGGCGGTCAGGGCGATCACGACGCCGGCCAGCGCGTTCGCCGCCGAGAGCCACTGGGTGCCGCGGTCGTCCGGGCCGAACGCGTCCGAGGCCAGGTAGGTGCCGAACACGAACGTCACCATCACGGCGTTGAAGGCCGCCGAGCCCCAGTCCCACGCCGCCCACGCGACGACCCGGCCGCGGGGCACGCGTGCGGGGGCGGGGCCGGCGCCACCGTGCGGGGCGGGGCACGGCTGGGGGGCGGCGTGGGGGGCGGGGGAGCTCATGCGGGGCATGGTACGAGCGCCCCCGGTCGGGCAGGTGAACAGCCCCGGCGGGTGGCCGGAGTCTTCCGGGCGGTCGGTGCCCGCGCCCCCGTCAGCGCGGGATGCGCGTGAGGTGGAAGTCCTGGTGGGAGCGCGAGGCCGTGGGGCCGCGCTGGCCCTGGTAGCGGTTGAGGTTGCCGCCCGAGCCGTAGGGCGACTCGGCGGGCGAGCTCATCCGGAAGAAGCACAGCTGGCCGATCTTCATGCCCGGCCACAGGGTGATGGGCAGCGTGGCCACGTTGGAGAGCTCGAGCGTGACGTGCCCGGTGAAGCCGGGGTCCACGAACCCGGCCGTGGAGTGGGTCAGCAGGCCCAGCCGGCCCAGGGAGGACTTGCCCTCGAGGCGCGCCGCGACGTCGTCCGGCAGGGTGATCTGCTCGTAGGTGGCGCCGAGCACGAACTCCCCCGGGTGCAGCACGAACGGCTGGTCCGGCTCCACCTCCACCAGGCGAGTCAGCTCCTCCTGGGGCTGCGCGGGGTCGATGTGCGCGTAGCGGTGGTTGTCGAAGAGCCGGAAGAAGCGGTCCAGGCGCACGTCCACGGAGGCGGGCTGGACCATGGAGAGCTCGAGCGGGTCCAGGCCGATGCGGCCGGAGGAGAGCTCGGCGCGGATGTCACGGTCGGAGAGCAGCACGGACGCCACGGTAGCGCAGGCGGGCGGACCGCCCCCGCGCGGGGACGCCGGCCGCGCGGCAGGGCCGGGCCCCGGGCCGCGTCTACGATGTGCCGCATGGACATGCACGAGACCCCGTTGCCCGGCATCGGCGTCCGCCGCGAACTGGACACCACCTCCGGCCGGCGCATCGGGGTGGTCACGCACCGCGACGGGCAGACCGACCTGATCCTCTCCGACCGGGACGACCCGGACGCGTGCGCCGCCTCCATCCCCCTCGCCGCCGACGAGGCCGCGGCCCTGGGCGCCCTCCTGGCCGGGCCGCGGCTGGTGGCCCAGCTCGAGGAGGAGCACGCCGACCTGCCCGGCGTCAGCACGCGGCAGCTGATCCTGCCCCACGAGTCGCCGTATGCGGGCGAGGAGCTCGGCTCCACGCGGATGCGCACGCGCACCGGGGTGTCGATCGTCGCCGTGGTGCGCGCCGGCGTCACCCACCCCTCCCCCGGCCCGGACTTCCTGCTCGAGGGCGGGGACCTGGTCATCGTGGTGGGCACGGGCGAGGGCGTGCGCCAGGCGGAGAAGCTGCTGACCGTGTGACGGCCGCCGCCGCGCCGGGGCCGCCCGGCCGGCGGCACGAGGAAGGGAGTCGGACATGCACGGCACGACGCTGGCGCTGGTCGAGCTCGGCGCCGTCCTCTTCCTGCTCGGGGTCCTCGGCCGCCTGGCCGCGCGGATCGGCATGTCCCCCGTGCCCCTGTACCTGCTCGGCGGCCTGCTGATCGGCGTCGGCGGCCTCCTGTTCTCCGGGGCGGACCCCTCGGGCACCCTGCGCAGCCCCGTGGCCGCCATCGGCGACTTCAGCTCCCTGGCCGCAGAGATCGGGGTCGTCCTCCTGCTGCTCACCCTGGGGCTGGAGTACTCGGCGCGTGAGCTCATGACGGGGCTGCGCGGCTCCTGGCGCTCCGGGCTGCTGGACGTGGCGCTGAACTTCACCCCCGGCGCCGCGGCGGGCTGGCTGCTCGGCTGGGGCCCGGTGGGCGCCGTCGTCCTCGGCGGGATCACGTACATCTCGTCGTCCGGGATCATCGCGAAGGTCCTCAACGACCTGGGCCGGGTGGGCAACCGGGAGACCCCCGTGATGCTCTCCGTGCTGGTGTTCGAGGACCTCGCCATGGCCGTCTACCTGCCGCTCATGACGGCGCTCGTGGCCGGCAGCGCGTTCGCCGCCGGCCTGCGGGCGGTCGGGATCGCCCTCGTGGTGGTGGCGGCGGTGCTGTTCACGGCCCTGCGGTTCGGTCCGCAGATCTCCCGGCTGGTGTACTCCCCCGAGCAGGAGACGTTCCTGCTCAAGGTCCTGGGGCTGGCGCTGCTGGTGGCCGGCGTGGCGGGCGCCCTGCAGGTGTCCGCGGGCGTCGGCGCGTTCCTGCTGGGCATCGCGATCTCGGGCGCGGCCGCCAAGCAGGCGCGCTCCGTGCTCGAACCGCTGCGGGACATGTTCGCCGCCCTGTTCTTCGTCCTGTTCGGCATGAACGTCGACCCGCGCACCCTGCCTCCCGTGCTGCTCGGCGCCCTCGCGCTGGCCGTGGTGACCGCCGCGACCAAGGTGGCCACCGGGTACCTCGCCGCGCGGGCCGCGGGGATCGGCGTGGCCGGCCGGTGGCGCGCGGGGGCGACGCTGACCATCCGCGGGGAGTTCTCCATCGTCATCGCGGGCCTGGCGACGGCCTCCGGGACCCTGCCCGCCGAGGTGTCCGCGTTCGCCACCGCCTTCGTGCTGATCCTGGCCGTGGCCGGGCCCCTGCTCACCCGCTCCGCCGACGGATTCGGCCGCCGCCGGGCCGCCGCGGCCCGCGTGCGGGAGGCGCGGCGGGCACGTCAGGCGCCGCTGGTGTAAGGTGAGGCGAGCGCCGGACGCGGAAGCGGACCGGCTGCGCGGGCGTAGCTCAATGGTAGAGCGCTTGCTTCCCAAGCAAGATACGCGGGTTCGATTCCCGTCGCCCGCTCCACGAGGACCAGGGCCCGGCGGCGACGCCGGGCCCTCGTCGTCTCCCCGCCCCACCCCGCGTCGACGATCGGAGCCCGCCCGTGATCGAGGTCCTCTCCGGCTTCTCCGTGGTGTGGGTGATCATCCTCGTCGGGCTGCTGCTGGGTCGCACCGGCGTCCTCGGGGACGAGGCCCGCGAGGTCCTCTCCCGCACCGCGTTCTTCGTGGGCAACCCGGCCCTGCTGTTCGTGACGCTCTCCCGCGCGGACGTGGGCGCGGTGCTGGGCCCGCAGCTGTGGGTCGCGTGCCTGTCCGCGTTCGCGGCCGCAGTGGTGTTCCTCGGCCTCTCGATCCCGCTGCTGAAGGGGCGCCCGGCCTCCGAGCGTGTGATGTCCGGGCTCAGCGCCTCCCTGGTGAACTCGGCCAACCTCGGCATCCCCATCGCCACCTACGTCCTCGGCGACGCCGCCCTGGCCGCCCCGGCGCTGATCTTCCAGCTGGCGATCTACACGCCCGTCTACGTCGCGGTGATGGACTGGGCCACCACCCACGAGGCCGCGGCCCGCGCGTCGTCCGCCGGGGCCGCGCACGACGCCGGCGCCCCCGCGCCCCGCACCGTGCGCCCCCGGAACCCCGTGCTGGCCCAGCTGCGCCAGACCGCCACGAACCCGATGATCCTCGGCGCGTTCGGCGGCCTGCTGCTCTCCTTCACCGGCTGGACCCTCCCGGGCCCGCTGATGACGTCGGTGGAGCTGATCGGCGGGCTGTCCATCCCGGCGATGCTGATCGCCTTCGGCATGTCCCTGGCCGGCTCCCGCCCGCTCGCCCGGGACTCCGGCCGCCGCGCGGACGTGCTCCTGGCCTCGGCCGTGAAGCTCGTGGTCCACCCGCTCGTGGCCTGGATGATCGCGCAGTTCGTCTTCGGGCTCGACGCGCGGCGCGTGTTCGTCGCCGTCGTCCTGGCATCCCTGCCCACGGCGCAGAACGTGTACGTCTCGGCGGTCCGCTACCGGGCCGGGGAGACCGTCTCCAAGGACACGATCCTGGTGACCACGATCGTCGCGATCCCGGCGATGATCGCCGTCGCCCTCCTGCTGGCCTGAGCGCGGCCGCGCGGCCCTAGGATGACCGCATGGCTGAGAACACCGCCCTCCTCGACACCCTCCGCGCCGGCTACACCTTCGACGATCCGACGATCACGCTCGGCGCCGCCGTGGTGGACGGCGAGGTCCACGCCGACGTCCCCGTGCGCCTGCCGCTGCGCATGATGAACCGGCACGGCCTGGTGGCCGGCGCCACCGGCACCGGCAAGACCAAGACCCTCCAGATGATGGCCGAGCAGCTCTCCGCCGCGGGCGTCCCCGTGTTCCTCGCGGACGTCAAGGGCGACCTCTCCGGCCTGGCCACGGCCGGCACCGCCTCGGACACGCTGACCGAGCGCACCCGGGCCACGGGCATGCCCTGGCAGGCCCAGGCGTACCCCGTGGAGTTCTACGCGCTCGGCGGGGACGGCGTCGGCGTGCCGGTGCGCGCCACTGTGGACTCGTTCGGCCCCGTGCTGCTCTCCCGCATCATGGAGCTCAACGAGACCCAGGAGTCCTGCCTGCAGCTCATGTTCCACTGGGCCGACCAGCGGGACCTGCCCCTGGACGACCTCAAGGACCTCAAGGCCGTGGTGGTGCACCTGACCTCGGACGAGGGCAAGGCCGACCTCAAGGGCCTCGGCGGCGTCTCCACCGCCACCGCCAACGTGATCCTCCGCAAGGTCACCGGCCTGGAGGCCTCCGGCATGGACCAGTTCTTCGGCGTGCCGGAGTTCGAGACCGCCGAGCTGCTGCGCGTCGCCCCGGACGGCCGCGGCGTCGTCTCCTGCCTCGAGCTGCCCACCCTGCAGTCCAAACCGGAGCTGTTCTCCACGTTCATGATCTGGCTGCTCGCGGACCTGTTCGCCGAGCTGCCCGAGGCCGGCGACCTGGACAAGCCGAAACTCGTGTTCTTCCTCGACGAGGCGCACCTGCTGTTCGACGGCGCGTCCAGGGCGTTCCTCGAGGCGATCACCACCACCGTGCGCCTCATCCGCTCCAAGGGCGTGGGCCTGTTCTTCATCACCCAGACCCCCAAGGACGTCCCCGGCGACGTCCTGGCCCAGCTGGCCAACCGCGTCCAGCACGCGCTGCGCGCCTTCACCCCGGAGGACGCCAAGGCGCTCAAGGCCACCGTGCAGACCTTCCCGAAGACCGACTACGACCTCGAGGAGGTCCTCACCGGCGCGAAGGTCGGCGAGGCCGTGGTCACCGTCATGGACCCCGACGGCGCCCCCACCCCCGTGGCGCTGACCCGCATGTGGTCCCCGCAGTCCACCATGGGCCCGACCCCCGAGGACGCGATGAAGGCGGCGGTGGCGGCGTCGCCGCTCATGGGCCAGTACGGCACCGCGCAGGAGCGCGAGTCCGCGGCCGAGAAGCTGGCCGCGCAGGCCGCGGCCCCGCAGGGCGAGACGGCCGTGCCCGCCACCGGCGAGAGCGCCCGCGACGGCGGGAACGTCACCGTCTCCGGCGTCGACCTCGGGAACATCGAGGAGATCCGCCGCGAGGAGGACGCCCGCGCCCGCCGCGCCCAGGAGAAGGCGGACAAGCCGAGCGACTTCGAGAAGGCCATGGGCAACTTCATGAAGTCCGCGGGAACGCAGATCGGCCGCGAGGTCGTGCGCAGCGTCTTCGGCACGCGGCGCCGCTCCGGCGGCGGCCTGCTCGGCGGCCTCTTCGGCTGATCCCCCCGACGCTTTCGTTCGCGAAACAGACGGCGCGCCCCACGCTTTCGTTCGCGAAACAGACGGCGCGCCCCGGGACGACGACGGGCCGCCCCCTCACGCGAGGGGGCGGCCCGTCGTCGCGGCGGCGCAGACCGCGTCAGGCGTGCGTTTCACACACGAAGACTCTCGACACGCCGTGCACTTCACGCACGAAAGCGCCTGACACGCCGTGCGTCTCGTGCACGACAACGCCGGAGGGTGCGGGGTCAGTTCACGCCGTGCGCGGAGAGGCCCTTGGCCCAGTGCTCGACGGCGTTCCAGTCGCGGAAGTCGCCGTAGCGGCCCTTCACCAGCTTGATCTGCAGCTTCTCCAGGGCGCCCAGGCGCTCCTCCACGAGGGCGCCGCGCAGGTACTTCACGTCGCGGGCGCCGTAGGTGCCCAGCTGGTCGGCCAGGGCGCGGTTCGGCACGGGCGAGGCGCCGGAGTAGAGGATCACCAGGGACTTCTGGGACAGCTCGGCGCGGCGGGAGTCCAGGAACGCCTTCGCGGACTTCTCCAGCTTGTCGCCGTACACGGGCGCGGCGACGACCACGGCGTCGGCGGTGTCCAGCCAGGCCGCGGCACCGGCGACGTCCTCGACCACGGTGTCCGTCTGGGCGGTGGTGCGCAGGACCTCGGCCACGCGCTCGGCGATCTCCCGGGTGGAGCCGTGGCGGGAGGCGGTCACGATCAGTGCGGTCATGGTCTCAGGCATCCTTCGGGATCGGTCGGCGTCGGGCGGCCGGGGCGCGGACCCGGCGCGGAGTGACCGCACCGGGACCGGCCCGGAGTCGGGCTCAGTGTATCCCGCGCAGGTCCAGGTCCAGACGGGTCTCCGCCCCGTCGGGGGCCTGGTCGGCGGCGTGCACGCGCACCGGGATGCCCCAGTCCTGCTGGTAGAGGTGGCAGGCGGCGCTGTCCGGGATCGGGCCGTCCTTCTCCCCGTCGCAGGCGGCCGCGCGGGCGGTGATGTGCAGGACGCCCTCGGCCACGGCCGGGTTCAGGCGCAGCGTGCGGGTCAGGCCCACGGAGGTCCCGGCCCCGTCCAGCAGCAGCTCCTCCGGGGAGGAGGAGACCTTCAGCTGGGTGGGGTCGCCCCAGCGGTCGTCGAGCTTCTGCCCGGCCGGCGCGGCGAAGCCCACGCTGAGGTCCAGGTCCCCGGCCGCCACGTCCGTGCTGGGGCGCGCGGTCTGGCGGGCGCCCTCGTCCACGGTGAGGTACTCAGCAGGCACGGAGATCCGCACGAGCTGGTGGGCGCCGGTCTCCACGACGACGATCTCCGCGGGCGCACCGTCTTCGCCCGGCTCCACGAGCACGTCGGAGGGCTCCTTGAGCTCGCGCGTCACCGTGGACACCGCCGCCTCCACGGGGCGGCCCGCGGCGTCCTCCGCCGCGGGGGCGTAGCGGCGGATCGCGCCGTTGTAGGTGTCCGCGACCAGCACGGAGCCGTCCGGGAGGGCGGTCACGCCGAGCGGGTGCTGCAGACGGGCCTGCTCGGGGGCGCCGTCCACGTAGCCGAAGTCGAACAGTCCCGTGCCGACGGCGGTGCCCACCTGGCGCGTGCCGTCCTCGGCGGTGCGCAGCCAGCGCACGGCGGACGTCTCGGAGTCGGCGAGCCACAGGGTGCCGTCCTGCGCGAAGGACAGGCCGGAGGTCTGCGCGAACCACGCGGTGTCCGCCGGGCCGTCGAGCAGGCCCTCCAGTCCGGTGCCGGCGTGCACCGCGAGCACGCGGGCCACCGGGTCGTAGGAGAACAGCTGGTGGGTGCCGGCCATCGCCACGATCACCCGCCCGGCGGCGGCGTCCCAGGCCACGTCCCACGGGGAGGACAGGGAGATCCCCGTGGGATCGCCGGGCAGGTCGGACAGGTCCGCGGCGGCCGACTCGTCACCGGCCGCGGCCTCGCGCACGCGCTCGGAGTCGATCAGCTTCTGCACGCCGTTGCCCGCCAGGGTGGTGACCTCGCCGGTGGCCAGGTCGATGCCGCGCAGACGGTGGTTCACGGTGTCCGCCACGACGACGTCGACCCCGGCCCGCGCCGCGACGTCCTCCGGGAGCAGGAGCAGGCCGTTGGGCTCGCTGAACAGGGCGGTCTCGGGGCCGCCGTCGCGGTGGCCGCGGGTGGCCGGCGTCGGGAAGGCGAGGTCGGCGGCCTCGGCGGGGGCCTCGGCCGGGTCTCCGCCGCCGATGGCGCGCAGCACCGTGGTGAGGTCCGCGGCGAGCTCGACGATGCGGTGATGGCCGGTGTCCGCCACGAGGAAGGAGCCGGGCCGGGAGCCGCGGCCCTCGAGGGAGACGGCGCCACCCGGGAACTTCAGGTCGCGGGCCACGGGGGCGGGGGCCACGTAGGGGCCGGAGCCGCGGTGCAGCGTGCCCTTGGCCTCGTGCTCGGCCACGAGCTCGCGCACCAGGGAGTACAGGCCGGCCACGTGCCCCTCGCCCGAGAGGTGCGCCACGATGTAGCCCTCCGGGTCCACCACGACGAGCGTGGGCCAGGCCCGCGCGGAGTACGCCTGCCAGGTGACCAGCGTGGGGTCGTCCAGCACGGGATGGGCGATGTCGTAGCGCTCGACGGCGGCGTCGAGGGCGTCCGGGTCGGCCTCGTGCTCGAACTTCGGGGAGTGGACGCCCACGGTCACCAGGACGTCGGAGAACTCCTCCTCGAGGGGGCGCAGCTCGTCCGCCACGTGCAGGCAGTTGATGCAGCAGAACGTCCAGAAGTCCAGGATCACGACCTTGCCGCGCAGGTCCTCGAGGCTCACCTCGGTCCCGCCGGTGTTCAGCCAGCGGCGGCCCACCAGGGAGGAGGCGCGCACGCGGGAGCCGGAGCGGGGCACGGAAGGGGCGGAGGTCTGCTGCTCGGTCATGCCCTCCATCATGGCCCACGCCCGGCGGGCGTCCGCCGGGAGCGGACGCCGCATGTCACCTCGCGACGCGCGCCCCGCGCCGCGGGGGTCAGCGGGTCACGGTGCCGGCGGCGGCGAGCATCTCCTCGGCCATCACGGTGAACTGGCGCTCCGCGGCCTGCGGCTGGCCGGTGAAGGAGACCATGACGACGTCCTCCGGGCCCACCGCGGTCAGGATCTGCGCCGCGGTGGCGGGCTCGTCCCGGCCGGCCGGGGTCTGCGTCCAGACCAGCCCGGACTGAGCGGGGCTGCCGTCGGAGAGGCCGGCGGCGCTCATCTGCAGGCGGTAGGTGCGGGCTCCGTCGGCGTCGCGGGTCGTGACGGTCATGTCCCGGCAGTCCGCGAGGAGCGTGTTGACGGTCTGCAGGTGCTCCTCCACCCGCTGGCGTCCGGGACCGTCCAGCGTGGCGACCTCGACGGTGCCCGTGCCCGCGAAGCTGTCCGTGCCCACGTCCACGCGGCTCACCTCCTCCTGGTCCAGCAGGATCGGTGAGAAGTCGAGGGCGGCCAGGGGCGCCTGGCAGCGGGCGGGCTCCACGGTGGTCCGGCCGTCGTCGGCGGCGCGGTCCGCGGCGTCCCCACGCGCGGCCGCGATCTGGTCGGCCCCGACCGCGTCCTGCCGGGTGAACCCGAAGCTGGCCGCGCGCGCCGCGGCGGCCTCGGCGCGCCGCTGGTCCACGCGGTCGCCCAGGTCCAAGCCTCCCGTGGCGGCCGACGACGACGGCCCCGCCGCCTGCGCGCCGGAGGAGGCGGCGGCGTCGCCCCCGGAGGCGCAGCCCGCCAGGAGCACGGCCGCGAGCGCCGCGCCCGAGGAGGCCACGGCGAGGCGGCGGACGGCGGGGCGGGGGCGGGTGCGGTCGGCGCTCACGGGCGGTCTCCTCGGGCAGGGTCCTGGTCGGCGCCGGGGTGGTTCATCGCGGCGTACATCTGGTTCCAGCGGGCGAGCTCGGCGTCGCCGTCCTGGTCGGCGCGGCGGTCCAGCCGGGCGGCGGTCTTCGTGTCCGAACGGGCCCAGAGGACGGCCACGGTGACGGCCATGAGCACGGTGGGGAACTCGCCGATGCCCCACATGATGCCGCCGCCGATGTGCTGGTCGGTGAGTGCGTCCGGGCCCCAGTCGCGGCCGATGCTGCCGAACCAGGAGGCCTGCAGCAGGCCCGTCGAGGTGGTCATGGCCACGCCGATGAACGCGTGGAACACCATGGTCGCCAGCAGCAGCACGAGCCGCAGCGGGTACGGCGGCCGGCTGGGCAGCGGGTCCGCGCCCACCATGACGGTGGCGAAGATGAACCCGGTGAGCAGGAAGTGCACGTTCATGAACTCGTGGCCCACGTGCGTCTCCAGGGAGAACCGGAAGAAGTCCGTGTAGTAGAACACCAGGATCGAGCCGGCGAAGTTCACGCCCGCCACGATCGGGTTGGTGATGAACGCGCCCCACGGGGAGTGCACGATCCACAGGATCCACTCGCGCGGCCCGCGGGTGCCGTCTGTGCGGGCGGGCAGGGCGCGCAGGGCCAGGGTGATCGGGGCGCCCAGCACCAGGAACAGCGGGACGATCATGGTCAGCACCATGTGCCCCACCATGTGGGCGCTGAACAGCACCATGCCGTACACGGCCGGGGCCCCGGAGGTGGCCCACGCCAGCACGGCCAGGCCGATGAGCCAGCTGAGGGTGCGCAACACGGGCCAGCGGTCGCCGCGGCGGCGCAGCTGCCACGCGGCGCGGACGTACCAGACGGCCAGGAACGCGATGATCGCGACCCACAGCCAGTCCCAGCGCCACATGGTGAACCAGCGGTCGCCGGTGAGCTCGGGCGGCAGCTCGTAGCCGGTGAGGATGCGCGCGGGTGTGGCGTCCGGGGCCAGCTCCTCGGGCACGGGCGGGGCGGTGCGGGCCAGCACGGCGGACACGCCGACCACGGCGGCCATGACCACGGCCTCGACGGCGATCAGCTGCCACAGCAGCCGGCGCGCGGCGGGCGGGGACTCGGCGGCGCCGTCGTCGTCCAGGCGGGGGATGATCCAGCGCCGGTGCAGCAGGCCGATGCCGCCGAGCAGCAGGACGGCACCGGCCTTGGTCAGGACCATGGTGCCGTAGGGGCTGAGCAGCTGGGCGGGGTCGTCCATGCGGATGGACGCGTTGACCACGCCGGAGAGGGCCACGGTGACCAGGCCGAGCCCGGCGAGCACCGAGTACCGGGAGACGACGGTGTGGAGCAGGGGGGCCGGGCCCTGGCGGCGCAGGCTGGCGCCGCGTCCCTGCGCCCCGTTGGGGCCCACGAGGGTGTCGGAGATCAGGGCGAGCACCAGCAGGCCGCCCACCCAGACGACGACGCCGAGCAGGTGCAGGCCGATGGAGTTCACGGCGCCGTAGTGGTCGTCGCCGCCGGCGGCGTGGCCGATCAGGGCCAGCGGCACGATGCCGAGCATCGCGAGGACGCCGGTCCAGAACAGGCCGGTGTGGGAGCGCACGCCGATGGCCAGGGTGGTGACCACCGCGGCGATCACCGTCACCCAGAACCACGCCCGGCCCACGGAGATGTCGAGGGTGTAGGCCAGCAGGCCGTCCGTGAACGAGCCCCCGGCGGAGACGGGGATGCCGGCCAGGTCCGAGTAGGAGAGGACGCCCACGGCCAGCGCCGCGACCGTCCACACGCCCGCGGCGGCGGCAGCCACCGCCATGACGCGCCCGAACGCGGGGTGCTCGGGCCGGGGGCCCTCCTCCGCGTCCTGCGCGCGCTGCCGGGGGGAGCGGTGCCACCGCTCCGTCCCGGCGGCGTGCGGGGGCAGGATGCCCGCGGCGAAGATCAGGGCACCGATGGTCACGGCCATGGCCGCGTTGTTCACAGCCTTGCCGACGGGCACGCCCCAGCGGGTGAGCGCCCCGGGGTCGGAGAGCTCGCGCGGGGCGGTCACCCCGGCGAACCAGGCGGCCAGCACCAGGGCCAGCACGCCGACGACGGCGGCCCCCAGCAGCACCGGCCGCGGCACCCCCAGGGGGTGCTGGGCGGTGGCGGGGGGCACGGCGGTCGAGGTGGGCATGGTCCTCATTCTCCCATCGTCGGTGGACGGCTCAGGCGAACAGGACGTCCCCCACGAACCCGCCCTCGGCGCAGCCCGGGGGGATCGCGAAGACGGCCGAGCCCACGGGGCGCGTCCACAGGTTGAGGTGGTCGGACGCGGCCAGGCGCTCCTGCACCGGGATGTACTGCCGGTCCACGTCCGCCTGGAAGGCGGCGAAGATCAGCCCCGCACCCGTGCCGGAGGCCCCGGCGCCGTCGTCGTAGTTGTAGCCGCGGCGCAGCATCCCGTACTCCGGCTCCGGCCCGCGCGCCCGGCGCAGATGGGCGGTGTCCGGGATCACGGGGAAGCCCGTGGGCCCGATCGCCTCCAGGTCCGGGGCGTCGGTCTCGAGCTCGCCCGTGAGCGGGGCGCCCGTGCCGAGGGTCCGGCCGATCACCTTCTCCTTGGCCGGGCGGTCCAGCTCGTCCCACGTGTCCATGAGCATGTCGATCCGGCGCACCACCAGGGACGTGCCGTCCGGGATCCACGGGGCGATCCCGAGGTCCGCCGCCTCCTGCCCGGCGCCCCAGACGATCCGCTCCAGGGCGGGCGAGCCGCCCTGCGGGTTGGCGGTGCCGTCCACCTGCCCGAAGAGGTTGCGCATGGTGGTGCCGGTCGGGTGGGTGCCGCGGGCCGCCCGGAAGCCCTCCTGCACCCAGCGCACCTCGGCGAAGGGGCGGGCGACCTTGCCGAGCATGCGGCGGGCGTGGGCCACGGAGATCCTGTCGTCGCCGCAGATCTGCAGCAGCAGGTCCCCGCCGGACCAGCGGTCCTCCAGCGCGTCGATCGTGGGGAACGCCGGCAGCGGCTTCAGCCACGCGGGGGCCCTCTCCGGGGCGACACGCGCCAGCAGCTCCGGACCGAACCCGAAGGTCACCGTGAGCCGGGCCGGCGCGGCCGCCAGCTCCGGCTCGGTGTCCGCGAGGGTGGCGCGCCCCTGGGTGAGGCGGGCGGCGTCGTCGGAGAGCAGGCGCAGCAGCGCGCGCACCCCGGCCCGGTCCGTCTCCGGCAGCAGGTCCAGGGCGACGAGCATCGCGTGGGTCTGCGCGGGGGTGTCGACGCCGGCCTGGCGCGGCCCGTGGAACGGCACCGTGTCCGTGCCCACGGGCGAGCTGACCGCCACGCGGGAGGCCTCTCCCCCGGGCTCGGCCCAGCCGGCACGGCCGACCTCGCCCTCGAGCCCCGTGTCCTCCATGACGCCCGACGGCGACGCGTCCACCCCGGAGGGTGCCCCGCCCGGGGCGGGGGTCGCCTGCGCGGCCCCCGCCCCGTAGCCGACCGCTCCGCCGAGGAGGCCGCCGCCCACCGCGCCGAGCCCGAACAGGACTCCACGGCGGGAGGGGTCAGTGGTCGGCATGGCCGGACCCCGCGGGCATGGAGGAGTTCATGCCCATGCCGGACATCGACGAGGAGGCCTCGCCGCCGTGGTAGGACTCGTCGGCGCCGGTGAACGGGCGGGCCACGGAGGTGACCTCGAGGGTCCGACCGTCCTCGGTCTTCAGGGTGTAGCTCACCTCGGCGCCCGCCTTCACGGGCTGCGTCAGGCCCATGAACATCACGTGGTCGCCGCCGGGGACCAGCTCGAACGTCCCGCCCGCCGGGACGGTGAACCCGTCCGGGGACTGCTGCATCGTCATCTGGCCCTTGCCGTCGGCGGCCATCTCGTGGAGCTCCACGCGGTCCGTCCGGTCGGAGGTCACGGCCACCACGTGGACGGGGGCGTCGGAGGTGTTCTCCAGGGTGCCGAACGAGCCGGTCATGGCGCCGTCGGTGGCCTTGGTCCAGGCGTCGGTCATGGTCAGCGGGGCCGCGGAGCTGTCCGCCGCGGTGGCCGACGACGACGCGGCCGACCCGGCCGCCTCCGGGGTGGTGGCGGTGGCCGAGGAGGCCGCCGCGGAGGAGGACGAGGACGCCGGCGCCGAGGCGCCGCCGCACGCGGCGAGGGCCAGGGAGCCGGCCGCGGCGAGCGCGGCGAGGGACAGGCGGCGGGAGACGGTCTGGGAGGGGTGCTTCATGGTCATGTCGTGTTCCTCGTCAGGAGGGCGCGGCTCAGGCCGCGCGGAAGGGGCCCGTCCCCGTCGGGCGGGCAGGATGCGCGTCACGCAGAGGACGCGTGGGAGGGGTGGGCGCACGCAGGGTGCGGCACACCCGGGACGGGGCCGGTCCGCGGGGACGGGCCCGGAGGACGTGCCGGGTCAGTCCCGGCCGAGGGCGCGCGCCTTGCGGCCCATCACGGCCAGGCCCACCGCGATCACCGCGACGCCGGCCGCGCCGAGCATCCACACCGTCGCCGGGACGCCTGCGGAGGCGCCGGACTCCGCCGGAGTCGAGGAGGCGGCCGCCGGGGTCGAGGCCGCCCCGGACTGCTCCGCTCCGGTCTGCTCGGCCGAGGAGGCGGGTGCCGCCGTGGACGAGGCCGTCCCGGCCGCAGCCACGCCGCACCCGGAGGGCGCGGTGCCGGCCGCGGGGGCGGACGGGTCCGTGACGGAGAAGTCCAGCGACTGCTCCTCGGAGTGCCCGTCCGAGTACACGACGCGGTACGCCGCCGTGTACTCCCCCTGCGCCAGATCCGGACACAGCGGTGCGGTCAGCGTGGGGCCGGAGACCTGGACGTCCCCCTTCTGCCACTGGTTCCCGGCGGCGTCCGTGACCCGGACGATGCTCTGGATGCCCTGACCGGAGATCAGGTCGCCGGAGAACGTCAGGGAGACGGCGTCGGGCGCCTCGGCGAGGGCTGCTCCGTCGGCGGGGACGGCCTTCAGCAGCTCATCGTGGGCGAGGGCCGGGGCGGCCGCCGCCACGGCCAGGCCGGGCAGCAGGGTCAGCGCGGCCGCCGCACGGGCGGCGCGCCGGGGGGTGGAGGGGTGCATCGGAGTGGGGTTCATGGGGTCCTCCCCGGCCGTGCCGGGCGGGGCCGGCCGGTCCGAGTCGTAGGGGCGGGTGCGCGCGAGGGCGTCCCGAGCGCGGAGCTCAGGCCGCGAGGGCGAACGCCGGCGGACCCCGCCGTCCGGGGCTTGCGAGGACGACGACGGCGGCCGGCGCGCTCGGGGCGCGCCAGGCCGGGACCCGCACGGGGCGGGGAGTCGGGAGGAGGCCGGCCGCCAGAGCGACCAGCAGCCGCCACACGGGGGCCGCCTGCAGCACGCGCTCCGCGGCCGCGACGAGCATCCGCTCGCCGTGGCGCAGGACGGCCACGGTGAGCGCGGCGGCGGCCAGGTGCGCCAGGAGCATGCCCGGGGTCCCGGCGTGGGCGGCGTGGGCCGACGTCTCGGAGGCGGCGTCCACGGTCAGCAGGGGCCGCGCCGCGCCGACGTGGGAGTGGGCGAGGTGCGCCGGCGCGACCCCGGCCGCCGTCGCCACGGACCGGCCGCCCGCGGCGACGGAGTAGAGCGCGTGGAACAGGCCCTGGGCCACGGCCACGGCGGCGGCGGTGCGCCACAGGGAAAGCGCGCGGCCGGCCAGCAGGGTGCACACGGGGGCCGCGAGCACGGCCGAGAAGAGCAGGAGCGCCGGCGCGGGCAGGGGCGTGGACGCCGCGGCCGAGTGGAAGAGGGCGGCCAGCAGGGTCATGGCCAGCGCGCCGGCGGCCCCGCGCAGCACGCGGGCGGGGCCGGCCACGGCACGGGAGGGCACGGGGGTCGGGGTGCCCATGCGCTCCTCCTTCGCCGGATGCGGGCGGGGGCGTCGCGCCCTCGCGAGGCCTCCAGTCTACCGGGGCCGCGGACGACGACGGGCGCCCCACCCGTGAGGATGGGACGCCCGTGCGTACGGTGGCTGGCGCCGTGGCGGCGCCGCGGCCGGATCACTCGGAGGCGGCGGCCTTGAGCTTGGAGCCGGCGGTGACCTTCACGGAGTAGCCGGCCGGGATGGTGATCTCCTCGCCGGTGCGCGGGTTGCGGCCGGTGCGCTCCTTGCGCTCGGTGCGCTCCACGGCCAGCCAGCCGGGGATGGACACCTTCTCGCCCTTCTTGACCTGCGCGGTGAACGCCTCGAAGAGGGCGTCCAGCACGTCAGACACGGCGGCCTGGGTGTTGCCGGAGCGCTCAGCGACGGCGGCGACGAGCTCCTTGCGGTTCATGGCCATGGTTCCTCCCTGTGGGACAGCGGTTTCAGGCTCCCGGTCCGGTGCGGACCGGGCTTCCAGGTGCGAACGTACCATTTCCGCGGCGCCCACGCCCCATCCGATCCGCGTGATTCCGCGACTTTTCCACCCCCGCAGGCTTCGGGCGCCCCTGGCCCGTGGACGACGACGGCGGCGACCCTCCCTGAGGAGGGCCGCCGCCGTCGTCGGTCCGGCCGCCGAAGCCCGCGCCAGGCGGGCCTCAGCTCACCAGGAGGACTTGGTCACGCCGGGCAGCTCGCCGCGGTGCGCCATCTCGCGGAAGCGCACGCGGGAGATGCCGAAGCGCTGGAAGGTGCCGCGCGGACGGCCGTCGATGGCGTCGCGGTTGCGCACGCGCACCGGGGAGGCGTCGCGGGGCAGCTTCTGCAGACCGACGCGGGCGGCCTCGCGGGCCTCGTCCGACGCGTTCGGGTCGATCAGGGTCTTCTTGAGCTCGAGGCGCTTCTCGGCGTTGCGCGCCACCATGACCTTGCGCTGCTCGTTCTTGGCGATCTTGGACTTCTTGGCCATGTCAGCGCTCCTCTCGGAAGTCGACGTGCTTGCGGACGACCGGGTCGTACTTCTTGAGAGTGATGCGATCCGGGTTGTTGCGGCGGTTCTTGCGGGTCACGTAGGTGTACCCGGTGCCCGCGGTGGACTTCAGCTTGATGATCGGACGAACGTCCTTGTCCTTGGCCATGTCAGAGCTTCACTCCCTTCGAGATGAGGTCGGCGACGACGGCGTCGATGCCGCGCACGTCGATGGTCTTGATGCCCTTCGCGGACAGCGTCAGCGTGACGTTGCGGCGCAGGGAGGGGACCCAGTAGGTCTTCTTCTGGATGTTCGGGTCGAACCGGCGCTTGTTGCGGCGGTGCGAGTGGGAGATGCTGTGGCCGAACCCCGGCCCAGCCCCGGTCACCTGGCAATGTGCTGCCATGATCACTCCTCGTGGCAAGTAGTAGTAAAAGGACGGGCGGAACCCGCGTGCGGCACGCCCCGGGCGCACGGATGCGTCCACGGCCTGCCTGAGAGCCCCGCCCCGGGTGTGGACACCGCACTCTTACTGCGACTTCTCGAAAAGGTGAACCAGGCTGGGTGAGAGCCAACCGAAGTGCCTTCAGATCGCTGGGTGGGTGAGCCCCGGCGCGGCCTCTGCCGAGGGCGCCGGGATCCGGTCTGCGGGAGCGCGCTGCCTTTCCGACCCGAGTCCCGCGGCGAAACGCCGGGGAACGCAGGAACAACGCGCGTGCGCCGTTCCATGGTACGCGAGCCCACCCCCCGGATCAACTCGACGTCAGGGGCTCCCCCACATGGGAGGCGGCGTCGGGATCGGCGCCCTCGTCCGGGCCGGTCGGCTCGGTGAAGAGCCAGTGGCCCGGACGCAGCACGCCCAGCAGCTTGAGGCTGAGGCGGGCCGCCTCCTGCCGATCAGCCGCGTCCAGGGCGGTGACGAACACATCCTCCATCAGCGCCCGGTGCGGCCCCGCGGCGGCGTCGATGCGCCGCCGGCCCTCGTCCATGAGGCGCACGAGGGTCACCCGCGCGTCCTCGGGCGACGGGAGACGCTCCACCCAGCCGCGGGCCTCGAGCCGGCGCACCACGTGGGAGAGGCGGGAGAGCGAGGAGTCGACGAGGTGCGCGGCCCGGCTCATCGCCAGCGGCTCGCCGCCGGCCTCCTTGAGCACCGCCAGGAAGTGCGCCTCGAACGGCGTGACCCCCGCCCCGCGGTGCATGTCCGACTCCACGCGGGCCTGCAGGGCGCTGGCCGCCTGCAGCAGGGCGATCCAGGCGGCCAGGTCGGCCCCCGAGCAGCCCGCGTCCTTCAGCCAGACCGGCGGTAATGGCGGCAACGGCGGGTGCGCGTTCGCGTCCTTCTCATGGTGGGCATCTTTGGTCATGCGCGACATCGTTGCAGGTCAGGTCGCGATAGGCGAACCACGCGGTCGGGCGTGTCACCTCCCGGACCCGCCCGACCGCCGGCGAGGACCGATCAGGCGCCGCCGTGCGGGACGACGACGGCGCGCCCGGCCACCTTCCCGTCCTGCAGGTCGCGGTAGGCCTGCAGGGCGTCGTCCAGGGAGTAGGTGGTGTGCAGCGGCTCGATCCTGCCGTCCCGGTACAGGCGCGCGACCTCGTGCAGCTCCTCGAGGGTGCCCCAGTAGGTGGAGACGAGCTCGGCCTCGTAGGGCGTGGAGAGGAAGGACCAGTCGATCGTGGAGCCGTTGCCGAGGCCCACGATCGTCACCCTGGACTGCACCGCGGCGCAGTCCAGGGCCAGGCGCGCGGTGGCCGCGACGCCCACGAAGTCGAAGGCGGCGTCGACGCCGCGGCCCCCGGTGAGCTCGCGGATGCGCTCCACCTGGCCCTCGCCGCCGGGCACGGTGACGGCGCCGTAGGCCTCTGCCTGGGCCATGGCGTCCTCCTTCATGTCCGTGGCGATCACGGTGGCGCCGGTGAGGGCCTTGATGATCTGCACGGCCATGAGGCCCAGGCCGCCGAGGCCGACGACGAGGGCGCAGGCGCCGGGGCGGCCGAGCGTGGGCAGTGCCAGTTTCACGGCGTGGTACGGCGTGAGGCCGGCGTCGGCGAGGGCCGAGGCCGGGATCGGGTCGGCGTCACCCAGGGGCACGAGGTTGCGGGCCGGGACGGACACGTACTCGGCCATGCCGCCGTCGCGGCCCAGGCCGACGGCCGCCGCGGCCATGGCGGCCACGTTCTCGCAGTAGGTGTCCTGGCCGCGCGAGCAGGCGCGGCAGCGGCCACAGCCGGTGGGGCCGTAGACCAGCATGGCCTCGCCCTTCTCCAGGCCGACGACGCCGTCGCCGAGCTCCTCCACCCAGCCGGAGGTCTCGTGGCCGAGGGTGTACTCCGGGTCGATCAGCGGGTTCATGCCCGGCTGGAACTCGGAGTAGACCGCGACGTCCGAGTGGCAGGCGCCGGCGCCGGCCACCTTCAGGAGGGCCTCGCCCGGCCCGGGGACAGGCTTCTCGACGTCCTTGAGTGCGGGGAACTGCTGGTAGGCCTCGAACCGGACGGCACGCATGGTGACCACGGGATCCTCCTGGGGTCGGTGGAGCGGGTCCAGCACGATTCTCCCAAGGCTTCCAGCGCCGCGACAGTCCCGGTCCGCGCCGGGTCCGGTGGACGCGGCCCCGTCCTCCCGCAGCGGCGCGATCGGCTCGAAGACGGCAGAGCCCGTCCGGCCTCAGTCCCCCGACCGCACGACCTGGCCGTCCCGCAGCCACGGCGCGCGCACGCTGGCCGGGGTGAGGTCCGCCGTCGTCGCGGCGCCCATGAGGGACATGGCCACCCTCACCTCCTGGGCGAGCAGCTCGATGACGCGCCGCACGCCCTCCTGACCGCCGGCCATGAGGCCGGAGAGGTAGGCGCGGCCGATCAGCGTGAAGTCGGCGCCGAGCGCGAGCGCAGCCACGATGTCCTCGCCCGTGGTGATGCCGGAGTCCAGGATGATCGGCACGTCCGGCCCCGCCTCGTCGCGGACCTCGGGCAGGGCCTGGAGGGACACGGGCGCGCGGTCCAGCTGCCGCCCGCCGTGGTTGGAGACCACGAGCCCGTCCGCCCCGGTGTCCAGCGCACGGCGCGTGTCCTCGCGGGTGAGGACCCCCTTGACCATCAGCCTGCCCAGCCACACGGAGCGGATCCACTCGAGGTCGTGGAGGTCCAGCGTGGGGTCGAACATGCCGTTGATGATGCTCGGCAGGTCCCCGGCCGAGTCCGAGAGCGACGCGAACGTCAGCGGCTCCGTGGTGAGGAAGTCGAACCACCACTCCGGCCGGTAGGACGCGTCGAGCACGGTCTTGAGCGAGATCTTCGGCGGGATGGTCATGCCGTTGCGGACGTCCCGCAGGCGCTGGCCCGCCACGGGGGTGTCCACCGTGACCAGCAGGGCGGTGTAGCCGGACGCCGCGGCGCGCTCGATGAGGTCGCGGGCGCGGTCGCGGTCCTTCCAGAGGTACAGCTGGAACCAGCGGTCGCCGTCGGCTCCGCCACCCCGTGCAGGATCCGCGGCAGGAGCTCCACCGAGTCGAAGACCTCACGGGCGCGGCGCGCGGTCACCTCCCGCTTGGCCGCGCCGTCCACGTAGTCGAACGCGGCGGTCGGGGTGCGGCGCTTCGCGATGCGGCGCAGGTCCGCGACGTCGGCGGCCTTGGCCAGGCGTGCCGTGCGGCCGAGGGAAGGCGGGGTGATCTTGAGCAGCGGTGCGAGCACGCTGCGATCCTGGACGCCGTGGCCGACCAGGACCCCGAGGCCGCCGCAGCGGCGATGGCCGCCCACCTCCGCACCATCCGCCACGTGACCCTCCGCCACGGATCGGGCCCCGGGCGCGGTCAGGCGACGCCCACGCCCAGCCAGGTGCCCACGCCGAAGGTGAGCGCCAGGGCCAGGGCGCCGCCGACGACGACGCGCACCATGGCGCGCACGGCGGGGGCGTTGCCCAGCCAGGCGCCGAGGTAGCCGGTGACCGCCAGGGCCACGAGGGTCACGCCGAAGGTGACGGGCACGCGGACGCCCACCGGGGAGAGCAGGATCGCCAGGAACGGCAGCAGCGCGCCCACCAGGAACGCGATGAAGGAGGCGCCGGCAGCGGCCAAGGGGCTGACCACGTCCTCCTCGGCCATGCCGAGCTCCATGCGCAGGTGCGCGGTGACCGGGTCGTTGGCGGTGAGCTCGCGGGCGACCTGCTCGGCGGTGTCGCGGGAGAGGCCCTCGGCCTCGTAGAGGCCGACGAGCTCCTCGAGCTCGCCCTCGGGGTCCTCGGCCAGCTCGCGGCGCTCCTTGGCGATCATCGCCTTCTGGGAGTCCGAGGAGGAGGAGACGGACACGTACTCGCCCAGCGCCATGGACACGGCGCCGCCGACGACGGCGGCCGTGCCGGCCAGCAGGACGGGGGTGACGGCCGTCGTCGCGCCGGCTACGCCCACCACGGTGGCGGCGACGGAGACGATGCCGTCGTTGGCGCCGAGGACGCCGGCGCGCAGCCAGTTCAGGCGGGCGTGGACGCCGGTCTGGGCGTGGGGCTCGTCGGGGTAGGAGGAGGGGGCGGCCGGGGCGGTGCTGTGCGACATGGCCACCATCCTGGCCGGGCCCCCGGACCCCCGCCACCAAGGACAGCCCAACCTCGCCCGGGCCGCCCGGCCCACCCGGGACGCATCGTTGAACGATGTTGCCGCTGTTGTTGAACAACCGGTAGGCTTCCCGCAGCGTCATGTGATGACCGTCACCACGTCCGGCGCCCCAGGAACAGGAGACCACCGTGTCCCACGCAGATCCCACCGCGCACGCGCGCGGGGACGCCGCGGCGGGCGAGGCCGTCCAGGCCTCCTCGTCCAACCGGCGCACCGCCCTCCTCGGGGCCATGTTCCTCATGGCCACCTCGGCGATCGGGCCCGGCTTCATCACCCAGACGGCGACCTTCACGGTCCAGCTCGGCGCCGCCTTCGCCTTCGCGATCCTCGTCTCGATCCTGATCGACATCGCCGTGCAGATGAACGTGTGGCGCGTGATCGGCGTCTCCGGCATGCGCGCGCAGGAGCTGGCCAACAGCGTGCTCCCCGGCCTGGGCTGGGTGCTGGCCGTCCTCGTGTTCGTCGGCGGCCTCGTCTTCAACATCGGCAACATCGCCGGCACGGGCCTCGGCGCCAACGCCATGCTCGGCGTGGACCCGCTGATCGGCGGCGCCGTCTCCGCCGTGATCGCCCTGCTGGTGTTCCTCTCCAAGCGCGCCGGTGTGGCCCTGGACCGGATCGTCGTCGTCCTCGGCGCCGTCATGATCCTGCTCATGCTCTACGTGGCCGTCACCTCCGCCCCGCCCGTGGGCGAGGCCCTGCGCCAGTCCGTGTTCCCGGAGAAGGTCGACTTCTTCGTGATCGTCACCCTCGTGGGCGGCACCATCGGCGGCTACATCACCTACGCCGGCGCCCACCGCATGATCGACTCCGGCGTGAAGGGCGTGGACGACGTCGAGGCCATCACCCGCAGCTCCGTGCTGTCCATCCTGGTGACCGGCGTCATGCGCGTCCTGCTGTTCCTGGCGATCCTCGGCGTCGTCGCCTCCGGCGTGGCCCTGGCCAAGGACAACCTGGCGGCCTCCGCCTTCCAGGCCGCCGCCGGCGACATCGGCCTGCGCATGTTCGGCATCGTGCTCTGGGCGGCCGCCCTGACCTCCGTGATCGGCGCGTCCTACACCTCCGTGAGCTTCGTGACGAAGTCCACGACGACGACCCGCACGCGCAACCTGCTGACCGTCGCGTTCATCGTGGTCTGCACCGTGCTGTACCTGGCGCTGCGCCAGACCCCGCAGACCCTGCTGGTGTTCGCCGGCGCGTTCAACGGCATGATCCTGCCGATCGGCTTCGCGGCCCTGCTGTGGGTGGCGTGGCGCCGCCGGGACCTGCTGGGCGGCTACCGCTACCCGACCTGGCTGCTGGTGATCGGTGCGCTGTCCTGGCTCCTGTCCGTGTTCATCGCGGTGCGCGGCTTCCTGCCCATGGTCCAGATGATCACCGGGGCGTGAGCATGACCGCCCTCCACGGCGGCACCGGCCCGGCCGAGGCGCGCGAGCGCTTCCGTGCCGGGCTGGTGCGTCCCACGGCCGGGATCGCCGACGGGTTCGCCCAGGCGAATCTGATGGTCGTCCCGCAGGACCTCGCCTGGGACGTCCTGCTGTTCGCGCAGCGCAACCCCAAGGCCCTGCCCCTGCTGGGCGTCCTCGAGGCCGGCGAGGTCCGCGGCCCCGCCGTCGACGGGGACGTCCGCACGGACGTCCCCCAGTACGTCGTCTACGAGGACGGCGTGCCGGTGGGCCGACCCACCGACCTGCTCGAGGTGTGGCGAGACGACCTGGTCACGTTCCTGATCGGCTGCTCCTTCACCTTCGAGTCCGCGCTCGTGGCCGAGGGCATCCGCATCGCCCACCAGGACGCCGGGGTGAACGTGCCCATGTACCGCACCACGCGGCGGTGCGTCCCCGCCGGGCGACTCTCCGGGCCGCTGGTGGTCTCCATGCGGCCCATCCCCGCGGACCGGGTGGCCGACGCGGTCCGGATCACGTCCCGCTACCCGTCGGTGCACGGTGCCCCGGTCCACGTGGGCGACCCGGCCGCATTGGGCATCGCCGACCTCTCCGCGCCGGACTTCGGCGACGCCGTCGAGGTGCCCCCGGGGCACCTGCCGGTGTTCTGGGCGTGCGGGGTGACTCCGCAGGCCGCGGTGATGGAATCGCGCCCGCCGCTGGCGATCAGCCACGCCCCGGGGCACATGCTCATCACCGACATCCCGGACCGGACGTTCCAGATCCCCTGAGCGGTCCGCTCAGCCCCGGAGGCCGTGGGCGGCGCCGTCGAGGTGGCGCAGCACGAACGCCTCCGCCTCGTCGAGGTAGCCCTCCAGCATGGCGTGCACGGCGTCCAGGTCCCCCGCCAGGAGGCGCCCGGCGATCCACCGGTTGCGCTCGGCGAACGCCTGGTGCAGGCCCGTCTCCAGGTCCAGGGGCAGGAAGGACAGCCGCACCCGCGCCAGCACAGACGACATCACCCTGCTGAGGTCGGGCGAGGCGGCCAGGTCCACGATCCCCAGGTGCAGCAGGTGGTTCGCGTCGCCCAGCTCCCGCACCGCGGGCTCGGGCCGGCCCAGCAGCTCCGCGGACCGGCCGATCCGCTCCTCGGCCGCCGGGGTGAGCCAGCCGTGCTGCAGGGCGCCGAGCTGGATCACGCGGCGGGTGCGGTAGAGACCGCGGACGTCCTCTGCGCCGGGGGCGGCCACGAACACGCCGCGGTGGGGCCGTCGCACCACGAGGCCCTCGACCGCCAGCTCGGAGAAGGCCTCCCGGAGGCTGTTGCGGCTCACACCGAGCTCGGCCGCCAGCGCGACCTCGCCCAGTCGCTCGCCGGGCTGCAGACGCGCCTCGCCGATCCGCCGTCGCAGGGCGTCCGCCGCACCCTGCGCGGCGGGCGCGGTCATGCGCGCACGGAGGCGAGCACCTGACCGCGCGTCACGGCGGCCGGGGCGTCCCCGGCCGCGCGCTCGACCCGACCGGCGCGCGGGGCGCGCACCGGGGTCTCCATCTTCATCGCCTCCACGACGGCGATGGTGTCACCTTCAGCCACCTGTGCGCCGTCCTCGACCTTCCATGACGCGAGCGTGCCGGTGACCGGGGAGGTCACGGCGCCCTCGTCCACGGACTGCTCCGCCGGGGCGGAGGCCCCGGTGCGGGCACCCCCGCCGCCGAGCAGGGCCGCGTGGAGGTCCGCGGGCAGGCCGAGTCGGACGGCGCGGCCGTCCACCTCCACCGTGACCGTGGTGCGGCCGCCGCCGGGCACCGAGGCGCCCAGGTGCGGGGAGGCCGCCAGCGGTGCGGCGAACTCGGACTCGATCCACGTGGTGTAGACGCCCAGGGCCTCGGCGGAGGTGAAGGCCTCCTCCTCCAGCACGGCGCGGTGGAAGGGCACCACCGTGGGCACGCCCTCGATCCGCAGCTCGGCCAGGGCGTCGCGGGCGCGGGCGATCGCCTGGGAGCGGTCCTCGCCGACGACGATCAGCTTGGCCAGCAGCGAGTCGTACTCGCCGGGGACCACGGAGCCGGTGCGGACGCCGGAGTCCATGCGCACGCCGGGGCCGGTGGGCGCCTCGAACGCCTCGACGGGCCCGGGCACCGGCAGGAAGCCGTGGGCCGGGTCCTCCGCGTTGAGGCGGAACTCGATCGCGTGGCCGCGCGGGGCGGGGTCCTCCGGGATGGACAGGGGCTCGCCGGCGGCGATGCGGAACTGCTCGCGGACGAGGTCCACCCCGAACACCTCCTCCGTGACGGGGTGCTCCACCTGGAGGCGGGTGTTCACCTCGAGGAAGCTGATCAGCCCGTCCGGGGCCACGAGGTACTCCACGGTGCCGGCGCCGGTGTAGCCGGCGGCGCGGCAGATCTCCCGGGCCGAGGTGTGGATGCGCTGCCGCTGCTCGTCCGTGAGGAACGGGGCCGGGGCCTCCTCCACGAGCTTCTGGTTGCGGCGCTGCAGGGAGCAGTCACGGGTGCCCAGCACCGCCACGGCGCCGTGCTCGTCGGCGAGCACCTGCGCCTCCACATGCCGCGGGCGGTCCAGGAACCGCTCCACGAAGCACTCCCCGCGGCCGAACGCGGCCACGGCCTCGCGGACGGCCGACTCGAAGGCGTCCTCGACCTCGGAGAGCTCGCGGACCACCTTGATGCCGCGGCCGCCGCCGCCGAACGCCGCCTTGATGGCGATCGGCAGGCCGTGCTCCTGGGCGAAGGCGCGCGCCGCGGCCGCGTCCGGCACCGGGCCGTCCGAGCCGGGCACCAGCGGGGCGCCGGCGCGCTGGGCGATCGCGCGGGCGGTGATCTTGTCGCCCAGGTCGCGGATGGCCTGCGGGGACGGGCCGATCCAGGTGAGGCCGGCGTCGATCACAGCCTGCGCGAAGTCCGCGTTCTCGGAGAGGAACCCGTAGCCCGGGTGCACGGCGTCCGCGCCGGAGCGGCGGGCCACGTCGAGCACGGCGGCGATGTCCAGGTAGGTCTCCGCGGACGTGGAACCCGGCAGCGCGTACGCCTCGTCCGCGACGGCCACGTGCATGGCCTGGGCGTCCGGGTCCGAGTACACGGCGATCGAGGCGATCCCGTGGTCCCGGCAGGCGCGGGCCACGCGCACGGCGATCTCCCCGCGGTTGGCGATCAGCACCCGGGTGACGGGGCGGGAGGCTGTGGTGGACGGGGTGCTCATGCGGTGGGCTCCTGGGAGGGCTGGGGATGCAGGACGAAGCGGACGCGGGCGCCCGGGGGCAGCTGGGCGGCCAGGCCGAGGTCGGCGCGGGCCACGACGCCGATCACCGGGTAGCCGCCGGTGACGGGATGGTCCGCGAGGAAGAGGACGGGCTCGCCGGACGGGGGCACCTGGAGCGCCCCGCGCACGGCGCCCTCGGAGGCGAGCTCCCCGGTGCGGATGCGCTCGAGCGGACCGGCCTCACCGGCCGTGAGCCGGACACCGATCCGGTCGGTCTGCTGGCTGACCGCCCACTCCTGGGCGGTCAGCCGCTCGAGGCCGGCCGGGCCGAACCAGTCGTCGCGCGGGCCGGGCACCACGCGCAGCACGGCGGTCCCGCCGGGTGCGGGCATGGGCCGCAGCGGCGCCTCGGGGTCGCCCACGGGCACGACGCCGGCGCGCGGCGCGTCGAGGTCCGCGTGGCGGGCCAGGGCCTGGCCGGCGGTGAGCGGGGCGGGGCCGAGCCCGGAGAGGGTGTCCGTGGCGCGGCTGCCCAGGGTGCGCGGGGCCTCGAGGCCGCCGCGCACGCCCACGTAGACGCGCAGGCCGGCGGTCGGCTCCTGCACGGTGAGGGTCTCCCCGTCCAGGAGCGGGAACGGGGTGCGCGGCGAGACCGGACGGGCGACGCCCCCGGGCCCGGTGACGACGCCGGTGGCCTCGGCGCCGGCGAGGGCGAGGACCTGGTCCCCGCGGGCGGTCAGCGCCAGGCCGCCGAGGACGGTCTCGAGGACGGCCTCGCCGGAGGCGTTGCCGACCAGGCGGTTGGCCTGGCGGGCGGCGTCGCGGTCGGCGGCGCCGGAGGCCACCACGCCGAGGTCGCCCAGCCCGGGCCGGCCGAGGTCCTGCAGCAGCGTGAACAGGCCCGGGTCCGCCACGGTGAGGCCGGGGGCGGAGGCTTCACCGGCGTCAGGGGTGTGGGCGGCGACGAGGGTGTCCTCCGCGGGCGCCTCGGCGGCGGGGGCGGCGCCCCGCACGGCCTCGGCGCGCACGGGGACGTAGCGCACCCGGTCGCCGGGCTCGAGGAGGGCGGGGCGCTCGCGGCCCAGGTCCCACATCACGGCGTCGGTGTGCCCGAGCAGCTGCCAGCCGCCGGGCGAGGTGCGCGGGTACACGGCTGAGAGCTGACCGGCCACGGCCACGGCGCCGGCGGGGACGGCCGTGCGCGGGGAGTCCCGGCGAGGCACGTCGAAGGGCGGGGCTTCGGCGGCGCAGTAGAGGAAGCCGGGGGCGAAGCCGCCGAACGCGGCGAACCAGTCCGTCTCCACGTGGGCGCGGACCACGGCCTCGGGCGAGAGCCCGGTGAGGCGGCCGACCTCGGCGACGTCCTCGCCGTCGTACACCACGGGGATCTCCACGGTCCGCCCGGCGTCGCGGTCCTGCGCGTCCGGGTCCAGGGCGGCCACGCGCGGCGCGGCGTGCTGCGCCGCGGCCTGGGAGGTGAAGGTCACCAGCACGGTCCGGGCGGCGGAGAGCACCTGGCGCTGGCCGCGCTCGGGGTGGGCCACGAGGTGGGCGTGGACGGCCATGACGTCGGCCAGGGACGCGCACTCCACGAGGAAGGCCTGCGTGCCGACCGCGCGGATCGGGCGGGGCGTCGCGGCCCCGGGCGCCTGCGTCCCGCTCACGCGAACGACGCGATCGTGACGCCGGCGTCCTCGAGGGCGCGGCGGACGGCGGCGGCCATGGACACGGCACCGGGCGTGTCGCCGTGGACGCAGATGCTCTCCGCGGCCACGCGCACGTCCGAGCCGTCGACGGCGGTGACGACGCCCTCGGTGGCCAGGCGCACCATGCGGGCGGCCACCTCGTCCTCGTCGTGCAGGACGGCGCCGGGCTCGCGGCGGGAGACGAGCGTGCCCTGCGGGGTGTAGCCGCGGTCGGCGAAGGCCTCGGCCACCCCGCGCAGGCCGGCCTTCTCGGCCTTCTCCAGGGCCACCGAGCCGGGCAGCAGGAGGAGGGGCAGGTCCGCGCCGAAGGCGGCGACGCCGTCGACCACGGCCTGGGCGTGCTCCTCATGGTGGACGATCGTGTTGTAGAGCGCGCCGTGCGGCTTCACATAGCGCACGGTGGCGCCGGCCGCGCCCGCCAGGGCCTCGAGCGCGCCGATCTGGTAGAGCACGTCGTCGGCGAGTTCGGTGGGCGAGCAGTCCAGGAAGCGGCGGCCGAAGCCGGCGAGGTCCCGGTAGCCCACGTGCGCGCCGATGGTGACGCCCGCGGCGACGGCCGCCCGGCAGGTCGCGGCGATGCCGGAGGGGTCCCCCGCGTGGAACCCGCAGGCGACGTTGGCCGAGGAGACGGAGGGCATGATGGCGGCGTCGTCCCCCATCGTCCACGAGCCGAAGGACTCGCCGACGTCGGAGTTCAGGTCGATCTGCGGCGCGTGAGACACAGTGCAGTCCTCTCGGATCGGACCCGGCTGAGGTGCCGGTCACACAATCTTGAGGCATGAGGGGCGGTTGTTCAACAATCCACGGCGCGCCCTCGTGGCGCTCACCCGGTCCGCACGCCAACGCGGGTTGAGTTATCGCGGGTGTTCCCGCCCAGGACCCGCGATAACTCAACCCGCGTTGCGGGCCGGGCCGAGCGACCTCACCGCAGCGGCGTGTGCTCCGGGTCGACCCGCTCGTCGTCGCGCACCGGGCCCGGGGCGGTGCCGCCGCCCCAGGGGTCGCCGCCAAGGTCGGCGCGGCCGTGCTCGGTCGTCCAGCCGGAGAGGTCCGGGCCGGCGGGCACGATGCCCGTCGGGTTGATGTCCTCGTGCACCACGTAGTAGTGCTCCTTGATCTGGGCGAAGTCGATCGTGTCCCCGAAGCCCGGGGTCTGGAACAGGTCCCGCGCGTAGCCCCACAGCGCCGGCATCTCGGTCAGCTTGTTCCGGTTGCACTTGAAGTGCCCGTGGTACACGGGGTCGAACCGCACCAGCGTGGTGAACAGCCGCACGTCGGCCTCGGTGATCCGCTCCCCCATCAGGAAGCGGCGCGTCGTCAGGCGCTCCTCGAGCCAGTCCATCGCGGCCCACAGCCGCTCGTACGCGGCGTCGTACGCCTCTTGCGAACCCGCGAAGCCGCACCGGTACACGCCGTTGTTCACCTCGGTGAACACGCGCTCGATCACCTCGAACATCTCGTCCCGCTCCGGCCCGGCGTCGGGGATCAGCTGCGGGGCGCCGTCGCGGTGGAACGCGGTCCACTCCGTCGAGAGGTCGAGGGTGATCTGCGGGTAGTCGTTGGTCACGACGCCGCCCGTCGGCACGTCCACGATCGCCGGGACGGTGATGCCCCGCGGGTAGTCGGGGAAGCGCGTGAAGTAGTTCTCCTGGAGCCGCTCGGTGCCGAGCACGGGGTCCTTCCCGCCGGCGTCGAGGTCGAAGGTCCAGGATCGCTCGTCGTGGGTCGGCCCCGGGGTGCCCAGCGAGATCGCGTCCTCCAGGCCGAGCAGGCGCCGCACGATGATCGTCCGGTTCGCCCACGGGCATGCCCGCGCCGCCACGAGCCGGTAGCGGCCCGCCTCGACGGGCCACGCCTCGGCCCCCTCGGTGAGCCCGCCGCCCACGCGGCCGACCGTGGACGGCTCGGCCACGGGCAGTGCCCGCACGGCCTCCGGGTCCGCCACGATCCGGTCCGCGATGTAGTCCGTGTCCCGCGTGAACTCCGCCCCGGACTGCACGTAGTTGCCCGTGAGCGCCTCGCGCGTGTCGATGGTGCCGCGGTCCGCGGCCTGGCCGGTCTGCTGATCCTCCATACACTCGAGCCTATGACGACGACCCCCGCCACGCCCGGCCTCACGCCCGCCCCGCTGGTGCGCTGCGTGACCGCCCAGAACCCCTCCCCGATGACCCTGGCGGGCACCAACACGTACGTGCTGTTCGCCGACGACGCCGACGCCGCCGTCGTCCTGGACCCCGGGCCCGCGGAGGACGCCGAGGGCCACCTGGAGCGGGTGCGGCAGGCGGCGGAGGGGCGGCGGATCGAGCTGGTCCTGGTCTCCCACCGGCACGCGGACCACACCGGCGGGATCGACGCGTTCCACGCCGGCACCGGCGCGCCCGTGCGCGCGGCGGACCCGTCGCACTGCCGCGGGGGCGGGCTGCCGCTGACCCCGGACGAGGAGATCGTCCGCGCCGGCGTGCGGATCCTGGCGTGGCACACCCCCGGGCACACCTCGGACTCGTACTCCTTCGCGGTACCCGAGTCCGGACCGCACGGCGCCGTGCTCACGGGGGACACCATCCTCGGGGCGGGCACCACCATGCTGGACCACCCGGACGGCACCCTCACGGACTACCTGGCCTCCCTGGCGCGGCTGCAGGCGGCCGGGCCGCTCACGGTGCTGCCGGCCCACGGGCCGGTGCCGGCGCCGCTCGACGTGATCGCCCGGGACTACATCGACCACCGTGAGGGCCGCCTCTTCCAGCTCCGCCGCGCCCTGGACGGCATGGACCCGGCCCGGGCCGCCATGGTCACCCCCTCCGAGCTCGTGGGTGTGATTTACCCCGAGGTCACCGGCCAGGTGGCGCGGGTGGCCGAGCAGGTGCTCGCGGCGCACCTGGCCTACCTGCGCCGCGGCTGACGCCCCCCTGGTCCGCGCAGGCCCCGTCTACAGTGGCGGGCGAGCGCGGCGGGACACCCCCGCCCCGGGAACGGAAGGAACCCGCATGACCATCCTCGTGGCCTACAAGCCCAGCGAGACCGCCAAGGCCGCCCTGTCCACCGCCCTCGACGTCGCCCGTCAGACCGGCGAGCACGTCGTGGTGGTCAACGCCGGCCCCGGCGGCGAGCACCGCAGCCCGTCCCTGGTGACGGAGGCGCAGCAGCAGGAGGTCCAGCGCCTCCTGGACGACTCCGGCGTCTCCGCCGAGTTCCGCCAGTACGCGCGCGGGCGCTCCACCGCCGACGAGCTGAAGTCCGTGGCGGACGAGCTGGACCCGTCCATCGTGGTGGTCGGGCTGCGCCGCCGCGGCGGGTTCGGGCGGTTCGTCATGGGCTCGGTGTCCGACGAGCTGCTGCAGGTGATCGACCAGCCCGTGCTGGCCGTGAAGGAGTACCGCGGCCGCACCCCGGATGCGGTGAGCTCCGTGGCGGAGACGGACCCCGCCACCCACGGGATGCCGTCCGCCGAGCCGGGGCACGCCCCGCGCCCCTTCACGGGCGAGCACGCCGCCGACGACGGCCGCTGACCGAGGGGCGGCCCGACGCCGGCCGGAGGACGACGGCGGGCGCCCTCAGCTCCGCGCGGCGTGCGCCCCGCCGCGGCCGGCGTCGCGGGCCGCGCGGTCCTCGCGCTCGGCGGCGCGAGCCCGCCGCTCGGCGTAGGCCTCCTCGCCGGGGCCGTCCATCTCCTGGTTCCGCTCCACGGCGCGGATCGACCCCGTGTAGAGGGAGGCGTTCTCCCCCGCCCGGGCCAGCGGCACCGAGCCGGTGACCGTGGGCATGGGACGGGTCTGCGGGGTCGGCTCGGCCCGGGTGGAGGAGCCCCGATCGGACGGGGCCGGCGCGGCCGGCGCCGCGGCGGGGGCGGCGTCGTCGTGCGCGTCCGGGGCGGGGTCGTCGTGCGCCTCCGGGGCGGGGTCCGACGGGCGGCGCTCCACCAGGCGCTGCGTGTAGATGCCCTCCGGGTACTCGGCCCGCAGGAAGCCCACGAGGTCCTCGCGCACGAGGCAGCGCAGATCCCACAGCTCGCCCGAGTTCTTGGCGGAGACCACGGCGCGGATGCGGACCATGCCGCCCACGGCGTCGATCACCTGCATGGCGTTCTCCCGGCCGTCCCAGAGGTCGGTGGACTCGAGCAGCTCGGTGAGCCGCGCCCGCAGCGGGTCCATGGGGACGCGCCAGTCCACGTCCATCTCCACGACGCCGGCCACCGCCGCCCCCGTACGGGTCCAGTTCTCGAAGGGCTCGCTGGTGAAGTGCTTGGACGGGTAGACCATGCGGCGACCGTCCCAGAGCTTGACCACCACGTTGGAGAGGGTGATCTCCTCCACGGTGCCGAACACGCCCTGCATGTCCACCACGTCGCCGACCCGGATGGAGTCCGTGAACGCCAGCTGGAAGCCGGCGATCACGTTGGTCAGCGTGGACTGGACCGCGAGACCGGCGATCACGGAGATCAGGCCCGCGGACGCCAGGAGGCCGGCACCGAGGGAGCGCACCTGCGGGATGGCCAGCAGCACGACGGCGAGGGCCACCACCACGATCACCGCGTTGAGCACGCGGCGCAGCAGCATGGTCTGGGTGCGGATCTTGCGCTCCCGCCGGTCGTTCACGCCGGGCTGGTGGTAGCGGGCCAGGATCCCCGACTCGACGACGTCCACCACCCGCCAGGCCGCCCAGGCCGCGGAGGCGGCGACGGCGAGCAGCAGGACGAACGCCGCGGCCTCGAACCAGGGCTGGCCGTGCGCCATGACCTCCAGGCCCACCCGGGCCGTGAGGAAGCCCGCGAACAGGGAGACGGGCACCGTCAACCGGGCCGCGTCCGCCTTGAGCCGGTCCCGGCGGAACAGCGCCAGCCGGGCGACGAGGAACACGCCCAGGACCACGAGCCCGCCCGCCAGGAACGCGCCCAGCACCGCGGCCACCGTGGCCCACTCCACGCCCAGCGCGGCCGACGCCGCGGACGCCCCCTGCTGCACGTCCTGCTCCACGGAGCCGGGGACCACCTGGTCCGCGGCGGAGAGCACCGCGTCGGACAGGGCGGCGTCCGAGGAGGCGGTCTGGGCGAGGACGGGGAGGAGTGCGGGGACCGGCATGCGCACAGTCTGACACCGGAGCCGGGACGCCGCCGGGGACGGAGCACAATGGAGGCTGACCGCACCGCCCTCGACCCCCAGGAGGAACCCGTGCTCTCCGTGACCGACCTGCGCGAGCTGGACACCGCCGCCGCCGACCTGTCCGCAATCGTCCCGCGCGCCGAGGTGGACGTGGCCTACACCGTCCCCGTGGTCGCCCCGATCATCGAGCAGGTGCGCACGGGCTCCGAGCAGACCCTCCTGGACCTGGCGGAGCGGTTCGACGGCGTCCGTCCGCCGGCCCTGCGCGTGCCGGCCGAGGCGCTCACCGCGGCGCTCGAGGGCCTCGACCCCGCCGTGCGCGCCGCCCTGGAGGAGTCGATCGCGCGCGCCCGGAAGGTCCACGCGGCGCAGGTGCCGTCCGGCTCCACGGTCGAGCTCGGCGAGGGGGCCGTCGTCGAGAACCGCTGGGTGCCGGTGGAGCGCGTGGGCCTGTACGTGCCGGGCGGGCGCGCGGTGTACCCCTCCTCCGTGGTGATGAACGTGGTGCCGGCGCAGGCGGCCGGCGTCGAGTCCCTGGTGGTGACGTCCCCGCCGCAGAGGGACCACGGCGGCCTGCCCCACCCCACGGTGCTGGCGGCGTGCGCCCTGCTGGGCGTGGACGAGGTCTACGCGGCCGGCGGCGCCCAGGCCGTGGCCATGCTCGCCCTGGGCGTCCGCGCGGACGACGGCGACGGCTGGCTCTGCGCGCCCGTGCGGATGGTCACGGGGCCGGGCAACGTATACGTCGCCGCGGCCAAGCGCGCCCTGCAGGGCGTGATCGGGACCGACGCCGAGGCCGGCCCCTCGGAGATCGCGGTGATCGCGGACGGCACCGCCCGCGCCGACTGGGTGGCCGCGGACCTCATCAGCCAGTCCGAGCACGACCCGCTGGCCGCGTCCGTGCTCATCACCGACTCCGCGGACCTCCTGCGCGACGTGCTGGCCTCCGTCGAGGCGCAGGTGCCGGGCTCCTTCCACGAGGAGCAGATCCGCGTGGCCCTCACGGGCCCCCAGTCCGGCGTGCTGCTGGTCCGGGACATGGAGCAGGCCCTCGAGGTCTCCGACCTCTACGCCACCGAGCACCTGGAGATCCACACCCGCGACGCCGACGCCCTGGCCGCCCGCGTGCGCAACGCCGGCGCCGTGTTCGTGGGCCCATATTCCCCGGTGCCGCTGGGCGACTACTCCGCCGGGTCCAACCACGTGCTGCCGACCTCCGGCACCGCCCGCTTCTCCTCCGGCCTCAACACCGTGACGTTCCTGCGCTCCCAGCAGCTGATCCGCTACGGCGAGGCCGGGCTGAAGGCGCTCGCGGACGGCATCTCCGCCCTCGCCGAGGACGAGCGCCTGCCCGCCCACGGCGTGGCGGTCCGGGCGCGGTTCGCGTGAGCGGGGCTCGCTGATGGGCGCCGTCCGCATCGACGCGTGGCTGTGGGCCGTGCGGCTGTACAAGACCCGGTCCGCCGCGACGGCGGCCGTGCGCGCGGGCCACGTGCGCATCGACGGTGAGCCCGTGAAGGCGGCGACGCCCGTCGTCGTCGGGAACCGGGTGCGCGTGCGCCAGGACGGACGCGAGCGGATCCTCGAGGTCACCGGGCTGATCGCCAAGCGGGTGGGCGCCCCCGTGGCCCGACAGCAGTACGTGGACCACTCCCCGCCGCCCGTGCCGCGTGAGCTGCTCGCGGTGCCCTACCGCGAGCGCGGCGCGGGCCGGCCCACCAAGCGGGACCGCCGGCAGCTGGACGCGCTGCGGGGCCGGGCCTCGACCGGCCGGGGCTGACCCGCCCTCCCTTTCCGGATCTCCGACGTCCTGGGACTTCTCCGCCCCGGTCCGCGTAGGAGATGTCGCAGGACGTCGGAAAGCCAGGCGGCGGGGTGAGCAGGACAGGACGGCCGCCGGCTCAGCCGTCACTCACGCGACCGTCAGGTCGTGGACCAGCGGCCCGGTTCCCTCCACTTCCGAGAGCGGCGTGACGCCCCCTCGCCCTGGGCCTGGACGTGGGCGGAGGTCGTCGGCCTCGGCTCCTGCGCCTTGCCGGCGGAGCACGCCGTCATCACCAGCCCGACGACGGCGAGCCCGACTGCGACCCCGGCCGAGCGGTGGCGTCGGCTCGATGTCGGTGCCGTGATGGTGGTGCGGTGCATGAGTCGCTCCTCTGCTGGCAAGGCCGAGGGTCAGTCCTCCCCGACTCGGACAGCCCGGTCGACGGCCGCATGGACGAGGGGGTCGTGGCTGGCCACGAGCACGGCGGCCCCGGCCTCGGCGTGCTCGCGCAGCAGCGCGATGGCCTCGCGAGCCGTCACCCCGTCGAGGTGGCCGGTGGGCTCGTCGGCCACGATCAGGTGCGGCCGCTTCGACAGAGCCCGGACGAGGGCCACCCGCTGGGCCTCGCCTCCGGACAGCCGGGAGGCGGGAGCGCCGAGCCGGTGTCCCAGTCCGAGTCGCTCGAGCAGGCCCTGCACCGTCTCCTGGGCGTCGCAGGCAGACCCGGCGATGCGCCCACCATGGATCCATACCGCGGCATTGTCGAGAGCGGACAGCTCGCCGATGAGCTCGCAGGACTGGTCCACGTAGCCCAGGTGCTCACGCCGGTACCGGGCGAGGTCCCCGGCCGAGAGGTCCGCGACCTCCCCGTTCAGCGATCCGTCGGGGCTGCGGTAGGCGATCCGCCCGGCCAGCGGACGCGACAGCCCGGCGAGGTGGCGGATCAGGGAGGACTTCCCGGTGCCGGAGCGGCCCCAGAGCCCCACGACCTCTCCGGGCGCGAGGGTCAGGTCCAGCGACTCGATGAGCACGCGGGTGCCGCCGTCGGGATGGCGGTAGCCGACCTGCACGCGGTCGAGGGTGAGCACGGGCGCGGACGCGGTCATGCGGGCTGCCCCTTCCAGGCGCGGGCGAGCTGGGCTCGCCGGGTGAGCAGGGTGATGAGGAGCGTGAGGAGCAGGGCGAAGCCGGCTGCTCCCGCCACGAGGGGCAGGTCCGGGTCCGGGGTGAGCAGCGCCGGCACGACGCCGGCCACCACCGCCGCCGTGATCGCCTCCACCGCCAGGGCGGGCACGTGCCGCCCCAGCAGCCGGGCGCGGGTCCAGCCGGCGAGCAGGAGCACGGTGGCCTCAGCCCGGACGGCCTGGCCCTCCACCCGGTGCAGCTGTACGAGCAGGACGGTCCCCACGACGGCGGACAGCGCCCCGAGGGCCAGGCGGAACGGCAGGTCCTGAGCCACGGCTTCGCCGGCCAACAGGGAGGCTCCGGCCTCCCGGCGGGCCTGCAGGACGACGGCCACGAGCAGTCCCGACCCCACCGCCACGGCCGCCCGGTACGCGGCACCGGTGAGCAGCCGTGGCCAGGTGCGCGCGGTCCATCGGGTCAGCAGCGCAGCGGGGGTGCGGGCCGGTCGGGCCGCCCGGTCCCCGCCCTCCCGGACCGCGGACGCGGCGGGACGGGCCGCGAGCACCGCCGCAAGCACCACGGCTGCGGCGAGCCCCGCCGTCGTCCCGAGGCCCACGGCCACCAGCGGCACGGCCACGCCAAGGCGCCCGGACATCATGCCGATGACGGCGAGCGCGGCCACGGCGAGCACGAGCAGCGTGGGGGCGTCCTCCCGGAGGTGGCGGGCCACCGTGGCATCGCGTGTCCACCCCTGGACGGCGAGTACCCCAGCTCGACGGCGGCGGGGCCGCAAGGCCGCAGCGACGCACAGGCCCGCCAGGACGGTCAGCAGGACCACCACCGTCACCGCCTGGGAGGTCCCGGCGGTCCCGACGGCCGCGGAGACCCGCTGAGACGCGGCGAGCTCCGGTCCGAGCTGGCGCACGGTGCCGAGCGGACCCGTCCGGGGCTCGCCGTCCGTGGAGTCGAACCGGTAGGACACCACCTGCATCTCGCGCGGCGCCAGGCTGGAGGCGGCCACCGTGGTCGCGGCGAAGCCGGCCTCCTCCAGGCGCTGGGCCACGGCGTCGATGGTCGCGAGGTTCTCCGGCGTGAGCTCCTCCCCCACGCCGGCCACCCGGACGCGCACGGTGCTGAAGGGCCGCGCCAGTCCGAGGGCCTCCGCCGATGCGGCGTCCACGTAGGCGGCGGGCATCTGGTTGGCGAGGCCGAAGCCGGTGGAGGCGGGGCGCAGCCGCACGTCCTGCGGGGTGCCGCGGGGGTCCGCGACGAGGGTCGTGGGCAGCTCGACGTCCGTGAGCAGCGGGGCGATCCCCGCCAGGGCGGTGTCCGGCTCCGGGGTCAGGGTGCCCACGCTGACCAGCAGGGGCGCGTCGCCGGTGCCGAAGCGGCGCCCGTCGTCGGTGGCCGTATAGTACGCGGACTCCCGGGACGTGGACGCCGGCAGTGCCCGGGAGACCGCGACGTCGGGCCGGCCGGGGATCGTACCGGAGGCGGTCTCCACGGAGGCCGCCTCCGTCAGGGTCCCGTCCGCGGATGACGGCCGGGTCAGGGTCCGCGTCTCCTCGACCAGGGACAGACGGGGCGAGTCATAGCTCAGGACCGGGTCCTGCCCCGTGGCCAGGCCCGGCAGGGGAACCACCGTGACCCCGAGCCCGAGGCCGCCGAAACGGCCCGAGATGTCCGAGGTGGACACCTCGTCCTGCCCCGTGGTCCCGCCGGCGGGCAGCGCCCACGCCGGCATCCCCACGATGCCGCGGGGTGCGGTCGGGTCACGGGGGTCCACCGGTCCCTGTTGGATGTCGAGTCGCGTGACCGGCTCGCGGTAGGGCGTCGCACGCACCTCGAGGGACAGAGGGGCAGACCCGACGTTCGTGGCGAGCAGCGGGACGGCGGTCAGGGACTCCACCGGGCGTCCGGCCGCATCTGCAAGGTTCTGGAGGTAGGCCGGGAGCCGGTCCTTGGCCTCGAGGAGCGCCTCCGCCTCCTCGGTTGTAGCACCGGAGAGCCGGTCGACCACAGCGGGAAGGGAGCCGGCGGGCGAGGACTGCGCGAGCACGCGGAACGCATCGGCCGCGGCGGGGTGCCCGCCGAGGGACAGGAGCTGAGCCTCAGCGGCCGCGTCCACGACCACCATCCGGTTCCCCTGCGGGTCGGGGTCCGCCCACGGGGCGGCCCAATACGTGCCGGCCGGGATCTCGCGCTGTGCGGGGGGCGGCGTCTGGCCACGGGGCCCGATGGCGACGGTGGGGAGCTCGACGTCCGTGCAGGGACCGGGCTCGGGCGGAGCTGGGGTGCAGACGACCGGGTCGTCCAGCAAGGGACGCGCGTCCAGGATCGGGCCGTCGGAGAAGGAGCCGATGAGCGTGGCGTCCATGCCGAGCACGGGGCGGGGTCCGAGCCCGTCGTCGGTGCGGACGCGCGCGTCCACGTCAAATGCACGGGGACCCTGGACGCTGCCGTCCGCCGGGTAGCCGATCATGACGGCGTCCTGGTTGGCCACGCTGCGCACGCCGAAATCCCCGAGCGGGGCGGCCACCTCGACACCGGGCACCGCCCGGATGCGGCCGAGGTCGGCCGGGCTGAGGCGCTCCGCCGCGCTCGTCCACGCGGCCGTGTCCAGCGGGGCCCCGAGGGAGGCAGGGCTCGAGGCCGCCCCCGGCACGGAGACCACCAGGTCGTAGGAGCCGCGCCACGAGGAGTCAACCAGGTCGCGGAGCCGCCGCGCGGCCTGGGCCTCGACGAAGAGGCCCAGGACCACTGCCAGCGCGAGTGCGCCCGCCACCAGTCTCAGCATCCGCACGGCCGGCGGTGCCGGCCACGATGGGGAGGGCCGACTGCGCACTGCCCTGGCGACCGGGTGTTGCGACCCGGCCGTTCCGGACGACGGCCTCACGCCGCGGGTGCCGTCAGCACCATGCGGAAGGGCTTGTCATTGTCCACGGTGGCGCTGAAGGTCATGGGTCCGGCCTTCTCCACGGGAGGGGTCGCCGCAGACCACCCACCACAGAGTGCCTCCGACCCCGCCATCCAGGTCTTCTCCCCCTCAGCGCCCCGCGAGGTGTGGATGTCCGTCTTGCCCGTCGCATCCGAAGGGCATAGCAGGATGACGCGCAGGACTGCGCCCTCCTGAGCGTCCACGGTGATCTGCTGCGTGCCCGTCCCGACCTTTTCTTGTAGAACGGACTCCGTCTCCGGATGGAGGTAGTCAGAGTCCGGATTCTGACGCGTGTACTCCTCCAGCGTCATCCCATCCTCCTGGAAGAGAGCCGCCGGCAACGCTTCCCCGTCACGCGAGGCCTGAGTGTCGACGTCGGAGGAGCTGCCCGTGGCGGCCGACGCCGAAGGGCTCGCACTTGCAGAAGCTGCGGACGCGCTCGAGGGGGTCGGGTTTTCAGCCTGAGAGGTGGAGCACCCGGAGATCGTCGCGCCGACGAGAACAGCGGCGGCGAGGGCGGCTAGACGACGTGAAGGAGAAAGTGGGAAGAGCGGAAACATGGGAGGCCTGTTCGTCGAGGGAAGAGAAGTCGATGGTCCGGCGTCCGGCGTCGGGCGCCCTGCGCCCGACGCCGGACCACGCGCCGCATCAGAGCTTGTAGTGCTGGAAGTAGAACTGCTGCCACGGGGTGTAGAACGACCCACTGCGCAGGGTGACCACATTGCAGGCCCTGTTCAGCATCTGACGGTTCCACGTCCCCTGCGCACGCTTGGCACCAATGGCAAGCTTGCCTCCGTTCGTGTAGGTGCTGGGCACCTTCCATGTCCCGCTCACAGTGTTGGTGGAGGAGTAGCTCACTCCCACTCGGGTGCCGACCTTCGCGGAGACCCCCGCGAGGATGGCACTGACATCTCCGGACACCTCGCCCGTGATGTCGCCGCTGACACCGAACGTCCGCCCGGTGGCGATGGTGAGCGTCACACCAGGCGCCCCGGACACCGAAGAATAAGATGAGTAGGACTGCTTGAAGGTGTTCGACGTCACTGAGGTGTTCGTCCAATACTCCTCGGCGCAGTACGCGTCCGGCGAGACGGCCTCTCCATCCCCGGGAGTCGTTGCCGCCCCCGCTGCCGGAGCCACCATCAGTGAGGCGGCGACCACGGTGCCGGACGCCAGGGCCGCCAGCTTCTTCTTGATATTCATCCGCATGATTCGATCCCTTTCAGAGAACCGTATGCGGGGGCCGTGGGCTGCGGTCTCGAGCTCCCCCCCCCTCTCGAGTAAGTGAATCGTGATGGCCCGCCGTGCCATGTGTCAAGCATCACATTTTCATGTGATCCCCCTCGCCGTCGAAGATGCTGGAGGGGTCGTCCTCCCACCCGATCGGTGCATCCGACTGCGACCCCGCGCGTCGCCCACGCTCCGGACCGCTTTTGACCGCCCCACGGACCCCTCCGTAGGCTGGTCCCCAGAATCACGAGTTCCCGTCATTCACGGCCCTGGCCGGCGGGACGGCAACCCTCTCACGCAGTAGTGGGGTGCTCCAGGTGATGATTCGGCCCCTCGGACACCCCGGCGGGCAAGTACCGCGTCTCCGCGGATCCGGGCGATCCGCGTTCCCGCTGTCTGCGGAGCCGCGTCAGTCGTCGGAAGAGGACGCGCGCCATGACCCTGATCCACGCACCCCACACCGCCGCGTGGGACACCGACCTGTCCCTCGGCAACCTCCGCTCCGGCCTCTCGGCCTTCCCCACCGGGGTCGTCGCGCTGGCGGGCCTCGCCGACGACGTCCCCGAGGTGATGGTGTCCTCCTCCTTCGGCGTGGGCATCTCCTGGGAGCCGGCCCTCGTGTCCTTCTCCGCGCAGAACAGCTCCCGCACCTGGCCGCGCCTGCGCCGGGCCGGGGCGATCGGCGTCTCCCTGCTCGCGGCGGACCAGACGCCACTGTGCCGTCAGCTGGCCGCCCGCGAGGGCGACCGCTTCGCCGGTCTCGACGTGCACCGCAGCCCGCACGACGCCCTGCTGATCGGGGGCTCCTCGCTCTGGCTCGAGACGCGGGTGCACGCCGAGGTCCCGGCGGGCGACCACACGGTGGTGCTGCTGGAGGTGACGGCCTTCGCGGATCACACGGACGACGCTCCCCCGGCCGCCCTGCACCGCAATCTCTTCCACGGCCTGCGCGCGCTCTGAGAGAACTCCAGGTGAACATTTCAGCCCCTGGTCCCCGGTCGGCGAGATCCGTGCAATGATGGAGCCTGAAGTTGATTCAGCTGTATCTCGCAATTCACTGCTTGTCGGGCCGGTCCGCCGGATCCGGATGAGCGTTGGGCAGGCGGTTCAGTTCTACCGCTTCACCCGTGTGCGACTCCGCACCCGGCCCAACCGCCCGCATCACCGCGGGCACATCGAAAGGACACCAACATGGCTGTTGGCACCGTCAAGTGGTTCAACTCCGAGAAGGGCTACGGCTTCATCGCCCCCGAGGACGGCTCCGCCGACGTCTTCGTGCACTTCTCCGCCATCCAGGGCAACGGCTTCAAGGAGCTGCAGGAGAACGACCGCGTCGAGTTCGAGACCCAGCAGGGTCCCAAGGGCCTGCAGGCCGCCGACGTCACCAAGCTCTGAACCACACCGGTTCACTGATCGGCTGACGCCGATCCACCACGGCCCCCGCCACTCCGCACGGAGCGCGGGGGCCGTCGTCGTCGCGAGCGCGCCGCCCGCTCCGCGCCCGAGACCGCGAGCACGGCACACGCCGTCCACACCGCGGCGGACGGGCCCAGGGGCGCCGCCGCCAGTCCCGCCGCCGCGGGCAGCACCACCTGGCCCAGCCGGTTGCCCATCAGCCGCACCGCCAGGGCGGTGGAGCGCCAGGCGTGCGGCACGGCCTCACTGATCACGGACATCGTCAGCGGCTGCCCGACGCCCAGGGTGAGCCCGCCCGCCACCGCGGCCGCGGCGGCCAGCCAGAGCAGCCCGGAGGTCATCCCCACGGGCACCGCCGCGATCGTCGCCGCGGACGCCCACAGCGCCACCGCCAGCAGCAGCTCGCGTGAGAACCGGCGGCGCAGCCGCGGCAGGAACACGCGGGAGACGAGCGAGCCGGCCCCGCGCAGCGCCAGCAGCGCCCCCACCCACGCGGCGCTCACGCCGTGCCGCTCCCCCACCACGGGCAGGAACGCGGTGAGGATGTCCAGCACGGCCAGCAGCGCCAGGGACGCCAGCATGGCCGAGCCGACACCGGGCCGGGCCAGGATCGCCCGGACGGTGGGGCGGCCGGCGTCGTCACCCGGGGCGGCACCGGACTCGGCAGACGCCTCACGCGCGGCGGGGTCCCGCGTCCCGGGCGGCGCACCGGGAGCGAGGAGCACGGGCAGCGCGCCGGCGAGCGCGAGCCCGGCGGAGACCCACAGGGCCAGCGTCGTGGCGTCGCGCGGGGTGCCGCCGACGGCGGTGAGGATCCCTCCGGAGAGCAGCGGGCCGAGCATCTGCCCCAGGGAGAACGCGGCGGTGAACCAGCCGAACGCGCCGTCGAGCAGGTGCGCGGGCGCCCGGCGCGCGATGGCCGCCTGCCCCGCGATCGTGAACGCCAGGTGCCCCACGCCGAGGACAGCGGAGGCGGCCAGCACGGCGGCCACGTCCGTCGCGAGGGCCAGGCCCGCCGCACCGGCGGCGACCACGGCGGCCCCGGCCACCACGAGCGGCGCGGCCGAGGACAGCCGGTCCGTCACCCGGCCCAGCCACAGGGCGCCCACCAGAGGCAGCAGGGCATAGGCGGCGGTCGCCAGGCCGACGGCGGCGTCCGGGGCGCCGAGGGACAGCAGGTGGTAGCTGGTCACGGGGCGGGCGAGGTTCGTGGCGGCCTGGGTGAGCACCGCGGCCCCGATCAGCGCCCACAGCCACCCGGCGCCCGGCCCCGCGGTCGTCCGCTCCCCCGCGGCCGCGCCCGTGCGGCTCTCCGTCATGCCGCCCGGGGCGCGCCCTGCCGGTCCGTGTGGCGGCGCAGCAGCCCGACCACGGCCAGGGCCAGCAGGTAGAACACGCCCACGGCCAGGAAGCCGGCGCGGAAGTCCCCGGTGAGGTCGCGCATCAGGCCCATCACCAGCGGGCCGCACGCGAAGCCGGCGTACATGCCCATGGCGTTCACCCCGGAGGCGCGGCCGAGGTGGTGGGCGGGCACCGCGTCCATGAGGCCGGCGTTGGTGACCACGTTGGTGCCCAGCACGGTCAGCCCGTGCACGGCCGCGCCCACCCACAGCAGCGCCGGGGCGTGGAGCAGGTCCGCCCCCAGGAACACGACGACGCCGACCACGGCCCCCAGCGCGATCCCGGCCAGCAGGGTGGTCGGGCGGTGGCCGGCCGCCATCCGCCGAGACCACCAGATCCGGGAGAACACGCCGATCACGCCCGAGGTGGCCGCGGCCGCGCCGCCGATCACGAGGGTCTGGTCCAGGGACTCCACGGCGAACAGCGGCAGGTACATGTTGGTGGCCTGCATGCCGAAGCCGGTGAGGAACGCGATGCCCGCGAAGAACCACACGGTGGCCGGCAGCGGGGCCCGCGCCCGCCCGGCCCGGGGACGGCCGGCGTCCGGCGTCGTCGTGGGCGGCGCGGCGGGGGCGCCGGGCAGGGGCGGGGCGGCCCGGAGCGCGACGACGCCGAGCAGCCCCACGAGCGCGGCGGCCACGAGGGAGGCCCCCGTCCAGCCCAGGCCGAGCGCGGCCACCGGGAAGAACAGCCCGGCGAACAGCTGGGATGCCTGCACGCCGGACTGCTTCACGCCGATCCACCCGATGCGCCGCTCCGCGGGCACCGAGGTGCGGATGATGCGGTTGGTGGTGGGGTTGGAGATGGTCTGGGTGACGCCGGCCAGCACGGCCGCGCCGTAGAGCGCCCAGAGGGAGCCGGCGAACCCGCCGACCGCGAGGGCGAGGGCGGAGCCGAAGAAGATGATCGCCATCTGAGTGCGGCTGGAGAGCCGGTCCGCGGCGCGGCCCAGTCCCACGGAGGTCACCGCGGCCGCCGCGAACACCACCGTCATCACGGTGCCGAGCTGGCCGGAGGTCACCCCGAGCCGCTCGATGATCACGGTGGAGGACGTGGAGACGGCGTAGTTGAACACCGGCCCCGCGCCCATGGCGGCCAGCAGCGTCCAGAGCAGGAGGGTGCCGGGGGCGCGGTCGGCCGGGCGGGAGGGCGGGGAGGCGGTCACGGCTCCCAGGGTAGGTCCGCCGGGGGCGGCGGGACCGCCGGAGGACCCGGTCAGACGCCGGCCGGCGCCGGCGTCCCCCACGCGTGCGGCAGCGGCGTGCGGGCGGAGGGCAGGGCGATGTCGGAGCGCCAGCCGTGCAGCCACTCCGGCAGCACGGGCTCGGCGGCGAGGTCGTGGCCGAGCTCGCGGGCCAGGTCGCGGACGTCCTCGTTGGAGACGGGCGTGCCGTCCTTCGCGCGCAAGCGGGTGCAGATGAACGCGCGCACGGCCACGTCCCCGTCCACCACCGCGCGCTGCTCGAACCAGACGGCCCGCTCATCCAGGCCGATGATCCGGGACTCCACGGTGAAGCGGGTGCCCAGGGTCACGGAACGGCGGAACGCGATCTGCTCCGCCTGCACCACGGGCAGCCAGCCGCGTCGCTTGGCGCCGTCCCAGACGCCGGCGCGGACCATGAGGTCGAACCGGCCGAGGTCGAACAGCCCGAAGTACTGGCCGTTGTTGATGTGCCCCGCGAAGTCCACGTCCGTGGGCAGGGCGCGCAGCGGCAGGGTGGAGGCCTCCCAGATCCCCAGGCGGGGGCGGCGGCGGGCACGGACGACGACGAGGGCGGTGCGGGGCAGCAGATGGAGCATGGGCCGGAGCCTACCGGGTCGAACGTGAGCCCGGTCACCCCAGGCCGGGGGGTGGCGTCGCGCCCTGGGCGGGCCGGGAGGGGAGAACTAGGGTGGGACGGCCACCGCCGCCGACCAGGAGCCGCCGCCCATGAGCACGCCCGCCGTCCCGGAGCCGCCGCGCGCTCCCGCGCCGTGGGAGGTGCCGGAGCGCCTGTGGCTCGCGCTGCCGGCCGTCCACCCGGTGCCGGGGCTGCTCGCCGAGGCGCGGGACGCCGTCGCCGGGCTGGCCGAGACCCTCGGCGCGCACGCGCCCGTGGCCGTGCTCACGGACCCCGACGACGCCGACGCCGCCCGCCTCCTGCCCGGGGTGGTCGAGCGGGTGCCCGTCCGCGGGGCGAGCCCCCTGCCGGGGCGCGAGGGGCCCACGTTCGTGCACGCCGCCGGGACCCGCGGGTCCGTGGAGGCCGTCCACTGGCGCCTCCCCTCCGACGCCGCGGGGACGGCCGGGCGCGCCGCCGCGACCGCCGACGCCGTGGCCCGCTCCGCCGGGCTGCCCCTGCGGACGCCGCTGTTCAGCGCCCCCGCCGGGACCTGGGCCGCGGACGGGGACGGCACCGCCGTCGTCTCCGCGGCGCTGCTGGACCCCGCCGTGAACGAGGGGTGGACGCGGGCCCAGGCCGAGGACGCGCTGGCCGGACTGCTCGGGGCGGAGAGGGTGCTGTGGCTCCCGCCCGTCGCGGGGCACGCCGCCGGGCCGTGGGACGGGGGCGGCGCCGCGCAGCCCCACCCGCACCCGTGGCTGCGGTTCGTCGCGCCCGGCGAGGTGGCCGTGCACTGGCAGCCGGGTCGGCTGCACCCGGACCACGCCGCGTCCGCGGCGGCGCTCCACGCGCTCACCGGCGCCCGTGACGCCCGGGGGCGGGCGCTCTCGGTCCGCACGGTGCGCGCGCTGCCGCCCGGACCAGACGCGGACCTCGAGGCCCGCGGACCGCTCTCCGCCCTGGACCTGCTGCCCCTGGCCCCGGGGGTGGTGCTGCGGCCGGCGCACGCCGACCCGGAGGCGGACGCGGCGACCGCCGAGGCGGCGGCCGCGCTGTTCCCCGGGGCGGAGCAGGTGCCCTTCCCGGGGCCGCCGCTGCTGCGGCTGCTGGGGACGCTCAGCGACCTGGTGCTGCCCCAGCCTCCGGGGGCGCGGACCCGTCGGCCGTCGCCGGCTCCGGCTCACCCGGAAGGTCCACGCGCGGCGCCCTGAGGGTGGAGGGCGGCGGGCCCTCGAGGCGGGCCTCCTGCGCGGCAGCGCGCACCCGCCGGCGATCCTGCGCCGGGGCGGCGTCCTCCGCGGTGCGTTCCGGCGCCACGTCGTCGTCGCCCTGGACGTCCGCGGCCGTCGCGTGGCTCGCGGTGGACCCGCCGTGGCGGATCAGCTCCCGGGGCAGCCGGAGCCGCTCCAGCATGGAGGACTGCCGCCGCTCCATGCCCTTGAGGTCCGAGGCGATCAGGGAGTTCACCCAGCGGGAGTTGGGGTCGGCGTCGATCAGGACGGCCTTGACCAGGAGCGTGCACGGCAGCGCGAGGATGGCGCCGAGCGGGCCGAGGACCCACGCCCAGAACAGCAGGGAGAGGAAGCTGACGGTGGGGATCACGCCGACGGCGTCACCGGCCACCTTGGGCTGGATGATGGACTGCAGGACGAAGTTCAGCACCGAGTAGCTGACCACCACCCACAGGAACGCGGGCCAGCCGCCGGCCGCCAGGCCGAGGATGGCCGGCGGGACCAGGCCGATGATGAACCCGACATTCGGGATGTAGTTGGTCAGGAAGCTCAGCACGCCCCAGACGAGGGCGAGCGGCACGCCGATGATCACGAGCGCGACCATGTCCAGCACCGCGACGATCAGCCCGAACACGGTGGTGACGATCCAGTAGCGCCGCACGCCGTCGGCGAAGTCGATCAGCGCCTGACCCAGCTCGTGCCGGGCGGTGCTGAGCAGGCGCACGCGCCGCTCCACGGCCATCGAGTCCATGGCCAGGAAGAACATGCCCATGATCACGGTGATCAGCAGGCCCAGCACGGCGTAGAGGTTGCTGGCGATCGTGGTGAGCGCGCTGACGGCGGCGCCCGTGACCGCGGACATGTCCACCGACGCCAGCTGCTGGTTCACCATGTCCGGGGTGACGCCGTGGTCCGAGAGCCACTGCGAGGCGTCGTGCATGATCTGCTGGAACTGCCCCGCGTACTTGGGCAGCTCCGTCAGCAGCTCCATGCCGGACCAGGCGATCATCCCGAGGAACGCGGCGATCACGGCGCAGACCACCACCACGGTGGTGGCGGCCCCGAGCACGGGGTGCAGGCCCCGGCGGATCAGCCACGCCTGCAGCGGGTAGGCCACGATCACCAGGTTCAGGCCGAGGAACACGGGCGCGGCGATGGAGGCGATGCCCTGGAAGAACTGGACCAGGACCACGAGGCCGGCCAGGGTCAGGACGATCACGAGCATGCGCGGCCACATGCGATGGGGGCGGCGGTTGTCCCACTCGGTGGCCGGGGTGGAGGTGCCGGTGACGGCGGGCGGTGCGGATGCGCTCACGGGGCCGAGTGTACGGCGGGGGCGGACCCGCTATGCTCGGGCTCACACACATCGACAGGGGAGCGCGTCCACGCGCTGAGAGTGCGGTCCGCCGCAGACCCTCGAACCTGCCCGGGTCATGCCGGCGAAGGAAGTCGAGTCCACCTCCCGGGCGGCTCGCCGATGCGGCCCCCGCCGCCCGGCCGGGCCGGCCGGCCCCTCCGCCCCGCTGGAGGAACCATGTCCGTGCACCGCACCGCCACCACCCGCCGCGGCGTCCTCGCCGCCGCCTGCCTCTCCGCGCTCGCGCTGACGGGCTGCTCCGTCTCCGCGCCCTCGACCGGGTCGTCGTCGTCCGCGGCGTCCTCCTCGGCGGCGCCGTCGTCCGCTTCGGGCTCGTCCTCGACCTCCGCCTCGGGGACCGCCGCCGCCGGCTCGAAGGGGACCGTCACGATCATGACGCACGACTCCTTCGCCCTGCCGAAGGAGCTGATCGCGCAGTTCGAGGCCGAGTCCGGCTACAGGCTGGTGACCACCGCGCCGGGCGACGCGGGCGCCGTCGTCAGCCAGGTGCTGCTGTCCAAGGACGCCCCGGTGGCGGACGGCGTGTACGGCGTGGAGAACCACTCCGCGCACCGCCTCGTGGACCAGGGGGCCGTCCAGGACGTCGCCCCCGCGGACCTGCCGGCCTCCGCGGAGGACCTCGTGGTGGACGGGAAGATGATCCCGGTCGACCAGGGCCAGGTCTGCTTCAACACGGACCCCGCGTGGTTCACGGAGCACGGGGTGGCCGAGCCGACCTCGATCGACCAGCTCCGCGACCCGGAGTACGCGAAGCTCACCGCGGTGACCTCGCCCGTCACCTCCTCCCCGGGCCTGGCCCTCCTGGCCGCCACCACGGAGAAGTACGGCGACGACGGCTGGCAGGGCTGGTGGGAGGACCTGCTGAAGGGCGGGGCCAAGGTGGACTCCACCTGGTCCGACGCCTACAGCACGGACTTCTCCGGCGGCGAGGGCAAGGGGGAGTTCCCGGTGGTGCTCTCCTACTCCTCCTCCCCCGCCTTCGCCCCGCAGACCGCCGTCATCGAGGACTCCTGCACCCCGCAGGTGGAGTACGCGGGCGTGCTGACCGGTGCCGAGAACCCCGAGGGCGCCAAGGCCTTCGTGGAGTTCCTGCTCTCGAAGGACGTGCAGGCCGCGATCCCCGAGAACATGTACATGTACCCGGTGGACGACACCGTGGAGCTGCCCGCCGAGTGGGCGGCGAACGGCCCGCTGGTCGAGGACCCGATCACCCCCGACCCCGCCGAGATCGACACCGAGCGGGAGGGCCTGCTCAAGGAGTGGACGGCCCTGTCCGAGTCGGCGGGCTCCCGCTGATGCCGACCCCGGCTCCCGCACGCGGGCGGCGGCGCGCGACGCTGCGTCCGCCGCGGGGCCGACGCGCCGCCGGGGACGGCCTCGCTCCGCTGTGGCTGCTGAGCGCGGCCGTCCCGGTCGCGTTCCTGCTGGTCCTCTTCGCCTGGCCCGTGGCCGCCATGCTGTGGCGGGGCGTGGCCTCGGTGGACGCCGCCGGCGACCCGACCGGCGGCCTGGACCTGTCCGCCTTCGCACAGACCCTGGGCGCGCCCCGCACCTGGCGGATCCTGGGGAACACCCTGGGCCTGGCGGCCGCGGGCACGGCGGCCTCGGTGGCGCTGGGGGTGCCCACGGCGTTCGCGCTGCACCGCCGCGCGTTCCCCGGCCGCGGCCTCGCCCGGGCGGTGGTGACGGTGCCGTTCGTGCTCCCCACCGTGGTGGTCGGCGCCGCGTTCCGCGCGCTGCTGGCCGCCGACGGCCCCCTCGGGTGGACGGGCCTGGACCAGACGAGCACCGCCGTCGTGATGGCGATGGTGTTCTTCAACGTGTCCGTGGTGGTGCGGCAGGTGGGCGGCCTGTGGGCCGCCCTGGACCCGCGGCAGGCCGAGGCGGCGCGCACCCTGGGCGCGTCCCCGTGGCGGGCGTTCCGCACGGTGACCCTGCCCCAGCTGGCCCCGGCCGTGGCGGGCGCCGCTGCCCTGGTGTTCCTGTTCTGCGCGTCCGCGTTCGGGATCGTGCAGACGCTCGGCCGGCCCGGGCCGGGCACCCTGGAGACCGAGATCTGGGCGCAGACCACCGTGTACCTGGACCTGCGCACCGCCGCCGTGCTCTCCACGGTGCAGCTGGCGGTCGTGCTGGCGGCCATCCTCGCCTCGGGCGCCGCCGCCGCGCGGGCCCGCCGCGCCCTCCGCCTCGGGGAGGCCCCTGCGCGCCCGCTCACCCGGGCCGACGCCGTCCCGGCGGCCGTGACCCTGGCCGTCCTGGCGCTCGTGGTCGCCCCGATCCTGGCCCTGCTGGCCGGCTCCCTGCACTCGGCCGAGGGCTGGGGGCTGCGGAACTACCGGCTGCTGGCCACCAGCCCCGGCACGGGCTTCGCGGGCGGGGTGACCCCGGCGCAGGCCCTCGAGCAGTCCCTGCGCACCGCCGTGGACGCCACCGTGGTGACGCTCGTCGTGGCCGTGCCGCTGGCCCTGGTGCTCACCCGCCCGGTGCGCTCCCGGGCGGGGCGCGCGGCCCAGCGGGCCCTGGACGGGGCGCTGCTGCTGCCGCTGGGGGTGTCCGCGGTGACGGTGGGCTTCGGGTTCATCGTCTCGCTGCGCGCCACGGCCCCCGACCTGGCGGCGTCGGGTGCGCTCGTGCCCCTGGCGCAGTCCGTGATCGCCGTCCCCCTGGCGGTGCGCGCGCTGGTGCCGGTGCTCGGGGCCGTGGACCCGCGGCTGCGCGAGGCCGCGCGCACGCTCGGTGCCGGGCCGTGGCGCGTGCTCGCCACCGTGGACGGCCCGTTCCTGGCCCGCGGCGTGGGGGTGGCGGCGGGCTTCGCGTTCGCCGTGTCCCTCGGCGAGTTCGGGGCCACGAGCTTCCTCGCCGCCGCGGACCGTCCCACCCTGCCCGTGCTGATCGCCCGGCTGATCGGCCGCCCCGGCGCGGACAACCACGGCATGGCGCTGGCGGCCGCCGTGGTGCTCGCCGTGCTCAGCGCCGGCGCCCTCCTCGCCTGCGAACGCCTGCGCCCCCGCGGCGCCGCCCCCTCCGGAGGTCTCTGATGCCCGCCCGCATGCACCACCACGACGCCGCGCCCGCCCTCCGGCTGCGGGGGCTGGCCGTCGCCTACCCGGACGGGTCCGTGCCGGTGACCCGGGCGGACCTGGACCTCGCCCCCGGGGAGATCGTGGCCCTCCTGGGGCCCTCGGGCTCGGGGAAGTCCACGGTGCTGCGCGGGATCGCCGGCCTGGAGGACGTCCCCGCGGGCGCCGTGGAGCTCGCCGGCCGGGACGTCACCGCGGTGCCCACGCACCGGCGCGGCGTGGGCATGGTCTTCCAGGACGGGCAGCTGTTCCCCCACCGCACGGTGGCCCGCAACGTGGCCTACGGGGTGGAGGCCGCCGGCTGGGACCGCTCCCGCCGGGACGCCCGCGTGGCGGAGCTCCTGGAGCTCGTGGACCTCGCCGCGCTGGCCGACCGGCCCGTGCAGACCCTCTCCGGCGGGCAGGCTCAGCGGGTCGCCCTGGCGCGCTCGCTGGCTCCGTCCCCGGCGGTGCTGCTGCTGGACGAGCCGCTCTCCGCCCTCGACGCGGACCTGCGCACCCGCCTGGCCGCGGACATCCGGACGGTGCTGCGCGCGGAGGGGGTGAGCGCCGTCGTCGTGACGCACGACGCCGCCGAGGCCGCCGTCATGGCGGACCGGACCGTGCGCATGGGGGCCGACGGCGTGCTGCACGGCGCCGCGGCGGACGGGGCGCGGACCGCCGGGTAGCGTGACCGCATGAGCACCTCCTCCGCCCGCGGCCGCCTGAGCGCGGAGGACGTGGTGGACGCCGCCGTGGGGATCCTGCAGGACTTCGGCATGGGGGACCTGTCCATGCGGCGGGTGGCCTCCATGCTGGGGGTGCAGGCCTCCGCCCTGTACTGGCACGTCCCGGACAAGCAGACGCTGCTGGCGCGGGTGGCGGACCGGATCGTCGCGGACGTGGAGCGGGCCTGCGCCGCCCGCCGGGTGGAGGACCTCGCCGGCCGGGCGGAGGAGGCGGAGGCCGTGCTGCTGCGCCACCGCGACGGCGCGGACGTGGTCCTCTCCGCGCTCGCGCTGGGCCTCGGCGGGCTGGGCCTGCACCGGCTCCTCGTCGACGCCGCCCACACGCCCGAGGAGGGCGAGCGGGCGTTGGCCGCCCTGCTGGGCACCGCCGCCTTGCGCCAGCAGCGGAATCAGGCCGCCGCGCTGGGCCTCCGCCTGGGCCCGGACGTCCAGGCACGGCGCACCGGAGCGCTCTGAGGAGGACGCCGGTGCGGCCCATCGCGCGGGCGACCAGGTCTGCCCTGAGCCGGGGGCGCTCACTATCGTGGTCGGGACGTGGACGGCGCGGGCACCGCCCTGGGCGGGCCCTCGTCGCCAGCCAGCCCGCCGCCCCGGTCCCGGCGAACCACTGCCGGAGCGGCCCCGCCAAACCCGCCGGCAGCCTCATGGACAACAGCAGCACTCATCCTCGAGAGGGGCAGGTGAGGTCCCTCCACTTCGACACCGACGCCTCCTCCCCGGATGCGTTGCTGGACCCGATGTGGGCCTTCACGGGACCCCGCGCCTCCCGCGCCGGCGCGCCCGCACCGGACGGGGCCGACGTCCTGGCCCGTCGTGCCCGGCCGGCGCACCCCGGGGCGGCACTGGTCCGGGCGGCCACGAGCCTCTTCACCCTCCCCGGCCCGCCGGGGATGCCCCACCGTTCCCGGTCGGCGGCCCTGGAGGCGGCGCGGGCGCCGGCCGGCTACCTGTCCCCCGTGCCGCACCGGCTCGCGCTGCCACGTCCCGCCCGCCCCCGGCCGGCTCCGCCCAGGATGCGCGTCCGGCAGGACGGGGTGCGCGTGGTCGCCCGCCCGCTGGCCATGCTCCCCGGCGTCGACCACGGGCGGGCGTTGCGGCTGGACCTGCACCCGGTGCGGGACGGGATCGTGTTCGTCTCCCGGCACCTGGAGCTGCGGGAGCTCGGCGACGACGTCAAGGGCCTGGTGCTGACGGGCGTGGTCCCGGCGGCGCGGCTGGGGTACTTCTGGGACACCGTGGCCGGGGACCTGCCCGAGGGGCGGCCCGTGATCGTGCGGCTGCGCTCCAACGACGACGCCGAGCTGCTGACCCTGCTGCGGGCGATCGCCCCGCCCTGGCTGCGGGTGGTGTCCTACCGGCTGGACGAGTCGCCCGTGGGCTCGCAGCGCTCCAGCTACCTGCTCCCGGACGTGGACGGCGAGGCGGTGGCCGCCAGCGGAGCGGAGCGGGTGCCCCTGGAGACCCTGCGGGAGGCACACCAGGCCAGTGCGGAGGTGGAACGGGCCTCCCGGGTGTTCCTGGCGCGGCGGCGCGTGGACCGGTTCGTGCGCCGCTCCGTGCCGGACCTGATGCACAGCCTGTCCTACACGGACCCGGCGGAGGTGCGGCACGTCTACGTGGACGGGTCCGTGCTGCGCGGCACGCGCACCGGCGGCGCCGCGGCCGTCACCCGCTCCGGCCCGTGGGCCGCCCACGCGCTCCCGGGCGCGACCATCCCCCTCGAGGCCGAGCTCGAGGCCCTCACCCTGGGCCATCTGATGGCGGCGTGGTCCGGCACCCCCGATGAGCGGGTGCTCATCCACTCGGACTCGCGGGCCGCCCTCGCCCTGCTCCGGGAGGCGCACCGCGAACGCCTGACCCTCGGCGACGCCCGTGGCGAGCGGATCCGTCGCGCCCTGCGGCGCCTGTTGGCCGCCGTGGACCTGGCCGGGTCTGCCGGGGTGGAGGTGTCCACCCTCTGGGTGAAGGGCCACGCCGGCACGCACGGGAACGAGCTGGCCGACGACCTGGCCCGCTCGGCCGCCCGGAACACCGCCGCCGGGGTGTCGGCGGACGAGATGCGCCGCCGCATGCGGCACGTGGTGCAGCTCTGGGACGCCACCACGCACCCCCAGGCCTAGGGGCGGGGCGCCGTCGAGCCGCACCCGCCCGACGCGTCGACCAGGGCGGGTCCCGGGGTGCCATGACGTAGCGTGGCCACCATGGGAGCCCTCGCCGACGCGATCAGCGCGTTCAACTCGAAGTACTGGTATCTGGTCATGGCCCTGCTGGCGTTCGCCGGCGTGTGGTTCACCGTCCGCACCGTGGGCGTGCAGGTCCGCATGCTCCCGGAGATGATCCGCTCCGTGGCGGCCAAGAGCCCGGAGGGCGGCGCGGACGACGGCGTCTCCCCCTTCCGCGCGTTCACGATCTCCGCGGCCTCCCGCGTGGGCACGGGCAACGTGGCCGGCGTGGCCATCGCGATCGTGCTCGGCGGCCCCGGCGCCGTGTTCTGGATGTGGGTGATGGCGATCCTCGGCGGCGCCACCGCGTTCGTGGAGTCCACGCTGGCGCAGCTGTACAAGCGGAAGGACAGGGACGGCTTCTTCGGCGGGCCGGCGTACTACATCCGGGACGGCCTGGGCCTGAAGTGGCTGGCGGCCCTGTTCGCCGTGGCCATCACGGTGACCTACGGGTTCGTGTTCAACGCGGTGCAGTCCAACTCGATCTCCGAGTCCGTGCAGGCCAACTGGGGCGCCTCCACCACCACCGCGTGGATCGTGGGCGTCGCGCTGGCCGTGATCACGGCCCTGGTCATCTTCGGCGGCGTCCAGCGCCTCTCCTCCGTGACCAACGTGATCGTCCCGGTCATGGCCGTGGCCTACGTCCTGCTGGCCGTGGTGGTCATGGTCATCAACATCACGGAGATCCCCGCGATGTTCGCGCTGATCGTGCGCCACGCGCTCGGGTTCGAGCAGGTGGCGGGCGCCGCCGTCGGCATGGCGATGGTGATGCAGGGCGTGCGCCGCGGCATGTTCTCCAACGAGGCCGGCATGGGCTCCGCCCCGAACGCGGCCGCCGCGGCCGCCGTGTCCCACCCGGCCAAGCAGGGCTTCGTGCAGTCCCTGGGCGTGTACTTCGACACCCTGCTGGTCTGCTCCGCGACCGCGTTCATCATCCTGCTCTCCAACCCCGAGTACGGGAACACGGACGCCCTCGGCATGGTGGTCACGCAGAATGCGCTCCAGCAGGCCGTGGGCGCCTGGGCGGGTCCGTTCCTCACCGTGGTGATCTTCTTCCTCGCCTGGTCCTCCGTGCTCGGCAACACCTACTACGGCGAGGCCAACATCCGCTACCTGGCCGGGGAGCGCGCTCCGCAGTGGATCACGGCGTTCCGCGTGCTGGTGCTGCTGTGCGTCGTCGGCGGCGCCCTCGGCACCGTGTCCCTGGTGTGGAACCTCGCGGACACCTTCGCCGCGCTCATGGCGACGATCAACCTGGTGGCGATCATCCCGCTCGGCGGGCTGGCCGTGAAGCTGCTCCAGGACTACGAGCGCAAGCTCAAGGCCGGCGAGGACCCGCACTTCCGCCTCGCCGACCTGCCCGAGGCGAAGAACGTCCCGCTGTGGGGCGATGAGGACGCCGAGCTCATGCGCACGGAGCAGGGCCATGGCGCCGGCGCCCGCGAGGAGCTGCACCACGCGGACCGGCCCGGCCGCGGGCACGGCGGCGGGTCGCACTCCGCCTGAGCGTCCCGGGACGACGACGGGGCGGGCACCGGTGATCCGGTGCCCGCCCCGTTGTGTGCTCAGGGCGCGTGGTGCGCTCAGCCGATGGAGGAGATGCGGCCGATCACGAACAGCAGGACTCCGATGACGACCAGCGCGATGAGCAGGCCGAGCAGGATCCTGCCCATGCCGCCCTCGCCGGACTTGTCGGCCTCCATGCCGGGGTTGGTCGGACCGACGCCCAGGCCCTCTGCGGGCGGGGTGTCCCCGGCGACGGCGTGGCCGGAGTTCTCGTCCGTGGCGCGGGCGAGGTGGTCGGAGCGGTGGGCGTCGGCGGGCTGGTCAGGGTGATGCGGGGTGGCCATGGCGGTGTCCTCTCGGGTCTGGGCCTGTCGGCCCCGGGTGCCTGCCGCCCACGCTATCGGCGCAGCTCCCTCCCGCCCCAGGGCGGGGGTGCCGCCGCCGTACCGGCTCTCAACGCCGGGCCCCTCCCGACCCCGGCGAGGCCCGCGCGTCCATCTGCCGGGCCGGCCCTTGCCCCGGGCCCCCGCCCTCCCTAACGTGTCTCGGGTCACACTCGAAGCGGAGCAAGGAGCGGCCCATGGGCGAGGCCTACATCATCGACGCGGTGCGGACCCCGGTGGGGCGCCGCGGCAAGGGGCTCGCCGGGGTCCACCCGCTGGACCTCGCGGCGGCGCCGATCCGGGAGCTGGTGGGCCGGCAGGACGTCGACTCGGCGGAGTACGACGAGGTCATCCTCGGCTGCATCGACCAGCTCGGCCCCCAGGCCATGGACGTCGCCCGCAGCGCCTGGCTGGCCGCGGGGCTCTCGGAGGACGTGCCGGGCTCGACGATCGAGCGCCAGTGCGGCTCGGGCCAGCAGGCGATCCACTACGCCGCGCAGGCCGTCATGAGCGGGACGGCGGACCTCGTCGTCGCCGGCGGCGTGCAGTCCATGAGCGCCATCCCGCTCTCCCGGTCCAACACGGCCGCCCGCGAGCTCGGCTTCCCCGACCCGTTCACCGGCTCCGAGTCCTGGGCCGCCCGCTACGGGGACGAGGAGATCTCTCAGTTCCGCGGGGCCGAGATGATGGCCCGGCACTGGAACCTGGACCGTGACGCCCTGGAGGAGTTCGCGGTGCGCTCCCACGAGCGTGCGCTCGCCGCCCAGGCCGACGGTCGCTTCGACCGCGAGATCCTGCCTCTCGCCGGCCTCACCGCGGACGAGGGGCCGCGCACCCCGGACGCCGCGAAGATCGCCTCGCTCGATCCGATCGTCCCCGGCGGGCTGCACACGGCGGCGTCGGCGTCGCAGATGTCCGACGGCGCGGCCGCCCTCCTGCTCGCCTCCGAGGAGGCGGTGCGTCGTCACGGCCTCACCCCGCGCGCCCGCATCCACCACCTCTCCGCGCGCGGCGCGGACCCCGTCATGATGCTCTCCGCCCCGATCCCGGCCACCGCCTTCGCACTGCGGCGCATGGGGCTGGGCATCGACGACATGGACCTGGTGGAGATCAACGAGGCGTTCGCCGCCGTCGTGCTGGCCTGGCTGACCGAGACCGGCGCGGACCCCGCGAAGGTCAACGTCAACGGCGGGGCGATCGCCCTGGGCCACCCCATCGGCGCCACGGGTGCCCGCCTGATGACGTCCCTGCTGCACGAGCTCGAGCGCACGGGCGGCCGCTACGGCCTGCAGACCATGTGCGAGGGCGGCGGCCAGGCCAACGTCACCGTGATCGAACGTCTCTGACCCATCCCCCGGAGGTTCCCATGCCAGACCAGATCACCCACCCCACCGACGCCGCCGCCCACCTCTCCCCCGCCCCGGAGGACACGATCGGCCGCGTGTTCGCGCGCGCGGTCGCCCGCTCCCCGCAGGCCGTCGCGCTGCGCTTCGAGGACCGCGACTGGACCTACGCCCAGCTGCGGGACGGAGCGCACCGCGTGGCCCGCCGCCTCCAGGGCACCGGCCTGCCGGCCGGCACCCGGGTGGCCGCCTACGCCACCAACTCGGACGCCTACGCGCTGCTCTTCCTGGCCTGCGTCACGGCCGGCTACGTGCACGTACCCGTGAACTTCGCGCTCAAGGGCGGCGAGCTCGCCCACGCCCTCGAGGACTCCGGCACGGAACTGCTCGTGGCCGACGCCGGCATGCTCGAGCGCGTCGACCAGGTCCGGGCCGAGGGCCGCGCGTCGGCTCTGCGGCACGTGTGGACCATGCTCCCCGCCGGCCACGCCGAGCCCTCCGTGCTGGAGACCGCCCAGGACGAGGCGCTGGACGCCGCCGCGCCGGAGGCGGAGGTGTCGGCCACCGACCTGGCCCAGCTGCTCTACACCTCCGGCACCACCTCCACCCCCAAGGGCGCCATGATGTCCCACCGGGCGCTCGTGGCCGAGTACCTCTCCTCGATCATCGCGCTGGACTTCACGGCCGAGGACCGCCCCCTGGTGGCCATGCCGCTGTACCACTCGGCCGCGATGCACGTGTTCCTGCTCCCCTACCTGAGCCTCGGCGCCACCGTGCGCCTGCTGGCCGCCCCGGACATCCCCCGGATGCTCGAGCTGGTGGAGACCGAGCACATCGGCTCCCTGTTCCTGGCGCCCACCGTCTGGGTGCCGCTGGCGAACCATCCGGACCTCGCCACGCGCGACCTCTCCTCGCTGCGCAAGGCCCAGTACGGGGCCTCGATCATGCCGGTGACCGTGCTGCAGCGACTGCGCCAGAGCCAGCCGGGCATCGGCTTCTACAACTGCTTCGGCCAGTCCGAGCTGGGCCCGCTGTGCACCGTGCTGCGCCCCGAGGAGCACGACGCGCGGCCGGCCTCGTGCGGCCGCCCCGTGTTCCACGTGGAGGCGCGGGTGATGACGGCCGACGGCGTCCCCGCCGCGCCCGGCATGCCCGGCGAGATCCAGTACCGCTCGCCGCAGCTGCTCTCCGGTTACTGGAACCGCCCGGATGCCACCGCGGACGCGTTCACCGACGACGGCTGGTTCCGCTCCGGCGACCAGGTCACCCAGGACGCGGCCGGCTACATCCAGGTGGTGGACCGCATCAAGGACGTCATCAACACGGGCGGCGTCCTGGTCGCCCCGCGCGAGGTCGAGGATGCGATCTACGAGCTCGACGAGGTGGCCGAGGTCGCCGTCATCGGCCTGCCGGACGAGCGGTGGATCGAGGCGGTGACCGCCGTCGTCGTGCTCAAGGAGGGCGCCGAGCTGACCGCGGAGACCGTGCGCACCCATGTGAAGGAACGCCTGGCGGGCTTCAAGGTGCCCAAGCGCGTGGACTTCGTGGCGGAGCTGCCGCGGAACCAGTCGGGCAAGCTGCTCAAGCGCGCGCTGCGCGCCGAGCGGACGCAGGAGGCCCGGTGATGCGCAGGCAGAAGCCGACCTACGACGTCGTCACGCCCCTGGACGTGGACTACCTGGACGCGTTCGGGGAGGCCACCGAGGAGGACCGCGCGCACTGGGACCGCGCCCGCGCCTACGGCCGCGAGGTGCTCGAGCGGATCGACGGGCACTGGGACCGGGCGGAGTACCCGCTGGACCTGGTGGCGCGGGCGGGTGAGCTGGACCTGCTCACCGATGGGCTGGAGGTGCCGGGGCACGCGGTGATGTCCCCGTTGGCCGCGGGCCTGGTGGCGATGGAGATCTCCCGGGCGGACGGATCGATGGCCGCGGCTGCGGCCGTGCAGGGCGGGCTCGTGCTGCGCGCCCTGGTGCACTGCGCGAGCCCGGAGCAGCAGGAGCGGTACCTCGAGCCGGTGGCGCGCGGCACGCTGCCGGGCGGGTTCGCGCTCACGGAGCCGCTGCACGGCTCGGACTCGGTGTCCCTCGAGACGTCCGCGCGGCCCGACGGCGCCGGCGGCTGGGTGCTGAACGGCGCCAAGAAGTGGATCGGCAACGGCGCGGCCGGCGGCATCACTTTCGTGTGGGCGCGGGACACCGAGGACGGGCAGGTCAAGGGGTTCGTGGTGGAGCAGTCCACGCCCGGGTACGAGGCCGAGGTGATCACGGGCAAGGGGGCGCTGCGGGCGATCCACCAGGCCGAGATCACGCTGACCGACGTGCGGGTCGGCGACGACGCGCGGCTGCCGGGCGTGGCGACGTTCAAGGACGCCGCGCGCGTGCTGGTGGCCACCCGCGTGAACGTGGGCTGGTCCGCGCTGGGCCACGCGACCGCCATGTTCGAGGCCGCGCTGGCCTACGCCCGGCAGCGCGAGCAGTTCGGCAAGCCGCTGGGAGCGCACCAGATGGTGCAGGAACGGCTCGCGCAGATGCTGGACGAGGTGACCGCGATGCAGACCCGCTGCGTGGTCGTGGCCCGCCTGCAGGCGGCCGGGCGGCTGCGTGACGAGCAGGCCTCCCTGCTGAAGTACGCCTGCACGCGGGGTGCGCGGCGGGTGGCACAGATCGCCCGGGACATGCTCGGCGGCAACGGCATCCTGCTTGAGCACCGGGTGATGCGGCACTTCGCCGACGTCGAGGCGCTGCACACCTACGAGGGCACCGAGTCCGTGCAGGCGTTGATCCTCGGCCGGGACCTGACCGGGATGAGCGCGTTCGCGTGAGCGCCTCCCTCAGGGCGCGGAGACGACCCCCACGCCCACCCGGGGCAGGCTGCGGTCCACGACCAGCTCCAGCCGACGTTCGTGGAACCGTGCGCCGAGCAGCTCCTCGAGGTCCTCGACGAGGTGCACCGTGATGGTCTCGATGACCGCCGCGGTGTCCTCTCCGTCCCGCAGGATGCAGTCCACCTCCAGCGCGGGGGCGGAGGGGGTGCCGGTGATGGCGAACCTGGCCTCAGCGACCTCGGGGAACACGGTGACGGCCCGCGCGGCACTCATGGCCAGGAGGGCGCAGCGCTGACGGAAGGCGGCGGGCTGCGGCGCCGGGGACTCGAGGACGGGCGGGGCGGCGGACAGGGTCCGCCCCATCGCCTGGGGGGCCTCCAGCGTTGCTGTCATGACATTCCTCTCGCCGCGGCCCGGGCGCCCCCTCACAGAGATCGCTGTGACCTGGAAAATGTTATTCTAACTATGCGTTAGGAACACTAACCAAATTTTCGGGGTGACGTGAACAGGGAGGTTCAAGAGCGCATGGGTGAGGAGCACACCACGCTGACCAGCACGGATGGCGAACCGACGTCGGGCTACTGGTACACCCGCGGCGCCCGCGAGATCGAACCTGTGGACGTGCTCAACCTGCTGCGACGCTACCGGGAGGCCGAACGGCGCATGCGCGCCCGCACCCGGGACAGCATGGGGATGGGAGAGACCCACCTGTCAGCCCTGCGTTACCTGCTGCAGGCCGACCGACGCGGCCACAAGGTCCGTCAGCGGGATCTGGCCAGCGCCCTGGAGATCACCCCGGCCTCCGCCAGCGCCCTGGTGGACCGACTGGTCCGAGACGGCTACGCCCGACGGGCGCCCCACCCACAGGACCGCCGATCCGTGGTGGTGGAGCCGACGGCCAAGACGGACCACGAGGTCCGCGCCACCCTGGGCGCCATGCACCGCAGTATGCTCGCCGCGGTGGAGGGCCTCACCCCGGCCGAGCTCGCCGGCGCGGCCGCGTTCCTGCGGGCCCTGATCCGCAGCGTGGAGGAGCATGACGAGGACGAGGCGGACCAGCCCGCGTGAGGAACAGACTCAGCGGAACAGGTCCCAGACGCTGAACGTGGTGCGCTTGTAGACCGCGTTGTAGGCGGCGCGCTTCGGATCGCGCACCCACCCCATGCCCGGCCGGCCGTCCTCGCGGCCGGCACCCGTGCACCGCACCCGCCAACCCCAGGAGCTGACATGACCACCGCACCCACCCCTTCTTCCTCCGACGACGCCCCCGCCGTCCTCGTCGAGACGCGGCCCGGCGTCGTGCGGCTGACGCTGAACCGGCCCGCGAAGGGCAACGCGCTCGGACTGACGATGGCGCGCGAGGTGCTCGCGGCGATCGCCGCGGCCGAGGCGGACGAGTCCGTGCACGTGCTCACGCTGACCGGCGCCGGACGGATCTTCTGCGGCGGCGGGGACGTCCAGGCCATGGCCGCCGCGCCTGCCGGGCCGGAGCGGCGCGCGATGATCCAGGAGCTCGGCGAGGCGGCGGGCGAGGCCGCGGTGGCGCTCACAGGCTCTCGCCTGCTGGTGCTGACCGGCGTCAACGGGACGGCCGCCGGGGCGGGGCTCGGGCTCATGCTGGGCGGCGACGTCGTGCTGGTGCGCGAGGACGCGCAGCTGGTGACGGCGTTCTCCGCGCTCGGGATGACACCGGACACGGGCGTGTCCTACTGGCTGCCGCGGGTGCTCGGGCCGGTGCGCGCGACGCAGCTGCTGCTCGGCGGGCGGCGCCTGAACGGGGCCGAGGCCGTCGCGTGGGGCCTGGCGACCGAGGCGGTGGCCGGCGACGCGTTCGCGGCCCGCCTGACGGAGCTCGAGGACGAGCTGGTGGCCGGTCCGACGCACACCTATGGGCCGACCAAGGCGCTGGCGCGCGGGGCCGACGCCGAGGCGCTGCGCGCGCACGTGCGGCAGGAGGCGGCGTCGATCGCGGCGGCGTCCGAGCACCCGGAGGCCGTGCGGCGGGTGGAGGCGTTCGCGGGCCGGTGAGGGGCGGGCCGCGGCCCAGGCCGTGAGTGGCCAGGCCGCCGGCGCGCCTCCACCGGGCCGACCCCGGTCAGGTGCGCGAGGGCGTGGAGGTCACTTGAACATCTTCAGAACGTCACCCAGGCCGACCGTGGTGCGCCGGTAGACGGCGTTGTAGGCGGCGCGCTTCGGATCGCGCAGCCAGCCCATCCCCTTGCGGCCGTAGCCGGGGATGACCTTGCGCTTGATCGCACGCTTGGCGCGGCCCGTGGTGCGGGCCTTGATGGACTTCTTCAGGCTGGGCTTGCGGAGACCGATCTTCATGGGGCGAGCGTACTGGGTGGGGTGGAGGGGGTGGGGGGGGGTCAGCGCCTCGCCAGGACCTGCCCCTGGCAGGGCTGTCAGGCACTTCTGTCGTCCTCCTGGACGGTGTGCAGGAACCACTCCAGCGCATCGAGGAACGCCTCCTGCGCCGCGGCCGGCTGAAGGGTCTGCGGCCTGATGCTCGGGCGCCGGCGGAGAGCCTCAGGGCCGAATTCCAGCCCGGGGATGAGATTCAGACGTCCCCGGAAGTCGTCGAGAAGCGCCTCGTCCGTGAAGGGAGGCCACTTCGCCAGGTGATAGAAGACGACCTCGACGCCGTACGTCGGGTACAGGATCACCGGCCAGATGGCGCGTGCTGACGTGCGCGGGACGACCAGGAAACAACCGCCGGCGGCATTGTCCGCGAATTCCGCCCGGCCACCGCGCTCGACCCAGCCTCGTTGGACCTCGATCAGTGCGCGGGCCGATTCGGGATCGTTGTGGTCGTGCAGTCGGTCGACCCAGCGGTCCCGCAGCGCAGGGTCGTTGCCCGGGGCGGCGAGCGACCGCGGATCGATCAGGTCGACGTCGACGTCGATGAGCTCGGCGAGCTGCTCCGCCACCAGCCGCTGGCCGCCGTCGGCACGTCCGTCCTCGGAGAAGCGCACGCCTTCGGCCGCGAGGACGTCGTGCGGATCGTCCGTGCGGTGGACGTCGGTCCACCGGAAGGACGGAGAGACGGTGCCTCCCGCCTGGAGCACACGATGAGCGTGCGGCAGGGCCGTCCGTGCGAGGTAGGTCCCCACGGGGACCGGATGGCTTCCGATCAGCCGTGCGAGTTCGCCGTAGGAGGTCCAGGACCCGGCGGGAATGGCCTCGACGGCATCCGTCAGCGTCTGCCAGGCCGTGTGAGCGACCCCGGAGGCGGCCTCTGCCGAGGGCCCCGGCCAGATGTCGACGATCCGGTCCGCCAGCCGCTCGGCGCGCGCACGGATCTGCGCGGGACCCCATACCGGCTCAGCGGAGATCTCCTGGTTCATGCGGATGCCGCTCTTGGCCAGCTCCGCACGCTTGACCGCGAAGGGCCCGTTGCTCAGCTCGCTGTTGTACCCGGTGAGGGTGAGGTTGCCCAAGGTGTGCAGGAGCTCGGTGTGCACTTCTCGAAGGTCCTGGTGCGCCTCGAGCTGGCCGGCCAGAGCGCGCTCCCACTCCTCCGTGAGGGTCTGCGGCATGACGTGCTCGATGGTCGCGCTGTCGAGGTCCACCGGCTCCTTGCTGCCGTACGACTCCTCGATCCACCGGAGGATCAGCTTCCGGTGGGCCGCCCGGCCCGTCGTGTAGAAGGGTGCCGTCATCACGGCCTGGCGGATCTGATCGTCGGAGGCGAAGTGCTTCCGTCCGGTGGAGAGGAAGCGCTGCAGGGCATCCGCCGGATCGTCCTGGCCCTGAACGTCGGCCGTGGCCGCGAGCAAGGTGGTGTTGAGACCGTCGGAGTAGCGGCCGAAGACGAGGCGTCGGACCAGGTACGACTCGAGGTAGAGGAACGCACGGGCCAGTTCGTCCGAATCGATGTCCCCCAAGGACCGGCGCTCCATCAGGTGCAGTGTGATCGGGAACGTCGTCGTCGTGCGCCAGGCGCGCAGGCGTGCCAAGCGGAAGCGCACTGCGGCGTCCTTCTCCTTCTCCGGGCGGAGCATGACGTCGTAGAGACGCCCCAACGCCAGGAACCTTCCGACTTCCGCCCTGACCTGCGACTCGTCCTGCAGGTCACGCATGCGACGCTGCTGCCCCGCGTAGATCTCGGTCTGGCGGACCTTGGGATCCTGTTGCACCAGGTCGAGCCAGAACAGGGTCTCCAGTTCCTCATTGGAGAGCAGGTTCTGCAACGGGAGCCACAGGGTGGTGTAGACCTCATCCGCCCGTGTGGGCAGCTGCATGAACAGGTAGTTCCTGAGCAGGTCGCCCTGGGTGAGCTTGAGGCCGGTGTTGTTCAGCGACTCGAAGATGCGGTGGGCGTTGTCGTTCTCCCCGGTGGTCACGGACACGATCGACAGGCCGGCGACGACGGCGGACTCGACCTCCGCCAAGGTCAGCGGCTCCTCTTCACCGGCGGCAGACGGTTGACTCAACCCGAGCAGCTTCGTCAGGAAGAACTGGTGGGCTTCGCTGATCCTGGAGCCTTCGGCAGCGTCCGGGGCGTGCTCGATCCGCCCGCGGTAGGCGGCGCGGTCGGCCTGGGTGGGCAGGACCTTGTAGCGGAGATCGCCGTCTTCCCACTTGTTGACCAGGTACTTCTCGTTGACCCGATCGGCGTGCATGGGGCCTTCGTGCTCAGCCCGGTGGTCGCGGACAGCGGCGAGGAGGAGCGTCAGCGTCGTCAGCCGCTGCTGCCCGTCCACCACGAGCCACCGCTGGACGCCACCGGGCCCGTTGTCCCGGAAGCCGGCGAGAACGAGGGAGCCGATGAAGTGAGTCGCCGAAGGGTTGTCCCGCCGGTGGTCGGCGACATCCACGACGTCCTCCCACAGTCGCTGCCACTGCGGGCGGCCCCAGGAGTACGTCCGCTGATAGAGCGGGACCGTGTACTGGTAGGAGCCCCCGAGGAGTTCCTGAAGGGTGACTTCACGCGCGGCGACCATGGGACGAGCCTAACGGGGGCCCTGAGGCCAGATCGTCCCGAGGTGTCAGGGCCGCTTGCCCTGCCACTCTTGGATCACCCGCCGCATTCTGTTCCCGTGCTCCTTGATCTGGGGGACGTCCCAGTCGCCCTCGGCGTGAAGGATGCCGGCCATGAGCTGGAACTTGAGGCTCTGCTCGTCCGAAGAATACTGCTTCACCTTCGAGACGGGCATCAGATTGTTCCGCTGGGAGTTCTCGCGTCGGCCCATGATGCATAGGTTCCCGAAACGGTTGACGTCCTCCGCGGTCAAGACCTCCTGTTCCTCACCCGGAACCACGGGGTAGAAGTGCTCCACCGAGGTTCGGTACCGGAACCGGAAGGCGTCGGCGCGCCGGCGGAGCACCTCCTGTTCGACATCGCTGAGGGGCTCCCGCAGATGTTCCCGTTCCATGGGCGATGTCCGGCCTGCGTCCCAGAGGATGTAGTCCAGGGCGTTGAAGACGAAGTTGGGGACGTTGACGCCGGCATCCCAGGTCTTGTCCGCCTCGTAGGCGCGGAGGCGCTCCCGCGCCAGATTTTCCAGCATGTGCTGGAACGCCACGCCGTCCACACTGTCCACCGGCTGCGCATGCAGCCATCGCAGGATGCGGTACAGGAAGTACTTGGACGTGCGGCGCGTGTCGGTGACCTGGAACATGGCCTGAAGGTTCCGGACGGCGTCCTGGACCTGCGGATCCTGGAAGGTGTTCTTCACACCCAGCCGTCGGCGCGGAGAGCGCTCGCCGGACTCCGTCTCGAGCTTCTGAGCTCGGCTGAGCACCCAGTTCTCCTCGTCCGCCTGTGTTCCCGTCGTCGCCAGAGTCCTGATCACATAGGTGTCCAGCAGAAGGCGCATGCGGAGCAGCGCCACGAGGAAGCGCTGAGACCAGGCCGCGTCGTCTTGGCCGTGCTGGGCGAACTGCTCCAGCAGGGAGCCGTCCTCGAGCCGCACGGCCCCCGTTGAGTCCTGGCCCCACCGCGGCAGGCCGGGCTCGGCCCCCTCACCCTTCTCCTGCATCACGCGCAGCACATGCAGCAGCAAGTTCGGGAAGTCGACGATGGTCCCGTAGGCGCCGGTATCGGCGTCGTCCTGGCGCTGGTCGGACGAGGACCCGGACTCCACGGCGGTCTGCCCGGCGGCCCGCAGAGCCCCAATGATGGTGCGGGCGCCCGACACCGTCGCGGTCAGGCTCGGCGCGAGAGCTGCCCGCAGCGACGCGAAATCCCGTGTGAGGAGGGCCGACCAGGACGCTCCGAAGACGGCGTCTCTTGCCGCCTCACCGCCATCCTTCGGCCGCTCCGTCGAGAACTGGAGCTGGATGTGGCGGTCCAGAACGGCGCAGGCGTCCCAGACGTGCGCGAACACCTTCCGGTCCGTGGCGTCCTGGAGAGGCCGCATCAATGTGGCCTTCAGGATCTCGTGCTTGGCGAGCTGCTCACCGCGGGTGTTCATCACCTCGAAATAGTGGTTGAGGTCCGTGCCCTTCGGAAGTTCGGTGCGCAGCAACCGGACATGCTTCCAGAGGTACGCGAGGTCGTCGCCGTCGAACATCACCTCCTGATCGTCTGCCGGGGTTTGCCGGTCCATGGCCCGCCGGCAGGCCGCAGCGATGGTCTCGACGGCCACCCCGATGGCGTCCACCTGGAACGACGTCCCGGCGGGGGCGCCCCGATGGCGGAGGGTCGCGAGGTCCTCCCCGGCCTCGGGGCGCCCTTCGTAATCCAGGACGGCCAACGCCCGGGGGTCGAGGACACCGGCTCGGATGACATGCTCCGCGACGGCCGCCAGCACCGTCAGTGTGGTCAGGCGCTGCTGCCCGTCGACCACCTCGTCGATCGGCACGTCCTCGGGAGTCGTGGCTCGGTTCACCACCAGCGAGCCGAGGTAGTAGTCGGACAAGGCTCCCTGCGTATCCGGCTTTTCCGAGCCGAGGCGAGCGCGGCGCACGTCCGTGAGCAGTGTCGAGATCTCGACCTGCGTCCAGGCGTAGGCCCGCTGGTAGACCGGCACCCGGTAGTGCCGGGCGGCGGTGAAGACCTCCTCGATCGTCAGCGCCTCAGGCACGTGCTTCTCAGTCTGCATCGTGGGCTTCCTCCGTGTCCCAGGGCGTATCCGAGTAGAGACGCTCCACCGGGGAGGCCTCGTCCACGTACGGCCCGGGGAGGGCCGCCACGCGCCCGGTAACGGCGGCGGGGTCCAGGCTGCTCCTCATCAGACGGAACAGGTTCACCCGGTCCTCCAGGTCCGGCGCCCCGTGCTGGCCCAGCGCGTGAAGTTCCACGGAACGCGGGTAGACCCGCGTCAACCGCGTTCTCAATGCGAAGGCATGCCGTGCGAGCACGAGAGCGGCGCGCTCGATGTCGTGGTCGCCGAACCGGTCCGCGTAGGCCAGCAGCAGCGCTCCGTAGAGCTCCTGTGTGTAGCGGTAGCCAGCGCCGGTACCGGTGGCCCGGACGAGCCGGGTGATCGTCTGGAATCGCCCGTTCTCCCTTCCACGACGGGCGTCGTCCCCGGCGGTCTGCTCCGCGTCCGTCGCGGAGACGCCGAGGTCCCTCGCGAGCCGGGTGTAGTGGCGCACGAGGCGGAAGAACATCTCGCCGTCGATGACGGGCTGGGTCAGCTGGAACGGGAATTCCAGCGGAGGAAGGGCACCGTGCGCGATCAGCGTGGCGTTTCGCCCGTTGTAGTCGTCCACGTGGGCCTTGGCCATGAGAAGCCCGTGCGCCCAGGGCAGTCGGCCGAGGCCCGTCGGCCCCGCGGAGATCCCCTTGAACGCTCCGATCCGGGACGCGGTGAAGCCGTCGCGCGGCAGGGACTCACCGGCGCTCCAGCGGAGGATCGGATAGAGCAGACGCGAGAAGAGATGGTGGATCTCGAACGGCGGGGTAGCTTCCCACTCCCGCACGGCCGCGAGGATCGCCGCCCGGTCCGATGTGGCCTCACCATAGGCGCGGAGGTGGTAGGCCTTCAGTAGGTCGGTGGGCAGGAGCGCCCGGCCGCGGGTGTTCTGCGAGTCGAACATCTGGAATGCTGCGTCGAGGTCGTTGACGACCAGACGCACCAACGTGCAGTGGTCCAAGAAGTAGTCCGCGAAGTCCTCGACCTCGGAGCTCTTCCAGGACCGGAACGTCTGCAGGATAAGGCGGTGGTTCTCGACCACGTGGCGCTCCGACACGTCCCGGCGGCCCGGCGGCAGCTCGATGGCCGCCGCGCGGTCCAGGGCCGCACGCTGGTGCTCGGCGCGCTCGGCGGTGTCGCCCAGGACCTCCTGCAGTGCGAGCGCGATCAGGGCGAAGGTCATGTACCGCTGCTGGCCGTCAACGATGTCCAGCCAGCCGTCCTCGGCGTGCACGATCATGGTGCCGATCCGGTAGGACGCGGCCGCACGGAAGCGACGGATGTCCTCGACGAGCTGTACAGCGTTCTTCGTGGACCAGGTGTAGGGACGCTGATATTCGGGGACACGGAGACGCGGGTCACGCAGTGCGTCCGCGACGGTCATGACGTTCGCGGTCAACGACCCGGAGCGCCCCGTCCCCGGCCCTTGGGCGTCATTCTGGGCACCCCACGGATGGTCGACGGCGGCATCCGCGGCGGTCGAGTGCATCTCCATCAGGCGTCGTCCTCGATGGGTACCGTCTTGGCCGAGGCGGCCTCGACCTCGCCGAGGGTGCGCCCGTCCGGCGCCCGCCATGAGGACGGTCCGCTCATACTCCCGCCGGCCACGAATCCGGCCGCGGCCGAGGAGCTGGTGAAGGAGACGTCCTCGATCAGCACCCCATCAGCGCCGATGTGGCCGGCAAAGCGCTCGCGGCTCGCCCGGACACCCGCGGGCGCGCTGGGCCGCAGCCCCTCCATGAGACCACTGCCCCGCAGGACGACGAACCCGTCCGGCGTCGGGTGCCCCTGCGCACCCACGCCGTTGACCGTCATGGTGAACAGGGTGCGCTCCGGCACCGCCTCGGGCGCCTGGGTGGTCCGGCCCGCCGCGACCACGGCATGTGAGCCGTCAGCGCTCTCGAAGACGCGATGCCCCAGGGCACTGATCAGGATCTTGGCCTTGTCGGCGTACTCCTCCAGCTCCGCCTTCTTCTCCTCAGTGACGTTGCCCTGGGAGGGCGCCACCGCGTTGTCCACGGTGAAGCGCCCGGTCGTGGATGCAGCCTGGTGGAAGAAGTGCTCCAGGTAGGTCACCTCCGTGGGGCCGAAGGTGTCCCCGAGGGTGGAGAGGAGAATGGCCCGGTTCCAGAAGTCGTGCGCCTCTTTCCGGACGTGCTCCCGGATCCTGCCTACCATGCCGTTGCCGTTGGCCCGCCCGACAGCCTGCCCGACGTAGACGACGTCGTCGCCGGAATCGGCGTCCTGCCCCAGCAGCAGGTACACACCGGTGCCTTCGAACGCCTCGGGGTGCCCGTCCGCGTTGAGACTGGTGCGTGGCACCACGTAGACGAGGCCCGTCCAGTTGTCGAGGGTGCACTTCAGCCGACCGGTGGGTACACCGTCCATCAGGAAGACCTGCAGTGTCTTGGGATGTGCCATCTCAGTTCCCCTTCCGGACGCGCGACGGCGTCGCACTCGCCCTTTCATCGACGGAAGTACCCTGCGAAGGGGCCGTTTCGTCAGCGAAAACGGCGGACCGTCCATGGGCAACGTCCACCGGCCCAGCCCCCTCGCCCCGCACTTTCCAGTACAGGTACTCCCCGATGGCAGCGACGATCATCTTGGATGGGTCCCCGCCCCTGCCCACGATGTCCGTCATCTTCGCGAAGGCGTCCTCGTTCGCGTACACGGCGCCCATCGCTGACCGTTCCAGGTTCGGGCTCGCGAGGAACTGCTCCAGCGAGTTCGCTCCGGCCTGCCCCAGCAGCTTCTCGTCCTCCATGAGCGGCGCCACGAGGGCACTCACCCACGCCTCCTGCTGGGACGGGGACGCATCCACGCCTTCGCCGGCGAAGATCTCATTGATCTTCTCGATCACTTCCTCCAACGGCCCGCGCTGCTTCTCACGCGCCTGCCCGCCTCCCACAGCGGTGGTCCCCTTCAGCGCGGCCCCACCGGTCAGCCCGATGTCCCCCGAGGACGTCTTCTTCTGCCGGATGCTCACCAGCTGCACATCGCTCAGGTCGATCAGCTCCTCACCGCCGGGCTGATCGCCCACGAGCTGCACCAGGTGCCGCAGGAACAGCGCCCGCTTGTAGTGCTCGGTGTCCCCGAACTCGTAGATCTGGGAGAGGAAGTCGTAGAGGCTGACGAAGGACCGCATGTCCTTGCGCACCAGCACGAGCTCGTTCACGCGCGTCTCGTCGTGGTTCATCCGCGCATGCGCCAGCTCCTTGCGGAACCGGTATGCCACGGGCTCCAGCGCGGCCTGCAGGCCCTCCTGCCCGCTCCCCGGCTTCCATGCCACCCACACGTCGGCGAACGCGTCGACCTCGTCCCAGTCGTACACGCCCGCGGCGTCGAGCTTCGTCCCCAGGTCATGGATCAGGTTCGGGTCCGTCACCGTCTCCAGCTTCGCGCCGGCGTAGTACGGCTCGAAGGCGGCCTGGATGTCGTTTTCGGAGTTCACGAAGTCCAGTACGTAAGTGGTGTCCTTGCCGGGCGCCGCGCGGTTCAGCCGGGACAGCGTCTGCACGGCGAGCACGCCGGAGAGCTTCTTGTCCACGTAGAGGGCGCAGAGCTTCGGCTGGTCGAAGCCGGTCTGGTACTTGTTGGCCACGATCATCACCTGGTAGCCGTCCCCGTCGAACGCCTTCGCCAGGTCGCCGGTCACGGACGGGTTCATGGACCGTTCGGTGACCTTCTCGAGCCCGAAGTCGTCGTCGGTGATCTCGCCTGAGAAGGCCACCAGGGTGCCCACGTCCGTGTATCCCATGTCATGGATGTACTGGTCCATCTGGCGCTTGTACCGGACGGCGGCGGCGCGGGAGTCGGTGACCACCATGGCCTTGGCTTGCCCATCGAGCAGGTGGGCCACGTTGGCGCGGAAGTGCTCCACGATGATCTTGACCTTCTGCGCGATGTTCGTCGGGTGCAGCTTGACCCACCGCATGAGCTTCTTGCTCGCCTCGGTCTGGTCCACTTCGGTGGTCGGCTTCCCGACGGCGGCCCGGTCGCCTTCGGGACGGAACTCGCCCTGCTGTCCGGCCAGGGCCAGCTTGAAGGCGGTGTCGTAGTTGGTGAAGTTCTTCAGCACGTCGAGGATGAACTCCTCCTCGATGGCCTGCTGCATGGTGTACCGGTGGAAGGAGGCCGGGATCTCCTGGCCCTTCTCGTCGTACTCGCCGGAGGGGCGGCCGAACATCTGCAGGGTCTTGTCCTTCGGGGTGGCGGTGAAGGCGAAGAAGCTGATGTTCTCCGGGCGTCCGGTGGCGGCGACCTCGGCGGCGAGGATGGACTCGGTGTCCGCCTCTCCCCCGTCTTCGAGGTCGGCCTGCTCGTCCGGGGTGAGCACGCGCTTGAGCTTGGCGGCGGCGGAGCCGGTCTGGGAGGAGTGCGCCTCGTCCGCGATCACGGCGTATGTGCGGCCCGCGAGCGTCGAGTCACCTTTGAGGAGCTCAAGCACGGCGGGGAAGGTCTGCAGCGTCACCACGATGATCCGGTTGCCCTGCAGCAGCGTCTGCTTCACCAGGGCGGACTTGCTGGTGGCCTCTCCGCCGAGGTTCTTGCGGTCCACGGCCACCACGGTGCCGGAGGTCCGCTCGATCTGCCGGACGGCCTCCTGAAGCTGGTCGTCCAGCACGGTGCGGTCGGTGACCACGATGACCGAGTCGAACACCCGCTGCTCGTCCGCCCCGTAGGTGGAGAGCAGGCGGTGGGCGGTCCAGGCGATGGTGTTGGTCTTGCCGGAGCCCGCGGAGTGCTCGATCAGGTAGGACTTCCCGGCGCCCTCCTCGCGGACGGCGGCGAGCATCGTGGTGACGGCCTCCCACTGGTGGAAGCGCGGGAAGATCAGCGTGGACTTCCGGCGCGAGCGGCCGTACTCGTCCTCCACGGTCTCCTTCTTGAGGAAGACGAACTTCTGGAGGATCTCGAGCCAGGTGTCCCGCTGGAGAATCCGCTCCCACAGGTAGGCCGTGGAGGAACCGCCGTTCGGATTGAGCGGGTTGCCTGCGTGTCCGTCGTCGCCCTGGTTGAACGGCAGGAAGAAGGTGTCCTTCCCGGCCAGCTTGGTGGTCATCCAGACCTCGCGGTTGGAGACGGCGAAGTGGACCACGGCGCGGGTGCCGAACCCGAACAGCGGCGTGGCCTTCGAGTTGCGCTCGCGGTACTGCTTCTTCGCGTGGCCGATGGACTGGGTGGAGTCGGTCTTCAGCTCGATCGTGGCCACGGGCAGGCCGTTGACGAACAGCACCAGGTCCACGGACTGGTTGGTGGCCGGGTTGAAGTGCACCTGACGCATCACGCGGAGGCGCATGTGTTCGTAGGAGGCGACGGCAGCTGGGTTCAGGTTCGTGGCCGGCCGCGGCTCGGCCATGCGCAGGGTGGCGGAGGTGCCGACCTTGAAGCCCTTGCGGAGCACGTTGAGGGTGCCTCCGACGCCGGTGTCCTGTGGCTTGTTCAGCACGTCGATCAGACGGGTGGTGATCTGGTCCCGCTGCGCCTGTTGGGCGGAGGCCGGGGCATCGGCCTTCACGAGACGCCCGTAGTCCTCCGGCTGGTTCTCGGCCAGCCAGGCGTGGACGTCCTCGGGGAAGATCGCGTTCTTGCGGTCGTAGCCGTCATCGTTGGCCGAGTAGAGCCAGCCGTGCCTCTCCAGGTACTCGCAGATGTAGGTCTCGAGCTCGCTCTCGTTGTGGATGGCCATGGCGGTCAGTCCTCCGTGGGGATCTCGATCTGGCCGGTGACGGCGGCAGTGATCAGGGCGGCACGGCGTTCCTGGGCGAGCTCGATGAACCGCTCGGCCTTGGCGATCAGTGCGTCGATCTTCGCGGTCTCGCGGTCTAGGTGGTCGGCGATCTCGCGCTGCTCAACCAAACTAGGCAGCGGAACCTCCATCCGGCCAAGGGTCGAGCCATTGAGGTTCATGAGACCCGTAGATGTGGTCGCGACCAGATTAATCCAGCTACGGGCTTGATCTGTCCGCATGAACCACCACAGAAACTTCGGAATCATCGTGGACTTCAGACGCAGCCTCTGCATGAAATTTCCGAACCCGTAGCCGCCCTCGGCAACTTCATTGTCCACCAGGGTCGTCTTCCCAACATGCTTGAACGACCCGCTCGTCTTCGTCACGATAAGGTCCCCCTCCCGAAGTCGGGTATTCTGCCGCTCGGTCTGGGACAAGGTTCGCAATGCAGGATCGCTAATGGCCCAGTACCCATCCACCGTCTGCTCCGTCGAACGGAGTACTGCCACGTCGTCCGCACCTGTCGGATCTTCACCCCACGCGCCCGAGTCATTGAGAACCAGGTGCCGTCGAAGAATGACTATCTCCGAGGTGGAGACAAATGCACGGTCGATGACTGCCTGACGTCGTTCGCGCAACCGGTTCATTAGCTCGACCTGCTTCGCGATGAGGGCGTCGATCGTGGCGGTCTCTCGATCGAGGTAGTCCGCGATGCACCGCTGCGTGTCGAAGTCAGGCGCCCAGACTTCGATGGTCTTGATGAAGTCCCAGTTTGCCCTCGGCATCTTGGTTCCATACGTGGACGCGTTCACCTGTTCCAGGAAGAAGGAACTCAGCACCAGGTACCCGAGGTAGCGAGAACACATTTCAGGCTCTTCACCGTTGAGTGTGGTGTGTCATGTCTAACCCGCCGCCGATGAGGAGCATCCGGAGGCGGTAGTTGTCCCGGTTGCGGAAGCCTCGGGCGATGCGTCGGTGGAGTTCGATGAGTCCATTGATGGCTTCAGTGCCGCCGTTGCTGGCGCCGTTGGTGTCGAAGTAGCCGAGGAACTCGCGGCGCCATCTGTTCAGGGTCTTGCCCAGCCGTGCGACCTCGGGGATCGGACACGAGGTGAAGGTGGCGAGGATCTTCTCGGCGACTGCTCGCCCGGCGGCATGAGTGCCCTGACGGTAGGCGGAGCGAACCTTCTGGGCGCACAACCACGCGATTTCGACCTCGATGTGTTGCTCGTGAGCGGCCCAGGCCGTCTCGAGCCGATCGCGTTGCCGATCGGTGAGATTCTCCGCGCCGGCGCGCAGGACGTTGCGGACCCGGTACAGCGGATCGCTCTTGCGGCCGCGGTGGCCGTGGATCTGCTGCTGAACCCGCCGGCGGACATCATCGACGACAGTGGTGGCCAGCTTGACCACATGGAAGGCGTCCAGGACCGAGCGGGCGTCCTCGAGCTGGTCATCGATGGCGTTCTTGTACCCATGGAACGGGTCCAGGGTCGCCACCTCGATCCGGGCTCGGAAGGCGTCGCCGCGCTGGTCGAGCCAGTCCTTGTACACCCTGCCGGAACGGCCCGGCACCAGATCGAGCAACCGCGCCCTCGTGCGCCCGCCCTCGTCCCGGGTCAGGTCGACCATCCCGGTCAGCTCTTTGGGGCCGCGCCCGCCGTGATGGATGGGTTTGGTCGAGACGTGATGCCAGACATGCTCGTCAACCCCGAGGATCGCGACGCCCTCGAAGCGGGATGGGTCCTCGTCAGCGGCCTGCAGCAGGGGTTGGATCGAGTCCCACACCGTGCGCCATCCTGTCCCGAGCTGACGGCGGATCCCGTTGACGGAGGCGTGCTCTCGGCGGATCTGCTCGATCGCCCACCGGCACGCCCGGGTCGTCAGCACCGCTCGCGGTGCAGCGACCTTCTCGTCCTGCTCGATGAACGAGCCGACCTCGCAGGCTGGATCTGGGCACAGCCACCGGCGCTTGCGCCAGATGATCCGCACCGGTCGCCCGAACGCTGGCGCGTCGACCAGGCTGACCTCGATCCGACCGTGACCACGGGCGATCACCCCGCAGGAGCGGCATCCCATCGGCTCCGGCGCGGACTCGACCGTCACCACCAGCCGGTCGTGGTCATCCCGTTCGGCGGTGAGCACATGCAGCCCGGGCAATCCGACCAGCAGATCGCAACACGTGCAGTAGTCGCCGCGCGCACGGCAGTACAACGTAGGCTCAGGCATGGTCGAGGTCCTTGTGATCAGGAGAGGTCAGAGTCCTCTGATCATCGAGGGCCTCGGCGCTTTCGAGCCCTCACCCCAGGCCCCGGCGCGTCACACCCCCACACTCAACGGCGAAGAGCCACATTTCATCGACCGGACGGTACACATGGAGGTCCCCGAGGGCCTCGCCGTCACGATTAGCAACCCACGACTTCGCCAAATACGGGCGCAGCTTGCTGAAGAGGAGATCACCGGCTCGGAACGAAGTGCCGCGCCCCTCCGAGTCGATTTGATGATCGGTCACAAGCCGACCGGTATGCCCGACCATTGATTCAGCTGCGACGCGGAACTCCGACTCCTCGGGCACATTGTCTGTAACGAGGTCAACGCACCACCCGAACTTCCTGGATGAGGATCGAGCTGTCACCGCTCGACCTCCTGCAACAGCTCGATGATCTCGGCCGTGAGCTGCTTGAGCTCGGCGTCGATCTCTTCGAGCGGGCGTGGCGGCACGTACGTGTAGAAGAGTCGGGTGAAGGGGATCTCGTAGCCGATCTTCGTCTTGGACTCGTCGATCCAGGCGCCGGACACGTGGGGGACGACCTCGGCCTCGAAGTACTCGTGGATGTCCCGGCCGAAGGGCACCAGTTCGGTGTCCCGCAGCGAGGCGTCCGGCTCCGGCTCACCCTTCTTGTTCATCACGACCTCCGCCTTGGGGTCGTGCACGCCGATGGCCCCGGTCAGGGCCTTCACCAGCGGGGCGCCGGCGGTCACGCCATGCTCCTTCAACGCCTTCTTCAGGTCCAGCACGAAGGTGGGCTGGTGATCCCACACCCGGCCACGCAGGGAGGCGAGGGCGGCCCCGAGAGCCGAGCGGCCGTCGACGGGAAGCTTGTCCGCCGGCTTGGTGGCGAGCGCCGCCGCGATGGTGGCGTCCTCCACCTCGAAGCGCAGCTGCAGCGGGCGCTCCACGGTGATCTCCCGGTAGCCGAAGTCCTGCGCGGTGAGGACCTTGGAGAACTCGGCGTTGGCCTCGGACTGGGCGTCGAAGTCCCGGTAGATGTCCAGCACGCGCTGGCGGTCCGCCGTGGACAGCTCCTTGTTCTTTGAGCCCACGTTGCGGCGCAGCTTGGTGAAGAAGGTGCGGGCGTCGATCAGCTGCACCTTGCCGCGGCGTTCTGCCGACTTGTTGTTGTCCAGCACCCACACGTAGGTGGCGATGCCGGTGTTGTAGAACATGTCCGTGGGCAGCGCGACGATCGCATCCACCAGGTCTGATTCCAGCAGCCAGCGGCGGATCTCGGACGGACCCGAGCCCGCCCCGCCCGTGAACAGCGGGGAGCCGTTGAGGACGATGCCGGCCCGACCGCCGCCCTCCGAGACCGGGCGGAGCTTCGAGGCGACGAGCTGGAGGAACAGCATCTGGCCGTCGCTGATGGCGGGGGTGCCGCCCGGGAAGCGGTTCGTGGCGCCACCGGCGGCGATCTCCTTCTCCACCGCGGTGCGGGAGGCCTTCCAGTCGCCGCCGTAGGGCGGGTTGGAGAGGACGTAGTCGAAGCGCTCGGTCAGGTGGGCGTCGTTCTTGAGGGTGTCCCCGCGAGCGATGCCGTCCGCGTCCTGGCCCTTGCCGAGCAGCTCGGACTTGCAGATGGCGTAGGACTGGTCGTTGAGCTCCTGCCCGAACAGGCGGACCTCCGCGTTCGGGTTCATGCGGCGCAGGCGCTCGTCCAGCAGGGACAGCATGCCGCCGGTGCCGGCCGTGGGGTCATAGACGGTGCGGACCGGGTAGCCGGTGAGGACGTCGTCGTCGTTGGCGGTGAGCAGGTCCACCAGGAGCTTCACCGCGTCGCGCGGGGTGAAGTGCTCACCGGCGGTCTCGTTGGAGGCGGCGGCGAAGCGGCGGATCAGGTCCTCGAAGAGGGTGCCCATCTCCGCGTTGGAGACGGTCTCCGGGGAGAGGTCGATGGAGGCGAACTGCTGCAGGACCAGGAAGAGACGGTCGTGCTCGTCCAGCTTGGCGACCGTCTTGTCGAACTCGTAATAGGTGAACAGGTCCGCCACATTCTGGGAGAACCCGTCCACGTAGGCCAGCAGGTTGGTGCGGAGCAGGTCCGGCTCCTGCAGGATGCGGTCCAGGGTGAAGGGGCTGAGGTTGTAGAACGTCAGGCCCGTGCGGGACTGCACCAGGTTGTCCAGGACGAAGTCCGGATGCCCCTTGGCCGCCAACTCCGCGAAGAACTCCCGGTGCTGGGCCATGACCGCCTCCATGCGGCGCAGGATGGTGAGCGGAAGGACGAGCGTGCCGTACTGGTTCGGCTTGAACACGCCCCGGAGCTGATCCGCGATCCCCCACACGAAGTTCGAGAGGTTCTGGGGAGAGGGCATGGTGGCAGAGCCTTTCGGAGCACGGCGGTGTGGCAGTCGGCCTCATTCTGGCACGGCGACATCCCAGGTCTCGGCTCTCACCCGGCACGGCCGATCCCCACTCCGACTCGGTTCGCTGCGCGGGCCCTCCGGCGGCCAGACTCACGCACGGGAATCGTGCGACGACGTCGGGCGCTTGCCGAGCTCGGCCTGCGCGAGGATTCACAGGTCAGCTTGGTCGTCATCGATCTCGCCGCCGTACCCGAACCCCAGTTCGCCGAGCGAGTGCTCTCACCCGTCGCGGGAGTGCGCCTCAGCGCTCCGTGGGGCGGCACATGGTGCGTGGTCGGCGACCGCCCGGATGTGCCTGCCCGCGTGGAGGCGGCAGTTCGGCATGCGACGGAGGCCGTATGGCAGATGGCCTTCCTTGGGCCGGGCGAGCACTTCCGCGATCTGCCGGGAGCGTTCCGCACGCTCGAGAACGCCCTCGCCGTCAGCCGGGTGGCCGGAGGGCTCCACGCCGTGGACGCGTCGACCGTGGGCGCCGTGGGCATGGTCCTCGCCGGGGCCGGCGAGGCGAGCAAGGACGTGACGGCCCGCCCGCTGGCGCCGTTGCGCGACCTGCCGCCCCAGCGTGCCTCGGCCCTCCGCGAGACCGCACTGGCCTACCTGGACGCCGGAACGAACGTGGCCGAGACGTCCCGCCGGCTCTTCCTCCACCGCAACACGGTCCTTCAGCGACTGGAGCAGCTCGGCGCCGTCCTCGGGCCCGACTGGCACACGCCCCCACGGTCGCTCGACCTCCACCTGGCCCTGCTCTCGGCAGCGCGCGACGACGGCGGCGCCCCGGGCGCACCACCCGTGCGAAGCCAACCCCGTCGTCGCGCCGAGGAGCTCCGCCGGCCCCGATCGCCCGCCGCACGCTGCTGACCGCCGGGACGCTCGGCGTCGCCGCGGCGACGCTCGTCTCCGCCACCGTCGACACAGCGCGGACCGCCCCCGGGCCCAACCCGTTCGCGCTGGGTGTCACCTCGGGCGATCGGCAGCCGGACGGCTTCGCGATCTGGACGCGCCTGGACACCTGGCTCCTCAACCCGGACGGGTTCGGCGGCGCGCCGCACCAGGCGTCACACATGCAGCCTGGGAACCGAAGAAGACTTCGGATTCGCCGTGCGACCTCCCCTTCCTTGGCCCCACCCCGGTGGGATCCGAGAAAATGTGCGGATTCAGACGCACGCCAGGGTCCCATCGCCAAGCTCCACCATTCTTCCGAACAATTTTTCGGATGAATGGGTGGTCTGGGACCATGGAGGCATGGCCCAGCCCCACCCGTCCCCCCTGGTCCCCGTCGGCGAACGCGTCCGCGCCGCGCGCCGCGAGATGGGCCTGACCCAGCAGGAGCTCGCCGACCTTGCAGGGGTCTCGGACGCCACTGTCCGGCAGATCGAACACGGGACCGGCAAGGGCACCCTCGGCTCGCTGATGGCCGTTCTCGAGGTCCTGGGTCTGCACCTTGAGGTGAACGGGTGAGCACCCCGGACCTGAGCGGCCTCAAGCGGGTCACCACGGCGGACGTCTACAAGGCGGGCCACCTCGCCGGCACGTTGGAGCGGAACGCCCAGGGCGGCGTCGCCTTCGCCTACCAGCCCGGCTATGACGGGCCGCCGGTCGCCTCCACGCTCCCCGTCACGGACGCCGCCGTCACCGCACCCGGCGGCGGGCTGCCCACGTTCTTCTCCGGGCTGCTGCCGGAAGGCCACCGCCTCAGCGTGCTGCGGGCCGCCGCCAAGACCTCCCTGGACGACGAGCTCACGCTCCTCCTCGCTGTCGGCGCCGACGTCCCCGGGGACACACAGATCGTGCCCGGCGGCACCACCCCGCACGAGCCAGCGCCGCTCGCCGCGGAGAATCCCACAGACCTGGACTTCACCGCCCTGGCCGGCGGCGTCGACCGGACCGGACTGCCCGGGGTCCAGGCCAAGGCCTCCGCATCCATGGTCAACGTGCCGCTCACCCTCGCCGGTCGCAGCGCGCTGCTCAAGCTCGACCCCCCGGAGCACCCACACCTCGTCGAGAACGAGGCGCTGCACCTCACGGCCGCCGCACGCCTGGGCGTTCCAGTCTCCGGTCACGCTGTCGTCACCGACCGGAAGGGGACCCCAGGACTGCTCGTGGGCCGCTTCGACCGCCGCCACCAGGAGGACGGCACGGTCCATCGCCTCGCCCTCGAAGACGGCGCCCAGGTGCTGGACGTCTACCCGGCACAGAAGTACAACGTCACCACCGAGGACCTGATCAGCGCCCTGGCGGCGCGAGCCGCCGCCAGGCCCGTGGCGGCCCGCAACCTCTACCTGCAGTTCCTCTTCGCGTGGCTGACCGGCAACGGCGACCTCCATGCCAAGAACGTCTCCGTGCTGCAGGGCCCCGATGGACGATGGCAGGTCGCCCCGGTCTACGACGTTCCCTGCACCGCTCTCTACCGGGACATGACCATGGCCCTGAGCGTGGACGGCCGCGTGGAGGACCTGCGCCGCCGGCACTGGGAAGCCCTGGCGGACGCGATCGGACTCCCCCAGCGCGCCGCGGACGCCGCCATGCGGAAGGCCCTGGCCGCCGCCGACCGCATCGACCTCAGCACACTGCCGTTCGAGGGATCACCCCTGCGCGGGGCGGAGCGCGAGCTGCGGCACCGGCGTGGCGAACTGCGGGACTGACCGCCCTGGCCACTGCCCCGCGCTCCAGCCGTCACCCCTCCCCCGCCGCGCGCTGCTGACCGCCGGGACGCTCGGCGTGGCCGCCGCCGCGCTGATCTCCACCCCCGCCGGCACGGCCCACGCCGCCGCCGGCCCGAACCCCTTCACGCTGGGGGTCGCCTCGGGCGATCCGTGGCCGGACGGCTTCGTGATCTGGACGCGCCTGGCGACCATGCCCCTGAACCGGGACGGCTTCGGCGGCATGCCGGACGCCTCCTTCACCGTGGAGTGGCAGGTGTCCCGGCACGCGGACTTCCGCTCCACCGTCCGCACCGGCACCACGACGACGTCGCGCGCCCAGGGCTACGCGGTGCACGTCACCCTTACGGGCCTGCGCGCCGGCACGGAGTTCTTCTACCGCTTCCGCTGCAACGGGCACCTCTCCCGCACCGGCGGCGCCGTGACGGCCCCGGCGCTCGGCTCGATGCCCGGCCACCTCACCGCCACCGAGGCCGAGCGCCTCATCCGCGCCGCCGGGTTCGCGCCGGTGCGGCTCGGCGGGATCGACGAGTCGATCCGCATGGAGGTCACCGGCGAGCTGCACCCGTTCGGCGGCCTGGACGGCACCCTGCCGACCACCGCGAACGTGGAGCAGCTGCGCGGCTGACCCTCCGGGGGCCGAAGACCGGGGGCTCAGGCGAGCAGGCCCAGCTCCCGCATGAGCGCGCCGTGGCGCTCCAGCCCGGGGGCGAGCGCCTCCGGGTTGGCGCGGAACCAGCCCAGGTGGGCCCGGCGCACCTCGGCGTCGGAGACCTCGGCCCCGCCCACGCGCCAGGCCGCACGCGGGGCCGTCTGAAGCCCGAGCGCGTCCACGACCTGCTCCTCGATCGGGGCGAGCACGTGGCCCAGCAGCAGCCGGTCCGGGGCGTGGACCTCCTTGTCCACGCCCAGTTCGGCCAGGACGGTCCGGGCCAGGGCCTCCAGCAGCGGGTTGTCCGGGTGGTTCACGGTGTGGAACCCGACCCCGCGCTCGTCGGCCACCGCGTCGGAGACCCGCACCGTGCCGAAGTGCTCCTCACGGGCGCGCAGCCGGGCCACGGACTCCGCCGCGAGCCCGCGGAGCGCCTCCGCGGACAGCGGCAGGCGGGGCCCGGCGTCGTAAGCCCCGGCCTCCCCCGGGCCGCCCAGCGCCGCCGGCCACGGGATGAGCCCGGCCTCCGCGGCGGCCTCGGCCACGGTGCGCAGGTCGTGGTACGGGACCACGGGCGGGTCCTCCCACGGGCGCGTGGGGTGGCGCAGGGTGACCAGCCACGGGAAGCGGGACGAGTCGTAGAGCGCGGGCACGCGGATGGACCGCGCCCCGGCCGGCAGCAGCGACTCCAGCTGGCCCAGGCCCAGGGGCAGCCCCTGGTAGTCGTCCCGGACGGGCTTGACCACCAGCACCGTGGTGCGCTTCAGCAGCGCGAGCAGGTGCGGCAGGTCGTCGGGGCCCAGCTCGAACATCGGGGGTACCCGCACCGAGGCCGGGGTGCCGCCCTCGGCGCGGCCGGGCTCGCCGCACAGCAGCAGGCGCGTGGCCTCCGCCTGGCAGCCGCCCATCACCGTGAGCAGCTCCCCCTCGGGCAACGGCTCCAGCCCGTAGAAGTGCGCGTAGTGGCGGCGCCGGCCCTCGTCCGCGGGCAGGTCCGACGACGGCGCCCGCTCGGCCGCCCCGCGCACCTGCACGCCCTCGTCGCCCGGCTCCGCGCCGGCCGTCCTCGTCTGATCGTCCATGGGCGTCTCCTCGCTCATCCCCATCCTCCCCACCAGGCCTCCAGGTCCACGTCGCGGGCGACCGGTGCCCAGCCCAGCCGCGCGGCCGGCACCCGCCACACGCGGGAGTCGCCCCCGCGGCGGGACCGCCACAGGGCCCGCGAGCAGGTCAGCACGGCCAGCACGGGCCGCTCGCCGCGGCCGGCCTCGCCCGGCTCCTCTGCCGCCTGCGGCTCGCCGAGCACCTCCACGCGCTCCACGCCGGCGCGCTCCAGGCGCAGCAGCCAGTCGGCGGCGCGGGCGGCGTCGGGGCGGGCGCCGGGGGCGGCGGGACGCAGCGGCGTGCGGACGTCGCAGGACCAGTCCGGGATCCCGCGCACCGCCCCCAGGTCCCCGCGGGCCGGTGCGGGCGGCAGGTCCGCGCGCGCGGCCTCCCCCCCGCCGTCCATGATCCAGACCCGCGGGTCGGCCAGGGCGGCCCGCGCCGCGCCGGAACCCAGCCCGGTCACACCGACCCGCGCCCCCGGGGCGGCCGCCAGCAGCGCGTCCACCCCGACGACGGCGGCCGCGTCCCCGGACGCCTCGGCGCGCACGCGCGCGCCCACACGCAGCGGGCCGGGCAGGGACAGGCCGTGGCCGCGGGCCGTCGTCGCGGTGATGCGGGCGGCCAGGCGCAGAGCCTCCCGCTGCTTCACGGCGGTGCGCTCCGCGGCGTCGCCCCGGCCACCGAAGTCCTCGCCGGCCTGCCAGGCGACGGCGGCCGGCTGGTGCCGGAACGCCCCGCCCACGCGCCAGAGCCGGTGGGCCAGCTCCCAGTCCTCGCCGCCGTAGCCGACGAACGCCGGGTCGAACCCGCCGGCGTCCGCGTAGACCTCCCGGGCCACGGTGAGCACCGCGGAGATCACGTACCGGTAGGACGTGGAGTCCGCCGCCGCGAGGTCCCCGCTGCGCTGGTACGCCTCCGCCAGCCAGGCCGGCTCCGGCAGCCGCGCCGCCTCGGGCACGGGCTCCCCGGGCCGCCAGCCGGACTCGAGCAGGGCGGGGTCCAGGTGACGACGCCGGCCCACCACCACGGCGTCCACGCTCGCCGCGGGCGCGGCGCAGGCGGCCGTGAGGTAGCCGGGCTCGGGGAGCATGTCGCCGTCGAGGAACGCGAGGATCCGCCCCTCCGCGGCCGACGCCCCCAGGGCGCGGGCCGCCGAGGCCCGGAACCCGTGGTCCTCCTGGGCCACCACCACGGCCTCGAACGGCAGCCCGGCCGGGAGCACCGGCGGCTCCGGGGAGCCGTCGTCGGCCACCACCAGCTGCAGGCGGGAGGCGGGGTGGTCCTGGGCGGCGAGGGCGGCCACGACCCGCTCCAGGTCCGCGGGCGCCCGGTAGTGGGGCACCACCACGGAGACCTCGGGCACGGACGCCTCCGGCCCGGCGGTCTCGGCGGCGGCCTCCCGGCCGGCCACGGGCGCGGTCATCGCGGCCAGGCCCACCCGTGGACATCGGCGAGGGCCGCCGCGAGCATCCGGGCGCAGGCCCGCGGGCCCGGTGCCAGGGACGTGCCCCGGGCCTGCCAGGTGCGGGAGGGCTCCTCCACGGCCTCCGCGACGGCCTCGGCCAGCGCGTACTCCGGGCCGGAGGTGCCCACCTGCACGATCCGCAGGGTGCCGGGGCGCAGCCGCGCCATCTCCTGCGTGTACCGGCCGGCCGGGACGATCGGCCGGCGCCCCACGGACATCCACGAGGCCAGCGAGCCGGACGCGGAGACGTTGTGGTGCGCGGCCAGGGGGACGGCCGCGGCGCGCAGGGCGGGGTCGAGCACCTCGTCGGGCACGAACCCGGTGACGCGGAACTGGAGCCCGGACACCTCCGCGCGGGCGGTGAGCTCGTCCACGAGGAATTCGTGCCGGGCGGCCACGGCCCCCAGCGCCGTCACCCGGCGGGGCCGGTGCGGGGACGGTCCCCACTGGCGGTCGAGCTCGGCGAGCGCGTCGATGGCCTCCGCGTGGCCCTTGCCCGGATACAGGTGGCCGAAGATCACCACGTCACGGTCCAGGCCCTCGAGGGCCTCCGGCAGCCGGACCGCCTCCCGGGCGGCGCGGCGGTCCTCCACGGGCAGCGGCACCACGTGTGCGTCCACGTCCACGATCGCGTGCAGCAGCGCCCGTTCGTGCTCCGAGGAGACGACGACGCCGGCCGCCGCCTGCGCGATCCGCACGTAGGCCTCGGCGCGCTCCAGGAACCGGGCCTCGCCCTCGGCGGGCTGGGGGACGTCGTGCAGGGTGACGGTCGCGCCGTCGGGGAGGATCCGGGAGAGGGTGTCCGCCGCGGCGGCCGGGGACGGGCCGAACAGGCTGTCCGTGACGTCCACGTGCACGGCCCGGCGCGCCTCCCGGGCACGCGCGAGCACGGGGGCCAGCCCCACGAAGCCGGTGGCGTCCTCCGTGTGGAGCGACTCCACGTCCAGGCCCACCTGCGCCAGCTCCTCGGCCGTGAGCAGCCCGTGGTGCACCACGCCGTGGCCCCGGGACCCGACGCTCAGATACAGCACCCGCCCCTGCGCGTGAGAGGTCATCCTCGCCGCGTCCTTTCCTGGTCCCGTCAGATCCCTCGACGACGGGCCCTCGTGCCGCGCGTCGTTCCCTGTCAGCCTAGACCGATCCAGGGTGCGGCGTGTGTCGAACCCGCACCCCCGCGCGCCCCGAGAGGACCCCCGTGAGCCTGACCGTCCAGCACGTCCCCGCCGGCCACCCCTATGCGCGGTCGGTGCGTCCCCTGGACGGCGCCGCGGCCCCGGACGTGGAGTTCTGGCCGGACCCGCCCGTGCCGGGCGCCGCCGAGGGAGTGTGGTGGCCGCCGCGGGCCCTGGACCCGGCATGGATCGCCGAGCACCGTCCGGACGTGCTGCACGTGCACTTCGGGTTCGAGCACTTCACCCCGGAGCAGCTGCGCGCCGCCCTCGACGCCCAACACGCGCACGGCGGGGCGGTCGTCGTCACCGTGCACGACCTGCAGAACCCCCACCTGCAGGACCAGGACCCGCATCGCGCGCGCCTGCGCGTGCTCCTGGACGCCGCGGACGCCGTCATCACGCTCACCCCCGGGGCCGCCGCGGCCGTGGAGGCCGCGTCCGGCCGGGCTCCGCTGGTGCTCCCCCACCCGCACGTGGTCCCGCTGGACGCGCTCCCCGACGACGGCGCCGCGGACGGCGAGCGGCCCGGCGTCGACCGCCCGGCCCGGCTGCTGATGCACGCCAAGGACCTGCGCGCGCAGGTGGACCCCGTGGGACTGCTGCCCGTGCTCGCCGCCGCCCGGGACGCGCTGGCGGCCCGGGGGCTCGCCGTCGAGGTGACGGTGGACGTCCAGGACGGGGTGCGGGACGAGGCCGCCCTGGCCGAGCTGGAGGCCGGGGCCGAGGCGCACGGATTCGCACTCTGGCGCCACGCCCGCCTGGACGACGCCGAGCTGCACGCCGCGCTGCGCGACGCCGACGTCTCCGTGCTGCCCTACCGGGTCGGCACCCACTCCGGCTGGGTGGAGATGTGCCGGGACCTCGGCGTGCCCGTGGCCGTGGCGGAGGTGGGGCACATCGCGGACCAGGCCCGCGCCTGGACCACCCCGGAACTGCTCGCGGCCTTCGACCCCGACGACCCCGCCTCGCTCGCCGACGCCCTCGCCGCCCTCCTGACGGCCGCCCCCGACGCCCGGGCCGCCGCCCCCGCGGCCCGCGCCGCCCAGCGCCGCCGCGTGGCCGCCGCGCACGTCGCCGTGTACCGGCAGGCCCTGGCCGTCCGCCGTGGGACGGCCGCCACGGTGTCCGTGCTCGTGATCACCGGCCACCGCGACGCCCACCTGGCCCGCGTCCTCGCCGGGCTGGAGCGCTCCCACCGCCGTCCCGACCAGGTGGTGGTCGTCTTCATGGGCCAGCCCGACGGGGCCGTCCCCGCCACCGACCTGCCCGTCACCGTGGGCCACGTGGCCGCCGACCACGGTCTGCCCTTGGCCACGGCCCGCAACCGCGCCGCCGAGCTGGCCACCGGCGAGGTCCTGGTGTTCCTCGACGTGGACTGCATCCCCGCCGCGGACACCGTGGGCGTGCTCGCCGCCGAGGTCGCCGCCCACCCCGGCTCGCTCGTGATGGGCGCCCCCCGCTACCTCGCCCCGGACTGGACGGCGGCGCTCGCGGCCGAGGGCGTGGACGCCGACGCCGCCCCCACCGACGGCGACCTGCGCCGCCACGCCGTGCCCCACCGGGCGCGCACGCACCTCCGCCCGGGCCCCTCCGAGGAGTGGGCGCTCGTGTGGACGCTGGTCATGGCGATCGGCGCCGCGGACCTGGCGCGGATCGACGGATTCGACGAGGGGTTCGCCGGCTACGGGGCCGAGGACACGGACCTGGCCTTCCGCGCCCGCGACGCCGGCCTGACCCTGCGCATCAGCCCGGCCGAGGCGTTCCACCAGCACCACGGCGTGCACCGGCCCCCGCTGCACCACGTCGCGGACATCGTGGTGAACGCCCGCCGGTTCCGGACGCTGCACGGGACGTGGCCGATGGGCGGCTGGCTGGCCGCGTTCGCCGAGCGCGGGCTGATCCGCTGGGACCCGGACGGGGACCTGCTCGAGCTCGTCCGGGAGCCCACCCCGGACGACGTGGCCGCCGCCCGCGTGGACGACGCCGCCTACTGAGCGGACGCGGCGGCGCGCTCCAACAGCGCACCCCAGCCGGCGGCGTGCTCGGCCGGGGGCCGCAGCAGGGCGGCGGCCAGGCGGTCCGCCGCGGCCGGGTCGCCCAGGGCGCGGGCCACGGCGCCCGCCCAGTCCGCCTCCGGGTCCTCCCAGGCCCGCCAGGGCACGCCCGCGGCCCGCTCGACGGCCTCGGCGAACCGGCGCTGCTCGGCGAACGGCCGCTCCTCGGGGGCCAGGACCACGGGCCGGCCGGAGTGGGCGGCGTCCACGGCGGCGTTGTGCCCGGCCGAGACCACCACGACGTCCGCCGCCGCGAGGGCCGCGGGGACGTCCTCCACCCAGCCCTGCAGCTCCAGGTTCTCCGGCAGGTCGGCGCCCCCGGCGTCCCGCACCGGGCCGATCACGTGCCAGCGCGCCCCCGGTGTGGACCGGGCCGCGCGGGCGATGTCCCGGGCCGCCACCCCGCCGCCGCCGGTGCCCGTCACCGCGACGACGCGGGGGGCCTCCCCCGCCCGGGCGGGCGCGGCGGTGCGCCCGAGGCGGCCGTCGGCGTCGGGCACGCCCAGGTGGGCGGTCCTGGCGCCGAACTCGGCCTGCCAGGCGGGGTCCTCCAGGACCTCGCCGTAGTGCGCGAACAGGGCGTCCGCCTCGGCGTAGACGAGCCGGTGCGCCGGGTCCGTGCGGTCCCCGTGCATGCGCCGGTGCACCACCGGGTACCCGGCCAGGCGCAGGAACAGCGCCGCCTCCGCGGACACGTCGACGACGCACACGTCCGGGCGCACCGCGCGCGCGGCGTCGTGGAGCGCATCGAACCGGGCCTGGATGGCCGGGCCGACGGGCGTGTGGTGCAGGGGCGAGCCCTCCGGCTGGCCGTGCCCCGGCACGATGTCCGTGGGCAGCGGGACGATCCGCGTGCCCGTCGGCAGCAGCCGGGCGGCGTCCGGGTGGGCGGTCGCCACGGTCACGTCGGCCACGTCCGCACGGATCAGCGTGGCCGCGTGCCGCACGTGCCCCGAGCCGTGCTGGTGCGCGTAGTGCAGGACCCGGAGACGGCGTCCGCTCACGCGGGCACCTTCCGGAGCTCGGCGTCGTCGGCGTGGTCCGCCACGGCCTGCTCCAGCAGGTCCAGGTAGCCGGCCACCATGGTGTCCGCGCTGAACCGGCGGGCCCAGTCCGCCACCCGGGCGCGGTCCTTGCGGCGGGCGTAGCGGATGGCGTCCGCGAGCGCCTCCACGGAGTGGTGCACGGCCAGGGCGCCGGCCTGCGGGGCCACGATCTCCCCCATGGCGCCGGTGAGCAGGGCGGCCACGGGCACGCCCAGGGCCATCGCCTCCACCGTGGCCAGGCCGAACGGCTCCGCCCACAGGGGGGTGGAGAGGAACACCTCGCCGGTGGCCAGCAGGTCCGGCAGGGCCGTGTGGTCCAGGTGGCCGTGGTGCACCACGTCCTCCCCCAGTCGGGGGGCGACCCGCTCGGCGTAGTACGCCGGGTCGGAGACGGGGCCGGCCGCGTGCAGTTCCATGCCCACGGCGCGGGCGGCGTCGATGGCCATGTGCAGGCCCTTCTCCGGGGTGATCCGCCCGGACCACACGGCCCGCCCGGGCACGGGGGCGCGGTCGGACACCCAGCGGTCCAGGTCGATCCCGTTGGGCACCACGTCCACGGAGGGCAGCCGGTGCCGCCAGGCCAGCGCGTTGGACACGGACACGGACGCCCAGCGGTGGTGCGCCGGCGGGGTCCAGCCGGGGGCGTCGGTGACCTCGAGCACCGGCTCCAGCGTGGCCGGGGTGTGGAGCACGGTGAGCATCGGCAGGGAGCGCAGACGGATCAGCGGCTGCGGGGAGAGGGAGTTGTTCAGCACGGCGTCCGGGGCATCGGCCAGGATCCGCTGGCACGCCCCGGCGAGCGCGCCCTCACGGACGGCCTGCCCCTCTGCGCCGGGGGCGTCGGGGGCCGCGGCCAGGAGGGAGACGACGTCGGCGCCCGGGATGCGGGTGCCCGCGCGGGCGTGCACCCGCACCTGATGCCCGGCCGCGACCAGGTGCTCCACGGTCATGGCCGTGTGCATCTCCAGCCCGCCCTCGTAGGGCGAGCGGATGGGGTGCAGGGGATGCGTGAGCACGTCGATGCGCACTGGGCTCCTTCCGGCCCCGACCGGGGCGTTCCGGCCCGCACGGCGCGGGATGCGCGGCGGGAGGGCCTGACCCCGGGCTGGCCTGGGGGGACCGCGTTCTGCGGTACCCGCCAACGGTACGCCGAACAGGGCCCCGGGGACACCTCGGCGCGGGGACGACGGGGGCCCAGGGACGACGAGGGCCCGGGCGGATGCCCGGGCCCTCTGTGCTGTGGAGCTAAGGGGAATTGAACCCCTGACCTTTTCATTGCGAACGAAACGCTCTACCAACTGAGCTATAGCCCCGCACGACCGGCACTGCGTCCGGCAACACCCCAGGATCATACGCCCCTGCCCGGCGCGGCGCCAATCGGGCGACCGGTAGGCCCCCGCCGCAGGGCGGCCCGGGCCGCCAGCAGCCCCAGCGCCACGCCCGCCAGGTCGGCGACGGCATCCGCCGGATCCCCGGTGCGGCCCAGCCCCTGCACCGCCTGCAGCACCTCGCTGAGCGGGGCGTGCACGGCCAGCACCGCCGCCGGCCACACCCGGCGGGCCAGGAGCACCCCGAGCAGCGCGGGCACCCCGAACGTCGCCACGTGGATCGCCTTGTCCATGCCCGGCACCTCGAACCCCACGGCGGGGACGTCGTCGCCGGGCAGGTAGAGCACCACGAGGTGCGCCGCCAGGGCGATCACCAGCAGCAGGGCAAGGGTCCGCCGACGCGCCGCGGAGGGCGGCGGGGCGGCGGGGGCGGAGGACCGGGCGGGCATCCGCCCATTGTCCCCGGTAGTCTGCGCCCCATGCCCGCGTCCCCGCCCGAGATCCTCGTGCCGATCCCGCCGGAGTTCGCCGCGGACATCGCGGACCGGCCCGCCGACCCGCTGCTGGCCGCCGCCCCGGACGCGGCGGCCCAGCCGCTCTCGGGCGAGCAGTGGCTCGCGCGGCTGCCGAGAATCCTGGCGGGCCGGCTCACCGCCTGGGACCTCACCCTGGACCCGGACGTCCCCGGCGCCCCGTGGGCGGGCACGAGCGCTCTCGTGGTGCCGGTGCGGCTGCCCACCCGGCGTCCGGCCGTGCTCAAGGTGACCTGGCCGCACCTCGAGGCCCGACACGAGCACCTGGCGCTGCGGCTCTGGGACGGCGCCGGCGCGGTCCGCCTGCACGCGGCCGACCCACGCGACGGGGCCCTGCTGCTCGAACGCCTCGACGCCGGCCGCCCGCTCTCCGCCGAGCCGATCCTCGACGCGTGCGAGGTGGTCGGCGGTCTCCTGCGGACCCTCGCCCGGTCCGCCACCCCGCAGTTCGACGCGGTGGCGGACAGGGGCGCCCGCTGGCTGGACACGCTCGCCGCCCCCGTGGCGCAGGTGCCGCGGCGGCTGCAGGTCCAGGCCCGCTCCCACCTGCGCGACCTGCTGGACTCGGCGCCCCCGCCGCGGCTGCTCCATGAAGACCTGCACGACGGCAACGTCCTCGCCGCGCCCTCCCCTGCCGACGGAGGCGAGGCCGCGCGGGGGCCGTGGCTCGCGATCGACCCGAAGCTCGTCGCCGGTGAGCCCGCCTACGCCGTGGCACCGATCGTGTGGAGCCGGCCCGAGGCCACCGCCCGGGCGCACCATGCCCGGGTGCACGTCAGGATGCGCGCCGACGTCGTGGCCGAGGCCGCGGGGCTGGACGGGGAGCGCGTGCGCGCCTGGACGTTCGTCCGCCTCGTGCTCCGGGCCGTCGACGCCGCCGGTCGGGGTGAGGCCGGGGACGAGGTCCGCGCCCGGATGATCACCCTGGCCGGGCACTTCGCGAGCTGAGCGCCGGGCGGGGTCGATGCGGGCAGGCGGCCGCCCCTCCCGAGGCCCTGATCGAGCGGTGGACGTCACACCTACGCCGTTGTGCATCCCGGTGCGGCGGGCGTAGTCTGCTCGCTCGTGTCCACGCACCCGCACCCGGGCGACGGCGCCGGCATCGCCGCGTCCGCCGCCCCGCAGCCCGCCCCGGGCTCCCCCTCCTCCCCCGCGCCCACAGCCCCCTCCTCCGCAGACCGCTCCGGCGGCCACGCAGCCCCCGGCCACCGCCCGGCCACGGCGGAACGCGCGCGCACCGGCATGCTCATGCTGGCGATCGGCGCGCTGGGCGTGGTGTTCGGGGACATCGGCACCTCGCCCCTCTACGCGCTGCAGACCCTGTTCTCCGCGGACCACAACGCCGTCACGCCGTCCTTCGCCCACGTTACCGGGGCGATCTCCCTGGTGCTCTGGTCACTGATCCTCATCGTGACCCTGACCTACGTGCTCAACGTGCTGCGCGCGGACCACCACGGCGAGGGCGGCGTGCTCTCCCTGGCCACCCTCGTGCGCCGCCACTACGACGAGGCCACCACCCCGGACTCCGACACGGACGTCGCGCAGGACGCCGCCGCCCCCGGCCCGGAGCGCCGGCGCCGCGGGCAGTGGGCCTTCACCGCGGGCCTGATCGGCTGCTCCTTCTTCTTCGGCGACTCCGTGATCACGCCGGCGATCTCCGTGATGTCCGCCGTGGAGGGCGTCGCCGTGGCCGTGCCGTCCCTGGAGCACTGGATCATCCCCGCGTCCCTGCTGATCCTGATCGTCCTCTACGGCCTCCAGCGCTTCGGCACCGGCGGCGTCGGCATGCTGTTCGGCCCCGTCATGGCCGCGTGGTTCGCCACGCTCGCCGTCCTCGGCGTCGGCCCCCTCCTGGACCGCCCCGACATCCTGGTCGCGCTGTCCCCCCTGCCGGGCCTGATGTTCGCCCTCCAGCAGCCCATGGTCGCGCTCGTGGCGATGGGCGCCGTCGTGCTGGCCGTGACCGGCGCGGAGGCCCTCTACGCGGACATCGGGCACTTCGGCCGCCTCCCGATCTCCCGGGACTGGCTGTTCTTCGTGCTGCCCGCCCTCGCCCTGAACTACCTCGGCCAGGGCGCGCTCATCCTCGACGACCCGGGCGCCGTCGCCAACCCGTTCTTCCGCCTGGCCCCGGACTGGTTCGCGCTCCCGCTGACCATCCTGGCGATCGCGGCCACCGTGATCGCCTCGCAGGCCGTCATCACGGGCGCGTACTCCGTGACCCGCCAGGCCATGCGCCTGGGCTACCTGCCCCCGCTGGCCGTGCGCCACACCTCCGGCAAGGAGGCCGGCCAGGTGTACCTGCCGCTGGTGAACTGGATCCTGCTGGCCGCCGTCGTGCTCGTGGTGCTGATGTTCCGCTCCTCCGTGGCCCTGGCCACCGCGTACGGCCTGGCCGTGACCGTCACCATGATCATCACCACCACCCTCGTGCTGGTGCACATGGCGACGACGTGGCGCCGCCCGCTCTGGCAGCCCGTGCTGCTGGGCACGCTCGTGCTCCCGCTGGAGCTGTCCTTCCTGGCGGGCAACCTCGTCAAGGTGTTCGAGGGCGGCTGGCTGCCGCTCACCATCGGCGGGCTGGTCCTGGGCACCATGACCGTCTGGCACCGCGGCCGCGTGGCCGTGTCGCACCGCTGGTCCCGCACCGAGGCGGACCTCGAGACGTTCATGGCGAAGGCCGCCCACCACGTGGAGACGGGCGACCTGCGCCGCGTGCCCGGCCACGCCGTCTACCTGGCGCCGAGCGCCCGCCTGGCCCCCGCCGCCCTGCGCATCAACCTGCGCGCCAACCGCGGCGTCCACGAGAAGATCACCCTGGTGCACGTCGTCACCGAGGAGCAGCCCTACGTGGCGGAGGCCGAGCGGTGCACCGTGCGGGAGGTCGGCCCGCTCAGCGGCGTCCACCAGGCCGTGATCCGGGTCGGCTTCTTCGACGCCCTGGACATCCCCGGCACCCTGCGCGCGCACGCCGCCGCGCTGGGCCTCACCAACCGGGACCTCGTCCAGGCCGTGTACGTGCTCTCCCGCAGCCGCTACCTCACCCCGCGCGGACACGGCCCGAAGACCTGGGGGACGCGCGCGTTCGTCTCCCTCAGCCGGCTCGCGGACCAGCCCGTGTGGCAGTACGGCCTGCCCGTGGACCACACCCTGGAGGTCGGCTCCCGCGTGCGGCTCTGAGCCGGGCGACCGGCGGGGTCGTCCTGGCGGGAGGCGACGCCGACCACGGCCGCGGGCTCAGAGGCTGAGGACGTGGACCAGCGCTCCGGCGCCCACGCTGGCCAGGGCGACCATGGCGCAGCCGAACTCGACGAGCATGCCCAGGCCCATGGCCTTGAGGGCACCCCACGAGCTGGTCAGGGCCGCGCGCGCGTCGCGGCGGCGCGCCCACTCGGCGCCGAACAGGCCCGCGGCGAACCCCACGAACACGCCCACCACGGGGATCACGAAGAACCCGACGACGGCGGCCGCCACGCCCGTGAGGATCGGCCCGCGGGGTATGCGCTCCTTCACGAGCCGCCGGCCGGTCAGGGCGGCGGAGGCGCTCATGCCCGCGATCGAGAAGGCGCAGGCGATCAGCCCGAACGTCCAGGACGCAACCGACCCGAGGACCCACGCCCAGGCCAGGGAGACCACGGCGTTGAGGACGGAGCCCGGCAGCACCGGGTAGACGGTGCCGACCAGGCCCACGATCAGCAGCAGGACGGCCAGCAGGGAGACGAGGATCGCGAAGGTCACCGATCCAGTATGGCGGGCGGGACGGTCAGCCCAGGTCGGACAGGAGGCGGTCCTCCAGCAGCCACGGCGCCTTCTCGGCCGGGGCCGCCGGGGTGGAAGACGACGTCGTAGGCCTGGCCGTCCACCTCGTGCAGGTCCTGCGGGGCGCGCACCCGGTCAGAGGCGTGCGGCACGGCCCGCACCCCTCGCCGCCCGGTCAGGCCGCCCCCGACCCCTCCGGGGGCCACCGGCTCTCCTGCGTCTGGAGGAACTCGAACACCTGCACCTCCTCCACGCCCGGGAAGGCGCCGCCGGGCATGGCCGCCAGCAGGTGGGCGTTGGCGCGGGCCGCCGGCCACGCCTGCCCGCCCCAGGCCGCCTCCAGCTCCGCGGAGGGCAGTCGGCAGCACTTCGGGTCCGGGCAGGTGCTGCGGGTCCGCGCGGAGGTCTCCCGGCCGCGGAACCACTTGGCGTCGTCGAAGGGCACGCCCACCGTGAGGGAGTAGAAGCCGGTGGAGGTCGGCTCGACCACCGCCGCCGACCAGTACGTCCCGGCCGGGGTGTCCGTGTACTGCGGGAACGCGCCGAGGTGGTCGGCCACGGAGAACACCTGCCGGCTGGTCCAGTGCCGGCACGCCGTCTGGCCCTCGATCGCCCCGATGTGGTCCGTGGGGAACGGGATGCCGTCGTTCTCGTACGCCTTGTGGAACACCCCGGACTCGTGGACCTTCGCGAAGTGGCAGGTCAGTCCCAGGTGCTCGGTGGCCAGGTTGGTGAACCGGTGCGCGGCGGACTCCCACGACACGCCGAACCGGTCCCGCAGGTCGTCCACCGAGAGGTCGCGGCGCTCCTTCGCCTCGCGCAGCGCGCGCACGGTGCCGCGCTCCGGCATCATCATCGCCGCGGCCAGATAGTTCGTGTACACGCGCTGACGGAGGAAGTCCGCGTAGTCCGCGGGCTCGCCGTGGCCCAGCACCGAGGAGCACACCGCCTGCAGGAGCACCGCGCGCGGGTCGTGGTCCGGGCGCCGGGCCCGCGCCAGGTAGATGCGGCGGTTCTTCAGGTCGGTGACGGAGCGCGTCGAGTGCGGCAGGTCGGGCACGAACCGGACCGCGAACCCCAGGTGCTCGGCCAGGGCGGAGACATGGTGGTGCGTCAGCGGGCCGTCCGCCACGTCCACCGCCTCCCGCAGCTCCTGGGCCCGGCGCTCCAGGTCCGCGTAGTGGTTGCCGCAGGCCCGCATCTCCTCCCGGAGGGCGCTGTTCGCCCGGCGGGCCTCCTCCGGGGTGGACACGCGCTCGGCCATCTGCCGGTCCAGCTCGGCCTGCAGCCCCGCGATCACCTCGAGGACCTCGTCCGGGGTGCGAGGGCCGATCTTCAGGGCGGGCAGGCCCAGCCGCTGGAACAGGGGGCCGCGCTGCGCGCGCTCCACGGCCACCTCCAGGGCCGCGCGCCGGCTCGGCGCCTCCGGCGTCAGCAGGTCCTCCACCCCGACGCCGTGCACGTCCGCCAGGGCGGTCAGCAGGGTCAGCCGCGGCTCACGGTGCCCGTTCTCCACGAGGGAGAGGTGGGACGCGGTCACGCCGACCTTCTCGGCGACGTCGGACAGCGTCGCCCCGGACACCCGGCGCAGGTGGCGCAGCCGGCGGCCGAGCACGAGGGGGTCGACGCGCGGGGGCTCGTGGGCGGGGTCCGTGGGGGTGGCCATGCCGACGAGGGTAACGCCGGTCACACGTAGGAGACCGTTTGTGAAGTCAACATTCGCGGGTACGACCCGCCTCGCGGGAAAAGACCCGACCATGAACAGCCCGGGACGCAAAGAATGCCCTTCCTTGACTGAGCGGGAAGAAGGCCCCGAACTTTCCTGCGATTCCGGGGCCCGGCCGGGTGTGCGCCGGGCCACAGTGGTTCCACACCCCCCGGGGAGACGCCGCCGCAGCACCGCGGAGGCCCGCCCCGTCCCCCACCCGAGAGGACCAGGACCATGACCGAGCAGACCGTGCAGCAGATCGCCCAGGAGATCCAGAAGGACTGGGACACCAACGACCGCTGGACCCACATCGAGCGCACCCACACCGCCGAGGACGTCGCCAAGCTCCGCGGCCGCGTCCAGGAGGAGCACACCCTCGCCCGCCGCGGCTCCGAGAAGCTCTGGGAGCAGCTGACCTCCGAGCACGCCAAGGGCGAGTTCACCAACGCCCTGGGCGCCCTCACCGGCAACCAGGCCGTGCAGCAGGTCAAGGCCGGCCTCCGCGCCATCTACCTCTCCGGCTGGCAGGTCGCCGCGGACGCCAACCTCTCCGGCCACACCTACCCGGACCAGTCCCTCTACCCGGCCAACTCCGTGCCGGCCGTGGTCCGACGCATCAACAACGCGCTGCTGCGCGCCGACCAGATCGAGTGGTCCGAGGGCATCAAGACCGTCGAGGACTACCTCGTGCCGATCGTCGCCGACGCCGAGGCCGGCTTCGGCGGCCCGCTCAACGCCTACGAGCTCATGAAGGGCATGATCGCCTCCGGCGCCTCCGGCGTGCACTGGGAGGACCAGCTGGCCTCCGAGAAGAAGTGCGGCCACCTGGGCGGCAAGGTCCTCATCCCCACCGGCCAGCACGTCCGCACCCTGAACGCCGCCCGCCTGGCCGCCGACGTCGCCGGGGTGCCCTCCGTGATCATCGCCCGCACCGACGCCGAGGCCGCCACCCTGATCACCTCCGACGTCGACGAGCGCGACGCCGAGTTCATCACCGGCGAGCGCACCGCCGAGGGCTTCTACAAGGTCAAGAACGGCGTGGAGCCCTGCATCGCCCGCGCGAAGGCCTACGCCCCCTACTCCGACCTGATCTGGATGGAGACCGGCACCCCCGACCTCGAGCTGGCCCGCAAGTTCGCCGAGGCCGTCAAGTCCGAGTTCCCGGACCAGATGCTCTCCTACAACTGCTCGCCGTCGTTCAACTGGAAGAAGAACCTCGACGACGCCACGATCGCCAAGTTCCAGCGCGAGCTGGGCGCCATGGGCTACACCTTCCAGTTCATCACCCTGGCCGGCTTCCACGCCCTCAACCACTCCATGTTCGACCTGGCCAAGGGCTACAACGAGCGCCAGATGTCCGCGTACGTGGAGCTGCAGGAGCGCGAGTTCGCCGACGAGGCCCGCGGCTACACCGCCACCAAGCACCAGCGCGAGGTCGGCACCGGCTACTTCGACGCCATCTCCACCGCCGTCAACCCCGAGTCCTCCACCGTGGCCCTGAAGGAGTCCACGGAGGCGGGCCAGTTCCACTGAGCTGTCGACGACGACACCTCACGCCTGCAAAGGAACCCGTCATGATGACCCTGCAGACCACCCACTCCGACACGACCGTCAACGGCGTTCGCGTCCTCGGCGAGCCGGTCCCCGGCCAGGACCGCGTCCTGACCTCGGCCGCCCTGGAGTTCCTCGCCGCGCTGCACCGCGGCGTCGAGGGACGCCGTCGGGAGCTGATGGACGAGCGCGCCGCCCGCCGGCGCCGCATCGCCGAGGGCGAGACCCTCGACTTCCTCCCGGCCACCCGCAAGGTCCGTGAGGACGACTCCTGGCACGTCGCTCCGCTGGCCCCCGGCCTGCGGGACCGCCGCGTGGAGATCACGGGCCCGGTGGACCGGAAGATGACCATCAACGCCATGAACTCCGGCGCCAAGTGCTGGCTCGCGGACTTCGAGGACTCCTCCACCCCGTCCTGGGAGAACGTGATCGCCGGCCAGGTCAACCTGCAGGACGCCATCCGCAGGACCATCTCCCTGACCACCCCGGAGGGCAAGGAGTACACCCTCGGCGGCGTGCAGCTCGTGGACCGGCCCACCATCATCGTGCGGCCCCGCGGCCTGCACCTGATGGAGGACCGCATCCTCGTGGACGGCCAGCCGGTCTCCGGCGCGCTCGCGGACTTCGCGCTGTACTTCTTCCACAACGCGAAGGAGCTGCTGCGCCGGGGCCGCGGCCCGTACTTCTACCTGCCGAAGACCGAGTCGCACCTCGAGGCGCGGTGGTGGAACTGCGTGTTCGTCCGGGCGCAGGACCTGCTCGAGATCCCCCAGGGGACCATCCGGGCCACCGTGCTGATCGAGACGATCACCGCGGCGTTCGAGATGGAGGAGATCCTCTACCAGCTGCGCAACCACGCCGCCGGCCTCAACGCGGGGCGCTGGGACTACATCTTCAGCGTCATCAAGACCTTCCGCGAGCGGGGTGAGGACTTCGTGCTCCCCGACCGCTCCGAGGTGACGATGACCCAGCCGATGATGCGGGCCTACACCGAGCTGCTCGTGCGCACGTGCCACCGGCGCGGGGCGTCGGCGATCGGCGGCATGGCCGCGCAGATCCCGAACCGGAAGGACCCGGAGGCCAACGCGGCCGCCCTGGAGAAGGTCCGCTCGGACAAGACCCGCGAGGCCGGGGACGGGTTCGACGGCTCGTGGGTGGCCCACCCGGACCTGGTGCCCGTGGCCATGGAGGTGTTCGACGCCGTCCTGAAGGACCTGCCCAACCAGATCCGCACCCGCCGCCGGGAGGACGTGGTCCCCGACGCCGCCGCCCTGGTGGACATCAAGTCCACCACCGGCTCCATCACGGAGCAGGGGCTGCGGATGAACATCGAGGTGGGCATCCGGTACGTGGAGTCCTGGCTGCGGGGCAACGGCGCCGCCGCCATCCACAACCTCATGGAGGACGCCGCCACCGCGGAGATCTCCCGCTCCCAGATCTGGCAGTGGATCCGGACCGGCTCTACCGCCCGTCTGACCGACGGCGGGGAGCGCACCGTGACCCGCGAGTGGGTGGAGCAGGTGACCGAGGAGGAGTTCGGCCGGATCGAGCGCACCGAGGGCGACCGCTTCGACGACGCCCGGGAGATCTTCACCTCGGTGGCCCTCGCGGAGGACTTCCCGGACTTCCTCACCCTGCCGGCGTACGAGCGGTTCCTCTCCGCCGAGGCGCGACGCCGGGCAGGCCACGGCGCCTGAGCCACCGCGCCTGCCGGCTCCCCGGCTCGTGCCTCCCGAATCGACTGCGGTTCTGACCCCTCTGGGGCCCCGAACGGGGCCGTGAAGGGTCAGGACCGCAGTCGATTCCGGCGTCTGAGGGGTCAGAGACCGGCGAGGAACGCGCGGTGGAACGACCAGTCCCCCGTGACCTCCGGGTGGAAGCTCGTGGCGCTCACGTTCCCCGCGCGCACGGCGACGGGCAGGTCGGCGGCGGGGGCGCCGTCGTCGGTCTCGGCCGTGGAGGAGGACGCGGCGACGGCCCGGGCGGCCGGCACGGAGGCGAGCACCTCGACCCCCTCCCCCACGCGGACCACCGCGGGGGCGCGGATGAGCACCGCGTGCATCGGGTCCGCGGATACGGCCGGCACCTGCAGGTCCGCCTCCAAGGAGTCCGCCTGGGAGCCGAAGGCGTTGCGGCGCACCGTGACGTCCAGGACGCCGAGGCTCCCCTGGCCCGGGGCGGGGTTCTCGATCCCCGCGGCGAGCAGGATCATCCCCGCGCACGTGCCGTAGACGGGCAGGCCGGCGCGGACGGCCTCGGCGAGGGGGTCCCGCAGGCCCATGATCCGGGCCAGGCGGTCCATCACGGAGGACTCCTCGCCGGGCAGCACGATCCCGTCGAGGCCGGCCAGGTCGGCCGGCCTCCGGACGGGACGGGTGCGGGCGCCGAGCGCCTCGAGGACGTGCACGTGCTCGCGCACGTCCCCCTGCAGGGCGAACACGCCCACGGTCTTCTGTACGGCTCTCATGCCGCCGATCGTCGGACCCGCACCCGCATGCTCAGCTCAGCTCACCAGCCGCGCTCGGCCAGGCGGTGCGGGGCCATGGTGAGTCCACAGAAGACCGTCGGCATGCTCGGTGTCATGGCGCTCTACCTGGGCGTCGAGCCGCTCGACGGCGACGTCAACAACCTCCTGCCGCAGATGGTCGCCGACCACCTGCCGCTGGCGCTCGTGGCCCTGGCGTTCCTGATGATCATCGGCTCGCTGTCCTCCACCGCCGACTCGGACCTGTCCGCCCTCTCGTCGATTGGGGCAGGATCACCAACGTCGCGTTCACGGTGTCCGTGCTCGCCGCGCTGGCCGTGTTCCTGCCCGTGCGCTTCGAGTGGTTCCCGCTCGAGGGCGCCTGGGCGTTCGTGGTGGAGACCCTCGCGATCCTCGGTGTGGGCGTCGCGCTGGGCATCATGTGCTTCGGCTTCTTCGGCCTGCGCCCCGCGGTCGTCGTCGGCGCGATCGCCTCGGTCGTGATGCTGTTCCTCGGCTACGGGTTCCTGCGGGACTACGCCACCCTCACGGGTTCGCTCGTGGACTACGCCGTGTCCTTCCTCGTGTGCTGGGGGCTGCCCGTCCGCTCCGGCCAGGACTTCGACTTCGACCAGATCGCGCGCGTGACCGGCGACTTCGACCCCGCGACCGAGGACCTGCCGCAGGTCGAGCGCGTCGCGGCCTCCGTGTCCTGATCCCCCCGTCCCCCGACCCGCAAGGAGCATCCGCATGACCGTCGGTCTGACCCTGCACGTCCTGATGTGGCCCGTCCTCGTGCTGGCCGTCCTCGGCCTCGCCTCGGGCCTGTTCTACCGCGAGTACACCAAGGCCCACGAGTTCACCGGCGCCACCGAGCTCGGCACCGTGCACACGCATCTGCTGGGCCTGGGGCTGACCGTGACCCTGGTGGTCCTCGCCCTCGACGCGGTCTTCGGCCTGACCGGCCGCGGCCCGTTCACCTGGTTCTTCTGGCTCTTCCACCTGGGCGTGCTGGTCACGTCCGTGATGATGGCCGTGCGCGGCGGCCTCACCGTGGACGGCCTGACGCCCGCCGAGGCCTCGGCGGGCATCCCGGGCATCGCCGGACTCGGCCACATGCTCGTGACCGCCGGTCTCGCGCTGCTGTTCGTCGCCCTGTACAGCGGCGTACGGGAGCGTCAGGACCGCCTCGAGACGGGCCGCACCGGCGGCACCGTCGTCGAGGGGGCCTGAGCCGCCCGGCGCCTGCCCGACCGCGCCCGCGTCAGCGAGCGCGGTCGAGCAGGATCACGTCCAGGCGACGCGGCCCGTGCACGCCTTCGACGCGCTCGAGCTCGATGTCGCTCGTGGCCGAGGGCCCGGAGATCATGGTGATCGGCGCCGTCGCCTCCACGCGGGCCAGCGCCTCCGGGAAGAGCTCCACCACGGAGTCCAGCGGCACGATGCACACGTGGTGGTCCGGGACCAGGGTGATCGCCCGGCGGCCCTCGTCCGGGCGGCCGCTCAGGAAGATCGTCCCGGTCTCCGCGCAGGAGACCGTCGAGGACGTCACCACCGCGTCCACCTCGTTCAGCGCGTCCACGCTGAGGGGCTCGCGCTCGCCGTCGTGGGCGCCGCGGACCGCGGCCCGCTCCCCCGTGTGACCCACCGCGGGCTCCGTGATGCGCTCCCGGCCGGCCCCGCGCGAGTCCGCGGGGAGCCAGTCGGGCTCCAGACCGGCCGGCACCACGTACCGGGCGTCCGGGCCGAGCAGCTCGGCGATGGCCGCGGCCACCGTCTCCTCCGTCTCGTCCCGCACGGAGGCCCGGTAGTCGATCAGCCGATCGCGCAGCATCTCCACCACCTCGGCCCGGTCCCGGGAGGAGGTCCGCCGGTAGGTGCGCTGCACCGGGTCCGCGACCGGCCCGTCCGCCGTCGCCTCGCGGATGCGCCGCAGGATCTCGGCCTTCGCCTCGCTCATCGTCCGTCCTCCTCGACGTGCTCGTCCTCCTGGCGGTCCAGCCCGGCGACGCCGTCCAGGGCGGTCCGGTGCTCGGTCTCATCCTTGTGGCGGGCCCACCAGTTGCGGAAGGACTCCCGCGGGGGCGCCGGCACGTCACGCTCGTCGGTCCACCCGCCGGCGATGCCCGGCAGCCAGCCGAGCACCCGGTCCGGCCCGGCCGCGACCCGCCCCAGCCCGAGGCCCCGCTCGGCCAGCGACATGCGCCGACCCGAGGACATCACCACGGAGGCGCCCTTCATCGCGACGTCCATCTGCGAGGGCGTGACGGACTCCACCGCCGCCTTGGCACGGGCCAGGGGTCCGGCGTCGCCGTCCCCCTCCGTGCGCAGCGCCTTCCGGGCGGCGTGGGTGGCCTGCACGTCCTCGTCCCGGAGGTGGATGAGGATCGAGGGGATGTCGATCGCCACGGGGCACACGTCGTAGCACGCGCCGCACAGCGAGGAGGCGTAGGGCAGAGTGCCGTTCTCCCCCGCGTCCACACCGGTGAGCTGCGGGGAGAGGATCGCGCCGATCGGACCCGGGTAGACGGAGCCGTAGGCGTGGCCGCCGGTCTGCTCGTACACGGGGCACACGTTCATGCACGCCGAGCAGCGGATGCAGTGCAGCGCGGAACGGCCCTTCGGGTCGGACAGCACCGCCGAGCGGCCGTTGTCCAGCAGGACCAGGTGGAACTCCTGGGGGCCGTCGCCCTCGGTGACGCCCGTCCACATGGAGGTGTACGGGTTCATCCGCTCACCCGTGGACGAGCGCGGCAGCAGCTGCAGGAACACCTCGAGGTCCTCGAAGGTGGGCACGAGCTTCTCGATGCCCATCACGGTGATCAGCGTCTCCGGCAGGGTCAGGCACATGCGGCCGTTGCCCTCCGACTCGACGACGGCGAGCGTGCCCGTCTCGGCGACGCCGAAGTTCGCCCCGGAGATCGCCACCTTCGTGCTCAGGAACTTCTCGCGCAGGTGCCGGCGTGAGGCCTCGGCCAGATCGGCCGGCTCGGAGGTGAGGCTCTCGTCCGTCTCCGGCATCTCCCGGAGGAAGATGTCCCGGATCTCCCGGCGGTTGCGGTGGATCGCCGGGACGAGGATGTGGCTGGGCCGGTCGTGGCCGAGCTGGACGATGAGCTCCGCCAGGTCCGTCTCGACGGCGGCCACGCCGGCCTGCGCGAGCGCGGCGTCCAGGCCGATCTCCTGGGTGGCCATGGACTTGACCTTGATCACCTCGTCCACGCCCTTGGCGGTGACGAGCTCCGTGATGATGCGGTTGGCCTCGGCCGCGTCCCGGGCCCAGTGCACGACGCCGCCGCGCGCGGTGACCTCGGACTCGAGCCGCTCGAGGAGCGCGGGCAGGTCCGCCATGACGGACTGCTTCAGCGCGGAGCCGGCGGCGCGCAGCTCCTGCCAGTCCGGCAGCTCCCCGACGACGCCGGCACGCTTGGCACGGATGGTGTGGGTGGCCCGGCGGATGTTGGCGCGCATCTGGCCGTTCCCCAGCTGCTCGCGGGCGGACTCGGGGAACGGGGTTTTCAGCAGGATCTCGCCCTCGCCGTGGACGGGGCGGAGGGTGGGCATTCCCAGGCGCACGCGGGTGGGTGCGGTGCTCATCGGTGGGCCTCCTCGACACGGGCGGACGGTCCGCGGCGGGCGCCGGCCGACGCGGGAATGGACAGTTCGACGGGGCCGTCGACCTCGAGCGGGTTCTCCCGGGTGGCCGCGAGGATCTCGGCGAGGTGGACGGTGCGCAGGGGGCGGCCGTCCTGGCCGCGCGCCTCTCGACGGTGCATGGCCCCGCCCAGGTGGAGCAGGCAGGAGGCGTCGCCGCCCGTGCAGATCGAGGCGCCGGACGCGGTGACCTTCTCGATCTTCTCCTCCGCGATGGCGGCGGAGACGTCCGGGTTCTTCAGGGAGAAGGTGCCGCCGAAGCCGCAGCACTCCTCGGCGTCCGGCAGCGGGCGCAGGTCGATGTCCGCGACGGTGCGCAGCAGGTCCTCCTGGCGCGTGCCCAGGCGCAGCAGGCGCATGCCGTGGCAGGAGGGGTGGTAGGTCACGGTGTGCGGGAACCAGGAGCCGAGCTGGGCCGCGGCATCCGTCACGCCGAGGACGTCCGTGAGCAGCTGGGACAGCTCGAGGGTGCGGGAGGCGACGACCTCGGCGTCGCGGGCCAGCCCCTCGTCCCCGCAGGAGCGGGCGACGTCCGGCTGCTGGTGGCCGAGCGAGGCCACGCAGGATCCGGAGGGGGCGACGGCGAGGTCGTAGTCGGCCTTCATGAAGGTGCGGACGTGGTTGCGCACCACGGGCAGGGCGTCCTCCACGTACCCACTGTTGACGTGCATCTGCGAGCAGCAGACCTGGCCGGGCGGGAAGACGACCTCATGGCCGAGCCGCTCGAGGATGCGGACGGTGGCGAGGGCCACCTTGGGATACATCGCGTCCACGATGCACGTGGCGAACAGGGCGATTCTCATGCCGGTCTCCGTTCCGGACGGGGCGCCTGGGGCGCCGTGCTGTGCGGCAGCACACGGGTGCCGTAGTGGTCAGACCATATCATGCCAGCCCCTTGCAAGGTGACCGGTCTCACAGTACGCTCCTTGGTCTGACCACAGTGGTCCGACCATCACCGGCCCGGCCGGATCCCGCCCCGTCCCCTCGCCCACCGGGAGACCCCCGTGCACACCTTCACCCCCACCCCCGATGCCGCCGGCAGCGTCGCGCTCTCCGCCGCGCTCGGCGTCCTGCCCCTGCTGACGTTCTTCGCCACCCTCCTCGGCCTGCGCCTCAAGGCCTGGCAGTCGGGCCTCGCCGCGCTCGTGGTGGCCCTGCTCGTGGCCGTGCTGGGCTTCCACATGCCGGCCCACCTGGCGGCGCTGGCCGCCGCCCAGGGAGCGACCTTCGGCCTGTTCCCGATCGTCTGGATCGTCGTGATGGCGCTGTGGTTCTACCAGGTCACCGTGCTCTCCGGGCGATTCGACGACATGCGCGCGATCTTCGACTCGCTCGGCGGCGGAGACATCCGCATCCAGGCCGTGCTCATCGCGTTCTGCTTCGGCGGCCTGCTCGAGGCCCTCGCCGGCTTCGGCGCCCCCGTGGCCATCACGGCCACCATGGTGCTCGGCCTGGGTGTGCCCCCGCTGCGGGCGGCCACCGCCGTGCTGCTGGCGAACACCGCGCCCGTGGCCTTCGGCGCCGTGGGCACCCCCATCACCACCGCCGGCACGCTCACCGGCATCCCCGCCTCGCACATCGGCGCGATCGTCGGCCACCAGGCCCCGTTCGTGGCCGTGTTCGTGCCGTTCCTGCTCGTGTTCATCATCGACGGGCTGCGTGGCGTGCGGCAGACGTGGCCGGCACTGATCGTGATCGGCGCGAGCTTCGCCGTCGCCATCTGGCTGGCCTCGACCCACTTCTCCTACGAGCTCACCGACGTCGTGGCCTCCCTGGTCTCCCTCGCCGCCGCCGTCCTGCTGCTGCGCTTCTGGCGGCCGCGCGGCGCCGAGGAGGCCCGCCAGCGCCTCGACGCCCCCGCCCGCGCGGCGGCGCAGGACCTCACCCCCGGCCGGATCTTCATGGCCGTGCTGCCCTACATCGTGGTCGTGGCCGTGTTCGCCCTGGCCAAGCTGGTCCCCCCGATCACCGCGGCCCTGAACTCCGTCACCGCGAAGATCCCGTGGCCCGGGCTCGACGGGCACCTCGTCAACGCCTCCGGCGCGCCCCTGGCGAGCACCGTGTACAAGTTCGAGTGGCTGGCCTCCCCCGGCACGCTGCTGCTGATCGCCGGTCTGATCATGGCTGTGGTCTACTCCCGGTTCGACCACGACGGCCGGTTCCCGCTCTCGGTGGGGAACGCGCTCGCCGAGATCGGCCGCTGCTTCGCCCGCATGCGCTGGTCCGCCCTGACGATCGTGATCGTGCTCTCCCTGGCCTACGTCATGAACTTCTCGGGCCAGACGGTCGCCATGGGCACGTGGGTGGCCGGCCTGGGCGCGGCCTTCGTGTTCCTGTCCCCCGTGCTCGGCTGGCTCGGCACCGCCGTGACCGGCTCGGACACCTCCGCGAACGCCCTGTTCTCCACGCTGCAGCAGACCGCCGCCACGAACATCGGCGCCGATCCGGCCCTGCTGGTGGCCGCCAACACCTCCGGCGGCGTCGTGGGCAAGATGATCTCCCCGCAGTCCCTGGCGATCGCCGCGACGGCGGTCGGCATGGAGGGTCGGGAGTCCGAGATCCTGCGCCGCGTGGTGGTGTGGTCGCTCGTGCTCCTGCTGGCGGTGTGCACGCTCGTGTACCTGCAGTCCAACGTGCTGGCATGGCTGTTGCCGGCAGCGGGCTGACCACCTGCACCACCGGAGCGGGGCGGCGTCCGTCGGTAGGATGGACGGTCGCCGCCCCGCCCCCCTCGGAAGGTCCGCCCATGACCGCTGCCCCCGCCTACACCATCGTGCTCGACTGGCTCGAAGCCGAGCTGCGCTCCGGCGCCGTGGCCGTGGGGGACAAGCTGCCCGGTGAACGCACCCTGGCCGAGCGCTTCGGCATCTCCCGGGCGTCCGTGCGGGAGGCCACCCGGATGCTCGAGGCCATGGGCCTGATCCGCGCCAGCGCCGGCTCCGGGCCGAACTCGGGCGCCGTCGTCGTCTCCGAGCCGTCCGCGGCGCTGGGCTGGGCGCTGCGCCTGCACATCGCCACCCGGTCCCTGCCGATGGCCGACGTCGTCGCCGCGCGCGTGCTCCTCGAGACCGATGCGGCGCAGGCGGCCGCCGCCACCTCCGGCGACCCCGAGAGCGTCGCCGTCCTGGCCGAGGTGGAAACCCTGCTGGACCGGATGGACGACCCCGCGCTGCCGGAGGAGGACTTCCACCTGCTCGACACCGAGTTCCACGTGCGGCTGGCCACCCTGGGCGGGAACGTCGTGACGGCGATGATGCTGGACTCCCTGCGCCAGGCGACCATCGGCTACGTGACCGAGACCGTGGCCGGGCTGTCCGACTGGCCGGCCGTCCGCGCCGGTCTGCAGGCCGACCATCGCCGGATCCTCGCCGCCTCCGCCGCCGGGGACGGCCGGGCGGCTGCGCAGGAGCTGCGGGAGCACGTCCTCGGCTTCGCCGCCCTCGCCCAGACGGGCAGGGTGCCCGCCGCCGGGTGAACCGGCGGAGGGTCCGGCGGCTCAGGCGGTGACGCCGTGCACCAGGGCGCCCACGCCCACGGCGGTCAGCGAGCCCAAGGCACAGCAGAACTCCACGAGCATGCCCACACCCATGGCCGTGAGCGCGCCGATCGAGCTGCTCAGGGCGGTCCGGGCGTCCCGGGTGCGGGCCCACTGGGAGGCGAACAGGCCGACGGCGAAGCCGAGGAACAGCCCCGCCACCGGGATCACGAAGAACCCGACGGCGGCGCCGGCCACCCCCCACAGGATCGGGCCGCGGGTGACGCGTTCACGCCGCAGCCGCCGACCGGTGAGCACCGCGGACGCGCTCAGCCCCGCCACGGCGAGACCGGCCGCGATGAGGCCGAACGTCCAGGACGCGGGGGAACCCAGCAGCGCGGCCCACCCGAGAGCCGTCACGAGGTTGAGCAGCGAGCCGGGCAGGACGGGGTACACGGTGCCCACCAGCCCCACCAGGAGCAGGAGCACGGCCACGAGGGAGATCAGCGCGGGAGTCACCGCACCAGTATGACGGGACGGGCACCGCGGTGACGGCGGCATCGGCGACCGCGCAGCGGCCCCCGCGCCCTCGCCGGAACGGGCCGGATCGGCTAGATTCGCCGCATGTTGGTCGCCGTGCCCACCGAAGTGAAGAACAACGAGTTCCGTGTGGCCCTGACGCAGGGCGGGGTCCAGGAGCTGGTGCGCGCAGGCCACCAGGTCCTCGTGCAGTCGGGGGCCGGCGTCGGCTCCGGCGCCTCGGACCAGGACTACCGCGACGCCGGCGCCGAGCTGGTCGACGACGTCGACGAGCTCTGGGAGCGCGCCGAGCTGGTCCTCAAGGTCAAGGAGCCGCAGCCGGAGGAGTACGGCCGCCTGCGCCGCGGCCAGGTCCTCTTCACCTACCTGCACCTGGCCGCCTCCCCTGCGTGCACGCGCGCGATCCTGGACGCCGGCACGACGGCGATCGCCTACGAGACGGTCACCCGCGGCCGCGCCCTGCCGCTGCTGGCCCCCATGAGCCAGGTGGCCGGCCGCCTGGCCCCCGCCGCGGGCGCCTACCATCTCCTCCAGCCGCAGGGCGGCTCGGGTGTGCTGATGGGCGGCGTGCCCGGCACTCGCCGCGCCCGGGTGGCCGTGATCGGCGGAGGCGTGGCCGGCGAGGCGGCGGCCGTGATCGCCGCGGGCATGGGCGCGGACGTGACCGTCCTGGACATCTCCCTCGAGCGGCTCGCGCAGCTGGACGCCGTCCACCAGGGCCGGATGCGCACGCTGGCCTCGTCCCACCTGAACATCGGCGAGACCGTGGCGGACGCGGACCTCGTGATCGGCTCCGTGCTGATCCCCGGCGCCGCGGCCCCGAAGCTGGTGACCGCCGAGATGGTGGAGTCCATGCGGCCCGGCTCCGTGCTGGTGGACATCGCGATCGACCAGGGCGGCTGCTTCGAGAACTCGCGGGCCACCACCCACCAGGATCCGACGTACCTCGTGGGGGACAAGATCTACTACTGCGTCTCCAACATGCCCGGCGCCGTGCCGCAGACCTCCACCGCTGCCCTGACCAACGCGACGCTGCCCTACATCAAGCGCATCGCCGACCTCGGATGGCGCGCGGCGCTGGCCGCGGACGAGGGCTTCGCCGGGGGCCTCAACGCGCACGACGGCGTGCTCACCCTGTCCTCCGTCGCCACGGCTGTGGCCGACGAGCTCGGCCTGGACCCCCAGAAGGACGTCCGCGTCACCTCCGAGGTGCTCGCGGAGGCCTGAGCCCCGCGCCCGTCGCGCGCGGAGCCGGCCGGCCCCTCAGAGCCCCGCGAGGAACGCCCGGTGGAAGGACCAGTCGCCGGTCACCTCGGGGTGGAAGGCCGTGGCCAGCAGGTGGCCCTGCCGCACGGCCACGGGCAACCGCGCGTCGCCGTCGAGCCCCGGGTCCGCCGCGGGCAGGGACAGGCGCGACGCCGGCACGCTCGCCAGGACCTCGACGCCCTCCCCCGCCTGGACGACGGCGGGGGCGCGGATGAACACGGCGTGCACCGGCTCCGCCGCGACCGCGGGGACGTCCAGGTCCTCCTCAAACGAGTCGACCTGCGCGCCGAAGGCGTTGCGCCGCACGGCCACGTCCAGCACGCCGAGACCGCCCTGATCCGGCGCCGGGTTGCGGATCTCGCGGGCCAGCATGATCAGCCCCGCGCACGTGCCGTAGGCGGGCAGGCCGTCGCGGAGGGCGGCGATGAGCGGGTCCTTCAGCCCCATGATCCGGGCGAGGCGGTCCATCACGGAGGACTCGCCGCCGGGCAGCACGATGCCGTCCAGGCCCTCGAGGTCCGCGGGGCGGCGCACCGGGCGCGTACGCGCGCCGAGGGACTCGAGCACGTGCACGTGCTCCCGCACGTCGCCCTGGAGGGCGAACACGCCGACGGTCTTCTGTGGACTCACCAGCCGCGCTCGGCCAGGCGGTGCGGGGCGGGCAGGTCGCCCACGTTGATGCCCACCATGGCCTCGCCCAGGCCGCGGGAGGCCTCGGCGACCGCCATCGGGTCGTCGAACTGGGCGGTGGCCTTGACGATGGCGCGGGCGCGCTCGGCCGGGTTGCCGGACTTGAAGATGCCGGAGCCCACGAACACGCCGTCGGCGCCCATCTGCATCATCAGGGCTGCGTCGGCCGGGGTGGCCACGCCGCCGGCGGTGAACATCACGACGGGCAGGGCGCCGGTCTCGGCGACCTCGCACACCAGTTCGTACGGCGCCTGCAGCTCCTTCGCGGCCACGTACAGCTCATCCTGGGCCAGGCCCTGGAGCTGGGCGATCTCCTTGCGGATGGTGCGGATGTGCTTCACGGCCTCGGAGACGTCGCCGGTGCCGGCCTCGCCCTTGGACCGGATCATGGCCGCGCCCTCGGTGATGCGGCGCAGGGCCTCGCCGAGGTTGGTGGCGCCGCACACGAAGGGAACGTCGAAGTCCCACTTGTCGATGTGGTTCACGTAGTCCGCCGGGGAGAGCACCTCGGACTCGTCGATGAAGTCCACCTTGAGCGCCTGCAGTACCTGGGCCTCCACGAAGTGGCCGATGCGCGCCTTGGCCATCACGGGGATGGACACGGCCTCGACGATGCCGTCGATCAGGTCGGGGTCGGACATGCGGGCGACGCCGCCCTGGGCGCGGATGTCCGCGGGGACGCGCTCGAGCGCCATGACGGCCACGGCGCCGGCGTCCTCGGCGATGCGGGCCTGCTCGGGGGTGACGACGTCCATGATCACGCCGCCCTTGAGCATGTCGGCCAGGCCGCGCTTGACGCGGGTGGTGCCGGTGCCGCGGGCGCCGTCGTCGGCGGCGGCACCGGTGGAGGCGGAGAAGGACTGCGCGCGATCGTCGCTCATGGTGGCCTCTTCATTCAGGTCGCGGGCCGGGCATGCCGAGGCGGCCGGCCGATGCTGTCAGGGGATGCCCTCCATCATCCCACGTCGGACGCGGCCGCCCGACGCGTTGCGGGATCAGGCGTTCCAGAGGCCGTAGGAGTCCGCGAGGTCCGCGATCTTCTCCGCGCGCCGCAGGCGCGGCAGGTAGGAGCCGTCGCCCACGGCGGCGCCCGCGGCGTGCTTGTCCAGCAGGTCGTGCGCCCACGTGAGCTCGTCCTCGGACGGGGACAGCGCCCGGTTCACCCACTCCACCTGCCCGCGGTTGAGGCAGAGGCGGCCCGTCATGCCCATGGAGTGCGTGACCTCGCTGGACGCGGCCACGGCGGCCTCGTCGTCGCCGGCCCCGGGGGGTCCGTCCACGGCGCCGGGCAGGCGGCCCACGCGGGAGGCGATCACCATGCGGGAGCGGGCGTAGGCCATGGCGAGGGGGTCCTCGCCGACGCCGACGTCCTTGCGGAAGTCGTTGACGCCGAACGCGAGGCGGAAGGTGCCCGGCGCCTTGGCGACGGCCGTGGCGTTCTCGATGCCCAGCGCGGACTCGAGGAGCGCGATCACGGGGGTGCCGGCGCGCAGGCGCATCGCGGTGAAGGTGACCTGCTCCGGCTCCTCGGTCTCCGCCAGGACGACGCCGCGCACGCCGGAGAGACCCTCGAGGGCCTCGAGGTCGCGGGCCCAGTGCTCGGAGGTGGTCGCGGAGATCCGCACCCAGGCGGTCATGCCGCCGGAGAGCGCCTCGATCACGTTCTGCCGCGCCGCGTCCTTGTGCTCCTCGGGGACGGCGGCCTCGAGGTCGAAGATCACGGAGTCCGCCTCGGAGGCCAGGCCGGGGGCGAAGTCCTCCGGACGGGCCGCGTTGACGAGCAGCCAGGAGCGGCTGAGCTTGGCGGGCAGAGCGGCGGCACGGCGGTTTCTCACGGGCATGGCTCCATGCTATCCGGGGCGCCCCCGTAGGCTGGGCCCAGCATCCGCCCGTCCGGCGCCGTCCGCGCCGCCCGCCCCGAGAGGCCCCCATGCGCATCCGTCCGACCCCCCGCGTCCGTCTGGCGGCCGTCCTGGCGACGTCGGCGGCGCTCACCTCCGGCTGCGGCGCGCTCACCGGCCAGGGCCTCGACGAGCCGAAGGAGCTCACCGTGCACCTCACGGTGCCCCGGGCGGACGCGGCGTCCTCCTTCGAGGGCCGGCCCTACGGCTGCGACGACCTGCTGGTGCCGGTGACCACGGCGCCGTCGTCGGGCGTGGACCACGGGGACGCGGCGCTGGACTTCCTGTTCTCCGACCTCCAGGGCGAGCATGGCGACCCGGCCCTGCAGAACGCGGTGAAGGCCACGGCGGACACGCTGCACCCCACCGGCCACCACCGGGACGGGTCAACGGAGGTGTTCACGTTCGACGGCACGGTGACGGCCGAGGACGAGTGCGCGGCGCAGCGGATCCGCGCGCAGCTGCAGGAGACCGCCCGGGCGCAGTCCCCGGTGCCGGACGTGCGCCTGGAGGTCGGGGGGCGCCCGCTGGACGAGGTGCTGGGCCTGCCCGCGCTCTCCCTGGGCGACCCCGTCAAGGGCGGGGCCGCCTCGACGCCCCGGGCCACACCGACGCCGGAGTCCACGCCGTCCCCGACCGCCACGCCCACCCCCACGCCGACGACGGTCCCCGGGAGCTCCGCCTCCCCCGCGCCGACCTCCGCGTCCCCGACGGCGACCCCGGCCCCCTCGACCTCCGCCGCGCCGAGCACGACCGGGCCGTCGAGCGCCTCCCCCACCGCCGAGACCTCGAGCGCCGCCCCCGCGAGCCCGGACCCCGCGAGCGCAGACCCGGCGACCGCGGCGCCGACCTCGGCCTCCGCGACGGCCGGCGGCGCCTCGCCCTCGGTGGAGCCCACGGACGGGACCTCGCTGCGCTCCCCCGGTGCCGGGGACGCAACGGCCACCACGGCCCCGCTGGACGGGCTGGACGGCGGGGCCGCGGGCGGGACGGGCACGGGCGGGGCGGATGCGACCGCCCCGGGCGGCGCACCCTCCGCGGGCGCCGCCGCCGGCGCGGGCGCGGGCTCCTCCGCCACGGGCTGAGCCGCCCGGCGACCCGCGGCGTCCGCCGAGGGCGGAGCGGTGGACGCCGCAGACCCCCTTCCCCGGGCGTCCCGGATCGTATATGATCCGGGACTATGACGCAGAACACATCCCCCGCGACGCCCTCGGTGACCGAGCACGACTTCACGGTCCGGCAGAACCGCCCGGGCAAAGTCCTCGCCCTTCACCTGAACTACCCCTCGCGCATCGCCCAGCGCGGGCGCTCCCCCCAGTTCCCCGGGTACTTCATCAAGGCCGGCACCTCGATCGCCCGCTCGGGCGACGCCGTCGAGCGCCCCGCGGGCACCGAGCTGCTCGCCTACGAGGGCGAGATCGCCCTGATCATCGGCCGCACCGCCCGCCGCGTCCGCCCCGAGGAGGGCTGGTCGTACGTCTCCGGCATCACCGCCGCCAACGACTGGGGCCTCTACGACCTGCGCCACGCGGACAAGGGCTCCAACGTCAAGAACAAGTCCGGCGACGGCTACACCCCGCTGGGCCCCGCCGTCATCGCCGCCGCGAACCTCGACCCGGCCGCCCTGCGCGTGCGCACCTGGGTCAACGGCGCGCTCGTCCAGGACGACACCACCGAGGGCCTCGTCTTCCCGTTCGGCCAGCTCGTGGCCGACCTCTCCCAGCTGATGACGCTGGAGGAGGGCGACGTCATCCTCACCGGCACCCCCGCCGGCTCCTCCGTGGCCCAGCCCGGCGACGTCGTCGAGGTCGAGGTGGACGCCCCCACCGCCCCCGGCGCCCCCTCCACCGGCCGCCTCATCACGCACGTGACGGACTCGGACATCCCGATGGCCGACTACGGCCACGGCCCCCGGGTGGACGACCTGCAGCGCGAGGAGGCCTGGGGCTCCCGCGAGGCCGCCGGCCTCGCCCCCGTCGAGGACGCCCCGGCGCAGGACGACGCCGCCCCGGCGTCCACCGCGGTGGACGAGAACGGCCACTGGGTCGCGAGCGCCCCGCAGCCGGACCGCTCCCTGCTGACCCCGGAGCTGCGCGCCAAGATCGACGCCATCGCGGTGGCCACCCTCACCGCCCAGCTGCAGAAGCGCGGCATCCAGAACGCGACCATCGACGGCCCGCGCCCGATCCACCAGGGTCGGCGCGTCCTCGGCTACGCCAAGACCCTGCGCTACATCCCCAAGCGCGAGGACCTGTTCAAGGAGTTCGGCGGCGGCTTCAACGCCCAGAAGCGGGCCATCGACTCGGTGCAGCCGGACGACGTGGTGGTCATGGAGGCCCGTGGCGAGCACGGCACCGGCACCCTCGGGGACGTCCTGGCCCTGCGCGCCCAGGTGAACGGCGCGAACGCCGTGATCACGGACGGCGGCATCCGCGACTCCGCCGCCGTGGCCGAGGTCGGCCTCCAGGTCTACGCCGGCGCCACGCACCCGGCCGTGCTGGGCCGCCGTCACATCCCGTGGGAGGTCGGCGGCACCATCGCCTGCGGCGGCACCACCGTGCAGCCCGGGGACATCATCGTCGGTGACGACGACGGTGTGGTGGTCGTCCCGCCGTCCCTGCTCCAGGAGGTCGTGGACGACGCCTACGAGCAGGAGCTCCAGGACGCCTGGGCGTACGAGCAGGTCAAGGCCGGCCACCCGGTGGACGGCATGTTCCCGCCGAACGCCGAGTGGAAGGCGAAGTTCGACGAGTACCGCAAGACCCTGCCGGACGCCCCGGCCCCGGAGGGCGACGCCTGAGCATGCGCCGGACGGACATCGGAACGCTCGGCCTCGCCGGCACCCCCGTCTCCAAGGCGGACCGCGCCTACCAGGCGATCCTCGAGGGGATCAGGGACCAGCGCCACGAGCCGGGCGACCGGCTGGTGCTGTCCCAGATCGCCGCGGAGCTGGGCATGTCCGTGGTGCCCGTGCGGGAGGCGATCCGCCGCCTGCAGTCCGAGAACCTGGTCGCCTACGAGCGCAACGTGGGCGCCACCGTGGTGGGCATCGACCCGGTCGAGTACCGCCACACCATGGAGACGCTGGCGCTGGTGGAGGGATTCTCCACCGCCCAGTGCGCCCCGCACGTGACCGCCGAGGACCTCGCGGCGGCCCGCGACGTGAACGCGGCCATGCGCGCGATGACGGCGTCGGAGAAGGCCTGGGACCCGGTGGCGTTCACCGAGCTCAACCGCCGCTTCCACTCGATCCTGTTCGAGCATCACCAGAACGAGCACGTGCACGACCTGGTGCACCGCGGCTGGAACCGCCTGGCCGCGCTGCGCTCGTCCACGTTCGCGTACGTGCCCGGCCGAGCGGTGGCCTCCGTGGACGAGCACGAGCACCTGCTGCGCCTGATCGAGGACGGGGCGCGCTTCGAGGAGATCGAGGCCGCCGCCCGCGCCCACCGCCTGAACACCCTGCACGCCTACCTGGAGCACAGCGCCGAGCCGTCCGCGTGACCGCCGGCCGGACCGGTGCCGACGCCGTCGGCTCCAGACCCCGACCATCCGCCCCCGAAGCACTCAGCGAAAGAGACACCATGACGGAGAAGACCAGCATCGCCGCCCGCACGCCCGAGGGCATGCCCGACGTCATCCGCCACTACATCGACGGCGAGTTCGTCGACTCGATCGACGGCGACACCTTCGACGTCCTCGACCCGGTGACCAACGAGCCGTACATCAAGGCCGCCTCCGGCAAGTCCGCGGACGTGGACGCCGCCGTCGCCGCCGCGAAGCGGGCCTTCGAGTCCGGCGAGTGGTCCCAGGCCCTGCCGCGCCAGCGCTCCCGCGTGCTACACCGGATCGCCGACATCATGGAGACCCGCGGCGACCAGCTGGCCGAGATGGAGTGCTTCGACACCGGTCTGCCGATCAAGCAGGCGAAGGGCCAGGCCGCCCGCGCCGCCGAGAACTTCCGCTTCTTCGCGGACCTGATCGTGGCCCAGCACGACGACACCTTCAAGGTGCCGGGCCGCCAGATCAACTACGTGAACCGCAAGCCGATCGGCGTCGCCGGCCTGATCACCCCGTGGAACACCCCGTTCATGCTGGAGTCCTGGAAGCTGGCCCCGGCCATCGCCACCGGCAACTCCGTGGTCCTGAAGCCGGCGGAGTTCACCCCGCTCTCGGCCTCCCTGTGGGGCGGGATCTTCGAGGAGGCCGGCCTGCCGACGGGCGTGTTCAACATGGTGCATGGCTTCGGCGAGGAGGGCTACGCCGGCGACCCGCTCGTCAAGCACCCGGACGTGCCGCTGATCTCCTTCACCGGCGAGTCCCGCACCGGCCAGATCATCTTCGCCAACGCCGCCCCGCACCTGAAGGGCCTGTCCATGGAGCTCGGCGGCAAGTCCCCGGCCGTGGTGTTCGAGGACGCGGACCTGGACGCGGCGATCGACGCGACCATCTTCGGCGTGTTCTCCCTGAACGGCGAACGCTGCACCGCCGGCTCCCGCATCCTGGTCCAGCGCTCCGTCTACGACGAGTTCGTGGAGCGCTACGCCGCCCAGGCCTCCCGTGTGAAGGTCGGCCTGCCGGACGACGAGACCACCGAGGTCGGCGCCATCGTGCACCCGGAGCACTTCGAGAAGGTCATGTCCTACGTGGAGATCGGCAAGGCCGAGGCCCGCCTGGTGGCCGGCGGCGGTCGCCCGGAGGGCTTCCCCGAGGGCAACTTCGTGCAGCCCACCGTGTTCGCGGACGTGGCCCCGGACGCCCGGATCTTCCAGGAGGAGATCTTCGGCCCGGTCGTGGCGATCACCCCCTTCGACACGGAGGAGGAGGCCCTGCAGCTGGCCAACAACACCAAGTACGGCCTGGCCGCCTACATCTGGACCAATGACCTCAAGCGCGCCCACAACTTCGCGCAGGACGTGGAGGCCGGCATGGTGTGGCTGAACTCCAACAACGTGCGCGACCTGCGCACCCCGTTCGGCGGCGTGAAGGCCTCCGGCCTGGGCCACGAGGGCGGCTACCGCTCGATCGACTTCTACACCGACCAGCAGGCCGTGCACATCAACCTCGGCGAGGTCCACAACCCGGTGTTCGGCAAGCAGGAGTCCAAGGAGACCGGCGACGCCTGAGCCTGACCCCTCCCCCGAGCGCTTTCGTTCGAGAAACGGACGGCGTGTCGCCCCCTTTCGTGCGGGAGATGCACACCCGTCACGACGCCGGCCCCGCACCCCCACGTGGAGGTGCGGGGCCGGCGTCGTCCCGGGCTGCAGCGCCACCGCCCTGCCCTTCCACCCCACCGCATCGGCCGCGTCCCGGCCCACTTCCCAGCGGGCGCAGGATCATATACGATCCATTCCCGAGCGTGGCCTGCACCACATTTCCTCCCGCCGCACGGACCCCGGCCCGCCGGCACCGCCTGAACCAGGAGAGACCATGAGCAACCTCGAGTCCCGCAAGAAGACCTCCTCCGGCTTCTTCGTCACCGAAGAGGCCCCCATCACCCCCGCGAACCCGCTGCCGACGCCGAAGGCCGAGGCCCCGGACATCCTGCGCTGCGCGTCCATGGAGCTCGTGGTCACCGACCTCGCCGCGTCCCGCCACTTCTACGTGGACGTGCTCGGCCTCGTGGTCACCGAGGAGGACGAGGAGACCGTCTACCTCCGCTCCATGGAGGAGTTCATCCACCACAACCTGATCCTCCGCAAGGGCGAGACCGCCGCCGTCGCCGCATTCTCCTACCGCGTGCGCACCCCCGAGGACCTGGACAAGGCCGTGGCCTTCTACACCGAGCTCGGCTGCCGCGTGGAGCGGAACAAGGACGGCTTCGTGAAGGGCGTCGGCGACTCCGTGCGCGTCGAGGACCCGCTGGGATTCCCCTACGAGTTCTTCTTCGAGACCGAGCACGTGGAGCGCCTCGCCTGGCGCTACGACCTCTACACCCCGGGCGCCCTGGTCCGCCTGGACCACTTCAACCAGGTCACCCCGGACGTGCCCCGCGCCGCCAAGTTCATGCAGGACCTGGGCTTCCGCGTCACCGAGGACATCCAGGACGAGCAGGGCACCGTGTACGCCGCGTGGATGCGCCGCAAGCCCACCGTGCACGACACCGCCATGACCGGCGGCGACGGCCCCCGCATGCACCACGTCTGCTTCGCCACCCACGAGAAGCACAACATCCTGGCGATCTGCGACAAGCTCGGCGCCCTGCGCATGTCCGACCACATCGAGCGCGGCCCGGGCCGCCACGGCGTCTCCAACGCCTTCTACCTGTACCTGCGCGACCCGGACGGCCACCGCGTCGAGGTCTACACCCAGGACTACTACACGGGCGACCCGGACAACCCCGTGGTCACCTGGGACGTGCACGACAACCAGCGCCGCGACTGGTGGGGCACCCCGGTCGTGCCGTCCTGGTACACCGACGCCTCCCGCGTCCTCGACCTGGACGGCAACCTGCAGCCGCTGGTCGCCCGCACCGACGACTCCGAGATGGCCGTGACCATCGGCGCCGACGGCTTCTCCTACACCCGCGAGGACGAGGGCGAGGAGTCCATGCCCGAGTACAAGCAGGGCGAGTACAAGCTGGGGAACCAGCTCTGACCCGAGCGCGCTCAGTCGTCCGACATCGACCCTCCCGACCCTCGCAGGGCCTCGGGAGGGTCGATGTCGGACGAGTGGACGCAGAGGCGGGGGCTCAGCGGGCGGAGTCCGCCTCGAGGCCCTCGGCGAGCGCGGCCCGCATGCCGTCGGCGTCCAGCCGCACGCCGAAGACCGGCCCGTCCGGCTCGAGCAGCGGGGCCGCGGCGGAGGGGCCCGGGACCGGGTCGAAGCCGAGCGAGTCCACGTAGGCGGAGGCGCGGGCCACGGCGTCGTCGTCGGAGCCGACCACGGCCAGGGCGCGCCGGCCGGCGGCGCCGTGCTCCCGCGCGTCGGCGAGCAGCTCCGCGTAGGCGGCGTGGTTGAGGGACTTGACCACGCGCACCCCCGGGGCGCGCGCGGCCCACACGTCCGCGTCCATGCGGTGCTCGGAGTCCGGCCCGTCCGGCTCGAGCAGCGGGGCCGCGGCGGAGGGGCCCGGGACCGGGTCGAAGCCGAGCGAGTCCACGTAGGCGGAGGCGCGGGCCACGGCGTCGTCGTCGGAGCCGACCACGGCCAGGGCGCGCCGGCCGGCGGCGCCGTGCTCCCGCGCGTCGGCGAGCAGCTCCGCGTAGGCGGCGTGGTTGAGGGACTTGACCACGCGCACCCCCGGGGCGCGCGCGGCCCACACGTCCGCGTCCATGCGGTGCTCGGAGTCCGGCCCGTCCGTGTACTCCCACGCGTTGGTGGCGTCCACGACGATGCCGCGCGCGGCCGTCAGGTCCAAGCCCGCCAGGGCAGGCTGGGGCACGGCGAGGACGACGACGTCCGCCTCCTGGAGCAGCTCTGCCAGGGGCACGGCGCGGGCCTCCGGGAGGACGCTCTCCAGGACGAGGCCGAACACGGGGTCATCGGGGCGGTCGGCGACGAGGATCCGGTGCCCGGCCTCGGCGGTGAGGCGTCCGATGGCCGAGCCGAGCTTGCCCAGGCCGATCAGGCCGACGGTCATGGTGTCATTCATGTTTGAAATAACTCCGGCCCCTTGGTTGTTGTTCCCGATGCAGGAAGCCTCGCATGAGACGGTCCCCACATCCGGGCGGCCGCGCATCGGCCAGGAGAGGCAGCACACCATGGACGTGAAGTTCCACATCGACACCTTCGGCGACCGCACCAGCACCCTGGACGGCGAGCTGGAGTCGCACGCGCAGGGCGTGCGCCACGTCGTCGAGCTGGCGGAGACCGCCGAGCAGGCGGGCGTCGACGGCATCACCATCGGCGAGCACCACCGCGACGACTACACCGTCTCCGCCCCGGACATGGTGCTGGCCACCATCGCCGGCCGCACCGAGAGGCTGACCCTGGGCACGGGCGTCACCGTGCTCTCCTCCGACGACCCCGTGCGCGTCTACGAGCGCTTCGCCACCCTCGACGCGCTCTCCTCCGGCCGCGCCGAGGCGATCGTGGGCCGCGGCTCCTTCACCGAGTCCTTCCCGCTGTTCGGCTACGAGCTCTCCGACTACGAGGAGCTGTTCGAGGAGAAGCTGGCCCTGTTCGCCGAGCTGCGCGCCGAGCAGCCGAACCCCGTGTCCTGGACCGGCAAGCTCACCCAGAACCTGGAGGACGTGGTCCTCTATCCGCCGCTGGAGGGTGCCGAGCCGCTGAAGGCGTGGGTCGCCGTCGGCGGCTCCCCGCAGTCCGTGATCCGCGCCGCCGGCCACGACCTGCCCCTGATGCTCGCGATCATCGGCGGCCCGTCCGCGCGGTTCGCCCCGTTCGCCAAGCTCTACCGCGACGCGCGCGAGAAGTTCGGCCACGCGGGCGAGACGCAGGTGGGCTTCCACATGATCGGCCACATCGCGGAGACCGACGAGGCCGCCCTCGAGCAGTTCGCCCCGCACTACCTGGAGCACCACAAGCGCCTCGGCGCGGAGCGCGGCTGGGGCTCCATGGGCATGGAGGGGCTGATGCACGAGGTGCGCCACTCCCTCATGGGCGTGGGATCCCCCGAGACCGTGGCCAAGAAGATCGCCCGCGGGATCGCCGACCTCGACGCGACCCGGGTGAACTTCAAGGTCCAGCACGGGCCCATCCCCCACGAGTACAACCGCCGCTCCGTGGAGCTGTTCGGCGAGAAGGTCATCCCGCTCGTGAAGGACATGCTGGCCGCGTCCTGACCGGGGTGGCCGACGACGACGCGGCGCCACCGCCCGGCGACCCGACCGTGACCCGGACCACACGCCCGCGACCCGCAACGTATACGATTGAGGGGGCGCGGGCGCCGTCGCTCCCCCGCCGACGCCGACGTCGTGAGGAGACATCGTGCTGGACCATGCCACCCATGTGAAGATCGCCGACGAGCTGTTCGAGGCCGGCCGGGCCGGCACGCCGGTCCCGCTGCTCACCGCACGGTACGCGGACATGGAGGTCGAGGACTCCTACGCGGTCCAGCGCATCTGGGCGGAGCGCCGCGTCGAGGCGGGCCGCCGCGTCGTCGGCCACAAGATCGGCCTGACGTCCAAGGCCATGCAGGCCGCCACCGGCATCACCGAGCCCGACTACGGCGTGATCTTCGACGACCAGGTCTTCGAGTCCGGCCACGTCTACGAGACGGCGCGCATCACCAACCCGCGCATCGAGATGGAGCTGGCCTTCGTGCTCAAGGCGGAGCTGCGCGGCCCGCACGTGAACCTCTTCGACGTCCTGCGCGCCACCGAGTACGTGGTCCCCGCGCTGGAGATCCTCGACGCGCACATCGAGCTGGCCGGCCGCACCATCGTCGACACCATCGCGGACAACGCCGCCCTGGGCTCCATGGTGCTCGGCGGCCGCCCCGTCGCCCCCGACGCCGTGGACCTGCGCTGGGTGGCCGGCACCCTCTCCCGCAACCAGACCATCGAGGAGACCGGCGTGGCCGCGGGCGTGCTCAACCACCCGGGCAACGGCGTGCACTGGCTGGCCAACCGCCTCGGCGAGCACGGCGACGCCCTCGCGGCCGGGGAGATCGTGCTGGCCGGCTCCTTCACCCGCCCCATGCACGTCTCCGCCGGGGACACCGTCACCGCGGACTACGGCCCCCTGGGCACCGTCACCTGCTTCTTCGCCTGAGCCGTCCGCACCCCGCCGACCGCCGCCCGCACCCCCGAGAGGACCCCCATGCCCGTCCGTCTGAACGCCCAGCCCCTGGTCCGCGACCTCTTCACCCCCGAGGCGCGCGCGGCCCGGGGCGGCCGGCCCGCGGCGGGCATGTTCCTCAGCTCCGGCGACGTCACGGCCGCGGAGATCTGCGCCGGCGCCGGCATGGACTACCTCCTGATCGACGGCGAGCACGCCCCCCTCTCCCTGGAGAGCGTGCTCGCGCAGCTGCGCGCGGTCGCCGGCTACGGGGTGCCCGTGATGACGCGGGTGCCGTCCCTGGACGCGGTCCTCGTCAAGCAGTTCCTGGACCTGGGCGCCCAGACCCTGCTGGTGCCGATGGTCGACACCGCCGAGCAGGCCGCGGAGGCCGTGCGCGCAGTGCGCTACCCCCCGCACGGGGTCCGCGGCGTCGGCTCCGCCCTGGCCCGCTCGGGCCGCTGGAACCGGATCGACGGCTACCTGACGCACGACGCCGACCACGTGGGCCTGTTCGTGCAGATCGAGACCGCCGCCGGAGTGGAGAACGCCCGCTCCATCGCGGAGACGTCCGGCGTGGACGGCATCTTCGTGGGGCCCTCGGACCTCTCCGCGTCCATGGGGCTGATCGGGCAGCAGACCCACCCGGACGTGGTGGCGGCCGTGCAGTCCGTGATCGCCGCCGCCAACGCGGCCGGCACCGTGGTGGGCGTCAACGCGTTCGCCGAGCCGCAGGCCCGCGCCTACGCCGAGGCCGGCGCGGACTTCGTGAACGTGGGCGCCGACGTCGCCCTCCTGGCCCGCGCCGCCGAGGCCCTCGCGGACACCTGGTGCCCGACCCCCGAGGCCGCGGCCGACGACGACGCCGGGTCCCGCGCGTCGTACTGAGGGGGCGCGCCTCCTCCCCCATCCCCACTGACTCGTCCGAAACCGACCCTCCGGTCTGGCCATCTGCGCTGACTCGTCCGAAACCGACCCTCCGGGGGCCTGCTGCCCCGCAGTGCGTCGCTTTCGGACGAGTCACTGCCGGGCGAGCCGAAGAATCCGTGCCGCCACAGGACCGAGGCCAGCGTGGACGTCGGCGGCCACGACCTTGATCACCGTCCAGCCGTGGTCGGCGCACCAGCGGTCCCGCCGGACGTCGCGCTCCTGCTGCTCCCGCGTCCGGTGCCGGGCGCCCTCGTACTGCACCACCACCCTCCACTGCGGGAACGCCAGATCCACCACCGGTCCCTTGGCGCCGTCCTCGCCCCACAGCCGCACCTGCACCTCGGGCTCCGGCAGGCCCTGATCCACCAGCGCCAGTCGCGTGCGGGTCTCCATGGGCGAGGCCACGTCCTCCCGCATGCGCTCCGCGACCTCGCGCGCAGCCCGCACGCCGCGGAACCGGCCCCTCCGCCCCAGCGCCTCTCGGAGCGCTGCGGCCGAGTGCTCCCCCGGCAGGAAGCCGTGCTCGTCGTCCCAGCCGGGCGCCATGACCGCGTCCGCGACGACGACCAGGTCCTCCACGCTCAGCCGCGGATGCAGCGAGCACAGGTCCCACAGGGTGCGCGGCGGCGTCGTCACCCGCACCCCGGCCACCAGCGCGACGTCCAGCGCCGGGATGCCGGCCTGGTGCGCCACCAGTCCCCGTCGCCGGGTTCGCCCCGCTCCGGCGGTGAAGGTCAGGTGCACGTCCCGCTCGTCCGCCGCCCACGCGGGGAGGGGCAGCCCGTGCAGGCGCGCCGCAGTGGTGTGGGAGACGACGGCGTGCGGCACCATCCGCTGATAGGCCCGGACCTCCTCGGGCAGCCAGCCGCGCTCCGCCGCGGTCGCGTCGCCCGTGGAGCCGGACGCGCTTCGGGGGCGGTGGATCCCGTGGGCGACGCGCCGCAGGTCGGGTGAGCGCACACGCTGAGCGGGAGCACCGGCGGCGAGGAGCTCCCGGGTGGTGAAGGGCCCGGAGATGAGAGAGTCCGGCAGGGCGACGGGACGAAGCGGCATGACCCCACGGTGGACGGGCCGAGGCGGTCGGACGTGGTCAGGACCGGACTGCTGGGGACGGCGGCCGGGTCGTGGTGCACGGTGCAGGACCTGTCCGGGCCGGCGACACGCGCACAGCGTCGTCCGCACCGACCGACGCACGGCTGGCTCCGTCCGACCCCATGGTTCACTCGGCCGAAACCGACTCACTGAGGATGGGCGAGCTCGTGAGAGCGTCGAGTTCGGCCGACTCGGCGCGGGGGCTGGGGCCGGCGACCGGGCAGGGCTGGGACGGTCGACTGCCGCGCCGTAGCGTGGCCCCATGCCCGTTCCCGCGCTGCAGCACCGCTTCGCGGACCGCCTGCCCGAGCTCGCCGTCCCATGGCAGGCCCGGCCCGCCCCGGCCCCGACGCTCGCCGCGCTGAACGCGCCGCTGGCCGCCGAGCTCGGCCTGGACCCCGCATGGCTGGCGACCGACGCCGGACTGGCGTTCCTCACGGGCACGGAGCCGGGACCCGGCGCGCGGCCCGTGGCGCAGGCCTATGCCGGCCACCAGTTCGGCTCCTACTCCCCCCTGCTCGGCGACGGCCGCGCCCTGCTGCTCGGCGAGCTCACCGCCCCGGACGGCACCCTCCACGACGTCCACCTCAAAGGGTCCGGCCTCACCCCGTTCTCCCGGGAGGGCTCCGACGGGCTCGCCGCGCTCGGCCCGATGCTCCGCGAGCTGGTGGTCTCCGAGGCCCTCCACGCGCTCGGCATCCCGACCACGCGGGCGCTCGCCGTCGTCGCCACGGGCGGCCCGGTGCGCCGGCAGCGCGTCCTGCCGGGCGCGGTGCTGGTGCGGGTGGCGGACTCGCACCTGCGCGTGGGCACGTTCCAGCACGCCGCGGCCCTGGTGCACGCCGGCCGCGCACCCGAGGACCTGCTCACCCGACTGGTCGCCGAGTCCCTGGAGCGGCACCATCCGGGCCACGCCGACGACGCCGCCCCCGCCCTGGCGCTGCTGCGGGCGGTGGTGGCGGCACAGGCGGAGCTCGTGGCGCGGTGGATGCTCATGGGGTTCGTGCACGGGGTGATGAACACAGACAACATGACGGTCTCCGGGCAGTCCATCGACTTCGGTCCGTGCGCGTTCCTCGACGGGTTCGACCCGGACGCGGTGTTCTCCTCGATCGACCGCGGCGGCCGGTACGCCTACGGGGCGCAGCCGCGGATCGCCCTGTGGAACCTCAACCGGTTCGCGGAGACCCTGCTGCCGCTGCTCGCCCCGGACCCCGAGGCCGCCGTCGCGGCGGCGGAGGAGGCCCTGGGCGGTTTCGCCCCCGCGTTCGACGCCGCCTGGCAGGGCGGCCTGGCCGCCAAGCTGGGGCTGGCCCGCTCGGCGGACTCAGACGCCCTCGCCGCGGAGCTGCTGCGGCTCCTCGCGCAGGACCGCGCGGACTGGACGGCCTCGTGGGCGAACCTCTCCGACCTCCCCCTCCCCGCGGACTGGCTCGCCCGGTGGCGGGCCCTGGACCCCGACCCGGAGCTCGCCCGCGCCGCGAACCCGCTGCGGGTGCCGCGCAACCGGCCCCTGCAGGCCGCCCTGGACGCGGCCGAGGACGGCGACCTGGCCGACGTCGAACGGATCCTGGCGGCGGTGCGGGAGCCGTTCACCCCGCGGGCGGACGCGTCGGACCTCGACGTCCCCCCGGCTCCCGGCGCCGGCGGGGAGGCCCCGTTCGTCACCTTCTGCGGGACGTGAGCCGCGCGGCCGGGGTGAGCACGTGACGACGGTCCGCTGACGAGCGCGCCGCGCAGGGCGGGGGCCGACGTCGTCCCGCGCCCGGTGCTCAGCCGCGCAGCAGCGCCTTGACCGGCACGCTGGGGTCGGCGAGCCGCTCGGGGTCCACGACGATCCCGCGGTCCACGATCCGCCGCGCCGCCTTGACGGCCATCGGGTCGTCGACGGAGGCGGCACCGACCATCGCGCCGTCGGCCGCGAGCGCGAAGGACGCGACCACCGTGCCGCGCACCTCGCGGTCCACGATCCGCCCGCCCTCCGGCGGGCGCATGGCGCCCACGCCCTCGACGTGCACCCCGTGCCGGTCCGACCAGAACCACGGGGCGCCCCGCTCGGGGAGGTCCTCGCCCAGGAGCGCGGCGGCGGCATCGGCGGCGTCCTGCAGGGCGGGCTCCCAGTGCATGGCCGGGGCGGCGTACGCCGCGTCCCGACGCCGAGCCGCGTCGCCCACCGCGAGCACGCGGGGATCGGAGGTGCGCTGGGCGGCGTCGACGAGGATGCCGCCGTCCACGGCGAGTTCGAGGCCCGCCTCGGCGGCCAGGGCGGCGTCGGGGAGGATGCCCACGGCCGCCACCACGAGGTCCGCGTCCAGGGCGGCCTCCCCGCCGTCGGCGAGGGCCACGTGGACGCGGTGGGGCGCGTCGAGACCCGGGGCGTCGTCGGCATGCTCGATGCGCAGGACCCGGCCCTGCACGACGTCCACTCCGCGTGCGGCGTGCAGGGCGTGGAGGCGGGCGGCGAGGGCCGGACCCACCGCCGCGGCGGCCGGGGCCGGGCTCGCGGACACCAGGGTCACCTCGGCCATCGCCTCCCGGGCGGCGGAGGCCACCTCGGAGCCGGTGAGCCCCGCGCCGACCACCACGACGCGCGCCCCGAAGTGCAGGCGCGCGGCGATCGCCTCGGCGTCGGCGCGGGTGCGCAGGACCAGCACGCCGGGGCGGTCCCCGCCGGGCACGTCCAGCGGGCGGGGACGCCCGCCGGGGGCCAGCACGACGGCGTCGGCGGCACGGACGGTGCCGTCATCGAGCACCGCCGCGGGGTGCTCCCCGGTCAGGTCCATACGGTCCACCCGGGCGGTCACCAGCTCCACGGCGTGCTCGGCGAACCACGCCGGAGGGGCGAACAGCAGCCGGTGCGCGTCCGTCTCCCCCGTGAGGAAGTCCTTGGACAGCGGCGGCCGGTCGTAGGGCAGGCCCTGCGGATCCACCAGGGTCAGCTTCCCCTCGAACCCGCGGCGGCGCAGCTCCCGCACCGTGCCGAAGCCGGCGACGCCGCCGCCCACCACCAGCACGGAGGCGGGCACGGTCACTCGCCGTCCTCGACGGTGAGCCACAGGTCGCCGTCGCGCTCCTCCACGCGGTGGGTGCCCACGGGCTTCGTGGCGGGCAGGGAGAGCGCCTCGCCGGTGCGCAGGTCGAACGAAGCGCCGTGCAGCGGGCACTCGACGCGGCAATCCTCCACGAACCCCTCGGAGAGCGCGTAGTCCTGGTGGGTGCAGGTGTTGTCGATCGCGTAGAACGCGCCGTCCTCCGCGTGGAAGACGCCGATGTGGTCCTTGGTGCCCGTGGTGTCGTTGGGGACCAAGAGGGACTCGCCCTCCGGGACGGCCGACGCCGGGCCGACGTTGATCTCGCGTGACATGGGGTGCTCCTCGGGGTCGCGGGCTGCGCTCGGTGGTGGCCGGCGCCTTCGCTCCACACTACGACGCCGCTCCCGCCGCGGCCTGGTCGCTCACCCCTGGCTGTGGAGCCGTCCGTCCTCGAGGTGCCACCGCTGGTCGCAGGCGGCGGCGACCTCGGGGTCGTGGGTGACCACCACCACGGCCCGCTGTGGGCCGACCGCCGAGCGCAGCAGCTTGACGACGTCGCGGGTGCGCGCCTGGTCCAGCGCGCCGGTGGGCTCATCGGCCAGCACCAGCGGCGGGTCGTTGATCAGCGCCCGCGCCACCGCCACGCGCTGCTTCTCCCCGCCGGAGAGGGTGCGGGCCCGGTGGTGCGCGCGATCGGCCAGGCCGACCCGGTCGAGCGCCAGCGCGGCGCGACGGCGCTGCTCGGCCCGGGAGCCTCCGCCCGGCCCGTAGCGCAGGGGCAGCAGCACGTTGTCCAGGGCCGTGGCGTGCTCCATGAGGGCGAAGTCCTGGAGGACGATCCCGCACCGCCGGTTGCGGTGCCGGTCCCCACCGCGGCTCCAGGGCGGCGGCAACGGGACCCCCTCGAGCAGGACCTCTCCGGCGTCCGGGGAGTCCAGGCACGCGAGGATCCGCAGCAGGGTGGACTTGCCGGAGCCGGAGGGCCCGGTGACGGCATGCATCTGCCCGGCCGGCACGCTCAGGGACACCCCGCGCAGCACGGGGACCTCCGAGGCGGCAGTGGTGAAGGACTTGTCCACGTCGTGGACCTCGAGCAGGCTCATGCGGCCTCCTTCGTCGTCGTGCGGGTCGGGGTGCGGCGCCGTGGACCGAAGGTCGCGGCCAGGGCACGCCAGGAGGAGAGGGCGGCCCAGCAGCCGACACCGAGCACCAGGGCGAGGGCCACCGCCGCCAGTGCGGTGGGCGACGGTCCGGGCACGGCGGCCGCCCCCGCCAGCAGGCCCAGGCCCGCCGGCAGCACCCAGGCGAGCAGCACCGGCACGGCGATCCGCACCGCCGCCTGCCAGCGTGCGGCCCCGACCATGGCCGCGATCCGCCAGGTCGGGGCGAGGGCCCGTGCGAGGACCCCGAGGGCGCCGAACAGGGAGACCACCGCCCCCAGGACGGCCGACCCGAAGAGGAGGACCAGGGTGCGTGAGCTGGAGGTCAGCGACTGCAGCAGGCCCGAGGACTCGGCGGTGAGGGGTTGAGCCGCGACCAGCAGGCGCTCGGATTCGAAGGGGCGGGCAGAGGCGTCCAGCACCGGGACAGCGTCCGGGCCGAGCACCACCGTGCGCAGCAGCAGGGCTTCCAGCTCCTCGGCGGGGTAGAGGCCGGGCAGGCTCGCCGCCGGGAGGACGATGAGCGCGGCCTCGTCCAGCGGCACCGAGCCCATCATCGGGTCCAGTGTGGTGGCCCCCTGGGCCAGGCGGCCCACCACCGGGATCATCGCGCCCTGGAACTGCACCCGCGTCGTCGGAGGCGGCGCGCCGTCCACGAGCAGAGCGTGGGGGTCCTTCGCCCGGGAGGCGCTGCCGAGGACCGCGTAGGGCGCGGGCGCACCGTCCGAGTCCCGGGGAACGGCCGCCCCGGTGGGCGTCATCGAGTCATCCACCCCCGTGGCTCGGAGGAAGTCCTCGGTCACCACCATCGCCCCGGGCAGGTCATCGCCGAAGCGATCCCCGTACGGGTCCATGGTGTATGCCAGCCGCTGCGGGTCCTCCAGCAGGGACAGCAGGCCGGCGGTCCGTGAGGCCGCCCCGGCCTCCCCCTCGGGGTCGAGGACGGGGGTCTCGTCTAGTCCGTCCTGCAGCGTCGGCGTCATGCCCTCAGCCGCGGGGCGTGCGCTCACCCCGGCCAGGTAGATCCCGTGCAGCGACGCCGCGCCCTGCTGCTCCCAGCGATGCAGGTGGGCGCTGACCTCGCCGGCCTCGCTCACCTGCTGGAAGGAGAGACCGAGGAGCAGGCAGGAGACGACCGCGTGGAGGAACGCCCCGAGGATCAGCGGCCAGAATCGGGCGGCGTCGTTCAGGCCGTCGGCGAGGGCCACTGCGAGGGCTCGCGTGCTCATCGTGGCACCCGCTTCATCCACAGCGCGCCCACGTGGGTGAGCGCGACGAGGGCGGCGTCGGCCAGGATGGCACCCGCCACGATGAGGGCGGCCGTTCCCGGCGCCGGCGTCGTCAGGGTGCCGCTGAGGATCATGCCCAGCCACAGCGCCGCGGCGAGCGCCGCGGCCGCGGCAAACGGGACGGCGCTGGCCGCCCAGCGGGACGCGGCGGCGCGCAGGGGTGAGACGCCGAGCAGCCGCAGCACCCGCACGGCGGGGCGCTGCCCGGCATGGAGCGTGAGGGCCCAGAAGGCCGTGACGCTCAGGCATGTCAGGGCCGTCAGCCCGGTGGTCGCGCTGAGGGTGGGCGCGCGGAGGGCGGCCTCTGCTGCAGTGGCAGCTGGCGCAGCCTCCACCTCAAGGCCGGACTCGCGCAGGCGGCGCACGAGATCCTCGATCTCGCCTGCGTCTCCCACGAGGAATCCCACGTAGGAGCTGGAGTCGTCGAACACGGGCGTCGGCTGGATGAGGCTGACCGAGGGCAGCCCCCGCCAGCGGTCGGGCGGGACGACGACGGCCGGCCGGGTGGCCAACTCCCCGTCCTGCCCGGCACGGGCCGCGAGCATGCCCCCGCCACGGACCAGGAACCCGCCGGCCTCGCGAGTGGATCCGAGGGTCTGCTCGTCCACGCCCGTCAGACACGAGGCTGCGGGCCCCGCCACATGGAACAGGCCCGGATCGGCCCCCGTCACCATCGCGGTGAGGTCACGGCCGGTCAGAGCGGCCTCCAGCGCAGACCAGACGCGGTCGGCGCCGACCACGTTGACATCCCACACGGCTTCACCGCAGCCCTCCGCCCCGAAGTACTGCTGGCGATGGACGGACATGGAGCCCGCAATGCCCAGGGCCAGCCCACACAGCGCCGTCAGGAGAACGGCGCGCGTGAGCAGCCGGCCGAGCAGTCCAGTCCCCATGCCCGTCCGCCGCCTTCGTCAGTTCCCGTCGACCGGCTCAGACAACGCCCCATACGGGACATCGTTGAGGTCGAAGTTGAAGTAGGTCCTCGGAGCGTTGAGCCCCAGGGAGTCCCCGAACGTGGTCGAGCAGCTCACCGTCTGTCCGCACCTGCTGTCGCCCATGCCGCGCTCTTCGTGAACATGCTCATGATGGCCTCCTTGCCATCAGACACTCAGAGAGCCGCGATGATCCCCTGTGACGTCGCTCACATTTCGGTGAGTGTGATCATCCTCCGTCCGCGCGGGGGAGGTGTCAAGCAGATTCTCAGCCAGCGCCTCGGCGCTGGTCGTGGCGATGATGCCGCCATGGCGAACCGGCCCCCTCCGTGGCAGAGGGGACCGGCGCCGTCGTCGGGCTCAGGAAGCCTGGGCGGCCGTCCGTTTCGCGAACGGAAGCGTCCGCCACGCCGTCCGTTTCGCGAACGAAGGCGTCAGGCGGAGGCGTCGACCTCCTCGAAGGTGACGCCCTCGTGGGTGGCCTGCAGTTCCTCGAAGGTGATGCCGTGCAGCTCGCGGACCTTCACCACGCCGGAGGAGTCCAGCAGGAACACGCCCTTGTCCGCGTAGATGCGGGACACGCAGCCCACGCCGGTGAGCGGGAACGTGCACTCGGGCATCAGCTTGCGGTCGCCCTTCTTGGTGAAGAGGTCCATCATCACGTAGGTGTCCTTGGCCCCGATGGCCAGGTCCATCGCGCCGCCGACGGCGGGGATCGCCCCCGGCTTGCCGGTGGACCAGTTGGCGAGGTCGCCGGTGGCGGAGACCTGGTACGCGCCCAGCACGCACACGTCCAGGTGGCCGCCGCGCATCATGGCGAACGAGTCCGCGTGGTGGAAGTAGGAGGCGCCGGGCAGCTCGGTCACCGGGATCTTGCCGGCGTTGATGAGGTCCTCGTCGACCTGCTCGCCGTGGGCCTGCGGGCCGAAGCCGAGCATGCCGTTCTCGGTGTGCAGGGTGACGTGCTGGTCCGCGTCGAGGTAGTCGGACACCGTGGTCGGCTGGCCGATGCCCAGGTTCACGTAGGAGCCGGGGGCGATGTCCGCGGCGATCACCTGGGCCAGCTCCTCGTGGCTCAGCGGGTTCTCGGTGTGGGTGAAGCCCATGGTGTTCCTCACTTCCCCTCGGCGGCCTGCCCGGCCGCGGTCTCGGTGGCCAGGCAGGGCTTGGGTTTGCCGGCGGCCAGGGCCTCGCGCTCCTTCACGCCGGACTCCGTCTGGATCCGCACCACGGTGTCCACGTAGATGGACGGGGTGATCACGTGCTCCGGGTTCAGCGGCTCCTCGCTGATCTCGTCCACCTGGACGATCGTCGTGGCGGCCGCGGCGGCCATGACCGGCCCGAAGTTCCGGGCGGTCTTGCGGTACACGAGGTTGCCGTGACGGTCCGCGGCGTAGGCCTTGATCAGGGCGACGTCGCCCTTGATCGGAGACTCCAGCACGTAGTGCCTGCCGTCGATCTCGCGGACCTCCTTGCCCTCGGCCAGCTGGGTGCCGTAGCCGGTGGGTGTGAAGAACCCGCCGATGCCGGCGCCGCCGGCGCGCAGCCGCTCGGCCAGGTTGCCCTGGGGCACGAGCTCCAGTTCGATCTCCCCGGCCCGGTAGGCCTCGTCGAAGTGCCACGAGTCGGACTGGCGGGGGAAGGAGCAGATGATCTTGGCGACGCGCCGCTCCTTGATCAGCAGGGCGAGGCCGGCGTCGGCCTGGCCCGCGTTGTTGTTCACCACCGTCAGGCCGGTGGCGCCGGACTCCAGCAGGGCGTCGATCAGCTCCATCGGCTGACCGGCGTTGCCGAACCCGCCGATCAGGACGGTCTGGCCGTCCCTCACCTGGGCGACGGCCTCGGCAGCCGTCTCCACGAACTCCAGCACGGGGGGTTCCTCCTTCTCGGTCTCGGTCGGTCCCGGTGGCCGCGCTCAGCGCGCGTCCACGTTCTCCAGGACGACGGCGATGCCCTGGCCCACGCCGATGCACAGCGCGGCCACGCCCCACCGCTCGCCGGTGGCCTGCAGGCGGCGGGCCAGGGTGCCGAGCACGCGGGTGCCGGAGGCACCCAGCGGGTGGCCGATGGCGATGGCGCCGCCCCACGCGTTCACGATCTCCGGATCCACGCCCCAGGCGTCCACGCACACCAGGGACTGGGCGGCGAAGGCCTCGTTGAGTTCGACGGCGGCCACGTCCTTCCACGTGATGCCGGCGCGGCGCAGGGCCACGTTGGCGGCCTCCACCGGGGCGTAGCCGAAGAAGTTCGGCTCGTTCGCGGCGGTGGCGCGGCCGGCGATGCGGGCGATCGGCGGCAGGCCGAGCACCTCGGCGCCCTTCTCCGAGCCGAGGAAGGCGGCGGAGGCGCCGTCGTTCATCGGGGAGGCGTTGCCGGCGGTGACGGTGCCGTTCTCCTTGCGGAACACGGTGCGCAGGCCGGCGAGGGTCTCCGGGGTGGAGTCCGGGCGGACGGTCTCGTCCCGCTCCAGGTCGGTGCCGGGCACCACGGTGACCAGGTCGTCGTACCTCCCCTCGTCCCAGGCCTTCGCCGTGAGCTGGTGGGAGCGGGCGGCGAACTCGTCCTGGCGCTCACGGGAGACGTCGAAGCGTTCGCGCAGCTGCTCGGTGGCCTCACCGAGGGAGACGGTCCACTGGCTCGGCATCGCGTCGTTGATCAGGCGCCAGCCGAGCGTCGTGTTGGCGGCCTCGAGGTTGTGCATGGGGAACGGGCGGGACGTCTTGGGCAGCACCCAGGGGGCGCGGGACATGGACTCCACGCCGCCCACGAGCACCACGTCCGCCTCGCCGGTGTTGATCTGGCGGGAAGCGATGATCGCGGCGTCCAGGGAGGAGCCGCAGAGGCGGTTCACGGTGGTGCCCGGGATGGACAGCGGCAGGCCCGCCAGCAGGGTGGCCATGCGGCCCACGTTGCGGTTCTCCTCGCCGGCGCCGTTGGCGTTGCCGAAGACGACGTCGTCGATCTTCTGCGGGGCGGCGGCGTCCGTGCCGGCCTCGATCGGGTGCCCGGCGGCGGCGTCGGCCACGGCCTGGGCGGACTCGGCGCGCAGGCCCTCCAGGCCGGGGGCGCGGTCCACGAGGGCGCGGACCACGTGGGCGGCCATGTCGTCGGGGCGGACGCCGGCGAGCTTGCCGCCGATCTTGCCGAAGGGGGTGCGGACGGCGTCGAAGACGTAGGCATCGGTGAGGCTCATGGCCTCACCGTAGGCCCGCCCGCGCGGCCGGGCCAGGGATGTTCGGTCGACGCACATCCGTTCGCCCTACGAACGCCCGGCTACGCTGGGCGGCATGTCCCTCCCCTCGACCGAGATCACCTCCCCCGCCCCCGGAGACGGCTACGTGCGCGCCCTGGCCACCGGCCTGGCGGTGCTGCGCGCCTTCACCCCGGACGTCCCCAGGCTCACGCTCACCGAGGCCGCCGACGCCGCCGGCGTCTCCCGGGCGACCGCGCGTCGGTCCCTGCTGACGCTGGTGGAGCTCGGCTACGCGGTGCAGGACGGGCGCGCCTTCGAGCTCACGCCCAAGGTGCTGGAGCTCGGCCACGGCTACTGGTCCGGGCGCTCGACCTCGGAGGTGCTGCGGCCCGTGCTGACGCGCGCCTCCCAGCGGCTGCACCAGTCGTGCTCCGCGGGCGTGCTCCACGGGGCGCACCTGATGTACATCGCCCGCGTGCACACCGAGCGGATCCTGCGGGTGAACCTGGACGTCGGCACGCTGCTGCCCGCCTTCAGCACCTCCATGGGGCGGGTGCTGCTCGCGGGCCTCGACGACGCCGAGGTCCGCCGGGTGCTCGAGGGCGCCCCGCGCACCCCCGCCACGGCGCAGACGCTCACGGACGTCGACGCGCTGCTGGAGGAGGTCCGCCGGGTCCGCGAGCGCGGCCACGCCCTGGTGCACGGGGAACTGGACCCCAACCTCAGCTCGGTGGCCGTGCCCGTGCGCGACCGGGACGGGCGCGTGGTCCTCGCCGTGAACACCGCCCTGTCCACCCGGCGGGGCCGGCTCGGCGAGGCCCTCTCCCCCGCGGCCGCCGAGGCCGCTGCGGCGGAGGCCCTGCCCGTGCTGCGTGAGGCCGCGGACGACGCCGAGGCCGCCCTGGAGCTGCTGGGGCGCTGAGGAGCATGACGACGGCGAGCCCACAGCAGTCTATGATGCGAGGCACATCCCCGGCATCGCTCCCCCTTCACTCGAGAGCAGAAGGAATGAAACCCATCGCCGCCGCCGCCCTGTCCACCCCCCTGACAGCCGGCCTACTCCCCGTCGACCCTCCAGTCGGCGTGGAGCCCCCGATGGAAGCCGGTGGCAGCACAGACATCTCGCCGGTGCCGACTCCCCCGGAAAGCGCACGTGATGGTGATTGGTTCGCGGTCGGCCCGACGGAATCCGTCATAGTGGAAGACAAGATCAACCTGGACGAAGAACCGCCTATCACCGGGCCGTTGCGGGAGGCCGAGGCGACGCTGCGCCCCTGCTCGATCCCCTCTCCATCGGTCTTTGCAATGTCGGACGGACGACCCGCGTGATCGAGAAGTGCACGTCGAAGCACGACGGAACGGCCTCCCTGCGTTGCGGCCACAGCGGCGGCGGGCATGTTCACATCCGAGCCCGGCATCAACAGGGCTGGCAGAACACCATGACCGGCCCGGGCCTATGGGACGACTTCATGGTCTATGCCTCCCGTGAGGCGATGAAGGCTCCGTCGCGCACTGAACCCGACGGGGAGAAGAACACCCGCTGCCACAAGACGCCGATCAAGCTGTATCGGATGGTCAACGGCAAACCCCAGTACGTGAAGACTCGACACCCCCGCGTTGCCGTGTCCATGTACAACAAGGTCGTCGTGACGTCCTACCCGACGTCCACCCCGTCGTGCTGATGTCGAGGGACTCGGGGATGCCTTCGGAGTCTGTGCGATTCACTTACCTCCATGGGGGTGGAAACTTCATCGATGTCCATGAATCAGACACGGACGGCCCCACCGGAGCAGCGCTCGTGGCAGCTGCGATTCCTCCAGGCTTGCAGGCGAAGATCAAGGCCTGGGACAGCAGAATGGGTGACGCCTTCGGCTATCGGCATCATGCTGAGGGGCTCGAGCCAGAGAAATGGCCCGCTCCGTTGCGACAGGAATTGACGCGGGAGTATGCCGAACTGCTTGCCGAGCTCCAGGAAGTGGGACTACCCGTCGCCAGCGATGCGTGGTGGACAGTGACGAAGGACGATCTCGGGCCGTCGTGCACATGAACGTCAGTAGGTGCGGGCGTCGCGTGGCGCGTCGACCCCCATCGAGTACGAGCTGACCATGGGCCATAGACCCCCTCACGCGGCGCGACAGAAGGTGTCGTCCCTATGCGCACACGTCCCGGCGCTCAGCCAGGGAAGTGCGCCAGGTACCCCTCGAGGGAGCCGTCCGGGTGGTGCATCCACGGCACCGGGTGCGCGGCGGCCCGCGTACCGGTGACCAGCGAGCGGTGAGTGCGGTCCCGGTAGCGGGTCAGGGACTCCCGCTTGTCCTCGCCCATCTGCAGGAACGTGGCGATCACGCCGTCGAGGTCCATCTCGGGGTAACCGGTGCCGGCCGTGAGGTCGCGGATCTGGTCCGCCTGGAAGGCCAGGGCCACGGGGGTCGAGTCGATCGCGGCCATGCGGGCCGTCCACGCGTCGATGTCCGCCTGCCGCTCCTGCGCGGAGGGCACCGGCGCGCGGCCCAGCAGCACGTCCCGGGCGAAGAAGGCCTGCGCGTCGAGCAGGGTGAGGGTGAACCACTGCTGGGTGGCGCCGAGGTACAGCACACGCGGGTCGGCCTGCCACACCACGGACTTCCAGAGGCTCGGCACGAACGGCAGGTTCGGCCCGGACAGGGCCAGCTCCGCCGGCAGGAACGGGTAGTGGTGGCGGTAGCCGGTGCACAGCAGCACGGCGTCGTACTCGGCGGAGGAGCCGTCCGCGAAGGCGACGCGCGAGCCCGCGAAGCCCTGCACCTCGGGACGCTCGTCCATGCCGGCGGGCCAGTCCAGCTCCTGCGGCGCCTTCCGGTAGGCGGTGGTCACGTGGGCGGCGCCGCCGCGGTGCAGCTGCAGGGCCAGGTCCTGGCCGGAGTAGGAGGAGCCGATCACCAGCACCCGCCGGCCGGCGAACGGCTCCGGGGTGCGGTAGTCGTGGGCGTGCTGCACCAGGCCGGGGAAGTCCTCCACACCGGGCCAGGACGGCGTGTGCGCGGCGTGGAAGTGGCCGGTGGCCACCACGATCCGGTCGAACGCCTCGGTGCGGGCCGCCCCCGTGGTGAGGTCGACGCTGGTCACCTCGAAGGTGCCGTCGTCGAGCGGCTGGACCCAGCGGACCACCGTGCCGAAGCGGATGAGCGGGCGGATGCGCTCGGCCACGTGTGCCACCCGGCCCAGGATGTAGTCCTTCATGGCCTCCTGCGGGAGGTAGGAGGACACCGGCCGGCCGAAGTGGGCGTCGAAGGAGTAGTCCGGGTACTCCATGCACTCCTTGGGGCCGTTGATCCAGAGGTCCCGGTACATGGCCGAGTGCACGGGCTCGCCGAAGCGGTCCGCGGCGGTGCGCCAGTCCAGGTTCCACTGCCCACCCCAGTCGGCCTGGCGCTCGAACGCCACCACCTCGGGGACGACGGCCCCCTCGTCCTCGGCCAGCGCGAGGGCGCGCAGCAGGGCCATGCCGGACGGCCCGGCTCCGATCAGGGCGACGCGCTCGGTCATGGGGATGTCCTTCCGTGCAGGGGATGGGGGTCGGTTCGGGGCGGTCAGGCCGTGCGGACGGCCCGCACGTCGGGGCAGAGGCGGCGGATCTCCGCCTCGAGGCGCATCTGCAGGGTGAAGCCGCGGGCCGGGCAGGCGTGGCACGTGCCGCCGAGCGCCAGCTCGACCTCGCCGTCCTCCACGCCGAGGATCCGCGCCGTCCCACCGTGGGAGCGCAGGTACTCCCCCGCGGGGCCCGCGAGGACCTGCTCGACGGCGGCGCGCAGCACCGCGTCCGAGTCGGCGGAGGCGCCGGCACGTGCCACGGCGCGGGCCTTCCCGCCGCCGCCCGGGCCGCCCACGACGCTAGCCGGGGCCTCCGGCGCGCACGTCGCCTCGCCGGCGGCGAGCAGGGCGAGGGCCTCCTGCAGGGCGGCCCGGACCCGGGCGCCCTCGGCCCGCCACGTGCGTCCCTCGCCGACCGTGAGGCGCAGGGCGGCGGGCTCGGCCACGAGGGCTCGCAGGGTGCCGTCGGCGCGGAGGGCCTCCAGGGGTGCGGGGCCGTCCCCCACCGGGCCGACCATCCCCAGCAGCCCGGCCGGGACCGCCCAGCGCAGGGTCGCCCGGTCGCCGGGGACCGCCTCGGGGTGGGTGGGGACCGGGTGGGCCGCGACGGCGCCGCCCCGCTCAGCGCCGGTCACGTGAGCGCCAGGACCACGTGCCGCACCGCGAACGCGGCCAGCCACGCCAGCGTGAAGTAGTACCCGAACGCCAGCAGCGGCCACCGCCAGGTGCCGGTCTCCCGGCGCATCACGGCCAGGGTGGACATGCACTGCAGGGCGAGCATGAAGAACACCAGCAGCGCCGCCACCACGTCGGGCGTGAACAGGGGGCGCTCGACGCCCGCGTCGTCCGTCACGGTCCAGGAGGCCAGCGCGTCGCCCGGATCCTCCGGGTCCTCCGCGGCGGCCATCTGGCCGAGCGTGGCCACGAACACCTCGCGCGCGGCCAGGGACGCCAGCACGCCCACGTCGATCCGCCAGTCGAAGCCGAGGGGCTCGAACGCCGGCTCCACCGCCTTGCCGACGGCGGCCGCGGCCGAGTGGTCGATCGTGTACTGCGCCACCGCGGCCGGGTCGTCCATGGCGACGCCGGCGCCGGCCATCTCCTCCTCGGAGCGCACCGGCACGTTCAGCAGCACCCACAGCAGCGCCGTCGTCACGAGGATGATCGAGGTGACCTTGCGCAGGAAGCCCTCCGCGGAGGCCCACATGGAGGTCACCACCGTCCGCGCCTTCGGCAGGCGGTACGGGGGCATCTCCATGTAGAACGGCATGGCGGCCTGCCGCCGGCCGACCACGCGGGACCAGAACGCCGCGGTCAGCATGGACGCCGTCGCCCCGCCCAGGTACAGCGCGAACATCACGAGCCCCTGCAGGCCCACCGGCCCCCAGCGGACCTCGGAGGGCACCAGCAGGGAGATCAGCAGCACGTACACGGGCAGGCGGGCCGAGCACGTCATGGACGGCGCCGCCATCATGGTGGCCAGCCGGTCCCGCGCCGAGGGGAGCGAGCGCGTCGCCATGATCCCCGGCACCGCGCACGCCAGCGAGCTCAGCAGCGCCACGAACGAGCGCCCCTCCAGCCCGAACCGGCTCATCACGCGATCCATGAGGAACGCCGCGCGCGTCATGTACCCCGTGGACTCCAGCAGGGAGATCATCAGGAACAGCAGGAGGATCTGCGGCAGGAACACGACGACGCCGCCGACGCCGCCGATCAGCGCCTCGGCCACGAACCGGCCCAGCCACTCGATGGGGATCAGGGCCGCGGCCCGCTCGCCGAGCCAGCCGAAGAGCTCCTCCACGAGGGCCTGCAGCGGGGCTGCCACGGTGAAGATCACCTGGAAGAACGCGAACATCGTCACGAGGAACACGAGCGTGCCCCACACGGGATGCAGCAGGACGTCGTCGATGCGCCGGGTGCGTCCGTCCGGGCGGGGCACCGCGTAGCGGGCGGCCTCCAGCACGGAGTCGATCCACGCGGCGATCCCGGCGGGGTCCGTGGGCGGGGCCACCGGCGGGACGGCCCAGCCGGCCGGGTCCGTGGCCAGGTGCGCGCGCACGGCCTCGCGCTGCCGCGCGTCGCCGGCGGTGGCGGCCAGCACCGGGATGCCCAGGGCACGGGAGAGACGGGTGACGTCCACGGAGCCGCCGCGCAGGGCGAGCTCATCCCCGAAGGTGAGCACCAGGGTGGCCGGCAGCTCGACGGCGAGCGCGTGCGCCACCATCGTCAGGCCGCGGCGGAGGGTGGTCGCGTCCGCCACCAGCAGCAGGGCCTGCGGGTGGTCGGCGTCGGCCGGGTCCAGGGCGAGGAGGTCGGCGACGACCTGCTCGTCCGGGCTGATGGGGTCCAGCGAGTACGTGCCGGGCAGGTCCTCGAGCACGACTCGCGTGCCGTCCTCGGCCACCATGACGCCCTCGGCGCGGGAGACCGTGACGCCCGGATAGTTGCCGGTCTTCACCCGCAGGCCCGTGAGGGCGTTGAACAGGGTGGACTTGCCGGAGTTCGGGGAGCCGACCAGCCCCAGACGGGTCAGCGAGGAGTCCAGGACGGCCGCGGAGGAGCCCCCGCCGTGGTGGTGCGCGTGGCTCATGCCGCGCAGCCGCGGCAGCCGCGGTCCTCGGCCGGGCACGCGCCGGAGGTGACGTCGCCGGGGCCCGCGAGGACCACGCAGCGGGCCTGGTCGCGGCGGAGGGTGAGCTCGTAGTCGGCCACCCGCACTACGACCGGGCCGCCGAGCGGGGCGCGGCGCACGCCGCTCACGACGGCGCCGGGCATGAAGCCGAGGTCGAAGAGGCGGCGGGCGACGTCGGGCCGGGCTGCGTCGCAGACGCCGGCCACCACGCCGGGGGTCCCCAGGGGCAGGTCCGCGAGGGTGCGGGCCGCGGGCGCGTCCGCGCGGACGCCGCCGGTGACGTCGCGGGTGCTCAGGGACTGGGTGATGGGGAGCGTGAGGGCCATGGGCGTCCTCCTGCGTGCGTGCCTCGGTCCGCCGGGTCCGGACGGATCGCCCCCGCCCCGCTCGGACCCGGAGACAGCCCGGGTCGACGAGGTGAGGTGACCCTTACCTTACATGCATGTTCGCTAATGCGTCTCCGGGGGACCCCCGGAGACCGCCAGGGGGTCCGCCCCGGGGCCGCCGCCGGCTCAGAGCGGGCGGCCGGCGGCGAGGTCCGCGTCCACCTCGGCGAACACCCGCTGCGCCAGCGTGAAGGCGATGTTCGCCGCGGGGACCGAGCAGTAGACGGCGGTCTGCAGGAGGATCTCCTGGACCTCCTCGCGGCTGAGCCCGTTGCGCAGGGCGGCGCGCAGGTGCATGGCGCACTCGTCCCAGTAGCCGCCGGCGACCATCGCCGTGATGGTCACGGCCGAGCGCATTCGGCGGTCCAGGCCCGGGCGGGTCCACACGGTGCCCCACGCGTAGCGGGTGATGAGGTTCTGGAAGTCCTCCGTCGCGGCGTCCTTGTTCGCCTCCGCCCGGTCCACGTGGGCGTCCTCCAGGGCCTCCCGGCGCACGGCCATGCCGGCGTCGTGGACCTCCCGGGAGGTGCGGTCCATGTCGTGGCCGATCGGCTGCTCGCCCATGCGCGTCTCCTCGCTCGTCGTCGCCATCGCGGCCGGCTCAGCGGGCCAGGAAGGCGGCCAGGGCCTCGGCCGTGCGCTCGGGCTGCTCCAGCGGGGCCTGGTGCGCCGTGTGCTCGAACGCGTGCACCACGGTGCCGGGCACGGCGGCGGCGATCTCCTCTCCCGCGGCCGGGGCGGTCACCTGGTCCTCGACGCCGTGGATCGTCATGAGCGGCACCGTGTCCTCGCCCAGGCGCCCGCGCACGTCGAACTCGGCGAGGGCCTCGCACAGGCGGGCGTAGGAGTGGCGGTCCGCCTGCTGCAGGGTGTGCAGCAGCCCGGTGGCGCGCTCGGGGTGCTCGGCGATGAACACCTCCGCGAACCAGCGCTTCGAGGAGCCCTCCACCTGGGTGGGCGTGCCGGCGCTCTCCACGAGCTCGGCGCGCTCCAGCCAGGCGTCCTTCTCGCCGATCTTCGCGGCGGAGCAGATCACCGTCGCGGAGGCGAACGTGTCCGCGTGGTCCAGGGCCAGCTGCAGCGCCACGCAGCCGTTGAGGGACACGCCCGCGTAGTGCACGGGCACGTCCGCGGGGATCGTCCCCTCGGCGCGCAGCCGCCCCACGGCGGCGGCGACGGCGTCGGCCAGGTCCGCCACGGTCAGCGGGGCGTCGTGCGGGGCGGAGGCGCCGTGCCCGGGCAGGTCCCAGCCCACCACGAGGGTGTCGGCGGGCAGCTCGCGGGCGGCGAGGGACCACAGGGCCTCCACGCCGGTGCCCAGGCCGGCGCCCGCGACGAGGACGCGAGTGGGAGCTTCGGCGGGCTTCAGCAGGGTGACGGCGACCTCGGGGGTGGTCATGGCGTGTCCTTCCGGTGACGGGGCGGCCGGTGTCCGGCCGCGGGGGGCTCTGACTGCGGGGGTCTCAGGCCGATGCTCTCAGGCGCGGCGCGTGGGCGGCCAGGATCCGGTCGACGAGCGTCTCGGCCTCGCCGGTGTAGGCGACGGGGTCCAGGAGGTCGGCGAGCCGCGCGTCGGAGACCTCGGCGGGGACGGCGGCGCGCAGCAGCTCCGCGAAGTCCCCCTCCCCGGCCAGGGAAGCGTCCACGGCGCCCTGGATCACGGCCTTGCCCGAGCCGGGCCCGCCGAACAGCGCGTCCAGTTCGGGGGCGAGCTCGGCCATGATCCGCTCGGAGACCAGCAGCGGGCCGGTGAGCGCGAGATTCGCGGCCATGCGGCCGGTGTGCACGCGCAGCCCGGAGACGAGCTCGCGGGTGAGGGCCGCCGCACCGCCGGCCACGCACAGCAGCTGGCGCAGCGCGGGCCACTCGGCGTGCCAGGACCCGTCGGGGCGCTCGTCGTTGGCGGCGCCGGCGGCCGTGTAGACCTGGGCCAGCAGGCCGGGCGTGGAGAGCGCGGCGGAGTGGATGAGCACGGAGAGCACCGGGTTCTGCTTGTGCGGCATGGCCGAGGAGCCGCCGCGGCCCGCGGCCAGGGGCTCGCCGAGCTCCCCGTTCTCGATCCGCGCGGACGTCAGCACGTCGTTGGCCACCTTGCCGCACGCGGCCACCACATCCGCCAGCGCGGCGGCAACGCCGGTGACGGCCATGCGGTTGGTGTCCCACGGGCCGGCGGGCGCGGCGCCCACGATGCCGACCCGGGGGCGGGTCACGGTGCGCTCGGTTACGGCGTCCTCCCGTCAGGGGGTTCCGCGCCATCCTCACCCGTGACCCGCGTCACCGTCAGAGCGATTCTCTCTCAGTGAGAATCGCCGCCCACGGCCCGGGAGATCCCCCGGGCCGCCGTCATCAGCAGCGCCGGCACCCCCGCGGCCACGGGCGCGTCCCGCCGGACGACGACGCCGATCGCCGCCGGCCCCTGGCCGGCAGCTCCGCTTGGGACAGCCGATCCACCCAGCGGTACGCGGTGGGCAGCGGCAGCGCCGCTCGGCGGGCGAGCGCCGCGACCGTCAGCTCGCGGTGGTCGGCGTCGAACGCCGCGAGGATCCGCAGAAGCCGGTCCAGCGTGGTGTCCGGGGGCGCCGCAGCGCCCCGTCCGCCGCGCTCACCGCTGGAAGGCCCGGGCCACCTCGAGGAACCGGTCGTTGGCCTCACGCTCGCTGATGCTCACGCGCACGCCCTCGGGGAAGGCGCGCACGGACAGGGCGCGCTCGCCTGCCGCGGCGGCGAAGTCCGCGCCGCGCTCGCCCAGGGGCAGCCACACGAAGTTCGCGTGGGTCTCCGGGACGTCCCAGCCCGCCTCGGCCAGGGCCGCGACGACGCGCTCGCGCTCGTCCACGACGGTCTGCACGCGCTCGAGGACCTCGTCCAGGTGGTCCAGGGAGGCGATGGCGGCCTGCTCGGCCACGGTGGAGACGGCGAACGGCACGGCCACGGTGCGCAGCGAGGCGGTGACCTCGGGGCGGGAGACGGAGTAGCCGACGCGCAGGTTGGCCAGGCCGTGGGCCTTGGAGAAGGTGCGCAGCACGACCACGTTGGGGTGGCGGCGGTACATGGCCGGGCCGTCCACGGCGTCGGGGTGGCGGACGAACTCCACGTACGCCTCGTCGATCACCACGAGCACGTGCGGGGGCACCTGCGCCAGGAAGTCCTCCACCTCGGCCGTGGTCAGCACGGGGCCGGTGGGATTGTTCGGGGTGCAGAGCAGCATGACCTTGGTGCGCTCGGTGATCGCGGCGAGCATGGCCGGCAGGTCGTGGCGGCCGTCCGCCGTCAGCGGCACCTGCACGTCCTTCGCGCCCGCGGTGCGCACGACGATCGGGTAGGCCTCGAAGCTGCGCCAGGCGAAGACGACCTCGTCCGGGGCGCCGTCCTCGCCGCCGTCGCCGGCGAACGCGGTGATGACCTGGGTGAGCGCTCCCAGGGAGCCGCCGCCGGTGACGATGTCGTCGGCCGGGACGTCCAGGTGCGCGGCGAGGCGCTCGCGCAGGGCGGTGGAGAGCGGGTCCGGGTAGCGGCACACGGGGCTGGGCTCGCCCTCGGCGCCCGCGACGACCTCGTGGATGCGCTCGACCACGGCGGGCACGGGCGCGAACGGGTTCTCGTTGGAGGACAGCTTGTAGGGGCGCAGGCCGGGCACGGCGACGGGCGGCTTGCCGGCCGCGTACGGCGGCAGGAGCGAGACCTTGCGGTGCGCGGCGACCCCCGAGGAGCCGGAAGTGACGTCGGTCATGCGCACGATGGTACCGGCGCGCCGGCCGGACTCAGCCCTCGCCCAGCACCGCCCCCAGGCGACGCGCGGCCGCGGCCAGCTCGGCGCCGACCGCCTCCTCGTCCACGGCCGGGGAGGTGAACACGACCGCGAGCGCGGCCGGCATGCCCGCCGCCGCGGGCACGGGGGCCGCCACCGAGCCGACGCCGGTAATCACCTCGTCCCGAGAGGCGGCCCAGCCACGCGCGCGGGCCTCGCGGACGGCAGGGCGGTCCTGCCCCTCCGCGGGCAGGACCGAGGCGATCGCGATGCCGGGGGCGCCGACGCCGAGGGGGTGCCGCGTGCCCGGCCGCTGGGTCACGAGGTTGCCGCGAGGCGGCTCCACGGTGGCGAGCGTGAGGCAGTCCCGGCCGTCCCAGACCACCAGGAAGGCGGTCATGGCCAGGGCGTCGCTCACGCGGGAGAGCTCGGTGACGGCGGCGGCGCGCAGGTCCTGCTCCACCCCTCCGGCCAGGGTGACGAGCCCCGGGGCGCCGTGGACCAGGCCGGCGGCGTCGCGGCGGAGCAGGCCGTGGACCTCGAAGGTCCGCAGCATCCGGTAGGCCACGGAGCGGTGCACGCCGAGGTCATCGGCGAGCTCGGCGATGCTCGGCGGGGTCGGTCGGTCGGCCACGAGCTCGAGCATGGTCAGGGCGCGGGAGAGCGTCTGGGAGGGGGCGCCGGGGCGCACGCCGGGGGCGGAGGGGGGCGGCGCGGAGACGGCGGGGACGCTGTCGTCGTGCGGGTCCACGGGGGCCTCCTGAGGGCGGGACGAGCGGATGTGGGTGTTGTGAACGGGATCACGTCGCGAGTAGAGTCTGGCACAGACACGTTCCCTCCCGGAACACCGCGTTCCCTCAGAGAACAAACCGGAGGGCGCCAGAGCCCCCGCCGCCGGCCCTGAAAGGTGCCCTCATGCTCTTCCACCACCACGGCTACGTCTCCACCGACCCCCGCATGAAGCCCGCCGCGGGCATCGGCCTGGACCGCCCCGCCGAGCTGCCGGACGAGATGGACGTCCTCATCGTCGGCACCGGCCCCGCCGGCATGATCGCCGCCGCCCAGCTGGCCATGTTCCCGGACGTGCACACCCGCATCATCGAGCGCCGCGGCAAGCGCCTGGAGATCGGCCAGGCCGACGGCATCCAGGCCCGCTCCGTGGAGACCTTCCAGGCCTTCGGCTTCGCCAGCCAGATCATCGACGAGGCCTATGACCTCACCTCCATGGCGTTCTGGAACCCCTCCCCCGAGGACGAGGACGCGATCGTGCGCACCTCCCTGGCCGAGGACGACCCCCACGGCGTCTCCGAGTTCCCCCACCTGATCGTCAACCAGGCCCGCATCCTGGACTGGTTCGCCGAGTTCATGAAGAACTCCCCCACCCGCGCCACCCCGGACTACGGCTGGGAGTTCGTCTCCCTCGACGACTCCGACCAGGACGCCGAGCGCCCCGTGCAGGTGACCCTGCGCCGCACCGTCGACGCCAAGGGCAACCCGCTCGCCGAGGGCGTGGCGGGCGAGGAGCGCGTGGTGCGCGCCAAGTACGTGATCGGTGCGGACGGCGCCGGCTCCCGCGTGCGCAAGGCGATCGGCCACTCCCTCTCCGGCGACGCCGCCAACCACGCCTGGGGCGTCATGGACGTGCTGGCCGACTCGAACTTCCCGGACATCCGCACCAAGTGCGCCATCCACTCCTCCTCCGGCTCGATCCTCCACATCCCCCGCGAGGGCGGCCACCTGTTCCGCATGTACGTGGACCTCGGCGAGGTCCCCGCGGACGACAACCACAAGGTGCGGCAGACCCCGATCGAGGAGGTCATCCGCCGCGCCCAGCAGATCATCCGCCCCTACACGCTCGACGTGAAGGACGTGGCCTGGAGCTCCGTGTACGAGGTCGGCCACCGCCTGACCTCCGGCTTCGACAACCGCGAGCGCTGCACCCACCCGAACGTGTTCCTCCTCGGCGACGCCTGCCACACGCACTCCGCCAAGGCCGGCCAGGGCATGAACGTCTCCATGCAGGACGGCTGGAACCTCGCCTGGAAGCTCGGCCAGGTCCTCTCCGGGATCGCCCCCGCCGAGCTGGTGCCCACCTACTCGGAGGAGCGCAAGGAGATCGCCAAGAACCTGATCGACTTCGACAAGGAGTGGTCGACGCTCATGGCGAAGCCCACCTCCGAGCTGGGCGACCCGAACGAGGTGGCGGAATTCTACACGAAGACCGCCGAGTTCCCGGCCGGCTTCATGACGGAGTACCGCCCCTCCATGCTGACCACGGACGCCGCGGGCCAGGAGCTGGCCACCGGCTTCCCGATCGGCAAGCGCTTCAAGTCCGCGAAGGTGGAGCGCTCCTGCGACACCAACGTGAAGCACCTGGGCCACCTGCACACCGCGGACGGCCGCTGGCGCGTGTACGTCTTCGCCGACGCCGCCGCCCCTCACGACGCCGACTCGAAGGTCGCCGCCTGGGCCGAGGCCGTGGAGGAGGACCCGCAGTCCTTCCGCAACCGCCACACCCCCGCCGGCGCCCCGCAGGACGAGCGCTTCGACCTCAAGGTGGTCTACCAGCAGAAGCAGACCGAGTTCGCCTTCCCGGACGTGCCCGCGGTGTTCCGCCCGACCACCGGCCCGCTGGGCCTGCACGACCTGAACAACATCTTCGCCGTGTGCCGCCCGGAGCACGCCGAGGACATCTTCGAGCTGCGCGGCGTCAGCCGCGACGGCGCCGTCGTGGTGGTCCGCCCGGACCAGTACGTCTCCGGCGTGTTCGGCCTCGACGAGGTCGACCGCCTGAACGCGTTCTTCGCGGGCGTCCTGCTCGACGCGAACTGACCGACCCGGCACCCCCGGCGTCCCGACGGCGCCGCACCCCTCAGCGTGAGGGGTACGGCGCCGTCGTCGTGGGCGGGGTCACGGCAGGCGCGGCCCGAAGCGGGGGCCGGGGCGCTGACCGGCCGCCTCGGCGGCCTCCCGGACCTCCCGGGCCCGCTGGTCCACGGCCGGCTCCGTGCTGGTGCGGCGCAGGGTGAGCACGCGGCTGGAGACCACGGCCCCGCCCGTGAGCAGCGCCAGCCGGGCCTGCAGGTCCGCCACCTCCGCACGGTCCTGCGCCGGGGCCCGCTCGAACCCCTCGATAAGGCGGGCGTACTCGGAGCGGGCGTGGCCCGCGAGCGCCCCGTCGAACTCGTCGAGGCCGTCGAAGGGGCGGACCTCCCCTGGCTGCGGCAGCGGGACCTGGGCGGGGGCGTCGAACATGACCGTCGCCCGGGAGGCGGCGGGCCGGTCGTGGCCGCCTCCGAGGCCCCAGATCAGGTCCGCCTCGGAGGCGAACTGCAGGACCGCGGCCTCGGCGGGCGCCGCGGCGTCGTTGGCGGGGGCTCCCGCGGTGAGCACGCCCTCCACCCGGTAGGCGGAGGCGAACTGCTCGTCCGCCGCGAGGTCCAGGGCCCGCATGCCGCCCTGGGAGTAGCCGGCGAGGACCACGGTCGACCCGTGGGGGACGCCCTCGCGCTCGAGGGCCTCCTGCACGGCCCGGGTCACGCCCGGCTCGTCCGCGAGAGACTCGACGATCCCCAGGGTGTCGAACGGATTGTCGCCGGCGCCCCCGCGCGTGGTGGTCCCCGGCAGGCCGACGATCCAGGTCGACGCCGTGCCACCCGGGCCGTCCGGGCGGTCCACCCGCGTCACGGTGACGGCTCCGGCCCCGTCGGCGCCGTCCTGCTCCGGGACCAGGGAGAGCAGGGTGCTCGCCCGTCCGTCCAACAGCGGCGGCGCCGGCCGGTCGCGGGCGCCCGGCTCCACCCGCACCTCGCCCTCACCCCGGGGCAGCGCCCCCGCGGAGACGAGCGCCCGGGCGAGCTCCCGGCTGGCGTCCTGGGCGGTCGCGGTGGGGAGCACCCCGGAGTCCACGCCCTCCTCCACGATGGCCGGCAGGGCTCCCGTCACGCGATCCACGGCCTCGCCCTTGCCCTTGTTCCAGGCGTGCTTGGCGGGGTGCCACCAGGGCAGCTGCTTCGCCTGGAAGTCCAGGGCCGCCAACGACTCCGGGATGCCGGGGACGCCTCCCACGAGGGCCAGGAGCAGCCGCTGGGCGGCGTCGACGTAGGCCTTCTCCTGCGCGGCGCGCAGCTCTTCGGAGATCACCCCGGCCGTCTCCGAGGCCGTGGCGCCGTCCCGCAGGGACTCCGGCGTCACCTCCGGCACCCCCGCCAGGGCGGGGTCGATCAGGCCGATCATCGCCGCGTTGCCGGACTCCACCTGCCGGTACGCCTGCGCGGTGTGCTCCAGGCTGCGCCGCATGTCCTCGAGCCGCTCGGCCAGCCGCTCCAGGCCCGCCCGCCCGTCCTCCAGCCGGGCCCGGAGGACCTCGGCGCTGGGGGCGGTGCGCGCCGGGGAGACGAGGTCGAGGCCGAGGACGGTGCACCACTGGCCCGCCCGGCGGGCCAGGTCGCCGTTGTCGCGCTGGCGCTGGGCGACGGCCTCCAGGGAGCCGAGGTCGGCATAGACGGAGCCGGGGCCGCCGGTGACGCGGAATGCCGGCGCGCTCATGCCGCCGCCATCGCGCGGAGCAGGGCCGAGGCGCCCTCCTCGGCCCGCCGGACCCGCAGCTCCGCGTCCCGCTCCGCCTGCTCGGCCTCGCTCCGGGCCCGGCCCAGCAGCCCGGCCCACTCACGGGCCTCGTCCTGGCGGTCCGTGGCGGTCCGGTGCAGGCCATCGGTGCGCTCGCCGTACTCGGCCCCGGCCTCCGACCTCCAGTCCACGTCCAGGGCGGCGGCGACGCCCCGGGTCAGCTCCTCCAGCAGGGCCAGCAGGTCCCGCAGGTCCTCCGCCGCGTCGGCGAGGGCGTCCTGCGCGGCGCGGGCGGCCTGGAGGTCGGCGTGGGCGTCGGTGAGCCCGACGGCGAGGCGCGCGGCGTCGTCGTCGAGACCGGCGGCCACGAGCGTGCGGAGGAGGGCCTGTGCGGTCGGTGGGAGGAGCATGAGGACGACGCTAGGGAAGACCGGCGCCCGACCGCTCGGCCGCGGGCGGCCGCGGTGGACGGCCGCCCCCGGAGGGCCTCCTGTGCAGGAGGGATCCGGTCGCAGAGCCCTGGAGGCGCCCCCGTCGGACGTGTTGACGTGGCTCACACCAATCCCTATCCTGAACGAACGGTCAGTAATTCGTCCGCACCTCGACCCGAGGCGCGGGCCCTGGCCCACGGAACCCGATCCGCACTCAGCGTGAGGTGAACCCCATGACGCAGACGAGCAGCTCCCCGCACCTGGCCTCCGTGCCGTCCCCCGATGATGCGGCCGGCCAGGAGAACTTCGACCGCCTGATCCAGGAGGACTCGCGCATCGAGCCCCGCGACTGGATGCCGGAGGCCTACCGCAAGTCCTTGACCCGCCAGGTCTCCCAGCACGCGCACTCCGAGATCATCGGCATGCAGCCCGAGGCCAACTGGATCACCCGCGCCCCGTCCCTGAAGCGCAAGGCGATCCTCATGGCCAAGGTGCAGGACGAGGCCGGCCACGGCCTGTACCTGTACTCCGCCGCCGAGACCCTCGGCACCCCGCGGGACGAGCTGAACGAGCAGCTGCTCTCCGGCCGCGCGAAGTACTCCTCGATCTTCAACTACCCGGCCCGCACCTGGGCGGACATGGGCGCGATCGGCTGGCTCGTCGACGGCGCCGCCATCTGCAACCAGGTCCCGCTGTGCCGCGCCTCCTACGGCCCGTACGGCCGCGCGATGGTGCGCATCTGCAAGGAGGAGTCGTTCCACCAGCGCCAGGGCTGGGAGATCCTCTACGAGCTCTCGCACGGCACCCCGGAGCAGAAGCAGATGGCCCAGGACGCCGTGAACCGCTTCTACGGCCCGGCCCTGCAGATGTTCGGCCCGCCGGATGAGGACTCCCCGAACTCCCAGCAGTCCATGGCCTGGAAGGTCAAGCGCTTCTCCAACGACGAGCTGCGCCAGCGCTTCGTGGACATGATCGTCCCGCAGGCCGAGGCCCTGGGCCTGACCCTGCCGGACCCGGACCTGAAGTGGAACGAGGAGCGCGGCCACTACGACTTCGGCGAGCTGGACTGGGATGAGTTCATGTCCGTCATCAAGGGCAACGGCCCGATGAACACCCAGCGCCTGGCGCGCCGCGTCCAGGCCCACGAGGACGGGGCCTGGGTCCGCGAGGCCGCCGCCGCCTACGCCCGCCGCCAGGCCGAGCAGCACGTCCCGGCCGACACCCAGCTGATCGGAGCCTGATCCATGACCGAGAACACCGCCCCCAGCAACGAGTGGCCCCTCTGGGAGGTCTTCGTCCGCGCCAACCGCGGCCTGTCCCACGTGCACGCCGGCTCGCTGCACGCCCCGGACGCCACCATGGCGCTGCGCAACGCGCGTGACCTCTACACCCGCCGCAACGAGGGCACCTCCGTGTGGGTCGTCCCCGCCGACGCCGTCGCGGCCTCGGATCCGGACTCCAAGGGCGGCTTCTTCGAGTCCCCGCAGGGCAAGTCCTACCGCCACGCCACCTACTACCAGAAGTCCGAGGGGGTGCCGCACCTGTGAGCTTCGCGACCAACGACTCCGCCACGAGGCACTCCGCCGGCGTCGCCAACACCGCCGAGGAGATCGCCTCCGGCGGGCAGAAGGCCTCGGACGAGGTGGCTCGCTACGCCGTGTACCTGGGCGACGACGCCCTGATGCTCGGCCAGCGCCTGTCCTGGTGGATCTCGCGCGCCCCGGAGCTGGAGGAGGACATCGCCCTGGGCAACATCGCCCTGGACCTGGTGGGCCACGCCCGCTTCCTCCTCTCCTACGCCGGCACCGCCTGGGACAAGTCCGAGGACGACCTCGCCTACTTCCGCGACGAGGAGGAGTTCCGCTCCACCCGCCTCGTGGAGGCCGAGAACGGCGACTTCGGCAAGACCATCGCGCGCCAGCTGTACTACTCCGTGTACGCGCACGGCCTGTACACCCGCCTGAAGGACTCGAAGGACGCCACCCTGGCCGCCATCGCGGACAAGGCGCTCAAGGAGGTCGAGTACCACCTCGACCACGCCGAGCAGTGGGTGAACCGCCTGGGCCTGGGCACCGAGGAGTCCAACGCCCGCCTGCAGCGCGGCCTGGACGAGCTGTGGCCCTACCTGCCGGAGCTCTTCCACGACGACGAGCTGACCCGCTCCCTGGCGGAGCAGGGAATCGCCGTGCTCCCCTCCTCCCTGGAGGAGTCCACGATGGCCCGCATCCGCGCCGCCATCGAGGGGGCCGACCTGAAGGTGCCGGAGACGGGCGCGGCCCGCGGCGGCGACCGCTCCGGTCAGATGAGCGAGTACCGCGGCTACATCCTGGCCGAGATGCAGTCCCTGGCCCGGCGTCACCCGGGGGCCTCCTGGTGACCACCGCCGCCGAGCTGAGGCCCTCCGACCCCGCCGCCGCGCAGGTCTGGGACGCCGCCGCCACCGTGCACGACCCGGAGATCCCCGTGCTGTCCATCGCGGACCTCGGGATCCTCCGGGACGTGCAGGTGGAGGACGGCCGCGCCGTCGTCGTCATCACCCCCACGTATTCGGGGTGCCCCGCGATGGGCACCATCACCGCGGACGTGACCACGGCCCTGGGCCGTGCCGGCTACCCGGACGCCGAGGTGCGCACCGTGCTGCAGCCGGCCTGGACCACGGACTGGATGACCGACGAGGGCAAGGCCAAGCTCGCGGAGTACGGGATCGCCCCGCCCTCGGCGCGCACCGACGAGGGCCCCGTGCGCGTGGGCCTGGCGGTCAAGTGCCCGCGCTGCCATTCGCTCAACACTCGAGAGATCACCCGCTTCGGCTCCACCTCCTGCAAGGCGCTGTACACCTGCCAGGAGTGCCTCGAGCCCTTCGACTACTTCAAGGTGCACTGATGACCGAGACCACCGACGCCCCCATCACCGGCAAGCGCCGCGCCACGTTCAACACCCTCGAGGTGTCCGGCCTGCGCAAGCTCACCGACGACTCCGTGGAGGTGACCTTCGCGGTCCCCGAGGAGCTCGCGGACGACTACGACTACGTGCCGGGCCAGTACGTCGCCCTCCGCAAGGAGCTCGACGGCGCCGAGCTGCGCCGCTCCTACTCCATCTGCGCGGTGCCGCAGCGCGGCGAGATCCGCGTGGCCGTGAAGAAGGACCTCGGCGGCACGTTCTCGACGTGGGCCAACGAGGTCCTCGAGGTCGGCGAGAAGATCGACGTGATGAACCCGCAGGGCGCGTTCACGTCCCGCACGAACGTCACCTCCATGAACGACCCGGAGGCCGTGGCCGCCGAGGCCGTGAAGCAGGACCAGACGCACCTGGTGGCCCTGGCCGCCGGCTCCGGCATCACCCCGATCATGGCGATCGCCAAGTCCGTGCTGGCCGCGTCCGACTCCGCGCGCTTCGACCTGATCTACGCGAACCGCTCGGCCATGGACGTGATGTTCGCGGAGGAGATCGGCGACCTCAAGGACAAGTACCCGGCCCGCTTCACGGTGAACCACGTGCTCTCCCGCGAGCAGCGCGTGGCCCCGCTGCTCTCCGGCCGCATCGACGACGAGAAGCTGAACACGCTGCTGGACCGCGTGATCGACGTCGAGAACACCGACGAGTGGTTCCTCTGCGGCCCGTTCGAGCTGGTCCAGCTGGCCCGCGACACGCTCTCCGAGCGCGGCGTGGCCGAGGACGACGTGCGCTTCGAGCTGTTCACCACCGGCAAGCCGGAGGCCCCGCAGGGCCAGTCCGGCCGCGGGGTCGAGGCCGACCCGTCCGGCGACAACGTCACCATCGAGTTCAACCTCGACGGCCTGTCCGCCAAGGTCGAGTCCCCGAAGTCCGCGCACGAGACGATCCTCAACGCCGCCCTGCGCGTGCGCTCCGACGTCCCGTTCGCCTGCGCCGGCGGCGTGTGCGGCACCTGCCGCGCCAAGGTCACCGAGGGCGAGTTCACGATGGAGGAGAACTACGCCCTGGAGAAGGACGAGGTCGAGCAGGGCTACGTGCTGACCTGCCAGACCCGCCCCACCACCGACAGCATCAAGGTCGACTTCGACGCCTGATGCGCCGAGCATGACGACGGGCGCCGCCCCCTGACCGGGGCGGCGCCCGTCGCCGCGTGCACCCCCTGCGCCGCACCCCGCACCCTCCGTGCCGAGACCCCGAAGGAGCACCATGAGCATGATCGAGCTGGCGATCGCCGACCGCGTCGCCGTGATCACCCTGAACGCCCCCCAGAAGATGAACTCCCTGGACGAGCAGGCCCTGGCGGACCTGGCCGACGCGTACGCGCAGGCCTCCGCGGGCGCCGAGTCCGGCGAGGTCCGTGCCATCCTCCTGCGCGGCGAGGGCCGCGGCTTCTGCGCGGGCCGCGACATCTCGAACGTCGTCCCCGCCGACGACGACGCCACCGCCTACCTGCGGGACAAGGTCACCCCGGTGCTGAAGGCCATCTCCGAGGCCCCTGTGCCGACCTTCGCGGCCGTGCAGGGTGCGTGCCTGGGCGTGGGCCTGGGCCTGGCCATCGCCTCCGACGTGGTCTACGTGGCGGAGAACGCGAAGATCGGCTCGCCGTTCGCCAACCTCGGCGCGACCCTGGACTCGGGCGGCCACTGGCTGTTCACCGAGCGCCTGGGTGCCCACCGCACCCTGGACCTCATCTACACCGCCGAGCTGATCTCGGGCGCCGAGGCCGTGCAGGCGGGCCTGTTCTCCCGCGCCGTCCCGGCGGAGGAGCTGGACGGCTTCACCCGCGAGAAGGTCGCGAAGGTCGCCGACGGCGCCACCCTCGCCTTCCGCGCCTCCAAGGAGCTGGTCCGCCAGATCCGCGACCGGCGCGTGGGCCTCTGGGAGTCCCTCGACGCGGAGAACGTCGCCCAGGGCGAGCTCTGCGACACCGCCGACTACGCGGAGGGCTTCACGGCCTTCCAGGAGAAGCGGAAGCCGGAGTTCACCGGCCGCCCCTGATCCCCTCCGGCCCCGCCGGCCGCGACGCCGCCCGCCCCCTCCGCGTGGAGGGGACGGGCGGCGTCGTCGTCACGGGTCGCGCCGTCGTCATATTCACGTCGTGGAGAGTGCCCGTGGCACAGGTCACATTCGATCGTATACGGTGATCCCTGTCACTTCCCGACCGCTCGGTCGGTCCGCATTCGCATCGCCGTCTCACGCCGGCACGCAGCCCCTCACCCCAGGAGCACCCATGAGCCACACCGTCGCCTCCCCGGCCGTCGCGGCCGCCCGCGACCCCCGCGAGGAGCGCAAGGTCCTCGCCGGCACGCTCGTCGGCACCACCATCGAGTGGTACGACTTCTTCATCTTCGCGCAGGCCACCGCACTCGTCTTCGCCACCCTCTTCTTCCAGCCCATGGGCGAGTCCGGCGCGCAGATCGCCGCGTGGGTGACCCTCGGCATCTCCTTCCTCGTGCGCCCGCTCGGCGCCATCATCGCCGGCCACCTCGGCGACAAGTTCGGCCGCAAGCTGGTCCTCTCCCTGACCCTCATCGGCATGGGCGCGGCCACCACCCTCATCGGCCTGCTGCCCACCTACGCGCAGATCGGCGTGTGGGCCCCCATCCTGCTGGTGCTCCTGCGCCTGCTGCAGGGCTTCTCCGCCGGCGGCGAGTGGGGCGGCGCGGCGCTGCTGGCCGTGGAGCACGCACCCCACGGCAAGCGCGGCCTGTTCGGCTCCGCCCCGCAGATCGGCGTGCCGCTCGGCATGATCCTCGCCACCGGCGTGCTGTTCCTCGTGCGCTCCACCATGTCCGAGGAGCAGTTCCTCACCTGGGGCTGGCGCATCCCGTTCCTCGTCTCGGTCCTGCTGATCGTGGTCGGCTACTTCATCCGCAAGGCCGTGGAGGAGTCCCCGGTGTTCAAGGAGATGCAGCAGCTCAAGGTGGACGAGTCCGCCCCCCTGGGCGAGCTCTTCCGGCACCACACCAAGGAGGTCATCCTCGCCGCCGTGATCTTCGCCGCGAACAACGGCGTCGGCTACCTGCTCATCGCGTGGTTCTCGAAGTACGGCGGTCCGAAGGGCCTGGGCATGACCTCCTCCGAGGTGCTCATCGCGAGCCTCGTCGGCGGCGTCGGCTGGTTCATCTTCACCCTGCTCGGCGGCTGGATCTCCGACAAGATCGGGCGCAAGACCACCTTCGTGATCGGCTACGCGATCCTCATCGCCTGGGCCTTCCCGATGTTCCAGCTGCTCAACACGGCCTCGCTGCTGCTGTTCTCCCTCGCGCTCTTCGTGCTGACGATGGGCCTCGGCCCGTCCTACGGCCCGCAGTCCGCGATGTACGCGGAGATGTTCCCGGCCCGCGTCCGCTTCTCCGGCGTGTCCATCGGCTACGCGATCGGCACCATCATCGGCGGCGCCTTCGCCCCGCTGATCGCCGACGAGCTCGTGAAGTCCGGCTGGCCGAGCGTCGCCTGGTACATCATCGGCATCTCCGCGATCTCCCTGATCGCCGTCCTGTTCGTGCCCAAGGGCATCCAGGACCGCGAGCTGCACGACGAGGAGGTCGTCGCCACCCGCTCGAACCCCGTGGTCCCCGCCTGATCCGGCCCGCCTGACGGGTTTCACCCGTCCCCACCCCACGACGACGGCGCGTCCTCCTCCGGAAGGGCGCGCCGTCGTCGTGCGCGGCCGGACCGGCGCCGAGGCCCGCAGACACGCCGCCACGTCGGGATCGAAGCGGCGCGTCTGCGGGCCTCCGTGCGGGGGGCGCCGGGTCAGACGCTGATCGACGTGGTCTCGGCGCGGCCGCCCGGCCCCGTCTCCACCCCGTCACACCCGCCCCCGCGGTTGACCCCCGTCACACCGGCCCGGGATACTGAACCTGAACGCACGGTCGGTAATTCGCCGCGCCCGCCCCGTCGTCGGTCACTCAAGGAGTCTCCATGTCCGCACAGTCCCAGGCCCTGCTCGTCGGCGGTCGCCGCACGCCCGTCGGCAAGTACGGCGGCGCCCTCTCCTCCGTCCGCCCCGACGACCTCGCCGCCTTGACCGTCAAGGCCGTGATCGAGGACGCCGGCATCGACCCGTCGGTCGTGGACGACGTCATCCTCGGCAACGCGAACGGCGCCGGCGAGGAGAACCGCAACGTCGCCCGCATGGCCTGGTTGCTGGCCGGCTTCCCGGACACCGTCCCGGGCATCACCGTGAACCGCCTCTGCGCGTCCGGCATGTCCGCGATCGGCATCGCCACCGCGATGGTGCGCTCCGGGATGGCCGACGTCGTCGTGGCCGGAGGCGTGGAGTCGATGTCCCGCGCCCCCTGGGTGATGGAGAAGCCGACGACGGCGTTCGCCAAGCCCGGCGCGGCCTTCGACACCTCGATCGGTTGGCGCTTCGTGAACCCGCGCTTCGCGGACGGCGAGTTCGGGGAGAAGTTCACCTTCTCCATGCCGGAGACCGCCGAGGAGGTGGGCGAGGTGGACGGCATCACCCGCGAGGACGCGGACGCCTTCGCCGCCCGCTCGCACGAGCGTGCGCTGGCCGCCATCGAGGCCGGCCGCTTCGCGGACGAGATCGTGCCCGTCGTCGTCACGGGCCGCAAGGGAGCCGAGACGATCGTGGACACGGACGAGGGCCCCCGTCCCGGCTCCACCCCCGAGGTGCTCGCCGGCCTGCGCCCGATCATCAAGAAGGACGGCGTGGTCACCGCCGGCAACTCCTCCTCCCTCAACGACGGCGCCTCGGCGATCCTCGTCGTCTCTGAGCGGGCCGCGCAGAAGTACGGCCTGACCCCGCGCGCCCGCGTCGTGGAGTCCACCTCAGCGGGCCTGGCCCCCGAGATCATGGGCCTGGGCCCTGTCCCGGCCACCGAGAAGGCCCTCGAGCGCTCCGGCTGGTCCGTGGCGGACCTGGGCGCCGTCGAGCTCAACGAGGCCTTCGCCACCCAGTCCCTGGCCTCGATGCGGCGCCTCGGCCTGGACCCGGAGACCGTCAACGCCGACGGCGGCGCGATCGCCCTGGGCCATCCGCTGGGCTCCTCGGGGTCGCGTCTCGTGGTCACGCTGCTCGGTCGGATGGAGCGTGAGGGCGCGGACAAGGGCCTGGCCACGATGTGCGTGGGCGTGGGCCAGGGCTCCGCGATGCTCGTGGAGAAGGTGTGAGCGCATGGCCGACTTCAGCCACTTCACGGCACTGCGCGTCGAGGAGCGTGAGGACCGCGTCCACGCGCGCATGGACCGCCCGGGCGTGCGCAACGCGATCGACCAGACCATGGTCGACGAGTTCCACGAGCTCTGCGCCCACCTCGAACGCGAACCGAAGATCCTGATCATCTCCGGCACGCAGGTGGAGTCGAAGCGCGAGCCGGGGAGGTTCTCCGGCATCTTCGCCTCCGGCGCGGACATCGGACAGCTGCGCGAGCGCCGCCGAGACGACGCCCTGCGCGGCGTGAATTCGCAGGTCTTCGACCGCATCCACCGGCTGCCCATGCCCGTGATCGCGGCGATCGACGGCTTCGCCCTCGGCGGCGGCGCGGAACTGGCCTACGCGGCCGACTTCCGCATCGCCACCCCGGCGCTGAAGATGGGCCAGCCCGAGACGGGCCTGGGGATCACGGCCGCTGCGGGCGCCCAGTGGCGGCTCAAGGAACTGGTGGGTGAGCCGGTGGCCCTCGAGCTGCTGCTCGCCGGACGGATCCTGGACGCACAGGAGGCCCTCGAGCTCAAGCTCGTCACCGAGCTGCACGAGCCGGACGCCCTCCTCGACGCCGCCGACGCTCTCGCCGACCGCATCGCGCAGCAGGACCCGCTGGCCGTGCGGATCTCCAAGCGCGTCTTCCACCTGCCCCGCGAGGCCCACCCCCACGTGGACGAGATCGCGCAGGCCATCCTGTTCGAGTCGCAGGCCAAGTTCGAGCGCATGCAGGCGTTCCTGGACCGCAAGAAGAAGTGAGTGAGGAACAGATCATGACCGAGAACCAGCAGACCACCGGCTCCGTCCCCTCGATCGTCGGCGTCCTCGGCGGCGGTCGGATGGGCGGCGGCATCGCCCACGCGTTCCTCGTCTCGGGATCGTCCGAGGTGGTCGTCGTCGAGCGTGACCCGCAGTCGGCCGAGGCCGCCCAGGAGCGCATCGTGGCCGACCTGGCCGCCTCCCTCGAGCGCGGCAAGATCGACGGCGACCTGAACGTGTGGGCGCAGCGCCTGACCGTCTCCGTGGACCGCACCGACTTCGCCCGCTGCGACCTCGTCGTCGAGGCCGTGTTCGAGGACATGCAGGTGAAGATCGAGGCGCTCACCGACGTCGAGGCCCACCTGCGCGAGGACGCCTGGCTGGCCAGCAACACCTCGTCCCTGTCGATCGACGAGATCGCCACGCACCTGCAGCGCCCCGAGCGGTTCTGCGGCCTGCACTACTTCAACCCGGTGCCCGCCTCGAAGCTCGTGGAGGTCGTGATCGGCGAGCAGACCGGTGCGGAGCTCCAGGCCCTGTCCACCGAGTGGGTCCGCGGGCTCGGCAAGACCCCCGTCGTCGTCAAGGACGCACCGGGCTTCGCCTCGTCGCGCCTGGGCGTGGCGATCGCGCTCGAGGCCATCCGCATGGTCGAGGAGGGTGTGGCCTCCCCCGAGGACATCGATGCCGCCATGGTGCTCGGCTACAAGTTCCCGGTCGGCCCGCTGGCGCTGACCGACATCGTGGGCCTGGACGTGCGCCTGGGCATCGCGGAGTACCTCGAGTCCCAGCTGGGTGAGCGCTTCGCCCCGCCGCAGCTCATGCGGGACATGGTGGCCCGCGGTGAGCTCGGCCGGAAGTCCGGCAAGGGCTTCTTCGACTACCGCTGAGCCCCCGGGGCAGGCGCTTTCGAACGTGAGATAGGGCCTATCTCCCGTTCGAAAGCGCTCATTCCCCCGATATCACGTTCGAAAGTGCGGCGGCGGGGCCGGCGCGGCTAGCGTGGCGGGCATGGACGAGCCGACGCTGCTGCGCATCGCCCGCGACCGCGCCCTCGAGCTGCCGGGCAGCGCCGCGTCGCACCCCTTCGGCCCGGACACCGAGGTCGTGAAGGTGCAGGGGAAGCTGTTCGTGGTGTTCATCGACCACGACGGGCGCCGCCTCGTGAACGTGAAGGCCCGCCCGGAGGACGGCGCCCAGCTGCGCGCAGCCCTTCCCGCGGCGATCACGCCCGGCTATCACATGGACAAGCGGCACTGGCTCAGCCTGGCCGCGCACCCGGACCTCGACGAGCAGCTCGTCCGGGACCTCGTCACGGAGTCGTACCTGCTGGTCGTCGCGAAGCTCCCCCGCACCCGGCGCCCCGTGGACCCCGACACCTTCGGCCGGGCCTGATGTCGGTCGACCGCCCCTTCCGCTTCACCCACCGCTGGTCCGTCCCCGCAGACGCCCGGTCCGTGCTGGCCCTGCTCGCCGACCCGGCCGGCTACCCACGCTGGTGGCCGGCCGTCCCGCGCGTCCGTCACCTGGGCCCCGATCGCGCCGCCGTCCGGCTGCGCGGGTTCGTGCCGGTGCGTCTGACGATGGAGCGTCTCATCGACGACCGCGCCCGCGGCCTTCTGGTCGCGCACCTGAGCGGAGACCTGACGGGCACCGTACGGGTCACCGTCCACGACGACGGCGCCCCGGCCGGACACGCGCCGCGCTGCATCGTGGTGTGGGAGCAGGAGGTGGTGCTGACCGCGCCGTGGATGCGCGCCGTAGACCGCGTACCGGGCGCCCGCACCGCGATGGGCCTCAGCCACGCGGCCGCGATGCGCTCCGCGCGTCGGGCGCTCGGGGCGAAGGCCATGCCGACCGCTGACCCCGCTCCAACAACTCGTCCATGACGGCCCGGCGCCCCGGCCGGCTCAGAGCTCGGCCTGGGCCTCGTTCCACTCGCGGGACAGCGGCGGGCGGGAGAGGCCGTCGAGCAGGCCGTCGGCGGGGTCGACGCCGAGCTCCACGATCCTGTTGTCCGCGTCCACGTGGACGACCTTGGGCTGGAAGTGGCGGGCCTCGGCGTCGTCCATCTGCCCGTAGGCGATGAGGATGACGATGTCCCCCGGATGCACCAGGTGGGCGGCGGCGCCGTTGATGCCGAGCACGCCGGAGCCCCGCTCACCCGCGATGGTGTAGGTCTCCAGCCGCGCGCCGTTCGTGACGTCCACGATGGACACGAGCTCGCCCGGGAGGATGTCCGCGGCGTCCAGCAGGTCCTGGTCCACGGTCACGGAGCCCACGTAGTGCAGGTCCGCCTGGGTCACGGTGGCCCGGTGGATCTTGGCGTGGAACATGGTGCGCAGCATGCGGCAGAACTCTCCGGATGAGGGGGGGCGGGGCGGGTCCGAGGGGACCGGGGCTCGATTCTACGCCGGTCCGGAGACGAGGAGCAGGGGGTCGACGCCGGCCCGAGGGCCCGAGACCTCCGCCCCTCTCGCCGAGGCCCCGCAGACGCGCCGCTACGTCTGGGCCGTAGCGGCGAGTCTGCGGGCCTGGGCGGGTCAGATCCACGACGGCGGCACTCGGCCCGGCTTCGTCCGCGCGGCCACCAGGCCCCGCAGCTGCCGCACGAACAGCTCCCAGTGCCCCGGCCGGAACACGTCGGCGGTCACCCGGATCACCTCCCACCCCTCCGCGCGCAGGGCCGCGTCCCGCTCGCGGTCCTCACGCCACTGCCGGCGATCCGTGCGGTGCTGATCGCCGTCGTACTCGACGGCCACCTTGGCCTCCGCCCACACCAGATCCACGCGAAGCCGCTGTCCCGTGGCGAGGCGGATGCACGGGTTCACCGCGGGCTCAGGGACGCCGTCCAGGACGAGCCGCACCCGCAGCCGGCTCTCCGGCGGCGAGTCGACCCCGGGACGCACGAGCTCCAGCGCCTCCCGGGCCGCGCGGATCCCGCGCACCCGTCCGCGTTCCTCGACGGCGGCGCGCAGCTCGGCCACGTCCGTCACCCCGGGAGGCAGCCGACGGCGGCGGGCCTCCGTCGGGGCGGTCCGCACCATGCTGTCCCCCAGCGCGACGAGATGCTCGAGCGGCCCGGCCTGCGCGGCGAGGTCCACGAACGTCCACCCCGGTGCGGTCACACGCACCCCGTCCACGATCCGCACCGGTGCGTCGGCGCGGAGGCGGTGTGAGCGGATCCCGGCCCGGCTCGACGCGGTGCCGTGGCCGCGCGGGGTCGCGATGTGCACGGACCGGTCGGCGGCGAGCGGCCCGGTCAGCCACAGGCCGAGCACCCGGGCGGCCGTCACGTGGTTGAACACGCCCTCGGGGTGCAGATCCTGCAGCGCCCGCACATGGTCCAGGGGGTCCGGTTCGACGCCGCGCCGGCCCCAGAGCCCCCACCCGAGGGAGACCACGTCCCCGCGCCGCAGCCGGGCCGCACTCACGCCCGCCTCGCGCGCGGCCGGGGTCGAGAACACGGTCGGAGCGCGGAGGAGGCCGTCCAGTCCGCAGCGCATCGGAGGCAGGGGCGCGGGCGAGCGGGGCATGGGCCGAGCGTGCCCGATCCGGGCGCGCCGCCGTCGTCGTCCGCCGGGATCTGTGGACGACGCCCCACCGAGGCCCGCAGACACGCCGCTACATCCTGGCCATAACGGCGCGTCTGCGGGCCTCGGCACCACGGGTCGCCGCCAGACCCCACCCCCCTCCCCACGACGACGGCGTCACCGACCCGGCTCCCCCTCCCGCGTGATCCACGTCTCGGCTAGGGTGAGGACCAATAACCGACCGATCGGTCGGGACTCGTCCGCGCCCCCGACACCAGGAGCCCCCGTGACCGTCACCGCCCCCTCCCTCCCGGAGATCCTCCCCAGCTACGTCGCCGGCAGCTGGTGGACGCCGTCACACCCGTCCAAGGTCACCGACGTGACGGACGCGAACACCGGCGAGCTCATGGCCCGCGTGTCCACGGACGGCATCGACACCGCCGGCGCCATCGAGCACGCCCGCACCGTCGGCCAGAGGAACCTGGGCGAGCTGACCATCCACGAGCGCGCGCTCAAGCTCAAGGAGCTCGCCCTCTACCTGAACTCCCGCATCCAGGAGCTCTACGACCTCTCCTTCGCCACCGGCTCCACGCAGCGCGACCACGCCTTCGACGTCGACGGCGGCATCGGCACCCTCTTCACGTTCTCCGGGAAGGGCCGCCGCGAGCTGCCGAACTCCAACGTGATCATCGACGGCGACGTGGAGCCCCTCTCCCGCGACGGCTCCTTCATCGGCGAGCACATCTACCAGCGCATCCCGGGCGTGGCCGTGCAGATCAACGCCTTCAACTTCCCCGTGTGGGGCATGTTGGAGAAGTTCGCCCCGGCCTTCGTCGCGGGCGTTCCCACCGTGGTCAAGCCGGCCACCCCCACCGGCTACGTCACCGAGGCCTGCGTGCGCATGATGGTGGAGTCCGGCGTGCTGCCCGAGGGCTCGATCCAGCTGATCTCCGGCTCCGCCCGCGACCTGCTCGACCACCTGGACTACCGCGACCACGTGGCGTTCACCGGCTCGGCCGGCACCGCGCAGACCCTGCGCCAGCACGAGAACGTCCTCAACGGCGGTGTCCGCTTCACCGCGGAGACCGACTCCCTCAACGCGGCCATCCTCGGCCCGGACGCGGGCGTGGACACCCCCGAGTTCGAGGCATTCGTGAAGGTCGTCTTCCAGGAGATGACCGTCAAGGCCGGTCAGAAGTGCACCGCGATCCGCCGCGTGATCGTGCCGGAGGCCATGGTCGAGGACGTCACGGCGGCCCTCACCGAGCGTCTCTCCTCCACGGTGGTCCTGGGCGATCCCCGCGCTGAGGGCACCACCATGGGCGCCCTGGCCTCCAAGGAGCAGCAGTCCGAAGTTCGCAAGGCCGTGCAGACCCTGGTCGACGCCGGCGGCCAGGTCCGCCTGGGCGGCCCGGAGGGCTCCACGGGCGACGCCGACGCGGAGGCCGGTGCGTTCTTCGCCCCCACCGTGCTCACCTTCGCCGACGCCGACACCCCGCAGGTGCACTCCGTGGAGGCCTTCGGCCCGGTGACCTCCGTGATCGGCTACACGGACGTCGCCGACGCCGTGCGCCTGGCCGCGCTGGGCTCCGGCTCGCTGGTGGCCACCCTCGCCACGAACGACGGCGCCACCGCCTCCGAGTTCATCGCGGGCATCGGCGCCCACCACGGCCGCGTGCACGTGCTGAACCGCCAGACCGCGAAGACCACCACCGGCCACGGCGCCCCCGTGCCGGTGCTGATCCACGGCGGCCCCGGCCGCGCCGGCGGCGGCGAGGAGCTGGGCGGCGTCCGCGCCGTCAAGCACTACATGCAGCGCACCGCCGTGCAGGGCTCCCCGGACATGCTGACCGCCATCACCGGCGTGTGGCACCAGGGCGCCGCCGCGCAGACCGCCACCCGTGAGGACGTGGAGGCAGGCAAGGCGAAGCACCCGTTCTACAAGGCGCTCGACGAGCTGCAGATCGGCGACCAGTTCGCCTCCGGCCTGCGGACCGTCACCATCGAGGACATCACGGCGTTCGCCGAGTCCACGGGCGACAAGTTCTACGCGCACACGGACGAGGAGGCCGCCATGGCCAACCCGTTCTTCCCGCGCCGCGTGGCCCACGGCTACCTGCTGGTCTCCTGGGCCGCGGGCCTGTTCGTGGCCCCGGATCCGGGCCCGGTGCTCGCCAACTACGGCCTGGACGACCTGCGCTTCATCACGCCCGTCACCTACGACGACGCCATCCGCGTGACCCTCACCGCGAAGAGGATCACCCCGCGCGTGACGGACGAGTACGGCGAGGTCGCCTGGGACTGCCGGCTGCACAACCAGAAGGACGAGCTGGTGGCGCAGTACGACGTGCTGACGCTGGTCGCCAAGACCTGGCCGATGCCGGAGGCCGAGCCGAAGGCCTGATCCGGCCGGGGCTCACGGTCCGAGCCCACCGACGACGCCGGCGCGTCTCCCCCGCGGGGGCGCCGGCGTCGTCGTTCGCGGGGGTGACCGGGGCGCGGGCTGCCCCGACACAGCCCTTGACCAAGCGGGGTACAGGGCATTCACTTCTCCCATGACCCACATGACAGCCGTCCCGTCCCGCCGACTGCGGGCGGGCTTCGCCCTGGGCGCCGCCGCCCTCGTCCTGACCGGCTGCGCCGGCGGGGGCGGGTCCGCCTCCTCCTCCACGGCGGCCGGCAGCCCGACCGCCGGCGGCGCGGGCTCGAGCGTGACCTCGCCGGCCGCCTCCTCCTCGGCCGCATCGTCCTCGGCGCTGTCCCTGTCCATGCCGGACCGGTTCGGAAACGAGGCCCGGACGGGCCTGACGGAGGCCGTCACGGCGGCCGCGCCCGAGGGTTTCGAGGTGACCACGAGGTCCGTCTCCCCGCTCGAGCGGAAGACCGACCTGGAGGACCAGGCGACGATCCTCACGGACGGACCGCTGGAGCCGGCGGCCGAGGGCTCGAGCGCGTCGCCGACCTACACGGAGGCCCAGCAGCGGTGCGCGGACGCCGCGGCGGAGCGGTTTCGCACCGAGGCCGCCGCGGGCGGGGCCCAGCTGCGCTCCGACGCCATGCCCACCGTCGCGGGGGGCGGCTACACCTCGGTCCGGGCCGACGTGGTCGCCTACCCGGACGTCTCGGCGGCCGTGGCGGCCTTGGCGGACGGCTCCGCTCCGATCGAGCTGTGCACGGACGTCCAGGTGCCCGGCGCCGAGCAGCCCACCGACATCGCCCCCGTGACCGGGATCGGCGACGAGGCCGTGGGCGGGGAGCTCGCGGGAGGGCGATGGCTCGCCGTGCGGCGCGGCACGGACGTGGTCAGCGTGATGGTCGCCGGCCCGGGCGAGACCGCCCCCGCCGGCGCCGCCGACCAGGCCCGCGCCCTCGCCGAGCAGGTCCTCGAGGCCGTCCCCGCCGGCTGAGCCCCCTCCCCGGCCGCGGCGTCTCGGCGCCCCGCACCGTCGCAGTGGGGGGCGCCGTCGCGTGCCGCTCGGCCGTCGCACGCGGGCGCATCATGGATCCATGCGCTCCGCCCCCGCCGCCCTCACCGCCGCCGCCCTCGCCCTCTCGGGGGCCCTGTCCCTGGCCGGCTGCGGGACCGACGGGGCGGCGTCGGGCGGGTCCGGCGGGACGGACGTCGCCTCAACGGCGGCGTCCTCGTCCGAGGCCCCCTGGGCGGGCCGGGCGCAGGTGGACGCCGTCGCCCGGGCCGTGGAGGAGGGCACGGGCGCACAGATGACCGTCCTGGACGTGTACTCGCGCGCCGAGTACCGGGACGCCATGGAGCGGCACCTGGCGACCGTCTACGGCGACGAGGTCGCACTGTCCCAGGCCCGCGACGCCTCGCAGGCCTGCGTGGACGCCAACCGGGCCGCCGCCCAGTCGGAGGCCGAGTCCGGCGCCCGTGGCCTGGCGGGGGCGGGCAGCGCGCGCGGACAGTCCAGCACGGACACCGCCGGCTACGTGAACCTCACCGTCACCGACTTCCCGGACGTGGAGGCCGCGCGTCGCTCCTGGGACCGCCACGCGCAGGTGCGCGCCGACTGCGCCGGGCAGACCGGCTGGCTCGGCGTGGTCGACGCACGGGGCGCGGACTGGCCCGGCGGGGAGGCCGTGGTCTACGAGAAGCGGATCCCCGGGCCGGACGGCGCGGAGGTCCGCATGCGCACCGCGCATGTGCTGGACGGGCGCCGCCAGTACGTGCTGAACCGGCGTCTGGACGCGTCCGAGGCGGGGACGATGGGCGGGGGCGACGACGTCGGGATCCTGCACCGGGTGGCGGCGGCGCTCCCGGCGGGCTGAGGCGCCGTCCACATCGCGCACGGACGCGCCGGACACGCCGTCCGTTTCGCGAACGAAGACGGAGGGGCCGGGGCGGGGCAGGAGGGGCGGGGGTCAGCCCCGCAGGCCGCCCATGACGACGCCGGTCACGGCGGCGACCATCTCCTCGACGGACTTGTGGCCCGGGTCCGCGCCGTCGGGGCGGTACCAGTCGACGATCGAGTTGATCATGCCGAGCGCCAGACGGGCGAGGTTGCGGGGGGTCACATCGGAGCGCACCGCACCCGCGGCCTGGGCTGACTCGAGCAGGTCGCCCAGACGCCGGGTGATCTCGCGCCGGCGCTCGACGGCGGCCACCTCGACCGCCGAGTTCCCGCGCAGGCGCAGCAGCAGGGTCACCTCGGGTTGCTTCTCCGCCAGCACCCCGAGGGTGCCGCGGATGGCCGCCTCGACCTGCGCGCCGGCGTCGGCCCCGCTGGCCACCACATCGTCCAGGCACGCCTCGAGGGCGTCGAGCGCCTCCGTCACCGCGTGGTCGAGGATCGCCTCCTTGGACTCCACGTGGTGGTAGATCGCGGACTTGGAGATGCCCAGGTGGGTGGCGAGCATGCCCATGGACGTCGCCTCGTAGCCGTGCCGGTTGAAGAGCTCGACGCACTCGGCCAGCAGCGTCTGCCGGTCATAGCCGGGCCGGCCGCGGCGCGGGGTGGGGCTGCTCTGGGGCACGGGGCTCCTTCGGAGGCGGGAGGACGCCGCCGACGACGGCGCACCGATCCACTCTACCGGGCACGCCGGCGTCGGGATCGGCTGCGGGGACGGGATCAGGCCTGGTCGCGCAGGTCGTAGATCCGCTTGAGCTTGCCGGACGAGCGGGCCAGGGTCTCCGGCTCCACCACGTTGATCACGCACGAGGAGCCGATCTTCGTCTTGATCTCCATGCGCAGGTGCGCGGCGCAGGCCTGGGCCTCCTCGAGGGTCGCGTGCTCGCGGCGCTCGATGTTCACGGCCATCTGGTCCATGCGGTCCGGGCGGGTGATCTCGAGGGTGAAGTGCGGCGACAGGGCCGGCTCCTTGAGGGCCAGCTCCTCGATCTGCGACGGGAACAGGTTCACGCCGCGCAGGATGATCATGTCGTCCGACCGGCCCGTGATGCGGCCCATGCGGCGGTGGCCCGGGTGCGTGGTGCCCGGCAGCAGGCGGGTGAGGTCGTGGGTGCGGTACCGGATGATCGGCAGCGCCTGCTTGGTGAGCGAGGTGAAGACGAGCTCGCCGGGGCGGCCGGTCTCGAGGACCTCGTCCGTGAGCGGATCGATGATCTCGGGGCGAAAGTGGTCCTCCCAGATGTGGGAGCCGTCCTTGGTGGCCGCGGACTCGCCGGCCACGCCCGGGCCCATGACCTCGGAGAGGCCGTAGATGTCCAGGGCATCGAGGTCGAAGGTCTGCTCGATCTCCCGGCGCATCGCCTCGGTCCACGGCTCCGCGCCGAGGATCGCGACCTCGAGGGAGGACTCGCGGGGATCCAGGCCGAGCTTCCTGAAGCCGTCCGCGATGGTCAGCAGGTAGGTGGGCGTGGAGAGGATGGCGCGCGGCTGGAAGTCGGTGATCAGCTGCACCTGCTTCTCCGTCTGCCCGCCGGACATCGGGATCACGGCCGCCCCGATGCGCTCGGCGCCGTAGTGGGCGCCGAGGCCGCCGGTGAACAGGCCGTAGCCGTACGCGTTGTGCACGCGGTCACCGGGGCGGATGCCGCCGGCGCGGAAGCAGCGGGCGACGAGGGTGGCCCACGTGGCCAGGTCGTCGTCGGTGTAGCCGACCACGGTGGGCTGGCCGGTGGTGCCGGAGGAGGCGTGGATGCGGCGGAGCTCGGGCCCCGTGGCGGCGAATGCGCCGAACGGGTAGCTCTTCCGCAGGAACTCCTTGTCCGTGTACGGGAAGAGCTCGAGGTCCTCGAGGGCCGTGAAGTCGGAGGGGTGCACGCCGTGGTTGTCGAAGTGCTCCTTGTACGCGGGCACGTTCTCGTAGGCGTGGTGCAGCGTCCAGCGCAGGCGCTCGAACTGGAGCGCCTCGATCTGGTCCCGGCTCATCGTCTCCTCGGGGTCCGGCGCCCCGCGGTCGGCGGGGGCGGGGACGGGGGCCGGGGAGTAGGGGTTCGGGATCGAAGCCTCGAGCATGGCGGGTCTCCTGGGGATCAGAGGGGGTCGGGTCGGGTCTGGTCGGCCGGGTGCGCGGCGGCGGGGCCGGTCACGCGCCCTTCACGGCGACGGTGCGGGAGCGGCCGCGGAAGGCGGCCACCAGGGTGCCGTCGTCGGTGGTCACGGTGATGTCGTAGACGGCCGAGCGGCCGGCGGCGGCGACCAGGCGGCCCTCCGCGACGAGGGTCTGGCCGGCGCGGGTGCCGGACAGGAAGTTCACGTCCACGCCGGAGGCCACGGTGAGGGTGGAGCCGTCCGAGGCGGGGTCGTTGCAGGTCAGCGCGAAGCAGCAGTCCGCGAACGCGAAGACGACGCCGCCGTGGGCCATGCCGAAGGCGTTGTGGTGCTCCTCGCCGAGGGTCATGCGGATGCGGGCGTGGTCCTTCTCGGCGGCCTCGAGGGTGACGCCGAGCCACCGCGCCACGCGGTCGCCGACGAGCGCGGGATGGTGCGGGGTCTCGGTCATGGGCGCCTCACGTCCGGGGCGCGGCGGGGCCGCGTGGGGAATTACTGAACGATCATTAGGTAACGCTCTCCGTGTGACCTGCGTCAAGTCAGGGCCGGCATGTGACGGGTGCCGGGCGACGCGGAGGACGACGACGGGCCTCCCCGTACCGCGTCCGCCCCTCTGCCTAGGTGTGATGTCCAGGGACGTTGTTGCGTGAGCAGCTGACAGGCGAAGGCCTCCTGTTGCGAGAGTGGAGTTGTCAAGAAACCGCTCACGCGAACAGAAGGCCTTCATGTCCCACGCTAACGCCGCCCTGACCCCTCGCGCCCGCCTACGCCTGGCCAAGCTCATCGTCGAGGAGCACTGGCCGGTCGCCACCGCGGCCAAGATGTTCATGGTCTCCCCACCCACCGCCCGCAAATGGGCCACACGCTTCCGGGCCGAGGGACCTGCAGGCATGGTCGACCGGTCCAGCCGGCCGTCCACGATGCCGACCAGAACACCGCCTGCGGTGGTGAAACAGATCGTGGCCGCCCGATGGCGCCGGCGCCTGGGGCCCGTGCAGATCGCCTCAGAACTCGGGATGCCGGCATCCACCGTCCATGCCGTGCTCGTGCGTTGCCGGATCAACCGCCTCGCCCGTCTGGACCGGGTCACCGCCGAGCCGATCCGCCGCTATGAGCACCCCCACCCCGGCTCGCTGATCCACGTTGACGTCACGAAGTTCGGACGCATCCCCGACGGGGGCGGGCACCGATTCGTCGGGCGTCAGCAGGGCATGAAGCACCGCGCGGCGACTTCGGACCGAGAAGGAACCCGTGATGCCCGATACCAGCCCCGGCTCGGGGTGGGCTTCCTGCACACCGTGATCGATGACCACTCCCGCTTCGCGTATGTCGAGATGCACTCCGACGAACGCAGCCAGACCGCCATCGCGGTGCTGCGCCGCGCGGTCGCTCACTTCGCGCAGCTGGGCGTGGAGGTGGAGCGGGTGCTCTCGGACAACGGTTCGGCCTACCGCTCGCATGCCTGGCGGGATGCTTGCACCGAGCTCGGGATCAAGCCCAAGCGGACTCGGCCCTACCGACCGCAGACGAACGGGAAGATCGAGCGGTTCCATCGCACGCTCGCTGACGGGTGGGCCTACGCCAAGTTCTACGGCTCAGAGACCGAACGCAGGGCCGCGTTGCCTGGGTGGGTGCACTTCTACAATCATCACCGAGTCCACTCCGCGATCGGAGCCGCACCTGCCAGCAGGCTCAACAACCTCCCTGGACATCACACCTAGGCTGTGCCCATGGCGAGCTTCTCCCCCGTGGATCCCGCGTCCTTCCTCCTCAGCCCCTCCGACATCACGGCCGCCGCCACGTGTGAGTACGGCTGGCTGCGCGGGGCCGTGGACCCGAAGCTGGGGCGCGCCGACGGGGCCCCGGAGGACGACGCGTTCCTGGCGCGCGTGTCCGCCCTCGGGGACGCGCACGAGGCGCGCACGCTGGACGCGCTGGTCGCCGAGCACGGAGCGGGCGGCGTCGTCGTGCTGGAGCGGCCCAGCCCGTACACGCCGGAGGGGATCGCGGCGGCGGCCGAGCGCACGCGGCAGGCGCTGGCGTCCGGAGCGGCGGTGGTGTTCCAGGCGATGCTGCACGACGGCTCCTTCGGCGGCCTGGCGGACTTCCTGGTGCGCGAGCCCACGGCCGAGCACCCCGAGGGCGCCTACCAGGTGGTGGACACCAAGCTGGCCCGGCACGCGCGGGTCACGGCACTGCTGCAGATCGCGGCCTACGCGGACCTGCTGGACGGGATGGGCGTGCCGCGCACCCGGCACGGCTCCCTGTGGCTGGGCGACGGCGCCAGGCACACCGTGGACCTGGCCGAGGTCATCCCCGTGTACCGGCACCAGCGCGCCCGCCTGGAGCGCGTGCTGCGCACGCACGTGACGGAGGGGACGCCGGTCGCATGGGGGGACGAGCGGCACGCGGTGTGCGGGCAGTGCCGGTGGTGCGAGGAGGCGATCGCCGAGCACCGGGACGTGCTGCTCACCGCCGGCGCCACCCGCGTGCAGCGGACCCGGCTCCGCGCGGCCGGGGTGCGCACGGTGGAGGAGCTGGCGGCGTCCACGGCGCCTCCGGAGGGCATGTCCCGGCGGACGTGGGAGGCGCTGCGGGACCAGGCCGCCGCGCAGCTGGAGCCGGCGGGCGCGGACGGGGTGCCGCCGCACCGGATCGTGGACCCGGCGCCCGTACGCGCCCTGCCCGCCCCCGACGCCGGCGACCTGTTCTTCGACTTCGAGGGGGACCCGCTCTGGGTCTCCCCGCGCGGGGACATGGAGGGCCTGGAGTACCTGTGGGGCTGGGTGGAGGCCGCGCCCGGCCGGACCACCGAGGGCACGGGGTTCGACCAGTTCCGCTTCACGGGTCTGTGGGCGGACACCCGGGCCGAGGAGAAGGCGGCGCTCGAGGAGTTCGTGCGATTCGTGGAGGCGCGCCGCGCGGTGCACCCGGGCATGCGCATCTACCACTACGCCGCGTACGAGGTCACGGCGCTCAAGCGCCTGACGGTGCGCCACGGCGTCGGCGAGGCGGAGCTGGACGACTGGCTGCGCGCCGGCCTGTTCGTGGACCTCTACGCCACCGTGCGGGCGAGCCTGCGTGCGGGCGTGCCCAGCTACTCGATCAAGAAGCTCGAGCCGCTCTACATGGGCGCCGACCACCGGGCCGAGGACGGCGTGACCACCGCCGCCGACTCGGTGACGGAGTACCACGCCTACGCCGAGCAGGCCGAGCGGGCCGGGGAGGGGGACGCCGACGCCGCGGCGGAGGCCGCCCGGCTGCGCGCGGGCATCGAGGACTACAACCGGTACGACTGCGTCTCGACCGCGCGCCTGCGGGACTGGCTGCTCGGCCAGGTCGGCGGGGCGTCGACCGGGGTCGCGGTGGATGCCGGGGAGCCGGCCGAGGCGGGCGAGGACGCACCGGCCGCCACGGACGAGGACGCCGCCCTCGAACAGGCCCTCCTCGACCTGGTCCCCGCGGACCCCGCGGACGGCGACGACGAGACTCTGGGCCTGGCCATGCTCGCCGCCGGCCTGGGCTTCTTCCGGCGCGAGGCCAAGCCGATGTGGTGGGCGTTCTTCGACCGGGGGATCTCCCCCGTGGACGAGTGGCAGGACCCCCGTGCGAACGTCGTGGCGGACCGCGTGGACGTCGCGGAGGACTGGCACCGGCCGTCGTCGCGGGCGCGCACCCGGCAGCGCGTCCTCCGCGTGACCGGCCGGCTGGAGGCCGGCACCCAGCTCACGCCGGGCGCCGAGGCCAAGACCGTCTACGAGGACGTGCCCGCCGGACGGGTGGAGGGCCTGCAGCCCAACGCCGTGCGCTGGGTGGGCGCGGCCGCGGTCGTCGAGGACGTGGAGGACCATCCGGACGGCACCTCCACGCTGCGGCTGCGGGAGAAGGTCGCGCTCGACGCCGAGCCCCACCCCGAACTCCCGATGGCCGCGTTCGCGCACACCGTGATCCCCTCGGCCACCCTGCAGGAGCGCATCCGCGAGGACGGCCTCCGCGCCCGGGCGCTCGGCGCGCTGCCCCGGCCGGAGGAGGGCGCCGCCCCCACGGCGGCGTTCGACATCCTCGCCCGGCGCGTCCCCGAGACCGCCGGCCGGCCGCTCGCGCAGATCACGGCCGATGCCCGCGCCGGGCGGCTCGAGGGCGCCGACGCCCTCGTGGAGGCCCTCGTCTCCGCGCGGGGCTCCTACGTGGCCGTGCAGGGCCCGCCCGGCACCGGCAAGACCCACGTGGGCAGCCACGCCGTGAAGGAGCTGGCCTCCCGCGGCTGGCGCATCGGGGTGACGGGGCAGTCGCACGCCGTGGTGGAGAACTTCCTGGCCAAGCTCGTGGCCGTGGGCGTGCCCGCCGGGCACGTGGGCAAGGAGAAGCCGCGCGGCGGCGAGGACCGCGAGCGCCCCTGGACCGTCCTGGACGACCGGGGGGACGCCTTCGAGCACCTGTCCCAGCCGGGCCACGTGCTCGGCGGCACCGCCTGGACGTTCGCCCACCCGAAGGCCCCGGACCTGGACCTGCTGGTGATCGACGAGGCCGGACAGTTCTCCCTGGCCATGACCCTGGCCGCCGCTGCCACCGCCCGCACGGTCCTGCTGCTGGGAGACCCGCAGCAGCTGCCGCAGGTCTCCCAGGGCACGCACCCCCAGCCGATCGGGGACGCCGCCCTGGGCTGGCTCATGGAGCCGGGCGAAGAGGTGCTCCCGCCCGAGCGCGGCTTCTTCCTGGACACCACGTGGCGCATGCACTCGGCCCTGACCGCGCCGGTCTCGCGGCTCTCCTACGACGGCCAGCTGCGCTCGAGGTCGGAGGCCACAGACGCCCGCCATCTGGAGGGCATCGTCCCGGGGCTGCACCCGGTGCCCGTGGAGCACACCGGCAACGCGGTGTCGTCCACGGAGGAGGCGAGGCGGGTCGTCGAGATCATCGAGGACCTCGTGGGACGCGCCTGGACCCCCGGCTCCGGGGAGGAGCCGCGGCCGCTCACGCCGGAGGACGTGATCGTCGTCGCGCCCTACAACGCGCAGGTGGCCACCGTGCGCGCGGCCCTGGACGACGCCGGGCTGCAGGGCACCACCGTCGGCACGGTGGACAGGTTCCAGGGGCGGGAGGCCGCGGTGGCGATCCTGACCATGGCGGCATCCAGCGCCCAGGACGTCCCGCGCGGGCTCGACTTCCTGCTCAACCGGAACCGGTTGAACGTGTCCCTCTCCCGCGGGCAGTGGGCCGCCTACCTGGTGCACTCCCCCGCCCTGGCGGACGCCCTGCCCACGACGCCGGCGGACCTGCCCCTGATCGGCGCGTTCCTCCGGCTGCTGCAGCCGTGACCCTCCCCGGGGCCTGACGGATCGCCGGGCGGCCGCGCGTCGCGCACCCGTGCACAGCCCGGGGCGGCCGCCGCCGATGCCAGAATGGGGGCCATGACCTCGCAGCCCGCGCCCGCGTCCACCGCCCACCGCCGTTCCCTCGCCGAGGCCGGCATCGCCCTCGGCCCCCTGGACGGCCGCTACCGTGCGGCGGTGGAGCCGCTCGTGGAGCACCTGTCCGAGGCGGCGCTGAACCGCAACCGCATCCACGTGGAGGTCGAGTGGTTCATCCACCTGGCCGAGCACCGCGTGCTGCCGGGTCTCGAGCCGCTCACGGCTGAGCAGCAGGCGGGCCTGCGGGCGATCGTCACGGACTTCGACGCGGAGTCCGTGTCCGAGTTGGCGGCCACGGAGAAGGTCACGGTGCACGACGTGAAGGCCGTCGAGTACTTCATCGCCGACCGCCTCGAGGGGCTGGGCCTGGGCCGGCTGAAGCCGCTCGTGCACTTCGCGTGCACCTCGGAGGACATCAACAACCTCGCCTACGCGGTGGGTGTGCGCGACGCCGTCGAGCAGGTCTGGCTGCCGGCCGCCCGCGCCGCCGTGGCCACCGTCTCCGCGATGGCCGCCGAGGCCGCCGAGACCCCCATGCTCTCCCGCACGCACGGGCAGCCGGCCACGCCCACCACGCTGGGCAAGGAGATGGCCGTGTTCGTGCACCGTCTGACCCGTCAGACCCGGCGCATCGCCGGCCAGGAGTACCTGGGCAAGATCAACGGCGCCACCGGCACCTACGCCGCCCACCTCGCCGCCGCCCCGGACGCGGACTGGCCGGCCCTGTCCCGGTCCTTCGTGGAGCACCTGGGCCTCACCTGGAACCCGCTGACCACCCAGATCGAGTCCCACGACTGGCAGGCGGAGCTGTACGCCGACGTCGCGCGCTTCAACCGGATCCTCCACGGCTTCTGCGTGGACGTGTGGAGCTACATCTCCATCGGCTACTTCGCGCAGATCCCCGTGGCCGGCGCGACCGGATCCTCCACCATGCCGCACAAGGTGAACCCGATCCGCTTCGAGAATGCGGAGGCCAACCTCGAGCTCTCCTGCGCCCTGCTCGACTCGCTGGGCGCCACCCTCGTGGAGTCCCGCTGGCAGCGCGACCTCACGGACTCGACGTCGCAGCGCAACATCGGCGTGGCCCTCGGCCACTCGGTGCTCGCCCTGACCAACGTCACCAAGGGCATGGGCCAGCTCCAGGTGGCCGAGCCCGTGCTGGCCGAGGACCTCGACACGAACTGGGAGGTGCTCGGCGAGGCCGTCCAGACCGTGATGCGCGCCGAGGCGATCGCCGGCGTCGAGGGCATGGACAACCCCTACGAGCGCCTCAAGGAGCTGACCCGCGGCCATCGCGTGGACGGGGCGCGCATGCGCGAGTTCGTGCAGGGCCTCGGCCTGTCCGAGGGCGCCCAGGCGCGCCTGCTGGAGCTGACCCCGGCCGGGTACACCGGCGTGGCGTCGGAGCTGGCCAAGGAGTTCGGGCCGGCCTCGGCCCAGGGCTGACCCGGGGCCGCCTGACGGGGGACGATGGGCGGGTGCTGCTTCCGCTTCTCCCCGTGTGGCTGCTGTCCGCCGCCCCCAAGGACCCCGCCGAGCTCGAACGGGACGTGCCCGAGCCGATCGACGCGCACGGCGAGCTCGCCGACGCGATCACCGCGGCGATCACCGCCGTGGACCTCGTGGGCGTGTTCTTCTTCGCGATCTCGGGCGCCGTCCTTGCCGTGCGCAAGGGCTACGACATCGTCGGCTCCCTGCTGCTGGCCCTCATGGTGGGCACGGGCGGCGGCGTCGTCCGTGACCTCGTGGTCGGCCGGGACGTGCCCGCCGCCTTCGACAACCCCTGGTACCTGATCCTGCCGGCGGTCGCGTCGCTGGCGGTGTTCCTCCGGATCTTCGACGGCGAGCGCGGCCACCACGCCGTCATGGCCTTCGACGCCGTCGGCCTGGCCGTGTACTGCGTGGTGGGAACGCGCATCGCCCTGCTCGCCGGCCTGAGCCCGGTCGCCGCCGCGGTGCTGGGCCTGGTGACCGCCGTCGGCGGCGGCATCCTGCGCGACGTCGTCGCCGGGGAACCGCCCGCCGTGTTCGGCGGGCGTGGCTGGTACGCGCTGCCGGCCATCCTCGGCGCGGGCACGACGGCGGCCCTCGGCCAGGCGGAGCTCCTCGGCCCGCTGACCTCGGCGGCGGTGATGGTGCTCGTGCTCGTGCTGCGCGTGGTGTCGCTGCGCAGGGAGTGGCTCGCCCCGGGGGCCGAGATCTCGGGGGAGACCCAGCGCCAGCGCCTGGATCCGCACGACGAGCCGCCCGTGCCGGACATCCGCGACCGCAAGGGCAAGGACGGGCCGCCCGCCGACCCCGGCGAGGACGGCCCCCCAGCGACCGAGGAGACGCCCGGCGCCGACGAGGGCGTCCCCCCGGGGACACCCGGGTGAACAAACGAGGCACCGTGCGGGCCGCACGGGACAATGGCCGGTGAACCCCGGACCCGACGGAAGGAGCCGCCGTGGACGTGCAGCAGTTCTTCGCCACCCTCACCGACGTCCCGTGGCTGCTCACGACCCTGGACCTGATCGGGATCTTCTTCTTCGCCACCTCGGGTGCGCTGCTGGCGGCCCGCAAGCAGTTCGACCTGGTGGGCTCGATGGCGCTGTCCCTGCTGGCCGGGCTGGGCGGCGGCTTCACCCGCGACATCCTGCTGGACCGCGGTCTGCCCGCGTCCCTGGAGAACCCGGTCTACCTGGCCCCGCCGGTGCTCGTCTCCCTGCTCGTGTACGTCAAGCTGATCCACCCGAACCGACTGAACCTGACCATCACCCTGTTCGACGCCGCCGGGCTCGCCCTTTTCACGGTGTCCGGCGTCCTGCTGGCGCACTCGATGGGCGTGCACCCGGTGTCCACGGTGGTGATCGCGATGGTCACGGCGCTCGGCGGCGGCGTGCTGCGGGACATCGTCGCCAACGAGGTCCCGTCCATCTTCGACCCCCGCGGCGTCTACGTGCTCCCCACGTTCCTGGGCGCGGTGCTGGCGACCGTGGTGGCGATGAACGGCGCGCTCAACGCGTTCACGGGCTTCCTCATCGCGTTCCTGATCTTCGCGGTGCGGATGATCGCCTACCGCTACCAGTGGCGGTTCTTCGGCGCGGAGATCTCCCAGGACAAGGAGTCCCTCGAACGTCTGCGGCGCCTGGCCACGCAGGCGCAGGAGGCGGCCGCCCGCCGGGTGGAGCGCACCCTCGAGCGCCGGCTGCGCGCCCCCGGCGCCCCCGCCTTCCCCGACGACGACACGCACGGGTCCTACGGACCGCGGCAGGAGTACGAGGACCAGGTGCGGGTGGACGACTACGACCCGCAGACCCAGACGATCACCGTCGTCGACCCCGCCTCGCACCAGCAGGTGCGCCTGGACCGCGGCACCGGCGTCATGGACGTCACCGACCTGCGCACCGGGCGCACACGCAGCTTCGACGACCCCGAACACGACTGGATCGCGGACGACCCCGAGGACTCGAGGGACTGAGGGACGCGGGGCCCGATGCCGGGCCGCGCACGCGCACCCCGCGAACAGGTCTATGCTGGAGGTCCATGACCGGCACCGCTGACATGGCCCCCCAGAAGATCTCGCGCCCCCTCGGGTTCGACCGCGAGCAGTACATCGCCCTCCAGTCCCAGCACATCCAGGAGCGCCGCCGCCAGCTCGGCGGGAAGCTCTACCTGGAGATGGGCGGCAAGCTCTTCGACGACCTCCACGCCTCCCGCGTCCTGCCCGGCTTCACCCCGGACAACAAGATCGCGATGCTGGACCGCATCAAGGACGAGACCGAGATCCTCGTCTGCTTCAACGCCAAGGACCTCGAGCGCAACAAGGTCCGCGCCGACCTCGGCATCACCTACGAGGAGGACGTCCTGCGCCTCGTGGACGTGTTCCGCGAGCGCGGCTTCCTGGTGGAGCACGTCGTCGTGACGCAGCTGGAGGACTCCAACCACCTGGCCCTGGCGTTCATCGAGAAGCTCGGGCGCCTCGGTCTGAAGGTCGCCCGCCACCGCGTGATCCCCGGCTACCCGCACGCGATGGCCACGATCGTCTCGGAGCAGGGCTTTGGCGCCAACGAGTGGTCGGAGACCACGCGAGACCTCGTCGTCGTGACCGCCCCGGGCCCGGGCTCCGGCAAGCTCGCGACGTGCCTGAGCCAGGTGTACAACGACCGCCAGCGCGGCATCCCCGCCGGCTACGCCAAGTTCGAGACGTTCCCGATCTGGAACCTGCCGCTCGAGCACCCCGTGAACGCCGCCTACGAGGCCGCGACCGTGGACCTGGACGACATCAACCTGATCGACCCGTTCCACCTGGCCGAGTACGGCGAGAAGGTGACGTCCTACAACCGCGACGTCGAGGTGTTCCCGCTGCTCTCCGCGCTGCTGGAGAAGGTCACCGGCACCACCCCGTACAAGTCCCCCACGGACATGGGCGTGAACATGGCCGGCGCCGCGATCGTGGACGACGCCGTGTGCCGGGCCGCCGCGGAGCAGGAGATCATCCGCCGCTACTACAAGGCGCAGGTGAACGAAGCCCTCGAGGGCGCCGACGACACCGAGTCCGAGCGCGCAGCCCTGGTGATGTCCAAGCTGGGTCTGAGCTCGGAGGACCGCCCGGTGGTGGGTGCCGCGCAGCTGGTGGCCGAGCGCACCGGGGAGCCGGGCGCCGCCCTGGAGCTGGCCGACGGCACGATCGTGACCGGCAAGACCTCCGAGCTCCTGGGCTGCTCCGCCGCGATGGTGCTCAACGCGCTCAAGGTCCTGGCCGGCATCGACGACGACGCGCACCTGCTCTCCCCCGCGTCCATCGAGCCGATCCAGACGCTCAAGACGCAGCACCTCGGCTCGAAGAACCCGCGCCTGCACACGGACGAGGTGCTGATCGCGCTGTCCGTGTCCGCGGCGACCGACGAGAACGCGAAGGCAGCCGTCGAGCAGCTGGCCAGCCTCGAGGGCTGCGACGTGCACACCACCACCATCCTCGGCTCCGTGGACGAGGGGATCTTCCGGAGCCTCGGGATGCTGGTGACCAGCGAGCCCGTGTTCCAGAAGAAGGGGCTGTACCGGAAGCGGTGACCCTGCGCCCCCTGCCCCCCGCGAGCGACGAGCCCCGCGTACGGGACGGTTCCGTGACCGGAAACCGTCCCGTACGCGGGGCTCGTCCGCGTTCCGGGCCGGATCACCACAACGACGCCTCCTCCCCCGGCAGCGACGGCGGCAGGACCACCCCCTCCTGGTGGGCCTGACGCCGCATGGTGGCGGCGAGGTCGCCGCGGAAGCGGCCCCACCCCGCGCGCGTGAACACCTCCCCCGCCACCCATGTCACACTCCAGCCGTCGGCCTCGAGGCCCCGGCGGCGGGCCCGGTCCTCCTGCCACTGCGCCCTCTCCGTGCGGTGGTGGTCTCCGTCGAACTCGAGGCACATCCGCAGCGCCCTCCAGCAGAGGTCCGGACGGACGATCCGGCCGTCGTGCAGACGGAGCGCCGGGTTCACCTCCGGCTCCGGGAATCCGGCCTCCACGATCCGGTGCCGCAGTCGCGACTCGGCAGGCGAGTCGGCCCCCTCGCGCAGCAGGCCGACGACGTGGCGGGCCCTCACCACGCCGCGCACGTTCTTCCGGGTGGCGGCCGTGCGGCGCAGCTCGGCCACGGTCGAGGCGCGGCAGGGGAGTCGCCCGAGGGATCGCGCGGTGGCGCCGTGCTCGTCCGGCAGCAGGCTGTCCCCCGCCACGACGAGGTCCTCCACGCTGAGACGCGCCGCGAGGTCGACCCACGTCCATGCAGGGGAGGTGACGCGGACCCCGTGGAGCCGCACCACCTGAGCAGCCGGATCGAGGTGGTGCCCCCGGATGCCCTCCCTGCTCGGCCACCCGCCGCGGCCCTTCACCTTGGCGATGTCCACGGACGGCTCCTGCAGCAGGTCCCGCGGCAGCCACATCCCCCACAGCCTCGCGGCGGTGGCGTGCGAGAAGACCCCCGTCGGGTGGAGTTCCTGCAGGGCCCGCACGTGGTCCAGGAGGGTGAACTCGACGCCCGCGGCGCCCCACAGCGAGCGCCCACGGCCCGTGTACTCCCGTCGGCGCAGCTCCCACGGGGCGACGCCCCGGCTCCGGAGCGTCGCGGTGGTGACGAGGCGCGGCGGGGTCGCGCGGGAGGGGTCTGCCATGGACCCAGCGTGGCGGGGCTGCGGCCGACACAGTCGTGCGCCGGTGCGATCTGGGGGCAGCCGCAGGGGTGGATCGACCTGTGCAGGACCCTCACCCCCCTCCCCACAGGACGAGCCCCGCGTACGCGACGGTTCCATGTCCGGAATCCGTCGCGTACGCGGGGCTCGTCGGGGCAGGGAGGTGCCGGGCGCCGCGGGGGCAGTCAGCCCGACGCCGGAGCCTTCTCCTTGCTCAGCCCACGGTCGTCACGCCGATCGTGTGGTCGGTGGTGAACTCCTCGACGGCCCACTCGCCGTTGAAGCGGCCCAGGCCGGAGTTCCTCGCGCCGCCGAAGGCCACGTGAGCCTCGTCCTGCACGGTCATCTCGTTCACGAACGTCATGCCGGCGGCCACCCGCTGGGCGAATCGCACGCCGCGGCCCGTGTCCTGCGTGAACACGGACGAGGACAGGCCGAACTCGTGGTGGTTGGCCAGCTCGAGGGCGTGCTCCTCGTCCCGGGCCTTCAGGACCACGGTCATGGGACCGAAGATCTCCTCCTTGGCGATCTCCATGTCCGGGTCCACGTCCACCCACACGAAGGGCGGGACCACGCGGCCCTCGACCTCGCCGCCGACCAGCGCCCGCGCGCCGTCGGCCTCGGCCGAGGCGATCTTCTTCTGCAGGCCCTCCACTTGGGAGTCGTTGATGATCGGGCCCACCAGCACGCCCTCACCCCGCGGATCGCCCACCTTGAGCGCCTTCACGGCCTGCTCGTACTTCGGCAGGAACTCGTCGTAGACCTTCGCGTCGACGATCACGCGCTGCGTGGACATGCAGATCTGCCCCGAGTGCAGGTAGCCGCCCGTGACAGCCTGCTCCACGGCGGTGTCCAGGTCGGCGTCGTCGAGCACCACCAGCGGGGCGTTGCCGCCGAGCTCGAGCGCGACCTTCTTGATGTTCTCGCCCAGCACGGCGTTGGCGGCCACCTGCTTGCCCACCGGGGTGGACCCGGTGAAGGAGATGAGGCGCGGCACGGGGTGCTTCACGAACGCGTCGCCGATCTCGGAGCCGGCGCCCACCACCACGGACAGCACGCCCGCGGGCAGACCGGCCTGCTCGAAGAGGCGCGCGATCAGGGTGCCCCCGGTCACCGGGGTGTCCGAGGCGGGCTTGATGACGACGGCGTTGCCCAGCGCCAGCGCGGGTGCGACGGAGCGCTGGGACAGGTGCAGCGGGAAGTTCCAGGGGGAGATCACGCCGACGACGCCGATGGGCGAGCGGTAGACGCGGGACTCGCGGTTCGAGGTGTTGGAGTCGAAGATCTTGCCGTGCACGCGCGTGGGGAACGTGGCGGCCTCCTCGGTGATGGCGATGGCCAGCGAGACCTCGATGTTCGCCTTGATCACCGTGGAGCCGGCCTCCTGCACGAGCCAGTCCACGACCTCGTCGCGGTGCTCCTCGAGCAGCTCGGCGGCGCGGCGCATGACGGCGGCACGCTCCTTCGGCCCGGTCTCCGCCCACCCCTTCTGAGCCTCGGCGGCGGAGCGGTAGGCCTCGTCGAGGTCCGCTTCGGAGGCAAGGGCGAACTCGGCGACCACGGAGTCGTCGTACGGGTTCACGTCCTGCTTCGTGCTGCCGGCAGCGCCGTCGCGCCACTGGCCGGCGATGAACTGCTTGCCGACGTCGTTGCCGAGGAACGTGCCGGAGGCGTGGGTGGTGGGGGTCATGATGATGCTCCTTTGCGAGACGTGCGGGATGTCTGTTCCACAGCCCACACCTCCCAGAGGGGGCTTGCCGAAGGGCGCGGGGCTGGGAGTTCTCGGGGAGGGTTCCGGGGCCCAGCCGTCGGGACGGTGCGGGGGGGGCATGCCTGGTCGACGACCACAACGGGCTTGACGGTCCCGCCCGTCGCGGAGCCCGCGAACGCCTGGTTGATCTGGTCGACGGGGCAGGTCCGTGAGGCGCGGGATGAACACACGGGGGATGGGCTCGCCCTCCACGGTCGTCGTGATCGTGTTGCCCTTGGGCAGGGTGGAGCCGATGTCGAAGCTCGCCTCGGCGCGGACGTCGTGGAGCTCCACCTCCGTGATGGTCAGGCCGGTCTGGGGGGGGCGGTGGCGAGGGACCCGACGGTCTTCACGGTGGTGCACTTTCGTTCCGGTGCTCCGTTCGGTGTCGGGCCGGGCCGCGCCGTTGAGGCTCCCGCGTCCCCTCCCCTGGCGACGAGCCCCGCAGACGGAACGGTCTCCACCGCCTGAATCGTCTGCTCTGCGGGGCTCGTCCGTTCAGTGCGGCTGGCCGTTCAGCGGGGCTGGCCGTTCACCGCACCTCGGCCAGTGGGGATGCCGCGCTCCTCGCCCCACTCCTGCCAGTCCCGGGCCGGGCGCGCGGTGAGGGCGGCGGACAGGGCGGCCGCGAGGTCGTCGCCAGCGCCGGCGGGCAGGTCCAGCTCGGCGCGCAGGGCGTCGGAGAAGTGGGGCTCGAGGGCGCCGACGGCCACGTGGCCCTCGGCCGCCCGGTACACGGCGTAGTAGGGGGTACCGCCGCCGAGGAGGGCGTCGGGGGCGAGCAGTCCGTGGCGGGAGGGGATCCCGACGGCGGCCGCGGCCTCCGCGAGGGACACGCGGGCGTGGCCTCCGGGGGCGTCGCGGCCGGCGCGGTCCCGGGCGAGGAGCAGGGCGGGGGCGGTGCTGACGGCCTGCTCGGCACCGTGCATGTCCGCGACGAGGGCGCGCGGCAGGGTGGGGGTCTGGCTCTCCCCGGAGAGGAGCAGGCCGGTCTCGGCCTGGTAGGTGAGGTCGTGGCCGGGGACGCCGGCGCGCTCCCCCGCGAACCCGACGACGTCCACCTGGTAGACGCGCGGGCGTCGGTCTTGAGGTCCAGGGTGGCCACGCGCTGCCCCTCGTGCAGGTCCGCGTAGTGGGACGGGCTCATCTGCGCCATGGGGCCGCCGGCGGGCGGGAGCACGTGGCGACGTCGGCCCCCAGCTCCTGCAGCCGGGCCGGGGCCGGGGCAGGTTCAGGGCGATCGTGAGCGCGGCGAGGCTGGCGAGGGGCGGAGTGACGCGCATCACTCATGGTGGTTATGAGGGGCGCGCGAAGGCCAGGGGCGGGGCGAATGTGACAGGCGGTCAGGCGACGTCGGCTGCAGTGGCGTTCAGGAACCGCTCGTACGCCCAGACGAGCTTGTCGGTGCCGGGGCGATCCGCCCGCCGACTCGGCACCTTCATCAACGGCTTGCCGTGCAGCTCCTGCAGCCCGTGGCGCAGCATCGGTCCATCCACCTCGTCCAGCAGGTCCTGGCGGATTTCGACGACGGGCACGTCCTTGGTTGGCCGGATCCCGAGGAACCGCCGATCAAACGCAGCATGGTGGATCTTGCACAGCGCCATGCCGTTGGTGACGTCGGGGACGCCCTCCTCCTCGGAGTCAGGGACGATGTGTGCGGCATCGAGCAGCTCGGAATGGGCGAAATTGCAGACCGCGCAGTGGTCCTCATAGGCCACGAGAACGGTGGAGCGGAAAACCGGCTGATGCAGTCGCACCACGGTTTCGCGCTTCATGTAGCGCCGCAGGGCCGTGACCATTTCCGAGCCCTCGCCGCGCTCGGGAATCTCGCTGGCATCCTCTAACGGGGCGAGAACAAACTGCTGACGGTCACGCTCTTCATTCACGATGTAGACCGGCGCCGTCACCTGATACTGCGGCGGCTTTCCACCCACACCCGTGAACCACATGATGGGCAGCTGCCGCTCCATGGCACGTCGCAGGCCCACATTCTCAGGATGGTTGGGGTTGTCACCACGCCACTTGTAGCGGTGCAGCCCATCCTCGCCCAGAGCGTCGTTGTAGGGGCGTTCCTGGCCGGGGGCCCGGTACGTCGTCACGATGGACAACGTGGCCTCAAACCGAGCCGGCTTCCAAATGCCCTGATACGAGGGGATGAGGCGGAACGGCTCACCCTGGAACCGGAAGTCCGCGATGTCTTCGCGAGTGAGGCTTACCTGCCGGTCCAGCGTCCGCTCGATCAACCACTGAATGGCCGTTTCCCGCAGCCCGTCCGGCTCCACCACGCGTCACTCCCTCACCCCCCGGCTGCCTCGTTGCACCCACCTCTGCGCCAGCCTAGTTCAGCCGCGCCCAGCCTCAGCTGACCACCCCACCCCTACCTCAGCAGGTCCTTCACGATCTTCCCGGTCGTGTTCTTCGGCAGCGCGTCCATCACGGTCACCTGGGACGGCCACTTGTAGGACGCCAGGCGCTCCCGCACGAACGCGTTGAGCTCGGCCACCTCGACCTCCGGCCCGTCCTGCAGGGCCACGTAGGCCACGACCTTCTCGCCGAACCGCTCGTCGGGCACGCCGAGCACGGCCGCCTCGGACACGGCGGGGTGCTCGTAGAACGCCTCCTCCACCTCGCGGGGGTACACGTTGTAGCCGCCGTGGATGATGATGTCCTTCAGTCGGCCCACGATCCGGTAGTAGTCCTCCTCGTCCCGGGTCGCGACATCGCCGGTGCGCAGCCAGCCCTCGTCGTCGAAGGAGGCCGCGTCCGCCTGCGGCTCGCCCAGGTAGCCGGTCATGAGCACCGGCCCGTGGATGCGGAGCTCGCCCGGGGTCTCGGTGTCCCCGGCGGGCACCTCGACGCCGTCCGTCGTCACCAGCCGGAACTCCACGCCCGGCAGGGGCTGGCCCACGGTGCCCGCCCGGCTGGGGCGCAGCATCGGATTGAAGGACACCGGCCCGCAGGACTCGGTGAGCCCGTAGCCCTCGCGCACCGGCACCCCGAACTCCTCCTCCGCCTCGTGCAGCGTCTCCACCGGCAGCGGGGCGCCGCCGGAGAGGATGTAGCGCAGCGCGGACAGGTCCACGTCGTCTCCCTTGGCGCGGGCGGACCGGAGCGCCCGCAGCAGGGCGCCGATCATCGTCGGCACGGCGGGCAGTGCCCGCACCTCGTCCCGCACGACCTGCTCCAGCGCCGTGTGCGGCGCGAACCGGGTCACCACGGAGTTCCGGCACCCCGTGTACAGCGGCATGTTCAGCGCCGCGGACATCCCGAACACGTGGAAGAACGGCAACACGCCCAGCACCGTGTGCCCGGCCTGCAGCCAGTCCAGCGCCTCGGACGTCAGCACCGCGCTGGACGCCACCGTCCGGTGGGACAGCCGTGCCCCCTTCGACTGCCCGGTGGTCCCGGAGGTGTAGATGACGACGGCGTCGGCCTCCTCGGACGTCCGCGGCGTCCGCTCGCGCACGGGCTCGGCGCCGGCCACGACGTCCCGCAGGTCCGCCGGGGAGGACTGCAGGTGCGGCACGCCCACGGCCTGGGCCGCCTCCGCAGCGGCCGACGTGCCGCGCATGCTCCACAGCAGCACCGCCTGCGAGTCCGTGAGGAAGTACTCCAGCTCCCGGTCCGTGGACAGCGGGTTCAGGGGCACGACCACGGCTCCCAGCCACAGCGCGCCGTAGTACACCGCCGGGAAGGCCAGCGTGTTGGGCATCAGCAGCGCCACCCGGTCCCCCGGGCCGACGCCCTGCCTGCGCAGCACGCCGGCGGTGGCCTGGACCAGCTCGAGCAGCTCGGCGTAGGTGGTGTCCACGCCGTCCTCGCGCCAGGCCACGGCCCGGGGGTCGCGGTCGTGCCCGGCCTCCAGCAGGGCGCACACGTCCCCGCGGTGGGGGTCGGTGGCGGGGAGGGCGGAGTTCATCGGGTTCCTCTTCTGACGGGCGCGGACAGTGGGGTCCACCCTACGGGGGCGGGGACGGGGACGGACGCCCCGTACGCTCGACCCATGACCACCGTGTTCTACGACGAGCAGGGCCGCCCCGAGCCGCCCCACGCCGCGGACGAGGCCGCCACCCTGCTGGCCTTCCTCGACTTCCAGCGCGCCACCTTCGCGTGGCGCACCTCCGGACTCGACGACGCCGCCCTCCGCCGCCGCCTCGACGGTCACCCCTCCGAGATGACCCTCGGCGGGATGCTCAAGCACCTGGCCTTCGTGGAGTTCTTCTGGTTCGAGGTCACCGCCCACGGGAAGCCGACCTCCGAGCCGTGGGTGTCCGTGGACTGGGACGCCGACGCCGACTGGGACTGGCACTCCGCCGCCGAGGACGCGGCCGAGGAGCTGCGCGACCTCTGGCGCGAGTCGGTGGAGCGCTCGCGCGCCGTCGTCGTGCGCCTGCTCGCGGACGGCCCCGCCGCCCTGGACACCACGCACCCGGCGTGGGGCGGGCGCGCGGACGTGTCCCTGCGCTGGATCCTCACGCACATGATCGAGGAGTACGCCCGGCACAACGGGCACGCGGACCTGCTGCGGGAGCAGATCGACGGCCAGACCGGGGAGTGACCCGGTCAGCCGGCCGCGGGTGCGGCCGGCGTGCCCGCGCGGGACCGCCTGACGTCCTGGACCGTGAGCCACACCCGGTGCGCCAGCACCACCGCCGCCGCCCATGCCAGGCCCACCGTCCACCCGGCGGCCACATCCGTGAGCCAGTGCGCCGCCAGGTACACGCGGCTCAGCCCCATGAGCACGGCGTAGCAGCCGGCGACGACGGCGGCCGCCGTCACCGCGCGCCGGTGCGTGCCGCACAGGCTCAGGCGCGGGGTGATGGCCACCAGGTACACCGTCAGCGCCATGAGCACGGTCGCGTTGAGGGTGTGCCCGGACGGGAACGAGGGCGAGGTGACGATCGGCGGCAGCGCCACGTCCACGGGCGGGCGCAGCCGCCCCACGTGGGACTTGCCGACCACCGTGATCAGCACCGCCCCCGCCATGCCGCCCAGGAGCACCACCGCGGGCGTCGCCTCCCGGCGGGCCAGGGTGAGCAGCCCCAGCAGCACCAGCCCGACGGCGACCGCCCCCGGGGTGTCCCCCGCGTAGGCCAGGAACTGCGCCAGGCCTGTGAGCACCGGCCCGCGCAGGGAGATCGCCGCCTGCAGGGCGGGGTGGTCCACGGCGGGCACGCCGTCGCCCTCGGTGACGGAGTCGTAGACCTCCTCCGCCAGGGACGTGAACGCGACGACCACCGCCAGGAGCACGCCCCCGGTGACCAGGAACGCGGCGTGCGCCGCCCACAGCCGGGACAGCCACGATCCCTCCGGCGCGGGCGAGGGGCGCGACGCGGGAGCCGAGGGGCGCCTCACCGGGTGGTCGGCTCGCCGTCTCCGGGGACGTCGTCCACGGGGTCCGGGTGGGCCATCGCGGCGTGGGAGCCGTGCGGGTGCTCGGCGTCGGCGGGGTGGATCACGGGCACCGGGGCCGTCTCCGGGGAGACGTCCGCCGCGTGCTCGTGCCGGGGCTTCTCCGAATCGGCCGCCTCCGTCGCGGGGACGGGGACCGGATCGGTGTCCGGGTCCGCGACGGAGTCCGCGGGGGCGGCGTCGTGGTGCTCGCCGGGCAGGTGCTCCGAGGCCTCGGCCACCTCCGGGCCCACCGCCGCCACGACCTGCGCGTGGGACGGGATCCGCAGGAAGCGCCCACCGATCACCGCGGCCACCACGCCGAGGATCGGGCCCACGAGCGGCGCCCCGCCCGTCACGAGGGCGACCAGCAGCGCGACCAGGCCGCCGCCGGCCACCTGCGTGGTCTTGGGGCCGTCGAACCCCGCCTGCCACGGGCGCAGCGGCGTGCCCCCCAGGGCGTCGCCGGAGCGAGCGAGCGGCGCGAACCACGCGCCGGCCACGAACAGCACCGCGCCGATCAGGGACACCAGCAGCGCGCCCATGAAGGACCAGGTGTCCAGCATGAGCAGCAGGCACACGAGGGTCAGGACGGCGAGGACGGCGGCGGAGGCCACGCGGGCGGGGGTCATGCGCATGCGCCCAGGCTATCGGCCGGTCCCCCGCGCGCACTCACTCGTCCGAAACCGACGCACCGCACCCCGTTGAGGGGGCCGTAGGGTCGCTTTCGGCCGAGTGGACGAGGGGAGAGTCGGTTTCGGCCGAGTCGGCGGTCGGCAGGCGCGCCCCACGCCCGGGCACTCGCCCCGCCACCTCCCACGACGGCCCCCACCGCCGGCTCGACCCGCGCGCCTCGCCGGCTCTGTGGGGCGAGTTGGTGGCGCGCGTGTTCACAGTGGAGGAGTCGCTGGCGTTCGCTCGGGAAGACTGGCCGGCGCGAGGAGGTGGGCGTCCGTCACCTGGCGGGCCAGGGCGGTCAGCACGTTCACGTCCAGGAACCCGGCGCTCACAGGCCCTCGTCCTCCCGCAGCTGTTTCACGACGTCGTCGTCGATGCTCAGCGTGGTGCGCATGCATCTGATGCTCGTGCATCACAGCGGCCACTGCTCGAGCTCGTCGGAGATCCGGACGCTCAGCCCGGACACCCGCCCGCCCGGACCGATCAGCACATGCACCACGGGGTCCGCGTCCTCACCGGCGACCACGCAGCGGACGACGACGGCGCGGCGTCGTCCCGCCCGGCCCGCGCCGCCGGCCGGAGACGGGCCGCCCGACGCGGGCTCCCCGCTCAGCAGTTCCCCGTCGAGGTCGTGCACCCCGGTGACCCGCACGGCTCGCAGGCCCCCCGAGAGGTCCTCGATCTCGAGCAGCACCCCGCGCAGCGCCGACTGCGGCAGGCCGGCGCGCGCAGCGCTCGTCATGCGGGCATGGACGGCCGCGACGTCGCCGCGCAGCCAGGCCTCCACAGTGGCCTCCGCGGCGGCCCGCGCCTCAGCCCAGGGATCCGATGCGCCACCCGGGCCGTTCTCAGCAGCGACGTCGGCCGGCACGCCGTCGCCGCGAGCGCCGCCGTCGTCCAGGGCCACCGCCGGTGCTACGTGGAAGCGGCGATGGGCGGCCTGGCGCGTCACGCCGAGCACCTCGGCCACCTGGGTCCAACTCCACCCCGCGTCGCGCGCGGCTTGGACGGCGCCGTGCAGGCGGCGCTCCGCCGCGGCCTGTTCACGCAGGGCCGCGGCGATCAGTTCATGCGGGTCGGGCATCCTCCGGGTCTGCCCCATGGCCGCCACCGGCCGGGTCACCCGGCACCGGGATGAGGGCGCCGACGAGGAGCGCCACGATGATGCCGACGACCGCGGGCACTCCGCCGCCGAACAGGTTCAGCACGACGCTCACGGCGACCGCCGCCCCCGCCGCGAGGAGCTGCACCGCCTTCGGCCCGTCCCACCGGGACTGCCAACCGCCGAAGAAGGTGCCGCCGTAGGGGCTGCCGGACTGGAACAGGGGGGCGCACCACGCGCCCGCGAGGCAGGCGAGCCCGGAGAGGAGGCCCACGAGCCAGGTGCTGGCGTCCGTCAGCACGGTGACGAGGAGGATCAGGAGGACGACGACCGCGGAGGAGATCAAGGACTTGGTCATGGGTCCAGCGTGGAGGCAAGGAGCATGTCTGTCAACACCGTGCTGACAATCGGGGGCTGGCAGGCAGGGTAGAGCGCCGGCCGGACCGGGGAGTGACCCGGGGCGGTGCGAGCGGCAGCCGGGGCCGCGTGGGGCGGCGCGAGCGGAGGCCGCGGGTCAGCCCCGCAGCTCGCGGCGCAGGATCTTGCCCGTGGCGTTCTTCGGCAGCCCGTCCAGGACGGTCACCTCCCGCGGCTGCTTGTAGCGGGCCAGCCGCTCGGCCGCGAACGCCTGGAGCTCCTCCCCCGTGACGGTGCTGCCCGGGGCCAGCGAGACGAAGGCGGCGATCTCCTCGCCCAGCCGCTCGTCCGGCACACCCACCACGGCGGCCTCGACCACGTCCGGGTGCTCGTAGAGGACCTCCTCCACCTCGCGCGGGTACACGTTCATGCCGCCGCGGATGATCACGTCCTTGAGCCGGTCCACGATCAGCACGTACCCGGCCTCGTCCCGGCGGGCGATGTCCCCGGTGCGGAACCAGCCGTCCGCGTCGAACGCCGCCACCGTGTCCTCCGGGTGGCCCCAGTAGCCGGCCATGATGCCCTCGCCCCGGATGCGCAGCTCACCGGAGGTCTCGAGGTCCTCCTCGGGCACCTCGGTGCCGTCCATCGCCACGATCCGGAACTCGAAGCCGTCCACCGGCCGGCCCACGGTGCCTGGGCGCGTCGGCGCGTCCACGGGGTTGAAGAAGCACGCGCCCGCGTTCTCGGACAGCCCGTAGCCCTCGAATACGGGCACGCCGTACAGCTTCTCGGCGGCGTGCAGCGTGTCCACCGGCAGGCTCGCACCGCCGGAGAGGGGCATGCGCAGCCGGGAGAAGTCCGCCGGCTCGGCCCCGGCCTCACGGCGGGCCCGGGCCACGGTGAGGAACGCCCCGTGCATGGTGGGCACGCCGGGCAGGAACGTGACGCCGTGGTCCTGCAGCTGGTCGTAGGCGGCCTCCGGCTCGAACCGCGGCATCAGGGACAGCGTGGACCCGGAGAACACCGCGCCGTTGAGCACCACCGAGAGCCCGAACACGTGGAACATCGGCAGCGCCGCGAACACGACGTCGTCCGGGCCGAGCCGACCCAGGCCGGTCGCCGTCGCCATGGCGTTGGAACGCAGGTTCGTGTGCGTCAGCCGGGCGCCCTTGGGCCGGCCCGTGGTGCCCGAGGTGTAGAGCAGGACGGCGTCGTCGTCGGGGTCGCGCGGGGTGATCTCCGTGACCGGGGCGATGCCCTCGGCGGCGCACTCCCGCCCGACCGCCTCGAGGTCCAGGGTGACCACCTCGACGTCGACGTTCCCGGCCACCTCGTCCACGGCCTGCAGCCCGGGCATGGCCCAGAGCATGCGCGCCCCGGAGTCCGCGAGGAAGTACCCCAGCTCACGGGCCGTGAACAGCGGGTTGAGCGGCACCATCACCGCACCCAGACGCATGAGCGCCTCGTAGACCGCCACGAAGGCCGGGACGTTGGGCAGCAGCACGGCCACCCGGTCCCCCGGACCCACCCCGCGGTGGCGCAGCCAGCCGGCCGTCGCGGCCGTGACCTGGTCCAGTTCGCGGTAGGTCATGCGGGCCTCGCCGATCCGCAGGGCCACGGCATCCGGCTGCCGGGCCACGGTGGCCGAGAGCAGCTCGGCCACATGGCCCCGGCGCTCGGTGGGCCGGCCGTGGGTGGTCGTGGAGGTGTCGGGGGTCTCGGAGGTGGTCACGGTGGCTCCTGGTCTGGTGGGGCGGTCGTCGGAGGGGGTTCAGAGGAAGGCGGAGTGACCGGTGAGGCCGCGGCCCACGATCAGCGAGTTCACCTCGTAGGTGCCCTCGTACGTGAAGATCGCCTCGACGTCGCAGAAGAACCGGCCGAGCCCGGTGTCGGCGAGGATGCCGTTGCCGCCCATCATCTGCCGGCCCAGCGCGGCCGACTCGCGGCACATCTGGGAGGTCTTCAGCTTCACCAGGGAGGCCTGTGTCATGGACACCTCCCCGGCGGCCTCCAGCTGCACCGCCCGGTGCGCCATGCCCAGGGTGGCCGCCAGGTTGGCCGCGATCTGCACGAGCAGGGACTGCACCAGCTGATGCCCGGCGATCGGGCGGCCGAACTGGGTGCGCTCCAGCGCGTAGCGGCGGGCGGCATCGAGGATGCCCTGCTGCGCGCCCACGGCCTGCCAGCCCAGGCCGTTGCGGGAGCCCAGCAGGATCACGTTGGTGTCCGCGAAGGTGTCGGCCTTCTCCAGCTTGTTCTCCGCCGGGATGCGCACGTCCGTGAAGGTGATGTCCGCGTTCTGGACGATCTTCACCGCGGTCTTGTGCTCGATCTTGGTGGCCTCGTAGCCGGGGGTGTCGGTCTCCACGATGAAGCCCTTGACCTGGTCGTCCTCCTCGTCCCGGGCCCACACGATCGCGATGCGGGACATGGTGCCGTTGCCGATCCATCGCTTGGCCCCGTTGATCACCCACTCGTCCCCCTCCCGGCGCGCCGTGGTGGCCATGCCGCCGGCGACGTCGGAGCCGTGCTCCGGCTCGGTCAGCGCGAAGCAGCCGGTGTACTCCATCGCGTACAGGCCCGGCAGCCACGTCTGCTTCTGCTCCTCCGAGCCCAGGGCCTCCAGGGTGGCCCCAACGAGGTCGTTGTGCAGGGCGAAGTACACACTGAGTGAGATGTCCGCGCGGGCCAGCTCAGCCATCAGGTGCCCGCGGAACAGCGGGTCCTCGGTCATGCCGCTGACGTGGTTGTAGCCCAGCTCGCCGACGCGGCGGGCGATCTCGTGCGGGAACTCGTCCCGGCTCCAGGCCTCGGCCACGTGCGGGGTGACGATCTCGGCCAGGGCGGCGCGGATCTCCGTGAGCTTCTCCTGCTGTTCGGGCGTCAGGAGGCGGTGATACTCGAGGACGTCGACGTCGATCAGCGAGCGGGTGCGGGAATCCGTGGTGGTCATGAGGGGCTCCTGGAGGTCGTTCGAGGGGGGTGCTGAGTCGTGGGGGTCAGGCGGTGGGGCCGGCCAGGGCGGTGATCGGGTGGCCCCACTCCTCGCCCCAGGACTGCCATGCGTCGGCGTCGCGCTCCGCGAACGCGGCGGTGAGCTGCGCACGGACGTCGCCGTCGGGATCGAGCTGCAGCGCCTCGACCATCGCGTGGGCGAAGTGCGGCTCGAGGGCGCCGAGGGCGACGTGCCCGGACCGGGCCGGGTAGACGCCGTAGAACGGGTTGGCGCCGCCAAGCGGCGAGCCCGGGTCCGTCATGCCGTGCCGCGTGGGCAGGGCCATGGCGTGGGCCGCGTCGCTCAGGGCGACGACGACGCCGCCGCCCCGGCCGTCCCGGTCCCGGGCGTGCAGGCCCGCGAGGGCGGCGCTGACCGCCCGCTCCGCACCATGCACGTCCGCCAGCAGCCCCCGGGGTGGGTGCCCCGGCTCGAGGAGGCCGGCCTCGGCCTGGTAGTTCAGGTCGTGGCCCGGCACGTCGGCGCGCTCTCCGGGGAACCCCGTGATGTCCACCTGGACCAGGCGGGGGTGGCGGCGGGCCGTCGCGGCGGCGTCGAGGCCCAGCCGCGTCAGCGCGCCGGACCGGTGGGACGTGAGCAGCACGTCCGCCCCGGCCAGGAGCTCCTCCATGCGTGCCCGGTCGCCGTCTTGCTTGAGGTCGAGCGTGAGCTCGGCCATGCCGGCGTGCAGCTCCGTGTACAGGGCCGGGACCAGCGTGGCCACGGGATCGCCCGCGGGCGGCAGGACCGTGGTCACCTGCGCGCCCAGCTCGGCCAGCCGGAAGGCGGCCAGCGGACCCGGCAGGTTCAGCGCGATCGTCACCACCGCGACGTCGGCCAGGGGGCCGGGCACGACGGCGTCGCCCGCCGGGACGCGGGAGGCGCCGTCCCCGGCGCTCATGCCAGCCCCTGACCCGCGGCGGCCCGCTCACGCAGCCAGTCCGACGGGCGGAAGCGCTCGCCGTAGGCGTCCGCAAGCGCGTCGGCGCGCGAGACGAAGTCGGCCAGCCCGCCGGGGCGGTTGGTGGCGAACGTGGCGGGGCCGCCGGTGTGGGGCGGGTAGCCGATGCCCAGGATGCCGCCGATGTCGGCGGACGCGGTGTCCGTCAGGACGCCGGCCTCGAAGCACGCGGCGGTCTCCAGGGCCATGCGGTACAGGAAGCGGTCCTTCAGGTCCTCGTCGGACACGTCCACCTCCGCGGCGAAGTGCTCGCGCAGCCCGGGCCAGAGGTGCTTGGGGCCCTCCGCCGGGTACTCGTAGAACCCGGCGCCGCGGGCGCGGCCCGGGCGGTCGAACTCCTCGACCATGCGGTCCACGACCCGCTCGCCCGGCTGCTCGGCGCGCTCGGTGCCGGCCGCCTCGGCGGCCTTCTCCGCCTCGCGGCGGACGTGCTGGGTGAGGGTGAGCGAGACCTCGTCCAGCATGGCGAGGGGGGCGCCCGGGAAGCCGGCCTGGCGCGCGGTGCGCTCGACGCGCTGCGGGTCCACGCCCTCCTCCACCATGGCGGCGGCCTCGAGCACCAGGGTGCCGAACACGCGGGACGTGTAGAAGCCCCGGCCGTCGTTCACGAGGATCGGGACCTTGCGGATCTGCTGGACCAGGTCGTAGGCGCGCTCCACGGTCTCCTGCGAGGTCTGCTCGCCCCGGATGATCTCGACGAGCTTCATGCGGTCCACCGGGGAGAAGAAGTGCAGGCCCACGAAGTCCGCGGCGCGCTCCCGCGGGCCCTGGAGCTGGGTGATGGGGAGGGTGGAGGTGTTGCTGCAGAGCAGCGTCTGCCGGCCCACCACCTTCTCCACCTCCGCGAACACCTCTGACTTGAGGTCGAAGTCCTCGAACACGGCCTCGATCACGGCGTCCACCCCGGCGATGTCCGCGTAGTCGTCCGTGGTGCGGATGCGGCCCAGCACCTCGTCGGCGGCGGACTGGTCCATCCGGCCGCGGGCCACGGCCTTGCCCACGAGGTCCGCGCAGTGGGCCTTGCCGCGCTCGGCGTTCTCCTTCGAGACGTCCTTGAGCACCACGTCGATGCCGCTCGTGGCGAGGGCGTGGGCGATGCCGGCGCCCATCATGCCGGCGCCGAGCACGGCCGCGGTGGCGATGGTGTGGCGTTCCGAGACGCGCTCGCCCAGGCCGGCGCCGGCGCGGATGGCGCCCATCTCCGTGTGGAAGGCCTGCACCATCGCGGTGGAGACCCGGCCGGTCACCAGGCTCGTGAAGTACCGCGTCTCGATCCGGGAGGCGGTGTCGAAGTCCACCTGCGCGCCCTCGACGGCCGCGGACAGGATCGCCCGCGGCGCCGGCAGGTCCGCACCGTGCAGGGTCTTGACCAGGGTGGCGGCGAACGCGGGCAGGCGGGAGGCCAGCTGCGGCTGCTGCGGGGTGCCGCCGGGCAGCCGGAAGCCCTTCCGGTCCCACGGCTTGACGGCGTAGGAGGGGGCGCCGAGCGCCTCGTCGGTCTCCTCGGGGCCGCCCTCGCGGGCCTTCGCCGCCGCGGCGCCCTGCTCCAGGATCCAACGGCGGGCAGCCGGCAGCAGCTCCTCCGGGGAGGAGACGAGCTCGTCGATGACGCCCTTCTCCTTCGCCTGCGCGGGACGGTACTGGGTGCCCTGGAGCAGCCAGTCCATCAGGGCCTTCTCCAGGCCCAGCATCCGCACGAGGCGGGTGATGCCGCCGCCGCCGGGGAGCAGCCCGAGGGTGACCTCGGGCAGGCCCACCTTGATGCGGGGATCGTCCACGGCCACCCGGCGGTGGCACGCGAGGGCGATCTCCAGGCCGCCGCCGAGGGCGGCGCCGTTGATCGCGGCCACCACGGGGCGGCCGAGCTTCTCCAGGCGACGCAGGAGGGACTTGACGTGCTCGGTCATCGCGAACACGTCCTCGGCGTCCTCGGGCCCGGACGGCCCGAGCTGGTCGAGGTCGCCTCCGGCGAAGAACGTCTTCTTGGCGCTGGTCAGGATGACGCCGGTGATCGACTCGCGCTCCTGCTCGAGCCGCTCCACGGCGGCCCTCATGGACTCCTGCCAGTGGCCGTTCATGGTGTTGACCTTGGCGGTCGGGTCGTCCATGGTCAGGGTGACGACGCCCTCGGCGTCCTGGTCCCAGGTGATCGTGTTCTCGGTCATGTCTGTCGTGTCTCTCTGCCGTGGGGGCGGGCGTCGGGGGGGGTGGCGCTCAGACGCGCTCGACGATGGTGGCGACGCCCATGCCGGCGCCGATGCACAGGGTCGCGATGCCGGTCTGGAGGTCGCGTCGCTCGAGCTCGTCCACGAGGGTGCCGAGGATCATGGCGCCGGTGGCGCCGAGGGGGTGGCCCATCGCGATCGCGCCGCCGTTGACGTTGGTCTGCTCCTCGTTCCAGCCCAGGTCCCGCATCAGCTGCAGGGGCACGGCCGCGAACGCCTCGTTGATCTCCACGAGGTCGATGTCCGAGGCCGTCATGCCGGCGACGTCGAGGGCCTTGCGGCAGGCCGGCGTCGGGCCGGTGAGCATGATGGTGGGCTCCGAGCCGACGACGGCGGCCGAGACGATGCGCGCGCGGGGGGTCAGGCCGGCCCGCCGTCCCGCCTCCTCCCCGCCGATCAGGGTGAGCGCCGCCCCGTCCACGATGCCGGAGGAGTTGCCCGCGTGGTGGACGTGGTGGATCTCGTCCACGTCCGTGTAGCGGTTCAGGGCGACGGCGTCGAAGCCGGCCTGCTCGCCCATCGCGGCGAACGAGGGGCGCAGCCCGGCGAGGGTCTCGAGGGAGGCGTCCGGACGGATGGTCTCGTCCCGGTCCAGGACGGTCAGCCCGTTCATGTCCGTCACGGGGATGACGGAGCCCTCGAAGCGGCCCTCGGACCAGGCCTGCGCGGCGCGGTGGTGGCTCTGCACCGCGAAGCGGTCCAGGTCCTCGCGGGAGAACCCCTGGCGGGTGGCGATGAGGTCCGCCGAGATCCCCTGCGGCACGAAGTGCAGGTCCAGCGCGGTGGCGGGGTCCATAGCCCACGCACTGCCGTCGGAGCCCATGGGCACGCGGGACATGGCCTCGACTCCGCCGGCGATCAGCATGTCCTCCCAGCCGGAGCGGATGCGGGCCGCGACCTGGTTGACGGCCTCCAGCCCGGAGCCGCAGAACCGGTTCAGCTGCACGCCGGCCACGGACTCCGGCATGCCCGCCTTGAGGGCGGCGACGCGGGCGATGTCCCCGCCCTGGTCGCCGACCGGCGTGACCACGCCGAGCACGACGTCGTCGACCCCGGCGGGGTCCCACTCGGGGTGGCGCTCACGCAGCGCGTCGAAGAGGCCGCCGAGCAGGCCGACCGGCTTGACCTCGTGGAGGGAACCGGTGGGCTTGCCGAGCCCGCGGGGGGTGCGGACGGCGTCGAAGAGGTAGGCGTCCCGGGTCACGGGGATCTCCTTCAGAGGGGTTCGGGGTCTGGGGTTCGGACCGGGCGTCGGCCCGGTGGTCGGATCAGGGGGTCAGGCGGAGGGCGCGCCGGGGCCATCGCCCTGGGCGAGGGCGTCGGCGTACACCTGGCGCAGGCGCTTCTTGTCGAGCTTGCCGACCGAGGTGCGGTCCAGTTCGTCGACGAAGAGCACGCGGTCCGGGACCTGCCAGGAGGCGAACCGGGCGCCGAGGGCGGCCTTGACCTGCTCCTCGCTCAGGTCCGCGCCGGCGGTGCGCACCACGAGGGCGATCGGGCGCTCCTGCCACGTCGGGTGCGGCACGCCCACCACGGCGGCCTCGGACACGCCCGGGACCGTGAGGAGGTGGTTCTCGAGGTCGATGCTCGAGATCCACTCGCCGCCGGACTTGACCACGTCCTTCATCCGGTCCGCGATCTTCAGGTAGCCCTCCTCCGAGAGGTGGCCCACGTCACCGGAGCGCCAGTACCCCTCGTCGTCGAACCCCTTCTCGGTGGCCTCGGGGTTCTCGAAGTAGGAGCGGGTGATCCAGGGGCCTCGGATCATGACCTCGCCGACGTTGCGCTCGCCGGGCGGCAGCGGCTGGCCCATCGGGTCGACGACCTTCACATCCACGCCGGTGACCACGAGGCCCTGGTACCGCTTGAGGTCCCACTGCTCGTCCTCGGAGAGCCGCTCGGCGAGGGCGGGACGCAGTCGGTTCACGGACACGACCGGCGAGGTCTCGGTGGCCCCGTAGGCGTGGATGATCTCGGCGCCCATGAGGCGGTCGAAGCCCTGCATCAGCGCGACGGGCGGCTCGGTGGCGCCGCACAGGAACCGCAGGCCGGGCAGGTGCGGCGTCTCCTCCATCCCCTCCAGGTAGTGGAGCATCGGCAGGAGGATGGCGGGTGCGGCCGGGGCCACGGTGACGCCGTGCTCCACGAGGGACTCCGTCAGCAGGGCGGTGTCCTGCATGGTGAAGCGGCCCGGCAGGACCACTCGGGCGCCGACCGCCACGGAGGCGTAGGGCAGGCCCCAGCACTGGGCGTGGAACATGGGCGTCAGGAGCATGACCGTGTCGTCCATGGTCATGCCGGTGTTCGCGGCGATCGCGAACGCGTGCAGCCAGGTGGCCCGGTGCGAGTAGAAGACACCCTTGGGCCGGCCCGTGGTGCCCGTGGTGTAGCACGCACCGGAGGCGGACCTCTCGTCCATGTCCGGGGCGTCCTCGATCGGTGCGCTCCGCTCGATCAGGTCCTCGTAGGACATCGTGTCCGCCCGCCCGGCCCAGGAGTCGGGCAGCGCACCGTCCGTGGCCACGATCCAGCGGGTGTCCTCCGGCAGGTGCGGCCCCAACGCCTCGGCCAGCGGCAGGAGGGTGGCGTCCACGACGATCGTGCGGGCCCCACTGTGACCGATGACGTAGGCCAGGTCCTGCGGCGCGAGCCGGAGGTTGAGCTGGACCATGGTGGCGCCGGTGAGCGGCACCGCGAAGTAGCACTCGAAGTGGCGCAGGTCGTTCCAGAGGAGCAGGCCCACACGGTCCCTCGGCCCCACGCCGAGCGAGGCCAGGCCGGCGGCCACGCGCTGCATCCGCTCCCAGGTCGCCGCGTAGTCGGTGACCTTCCACTCGCCGTCGATGGTGCGGTGGGTGATCGACTGGTCGGGGTAGGTCCGGGCCGCGTCCCGGAACAGGCGCGAGGTGGTGAGCTGTTCGTCATCGCCCATGGTGGAGGGCGTCCCCAGGACGGGTGCGGTGGCGGAGTTCATGGCTATCCTCACGATCGCGGACGCTTGTGGTGGAGATCACACGCTGCGAACGAGTGAATCATTCATTGCACGATCGCACAACTCCTTTCTCCGTCGGTTAGTCTGAGGCGGTGAACACAGCCCGACCCCTGACCCGCGAGGACCTCTCCTCCGCCGCCCGCCTCCGTCTCAGCGCGCTCGAGCTGTACGCCGAACGCGGCGAGCACGCGGCCAGCATCCGCGACGTCGGGCGGCACGCCGGCGTGGCGCCCGGGCTGGTCCGGCACCACTTCGGCAGCAAGGACGGCCTGACGCGCGCCGTGGACGACGACATCATCGACCTCGTCCGCGCGACACTGGAGGCGGTCCCCCTCGAGGGCACTCCGCTGGAGATCTCCGCCGCCCGCGACGCGGCGTTCCAGGAGCTGCTGCAGGAACGCCCCCTGATCGGCGGCTACCTGGCCCAGGCCCTCACGGCGTCGCGCGCCTCGGGGGAGAGCGTCCTGGACCGGCTGGTGGACCTCTCGGCTGAGCAGACCCGCCAGCTGATCGACCGCGGCCTGGACCCCCGCCGCGGCCTGCGCACCTCCGTGTTCACCACCGTGGTCCGGCAGGTGGCGGTGTTCCTGGTGGCGCCCGTGGCCGAGCGCGCGTGGAACCGCCTCGGCCACACGCTCGAGGGGGCGTCGGACGTCGCCCCCATGCCGCCCGTGCGGGTGGTCGTCGGCCCCGCCCCGGAGGAGGACCGCCGCTGAGGCGGGCGCCGCCCCCTAGTCGATCCCGCGGGCCGCGAGCGCGTCGCCGACGTCGTCCGCGTGCTTGAGGGACAGCACCAGCAGCGGCAGCACCCACGCCCACGGGGCCATGCGCACCCCGCGGGCCGCCTGCGCCGCGCGGATCTGCTCCGCGAGCCCCCGCAGGTGCCCGACTGAGGCCAGCACCAGGCCCATGGCCAGCCCCACCCGGTCCGGCCGCACGCCCGCCCGGGCCAGCCGCGGCCCGAGCCACGGGATCCGCGTGACCGGCCCCAGCACGGCCTCGGCGACGCCGGCCATCTCCGCGATCCGCGTCGTGCGGGTGAGCACCTGCGCCGCGAGCACCAGGCCGAGCACCCGTGCGGTGGTGAGCGCCGCCGTCGGGAGGTCGGTGAACAGCCACTGCGCCGCGAACAGCACCGCGTAGAACACCCAGAGCCCGCGCAGGTCGGCGGCCAGCAGTCGCACGCCTCGCCGCAGGCCGAAGCCCAGCAGGTACGCCCCCACGCCGACGACGACGGACGCCCCCGCCGTCAGCGCGCTCACCGGTGCGAGGGTCACCACCAGGGCCCAGACCGCCAGCGCGGCGACCTTCGCCCCGGCGGGGCAGCGGTGCAGGGGCGAGTCCCCGGGGACGTGCAGAGAGAGCATCAGGCGAGCTCCCGGGCCACGGCGTCGTCGAGGAAGGCCTCGTAGGCGGCCACCGTCTCGGCGGCCGGGCCGTGGCGCTCGACCCGGCCGGAGTGCACCCACACGGCGGCGTCGCAGGCGCGGGCGAGGTCGAGGTCGTGGGTGACGAGCAGCAGCTGGAACTCCCCTCGCTCCGCCCCGCCGAGCAGGCGGTCGGCCACGATCCGGCGGTGGCGGCCGTCCAGGAGGGAGGTGGGCTCGTCCGCGATCACGAGTCGCGGGGCGCCGACCAGCACGGAGCACATCGCCAGGCGCTGTGCCTGCCCGGAGGAGAGGGAGAGGCAGGGGCGCTCCGCCAGGTCCGTGAGCCGGTGCTCGGCCAGCGCCGCGTCCACGCGCGCGGCGACCTCGGCCCGGGACAGGCGGCGGCCGGCGTCGTCCGTCAGGGCCTTCACGGTGAGCTCCACGTCCTCCCGGACGGTGGGCATGACCATCTGCGCGGCCGGATTGGCGAACACCATGCCCACCGTGCGGCGCAGCGCCTTCACGTCCCGCACCGCGTCCACGCCGTGCACCGCGACCTCGCCGGCGGTGACCTCCGCGAGCCCCGCCACGGCGCGCGCCAGCGTGGACTTGCCGGAGCCGTTCTCCCCGACCACCGCGACGCGCGGGGCCGTCAGGTGCAGGTCCACACCGTCCAGGAGGACGGGGCCCCCGGGGGCCGCGACCTGCACGCCGGCCAGGCGCACGGCCGCGTCGTCGTCGTGCGGAGCGCGGGTGGGAGGGGTGCGGCCTGTCATACGACCATCCTTCCGGATCCGGCGGGGACGGACGGGGATACGGTGTGACCATGGCCACGCACCACGCCCCGAACCTGACCGCGCACGAGGACGACGACGTCTCCTACCGCACCCGCAAGTGGGTCAAGCCCGAGGACCTCAACGCCAACGGGACGCTGTTCGGCGGCTCGCTGCTGCGCTGGATCGACGAGGAGGCGGCGATCTACTCGATCATCCAGCTCGGCAACCCGCGCTCGGTGACCAAGCTGATCTCCGAGATCGAGTTCAGCGCGTCCGCCCGGCAGGGCGACATGATCGAGATGGGCCTGCGCGCCGTGAAGTTCGGCCGCACCTCCCTGACCATGCGCGCCAAGGTCCGCAACATCGTCACGGGGGAGGTCATCCTGACGATCGACAAGATCGTGTTCGTCTCCCTCGACGAGGAGGGCAGGCCACAGCCCCACGGGTACACGGACATCACCTACGACCGGGACCGCCTCCCCCTCGACACCTCCCGCTGAGGCGGGCGGCGTCGGCAGAGCGGGACGGGCCACCAGGGCGGGCATCAGGCGACCTCCAGGACCATCGCCGCGCCCATGCCGCCGCCCACGGCGCACGCGGCCAGTCCGACGGCGCCCGGCGGCTCGGCCTGCAGGCGCCGCACCGCGTGGACCACGGCGACGGCACCCGACGCGCCCCACGGGTGCCCGAGCGCGAGCGCGCCGCCGGCCGCGTTGACGCGCGGGTCGACGCCCCAGGGGTCGTGTGCGGTGGCGGGGCCCGAGGCGCCCGGGGCTGAGGTGCCGGAGGCACCGGTGAGGCCGAGGTCGTCCAGGGCGGCCAGGACCTGGGCGGCGTAGGCCTCCACCAGCTCGACGACGGCCACCCCCTCCAGCGTGCGGCCTGCAGCGTCCAGCGCGTCGCGGACGGCGCTCACGGGCCCGAGCCCGGGCAGGGCCGGGTCCACCCCGGTGAGGGACCAGGAGAGGACCCGGCAGGGGCGGAGGACGTCCACACCGCGCACGGAAGCGGTCGACACGCCGTCCGTTTCACGCACGACAGCGCTGTGGGGGGTGACGAGCACGGCGGCAGCGCCGTCGGCGATGCGCGCGGCCGTCGCCCCGGTGACCGCCGTGGCCGGGTCCGCGCCGGGCGTCACGGCCCGGAACCGGGCGAGGGCGGCGGCGTCGAGGCGGCGGGGGCCGTCGTCGTCGGGCAGGCGGAGGCCCCCGGCCAGGGCGAGCACGTGCGAGCGGGCCGCGAACGACTCCTGGCGGGCCCGGCCGATGCCCCGCGCAGCGGCGAGGGCATCGGCGGCGGCCGTCATCCCGGGGTCGTCCCAGCCGGCCGGGACCATGGGCGCCTGCGCGTAGGAGACGCCGTCGATCGAGCGCTCGGGAGCCGTGCTCGGCGACTCGACGCCGCCGCCCACACACGCCCGGCCCGTCGCGACGGCGTGCCCGGCCGCCTGCGCGACCGCCACCAGCCCCGCCCCGCACTGCGCGTCCACGGTCCAGCCGGGCGTGGCCACGCCCAGCCCCGCGGCCAGCGCGGCGATCCGCGCCACGTTGCCCCCGGGGCCCGCCCCGTTGCCGAGCACGACGGCGGCCGGGTGCGTCCCGGCGGCGACCTCGCCCACGGGGCCGGCGGCCAGCTCGCCGGCGCCCAGGTGCGCCTGCGCGCGGGAGCGGGCCGTGACGGGCGTGCGGGAGACGGCCGTGATCCACACGGGCGCGGCATCCAGGCCGACGGCGCTCATGGGCGCAGCTCCGGGGGCGTGACGCGGCGGATCTTGCCGCTGCCGGTGCGCTCCAGCCGGCCCACGGCCACCCAACGGCGGGGCCGGGCGGCCGGGGAGAGCCGGGCGCGGGCGACCCCCTGCAGCGCGGCCAGGGCGTCCTCCGGGGCCACCCCGGGCGCGGGCTCGACGGCGGCGGCGACCCGCTGGCCCAGCCGCGGGTCCGGCACCCCGAGCACCAGCACCCCGGCGGCCACGGGGCGGCCGTCGGGGCCGGCGACGGCGGCCAGCTCGGCTTCCACGTCCGCGGCGGAGACGGTCGCGCCGGCGGTGAGGACGACCTCGTCGGCGCGGCCGTGCACGGTGAGGATCCCGGCGGCGGGATCCCAGGTGACGCGGTCGCCCGTGGTGAGCCGTCCCTCCGCGTCCCAGCGCGGGGCGCCGGAGGCGAGGCGCGAGTCGTCCGGGACCGCCAGCTGCGGGGAGGCCACGCGCAGGACGCCGGTGCGCGGACCGTCGGCGTCGGCGAGGACGTCCGGCTCCGCCACCTCCAGCTCCACCCCGGGCAGGGGGCGCAGCCCGGACCCGTCCAGGTCCACGGCCACGAAGCTGGCCTCGGCCGCGCCGTAGTAGTGGACCGTCCGCAGCCCGTGGGCGGCGGCGCGCTCGCGGGCGCCGGCCGGGAGCCGGTCCCCGCCGACGAGGGCCACGCGCAGGGTGGAGGGGGCGCCGTCGTCGAGCAGGTCCAGGGCGTCCGTGAGCTGGGAGGGGGTCGCGGTGAGGGCGGCCGGTCCGGTGAGGTCCGCCGCGGTCAGGCGCGCGTGCGGGGACACCGCCAGGCGATGCCCCGTGGCCGCGCACCAGGCGGCGGCGTGCAGGGCCATGGAGGAGACGGGGTGGACGGCCGTCAGCATGGCCTCGCCGGGGGCCAGGCCCAGCCACGCGGCGACGTGGGGGTGGCCGGCCCGCCAGGAGTCGTCCGTGCGCAGCACCACGCGGGGGCGGGACGTGGACCCCGAGGTGAAGGCCGCCCAGCCGACGCGGGCGGCCAGGTCCGGGTCCCGCGCGGCGAGCCGGCGCAGCTGGACGACGGCGTGCTCCCGCTGGGCCGCCCGGAGGTCGGCGGGCCAGCGCTCGTCCCCCACCACCGGGACCCCGCCGCGGGCGCGGACGGCCACCGCCTCGGCGAGCACCGCGGCGTGGTCCGCATCCGCCAGGAAGGCCAGGCGGGCGGCGGGGTCGGGGACGGGGGCGAGGGGGCTCACGCGAAGGCTCGCGGGTACGCCTTCCAGAGTCCGGCGGCCAGCAGCGCCGCGACCACGGCCTTGAGCAGGTCGCCGGGGATGAACGCGAGGGAGCCGATCGCGGCCTTGTCCAGCGGGACGCCGCCGAAGAGGTTCATGCCGGGGATGCCGAACAGGTAGATGACGGCGATGCCGCCGACCACGCAGGCCGTGAGGGCCGCGGCGACCAGCCCGCCGGTGTTCCGGCCGTCGCGGCGGCCGCGGAGGTAGAGGTGGAACAGCAGGCCGACGACGAACGCGCCCGGGATCCAGCCCCAGAGGAAGCCCGCGGAGGGGCCCACGAACACGGCGGCGCCGCCGCGGCCGCCGGCCAGCAGCGGCAGGCCCAGGGCGACCAGCAGGTGGAACAGGGCGACGGACGCCGCGCCCCGCCAGGCCCCGAGCACCAGGCCGGCGAGCATGACGCCGAGCGTCTGCAGGGTGATGGGCGTGGGGATGCCGGGCACGGGGATGCCGGGCATGGCGCCGAGGACGGCGATGAGCGCGGCCATCACGGCGATGCGGGCCAGGTCGGCCCCGGGGGAACGGCGCGGGCGGTGGGTGGCCGGCGCGTCGACGACGGCGGTCTGCGGCGCGGAGGGGGAGGTCATGGTGCTCCTGGGTGCGATGCGGGTGCGAGGGCTCCTGAACACCGTTCAGGAGAGTGTCAGCAGACTACACGCGCGCCCCGCCCTCCCCGTCTTCGCGCACGAGTGTCGAGATGCAGCGAAGATTTCACAAACGCGCAAATATGTTTCATACGACCACGAGCCACTTAGGTATTGACAGTTGAACCCTGTCCGGGTGCAGCTCGTGGTTCTCCAGTCAGCCCGTGTGCGACGCTGACGCCATGAACCAGCCCTCCATGGCCACCCTGTCTTCGGGAAAAATCACCCTGCGTGACGCCCGTCGCGGGACCACACGGGATGTGGAACTGGAGCCCTTCGAGATGGCCGTGCACCCCCTCCGTGACCGGAGCACCGGACGCCCGCTCACGCCTCTGACATGGTTCGAGACCATCAACCTCTGCAACGAGCTATCCAAAGCTGAAGAGCTGCAGCCGGCCTACACGCATGCTGGGGACGGACGCTCCGTCACCTGGAACACGAGCGCTGACGGGTACCGATTGCCCACCGAGGCCGAGTGGGAGTACGCCTGCCGCGCCGGAACGACCTCGCCCACCTACGGGCCGCTTGAAGACATCGCCTGGACCAGCCTCGACCACCTTGAGGGCCCCCAGCCCGTCGGCATGAAGAAAGCCAACCCGCACGGTCTGCACGACATGCTCGGCAACATCTGGGAATGGTGCTGGGACTACGCCGATCCCGCCCGCTACGGCGACTACCGCAGTCTGCGCGGGGGTGGCTGGGCGGATGAACCCTGGAGCGTGCGCGCCTCAGTGCGCCGGGGCAACGCCCCGGACGCCGTCCTGGAGGACGTGGGACTCCGCCTTGCCCGGGGTCCGGTCGGCAGCCCGGGACAAGCTCAGGGCTGGTCCCATGAGGCAGACAGGCAACGAGCCGCCATCTGCGGGCCGCTTCCCGTGGGGTGGACACCCTTGCGGGAGATCTTCGCCTGAGAAGGGAACCGCCCAGCCTCATTCGGCGGAACGGAGCCGATCCGTCGGCAACGACAACATCACCGTCGCGGTGAGATCCAGCGCCTTGGCCACCGCCCTGTCATCGAGCCGCGGCGCCACTGTGACGGACTCTCGTGAGAACTCCTGGATGCCCACGGGCACCCATGCGTCACCCTCGGTGCGAAGCAGCCACTGCTCGCCCAACGCCTGCAAACCGACGGTGTCAAGCAGTTCTTCGGCCTCGGCCAGCTCCATGGGCTCACCGCACCGCCGACGCAGGAGGTCGTAGGGGATGAAGAGGCCGTCGTCGGTCATCTCGATGTACCCGACGTGCTCGCGGTCATCAGCGCGGAGGTGATCTAAAACAGTGGTCACGGTGACAGCCTAGAGTTGTCGACTCGATACCCCAGCCTGCTCCCCGCCCCAGCACGGCAGGGGCGTCCGGCCAGGCTCCCTCACACACCGGATCCCGCCCCCTCTCCGAACGGTTCACGGCGAGTCGCGTGCAGTCTTTGCTGCATCTCGACAACCCCGAGGGTGACGACGTCCTCCACGGGATCGGCCCGGCCACTGACTGTCCCCGTGCTGCTGCGCCCGCGCGCCTTCACCAGGGTCACCGTCAGAGACCCCTGCCTGGGGTCTCCGGCACCGCGCTTCCCGAGCGTTGACCCCACTCACTGACGGGTCTGGGCGCGAGTCGGTTTCGTACCAGTCTTCGCTGCCTTCGTCGATGCGGCAAGGCAGTCCACGGTTCTGATGAGCCGAGGGGTCACTACTCTCCGACGCGCAGCGCCAGAACCCAGCGGATCGCCCCGCAGCATCGGTGCACCACAAGGCACACCTCGGACGCTCCAACCATTGTTTGCAGCACTTGCGCAATGCAGCTCACACGATCGCCTCCCTCCTTGCGGAATACCTGACATGGGTATACGTTTGACTAGTACACGTACCCGGTAGGGGTACTCCCGACGTACAACCCGACATACAAGGAGGACACCTGATGGCTTCGAACGATTACCAGGTGACGGGCATGACCTGCGGCCACTGCGAGATGTCGATCCGCGAGGAGGTCAGCGAGATCCCCGGCGTCCAGGACATCCAAGTCAGCGCGCAGACCGGCAAGCTCAACGTCACCGCCGAGGGCGAGATCGACGACGCCAAGGTCCTCGCGGCGGTCGAGGAGGCCGGCTACTCGGCGGTGCGCGTCTGATGAAGGCCGGAGGACGGCTCGCGCTCTACGGGGCCGGGTTGGTGGTGGCGTTCGGCGGGGCCTTCGGCCTCGCCGGCGCCGTCATTCCCGATAGCTTCGCAGCAGCATGGGCAGAAGGAAGCGGCGTGAACGCACACGGTGAAGGGCACGGCGACGCTGCGCAGGAAACCGCGGAGCCCGCTCTGAACGGGGTCTCCGCAAGCGCGGACGGCTTCGTGCTCTCTCCGGTCCAGGCCCCCACGGCCGCAGGCGAGGATGGAGACCTGAGCTTCCAGATCCTCGACGAGTCCGGCGAACCGGTGACCGAATACACCACCGCGCACGAGAAGGACCTGCACCTGATCGCCGTGCGCACCGACGGCGCCGGCTTCCAGCACGTGCACCCCGAACTCGACACGAGCACAGGCACCTGGTCGGTGCCGTGGACCTGGGACGAGGCGGGCACCTACCGCGTGTACGCCGACTTCACACCCGCGGGCGAGGAAGCCGAAGGCATCACTCTCACCCGCGCAATCGAGGTCGCGGGCGACTTCACCCCTGTCGAGACCGAGGCGCAGCCCACCGACGAGGTCGACGGATACACCGTCTCCCTCAACGGCGACCTCACTGCGGGCACCTCAAGCGAGCTCACCATCTCGGTCGAGCGTGACGGTCAGCCGGTGACCACGCTGGAGCCTTACCTGGGCGCGTTCGGCCACTTAGTGGCGCTGCGCGAGGGTGACCTCGCCTACCTGCACGTCCACGCCGAGGGCGACCAGCCCCAGGCCGGGGACACGGCCGGACCCGACATCGGATTCGCAGCGGAGGCCCCGACCGCCGACCGTTACCTGCTCTACCTGGACTTCCAGGTCGACGGGCAGGTGCACACCGCCGAGTTCGTGATCGACGCCGAGCATGGTGACGGCACGAAGACAGACGATTCGCATTCCGACGGCCACTGACCCGCAGGGCCCGGCGTCGCACGAGAGCTGAGAAAGAAGGAAGAGGATGAGCACATCAGCGCCCCCAACGGGTGGGCCGGACATCGAGTTGGAGATCGGCGGGATGACCTGCGCCTCCTGCGCGAACCGGATCGAGAAGAAGCTGAACAAGCTCGATGGCGTCGCGGCCACCGTCAACTACGCCACTGAGAAGGCTAAGGTCACCGTGCCTGCCGGCTACGATCCGTCACTGCTGGTCGCCGAGGTCGAGAAGACCGGGTACACGGCCGCACTGCCCAAGCCCAAGGACACTACGGCGAACACGTCGGAGACCGAGGCCGGGGAGGAGGAAGACAGTGAGCTCACCTCGCTGCGGCATCGGCTGATCGGCGCGATCGTGCTCACTGTTCCCGTAATCGCGATGGCGATGATCCCCGCGCTGCAGTTCACGTATTGGCAGTGGGCCTCACTCGCCCTGGCCGCACCGGTGATCATCTGGGGAGCTTGGCCGTTCCACAAGGCGGCGTGGACAAACCTCAAGCACGGTGCGGCGACGATGGACACGCTCATCTCGATGGGCACCTCCGTCGCACTGCTCTGGTCGCTCTACGCGCTCTTCCTCGGCACTGCCGGCACTCCCGGCATGACGCACCCCTTCGAGTTCACGATCGCTCCGTCGGATGGCGCGGCGAACATCTACCTCGAAGTCGGCGCGGGCGTGACGATGTTCATCCTCGCCGGCCGCTACTTCGAGAAGCGATCCAAGCGCCAGGCCGGGGCCGCGCTGCGCGCCCTCCTGGAGCTGGGCGCGAAGGAAGTCGCCGTACTCCGCGACGGCGTAGAGGTGAAGATCCCCACCTCTGAGCTGGCGGTCGGCGACGAGTTCATCGTCCGTCCAGGCGAGAAGATCGCCACCGACGGTCTCGTGACCTCCGGCTCCTCCGCGGTGGACGCCTCGATGCTCACCGGCGAGTCCGTGCCGGTCGAGGTCCGCGAGGGCGACTCGGTCACCGGTGCCACCGTCAACGCCGGCGGCCGCCTGGTCGTGCGGGCGACTCGTGTGGGTTCGGACACACAGCTCGCACAGATGGCGAAGCTCGTCGAGGACGCGCAGACCGGCAAGGCCGAGGTGCAGCGTCTGGCCGATCGCATCTCCGGCATCTTCGTGCCGATCGTCATCGTCGTCGCGTTCATCACCCTCGGCGCCTGGCTGGGAGGCGGGTTCCCCGTCGCCGCCGCGTTCACCGCAGCGGTCGCCGTGCTCGTCATCGCCTGCCCCTGCGCGCTGGGTCTGGCAACCCCGACCGCGCTGCTCGTCGGCACCGGGCGCGGTGCGCAGATGGGCGTCCTCATCAAGGGTCCGGAGGTGCTGGAGTCCACTCGCAAGGTCGACACCGTCGTGCTCGATAAGACCGGCACCGTCACCAGCGGCAAGATGACTCTGACCGACGTGATCACTGAGCCCGGTGTGGATCGTGCGGAGCTGCTGCGTTTCGCCGGTGCACTGGAAGACTCTTCCGAGCATCCGATTGCGCAGGCGATCGCCAAGGGCGCGACCCAGGAAGTCGGCCAGCTGCCTACTCCAGAGGACTTCGCCAATGTCGAGGGCAAGGGCGTGCAGGGCATCGTCGAGGGGACCCCGGTCGTCGTCGGCCGCGAGTCTCTGCTGGCGGACTGGTCGCAGAAGCTCTCTCCGGAGGTCGCACAGGCGAAGGCCCAGGCCGAGGGCGAGGGCAAGACGGTCGTCGCGATCGGCTGGGACGGTGCTGCGCGTGGCATCCTGGTCGTCGCCGACACCGTCAAGCCCACGAGCGCCGAGGCGATCCGCGGGCTCAAGGAGATCGGCCTGACCCCGGTGCTGCTCACCGGTGACAACGAGGCCGTGGCCCGCCAGATCGCGTCCGAGGTCGGCATCGACGAGGTCATCGCCGAAGTGCTACCCAAGGACAAGGTCGACGTCGTCACCCGCCTCCAGGAAGAGGGCAAGATCGTCGCGATGGTCGGCGACGGCGTCAACGACGCCCCCGCGCTCGCGCAGGCCGACCTGGGCCTCGCGATGGGCACCGGCACGGACGTCGCGATCGAGGCCTCCGACATCACGCTCGTGCGCGGTGACCTGCGGGCCGCCGTCGACGCGATCCGCCTGTCCAGGAAGACCCTGTCGACGATCAAGACCAACCTGTTCTGGGCATTCGCTTACAACACCGCCGCGATCCCGGTCGCTGCGCTCGGCATGCTCAACCCCATGCTCGCAGGTGCGGCGATGGCGTTCTCCAGCGTCTTCGTCGTCGGCAACAGCCTCCGCCTGCGCGGGTTCACGAGCGTCGCCTCGAAGTGACGTACGAGAACCCACCCATCCACACGAATCCAATAACGAAGGAACACCAGAGAATGAGCAGCTGCTGCAGCACGAACGAGACCAACCCGGCCGTGGAGAACGGTGGACGCGAGAACCTTCTTGGCGGGGGCGCCGATGACATGACTACCTGCCCGGTCATGGTCGGCACCCCGGTCAGCAAGAAGACCGCCGAGGCCGCCGGCCTCTACCGCGACTTCGAGGATGAGCGCTACTACTTCTGCTGCGCTGGCTGTGGGCCCGCGTTCGATTCGGACCCAGCCAAGTACGCCGCCAACATGGCGTAATCCACCAGCGTGCGGGGTGCCGCGGCACCGCTGCGGCACCCCGCCACCTGATCGGAGCGAGCCGACATGACCACTACGACTCCCACCACCGAAACCCATCTCGACACCTGCCCCGCAGGAGGCGACGGCGACGCGTCCGTCCACGGATACATCAGCGATAAGACGAAGTACCGCAATCGCCTGCGCCGCCTGGAAGGCCAAATCCGCGGCATCGATCGGATGGTCGACGAGGACCGCTACTGCATCGACATCCTCACCCAGATCTCCGCAGTCACCAGGGCACTCGAAAACGTCGCCCTCGGCCTGCTCGACGATCACCTCAAGCATTGCGTCCTCGACGCCGCACTCGCCGGCGGACCAGTCAGCGAGCAGAGGCTCGGCGAGGCGTCCGAGGCCATCGCCCGCCTCGTGCGCTCCTGACGCCGGCGCATCAGTTCGATCACGACCAGCATCCAGGAGTTCTTCTATGACCCCACAGCACGTCCTCATCCTCGGATCGGGAGCAGCCGGGGCCGCAGCCGCCCGCACTCTCGCCTCACGCGACGATGTCCGGGTGACGCTGGTGACCCGCACCGGGGAGACGCCCTATACGCGGATGCTCATCAAGGGAATCGCGTTCGGTCAGACACCGCCGGAGATGATCAAGCTCCCGCTGCCTCAGATCGAGGTCATCGCCGACACCGTGCTTAAAGTCGATACCTCGGCGAAGCAGGCCCAGTTGACCTCCGGCGCACAAGTCTCCTACGACGCGCTCATCGTCGCGACCGGGAGCATGCCCCGCTCCCTGCCCGCTGACGTGTTCGGCGGCGACGACGCCGGACAAGGGCGGGTCACCGCTCTTCACTCCGTGGGGGATGCCCTGGGCATCCGAAAGCTGCTGACCGGACTGGGGCGACCCGCGCGGGTAGCGATCTACGGCGGTGGAATCATCGCAGCCGAGACGGCCTCGTCTCTGCAAGCCGACGGACACATGGTCACGCTGGTCTCCCGCAGTTCAGTTCCCGGCGTCGGAGCGTTTGGGGCGCCCGTGGCTGAGCGCCTCGCCGCCGACCATGCCGCCAAGGTGCAGGCCCGATTCGGTCGCACTCTCCAGCATGTCGACGAAACAGAATCCGGTGTCACCATCACCCTCAACGACGGAAATCCCGTCGTGGCTGACTTCCTTCTCCTCGCGCTCGGCACGACGCCCGCAGCCCCGTCACCGTGGACGAACGGTATCGACGTCGACGATCACCTCCGCGCCGCGGCAGACCACGTCTACGCAGCCGGAGGCGTGGCCACGCACCACGACGAAGCACTGGACGCCTGGCGCATCGACCATTGGGAAGACGCCGCCGCACAGGGTGCGCATGCCGCGCGGGCCGCATTGCACGACCTCGGCGTTAGCGACGATCCGGGCGCCTACCTGCCACGCAGCCCTTACATGGCAATGGTCTACGGTCAGATGATCTCCGGAGTCGGGTACACAGCCGGCGCAGACGCCCACCTGGAAGCGGGTGAGGAGTTCATCGTCCGCCACGAGATCGACGGCATCGTCGTCGGCGTCACTGGCATCGACGCAGTCGGCACCGTCTACCAGTGGGGGCAGCAGCTCCACGGCGTGCGGGCATAGGCAATGGCGGGAGACTGTATTAGGCAGATCCCACGGTGGGGCTTCGTGCTCTCGCTGGCAGCGACCATTCTCATGATGGCCGCTGCCAGCGCGCCGTCCTTGTTCTATCCCCAGATCGCCGAACGGCTCGGACTCATCCCCGTCGCCACCACACTCGTGTTCGCGGTCTACACCTTCACCCTCCTGGCCGCGCTGCTCTACCTCGGACCACTCTCCGACCACGTCGGCCGACGTCCGGTCGTGGCCGCCGGTTCTTTGGCGCTGGCGCTGAGCGTGGCCATGTTCTGGTTCGCCGGTAGCCTCGCGGCGCTCCTGGTCGCCCGAGCCTTGCAAGGGCTCGCAGCGGGTCTGCTGATCCCGGCGCTGTCGGCGATGATGATCGACTTCGAGTCCCCGTCACATCGGAACATCGCAGCCCTGTGGAACACGATCGGCCCGATGATTGGCCTTGGGGCCGGGGCTCTCGGTGCTGCACTTCTCCTCGATCTCACCTCCGAACCGACAACTGCCGTCTTCGGGTCGCTCGTGCTTGCCTTCCTCATCGTGGCAACGGTCGTGTGGAGCACACCGGAACTGGTCCCGAAGACCCAGATACGACGTGGCGACCTCCGTCCGCGGTTCACCGTGCCACCGCACCTACGCCGCATGTTCACCGTCGGAGTGCCCGTGATCATCGCCGGGTGGGCGACCAACGGACTCTTCCTTGCGCTCGGAGCCGACCTCGTCGGCAGTGAGCTTGGGGGCTCCACGCACACCCAAGCTGGGATCGTCCTCTTCGCACTGGCGATCTCCGGAGTCACCGCCTCCTCCGTCCTACAGCGGCGTTCCGCCCGCACCATCAGCCTGTATGCGACCAGTGCCCTGGCGTTCGGCACCGCAGTGAGCATCGGCGCCCTCGCACTCGGTTCCTACCCAGCCTATGTCGCCTCGGTCGCGATCGTCGGTTCCGGGTTCGGCACAGCGTTCCTCGGGGTACTGCGCACACTCATGCCCCACACGGCATCGTCGGAACGCGCCGCCGTGATGGCTGTGATCTACACAGTTGCCTACCTGGCATTCGGCGTGCCCACCATCGTCGCCGGATTGCTCGTGCCGGTGCTCACCCTGTCGGGGACGATGACGATCCTCGGTGCGATCATCATCGCCCTCAGCCTCGTCGCCACCGTCCTGCGCCTGCGCATCCCGCACCCGGCCGCAGGCCCGGCAGAGGCTGACGACTTCCCCGAGCCTCCCACCGGCTCTCACCGCCGATCCGCACCCGACCGAGAGGAGCAGCCATGACCTACGTGATCGCGCTTCCCTGCGTGGACGTCAAGGACCGCGCCTGCATCGACGAATGTCCTGTCGACTGCATCTACGAGGGCGAACGCTCGCTCTACATCCACCCCGACGAATGCGTCGACTGCGGAGCCTGCGAACCGGTCTGCCCCGTCGAGGCCATCTACTACGAAGACGACCTGCCCGACGAATGGTCTGACTACTCCAAGGCCAACGTCGAGTTCTTCGACGAGTTGGGTTCTCCCGGAGGAGCCGCGAAGACCGGACCGACGGGCTTCGACCATCCCCTCATCGCCGCATTGCCCATCCAACACGAGCAGACCCTCTGAGAAGGGGTTTCCGATTGATCCATACCGACACAACACACAAGTCTTGACTAGTACCCCCTAGGGGTATAGGGTAGGCATATTGATGAAAGGAAATGACATGCAGAGGAGACTGCGAACAGGACTGGCAGCGGGAGCCCTCGGAGTGGCGCTCGTGCTCGCCGGTTGCGCCAGCGGAGCAGACGACAACCAGCAGACCGACCCCTCGGCTACTGAGGAGCATCAGGGCCACGGCGGCAACAACGCAGAAAGCGGTGATGAAGAGATGGAGCACCCGATGGACGGCGGACCGGCACCCGAGGGTATCGCCGAAGCCAGTGAGCCCACCTACCCTGTCGGTACCGAGGTGCAGCTCACGGCCGACCACATGGAAGGCATGGAAGGGGCTACAGCAACGATTTCCGGCGCATTCGACACGTACACGTACTCCGTGAACTACACGCCCGCAGGTGGCGGCGACCCCGTCACTGATCACAAGTGGGTCGTGCAGGAAGAAATTGAGGATGCCGGCGACGCGCGCCTGGCCGACGGCACAGAGGTGACTCTGCTCGCCGAGCACATGGAAGGCATGGAAGGCGTAAAGGCCATCATTGCTTCGTCCACCGATGAGACGGTCTACATGGTCGACTACGAGACGGACGGCATGAAGATGACGAACCACAAGTGGGTCGTCGAGAGCGAGATCCAACCAGCGTCCTGAGCCGACGTTCGCTTGCCCGGCCACCGGGTGAGCGGCAATCGGCCTGGCTCGATGACGGAGGAGAGGAATCATGACGGACCCGAACTCACAACAGCATCACGGTCACGAAACCGATACACCCGCCCACGGCGAGCATCACCACGGGTCTGTGTCCGCGCACGCCTCGGCGGATGCGCACGGCACGCGCGAGGGTCAGCACACCGGGCATCAGGGCCACGCCATGGACCACGGGCAGCACTCAGGCCACACGGGCCTCGACGAGCACGGCGGCCACGATGAGCATGCCCAGCACGGTGGGTACGGAGATCACAGCGGCCATGGCGGGCACGGGGACCACGTTGGCCAGTTCCGCCGACTGTTTTGGATCAACCTCGTCATCGCCATCCCCGCGGTCGCCCTCTCACCGATGTTCGCCATGCTGCTGGGCTACGAGGTCCCCGGCTGGGCGGGCTGGGTCGCCGCGGCACTGGGCACCGTCATGTACGTCTGGGGCGGCAGGCCCTTCCTCACCGGTGCCGTCAGCGAGTTGAAGTCCCGCAAGCCCGGGATGATGCTGCTCATCGCTCTGGCGATCACGGTGGCCTTCTTCGCTTCCTGGGCCGCCACGCTCGGGCTCGTCCATCATGAGCTCGAATTCTGGTGGGAACTGGCGCTGCTGATCGTAATCATGCTGCTGGGCCATTGGATCGAGATGCGCTCCCTGGCCCAGACCACCTCGGCGCTCGACTCGTTGGCGGCACTGCTGCCAGACGAGGCCGAGCGCGTCGAGGGCGAGAACGTCGTCAAGGTGGCCCCAGCCGACCTCGACGTGGGCGACGTGGTCCTCGTGCGCCCCGGCGGCAGCGTCCCGGCTGACGGAACCATCGTCGACGGCCGCGCCGAGATGGACGAGTCCATGATCACCGGCGAGTCCCGCCCGGTCTCTCGCGGCGAGGGCCAGACCGTCACCGCCGGCACCGTCGCCACCGACTCCGGCCTGCGGGTGGAGATCACCGCCACCGGTGACGACACCGCCCTGGCCGGCATCAACCGGCTCGTCGCCGAGGCGCAGAACTCATCCTCCCGCGCCCAGCGGATCGCCGACAAGGCCGCGGCCTGGCTGTTCTGGTTCGCTCTTGGCGCGGCGCTGGTCACTGCGGTCGTCTGGACGCTCATCGGCATGCCCGACGAGGCCGTCGTGCGCACCATCACCGTGCTCGTCATCGCCTGCCCCCACGCCCTCGGCCTGGCGATCCCGCTGGTCGTCTCCATCGCCACCGAGCGAGCCGCCCGCGGCGGCGTCCTAGTGAAGGACCGCCTGGCGCTGGAGTCCATGCGGCAGGTCGACGCGGTCCTGTTCGACAAGACCGGCACGCTGACCAAGGGCGAGCCCACCGTCACCGGCGTCGAGCCGACCGGCGAACTCGACGCCGACCAGGTCCTCGCCCTCGCTGCCTCGGCCGAGGCCGACAGCGAGCACCCGCTCGCCAAGGCCATCGTCACCGCCGCCAAGGACAAGGGTTTTGCCCTCCAGCAGGCCAGCGGCTTCTCATCCTCGCCCGCCGTCGGCGTCACTGCGACCGTCTCCGGCCAGGAGGTCCGCGTCGGCGGGCCCCGGCTGCTCGAGGAGACCGGTCAGCACGAGGTCGGCACGGCCGAGGCATGGCGCTCCGAGGGCGCGATCATTCTGCACGTTCTCCGCGGCGGCCAGGTGGTCGGCGGGCTGAGGCTCGCCGACGAGGTCCGGCCAGAATCCCGCTACGCCGTCGACGCCCTCCACGCCCTCGGCGTCGAGGTCGTCATGATCACCGGCGATGCCGAGGCGGTCGCGAACGAGGTCGGCAAGGAGCTCGGCATCGACCGCGTCTTCGCCGGCGTGCGCCCGGAGGACAAGTCCGCGAAGGTCTCCCAGCTGCAGGAAGAGGGCAAGAGGGTCGCGATGGTCGGCGACGGCGTCAACGACGCCCCGGCTCTGGCGCAGGCCGATGTCGGCATCGCGATCGGCGCTGGCACCGATGTCGCCATCGCCTCGGCCGGGGTGATCCTGGCCAGTTCCGACCCACGCAGCGTGCTCTCGATCATCCAGCTGTCGCGACGCGCATACGGCAAGATGAAGCAGAACCTGTGGTGGGCCGCCGGCTACAACCTTCTTTCGGTGCCGTTGGCGGCCGGTATCCTCGCACCGGTGGGACTCGTCCTGCCAATGTCGATCGGCGCGATCCTGATGTCAGCCTCCACCGTGGTTGTCGCGCTCAACGCCCAGCTGCTGCGGCGCATCGACCTTACACCCGAAGCTAGCACGCGTTCCGTCCTGGAGCGCCAGAAGTAAGGACATGCCCATGTCTGTCGATAACGATTCCCACCAGCACGGCTACATCAGCGACAAGGAGCGCTATCTCGGCCGCATGAAGCGCATCGAAGGACAGGCGCGTGGGATCGCGAAGATGATCGATGAGGAGAAGTACTGCATCGACATCCTCACCCAGGTCTCCGCCCTGACCCGTGCCCTCCAGGGGGTCGCGACTGGTCTGCTCGACGACCATCTCAAGCACTGCGTGCTTGATGCCGCCAAGCTCAGCGACGAGGCGGCCGTCGAGAAGATCCAGGAAGCCACCGACGCCATCAACCGGCTCGTTCGCTCCTGAACCCGGCCCCTGACCACCGCGTTCCAGGACACGGCGGGCACAAACCCTCAGGATGCCAGCGCGCTTGATCCTCGCCGACGCGCCGCCCGCCCGCGACGCGCTCACCTTCGCTCAGCGGGCCGCGCAGGCCGGTGCCCATGGCGTGCGCTTGCAGGCCGCAGCCGCGCTAACGCCCCGTGGCCCGCTCGACCGCACTCCTACGATCCTCGTCCTTCGCACGCTCCGCTCCGACCCCGAGCTGCAGTGCGACGTCACCGTCGACACCCTGACCGCGACCGCCGACCCCCTGACCCTGGCGCTGCCGGAGACCGCGCTGGCACCCGCCTGGACCAGCGTCGAACCCCCGCAACACGGGTGGAGACTTATTGCCGATGTGACCAGCCTGACGCTGATGCGCAGCGCCCGTGCCGGCATCGAGGCCGTCGCCCAAGCACTTCCCGACAAACCCGGCGACGATGTCGTCCGCAAGATCCGGGGCACGGTCTGGGGCACCCCGGACACGGCACTCGCATCGCTGCCACAAGGCGTTGCGTTCGCCGCCTACGTCTTCGGGTTCCTCAGCCGAGGAAACGGGGCCACGATCTCAACCGCCGGCCGTTGGACGCGGTTGACCCTCCCGACTGGACACGTGCTCCTGCGCGGACCCGTCGCCTCTGGCCTCACCCCGATCCGCCGCACCCGGCCACGCGTCTCCAAGTCCGTCACATCGATTGAATAACCCTTGATACCCTATAGGGGTATAGGGTAGTATTAATGACTATGAAAGAGGTTGAGCACGCGCACGCCACGTATGACACACCGCATCTGAATGCGGCGGTCGGAGTCTTCGCGTTGCTGGCGAATCTGGTGAGTGTGAAGATGATCCTCGCCATTCGCGACATCGAGGTCTCTGCCAATCATCTGGCGGACATCGTCGACCTTCCCGTCGACCAGACCTCCCACGAGCTTCACCGCCTGGAGTCGGCCGGGATCGTGAGTCGGCAGCGACGCGAGTCCCGCGACTTCTACCTATTGAACGGTGTGCATGCCGGGGCGCTGGCTGAGGCTGCGATCTTCCATGCCGAACATCAGCAGCAGGAACGCACTCGTGCAGGTTCTCCCACCTCGAACTTGCGACCGAACTGACAGAGGAGGCATCATGCCCCGTTTTTCCCGATTAACCCCTGAGACCGCAGTGGGGGCCTCACGAGACTTGCTCGGCGATCTCGTCGAGCGGCACGGCCAGGTCGGAGACATGGTCTCGACGATGGCGCACTCCCCGGCGGTGCTCGGCGGTTATCTCGACCTGAGCAAAGCCATGCGTCGCGCCAAGCTCGACCGTAAAGTCAGCGAGCTCGTTTCGATCGCCGTGCAGTCGAAGCAGGGATGCGGAATGTGCCTGGCCTCGCACATCAGCGCGGCACGATCGCTCGGGGTCAGCGATGACGAGATCGCACTCGCCCAGCAGGGTACGGCGATGACCAGCCCGGTCGCGGCGATGATCGCGCTCGGCCTCCAGGTCTACCGTGAGCCTACGTCGATCACCGACGAGCAGATTGACGAGCTTCGGGGATACGGGTACAGCGACCGTGAGATCTCTGATGTCGTCGGGGTCGTGTCGCTGAACATTCTCACCGGCGCCTTCAACCTGGTTGCTGGCCTCACGCCGGGCGACTGACTTCGCCGGCGACTTGGTGCCTTGGCCGAGAGGATAGGCAGCGGCCTGCAAAACCGTTTACACGGGTTCGAATCCCGTAGGCACCTCCACTTCCCGCTGAGCCCAATAGGACACACGTCGCAGGAGGCGAGTGATGGAGAGCCAGCACATCTCCAACGGGGACATGACACGCGCCGCGCGCATCCTCGTGAAGGTGAGCGCCCAATATATCGCCCGCGAAGCCAACGTGACCAAGGAAGAGTTGCGCGACTTCGAGAAGGGGCGACACGACTTGTCGGAGAAGAAGCAGGAGCGTGTGCGGGCCGCCCTCGAAGAATTGGGGGCAGAGTTTCTGCCTGACGGACCCAACGGCGGCTACGGCATCCGTCTGAAGTTCGGCCGTTCCAGGATCTACTCACTTGAACGTTGCGAGGGCGAGGGCGGGCCGCGGCTCACAACAGAGTCTGATCGTCGGACCCAGGCCCATGTGCCCTTCTCGGAACCGGATTCAAACCTGCCTTTTCACCTGGAAGATCGCACCACGGCCTCACTGCGCATCCTGGTGCCGTTGCGCCTGGGCCGGCTTTGGCCGTCACACCTTGCCTCTGTTCCAGGAATGGAAGCGCGGGCACGCTGAGCTCATCGAATACAGTCGCCCGACGGACCCGATCTGGGCGCTGCGCGACGGGGGCGATCGATGCCGCACTCATCCGCTCTTCTCCACCCAAACGTGCCATTGGTCCGGGTTTGGAGCGGTTACCGCTGTTCACCGAACGCCTGGTTGTATCGGTGACGAGCAGCGACTCCCGTGCCCGGCAGGAGTCGGTGACCCTAGCCGATCTCGCTGACGGGCCGGTGGCGGTCTGCGCGACCGCTCCGACGGCCACCGGGGAGCTGTGGAGTACGACTGCTCACATGCCGCGCACGATCTCGGTGGCGAACACGGGCGAGTGGTTAACCCGCATCGCTGTCGGCGACGCCATCGGCATCACTGCAGAGGCGACAACGCACAATCACCGCGCGCCGGAGGTGGTCTATCTGCCCATCGAGGATGCCCCACCGGTGACCGTGGCGCTGACCTGGCCAGGGCAGAGGAGGAGCCACCCGCAGGTGGGGGTCGTCGCCACCTGCGCACAGGACTACTTCACCCGACTCATCGACATCGGCTCCCCACCCCGCCTGCTCTCCACCGGGGCCGATGGTCAGCTGGCGTAGCTTCCCACTGCAGCTATGCGACCGACCATCCCCCAGGTAGCCCATCCTCGGGTGCGACGGGACCCCTGAGCTTCATTCCGCGTCGGAGCGACATATCACACTCGACAATATCGCTCTAGAGCGATATGATCGGCTTATGGCGATGATTCAAGAGAAGGGGGCAACCCTCGACGAAGTGGCGACGGTAGCGTACGCCCACCTGTTCCAGGCATTTGCGGAGCCGACGAGGTTAGCGATCGTGCAGCACCTCGCCTCCGGGGAGCACCGGGTCCGGGACCTGGTCGAGCACATGGGCCTGGCCCAGTCCACGGTGAGCAAGCATGTCGGCTTCCTCGTCGAGTGCGGCCTGGCGACGATGCGCCCGGAAGGGCGCTCCACCTGGTACTCGCTGGCACAGTCCGAGCTCCTGCGTACCCTCATCGCCGCTGCCGAACGCCTCCTCGATGCCACCGGCACGCAGGCCCTGCTCTGCACGCACCTGCGACTCCCACATACCCACCACGCGTCAGATACGGACAAGAAGTAGACATGGGCGCAGGACACAATCACGGCCCCGCCGCCAGCGAGACCGGTCACCCCGGAGATTTCCGCAAGAAACTCTGGATCGCATTCTCGATCACCGCGACGATCGTCGTTGCCCAGGCCATGGGCTCGGTCATCACCGGCAGCCTCGCATTGCTGACCGACACCGCCCATGCCATTACCGATGCGTCCGGCCTGCTGGTCGCACTGATCGCCGCGACGCTGATGCTCAAGCCCGCCAACTCCAAGCGCACCTGGGGGTTCCGGCGTATTGAAGTGATCGCAGCCCTCGGACAGTCGGCACTGCTGCTGGCGGTGGGCACCTACGCCGCCATCGAAGGCATCCGGCGACTGTTCGAGCCGCCGGAGGTGCCCGCAAGCGAACTGCTGATATTCGGCATCATCGGCCTGGTCGCGAACATCATCGCCATCACCATCCTCGCCTCCAGCCGCGGCTCGAACTTCAACATGCGTGCCGCGTTCCTCGAAGTTCTCAATGATGCCCTCGGGTCGCTCGGAGTGATCATCGCGGCGATCGTCATCGCCACGACCGGGTTCATGCAGGCCGATGCCATCGCCGGACTGCTTATCGCCGCATTGATCGTGCCTCGCGCGTTCAAGCTCATGCGCGAGACCACTGGCGTCCTTATGGAGTTCACTCCCAAGGGCCTCGACCTCGACAAGGTGCGTTCGCACATCCTCGAACTTGACCATGTCAAAGATGTCCATGACCTGCACGCCTCCACTGTGGCGACCGGCCTGCCGATCCTGACCGCCCACGTCGTCGTCGAGGACGAGTGTTTCACCGACGGTCGTGCCGCGCAGACGCTCCACGAGATCAAAGATTGCGTCGCAGGACACTTCGAGGTCTCCATCCATCACTCGACCTTCCAGATCGAGACCGAGCACATTGCCGAACATGAACCGGAAATCAGCAAGCACGACTGAACGCAGTGCCCCTCCCGGGCTCGTTCCGGGCGGGGGCGCTTCCGCGTCACGCAGGTAGGCACTACCCCTATGGGGTAGTAAGGCCAATTGGCACCACGGGCAGACACGGGAAGGAATCCCATGAAAAACTTCAGGCCATTCCCGAAGTACGGCGGAACGAAAACCGCTGCAATCACCGTCGTGGTCGGTGCTTTCCTGCTCACCGGATGCACGGCCGCCAACGACTCATCCTCAGCCTCCCGGCACTAACGATCAGCTGTCACCAGTTCCTGCTTCACGCCCGCCAGCTGTTTCTCAACTGCTGACCTTTGCCTCGCAGCACGCTTCAGCACAGATTCGCAAGGCTGCACGCGAGAGCATCCCCGACTGATAGCCCGCCGTCGACCACGAGAGGTGACTCCTCTGCACCCGGTGCCTGAGGCGGAAGTCGAGCGGCAGGTGGCACGGCCTCAGAATCGCCTTCCCGGCATGAGCGCACTGTCAGGCGCGCGCCTGGGACATGTCCGCGACGCAGCGGTCAGGGTGGTCGGCTAGATGTACTGACCCTGGGCGTTGATGACTCTCTCGGCGGCCGAGGGGTACATTTCACAGACCCCGCTGAAGGTTTTGCTCCGAGAAGGGTTCACCGCGTGTCGTGTGAAATCTTCGCTGCATCTCTACAACTGGCGCCGGTTCTGGCATGGTGTCGAGATGCAGCGAAGATTGCACAAAGGCGCGAATATGCTGCATACCGGAACTGGTGCCTACAACCTTGACGTGGTGGTTGTTTAGGGTTTGCGCATGATCATTGTCGAGTTGCAGCGAAGATTTCACAAACGCACGAATATGTTTCATACCGCGACACGCCTCTAGAGACTTGACGGCGACGACTGTTGGCGCCGCTACGGGAAGTCCGCGTTGTCTACTTTGACAGGAACCCGCAGCATCGCGGATGACAATCAGGTCTATGGCTGACCTCATCGACCGCGCCGGAATAGAGCTGACCCTTGCCGGTGACCCGCATGAACTGCTGACGCAGTTGCAGGCGGCCGGAGTGCGGTTCAACGATTCAGCGCGCACCCTGCTCTTCCGCCCCGCCCTCGCCCGAGACCTGCAGACCTCCCGCCCGGTCCGCGTCGTCGAGCGCTCCCTCACCGACCTGGGCCTGCCCAATGGAGGCACCCTGCCGCAGCTGCGCCGGGCAGCGCTGGCCGCCGGCCTCGCTCCCTGTCCGCCGGCTGTCGCCCCCTTGCTGCGTCTGCGCACCCTGGATCAGGTCAACGCCCCGGATTCCGTGCTCCGGCATGGTCGGGCGCCGGAGGGATCCGTGCATGTGCTCTCCCCCTCGTTGGGTGAGGATCCCCGCGTGCACCGTGGCTTCTACCTGCGTGTGGTGGATGAGGCCCCCTGGCTGCGGGGATTCATGTGCGATGACCTGCACGTGATGGGGGCGGACGACAGGTGGGTTCTGAGCGCTCCCACGTCGGCCCCCTGATCGGAGGCCCCGGTCACTGGGCACAGTGGGGCGGGGGTCGGAGCAGCTGCGCCGGAAAGAGCGCATGCCTGTGCGGTCTCCGCTGTATCTCGGCACCAAGGCGGATCCTCACCCCGCGACATTTGGGAGCCGCGGGTCGAACGCGCCTGCCAGAATCGGCGCATGGATCTGGTTCCTTCCTCCTCGCTCAAGATCGAGCTGACGTGGCACACCGACCTGACGCCCGGGCAGCTTGATGACCTGAACCGCCTCTTCGCTGCTGAATACCGCGAGGACTACGGGGAGTGGGATCCCGACCAGCCCTACGGGTATGCACCCCATGACATGCATGTCATCGCCACCCTGGACGCGCAGACAGTTGGACACATCGGATGGGCACGAAGGTCGATCGCTGTAGGGGCACGCCCTGTGACGATCGCCGGCGTGGGCGGCGTGCTGGTCGCCCCGAGCGGGCGTGGCCACCACGTGGGCCAGCGACTGATGCGGTCCGCGGTCGATTCCATGCGCGTCCACTCCGACGCAGAGTTCGGTTATCTCGGCTGCGACGAGTCCGTGGTGCCCTTCTACGTCTCGTGCGGATGGCAGCGCATCGTCGCTGCTGAACGCAGCATCGGACGCGGCGGGCAGCCAACACAGAGCACTCAAGGGGAGCCTCTGCTGGTCATGCCGTTACGCGGAACTGAGCAGCTCTGGCCGGCCGGGGAGATCGACCTCCGAGGGCGGCCGTGGTGAGCGGGGAGCGGTCTTCCCTTGTGCGCATGCCTTGGACTGGAAGGTGTCTGGACGTGCTGAATGCGAGCGAAGCGCTAACAGGGGTGAGCTGTACTGACCGGTGACGTTGGCACCCCCGCCAGTGGTCGAGGACTACTTTTCGCTGACCCCGCTAATCATCCGGCTCTGCGAGGAGTTCACTGCGTGTCCTGTGAAATGTTCATCGCCTCTCGACACATGGACACCTGTCGAGTTGCAGCGAAGATTTCACAAACGCACGAATATGTTTCATACCGCGACACGCCTCTAGAGACTTGACGGCGACGACTGTTGGTGTCGAGATGCAGCGAAGATTTCACAAACGCGCGAATATGTTTCATACGACCACGAGTCACTTAGGCCTTGACAGTTGAACCCTGTCCGGGTGCAGCTCGTGGTTCTCCAGTCAGCCCGTGTGCGACGCTGACACCATGAACCAGCCCTCCATGGCCACCCTGTCTTCGGGAAAAATCACCCTGCGCGACGCCCGCCGCAGGACCACACGGGATGTGGAACTGGAGCCCTTCGAGATGGCAGTGCACCCCCTACACGACCGGAGCACCGGACGCCCGCTCACGCCTCTGACATGGTTCGAGACCATCAACCTCTGCAACGAGCTATCCAAAGCTGAAGAGCTGCAGCCGGCCTACACGCGCGCTGGGGGCGGACGCTCCGTCACCTGGAACACGAGCGCTGACGGGTACCGATTGCCCACCGAGGCCGAGTGGGAGTACGCCTGCCGCGCCGGAACGACCTCGCCCACCTACGGGCCGCTTGAAGACATCGCCTGGATCAGCCTCGACCACCTCGAGGGCCCCCAGCCCGTCGGCATGAAGAAAGCCAACCCGTACGGTCTGCACGACATGCTCGGCAACATCTGGGAATGGTGCTGGGACTACGCCGATCCCGCCCGCTACGGCGACTACCGCAGTCTGCGCGGGGGTGGCTGGGCGGATGAACCCTGGAGCGTGCGCGCCTCAGTGCGCCGGGGCAACGCCCCGGACGCCGTCCTGGAGGACGTGGGACTCCGCCTTGCCCGGGGTCCGGTCGGCAGCCCGGGACAAGCTCAGGGCTGGTCCCATGAGGCAGACAGGCAACGAGCCGCCATCCGCGGGCCGCTTCCCGTGGGGTGGACACCCTTGCGGGAGATCTTCGCCTGAGAAGGGAACCGCCCAGCCTCATTCGGCGGAACGGAGCCGATCCGTCGGCAACGACAACATCACCGTCGCGGTGAGATCCAGCGCCTTGGCCACCGCCCTGTCATCGAGCCGCGGCGCCACTGTGACGGACTCTCGTGAGAACTCCCGGATGTCCACGGGCACCCATGCGTCACCCTCGGTGCGAAGCAGCCACTGCTCGCCCAACGCCTGCAAACCGACGGTGTCAAGCAGTTCTTCGGCCTCGGCCAGCTCCATGGGCTCACCGCACCGCCGACGCAGGAGGTCGTAGGGGATGAAGAGGCCGTCGTCGGTCATCTCGATGTACCCGACGTGCTCGCGGTCATCAGCGCGGAGGTGATCGAAAATAGTGGTCACGGTGACAGCCTAGAGTTGTCGACTCGATACCCCAGCCTGCTCCCCGCCCCAGCACGGCAGGGGCGTCCGGCCAGGCTCCCTCACACACCGGATCCCGCCCCCTCTCCGAACGATTCACGGCGAGTCGCGTGCAGTCTTTGCCGCATCTCGACAACCCCGAGGGTGACGACGCCCTACACGGGATCGACTCCGGCCACTGACTGTCCCCGTGCTGCTACGCCCGCGCGCCTTCACCAGGGTCACCGTCAGCGACCCCTGCCATGGGTCTCTGGCACCGCGCTTCCCGAGCGTTGACCCCACCCACTGACGGGTCTAGATGTACTGGTCGGGGACGTCTTTAGTGTCAGCGCTGTGCTGCGGCATCGACAACACGCCACGGGGCGGTGGGGTCGGACAGGGTCTCGAGAACCGTTTGGCACCATAGCTGCGCTGCGCCTACAACCAAGCGGGCGTGACGAGGACGCACCCACTGTGGCACCACCTCAGCGCCGTGATGCACGTTGGTGTCATTGCGCAGGGTACTGATCGGGACGGCGATGCCCTGCAGCGACTGCAGGAGCTGGCGGACCTCGGGCTGCTCACCACCGAGGCCTTTCGGAGACATGCCCAGACTGGTCTGGGCGCGCGAGACGAGCTTGGTGAGTGACTCGGTAGCCGTGTAGGTCTCGCCCCTGCTTGTCAGCACGATCTTGGCGGTGGATTCCATCAGGGAACGGGCGGTAGCGACGGCCAGCCGGGGGTCGGAGTCGATGGTGGTGTGGATCCGTTCGAGGTGATCCTCAATCGCGGAGGGGTCGTTCAGGTGGGCCAGCACGTCAGGCGCGAGCGTCCCCATCTGCGGGTCTGGAGGCCACGTCACGGAGAGGGCCGTGGTGTCCACCCGAAATCCGGCGGCCTGCAGAGTGGTCGTCCAGCGGTCGAGATTCCACTGGGTCTCGCCGGTGTTCCCATGCTGATGCACGAGCGCGATCTCCCGGTAGCGCTCGGCCAGGACGTCCGCGAAGCGTTGCTGGTCAGCCCGGTTGATATCCAGGTCGAGCGTGGTCAGGTAGCGGCGCATCCGCGCGCGTCTCACCGAGGTGTCAACGTCCTGCGGGTTCTCCGGGCCCAAGGCGATGCCGTTGCCATCGAACAATTCGTCGATGTAGCGCACCGGAAAATCAGTAAGGTCCTCAGCCAGGAGGTATTGGGCGCGCCGCCAGTTGATCGCCATGGCTGTATAGCGTATCCAGCACTCGCGAGGGTGAAGCACGCTCATTGCCCGGATGGCCCCTCGGCATAGCGCCGCTGGTGACACCCCCGCACGCTCCGCCGGTTCGACCAATGTCTCCGGTCAGTACATCTAGGGGATGGGCACCATTGCGGCCGACAGCCTCAGTACCGGGTCACCTTCAGGGTGGTGTTCGCGCAGGAGGCGGCCTTCTTCACCAGAAACGCCTTCTCCGTGGCGTCAGCCTTCAACCCCCAGCGGATCTTCACCGCGGTCCAGTCAGCGATGTACTGGCACTGGTTCTTCGGCGGCAGCCACTGCTCCGGGCCGCGGGCCTGCTTGGCCGAGTTCAACGCCGAGGTCTGCGCGTTCAGCGACCGGGCATCCCCCAAGTCGTTGTAGAACGCCACCCGCTTGGCCTTGGTCCAGTACCGGGCTCCCGAGCCCCACGCCTCATGCACGGGCACCATGTGATCGATCTGCACCGTTGAAGCAGACGTGTGCGTACGCAGATCCCAGCTGCTCACCCACTTGCCCGTGGCCACCGTGCACTTACGGGCCGTCGTGAACTTCGGGGTGGTCTTGGACTCTGCGATCAACACCTCTGCCCGCGTGTTCTGGCAGTCCCTGTTCGCATCCTTCCAGTCCCCGAACTGGGCGGCCCGGTCATAGCCGGCATTGTTCTCCGCCGCGACCGGCAACGACGCCACAGCCGTGCGCAGCGGGGCTGAGTACGTGGTGCCGGCTGCCGCCGGGCCCGCACCCCCGAGGACAGCGGTGACGACGAAAGCAGCAGCAGTGGCCAGAGAAGCCAGGGAGCGTCGTGACATGGGCGAGTTCCTTGCTCGAGTGGAGGACGCGATGCGAAGTCGCATCGCAGCTGATCCTAAACTCGCGGGAAGCCCCTGCTCGGCACGAGATCCCCGGTCCCTAGGATGGGCAGGATTAGCGCGGACAGCGCCCCATGCCACTCGGCCCAGAGAAAGAACACCCGTGTCTCGACTGACTGACCTGCTCGCCCAGGCCCGCAAGACCGACCCACAGCTGGCCGCAGACCTGGAAGCTGAGTTCCGCCAGCTCACCCAGCGCAGCCAGTTCGGTCTTGTGTTTGAGCGTCACCAGCCCGAAGCTGTGGAGCTGCCCGGCCGCCCCGTGCGCCGCGGAGACACCGTCCGCGTGCTGCCCCCGCGCGGGACCCTCACCATCGGGGACACCCGACACTGGGTCGTCACCGACCTCGAACGCACCCCAGACGGCAAACAAGCCCACCTGACCGAAGCAGACGTCGACCCCGAGGTCCGCGAGCCGGCCACCTCAACAGCAGCACTCGAGGACCTGGTGGTCGTCGCCCGCTTCGAGGACCCGATCTACCCGGGCCTGGTCGAGACAGGCCGCGTCGAGAACGGCGGGCCGGACAAGCCGTTCCACACGGTCATCAACGCCGAGAACTTCCACGCCCTCGAGATGCTCACCTACACCCACCGCCACAAGGTGGACTGCATCTACATCGACCCGCCCTACAACACCGGCGCCAAGGACTGGAAGTACAACAACGACTACGTCGAGGCCGACGACGACTACCGCCACTCGAAGTGGTTGTCCTTCATGGAGCGTCGCCTCCAGGTCGCCCGCGAACTTCTCAATCCCGATGACTCCGTCTTGATCGCCACTATCGACGAGAAAGAGTATTTGCGGCTGGGGATGCTTCTCGAGCAGACTTTCCCCGAGGCACGTATTCAGATGATAAGCGCGATTATCAACCCCAAGGGCTCCTCTCGACGTGACCAGTTTTCTCGGTTTGATGAATATATCTTCTTTGTGATGAATGGTTCGGCGCGCCCGGCCGCAGTTGCTGGCGATATGACAATGCGACAGGCGAGGTCAAAGGAAAAGGTTCGCTGGGCAGGGCTTATGCGCCAAGGGGCGAATGGGCGGCGCTCGGCTCGGCCAAACCTTTTTTATCCCATCTTCGTCGCGAATGAGACAGGTCGCGTCCACTCGGTGGGCGATTCCCTCCCCCTGGATGTCCCAAGATCAGAGGTCTCACCTCCGCCTGGTACGACCGCGATCTGGCCTCTGTCTAAGGCTGGGGGCGAATCGACCTGGGGTCGCGACCCAGAAAGCCTCCGAAAGGCGCTCTCTGCGGGGTATGTGAAGATAGGCCGATTTACGCCAGGATCGGAGAGGTGTGGATTTACCCACTTGCAATCTGGGCAGATAAAGGCCATCGAGGAAGGGGCGCTCGTCGTCACTGGTCGCGACTCAGATGGCTCGCTTCAGGTTGAGTTCGCCGAAGGCGGTCAGACTGCCATGCCGGGTACTGCCTGGCATCGTCCGGCCCACAGTGCGAGCGAGCATGGAAGCACGCTTCTGAATGCAATACTTCCCGATCGCAAGTTCCCCTTCCCGAAGAGCCTCTATGCGGTTGAAGATGCTGTGAGATTTTTCGTTCACGGGAAGCCGGATGCTGTCGTACTCGACTTCTTCTCGGGGTCAGGTACAACTGCTCACGCGGTAATGCGCCTGAACCGGCAGGATGGCGGCCGTCGACAGTGCATCTCGGTGACGAACAACGAGGTCTCCGCGGAAGAGCAGAAGGGCCTGCGGAAGAAGGGTCTGCGACCGGGTGACCCGGAGTGGGAGCGGTGGGGCATCTGCGACTACATCACCAAGCCGCGTATCACTGCCGCCATCACGGGCAAGACCCCGGCCGGGGACCCGATCAAGGGGAACTACAAGTTCACTGACGAGTTCCCCATGGCGGACGGGTTCGAGGAGAACGCGGCGTTCTTCACCCTGACCTATGAGGCGCCCCGGCAGGTGCGTCGCAACCGTGCCTTCGCCCGGGTCGCGCCGATGCTCTGGTTCAAGGCCGGCTCACGCGGTCGCATCATCTCTAGCCTTCCGGAACGGGGCTGGGATGTGGCTCAGGCCTACGGTGTGCTCGAGGACATGGACCACGCCCCCGAGTTCTTGGCCGCCCTGGAGGCTGACCCCCAGGTAGGGATGGCGTTCATCGTGACCGACTCCGAGGTGGCCTTCCAGTCCGTGGCCCGACAGCTGCCCGAACACGCCACCGCGGTGCGCCTGTACGAGTCCTACCTGCACAACTTCCAGATCAACCGGAGGGCCTGACCCCCATGCGTTACACCCTCAAGGACTACCAGGCCCAGGCTGTCGAGCAGGTCCTGAACCGGCTGCATCGGGCCAGGAAGAACTACCAGGACGACGGGGTCCTGTCCCAGTTTTCCCTGGCCGCGGCGACCGGGGCCGGCAAGACGGTGATGGCCGCGGCCATCATCGAGGCCCTGTTCTTCGGTTCCGACCAGTACACCGAGGACATCGCCCCCGACCCCGGGGCCACCGTGCTCTGGTTCTCCGACGACCCGGACCTGAATGATCAGTCCCGCGCCCGGATCCATGCCGCATCCTCCGAGCTAGACGGTCGGCTGCGCACCGTGGAGAACTCCTTCGCCGAGACCACCTTCGCCCCGGGCCAGGTGTACTTCCTCAACGCCCAGAAACTGCGTGAAGGCGCCCGCCTGGTGCGCGGGGCCCAGGACCCCACCAACGCTGCTACCCCGGTGATGGCTGCCCCCGATATGGCCCAGCGGACCATCTACGACGTCATCGCCAACACCGTGGCCACCCCCGGACGAACCCTGTACTTCATCCTGGACGAGGCCCACCGGGGCATGAAGACCACCAAGAAGAACGACCAGGAACGGGCCACCATCGTCCAGCGCCTGATCAACGGCACCGCCCTGGCCCCGACTATGCCGATCGTGCTCGGGATCTCCGCCACCGTGGAACGCTTTACCCAGGCCATGGCCCATGCCACCGACCGGGACGCGCTCTCCCCCGTGCAGGTCGATCCCGCGCTCGTGCAGGCCTCCGGGCTGCTCAAGGACGATGTTGTCCTCACCATCCCCGAGGAAGCCGGCGCCTTCGACACCACGCTGTTGCGCGAGGCCGTGGCCCGCACGAAGGCTTCCACCAGGGCCTGGGCCGCCTACGCCGCCGAGCAGGGCGAACCGAACCCGGTGGTGCCGCTACTGGTCGTGCAGGTCGCAGACAAACCCAGCGACGAGCACCTCTCGCGAATCCTGGATGTCATCCACCAGGAGTGGCCCGAGCTACGGCCCCAGGACATCGCCCACGTCTTCGGCACCCACACCGACCGGCACCTGCCCGGCCAGATCGTCAACTACATCGCCCCACAGCGAGTGCAGGAAACCACGCACATCCGGGTGCTGCTGGCCATGGAGGCGATCTCCACCGGCTGGGACTGCCCCAGGGCGGAAGTGCTGATGTCCTTCCGCACCTACAAGGACGCCACCTACGTCCACCAGCTGCTGGGCCGGATGGTCCGCACCCCCCTGGCCCGACGCATCCCGGGCAACGAAGTGCTCAACTCCATCGACTGCTTCCTGCCCCACTTCGACAAGACCACCTCCACCGCCATCGCCCAGACCTTGATGCGCGGACAGTCCGACATGGACGACACCACTTCCGACCCCGGCAAGCAGGCCGCCCGGCGGGTGCTGTTCGACCCGGTCACCCTGACACCGAACCCGGCGGTGGGAGAAGACGTGTGGGCGGTGTTCGACGCCCTGCCCTCCATGAACATCCCCCAGGGCGCCACCAAACCGCTCAAGCGCCTGGACATCCTGGCCAACGCCCTCTCCCACGACGAGCTGCTGCCCGGGGCGGTCAAGACCGCCGCACACACAATGTGCAAGCTCCTGGACGGATGCAGGGTCCAGTACTCCGAGCAGATCGCCGCGGCCCGCCAGGATGTGCTCACCCTGTCGGCCCAGCGGCTGACCGGACGGCTGGGAACCACAACCCTGAGCACCACCAGCCTGGAGCTGCTGGCCGATGACCGGGCCATCGAGGAGGCTGCTGCCGCGGCGGCCCGCACCCTCACCGGCTGGATCGCCGGGGCCTACATCGATCACATCGTCCCCGAGGACGAAGAGGATCTCGACCTGCGCGAAGGAGACATCATCATCGCCTCCCTCGCCCGCACCTCCGAGGTCGTCGCCGATCTGGAGGCCAAGGCCGACAAGCTCGTGCAGGACTGGCTGAGCCAGTACCGCGTGCAGATCAACGGCCTGACCGATGAGCGCCAGGCAGTGTACGACCGGGTGCGGGAGATGGCCCGTCAGCCTGAACGTGTGGCCCTGACCCGCCCGAAGTTGACCCAGGCCGACCAGCAGGAGCGCCTCCCTGATGGCAGCGAGCGTCCTCTGCCGACCCGCACTCTGCATTTGATGGCCGCCGAGGACGGCACCATGCCTGTGGACCTGAACACCTGGGAGCGGCAGGTACTGGACTCCGAAGCCGCCGAGCCCTCCTTCCGGGGCTGGTACCGCAACCCCTCCCGGGCATCCAAGCAGTCTTTGGCGATCCCGTTCCAGGACGGCGCCGGCCAGTGGCAGGCGCTGCGACCGGACTTCCTCTTCTTCCATGCCAACCAGGACGGCACGATCCGCGCGGACATCGTGGATCCCCACGGCACGCACCTGGCCGACGCCTTGCCCAAGCTGCGGGGCCTGGCCGAGTACGCCCAGGCCCACGGGGATGCCTTCGGCCGGATCGAAGCCGTCGCTGAGATCGAGGGGCAGCTGCGTGTGCTGGACATGAAGAACGACGTCGTCCAGGCCGGCGTCCACGCAGCCCAGGACGCTGAATCCCTGTACAAGGCCGCGCCCGCTTACTGAAGCAGAAACCCAGGTGGTGCCGGCGGCCGAGGATGGGGTTCAGTCTGAGGCTTGCCGGCACAACGAGGTGTACAGGGTCTGCCGGCTCACCCCGAACGTGCGCGCCACTTCGGCCTCGGGATCCCCATCTGAATCATCACGCGCGCCTGCTCCACGTCGGTGTCCGAGAGCTTCGGGGCCTGCACGTACTTGCCGCGGGCCTTGGCCAACTCGATGCCCTCGGCCTGACGCTCCTTGATCCGCCGGCGCTCGAACTCAGCGAACGCCGCCAGGATGCCCAGCATGAGCCCGTCCACCGGGAAGGTGCCGGACTTGTCCACGGTGATCCGTTCGGAGATGAACTGAATCGCCCCGGGTCTGATGGAGGCTCTGATCCAACGGAAGGATGCAGAGCATGCCAGCACCACGGAAGTACCCCGGCGAGCTCCGCGAACGTGCTGCGAGGATGACCCTCGAAGCCCGCCAAGACCCCGCCACGAGGTCTGGAGCGTTCCGCCGAGTCGGTGAGCAGCTGGTTAGGTCACGTTGACGCGTTGTTCAGTGCGGGCCGTCTAGCTCAGTGGGTGGCTGCATACCAAAGAACCGCGATTCCAACGGCGAGGAACCCGCCGTAGAAGGGGAAGATCGACCACGAGAACCAGACTCTAGGATCAAAGAAGAACCAGCCACGGAAGGCTGTCCACAAATTCTTCCAGAATCCTGGCTCTTTGTCGTCTTTGTCCTGCGGTGATGGATCGCCATCCGCGTCTGGGATATTTCGGTCGATATTATGCGGGTCGAGCGAGAGTTCGGGAACCTTTTTTCCCGCAACGACGGCATTGTAAAGCCGCCTGTACGCCCTCTCTTGCCGCAGGTAACTCGCATCCATGTAGCCGAAGAGCAGAACGGCTGCGATTCCTAGCATTGCCACAGTTCCCGACCGTTGGGTAAGCGCGTATCCGAACGTCGCGGTGACTACAGGTAGGAGCCAGCTTTTCGCCTGCGTCGAGGAGTGGGCCATTCGGGACACGACGCTTTGAACGTAGTCGAGGTGCTTTAGCCTAACGGTTTCACTCGTGGCCCTAGCCTTCGGTCCGTCCCGCTCCGTCATAGCCGAACCCCTCTGCAAGCGTCGCGGAGCGCGTCCCAAGTTTCGTCTTTCGCGTGTTCGGAGTAGTGAGTCTCCGGAGGCCAGATGCGTCCGATGGCGTCGCCCTTCCATCTCGGGACGAGGTGGACGTGAACGTGGTTGACACTCTGCGTGGCGACTTCGCCGTTCGACTGAATAACGTTAAGCCCTTCGGCCCCGATGGTTTCCACGATTACCCGCGACATGCGCGAGATTAGTAGACCGATGTGCTCGGCATCGTCGTCGCGCAACTCCCAAATAAGTGGGACATGCGCGCGCGGGACGATCATGGTGTGGCCCAGTACGGCTGGTTCCGTGGGAAAGAAGGCGACAGCCTGATCGTCCCGATACACCTCGCGCACATCAGGATCGTTCCGTTGCACAATTGTGCAAAACGGGCAACTGGGTTCAGCAGTCACAGCCGAGTCTTGCCCTGCGTTGCCCATGTCGTCAGGTGATCCTTCAGGTGGTTGTAGGTGGCTTTGGAATCGATCTTTCCTGTCCAGTCGGTCTGTGTCGGATCAAAGATCGGCACTCCTGAGACGCTTGAGATTTTGTCAAAGGGGTTGGGTCCTGATGAATCGACGCTCCCCATTGAGGACAGGCCATGGATCCGAATACCGAGAAGCGGCTTCTTATCATCCCAGGCCTTCTGGATCTCATAATGGACCCATTCACGAGAGGCAGTTTCTTTGCCAATAAGGACGATGACAGCTGACTTCCACTTCATCTTGTCAGAGATCCACTCTTTGATGGCTGTGTCGCCACCGCTCTTGACAGTCTCCCATTCTTGATGATTGAGGATGGGCTGCCCTTCGAGTGCCCCCATCTGTTCGATGAGTTGCACGCGATGAACATCTCGGTCGTAGTGGAAAGAGTAAAAAACGGCCATGTCTTTCTCCTTTGAACTCGTTCTCGGAGAGACGTGGCTCTCCTCTGTTGAGCATACCCGAGCCCCAGGGCCCACACCCTCGATTCTGGGCGCGTGCCTGCTGTCGAGCTGCGCCGGTCTACAGGCCCTGTGTCGGCCCGTCGCGGCGCGGACTACTGCGGTGCTGGTCGTGCTCGAACGGCTCGCTGATCTGCCGCTCCCGCTCCGCCACTTGCCGTCGCTGTTGGTCTAGATCGGCACGTTTGGCCCCGACCAGGCGTGCGGCATCGTCCACTGGGAGGTTACGGAGTTGGTCGGCCTCGGCGCGGAGCACGGCGGCGTGACTACGACTGTCACCCATGCGTGCACCAGTCCCGGTCCACGCGGTCTGCCAGGGTCCTCGTCAGACCCTCGAAGCATTCTCAGACGCGTCCTAGATTCTTCCCCCTAAGGTAACCCTATGAGCCTACGAAAGCTCCGCCCCTACGCGGTTACAGGAGGATTGACCTACCAGAGGCCCGCCGTAAGCGACCTTGCCCGCACCGCAATCCTTCACGAGGGCATCAACCTCCTCGAGCACGCTGCCACCGTAACAATCCGGCACGAAGACAGCCCTATGTATGGGGAGTTCGCCGTTCGCGTGGCTGGTGAGCTCGTGGGCTACCTCGACAGCTCCACCCGGGGCTACCTGGAGCCGGACCCGCGCTTCCGGCACCCTGCCCGCTATCAGGTAATGGTGGTGCGAGAGGGGGACGTCCTAACCATCGGACCCGCTTACGCGTGGATCGGCAAGGATGAGCCCGCGTGGATCTATACCGACGATTCCGCCACTCATCCCGAGAAGCGCAGCGGGAAGAAGTTTGCCCCGGCCACCGTGGAGGCGTCAAAGGTTAAAGGCGCGTTCCCCGTCGCCGGCACAAACACATCACGCGCGGACTCCATGCTCAAGGTCGTGAAGCGGCTAGAGCTCACCGAGGGGGAAACCGTCGAGATACCCGCCGTCATCGAGCGGAGACCTCACGAGTTCGGGCAGAACGAGGCAATCGGCGTCCGGGTAGGAGACGATGTTATTGGCAAACTCTGGGGCATTCACGCGCCCGCTTTTGGCGACCTCAGAGGCGACCGCACCGTTCCCGTCGTCCTCCGCCTTGAAGTCCGCAACCTCTGGGACAACGGCGTGCGCGTCGTTGGGGCCATCTGGTCCGGTGGCGGAACAACCAACTGGACCAATATCGCCAGCTGATCACAGCATTCGACCCATCACTTCGTGCCGAAGATCCCCGGTATGCGAGCTTTCCTTGCCGCGCGCTCGTAAAGAGCAGGCCCATCTATCGGGTTAAATCGGTCATTTGAGCCGCGCGTGGAGTGACTACGGAGCGACGCGGCGCAGCGAGGCATACAGCGTCTGCCGGCTCACCCCGAACGTGCGCGCCACCTCCGCCTTTGGGATCCCTATGGAGATCATCACGCGCGCCTGCTCCACGTCGAGGTCCGACATCTTCGGGGCCTGCACATACTTGCCCCTCGCCTTGGCCAACGCGATGCCCTCAGCCTGGCGCTCCTTGATCCGCCGGCGCTCGAACTCCGCGAACCCCGCCAGGATGCCCAACATCAGCCCATCCACCGGGGAGGTGCCAGACTTGTCCACGGTGATCCGCTCGGACACGAACTGCACCGCACACCCCTTGCCGGTGAGCTCATCCACGATCGCGTAAAGGTCCCGGGTGTCCCGTCCCAGCCGATCCATCGAGGCAACCTTCACCAGATCCCCCTCGCGGACGTACCGCATCAGCTCAGCCAACCCGGTGCGCTTGGCCCTCGAGCTGCCCGAGATCTTGTCCTCGAAGATCCGGTCGCACTCCCCCACCGCCTCGAGTTGGCGGTCCAGGTTCTGCTCAACCGAGCTGACTCGCACGTACCCCACAGTCTGTCCAACCACGTTTAAGACCCTCCGTCAGTTATGTCCAACGCCCCGGTTTGGGACCGTCTCTGACGTGATGCTGTGAACAGCTTCGCTCTGTGTCGTCCTTCAAGCTTCTCTCCCTGTCGTCCCGCGTCACGAAGCGGACCGGTTCTCGAGGTGCGGAAGATCGTCGGTGCGGGCATGGGGTGGTGGGTGCATACTGGTGGTGTCTTCGGACCCGGCAGTGGGGCTTGCCGGACCCAACCTCGACACTCGTCGACAACAGTCCCTATCTCAGCTGGTTGCGCTTCTGTGCGCCTGAGGTAGGGAGATGTCATGGTCGAGTCGAACACTGCCGGTGTTGTCGTGGTCGGTGTGCAGTCCGGGCAGGGGCACGACGTCGTCGGTGTCGCGGCTGCCGTCGCTGAACGCTTCAGCGCCCGCCTGGTGTGTGTGGTCGTCGATCCGGCGCTGCTGTCAGCGGGGGTGCGTGCGGACGGGTCGGAGATCATCGAACCGATCGACCCGGACACGGCGGACAGCGACCCGCAGCAGCTCCCCGACGAAGACATGCGGGTCATCAGAGATCTTGCTGCGGCGCGATCGGTCGACGTGGACTTCGTCTCCCGCGTCGGGGACCCGAGTCACGCACTCGCTGCGGTGGCTGAGGAACGTGACGCGGTGATGATCGTCGTCGGATCCCAGGCTGGCCGACGCCGGATAGCGGAACTGCTCACCGGGTCCGTCGCCGCGCACCTGACGCATCAGCAGCACCGGCCGATACTGGTCGTCCCGCACGACCCGGTCGGCGCCACCGTCCTCCTCCCGTCGGAAGCCCCGTGACGGGCATGCTGACGCTCCTGCGGCATGGGGAGAGCACCGCGAACGAAGCCGGCACCTTCACCGGGCTCCTCGACGTCCCGCTCACGCACCGCGGCGAACGGCAAGCATCCGCAGCCGGACAGCTCCTCCGGTCGAACCACATCACGCCGGACGTCGTGGTCACCTCCACATTGCGCCGTGCCGTCCGCACCGCCGAACTGGTCTGCGACGCCCTCGGGACACAGCTGCCCACGGAAGCGGTGTGGCAGCTCAACGAACGCAACTACGGTGCCCTGACCGGGATGACGAAGACCGACGCCCGTCGGATGCTCGGTGACGACGAGTACGTGCGGCTCCGCAGGTCCCGTACCGGCACACCGCCACCGATGTCGCTGCACCTGTGGGAGGAACTGCGGTCGAGCTCCGCGCTGCGCGGCCTGCCCGACGGCGCCCTCCGACGCACCGAGGCACTCTCGGACGTCATCAAGCGGGTCCGCCCCGTCTTGCACGACCGGCTCCTGCCGATGGTGCGGTCAGGGCGGAGCGTCCTCGTCGTCGCGCACGGGAACTCGCTCCGCGCACTCTGCGCATGCATCGACGACCTCACCGACCCGGAGCTCGAGCAGCTCAACCTGCCGACCGGGCAACCCGTGCAGTACCACCTCGCCCCGACGGGTGCTCTCGTCCCGCGGGGTGGGGCGTTCCTGGATCCGGTAGCAGCACAGCACGCCGCGGCGCTGGTCGCGGCAGAAGGCGGAACATGACCACCCGAACGGACACCCCGATGCCCGACGACCAGCTCCCTCCCGACCCGGACGTCGACGTCTCCGACCCGGCAACGACCATGCGGCCGGTGCATCTGCGGTGGCGGTACGTCGGCCTCGTCGCCGTCGGTGGGGCCGGCGGTACTGCCCTCCGCGACGTCATCAGTAGCGTGCTCCCTGCCGATGGCGGGGTGAGTTGGTCGATCTTCTGGATCAACATCACCGGGGCGCTGGCCCTCGGTGTGCTGTTGGAAGCGCTCGCGCACCGTGGGCCCGATGCCGGTCGCCGGAGGGTGCTGCGGCTGCTCCTCGGGACAGGGGTCCTCGGCGGGTTCACCACCTACAGCACCCTCGCCGAGTCCACCGCCGCCCTGTTCCTCGACGGCCACGGCCTCGCTGGCACCGGCTACGCGCTCCTCACTGTCCTATCCGGCGCGATCGCGACCGCCTGCGGTCTCGTCGTCGCCGGCTGGTTCCGTCCCCGAACGGAGGAAGCATGAACGCCGCCCTCATCGTCGTCGTCGCCCTCGGTGGCGGTGCCGGCGCTGCCGGTCGGTTCCTCCTCGACGGGCTGATCAACACCGGCCGGGAGTTCCGGCTCCCCGTCGGCACGCTGACGATCAACATCACCGGGTCGCTGCTGCTGGGGATCATCGTCGGCGCCGCCACGCACCTCGGCGCGGTGCCGGTCGCGGTCCTCGGCACCGGGGTGATGGGCGGCTACACCACGTTCAGCACCGCCAGCTTCGAAACCGTCCGCCTCGCCCGCAGCGGACGGATCACCGCCGCCGCGATCAACGGTCTCGGAATGCTCGTCGTCTCCGTCGCCGCCGCGACCGCCGGCATCCTCCTCGGCGGCACCCTGTGACCACCCCACTCACTGACCACCCACCCGCTCCAGCACCGGAGGTACCCATGCTGTTCGACGTCACGATCGAGATTCCCCGCGGCAGCGGCAACAAGTACGAGGTCGACCACACCACCGGCCGGATCCGGCTCGACCGGGCGGTGTTCACCAGCATGGTGTTCCCCCAGGACTACGGCTCCATCGACAACACCCTCGGCGATGACGGCGACCCCCTCGACGCCCTGGTGCTCCTGCCCCGTCCCACGTTCCCCGGCGTCGTCATCACGGTCCGGCCGGTCGGGATGCTGCGCATGGTCGACGAGAACGGCGGCGACGACAAGATCCTCACCGTTCCCGCTGGCGACGACCGCTTCGCGCAGCTGCGGGACATCACCGATGTGCCGGAACACACGCTGGCGGAGATCGAGCACTTCTTCGCCCACTACAAGGAGATCGAGCACGGCAAGCACGTCACCACCAACGGGTGGGCCGACCGTGCTGCTGCCGAAGCCGTCATCCGCACCGCACAGAACGCCCACACCCGACACCCGTGACCCACGGGTCCACAGACTGCCGCGGGGAGGCACTGGCGCTGAGTGATCGCCAGCAGGTCGTCCCTCCGCCTCCCCGCGGCTTCCCCTTCCAACCACAGACCAGCTCGACGCATGACCCGAACCGAACCGAAGGAGCGTCACCATGAACGACTACATCAGCGGCATCCACCACCACGGAGCCCATCAGGGTGAGTACGTCACCCACCACGACCACCCCGTCACCATCGACGCCGTCCACGGCGCCCGCATCCTCGACTCCCGCGGCTACCCGACCGTCCGCGTGTCCCTCGAGCTCGACGACGGCCGCACCGTCACCGGGGACGCCCCCGCGGGCGCATCCACCGGCGCCCACGAAGCCGTCGAGCTCCGCGACGGCGGTTCCGCGTTCGGCGGCCGCGACGTCACCCAGGCGCTCCACCTGATCGACACCGACATCTCAGGGCTCCTCACCGGCCGGTCGTGGTCGGCGATCGGGCAGATCGACGCCGCCCTTGCCGAACTCGACGGCACCACCGGGTACCGCCGGCTCGGCGCGAACAGCGTTGTCGCCACCTCGATCGCCGCATCCAGGGCCCTCGCCCATGCCGCGGACCTCCCGCTCTGGCAGTGGATCGCTGAGATCACCGGCTCGACGCCGCGGATGCCGGTCCCGCACTTCAACGTCCTCAACGGCGGCGCGCACGCAGCGAACGAGCTGGACTTCCAGGAGTTCATGATCGCTCCCGTCAACGCAGGCTCGATGGCAGACGCCGTCCGAATCGGCGCAGACGTGTACCACGCTCTCGCGGCGCTGGTTCGGGACCGGTTCGGCAGCCTCGGCCTCGGCGACGAGGGCGGTTTCGCACCGTCGATCGCTGCGCCCGAGGAAGCGCTCGACCTGCTCGTCGACGCGATCCGTACCGCCGGCTACGAGCCGGGCGTCGATCAGGTGGCGATCGCGCTCGATCCGGCCGCGAACGAGTTCTCCCAGGGCGACGGCTCCTACCGGGTGCTCAACGACAGCCTCGACCGGGACGGGCTGGTCGACTACTACCGGCACCTCATCGACACGTATCCGATCCGGAGCATCGAAGACGCGTTCGCGGAAGACGACCATGAGGGGTTCCGCCGCATGCAAGCGGCGCTCGGCGACCGGATCCAGATCGTCGGCGACGACCTCTACGTCACCGACCCACAGCGGATCCGCGACGGCGGCGAGCAGCAGCTGACGAACGCGGCACTGATCAAGCCGAACCAGATCGGGACCGTCTCCCAGACCCTCGGCGCGATCGCCACCGCCAAGAGCATCGGGATGGCCAGCATGGTCTCCCACCGTTCTGGGGAGACCACGGACACGTTCATCGCGGACCTCGTTGTCGGGACCGGCACCGGGCAGATCAAGTCCGGCGCACCCGGCCGCGGGGAACGCGTCGCGAAGTACAACCGGCTCACCGAGATCGCCGAGCAGCACCCGGAGCTGCCCTACGGACTGATCTGACCACCGGTACTCGAGCTGCGAGCAGTGTCCAGGAACGCCGTCACAGCGGGCCCCGGGCGGCCTGACCAGATCGCTCGCAGCGGCCGGATCAGTGGCGGGCCGAGCAGTAGCGCCCGGACGAGGGCACCGTCTTCGAGGTCAGTGTCGACGGTGCGGAGACTCATCACCGCGGGCGCGATGCCCGCTCGAGCGTTGGCGCGGATGATGCCAGTCGTTTCCAGCACTGCAGCCGGCGGGACCAGGGTCAGACCCGCGTCGTCGAGCCACGCTTCGACCGTGGAGCGGGTGCCGGACCCTTCCTCACGGAGCAGCAGGGGTGTCTCCGCGAGGTCATCCGAGGTGATGGCCGAAGCGCTTGCCCAAGGATGGTGCGGGGCGACGACGACCACGAGTTCGTCCTCATCGACCACCAACGATGAGAGGCCAATCGGCGCAGCAGGAGTCTCCGTGAACCCGACGTCGGCAGCGCCGGAACGGACGAGGTCGGTCACGTCGGCGGAGTTCCCCGCGATCAAACGCACCGACGCATCCGGCGTGGCAGCACGGTGGGTGAGCAGCCATCCGGGCAGCAGGAGTTCGGCGATCGTCTGCGACGCTGCGATCACGAGGGATCCCGCCGGTTCCCGCAGCGCGGCGACGCCTGCTTCAAGCCGCCGGGAGGCCTCCAACACCGGGACGGCGAGACCGAGCACCACCCGGCCGGCGTCGGTCAGCGCGGTCCCGGATGCCGTCCGGTGCGCCAGCGGCTGACCGGTCGCCTGCTCCGCGGCACGCAAGCGCGCAGACACCGCCTGCTGTGTCACCCCCAACACCTCGGCCGCGCGGGTCAACGACCCGGTCTCCGCGACGCGGACGAGGACCTCGAGGGTGTCGAGGTCCAGGATCCGGTCCGTCAACCGCCGCAGTGCCACAAGCAACCATTGTGCCCTGCCAACGAGTCCGCCGTTCCCGAACCACGGGGCACACGCGCACGATGGGTGCATGTCCGCTCACCTCGCCCACGCACCCGCAGCCTCTGAGCACGGTGTGCGCGACCGGCGGCTGTTCCGGGAGCTGGAGCGGCCCGGCCTGATCGTGTCGAACCTGACCCCGAACTGGTTCGCGTCGATCATGGGGACCGGGATCGTCGCCGTCGCGGCCGCGTCGTTACCGCTGCAGTTCCCCGGTCTGCGCACGGCGGCGACGGTCGTCTGGGCGATCGCGGCGGTCCTGCTCGTCGCCCTCACCATCGCGACGGTCCTGCACTGGGTCCGCTACCGGAGCACCGCAGCGAAGCACCACCTCAACCCGGTGATTTCCCACTTCTACGGCGCACCGCCCATGGCGTTCCTCACCGTCGGCGCCGGCACGATCCTCCTCGGCAAGGACTGGATCGGCCTCCCCGCCGCCGTCACCGTCGACTGGGTCCTCTGGACCATCGGCACCATCGGCGGCCTGCTCACCGCGGTCCTGGTGCCGTACCTGGCGTTCACCCGCCACGAGAACACGCCCGAATCCGCGTTCGGCGGCTGGCTGATGCCGATCGTCCCGCCGATGGTGTCCGCCTCGACCGGTGCGCTCCTCCTGCCGTATGCCCCCGCCGGGCAGGCACGGGAGACCCTGCTGTGGTCCTGCTACGGCTTCTTCGGCCTCAGCCTCATCACGTCCCTGGTCGTCATTACGCTGATCTGGAACCGTCTCGCGCAACACAAGGTCGGTGCCGCCGGTATGGTGCCGACCCTGTGGATCGTCCTCGGACCGGTCGGACAGTCCATCACCGCGGTAAACCTCCTCGCATCGAACGCCCCCGCCGTCGTCGACGCGTCGACCGCCCACGCACTGCTGGTCGTGGCGCTGGTGTACGGGTTCGCGATGCTCGGCTTCGCGCTGCTGTGGACCGTCATCGCCCTCGCCATCACCATCCGCACCGCCCGCGAACACCTGCTGTTCAGCCTGACCTGGTGGTCATTCACGTTCCCCGTCGGCACCTGCGTCACCGGCCTGAACGGCCTGGCCCTGCACTCCGGACTCACCGTCGTCGCCGTCCTCGCAGTCGTCTACTACGTGGGCCTCGTCGCCGCGTGGATCACCGTTGCCGTCCGCACCTTCCACGGCTCCGTCATCCGCGGCACACTCCTCGCACCACCACAGCCGGCATGAGCACCCCCGACGAACTCGCGGACGAGGTCGCGGACGTTCGATCCCTGAACGCCCTCGCCGAGGCATGGCGCACCGCACCCGACGGTTCACGGCGGTTCGTCCCGAACTTCGACCCGAGATCCGGCGGCACATCCAGCCGCGTCCTGGTCCTCATGCAGTCGCCCGGCCCCCAGACGATCGCCGCAGCGCACACGGCGATCTGCAGCGAGGACAACCCGGGCCCGACCGCGGCCGCGTTCCGCGCAGCCCGCATCGAGTCCGGACTCGCACGCAACGACTACCTCCGCTGGAACCTCATCCCGTGGGAGATTCTCGGCCGCGTCCGACCTGTGGACATCGACGAGGGGCGACACGCCCTCGAAACTCTGCTCAAGGTGCTCCCCGTGCTCGATGCCATCGTCACGTACGGTACCGCCGCCCTCAACGGAGTCATGCGGCACCTCACCCTGGACGAGCACCCCCGACTCGTACCCGTCATCGCGGCACCACACCCCTCTCCGGCCAACGGCCGCCATCGCGCGGAACAACAACGACGTTCCGTCCAAGCGCTCCGGCTCGCGGCGCTGACTCACCGGCTGTAGCAAATACGAACGACTCCGCTACAACTGCCCGTGCCGACGGTTCGGCAGCGTGTGAGGCGGCGTGTCTTGTAACGGAACCCAATCCCGGAATCTACGTGCCGCCACTACCCCTCCTGGTCGAGTTTCGCTACGTTCTCTCCATGGGTCACCTCCTCGGGTACGCGCGCGTGTCCACCACCGACCAGGACGCGTCGCTACAGATCGACGCGCTGGGCGCCGCCGGCTGCTACCGCGTGTTCGTCGACACCATGTCCGGGTCGCTGCAACACCGGCCCGAGCTCGACAAGCTCCTCGACCAGCTCCGCCCCGGCGACACTCTCGTCGTCTGGCGACTCGACCGGCTCGGTCGATCCATCCGGCACCTCATCGACCAGCTGCACGCACTCGCCGAACGCGGCATCGGGTTCCGGTCGCTGCAGGAGACCATTGACACCACCTCACCCGGTGGCCGGCTTGTGTTCCACGTCTTCGCTGCGCTGGCGGAGTTCGAACGGGACCTCATCAAGGAACGCACCAACGCCGGCCTCGCCGCCGCCCGAGCCCGCGGCAGAACCGGCGGCCGACCATCTCGGCTCTCCGCGGACCAGGTGCGCACCGCACGCCGGCTCTACGAACAGCAGGACATGACCGTCGCGCAGATCGGCGATGTCCTCGGCGTCAGCCGCACCACCATCTACCGGACGCTCGCGAAGCACGCCGAACCCGTCGCCCGCCGACGCGCAAAGCCCTCACCGACGATGTAGCCGGTCATGGACGCGAGCGAGCGGTGGCGAATCCTTCGACTGCACGTCGAGGACGCAATCCCGCTTGCCACTCTGGCCCGCAGCACGGGCGTCACCGAGCGCACCCTGCAACGCTGGCTCGCCCGCTACCGGACAGGCGGATACGCCGCCCTCGCCGACGACGCTCGCGCCGACCATGGCGTCCGACGCACAGCACCGGAACTCGTCCGCCTGGTCGAAGGGCTTGCGCTCACCAAGCCGCGGCCGTCGATCGCCACCATTCACCGTCAGGTTGGCGTCCACTGCGCTGAACGGGGACTGCCGTCGCCGTCGTACTCCGCCGTGCGGTCGATCGTGAACGGGCTCGATCCCGGAATGGTGACGCTCGCACTCGAGGGGCCAGCGTCATACCGTGACAAACACGAGCTGCTGCTCCGACGTCGCGCGGACCGCCCGAACGCGATCTGGCAGGCGGACCACACGATGCTTGACCTGCTCATCGTCGGGCCCAACGGCAAGCCCGCACGGCCGTGGTTGACGGTGATCCTCGACGACTACTCCCGCGCGATCTGCGGGTACATGGTGTTCCTCGGTGCCCCGTCAGCGGCGAACACCGCGCTCGCGCTGCGCCAAGCGATCTGGCACAAGCCGGAACCGGACTGGCCCGTCTGCGGGATCCCGGACGTGCTCTACACGGACCACGGGTCCGACTTCACCAGCCATCGTCTCGGCGACACCGCCGCTGTGCTGCACCTCCGCATCATCCACTCGCAGGTCGCCCGGCCCCAGGGGCGCGGGAAGATCGAGCGGTTCTTCGGCACGATCAACACCGAACTGCTCCCAACGCTCCCCGGCCATTTCGCAGCCGGATCCTCGGCGCCGACGCCGGCGCTGGATCTCGGCGGCGTCGACAGTGCCATCAGCACGTTCATCCGCAGCTACAACGCCCGCACCCACCGCGAGCTCCGGACGAGCCCACTGCACGCGTGGATTGCAGACGGGTGGCTGCCACGGCTCCCGGAGTCCCTTGAACAGCTCGACGGGTTCCTGCTCACCGTCCCCACGACGCGGGTCGTGCAGCGCGATGGCATCCACTTCGAGGGCCTCCGCTACACCGCGGCCACTCTCGCGCCGTTCGTCGGTAGCACCGTGAGTGTCCGGTACGACCCACGCGACGTCACCGAGATCCGCGTCTTCCACCGCGACGTGTTCCTCTGCACCGCGATCAGCACCGAGCACCAGACCGAGACGATCAGCCTCAAGCAGATCCAAGCCGCCAGGAACGCTCACCGCCGGGCTTTACGCGGGCAGATCCACGAACGCATCGCGATCGTCAATCCCAAACTCGACGACACCACCACACCGGCAGCCGTCGAGACGGATCGGCCGCGACTGAAGACCTACGAGGAGGACCGGTCATGACGAGCCAGTTCATCGTCACCAAGGAGCACCGCCGGTTCGCAGAGTTTGCCGACGCGGTCCGGAAGCAGAACACCATCGGCGTCTGCTTCGGGCCCGCCGGCGTCGGCAAGACCCTCTCAGCGCGCCGCTACGCGCACTGGGACAGCATCGGCCCGTTCATCGCCAGGTGGGCCGCACGCAGTGAAGACGACACCAAGATCTATGCCGCGGCCCACCGCGCCCGGACCGTCTTCTACACGCCCGAGGTCTCCGCGACGATGCGCGCCCTGCAAGAGGACCTCCGGCACGACATGATCCGCACCGAACGCTGCATCGAGGAACACCTCGTCCTCCACGGCGGCCACGTCGACCACGCGCACGGCCCCAACCCGTCACTGCTCGAGCTGATCATCATCGATGAGTCCGAACGCCTCACCGGCAACGCCATCGAGTGGCTCCGCGACCAGTACGACCGAACAGGCATCGCGATGATCCTGATCGGCATGCCCGGCATCGAGAAGCAGTTCACTCACTACCCACAGCTCTACAGCCGACTCGGGTTCGCCCACCAGTACCGCCCCCTCGGCCACGACGAGCTGCTGTTCGTCCTCGAACGTCAATGGCGCAAGCTCGGCAAGACCCTCGACCCCGACGACTTCACTGACGCGCAAGCCATCGCCGCCGTCGAACGCATCACCCGCGGCAACTTCCGTCTCCTCGAACGTCTCCTCCCACAGATTCAACGTGTCCTGAAGATCAACGAGCTCGACGTCATCACCAACGACGTCGTCGAAGCCGCCCGCAGCACCCTCGTCATCGGCACCACCTAACCCGACACGGAACGCAGCGAAAACCGCGACACAGAGCGAAGCTGCTCACACGGGACACTCGGCGCCGCGGATTTTCGCGGCGCTCGGCGTCGTATCTGTGTGTGCCGGTAAGCGATCCCCTTACGGGACGCCTGCTACCCATAGCGCTATGTCACTTGACCGACCAAACGTTTGGTCGGTACTCTCGGGGCATGGCAAAGACGACCGAGCAGCTGCTCGATGATGCGATCGCCGTGCTGCGGCGCGGTGGCGTGGTGACGATCGATTCCGTCGCCTCCGAAGCAGGCATGAGTAAGGCGGGGGTGGTGCATCACTTCTCCTCGAAGGAGGCGCTGATGGTCGGCGTCGTCAATCGGGTGATGGACCTCTGGGAGGGACAGCTCGCCGCGACGATCGGGGAGGTCACCGATCCGGTCGAGCGGCTGCGCGCGTATGTGGACTTCGAGGTGCTCTCCGATTTCGACGGGGGCGATCTCGCGCTGCTCGCGGATGTGAAGCTGCGCGACACTCTCGCCGCCCAGTGGCGGGAGCGCCTGCGGCCCTGGTTCGGGGAGGACGCACCCGGCGACGCTGGCCAGAAAGCCGCGTTGCAGTCGGCGCGTCTGATCGCTGACGGCGCCTGGACCGACCAGGCGCTCGGACTTCTGAGCATGACCGGTGAGCAGCGTGCACTCGTGCGCGGCATCGCCCAACGACTGATCGATGAAGGAGTACAGAAATGAAGTGGGTGTTCCTCGCCGGGGCGATCGCGCTCGAGGTGACAGGCTCCCTGTCACTGAAAGCTGCCGTCGACGCCCCCGGATTCTTCGCGCTCGTCGCGGTCGGCTACATCGGAGCGTTCACGCTCCTGGCCGGCGCGCTCAAGCAGGGCATGCCCCTCGGCGTCGGGTACGGCATCTGGGGAGCCGCCGGAGTGGCCCTGACCGCGATCCTCTCCGCAGTCATCTTCGGAGAGCCGCTGACCGCGCTGATGACCCTCGGCATCGCCGTCGTCATCGGCGGGGTCCTGTGCGTCGAGCTCGGCTCGCAGGCCGCGACGAAGAAGCGTGAAGGGACCGTCTGATGGCCTACCTGTTCCTCATCATCGCGATCATCTTCGAGGTCGCCGGCGCCCTCTCGCTGCGCATGGCGACCTCCGGCTCCAAGAAGAAGGGCCTGTGGCTGCTCGCCGTCCTCGGCGGCTACGGCATCGCGTTCTTCGGCATCACCATGGCCCTCGTGGAGGGCCTGGCCCTCGGAGTCGCCTACGGCATCTGGGCCGCGTCCGGTGTCGCGCTCACCGCGGTCCTCAGCCGCATCCTCTTCAAGGAACCGCTGACCAAGGTGATGGCGGCCGGTATCGGCCTGATCATCGTCGGGGTGCTCATGATCGAGCTCGGAGCCGCGCACTGACCCCCGCGCCGGTGGCCGCCGATCCATCTCAGGCGCGATCCGCGGCCGCCGGCGCCTCAGAGCCTGCGGCGGCACGATGTCCAGACGACGCGCCCCGTCTCTCTAGCCAGTTCCGCCTCGCAGCTACGCTCACCTCATGACCCGGATGAGCGTGCTCGAGGCCTGGACCTGGATCAACGAGTACGGCAGCGCGATCGGCGCCGTCGCCGGCGTTGTCGCCGCGCTCGTCGCGATCATCGCGCTCATCTCCGCCGCCCTGGACAGCAAAGCCCGATCCCAGCCGATGATCGCCGCCGAGTTCCGCCCCGCGGTCGATAGCGACTCCTCCATCGACTTCATCATCACCAACCTCGGACCGACCCCCGCGCGAGACATCACCGTCACCTTTAATCCGCCCATAGTCATCCCCGACGACTCCGACCGGCTCCTCGCGCCCTACCTCGTCAAGCGCTACGAACGCCCCATCCCGGTTCTTAACCCGGGCCAGATTCTCTCGAACACCTGGTGGGCCGGCCGCGCCGGCACCGGGAACGAGCTCACAAACCACGAACCGACGCCCGACGAGGTGAACGTCACCAAGATCTATGCCGCGGCCCACCGCGCCCGGACCGTCTTCTACACGCCCGAGGTCTCCGCGACGATGCGCGCCCTGCAAGAGGACCTCCGGCACGACATGATCCGCACCGAACGCTGCATCGAGGAACACCTCGTCCTCCACGGCGGCCACGTCGACCACGCGCACGGCCCCAACCCGTCACTGCTCGAGCTGATCATCATCGATGAGTCCGAACGCCTCACCGGCAACGCCATCGAGTGGCTCCGCGACCAGTACGACCGAACAGGCATCGCGATGATCCTGATCGGCATGCCCGGCATCGAGAAGCAGTTCACTCACTACCCACAGCTCTACAGCCGACTCGGGTTCGCCCACCAGTACCGCCCCCTCGGCCACGACGAGCTGCTGTTCGTCCTCGAACGTCAATGGCGCAAGCTCGGCAAGACCCTCGACCCCGACGACTTCACTGACGCGCAAGCCATCGCCGCCGTCGAACGCATCACCCGCGGCAACTTCCGTCTCCTCGAACGTCTCCTCCCACAGATTCAACGTGTCCTGAAGATCAACGAGCTCGACGTCATCACCAACGACGTCGTCGAAGCCGCCCGCAGCACCCTCGTCATCGGCACCACCTAACCCGACACGGAACGCAGCGAAAACCGCGACACAGAGCGAAGCTGCTCACACGTGATGCTCTCGTTGGCGGACGGGGTGTGTAAAGGGGTATACCCCCTTGGACAGCCTGCTTCTCGACGGGGGCGGCACCGATGCGCAATGAAGGTGAGGACGATTCATCCTCGAGTCGCGCTCGGCACCAGCCAGATGGCAGCCGCATCCGTCTCGATGAGTTCCACGGGCCCGACTGCGACCACGCGCAGTCGGGAGTGGCCCGCCTCGGTCACCTCGACGACAGTGCCGGGAACGAGTCCGGCCTGCTGGAAGCGGACCAGACGCTGCGGGTCGGCGTCGGAGATGCGTAGGACCCGGTAGAACCCCGGCTCGGCCACGTCCAGGCGGACCGCGTGGGCTGGCTGTGCCCGCTGCCCTTCGGGAGTGGGAATGGGGTCGCCGTGGGGATCGCGCGTGGGGCGGCCCAGCATCTGGTCGATCCGCTCGATCAGCTCGTCGGAGGCGGCGTGCTCGAGTCGTTCGGCTTCCGCGTGGACTTCGTCCCAGGAGTAGCCCAGGGTCGCGGCGAGGAAGCTTTCCAGCAGCCGGTGTCGGCGCACCATCGCGATCGCGTGCTCGCGTCCCTTCCCGGTGAGGGTCACGGGCTTGTAGGGCTGGTACTCGACCAGGCCCTGAGCTGCCAGGCGCTTGACCGTCTCGGTGACGTTGGGCGCGGTGGTGCCCATTCGTGCGGCCAGGCTATTCGTGCTCAGCGGCGCGTCTCCCCACTCCGTGGCAGACCAGATTGCCTTGAGGTAGTCCTGGGCCACCGGAGTGATCTCGTCAAGGCTCATGGCCTGCACGATAGCGGGGCCTCCTTCACTCCTGCCCGGTCAACGTCAGCCACAGCAGCACGGCGTTCAGGGCCACGATCAGAGCCACGACCACCCATGCCGCCGTCTGCAGGGGCGCGGAGTTCACGTGTCGGCCCATCACGGCCCGGGCGCCGGTCAGGCGGACTAGGGGGATCATGGCGAAGGGGATGCCGACACTGAGCAGCACCTGGGAGAGGACGAGCGCCCAGGTGGGATCCACCCCGGAGGCGATGACCAACAGCGCGGGGATCAGCGTGAGCACCCGTCGCACCATCTGAGGGATGCGCCAGTGCAGCAGCCCGCCCATGATCTCCGACCCCGCATAGGAGCCCACCGCGGTGGAGGCCAGCCCGGAGGCCAGCAGGCCGACGCCGAAAAGGACACCCACCGTGGGGCCCAGCGCGGCCGTAATCGCCGCATGGGCACCTTCGATGCTGTCCGTCCCGGAGACCCCGGAGAGGTTGGCCGCCGCCAGCAACAGCATCGCGATGTTCACCGACCCTGCCACCAGAAGGGACAGTCCCACATCCCACCGGGTGGCCCGCAGCAGCCCGCCAAGCGTGGCCGGATTGGTGTGGGCTCCCTGGTGGCGGTCGCGCGCCAGAGCTGAGTGCACATAGATCGCGTGGGGCATCACTGTGGCCCCCAACATGCCGGCCGCCAAGAGCACGGTCTGGGTTCCCTCGAACCGGGGGGCCATGCCCGCCACGGCCTCACCCCAGGAGATGGGCCCGTAGAACAGTCCCGAGACGAACCCGAGGGTGATCACGGCCAGCAGGCCCACGACGACGAACTCGAAGGGCCGCTGCCCGCGCCGGGACTGCACACCCAGCAGGATCATCGAGACCACCCCGACGATCACCCCGCCGGCCAGCAGGGGGATGCCGAAGAGGATGTGCAGAGCGATGGCCCCTCCGATCACCTCGGCCAGATCCGTGGCGGCGGCCACGATCTCCGCCTGCACCCAGTACGCCAGACGCCGCCCGCGCGGCATCCGGTGTCCCAGCAGCTCGGGCAGCGAGCGGCCGGTGACGAGCCCGAGCTTCGCTGAGAGGTACTGCACAAGCATGGCCATCAGGTTCGCTGCGACCAGCACCCAGACCAGCAGATATCCGTACTGGGCCCCGGCCGTCAGGTTCGCCGCGACATTGCCGGGGTCCACATAGGCCACCGCCGCCACGAAGGCTGGTCCCAACAGCCGCACTCCCTGACGACTTGGCCGATCCGATCCGACGGCCATCCGGAGCTCGCGTGACGATGCAGGCATAAGATTTAATATAGCTGAACTCTTGGGGCGCCGGCCCTACGCTCACACAGGACGCGGACCGGCGTCCAAGCGAGTTGCGGGCTCAACCCTTCTTGCCGCGGTTGCGGTAGGCGTCCATGACCTCGACCGGGATGCGTCCGCGGTCCTTGACGTCGAACCCGTTCTCCACGGCCCACAGCCGCACGGTAGAGGCATCCACGCCGGAACCCGAGGAACGGCGAGCCGGGGTCCGCCCGGTGGACGCGGCGCGGCCGGCCGGCCGGGCGACGTCGGTGAACTTCTTCAGCCGGTCCTGGAACTCGGCCATGATCGCGTCCAGCTCGGCCCGGTGCTCCTTGGACAGGTCGATCTCGTAATCACGCCCCGCCACGGAGAAACGCACCGCCTCAGCAGGGGTCGAGCCGTCGAAGTCATCGGCCACGGTGGAGATGATCGCCATTGTCTTTCCTTTCACGAAATGGATTCTTTCCTGATGAACGTATTCCCTTATAAAGTGGACGTCAAATTCCACCCCACCCCCGAGAACGCTCACCGTAATTCCTGGGCGGATCGGAAGACGCCGTGATAGGCGACACCAGCCCGGGCCTTACCCGGCGCTGTTCACCTCGTGGGATCCTGTCCCCAAGAAGTCCGCCTCCGACACCGGGAATCTCCGCCTTCCAGACGAAGGGATCCCCATGCCCCGCAGAGACTCACACCAAGACCTCCGCCAGAAGCTCGAGGCGGTGGAGACGAAGATCTCCCACCACCTCTTTCAGTCACCGGGCATCGCAGAATCCCTGCGCATCGTGGACCAGTCCACGGGAAAGGAGGCCGACGCCGTCGATGCCGTCCTCACATCGCGCGGCCCGGCCTGAAAGAGCTGGGGGCGGAGGCAGCTTCGTACGGCAACCGCCTGGCCAGTCTCGGAGCGAGAATCACTCTCGAGCTCACTGAGGGGGCCAACCCCGAGCTGCACGTGCACGCGCCGTTCTACTCTCGCGCCATCCCTGTCCATCAGATCGCCACGATCACCTGCGGACCCGACGACGGCATGAACCATGGCCTGCTCAACTGGTTCGTCACCGGGCTGGCCACCTCCCCAGACGGGCTGCGGATCAACAACGGAGGCCAGGCCCACATCGACATGAGCACCACTGAGGGGCTGCGCTCTGTCGTGGTCGTCGACGACCTCAGTCAGACCGAGCAGCTCATATGTGCCGTGCGGACGACTTGCTCGCGTTGAGCCCGCCCAAACGGTCGTTTGTGGCGAGGGACCCCGCCATGCGCCGTGCGCGCCACATCCGACCCTGTCCGCCCGCCACATGACTCGCCACAACCGACCCGCCAGAGCGGCAGCCGCCCGTACGTTTCTGGCGGGCCCTGGGGCGCGCGGGAGCGCCCACCGGGACACCCAGATTTCACGCCGACCGGATCCCGCCTGATATGCGAAGAGTTCACCGCGCGTCGTGTGAACTCTTCGCTGCATCTCGACAACGAGACGAATGTCGAGATGCAGCGAAGATTTCAGAAACGCATGAATATGTTTCATATCCGGGTGAGCACTTGAACCCTTGACGCCGGGGCAGATCCTGCCCCGCCGCATTCAGGGGCCGTGGGTCCATGTCGAGATGCAGCGAAGATTTCAGAAACGCATGAATATGTTTCATATCCGGGTGAGCACTTGAACCCTTGACGCCGGGGCAGATCCTGCCCCGCCGCATTCAGGGGCCGTGGGTCCAAGCCCTCTGCGAGAATTGGCGTATGGATCTGGCTCCTTCCTCCTCGCCCACGATCGAGCTGAGCTGGCACGCCGACCTGACGCCTGGCCAGCTGGATGACCTGAACCGCCTCTTCGCTGCTGAATACCTCGAGGACTTCGGAGAATGGGATCCCGACCAGCCGTACGGGTATGCGCCCCATGACATGCACGTCATCGCCACCCTCGACGCGCAGACCGTTGGGCACATCGGATGGGCCCGCCGCTCGATCACTGTGGGTGATCATCATGTAACGATCGCCGGCGTGGGCGGCGTGCTGGTCACCCCGAGCGGGCGCGGCCACCATCTGGGCCAGCGGCTGATGCGGGCAGCGGTGGATTCCATGCGCGCCCACTCCGACGCGGAGTTCGGTTATCTCGGTTGCCACGAGTCCGTGGTGCCGTTCTACGTCTCGTGTGGATGGCGGCGCATCGTCGCCGCTGAACGCTACATTGGGCTCAACGGACAACCATCAGAGAGCGCTCAGGGGGACCCTCTGCTGGTTATGCCGTTGCGCAACGCCAAGCAGCCCTGGTCGGCCGGGGAGATCGACCTCCAGGGGCGGCCGTGGTGACGGGGGAGCGGTCTTCCCTCGTTCCCTTGCCTTGCCGCGGCGCCGCAGTGTTGAGGCTTGCTCAAGAGAAGTGGACTGCCGGCAGGTGCCAGTGATGTCCGCAGAACCCGACGGAATGCGGCCGCATTCCCCGTCCGCCCAAGAGGCCTACGCCGCCCGCGCCGTCGAGTATGCGGACCTGCTCGGGCGCATGGACGCCGTGGCCGACGCCGACAAGAGGCTGGTCGAGGCATGGGCCCAGAGGACGGGCGGGGTTCTGGCAGATGTCGGCTGCGGGCCGGCCCACTGGACCGCGTACCTGCACTCCCTGGGCCATGACGTGAGAGGCATCGAGCCGGTCGAGGAGTTTGTGGCCCACGCGCGCCGCGCCCACCCCGAGGTGCGCGTCGAGCGGGGCTCCTTCGAGACTCTGCCGACGGCCGCCGTCGACGGGATCCTCGCCTGGTACTCCATCATCCACACGCCACCGGCGGAGATGCCCCATCTCTTCGAGCACGCACACCGGTCGTTGCGTCCGGGCGGATCGATGCTGCTGGGCTTCTTCGCGGGAGACGAGGTCGAACCCTTCGACCATGCCGTCACCACCACCTGGCACTGGCCTGTCGACGCGCTCTCACGCCTACTGACCACGGCAGAATTCACCGTGGTCGATCGCGGGACTCGTCAAGATCCCGGTGCGCGTCTCCACGGATGGATCGAGGCCGACCGTGAGTGATTCGTCCGTCTGAAGCGCCCTGGGTTTCGCTCCGATCTACTTCCTCAAGGAGGATCGGATCATGCCCCAGAAGTACACCCCCGAGTTCAAGGCCCGAGCCCTGGAGCTCATCGAGGAACGCATCCGTGCCGAGCAGTGCTCCGGCTGGGGGGCCTGCGTAGCCGTAGGCGAAGCCCTCGGCGGGATCTCCCCTCATACGATGCGGAACTGGTGGAGGCAGGGACGCATCGATCGAGGCGGAGCTCCCGGGGTGAGCACCGACGAGTCTGAAGAGATGCGCCGCTTACGCAGGGAGAACCTCGAACTGCGCCGCGCGAACGAGATCCTGCGCAAGGCCTCGGCTTTTTTCGCAGCGGAACTCGACCGCCCCACGACGAGATGATCGCGTTCATCGACGAACACCGCGAGCGTTTCGGGGTCGAGGCCATCTGCCGCGTGCTCAGCGCGACGGAGTGTGGGTTCATCACCTCGACGTGAGCTACCGGGCCGCGAAGACCCGCCCGGCTTCCACGCGGGCGCTGCGAGACGAGATTCTCATCAAAGAGATCCGACGGGTCCATGCGGAGAACTACTGCGTCTACGGGGTGCGGAAGATGCACCACGCGATGCGCCGCGCCGGGTGGGAGATCGGCCGGGACCAGGTCCGGCGCCCGGGTGGCAGCGGTCGGATTCACTGTCCTCGCCGCTCTCTCAGACGAGCCTGCTTGTTCCGGTTCCCACAGATCGCCATCGAGCACCACTGGCCGGTACGGGAGCGCGAGTGATCGTAGAAGGCCCATTTGCACTCGTCGTCCCTGCAGGCCTTGAGGCGAGACCACGTTCCGTCCACCGTTGCCGCCGCAACGAGGGAGAGAATCCTCCCGGCGACATAGTGCGCTCCGTCTCTCCGAGGGATGAGGCGCAAGCCCTCCTCGGTGAAGGTCGCTTCGGCCTGACTCCAGGCCAGCATTCGATCGAGCACCTCGCGGGCTGCCGGAGGCATTGAACCTCGCGAGTGATGAGCAAGCAGGCTCTCACGCAGTGCCTCACGAAGCTCACCCAGGAGCTGACGGTCGGTCGCACTCGACTCGACCGAGAGTCCTCGTTCCGCACACCACCGACCCCACGTTTCTGACGATTCCAGGGCGTCCGTGCCTTTCTCGATGTCCAGTGTGTTCACGAACGTCCGCACCAGCTCGAGGTCACCCGGCGCGTACGGCTCACTCGAAGATCCCATGCACCGATCTAACCACCAATCTGATCAAGACGGTTGCCAAGAGCATGCCCACGGATAACCATCTATCACATGACAAGAGTTAGCGCGTGGCGCAGTCGGGACTTCCGTCGCCTCTGGGGTGCCTCAACGGCGTCAGCCTTGGGGGGCGAGATCGGCGAGCTGGCCATGCCGGTTCTCGCTCTGGTGTGGTTGGGAGCCTCGGCCGAGGAGCTGTCCTGGGTGCGAGTCGCGACGTTCCTGCCGTACCTGGTACTGCCCCTGTGGCTGGGCGTGCTGGTGGACCGGTGGAGGCGGCGACCCTTGATGATCACGGCGGAGACGGTCAGCGGGATCACTCTGCTCGGTATCGCCGGTGCGGCATTGGCCGGATGGCTCACCGTGCCGGCCCTGGTGGCCGCGGCCGCAGTGCTGGGGGCGATGTCCGTGCTGCACATGCTCGCGGACTTCTCCTTCACCCCCCAGGTGGTCAGCAGGGCAGCTCTCCCGGATGCGAACGCGAAGATGACAGCCACCTACTCGGCGATCGGCATCGGGGGTTCCGGAGTCGGAGGTGCGCTCGTCCAATGGCTCACGGCACCGTTCGCCGTCGCGATCAACGGGGCGGGGCGGCTGCTCTCTGTCGTGCTGCTGCGGCGGATTCAGACCCACGAGCCGCCTGCGGAGGCTCCCGACACTTCGGCTCGACAACAGGCCCGGGAGGGGTTCCTGGCCCTGCTTCGCCACCGTGTCGTCCGGGCTCTTGCCGCGGAGGCGACGATCTGGAACCTGGGCAACGAGGTCTTCATGCTCGCCCTCACCGTCCTGATCGTTGACGCCCGGGACGACGGGCCCCTCGTGCTCGGGCTGATCTTCATGGCCGGCGGACTCGGCGCCTTCCTCGGGGCGGGCATCAGCGCCCGACTGACTGAGCGTTTCGGCTATGGCCGATCCCTCATCACGGCCATGCTCGTAGGCAACACGGCGCCGCTGATCGGCGTGCTGTTCAGCTCCGACACCTCCGTGACGTCCCTGGTGGTCCTCGCCGCGGCCTTCTTCGCGTCCGGGTTCGGCACCGGCATCGCGAACTCCCAGGCCGTCACCGTCCGTCAGGTCACGGTTCCCGAGGAACTCCGCGGGAGGGTCAACGCCAGCTACCGCATGCTCTCCTGGGGCGCCCTCGCAATCGGTGCACTGTTGGGAGGCTGGCTGATCTCGGCTGTCGGGGGATGGCTTGCCGCCGCGCTGGGCACGGCCGCGATGGCGGCTTCCACCCTTCCCGTCGCCCTGTCACCGGTGCGGCAGATGCGGGACCTCGACGACGGCGCCCCACCCGCCGCCGAGTAACTCAGCCCCCGCCTAGGCTGGCGTCATGGACACCCCCGTCATGGCCTCGCTCCCCGCGGGGGTCATCACACTGCGGGACGCCCGTCGCTCGCAGACCCGCGAGGTAACCCTGGAGGCCTTCGAGATCGCCGTCCACCCGGTTCATGACCAGGGCTCTGGTCTGCCGTGGGCGCCGTTCACGTGGTTCGACGCCGTCGCGTACTGCAACGAGCTCTCCCGTGCATCCGGACTGCAGGAGGCCTACACGTGGCAGGGCCGGACGGTCGACTGGGACACCGCGGCCGACGGATACCGCCTGCCCACCGAGGCGGAATGGGAGTACGCCTGCCGCGCCGGGACGACCTCACCCACCTACGGGTTGGTAGAGGACATCGCCTGGACCAGCCTGGACGACGTCGACTCACCCCAGCCCGTGGGCTCCAAGGCGCCCAACGCGTGGGGCCTGCACGACATGCTCGGCAACGTCTGGGAATGGTGCTGGGACTACGCCGACCCCGCCCGCTACGGCGATTACCGCAGTCTGCGCGGGGGTGGCTGGGCGGATGAACCCTGGAGCGTGCGCGCCTCAGTGCGCCGGGGCAGCGCCCCGAACGCCGTCCTGGAGGACGTGGGACTCCGCCTTGCCCGGGGTCCGGTCGGCAGCCCGGGGCAAGCTCAGGGCTGGTCCCATGAGGCAGACAGGCAACGAGCCGCCATCCGCGGGCCGCTTCCCGTGGGGTGGACACCCCTTTGGGAGATCGCACGGTGAGCCTCCAGCGGGTCCCCCTCGCGGCCGGCCGGCGGCACTCGCTGGTCGTCGTCGATGGCGGTCGCGTCCTGGCAGCTGGCCCGCCGGGCGCGGGCGAGTGCGCCGTGACCGGCTGGAGCGACGTCGTCGCCGTCGCCGCCGGCAATGTCCACGCCGCGCGGAACACGGGCCGCTCCCACTCGGTCGGGTTACGCGCCGACGGGACGGTCCTGGCCGTGGGCTGGAACGCGCACGGGCAGTGCGATGTCACGGGCTGGTCTCAGGTGGTGGGCTTCGCCGCCGGATGGCGCCGCACCCTCGGGGTGCGCGCAGACGGCACCGTGCTGGCCGCCGGCCGCAGAGACGACGGGGCGTGTGACGTGGGGGGCTGGTCCGGGATCGTCGCGGTCTCCGCCGGGGACTGGCACTCCGTGGGCCTCCGGTCGGACGGGACAGTGGTGGCGACCGGGATGGACACGCGCGGCCAGGGCGATGTAGCCGGGTGGAGTGATGTCGTGGGTATCGCCGCCGGCTACCTCCACACCCTGGGGGTCAGGGAGGACGGCACCGTGCTGGCCTGCGGCGACACCGCTGCGGGCCTGGCCGGGGCGCGTCGCTGGCGGGGCGTCGCGGCTGTTGTAGCCGGCAGTTATCACTCGCTCGGGCTGACACAGGACGGACGCGTTCTGGCCGCCGGAGACGACGGCCACGGGCAGTGCAGTACGCAGACCTGGCGCGATGTCGTGGCGATCGCGGCTGGGTCGACGCACTCGCTCGGACTCCGCAGCGACGGGGTCATCCTGGCCGCCGGCAACAATGCCGACGGGCAGTGTCACTGGGCGTTGAGCGCCCCCGGTCAGTACAACTAGGTGCAGCCTGGGATATGATGGTTATTCAATTAGACAGTCGTGACACGAGACCGGTGCTGCGGTAGTCAGGTCAAGACCGCGGAAGTGTCGTGCAAGAACTCATGGGCCCTGGAACGCTCCGCACGAATCTTGACGGCTTCGTCAAGGCCTGGTCTGCGATATGACGAGGTAGGTTAGGCCATGCTTGAACCCACACCATCCACTGGGCCGTTGTCTGCAGAGGCGCACCTCGTCATCAGCCAGGCCGTCCCGGAGGACGGTGCGGCCCTGCTGTCGTTGCAGCATCGTCTGGACCGGCAGTCGAGCTTCATGCTTTTGGAACCGGGAGAACGTCCTTCTTCCGTGGAGGAGATACGAGGGCGGTTGGCCGCCCAGAGCTCGGCGGGCAGCTTTGACCTGATAGCCAGCCTGCCCAGACAACATGTGGGGCCAGTGGGATGGGTCTCGGTGGAGGTGGCTCCGTACCGGCGGGCCGCCCACGTCGGGCACCTGGTTCTGGGAGTCGATGCCGCCTGCACCGGTCAGGGGGTGGGGCGCCGTTTGCTGAAAGCTGCCCTGGACGAGTGCCGGCGACGTCGACTGCGGCGGGTGGAACTGACCGTAATGGTTGACAACCTGCGTGCGGTGCAGCTGTACCTGCAGTGTGGGTTCGTCGTCGAGGGCCTGCGCAGGACGTCCCTGATCCGTGATGGTGGCTCTGTCGACGAGTACGCCATGGCCCAGCTCGTCCTAAGCTCCGGTTCGGAATCCGCGGTGGTCGACAAGTAGCGCGGGTCATTCACCAGGCCAAGGAGTGGTATGCCGCCTCGGCCCTGGTCTCTGAAGACCTGGGCGTGTATCTACTCTCGAGACGGTGCCCATCCCGACTGACCACCAGGTGGTTTACGGGCTCTTCGGTCATTGGGTGGGGAGTGAGGCTCGCCGGGTGAGTTGATGGGGCAGGCGTCGAGGTCCCCGAAGATCAGTAGCGACCAAGCATGCTGATCCACCCAGAGGACCTCGACGTTGACTAACGCTACGGGGTGCGTGAGCCCGCCCGCCACTACTGATGCCTGTTCTCGCTACGATGCGTTGTTGGGCCTGGAGAGCGTCCACGTCGAGGCCGTCGAACGGGGCATGGATCTGATGACCGGGACCGTGTCCACGTCCTGGCAGCTGGTGGGCTGCCCGGACTGCGGGGTCGTGGCCCCGAGTCGGGGCCGTCGTGACCGTTGGCTGCATGATGTGCCCGGGGCCGTTCCGATGCTTCTGCGGTGGCGCCAGCGCACCTGGCGGTGCCCGGACCCGGACTGTCCGCGCGGGATGTTCATCGAACAGCTCCCCGAGCTGGTGGCCGAACGTGGTTCGATCACCTCCAGGGCGGTGGCCTGGCCCATCTGTTGCTGGTCGGGAGGTTGTTGACGCTCGCGCAGTGACGTCGTGCGCCTGGGCTGCGCCGAGCATCGTGCTATCGTGAACACGTTCAGTGAACGCGTTTATCGAAGGGCGACGGATGACGGTCTCAGTGCGTCAGCAGCTCAAGCAAGCAACGCAGCTTCGCGTCCTGGAAGCGGCGAGCCGGTTGTTCCGGAAGCGAGGGTTCGCCGCCACAACGGTGCGAGACATCGCTGAGGCAGCTGGCGTCAGTGCCGGGACGGTGATGGCCGTCGGTGACAAGAACGCGCTGCTGGTGCAGGTGTTCGACACGATGGTGGCGGACGAGCATGCCCAGCGAGCCGGCGCAACCCCTCAGTCGACCGGCGACGCCCCTGACACCTGCGTAAAGCGCCTGGGCGTTCTAGTGCAGCCGTTCGTGGCGATGTTCACGGGCAGCCCCGAGTTGGCGCGGTCGTACGCGTCGATTCTGGTTTCCGGAACTCATTCCTCGTCATTGTTCACCGAGCTGCACGCCCGACTCGTCGAAGAGTTCGCCACCGCGATAACCAAGCAGGGGTGCACCCCAGCGGCTGACGCGCCAGCTAAGGCGCAGGCACTGTACGCCGCCTACGTCGGCACACTCTTCACCTGGTCTGCACGAGGCCTGGTCGATCCGTCCGCCATCACAAACGGCCTCCGCACATCGTTCGCGGCGATCAGCATCTGTAAGGAGTGACTCAATGCCCCTGACCCCGGACATGTGGTGGCCTCCGGCCGTTCTCGCCCTCGCCTTGTTCAGCGACGCGGCGATGTCTCTGCGCCCACCGAGATTCATCCGCGACTGTTTGAACGGCGTGGGCTTCCCCCGCGAATGGTGGTGGACTCTCATCGTCATCAAGACGCTCGCCGTGATCGGGCTCATTGCGGGGATCTGGATTCCAGGCATCGCTCTTGCCGCCAACACCGGCGTGATCGTCTACTTCCTCAGCGCCGCCGCCGCCCATATCCGAACCCGCTTCACAGGGCAGGCGTTTTGGCTCAACTGCCTCGGCATGCTCGCACTCTCCATCGCAGTCCTGATTCTCTCGTTCGCGCTCTGAATGACCGATACACCGAGATGCGCATCCTGAATCGCTCCGGGTCTGGTGGAGGCTCTGATCCAACGGAAAGATGCAGAGCATGCCCGCACCACGGAAGTACCCCGACGAGCTCCGCGAACGCGCCACGCGGATGACGCTGGAAGCCCGTCAAAACCCCGCCACGAGGACCGGAGCATTCCGCCGCGTAGGAGAACAGCTCGGGATCAATCCCGAGACGCTGCGCAACTGGGTCCGCCAAGCCGAGATCGACCACGGCCACCGCCCCGGAATCACGACCAGCGAAGCCGCCCGGGTGGCCGAGCTGGAGAAGGAGAACCGTGAACTACGGCGGGCGAACGCGATCCTGCGCTCGGCGTCGGCTTTCTTCGCGGCGGATGCTCGAGACGCCCACAGCGCTGATCGTGGACTACATCGACGAACACAAGCACGAGTTCGGTGTCGAGCCGATCTGCGCCACGCTGTCCGCGGCAGGCACACAGATCGCACCGAGCACGTACTACGCGGCCAAGACGCGCCCTCCTTCAGTGCGCAGCCTGCGCGATGTGCAGGTGCTCGTGGAAATCCGGCGGGTGCATGAGGCCAACTACGGGGTCTACGGGGCCCGGAAGGTCCACGCGCAACTGCGGAGGGAGGGCCTGCAGGTGGCCAGGTGCACGGTGGAGCGGCTCATGCGAGCCGCAGGCCTGCGCGGGATCAGCCGCGCGAAGGGACCGAGGACCACGGTCCCAGGCCGCGGCCCGGATGAGCGTCAAGACCTGGTCCAGCGAGACTTCACCGCGGCGGCTCCGAACCAGCTGTGGGTCGCTGACATCACCTACTGCCGCACTTTCAGCGGATGGGTGTACGCCGCGTTCATCATCGACGTGTTCTCCCGACGGGTGCTGGGCTGGCAGCTGTCGAAGTCGCTGCGCACGGACCTGGCCCTGGACGCGTTGGAGATGGCGTTCTGGACGCGTCAGCGTGCAGGCCAAGACGTGGCCGGGCTACGGCATCACAGCGATAAAGGACTCCAGTACGTCGCCGTGCGATACACCCAGCGGCTCGCCCAGGCCGGCGCAGTCGCCTCAGTCGGCTCGACGGGGGACTCGTATGACAATGCCCTCGCGGAGGCGTTCAACTCGCTGTTCAAGGCGGAGCTGATCCGGAACAAGGGGCCATTCAAGTCCATCGAGGACCTGGAGATCGCGGTCGCGGAGTACATCGACTGGTTCAACCATCGTCGTGTGCACGGCGAGATCAGGCTGGTCCCTCCGGTCGAGTTCGAGGACGTCTAACATCATGAGAACCCCGTGCCGGCGCCCGCCGGGACGGCACTTACGAGCCTCTAACTGTACTGACCGGAGACGTTGGTCGAATTGCTGCCCGCGGTGAAGGAGCGGCGATAAGCCTGGGGCGTTCGTCCGACGCAGCGGGTGAAGTGGGTTCGTAGGTTGCTGGCCGTGCCGAGGCCCACCAGCTCGGCGATGCGCTCGACGGGCAGGTCTGTGGACTCGAGCAGTTCTTTGGCTCGCTGGATACGTGCAGCTGTCAGCCACTGTCCGGGGCTTGTGCCGTGCTCTCGGCGAAAGCGCCGTTCAAAGGTGCGGGTGCTCATGTGCCCCCGGTGGGCGATGTCTTCCAGCGTGTGGCGCTGGTCGAGTGTCTCCAGCAACCAGTGGACCAAGTCGTTCATCGAGGGGTCCGCAGAGCGGGGCACTGGTGTTTGGACATACTGTGCCTGCCCGCCCTCTCTGAAGGGCGCCACCACACAACTGCGGGCGACGTCGTTGGCGATCCGGACTCCGTAGTCCTGTCGGATCATGTGTAGGCACAGGTCTATACCCGCAGCCACTCCACCCGAGGTCAAAACTCCGTCGTCCTCGATGTAGAGCGACTCCGTTTGCAGATGGGTGGAAGGGAACAGCTTGGCGAGCTGGTCAGCCAGTCGCCAGTGGGTCGTGGCCGTGCGATGGTCAAGCAGGCCCAGCTCCCCCAGAAGGAACGCTCCCGAACAGACCGCAGCGACACGGACGCCAGGTCGCACGGCTTGCCCCTGTAGCAGGAAGGGGGCCAGCGCGGATGCCATGTCGCGACGGACCAGCGGGTCGAGCAGTGCGTCGCTCGAGGCGACCACGACAGTGTCAGTCTCCTTGATCTGGTCCACACCTGGCAGGTCGACCGACACGCCGTCCTTGGTCAGGAGCGGTCCGGCGCCAGTCGGTGACGCGATCGTGACGTCGTACGCCGGCTCATCGTTTGCGGTGCGGGCCGCGCCGAATACTCGTGACGGGATCCCCACGTCGAACAGCGCGGTGCCAGGGCAGGCGATCGTGACCACATGACGCATGACGTGATCCTTGCACAATGTGTCGTTCACGCCACTCGTCTGTGGGGGCGTCCACCGACAGGCTGGTGGTCATGCACCCGTCACTTCCGCGCACCATGCTTGCCGCGATTATCCCGGCGCCCGGCGGGCGGCCTGAGTTGCGTCAATGTCCGGTTCCAGAACCCGGACCGGGCGAGGTTCTGGTCCGAGTCATGGCGTCCTCGGTCAACCCCACTGACGTCATGACTTGGCGCAGGGGCATGTTCGTCACAGGGCAGACAGTCCCGTTCGTGGGCGGCTACGACATGTCTGGCATCGTGGTGAAGCTTGGACGCGGAGTCACGGCGCTCGACGTCGGTGATGCGGTGACCGGCATGCCTCGTTTCCCCGCACCAGCCGCGGCGTTCGCCCAGTACTCCGCTGTCCCTGCCCGCCACCTTGCACGGATCCCAACAGGCACAGAAGACCTGTCTGCAGGCGCATGGGGGCGCTGGGCCGGACTCCCGCTCGCCGGCCTGACCGCCTATCAAGCACTGGTGGACACGGCGCACCTGCAGTCGGGGCAAACCGTCCTCGTCCATGCCGCATCCGGCGGGGTCGGGTCCCTGGCCTGTCAGCTCGCCGTGAACCTCGGTGCGCAGGTGACGGCAGTGACCAGTGATCGCGGTAGGACGTTGGTCGAGGTGCTCGGGACGCGACATGTCGTTGATCGCGCGACCGTGGACTGGCAGAGGTTCGCTGGTTGTTTCGACGTCGTCCTCGACACAGTCGGCGGTGACACGACACCACGGTCCTTGGCCATGGCCTCGCCTGATGGCGTCGTGGTCGCACTCCACCCCTATGCCCACGACGACTTGGCCCAACGAGATCCACGACTGCGCCGGATGCTCGTCGAGCCTGACCATCACGCCCTGGAACTGCTCATCGAGCAGGCCGCGCGAGGGCGGCTCACCGTCCAGGTCGGCGCTGGCTACCCGCTGAGTGACCTCGGCGACGCGCTACTGCACGTCGAGACCAACAAGACCCCAGGCAAGACCATCATCCACATCCAAGGAGACAACGCATGAGCACCCGCACCACCCAGCAGACCGTCGAAGACTTCTTCTCGGCCTTCGGTGCCGGCGACCTCGACACGGTCAAGAACCTGTTCGCACCCACCATCAACTTCACCGTGCACGGGAGCCCCGCCGTCCCGTGGGCCGGCACTCGCCACACCCGCGACGAACTCGACACGTTCTTCCCCGCATTCGCCGCCCTCGGACCCGCCACCGAATACACGATCCACCAGATCGTCGTCGACGGCGACCATGCCGTCGCACTCGGCCACAACGAGTTCCCCGTCCTGGCCACCGGCAAGAGCTTCTCCAACGACTTCGCCCTCCACTTCACAGTTCAGGACGGTCAGATCACCGGGTACCAGATGTACGAGGACACTTACGCGGTCGATCAGGCCTTCACCCCCACCAACTGACCCCCAAGACCCCCAGAGCCCGGCAGCTACCAGCTGCCGGGCTCTCACCATGTCGGAGAACGATGTCTCATCCCAACGCAGCACTCACACCCCGCCATGGCCTGCTCGTCGGTCGTCTCGTCGTAGACGACGGCTGGCCGATCAGCGAAGTCGCCGCCCGCTTCCAGGTCTCCTGGCCGACCGTGAAGCGTTGGGCCGACCGCTACCGGACCGGCCAGCCGATGCAGGACCGCTCCTCACGACCACACCACTCGCCCAACAAGACCAGCGCGAAGACCACCAGACGCTGCATCCAGCTCCGTCTCCGACTGCGGGAAGGACCCGTGCAGCTCGCGTGCAGGCTGGGGATCGCCCCGTCGACGGTCCACCGGATCTTGACCGACGCCCACCTGAACCGGCTTTCCCACGTCGACCGCGCCACCGGTGAGCCCGTCCGACGCTATGAGCACGACCATCCCGGCGCGATGCTCCATGTCGACGTGAAGAAGCTCGGCAACATCCCCGACGGCGGCGGCTGGCGCTACGTCGGCCGCCGGCAAGGAGAGAAGAACCGGGCAGCCACGCCGGGCAAGCCCAGGAACAAGTACCGGGACCCGTTGATGGGCAAGGCCTACGTCCACACCGTCATCGACGACCACTCCCGCGTTGCCTACGCCGAGATCCACGACGACGAAACCGCGATCACCGCCACCGCGGTCCTGGTGAGGGCTGTCGAGTGGTTCAACGCCCGCGGCGTCACCGTCGAGCGGGTCCTCTCAGACAATGGCGGCGCCTACAAGTCGCACCTGTGGCGAGACACCTGCGTTGAGCTCGGGATCAAGCACAAGCGCACCCGTCCGTATCGGCCGCAGACCAACGGGAAGATCGAGCGCTTCCACCGCACTCTGGCCGACGGTTGGGCCTACGCCCGCTGCTACACCTCCGAGGACGAACGCCCGGGCGAGCTGGAGGGCTGGCTGCACTACTACAACCACCACCGACCCCACACGGCCTGCGGGGACCAGCCGCCCTTCTCACGATTGACCAACGTCCCCGGTCAGTACACCTAGAAGCGGCTGAGGATCTCGTGGACGGTCTGGAAACCGGTCGCGTCAAGAGCGACGCCCGCCAGCAGAGAACCGAGCAGAGACATCCAACCGAGCGTCGACACGCCCCCGGGCGAACGCGCAGGCGAGCCAGAATCGGCAGCTCCAGAGAAGGATGGGGACTCCACAGCGTCAGTCTAGGCAGTTGCTGGATGCGCGGCCCCTGGTCTGCTCACCAACCCTGGTCACCCCGTGAGGAACTTGAAGCGACGAGGTCTGAGGGTTGCTCGTCGACAGGCACGACCCACTGAGGGCGAGGATGCTACTTTTCCTGCTCATAGCGCGGTGCATACGAGTTTCCGTCAATGAGCGTGCGCGTCGAGACCACGGTGGCGAACTCGCCATGCAGGTTCGCGGCAGTCATTGCTGAGACGGTTGCCGCGGGCAGGACGGTGCCGTCCAGCGCGGGACGGTCGAACGTGTGGGTCGCGTCGATAGCGAAGTACGTGTCGTAGCCAAGGTTCCCCGCGATCCGCGCGGTGGTTTCGCAGCAGTGGTTCGTGGTGATCCCACAGATGACGACTTGCTCGATCCCCTCTGCGCGGAGCCAGTCGTCAAGGTCTGGGGTGCCATGGAAGCTCGAGTTCACGGTCTTGCTCACCAGCAGATCAGGATCGCCGGTGATGACCTCCTTGAATTCGTTTCCCGGAGTGCCTACTGCAAGGGTCGACTCTGGGTTAGTCGAGTCGTGACGAACGAACACGATCGGCCAGGACCGATCCCGCCAATGCGTGAGAAGGCTGGATATATTGGTTTCGCAGTCAGGGTTGTCTCGTGAACCCCAGTACTCGACGTCATCGAAGCCGCGCTGCACGTCGACGACGATCAGGGCTGGGTTCTGGAGCGTGTTCATTTACTAGTTTCCTTTTGTTCTACTGCGAGTAGGGGCCGACAAAGAAGAATTAGGTCTGCGGCCTTAGATGTACCGGCCGGGGATGTCGGTTGGTGTTTCATGGTCAGCGGCAGTCGGGAAGCATCCGAAGCGCGGCGTCCCCTAGTCGGTTCAGGTCTCTCTCTGTCGCGCCATCGCGCGCCTGTACGGACATGCCTTGGATCACAGCGGCGATCGCTCGGGATAGACCGTCCACATCTGTCAGCCCGGGCAGTTCGCCGCTGCGTACGCCCGTTTGGAATCGAGCGCGGATATCCTCCAGGGCCTTCTCGCGCTCCGCTCTTACCACGGCTGCCGACACCTGGGCATCCGGCCCGCTGGCTAGTACACCCGTTGATACGAGGCAGCCCAAGCCCGGCTCTGCTGCAAACTCTTGAGCCGCAGTTCGGAGATATGCACCGATCGCATCGCGGATCGGCACCCCCTCCTGGATGCCGAAGCCATACTGCCGCTGGTACTGCGCGACAGCCTGTTTGAACAACTCGTCCTTCGAGCCGAAGGCCCGATACAAGGCGGGCGCAGTCAGCCCCATAGCCGCCTGCAGTCGTGACAGGCTCGCGCCCTCGTACCCGTACCTCCAGAAGGTCATCAGGGCTTCATGGAGCGCGTGATCGGGGTCGAATGACCGTGGTCGTCCCGGCTTGCTGATCGGCTGTTCCATAGTGAATGCTACGATACCGCATACATGTAACGTAACGATCGCTACGGAGGTAGACGTGCACCATCGAACAGCATTGATCACGGGAGGATCGCGCGGTATAGGTGCCGCCGTCGCCGTTGCACTGGCACAGGGAGGCGCCACGCTGGTGGGGATCCACTACGCCCGCGACAGCACTGCCGCGGAGGCAGTGGTCGAGCGAGTCAATGAAGCCGGCGCGTCCGGCGTCCTCATTCGCGCGGACCTCGCCGAAGGTGCCGCCGGCGCTGCTCACCTGGCGACGCGTTGGCGGGACGAGGTTCGACGGCACGACGCACGTGGAACGGATGTGCTTGTCAGCAACGCCGGGATCAACGGAGCGCAATCCCTAAGCGAGTTGGACGAGGGCACAGTCGCGCGTGTAGTCAACGTGAACCTCGTAGCGCCTCTCATGCTTGTCCATCACTTATCCGACCACATCAACGACCATGGTCGGGTCATCGGGATCTCCTCCGGATTCGCCCGAATCGCCGCCCCCACTCATGTGGCATACACCGCATCCAAGGCCGGTCTAGAAGCCGCGTTTCGGGCCATCGCCGCCGAACTCGCTGAGCGCGACATTACGGTCAACACCGTGCGTCCGGGCGTCATTGACACCGACATCAATGCGGACTGGATCAACGAGCCCGGCGCCCGTGACGCAGTCGCTGCCGCCGCGGCCCTGCGAAGGGTCGGTCAGCCTGACGACGTCGCCGATATCGTTGCCTTCCTGGCCAGTCACTCCAGCCGATGGATGACCGGACAGAGCCTCGACGCCACGGGAGGGACCCAACTCTAAGGCCATCCCTGAAGCGCCCTGGGTTTCATTCCGTGGTTAGACGGCCGCGGGCGCGGTCGTCGTCAGGAGAGTGTAGGCCGCTTCGACGCTCGCTGGGTGCGGTAGCCGACAGTTTCGTGGAGCCGGGCCGTTCATCGTCAGCCTGACCGCGGCGGGGGTGGCGTTACCCGGTGGCGTGACTCTGTGCGTCTATCCGAATGATCACCCACCACCTCACGCTCACATTAAGATCGGGACTGATATGCGATCAGGTGTCAGCTGAGGTTAGGCCTTGATGTGCTGCCGCGGACGCAAGCGTCCTTTGAAGCGCCCTGGGTCTGATGGAGACTCGCGCTATTTGATTCCGACCAGCTGTTCGCGGCCGGCTTCGACAGCATAGAACGTGTCCTCGAACTCGGCGGGTGGGACGTCGCCGAGGTAGCCGTGGAGGCGTTGCGTGTTGTGCCAGGACACCCACCCGAGGGTCGCGAGCTCGAGGTCCTCGACCGTTCGCCAGGGACCTGGCCGTGCGGGTCCGCGGACGAGCTCGGCCTTGTAATAGCCGTTCACGGTCTCGGCCAGGGCGTTGTCATAGCTGTCCCCGACGGTCCCGATCGACGGTGTCGCTCCGATCTCGGCGAGGCGTTCGCCGTAGCGAATGGAGGTGAATTGAGACCCCGCGTCGCTGTGACAGCGCAGGTCCTCGTGGCGAGCGCCGCGGGACCAGCGGGCCATCTCGATCGCGTCGAGGACCATCTCGGTGCGCATGTGTGACGCGCACCGCCACCCTACGATCATCCTGCTGAACGCGTCGACGATGAAGCAGACGTACGCGACGCCGGCCCACGTCGGCACGAACGTCAGGTCGGTGACCCAGAGCCGGTTCGGGGCAGGCGCGGTGAACTCCCGCTTCACGAGGTCCGGGTGCCGCGCCGACGCCGGGTCCGGCCGGGTGGTCTTGACCCTCTTCGACCGCCGCGCACCCTCGATGCCTGCAGCGCGCATCAGCCGGGCGGTCTGGTCTCGGCCGATCATGATCCCCGCCCGGCCGGCGGCTTTCCAGAGCTTGCGGATTCCATAGACGCGGTAGTTCGTCTCCCAGAGCTCGACCAGCTGCGGGATCAGCTCCTCGTCCCGCACCGCGCGAGCCGAGGGGGCGCGGGTCTTGGCGGCGTAGTAGCTGCTCGGAGCCACCTGCAGCAGCCTGCAGATGAGCTCGACTCCGAGCCGGCGACCGTCGACCAGGTCATCCTTGTTCGCGTCGATGAACGCGACTACTTCCGGTAGTGGCGGTCGAGCTCCGCCCCGAAGAAAGACGCAGCACGCTTGAGGACCTCGTTGGCCCGCCGCAACTCCCGGACCTCCTGCTCCAGTTCACGCACCCGCCGCGCCTCAGCGCTGCTCACGCCAGAGGTGACGCCGTCGTCGATGTCGGCTTGCTTGACCCACATCCGCACGGACTCGACCCCGTATCCGAGCTGCGTCGCGACCCGCTGCACAGTCCCATGCTCGGTCCCCAGCTCGACACGCAGCGTCCGCACCATCCGGACCGCCGCGGCCTTCTCCTCCGGCGAATACCGACGCGTCGTCGGCTTCCCCGCTGTCTGCTCTTTCGGCATAACTCCATCCTCGTTTCCAAGGTCAGGAGTCTCCAACAAACCCAGGGCGCTTCACTTGCCTTCGAGAGTCGTGGTTCCTTTGGGTAGGTGGTTACGGTCAGCACCTGGTGGTGACGGTCTCCCTGCTGATGGGGATGTTCCTGGCGTCGATGATTTCCTGTGCTCTGTGGTTCTGGACCACGATCCCGGTGCGAGATGGTAGCGGAGCCCTCGCTGCCTTCGCTCCCAGAGATGTCGGGGTACGGCTGTCAACGTGACCTTGTTTTCGAGGGCAAGGATCCCGACGTAGGAGGGATCCGCGGCAGCGTCTTTCACCTGCTGGTGCTGTCTATCGTCCGTACCCGGAGTCGGAGGTCGTGGTCCGCTCGCGCCAGCCCCGGTGAGCTGGTGTTGGCGCTGGGGCCTTAGGGCGTGTCTCCTAATGGGTGCGGCCCCTGGCTGAAACGCTGGGATGGTGACACGGACCGAATCGCTGACCGACGAGCAGTGGGCGCTGGTGGAGTCGTTGATGCCCCGGCCGGACGAAGCGGGCCGGCCGTTCCGTGACCACCGGATGGTGGTCGAGGGCATCATCTACCGCTACCGGACCGGGATTGCCTGGCGGGACCTGCCATCGTGCTTCGGGCCGTGGCAGACGGTGTGGAAACGCCATCGCCGGTTCAGCGGCGACGGGACCTGGGATGCCATCCTCACGGCGTTGCTGGGCCGGGCCGACCATCAGGGGCTGATCGACTGGGAGGTCTCGATCGACTCCACGATCAACCGCGCCCATCAGCACGCCACGAATCTGCCCCGCACCACAGGGGGACTCGGCGAACTACATGAAACAGCGCCAGGAGCCTGCTGATCACGCAATCGGCCGCTCCCGCGGCGGGCTGTCCACGAAGATCCACCACCTGTGCGACGGGAACATGCGTCCGCTGGTGATGTTGCTCGGGCCGGGCCAGGGCGGGGACGCCCCGATGTTTGGCCCGGTGATGAACGCGCTGCGCGTGCCGCGCACCGGCAGGGGCCGGCCTCGGACCACCCCGGTGCGGGCCCTGGCCGACAAGACCTACTCCTCCAGGGCCATCCGGGAGCTGCTGCGACGCAAGGGCGTCCAGGCGGTGATCCCGGAGAGAGCCGACCAGATCACGAACCGGGCCCGCCGAGGGGCCCAGGGCGGGCGCCCGGTCTCTTACGACCCCGAGGCCTACAAGCGGCGCAACGTCGCGGAGCGCTCCTTCAACGTCTTCAAGCAGTGGCGAGCCCTGGCTACCCGTTACGACAAGCTCGCCCTGACCTACCACGGCGGCGTGGTCTTACGCGCCATCACCATCTGGCTCAAGGCATTAGGAGACACGCCCTAGGTGTGATGTCCAGGCAGGTTGTTGTCGATTCTGCTGATGGGTGGGGCTCCGATCGCGGAGTGGTGCCTGTGATGATTGTAGAAGTGGAGCCAGCCGGGTAACGCGGATCGGCGTTCGGATTCGGATCCGTAGAAGCGGGCGTATGCCCAGCCGTCGGCGAGCGTGCGGTGGAAGCGCTCAATCTTCCCGTTCGTCTGCGGCCGGTAGGGCCGAGTCCGCTTGGGCTTGATCCCGAGCTCGGTGCAGGCATCACGCCAGGCATGCGAGCGGTAGGCCGAGCCGTTGTCCGAGAGCACCCGCTCCACCTCCACGCCCAGGCGCGCGAAGTGGGCGACCGCGCGGCGCAACACCGCGATGGCGGTCTGGCTGCGTTCATCGGAGTGCATCTCGACATAGGCGAAGCGGGAGTGATCATCGATCACGGTGTGCAGAAAGCCCACCCCGAGCCGGGGCTGGTATCGGGCATCACGGGTTCCTTCGCGGTCCGAGGTCGCCGCGCGGTGCTTCATGCCCTGCTGGCGCCCGACGAATCGGTGTCCGCCCCCGTCGGGGATGCGTCCGAACTTGGTGACGTCGACGTGGATCAGCGAGCCGGGGTGGGGGTGCTCATAGCGGCGGATCGGCTCGGCGGTGACCCGGTCCAGACGGGCGAGGCGGTTGATCCGGCAGCGCACGAGCACGGCATGGACGGTGGAGGCCGGTATCCCGAGTTCTGAGGCGATCTGTGCCGGCCCCAGGCGTCGGCGCCATCGGGCGGCCACGATCTGTTTCACCACCGCCGGCGGTGTTCTGGTCGGCATCGTGGACGGCCGGCTGGACCGGTCGACCATGCCTGCAGGTCCCTCGGCCCGGAAGCGTGTGGCCCATTTGCGGGCGGTGGGTGGGGAGACCATGAACATCTTGGCCGCGGTGGCGACCGGCCAGTGCTCCTCGACGATGAGCTTGGCCAGGCGTAGGCGGGCGCGAGGGGTCAGGGCGGCGTTAGCGTGGGACATGAAGGCCTTCTGTTCGCGTGAGCGGTTTCTTGACAACTCCACTCTCGCAACAGGAGGCCTTCGCCTGTCAGCTGTTCACACAACAACGTCCCTGGACATCACACCTAGGTGTACTGACCGGACACGTTGATCGACCGGCTGTGCGCCAGCCAGCAAGGTCATCGTGCGGGAGGAGGTGGAGAATCCTGCCCCTGCGGGCCGAGCATGTGCCGGTCATTACTGTTGGAGTGTTGGGCGTAGACCCCCCAGCGGGGCGGGTTCTAGGCGTCGCCGGATGGTGGCGAGGGCGTCGCGTAGGCCGGACGGTTCGACATTCGTGAGGTCCGTGTCGAAGGTGATAAAGAGGCCGGCGACTCCAGCCCAGGACCACCCCCCGATCGTCAGGCGGCAGGACTGCCGGTCGATGGGGGCGACGGCGGATCCGCCGGGGGCCCAGCGGGCGACGACGTCTGCGGGCAGCGGGAGGGTTGCGGTGCCGACGCACTGCCACTGGCCGGGGGTGTCGCCTCGGTCGGGGTTCTGCACGACGAGCCGGTTCAGGTCGTCGGGGTCGAGGGGGGTGGGGGTGAAGGGGCGGCCGGCGGGGGTCTTGGGGCGGATGCGATCGACCCGGTAGGTGCCCCAGGTGCCGTGGTTGCGGTCGCGGGCGACGAGGTACCAGCGGCCAGCCCACACGACGAGGTGGTGGGGCTCGACGTCGTGTGGCGGGCGGAAGTCGGCGTCGCCCGGCCCGGGGACGCGCCCGTCGGGGTCTGCGTAGTCGAACCTCAGGCACGAGCTCGTGCGGATCGCGGACCCAACGACCTGCAGCGTCGCGACGTCGATGGGTGGCGCCGAGAATTCCCAGTAGTTGCGCAGTGCGGTGACCTCGAAGGCTTCGCTGGCGGCGCGAAGGCGTGCGGGCATGACCTGGCGCAGGGTCGTCAGCGCTCGGGCGACGGCGTCGTCGATTCCGGTCACGGTCGCTGGTGCGGTCTGCAGGGCCAGCGCGATGGCGATGGCCTGGTCGTCGTCCAGCACCAGGGGCGGGAGCTTCCCGGCGGCGCCGAGCCGGTAGCCACCACCGGGACCGGGCACGGCCTCGACGGGGTAGCCGAGCTCGCGCAGTGTGTCGATGTCCCGGCGCACCGTCCTCGCCGACACCCCGAGCCGCTCGGCGAGGTCGCCACCGGGCCACTCGACGCGCGCCTCGAGCAGGGACAGCAGCCGCAGGATGCGGGCGGAGGTATCGGCCATTACACCAGCATGGCGCGGGTTGCGGACATTCGGTGTCCTGAACCGACGGCACGGTGAGGCCATGACTTCTCCTCAAGACACCTCAGCGGATGCTCGGGTCGGCGGCCGGGCGGCATCGCTCGCGCTGCTGGTCGTGCTGTTCGCCTCGTTCATGGACCTGCTCGACGTCACCATCGTCACGGTCGCGGCCCCGCACATCGCGGCAGACCTGAACGCCTCGCCAGCGCAGCTGCAGTGGATGCTCGCCGCGTACACCCTGGCGCTGGGCTCGGGCCTGATCACCGGTGGCCGCATCGGCGACGACTACGGACGACGCCGGGTGTTCCTGGCCGCCTTGGCGGCCTTCGCCATCGCGTCCGCAGCGTGCGCCCTGGCCCCGACCGCAGGCGCGCTCATCGCCGTTCGGGCGGTCCAGGGACTCGCGGGCGGATTCATGGTCCCGCAGGTCTTCGGGATCATCCGCTCCTCCTTTGAGCCGGCGGCCATGGCCAAGGCCTTCGGGGCCTACGGCGCCGTCCAGGGGCTGGCCTCGGTCGCCGGACCCCTGATCGGCGGAGCGCTGGCTGACGCCGACCTGTGGGGCCTGGGCTGGCGCACGATCTTCTGGATCAACATCCCCATCGCCTTGGTCGCTCTGGTCCTGGGTTGGCGGGTCCTACCCGACTCCCGCGCTGCCGCTCGCTCTCGCCTGGACGGAGTCGGTGCGCTCCTTGCCGCCGTCGGGGTGTTGCTGGTGCTGCTGCCCCTCGTCCAGGGCCGCGACTGGGGCTGGCCCACGTGGGGATGGGCTCTGCTCGCCGCCGGGGTGCTCGTGCTGGCCGGGTTCCTGCGCTACGAGAACGCCCTCGCGCGCCGCGGCGGGGAGCCGGTGCTCGACCCCGACCTGCTCAGGGTCCGCCCGTTCGTCGCGGGCCTGGCCGCGTCGGTGCTGTTCTTCGGTGGCCTGGCCTCGTTCTTCCTCGTCGTGTCGATCTACCTGCAGGCCGGCACCGGTCGCTCGGCCTGGGACACGGGCCTGGTGATCCTGCCGTACGCCATCGGGTCGATGCTCACCTCCGGTGCGGGTGTCGCCCTGGCCGCGAGGGCCGGGCGGGCCCTGCTCTTGACCGGGTCCCTGACCCTGGCCGCGTCGCAGGCGCTGCTGTGGTGGCTCGTCCGCGACGGTTCCACCACCCCCGACTACTGGCCCCTGGCCGGCGCTATGTTCCTCGGCGGCCTCGGCCTAGGACTTGGCGCCCCGATCCTGGTCAACGTCGTCCTGGCCGGGGTTCCCGGCCGCCGCGCCGGCGCCGCCGGCGGCGTGCTGTCCACCGTCAACCAGATCGGCGGTGCAGTCGGCGTCGCCGTCCTGGGCACCGTCTTCTTCAACGCCGCCTCGAGCGCCGGCCCCGCGACCGCGCCGGCCGAGCTGTTCGGCGACGCATTGGCCCAGGTGATGCCCTGGCAGGTCGCCACCTACCTGCTTGCGGCTGTCGCGATGCTCGCCCTGCCCAAGACCGCAGCGCCCCACCAGGACTGAACCGATGACCTCCACGACCCACCACCAGGAGCAGCCCGTGTCGAACCGCGACGTCATCAGGGTGCGCGGCGCCCGCACGAACAATCTGCGCGACGTCGACGTCGACATCCCGAAGAAGCAGCTCACCGTGGTGACCGGGGTCTCGGGGTCAGGCAAGTCCTCCCTGGCCTTCGACACCATCGCAGCTGAGTCCCAGCGGCTCCTCGCCGCGACCTACCCGGCCTTCGTCCAGAACCTCATGCCCCACCTGCCCCGCCCCGACGTCGACACCCTCGAAGGTCTCAGCGCGTCGATCGTCGTTGACCAGGCCCCCCTGGGCGCCAACCCCCGCTCCACCGTCGGGACCGCGACCGATGCCTGGTCCCTGCTGCGCCAGCTCTACGCCGGGCACGGCACCCCGCCGGTGCCCGGTCCCCACGCGCTTTCCTTCAACGCTGCCACCGGGATGTGCCCGGCCTGCGAAGGCACCGGGCGCACCGCCACCCTCGACGTCGATCTCGTCCTGGACCGATCCCTGTCGTTGAACGACGGCGCGATCACCTTCCCCAACTTCACCGTCGGGTCCCTGTTCTGGAAGGTGTACGCCCGCAGCGGGGCGTTCGACAACGACAAGCCGGTGCAGTCGTACACCCCGGCCGAGCTCGAGCACCTCCTGACCGGCACCGGACCCAACGTCGACACCGGCACCTACCCCATGGCCTACGAAGGAGTGCTGACCAAGATCACCCGCCTGTACCTGTCCAAGGACCCCGCCGCGCTCAAACCACGCCTGCGCGAGGCCCTCGAGCTCGCCGCCACCACCGGGCCCTGCCCCGGCTGTGCCGGCACCCGCCTGAACTCAGCCGCCCGCGCCTGCACCATCGACAACACCCCCATCACCACCTGCCACACCATGCCCGCCACGGACCTGCACCGCTGGCTCGCGGACCTCGACCTACCAGCCGCAGCACCGCTCATCGCCCAGCTGCAGTCCCTGCTGGCCAACCTCACCCGCGTCGGCCTGGGCTACCTCGCCCTGGACCGCCCCACCTCCACCCTGTCCGGCGGCGAGGGACAACGCATCCGCACCGTCCTTCATCTCGACTCCGCCCTCACCGACCTGACCTACGTCTTCGACGAACCCGCCGCCGGGCTCCACGCCCACGACACCGCCCAGGTCGTCACGCTTCTGCACGCACTGCGCGACAAGGGCAACACCGTCCTGGTCGTTGAGCACCACCCCGACGTCATCACCGCCGCCGACCACGTCATCGACCTGGGCCCGGGTGCAGGCACCGACGGTGGCACCATCACCTTCCAGGGCACCCCCGCACAACTCACCCACACGCACACGCCCACCGCCGCAGCCCTCGCAGCCCGACCCACCCTCAACCTCACGCCCCGCACCCCCACCGGCACCCTGCGCATCCGCGACGCCACCACCCACAACCTGCACCACCTCGACGTCGACATCCCCCTGGGCGTCCTGACCTGCATCACCGGCGTCGCCGGCGCCGGGAAGACATCTCTGCTAACGAACCTGCCCCGACGCGACGACCTCGCAGTCATCGACCAACGCCCCATCCGCGGATCACGACGCTCGACCCCCGCCACATACACCGGCGTCATGGACTGGCTGCGAGACGCCTTCGCCAAAGCAGGCAGCACCCCCGGACACAAGCTCAAGCCCGCCATGTTCAGCGCCAACAGCGCCGGCGCATGCCCCGACTGCACCGGCCTGGGCGTCACCTACCTCGACGCCCCCGGAAGCGGCCCCGTCCCCGTCACCTGCACCACCTGCAACGGCGCCCGCTACACCGCAGACGTGCTCACCCACACCCTGGACGGCCTGACGATCGCCGACGTCCTCGGCCTGCCGGTCGCCGACGCCGCCACCCGCTACACCAACACTCCCGCAGGCCCGCCGCTGGCCGGACTGGTCGATGTCGGCCTGGGCTACCTCACCCTCGGACAACCCCTATCCACCCTCTCCGGAGGAGAACGCCAACGCCTACGTCTTGCCACCCGCATCGCGCAGTCCGCCACCGTCTACGCCCTGGACGAGCCCACCACAGGGCTGCACATGAGCGATGTCGACACCCTGACCCGGCTGCTTCACCGCCTTGTCGATACCGGCGCGACCGTCGTCGTCGCCGACCACCACCTGAACCTGATCGCCACCGCCGACCACGTCATCGACCTCGGCCCCGACGCAGGACCCGGTGGCGGCCACATCACCTACCAAGGACCAGCCGCCGACTTGGCCACGACCGACACCCACACCGGCCGAGCCCTCGCCGCGCGACTCGCCCTGTGACCCGCCGAGGGGACTGCTCCTCACGCTTGACGCCCTCACCCGAACGATGCCTACCCCAGCAAGGAATCCAATGTCACACGCGGATGCGGCACTGACACCCCGCCATCGCCTCAAGGTCGCCCGCCTCGTCGTCGACGACGGGTGGCCGATCAGCGAGGCCGCCGCCCGCTTCCAGGTCTCCTGGCCCACGGTGAAGCGCTGGGTCGACCGTTATCTATCCGGCGAGCCCATGTCCGACCGCTCTTCGCGCCCGAAGTCGTCCCCCAACAGAACCCCGCGAGTGGTGGCGAAGCGGTGCGTGAGCCTGCGAATGCGGCTGCGGGAAGGGCCAGTGCAGCTCGCCGCCCGGCTCGGCATCGCCCCGTCGACGGTTCACCGCATCCTCACGACGGCGCGCATGAACCGGCTGTCGTACGTCGACCGGGCCACGGGCGAACCGATCCGACGGTACGAACATCCACACCCTGGGTCGCTGGTGCACGTGGACGTGAAGAAGCTCGGGAACATCCCCGACGGTGGCGGGTGGCGGTACGTCGGACGACTCCAAGGCGGACGCAACCGCGCCGCCACCCCCGACAAGCCACGCAATCAGTACGGCGGGCCGAAGCTCGGGTACGCGTTCGTCCACACCGTCATCGACGACCACTCCCGCGTGGCATACACGGAGGTCCACGATGACGAGACCGCCATCACGGCTGTCGCCGTCCTGCACCGCGCTGTGGAGTGGTTCGCCGACCTCGGTGTCACGATCGAGCGTGTGTTGTCGGACAACGGCGGCGCCTACCGCTCACACCTGTGGCGGGACACCTGCGAGGCCCTGTCGATCACCCCGAAGCGGACTCGCCCGTACCGGCCGCAGACCAACGGGAAGGTCGAGCGGTTCCACCGGACAATGGCCGACGGGTGGGCCTACGCCCGCTGCTACACCAGCGAGGCCGAACGCCGAGGCGCCCTCTCCGGCTGGCTCCACCAGTACAACCAGCATCGCCCCCACACGGCCTGCAGCAACCAGCCGCCGTTCTCACGATTGATCAACGTCCCCGAGCAGTACACCTAGGCCGTGTTGCTAAACCCATTGGAGGGTGGCTGCGAGGCTGAGCCCGGCGTGGAAGTTCCGGGGGGTCTTGTCTGATCGGGCCGCGATTCCGCGCCACTGCTTGAGCTTGTTGAAGCAGCGCTCGACGGCGTTACGGCCTTTGTAGCGTCGTTTCTGATCGCGCCCGAAGTCGATCGGCCGGCCGGGCTTCTTGCGACGGTGCGCGATCTGGTCGTCGCGTTCAGGAATGGTCGTGGCGATTCCTCGCTGGCGTAGCCAGGCTCGGTTCTTCTTCGACGGGTAGCCCTTGTCGGCGATAACCCGTTCCGGACGGGTCCTGGGGCGTCCTTTCACGCCGACGACACGGATCTCGTCGATCGTGTCGGGGAACATGCTCGTGTCGGCGACCTGTCCTCCCGTGAGGACGAACGCCAGGGTTCTCCCCTTTCCGTCGCAGACGAGGTGGATCTTGGTCGTCAACCCGCCTCGAGAGCGACCGATCGAGTGATCAGGCGGTTCCTCGCCGTACTTCTTGTAGTTCGGCGGATCCCCCTGTGGTTCGGGGAAGGGTCGCGCCGTGCTGATGCACGCGCACGATCGTGGAGTCGATCGAAGTCACCCAGTCCAACTCTCCACGCTGATGCGTGAAGGACTGCACCGCCTCCAGCACCCGAGTCCAGACGCCCTGCTCGGCCCACCGGTTGAAGTTCTTGTAGATCGTGTTCCAGTTCCCGAACCGCTCGGGCACCTCCCGCCACGGCGATCCCGTCCGGAACCGCCACGCCGTCGCCTCGGCCACCGCGCGACGGTCGACCGGCGGACGGCCAGTCGTGCCCACGGCCGGAAACAATGGGCCGATCACAGCCCAAGCATCATCAGAGATCTCCACACGCGCCACGAACACAAGGATCACCCGCGTGCCCACGAGCACCCTTTAGCAACACGGCCTAGGCGCCACTGGCTTCCCATGGGTCGCCAGAAAGGCGGCATGAGGGTGAGTCGGGGAGATGCGACCCCGGCATGTTCGGGCAGACTCAACCTGGTGAATGGGAGGGGCACATGGCTGTAGGGCTGGACGCGCTGGATGCTGATCAGCGGCAATTTGTCGAGGCGCACGTGAAGGGCGGCCGTGTGGTCGCCGATCACTCCTGGGGACAAACTGATACCGTGGTCTTGGAAGTGGTGGCTGGGCCGTGCCGCGTGATCGTGAAGGCAGGCGGCCCGTCGAATGGCCACATCGCTCGCGAGATTCGCGGCCACCGGGAATGGGCCGCCCCATGGCGTGCGACAGGAAGCGCAGCCCGCATGATCGCCGCTGACGAACGAGCCCGCGTACTCATCACCACCTATCTGGAAGGGCAACTCGTCGAGGGAACGCCCGCCCAGGACGACCCCGGCATCTACGAACAGGCTGGTCGGTTGAGCGCCGTTTTCCACGACCAGTACGCCACGGCTGACCCCACGTGGAATGCTCGCCTGCGCGACCGAACCTTGCGTTTCCTCTCCATGCCGCACCGCATCCATCCCCGGATTGCAGAGCAGGTGCGTCAGGAGGTCGCTGGCTGGCCAGTTGGGGGTGCAACGGTCGTCCCCACTCATGGGGACTGGCAGCCGCGCAACTGGCTCGACGATCACGGTGTCCTGCGGGTCATCGACCTGGGCCGCGCCGATCTGAGGACGCCCGAGGAGGACTTCGTACGGCTCGGTCGCCAGGACTTCCTGCGCAATCCCGAACTCGAGGCGGCCGTCGTTGCCGGTTACGGACGTGATCCGCGAGATCCCGACATGTGGCGACGCACGAATGTCGCGGAGGCGGTCGGAACGGCCGCCTGGGCATTCAAAGTGCGCGACGAGGACTTCGAAGCACTCGGACATGCCCACCTCGGGCGTCTGTACCCCGAGTGATGAGCTGAACGGGTAGAAGTCCACCTGTCTGCGAACGCGCGCCCATCGGCACGGTCGGGTGCTCACGCCCCTGGGAACGCTGATCGGAGTTGCCGCACTTGGGTACGACCGCCAGCTCGTGGAAGTCGAAGCGGCAGCCACCGTGATCGACTGACACCCCTCGTTTGGAGCGCCTTTAGAGATACGCCCTCGACCTTGACGCACCTGTAGCGACGGCAGGCAGAACCTAGCTACACCGCCTCGTTCACCACCTCAGGCCACAATCGCTAAAAGGCTTTCCGACCAAAGACCGTGATCGCCCGGTCTTCGCTTTCCCTATCCGGGTACATCTCGATCCAGGTGTCGTCGCCCGTGAGAAGTGGGTGTGTCGCGTACGGAAGGTGAGTGACCAGGTTCCGAAGGTCAACGGAGTCTCGGTGAGGCCCATAGGTGAGCCACTCACTCACGTCAGGGAGGTGCTCGGTAATCTGGCTCTTCACCGTTGAGTGTGGTGTGTCATGTCTAACCCGCCGCCGATGAGGAGCATCCGGAGGCGGTAGTTGTCCCGGTTGCGGAAGCCTCGGGCGATGCGTCGGTGGAGTTCGATGAGTCCATTGATGGCTTCAGTGCCGCCGTTGCTGGCGCCGTTGGTGTCGAAGTAGCCGAGGAACTCGCGGCGCCATCTGTTCAGGGTCTTGCCCAGCCGTGCGACCTCGGGGATCGGACACGAGGTGAAGGTGGCGAGGATCTTCTCGGCGACTGCTCGCCCGGCGGCATGAGTGCCCTGACGGTAGGCGGAGCGAACCTTCTGGGCGCACAACCACGCGATTTCGACCTCGATGTGTTGCTCGTGAGCGGCCCAGGCCGTCTCGAGCCGATCGCGTTGCCGATCGGTGAGATTCTCCGCGCCGGCGCGCAGGACGTTGCGGACCCGGTACAGCGGATCGCTCTTGCGGCCGCGGTGGCCGTGGATCTGCTGCTGAACCCGCCGGCGGACATCATCGACGACAGTGGTGGCCAGCTTGACCACATGGAAGGCGTCCAGGACCGAGCGGGCGTCCTCGAGCTGGTCATCGATGGCGTTCTTGTACCCATGGAACGGGTCCAGGGTCGCCACCTCGATCCGGGCTCGGAAGGCGTCGCCGCGCTGGTCGAGCCAGTCCTTGTACACCCTGCCGGAACGGCCCGGCACCAGATCGAGCAACCGCGCCCTCGTGCGCCCGCCCTCGTCCCGGGTCAGGTCGACCATCCCGGTCAGCTCTTTGGGGCCGCGCCCGCCGTGATGGATGGGTTTGGTCGAGACGTGATGCCAGACATGCTCGTCAACCCCGAGGATCGCGACGCCCTCGAAGCGGGATGGGTCCTCGTCAGCGGCCTGCAGCAGGGGTTGGATCGAGTCCCACACCGTGCGCCATCCTGTCCCGAGCTGACGGCGGATCCCGTTGACGGAGGCGTGCTCTCGGCGGATCTGCTCGATCGCCCACCGGCACGCCCGGGTCGTCAGCACCGCTCGCGGTGCAGCGACCTTCTCGTCCTGCTCGATGAACGAGCCGACCTCGCAGGCTGGATCTGGGCACAGCCACCGGCGCTTGCGCCAGATGATCCGCACCGGTCGCCCGAACGCTGGCGCGTCGACCAGGCTGACCTCGATCCGACCGTGACCACGGGCGATCACCCCGCAGGAGCGGCATCCCATCGGCTCCGGCGCGGACTCGACCGTCACCACCAGCCGGTCGTGGTCATCCCGTTCGGCGGTGAGCACATGCAGCCCGGGCAATCCGACCAGCAGATCGCAACACGTGCAGTAGTCGCCGCGCGCACGGCAGTACAACGTAGGCTCAGGCATGGTCGAGGTCCTTGTGATCAGGAGAGGTCAGAGTCCTCTGATCATCGAGGGCCTCGGCGCTTTCGAGCCCTCACCCCAGGCCCCGGCGCGTCACACCCCCACACTCAACGGCGAAGAGCCGGTAATCTGCGGCTCTCCCGTTACGGCTCCCAGAGGGTTGGCAGCCCAAACCAGCGACCATGCCAGTGGTGGCCAGACGATGTCAGCCAGCGACGTGTGAGCCTGAGAGCGCTCGAGCACCCGGACGGCCCAGACCCTGCTGGCCAACAACCCACTTCGTGGGAAACGGGGGTCTGAGAGGCCCAGCCTCAAACTGAGATCAGCAGGCCAGTCCACGCTGGAACCACGGTGGTAGTCCTCCGTTGCCAACTGTTGCGCAAGGCTCGGGTACCGGGTGCTCAGCCCGCTGTTCAGAGCGAACATGCCATAGAGCACACAACGGATCACGGCACCCGGGGCGAACCTCACGTCCGGCACGGCCCCCGGATGGATGGCCAAACGCCGCGCACCCAAGGTCGTCAACCGCTGCACCTGCGTGGAGAAGTCGGCGTAGGCCCTGTCGTATTCGCCACCGCAACGACTGTTGCACGCCTTACAGAGGCCGCGGACCCACATGCCACCCCTGTTCCAGCGGCCGGGCTCACGGAGCTGCCCGACAAACCGGTCTGGCGCACGCTCCACGCGATCGTCGTTGCCAGCCGCTCTCGGCGGCACGTGCGTGCGGCTCATCTTTCCCTGGGCACCGCAGAGCCCACATGCCCGGACCGCCTTGGATGCCCCCATGTCGGCCACCAGACCGGATGCATTCATGTTCACCGCGTCTTTCTCATCTTCGCTACTCAGCGCTGTCCCGGCCGCGTTGCTGACGTGTCGGGTGCCGGTCCTAGCCGCTGCTCTGGATTGAGGTCGGGGTAGCGACGCAACATCCACGAACGTTGGGCTATACCGACCTCGATGGCCCGACGCGTCTCCACCGGGGCGCCTCCTCGGTTACACAACTCGGTGAGCACACCAATCTCATCCCGCAAGCGCATTCGCGTGCGTTCGAAGTTCTGGCGGCAGTTGCGGCTGCAGAAGGTCTGCGGCCGGCCAGCACTGGAGTCGGTCGGCCATGCGCACATGTTCGTGCAGTCCGGATGCAGACACCGCATCTGTTCAGCGGGTCGCAGCCCGCGCACCAACGCGTCGTCGATCTCGGCCCAGCTGCCCCGCTTCACCCGAGCGAGAGTCCGGACGATCGAAGGGGTCCTCGCCCCGCCCACGCCACCACATTCATGAGACATATGCACTACATCACCTTCGAGTTGGTTTCATCCGCGGGGGAAGTGATCGCACACCTGCAATCATGTTATGACTCATGAAAAATCCGCGCAAGTCCCCCAAAGGCGAGGGGAAATTTAGCGGTTCCTCGGGTGTCTAACCATACACATGGGTCACCTTCGTCGATGGGCGCGAGATGATGAGATCTACATGGTCGGCAGGCGGGTCGAGAGATGTAGCTCTAATGCTGACCCGGGTTCAGCCCCGGGCGACGGAGCGTCATGAGACCTATCCTGTTGCGCCTCGCGCTCGTGCAGGTTACCGTCTGCGTAGGCCGCCTGCGTGAGCTGACTCTGATCACAGATGCGCGGGAGGGCGCGACGGCTGCAACCGCCACGCCCTCCAAGTAGCGGCCCTGATACAACGCGAACTGAATCGAAGGAACCGCCGTGTCCCAGCTTATGGGTGACGCCGGCGGAGGACCAGCCACACCCTGGAGCCATCTGGAGTTCTCCACTCCGGAGGGCCCTGTCCTCTGCCACCCCACCGACCCCCTGCCCGACCTTGGCACCATCATGTCCGTGCGGACCCCGCGGTCACACGCGCTGAGCCGACACGTTCCCGTGCAGACATTCAGCGCCACGAACACGGACGTCGTCGCAGTGGAGTCCGGGCTGGAGCAGGAGCTCGTCCTCGTCCTGGACCGAGATCCCGCCCAGGACAGGCTGGTTGGGCAGCCGCTGACCGTGACGTGGGCCAGACAAAGCGGCGGGACCCGGCGGCACACCCCTGACCTGCTGACTCTCACTCACGAGGGGGCCGTCACGGTCTGGGACGTCCGCCCGGAAGGTCGTCGGGACCCCAAGTTCTGGGAGGCCGCGCGGTGCACCCGCGCGGTGTGCGAGCACAACGGGTGGACTTACGAGCTCTTCGGCGGCCTGCCCGAGGTACACGCCATCAACCTGCGCTGGCTCTCCAGCTACCGGCACTCGATGCCCTGGTATGCGGACCTCCGGGACACGCTCGAGAGGCTCGCCTGCACCAATTCCGCCACCATCGGGACCTTGCTCGGCGCCGATGACGGTTCCGGGGAGCTGATCTCAGCGATGTGGCACTGGGCGTGGGACGGACGTCTGCAGCTGGATCTCACCCGGCCCCTGAAAACCAGCACGCCGGTGCGATGGGAGCCGAGATGAACTTCTCCGTGGACTTGAACATCGGCGACCGCGTCCTCACCGACGCCGGCCCGGCCCGGGTGAAATCGATGTGGGCCCTGGGCGTGGAGCTGGAGACGATCAACGAGCCGGCCAAGCTCGTCCCCTGGACCGACCTGATCATCCGGCCCACGATCGACGGGCAGGCTCAGGCCGTGGATGCGGCCCTGCACCCGTGGTGGGACCAGCTGCCGGAGAAGGTGCAGCAGGACGCCATTTTCAAGATGGAGTGCGTCCTGGAGATTCTCACTGGGTTCCGCAGCGGGCTGGCCTCGCTCGCGCAGCCCCATGAGCCAGTCGTACCGTTCGGCCCGTTCTCCCAGGCCAGTGTGAGCGCTCAGTGCGAGGCGATGGCTCGGCTGGTCAGCTTCGAGAAGTCCGCGGACCGGGAGTTGATGCGCCGGGTCCAGGACGGTGAGCTCGACAGTCCCGGCGTCACGCCCCGTGCCGTGCACCATTGGGTAAGGCGGTGGCAGGCTTCCGGGCTGCGTGGCCTGGTGGACGGACGCGCCCTGCGCAGCGCCCAAGGCTTCGGCGCCCTGGACCCGAGGTTCTTAAAGATCGCGGAGCAGGAGTTCGCCCGGTTCGACGGGTCCGCTTCCGCGACCAACCGGCAGGAGATCCACCGGCGCATCCAGGTCCGCATGCATGCGGAGGGCATCACCGACGCCCACCTGCCCCAGCGGCTGGTCAGCGACTACCTCAGTCACCGGTTCGCGCAGCTGGGCAAGACCACCCGGGCGCACCGCTCGCGCCGGCACCGGAAGATCTCCTCCACTGCCAGTGCCGCCCTCCACCACCTGGGCCACTGCGCCACGGACGTCACCCGCGCCGACAACCTCGTCTACGACGAGTTCACCGGCAAGCCCATGAGCGTGGAGATCGCCACCATCATGAGCGTCCCGGCACGAGTCATCGTCGCCGTCCGGGTGTTCCCCAAGTCGGTCAGCGCCACCGAGGTCGCCCTGCTGCTCTACGACGCGATGCGGCCGCAGTCGATGCTCATCGATCAGGACGGCGCCAGTGACTGGCGATGGTGCGGGGTCCCGACCTCGCTCCAACTGCCCGAGCAGGCTTCCCCACTGGCCAATGACCCCGCCAGTGGGTTGGGTGAACATGCGATCCCCGCGATGACGCCCACCCACCTTCGCATGGACAACGGATCGATCTTCCGCAGCGAACAGCTGCGCCGGCTCGCCCTGCACTGGTCGATCACGTTGAGCCACTCTCGCGGCACCCGCCCTACGGACAATCCGCACATCGAACGCTTCCACGAGACCCTGCAGCGCTTCTACCAGCAGCTGCCCGGCTACAAGGGCCGGAACGTCTCCGAACGTGGCAGCTGGACCGGCGTCGTGGCCGAGGCACCCCTGCTCACCGCAGCCGACCTCGAGCGGCGGCTGCGGCAGTTCATCGCCCTGGACTACCACCGCCGCCCCCACACCGGACTGACCCTGCCCGGGGCACCCGAGGTGAATATCTCCCCGCTGGAGATGTTCGACTGGATCCTGGCCACCACCGGCCGGATCCACGTCCCCCAGCACCCGGATCTGATCTACCAGTTCCTGCCCACCCGGTGGCTCACCCCCGGCCATGCCGGCGTCGAGTACAAGAACATGACCTACGACGCGGCCGTCCTGGATGAGTTCCGAAGCAAGATCCCCGGTCGGTTCCGCGACGAGGACGCCAAGGTCCCGTTCCACTACGACCCCAGGGACGCCACCCGGCTCTGGTTCCGCCACCCGGACACTGACCGTATCCACGAGATCCCCTGGCGCAACCGTCACCTCTTGCACGCACCCCTGACCGACGTCGTCCGAGACGAGGCCCGCCGGCGCATCCGGGCCCGCGGCGGGCCCAAGGCTCTGACCGGCGCGCTCATCGACCGCCAGCTCATCGAAGAGATCGGGCACCTGGCCCACACCCGAGCCGACGAGACGTGGACCACCACGATGGCCGCCTCCCGCATGCGCTTCGACCAAGCCCGACGCGACCACGACGAAGCCGCCCTCGCCCACCGCCTCACCACCCCGGAGGCCCCCACCGACCTTGAACACGGCGGACGGCACCTCCGTCTCGTCCCGCCGGATGCGATGCCGGACCGTACCGCCACCAACGGGCTCGCCGGACTCTTCGAACCCTGGCCCGACTATGCCCAGGAGATCTGATGGACGCCCTGCTCTGGCACACCCAGGCCCTGACCCCGGCACCCGCCCCGCCTGAACCCGTGCTGCTGCGAGAGTTCTCCACGCTCTCCACCCAAGACCAGGACGAGTACTGGACGCGGATGCATCGGTGGATGTGCGCCTCCACCCTCGACTGCGACCGCACAGCGGCTATCCGGCGCGGCATGGACCGGGTCCTGCAACGCAACGAGTACGCCCGGTCCGGGGCCAAGACCATCATCGGTCTGTCCGCGCCCAACGGGGTGGGCAAGTCCACGTTCATCAAGTCTTACGCGCAAGACCGCTATCAGCGCATGATGCACGACCAGCCTGTCGACAAGCTCCCCTCCCGCACCGACAGTGGCGGCTCCCCCTCACACTGGATCCCCCAGGTGTACATCACCCTGCGCGCTGCCTCCGAGGTCCCCGATGTCAATGCCGCGATCCTCAGCTACCTGGGCTACCCGATCATGGGGCGCACCACGAAGGACACCACCCTGCTGGTCCACGCCGTCGCCCGGCACGGAGTCAAGCTGCTCATCCTCGACGATGCCCACATGCTCCGAGCCAAACAGGCACGCGCCCGCGACGTCCTCGACTACGTGAAGTTCCTGAACACGATGATGGGCGAACGCGACGGCACGCTCGTGCTCGTCGGCGCCAACATGGAAGGCGGCCCCGTCTACCAGGACCCCCAGGTGGCCGCCCGGTTGCACGCCTTCGCTCTGCAGCCCTACACCGTCCAGCAGGACACCACCGAGCGCGTGGCATGGCAGCAACTGCTGGCCGGGGCCGAGAAGAAGTTCATGCCCTACCTGGACTCGGCGACCGAGGGAACCCTCACCCGAGAACTGGCAGGACAGATATGGGCCCGTACCCAGGGCCACCTCGGGGACACTCACCAGCTGATCACCACAGCCCTACTCGACGCTTTTGACCAGGGCGACACCACGCTGGTCAGTGAGCACTTGCAGGGCGTGCGCCTGTCCGCGCGGGCCGAAGCCGCCGAAGCGGACCTGGCCCGCGAAGCCACCCTGACCTCCCGCCGGGAGCAGAACCGCAAGGCCAAGAGGTGACCGACCAAGAGCATCCACCGTCCGCTCTCGCCCCGATCGTCGGCGAGTCTCTGAGCGGATACGTGCGCCGGTTCAACGCCACCGGCCTGACCCCTCCCCTGGCCCTGCCGCCCCGCTATGCCGACGCCGATCTGCCTCCGGGCCTGACGGACGCGGTCCACCGGAGCACCGGGTTGGACGCCGGCCAGATCAGGAGGATGACCATGGCCGGCTGGCCCTTGATCCTCCGCGGACGCGGCCTCCACCACCGCCGCGGATGGGCCCTGCACCGGCACGACGTCTGGCTCTGCCCAAGCTGCACCCCCTTGACCGGCTACCGGGCACTGCGCTGGCGCCTGGCCCTGGCCCCGGTCTGCCTGCGCTGCCACACCCTCTTGACCCACGAGCGGACCTTCACGCCGACCCGCGCCGCCACCACAGAGGAGCTGGCCCGTCTCCGACGCCTGGACGAGCTGACGACGAGGGCCCTGCAGGGGTCGAAGGCCTCCAGGTCCCACCTGTCGGTCTTGCGCCGCATCTGTGCCGCCGGTGATGCCCACGAGCCTGACGGCGACGTCCTGCCCCGACCGCCCCTCGGGGGCACTTCCAGGCCAGCAGGGAATCAGCGGGGAACCCATCCGCCCGGCGAACCAGGCATCGTGATGAAGCAGCTGGCCACGCTGGACCCCGCGCTGCTGAACGAATCCCGCGCCCGAGCGCACCTGCAGCAGCTGCAGCACCAGGACTCGCTGCCCTCGAGCTTCGTCGTCGCCCCAGCACCGTTCCAGCCCGAAAGCCCGACCGCCCTGGCCCTGGCCCGGGCCCGGCGACGCGCCCTTCTGCGCCAGCTCACGGACCTCTGCGCAGCCACCGGTCTGCGGCCCCAGCACATCCCCACCGTGGTCGATCCCTGGCGGTCAACCCGCTGGTCGCGGCTCCGTGACCTGGAAGACCAGGCGTTCGAAGCCCTCGCCCTGCACACCCTGCTCCTGGAGGCACTGGGCGAGGACGCCACCGGCAGCGCCGTGTTCGTCGCGCACGGCATCCCGGCCGTCGTGAACCAGCACGACCTGCTCACCCGGGTCCGCACCCGGGGCACCCTGACCCCGGGCGAGTGCGACCGGCTGCTCGCCCGCGCGCAGGCTCTCGTGGACGACGGGCTCGTCGATTACGCCTACCGACGCGGGACCCTCCTGGCTGTCCCCTCCCTGCCCCGCATCCCCGCCGTACATCTGCCCCGGCACCCGTTCTGGCCGGCCCGCACCCTCGTCCCGGCATGGGCATGGGTGGAGTACGCCCGCGGCCTGCCAGACTCCGGCCCCGCTCCCGATCTCTCCCTCGAGTCCGTGGACCGCTTCCACGCCGACCTCGACCCCGAAGCTCGTCTGCGACTGCTCGAGGCCTTCGACACCCATGTCCGCGGTGAGGATTGGGCCGCGATCGCCTCCGCGGCCGGCAGCTCCTTTCCCACTTTTGCTTCCGCCCATCAGAGGAGCGCCTGATGTCGACGCTGCTGCCCATCCGCCCCAGACCCGCCCCCGAGGAAGCTCTGGACTCCTATCTCGAACGCGTGGCCACTGCCAACGGGGTCACCACCAGCGGCTTCGTTCGACAGCTGACCACCGAAGCCCGGGCGCCCCTGCGCTTCACGAACATCGCCCCACCGCCCCCGATCCTGGACGTGCTGGCCTCCTGGACCGGCACCGACCGGGGACTCCTGCAGGACTGCCTGTTGACGCGATACCCGGTCATCCCGTTCATCGACAGCCAGAACCGTCACGGAACCCGGTCCGTGGTAGCCCACGGATGGGTGCTGCTCAACCGCTCCCAGGCCTGCCCCTGGTGCCTGGCCGAGACCGGAGTCTGGAAGATCACGTGGCGTCTGGCCTGGGTCACCGCGTGCCTAGACCACGATCGTCTCCTCGCGACCGACTGCCCCGGCTGCCAGAAGCCCCTGCGTACGACACATCACGGCGCGCTCCGGCCCGCCGGCCCCGGGGCACGCTGCGGCAACCCCCGCCCCCAAGGACAGGGCAAACGGTGCCCCTTCGACCTGAGCCGGATCTCCCCGCTCTCCGCGCCCCCGCCGGTATTGCAACAGCAACGACGCGTCGAGCGCGCCCTCCGCGGCGCTGAGGTCGAGGTGGCTGCCATCGCTCTCGAGGGCACCACCTACCTCAGACAGCTCCAAGCACTCACCTCGGCGGCAATGGGTCTGTCTGCACCCACCACAGCGGTACAGCCTGAATACTCAGAGGGAGTCCCGGCTGAGATCTCGACCTTGTCGGGCCGGGCGCGGCCAGCTCCACGCCCCGCAGACATCCGTGCCGCCGCTTACGTCCGAAGGGACCGGACGATCTTTGCTCCCCCATGACACAGACCCCACGCCATCTCTTCGAGTGATCCCCTCACTGATCCATCTCTCCACACGACCACCACGACATCCACCACGCAATGGAGTGCGATATGACCCACCAGCCCCCTGCTGAACCGGCAATCATCCCCTCAGACACCACCCATGACCAGACGGCGGATCGTAAGCGAGCGAGGCAGTGGCTCAAGACATTGAACGTCTCCCCGAATCCGGAGCTGGTCGAGGGCCTGATTCCGCTCGTCTCGCTCTACCCAAAGAAGTCCGTCCTCGGCTTCTATGCAGGCCGGTTGCTCAAGAAGGGCAAGCTACCGACCGAGGAAGCAGTGTTGAAGCTGCTTTGGGGGCAGCTCGAGCAGATCATCTACTCGATCAAGGCACTGGAATCCCGTACCGGCCGGGACCCTTTCATCACCCCTGAACAAGAGACAGAGATCCTCCAGTGGGTGGACAACTTCTGGGCCCAGCACGGTGAAGGACCGCTGTGGTCGGAGCTCGCCGAGAACTTCCACTGGTCCCGCACCCAGCAGAACCGGCTCATCCACTACCTGGCTGCGCGGGGGCTGGTGACATTCAGCTTCGCCCCCCGCAGCCTGAAAACGGTTCGAGGAGCCACCACCATCCCAAGCCTCGAAGGTCCCGGCAGCGGCTCGTGAGAAACGAAACCTAGACGATAGGCGGGGTTACCAATGTGGAAGCAACGTCCGCGACGCGGACTTCGTCAGACGGAGCGTTCTCCTCGTCGTCTGTGCACACACAACAGGCCCTGCACAGACTCCTGGGCAAGACATCCCCTTACCTGGCTCGCCCTCCGCAGGACGCATGCCCCGAAATCTGGTAGAGACTGTGGTCATGACTGAAGTTGACGTCGCCAAGTTGAAGCGCCTCAGAAGCGCCGTATCCAGTGCCCTCTCGGCAGTCCCCGAGGAGTCCGCGCACGGATTGCCCCTCACCTACAACGCGCTTCGGGACGAGGTTGCGTCTTCCGTCCCTGAGGGTCTTAAGGCGGAGTTGGAGCGCCTGGCACCCCCGGTAAAAGCCTCTGGCGTTGGCGCTTATGCGGTCATCGAGGCGGCCAGAGACGGGGCCAAAGCCTACGCTCATCTTGCCGCCTTCAAGGGCTGGCTAGATGTGATGTCCAGGGAGGTTGTTGAGCCTGCTGGCAGGTGCGGCTCCGATCGCGGAGTGGACTCGGTGATGATTGTAGAAGTGCACCCACCCAGGCAACGCGGCCCTGCGTTCGGTCTCTGAGCCGTAGAACTTGGCGTAGGCCCACCCGTCAGCGAGCGTGCGATGGAACCGCTCGATCTTCCCGTTCGTCTGCGGTCGGTAGGGCCGAGTCCGCTTGGGCTTGATCCCGAGCTCGGTGCAAGCATCCCGCCAGGCATGCGAGCGGTAGGCCGAACCGTTGTCCGAGAGCACCCGCTCCACCTCCACGCCCAGCTGCGCGAAGTGAGCGACCGCGCGGCGCAGCACCGCGATGGCGGTCTGGCTGCGTTCGTCGGAGTGCATCTCGACATACGCGAAGCGGGAGTGGTCATCGATCACGGTGTGCAGGAAGCCCACCCCGAGCCGGGGCTGGTATCGGGCATCACGGGTTCCTTCTCGGTCCGAAGTCGCCGCGCGGTGCTTCATGCCCTGCTGACGCCCGACGAATCGGTGCCCGCCCCCGTCGGGGATGCGTCCGAACTTCGTGACGTCAACGTGGATCAGCGAGCCGGGGTGGGGGTGCTCATAGCGGCGGATCGGCTCGGCGGTGACCCGGTCCAGACGGGCGAGGCGGTTGATCCGGCAACGCACGAGCACGGCATGGACGGTGGATGCCGGCATCCCGAGTTCTGAGGCGATCTGCACGGGCCCCAGGCGCCGGCGCCATCGGGCGGCCACGATCTGTTTCACCACCGCAGGCGGTGTTCTGGTCGGCATCGTGGACGGCCGGCTGGACCGGTCGACCATGCCTGCAGGTCCCTCGGCCCGGAAGCGTGTGGCCCATTTGCGGGCGGTGGGTGGGGAGACCATGAACATCTTGGCCGCGGTGGCGACCGGCCAGTGCTCCTCGACGATGAGCTTGGCCAGGCGTAGGCGGGCGCGAGGGGTCAGGGCGGCGTTAGCGTGGGACATGAAGGCCTTCTGTTCGCGTGAGCGGTTTCTTGACAACTCCACTCTCGCAACAGGAGGCCTTCGCCTGTCAGCTGCTCACGCAACAACGTCCCTGGACATCACAGCTAGATGCGGTAATTGAGGAGGGTTGAATCACCCATGGGATCCGTAGAACTCTCCCGCCCCGCTAGCGAGCTTCGCATTCAACTTGCCGCCGCCAAGGCTGACGGTGAGGCAGTATTGAACGCCACGCCCAAGGAAAGTGGCGGGCTTGCGGTGTTTCGAAGCAGATATCTGTCTTGGGAGAGCAAGACATCTGCAGTTCTCGAGAATGGCTTCAAAGTCTCCGGCATTCTCACCTCTAGCCCTAAGGGAGAGTTCACGGCCACCGCTGCCGCACTCCTGGACCTCAAAGTAGCATCTACTACCATTCCGGCTCTTCGCCGTTGAGTGTGGGGGTGTGACGCGCCGGGGCCTGGGGTGAGGGCTCGAAAGCGCCGAGGCCCTCGATGATCAGAGGACTCTGACCTCTCCTGATCACAAGGACCTCGACCATGCCTGAGCCTACGTTGTACTGCCGTGCGCGCGGCGACTACTGCACGTGTTGCGATCTGCTGGTCGGATTGCCCGGGCTGCATGTGCTCACCGCCGAACGGGATGACCACGACCGGCTGGTGGTGACGGTCGAGTCCGCGCCGGAGCCGATGGGATGCCGCTCCTGCGGGGTGATCGCCCGTGGTCACGGTCGGATCGAGGTCAGCCTGGTCGACGCGCCAGCGTTCGGGCGACCGGTGCGGATCATCTGGCGCAAGCGCCGGTGGCTGTGCCCAGATCCAGCCTGCGAGGTCGGCTCGTTCATCGAGCAGGACGAGAAGGTCGCTGCACCGCGAGCGGTGCTGACGACCCGGGCGTGCCGGTGGGCGATCGAGCAGATCCGCCGAGAGCACGCCTCCGTCAACGGGATCCGCCGTCAGCTCGGGACAGGATGGCGCACGGTGTGGGACTCGATCCAACCCCTGCTGCAGGCCGCTGACGAGGACCCATCCCGCTTCGAGGGCGTCGCGATCCTCGGGGTTGACGAGCATGTCTGGCATCACGTCTCGACCAAACCCATCCATCACGGCGGGCGCGGCCCCAAAGAGCTGACCGGGATGGTCGACCTGACCCGGGACGAGGGCGGGCGCACGAGGGCGCGGTTGCTCGATCTGGTGCCGGGCCGTTCCGGCAGGGTGTACAAGGACTGGCTCGACCAGCGCGGCGACGCCTTCCGAGCCCGGATCGAGGTGGCGACCCTGGACCCGTTCCATGGGTACAAGAACGCCATCGATGACCAGCTCGAGGACGCCCGCTCGGTCCTGGACGCCTTCCATGTGGTCAAGCTGGCCACCACTGTCGTCGATGATGTCCGCCGGCGGGTTCAGCAGCAGATCCACGGCCACCGCGGCCGCAAGAGCGATCCGCTGTACCGGGTCCGCAACGTCCTGCGCGCCGGCGCGGAGAATCTCACCGATCGGCAACGCGATCGGCTCGAGACGGCCTGGGCCGCTCACGAGCAACACATCGAGGTCGAAATCGCGTGGTTGTGCGCCCAGAAGGTTCGCTCCGCCTACCGTCAGGGCACTCATGCCGCCGGGCGAGCAGTCGCCGAGAAGATCCTCGCCACCTTCACCTCGTGTCCGATCCCCGAGGTCGCACGGCTGGGCAAGACCCTGAACAGATGGCGCCGCGAGTTCCTCGGCTACTTCGACACCAACGGCGCCAGCAACGGCGGCACTGAAGCCATCAATGGACTCATCGAACTCCACCGACGCATCGCCCGAGGCTTCCGCAACCGGGACAACTACCGCCTCCGGATGCTCCTCATCGGCGGCGGGTTAGACATGACACACCACACTCAACGGTGAAGAGCCACCATTCCCTGGGATCGGCTACCTGAAGTAGTAACTGACATCAAAGAGAAGATTCGAGTTCTCGACTCTATTGAAGATCGGCTAGACGTGTATCAATACACCCCGATGACCCCGTCGCCGTCGCAGCCGGCAGCAGATGCGCCCATCTTTTTGGTGCACGGCCATGACCTCGCTCGGCGTGAGACCGTTCGCCACTTCCTGGCAACCGTCACCGACCGCGACATCATAGTTCTGGCAAACCAGCCAAACCGAGGCCAAGACCTGCTCGGCAAACTCCTTTCCCACGCACAACAGGCAGCATTTGCCGTTGTGCTCCTGACGCCCGATGACGAGGGGAAACCTCGAGAATCTGAGGATAATCGAGCCAGAGATCGGCAAAATGTTGTGTTCGAACTTGGGCTATTCATTGGAATTCTCGGACGGGACCGGGTTGCCGCTCTCAACCATCCTTCAGTGGAGATCCCCACCGACTTCTCCAGTGTTGCCTATATTTCAATAGAGGGCGAGGGGTGGCAGATCGAGCTAGCCCGAGAGCTTAAGGCAGCTGGAATTGATGTTTTACTCGACAAAGCACTCTAAATTCGTCGAGAGTATCCTAAACTCTCAGCGTCGATGAACAGCGATCGGAATTTTTTCGGACTTGTCCTCCTGCAACGAACCTTCTGCCCCCCCGCTGTGTACGAGTAGCACCGGACCGCATCCAGCTGATACTCGACCGCCGAGAACGCGGATCCGACGGCAAGTAGGTTTTGAGTCGTGGCCCACACGACGACACCTCCATCCCCCAGGGGCGGCAAGCGGCTGACCATCGCGGACGTCCCTCATATGCGCGAGCGCTACGCGGCGAGCAACCCGCTGCCTCCGGAGGAAGTCGCCGCTGGCTCGAACAAGAAGTTCACCTGGTCGTGCAAGGCCGGCCCGGACCACACCTGGGAGGCGCAGGCCAACAGCATCCGCATGTCCAAGCGTGGCGGCTGCCCCTTCTGTGCGGGCAAGCGGCCCTCCGTAACCAACCGTCTCGATGTTCTGTTTCCCGATCTGGCCGCAGAGTGGGATCAGGAGCTCAACGAGGGACCGCCGGCCGTCGTGGCAGGTTCGGAGAAGAAGGTCTGGTGGCGGTGTCGGGCGGCCGATCACGCGTGGCAGGCCAACATCCGCAACCGGACGGTTCTCCGGGCTGGGTGCCCCCGGTGCGCAGCAGAGAAGTCTTCCAAGACCCGGTCTGTCCCCCTGCCCGGCCGTGAACTGACAGCGGTCGCCCCAGATGTCGCGGCCTCGTGGCACCCCACACGCAACGGCACTCTGCAACCGGATGAGGTCGCTGCCTTCTCCAACGTCCCGAGGTGGTGGCAATGTCCTGCCGGCCACGAATGGGAGATCTCCCCTGCCGGGCGGCTGAGCAAGGGCGGCGCCGGCTGCCCCTACTGCTCCGGTCGACTGGCAACTGCAGAGACCTCTTTGGAAGTCCAACGCCCCGACCTCACATTAGAGTGGCACCCCACCAAGAACGCCCCGCGAACCCCGAGAGATGTGAAGCCCGGGACATCAGCGACTGTCTGGTGGATCTGCTCCGCTGGACATGAGTACGAAAGCCGCATCGCCAACCGCGCCTACTTGGGCAGAGGGTGTCCCTATTGCTCAGGTCAGAAGATCGGCTACGGCAACGACCTCGCAACGAAGGCACCCCTGGTGGCCGCCGAATGGGATCACGAACGCAACGGATCCCTGACACCAGCCGATGTGACGACGGGCGTGCAGCGTCGCTTCTGGTGGAGCTGCACCCAGGGCCACTCATGGCGAACAACTGTCGCATCCCGCGTCGCACTGGGCACGGGCTGCCCGGAGTGCGGGGCCGGCTGGCGACGCTCCCGCCCGGAGATCGCCCTGCAGTTCGAGCTCGCGCATTTGCTCCCCGCCGCCGTGGTCGGAGACGGGCACGTGCAGACTGCGGACAAGGACTTTCGGGTCGATGTGCTGTGCCCCGAATTGAAGATCGCCGTCGAGTACGACGGCAACCACTGGCACATGGACACCTTCGAGCGAGACCTAGCCAAGACGCAGGCGCTGGTAGAAGCGGGATGGGTCACCGTCCGCGTCAGACAGAACCCGCTGCCGCTGACCGGCCGTCACGATGTCCCCTGCGAGAACGGCGACCCCGCCGTCTACCCCATGACCGTCCGTTTGATGACCAGCCTTCTCGAGGAAGCAGCAGCTGCTCCCACCGATCACCCGATTCACGCCCACCTCGACGAACTCAGATTGCGTCTGGAGACCTACGTCGACGGCGGCACCGCCCGAGCCGTCGAGGAGGCAGAACGGGAGACCCGCGCCCACCACGTGGATCGACCGAAGAGGGATCCGTTCGCCCCACCGCCTCGTCCGAAGCCCGGACGCTCACTGGCGGAGCTGAACCCCGCCATCGCAGCTGAGTGGCATCCATCAAAGAATGGCGGCCTGACACCGGCGGACGTGGCGAATGCGCGGAACGCATCCGCGTGGTGGCTCTGCAGTCTCTGCGGTGCCGAATGGGAGGCTGTCGTCGGGCAGCGAACTCGACGTCAGACCCTTGGCTGCCCGGACTGCGGGAAAGCGCGCGCCGGAGCAGCACGATCCCGCCCCCAGCCTGGGCTGTCATTGGCAGACCTCCGCCCGGACCTGGCCGCGCAGTGGCACCCGACCCGAAACGCGCCGTTGACGCCCCATGACGTCAGACCCGGTTCGCATAAGCGGGTGTGGTGGAGAAGTCCCGGTGGGCAGGAGTGGGAGTCATCTGTCTATAACCGCACATCCAAACGCCCATCGTCCGAGGTTCACGGCGACGCAGGCCCGGACTCCCCCGACTCCGCGTGACACCTCGGCCCGCCCACCCTTGGAAACTCTGGAGGTGGAGACGGGCGCACTTACTTTTCACACCTCAGGGTTCCTCACCGGATGTCGGAAGTGTCCACCGCGTGTCGTGTGAAATCTTGACTGCATCTCTACAACCCCGAGGGTGACGACGCCCTCCACGGGATCAACTCCGGCCACTGACTGTCCACGTGCTGCTGCGCCCGCGCGCCTTCACCAGGGTCACCGTCAGAGACCCCTGCCTGGGGTCTCTGACACCGCGCTTCCCGAGCGTTGGCCCCACCCACTGACGGGTCTAGATGTACTGGTCGGGGACGTTGTTAGTGTCAGCGCTGTGCTGCGGCATCGGTAACACGCCACGGGGCGGTGGGGTCGGACAGGGTCTCGAGAACCGTTTGGCACCATAGCTGCGCTGCGCCTAGGACCAAGCGGGCGTGACGAGGACGCACCCACTGTGGCACCACCTCGGCGCCGTGATGCACGTTGGTGTCATTGCGCAGGGTACTGATCGGGGCGGCGATGCCCTGCAGCGACTGCAGGAGCCGGCGGACCTCGGGCTGCTCACCGCCGAGGTCTTTCGGTGACATGCCCAGACTGGCCTGGGCGCGCGAGACGAGCTTGGTGAGTGACTCGGTAGCCGTGTAGGTCTTGTCCCTGCTTGTCAGTACGATCTTGGCGGTGGACTCCATCAGGGAGCGGGCGGTGGCGACGGCCAACCGGGGGTCGGAGTCGATGGTGGTGTGGATCCGTTCGAGGTGATCCTCAATCGCGGAGGGGTCGTTCAGGTGGGCCAGCACGTCAGGCGCGAGCGTCCCCATTTGCGGGCCTGGAGGCCACGTCACGGAGAGGGCCGTGGTATCCACCTGAAATCCGGCGGCCCGCAGAAGGGTCGTCCAGCGCTCGAGCTTCCACTGGGTCTCGTCGGTGTTCCCATGCTGATGCACGAGCGCGATCTTCCGGTAGCGCTCGGCCATGACATCCGCGAAGCGTTGCTGGTCAGCCCGGTTGGTATCCAGGTCGAGAGTGGTCAGGTAGCGGCGCATCCGCGCGCGTCTCACCGAGGTGTCAACGTCCTGCGGGTTCTCCGGTCCCAAGGCGATGCCGTTGCTACCGAACAATTCGTCGATGTAACGCACCGGAATATCAGTGAGGTCCTCAGCCAGGAGGTATTGGGCGCGCCGCCAGTTGATCGCCATGGCTGACTAGCGTAGCCAGCACTCTCGAGGGTGAAGTACGCTCATTGCCCGGATGGCCCCTCGGCATAGCGCCGCTGGTGACACCCCCTCACGCTCCGCTGGCTCGACCAATGTCTCCGGGCAGTACACCTAGGTGTGATGTCCAGGGACGTTGTTGCGTGAGCAGCTGACAGGCGAAGGCCTCCTGTTGCGAGAGTGGAGTTGTCAAGAAACCGCTCACGCGAACAGAAGGCCTTCATGTCCCACGCTAACGCCGCCCTGACCCCTCGCGCCCGTCTACGCCTGGCCAAGCTCATCGTCGAGGAGCACTGGCCGGTCGCCACCGCGGCCAAGATGTTCATGGTCTCCCCACCCACCGCCCGCAAATGGGCCACACGCTTCCGGGCCGAGGGACCTGCAGGCATGGTCGACCGGTCCAGCCGGCCGGCCACGATGCCGACCAGAACACCGCCTGCGGTGGTGAAACAGATCGTGGCCGCCCGATGGCGCCGGCGCCTGGGGCCCGTGCAGATCGCCTCAGAACTCGGGATGCCGGCATCCACCGTCCATGCCGTGCTCGTGCGTTGCCGGATCAACCGCCTCGCCCGTCTGGACCGGGTCACCGCCGAGCCGATCCGCCGCTATGAGCACCCCCACCCCGGCTCGCTGATCCACGTTGACGTCACGAAGTTCGGACGCATCCCCGACGGGGGCGGGCACCGATTCGTCGGGCGTCAGCAGGGCATGAAGCACCGCGCGGCGACTTCGGACCGAGAAGGAACCCGTGATGCCCGATACCAGCCCCGGCTCGGGGTGGGCTTCCTGCACACCGTGATCGATGACCACTCCCGCTTCGCGTATGTCGAGATGCACTCCGACGAACGCAGCCAGACCGCCATCGCGGTGCTGCGCCGCGCGGTCGCTCACTTCGCGCAGCTGGGCGTGGAGGTGGAGCGGGTGCTCTCGGACAACGGTTCGGCCTACCGCTCGCATGCCTGGCGGGATGCTTGCACCGAGCTCGGGATCAAGCCCAAGCGGACTCGGCCCTACCGACCGCAGACGAACGGGAAGATCGAGCGGTTCCATCGCACGCTCGCTGACGGGTGGGCCTACGCCAAGTTCTACGGCTCAGAGACCGAACGCAGGGCCGCGTTGCCTGGGTGGGTGCACTTCTACAATCATCACCGAGTCCACTCCGCGATCGGAGCCGCACCTGCCAGCAGGCTCAACAACCTCCCTGGACATCACACCTAGGGCGTGTCTGAGAATAGATGCACGAGTCAGCTGAGACCCTGGGGACATGTCCCGGTTCCAGATGCTCTCCGACGCCCAATGGGAGTTGATCGCCCCGATGCTCCCGACCCGGACCGGCCGCGCCGGCAGGCCGTTCGCCGACGCCCGCGCCATGGTGGAGGCGATCATCTACCGGTACCGGTGCGGAATCGCTTGGAGGGATCTGCCCGAGGTCTACGGGCCCTGGCAGACCGTATGGACCTGGCATCGGCGCATGGCCGAAAAAGGCACCTGGGACACGGTGCTGGCCACGCTGACCGCCGCCGCTGACGCCGAAGGCCTGATCGATTGGTCGGTCTCGGTGGACTCCACGATCGCCCGCGCCCACCAGCACGCGACGAACATCACCCGCCTCACAGGGGGGTGGATCGAACTACAAGAATCCGCGTGAGGAGCCGGCCGATCACGGCATCGGGCGCTCCCGTGGCGGGCTGAGCACGAAGATCCATCAGCTCGTCGATGGGACCGGGCTGCCGCTGGTCAGCCTGATCACCCCCGGCCAGGCAGGGGACTCCCCGATGCTGCTTCCTCTTCTGGAGCAGCTGCGCGTGACCCGGCCAGTAGGGCGGCCCCGGACCCGCCCCGAGGCCGTGCTGGGCGACAAGGCGTACTCCTCCCGGGCGATCCGCACCCACCTACGCGCCCGTGGGATCAAAGCGGTCATCTCCGAACCGGCCGACCAGCAGGGCCACCGCAGACGGCGCGGTGCCCGCGGCGGGCGCCCCGTTGGCCTCGACGCGGACGCCTACAAGGGCCGCAACGTCATCGAGCGTCAGTACGCTCACCTGAAGCAGTGGCGGGGTCTGGCGACCCGGTATGACAAGTACGCGATCATCTACAGGGCCGCTGTGGTCCTGAATGCTGTGCTCGCATGGTCAAAACGATTGTCAGACATGCCCTAGTCGTGGCGTGATGACTGCTGACCCCGTGCGACTAGACACGTAGCCGTTCAACCTCCGAACAGCCTCCGCCAGTGCGCGACGCCGAGACTTGGATTGCCGTCTTGGGCAGCCTTGAGCGCGAGCGATGAGCTCCGGACGGCCTGCTCGATGTCGTACTTCGCGGCAATGGTGTCCACGAGGCTGCTCGCCCCGGTCGAGATGCGGCGGCCGTAATTGGTCGGGTCGTTCATTTCTCGCAGCCCATCACCCTCCAGGCTCTTGAAGAAGGAACGAAGGTCCCAGTCGTAAATGATTGTCGGGTTGCTAAGCGCATACTTCGCCACGCGCATCTCGAGATAGAAGGACGAGAGCGGCACGGAGTTCCGAGCCTTCCACGTCTTAACCAAGCGGATCAGACTCTTCGCCCTGCTGCTCGTCTTCTTCTGTGCGTCGTTGACGTAGTCGAGGTGGACGGCTGGGTTGCTCTGGATCCAGCCGGTGCCACCCGGGTCAGGGATGTCGTAGTCATCCGTATCGCGGAAGTAGGCCGGGGTGATCTCAACGGAAGGTCCGGAGTCGAAGTACATGAGGTTCACGGCCGGCCGGTCGGTGCGCACGATCGCGCTGGACACGCCGAGGGCCAAGGACGACCGGAGCTCTTCCAGAGCAGACCACGAGGCACTGGGGCGCGACCCGCGCATGGTGACGAAGTAGTCGACGTCGCTGTGCCTGCTGATGGCGGTCCCGTGGTGCCACGATCCCGTCTCGCGCATCCGGATGATGTCCAGATCCTTCTTCAGCCAGTCCTCGAGAGATGCGCGGTGAGACGCCGCCTTCTTCCGTGCCTCCTCGTCAGGCGTCACCTCACGGAGGATCTCTTCCAGATAGGCACACGCATCGCGATCGGTGTTCATACGTCCGCCTCGAAGGCCTGCCCGCCATCGTGCTCGATGTTCTTCCTCGCGCGCTCGTAAGCCCACCGCGGGACCGGGTCCGCGGACTGGTCAAGCGCGGCGGCGCGATCGGCCAGCGCGTCGAGCTCCCCGGCGAGGTCCTGCGGATCACCCTGCGGAACAGTGATGCCGTGGAACCGGCGCACATCATTGCGCAGCGTCGTGTACCCGGTCCCCGCGACCTGCGCCCGCTCGGCCAGCCGGTCGGGACGGGCGGATGCCAGCACCGTCGTAGAGATCGCCGCGAGCACGGCGAGGACGGCCGACCATGCCTGCGCGCCGTCGGCGAACGTGAACACGGCCGTCCCCGAGCTGAGCCCGGCCGCGAGCACCGCGAGGCCCCAATGGACCAGACGCCACCGCTTCGCCGCCTCGAACTGTCCCTGTGCCGAGAAGACGGCGCTCTCGTGGATGCGAGATGCTTCGGCGCGGATCGCCTCGCGCTGCGATTCAGGATCTTCCACGCCGTCGCCCATCTGTACCCCCTGGGTGTTGGTCCGGTGCGCGCCACCGGCAACAGGGCGCTCTCGCGTGCCTCAATGCTAACAATGAGGCACCACACGAAGCCGTGCCGGCTATGTCATGCAAAGGCCGGGTCGGTCACCCCTGGCGACAGACCGACCGGGCACGATGGAGTCATGGATGCGGGCGACGAGGTTTACGTGCGGGACGATCACAACGCCTACGGATTCGTACCGAACCTTACGTATTCCGACTTGATGCGAATCGCGAGCTTCGCTAAGACGCTTGGATACGACACGAAGATCCGGGACCTCGGCTACACCCTCGAGGAGGTCCAGAAGCGACTGCGAGAGGACGGCCCGAGCGCCTTCCTCCGACTCAAGCGAATACAGGAGGACGTCTCCCCTAAGGCTCCAGCCAAGCAGGCTATCCAGTACGTCGCCGAGCGTCTGGATCGCTTAGCCCCGCAGGACGAGCTCCTCATCACTGACCCGTACCTCTTCTCGAGCAGCGCGCGGAAAGACATCGAGGCCTACTCGCAGTCCGTGGCCGACCTGATCGCACCGCTCCTCGCCAACAGCGCGAAGCTCATCGCCATCGTGGACAAGGACGCGTCGCACCGCGAAGTCCGCGACGCAGTGCTGGATCGGCTCGCTGCCGCACGCGACGTCACTGACATCCGCGTGGTGGAGTCCAAGGACTTCCACGATCGGTTCTGGATCGCCGACCGATGCCGCGGCGTGATCATGGGCACGTCGCTGTACAAGATCGGGCGAAAAATCTTCTTCATGGACACACTGAGCGAAAGCGACATCGCAGCCGTACTCGCAGAAGCAGACGCCACGTTGGCTTCCTAGGGCGTGTCTGAGAATAGATGCACGAGTCAGCTGAGACCCTGGGGACATGTCCCGGTTCCAGATGCTCTCCGACGCCCAATGGGAGTTGATCGCCCCGATGCTCCCGACCCGGACCGGCCGCGCCGGCAGGCCGTTCGCCGACGCCCGCGCCATGGTGGAGGCGATCATCTACCGGTACCGGTGCGGAATCGCTTGGAGGGATCTGCCCGAGGTCTACGGGCCCTGGCAGACCGTATGGACCTGGCATCGGCGCATGGCCGAAAAAGGCACCTGGGACACGGTGCTGGCCACGCTGACCGCCGCCGCTGACGCCGAAGGCCTGATCGATTGGTCGGTCTCGGTGGACTCCACGATCGCCCGCGCCCACCAGCACGCGACGAACATCACCCGCCTCACAGGGGGGTGGATCGAACTACAAGAATCCGCGTGAGGAGCCGGCCGATCACGGCATCGGGCGCTCCCGTGGCGGGCTGAGCACGAAGATCCATCAGCTCGTCGATGGGACCGGGCTGCCGCTGGTCAGCCTGATCACCCCCGGCCAGGCAGGGGACTCCCCGATGCTGCTTCCTCTTCTGGAGCAGCTGCGCGTGACCCGGCCAGTAGGGCGGCCCCGGACCCGCCCCGAGGCCGTGCTGGGCGACAAGGCGTACTCCTCCCGGGCGATCCGCACCCACCTACGCGCCCGTGGGATCAAAGCGGTCATCTCCGAACCGGCCGACCAGTAGGGCCACCGCAGACGGCGCGGTGCCCGCGGCGGGCGCCCCGTTGGCCTCGACGCGGACGCCTACAAGGGCCGCAACGTCATCGAGCGTCAGTACGCTCACCTGAAGCAGTGGCGGGGTCTGGCGACCCGGTATGACAAGTACGCGATCATCTACAGGGCCGCTGTGGTCCTGAATGCTGTGCTCGCATGGTCAAAACGATTGTCAGACATGCCCTAGGTATAGCGACCGGAGGTGTTGGTTGAGTGCTTGGCAGCAGGTCCGGTACTTTTCGCGCCCGCTCGATCTGACCCGCTCGGTGAAAACTTCGCCGCGTGTCGTGCGAAATCTTCGCTACGTCTCGACACGTGTCCCCCGGTGTCGTGCGAGACCCGGCGGCCCGTCGTCGCCGCCGGCCGACGGCCTTGCCCCTCTGCCCGATCCGTGACATGGTTCACACCATGATGTCCCAGCGGTGACCCCCACGCCTCGCGCCCGCGCGCGAGCCCTCCCCGCCGACGCCCGTCGTGAGCCACGCCCGACGTCGTGCGGCCCTCCCCCGACCCCGCTGACGAGAGGCACCCCCATGCCGGACATCCTCGAATTCCCCCTGCCCGCCACCGCCGACGAGGCGCACTGGCAGGCCTACTGCCGCCTCAACCGCGACCACAACCACGAACTCCTCGGCACCACCGAGTGGGATGAGTCCCCCGACGACGCCCTCCTCGACGCCGCCGCCGAGTCGGACTACACGCTGCGCCGCTTCCTCGCCCTCGACGACGGCACGCCCGTCGGCAACGGCCGCATCCTGGTGAACCACGTGGACGAGCCGGACGCCGCGTCCCTCAGCGTGTTCATCCACCCCGACCACCGGCGCCGCGGCCACGGCCGGGCCCTGGCCGAGCGCATCGCCCGGGAGGCCGACGGCTTCACCCGGTTCGAGACGTGGCCCATGACGCCGCTCCCCGCCGAAGGTGAGCGGGCGCTCCGCCCGTCGAGCGGGGCCGGCGCCGTCCCGGCCGATCACCCCGGAGTGCGGCTCGCCCTCTCCTACGGCTTCGCCCTCGGGCAGGTCGAACGGGTGAGCCGGTATGACGTCCTGACCCCCGCCGTCGACCCCGCGGACGCCCTCGCCGAGGCGGAGCGCCCTGGCGCGGACTATGAGGTGCTGACGTGGGAGGGTCCGGCCGACGAGGCCGTGCGGGCTGACCTCGCCGTCCTCAAGGAGCGCATGGCCACGGACGTGCCCTCCGGCGACCTGACCGTGGCCGAGCAGACCTGGGACGCGGGGCGGGTGCGGCGCCAGGAGGAGCAGATCCTCCTCACCGGTCGGCTCTTCCGGGCCGCGGTGCGCCACCGCGACACCGGGCGGATCGTCGGCGTGAACGAGCTGGTGGCGCCGCGCTCCCGCACGAGCGGTCTGGTCGACCAGTGGGACACCATCGTCTCGCCCGAGCATCGCGGGCACCGGCTGGGCATGCGGGTGAAGGCGGCGAACCTGGTCGCCCTGCGCCGGGCCCTGACCGAGGCCCGCGCGATCATCACCTGGAACGCCGAGGAGAACCGGCCGATGCTCGACGTCAACGAGGCCCTGGGCTTCCAGCCGATCCTCGTGGAGGCGGAGATGCAGGCCCACGGGCCGCTGCGCCGGGTCGTGCCGTGACGGAGGCGCGGCGCCCGACGTCCGCCCGCTCACCGGTGCTCCGCATCCTCGCCAGGATCCTGACCGCCGCCCTCCTCCTGGCACTCGCGGTGCTCGCGGTGGCGGTGTTCACACCGCACAGCGAGCTCGGGCAGCGGCTGACCACCCGACTGTTCCTCGCTCAGGCCCTCGCGTTCGCGGAGCCGGCGGGGGCCGGTCTCACCCTGCTCGGCCTCGGCGTGCTGGCGCTCCACCGAGGGGCGGGCACCCGGCGGAGGACGGCGGTCGGCGGCGTCGCGGCGATGCTCCTGGGCCTGGGCGTGGGACTGCTGGCCTGGCCCGATGCGCCGCCCTGGGCGGCCGGGCCCGCCACCGCCACGGGGAACACCGGGCGGCACGTGCGGGTGACGGTGTTCAACAGCCTGGACACCCTCACTGCGGCCGACGCGCGGCGCCTCATCGACGAGACCGACCCCGACGTGCTGGTGCTTCCCGAGGCGGCTCCGTCGCGGGTGCGCGAGGCCCTGGCCGGGACCGGCCTCGCAGGCGGGGTCCATGAGGGCGCCGATTCCGGGTTCAGCCGCGGCCGTCCCGCCGGTGTCGCCCCAACCACGATCGCGATGCATCCCCGCCTGGGCGCCTACCACCAGACCGCACCCACGCCGACGACGTTCGGCGCCATACGCCTGGAGCCTGCGGACGGGGCGGACGGCCCGGTCGTCGTCGGCGTCCACACGGGGCCGCCGCTGCCGCGCTTGATGGACGACTGGCGCGGCGACCTGGACCGCCTGAGCGCGGTGGACCATGCCGCTGCGCAGGGGCCGATGGTCGTGGCCGGGGACCTCAACGCGACCCTGCGCCACGGTCCGCTCGCGGACCGCGTGCACCTGGCGGACACGGCCCTCCGCTGCCCGGACGACGTCGGAGGCACCTGGCCCTCGGACGCGCCCGGCCGGCTGCGGTCGCCCATCGACCACGTCCTGGTGACGGGCGATGTGGAGGTGCTCTCCTGCACCACTCTGCGGGTCGGCGCGTCCGACCACCTGGCCTATGCGGCGGAGCTGCGCCTGCCCGGGACATGACCCCGACACTCCCGCTTTCGTCCAGGAAACACACGGCGCTTCACGCGCTTTCGGTCGGGAAACGGACACTATGAAACATCCGCCGCGGTTTCTCGGCAACGAATTCACGCCTGTATAGTCGTCATTGTGAAATCACACCAGTGAATCCGCCGGTGAACCGCTCTGGAAGGACTTCTCTCATGGCCACCATCACCACCATCGCCGACGACTTCGACAACTCCACCCCCGCCGAGACCACGTACTTCTCGGTGAACGGCAAGGAGTACGCGATCGACCTCAACGAGGAGCACCGCCGTGAGCTCGAGGACGTCCTGGAGGAGGTCGCCGAGCGCCTCTCGAAGTACACCGCCGTGGCTCGCCCGCTGGGCAAGTCCTCCGCCCCGGCCCGCAAGTCCTCCAAGTCCCCCTCCTCCCGTTCCGGCGCCTCCTACGACGCCGGCGCCGTGCGCTCCTGGGCCGAGGAGAACGGCTACAAGGTGGCCGACCGCGGCCGCATCTCCGCCGACGTCCTCGAGGCCTACAACGCCTCCAAGAAGGGCTGATCGAAAAAGGGCGGAACAACCCTTTCCGCCCCGATTCCCCAGGTCGGACGCATGATCCTCCACCTCACCCTTCCCGAGGACTGGGCCGCGGCCCGCGCCGCCGGCGTCTACACGGCGTCGACGCGCGGGGCGGGCATCGCCGAGGTCGGATTCCTGCACGCCTCGGAGGATGAGCGGCAGGCCGGCGCGGTGGCCGCGGCGTTCTACGCGGACCGCCCGGACGCGTTCCTGGTCGCCCTGGACGAGGACGCCCTGGCCGCGGCCGGACTCGAGGTGCGCCGCGAGCCGGGGAATCCCGCCGACCCGCAGTCGGAGCTGTTCCCGCACGTCTACGGCGGGCCGATCCCGGTCGCGCTGATGCGCCCGCTCCGCCCCTCGCTCACCCTGCGCCCCTACGCCCCCGACGACGCCGCCGCCACCCTGGACGTATTCCGCGCCGCTGTCACGGGCACCGCGGCCGCGCACTACACGCCGGAGCAGATCCGCGCCTGGTGCCCCGCGGACGTCGACGCCGACGCGTGGGCCGCCCGGCGCGCCGCCGCCTGGACCGTGGTCGCCGTGGACGGGGCCGGACGGGTGCTCGGGTTCGCGGACCTCACCGCGGACGGCGTCCTGGACATGCTCTTCGTCCACCCGGAGGCCGGCGGGCGCGGCGCCTCCCACCTGCTGGTCGGCGCCGTCCTCGCGGAGGCCCGACGCCGGGGCCTGCTCCGCGTGGACGTCCGCGCCAGCCGCTCGGCGCGGCCCGTGCTCGAGGCCCTCGGGTTCACCGTGGACGGGGAGGACCCGGGGAACACGGTGCGCGGCGTCGTCGTGCCGAACACCCGCATGCACGCGGACCTGGCGGGCTCCGCGGGCTCCCCCGCACCTCCCGGCCTGTGGTCCTAGGCTCGCCCCCCATGGACATCCCGGACCTCCGCCGCCGCTTCCCCGACGCGCCAGCCACGCCGTCCGCGACGCCGCCTACCGCGCCCACTGGCGCGCACTCGCCGCGCGCCCGTCTCGAGCACGGCTCGACGGGTGCCTCTGCGCCCACCCCTATCTGCAGAAAGCAGTCACCGCATGCCTGACATCATCGAATTCCCCCTGCCCGCCTCGTCGGACGACCCCCACTGGCGGGCCTACTGCCAGCTCGGAGACGAGTACAACCACGAGCTGATCGGCACGACCGAGTGGGACGAGACCCCCACGGACGCCCTCATCCAGGCCGCCGCCGAGACCGACTACACGCAGCGCCGCTACCTGGCGTACGTCGACGGCGAGGCGGTCGGCTACGCCCGCGTCCTGATCAACCACGTCGACGACCCTGACGCGGCCTCCCTCAACGTCTACGTCCACCCGCGGCACCGCGGACGCGGCCACGGCCGCGCACTGGCCGAGCGGCTCGTCCAGGACACCGCCGGCCTCACCCGTTTCGAGACCTGGCCGCTGACGCCGCGACCGGTGGCCGGGCAACGGGCGCTCACCCCGCCCAACGGCGCCGGCGTGGTGCCCGCCGAGCATCCGGGTGTGCGTCTCGCCCAGTCCTACGGCTTCGCGCTCGTCCAGATCGAGCGGGTGAGCCGGTACGACTTCGCCGATCCGGGGATCGACCCCGCCGTCGCCCTGGCCGAGGCCGAACGCGTCTCGTCGGACTACGAGCTCCATGCCTGGGAGGGCGCGGCCGACGCGGCCCTGCAGGACGACCTCGCCGTCCTCAAGGCCCGCATGGCCACGGACGTGCCCTCCGGGGAACGCACCGTGGTGGAGCAGGTCTGGGATGCGGCCCGCGTGCGTCGCATGGACGAGCAGATCCTCACGACCGGCCGGCTCTTCCGCGCGGTGGCGCGACACCGTGCCACCGGCCGGATCGTCGCCCTGAGCGAGCTGGTGGCGCCCCGCTCGCGCCCGGACGGGCTCATCGACCAGTGGGACACCATCGTGCTGCCCGAGCACCGCGGCCACCGCCTCGGCATGCGCGTGAAGGCGGCGAACCTCATCGCTGTGCGCGACGCACTGCCCGAGGCCCGCGCGATCATCACGTGGAACGCCGAGGAGAACCGGCACATGCTCGACGTCAACGAGGCGCTGGGCTTCCGGCCCGTGCTGGTCGAGGCGTCCATGGAGGCGCCGGCACCCCTGCGACGTCGCTGACGGTCCGCGACCTCGGTGCCGCCTCACCCCCGTTCGAGCGTCCGCTGGGCCGCCTCCCGCACCGCCTGCGTGAGCCGCGCCAGGCGCGTCACGGGCAGGGTGGTCGCCTGCCAGTACAGGGGCACGAGGACGTCGTCGAGCCCGGGCACGCGGACCAGCCGACCGGCGCGCACGTCCTCGACGGCCTGGGCGTCCACGAGCATCCCCCACCCCAGGCCGGCCCGGACGGACCGGTGGAACCCGTCGAACGACGGCGCCAGGTGCGTGGGCGGGGCGACGTCCAGCCCGGCGCCGCTCAGCGCGAGGCGCTGCAGGTCGTCCTTCGCGTTGTAGCGCATCATGGGCATCGCGCCGAGGTCGACGACGTCGCCCGCCGCGTGCCGCGCGAGCAGGGCGGGCGAGGCGAGCGGGACGTAGCGCATGCTCCCCAGCGGCTCCGCCGCGCACCCCTGCACCGGCTGCGGCTCCGTGGTGACGGCAGCCAGCACCTCGCCGCGGCGCAGCAGCCGGGCGCTGTGGTCCTGGTCCTCGACGCGCAGGTCGAGGACCGTGTCGTCCCAGTCTGCGGCCTCCGCCAGGACGGGCCCGAACCACGTGCCCAGCACGTCGGCGGGCACGGCCAGGGAGGTGACGCTGCGCCCGGCCGCCATGCGGCCCAGCCCGGCCCACGCCTCCTGTTCGAGCACCCGCATGTGCCGGGCCACGCGCACCAGGCCGACGCCGGCCTCGGTCGGTTCGCAGGGTGTGCCGCGCCGGAGCAGCACCTGGCCCACCTCGCGCTCCAGGGCGCGGATGCGCTGGCTGACCGCGGAGGCGCTGACGCCGAGCTCGTACGCGGCCGCCTCGAACGAGCCCTCGTCCGCGATCGCGCGCAGCGCCTGCAGCTGATCCAGGTTCATGAAGCAGAGCTTAGGCGTCTGCAGTTCTCTTCGTTTGGCTCAGGCCCGGCCGGGCTCTAGCGTCCTGATCCATGTGGACCCTCGCCGGCACCGGCCTGCTCACCGGACTCGCGCTCATCGTCGCCATCGGCGCGCAGAACGCCTTCGTGCTCCGCCAGGGCGTGCGCCGGGAGCATGTGGGCGCCGTCGTGCTGGTGTGCATGGCCTCGGACGCCGTGCTGATCCTGGCCGGCACCGCCGGGGTGGGCGCGCTCGTGCAGGCCGTGCCGTGGCTGCTCGAGGTGCTGCGCTGGGGCGGCGCCCTGTACCTGCTCTGGTTCGCGGTCTCCTCCCTGCGTGCCGCGCTGCGCCCGCAGGGGCTCGTGGCCGAGCAGGCGCCGCGCACCGCGGGTTCGGTCATCGCCACCACACTCGCGCTGACCTGGCTCAACCCGCACGTCTACCTGGACACCGTGGTGCTGCTGGGCAGCCTCGCCAACCAGCACGGTCCCGACGCGCGGTGGGTCTTCGCCGCCGGCGCCGTCGCCGCCTCGATCCTGTGGTTCACCGCGCTCGGCTACGGCGCGCGCCTGCTGGCCCGGGTACTCGCCGACCCGAAGGCGTGGCGCGTGGTGGACCTGGTGATCGCGGTGGTCATGGCGGTGCTCGCGGTCCGGCTCATCGCCGGTTCCGGCGTGTGGGGGTGAGCAGGCAGACGCCGGTTCTGGCGTCGGGCTGAATCAAGGTCGCTCAGCGTCGACCCGCCAGAGCTGGGCTCGTGCGGCCTCCGCGAACAGGGGTGCACCGCACGGCACCAGCCGTTCCAGGACGTCACTGACGGTCAACGGAGGATTCCGTGTCGCTCCCGCTTGGGCTGCGAGAGCCGTCATCACTCGAGCCGGGTCCAGGTCGAGCTGGTTCATGAAAAACTCGTCCGGACTTTGCACTTCGATGTCGAAGGACTCAACGACCTCACGCGGGAAGTCCTTCAGATTCGCCGTGACGATCAGGTCAGCACGACCCTGGATCGCGGCGGCGACCACATGCCGATCATCGGGGTCCGGAAGATCAATCCCGAGCACGAGCTGTTCCCACCCCTCGACCCGCGCGTCGTCGAAGGCGGCGTCCATGACCTCGGCACGGTGACGCGCCGCCCCCGATGCACGCATGTCTGGATGCATCGTCTCCAGTGTGCGCACCGTCTCGTCGAGGATCCGCCCACTCCATACCGGCCGATAGAGGCCCGCCTCGGCCAGATGCAGCAAGGTGTCCGCTTGGGCGATGGGCACGAGGACGCACGCGTCGAGCACCGCGCTGAAGCGAGCCACTACCCGCGCTCACCCCGGAGGTCGGCGCGAGCCTGACGCAACGCCTCGCGGTAGGACTCCGCCTTCTGGTCGTAGAGCTCCGCAGACGAGGCCTCCGCTACGAGGTCGCTCAGCGCGGCACGCCGCTCCCCGCGCTTCCGCTGCTGATAGGACACGACGTCTTGGAGCCGGATGCGTCGGTGCCGACCACCGGTCGTCCTCTCGTACGGCAACGCGCCCTCCTCGAGCAGCCTCACCAGCGTGGGACGACTGATGCCGAGGAAGTTCGCCGCCTCCTGCGTCGTGAGCAGCTGGTCGACGGGCGCCACCGTGATGGCCTTGCCCACCCGCATCGCCTCGACGACGTCCCGCAGGACGTTGAAAGCCTCTGGCGGCAGGGGAACCTTCTGCCCATCAGGGCCGACCAGGGCGGCCGGCTGCGTCAGGCCGTCGAGGAACCTGCCGACGTCGAGCATCTCCTCGAGATCCGTCGGCGGCAGCACCGTGTGCTTGTCATTCACCGTCGCAGTCATGGAGCAAGACTACCCGCGAAAACGAAAAATTCGCAGCCCCCTCCCACCTCCGCTTCCCCGCTCCGGGGCGCTGCGTCAGCCGCGCGCGTAGGCGAGCGACTCCTCGATGATCCCGACGACGACGGCCAGCTCTGCCTCGTCCCGCGGGCCGTAGAGCATCCACTCCGTGCCGAAGTCCGCGTAGCCATGCGGTTCGAGCCATCCGAGCTCGGCCAGACGGACGCCGCGCTCGGGCGGCAGGACGAGGTGCACTGACGTGTCGTCCACCCCATGCAGGTGCACCGGCTCCCAGCGCCGGCCTGGTGAGAGGTTGACCTCCGGGGTGCGCTCCTTCGGCCGGCCTGTCAGGTGGACGGCGCGAGACGTTGCTGGCGAGACGGTGCTGTGGCCCTCCTCGACGCCGTCGAGGGCGAACACCGCAGCGACCAGACGGCCCCACAGCTCCGGCGATGATCGCTGATCAAGCTGTCGGTGGGGCCCCTCGGTCGACGTCGCGGGCCGACCGCCCGGCCGGGGATCATCAGCGGTGAGCCGGGCACGGGGGCTCGCATCAGGATCCATGCAGGCGATCCTGACGGGGCCCCGCCGGCCGGGCAAGGCCACCGGCCCCCTCACTCTCCGCCCAGCTCCTCCCGGAGGATCCGCGCGCCGGCCACGAGCGCCGCCGTCTTGTCCCGCGCCACCGAGCGAGCCAGCGGCGCCATGCCGCAGTTGGTGCTCGCGATCAGCTTGTCCGCGTCCACGAACTCGAGGGTCTCCCGGAGGGTCGCCGCGACCTCCTCGGGCGTCTCGATCTCGTCGCTCGCCACGTCGATCGCGCCGACCATCACCTTCTTGCCGCGCAGCAGGCCGATGAGCTCCGCCGGCACCCGGGAGTGATGCCGCTCCAGGGCGATCGTGTCGATCGTGGACTCGCGCAGCAGCGGGAACGACGTCTCGTACTGGCGCCACTCCTCGCCCAGCGTGGCCTTCCAGTCGTTGTTCGCCTTGACCCCGTAGCCGTAACAGATGTGCACGGCCGTCTCACACGTCAGGCCCTCGGCCGCACGCTCGAGCGTCGCCACACCCCAGTCGCGGACGTCGTCGAAGAACACGTTGAACGCGGGCTCGTCGAACTGCACGACGTCGACGCCCACCGCCGCCAGCTCCCGCGCCTCCTCGTTGAGGATGCGCGCGAACTCCCACGCGAGCTTCTCGCGGCTGCCGTAGTGGCGGTCGGCGAGGGTGTCGATCATGGTCATCGGCCCGGGCAGGGTCCACTTGATGGGCCGGTCCGTCCGCGCGCGCAGGGCCTTCGCGTCGTCCACGAACACCGGCGCCGGCCGGCCCACCTCCCCGACGACGGTCGGCACGCTCGCGTCGTACCGGTCACGGATCCGCACCGTCTCACGCCGGTCGAAGTCCACGCCGCCGAGGTGCTCGATGAACGTGGTGACGAAGTGCTGGCGGGTCTGCTCGCCGTCGCAGACGATGTCGATGCCCGCGCGCTCCTGGTCGGCCACGGCGAGGGCGAGCGCGTCGAGCTTTCCCTCGCGCAGCCGCTCCCCCTCGAGCTTCCAGGGCGACCAGAGCGTCTCCTCCTCAGCGAGCCAGCCGGGCTTCGGCAGGCTGCCGACGAGGGTGGTGGGGATCAGGGTGGTCATCGGGTCTCCTCGGTGTCTCGTGCGGCGTGGGCGGCGGCCCAGCGCTCCAGCAGGTCGCGGTGCGGGCCCACGAAGTGCTCCTGCGTGTACTCCCCCTGCTCCCGGCCGAGGCGGGCCCGCTCCTCGCGGTCGTAGGCGATCCGGGTCTGCGAGAAGTCACCGTGGTCCAGGCGCGGCCGGTAGACCTCGCCGGCCCCGGCGTTCGCGTTGTAGATCTCCGGCCGGTATATCCGCTGGAAGGTCTCCATGGTGGCGATCAGCCCGGCCAGGGAGAGGTTCGCGTGGTCGTTGAGCAGGTCGCCCCGCGAGTAGAACGCCAGCGGCGCCACGGCCCCGCGCGGCAGGAAGCACCGGATCCCCAGGCCCATCCGGCCGAAGTAACGGTCCGTGCGGGAGGGTTCGTCCTGGCGGTACTCGACCCCGAGCACCGGGTGCTCGTTCGTCAGCCGCCGGTAGGTGCGGCTCGTGGACACGCTGATGCAGATCACGGGCGGCTGCGGGAACCGCTCCCGGTACGCCTGCGAGTCGAGCAGGTGCCGGAACAGCCGCCCGTGCAGGTCGCCGAAGCCGTCGGGCTCCTCGGTCCCCGGCGACGTCGCCGCGTGCGCGGGCAGCACCACGGAGAAGTCGTGGTCACGGACGTAGGAGGAGAAGTTGTTCCCCACACTGCGGCCGAGCACGGCGCCCGTCTCACGCTCGACCACCCGCACGTCGAGCATCTCCATGAGCGGGAAGTCGACGTCCGCGCCGTCGTCGGCGGTGAAGTGCACGTCGATCGAGACGATCTCGATCCGCGCCGTGTAGCGGTCCCGCTCCGGGTTGTCCCAGGGGGCGAGGTCGTTGAGGCGCCCGTCGATCATGGCCAGGGCGGCGCGCAGGTTCTCCCGCCGGTCCGCGCCGCGGGCGAGGTTGGCGAAGTTCGTGGTGGCGCGCGTGCTGGCGGCGGGCGTGTAGTCCTCGTCGAACGGCGTGGTGTGGATGCTGAACGTCAGGTCGTCCACGCGGGTGGGCACGGTGCTCGGGACAAGGGTGGCGTGGCTCATCGGGTCCTCTCCGGGGTGCGGACGCGGGTGGTGCGGTGGTGGGCGGGGGCGGGACGGGGCACTGCGGACGACGACGGCGTCCCGCGGCCGGCGGCGACGCGTGCGGCGCACTCGAGGCCGGCCTCGAGGTCCGCCTGCAGGTCGGCCACGTCCTCGATGCCGACGGAGAGCCGGACCAGGTCCGTGGGGACGGCCAGGGGCGTGCCCCGCACGGAGGCGTGCGTCATCTCGGAGGAGTAGCAGAGCAGCGATTCGACCCCGCCGAGGCTGACCGAGAGCGCGAACAGCTCGGTGGCCTCGGCGAACGCGCGGGCCGCGGCCTCTCCCCCGGCCAGCCGCACGGAGACGATGCCGCCGAAGCCGTCCATCTGCCGCGTGGCGAGGTCATGGCCCGGGTGGTCGGGCAGCCCGGGGTAGAAGACCTGGGCGACCTCAGGGCGGCCCTGCAGCCAGCCCGCGAGCGCGGCGGCGTTGGCGCCGTGCCGGTCCATGCGCAGGCCGAGCGTCTTGAGGCCGCGGGCGGCGAGGTAGGAGTCCTGCGGGCCGGCGACCGCACCGGCGGCGAACTGCTGGTAGGCCACCGCCTCGGCCAGCGCCCGGCCGCGGAACTCGCGGTCGGCCACCACCACGGCGCCGCCGAGCACGTCCGAGTGCCCGCCGATGTACTTGGTGGTGGAGTGCACCACGACGTCCGCGCCGAGGTCGAGGGGCCGCTGGAGGTAGGGCGAGGCGAACGTGTTGTCCACGACCAGCAGTGCGCCGGCGTCGTGGGCGATCTGCGCCCAGGCGGCCAGGTCCGCGATGCCGAGCAGCGGGTTGGACGGCGTCTCCACCCACAGCAGCGCGGTGCGGCCGGGGCGGACGGCCGCGGCGACCGCCGTCGTGTCGGTGATGTCCACGGGGGTGTTGGACACGCCCCACGGCTCGAGGACGGTGGTGATGAGGCGGTGGGTGCCGCCGTAGCCGTCGCCGCCCAGCACGATGTGGTCGCCGGGGCGCAGCACGGCCCGCAGGAGGGCGTCCTCGGCGGCGAGCCCGGAGGCGAACGCGAACGCCCGGTCGCCGTGCTCGAGGGCGGCGAGCTGGGTCTCGAAGCCGTTCCGGGTCGGGTTGGAGCCGCGGCTGTACTCGTGCCCGGCTCGCAGCACGTTGATGCCGTCCTGCACGAAGGTGCTGGTCTGGTAGATCGGCGGCACCACGGCGCCGGTCAGCGGGTCGGGCTCCTGGCCGGCGTGCACGGCGGTGGTGGTGAAGCCGCGGACGGCGGGACGGGAGACGGAGCGGGTGGGGTGGTGGACGGCGGTCATCTCAGCGCACCTCCTGGGTGACGGCGGCGGTCTCGGGGACGGCGGGCGTGGCGGCGGGGACGGCCGGCCCGGCGGCGGACACCACGGCCAAGGCACGGTCCAGGTCCGCGATCAGGTCGTCGGGACACTCCAGCCCGATGGAGAGCCGGACGGTGGTCTCGGCGATCCCGGCGGCCTCGCGCTGCTGCCGCGTCAGGCGACAGTGCGTCATGGTCGCGGGGTGGGAGACGAGGGACCGGGCGTCGCCGACGTTGACCACCAGCTGGAACAGCTCGAGCGCGTCGAGGAACGGGGCCACGGTCTCGGGGCCGCAGGCCAGGTCGAAGGAGAACACCGAGCCGACGCCGTCCGGGAAGTCGCGGGCGGCCAGCGCCGCGCTGGGATGCCCGGCCACGCCGGGGTGGTGCACCCGCGCGACCGCGGGGTGACCGGCCAGGTGTTCGGCCACGGCCAGGGCGGTGGCGGTGTGGCGGGCCACGCGCAGGTCGAGCGTCTCGAGCCCCTGGATGAACTGCGCCGCGCTCGCGGGGGCGAGGGTGGGGCCGAGGTCGTGCAGGAACTTGCTGCGGGCCAGCGTCAGGTAGGCGCCGCGGCCGTGCCGCTCGACCAGCGTCTGCCCGCCGTAGCGGGCCTTGGGCCGGGCCAGCTGCGGCCACCGGTCCGGCGCCGCGCCGTAGTCGAACGTGCCGCCGTCCACGATCGCGCCGCCGAGCACCGCGCCGTGCCCGCCGAGGAACTTGGTAGCCGAGTGCACGACGACGTCGGCGCCGTGCTCCAGTGGCCGGTAGAGGGCCGGCGTCGCGAGGGTGCTGTCCACCACCACGGGCACACCGGCCGCGTGGGCGAGGCCCGCGAGCGCGGGCAGGTCCGGGAGGGTGGCGAGCGGGTTGGTGATGGCCTCGAGGAAGAACGCGCGGGTGTCGGGCCGGACCGCGGCGGCCCACGCGGGCGGGTCCGCCGGGTCCGCGAAGGTGACCTCGATGCCGAAGTCCGCGAACGTGTCCGTCAGCAGGTCGACGGTGCCCCCGTAGAGCTGGCTGGAGGCGACCAGGTGCTTGCCGCCCTGCAGCAGCGCCAGCAGGGACAGCGCGACGGCGGCCTGGCCGGTGGCCGTGGCGATCGCGCCGATGCCGCCCTCCAGTGCGGCGAGGCGGTTCTCGAACACCGCGACGGTCGGGTTGCCCGTGCGGCTGTAGGTGAAGCCGGGGGTCTCGAGCCGGAACATCGATGCCGCCGTGGCGTGGTCCGGGAAACGGAACGCCGTGGTCTGGTGGATGGGCGGGACGACCGGCCGGTGGGGTGCGGCGGGCTCGTAGCCGGCGTGGACTTGTTGTGTGGCGTGACGGGGCATCTGCTCTCCTCCATCGGTCCTGGCGGTAGCACCGGACCTGCCGTTCCCGGGGGTCCGGGTGCGGCGGGCGGGTTGCTGCGGCGTCGTCGAGCCAGATCTCTCGGCCGCTCTGGATGGGTGGTGCACCCATCCCACGCGGCGGGCCGCCGCGAGTCCAGCGGACGGCCGGCTCGCGCGTCATATGAGCCGCCGCCGCGCCATCCGGGACCGGCCGGAGCCTCTCCGGCGCGCGGCGGGCCGAGGCAGACCCGTGTGACGGACTGGCGTGGAGGGGGGGTGTGTCAGACTCCCGGGCATGACGCAGAGCACACCGGGCGGACCGGCCCCGCCGCCGGAAGGACGGGCGCGGTGGCTGGTCGCCTCCAACGCCCTCGACGCGGGTGGCCGGTCCGCCACGGACGTCGCCCTGGATGTCCTGCCGGTGCATCCTCCTCGGCTCGGTCGGCTGCGCCGTGGCCGTGGGGCTGCACCTGCTGGCCTACGCCGACCTCGCTCATGCCGGGCCGTGGCTGCTGGCCGGCGCCGCCCTCTGGGGGTTCATGGTCCTGCTCGGGAACATCACCCAGGCCGCCGTGACCGCCCGTGCCTGCCCCGAGGGCACGCTCGGGCGGGTCACCGCGATGCGCCGCACCCTCACCCGGGGCTCCGTGCCGCTGGCGACCCTCGCGGGAGGTGCGCTCGGGGCGATGCTCGGGGTCGGCTGGGCGCTCGCGGGGTGGCAGGTCCTGGCGGTGGTCTCGCTGGCCGCCGTCGTGCCGGCCTCGCGGTGGGTGGATGCGGGGCTCGACGACGTCGACTGAGGCCGAGACGCTGACGCGGACACCGAGGTTGCTTAAGGTGTGGCCATGGTCAGCCGCCCCGTGCTCCAGCAGCCTGTGATCGACGCCGTCGACATCCGTTCCGTCGCGGACTTCTACCGCGAGCTCCTCGGTCTCCACTACCGCACGGGCGACGAGCTCGCGGACGGTCGCGAGCCGGACAGCGCGGACTGGCTCGTGCTGCTGGACGACGACGGCCGCCGCGTCCTGACATTCCAGCGCACCGAGGAACTGAAGCCCAGCACGTGGCCGTCACCCGAGGTGCCGATGCAGCTGCACCTGGATTTCACCGTGCCGGACCGCGATTCCCTCGACGCGGCCCACGACCACGCCCTGCGCCTGGGCGGGCGCCTCGTCCTGGACCGCTCCGACGACGAGGAGGAACCCCTGTACGTGTTCGCGGACCCGGCCGGCCACCCCTTCTGCGTCTTCGTGGGGTGAGCGCGGCGGACCGCGGGGGGGGGGGGTTCACGCACGTGCCGAAGACAAGAAGCCGGTTCAGTGCCGTCGGTAAGGTCGTCGGGTGATCCCGCAACCCACAGATCGACTCACGTTCCGGTGCATGACCGACGCTGACCTCGACGACATGTGCAGGCTCCTCGGAGACGCGGAGGTCATGCGCTACTACCCGCGGGCCAAGTCGCGCAACGAGGTGCAGCGGTGGATCAACTGGTCGAAGGACAACTACGCCGAGCATGGGTTCGGCCTGTGGGTCATCGAACACCGGGCCACCGGCGACTTCATCGGTGACTGCGGCCTGACCTGGCAGAACGTCGACGGCCAGGAGGTCCTCGAGGTCGGCTACCACGTCCTGCCAGAACGCCAGGGACAAGGACTGGCAACCGAGGGGGCCTCTGCCTGCCTGCGATACGGGTTCGAGACCCTCTGCGCAACGATGGTCACCGCGATCATCAACCCCGACAACATGGCTTCCCGTCGCGTGGCCGAACGAATCGGCATGACCGTGTGGAAGAGCACGCGTGATCCCAGTGGGGCGCCGATCGTGGTCTACAGCAGCCACGGCCAAGAGGCATGACGCACTGAACTGCCGCCATGGGTGCGTGCCCATCGAGGAGACACGCCCTGCGCCCAGCCGGCCAGGCGCTTCTGCGTCTTCGTGGCGTGGGCGGCCGGACCGCGGCGCGGCTCAGCGGCGACGGCGGCGGCTCAGCGCTCGAGCCGCTGGTCGAACTCCTCGTGGTCCAGCTGGCGGTGCATGCAGTCATCTTCAAGATACGGTGCCGTCCATGCATCTGGACCCGGCCGAGACGAACCGCCGCGCCTACGACGACGACCGCGTCGTCGCCCTCTATGACCTCGACAACCCGCCCGGAGAGGACCACGCGTACGTCCGCCGGGCGGCCGAGGAGTCCGGCGCCCGGCGGATCGTCGATCTCGGCTGCGGCACCGGATCGCTCACGGTGACGCTGACCGGCGATGACCGCGCCGTCGTCGGGATCGACCCGGCCGAGGCCATGCTGCGCGTCGCCCGGGCGCGCCCCGGCGGGGACCGCGTCGAGTGGCGGCGGGGCACCGCGGAGCTGATCGAGCCGGGGTCGGCGGACCTGGTGATCATGAGCGGGAACGTGGCGATGCACCTGATCGGCCAGGACTGGCACGGCGCCCTGCGGCGCATCGCCGCCGGCCTGGTCCCCGGCGGTCGGCTGCTGTTCGAGACCCGCAACCCCGTCCGTCGCGCCTGGGAGGACTGGCAGCAGGAGCCCACGGAACGGACGACGGCGGCCGGTCGCCTCGTCGAGTCCGAGGCGACGAGCGCGCCGGACGCGGACGGTGTCGTCGTGCACCGCTGGCGCACCGAGTATCCGGACGAGGGCGTGGTCAGCGAGGGTGAGGAGCACCTGCAGTTCCGCTCCGTGGAGCAGGTGACCCAGGACCTTGCGGCGGCGGGGCTGGCGGTGGACCGCGTCTGGAGCGACTGGCGCGGCCGCCCGTTCGACGCGGCGGAGCACCCGTTGATGATCATCGAGGCCTGTCCACAGGGGGCCTGACCCGTCCACCCGCCATGGCAGGATGACGCATGTCACACGTGATGCGAGGGGGAACCATGACGGCCACGACCACGGCCCGCCCCATGCGGCCGACCCACCACGACGACGACCCGCCCGTCCGCGGGGTCGGCCACCTCCGGCACCCGGTGGTGTCGGGCGGGCTGATCGACGGGGCAATGGCGGCACAGGGGCTGCTGGCGTCCCCTCGGCAAGACTGAGGGCCGGACCATGACCATGCGTCAGGCCATCCGCCGCTACTACGCCGGCTACGCGCAGTTCAGCGGGCGCGCCTCCCGCGCCGACTTCTGGCTCGCGGCGCTCTGCGTGTGACTCCTGCAGACCGCCGTTCACTTCGTGTCCACCGCCCTGGACGTGTTCATCCTCGGCTCCCCGGACCTGTCCCTCCGGGACGTGGCCGTCCTCCTGGTGGGGATCACGCACGCACTCCCATCGCTCGCCCTGCTCGCCCGGCGCCTCCACGACGCCGGCTTCAGCCACGCGTGGCTGTTCGTCGGGCTGGTGCCGTTGGTCGGGCCGCTCACACTCCTCGTGTTCGCGCTCCAGCCGACCGCCCCGCGCTTCGGACACCCCACCGATGCGTCGGACCCGGTTCCGGCGGGGCCACGGCCGCGCGGCGCTGACCCCCGCCGCCATGTCCGGCCCGATCAGTGATCGTGGTCGGTGTGCTCGTCGTGGCCGGACTCGGCGTCCGCGGCCTCCTCGGGCTTCACGGACTCCCGCTGGCCGGTGACCACGGCCATCTCGACCGGGGCGAACTCCAGGTCCTTCTCCAGGACGGTCTCACCGGTCTCCAGGTCGACGGCCACGAGCTTCTGGGCTTCTGCGTCGGTGACGTGAGCGGTGTTCCCGGCCACCTTCAGGATCGGGCCGGGCTCCTGCCACTCGTCCTTCTCCTTCCACGGCTCGATCACCGGGTACTCGGCGGTGACCTCACCGGTCTCCTCGTCGATCACGTTGACCTCGCCGTCGTAGGTCAGCACGACCGCGGAGCCGTCCTCGGCGCGGCCGAGCGAGCGGAACCAGTAGGAGGAGCCGAGGTCCACGGTGGTGAGCTCATCGGTGCGGGTGTCGATGAGGGCGATCTCCGTGGGCCGCTCGACGGCCTCCTTCGGCTCCTCCTCGACCTTGTAGTCCCCCAGGACGATGGGCGAGTCATGCAGCCCGAACAGGTTCCCGGAGCGCTGGTACTCGGTCTCGACGTCCACCTTGTGGAACTCGCCGTCCCGGTACACGACGGGCCCGTTCTCACAGCCCATCACGACGACGTCGCCCGCCTCCGTCGGCTGGGCCGCGGCCTCGCCATGGCTGCCGGGGCAGTCGTCGGTCTCGGCCTTGACCTCGCCGGCCGTCGGGTCGATCACCTGGAGCGTGTTCCGGGAGTCCTCGGTGCCCTGCGTGGTGAAGAGGGTGCCGTCGGAGAGCTCGAGCGCCACGCCGTGGTGCGGGTCCTCGGTCTCGGCCTCCGTCATGACGGGCATGAGGTCCGGGGTCGCCTTGTCCAGGTGGGCCGAGTCGAAGGTGCGGATCGCGCCCGTGCCGTCCGCGAAGAGGGTGGTCCTGCCGTTGTGGGTGACGACGTGGCCGGGGTGCTCACCCGGGAACGTCACGCCGGTCATGCCGGGCGCGGACTCGTAGTTGTGGAAGTGATCGCCGTGGGCCTTGGCCTGGATGCCGGTGGAGAACACCTCCCAGCCGTTCCCGGTGGTCACCAGGACGTCCTTGCCGTTGCCGGCGTTGCTCAGCCGCGTGAAGCCCGCGACGTCCTGCTCCTTCACCACCTCACCGGACTCGGCGTCGAGCAGCGTGAGCCCGTCCTCGTGCGAGAGCAGGATGCGCGGGGTCACCGCGGAGACCTCGGTGGTCCGGGTCGGGTCGACGCGGTCCTCCTCGGAGACGGAGGAGGCCGCCGTCGCCTCACCCGACGGCGACTCGGCGCCGTCCGAGGCGGCGGCGGGTGCCGACGTCGGGCCGGACGGGACGGCGTCCCCGCCGCACGCCGTGAGGGCGATGGCCGCGGCGGCGAGGGTGGCGGAGAAGGCGGCGGATGCGGCTCGTCATCCCTGCGGCGCCGACGGCGCGCCCCCGTCGCGGGAACCGGCGCGTGACGCCACCCGTCGGCGGGCTGGGGCGAGCCCGGCACGGATGCCTACGGTCGGCCCACCTGCCCACGGAAGGACCTCCCATGACCACTCCCGTCCTCGACCGTCCCGCACCGACCTCCGCCGCCGACGCCCCCGACACCGCAGAACTCCGCGCCCGCTTCGCCCCCGTCTTCGCCCGGATCGCCGCGAACGAGGCCCGGCGGCGGGACGCGGCCGTCCCGCCCCATGCGGCCGTGCGCCTCCTCGCCGAGACCGGCTTCACCGCCCTCCGGCTGCCGCGGGAGCGCGGCGGCTCCGACGCGACCCTCACGCAGCTCCTCGACCTGCTCGTGGACCTCGCCGCGGCCGACGCGAACCTCCCCCAGGCCCTCCACGGGCACTTCATGTTCACGGAGCAGGTCGCCCGCGACGTCCACCCGCGTCTGACCGACTGGTGGTTGGACGAGGTGGCCGCCGGGAAGGTCTTCGCCAACGCACTCGTGGACCCGCCGGCCGCGACCGGCCTGCCGGGCGTCACGGCCCGCCGAGACCCGCGCGACCCGGAGGCGTTCCTGCTGACCGGCACGAAGCAGTACTCCACCGGCACCCTGCTGGCGGACTGGACCCTGGTCGCCGCCCACGACGACGCCGGGGCCCTGCAGCCCCTCGTCGTCGAGGTGGCCGGGCCGGGCGTCGAGGCCCGCGACGACTGGGACGGCATCGGCCAGCGCGGCACGGCCTCCGGCACCACCGTCTACACCGACGCGCCCGCCCCCGCCTGGCGCCGCGTCGACCTGGAGCGCCCCGCCGCCGCCCCCGGCTACCCGTTCCTGTGGCTCATCCTCGCGGCCACCCAGGCGGGCATCGCCCAGCGCGCGCTCGACGACTTCGCCGAGATCCTCCGCCGCCGCTCCCGCTCCTACCAGCACGCCGCGAGCGCCAGCCCCGCCCACGACCCGGTCCTGCAGCACCAGCTCGGCGCCGCCGCGGCGCAGGTCCGGGCGCTGCGCTCCGTGGTCCTCGGCGCGGTCCCCGCCCTCGAGGCGGCGTACACCGCCGCGGCCGGTGCGGCTCCCGCGATCGGCGCGGCCGCGACCGAGTCCCCGGACGACGGCGCCGCGGAGGCCTTCGAGGCCGCCCACACGGAGGCCTGGGTCGCCGCGGCCTCGGCGTCCTCCGTGGCGGCCGACCTGACGCTGCGGCTGACCTCCGACCTGTTCGAGACGGCCGGGGCGTCGGCGGTCGTCGCGGGCCCGGGACTGGACCGGCACTGGCGCAACGCGCGGGTGCTGGCCAGTCACACGCCCCTGCCGCACCGCCGCCGCCAGATCGGGGAGTGCCTGCTGCACGGCACCCCCGCCCCGCACAGCGCGGACGCGGTCGAGACCGCATCGTCCACCGACGCCGATCCGTCCCGCGACAGCGTCTCCCCGTCCCCCTCGACCCCCGCCGCCACGAAGGAGCAGTGAGATGACGACGACCACCGACCGCACCGACACGATCTCCCGTCCCGCCGACGTCGGGACCGCCGACTCGGGGGTGCCGACCACCGCGCACCCGGCCGACCGGCCCCAGTTCCTCGCCGCCCGCGCACGGCTGGCCCCCGTGTTCGCCTGGCTCGCCGAGACCGCCGCCGAGCGGGACCGTGAACGCGTGACCGATCGTGAGGCCACGGACCGCCTCGCCGCCGCCGGCTTCCCGGGGCTGCGCGTGCCCGAGGACGCGGGCGGGGCCGGCCTGACGTTCCCGGAGGCCGCGCGCCTGTACGTGGAGCTCGCCGAGGCCGACTCGAACGTGCTGCAGGCCCTGCGGGTGCACGTGGTGAACGTGGAGACGGTGCTCGGCTCGCCGGACGGGCCGCGCCGCGAGCGGTGGCTGCACCGCTTCGCCACGGGTGAGACGGTCGCGAACGCGACCACGGAGATCGGCAACCGCACCGGCCACTACGAGACCCGCCTGACGACGCGTCCGGACGGCTCGGCGGTGGTCAACGGTCGCAAGGCCTATTCCACCGGGACGCTGTACGCGGACTGGACGATCGTCGTCGTCGAGGACGAGGACGGTGCCGAGCGCGCGGCGACCGTGCGCTCGGACGCCCCGGGGGTGACCCTGCATGACGACTGGGACGGATTCGGTCAGCGGCTGTCCGCCTCGGGGACCACGGAGTTCACGGACGTGGTGGTGGATCCGGAGGAGCTCACGCCGGTGGGCCAGTCCCTGGACGACGGCTCGTCGATCTTCGCCTCGCAGGCGATCTTCCAGTTCGTCCACCTGGTGGGCCTGACGGGCATCGCCCGGGCCGTCGTGCGCGACGCGGCGGCCTATGTGGCCGGCCGTACGCGCGGCTTCTCCCACGGTGCGGCCCCGCGGCCCGGTGACGATCCGCAGGTGCTGCAGGTGGTGGGCGAGCTGGAGGCCGCCGCGTTCGGGGCGCAGGCGGCGCTCGACGCCGTCGTCGGGCCCCTGGACCGGGCGCTGCGGGCCGAGGCGGCGGGCGCGCCCCTGGCCGAGGCCGAGGTGGACGCGGTGTACACCGCCGTCTACGCCGCCCAGCAGGTGATCGCCCGGGCTGCCCTCGACGCGGCGACCCGCCTGTTCGAGGTGGGCGGGGCCTCCGCGACGCTGCGCACGCGCGGGCTGGACCGGCATTGGCGCAATGCGCGGGTGCTCGCCAGCCACAACCCGCTGATCTACCGCGCCCGACTGCTCGGCGACCGGGCCGTCAACGGCACGCCGCTCGAGCGCCACTACCGGCTGGGCGGCTGAGTCACCGGCCAGTGCGGCGCGCGGCGCAGCCTGTCAGGCCAGGCCACGCGCCGCATGCCAGGCGGCGATCCGCTCGAGCGCCTCGTGGACGGCGGTGCTGGAACGGGACGGGCGACGCATGGCCCGAGGCTACCCCCCGCTTTCGTTCGGGAAACGGCGCCCCGGGGACCACTTTCGTCGACGAAACGGGCGGGAGGGCCGCCGTCTCATCAACGAAAACGTCTCGACACGCGGCCGTTCCCCGAACGAAAACGTCCGGCCCGCCCCGCCGCGGCCCTCACTCCTCGGCGCCGAGCAGCTCCCGGATGTCGTCCGCCGTGAGGGAGTCGGTGAAGGCGCCGGCGCCGGAGTCGTCGGACTCGTCCATGAGCGCCCCGAACAGCTCGGCCTTGCGCTGCTGCAGCTCCAGCACCTTCTCCTCGATGGTCCCCTCGGAGACCATCCGGTAGACCATCACGGTCCGCTCCTGGCCGATGCGGTGCGCCCGGTCCACGGCCTGGTTCTCCGCCGCCGGGTTCCACCACGGGTCCATGAGGAACACGTAGTCCGCCTCCGTCAGCGTCAGGCCGAACCCGCCCGCCTTCAGGGAGATCAGGAACACGGGGGCGTCGCCCTCGCGGAAGTCCTGGATCACCTCGGCGCGGTTCCGGGTGGAGCCGTCCAGGTAGGCGTGCTCCACCTCCATCGCGTCCAGCTCCTCGGCGACCACCCGCAGGAAGGACGTGAACTGGCTGAACACGATCACCCGGTGCCCCTCGGCCAGCACCTCCTCGAGGTCGTCCAGGAACCGCTCCAGCTTGGAGGAGGGCACGGCCGCGTACTCGCGGTCCACGATCTGCGGGGCCAGCGCCAGCATGCGCAGCAGCGTCAGGGACTTGAAGATCGTGAACCGGTTGCCGTCCATGTCCCCGAGCAGGCCGAGGACCTTGCGGCGCTCGCGGGCCAGCACCCGGTCGTAGACCTTGCGGTGGGCGGCGTCGAGCTCCACGCGGAGCACCTGCTCCTGCTTGGGCGGCAGGTCCTTGGCCACGAGCTCTTTGGAGCGGCGCAGCATGAACGGGCGCACCCGTCGGCGCAGGGAGGCCATGCGCTCGGGGTGCTCCCCGGTCTCGATGGGGGTCACGTAGGTCTCGCGGAACCGGCGGTGGCTCGGGAACAGGCCCGGGACCACGACCTCCAGCAGCGCCCACAGGTCGCTGAGCGAGTTCTCCATGGGGGTGCCCGTGATGGCCAGTCGGAACGGCGCCCGCAGGTCCCGGGCCACCTGGTGCACCTTGGACGCGCGGTTCTTCAGGAACTGCGCCTCGTCCAGGACGATCCCGGCCCAGGACGCGTCCGCGTGCTGGGCGGCGTCGATCCGCAGCAGCGTGTAGGAGGTGACGACGACGTCGGCGCCCTCCGCCGCCTCCGTCACCGAAGTGCCCCGCTTGCGGGTGGTGGTGTCCAGGACGCGCACGTCCAGGCCGGGGGTGAACTTCGCGGCCTCGGACGCCCACACGGACAGCACCGACGACGGCGCCACCACCAGGAAGGGCGGCCGGTCCGGGTGCTCGGCCCGGGCGTAGGCCATGAGCGCGAGGGTCTGGACGGTCTTGCCGAGGCCCATGTCGTCGGCCAGGATCCCGCCGAGGTCCTGGTCGTGGAGGAAGCGCAGCCATCGCAGGCCGTCCTCCTGATAGGGCCGCAGCTCGGCCTTGAGCCCGGGCACCGCGGGGGCCTCGGGCAGGCGCTCCACGGCGGCCAGCCGCCCGACGGCGGCCGTCCACTCGGGGTCCTCCTCGGCCTCGTCGGCGAGCTCCTTGAGGTCCTCCCAGAAGCCCACCTGGTGGCGGGAGAGCGTGGTGTGCTCGGGCGTCCACTCCTGCAGGGCGGCCGCCTCGGAGAGCAGGGCGCGCAGCCGGTCGAACGCCGGGTGGTCCAGACCCAGCCAGGTGCCGTCCTGGAGCATGAGCGTGGTCTTGCCGTGCACGAGCGCCGTGAACAGCTCCACGAACGGCAGCACGTGCCCGTCCACGGAGACCTGCACGCCGAGGTCGAACCAGTCGTTCTGCGCGGCCTTCGTGGACACCTCGATCCGCGGGGCGGCCTTCAGCTCCCGGTAGTCCGGGCGCTCGCCCGTGACGTCCACGCGGACGTGGTCCAGCCGCTGCAGCTGCGGCAGGACGGACTCGGAGAACCGGGCTGCGCCCACGCCCTCGAGCTCCTGCTCCTCCGCCCGCCCGACGCGCGGCCACACCTGGGCGGCCGCGCGCAGCACGGCCTCCTCGTGGCGAGGGTCCCGCAGACCGTCGTGGCCGAGGCCGAGCTCGCGGGGCGGGTCGAAGTACAGCCAGGACCAGCGCAGCACCAGCCGGTGGCCCGGGCGGAAGTCCGCCTGCAGACGCAGCACGGGTGGCTCGAACTCGGGCAGCTCCACGGAGGCGTCCGCGCTGCCCACGTCCAGGGCGGCGCGCAGCCGCGGGTAGATCCGGCCCAGGAACTCCTCCCGGTCCGCGGTGGGCACGTGCACGGGCCGCCCGGCCAGCACCATCTCCTGGACCGGCTCCGGCACCCGACGCACGGCCGGCAGCAGGTGCAGGGTCCAGGTCCCGTCCTCCTCCTCGTCCGCCCGGTAGAACCCGATCGACCCGATCGCGTGGGTGTCCCGCAGCCGCTCCGCGTCCGGGCGCGCGGCGGCGTCGTCCGCGGGGGCGCCCTCCCCGGCGCCGCCGGCCGGGGCGAGGGACGGGGCGACCTCCAGGCCGCCGTCCGGGGCCGAGGCGACGTCCAGGCCCACCTCCACCGGCGCGTCCAGGACCACGTCCGCGAGGATCCCCTGCGGCACCAGCTCGACGCCGGCCTCCTGCGCCTCCGCGAGCAGCTGCCAGATCCGCGGCGAGTCGAAGGCGTGCAGGCCGAACCAGCCCTCCGTGGGGTAGGAGTCCTCCGCCTGCAGCTGCCGCCAGATCAGGCGCAGGGCGCGCTCCTGGGCGGGGTCGTACTCGGCGCGCGGGAACTGGAACGCCTTCCAGGTGAGCCCGCCCTTGATCCACGTGCCCTTGGCCCCGCGCTTGAGCGGGCGGACGATCACGTACAGCAGGCGGGCCTCCCGCAGGTGCTCCTCGCCGGCCGGAGCCGGGCCCCACTGGGCGAACGCGTTCCGGGAGGACTCCGCCACCAGCTCGACGCCGATCGCCAGGTCCGGCGGCGGGGCCAGGCGGCGGGGGCCGCCGTCGAGCCCGGCGAGGGACTCCAGCACCCCGCGCCAGGGCAGGCCGGCCTCCGGGGCCGGCGCGTCCGGGCGGGCGGGGGCGGCGCCCGCCCGCTCCGGGGAGGGCAGGCGGTCCGCCGTGGTGACGCGGGAGGCGAGCTCCTCCCGGGCGGCGTGGCGGGCGGCGTCGGCGTGGCGGCGGGTGATCTCGTAGAGGGCGGCGGCCACGTGCTTGCAGTCCTCGCCCACGGGACACTGGCAGCGGCCGGCGGTGGGCTCCAGCAGGGGCTCGCCGTCCGGGCCGGTCTCCCCCGAGGGCTGCAGGCGCACGGCCTGCCGGTACGGCTGCGGCGCGGTCCCCCGCACGGCGGAGGTCAGGCGCAGGCGGGAGGCGTCGTAGGTCACCCGGAGCACGCCGCCCTCGGCCGCGATGTCGAAGCCGCGGTCCGCGCTCGTGGGGCCCACGAGGGCGCGGATCGCCTCGGTCCGCAGGTGCGGGAGGGGATCGCCGGAGACGCCAGGTGCCATAGGGGTCAGTCTTTCACGGCGTCGCCAGGACCTGCCGCGCCGTGCCCCTCCGTCCCTACCCTGGGCGCATGAGCACTCCCTCGACCTCCCGGGGCAGCGGCCTGACCAGCGCCGCCGCCTCCGGTGACACCCCTGCCGGGACCGGCGCCACCACCGCGAGCCTCTCCCCCCTCGGCCTCGCCCTCCCCGACGGCCACGACCGCCGCGTCCTCGTCACCGGCGCCACCGGATACGTCGGCGGCCGCCTCATCCCCGAGCTGCTCGCCGCCGGCTTCCGCGTCCGCGCGGGCGCACGGACCCCCCGCGACCTCGAGGACCGCCCGTGGTCGGACCGCGTGGAGGTCGTGGAGCTGGACCTGGAGAAGCCGGACCTCGTGAAGGCCGCCATGCAGGACGTGCACACCGCCCTCTATCTGGTGCACTCCATGGGCGCCGGCGGCGACTTCGTGGAGCAGGAGCAGAAGATCGCGGACATCGTGGCCACCGCCGCGGACGAGGCCGGGATCACCCAGCTCGTGTACCTCTCCGGCCTCCACCCGGCGGGCAAGCCCGTGGAGGAGCTGTCCGACCACATGCGCTCCCGCGCCCTCGTGGCCGAGCGCCTCGAGGCGGCCGCCACACCCGCGCTCACGTTCGAGGCCGGCGTCGTGATCGGCTCCGGATCGGCGTCCTTCGAGATGATCCGCCACCTCTCCGAGCGCCTGCCGATCATGCCCGGCCCGTCCCTGCTGAAGAACCGCGTGGAGCCGATCGCCGTCCGCGACGTCCTCCACTACCTCGTCCAGGCGTGCGCCCTGGAGGAGCCGGTGCAGCTGCACGCGCAGATCGGCAACGGCCGCCCGCAGTCCTTCGCCAGCGTGCTCGTGGACTATGCGGAGGTCGCGGGGCTCTCGAAGCGCATCGTGATCCCCACGCCGCTGCCCCTGTCCCGGCTGGCGGGGCTGTGGGTCGGCGTCGTCACCCCCATCCCCGTGAAGGTGGCCCTGCCGCTGGCGGCCTCCCTCGCCGAGGACGCCGTCGTCGAGGACCATGCGATCCGCGACGTCATCCCCGCCCCGGAGGGCGGCCTCACCTCCTACAAGGAGGCCGTGCGCCGCGCCCTGGCCGCGGAGAAGAACGGGCCCCTGGACGTCACCTTCGAGGCCGACGTCTACGACTCCTCCGACCCCGCCGCCCCCCTGCCCTCCGACCCCGAGTGGGCCGGGCACACGGTGTACACGGACGACCGCGAGCGCGAGTCGGACCTGGCCCCGGAGGACGTGTGGCCGGTGATCGAGTCGATCGGCGGGCGCAACGGCTGGTACTCCACGCCGCTGCTGTGGAAGGTCCGCGGGTACATGGACAAGGTGGTCGGCGGCCCGGGCCTGATGCGCGGTCGCCGTGACCAGGACCACCTGCGCCGCGGCGACGCCGTGGACTGGTGGCGCGTGGAGGAGGTGGATCCGGGGCACCGGCTCACCCTGCGCGCGGAGATGAAGGCCGGCGGCCGGGCCTGGCTGCAGCTGACCACGGAGCCCCGCGAGCAGGGCGGCTCCGTGTACCGGCAGCGCGCGATCTTCATGCCCGACGGCCTCCTGGGCCGCGCCTACTGGACGGCGATCCTCCCGTTCCACGCGGTGGTGTTCCCGGAGATGGCCGCGAACATCCTGGCCGAGGCGGAGCGCCGGCGCACCGGCGGCGCGCGACGCCGCACCCGCGGGCTGGTCCGTGCGCTGGCCGACCGCCTGCCCCTGCGCCGCAGCCCCCTGGACCGCCGGGCCGGCTGACTCAGCGGACCAGCGCCCACCAGATCAGCAGGAGGGTGACGAGGAACCCGGTGAGGTAGTTCAGCCAGAGGAAGGTGCGCCAGCCGCGGTGCGCCTCGCCGGAGGTGGCGTCCGTGACGTGCCGGAAGCGCAGGGTGCTCAGCAGGTAGGGCGCAGCCAGCAGCGCGGCGAGGGGCCCGGGCCAGTCGGTGGGGAGCATGAGCAGCCCGGCCGCGGCGTAGAGGGCGGCGGCGGCCAGGACGGTGGGCCGGGCGCCGAGCACGGTGGCCACGGAGGCCAGCCCGCCCTCGCGGTCCGGGACCACGTCCTGCACGGCGCCGAACATCTGCGAGGCCATCCCCCAGAGGAAGAACCCGCCCAGCAGGGACCACAGGGCCGGGGTGAACTCGGCCCCGGCGAGCACCAGCCCGTACACGGCCGGGGAGACGAAGTGCGTGGACGAGGTCACCGCGTCCAGGAAGGGCCGCTCCTTGAAGCGCAGCCCCGCCCAGGAGTACGCCACCACGGCGAACAGGCTCACCGCCAGCACGGCGACGGCGGCCCACTCCCCCCGCAGCACGGACCGGCCGGCGAGCACGGCCGCAAACGGCGCCGGCGTCAGCGCGGACCAGGCGAGCACCCGGCGGCGGACGGCCGGATCCGCGAGCACCGAGCCCTCGACGCCGCCCTTGCGCGGGTTGCGCAGGTCGGACTCGAAGTCGAAGACGTCGTTGATGCCGTACATCGCCAGGTTGTAGGGCACCAGGAAGAAGAACCCGCCGAGGGCCACGAGCCACCAGGGCAGCCCGCCGGTCAGCAGCACGGCCGCCAGGAACGGGTAGGCGGTGTTCACCCAGCTGACGGGGCGCGAGGCCCAGAAGAGCGTGCGGATCATCGGGTGCCTCCTCGCACCAGGGTCCAGAGCCCCCCGAGCAGGGCGACGCCCGCCAGCGGGTACAGGAAGTCCTCCACGGGGGCCAGGCCGATCCGGGCCCCGTTGATGTTGGCCTGCGTGTAGTCCACGATCCCGAGGCCGATGATCACCGAGTCGAACACCGCGGTGAGCACCACGAGCAGGGCCACGGCCAGGACCAGGCCGAGGCGACGGCGGCGGTCCAGGCGACCGGTGAGCGCGGAGGCGAGCAGCACCGCCGCGGCGACCGCGAGGAAGGGCAGGCTGATGGTCAGGTAGGTCACGACGCCGTCGCCCCCTCGCCCCGTCCCGCGCGGCGGGCGCGCGCCCACGCCGTCAGCCGCGGCAGGCCCTCCACATAGACGAGCGTCTGGTGGCAGAGGAACCACAGGAACACGAGCTCCTCCACCGGCAGCTCGGGGGCCAGGAACAGCCCCACGGAGACGTCGTCGGCGCCGTGCCAGAACACGTCCGCGGCGATCCCGGTCAGGTCCCAGGCCAGGAAGAACGCCAGGCCGGCGGCCAGCACGGCCAGCGCCCGCCCCGGGGTCGCGGAGAACAGCGCGAGCCGCCAGCGGGCGTCGATGGCCAGGTAGCAGCCGCAGAGCAGCAGCAGCGCGGCGAGGTACATCAGCGCCCCGCCATCGCCGGCGCCCCAGGCGCGGCTCCGCCCGGGCGGACCCCGGAGACGGCGTCCCGGGCCAGCTCCGCGGAGATGAGGCACATGGGCACCCCGATCCCCGGTCGCACGGAGGAGCCGGCGTAGACGAGCCCTGCCACGCGCGGATCCCGCACCGGCGGGCGGAACAGCGCGGACTGGCGCAGCACGTGGCCCGGCCCCAGCAGGGAGCCGCGCCAGGCGTGGACGTCCGCGGTGAAGTCCGCCGGGCCCCAGGTGCGGCGCACCACGATCCGCTCACCCAGGTCCGGGACGCCGGCCCAGCGGGCGAGCTGGGCCAGGGCGCGGTCGGCCACGGTCTCCACCTGCGCGTCCCCGGCGCGGTCCTCCTCCGGGGTGCGCACGCCGCCGCGGCCCCACTCGGGCACGGCGGGGGCGGGCACCAGCAGGAACAGGGACTCGTCCCCCTCCGGGGCCACGCCGGGGTCGGTCGCCGAGGTCATGGACACGTACAGGGAGGTCTCCTCCTGCAGGTCCTCGCCCTCGTCGATGCGCCGGAAGTTCTCGTCCCAGTCCTCCGTGAACAGGAGCGTGTGGTGCAGCAGCTCGGGCAGCCGCCCGCGCACGCCCACGCACACCAGCACCGCGGACGGGCCGGGGTCGCGGCGGTCCCAGGTGCGCTCGGCCACGCGCTGGTCCCCGGGGAGCAGCGCGGTCTGCACGTGGTGCAGGTCCGCGGCGGCCACGACGGCGTCCGCGTCCAGGCGGTGCGACCCGCCCTCGGCGTCGCGCCAGGACACCCCGCGCACGTGGCCGGAGCGACGCCGGCCGCCGGCGGGGGTGCGGGGCTCCCAGGGCCGGGGCGCCCCGTCGAGGAGGCGGGGCAGGCGACCGCGGGGACGGGGGTCGGAGACCACGTCGACGGCGGTGACCTCGGCAGCGGTGACGATCTCCACGCCCGCGGCCCGCACGAGCTCCGCCATGGCGTCCACGAGCGCGGCGAACCCGCCGATCGGGTACTGGACGCCGTCGGCGAGGTCCAGGTGGGACATCAGGTGGTACATGGCCGGCGCCTTCCCCGGGGACGTCCCCAGGAACACGGCAGGGTAGCCGAGCACGCGGCGCAGGCGGCCGTCCTCGAACCGGCGGGCCACGAAGCCGCGCAGGTCCCCCAGCAGCTGCGGAGCCAGCGCGGGCAGGGCCCGCAGCACGTCCGGACGGAGCAGCTCGGTGAGGTCCTGGAAGTCGGTGTAGAGGAACCGGCGCTTGGCCAGCGCGTAGATCCGCTCCGCCGAGTCCAGGTAGGCCGCCAGCCGGCCGCCGGCGCCGGGCTCGAGCTCCTCGGCCAGGGCCAGGGACTCCTCCCGCCCGGACACCACGTCCAGGGGCGCGCGGGCGCCGGGGGTCGACCCGTCACCGGGCGCGGCGGCGTCGTCGGCGGCGTGCTCCTGGAAGTACACGCGGTAGGCGGGGCTGAGCGCGCGCAGGTCCAGGGCCTCGTCCGCGGAGGTGCCCATGAGGCGGAACCAGCGGTCGATCACCTCCGGCATGAGGTACCAGGAGGGGCCGGTGTCGAAGGTGAAGCCCTCCGCAGACCAGCGGCCGGACCGGCCGCCGAGCACGGGGTTCTTCTCCAGCAGGGTGACCCGGTGGCCGTCCTGCGCGAGCAGGCCCGCGGTGGCCAGGCCGGCGAATCCGCCGCCGATCACCACGACGCGCCTGGACCCGGAGGGGGCGGCGGCGGGGCGGGCGGCGGGCGTGGTGGGGGTCATGGTCGGCGGTCTCCGTCCTGGTGAGCGGCGAGGTCCTCGGCGCACCCCGCCGGAAGGGGGCGTCCGCGGCGGCCGATCCCCACGGGGGACGCGGCCAGCACGCGGACGGCGATCCGGGCCTTCACCGGGTCCGGCACGCGCACGCGGCGGCGGGCCAGCTCGGCGGCGGGGGTGGCGGCCAGGCGCCGGGAGAGCTCGGCGAACAGCCCGTGGGCCAGCAGCACGGCCCGGGCCGCGCGGGGGTCGAGGGCGAGGATGCCGGGCAGGGAGGCGTCCAGGTCCGCGTCGAGGTCCGCGAGCAGCTCGGCCTTGCGCTCCTCGGTGAGCGCCTCCGGGGCGGCCCCGGAGAAGTAGGTGCGGCCCAGGGCGTCGTGGTCCGCGGCCAGGTCCCGCAGGAAGTTCACCTTCTGGAAGGCGGCCCCCAGCCGGGAGGCCGCGGCGCGCAGGGCGGCCCGGTCGGCGGGGCCGTCCGCGCGCGTGCCGTCCATCGAGAGGAACACCTGAAGGCACATCAGGCCCACCACCTCGGCGGAGCCGTGGATGTACGCGGCCAGCGAGTCCTCCCCGTGCTCGGCCACGGTGAGGTCCGCGCGCATGGAGACGAAGAACGGCCGGGTCAGCTCGGCGGTGATGCCGTGCCGGCGGGACACGTCCGCGAAGGCGTGCAGCACCAGGTCCGTGGAGAACCCGGTGTCCATGGCGTCCTCGCAGGCCCGCTCGTAGGCGTCGAGCCCGGCGGCCACCCGCGCGACGGGGAGCCCCGCCTCCTCGGCGGCGCCGTCCACCACCTCGTCGGCCACGCGGACCATGGCGTAGATCGCGGCGATGTCCCGGCGGGCGTCCGGGGGCAGGACCCGGCAGGCCCAGGAGAACGACGTCGAATACCGCCCGATCACCTCCCCGGCCACCCGCAGGGCGGTGGCGGTGTAGAGCTCCAGGTCCGTCTCCCCCGTGCGGGCGCGGACCGTGCCGCACTCCGGCCCGGCCGGGGCGGGGGGCGTCGTCGTCCCGGTCATCTCAGGCCTCCCGCTGCAGGATCTGACCGCACGTGGCGGCGAACTCGGCCCGCTCGGCGGGGGCCATGGGCAGGGCGTCCAGCAGGGCGCGCGCCTGGTCCACGAGCTCCTCGGCGACGCCGAGCGCGTGCTCCACGGAGCCGGCATCCACGAGGGCCGCGCGGGCCTCGGCGACGGCGGCGGCCAGCTCGCCGAGGTCCTCACCGTGCCGTTCGGCGCGGGCCACGCGGTCCAGGGCGGCGCGCGCCCGGGGGTCGCGGCGGCCGTGCGCCGTGAGCAGGGTGGCCTTCCCCTCCCGCAGGTCCGCGTCGTGGGGCTTGCCGGTGACGGCGGGGTCCCCCGCGGTGCCGAGGACGTCGTCGACCACCTGGTAGGCGACGCCGAGCAGGGCCCCGGCCTCGGCGAGGGCCTCGGCGTGGGCCGGGTCCGCCCCGGCCAGGAGGGCCCCGGCCCGCAGCGGCTCCTCGAACGAGTAGCCGGCGGTCTTGAGCCGCTCCATGGTGAGGATCCGCCCGGCCTCGGGGTGGTGCCCGGTGTGGCGGTGCAGGGCCAGGAGGACGTCCTCCAGCTCCCCGGCGGCCGCCGCGGAGGCGGCGCGGAACACGCTCTCGGCCGCCTCGGCGGCGCGGACGCGGGCCCCGGAGGCCGCCGCCAGGCGGAAGGCTGCGGTGAGCAGCAGGTCCCCGGCGATGATCCCGGCGGAGCGGCCCACGTGCTCGGCCTCCCCGGCGGGGACGCCGTCGCGCACCGCGTCACGGCGGTACTGCTCGGCCACGGTGGGCCGGCCGCGGCGCAGGTCGTCCCGGTCGATCACGTCGTCGTGGACGATCAGCGCGGCGTGCAGCAGCTCGAACGCGGCGCCCACACGCGCCACCGCGCGCAGGTCGGCGGCCTCCTCCTCCCCCGTGCCGCCGCGGGGGACACCGGAGGACGCCGGGGCCCGGCGCACGGTCCGCCAGCCCAGGTCCACCAGGCGGGGGCGCACCAGCTTGCCGCCCGAGACCGCCTCGCGGAGCCGCGCCCACAGCAGGTGGAAGGAGTCCGGGGCGTCCGCGCAGAGCGGGGTCTCCGCGAAGACGCGGTCCAGCTCGGCCCGCACGGCGGCTCGGGCGCGCCCGGCGTCGTCGAGGCCGGGGGTCGCGGCCGAGGCCGACCACGGGGCGGCCCCGCCGATGCCGGCGGCGAGGGGGTTCACGGCTGCTCCGCCTGCTGGGTGACGCGGGCGGTGAGGTCGTCGCGCCAGGCATCCATGTGGTCCGCCACGCTGTCCAGGAACCGCTCCACGGCGGCCCGGTCCTGGTCGGTCATGCCGGACATCGCGTCCCCGACCATGTCCACCATCGGCTGGACCTCCGCCATGGCCTGGCTGCGGGACTCCGGCAGCGCCCGCACCAGCGTGCGCCGGCGGTCCTGGGGATGGGGCTCGCGGACGGCGTGGCCGCCGGACACCAGGCGGTCGACGACGGCGGTGGTGGCCGCCGTCGTCAAGTGCAGGTTCCGGGCGAGCTCCGTGGGCCCGGTAGGGGCGCGCATGAGCACGGAGAGCGCGGCGTAGTCGGTCTCGTTCAGGCCCATGAGCAGGCGCATCTGCACGCGGATCTGCGCGTTGAGCCGGATGATCCTGCGAAGGGTGCGAGCGGCCGACGTCACGCCCTTGAGCTCGCCCGAGACGGGTCGGATCGCGGGGGCGGGCTCGGAGATCGGGCTCAGCATCGGCGATTCCCGGAGAGCCGTCGAGGCGGCGTCGAGGGACTGGATGGCCTCCGGCACGTCCACCCCTTTCTCTAGAAAATCTAGTAGTCTTGCCATCTAGACAATACTCGGGGGCACGCAGGTGCTGTCAACCCCGTGAGCCCAGGCCAGGGAGGACGTGAGATGCAGCAGGGACCGTCGGACCCCCGCACCGTCGAGGAGGTCGAGGAGCGCGTGGTGCTGCTCGGCGCCGACGGCGCGCCGATCGGCACGGAGGCGAAGGCCAGCGTCCACCGGAACGCGGCGGACGGCGGCACGCCGCTGCACCTGGCGTTCTCCTGCCACGTCTACGGGCCGGACGGCCGGTTCCTCCTCACCCGCCGCGCCCTGGGCAAGAAGGCGTTCGGCGGCGTGTGGACCAACGGGTTCTGCGGGCATCCCGCCCCCGGTGAGGCCCCGGCGGAGGCCGTGCTGCGGCGCGCCCCGCAGGAGCTGGGGGTCGGCGTGCGGGAGGTGACCCCGCTGCTGCCGGGCTTCCGGTACCGGGCCGCGGACGCCGGCGGCGTCGAGGAGCACGAGGTCTGCCCCGTGTTCCGCGCGGAATGCGACGGCGACCCCGTCCCGGAGCGGGACGAGGTCGCCGAGTGGTGCTGGGTGGAGGTCGCGGACCTGACGGCCGCGCTGGCCTCCGTGCCCCGGGTGTTCAGCCCGTGGCTGGTGATGCAGTGGGAGCAGGGGGCGTTCGGCCCCCGCTGAGCGGGGGGACGCTCAGCGGCCGTTGACGTCGTCGAGCTGCGCGGCGGCGGACTGCACGGCCTCCTCCTCGGAGGGCTCGGCGTCCTGCGCGCCCTGCTGCTCCGCCATGGCGCGGACCTCGGCGATGTCCAGGGCCGTGACCTGGTCGATCAGCTGGTCGAGGGCCTGGCCGGGCAGCGCGCCGGCCTGGGAGAACACCAGGACGCCGCCGCGGAACGCCATGAGCGTGGGGATGGAGGTGATGCCGGCCATCGCGGCGAGCTGCTGCTGGTCCTCGGTGTCCACCTTGGCGAACACCACGTTCTGGTGCTTCTCCGAGGCGGTCTCGAAGACGGGGCCGAACATCTTGCAGGGGCCGCACCACTCCGCCCAGAAGTCGACCAGGACGGTGTCGTTCTCGGAGACGGTGGTGCCGAAGGCCTCGAGGGTGAGGTCGGTGGTGGCCATGGTGGGGTCCTCTCGAATCGGGCGGGATCGGTCTCCCCAGGTCCAACGACGCCGGTCAGGGGGCTATTCCGCCGAGGGTCAGTGTCCGAACTCGTCGGGGTGGCGGCGCGGCCCCTCGCCGGTGTCGAGGGCGTCGATCGCGGCCATCTCCTCGGCGGTCAGCGCGAAGGAGAACACGTCCAGGTTCTGCGCCTGGCGCGCGGGGTCGACGGACTTGGGCACGGCGGCCCGGCCGGACTGCAGGTGCCAGCGCAGCACCACCTGGGCGGGCGTCCGTCCCGTGCGCGCGGCCGCGGCGGCCACGGGCTCCAGGGCGCCCAGGTCCTGGTCGGCCCGGCCCAGCGGCGAGTACGCGGTGATCGCGGCGCCGTGGGCGCGCACGCCCTCCTGCCACGCCGGCGACTGCCGGAGCGGCCCGACCTCGATCTGGTCCACGGGCGCCCGCAGCCCGGCCCCGGCCAGCCGGTCCAGGTGCGCGGGGGTGAAGTTGGAGACGCCCCAGGCGCGGATCCGGCCGTCCTCGGCCAGCTCGGACAGGGACCAGGCGGTCTCGAGGTAGCGGTCCTGGTCCGGGTTCGGCCAGTGCACGAGCACCAGGTCCACGTGCTCCAGGCCGAGCACGCGCAGCCGGCACTCGACGGCGGCGCGCACCGTCCGCGCGTCGCCGTGGTGCTCCCGGTTGACCTTGGTGGTGACGAACAGCTGGTCGCGGTCCAGCACGCCGGCGTGGATCGCGGCCGCGATCCCCTCGCCGACGGCGTCCTCGTTCCCGTAGTTCTGGGCGGTGTCCACATGGCGGTAGCCGATCCGCAGGGCCTGCTCGACGGCGTCGCGCGCCTCCGCGCCCCGCAGCGGCCAGGTGCCCAGGCCGATCCGCGGCATCTCGACGCCGTCCACGCCCGTCCCGGTGAGCGTCAGGGTCTCGGGGACGGGGGTCTCGTCCACGGGGATGGCGGTGTGCCTGCTATCGGTGCTCATGACGGATGCCTCCTCTCCCCCATTGTGCCGCCGTCACCCGCCCCCCACCAGGGGCGATGCCTCCGGGGGCGCCCCGGCCTACGCTGGCCCCATGACCGACTCCATGCCCGCCGCCACCGCCGCCCGACTGCCGCTGCTGGTCCTCAACGGGCCCAACCTGAACATGTTGGGCACCCGCGAGCCGGAGAAGTACGGGTTCGAGACCCTCGAGGACGTGCGGGCGCTCACCGCGGCCCGCGCCGCCGAGCACGGCCTGGAGGTGGACTTCCGGCAGTCCAACCACGAGGGGGAGCTCGTGGACTGGATCCAGGAGGCCCGCACGGGCTTCTCCGGGATCCTCATCAACCCGGCGGCGTACAGCCACACCTCCGTGGCCATCCGGGACGCCCTGGCGGCGGTGCCCGTGCCGATCGTGGAGGTGCACATCACCAACATCCACGCCCGGGAGGAGTTCCGGCACCACTCGGTCGTCTCTGCGGTGGCGACGACGGTGATCGCCGGCGCCGGCACGCAGGGCTACGCGCTCGGTGTGGAGGTCCTCGCGGCGCGCCTCGCCCGCTGAACCGACGCCTCCGGGCTCCGGCCGACCGCGTCATCGGCGCCCCGGAGCCCTGGCCTCCGCCGCCGGGGCTCGCCTAGCGTGGCCCCCACGACGCCCGCCGACGGCGCGGGCGCGCGAGACGCAAGGAGGACGACATGACCGAGCAGGATCCCCGCACCGCGCTGCTGGAGAAGATCGAGAAGGCCGGCGTCGTGATGCTCACGACCGCCGAGGAGGACGGCACCCTGGCCTCCCGCCCCATGGCGGTGCAGGAGGTGGAGCAGGAGCCGGGCGTGCTGTGGTTCATCACCCGCGCCACGGGCGACGCCGCGCAGGACTCGGCCGGCCGCCCCGTGAACGTGGCCGTGCAGGAGAAGGGCTTCTGGGCCTCCGTGGCCGGCCACGGCGAGATCGTCCGCGACGAGGCCCGCAAGACGGAGTACTGGAACTCCGCCACCGAGGCGTTCTTCGGCGAGGGCGCGCGCCCCGAGGACCCGCAGATCGTGCTGGTCCGCGTGCAGGCCGACTCCGCCGAGTACTGGGACGGCGGCGGCGCGGCCTCCGTCGTGGAGATCGTGAAGGCGAAGGTCACCGGCGGCGAGGCCCGCCCCGGCGACCACGACACCGTCGAGTTCTGACCGCCCGACATCCCGCCCCGCGGGGGCGACTCACGAGGCCCTGGGTGCCGTCGGCGTGGCGTCGCCCAGGGCCTCGGCCCTGCCCGTGACCGATCGGCCGAGCACGGCGGCGTCCGCGAATAAGTGCACGAACCCCTTGTGCTCCGCACACTCCACCCCGACGCCGGCCGGCCCGGCTCAGGCCCGGGCCGCGACGTCCTCGTCGTCGGCGGCGAGCTGGCCGCAGGCGCCGTCGATCTCCTTGCCACGGGTGTCGCGCAGCGTGGCCGGGATGCCGGCCGCGTTGAGCCGGTCCACGAACTCCCGCGTCACGTCCTTCTCCGAGGCCGTCCAGATGGAGCCCGGCGTCGGGTTCAGCGGAATGGGGTTCACGTGGACCCAGCCCTTGCCGCGGGCGTTGAGCTTCTTGGCCAGCAGGTCCGCGCGCCAGGCGTGGTCGTTCATGTCCTTGATCAGCGCGTACTCGATGGAGACGCGCCGGCCGGTGGCCAGGAAGTACTCGTAGGCGGCGTCGATCGCCTCGTCGGCCTTCCACCGGGCGTTCACGGGGATCAGCTCGTCACGCAGCTCGTCGTCCGGCGCGTGGAGGGACAGCGCGAACGTTAGCGGCACGCCCTCCTGGGCGAGCTTCTTGATGGCCGGGACCAGGCCCACCGTGGAGAGGGTGACGTGCCGGGCGGACATGCCCAGGCCCTCGGGGGCCGGGTCCACCATGCGGTGCACGGCCGCCATCACGCGCTTGTAGTTGGCCAGGGGCTCGCCCATGCCCATGAACACCACGTTGGTGACGCGGTCGGCGTCGTGCCCGCCGTCCCGGCGCGTGCCCCCCAGGCCGCCCTCGGCGATCACCTGGTTGGCGCGGACGATCTGCTCCACGATCTCCGCCGTGGACATGTTGCGCGTCAGACCTGCCTGGCCGGTGGCGCAGAACGGGCAGTTCATGCCGCAGCCGGCCTGGGAGGACACGCACAGGGTGACGCGCCCCGGGTAGCGCATGAGCACGGACTCCACGAGGGCGCCGTCGAACAGCCGCCAGAGGAACTTCACGGTGTCCCCGCGGTCCGTGGTCAGGCGGCGGACCTCGGTGAGCAGCGGCGGGAAGAACGCCTCCGCGATCTCCTCGCGCTTGCCCTTGGGCAGGTCCGTCATCTGCTCCGGGTCCGTGGTGAAGTGCTCGAAGTAGTGCACGGAGAGCTGCTTGGCGCGGAACGCCGGCAGGCCGATCTCCTTGGCCTTGGCCTGACGCTCGGCCAGTGTCATGTCCGCCAGGTGCTGCGGCGGCTGGGAGACGCGCGGCTGCTTGAACTGCAGCTGCGGGCGCCCGTCCGGGCCCATGGGCTGCTGCCAGCCCTCGGTCTTGGGCATCACCTGGGGACGGTCCGCGTCCACCTCGGCGGCGCGGCGCGGCGGGGCGGAGAGCTGGTGCCCGACGCCGGCGCGGTGCATCCGCTCGCGGTCCTCGGCGAGCTGCCGGGCCTCGGGCTCGTCGATCATCCCGCGTCGCGGGCGGCCGAGCGCGGGCTTGCCGGCGCGGTCCTTCTGGCGGGCGGGGGTGGGCTTGGAGCCGGGGCGGCGGGGCGTGTAGTCAGACATCCCCTCCATCATCCCACCCCTGTCCAGCGGGCCCACCTCCGGACTTTCCGGGCGGGACACGCCGCCTCGCCCGACCCCGAAGCGGCGTGTCCCGCCCGCAAGATCCCCGGGGGGCCCGGGGCCGGGCCCCGGGGCGGGCTCCGGGGCGGGCTCAGGGCCTGGCCCCGCCCACGGCCATGCCCAGGGCCCTGACCAGTTCACCTTCCGTTTACCTGGCGATCCGCATGAATCCGCGGAATCCGGGCCGAGGCCGTCCGCCGACGGCCCCCACAGGGTTGCGTTCACCGAGAATTCATCTAGAGTGGTTAACAAGTTGTTCACCTTCCGTTCACTTACGGAGGGCGGACGCCACCGACCGCACCGCGGACGTCCCCGTCCGCACGCATCGAAGGGGCCCCGCCCCGAAAGGACACGGTGATCGCCATGACCGCGACCCTGACCACCCAGCACCACATGCCCGTCCACCCCGACACCACCATGCAGCAGCGCGTCCTCGAGCGCATCGCCGGCACCCTGATCCGTCGATTCGACGGCTCCGTGCCCGCCGCCGACGTGCGCACCACCGTCGCCGAGGTCACCGCCGAGCTCGAGGCCGAGGCCCGCCTCACCACCTACCTGCCGGCCCTCACCGAGCGGGAGGCCCTGAACCGCCTCGAGGCCATGGCCGCGGCTCCGGCCCACATGACCATCACGCACGCGCGCCACGCCGCGTGAGCGCCCCGCGCGCCACACGCACTCCTCCGCCCGACGGCGGCCGGTTCAGCCAGACTGACCGGCCGCCGTCGACGCATGTCCGGGTCGTTGCGCCCGCCGCACCGACCCCGCTCAGGCGACGCCGAGGGCCCGGCGCATGGGCAGGAGCTTGACCCCCACCTCGACGACCTCCTCCTCGGCCGCGGCCCCGGGGACGATCCCGCCGCCCGCCTGCAGCCGGACGCCGCCGGGCACCTGCTGGCCGCACCGCAGGGCCAGGGCGATCTCGCCGTCGCCGTCCTGGTCCAGCCAGCCCACCGGCCCCGCGTAGCGGCCCCGGTCCACCGGCTCCACCGCGCGGATCACCTCCAGGGCCTCCGCGGTGGGGGTGCCGCCGACGGCCGCCGTGGGGTGCAGCGCCGCCACCACGTCCAGGACGGCCCCCTCTCCCGGGCGCAGTCGCCCGCGCACGTCCGTGGCCAGGTGGTGCACGTTGGGCAGGGTCAGCACGAACGGCGCCGGATGCGCGTCCTCCAGCTCCACGACGGGCGCCAGCGCGTCGAGCACGGACCGTGCCGCCCAGTGGTGCTCGCGGAGCAGACGCGGGTCGGCGGCCAGCCGGGCGCGCAGCCGGGCGTCGTCGCCCTCGTCCACGCCGCGGGGGAGGGAGCCGGCCAGCACGCGTGAGGCGACCACCCCGTCCCGCCGGGTGGCGAGCATCTCCGGGGTGGCGCCCACGAGCCCGCCGACCGCGAAGGTCCACGTCTGCGGATACTCCGCGCGCAGGGCGTCGACGGCGGCCCACAGCCTGTCCTCGCCCGCCGGCACGGTCTCCGTGCGGCTCACCACCACCTTGCTCAGGGCGCCCGCCGAGGCCTCCATCCGCGCGACGACCTCCTCGACGCCGGCCGCGTACCCGGCGTCGTCCCAGGCCAGGGCGGGGTCGTCGGCGGGGAGGGGGACCTCGCCGGCCTCCGTCAGGCGCGCCCCCGGGCAGGCGGCCACCGCGGCCGCGAGCGCCTCCCGCGGCATGGCCACCGGCACCTCGACGACGCCGTCGGGGCCGGCCTGGAGCACGCGGGCGGGCACGCGCAGCACGGAGGGGACGGGCGAGGCGTCGTCGAACGCGGAGGACACCCAGGCCAGCGCGGGGGAGGCCGGCTCCGGGCGGGCGGCGACGGCGGCGCGCCAGAGCGCGGAGAGCCGCCGCAGGCGGTCGGGGCCGTCGAGCAGGACCGTGTGCCCGCCGACGCCGACCCGCACGGTGTCCTCACGCGCCCACACGACGGCGCGGGCGAACGCCGGCACGCGCCCGGCGGCCGACCCGGACGGGGAGAGGGCGCGGGCGGCGAGCGCCGCGACGGCGACGGACGGGACGGGGGGCATGCCCCCATTCTGGCTCACGTGCCCATGCCGTCGTGCCCGTGGCGTCGCGCGCAGGCGGACGCCGCGGCCGTTACCGTTGTCAGACCCGGCGCGGCCCCCGCGCCCCCGAGCCGAAGGAGCAGGCGTGGCCCCGCATCCCTCCGACCCCGCCGCCGACCTCCCCGCCGCGGACGTCCCCCTGGACCCCACGGGCGCGCTGCCCGTGGTGGCGCCGGCCCCCGAGGGGATGGCCTCCCACGTCCTGGACCGCGAGGCGGAGCATCTGCACGCCCGCTACCCGGAGGTCGGGGACGTGGCCATGGCCCGGGCCCTGCTGGAGGACTCCTACGCGCGCCTGGCCCGCACCACCCGCCACCCGGAGATGCTGCCCGTCACCGCGGCCAACTACGCCGCCGCCCGGCTGCGCGCCCGCGCCATCGCGCAGGGCTCCGTGGAGTCCCGGCACCCGCGCGTGCTCTTCGTCTGCCACGGCAACGCCGGTCGCTCCCAGATGGCCGCCGCGCTGCTCGAGAACCGCTCGGGCGGCACGGTGGCCTCCCGCTCGGCGGGCACCTCCCCGGCGGGGAGCGTGCTGCCGATGGCGCTGGACGTGATGAACGAGATCGGCCTGCCCCTGCACCACGCGTTCCCCAAGGGCGTGGATCGGGACATCCTGCAGGCGGCCCAGCTGGTGGTGCTGTTCGACGGCGCCGAGGAGGACCTCCTGGACGTCCCCGCGGGCGTGGAGGTCCAGCACTGGTCCGTGCCCTCGATCCGCGGCCTGGCCCTGGAGCAGGTCCGCGGGGTCCGCGACGCCCTGGACCTGCAGGTCCGCGGCCTGATCGCCGAGCTGACCGCCCTCGAGGGTGAGGAGCAGGGCGGGGCGGCGGACCCGGCCGCCTGAGCCCGCTCCCCTGGGGGAGCCTCTCCCCCGTGGGGGGAGCTCTCCTTGCGGGATACCCCCTAGGGGTATATCTTCGAGGCATGGAGCACGATCGGCACGCCGGGCCCGGCTACTCCCCCCAGCGCGAGGCGTACCTCAAGCGCCTCAAGCGCATCGAGGGCCAGGTCCGCGGCATCCACCGCATGGTGGAGGAGGACGTCTACTGCATCGACGTCCTCACCCAGGTGGCCGCCGCCACCAAGGCTTTGCATGCTGTGAGCCTGGGCCTGGTGGAGGACCACCTGCGGCACTGCGTGGCGGAGGCCGCGGTGCAGGCCGAGGCAGAAGGCCGCACCGAGCTCATCGACGAGAAGGTCGCCGAGGCGACGGCCGCCCTCGGCCGCCTGCTGCGCTGACCGGCGCCGTCGCCCACCCACCACCGCACGAGGAGCATGAGATGACCACCACCGACCTGAAGATCACCGGCATGACCTGCGGCCACTGCGTCGCCTCCGTCCGAGAGGAGCTCGGTGAGATCGCCGGCGTCTCCGCCGTGGACGTGGACCTGAACGCCGGGGGCGTGTCCACCGCCACCGTCACCTCCGAGGGCCCCCTCGGCCCCGCCGCCGCGCGCGCCGCCGTCGAGGAGGCCGGCTACACGCTGGTGGAGGGCTGAGCCCCATGACCCACCCCGCCTCCTCCGCACCGGCCGGCCCGCAGTCCGAGACCACCCGCCGCGTCGACCTGGACGTCACCGGCATGACCTGCGCCTCGTGCGTGGGCCGCGTCGAGCGCAAGCTGGGCAAGCTCGAGGGCGTCACGGCGTCCGTGAACCTGCCGCTCGAGCAGGCCACCGTCACCGCGCCCGCCGACGTGTCGGACGAGGAGCTCGTGGCCGCCGTCGAGAAGGCCGGGTACGGCGCCACCGTGCGCCGTCCCGCCCCGCCGGCCGGGCACGCCGGGCACGCGCACACCTCCGAGCACGGCGAGGGCCACGGCGAGGAGCACGCCGCGGACCATGACGGCGTGGACCACCACGACCACATGGCCCACGGTCCGGGTGAGGACGTGCTGAAGCCGCGCCTGATCGGCGCGGCGGTGCTGACGGTGCCGCTCGTGCTGATCTCCATGGTCCCGGCGCTGCAGTTCCCGCACTGGGGCTGGGTCGCGTTCGCCCTGGCGGCGCCCGTGGCGCTGTGGGCGGCGTGGCCGTTCCACTCGGCGGCGTTCCGCGCGGCCCGGCACGGCTCGTCCACGATGGACACCCTCGTGTCCCTGGGCGTGCTCGTCTCCTTCTCCTTCTCGGCCGTGGAGCTGATCCTGGCGCCGGACATGACCGCCCACGTGGGCGGGACCATGGCGGAGATGGCCCACCACAGCCTGTACTTCGAGGCGGCCGCGGTCATCACCACGTTCCTGCTGCTGGGCCGCTGGCTCGAGGCCCGCGCCAAGCGTGAGGCCGGCGCCGCACTGCGGGCCCTCCTGGACCTGGGCGCGGCCCAGGCCACCCTCTACGACCCCGAGACCCACGACGAGCGCACGGTGCCCGCCGAGTCCCTCGCGCCGGGCGACGTCGTGCTGATCCGCCCCGGCGAGAAGGTGCCCACGGACGCCGAGGTGCTCGAGGGCACCTCCGCCGTGGACGCCTCCCTGCTCACGGGCGAGTCCGTGCCCGTGGAGGTCGGCCCCGGAGACGCCGTCACCGGGGCCACCCTGAACACCTCCGGCCGGCTGGTCGCCCGCGCCACCCGGGTGGGCGCGGACACCACGCTCGCCCAGATGGGCCGCCTCGTGGCGGACGCGCAGACCGGCAAGGCGCGCGTCGCCCGCCTGGCGGACCGGATCTCCGCGGTGTTCGTGCCGGTGGTCCTGGGGCTGGCCGTGCTGACCTTCGCGGTGTGGATGCTCGTGACCGGCGACCTGCCGTCCGCGCTGCGCGCCGGCGTGGCCGTGCTCGTGATCGCGTGCCCGTGCGCCCTCGGCCTGGCGACCCCGGTCGGCCTCCTGGCCGGCACCGGCCGCGCCTCGCAGCTGGGCATCCTCATCCGCGGCCCCGAGGTGCTCGAGGACTCGCGCACCGTGGACACGATCGTGCTGGACAAGACCGGCACCGTGACCGAAGGCCGCATGGCGCTGGCGGACGTGCTCGTCCTCGACCCCGCCTTCGTCACCGACACGGGCGCCTCCCGGAGCGCTTCCGTGGCCGAAACGGACGCTCCCCGGAGCGCTTTCGTGGCCGAAACGGCGCCGGACCGGGCCACCGACCTCCTGCTGACCCTGGCGGCCGCCGTCGAGCGCGGGTCCGAGCACCCGATTGCCCGCGCGATCGTGACCGGCGCCGAGGAGCGCGGCCTGACCGTGCCCGACGTGGCGGACTTCGCCTCCACGGCCGGCGGCGGCGTGTCCGGGCTGGTCGCCCTCCCCCACGACGACGGCGCCCTCGCCTCCGGCGCGCACGGCGCCGCCGGCCCGGCCCCGGTCCGCGTGGCCGTCGGCCGCGGCTCCGTCCTCGAGACCGCCCTCGACGGCGGCATCCCCGCCGAGCACCGGGCCGCGTTCGAGGCCGCGGAGCAGGCTGGCGCCACGGCCGTGTGGGTCGCGGTCGGCGGCCGCGTGGCGGGCGTCCTGTCCGTCCGGGACACCGTGAAGGACACCTCCGCCGACGCGATCGCCCGGCTCAAGGAGCTCGGCCTGCGCCCGCTGCTGGTGACCGGCGACAACGCCGCCGTCGCCACCCAGGTGGCGGACGCCGTCGGGATCCCGGCCGAGGACGTGGTGGCCGGCGTGCGCCCCGAGGACAAGGTGGACGTGGTCCGCCGGCTCCAGTCTGAGGGTCGCGTGGTGGCCATGGTGGGCGACGGCGTCAACGACGCCCCGGCGCTCGCCGCGGCGGACATGGGCATCGCCATGGGTTCGGGGACGGACGTGGCCCGCGAGGCCGCGCAGATCACCGTGATGGGCGATGACCTGCACCAGGTGGTCCAGGCGCTCGACCTGAGCCGCCGCACCCTGGGGATCATCCGGATGAACCTGTTCTGGGCGTTCCTCTACAACGTGCTCGGCATCCCGGTCGCGGCCCTGGGCCTGCTCAACCCGATGATCGCCGGCGGCGCGATGGCGGCCTCGAGCGTGCTCGTGGTGCTGAACTCGCTGCGGCTCACCCGCTACGCGCGGTGAGCCGGGGCGGGGCCGAGCGCCGGCCGGGTCCACCCCGGCCCGGCTGGCCGGTCAGGGCAGACATTCGCGGGAGTACTCGAGCCACTGCTCGAGCTCGCCGGACTCCTCCCAGAGCTGGTAGAGCTCGGAGCAGGAGGGCTCGCGGATGACCACGCCGATCAGCTCGCGCAGGGTCTCGATGTCCTCGTCCGAGAACTGGTCGATGAAGGCGGTCAGGTCCACCTCGTCCGTCTCCGCGTGCTCGAGCAGGGCCTCGAGGTCGGCGTGGTCCTCGTTGCGGGCGATCCGCACGAGCGCCCCGAGGGCGAGGAGTGCCGCGCCCTGACTCGCGGTCAGGTAGCCCTCGTCCTCGTCGCGACGGAAGTTCCTGCGGAACTCGTCCAGGTCGAAGGTGCCGTCGAGGACCTCGTCCACGATGTCCAACGCCGTGTCGTTCTGGAAGACGTTTCTGCCCCATGCGCCCATGACCTGACCCTAGGCCCGGGGCGGGCCCCCGGCAAGAGTCCTGTGGTGTCCCGCCGAGGGGTGCCGTCGCCTCCGCTTCCGGTGTTCGCGGCAGTTCTTAGACTGGGCGGCATGAGCACCGAGCCGACCCCCTCTCCCGCCACCCCCGAGACCGAGCCCGCCGCGCCGTCCTCGTCCGGGCTGCCGCAGTCCGCCCCGCAGGCGGCGTGGCCCGAGCGCGTGGAGACCGGCGAGCACCAGGTGTCCTACCGGGCCACCGTGGCCGCGCCGGCGCAGGAGCTGTGGGCGATGCTCGCGGACCCGCACCGCCATCACGAGGCGGACGGGTCCGGGACCGTGCGGCCGAAGGTGAGTGGGCCGCACAGGCTGGCCGTGGGCGACCGGTTCCGTGTGGCCATGCGGAAGTACGGGGTGCCGTACACGATGACGCTGACCGCCACCGCCGTCGACGAGGACGAGCTCGTGGAGTGGGCCCACCCGGGCGGACACCGGTGGCGCTGGGCTTTCCAGGACAACGGGGACGGCACCACCGAGGTCACCGAGACCTTCGACTACTCGTGGGCCCGGCCGGCCGTGCGCCGCGCATACGAGCTGCTGCGGGTGCCGGCGGACAACGGGCGTGGCATCCAGTCGAGCCTCACGCGGCTGGCGGGCCGCCACCTCTGAGCCGACCGCGTCTCCGCACTTTCGTTCGGGAAACGGCGGCGTGTCGAGGACTTTCGTTCGGGAAACGGTCAGCCCTCGCGCCGTTTCCCGAACGAAAACGCGCTGACGACCGCCGTTTCCCGAACGAAAGCGGGGGGTGCGGGGGTCAGACGGCGGACCAGTGGGTCGCGGCCGGCGGCTGCGCCAGGTGCGGGGTGACGAGCGCCCGCCACGCGAGGAACGCGTCGGACTCGCGGAAGCCCACGGTGTGGTCCTCGAGCGTGCGCCAGCCGATCAGCAGCCGGTAGCGCGCCGGGTCCTCCACCTGTCGGGACAGTGCGAAGGACGTCGCGCCCCGTCCCGGAACAGCGGCTCGGCCTCGGCGACGGCGGCCTCGAACGCCGCCTCCGCTCCCGCGGCCACGTGCAGCTCCACCGACTCGACGACCGGCCCGGCCGTCGTCGCGTCCTGCCCGGCGCTCATGCGTGCACCCGCGGGCTCGTGGAGTGGCCGGTGAACCAGGCGACGAGCTGGCCGTCCGCCTCGATGCCGACCTCGATCATGCGGTCGCGGCCGAACTCCACCGACTGGCGGGCGGTCGCCACGAGGTGCGCGCCGAGCTTGGCGGGCGCCACGTAGGTGATCTCGGCGCGCCGGGTGACGGGGGCGGCGCCGAAGGTCGCCACGCAGTACGCCAGCGCCGAGTCCGCGAGGTGGAACAGGAAGCCGCCGTGGCAGATCTCGTGGGAGTTCACCATGCCCGCGGTGACGTCGCGGTGCAGCACCACGCGGCCCTCGGCCACCTCCCCGAGGGTGACGTCGTGCTCGCGCACCGCGGGGTCGTTCGCGTAGATCTCCTCGAGGCGGGCGAGGATCTCGTCCCGGCTCTGGCCGGACGAGCTCTGGGGGGTGTCAGTCATGGGCCCATTGTGTCGCAGGTCGCGCCGCCCCGTGCCTAGGGTGGCGGCGTGACGCAGACCACCTCCACCCTCGTGCGCCTCCGCGCCCGCGACGGCTTCGTGCTCGCGGCCCGCCACTTCGCCCCCACGACGACGCCCCCGGCCCGGCCCGCCGGCGCGGTGGTGATCGCCCCGGCGACCGGGGTGAAGGCCACGTACTACCGGCGCTACGCCGAGTTCCTCGCCGGCCACGGGTTCCACGCGGTCACGTTCGACTACCGGGGCGTCGGGGAGTCCCGCGCGCCGTTCGCCGTGGCCCGGCGGGCGCGGTGGGCGGACTGGGGCGCCCTCGACGCGGACGCCGTGCTCGGCTGGGCCCGGACGCACCTGCCCGGCCCCCTCCTGACGGTGGGTCACAGCTACGGCGGGTTCGGCATCGGGCTCGCGGACGAGGCGCGGCATGTGGCCCGGCACGTGGCCGTGGGCGGGCAGCACGCCCACTGGCGGGACTACCGGGCGCGGCCGGGGAGGGCGCGGATGTGGGCGCGCTGGCACGCACTGATGCCGATGGTCACGCTGGCCCGCGGTCACTTCCCGGGGCGGCGGCTCGGCTGGCTCGAGGACCTGCCGCGCGGGGTCGCCCTGGACTGGGCGCGCAGTCGCCGCGACTTCACTGCGAGCGCCCGCACCGTCGCCGGCCGGGACGAGCTGCGCCGTCGTCTGGCCGCGTTCACGGCGGACGCGCTGATCGTGGCGCCCGTGGACGACGACTTCGGCACCGACGCCGCCCTCGACCGCGCGGACTCCTACTCGCCGGGTCGGCGGACGGTGCGCTGGCGGGTGCGGCCGGAGGAGCTCGGTGTCGGGGAGATCGGGCACTTCGGACTGTTCCACGCGCGGTTCGCGTCGACCTTCTGGCCGGCCACGCTGGAGTGGCTGCGCGACGGCGTCGCCCCGGCCGGGGCCCGCTGAGGCTCGCGCACCGGAATCGCCGCGGCCCGCCCCGTCCCCGCGACGACGACGGCGGCCGCCCCGACCCGGATCTCCGGGCGGGACGACCGCCGTCGCACTGGTGCGCGTGATGTATCGATACTACCCCGCGCCCAGCGGATGCCCAGGCGACACGTCAGTCCTGCATGGCGTAGTCGATGACGACGCGGCCCTCGATCTTGCCGTGGCGCATCTCCTCGAACACGTCGTTGATCTCGGTGAGCGGACGGGTGTGGAACGTCGGGTGGATCTTCCCGGCCGCATAGAACTCGAGCGCCTCGACCATGTCCTGACGGGTGCCCACGATCGAGCCGCGGATGGTCAGGCCCTTGAGGACGATGTCGAAGATCGGCGCGGGGAAGTCGCCCGGGGGCAGGCCGTTGAACACGATGGTGCCGCCGCGGCGGGTCATCGCGATGGCCTGGCCGAACGCCTGCGGGTGCACGGCCGTGACGAGCACGCCGTGGGCGCCGCCGATCTTCTCCTGGATCTCCACGGAGGGGTCCGCGACGTTCGCGTTCACGGTCAGCTCCGCGCCGTGCCGGGAGGCGAGCGCCAGCTTGTCGTCCGCGACGTCCACGGCCACCACGCGCATGCCCATCGCCACGGCGTACTGCACCGCGATGTGCCCCAGGCCGCCGATGCCGGAGATCACGACCCACTGCCCGGGCCGCACCTCGGTCTGCTTCAGCCCCTTGTACACCGTGACGCCGGCGCACAGGATCGGGCCGACCTCCATCGGGTCCGCGCCCTCGGGGATCACGGGCGCGTAGCGGGCGTCCACGAGCATGTACTCGCCGAAGGACCCGTTCATGGAGTAGCCGCCGTTGATCTGCTCCTCGCACAGGGTCTCCCACCCGGTGCGGCAGTACTGGCAGTGGCCGCACGCTCCCCACAGCCACGCGTTGCCGACCATGTCCCCGACCTTGAGGTTCTCGACGTCGGGTCCGACCTCCTCGACGATGCCCACGCCCTCGTGGCCCGGGATGAACGGCGGGGTCGGCTTCACCGGCCAGTCGCCCTCCATCGCGTGCAGGTCCGTGTGACAGACGCCCGAGGAGATGAGCTTCACGAGCGCTTGGTGCTGGCCGGGCGTCGGGCGCTCGACCTCCTTGACGTCGGCCTCTTTGCCGAACTGGCTGACGACGGCTGCTTTCATCGTGGTCATGGTGGATCACCTTTCGTGGAGTGGGGAGGGGGCGTGCAGTGCCGGCGTCGGCTCAGAAGAACCCGAGCTTGTCCTCGGAGTAGGAGACGAGCAGGTTCTTGGTCTGCTGGTAGTGGTCGAGCATCATCAGGTGGTTCTCACGGCCGATGCCGGAGGACTTGTACCCGCCGAACGCGGCGTGGGCCGGGTAGGCGTGGTAGTTGTTCACCCACACGCGGCCGGCCTGGATCGCCCGGCCCGCGCGGTAGGCGGTGTTGCCGTTCCGGGACCACACGCCGGCGCCGAGCCCGTAGAGCGTGTCGTTGGCGATCCGCATGGCGTCGTCGAAGTCGGTGAACGTGGTCGTCGAGACCACCGGCCCGAAGATCTCCTCCTGGAAGATGCGCATCGAGTTGTCCCCGCGGAAGATCGTGGGCTGCACGTAGTAGCCGCCGGCCAGCTCGCCCTCCATCTCGGCGCGCGCGCCGCCGATCAGCACCTCGGCGCCCTCCTGACGGCCGATGTCCAGGTAGGACGTGATCTTCTCGAGCTGGTCGTTGGAGGCCTGGGCGCCCATCATCACGTCCGTGTCGAGGGGGTTGCCGGTGACGATGCGCGAGGTCCGCTCCACGACGGCGTCGAGGAACTTCTCCGCGATCGACTCCTGCACGAGCGCACGCGACGGGCACGTGCAGATCTCGCCCTGGTTCAGCGCGAACAGGGTGAAGCCCTCCTGCGCCTTGTCCCAGTAGGCGTCGTCGTTCGCCATGACGTCCTCGAAGAAGACGTTGGGCGACTTGCCGCCCAGCTCCAGGGTCACCGGGATGATGTTCTCCGAGGCGTACTGCATGATCAGCCGGCCCGTCGTCGTCTCGCCCGTGAACGCGATCTTGCGGATGCGCGGCGACTGCGCGAGCGGCTTGCCGGCCTCGAGGCCGAAGCCGTTGACCACGTTGACGACGCCGGCCGGCAGCAGGTCCGCGATCAGCTCGATGAACACCATGATCGAGGCCGGGGTCTGCTCGGCGGGCTTGATCACGACGGCGTTGCCCGCGGCCAGCGCGGGCGCCAGCTTCCACACCCCCATCAGCAGCGGGAAGTTCCACGGGATGATCTGGCCGACCACGCCGAGCGGCTCGTGGAAGTGGTACGCGACGGTGTCCTCGTCCACCTGGGACAGGCCGCCCTCCTGCGCGCGGATCGCGCCGGCGAAGTACCGGAAGTGGTCGATGGCCAGCGGGAGGTCCGCGTTGAGGGTCTCCCGGATGGCCTTGCCGTTGTCCCAGGTCTCCGCGACCGCCAGCATCTCGAGGTTCTCCTCCATGCGGTCCGCGATGCGGTGCAGCACGAGCGCCCGCTCGGCCGCCGAGGTGGCGCCCCAGGCCGGGGCGGCCTTCCAGGCGGCGTCGAGGGCGACGTCGATGTCCTCGGCCGTGCCGCGGGCGACCTCGCAGAACACCTTGCCCGTCACGGGCGTGACGTTCTCGAAGTACTGGCCCTTGACCGGGGGCGTCCACTCTCCGCCGATGAAGTGCTCGTAGCGGGGCTTGAACTCGACCTTGGCTCCCTCAGTCCCGGGGAATGCGTAGACGGTCATGGTGCTGGCTCCTTTGCCTGCGGTTGCCTCGGCGCCGGGCGGCGCCCTGCCGTGGATGTGACGCTAGTCACAAGGAGGTTGCACGAAGGTTGCAGCCGAGTGCCGGCGAGGGGCGGGCCGGGTCAGGTCAGGTCCCGCTCGATCCGCTCGAGGGTGGCCACGGCGAGCGCGCGCCGCGGCGAGTCCGCCGGCAGCAGACGCAGGGCGGCGCCCCAGAGCTCGACGTCGTCGCGGGCCTCGGGGCGGCCCAGGTAGGCCCAGAGCTGTTCGACATCCGCGTCCTGGGCGACGGCCTCGCGCAGCGCCTCCCCCAGCTCCGCGCGGATCGAGGCGACGCCGGGGGACGCCGACCGCGGCAGCACCGGCCCGGCCGCCGCGTGCAGCGCACGGTCCAGATCCCCGGCGCGCAGCGCCTCCCGCGCGCACAGCAGGTCCGCGTGCACCGCCCCCACGAGCCGGTACGGCCGGGACAGCAGCTCCACCCGCGCCCCCACGTCCCGCAGCGCCCGGCGGAGCCGATGCACCTCGGCGCGCAGCGAGATGGCGCGGGCGGGGGCGTCGCCCGGCGCGGACCGGGGCCCGACCGTCTCCTCCGGATACAGCGCGACCTCGAGCTCGGCGCCGGTCAGGCCCGGGCCGTGCCACGCGAGGAGGGTGAGGATCTCGGCGTGCCGGCCGGTGAGCTCGACCCCGTCCAGGGTGGGCGGCAGGTGGCCGGTGACGCGCAGCAGGCCCGCGGCGGCGTCGTGACGGTGCGGCGCAGCGGCGGGGCTCGGCCCCGGCGAGACGGACGGCGGGGCCGAGGGGCCCGGCGTCGGGACGGTGCCGCGGGAACGGCCCCGGGACGGGGCGGGCAGGTCCCGCCAGGCGGCGTGCACGGCGTCCACGGTGGTCTGGAGCAGCGGCAGGGCGAGGTGGCTGACGGCGTCCTCGCCGCCCGTGAGGTCCAGGACCCCGACGAGCCGCCCGGTGGCCGGGTCCGTGAGCGGGACGGCCGAACAGCTCCACGGGTGCACGCGCGGGCTCAGGTGCTCGCCGCGGCTGACCTGCGTGGGGGCGCCGGTCGCGAGGACGATGCCGGGGGCGGAGGTGCCCATCGACGCCTCGGACCAGTCGGCGCCGGCCACGAAGCCCAAGGCCTCGGCGTGGCGCACCGCGGTCCGGTCGCCCTCGACCCACAGCAGGTGGCCGCGCGCGTTGCCGATCGCGGCGAGCATCCCGGCCTCGGCCGCGGGCTGGATGAGCATGCGGCGGACCACCGGCAGGGCCACCGCGAGGCGCTGCTCGCGGCGGGCGGCGGCGAGGTCGTCGTCGGAGAGGGTGGCCGGGTCGGTCTGGCCGGGCACCGCGGGCGCGGTCGCGGACGCCCCCGCGTCGAGGGCCGACCCCGCGGGGGTGAGGACGCCGAGGGAGCGCAGCCAGGACTCGCGGACCTCCCGGCGCAGCCCCTGGAGGGCGGCGCGCAGGCCCTGGTCCGCGCCGGTCGGAGCGGTGGGCGACGACGGTGCGAGCGACAGGCGGACCGCGGCAAGGGACTCGTGGGCCCGGTCCACGGCACGCCGGTAGGCGCCGGTGGCGAGGGTCGAGCTCATCCCGAGCCGGCCATCAACCGCGAGCGGATCAGGAACCGCTTGCCCTCGGGCGCCTCGACGGAGAAGCCGGAGCCGCGCCCGTCCACCACGTCCAGGGTGAGGTGGGTGTGCTTCCAGTACTCGAACTGGGCGGCGGACATCCAGAACGGGATCTCCACGGCGGCCTGGTCCCCCTCGGCCGGCACCACGAAGGTGCCCAGCCGGACGTCGGCGGCGCCGGTCGTGAAGTCGCCGGCGGGATAGCACATGGGCGCGGAGCCGTCGCAGCAGCCGCCGGACTGGTGGAACATGAGCGGGCCATGGATCGGGAGGAGTCGGCGGATCAGCGCGAGCGCCGCGGGCGTCATGGCGACGCGGGACACGGTCTCGCCCGGCAGCTCGGGGCGAGCCTCGAGCGCGGGCGCGTGCTCCGCCGACGAGGACGACACGGTCATCGCGACCTCCTGGGGATGGGCGATCGTCGGTCCCCACACCCTAGCCTCGAACGTGATCCACGTCACCCCAGCTGGCGTCGGGGGAGGCCTGGCGGGCGCACCGTGAGCTGTGCCGTGGGCTGGGTCGCGCGCTGGGCTACGTACGTCGCCGCGAGCCAGACGTTTCGGCTGCAATCAGGGACTGGTCACGACCGAAACGTCTGGCTCACGGCGCGGGGGTGGGGAGGGGAGGAGGGCTGGGGCGGCGGGCGGCTCACGCGGCCACGCCCGGCGTCCACCCTCGTACACTCGGCGCATGCTCCCGGACCCCAGCCCCACCGTCACCGTGGACGGCCTCCTGTTGCGCCCACTGCGCGCCGCGGACGAGATCGCGGCGCGCGAAGCGGACGCCGAGCTGCATCGGGAGGGGTTCGACTTCCTGATGGCCGGCACCCGCTCCTTCCCCGCGATCCGCCGCGCGTTCGCCGCCGAGGCGCGCGGCGACGTCGAACCCGGCCGGGTGCCCGCGTCCTTCTACGTGGGCGTGGACGAGAACGGCGAGCTGGTGGGCCGGGTGTCCGTGCGGTGGGAGCTGAACGAGGCGCTGCGGCACGTCAACGGGCACGTGGGCTACGCGGTGCGCCCCGCGTTCCGGCGGCGGGGGCACGCCGTCCGCCTGCTGCGCGGCGCGCTGACGCTGCTGGCCGCGCACGGGGTGTCCACCGCCCTGCTCACGTGCGACGAGACGAACACGGCCTCCGTGGCCACGATCCGTGCGTGCGGGGGCGTGCTGCGGGACCGGGTCGAGGCGGGCCTCGACGGTGCGCCCTTCCCGGTGCCCAAGCTGCGCTTCGACGTCCCCACGACGGCGGCCTGACCGGAGGGGCGGCGCGGACCGCGCCGCGCCGCCGGCCTCAGTAGGCCTTGACGCGCTGCTCCACGATCAGGTGGATGAGCGCGAACCGGCCCTCCTCCTGGACGGCCTTGAGCGCCGCGTCCACGGCCGCCGGCACGTCCGCGTCCTGCTCCACGCGCACCCCGAAGCCGCCGAACGCCTCGGCCATGGCGGCGAAGTCGGGGTTCTTCAGCTGGGTGCCGGAGACGCGCTCGGGGTACTCGCGCTCCTGATGGGTGCGGATGGTGCCGTACTCCTGGTTGTCCATGACGATCACGAGGGGCGTGGCGCCGTACTGCGCGGCGGTCGCCAGCTCCTGGCCGTTCATGAGGAACTCGCCGTCGCCGGCGATGGTCACCACGGTGCGGTCCGGGAAGTTCAGCGACGCGGCCACGGCGCCCGGCACCGAGTAGCCCATGGAGCCGTTGCGGGCCGAGATCATGGCGCGGTAGCCCTCGGTGGGGAAGTAGCGGTGGGCCCAGTTGGTGTGCTCGCCGGCGCCGAGGGAGATCATCGAGTCCTTCGGCAGCTTCGGCATGAGGGTGGCCATGAGGGTGGCCATCTTCGCCTGGCCGTCACCCGGTTCGGCGGCGGGCAGCGCCGCGAACTCCTCCTGCTGGCCGCGCAGGCGGGAGGTCCACGCCTCCCACTCCGGCTTCACGGCGAGGTCCATGCGGACCAGGTCGCGCACGAACACGTCCGGCTTCGCCACGATCTGGTGGGAGACGGGGCCGGAGCGGCCGCGCAGGGACGGGTCGATGGTGACCAGGAAGTTCTTCTTGTCCCAGTTCTGGCGGATGGTGAAGCCGTCGGTGACGACGTCGCCCGGCACGGTCCCGACGAACACGATCAGGTCCGTCTCCTCCAGCAGGTGCTGCGTGAAGTCGGGGCGGCCGTAGCCGATGGGCCCCACGTAGGACGGGGAGGAGAACGGCACGGTGCCCTCGCAGCGCCACTCGGCCGCGGCGGGGATCTTGTGGTCCTCGAGCCAGGAGGTCAGCGCCTCGGCGCCGGCGTCGGTCCAGTCGTTGCCGCCGGTGATGAACAGGGGCTTCTGGGACTCCTTGAGCGCGGCGTGCAGGGACTTCCAGTCCTCCACGGTCATGCCGCCGGGGGCCACGGGGATCTGCGGGTGCAGGTGCGCGTCCACCTCCACGCGGATGATGTCCTCCGGCAGGCCGACGACGACGGGGCCCGGGCGGCCGGACGCGGCGGCGAACATGGCCTCGGCCACGATCTCGGAGGCGCGCTCCGGGTGGTCCAGGACCATCACGCGCTTGGCGCCGGAGTCGAACCACGCGTGCGGGTCGAACTCCTGGAAGGCCTCGCGGTCGCGGTGCTCGAACGGGATCAGGCCAACGAACAGGACCATCGCGGTGGAGTCCTGCCACGCGGTGTGCAGGCCCACGTGGGCGTTCGCGGCGCCGGGGCCGCGGGTCACCATCGCGATGCCGGGGACCTCGTTCATCTTGCCGTCGGCCTCGGCCATGTAGGTGGCGCCGCCCTCGTGGCGGCAGACGACGTTCTCGATCTGCGCGGAGTCGTGCAGCCCGTCCAGGACGTCCAGGTAGGACTCACCGGGCACCGAGTACACGCGCCGCACACCGTGGGACTCGAGCGTCTTGACGATGAGGTGGCCTGCCGAGAGGCGGCCCGGCGCCTCGGAGTTCTGCGACATGGGGGACTCCTGGTTGTGGGTGTGGGAGCGCACCGGCGCCCCTTCTGGCTGCATCCCGCCGACAACGGGGTGGTCGCCCGGGATTCCCGGTCAGGCTAGCCGACGTGAGCGACGCCACAGCAGACTGTCTCAGTCAGTGACTGCGGTTCGGTCGGGGCATGCCTCACTCCATGCGCTCGCGCACCGAGAGGTTCCGCAGGGCCAGCCACAGGGCACCGACGAAGGCGAGGACCGTGCCGCCGGCCATGATGCCCACCAGCGTCCAGGGGACGTGAAGGTCCAGGGGAACCCCTTGCAGCGCCGTCACCGTCAGCACGCCCAGCGCGCTGTCGACGGCGGACAGCACCGCCGCACCACACGTGACGGCGGGCGGGATCGGCATCGTGTCCGGCGGCTTCGGCAGGTCCATCCAGTCCGGATTGACGTGGAGCTCCTGGGGCAGCCGCGCGGCCAGCGCCTGCTGCTCAGGAGTCAGACGTGGGAACACATGCGCGACCTCACGCGACACCGGGGCCGGCAGCCTCGCCGCGGTCGAGGCGAGGATCACGGCGCCGCCCTGTGCCAGCGAACCCTGCGCTCCTTCGACGACGATGACCGGGAATGTGGCCAGCCTCGCAGAAACCCTCGTCGGATCCGCCGCGTGCGGGTCCACCACGGAGAGCTCGCCCTCGGGCGCTTGAAGCGCGCGGAGTGCACCCCCCTGCCGCAGCCCCTCCTCGGCCTGGGGGTCGAGCTTCCGCAACCCCAGGACGTCCGCCGCTTGGCGCGGTGTCTCCACGACGACGACGGGCCCGTCCTGGGCGGAGGTCGGTGCCTCCACCTGGCGGTAGCCGAAGTCTTCCGGAGCGTCGATCTCTCGCCGGACCTCCTGGGCGAGCCTGGTGGACACGCCGGCGTCGTCGATGTTGAGCACGGCCAGCTGGGCCTGGTCTGCGGGCACCGCAGACACGAGGGATGCAGTGAATGTCTGCACACCGCTGGTCACCAGTGTGACAGTTCCCGTGGTGAGGACGGCCTGCAGCCCGCACAGCAGCAGGGCCAGCCAGGTGCCTCCCGCCGAGGTGATCAACCGCGACCGCAGCAGGCCCGTGGGAGTGGCCCCGACCCCGTGGCGGGACCTGGTCGGGAGCCTCCAGCCCGGCGACGACGTTCAGCAGGGACGTCTTGCCGGAGCCGGAGACCCCCATGACCGCCACGAGCTCACCGTGCCGGAAGGGGACCGTGACCCCCTCCAACGCCGTCACCACCTCGGGGCCGCTGACGAAACGCAGGCTGACACCACGGGCGTCGATGGCAGGGGTGGGCACGGCGGTCCTTCTGTCAGAGTTCGAGGCGGGGATGGGCTCGACGCCGGACCAGCAGCCGCCGGTGGTGCGCCAGGACGAGGCCCGGTCGTTGAACCAGCCGCCGACGTCGTAGTTGTCGGTGCACGAGTTCATGGCGTAGCACGAGCCGCCGTCATAGGCGTCCGTGACGAGGCGCACCTTGCCGGACGGACACTCGGAGAGCGCAGCGGATGCAGGTGCGGCACCCGCGCCGAGGGCACCGGCGATGAGGTCACCGGCGAAGATCCTCTTCGACATGGACATGGCTCTCCCTCGGGAGAAGGGCGCCGATCGGCGCGAGGGTGGGTGATGACCCGATCGGAGGTGTCCGCTCGCGGTCGCCATGATCGTGCGGGGGGCGTGCCACGTGAAGGGGTACGCATGAAGTCAGTACTCTTGTCCATCTGACCTCATACCCGGGTCTGAGGCAGGGCCGCCCCGTACCCTGGGGCCATGCTCTCCCCCCACACCCTCGCCCGCCTGGCCTCGATCTCCGCGTTCCTCAACACCGCGCCGGGTGTGCGCGGCGGTCAGGAGGCGGAGGAGCGGCTCACCGCCGGCACGCAGCTGCCGGCGCTGGTCCCCGAGCTGCAGGAGGGCGAGTCCCGGCTGCGCGTGGCCGCCGCGGCCCGCACCCGCGCCCACGAGCTGCGCGCCCGCCTGACCGAGCTGTGGGCCGCCGCGGACGCCGAGGACGTGCCCGCCGCCGTCGCCGCGGTGAACGAGCTGCTCGCCGAGACCGGCCCCCTGCGCCTCGAGGTGTCCGACGGATCCGCCGACCTCGCCCCCGCCCAGGTGCCCGCCGACGCCGTGGAGCGCCTCACCGCCATGGCGGCCCTGGCCCTGACCGAGGCCGCCCTCGAGGGCGAGCTCACCCGCCTGCGGGTCTGCGCCGGCGAGGACTGCGAGAACACGCTCGTCGACGCCAGCCGCAACCGCTCCAAGCGCTTCTGCGACGCCGCCAACTGCGCCAACCGCACCCACGTGCGCAGCTACCGCGCCCGCCTCGCCGAGGCGGAGGACACCCAGGCCGACGTCGAGGCCGCCGACGCCGCACCCCTGCCGGAGGTCGCCCCGGAGGCAGATCCCCAGGACGCGACGGACCTCGAGGCGATCGAGGCCGCGGAGGGTGTCGAGTCCGCAGTGCAGGAGCCTGTGAAGAAGGACTCCACCAAGGACAAGAAGTCCAAGTCCGAGAAGAAGGCCAGGAGGGCCGCGAAGAAGAAGGCGGAGAAGGAGTCGGAGGCCGCCGCCGAGGGGAAGAAGGGCAAGAGGGAGAAGTCCAAGAAGTCCGAGAAGCACAAGAAGAAGGCCGCGAAGGACTGAGCCCGGCACGGGTCCCCGCCCCGCGGCTCCGGGCCCGCTGACACCCGCCCCGAGGCGCTGCTCGTGCCGGTGACCAACCCCGTGGACGTGCTCACGCCCGTCGCCCGGCGCATCACCGGGCTTTCCGCGTGGAGCTCCGCCCGGATCGGCTCCGTGCCCCTGCTGTCCTGGCCGGAGGCGGCCCAGCCCGTGTTCACCCGGGAGCAGCTCGACGCGATCGCCCACCAGGTCATGCACGCCGCCTACGAGGTGATCCAGGGCAAGGGCTCCACGAACTACGCCGTGGGCGTGGCCACGACGCGCCTGCTCGGGGTCGTGCTGCGGGACCAGCACGCCATCCTGTCCGTCTCGACGGTGATGCAGGGGACGCGAGGGCTCGAGGACGTTGCGCTCTCGATGCCCTCCGTGGTGGGACCGACCGGAGTGCAACGGGTGGTGCCCCCCGGGGCTGGACTCCTCGGAGATCGCCCGCCTGCAGGCCTCCGCCCGCGCGCTGCGCCAGGTGGCCGCGAAGGTCGGGTGCTGACGGCCCGGGGCCGGGGCGCCCCGTCGACCGGCGGCGCGGACGGGTCAGCGGCCGGCGTCGCCCTGGGCGGCGCGGCGCTCGGCGGCGGCCTTGGCCCGGCGCTCGGCGGCCCGGCGCTGGAAGGTCTCCTCGGAGGAGCGGTTCACGCCGGAGCCCCGGGAAAGGTGGTCCGGGTTCTCGCGGGAGGCCAGCTGCAGCATGGCCACCACCACCAGCGAGGTCATGAAGAACACGCCGAACGCGATCAGGCCGATGTCGATGCGCAGGGGGTTGGCGGTGCCGCCGGAGGCGGTCAGCGCGGCCACGACGCCGCCGACGAGGCCGAGCACCGCGGAGAACACCAGCGGGCCCTTCACGGTGGTGCGCAGGCCGCCGCGAGCCGGTCGGCCGGCACCGGGACGGGTGCGGTCGTCGGACGGACGGGGGGACTGAGCGCTCACGGCGGGGCTCCTACGGATGGACGGCGGGGGACGCAGGCGGTGGTCGGACCGCCGGTCGGGCGGACCCAGTCTACGCCGCACGACGCTCAGAGGCCCTTGGCAGTGCCCCGGTCGCGGCGGACCTCGTGGTGGAAACCGAGGCCGGAGATCAGCATGAGAACGCCCACGATGATCGCCCCGCCGCCGGCGATGCCCAGCAGCGCGTGCGGGCCGAAGCCCTGCACCGCGCCGACGAGGACGCCGAGACCGGAGAGCGCGCCGACCAGGCCGGTCCACAGCTGGTCTCGGGCGGGGATGAACTCGCGGCGGAACCGCGCCCACGCCGTGAGCTCGGCGGCGCCGCCGGCCAGCAGGGCCAGGCCCACCACGATCCCCACGGCGGCCGGGGACCCCATGATCACCAGCACCACCGTGCCGAGCATCCACGCGGCGGCGGCCAGGGACAGCGGGGAGCGCATGCCCACGGGGACCGGATCGCGGCGCAGGTACTCCCAGAGGGCGGACCCGGAGAACACGAGGTACAGCGCGAAGGCCACCTTCATCCAGGTCAGCCCCGGGTTCTGCACGAACACGGTGGTCAGGCCGAAGATCAGCGCGACGCCGGCGCGGATGAGGACGGGCTTGAACACCTCGGACGAGATCTCGAGGGGGGTCTGCGGGGAAGTCACCGCCCCAGTCTACGGAGCGGCCCCGGCGGGGCTCAGCCCAGGCGCATCCAGGCGTCCCGGCGGGCGCGCAGGCCGAGGGTCGCCGCGCGCATCCCCAGGTACACCCCGGCGAACCCGAGCCACAGCAGCGCGACCTGCGCCCCGGCGTCGGCCCCACCTGCCGCGAGCCGTGCCAGCCCCCACAGCACCGGCGCGTAGACGGCCAGGTTCACGACGCCGGCCAGCGCCAGGTACCGCGCATCGCCGGCGCCGATCAGCACCCCGTCCAGCACGAACACGTACCCGGCCACCGGCTGGCTGAGCGCGAGGACCAGCAGCCCTGCGGTCGCGGCGGCGTGCACGCCCGGGTCCGGGGTGAACAGCGGGGGCAGCGCCCACGCGGCGGCGGCCAGGCCCGCCCCTGTGACGACACCGAAGCCCAGCCCCCAGCGCACCATGAGGTCCGTCAGGCGCCGGGCCGTGCGCGGGCGGGACGCGCCGAGCTCCGCGCCGATGAGCGCCTGCGCGGCGATGGCGAGGGCGTCGAGGGCGAACGCGAGCGTGGAGTACAGCGTGAACACCAGCTGGTGCGCGGCCAGGGTGACGTCCCCCAGGCCGGTCGCCGCGGCCACGGTGATGAGGATGGCCGCCCGCAGGCTCGCGGTGCGCAGCATCAGCCAGGAGCCGACCTGCGCGGTGGCCCGCAGCCCGTCCGCCCGAGGTCCCGGCCGGGTGCCGGCCGCCCGGAACCGTGGCGCCAGCACCGCCAGGTACACGGCGAGCATGGCCCACTGCACGGCCGCGGTGCCGATCGCTGAGCCCGCCACCCCCAGCCCGGCCCCGTAGACGAGCGCCCAGTTCAGCCCGATGTTCACCGCGAACCCGCCACCGGCCACCACCAGCGGCGTCACCGTGTCCTGCAGGCCGCGCAGCACGCCGGTGGCGGCGAGCACGGCCAGCAGCGCGGGCAGCCCCGGCATGGACCAGCGCAGGTACTCCGTGGCGTGGGAATGAACCTCCCCCGCGGCGCCGAGCGCACCGGTCAGCCACGGGGCGGCCAGCCAACCGGCCGCGCCCAGCACGAAGCCCAGCATCAGCCCCAGCCACATGCCGTCCCGGCCGCGGTCCAGGGCGCCGGCCGGGTTCCCGGCGCCCACCATGCGCGCCACCGCGGGCGTGGTGGCGTAGGCCAGGAACACCAGCAGCCCGGTCACGGTGTGCAGCACCGTGGTCCCCACGCCGACGCCGGCCAGCTGGGCCGTGCCGAGGTGCCCGACGATCGCCGTGTCCGCCAGCAGGAACAGCGGCTCGGCGATCAGCGCCCCGAACGCGGGCACCGCCAGGCCGAGGACCTGCCGGGCCAGGGCGCGGCGGTCCTCCGGGGCCGGGGCGGCGTCGTCGTGAGGGGGGCGGGAGGGCACGTCAGCCGAGCAGGGCCAGCAGCGGGGAGAGCAGCGCGCCCGGGCCCACGGGCGCCGGGGCGGAGGGCAGCAGCGGGGCCACCAGGTACAGCATGGCGATCGCGATGCCGTTGTTCACCATGTGCAGCAGCACCGCGTACCCGAAGGACCTGCCGATCAGCACGTAGGTCACGGTGATGGTCACCGCGAGCGTCAGGTACGGAACGGTCTCCACCCACTGGAAGTCCCCGCCCGTGCCCAGGAAGTGCAGCAGCGTGAACGCGGCCACGGAGATCGCGGCGCACACCCACACGTTGATCCAGCGGGAGAGCTTGCCCACCAGCAGGTGACGGAAGAGGTACTCCTCGACGATCGGCGCGCCGACCACCGTCATCAGCACCATGCCCAGCGCGGGCGCCTGGGTGGTCATCTCCTCCAGCGCGGCCTGGTTGGCGCTGGTCTGCGCCTGCCCGATGAGGGAGAGCAGCAGCGCGTTGACCAGGACGGTGACCAGCCACAGGGCCGGCAGCAGCAGGATCTTCAGCCAGGTGTGCGTGGCGAACACGCGCAGCGAGGCCACCAGCGGCCGCCACGAGACCGCCAGCACGGCCACCACCAGCACCGCGTAGCTGACCAGGTTCACCCGGAACCCGTCCATCACGTCCATCGCGGCGGGGTCGCGCGGCGCCAGGCCCAGCAGCACCGCCAGCAGGTATCCGAGGCCCACCACCATCATCAGCACGTAGAGGACGACGACGGCGGCGTCCCCCCAGTGCAGGCGGCCCGGCTCCCAGCTGGGCGCGGTCCGCGCGGAGGCGGTGCGTCCCGGCCAGCCCGAGGGCGGCCAGCCCTGCGGCGCCCCTCCGGCGGACGCACGGCCCGGCCACCCGGCAGGCGGCCAGCCCTCGGGAGCCTCTCCGGCGGCCGACGTGGGGGCCGTGGATCCGGGCGGGGGGAGGGCGCCGGCGTCGTGCGGGCCGGGAGGAGGAACGCTCATGCCGCCACGCTACCAACGGCCCCGGCCACGCCACCGGCCGGGCGGCGCGGTTGGCCCCGTGCGGACCCGCTGGTCTACCGTGCTGGTCATGGCCCTGTTCTCCCAGCCGGTGTACATCAACCTGCCCTCCACGGACACGGAGCGCATCCGCGAGTTCTGGACGTCCATGGGGGCGGACATCGACGAGGACTTCTCGGACGAGAACTCGGTGTGCGTGCAGCTCACCGAGTCCACCTTCGCCATGTACCTCAGCCCCGGCTTCTACACCGACTTCATCGGCGACCGTGAGATCGCCGACTGCCTCACCACCAACTCCGTCCTCCTCCAGCTCACCGCCCCGGACCGGGGCGCCGTGGACGCGCTCGTGCGCGCCGCCGTCGAGGCCGGGGGCTCCGAGGTGCCCCTCCCGGACGAACTGCAGGAGGACATGACCGCCACCGGCGTGCACTCCCGTCAGGTGGTCGACCCGGACGGCCACCAGTGGGAGTTCATGGCCGCCTGAGGCCGGGCCCCCGGCACTTTCGTGCGGGAAACGGGAGCCTCCCCGGGCACTTTCGTGCGGGAAACGGGAGCCTCCAGGCGCCCCCGCTCACACCCGTACCCGCGCACCCGCACTCCCGGCATACTGGCCGCATGGAACGGGACTCCACACACGCACGCGGCATCGCGCATCCGATGCACCCGGCCGTCCTCGGGGCGGTCGTCGGCATGGTCGGCGGCAGCCTGTTCATGCTGCTCAGCCGCCCCGAGTTGCCCTTCCCCTGGCCGACCGTCACGCTCGTCGCCTGGATCGCGCTGCTCGCCGCGGCGGCCTGGGCGGTCTTCCTCGCCCCGCGGCGCCTGCGCGACGTCGGCGCCCCCTCCCGCCACGCCGGCCCCATCTACGGGCTCAGCGTGCTCGGCATGGTCGCGCTGATCATCGCCTCGCCCCACCTGGTGCGGGCGCTGGGCATCGAGGCGGCCCAGCCCGCCGTCGTCGTGATGGCGGTGGGGCTGCACTTCATCCCGTTCGCCTCCGCGTTCGGGGCGCGCGTGTTCGCGTGGCTGGGCGGGTCGCTGACGGCGATCGGACTGGCGGGGGTGATCGCGGCGGCCGTGGTCGGGGCCCCGGCGGGCGCGGTGGCGGCGGTGCTGGCGGGCGCGGCCATGCTGGCCTTCCTCGCCGTCGACGCGCGGCGCGGCGCCTGAGGCGCCCGCCCCTCAGGCCCCCGTGCGCCCGGTGAGCCGGGCGTGCATGGCGGCGCTGGCCTCGTTCAGCCCCGTCACCTCGGCGGCGATCCCGTGCTGCGCGTACTTCGTCACCACGGCGTCCAGCGCCGCCACCGTGGAGGCGTCCCACACGTGGGCCGCGCTCAGGTCGATCACGACGCGCGGCGGGTCCAGCGCGTACTCGAACTGCGAGTAGAGGTCGTTGGAGGAGGCGAAGAACAGCTCGCCGTGCACGCGGTAGACGGCGGTGCCGCCGTTGTCGTCCGTCACCACGCGCTCCACGCGCGCGAGCCGCGAGACCCGCTGCGCGAACAGCACCATCGCGGTGAGCACGCCGACGCCCACGCCGATCGCCAGGTTGTGGGTGACCACGGTGGCGAGCACGGTCAGGAGCATCACGGCCGTCTCGGAGCGGGGCATGGCGCGCAGGGTGGCGGGGCGCACGGAGTGCCAGTCGAAGGCGGCGCCGGCCACGAACACCATCACGCCCACGAGCGCGGCCATGGGGATCTGCCCCACGAGGTCCCCGAGCGCCACCACGAGCACCAGCAGGAGCACGCCGGCCAGGAACGTGGAGATGCGGGTGCGGGCGCCGTTGGCCTTCACGTTCATCATGGTCTGGCCCACCACTGCACAGCCACCCATGCCGCCGAACAAGCCGGAGACGATGTTCGCCACGCCCTGCCCCCAGGACTCGCGGGTCTTGTCCGAGCGGGTGTCCGTGACGTCGTCCACGAGCTTGGCCGTGAGCAGGGACTCGAGCAGCCCCACCACGGCCATGCCCACGCTGAACGGCAGGATCAGCCGCAGCGTCTCCCAGGTCAGCGGCACGTCCGGCACGAACAGGCCGGGCAGGGCGTCCGGCAGCTCGCCCCGGTCCCCCACGCGCGGCACGGACCAGCCGGCGGCCATCACGAGGGCCGTCACGACGACGATCGCCACGAGCGTGGACGGCACCGCCGTGGTCAGGCGCGGCAGCAGCAGCACGATGCCCAGCGCGAGCGCGGTGAGCGGGTACACGAGCCACGGGACGCCGATCAGCTCCGGGAGCTGGGAGGTGAACACGAGGATGGCCAGCGCGTTCACGAATCCCACCATCACCGAGCGCGGGATGAACCGTATGAGTCGGGCCACGCCGAGCAGCCCGAGCGCCACCTGGATCAGCCCGCCGAGGATGATCGCCGCGATGAGGTGGTCCAGCCCGTGCGCGTGGGACAGCGGGGCCACCACCAGGGCGACGGCGCCCGTGGCCGCGGAGATCATGGCGGGGCGACCGCCCACGACCGCGGTGGTGACGGCCATGGTGAAGGACGCGAACAGCCCGACGCGCGGATCCACGCCCGCGATGATCGAGAACGCGATGGCCTCCGGGATCAGGGCGAGCGCCACCACGACTGCGGCCAGCACCTCGGTGCCCAGCCACCGCGGGGTGCGCAGGGTGCGCAGCACCGACTGCCGCTGGAGCGGCGTGAGGGCAGGCGGGGGCGCGGCGGGTGAGGCGGGCATGCTCCCGAGGGTAGCGGTGCGCGGGCGGGGTGCCCGCCGGTGAGCGGGCCCGCCCGCCACCCCTCACGCCGTCCGCATCACCCGCACGGGGTCGCGGAACGCGGCGAACGCCGCCGGGGCGAGGCTGGCCAGCAGCGCGGTGAGGGCGGCCAGCACGGCCACCGCCGCCACGAAGTCCACCCCCAGCGTCCCGCCCTGGCCGGCGACGACGGCGTACCCGGCTCCGGAGCCCAGCACGGCGCCCAGCAGCGCAGGCACGGCGGTGCGCACGGCCACGAGCAGGATCAGGTCTCCGCGGCCGATGCCGAGGGTGCGGCGGCGGCCGAGGTCGCGGCGGCGGATGAGGACGTCGGCGAGCACCACGATGGACACGAAGAACGCGCCGGCTCCGAGGATCAGCAGCAACAGGGAGCGTCCGAGCCCGGCGAGCTCGCCGGTGATCACCTGGTTGCCGGCGGAGAGGGCACGGGCGGTCTGGATGGAGGAGGCGCGCGGGTCGGGGTCGATCACGGCGAGCGCGGCCTCCTGCATGGCGCGGGTGCCGGCGGTGTCGGCGGCGAGGACGCGGACCTGCTGCATCACGAGGGCGTCCGGGGCGGCGGGGACGGTGAGGGCGTAGCCGTCGAGGTCCTGGAAGGGGTCCTGGGCCTGGAACGCCCCGACGACGGCCCACTGGCGGCCGTCCGTGGCCTCGATCGCTCCGGAGGGCTGGGCGAGGCCGAGCTCGGCGAGCTTGGCCTCGGGGACCACCACCTCGCCGGGGGCGGGCAGGCGGCCGCGGGTCAGCTCGATGCCACGGTCCAGGGTGCCGACCACGTTCGTCACGGCCACGCGGGCGCCGCCCCGGCCGATCCAGGTGTTCACGGCGTCCATGGGCGAGTCCCGGGCGAGGGCGGCCTCGGCGGTGTCGAGTCCGGCGAGGGTGGCCGCGGTGGCGCCGGTGAGGAAACCGGTGCCGCCGGTGTCGGTGACGGTGAGCACGCGGGCGCCGGGGCCGGAGAGCTCTGCGGCGACGGCCGCCTCGGTGGCGGCCTGCCTGCCCACGGTGGCCACGGCGGCGAAGCACATGGCGGCCACCACGAGCAGCACGAGGGCGGAGGGCACGGGAGAGGTGCGTGCGGCGGTGACGGCTTCACGCAGCAGGGTGCGCAGGTTCATGGGCGGTCCTCCCGGTTCACAGCCGCACCACCTCGTCGGCGCGGGCGACGACGGCGGGGTCGTGGGTGGCGACCACCACGGTGCGCCCCTCGGCGGCGGCATCGGCGAGGGCGTCCATGACGAGGCCGGCGTTGTCCGGGTCGAGGTTGCCCGTGGGCTCGTCCGCGAGGACGACGGCGGGCGCGTTCACGAGGGCGCGGCACACGGCCACCCGCTGCGCCTGCCCGCCGGAGACCTGCCCGGGCCGGTGGTCGGCGCGGTGGGCGAGGCCGAAGCGCTCGAGCAGCGCCCGTGCCCGGTCCTCGAGCGTCTGGCGCTCCAGCCCGGCGTAGAGGCCGGGCTCCACCACGGAGTCCAGGATGGGGCGGGACGGGTCCAGCTCCGAGTCCTGGAACACGAATCCCACGGAGGTGGCGCGCAGGCGGGAGCGCTCCCGGTCCGGGCGGGTGGAGGCGTCGACGTCACCGAGGCGCACCACTCCGGAGGTGGGCGTGAGCATGAGCCCGAGCACGTACAGGAGGGTGGACTTGCCGCGCCCGGAGGGTCCGGTGAGGGCGGTGACGCCGCCCGGCGTGAACGCGTGGGTGAGGCCGTCGAACAGCTCCTCGGCGGCGCGGGTGTAGGCGAAGCGCAGGTCCTCGACGGCGAGGGCGGCGGGCGTGCCCGGGGCGGCGGGCGTGCCCGGGGTGGCGGGCCCCGTCATCGGGTGCCGTTCAGCACGCGCACCTGCTCGCCGGCGTCCACGCCGTCCACGACGGCGAGGCCGTCGGCGGAGCCGAGGACGGTGACGGTGCGGTCCTCCGCGGCGCCGTCCCGGACCACCGTGACCGTCGCGGCGCCGTCTGGCTGGGTGCGCAGGGCGGACACGGGGACCACGGGCCCGGAGACGGGCGGGACCACGCTGACCTGGGAGAGCAGGGAAGTGGTGGGGTCGGCGGGCAGGGTGTCGCAGTCCTCCCCGCAGACCACGCCGCCGTCCGGGGCGGTGAGGGTGATGCGGATCAGGCCCTGCTCGTCGGAGATGGACTCGCCGGCGACGGCCTTCCATTCGTGTTCGCCGTGGGGCACCGTCACCGCGGTGCCGGCCGGGATCATGGCGGCCTGGTCCTGGTTGACCTCGATGGCGAACGTGGGCTCATCACCGGGGCGGGCGACGATGGTCTCGCCGCCGGCGAGCGTCCCGCCGACGGCCGTGGCCTTCGCGTCCACGCTCAGCGCGGTGGGGAGCGACTCCAGCACCACGAGCTGGCCCAGCTCCACGGTGTCCGCGGCCGGGTAACCCCGTGTGGTGAGCCAGGCGTTCCAGGCCGTGGCGGTGGCCTCGTCCCAGGTCCCGGTGGCCTTCACCTTCGTCCCCGTGGCGGTGAGCATGCGCTGGAACGCGGTGACATCGCTGCCGGTGGCGCCCTCGCCGAGGGCCCGCCACTGAGGCAGCTCACCCTGCACGGCGATCACGGGCTTCTGCGCGACGGCGTACAGCACATCCCCGGCGGCCACCTCACCGGACTGCCCGGCCCGGGTGACGACGCCGGACAGCGCGTTCACGGCGGCCGGCGCCTGCTCGCGGGTCACGGACACGCCGAGGGTGATGACACGGCCGAGCTCTTGCTCGGCGACGGTGACGACGGCGTCCTCGGATGGACGCTGCTCGGCCTGGGCCGGCGGGGTGAGCGTGACCCGGCCAGCCCAGAAGGCGAGGGCGGCGACGAGCACCACCGCGAGGACGAGGGCGGCCCAGCGGGCGGGGCGGGTCATGGGGCCGTTCCCCAGAAGACGTCCGGTGGCGGCAGCTCCGGGCAGGTCTGGGCGATATGGGCCTTCCGTTCCTCCGAGACTCCGACCATGGTGGTACTGAAGGGCCACCAGTCGTGGCGGTCCTGCGTGAAGAAGGAGGTCACAAAGGATTCTTTGGATGGACGGGAACTCGTGTCCACGTGCAAGCCCTGGGCCTCGAGGCAAGGGATGAGGTACTGGTCCCAGTAGTCGTAGACGAGGCGCAGCTGCGGTTCCGTCCAGTCATGGGCATAGGCAGGGTCCACTGGGTGCTTGACCGCACAGGTGTTCTCAGCGAGATTCCACGCGCGCTTCTGCGATTCTGGTGGAGTCGGGTAGCGAAGACCACCCGTGGGGGTGACCTCCACGGGAAATCCGGCGGCCGCCATGCACTCGCCGATCTTCTGAGACGACTCCAGGGTGGTCGACGACCAATCCATACGCCGCACCTGAAGCAGTTCCGGGGTTCCAGCTTCCCGCGCCATGCGCTCCACTTGTTCTCGCTGGGCCGCCTCTTTCTCCGCTTCCGTCGTCAGGAGGGGTTCGATCCTCTCGGTGGGAACCCACTGCGAGGCGTCCCAGGTCTTCTCGGCCGTCGCGGTGGGGGGAGCGGCGACCGTGGATGAACCGCCGAGGCCCGCAGACTCCCGACCGACGCAGCCGGTGAGGGTCAGGGCGACGGCCGCCACCAGGGCGGCCGTCGCAGGAATGCGTAATGAAGTCATCGGTGCCGGCGAGTCAGTACGGGTAGTAGCAGTAGCCGTAGGTGCCCGACAGGAGGAGCGATTCGGAGCTGACCCGCCAGTTCTGGGACATGCGAAGTCCTGAGTCGAAGCCGTAGGTGTACCTGTTCACCACCTTGGTGGTCCGTCCACCCACATCGAATGACATTCGGTCCCCGTAGCGTTGCTGTTCGCCTCGTGCTCCCACGTACCCACCTCCTGCGCTGCAGTCCTGCCGACCGGAGTCCGTCAGCGCCTGCCCTGGCACCGCACCGGAGACGGCCAACAGTCCAGCGACGGCCACGTCGGCACCGACCTTAGAAATCCGCTGCTTCATACCCATGTCGCTCCTCCTTCATGGTTCACGCTCAGTCGTGAGCTATGTCACACGCTATGAAGGTGCTCGCCCTGTGTCCAGAGAATTCTCGGTCGGTCCACAGACGTGCCCCACCAGGGAGTCAAGAGGGTCCTGCGCGTGACGGATGCGCAATCTCAGGGGACGAATGAGCGCGGCCACCCCGGCAGGTGCGGACCGACGACCGGCCCGGTCACGTCCCCGTCGTCGACGACGCGCGCCGCCTCCAGGACGTAGGCCTCGCCGTCCAGGAGCATCCGCGTGACCACGGCGTTGCCGAGATCCACCTCCGCATACCCCGTGGCCTCGCTCCCCGCCGGCTCCTCTCGGCGGACCAGGTCCACCCGCACGGCGCACTCGCCCAGCCAGCGGGCCGCGCACACCCGGTGCTGGTCATGGTTCCCGCCCCAGATCCCCAGCTCGGCGGGGGCGAACATCGCCAGCACCCGGTGCGACGGGGACAACCACGGCCACACCCATTCCCGGGTGAAGCCCTCCCGCCCTGGTGACGCGTGGACCACCAGCCGCTCCTGTCCCGTGCGCGGGTCGTAGAAGAGATCGTGCCGCGCAGACCAGGCCGCGAAACCGCCGTCACCGCGCGCCCGGACCTCGTACACCTCCGGCTCCGGTTGGTGCGGGCTCGTGAGGCTCACCCGCGCCTGGATGGGGAACGTCATGCGGTGGTCCCGCGTCGCGGCGACGACGGCGGCCAACGCCTGGGTGCCGGCGTCGCCCCGCACCGGGGTCACCGGACGCCCTAGCGCGAGGCGGGCGCGCCGTCGTCGTGGTGCTCGTCCTCCCCGCCCCGGAACTGGCTCGTGTAGAGCCGGTGGTACGCGCCCCGGGCGGCCAGGAGCTCCTCGTGCGAACCCTGCTCCACGATGTCCCCGTGCTCCATCACCAGGATCACGTCCGCGTCGCGGATGGTGCTCAGGCGGTGGGCGATCACGAAGGACGTGCGGTCGTTGCGCAGCGCCGCCATGGCCTGCTGCACGAGCACCTCGGTGCGGGTGTCCACGGAGGAGGTCGCCTCGTCCAGGATGAGCAGGGACGGCTGGGCGAGGAACGCGCGGGCGATGGTGATGAGCTGCCGCTCGCCCGCGGAGATGTTCGAGGCATCCTGCTCGATCACGGTGTCGTAGCCGTCCGGGAGCGTGTGGACGAAGCGGTCCACGTAGGTGGCCTTCGCCGCCGCGAGGACCTCCTCGTCCGTGGCCTCCAGCCGGCCGTACCGGATGTTCTCCCGGATGGTGCCGCCGAACAGTACCGCGTCCTGCAGCACCATGCCCGTGGCCGCGCGCAGCTCCTGGCGCGGCACCCGGCGGGTGTCCACGCCATCCAGCAGGATGCGACCGCCGTCCACCTCGTAGAACCGCATGATGAGGTTCACCAGCGTGGTCTTGCCCGCGCCGGTGGGGCCCACGATCGCGATCGTCTGCCCCGGCTCCGCCACCAGGTTCAGGTCCGTGATGAGCGGCTTCGCCTCCGTGTAGGAGAAGCGCACGTGCTCGAACTCCACGCGCCCCGCCACGGGCTGCGGGAGGTGGGCGACGTCGTCGTCCGCCCGGGCCGCGACGACGTCGTCCGGCTCCTCCTCCGGCTCGTCGAGCAGCTCGAAGATGCGCTCGGCCGAGGCCACGCCGGAGATCAGCATGTTGGACATGCCGGCCACCTGGCCCAGCGGCTGGTTGAACTCGCGGGAGTACTGGATGAACGCGGTCACGGCGCCCAGGGTCATCTGGCCGTTGGCCACGCGCAGGCCGCCCACGACGGCGATGCCCACGTAGCCCAGCCAGTTCACCCACTGCATGATCGGCATGATCATCCCGGAGTAGAACTGGGCCTTGAAGGAGGCCTCGTACATGGCGTCGTTGCGCTCGTCGAAGCGCTCGGCCATGTCCCGCTGCCGGCCGAACACGGTGACCAGCTCGTGCCCGGTGAAGGACTCCTCGATGTGCCCGTTGAGCCGGCCGGTCTCGCGCCACTGCGCCGTGAACAGGGCCTGGGACTTCTTGCCGACCACGCCGACCACGACGCCGGCCACGGGCAGCGCGATCAGGGCGATCAAGGCCAGCTCCCAGGACAGCCAGAACATCATCCCGACGATGCCGAAGATGGTCAGCACCGAGTACACGAGCGTGGCGAACGCCTGCTGCATGGCCTGCTGGACGTTGTCGACGTCGTTGGTGGCGCGGGAGAGCAGGTCGCCGCGCTGGCGGGTGTCGAAGTGGCTCAGGGGCAGCCGGTTCAGCTTGGCCTCGATCTGCTCGCGCAGGCGGAAGACGATCCGCATGACGACGTCGTTGAGGACGCGGCCCTGCAGCCACATGAAGCCCTGGGCCACCACGTACATGCCGAGCACGGTGAGGATCAGCCGGGCGAGGGCGTCGAAGTCGATCCCCTGGCCGGGCGTGAAGTCCATGCCGGAGAGCATGTCCGCGGCCTGGCCCTGACCCTGCCCGCGCAGGCCCTCGATGACCTGCTCCCGGCTCACGCCGGCGGGCATCCCCTTGGAGATCACGCCACCGAACAGCACGTCCATGGCGCGGCCGAGCACGTGCGGCGCCCACACGTTGAACACCACGGCCACGAGCACCATGGCGGCCACGAGCGCGAGCCCGGCCTTCTCGGTGCGGAACAGGCCCAGCAGGCGCTTCGCGGAGGGCCAGAACGCCTTGGCCTTGCGGCCGGGACCGCCGCCCCACTCGTCGGTGGCCCCGGACTCCTGCAGCTCGACGATCTCCTGGTCGGTCAGCTGCTCGCTCATGCCAGCTCCTCCTCACGGACCTGGGAGTCCACGATCTGCCGGTAGGTCTCGTTGCCGGCCAGCAGCTCGGCGTGGGTGCCGCGCCCCACCACGCGGCCGGCCTCCAGCACCACGATCTGGTCGGCGTCGGTGATGGTGGCCACCCGCTGGGCGACGACGACGCGCGTCGTCTGCGCGGCGCTCGCGTCCAGGGCGGCCCGCAGCGTCGCGTCGGTGGTGACGTCGAGCGCGGAGAAGGAGTCGTCGAAGAGGAGGATCCGGGGGTCCGCGACGAGGGCGCGGGCAATGGACAGGCGCTGGCGCTGGCCGCCGGAGACGTCCGTGCCGCCCTGGGACAGGCTCGAGTCCAGGCCGGACGCGGCGGTCTCCCCCTCGCCGGTGGTGCGCTCGCGCACGAAGTCCGCGGCCTGCGCGGTCTCGAGCGCCGCCCAGATCTGCTCGTCGGTGGCCTCGGGGGCGCCGAAGCGCATGTTGTCCCGGACCGTCCCGGAGAACAGGTACGGCTTCTGCGGGACGATCGCCACGGCGTCGGTCAGCTCGGCGCGGGCCAGGTCGGTGACGGGCACGCCGTCCACCAGCACCTGCCCGGACGTGGCGTCGTAGAGGCGCGGGATGAGGTTGACCAGCGTGGACTTGCCGGAGCCGGTGGCGCCGATGATCGCCGTCGTGGTGCCGGGCTCCGCGGTGAAGGACACCCCGTCCAGGACGGGCGCCTCGGCGCCCGGGTACGCGAAGGTCACGTCCCGCAGCTCCACGCGGCCCTCCCGACGCTCGGGGGTCACCGGGTGCACCGGCTCGCCGAGGGTGGGGGCGGTGTCCAGGACCTCGCCGATGCGGCGGGCGGAGATCACGGCGCGCGGGAGCATCATCATCATGAAGGTGCCCATCATCACGGCCATGAGGATCTGCAGGAGGTACTGCATGAACGCCGTCAGGGAGCCGATCTGCACGAGTCCCTGGTCCACCCGGTGCCCGCCGAACCACAGCACGGCCGCGGTGGCCAGGTGCAGCACCATGGTGATCACCGGACCCAGCAGCACGAACAGCCGGCCGATCCTCACGGAGGTGTCCGTCAACGCCTGGTTGGCGTCCGTGAAGCGGGCCGCCTCGTGGTCCTGCCGGACGAAGGCCCGCACCACGCGGATGCCCATGACCTGCTCGCGCATGACGCCGTTGACGGCGTCGATGTCGTCCTGCATGCGTTGGAACAGGGGCATCAGGCGGGACACGATGAACCCGACGATGACCAGCAGCAGCGGCACGGACACCCACACCAGCCAGGAGAGCCCGGCGTCCTCGCGGACGGCCATGACGATGCCGCCGACCGCCATGATGGGCACCGCCACCATGAAGTTCAGGGCCATCAGGGTGAGCATCTGCACCTGGTTGACGTCGTTGGTTCCGCGGGTGATGAGGGTGGCCGCGCCGAACCGGCCCAGCTCCTCCGCGGAGAACCCGTCCACCCGGGTGTACACGGCGCGGCGCAGGTCGCGGCCCACGCCCATGGACGCCTTCGCGCCGAACCAGACCGCGCTGATCGCGGCGACCACCTGCACCGCGGCCACGCCGAGCATGACGAGGCCCAGGTCCCAGATCCGGGCGGTGTCCCCGCGGGCCACGCCCTCGTCGATGATCCTGGCGTTGAGGCTGGGCAGGTAGAGCATGGCGAGCGTGCTGACCAGCTGCAGCACGATCACCGCCGTCACGGCGCCCGCGTAGGGGTTCAGGTGGCGGCGCAGCAGGGTCCAGAGCATGGGACTCCCTCGCGAGGCGTGGACGGGGCGGGCGGGGTGCGGTCAGGCGACACACACCTGGGAAGAGAGAACGCCTGAAGCACTCCGGCGGCCTGGGGCGCTCGGCACGCCGGGCCGTGACCCGGGCGTCAGGCCTGCGGGAGCGGGTTCGACGCGCGGCGCTCGTAGAGCGCCAGCGCGGCGGAGACGGAGACGTTCAGGGACTCCACCTCGGGGTGGATCGTGATGCTGACGGTGTGCTCGGCCGTCTCGGCGAGCCGGGCGGAGGGCCCGTGCTTCTCCGAGCCGAGCAACAGCGCCACGCGCCCGGGGATCTCCGCCACGGAGTCTAGGGCCTTCTCCGAGCCCAGGTCCAGCGAGACCAGCGGGACGCCGGCCTCGGCCAGCTGCGCGGCGACGTCGTCCGCCGAGGCCAGCGCCACCGGCAGGGAGAACACCATGCCGCGGGAGGCGCGGATGAGGCGGCGGTCCGTGACGGAGGCGAGGTCCGCGTCCACCAGGACCAGGCCCGCGGCGCCCAGGGCGCGCGCCGAACGCGTGATCGCGCCGATGTTGCCCATCAGCTTCACCCCGTCCAGCACGAGCACGTCCCCGGGGTGCTCCAGCACCTCCGCCACCGTCAGCGGCTTGGGACGGCGGGCCAGGGCGAAGACCCGCGAGCGGCGCTCGACGCCGAACAGCTCCTTGGCGGCGTGCGTGGAGACGACCTGCACGTCCTGGTCCGCGGGCAGGACGGCCGCGAGCGCGGCGGGCAGCTCGGCGTCCTCCCCGTGGAAGACGGTGAACAGCTCGACGCCGGCGGCGAGGGCGGCAAGGAGGTTCTCCTCGTCGTCCACGATGATGGCGCGCGAGGCCTTGTTCTTCCCCTTGAGCAGCTCGCGGACCTTGCGGAGGCGGGCGTCCTTCGGGTCGACGATGACACCGGCGGGAGCCTCGGCGGGCTGGTCGGCGGAGGCGGGCTGTGCGGGGGACTCGGAGGACATGTCCGCTATCCTAGGCGGGGGCCCGGACGGCACAGGGCCGCAGTAGGGTCGGAACGACCCCGAGGAGGAGCCCGATGTCCACCCCTCACGAGCACCACCACGACCACGCGCACGGCCCCTCGCCGGAGGAGGCCGCCGCGGACCCGGCCCTGCGGCGGCGCCTGTGGATCGCCCTGGCCCTGGCGGGGACCGTGGTCCTCGCGCAGGCGGTGGGCGCGGCCCTGACCGGCTCGCTGGCCCTGCTCACGGACACCGCCCACGCCGTCACCGACGCCTCCGGGCTGGCGGTCGCCCTCGTCGCCGCGATCCTCATGGCGCGTCCGGCGACGCCGCGGCGCACCTGGGGGCTGCGTCGCCTGGAGGTCGTGGCCGCCCTGGGCCAGGCGGCGCTGCTGCTGCTCGTGGGCGCCTACTCCGCCGTCGAGGCGGTGCGCCGGCTGGTGGAGCCCCCGGCGGTGGACGGCACCGGGATGCTCCTGTTCGGCGTGCTCGGCCTCGCCGCGAACCTGGCGGCGGCGGCCGTGCTCGCCTCCTCCCGCGGGGCCAACCTGAGCATGCGGGCGGCGTTCCTGGAGGTGGTCAACGACGCCCTGGGCTCGCTGGGCGTGATCGCGGCGGCCGCCGTCGTCGCGGTCACCGGGTGGACCCGCGCGGACGCCGTGGCCGGCCTGCTGATCGTGGTGCTGATCGTCCCCCGGGCGGTGTCCCTGCTGCGGCAGACGCTGCGGGTGCTGCTGGAGTTCACCCCGGAGGGCCTCGACCTCGACGAGGTGCGCACCCACCTGCTGGAGGTCGAGCACGTGCTGGAGGTCCACGACCTGCACGCCTCCACGGTCGCCACCGGGCTCCCGGTGCTCACGGCCCATGTGGTGGTGGAGGACGGCTGCTTCACCGATGGGCACGCCGCGCAGATCCTCGAGCAGCTCCGCGAGTGCACCCGCGAGCACTTCCCGCTGGCGGTGCCGCACTCCACATTCCAGCTGGAGACGGCCGCCATCGCCGCGGACGACGCCCATCACACGGCGCATCCCTGACGCCACCGGGGGGAGCGGGCATCATGGCCCCATGACCGACGACGCCGCCCGCACCCCCGCCTCGACCGACGCCGCGCGCCCCTCCCCCGGCCCCGTGCCGGCCCCCGCCTCCCCGACGGAGCCGGCCACGCCCGTCGTCGAGCGCCGCCGCGAGGTGACCCTGCGCTTCCTGGCCGCCCCGACCGACCTGGGGCACTCGGGCACCGTGGACGCGGGCCGCGTCCTGGAGTGGGTGGACAAGGCGGCGTTCGCCGCGGCCACCGCCTGGGCGGGCCGCTACTGCGTGACCGTCTACGTGGGCAACATCCACTTCAGGCAGGCCGTGGAGGTCGGGCAGATGGTGGAGGTCACCGCGAGCGTCCTCCACACGGGCTCCTCGTCCATGCACATCAGCACCACCGTCCGCTCCGGCGACCCCAAGACCGGCGAGCTCACCGAGGCGGCGCGTTGCCTCGTCGTCTTCGTGGCCGTGGGCGAGGACGGGCGCCCCGTGCCGGTGCCCGAGTTCGTGCCGCGCTCCCTGGAGCAGGAGCTCGCGCGGGACTGGGCGATCTCCCGGATCGCGGTGCGCAACGAGATCTCCGCCGCCATGAAGACGCAGCGGCATACCGACGCCGGCACCGCCGAGCGCGTGGTGCTGCGCTTCCTGGCCGCCCCCACGGACGTCAACTGGGGCGGCAAGGTGCACGGCGGCACGGTGATGGAGTGGATCGACACCGCCGCCTACCTGTGCTCCTCGCGCTGGGCCGGGCGGGATACGGTGGCCGTGTTCTCCGGCGGCATCCGCTTCCTCAAGCCTCTGCATATCGGCGACCTCGTGGAGGTGGAGGCCCGCCTGATCTACACGGGCAACAAGGGCATGCACGTGGCCGTGGACGTGCGCTCCGGGGACCCCAAGACCGACGACCTGCAGCTCACCACGAACTGCCTCACCGTGATGGTCGCCCGCGACGAGCACGGCGACGCCGTCCCCGTGCCCGCCTGGAAGCCCGTCACCGACGAGGACCGCGCCCTCTGGGCCCACGCCCGCACCCTGCTGGAGATCCGCGCGAAGGCGCCGGGCAACCGCCTGCCCGACCACCTGCTGCGGGAGCGCGGCGAGGGCCCGGACCGCGGCGAGCACTGAGCCGACGACGACGGCGGGCCGCCCTCCCGGGGGAGGCGGCCCGCTGTCGTCGTGGTCGGATGCGGGGTCGGGCGGGCGTGCCGCCCGGGCGGCTCAGCGGCCGAACAGCGTGGCCAGGAGGCCGCCCCGGGCGGGCGCGTCCTTCCGGGCGGCGGCCTGCTCGGCCGGGGTGTGCCGGCCGTCGCACCACTGGCCGGCGGGGACGGAGGCCTTCACGGAGTCGACGTGCTGGCCGCAGCCGGCCCAGGTGGTCTTGCCGCAGACGTCGCAGGTCGCAGGACGGCACATGGTGGGGGTTCCTTTCGGACGGAGACGAGTGGTCAGGGGGATGTCTGAGCGGGGGTCAGGCCAAGGAGAGGAAGAGCTTCTCCAGCTCCTCCACGGTGAGGCCCTCGTCCTCGCGGGCCTTCTCCGGGTCCGCCACGCAGTTCTTCATGGCGGAGGAGACGATCGCGAAGCCGGCGCGGTCCAGTGCCGTGGAGACGGCGGAGAGCTGGGTGACCACGTCGCGGCACGAGCCCTCGCCCTCGACCTCACGGATGACGGCGTCGAGCTGGCCACGGGCCCGCTTGAGGCGGTTGAGGATCTTGCGCTGGGTCTCGGCGTCGGCGGTGCGCACGGCGGGTCCTTTCACGGGGATGAAGTCGGGGATCAGGGGAAGGATACCCCCGGGGGTGTCAAGGGAGCAGTTCGAGCGCCTGCTGCGCCAGGATGAGCACGCCCATCGCCAGCACGAACCAGCCGAAGCCGCGCTTGAGCGCCGCCGCCGGCACCCGGTGCGCCAGCACCACGCCCACGACGCCGGCCGCCGCCGCCGCGGCCGCCATCGGCCCCAGCACGGCCCAGTCCAGGGCCGTGGCGCCCAGTTGGCTGACGAGGCCCATGGCGGAGTTCATGGCGATCACGAGCAGCGAGGTGCCCACGGCCACCGGCATCGGCAGCCGGGCCAGCAGCACGAGCGCCGGCACGATCAGGAAGCCGCCGCCCGCGCCCACCACACCCGTGATGAGGCCGACGCCCACGCCCTGCAGCAGGACGCGGCCCAGCGGGACGGGCGCGGCGTCGTCGTGCCCGGCGCCCTTCCGGCGGGGACGGATCATCTTGACCGCGCTGATCAGCATGATCACTGCGAAACCGACCATCAGCACCGGCCCCGGCAGGTCCCGGCCGACGAACCCGCCGGCCAGGGCGCCCACCATGGAGGCCGCCCCGAAGGTGAGGCCCGTGCGCCAGGCCACCGCCCCGCGCGTCGCGTGGACGAGCGCCGCCACGAGGGAGGAGGCCCCGACCATCACGAGCGAGCCCGCGATGGCCTCCTGGGGGTCCATCCCGGCCGTCAGGGTCAGCAGCGGCACGGTCAGGATGGACCCGCCGCCGCCCATCAGCCCCAGCAGCAGGCCGACGACGGCGGCCAGCACCACCAAGAGGGCAAGGGGAACCATCAGCCGCGCGCCCCGTCCGCGTCGGCACCCGGCAGCGCACCCAGGACCTGGTCCGCGGAGCGCTGCTCCGTGGGGCGGTTCCACGGCATCGTCGAGAGCACCGAGGCCATGGCGCACGTGTTGGATACGGCGGACCAGGACAGGCCCGCACCGATCGCGGCGGGCACCAGGCCGAACCGCTTCGGCCCGAGCTGGGAGGCCACGGCCCCGGCCAGCGCGAGGGAGCCGGCCGTCATGCGGACCTGACGCTCCATGGACCAGCGGGAGCCGGTGCCGGACACCCTGCCGCCGGCCTGGGCGTAGGCGCCGATGCCGCCGCGCAGCACGCGGGCCTGGGTGAAGCCGGCCTCGGCCAGGCGGTCCAGGGCGGTGCCGGCGCGGCTGCCGGACTGGCAGACGAGCACGGCCTTGCCGTCCAGGCGGGCCGCCACCTCGGCGGCGTGCTCCTGGATGAGATCGAGCGGCACGTTGTACGAGCCGGCGATGTGCTGGGCCTCGAACTCGCCGGGGGTGCGCACGTCGATCACGACGGTGTCGGGGTGCTGGGCCAGCTCGCGCTGGAGATCGGCGGGGGTGATCGGGGTGACGTTGACGGTCATGGTGCTCCTTGGGAGTCGGAGGTCGGGAAGGTGGGGATCAGGCCTGCGACCGGCCCAGCCAGCCGAGGTGGGAGCCGTCGAGCTCCACCACGTCGAAACCGGCACGGCGCAGGGCCTGGGCGGCCACCACGTTGCGGAGGCCGGACTGGCAGAAGGTCACGATCGTCGCCTCCTTCGGCAGCTGGTCCTGGTGGAAGAGCACCTTGCCCGCGCTGAGCTGGGCGGCCTCGGCGTCGTCCGACGCCGGCACGGTGCCGTCCGCGTGCTCGGTGCGGTTGCGCACGTCGAGCAGGGCCAGGCCGTCCTCGGCGGGGGCGGCGTCCGCGGTGGCGGGGACGACCCCACCGTCCTGGATGCGCCGCTCCAGCTCCTCGGGGGAGATGACGGCGGTGGGCCGCAGGTCGAAGGCGTCCAGGGAGGTGACGAACGCGTCCGCGGCGTCCACGCCCACGCGGATCAGGTGGGCGCGGATCTGCTCGGCGTCGTCCTGGGCGTCGGCCAGCAGGATGATCGCGGCGTCGTCGGACTCCGGGTCGTAGGCCCAGCCGATGTGGGTGGCGGTCTTGTCCTTGGCCGGCAGGGCCAGGGCACCGGGCACGGTGCCCGCGTGGATCTGGTCCACGGGGCGGGTGTCCGCGAGGACGTCGCCGGCGGACACGCGCGCCACGGCCTGCTCGCCGGTCAGCTCGGCCAGCGGGGTCAGCTCGCCGAGGACGGCCGGGCCCTGCTTGTTCTGCCTCTTCATGCGGGCGAAGTAGGCGTGGGCGTCGGGCTGGCCGTCGAGCAGCTCGCCGACGAAGCCCTGCTCGTCGTCGTTCTCCACGTACTCGGCCCACCAGGCGTAGGTGGACTCGTAGCCGACGGTGGTGGAGGGCAGGGCACCGAGGGCCTTGCCGCAGGCGGAGCCGGAGCCGTGGCCCGGGAAGACCTGCACATGGCCCGGCAGGTTGACGAACTTCTCCTTCAGGGACTGGAAGAGCTGTGTGGCGCCGGCGAAGCGAGTGTCCTGGAGGCCGGCAGCCTCGTCCAGCAGGTCGGGGCGGCCGAGGTCGCCGGAGAACACGAAGTCGCCGGTGAGGTAGTAGCCGGGAGCCGCGGCGAACGCGCCGTCGGTGACCAGGTAGCTCAGGTGCTCCGGGGTGTGGCCCGGGGTGTGCATGGCCTGGACGGTGATGTTGCCGAGCTGGATGGTGTCGCCGTCGTGGAGGAGGTGGCCCTCGAAGCCGTAGGTCCAGTCCTCGCCGCCCTCGCCGGAGAGGTGGATCTGGGCGCCGGTGCGGGCGGCGAGCTCGCGGGTGCCGGAGAGGAAGTCCGCGTGGATGTGGGTCTCGGTGACGTGGGTGATGGTCATGCCGTGGTGGGCGGCGAGGTCCAGGTACTCCTGCACGTCGCGGCGGGGGTCGACCACGATCGCCTCGTTCTTCGCCTGGCAGCCGATGAAGTAGCTGGCCTGGGACAGGTCCTCGTCGTAGATGCGCTCGAGCAGCATGGCGGTCCTCCTGGGACGTGGATGGTGCGGGGGCGACGGCGTTCAGCCGGCTTCGGTAGATACCCCCTGGGGTATGTGCACGCGACGGTAGTACATACCCAAGGGGGTATGCAACGGACCCTCCCCGCCCAGCGTTTTCGTGCGCGAAACGGACGGCGTGTCGCGCACTGTCGTGCGTGACAGGGACGCCACACACCACGACGCCGGGCCGCACCCTGGTGGCACGGTGCGACCCGGCGTCGACGTCACGCACGAAAGCAGGCGGCGCGTCGTCCGTTTCACACACGAAACCGGAGGGCGCGCCGTCCGTTTTGCGAACGAAAGCGGGGTGGTCGGGGGCGGCTCAGCTCACATGAGCGGGCGCAGCGGCACCAGGAGCTTCTCGACCACGCGGGCCAGGCCGTGGCGGTCCTTCCAGCGCGGCGACTGGATCCGCTCGGACCGCGCGGCGTCGGCGCGGAACACGTCCTCCATGCGGGCGGCGAAGTCGCGGTCCACCACGGACACGTTCGTCTCGTAGTTGAAGGACAGGGACAGGCGGTCGATGTTCGCGGTGCCCACGGTGGCCCACCGCCCGTCGATCGTCGCGGTCTTCGCGTGGATCATGCCCGCCGCGTAGAGCAGGATCGTGATCCCTGCGTCCAGCATCTCCGAGTAGAAGCCCCGCGAGACCCAGTCCGCGACCACGTGGTTCGAGTCCTTCGGCACCAGCACCTGCACGTCCACGCCGCGGCGGGCCGCCTCCTTGAGGGCGTCCAGCACCTGGCGGTCGGGCACGAAGTACGGCGTCGAGATGTAGATGTGGTCCTGCGCCCGCGCGATCGCGTTCAGGTACGTGTTGCGGATGGGATACACCAGCTGCGTGGGCAGGTTCGCCGCCACCACGGTGCGCTCCTCCCACTCCTCCGGGCGCGTCCACGGCATCTCCGCCATGTCCGTGTAGCCCTCGTTCCACAGCACGGAGAGGGAGTGCTCCAGACCCCAGACGGCCGGGCCCTCCACACGCAGGTGCGTGTCCCGCCAGTGCGCCGCGTAGAGGTCGCCCACGTTGTAGCCGCCCACGAATCCCACGCGCCCGTCCACGGTGAGGATCTTCGAGTGGTTGAACCCGCTGTAGCGGACCACGCCCCGCCACAGCGGGCGGGCGAACGCGGGCAGGCGGAACACCCGCACCCGCGGGTCGAACTGCCGGTAGAACGACGGCGGGATCAGGAGGTTCCCGAACCCGTCGTAGGAGGCCCACACCTGCACCCCGCGCGCCGCCGCCCGGTTCAGGGCGTCCACGAAGCGCTGCCCGGTGGCGTCGTCCTTCCAGATGAACGTCTCGAACTTCACGGTCTCCCGCGCGTCGTCGATGGCCTGGATCATGGCGTCGTAGACGTCGTCGCCGGCGGTGTAGATGGTCAGGGCGTCCGGGCCGACCTGGGCCTGGAACGTGCCGGGGCGCTCGGCCGGGCGCAGCTTGCGACCGCGGTGCTTGAAGGCGTCGTACGCGGACACGGCCACCGCGGTGGCCAGGGGGACGCCCACGAACGCGGTGGTCCCGGCTACGGCGGCCCGCCGCAGGGCGTACCCCACCACGGACTCCTGACGGGCGGGCGCGGCGGGGCGAGGGGTCTCCATTCCCGCAGTCTACGAACGCGCGCCCCGCGGGGACAGCAGGACGGGCCCGGGATCCGGCCGGGACGCCGTCAGGACGGGTCCGACCACACCGCGCCGGCCTCGGAGCGCAGCCGCACCAGCTCCACGGCGGACTCCTCCAGGCGGTGGGCCGCCGGCGACCCGGGGGCGTAGGGGCGCACGGACTCCGCGCGGCCCTCACGTGTGACGTCGACCATCACGGCGATCGAGTGCGCGACGAGCCGATGGTCCCGCTGGTGGCGGGGGCCGGCGTGGACGCGCAGCGCCACGTGCATGGAGCGCTCGGAGGTGTGGACCAGCAGGGCGTCCACGCGCACCAGGTCGCCCACCTTCACGGGGCGGACGAACCGGACGCCGCCGGCGAACACCGCCACCACGTTCTCGTGCCCGGTCCAGCGGGCGGCGCAGACGCCGGCCGCCTCGTCCAGCCAGCGCATGACGGCGCCGGCTGCCACGGTCCCGCCCACGGACGCCTCGGCCATGGGCGCGATGAACGCGAGGGTGGTCATCTCCTCGTGCTCCTGCCCGGGCTCGGGGAACGGCAGCCGGGCCATGACCTGCTCGATCCCGCGGCGCTCCACGCTGGACACCCGCGCCCGCTCGTCGCGCTCGATCTGGTCGGGGGTCGAGGGCGTCCACTCGGGCACCTGGAGCATCTGGCCGTCCTCCTCCGCGTAGTACACGGAGAGCGTCGAGGTGGAGACGACGGGGCGGCCGTCGTCGTCGAGGACCTCGGGCAGCAGCAGGCGGAGCTGGACGTGGACCGCGGCGCCGTGGGTGCGGACCACCCGGCCCTGCACGGTGACGCGCATGTCCACGGGGACGGGGTGGCGGAACTGCATGGTGCCCATGTAGCGGGCGCGCACGTAGGTCCCGGACCAGGACGCGGCGACGGCGTAGCCCACCTTGTCGATCCAGCCGATGGCGGTGCCCGCGTCCACCAGACCCGAGGGGTGGTCGAAGCTGTCCGCCCGGAAGTCGAGGGACAGGGCACCGGAACGCATCATGAGTCGAACGTATCACCGCCGCCTCCTCCACTGTGACGGTGGTCACTGCCGGAGAGCCCGATGGACGACGGGCCTGCGACCGTCCCGGCGGTGCGGGAGAATGGCGGACATGACTTCCCGCGACCTCCCCCTGCCCGTCGAGCCGCAGACCCCGCACACGCGCCTGGCCCGGCGCGTGGAGGCGGCGGTCTCCGCGCGCGGTGAGGCCGCCGTCGCCGGCCTGGCGGTGCGCCTGCTGACGGGCGCCCCCACGCCGGAGGACGTCACCTCGGGTGCGGCCCGGGACCTGATCGGCGACGACGGCGAGCTCACCCCCGGCGCGACCGGCGCCCTGGCCCTCGGCGTGGTCTGGCACCGTGGCGCGGCCGGCGCCCTGGCGGCCGCGCTCGACGCCCCCGAGCCCGAGGTCCGCGCCGCGGCCCTGCTGGTGCTGGCCGCCCGCGCCGACCGGCTGCGTGCGGACGCCCAGGCGGGCCGGGCGCTCGTGGAGGCGGTGACGGCCCGCGCGTCGGACGCGGACCCGCAGGTGCGGGAGGCCGCGGCGTCGGCCCTGGGCGCCCTGGCCCGGGCGGAGGACCTCTCCGCGGTGGAGCCGGTGCTGAGCGCCCTGGTGATGGACGTGGATCCGGAGCTGGCCACGGCGGCCGAGTTGGCGCTGGCCCACCTGGCGGCGCGCCTGGACCGCCCGGAGCTCGACCCGACCCCGCAGGCCTGAGCGGAGGCCCGGACCCGATGCAGTGCCCCCACTTCGACGCCGGCGAGTGCCGGTCCTGTGCCCTCATGGGCGTGCCGTACGGCGCGCAGCTGGCGGACAAGGACGCGGCCGTCCGCGCCCGGCTGGCCGAGGCCACGGACGCGCGCACGCGCTGGGAGGCGCCCGCGGCGTCGGCGGAGTCCGGGTTCCGCAACAAGGCCAAGCTCGTGGTGACCGGCACGGCGGCGGCCCCGCGCCTGGGCATCCTGGACCCGCGCCAACACCCGCGGCACCACGACGGCACAGGCGTGGACCTGCGCGACTGCGGGCTCTACGAGGACGGCATGGAGGCGGCGTTCCACGCGATCGCGGGCGCGGTGACGGCGGCCGGGCTCGAGCCGTACGACGTGGCGGCGCGCACCGGCGAGCTGAAGAACGTGATCGTCACCCGCTCCCCCGACCGCGAGCTCATGGTCCGCTTCGTGCTGCGCTCGGCGGACCGGCTGGAGGCACTGCGCCCCGAGGTCCCCGCACTGCGGGAGGCCCTCGCGGCGCTCGGCACGCCGGCCGCCGTCGTGACGGCGAACCTGCACCCCGAGCACGTGGCCCTGCCCGAGGGGCCCGAGGAGGTGCACCTGGCCGGGGACGCGACGCTGCGCATGGAGCTCAACGGGATCGGGCTGCGGCTGCGCCCGCAGGGGTTCTTCCAGACGAACACGGACATCACCCAGCGGCTCTACGCGACGGCGGCGGCCTGGCTGGCCGAGGCCGCGGCAGAGGGGGGGACGCCCGTGGAGCGGGCCTGGGACCTGTACTGCGGCGTGGGCGGCTTCGCGTTCCACCTGGCGCGGCCGGTGGCCGAGGGCGGCGCGGGCGTCGCCGAGGCCTGGGGGCTCGAGGTGAGCGCGGAGGCGATCGAGGCCGCACGGGAGGCGGCCGCCGAGCTCGGCGTGGCCGAGCGCGTGCGCTTCACCGCCGGCGACGCGACGACGGCGCTGGCGGCGCCGGGCGGGACGCGGCCGGACGCCGTCGTCGTGAACCCGCCGCGGCGCGGCATCGGAGCCGAGCTGGCGGGCCGGTTCGAGGAGTCGGGGGTGCCGTTCGTGCTGTACTCCAGCTGCAACGCGGCCACGCTGGCCACGGACCTCACGGCGATGCCGTCCTACCGGGTGGCGCGGGCGCAGGTGTTCGACATGTTCCCACAGACCGGCCACGCCGAGACGCTGGTGCTGCTGGCCCGGCGCTGAGGGTGCACCGGCGCCCGGCACGGGAGGCCTGGAGTGACCGAGGGCCCCGGATTCGCCGTCCGGGGCCCTCGATCTGTCATCACTCGCACCTTCATCGCTCGCACCTCGATGAAGTGGTTCCACCGTACGACCCGGACATGGAGGGACCCGGGGTGAAGGCTGGCAATTCCCTGGCAACGCAGATCCGGCCGCCCGGTCCCGCCGGCGTCGTCATTCCTGCACACCGGTCCCGTGACCGGACTCACCCCCACCGGCCCCCGACCCCTTCCCCGCGGGCGCCGCCCCGCCCGTAGGCTGGGCCTCAAGCATTCCCGGCCGGCGACGGCGCCCCGGAACCGCCGTTCCGGCGCGTCCGACGCGCCCGCACACCCCGCCTCCGAGAGCAAAGGCCTTCCTCGCGTGACGCAGACCCTCACCCCCGTGGACCAGCAGGACCGCAACGCCCGCCGCCACCGCCTCCGCCGCTACCGCGCGGTGATCTTCGACATGGACGGCGTCATCACGGACACCGCCGGCGTGCACGCCGCGGCGTGGAAGGAGCTCTTCGACCAGGCCCTGCCCGCCGTCGGCGCGCTGGACGCCAACCGGGCCGCCGTCGCCGCCGACCCGGGGGTCCTGCGCCCCTTCGACCCGGAGGCCGACTACCTGCACCACGTGGACGGGCGCCCCCGCGAGGACGGCGTGCGCGCCTTCTTCGCCTCCCGCGGGCTCACCGTGCCGGAGGTCGACGACGCCGACGCCCCCGTCGACCTGACCGTGCTCGCCCTGGCCGAGCGCAAGCAGGGCTTCTTCGAGAAGGTCCTGGAGCGGGACGGCGTGCGCGTGTTCCCCGAGGCCACCGACCTGCTGGAGAAGCTGCGCGACAAGGGCGTGCCCGTGGCCCTGGTGACCTCCTCCAAGAACTCCCGCGCCGTCCTCACCGCCGGCGGCGTCCTGGACTACTTCCCCGTGATCGTGGACGGGCACACCGCGATCGAGCGCGGCCTGCCCGGCAAGCCCGACCCCGCCATGTTCTGGGAGGCCGCCCGCGAGCTCGGCGTCGACGTCGCGGACGCGATGGTCCTCGAGGACGCCGTCTCCGGCGTGAAGGCCGCCGCGGACGGCCGGTTCGGCCTCGTGATCGGCGTGGACCGCGAGCACGGCGAGGGCGGCAAGCCCCGCCTCAAGGACGCCGGCGCGCACATCGTGGTGAAGGACTACGGCACCCTCCGCCTGGCCGACCGCACCACCGCACCGTTCGACGCCGCCTGGGTGCTGCGCTGGGACCACTTCGACCCCGCCACCGAGGGCACCCGCGAGGTCCTCTGCACGCTCGCCAACGGCTACTGGGGCACCCGCGGCTCCATCCCCGGCACCCGGATCTCCGACGTGCACTACCCCGGCACCTACCTGGCCGGCGTCTTCAACCGGCTGACCTCCATGGTGCAGGGGCGCCAGGTGGAGACCGAGCACATGGTGAACATGCAGGACTGGACCCCGCTGCAGGTCATCCCCGCGGGCGGCAGGCCGCTGATCCCGGGCGAGGAGACGCTCCTGGACTACCACCAGGAGATGGATCTGCGCCGCGGCGTGCTCTCCCGCTCCATGCGCTTCGAGGACGCCCAGGGCCGCATCACCACCCTGCACACCCGCCAGTTCCAGTCCCTCGCGGACCGCCACCTCGGCGCCATCGAGCTGACCGTGGAGGCGGAGAACTGGTCCGGCGACCTGGTGGTGCGCACGCTCGTCGACGGGCGCGTGGCCAACCTCAACGTCTCCGACGACCGCACGCTCGCCAACCAGCACCTCGAGCCCGTGGCGGCGCGCGAGGTGGACGGCGAGACCCTCCTGCTGGAGACCGTCACCAGCCAGTCCCGCGTGCACGTGGCCGTCGCCGCGCGCACCCGCCAGATGGCGCCCAAGGGCCACCACCAGCCGATCCGCCGCCCCGTGGAGGGCTCGGACCTCATGGTGGGCCAGGACATCCACCTGCACGTCGAGCAGGACGTGCCGCTGGTGCTGGAGAAGGTCGCCGCCGTGGCCAACACCCACGACCACGCGCTCGCCTCCGTCGACGCGTCGGCGATCAAGAAGGTCCAGCGCGCCCAGAACTTCCGCAACCTGCTGACCCTGCACGAGCAGCGCTGGGGCATGAACTGGGACCGCTTCTCCGTGCGGATCGACCTCGCGGAGGAGCACCGCAACCAGCGCCGCTCCACCGCCGTGCTCGCCGAGGGCGAGGAGTTCGAGGCGCCCGTGTTCGAGGCCGGGCGCTCCGCGTCCGTCGGCTCCGCCGCCACGATGGGCAAGGACGGCGCCTCCCTGCGCCAGCAGCTCGCCCTGAACCTGCACACGTACCACGTGCTGCAGACCGCGTTCGGCAAGCGCCGCGACCTGGACGCCTCCGTGGGGGCGCGCGGCCTGCACGGCGAGGGCTACCGCGGCCACATCTTCTGGGACGAGATCTTCGTCTACCCCATGCTCACGCTGCGCCGCCCGGAGATCACCCGCGGCATCCTCATGTACCGCTACCGCCGCCTCAACGAGGCCCGGGCCAACGCGCAGGCCGAGGGCTGGGCCGGCGCCATGTACCCGTGGCAGTCCGGCTCGGACGGCCGCGAGGAGACCCCCGCCGAGCTGTGGAACCCGCGCTCCCACATGTGGATGCCGGACAACTCCCACAACCAGCGCCACGTCTCCCTGGACATCGCGTACTCCGTGCTGAGGTACATCGAGATCACCAAGGACGCCTCCTTCATCTCGGACTACGCCGCCGAGATGCTCGTCGAGATCTCCCGGTTCTTCACGTCCATGACCCTGCACAACGCGGAGACCGGCCGGTACGAGATCCACGGCGTCATGGGCCCGGACGAGTTCCATGACGGCTACCCGGAGACCCCCGGCTCCGGCCTGCGCAACAACGCGTACACCAACGTGCTCACCTCCTGGGTGCTCTCCGAGACCGCCCGCCTGCTGCGCTGGCTGGACACCCTCGACGACGGCCTGCCGGAGGTCATGGAGGTCACCGAGGAGGAGATCGCCCGCTGGGAGGAGATCGCCGCCAAGCTCACCGTGCCGTTCTTCACCGAGGGCCCCGAGGCCGGCATCCTGGCGCAGTTCGAGGGCTACCAGGACCTGCTCGAGTTCGACTGGGAGGGCTACCGAGCCAAGTACGGGAACATCGGCCGCATGGACCTGATCCTGCAGTCCGAGGGCGACGCCACCAACCGGTACAAGCTCTCCAAGCAGGCCGACACCCTGATGCTCCCCTACCTGTTCTCCGGTGCGGAGCTGGAGCAGATCCTTGGCCGCATGGGCTACGAGCTGCACCAGGAGGCGCTGGAGCGCACCGTGGAGTACTACGAGGCGCGCTCCACCCACGGCTCCACCCTGTCCCGCCTGGTGCACGCCTGGGTGGCGGCCCGCACGGACCCGGACCGCTCCTGGGACCTCTTCACCGAGGCGCTGGAGTCCGACCTGTCCGACACCCAGGGCGGCACCACCCGCGAGGGCATCCACCTGGGCCTGATGGCCGGCACCGTGGACACCGTCATCCGCTGCTACTCCGGGCTGGAGACGCGCGACGACGTCGTCCGCCTGGACCCGCGCCTGCCGCGCCAGCTGCCCGGCGCCCGGTTCACCATCCGGTACCACCAGCAGCCCGTGGTCATCCACATGACCCAGCGGGACGTCACGGTGACGGCCGGCGAGGGCATGTGGCACGAGGTGCCGATGGTCATCGCGGGCCGGGAGCACACGCTCGAGCCCGGCGGTGAGGTCACGGTGGCGCTGGGCTGAACCAGCCCGCGCTCAGGGGGTCAGCACGCACAGACGCCGGGCCAGGCAGGCCGCCGCGCCCACGAGGAGGAGGGCGACGCCGGCCGCCGTCGCCAGGGGGCCGGCGCCCGCCAGCAGCAGGGCGGCAGGACCGGAGGCCAGCACCAGGGCCAGCAAGGCCGTCAGCATCCCCTCCCCGACTCCGCCGTCCGCGGTACGCGGCGGGGGCAGGAGGTGGTCCGCCAGGACCGTGGCCCCCACCCCGCCGAGCACCAGGGCCGGGGCGAGCACCCCGACCGGCGGCCACACCAGCACGGCAGCGACCCCCGCACACACCCCGCCCAGCAGGGCCGGACCCAGCAACGCCAGCATCCAGCCCCGCACGGTGACCCCGAGCGGGGCGCCGAGCTCCACAGCCTGGCGCAGGTGCCGGCCGAAGCGGTGCCGCCCGAGGTCGCCGTGGGCGGTCTCGCCGAGGGCCACACCCACCATGGTCAGGCCCAGCACGAGCACGGTGTGGACGGCGCCCACGGGGTCGCCCTCCAGCAGCGGCGAGTGCGGCAGCCCCGCCAGGGAGGCGTCCAGTCGGCCCACGCCCACGGCCCGGGCCCCGGCCGCGGCCCCGGCCACGAGCGCCAGACCCCACAGCACCCGACGCTCCGCGGCCCACCGGGTGGAGCCTCGGCGCTGACGCCACAGCATCCACGCCCAGGAGAGCGCACCGCCGCCGGGCGCGGACCGCCGGCGCAGGCGGACGGGGTCGGCCGCGGCGAGCGGGAAGGAGCGGGCACGCAGGCGGCGGCGCCCGGCGGCCACCCCGACCAGGGCGAGGACGAGGAGCAGGACGCCGCCCGCCAGCAGCACGACTCCGTGCTCCTGCCCCGGCACCGCGGTGACCGGTGAGACCTCCCCCGGGCGCCGGCCGGGTCGGCTGGCCGCTCCCGCAGCCAGACGGCCGAGCCCCGCCCCCGCGAACGCACCGAGCGCCGCGGCACCGACGCCGACGGCCAGGACCCCGGGCCCCCCGGCGCGGGGTGGGCGGGAGGCGACGGCCAGGGACACCGCCGACGCGACGGCCGTGAGGGCCACGGGCAGCAGGACCAGCAGCGCCGTGCCGGCCGCCCACCACGGTGAGGCGTCCGACGTCGTGCTGAGGCAGGCCACGAGAACGCCCGCCCCCACGCACGTCCACACGGTGCCCGCCGTGAGCAGTCGGGGCAGCGCGTAGACCGCGTGCACCAGGGTGGCCGGGACGTCCAGGGCGCGGAAGTACGGGATGTTCGGATGGCCGGAGACGGTCTCCCGCTGCCGCCCCACGGCCTCCGCCAGGATCACACCTCCCAGGGACAGCCCGCACAGCAGCGGCAGGACGGTCACGGACAGCGCCTCCAGGGTCCCCCCCGGGGGCAGCACCAGGGCCGTGAACCGTGCCCCGGCGAACGCCGCGAGCACCAGGAGCACCGGCCCGGCGACCGCCGCCACCGTGAGCAGCAGCCGCGCCGAGCGCAGGGACATGCGCAGACCCAGGGAGGTGAGGAGCTCCGCGCAGCGCAGGTCCGCCAGCAGGCTGAGGCGACGGCGCGGAGTCGGGGCGGGAGCGGCCCGTGACCACCCCGCGTCCGGGGCCGGGACGGGCCGGGGGACGGCGTGATGGCCGGTCCCGACGGGGGCGGCGAGGGTGGGGCTCATGGGCGGGTCCTCCGTCCGGGGGCGCACGGCCCGGGGTCGGTGCGGTCAGTGGAAGCGATGGGCGGTGCGCTCGGGCACCTCGGCGGCCTCGGCGCGCTCGGGTCCACCGAACAGGGCCGCGACCACGGCGGCCAGGGCCAGAAGGCCGCCGAGGATCACGATGATCCGCACCGGGAACACGTCGAGGGCGTCGGTGAACAGGACGCCGAAGCCGAACAGGCCCAACGAGGGGAGCACGGCGCTGGACGGGCGCTCGATGCGGGTGACGGGCAGCACGGCCCCCAGGAGCGGGGCCACGGCCGCCACCGCGGCCGCCGTCAGGACGATCCCCCGCTGGGTGGAGCTCAGGGCGGCCGGCAGCACGCCGCCCCAGAGGAGGGTGGCCAGGACGCCGAGGCCCAGCAGGCCGACGGCGCCCAGGGCGATGCGCAGATGGGTGGTGGTGAGACGCATGGTGTCCTCTCAGACGGGCCGGGTCCTCCGGCGGGGGTGGTGTTGTGAATCTAGGGGGCGCCGCGGCCGGTCACTACGCCCGTTCGGGCATCCCGGGGCCGCCGGCCTCAGAAGGCGACGCTCAGGGCGGACAGCAGCAGCACCGTGGCGGCCGCGGCGACCCGGCGGGGCGCCGATCCGGTGGGGAGCTGGCCGCGCAGCAGGGCGACCGCGGCCGCGGAGGCCGCCACCGCGATCCCGAGGCGCACGGGCACCGGCGCCAGGGTCCCCGTGAGGAGGGCGGCCCCGTGGACGGACAGCAGGGTGCAGCCCAGCGCCAGGGTGTGCGCCCCGACCACCGAGCCCGGCGCGGGGGCCAGGGTGTGGCGCTCGAGGAGGCGGGCCGTGGACACGTACAGGGCGAACACGATGACGAACGCCACCACCGCGAGCACGCCGGTGACGCCGAGCGCCAGGTCCACGAAGCCGCCGCCGGCGTCGGCCCCGGCCTCCGCCGCGATGCGATCGCGGGTGGCCTCGAGGATGGCCGGCAGGCGCAGGCCCGCGACGGCGCACACGGCCAGGTACACGCCCCAGGAGACGGCGCCGCGGGTGCGCGGTCCGGCGGGGGCGTCGGCGCCGGGCACGCCGGGCCGGGGGGCGGAGTGCTCGGGGAAGCGCAGGGCGGTGACGGGCAGGGCGGGGGACGAGCTGGACATGGGAGGTCCTTTCCTGGGGGGTCAGCGTCCCGAGACCACGAGGTGCTCGACGACGCCGGCGGCGGTGATGAGGAGGAGGGCGCACCCGATCAGCAGGCAGGCCGAGGGCAGGGCGCCGAGATACCGGGAGAGAGGGCCCGGGACGACGTCGGCGTCGCGGGGACGCAGGAGCGCCGCGGCCAGGGGCACCAGGCCGGCGACGGCGGCCAGCAGCACCCCCGCGAACTCGAGGGGCGCGTAGAGCACCGTGGCGCCGACGGCGCCCTCCCAGCCTGCCGCGTCGAGGGCGAGGCGGAGGGTGGCCCCCACCCACACGCCCACGAGGGGCAGGGTGACGGCGGTGAGGGCCCCGCCGGTGACCACGCCGCCGAAGACCAGCAGGGCGGCGCCGAGGTTGCGGCCGAGGATCCCGGTGAGCGTCCAGTCGGCGTCGGAGGTGTGCGGGCCGCCCAGGAGCCCGGCCGGCAGGGACCCGGCGGCGGAGTGGCCGACCGCGGCGCCGGCCAGGGCGAGGAGCGCAGCCAGCACGGCAGCGAGGGCCAGGACGCCGGGGCGGGGCCACGGCGGGGTGCAGCGGGCCCGACGGTGTGGGGTGGCGGGCCGCGCGGGGGCCCCCTCGAGGGGCCTCCCGCGCTCCAGAGCGGCGGTCATGGTCGGACTCCTGGGTCGGCGGGGGGTGCGGGGTCGGCGGCGGCCTGTCCCGGGGGCCAGCGGACCACCCGGTCGAAGGCCAGCCCCGGCGGGGGCAGGTGGCAGATGAGGACGACGCAGCGGGTGCGCGCCCAGGCGGCCAGCTCAGCGGCGAGGACGGCGGAGGACTCGTCGTCGAGCCCGTTGAACGGCTCGTCGAGGACCACCGTGTCGAAGGCGCCGACCGTGCACTGGACGATCCAGAGGCGGCGGCGGTTGCCGGTGGAGAGGGTCTGGGCGGGAGCGTGCATCCACGGGCCGAGCCCGTAGCGCTCGGCCCGAGCCAGTCCCTCCGCGGGGTCCGCACCGGCCCACCGGCTGGCGAACACCACGTGGTCGTGCACGTCCATCAGGGGGTAGAGGGCGGGCTCGGTGCGGCACACGCGGCGCCGCTCATGGGCACGGGGGTCGTGGGCGGGCAGGCCGCCGATCCGCACCTGTCCGTCCGACGGGCGCAGGTAGCCGGACACCAGCTCGATGAGAGTGGACTTGCCGCCGCCGTTGCGGCCGTGGACGCGGACCAGGCCCGGCCCGTCGATGACGAGGTCCGCGCCCGTGAACACGGGGCGACGGCGGTCGTAGGCGGCGCTCACGTCCGCGAGGCGGATGGCCGGCGCCGGGGCGGCGGGGTTCATGGGGAGGTTCCGTTCGGTGGAGGGGCGGAGGGGTCGCGGCGTCCGGGCGGGACGCCCGGTCCGGCCGGCCCGCCCGCCGAGGCGGACGGGCCGGCCGGGGCGCACCGGGTCGGGCTCAGGCGATGGCGACGGCCTTGCCCTTGCGGAGGATGTACCAGCGGACGGTGGCCACGAAGGCGGAGCCCACGCCGAAGCCGAACGCGGCGCCCACGAGGGTCAGGGCCAGGCCTCCGACCTGGACGGCGTTGACGATCTGGGAGGCGGCGGAGGCGGAGATGCCGAGCGAGCCGGCCACCCAGGCGAGGGTGACACCGCCGACGATCAGGCCGATCACGGACAGGGAGGCGGCGACACCGACGGAGCGGCGGGTGGCGGCGGAGTCGAGGGCGACGAGCGAGGTGGACATGGGTTCTCCTTCGATGGGGATCCCGCGGGATCCGGTGTGGTGGTCGTCGGCCGCGGGATCTCTCCTGCTCCGACACCACTGAATCTACGGAGGGCCACACAGCCCGAATACAGCCGTTCCGGCAGGCTCAGCGTGCCGTTCGGGCATGATCCCCGAGCCGTTCGGGCAGGGGGCGCACCCGTTCGGGCAGGGGGCCGCACGGGCCGAGGGAGCCCTCTGACCGCCCCGCACATGACGCCGCCCCGTCACCGGAGGCGGTGACGGGGCGGGGGAGGCCGCCCGAACGGACGGAGGGGACGCGGCGTCAGCCCGGGATCGAGACGAGGCCGGCCCGGACCCCCAGCACGAGGGCCTGCACGCGGTTGTTGGCCCCGAGCTTGTGCATCACGCGGGCGAGGTTGGACTTGACCGTGGAGTCGGACACGTAGAGACGGGCGGCCATCTCCTGGTTGGTCAGGCCCTCGGCCAGCAGCTCCAGCACGTCCTGCTCCCGGGGTGTCAGTGCCTCGGGCAGGTCGCGGGGCGACGCCGGGGCGTCCGTGCGCGGAGCGACGCCCGAGCGCAGCAGCAGGTCCACCACCTCCCGGGCGATGCTCGGGCCCAGGGCCATGGTCCCGGCCTCCACGGCCCGCACGGCGCGGACCAGACCCTCGGCGTCCGTGTCCTTGGTGAGGTAGCCGGCGGCACCGTTGGCCAGCGCCGGGGAGAGGTAGTCCTCCGTGGTCATGGACGTCACCACGAGCACCTTCGCCTCCGGGTGCTCCCGCATGATCCGCCCCGTGGCCTCCACACCGTCCAGCACCGGCATCCGCAGGTCCATGAGGACCACGTCGGGTCGCAGGCGCTCGTGCTCGGCCACCCCGGCGGCGCCGTCGGAGGCGGTGCCGACCACCCGTATCCCGGGGTCGGCCTCGAGGATCATCGTATAGGCCTGGGTGAGGAGGGGCTCGTCCTCCACGATCAGCACGGTGATGGCGTCCATGCGGCCACCCTAGTGGCCCCGACCCCGTCGCTTCGGGCAGCCGACCATGCCCGAAAGGACAGGCGGGTGTGCCGGAACGGGCGTCGCGGATCCCTCCCCCGGGCGGGCAGGCTCGAGGGCATGACCACCACCACCGCACCCCGCCCCGCCGCCCGCCTCCGCTCCACCCTCGTCGCCGTCGCCGTCCTCCCGGCGCTGATGATCGGCGCCCCGGCCGCCTCGGCCGCCCCCGCCGTCTCCCCCCTGGGGCACGACATGCGGATCTCCGACCCGGGGACGGCGTCCCCGGACTTCTACCGGTACATCTGCCGCCGCGTGCCCATCATCCCCTGCTGAGCCCCCCCGACGCGGCTCCGACGGCACCTTGCGGGCCGCACCCGGCCCGGCCCCATACTGGACGACGTGAACGTCCCAGCATGGGGCCGGGCCACATGGGGCCTCCTGGCAGAACCCCCGCGCCGGCTCTCCCCTCGCCTCCGCCGGCTGCTGGCCGTGGTCGGTGGCCTCCTCCTGGTCTGGGAGACCGCGGACCTGGCCCTCGGGGCGGCCGGCCGCCCGGGCGGCGGGCTGCTGGACTCGGCCGACGCCCTCTTCTCCCTCGGCACCGGCGTGACGCTCGTCCTGGCGCTCGCCGGCGCCCGTGCCCTCATGGGCTGCTACACGCTGCTCGTCCTGTCCGCACTGGCCTCGGGGTTCTACGCCCTGCCGGTGGTGACCGTGGGCCTGGCCATGGGGTTCGCCGCCCTGTACCTCTCCAGGACGCCCCTGGTGGTCTTCAGCTGCACCCTCCTGGCGACCACGGTGCTCACCGCCGCCCTCCGCCCCGACCACCTGGACGTGCTGCCGCTCATGCTGGTGCCGGCACTGGCGGGCACCGCCGTGGGGCTGCTCCTGCGGCGTGAGTCGGTCTCCCTGGAGCGCGCCCGCCGCCGCAACCTCGAGCTCGTGGAGGCGCGCGACCGCGCCACGGCCGACATCCGGCGCAGCCTGGCCCGCGACCTGCACGACGTGGTGGCCCAGGACCTCGCCGTCCTGGCCATGCAGACGCAGGCGATACGCGTCGCCCCCGACCGCGCCGCCCAGCAGCGGATGGCGGACGCCGTGGCCGACGTCGCCCGGCAGGCCCACGCCAATCTGCGCGGCCTGCTCCAGGTGCTCTACGCCGGCACCGACGTCGACGCGCGCCGGGGCACGGGCACGCCGGACGCTCTCGACACCGCGCTGGTGACCTCCTCCGCGCAGGCGGCCCGGGACGCCGCCGCGCGGCTTCGCGCGCACGGCTTCGACGTCGACCTGCAGGTCCAGGAGCAGGACGGGGTGCGCGCGCCCCGCCACGTGGACGCGACCGTCCACCGGATCGCCCACGAGGCGGTCACCAACGTGGTCAAGCACGCCCCCGCCGGGGGCGCGTGCCAGGTGCTCTTCACCCTGTCCCCCGGGCAGGTGCGTCTGCGGGTGCTCAGTGAACTGTCCCCCGCCCAGCACCCCGGCCGACCCCGGGACGCGCCGCAGCCCGACGGCTCGTTCGGGGTGCTGAACATCCGGGAGCGCGCAGGGCTGCTCGGCGGCCGCGCGGACGTCGGACCCCGGGAGGGGCGCTGGCACGTGGACGTGCGCATCCCCTTCGGCGTCCCCGCCTGAGCCGGCCGCCGTGGGCCGCCGGGCATGAGCGGCCGCCGACCGCGCCTGCCCCTGCCTCACCGCGGCAGCAGGAGCCACCCCATGAGGGACATCCCCGCCACGCCCGCGAGCGAGGCCGGCAACAGGGCCGCGACCAGGCCACGGGGGCTCACGGCCCGGCCCGGCATGTCCGGGGTCTGGGCGGGGGCGGCCATGCCGTGGGCCACCTGGATGCGGGCCGGGCCGGCGATGATGCCCCACCCCGCGGCCGCGTTGTGCAGTCCGTTGGACCACGCCGGGGGCACTCCCAGGGCCGCGCCCGTGTCCATCTGCAGCGGCCCCACCAGGGCCATCGCCCCCGTGTTGGACGCCGTGACGAACCCCGCGAAGGCCCCGATGAACGGCATGGCCGCCAGGTAGGACTCCCCCAGGCCGCTCAGCGCGCCCGCGAGCGCAGGGGACGCCCCGCCCGCGGAGAGCACCAGGCCGAACGCCACGTAGAGCGCGTTGGGGACCGCGGTGCCGCGCCAGAGCCGGAGTGACTCGCGGGGGACGGTGCGCCGCGCGGCGGCGTCGAGGTCCAGGAGCCGCAGGCCCACGCCCACCGCCACGAAGGACCACAGGGCCGGAGTCCCGACGACGGACAGCGGCCCCGTCAGCCCCAGCGCGTCCTCGGCGGTGGTGCCGAGCACGGTGCCCGCCATGAGCGTCACGTAGGGGACGACGTCCCGCCCCGGCCCGGGGGTGAGTCGGCCGCGGCGGATCACGAGCAGCCAGGCCAGGGTGAGCGCGAAGGTCGCCACGGCGCCCGCCGGTGCCGTGCCGACCAGCAGGTTGGCACCGAGGATCAGCGCCCACTGGGCCGTCCCGGAGGCGAGCGCGACGCCGAGCCAGGGTGCCAGGCGGGCGGGGGCGCTGTCGTCGCGCAGGCCGCGGGCGCCGCGCACCGCCAGGACCGTGGCCACGCCGGCCACGAGTGAGGCGGGCAGGTTGAACACCGCGGCCGTGACCCCGACCTCCTGGACGTCCAGGCCGGCCAGGCGGGCGCCCATGAGCGTGCCCGGCGCCATGGAGCCCCACACGCCGATCGTCAGCGAGAGCACCGAGAGCAGCGCCGCCCGGTAGGCGGTGAACCCGAGGCCGAGCAGCAGCGGGACGCCCACCACCAGGGACACCCCGAACCCGGTGACGGTCTCCAGGAACGGGATGACGCCGTGCACCATGAGCAGGGCCGTGGCCAGGGTGGGGCCGTTGCCCGCGGACAGCCAGCCGCCCAGCCGGGCGTGCGCGCCGGAGTGCTCCATCACGCGGGAGAGGGTGATGCCGCCGGCGATGATCGCCAGGATCTCGAGCACGGTCGGCACCCCGTGCCCCACCGCCGCGCCCAGCACGGCCGGGTCCACGCCGAACACCGTCAGGCCCAGGACGACGGCGGCCACGGAGCCCGCGGCGGGCGCCGCCCAGGCGGGCAGGCGCGTCATCAGCAGGCCCAGGGTCAGCAGGATGGGCGCCAGGGCGAGCAGCACCTGCATGGCTCCGCCCTCCCTCCTCAGCTCGACGACGGGCGCGTCCGGCCCCCATCACTGTAGGACCCCCTGACCGGCGGGGCCGGGGGTCCTACGCTGGGCGCATGAGCTCGACGACCGTCCCGTCCGTCCCCGCGCCCGTCCCGGCCCCGCTGGACCCGCCCGTGCCGGTGCTCGCGGCGCCCATGGCCGGCGGGCCCTCCACCCCGGAGCTGGCGGCCGCGGTGATCCGGGCCGGCGGCGGCGCGTTCCTGGCCGGCGGCATGCGGTCCGCCGCGCAGGTCCGGGAGCAGGTGGACGGACTGCGCGCCCTGCTCACCGCCCCCGAGGAGGCCGGCCGGTTCGGTGTGAACCTCTTCGTGCCGGACGCGGTGAACACGGCCGTGGCCGCCTCGGCCCGCGGCGGCGCCGCCCGGATCGCGCGCGCCCAGGCGGTGGCCTCCTACCGGGAGCGCCTGGCGCCCCTGGCCGCGGACCTCGGCGCGGAGCTGCCCTCCGTCCTGACGGTCACCCCGGACCCCGACGCCGAGCGCGCCGCGTTCGAGGACATGCTCGCCGCCGCCGAGGAGCAGTCCTGGCCGGCGGTGTCCTTCACGTTCGGGCTGCCCGCCCCGGACGTGTTCGCCCGCCTGGACGCGGCCGGGATCCCGGCCGGCGTGACGGTGACGAGCCCCGCGGAGGCGATGGCCGCCGTCGCGAGCGGGGCCCGGTTCCTGGTGGTCCAGGGCCCCAAGGCGGGCGGACACCGGGCCACCCTGGACCCCCAGGGCCGCCCGGGCATCACCGACCTGCGCACCCTGGTGTTCGCGGTGCGCCACGCCCTCGGCCCGGCCGCCGTGCCGCTCGTGGCCGCCGGCGGGATCACCGACGGCGCGCAGGTGCGTCCCCTGCTGGAGGCCGGGGCCGTGGCCGTCGCCGCGGGCACCGCGTTCCTGCTCACCCCCGAGGCCGGCACCTCCGCGGCGCATCGCACCGCGCTGCGCCAGGCCTCGGCCGGCGTCGCCTTCGCCCATCCCGACGACGGCGCCGCCTCCACCGCCCTGACCCGCGCCTACACGGGGCGCTGGGCCCGCGGCCTCGTCACCCCGTTCATGGACGAGCACCACGACGCCCCCGCCGCGTACCCCGAGGTCAACGGGCTCACCGGGCCGCTGCGGCGGGCCGCGGCCGAGGAGGGGGACCTGGAGCACGTGCACCTGTGGGCCGGCACCGGCGCGCACCGCGTGGAGGAGGTCGGCGCCGCGGAGGTGCTCGCCTCCCTGGCCCCCCGGGCTGAGCCGTGAACCCGCTGCGCCGCCTGGACGTCCTGCTCCGCCGACACCCGGTGCGCACGGACGTCACCGCGGCCGTGCTGCTCACCCTGGTGCTGGTGCTGGCGCCCCTCGTGATGCTCGGCGGCGGCGTCGGCAGCCCCGCGGCCTGGCAGACGGCCGGCACCGTCGTCGCCGGCCTGCTCATGACCGGCGCATGGGGGCTGCGCCGGGTGCGGCCCGTGGCCGCCGCGGGGGTGACCGTCGCCGGGGCCCTGCTGCACCTGGCCGTCGGACCCGAGTTCACGATCGCGCTGGCCATGGTCCCGGCCACCGTCTACAACCTGGCCGCGATCGGGCCCCGCTGGGCGTCCCTCGCCGGGCTCGCCACGGGCCTGGCCGGGGGCCTGGCCAACGGGCTGAAGGTGTGGCTGTTCCCGCCCCGGTTCACCACGCCCGACGGTGTGCAGGTCCAGTCCCCCGCAGAGCCGGTGGCCATGGTGGTCATGGCCGTCCTGTGCGGGATGGCCGTGCTCACCGCGTGGGCGTTCGGGGACGTGGTCCGCAACCGCCGGCTGGCCGTGCAGGCCCTCGAGGACCGCGCCCGGCGCCTCGAGACGCAGGCCCTGCAGGAGCGCGAGCTCGCCGCCGCCGACGAGCGCAGCCACATCGCGCGCGAGATGCACGACATCGTGGCCCACTCCCTGCAGGTGATCATCAGCCAGGCCGACGGCGCCCGGTACGCGGCCGCCGCCAAGCCGGAGCTCGCCGTCGAGACCCTGGAGACCATCGGCCAGACCGGCCGCTCCGCCCTGGCGGACATGCGCCAGCTGCTGGGCGTGCTGCGCGGCCCCGCCGAGCCCACCGGCGGCCCCGACCGCGCCCGCCGCGATCCCGCCGCCCCGGACGGGCACCGCGCCCCGCCCGGCCTCGCCGACCTGCCCGCCCTGTTCCAGACCCTGCGCCTGTCCGGGCTGGAGATCTCCCTGCTCGAGCAGGGGAGCCCGCGCCGCGACCTGCCCGCCGGCGGCGAGCTCACGGCCTACCGCACCGTCCAGGAGGCCCTCACCAACACGCTGCGCCACGGCGGGGAGGGGGCGCACGCCTTCCTCACCCTCCGCTGGACCGCACGCGGACTGGAGATCCAGGCCGACGACGACGGGCGCAGCCAGGCCGACGCCGAGACCACCGGCAGCGGCCAGGGCCTGCGCGGGATCGCCGAGCGCGTGGCGCTGTTCGGCGGGACCATGGAGGCCGGGCCGCGCGTCGGCGCCGGGTGGCGGGTCTGGGCCGAGCTGCCGTACGCGGACGTCTGACGGGCCGCGGTCGGCGCAGCGCGGAGGTCGGCGACGTCTGGGAGGATGCCCGTATGAGCCCCGACGACGCCCAGCCGACCCCCATCCGCGTGGCCCTCGTGGACGACCAGGCCCTGATCCGCTCCGGCCTGGCCATGCTGATCGACTCCCAGCCGGACCTGACCGTGGTGGCGCAGGCCTCCGACGGCCGCGAGGCGGCGGCCTCCGTGGCCGTGGCGGGCGCCGACGTCGTGCTCATGGACGTGCGGATGCCGGAGATGGACGGGATCGAGGCCACGCGCGCCCTGCTGCGCCGGCCCGATGCGCCGCGCGTGGTGGTGCTGACGACGTTCGACCTGGACGAGCACGTGATGGACGCGATCGAGGCCGGGGCCTCCGGGTTCCTGCTCAAGGACGCACCGCCCGAGGAGCTGCTCGCCGCGATCCGCACGGTGCACGGCGGGGACGCGGTGATCGCCCCGTCGACGACGCGGCGGCTGCTGGCCCACATGGCGCCGCGGCTGCGCCAGGACGCGGCCCGCAGCGCCGAGTGCGCGGACGAGCAGGCCGCCGTCGGCTCCCTCACCCCGCGCGAGCGGGAGGTGCTCGTGCTCATGGGCCAGGGCGCGGCGAACCCGGAGATCGCCGCCCAGCTGGTGCTCTCCGAGGCCACCGTCAAGACGCACGTGGGGCGGGTCCTGGCGAAGCTCTCGGCACGCGACCGGGTGCAGGCGGTGCTGATCGCGCACCGGACGGGGCTCGTGGGGTTCTGAGCCGGCCCTTGCCCGGCCTCGCGGCACCTTCGGCCAGCGGGGCTCCTACCCAGGGATGACCCCCCTCCGGCGCGGTTCAGCCCCAGGAGGGTGCCGGCCGACGGCACCGGCGCGACATCCTGGTCTCACCTGGGACACCCACCTCCGACCGCACCGAAGGACCCCCATGAGCGCCGCCCCCGCCCCCTCCCCCGCCGCACCCGCCGTCCCGCCCGTCACCGCCGTCCCGCCCGCCGCCCGTGAGCCGGAGGGGACGTCGCCGTCGGACCGCGAGCGTGAGCGCGGCGACGCCGAGTGCCTCGCGTTCTTCCTGGCGCTGGTCACGGCGGCCCTGGTCATGGCGGGCCTGGCGCTGGCCACGGACCTGGGGCCGCTCCTGCGCGTGCTGTTGAGCCTCGGCGCGTCCGGGCTGGCGGGGGCGCTGACGCTGGCGTTCACCCGCCCGTCGCTGGAGGACTGACCTCCGGGCTGGGGCCGCGGCGGCGTCAGGCGGCCGGGCGCAGACCCCGCAGGAACACGGTCAGCAGCCAGTCCTCGAGGTCGTCCCGGCAGGACTCCAGGGCCGGCAGGGGCGGCCGGGTCACCGCGATCAGCCCGTTCATGTAGGCCCGGCCGGTGACGTCGTCGCCCACCAGGCCGGCCTCGCGCGCCAGGTCCACGGCCCGGTCCGCGAGCCCCATGACGGCGTCCTCGGCACGGCCCATGGCCTCCGCGGGCGGGGTGTCCTCCTCCTGCATGCGCTCCTGGGCGGCCAGCAGGGAAGCGAGGTCCTCCGCGGCCAGGCCCCGCGACAGTCCCTCCCGCGCTCCGATCCCGACGGCGGGGCCCCGCGGGACCCTGGTGGCATGGACATCACCTCGCCCCGCTCCGCCGCGCACGACGCCGGCGCCCACGCCCTGGCCACACCCCTCGCCCACGCCGCTGCCCCGCCGGCCCCGGCCGTCTCCGCCCGCGGGCTGACCAAGACGTACGGCCGCGGGGACGCGGCGGTGCACGCGCTGCGCGGGGTGGACGTGGACGTGGAGACCGGCCGGTTCACGGCGATCATGGGCCCCTCCGGCTCGGGCAAGTCCACGCTCATGCACTGCCTCGCGGGGCTGGACACGCCGGACGCCGGCGTCGTCACCCTGGGGGACACGGTGATCACGGGCCTGTCCGACGCCGCGCTGACCCGCGTGCGCCGGGACCGCGTGGGCTTCGTGTTCCAGGCGTTCAACCTGGTGCCCACCCTCACGGCGGAGCAGAACATCGTCCTGCCGATGGAGCTGGCCGGACGCACCCCGGACCGGGCGTGGCTGGCGGAGATCGTGGACCGGCTGGGCCTGTCGGACCGCCTCGCCCACCGTCCGCACGAGCTCTCCGGCGGCCAGCAGCAGCGGGTCGCGGTGGCGCGGGCGCTGCTGACGCGGCCCGACGTCGTCTTCGGGGACGAGCCCACCGGCAACCTGGACTCGGCGACCGGCGCCCAGGTCCTGGACCTGCTGCGGCGCGCCACGCGGGAGACCGGGCAGACCGTCATCATGGTCACCCACGACCCGGTGGCCGCCGCCGCGGCGGACCGGGTGGTCCTCCTGGCGGACGGCGCGCTGGCCGGGGAGCTGCACGCGCCCACGGCCGAGCGGGTGGCCGAGGCCCTCACGGCCCTGCAGCAGGGCCGGCCCCTCCCGCAGGGCCGGCCGCTCCCGCAGGACGGGGGCCGCTGAGATGTGGACCGTGGCCCTGTCCCAGCTGCGCGCCCGGCGGCGCCGCTACGCCTCCGTGGTGCTGGCCGTGCTGATCGGCACCATGTTCCTGGCCGCCTCCTTCCTGGTGGCCTCCACCGCGCAGGCGACCCTGCGCACCACCCTCGGCTCCGTCTACGCGGGAGCGGACCTCGTGATCCAGCCCGAGGACGACCCCGAGACCTCCGCAGACGCCTCCGGCCCCCCGCCCGGGCAGCGGCTCGCGGCGCTGGCCGGCACCCCGGAGACGCCCGGCGCCCTGGCCCGCCTCGACGACGTCGCCGAGGCATGGGCGCCCACCCCCGGGTTCGCGGAGGCCGCCGCGCCGGGCGGCGGGACCCCGCGGCCGGCGGCGGTGATCCCCGCGCCGGCGCACCCCGACCTGCTGGGGGTGCGCGCGGTGGCCGGCGCCCTGCCCGACCCGGCCGACGCGCGCGGCGTGGCCGTGGACGAGGAGACGGCCCGCGCCCTCGGCGTGGGCGTGGGCGACGAGCTGCCCCTGACCGGGGAACCGACCCGGGCGCCCGTGCGCGCCACGGTGACGGGCCTGACGAGCGTGTCCCCGGACCCGATGCTCTCCTCCCAGGCCCAGGTGTGGGCGTCCCGCCCCGTGGCACAGGACCTCGCGCCGGACGGGCAGGTCCCCTACACGACGGCCGTGCTGCTGCGCCTGGCGCCGGGCGCGGACCGGGAGGCCGTGGCGGAGGCCGCCGCGCGTGCCCTCCACGACGACGGCGTCCCTGCCGCCGTGCAGACCCCGGACCAGGCGGTGCGCGACCAGCTGGCCTCGCTCTCCGGCGGCACGGACCTGCTCGGCTGGGTGCTCGGCGGGTTCGCCCTGCTGGCCCTCGTGGTGACGGCCCTGGTCATCGCCAACACGTTCCAGGTGCCCGTCGCCCAGCGCACCCGCGAGCTCGCCCTGCTGCGCGCCGTGGGCGCCGAGGCCCGGCAGGTGCGCGGCGCGGTGCTGCTGGAGGCCGTGGCGACCGGCCTGACGGGAGCCGTGGCCGGCGTCGTGCTGGCCGTGGGCCTGACCGCGGCCGTGGTGGCCGTGGCGCGCGGCGCGCTCGGCGCGGACGCCCTCACCCTGGGCGTGGACTGGCTCCCGCTGGCGGGGGCGGTGGCGCTGGGCACGGCCGTGGCGGCCGTCGCGGCGCTGGGCCCGGCCCGGGCGGCCACGCGGGTGGCCCCCGTGCAGGCCCTGCGCCCGGTGGACGAGGCCCCGGTGCGCTCCCGCGTCGGCCTGGTGCGCGCCGGGCTCGGGCTGCTGCTCGCCGTCGGCGGGGCGGCCCTGATGTGGTGGGGCGCGTGGGGCTCGGCGTTCGCGGCCGCCCTCGGCGGCGGCGTGCTCTCCTTCCTCGGCGTGCTCCTGCTGGCCCGGCTGTTCGTGCCCGGGGCCGTGCGTGCGGCCGCCGTGCTGGCCCGCCCGGCGGGGGTGCCGGGCCGGCTGGCCGGGCTCAACGCCGTCCGGCACCGGCGGCGCACCGCGGCGACGGCGTCCGCCCTGCTGATCGGCACCACGCTCGTGGCGCTCGTCCTCACCGGCGGGCGCACCGCCCAGATCCGGCTGGACGCGCTCCTGGACGAGGAGTACCCCGTGGACCTGGTGGTGTCCGTGCCCGCGGGCGGGGACCTCGCCGCCGCCACCCGGGCGCTGGGCGCGGTGGACGGCGTCGGCTCCGTGGCCGCGGCGTCCCCCGTGGGCGCCACGGTGAACGGCAGCCCCGCCTACGCCGTGGAGGCGGACGCGCTGCGCTCCGTGGTGGCCGCCCTGCCCGACGGCCAGGACCGCGCCCTCGGTGACGGCGCCTCCGTCCTGGTGCCCGCCTGGGCGGGGGCGACCACGGAGGTCGTGGTGGACGGGAGGGTCTCCGGGCTCGCCTCCGTGCGCGGCTCCGGGCTCACCACCGGCGTGTTCCTCACCCCCGAGACCGCAGAGTGGGTGCGCCGGCACGGGGTCGCCGCGGACGCGGGCACCGCCTCCGACGCCGCCGGCCCCGCCGCCGAGGACCAGGCCGTGGCGGGACTCGTGCTGGTCGCCGCCGCGGACGACGTCTCGGTGAACCGCCTGCAGGAGATGTCGGCCGCGCTCACCGCCGCGGCCGGCGCGGGCGCGTCCATCGTGGACGGCGGCGCCGCGGAGCGCGCCGTGTACGCGCAGATCATCGACGCCCTGCTGTGGATCGTCGTGGGGCTGCTGGCGGTGTCCGTGCTGATCGCGCTGATCGGCGTCGCGAACACGCTGAGCCTGTCCGTGATCGAGCGGACCCGGGAGAACGCGCTGCTGCGGGCCCTCGGCCTCACCCGGGGCGGGCTGCGCGGGATGATCGCCGTGGAGGCGGTGCTCGTGGCCGGCGTCGCGGCGGTGCTGGGATGCGGGCTGGGCGTGCTCTACGGCTGGGCCGGCTCCCAGCTGGTGCTGGGCCAGCTCGTCGCCCAGCTGGGCGAGGACCGGGCGCTGGTGTGGCCCGAGGTCCCGTGGGCCGAGCTGGCGCTGGTGGTGGCGGTGGCCGCCGTCGCGGGCCTGCTGGCCTCCCTGGCCCCGGCGGGGCGGGCCGCTCGGCTCAGCCCGGTGGAGGGGCTGGCGACGGTCTGAGCCTCTTCCGCCTCCTCCCCGCGGCGCGCCCCTCAGCGGGTCGCGCCGCGGGTGAAGATGGCCTCGCGGACGTCGTCGTCGTCCTCGAGGCCGGCGCCCAGGCCGGCGCCGATCGTGGCGAGCCCGCCCACGAACCAGGCGAGCTTGGCGTACTGCCACGGGCTGGCCGGCTCCCCCGTGACCTCCGTGAACACGTCCCCGTCCACGAGCAGCAGCGCCCCCGCCAGGGCGGCCAGCATCAGCAGGGCGTGGAGCACGAGGACGCCGATGACCACCGTCAGGACGGTCGCCAGGTTGAACACGGCCACCTGCTCCCGCTCGGCGGCGCGGCGCGGACGCTCCCACAGCTTCGCGCCGACCACCAGGGACAGGCTCACGGCCGCCACCGCCAGCAGGCCCAGCAGGGACATCTGCACGCCGTCGTAGGCGGCGGAGAGCATCCACAGGTCCGTGGTGAGCAGGGTCAGGGCGCCGGCCGCGAGGGCCGTGGACATGGAACGGGTCAGGGACACGGCCAGCAGCCACGGCCGGTTGCCCCGCACCGTGCCCAGCAGCAGGCGCGCGTTGGCACGCAGCACCCGCCAGGTGAACGACGCCCCGGACTCGTCCGCGCGGGCCTCCACGTCCTCGGCGCGCTGCCGGGCGCGGGCCACGGCGGCGGTGCGCTCCCCGGCGGAGGGGGCGCCGTCGTCGGGGTCCAGGCCGAGCACGCGCGCGACGACGTCCTCCACCGCCTCCCGCGCGCCCCCGTCCGCGAGGTCCAGGGAGACGACGCCCGCCGCGTGCACCGGGGACACCTGCGACCGCAGCGTGTGCGGCCCCTGGACGAGGGCGTGGCCCGTCAGCCCGACGGCGACGTCCCAGTCCTCGTCCAGCATGCGGTCGCGGGTGATCTCCAGCAGGTCGAGGGAGTCGTCGTCGGCGTCGCCGACCTCCTCCGCGCTCACGACGACGTCCCAGGCCAGGCCCGGGTAGGCGGCGGCGGACGGGGAGTGGGGACGGGCGGGGCTCATCCGGCCATTGTCCCCCGGGCCCCGCTGGCGCATGCTGGGCGCATGAGCGCACAGCACACCGCCATCCCCTCCGGCTCCCCCATCTGGATCGACTACTCCGCGGGCGACTTCGCCACGCAGCAGGCCTTCTACTCGGCCCTCTTCGGCTGGACCTTCCAGGACCAGGGCGAGGACTACGGCCACTACACCATGGTGCGGGCCGGCGACGCGGTGATCGGCGGCGCCATGGACGGCGAGCTGTCCGCGCAGTTCTCCGGCGGCCCCGTCCAGCCCGCCGCCTGGACCGTCTACCTCAAGACCGAGGACATCGCCCGGACCCTCGGCCTGGTCGCCGAACACGGCGGCCAGGTCATCGTGGAGGCCATGCCCGTCGGCGAGCTGGGCTCCATGGCCCTGGCCATGACCCCCGGCGGCGAGGCGGTGGGCTTCTGGCAGCCGGGCGAGTTCTCCGGCCACGACCTCCCCCTGACCCCCGGCACGTCCGTGTGGTTCGAGGTCATGTCCAAGGACTTCGCGGCGGACGCGGAGTTCTACCGCGCCGTCTGCGGCTGGGACGTGGTCCCCATGGGCCCGGACGGCCAGCAGGACGACGCCGCGCCGGACGAGGACGGCATGCCGGCCTACGCCACGGACCACACCGGCGAGCAGGCCACCGCGGGCCTCTGCGACGCCGCCGCATGGCTGCCGGAGGCCGTGCCGAGCCACTGGCGGGTGTACTTCCAGACCACGGACATGGACGCGTCCGTGAAGGTCGTCGAGGAGAAGGGCGGCCGGATCGTGGACGGGCCGATGGACTCGCCGTTCGGCGTCGTCGCCTCCGTGGTGGACCCCGCGGGCGCCACCTTCCAGCTGAACCAGCCGCCGGCACGCGGCTGAGCCGCCGACGCCATGGACCCGAGGACGCGCACGCGCCGCCCCCTCCTCCCCCTCACGACGGCGGCCCTCGCCCTGGCGCTGGGCCTCACCGGCTGCACGGGCGGGCCGCAGGAGGCGGCGTCGTCCGCCGCGGCGTCCGAGACCACCTCCGCCGCCGGGGACGTGGTGCGCGGAGGCGCAGAGATCGATGCCCCCGAGAGCGCCGAGCCGCTCTCGAATGCGCGGGCGGCCGCAGAGGGGGACGACCGGGCGGCCTCCGCGCGGGCGTCCCACGAGGCGGCCGCCTCCTCCGAGGCGACGGCCGTGCCGCGGCACGCGGTGGTCACGCTGCCCGCCGCCCTGTTCGAGACGGGCGGCGGAGGCACGACCTTCGACGCCTGGGCGCGGACCACCGACGCCTGGCAGGCGGACGGCTCCGACCCGCGGATGCCCGACCTCGGCGGCTGGGACCCGAAGACCGAGCCGGTCGTCGCCGAGGCCGTGCTCCCCGCCGACCAGGACAGTCTCAGGAACCCGGGGGTGCTGACGGTGCCGGTCTCCGGCCCGGGCGTCACGCACCGGCTGGTGCTGCTGTGCGAGTACACCTCGCCGCGGCGGGACGAGGAGACCGCCGGAGTGGACGTCGTGGCGGGCGAGACCCACGCGGCGATCGCCTCCAGCCTGGGCTGCACGCCGATCGATGTGCGCCACACGGTGCGCCCGGAGCACATCGTGGACGGAGCCGTGCGCTACGAGTTCCAGGTGGCGCCGCTCGAGGCCGGCCGCCTGGCAGTGCTCCAGGGCCGCTGACACCGCGCCTCCGCTCGGCGCCGACCGTTTCACGCACGAGAGTGGTCCTGAGCCCGTCCGCTTCACGCACGAAAACGGCGGGGGTCAGCCGGAGAGGCCGTACTCCTTGAGGAGCTTCCGAGCCTCCTTGGTGCCGGCCTTCTGCAGGCGCAGCAGCTGCGCGTAGATCCCGCCGGACTGGGCCAGCTCGGCCGGCGTCCCGACCTCTTGCACGCGCCCGCCGCGCAGCGTCACGATCCGGTCCACGGACGCGATGGTGCTCAGCCGGTGCGCCACGATCAGGCTGGACCGGCCCACCATGAGGTCGTCCAGCGCGGACTGCACGAGCCGCTCGGACTTGGTGTCCAGGGCGGAGGTCGCCTCGTCCAGCACGAGGACCGGCGCGTCCTTGAGCACCGCCCGGGCCACCGCGATCCGCTGCTTCTGCCCGCCGGAAAGCCGCAGGCCGCGCTCGCCGATCAGCTGCTCGCACCCGTGTTCGAACTCCTCCACGAACCCGTCCGCGAACGCGGCCTTCGCCGCCGCCCGCACCCGCTCGCCGGAGGCGTCCGGGTCCGCGTAGGCGATGTTCTCCCGAATGGTCCCGGAGAACAGGAACGGCTCCTGGAACACCGCGGCCACCTGCCCGCGCAGCACCGCCAGGTCCAGGCCCGCCACGTCCCGGCCGAACACCTCCACCCGCCCCGATCCCACCGGGTACAGGCCCATGAGCAGGTGCGCGAGGGTCGACTTGCCGCCACCGGACTCGCCCACGAGCGCCACCTTCGCCCCCTGCGGGATGTCGAACGTGACGCCGTCCAGCACCGGGCGCTCGGCCTCCGGGTCGTAGGCGAAGGTCACGTCCGCGAAGCGCACGGCCGGCACGTCCGCACCCGCCCGCACCGGCGCCCCGGTGGGCGCCTCGGCCCGGTCCCGAACGACGACGCCGGTCGCCGTCGTCGTCGTGGGCGCCTCCGCGGACCCGAGGCCGGCCGGCAGGGCCGCGCCGCCGGACCGCTCGCGCTCCTCGGCCAGCACGCCGAAGTAGTCCTTCGAGCCGGCGACGGCGCGCTGCGCGGAGTCCACGAGGTAGCTCATGGAGAAGATCGGCTGCCGGGCCATGTTCATCAGCTGCAGGAGGATCACCATGTCACCCACGGAGAACAGCCCCCGGGCGGTCCGGACGAACACGATCAGGTACATCACGCCGAACACGAGGTTCAGGGCCAGGCGGCGGCCGGCGTCCATGCCGTGCCAGAACCGGGACTGCTTCCGCGTGATGCCCACGGTGCGCCTGAACCGCTCGGTGAACCCGGCGAGCTCGTGGTCCTGCCGGTTGTAGGCGCGGACCACGTTCATCTGCGCGACGGTCTCGGCGAAGCGGCCGGAGGCGATGTCCACCTCCGTGTTCTTCTCCCCCTCCCAGCCCTGCCACTTCGCGGAGGTCTTGGCGGTGAGCCACATGTACACGGGGAACACGACGGCCAGCAGCACGGCCAGCGGCCACCAGTAGAACGCGGTGATCACCAGCACGGCGGCCGTGGTGATGAGCATGGTGAACGCGTTGTTGGAGAAGAACTGCAGGAACTGGGTGAGCTCCGTGATGGACCGGTTCAGCCGGTTGACGATCCGCCCCGTGATCGCGGTGTCGAAGTACCGCTGGGGCAGGTGCAGCAGGTGGTCGTAGTACCGGCCGGAGAGGGCGGCGCGCATGCGGGCCGCCATGACGTCACCCCAGTAGCCGCCCACGCTGACGACGGCGGTGGTCGCCACCTCGACCGCGAGGAAGGCCAGGGCCAGCCAGGTCACGGCGGCGACGGCGTCGTCCAGGGTGCTGCGGCCGGCGATCGCGTCAACGATTCTGTTGGTCGCGGCGCCGATGAGGAACGGGGTGGCCAGGGACAGCGCGGCGGCGAGCACCGAGCAGACGGCGATGCCGAGGTAGAGGGGGTTGAGCTGGGGGGCGAACCGGAGGATGCGCAGCAGGGCTCTCACCGCTCAAGGGTAGACAGCCGCGGGAGGCCGGCACCCCGCCGGTAGAGTCACCGGCCATGAGGATCCCCGCGGTGTGCGCCGCCGTCGCCGTCGTGACGCTGCTGGCGTGGGGGTTCAGGCAGGTGGTGCCGGCGTCCCCGGGCGCCTACGTGGCGGTGCTGACGGCGGCCACGGTGGGCTTCGGGCCGTTCTACGGCGTGCCGACCCGGGCGGTGGTGGACCTGCCCTGGCGGCGGCTGCGCCGGCTGCGCGCCCTGGCCGCCCGCGCCCACACCTGGTGGCTCGCCCGGCAGCTGCGGGTCGCGGGCTCCGACGCGCGGATCCGCCGGAGGATCCGTTCCCGCGCGGACGTGCTGGCGTTCCGGCGGGAGGCCGTGGGGCGACTGCTGAACCACGGGCTGTCCGCGGTGCTCCACGCGGCGGCGGGGGTCGCGCTGGCGGCGGCGGGGCACCCGCTGTGGGGCGTGGTGGCGGTGGTGGCCGGCCTGCTGGTGCACGGCTGGCCGGGCCTGCTGCAGGTGGGGGTGCTCGGCCGCGTGGACGAGCTGCAGGCCACGGTGCAGGCGCGCCGGGGTGTGGGCGGGGCGGCGTCGGCGGGGCGCTGAGGCGTCCATTCCACGCACGGAAGGGGACGACGCGCCGTCCGTTCCACGCACGAAAGCGCTGGGGGCGGGGGCGGGGGCGGGGTCAGAAGAGGGGCTGCGCCGCCACCCGCGCCAGGACGGGGAGCAGCAGGGGCGCCACCCCGGCGCCGGCGGGCGCCGCGGGGGCGGCGGGGTCCATCCAGTGGAGCTCCGCGATCTCGTCGTCGGCCGCGGGGACCTCGTGCCGGGCCATGGGCCGCCACAGCGCGAACACCTCGGAGTGCAGGGCCATGCCGGGCTCGTTGGCGGCGGGGGTGTCCCAGGCGCCGAGGTGCACCAGCTCGTCGGGGCGGATCCGCAGGCCGGTCTCCTCGCGGGTCTCCCGCACGGCGGTCTCCAGCGGCGTCTCGCCCGGCTCGTGCTTGCCGCCGGGGAACATGAACACGGCGGTGCCGGCCTTGCGGACGGTGAGGACCCTGCGATCCGGGCGGGCGATCACCACGGCGGAGACACGGATCTCGGCGGGCTCGTCCGAGCGGGCGGCGGGAGCGGTCATGCCCCCATCCTCCCCCGCGGCGGCTCAGAACAGGGTGAGGGCGACCTTCCCGGCGATCCCCAGCACCACCACGCCCACCGCGCCGTCCACGATCCGCCAGGTGCGCGGCGTGTTCATCAGCGGGGCCAGCTTGGCGCCGCCCCAGCCCAGCACCAGGAACCACAGGGCGGAGGAGGCGACGGCGCCGGCGACGTACAGCCACTTGTCCGCGCCGTAGCCCTGGGCGAAGGTGCCCATCATCACCACGGCGTCGAGGATCGCGTGGGGGTTGAGCAGGGAGACGGAGAGGCAGAGCAGCACCAGCCGCGGCAGCGGGGTGAGCGCGGGGCGCGGCGCGGCGGAGGCGGGCGCCGTCGTCGAGACCGGGCGGGTGCGGAGGGCGACGCCGCCCCCGGTCCCGGCCGGAGCGGTCGCGGCGTCGGCCCCGGCGTCAGGGCCGGCGGCGACGACGGGCAGGCTGCCGGTCATCGCGGCGACCTCCTCGGCGGTGGGGGCCCAGGCGTCGTCCTCGACCTCGGCGGCGGCGCCGGCGAGGGTGCGGTCGCCCCGGTGGGCGGAGCGCAGGGCGCTGACGCCGAACCACACCAGGTACGCCACGCCCGCCACGGTGAGCGCGGGGACCAGCCAGGGGGCCCGCTCGGCGGCGGCGCCCACCCCGGCCGCGCCGGCCAGGAGCAGGACGATGTCCGACAGGAAGCAGACGCCGATGGCCGTCCAGGCGCGGTCCCCGCGCACCACCTGGCGCAGCAGGAACAGGGTCTGCGCGCCGATGGCGACGATGAGGGCGAGGTAGGTCAGGAAGCCTGCGGAGAAGACGGTCACGAGGGACGAGGGTAGGGATCGTCCCCGATCCGCTCCAGCGCAGGATCCTTCAGGATCTGAAGCGATCCTTCAGGTCGGCGGGCTACCCTGGCCGCCGTGAACAGCGACCACCTCCGCGCCCTGGCCGCCGCCGTCGACGAGGGCACCTTCGACGCCGCCGCGGCCTGGCTCGGCATCTCCGGGTCCGCCCTCTCCCAGCGCATCAAGGCCCTCGAGGGGCAGACCGGCCAGGTGCTCCTCACCCGGACCGTTCCCGTGCGCCCCACGGAGGCCGGGGAGCGCATGCTGCGCCTGGCCCGCCAGACGCTGCCCCTGGAGGAGGAGGCCCTCGCGGCCCTCGGCCGGGGCACCGGGCGCCGCGCCCCGCTCCGCGTGGGCGTGAACGCAGACTCCCTGGAGACGTGGTGGACCCCGGTGCTGCGCGAGGCCGCCACCTGGGACGACGTCGTCCTCCACCTGCATGCCGAGGACCAGGGCCACACCCCGGAGCTGCTCCGGCAGGGGACCGTGGTGGCCGTCGTCACCGACGACCCCACCCCCGTCACCGGCTGCACCGTCACCCGGATCGGCACCATGCGGTACCACGCGGTGGCCGCGTCCTTCCTCCTGGACCTCCACCGAGACGCCCACGGCCGCGTGGACGTCGCCACCATGCCGGTCGTGGACTACGGCCCCCGCGACGGGCTCCAGCGCACCATGCTGGAGCGCGCGGCCCGGGGGCGCGTCTCCGTCCCGCGCCCGCCCCACCACCTGGTCCCGTCGGTCGGGGCCTACGCGTCCGCCGTCGGGATGGGCCTGGGCTGGGGGATGCTGCCCACCGGGCAGGTGCCCCCGGAGCTCGCGGCGGGCTCCCACCCGGACCTGGAGCTCGTCCCCGAGCTCGGCACCGCCGAGGTGCCGCTCTACTGGCAGCGCTGGTCCGCCGGCACGCCCGCCCTGGACCGGCTCACCGCGGCCGTGACCGCGGCGGCGCCCGCCGGGTGAGCGCCCCGGCGTGGCTCCACGCACGACGACGGCGGGGACCCGCCGGAGCGGATCCCCGCCGTCGCGGGGGTCGGGGCGCCGGGCCCCGCGTCACCGGGCCGGCCCCGCCTTCCGGGGGCCGACAGACGGGATCAGCGGCCGTTGCCGGGGGTGCCGTCGGTGCCGCCGGCGCGGTGGCCGGCGTCGCGCACGCCGTCCTGCACGCGGGTGGTGTCCACGTGGTGGTTCTCGGTGTGGGTGGGCTGCACGCGCGGGGCCTCCCGCACGGGCTGGGCGTGCACGACCTCGCGCTTCTTGCCGCGACCCGCGAGGCCGGCGAGGCCGAGGAGGCCGGCGAGGCCCCACAGGCCCCAGTTGCCGTTGTCGTCCTTCTCCTCCGTCTGCTCCGGCTCGGGCGACTGCGACGAGGCCGGGGCCGTGGTGGCGGTCTCGGTCGCCGGGGCGGTCGAGCTCTCAGCGGCGGTGGCGGCCGGGGCGCCGGCGCCGACCAGCACGGCGGCGCTCAGGGTCAGGGCGGTGGCGGTCTTGCGGATGTCAGCCATGATCGTTCTCCTCTCGCCGGCGGCGGGCGCCGACCGGCTTCTGGTGCGGACCCCGGCGGCGGTTCCGCCGACGTCCATCTCGGTCATACCCATGCACCTTATGCAAAGGGGGGTGGGGTTCCGTCAACCCCTGCGGGCCGAAGGAATTCAGTTGATCCATCACTCTCCGACCTGGGCGAATCCGCCTCCGGACCGCCCGGATGGTGGCCGGGAAGAGCCCCCGATCCCCCTGGCCGACGGGCCGCCTCAGCCCGCCTCGAGCATCTCGCGGACCAGCGGCGCGACCCTCGTGCCGTAGAGCTCGATGGAGCGCATCATGGCCGCGTGCGGGAGGGGGCGTCCGAGTGCTCCATGCCGAACCGGCCGGCCCCGAGCGCGCGGTGCGCGCGCCGATCGCGGCGCGCACCAGGTCCGGGTGGGAGACGGCGCAGTCGGGGCGGTGATGCTCCCCCACGTCGATCACATCCACGCCCACCCGGTCCGCGAGCACGCCCTCCGCGACGGCGTCGCGCAGCACCTGCGGCTGGTCCATCCGCTGCCCGTCCGGCGGATCAGCCCTCGGCGGGGCGGATCACGTAGCCGGCGCCGCGCACGGTGTGGATCATCGGCTCGCGGCCGGCGTCGATGCGCTTGCGCAGGTAGGAGATGTAGAGCTCCACGATGTTCGCGCGGCCGCCGAAGTCGTAGCCCCAGACGTCCTGGAGGATGCGGTCCTTGGAGAGCACGGTGCGCACGTTGGCCATGAGGAACTTCAGCAGGTTGAACTGGGTGGCGGTGAGCTCGATGAGGTCGCCGCCGCGGGTGACCTCGTGGGTGCGGGTGTTCATCACCAGGTCGCCCACCACGAGCTCCTCGCCGGTGGAGGCGTTCAGCCCGGCCCGGCGCACCAGGTGGTGCGAGCGCAGGAGGATCTCCTCGACGGCGAAGGGCTTGGCGACGACGTCGTCCGCGCCCGCCAGCAGGGCCGCGATGCGGTCCTCGGCCTCGGCCGGGGAGGCCAGGACGATCGCGGGCATCTCGGCCCAGTGGGCGCGGAGGCGGGCCAGGACCTCCAGGCCGCCACCGTCGGGCAGGCCGGCGTCCAGCAGGGCCAGGTCGGGGCGGCGGGCGGTTCCCTCCTGGACGGCCGCGGCGGTGTCCTTGGCCACGACGGTCTCCCAGCCGAGCAGGGAGTAGCCCATCGAGAGGAGGTCGGCCTCCAGGCCCTCGGCGTCGGCCACGAGGACGCGGACGGGCGAGCCGTCCTGGTGCGTCAGGTCCGGGAGGGACTCGCGCAGCTCGGCCATGGAGGCGGGAGAGACGGTGTGCTCTGCAGAGGTCACGGAGAGGTGTCCTTGTCCGTTGCGGGACCGTGTCCGATCCCTGGTCCCCGGAGGCGGGCGCCCCCGGGCGCGGAGGGCCGGGGCCGGACGGGGGGGGGATGGACTCCGGCGGGCAGCTCTCCGGGCGACGTGCCGGGCCACCGGGGATGAGGCGGCCGAGCCGTAGCCGGATCGTTACTTTACGACGTTGCGCTCACCCGATGGTGCACCACGCAGGTCTGCTTCAGCGCCCTCAGAAGATCAGCCGGGCGCGGGAGGGCTCAGTCGAGGGGCTTCATGGCCCAGTGCGTGGCCAGCGTGCCGAACATGTGCAGCTCGTGGCCGATGTTCACGAACCCGGCATCGGCGAGCATCCCGGCGATCTCCTCGGGCGTGTGGAACGCCCGGGTGGAGGAGGAGAGGTACTCGTAGGCCTCCGCCCTGTCCGTGATGAGGCGCGCCAGGCGGGGCATGATCCGGTGCATGTAGAAGCTGGAGAACGGCTTGATCAGGTTGTCCGGCGCCGGGGAGGTCTCCAGGGCGGCCACCCAGCCGCCGGGGCGCAGCACGCGGAACTGCTCGGCGAGCGCGGCGGGGATATTCGCGACGTTGCGCAGCAGGTAGCCGTGGGTGAGGGAGTCGAACTCGCCGTCGGCGAAGGGCAGGGCCAGGGCGTCCGCCTCCACCCACTCGATGCGGTCCCCGTTCGGGCGGGTCCTGCCCACCTCCATCATCTCGGGCGCGAAGTCCGCGGCGACGACGTGCGCGTCCGGGTGCTGCTTCAGGATCTCCAGGGCGAGGTCGCCGGTGCCGGTGGCCAGGTCCAGCACGCGCGCGGCGGCGGGGACGTTGGCGCGCTCCACGGTGCGGCGCACCAGGCGGGGCTCCTGCCCCCACGTCATCACCGTGTTCATGAGGTCATAGCGGCCGGCGATCGCGTCGAACATGCCGGACACGCGCGCGCCGTGGTCGGCGTCGTGGGCCAGGGAGGCGGGGCGCGGCAGGGGGGAGGGGGAGGTCTCGCTCACCCCTCCACGGTAGCGGGCGCAGCACGTTTGCACCGTGAACTTAGGCTAGGCTAACCTCTCGGATTAGCGCATACGCGCATCACCTAATCGGCCCGTCCATCCGACAACCCCTCCCGAGAGGCCCTCCATGCCCCAGTCCCCGTCCCGCCGCTCCGTGCTCGCCGCCGGCGGCTCCGGCCTGGCCCTGCTGCTCGCCGCGTGCTCCACGGGCCCCGCCGGGTCCTCCGTCCCCTCCTCAAGCCCCGCCTCCTCCGCGGGCTCGGCGGCCGCGTCGTCGTCGGCCTCGGGCTCCGCCGCGTACCCGCTGACCGTGGAGCACGTCTACGGCACCACGGAGATCCCCGCCCGCCCCGAGCGCGTGGCCACCGTCTCCTGGGTGAACCAGGATGTGGCCCTGGCCCTGGGCGTGGTCCCGGTGGGCGTGCCCGCCGTCGAGTTCGGCGGCAACGCGGACAAGTCCACCGACTGGTTCGACGCCAAGCTGAAGGAGCTCGGCGGGCCGACGCCCGTCCAGTGGTCCGAGGCGGACGGGATCGACGCCGAGGCGATCGCCGCCGTGAAGCCGGACGTCATCCTGGCCGTGTACTCCGGCCTCACCCGGGAGGACTACGACCGCCTCTCCAAGATCGCCCCCGTGGTGGCCTACCCGAAGGACGTCCCCGCGTTCGGCACCTCCTGGCAGCAGTCCACCGAGGTGATCGGCCGGGTCCTGGGCAAGGAGCGGGAGGCGGCCGCCCTCGTCGCCGACCTGGAGCGGCAGATCGCGGACGCCGGCGCCGAGGAGGACGGCCTGGCCGGCGCCTCGTTCATCTACGGCACCCTGGACCCAGCCGCCGCCGACCAGATCAGCATCTACACCGCCGCGGACAACCGCCCCAAGTTCCTCGAGCTGCTCGGCATGGAGCTGGCCCCCGTGGTCGCGGAGAACGCACCGGAGGACGGCGCCTTCTTCTTCACCTGGTCCCCCGAGCGGGCGGACGAGCTGGAGTCCGACGTGTTCGTCTCCTGGGCCGCCTCCGCGGACGTGGCCGACGCGATCGAGGCCGACCCGCTGCTCGGCGCCATCCCGGCCGTGGAGAAGGGCGGGCTGGTGCTGCAGGTCGACCAGCAGGAGGTCCTCTCCGTCTCCGCGATCTCCCCGCTGTCCATCCCCTACGCCCTCGAGAAGGTGGTCCCGCCGATCGCCGAGGCCGCCCGCGCCGCGAAGGGCTGACCCTCCCCCATGCCCTCCTCCCCCACCCGGGGCGCCCTGCTGTTCGGGCTGCTGCCGCTGGCCCTGCTCCTCACGGCAGGGCTGGCGGCGCTCGCGCTCGGCGCGCGCCCCGTCCCCCTCACGACGACGGCCACCACCCTCCAGGCGATGCTCGCCGGGGAGGGTGTGCCCGCCGGCGTCGACGCCGCCGCCGTCGCCTCCCGGGTGCCGCGCACCCTGACGGCCGCCCTGGTGGGGGCCGCGCTGGCCGTGGCGGGTGCGGCCCTGCAGGGCGCGACCCGCAACCCGCTGGGCGACCCCGGCCTGCTGGGCCTGTCCGCGGGGGCATCCCTGGCCACGGCGATCGGCCTGGCCCTGGGGGTCTCCGGGAGCACGTTCTGGGTGCTGGCGCTGGCGGCGGCGGGCACCCTGGCGGCGGCGCTGCTGGTGTACGCCGTGGCCGCGGCGGCCTCCCGCGGGGCCGGCGCGGGAGGCGCGCCCACGCCGATCGGCCTGGTGCTGGCGGGGGCGGCCGTGACCGCCGGCGCGGGTGCGGTGACCACCGCCCTGCTGGTGCTCTCCCCCGTGGTGCGGGACCGGTTCCGGTTCTGGGCCGTGGGCACCGTGGCCCGCGCGGACCTCGGCGAGGCCGCCCTGCTCACGCCGGTGATCGGCCTGGGGATCGTCCTGGCGCTGGCCGCGGCCCGGGGCCTCGACGCGCTGGCCCTCGGCGACGACCTCGCCCACGGCCTCGGCGCCCGCCCCGGGCGCACCCGCGCCCTGCTGCTGGCGGCGGTGGTCCTGCTGACCGCCGCCGCGGTGGCGCTGGCCGGGCCCGTGGGCTTCGTGGGACTGGTGGTGCCGCACGCGCTGCGCCGCCTGCGCCCCGGCGGCACCCGCACCCTGCTGATCGGCTCCGCCCTGTGGGGCGCCGTCCTGCTGGTGGCCGCCGACCTCCTCGGCCGGCTGGTGATCGCCCCGGCAGAGATCCACCTCGGCGTCACCACCGTGCTGCTCGGCGTGCCCGTGCTGCTCGTCCTCCTGCGCCGGACGGGGCTGGGCTCGTGAGCGCGCGGCGGGAGACGACGACGCCGGGCCGACGCGACGCCGCGCCGGGCGGGGACGCCCCGGAGACCGTCCGGGCCCTGCGCCGGGCCGACGCGCGCCGGGTGGCCGGCGTCGTGCTGGGCCTGGCGGTGCTGACGGCGGGCCTGATGCTGCTGCGCGTCACGTGGGGCACCTACCAGGTGACCGTGCCGGACCTCGTGCGGATTCTCGGCGGCGAGCGGATCGCCGGGGCCTCGTTCATCGTGTGGGAGGAGAAGCTGCCGCGCGCGGTCGCCGCCACCCTCACCGGCGCGGCCCTCGGCGCCGCCGGCGCCCTCTACCGGCGCACCCTCCGCAACCCCCTGGCCTCCCCGGACGTGCTGGGGACGACCGCCGGGGCCGCGGCCGGCGTCGTGCTGACGCTGACGGCCTCCGCCGGGCAGGCGGGCGGCTCCTCCGACCTGGCCCGGGCCGGGGCGGCCCTGCTGGGCGCGCTGGCGGCCGGTGCGGCGGTGCTGCTGGCGGCCCGCTCGGTGGGCGGGCAGCGGTTCGTGGTGGCGGGCGTCGGGGTGGCCGCGGCGGGCCAGGCGATCGTGTCCGGGGCCATGCTGAGCCTCTCCGAGCACGACCTGGCCTCCGCCACCCGGTGGATCGCCGGCTCGCTGAACGGGGTGACGTGGGGGCGGATCGGGCTGCTGGCCGCCGTGCTCGCGCTCGCCCTCCCGGCGGCAGGCTGGCTGCACCGGCGGCTGGCCCCGGCGGACGTCGGAGACGACCTCGCCCACGCGCTCGGCGCCCGGCCCAGGACGACCGCGGCCCTCGCGCTGACCGTGGGCGCCGTGCTGGCCGCCGCGGCCACCGCCACGGTGGGCCCGCTGTCCTTCGTGGCCCTGCTGGCCACGCCCCTGGCCCTGGGCCTGACGCGGGGCCGCCCGTCCCTGCCGGCCGCCGCCCTGACCGGCGCGGGCATCGTGCTGCTCGCGGACGTGCTCGGCACGGAGGCCCTGGGCCTCATAGCCGACGGCGCCGCCCTGCCCACGGGTGTGCTCACCGGCGCCGCGGGCGCCCCCCTCATGCTGGCGCTGCTGCTGCGCGCCGGCCGCTCCTCGGAAGGCACCCGATGACCTCCTCGCCCCCGACCCCCGCCGCCCCCTCGACCGCCCCGGCTCCCGCCCTGCGCCTGCGCGGCGTGGAGCTCTCCTACGGGCCGGCGTCCGCGCCGCCCACGGTGGGCCCCGTGGACCTGGACGTGCCCGCCGGGCAGGTCACCGCGGTGATCGGCGCCAACGGCTGCGGCAAGTCCACGCTGCTGCGCGGGCTCACCCGGCAGCTGCCCCTGCGCGCGGGCACCGTGGATGTCCTGGGCCGGGACGCAGCGGGCATGTCCGCGCGGGACTACGCCCGCACCGTGGCCCTGCTGCCGCAGCAGCCCGTGACCCCCGAGGGCCTCACGGTGGCGCAGCTCGTGGAGCGCGGCCGCCACCCCTGGCGGGGCCTGCTGGGCGGGCGCGCCGCCGGCGACGACGCCGCCGTGGCCGCCGCCCTGGCGCGCACCGGCCTCGTGGACCTCGCCGCCCGCGACGCGGCGACCCTCTCGGGAGGCCAGCGGCAGCGCGCCTGGCTGGCGCTCGTGCTGGCCCAGCAGACGCCCGTCGTGCTCCTGGACGAGCCCACCAGCTACCTCGACCTCGCGCACCAGGTGGAGGTCCTGGACCTCGTCCGCACCCTGCCCGACCCGCGGGCCGTGGGCGCCCGGACGGTGGAGGCGGCGGGCGGCGTCGTCGGGGGCGGGGCCGGAACAGAGGCCGGGCCCCCGCCCCGGGCGACCGTGGTGGCCGTCCTCCACGAGCTCTCCCTAGCCGCGCGGGCCGCGGACCACGTGGTGGCGATGGCCGGGGGCCGGGTCGTCGCCACGGGCACGCCCGCGGAGGTGATCGTCCCGGAGGTGCTCGCGGAGGTGTTCGGGCTGGACGCGGACGTCGTCCCCGACCCGCTGCTCGGCCACCCCGTGGTGCTGCCACGCGGGAGGGGGGACCGGGCATGAGCACCGAGGCGATGTTCGTGGCGCACACACGCGTGGTCTCCACGTCCCAGCCGTGCCGGGGGTTCCGGCGGATCGTGCTGGCCGGCGAGGACCTGGAGCACGCAAGCGCGGACCTCCTGGGCACCCTGCCGCCGGGCGTGCCGGACCTGCACGCGATCTACCGGGGCTCGCGCCCGCGCCGGGACGCCTACGTGAAGGTGCTCGTGCCCCCGCCGGGCGGGGTGTCCGCAGACCCGGACCTCTCCGCGGGGTTCCGGGCCGGGTTCACGGCCGTGCCGGAGGACGAGCGCGGCTGGATGCGCACCTACACGGTGCGCTCGGCCGGCCGCACCCGCGTGGACGGGCGGGAGGTGCCGGCGCTGACCATCGACGTCGTCCTCCACGGCGACCCCGACGACGCCGCCGACCCGCACCAGGGCCCCGGGCTGCGCTGGGCGCGCACGGTGGCCGCGGGCGAGTCCGTGAACGTGCTGGTGCCCACCGGGGAGGCGCCCGCGTGGGCCGGCTGGCGGGACACCGGCGCCCGGCGGGTGCTGGCCGTCGGGGACGCGACGGCGGCCCCCGCACTGCTCTCCGTGGCGGAGGAGCTCGCGGACCCCTTCGGCGGGTTCGACGGCGAGGCGGACCTGGTGCTGGAGCTGCCCGCGGACGCGGAGCTCGCCGACCTGATCGCCGAGCGCCTGGCCGTGCCGGAGCCGTGGGACGAGTCCCGCCCCCTGGACGTGGCCGAGCACGGGCGGGTGCGCCTGCACGTGGGCCGCACCGCCCCCGGGCGGCCGGTGGGCGCATGGGCGCAGGCCCGGCTGGGCGCCCTCCTGGGGCTGAGCGGGACGGCGCGGGCCGGCGTCGTGGGCGTGGATGGAGTGGTGGAGGCCCCGCCGGCGGAGGGCGCGGCCCGCGAGTGGACGCTGGCGGACCTGGAGCCCGTGACCGGCGTGGACCGCCCGGACACGTACGTGTTCCTGGCCGGGGAGTCCGGCATGGTGCGGGCGCTGCGGCGGCTGGCCGTGGACGGCGGGGACATCCCGAAGAAGAACGTCTCCTTCATGGGCTACTGGCGGCAGGGGCAGGCGGAGAGCTGAGGGCGGGATCGGAATACCCCGCCCCGCGCCGACGCTGTGCCGAGCAGGACCACACCCGACCTGCGAAGGAGCCCCTCATGGACATCCTGATCATCGGCGGCCACGGCAAGATCGCCCTGCTGACCGCTCCCCTGCTGGCCGACGCCGGCCACACCGTCACCTCGGCGATCCGCAACCCGGAGCACGCCGACGACGTCCGCACCGCCGGCGCCGAGCCGCTCGTGCTGGACGTGGAGCACTCCTCCCCCGCCGAGCTGGAGGCGGCCATGCGGGGCCGGGACGTCGTCGTCTGGTCCGCGGGGGCCGGCGGCGGGGACCCGGAGCGCACCTACGCGGTGGACCGGGACGCCGCGATCGCCTCGATGGACGCCGCCCGGGCCGCCGGCGTGCGGCGCTACGTGATGGTGTCCTACCGGGGGGCGTCCGTGCACCACGGCGTGCCGGAGGACAGCTCCTTCTTCGCCTACGCCGAGGCCAAGGCGGCCGCGGACGAGCACCTGCGCGGCTCACACCTGGACTGGACCATCCTGGGCCCGGGCGCGCTCACCCTGGACGAGCCGACGGGCCGGGTCCAGGTGGACCCGCAGGGGCCGTCCGAGGAGCTGCCGGGGACCTCGCGGGGCAACGTGGCACGGATGATCGCGGCCGCGGTGGACTCCGGGGCGTCGATCGGCCGGCAGGTGGAGTTCGTGGACGGGGACACCCCGGTCGACGACGTGTTCCGGCGCTGACCGGCCCGCCTGTGACGGCGCCCGCCGCTGTGGTGGGATGACCGCATGAGCCAGTACATGATCACGGTGTGGCACGCCCCGGGCGTGCACGCCGCCGGCACGGCCTACGAGTCCGAGGAGGACATGCAGGCCGCGTTCGCCCGCGTGGACGATTTCAACCGGATGCTGATGGGCTCCGGCGCGTTCGTCGCCGCGGGCGGCCTCACCCCGCCGGGGGAGGCCCGCGTGGTGGACGCCGTCGCCGCGTCCGACGCCGGGCAGGCGGCCGCGCAGGCCGAGGTCCGCGAGGGCACCCTCGCCCAGGGGGACATGGCCCTCGGCGGGTACTGGATAGTGGAGGCCGCCGACGACGCCGCCGCCCGCGGTCTCGCCGCGCAGGGCTCCTATGCGTGCGGCCAGCCCGTGGAGGTCCGCCGGTTGCAGGGGTGAGCCCGGAGGGCGGGCGGGCCGCGACCTCGTTCACTCCGCCCCGCGCCACGTGGGCGCAGTACCCCACCTGGGCGCAGTACTGCCAGGCACAGCGGGAGATACGTGGCAGTACTGCACCCAGGTCGCCTGGTCACCCGCTCCAGGCGGGAGGCCGGCGACCGGGCCCGCTCCCCGTGTGGTCCCATAGGGGCATGACACCGGACCCCAGCGTCGACGCATCGCCCCAGGCCGCGCCCACCGTCGCCGTCACCGCCGACCCCGGACGCGCCCCCGCGGACGACGCCGGCCCGGACGAGCGGCGCCCCTCCGAGCCCACCCGCGTGCAGGCCCTGTTCTACTCCCCGCCGGAGCTCACGGACGGGCGCATCACCCTGCGCCCCGCCGGCGCCGACGACGCCGCGGCCCTCTACCCGCTGCTCCAGGACCGGGAGACCCTCCTGCTCACGGGCTCCACCCACAGCTCGGCGCGCGCGGACAGGATCGTCTCCGGGGAGATCCAGCCGTGGGGCTCCCCGGAGAAGCTGGCCGAGGACTACGACGCGTGGTCCGTGGCGGACGACCGGGCCGTGTGGGTCATCGAGGAGGACGCCACGATCGTCGGGGAGATGGTCCTCATGGACCTGGATCCGCCGAACATCTCCTGCGCGCTGCGCCTGTGGATCACCGGCGCCACCGACCGCGGCATCGGCACCGCCGCCCTCACCCTCGCCCTGGACTGGGCGTTCCGCACCGTGGAGCTGCACCGCGTGAGCCTGGACGTGTTCGAGCACAACCCGCGCGCGATCCACGTCTACGAGAAGCTCGGCTTCGTCCGCGAGGGCACCATGCGGGAGGCCCTGTGGCAGGACGGCCGCTGGATCGACTCCCTCGGCATGGGGATCCTGCGCCGGGAGTGGCTCGCCCGCCAGGACGGCTGACCGCCGCGCACGGCTGACGGCGCCCCGCCGCCGGCGGGCCCGGCTCAGCGGGTGCCGAGCCGGCGGTCCACCTGGCCGAGCAGTCCCAGGACGGCGGAGAACCCGGCGAGCACCACCGACACGGCCGCGCCCACGCCCCGCCAGCCCAGGCGCGGCACGTCCAGGAACGGGTAGGGGTACCAGTCGATCCGGGCTCCGCGCACCAGCGTGGCCGTCGCCCACATCAGCGGCACGACGGCGGCCAGCCCGGCTCGCCGGTACGTGATCTGCCCGCGGGGGTCGAACGCCGCCCACACCAGGGGCGCCAGCACCGGGTTCACGACGTGCTGCACCGCGTCGTTGAACCGGTAGAGCAGGGTGTCCTGCTCCATGCCGCGCAGCACCGCGTTGTAGACGATGCCCGTGACCATCACCGAGCCCAGCCCGGCGGTGCGCAGCGCCCAGAACGCGTCCGACGTCGGGGCGTCACGGCGCGCGGCCAGCGTCAGGGAGGTGCCCGCCACCATCGCGTTGGACAGCCACGTGAAGTAGGCGGGCTGGTTCAGCGCGTGCTGCCAGCCGGCCTCGAAGCCGCCGTGGTAGCCGACGCCGGGGATCACCATGGTCGGCTTGGACGCCCCGATGGGGAAGGAGGTGAGGCAGCCGACCAGCGGCAGCGCGCCGGCGGCCCACCAGCCGGCCCGGGCGGCGCGTGAGGGCCGGGGGGCGGGGCGGGGGCGCGTGAAGCGCGCGAGCCAGGCGGGCATGGGTGTTCCTCGGGAGTGGTCGGGTCGGGGAGTGCCGACCATTCAAACATGAACACCAGGTGAACAGAAGAGGGTGAGAGGGGAAACACGTCGCCGGGCCGGGCGGCTCACATCCGCACCGGCCCGGCCGCGCGCCCTCAGCCGAGCAGGCCGTCCGGGTCCACGACCTCCACGGCCACGCCGTCGGCCCGCAGCCGGTCCACGCCCTCGTCGATCAGCCGCCGGCCCACCGCGGTGACCCGGTCCACACGCTCGAGGTTGAGCACCACGGTGCGGATGGGCAGCCCGTCCTCGGCCACCGCGCACGCCGCGGCCTCGTGGACGGAGCCGTCCCCGGTGGCGGCGGCGCGGGCGGCCTCCGGGTCGGCGGCGTCGACGGGGCGGCGGTCCCCGGCCTCGGCGGCCACGTCCCCGTGGGGGGCGTCCTCCCACTCGGGGTAGTCGTGCTCGGACCAGGCCGCGCGACCCCCACCGGCCGCGCCGGTGCCCAGGTCCGTCATGGCCGTGACCACGGCCTCGCCCCCGCCGAACCGGATCACGCCCTGCAGGTGCAGCAGCACCGTGTCCCCCTCCCGGCGGGCGAACCGCACCACGGTGCCGCCCAGGGAGTCGCCCTCCATGAGGTGCAGGTCCATGTCCTCGGACATCCGCCGGCACGCCTCCACCCCGCGCACCGAGTTGCCCACCTCGTCCAGGCGCGGGGAGAACACCGCCAGCCCCACCTGGCCGGGCAGCGCCCCCAGCACCGCGCCGGAGACACCCGACTTGGCCGGGATGCCCACGTTCACGAGCCACTGGCCCGCGGCGTCGTACATGCCGGAGGAGGACATCACGGAGAGCACCTGCCGGCACACCAGCGAGGGCAGCACGCGCTCGCCCGTCAGCGGGTGGACGCCGCCGGAGGCCAGGCACGCGCCCATCAGGGCCAGGTCCCGCACGGTCACCCGCACGGAGCACTGGGCGATGTACCCGGCGACGACGTCCTCGGCCCGGTCCTGGATGATCCCGTGGCTGCGCAGCATGTGCGCCAGGGACAGGTTGCGGTCCGAGGTGGCCATCTCCGACTCGAAGGTCTCCCGGTCGATCTCCAGACGCCGGCCCGCCAGCGTGGACATGAACCCCACCAGCCGGTCGAGCCGCTCCTGCCGCCCCGCGTAGGGGCCCACCAGCAGCTGGTGCACGGCCAGGGCGCCGGCGTTGATCATCGCGTTGTCCGGGCGCTTGGACTCGGCCTCCAGGGACAGCTCGTTGAACGCCTCGCCGGAGGGGTTCAGCCCCACCCGGGCGTCCACTGCATCCAGGCCGCGGTCCTGCAGCGCCGCCGCGTACGCGAACGGCTTGGACACGGACTGGATCGTGAACTCGGTCTCGTCGTCGCCGGCGGAGTGCAGCCGCCCGGTGACGGTGGCCAGGGCGATCCCCAGGCGCTCCGGGTCGGCCTGCGCCAGGACGGGGATGTAGTCGGCGAGCGCGCCGCGGCGGTCCTCCCGCAGGGAGTCCACCAGGTGCTGGAGGTAGTCGGGGACGGGATGCTTCACGGGGTCCTTCCGGCAGGGGTGGCGTCGGGGGCGGTGCGGGTCTCGGCGGCGAGAGCCTCGACGTCGTCGTCGATCCAGCCGCGGGAGCGCGCCACGGCGCGCGCCCAGAGGCGCAACAGGCGGGCGGCGCGCTCGGGGTCCATGGCGGGCTCCCAGCGGCGGTCCTCGGACCAGTGCGCGGCGAGCTCCGCGGTGGACGCCCAGAAGCCGACGGCCAGCCCAGCGGCGTAGGCCGCGCCCAGGGCGGTGGTCTCCGTGACCTCCGGGCGCACCACGGGCACGCCCAGCACGTCGGCCTGGAACTGCATGAGCAGGTCGTTGGCCACCATGCCGCCGTCCACCTTCAGCTCGGTCAGCCCTCCCACGACGCCGGCGCCCTCCTCCGCCTCGGCGACGTCGGCGAGGACGGCGTCGAGGACCTCGCGGGACTGGAAGGCGGTGGCCTCGAGGACGGCGCGGGCCAGGTGGCGGCGGTCCGCGTAGCGGGTGAGGCCCACGATGGTGCCGCGCGCGGTGGGGTCCCAGTGCGGGGCGAACAGGCCGGAGAACGCGGGCACCACGAACACGCCGCCGTTGTCCGGGGCGCCGGCGGCCAGCTCCTCCACCTCGGCGGCGTCGCGGATCAGGCCGAGGTTGTCCCGGAGCCACTGCACCAGGGAGCCGGTGACGGCCACGGACCCCTCGAGGGCGTAGGCGGGCGGCTCGTCCCCGATCCGGTGGGCCACCGTGGTCAGCAGGCCGTGCCGCGAGCGCACGGGCCGCGCACCGGTGTTCACGAGCAGGAAGTTGCCGGTGCCGTAGGTGTTCTTGGCCTGCCCGGCCTCGAAGCAGGCCTGCCCGAACAGGGCGGCCTGCTGGTCCCCGAGGATCCCGGCGATCGGCACCCCGCCCAGGAGCGAGGTGGGCGCGGCGTGGCCCACCTCGGCGGAGGAGCTGACGATCCGCGGGAGCATGCCCCCCGGGATCCCCATCTCGGCGGCGATCTCCGCGTCCCACTCGAGGGTCTCGAGGTCCATCAGCAGGGTGCGGGAGGCGTTGGTGACGTCCGTGACGTGCTGACCGCCGAGGACGCCGCCGGTGAGGTTCCACACGGTCCAGGAGTCGGTGGTGCCGAACAGCAGGTCCCCGCGCTCGGCGGCCTCGCGGGCGCCGTCCACGTGCTCGAGGATCCAGGCGACCTTGGGCCCGGCGAAGTAGGTGGCCAGGGGCAGGCCGGTACGCTCGCGCCAGCGGTCCGGGCCGGCGTCGCCGCCGAGCCGCTCGCACAGGTGCTGGGTGCGGGTGTCCTGCCAGACGATGGCCGGGTGCACGGGGCGCCCCGTCGTCCGGTCCCAGACGACGGCGGTCTCCCGCTGGTTGGTGACGCCGATCGCGGCGACGTCGTCCCGGGTGGCGTCCGCGCGGGAGAGCGCCTGGCCGATCGCCTCGCGGGTGTTCCGCCAGATCTCCAGCGGGTCGTGCTCCACCCAGCCGGCGCGCGGGAAGTGCTGGGCGTGCTCCAACTGCCCGGTGGCCACGGCGTCGCCCGCGTGGTCGAAGAGGATCGCCCGGGTGGAGGTGGTCCCCTGGTCGATCGCCATCACGTACCGCGGCGCGCTCATCGGGCGCCCCCCTTCTCCTCGGGGGTCACGGTCTCCCGGGAGGTCACGGGCACGACGCCGGCCCGCTCGCCCGCGGCGGCCAGCTCGGCGGCGGCCGCGGCGTCGTCGTCCAGGCCCTCCGCGCGGCGGCGCGCGGCGACCAGCGCCCGGTAGGCGGCGACCTCGGCGTCCCGGCGCGCGGCGTCCCAGCCGAGGACGTCCGCGACGAGTGCGGCGGCCTCGGAGGCGGCGTCGGCGCCCCGGTCGGGGACCTCGGTGGACAGGCGCAGGCGGCGCTCCAGGACGTCGTCGAGGTGCACGGCGCCCTCGGCGCGGGCCGCGTAGACGACCTCCGCGCGCAGGTAGGCCTCGCCGCCGGGCAGGGGCTCGCCCAGGGCCGGGTCCGCGTCCACCAGGGCCAGCACGTGCGGCAGCAGGGTGCCGTAGCGGCGCAGCAACCGGTCCACGCGGGCGGCGTCGAACCCGCGCTCCGCCGCGATCTCCGCGGCTCGCGCCGCGATCTCCGCGTAGCCCAGGCCGCCGAGCACCGGCGTGTGCGCCGTCAGGGAGGGGCGCGTGGGGAAGAGGTCCCGCACCGCGAAGTCCACGGTGTCCTCCGCCATGGCCCGGTAGGTGGTCCACTTGCCGCCGGCCACCGCCGTCAGCCCCGGGGCCAGCTCCGTCACGGTGTGCTCCCGGGAGACCTTGGTGGACGCGTCGTCCGCGCCCGCGGCCGGCTGCAGCAGCGGGCGCAGCCCCGCGTAGACCGCCACCACGTCCGCGCGCGTGAGGTCCTCGGAGAGCACCGCGTTGGCGTGCTCCAGCACGTAGTCCACGTCCGCGGCCGTCGCCGCCGGGTGGTCCACGTCCTGGCGCCACGGGGTGTCCGTGGTGCCGATGATCCAGTGCTCGTCCGAGGGGATGACGAACAGCACCGACTTCTCCGTGCGGGTGATCACCCCGACGCCCGGCTCCGCCGCGATCCGCTCCCGGGGCACGGTGACGTGCACGCCCTTGGAGGCGAGCACCTCCAGGCCGCCGTCCACGCCGGCCAGCTCCTGCTGCTCCTGCGTCCACACGCCGCCGGCCAGGATCACCGCACGGGCGTGCACCTGCAGCTCCTCGCCCGTGAGGGACTCCCGCACGCGCGCGCCCACCACGGCGCCGGCGCCGTCCTTGAGGTACCCGACGACGGGCGCGTGATTCAGCGCCGCCGCCCCCAGGTCCACCGCGGAGCGCACCAGCAGCAGGGCGAGCCGCGCGTCGTCGAACTGGGCGTCCGCGTACTCCACCGCGCCGACGGCCGCCTCCGGGTCCAGCCCCGGGAAGGTCTCCGCGAGCGCCTTCCGCCCCAGGTGGCGGTGCCCGCCCACGGCGCGGCGGCGGCCGACGGACTGCATGGCGTCGTACACGCCCACCCCGGCGCCGATCCAGCCGCGGTCCCGGGCGTGCTCCAGCGGGAACACGAACCGCAGGGGGCGCACCACGTGCGGGGCGGTGCGGGTGAGCAGCAGGTCCCGCTCACGCAGGGCCTCGTAGACGAGCTTGACGTCCAACATCTCCAGGTAGCGCAGGCCGCCATGCATCAGCCGGGAGGAGCGGGAGGAGGTGCCGCCGGCCCAGTCGCCGGCGTCGACGATCCCGACGTCCAGGCCGCGCGTGGCGGCGTCGAACGCGGCGCCCACCCCGGCGGAGCCTCCGCCGACGACGAGGACGTCCAGGGGGTGGTCGGCGTCCGCGGCGCGCAGCCGCGCCAGGTGGTCGGCACGGGTGGCCGGGGAGAGCTCGACGGTGCGCAGCGTGGGCATGGTCAGTCCTTCCACCACATCGTGGTCAGGTCGTCGGCGCCGTGGACCGTCGCCGTGCCGTGCGGCCGGAAGCCGACGTGCTCGTAGAAACGGGTGCTCTCCGCGGAGGAGGACTCCAGGTAGATCCCGACGCCGGCCGCCCGGGCCTCGCGCCGCCGCCGCTCCAGGAGCGCCCGCCCCGCGCCGCGGCCGCGGGCGGACGGCACGGTGCCCAGCTCCAGCAGGTACCAGTGCTCCTCGGAGGGCCGCACGGCCTGGCAGGCGGCCACGGTGCGGACGTGGTCGAGGGCGTGGCGGCCGAACGCGCGCCACCGGCGGGCCGCCGTCGGGACGGCCGGGCGCAGCGCCCCCAGCAGCCCGGCGGGCGGACGCGGGGCCCCGGGCCGCTCCCAGAGGGCGACGCCGAGCACCTCCCCGGTGCGCGGGTCCACGGCCGCGTCCACCGCGCCGTGTCCGCGCGCGGCGGCGTCCAGGGACTCGCGGACCAGGAGGTCGAAGTAGTCGCGCAGGCGCTCCTCGCGCCGGTCCGGCGGCAGGAACGAGGTGGTGTACGGGTCCTCGGCGAACGCCTCGGCGAGGGCCCCGGCCATCCCGGCCACCGCGGCTGCGTCCGGGTGGTCGGCGGCCGCCGCGGGGCGCAGGGAGGTGACGAGCGGGCGGGGGCGGCGGGCGGCGTCGGACATGCAGCCCAGCCTAGGGGCCGCGGGAGGGACGGCGGCAGGGCCCCGGGGCGCGCCCGGCCTACCCTGGGAGGCATGACCTGCATCATATCCGTCTCCCCCGACGACGTCCTCCACCGCCTGCGCGCCGCCCTCGGCGACGCGGTGGTCACCGACCCGGCCGCGCTCGAGCCGTTGCGCGCGGACCGCTCCGGCCACCGCTCCCCCGGCGCCCCGCTGGCGGCCGTGCGGGCCCGCACGGTGGAGGACGTCCAGGCGGCGTGCCGGATCGCCCACGCCACCGGCACGCCCCTGGTCACCCGCGGCGCCGGGACGGGGCTGGCCGGTGGGGCCGTGGCCGGGCCGGGACAGGTGGTCCTGGACCTCTCCGGGATGGACCGGATCCTGGAGGTCGCGCCGGAGGACCGGGTCGCCGTCGTCGAGCCGGGCGTGCTCAACGGGGCGCTGAACCGGGCCCTGGAGCCGCACGGGCTGTGGTGGGCGCCGGACCCGGCGTCCAAGGAGATCTCCACGGTGGGCGGGAACATCGCCATGAACGCCGGCGGCCTGCTCTGCGCCAAGTACGGGGTCACCCGGGAGGCCGTGCTGGGGCTGGCCGTGGTCCTCGCGGACGGCACGCTGATGCGCCTGGGGCACCGCACCGTCAAGGGCGTCACCGGCTACGACCTCACCGCCCTGATGATCGGCTCCGAGGGCACGCTCGGGGTGATCGTGGAGGCCACCCTGGCCCTGCGCCCCCTGCCCGAGGGCGCCGTGCACACCCTCGGCGCGTTCTTCCCGGACGTGGCCGTCGGCGCCCGCGCCGCCGCCGCGATCACCGGGGCCGGGCACGTGCCCGCGATCATGGAGCTGATGGACGAGGCCACGCTCGCCGCGGTGCGCGCCCACGTCTCCGCCGACGACGCCGCTCGCCTCCCCGAGACCGGGGCCTTCCTCCTGGTGCAGGCGGACGGGCCCGGGGCCGACGAGCAGGCCGCGGCCATGGCCGAGCTCATCCGCTCCGCCGGGGGCGAGGTCACCGTCACCGCGGACCCGGCCGAGGCGGACCGCCTGGTGTCCCTGCGCCGCACCGCCTTCCCGGCGCTGGAGGCCCTGGGCACCCCGCTCGTGGAGGACGTGGCCGTGCCCCGCAGCCGCATGCCGGAGATGTTCGCCCGGATCCGCGAGATCGAGGCGGAGACCGGCCTGCGCATCCCCACCTCCGCCCACGCCGGGGACGGGAACCTGCACCCCGTGGTGCTGTTCGGCGAGCCGTCCCGGGTCGGCGGGGAGGACGGCGCGCAGGAGGCCATCCCCGCGGAGGTCTGGGCGGCCGCGGGCATGCTGTTCCGCGCCGGCCTGGAGCTCGGTGGCACCCTCACCGGGGAGCACGGCGTCGGGCTGCTCAAGCGCGCGTTCCTCAAGGAGGAGCTCGGGGAGGCCCAGCATGGGCTGCAGGAGCGGATCAAGGCCGTGTTCGACCCGCGCGGGATCCTCAACCCCGGGATCGTGTTCACCCCGTGAGCCCCGCCGGTATCGTGCACTCATGAGCGACTCCCAGCCCCGCCCCTACGAGGGCGTCCTCGACCTGCGCTGGTCCGACATGGACCTCTACGGCCACGTCAACAACGTCCGCATCCTCACCCTCACCGAGGAGGCCCGCGTCCGCGCGCTCAAGGCGTGGGACGAGGGCGACGTCGGCCGGGACGTGATGCGCGTGGTCCGCGCCATGACCACCGAGTACGAGCGCCCCGTGGAGTACGGCCCCGAGCTCACCGCGAAGGTCTGGGTGAGAGCGCTGGGCCGCACGTCCTACACGCTCCACCACGAGCTCTGGCAGGAGGGCGTGCGCTGCGTGACCTGCGACGCCGTCATGGTCCACCTCGACCCGGAGACCGGCGCCCCGCTCCCTCACGACGACGCCCGCCGCGCCCGCCTGCAGGCCGTCCTGGTCCCCGCGGAGGGCTGAGCCGGGCCGGCCGGCGCACGCCCCGCGGACGGCCCTCGGACCTGTGGACGGCCCAGCGGCCGTCCAGGGTGCGCGGCTAGGCTGGCCGGCATGCCCCGTGACGTGGACCACCCTCCGCCTGCGGACGATCCCGCACCCGTCGAGCGCCCCGCGCCCGGCGGCCGTGGCGTGACCTCGGCGTCGACGGCCCTCGAGGCCCTGCGCGCCACGCCCCTGACGGACCTCACCCAGCTCCCGGGCGAGGTCGCCGACGCCCTGGCGTCCCTGCGCACGGACTTCGAGCGGTTCGACCTGGAGTACCGCTCCGCGTTGCTGCAGGTGGAGACCCGCCTGGAGACTTTGCAGGACGAGTTCACGCACCTGCACGAGTACAACCCCATCGAGCACATCGCCACCCGGGTGAAGTCGCCGGAGTCGCTGCTGCGCAAGGCCGCCTCACGGGGGCTGTCCCTGGACCTGGACGCGCTGCGCTCCGGCGTCACGGACATCGCCGGGGCCCGCGTGATCGTGAGCTTCACCGAGGACGTGTACCGGGTGTTCCGGCAGTTCACGTCCCAGCCGGACATCCGGGTCCTCGAGGTGGAGGACTACATCCGCGACCCCAAGCCCTCCGGCTACCGCTCGCTCCACTGCCTGGTGCAGGTGCCCGTGCACCTCACCACCGGCACCGTGCCCGTGACGGTGGAGCTGCAGTTCCGCACCATCGCCATGGACTTCTGGGCGTCCCTGGAGCACAAGATCAACTACAAGTTCGCCGGGCATGTGCCGCCGGCCATCACCACGGAGCTGGCCGCCGCGGCCCGCGTGGCCCACGACCTCGACGCCCGCATGGAGCGCCTGCACCAGGCCGTGCACGACGCCGGCGCCGGCCCGGACGAGCACGACGACGAGGACGACTGGGTCGGCCACGCCTGAGCGGGCCGTCCACACCCGCCCACCGCTCCTGCACACCCTTCTCCACAGAGTTGTCCACATCTGTGGAGAAGGGTGACCGGCGGCACTCCCGGCGCCCCGACCGCCGTCGTCGGGCGGGCCGGCTCAGGCGACCGGCTCGACGCCCAGCTCGCGCAGCAGCCCGGCCACGCGGCCGCGGATCTCGTCCCGGATGGGGCGGACGGCGTCCACGCCCCGGCCGGCGGGATCCTCGAGCACCCAGTCCTCGTAGCGCTTGCCCGGGTAGAGGGGGCAGGCGTCGCCGCAGCCCATGGTGATCACGGCGTCCGAGGCCTGGACCGCCTCCGGCGTGAGGACCTTGGGACGCTCGGCGGAGAGGTCGATGCCCTCCTCGGCCATGGCCTCCACCACGGCCGGGTTGACCTGATCCGCGGGGGCGGAACCGGCCGAGCGGACCTCCACGGCGCCGCCGGAGAGGTGCTGCGCGTAGGCGGCGGCCATCTGGGAGCGGCCCGCGTTGTGGACGCAGACGAACATCACGGAGGGGCGGTCGGAGGTCATCGATTCTCCTGGGCGGTCGTTGCGGGGACGGTCATGGCGGAGGCGGGGGTGCCGGCGTCGGCGGCGGGGGGGAAGCGGCGGCGCAGCCACAGACTGACGTACACGAGCCCCACGAGCACGGGCACCTCGATCAGCGGACCCACGACGCCGGCCAGCGCCTGGCCCGACGTCGCGCCGAAGGTGGCGATGGCCACCGCGATGGCCAGCTCGAAGTTGTTGCCGGCGGCGGTGAAGGCGAGCGTGGTGGTGCGCTCGTAGCCCAGGCCGAGCCTGCGGCCCACGGTGTAGCCCAGGCCCCACATCACGGCGAAGTACACGAGCAGGGGCAGGGCGATCCGGGCGACGTCCCAGGGGCGGGCGGCGATCTGCTCGCCCTGGAGCGCGAAGAGCACGACGATGGTGAACAGCAGCCCGTAGAGCGCCCACGGGCCGATCGTCGGGAGGAACGAGCCTTCGTAGGCGGCGCGGCCCCAGCGGCGCTCGCCGATCACGCGGCTGAGGAAGCCGGCCAGCAGCGGGATGCCCAGGAAGATCAGGACGGAGCGGGCGATATCCCATGGGGAGACGTCCAGGCCGGTCTGCGGCAGGCCCAGCCAGCCGGGCAGCACGGAGAGGTAGAACCAGCCCAGCGCCGCGAACGCGATCACCTGGAAGATCGAGTTCAGGGCCACCAGCACGGCGGCGGCCTCCCGGTCCCCGCAGGCGAGGTCGTTCCAGATGATGACCATGGCGATGCAGCGGGCCAGGCCCACGATGATCAGGCCGGTGCGGTACTCGGGCAGGTCGGCCAGGAAGATCCAGGCCAGCGCGAACATCAGCAGCGGGCCGAAGACCCAGTTGAGCACGAGGGAGGCCACGAGCAGACGGCGGTCCCCCGTGACGGAGTCCAGGCGGTCGTAGCGCACCTTGGCCAGCACGGGGTACATCATCACGAGCAGGCCGAGCGCGATGGGCAGGGACACGCCGTCCACCTCGACGGCGGCGAGCACCCCGCCGAGGCCGGGCACCAGGCGCCCGAGCAGCAGGCCGACGAGCATGGCGGCGCCGATCCACACGGGGAGGAGGCGGTCGAGGGAGGACAGGCGGGCCGCGACGGGCGCCGCCTCGGCGGTGGTGCGGGGGGTGGAGCTCACACGGGGCCTCTCGAAGAGGACGGACCAGGGGGCGACGTCGCGGCGGCGTGACGCGTCGCGGGACGTCGCCGGAACGAGGTGATCCTGTCAGACGTATCGACAACCGTCAATGTGACGCGGGTAGACTCCCCTGTCATGACCACGACCGCCCCGTCCCCCTCGGACACCTGCTGCGCCCCCGCCGGCCCCGCCCTGCTGCCCGCGGAGCACGCCGCCCGCCTGGCCGCGGTGTTCAAGGCCCTGGCCGACCCCACCCGCGTACGCGTCCTGGCCCACGTGGCCGCCTCTCCCGAGGGCACCGTCTGCGCCTGCCACCTGCCGGAGCCCCTGGGCATCAGCCAGCCCACGCTCTCCCACCACCTCAAGACCCTCACCGCCGCCGGGCTCGTCACCCGCGAGCAGCGCGGCCGGTGGGCCCACTACACGGCCGTCCCCGCCGCCCTCGACGCCGCCCGCGCGTTCCTGGCCGACCCCGCCGGGGCCTGACCCGAGGAGGGCGGCCGACGTACGCTGGCAGGGACCGCCCGACGTCGCCCGCCCCCAGGAGGTCCCGCCATGGCCGAGGCACACCCCGCCGTCGCCGGCACCGGACCGTCGCCGTCCACGGGTCCGCTGCCGCGCATCGGCGAGCACGTCGGGATCCTCGCGCACGGGGCCGCGGAGTTGCGTCGCGTCTTCGGTCCCGCCCTCGGCGAGGAGACCGTGGACCGGATCGTCGAGGAGTCCGCGGCCGGGCTCTCCCCCGCTGCCGCCGACCCGGCGCACCGGGAATCGATCGCCGTGCGCTTCGCCCACGACCGCCTGGCCTCGCTCGCGGACGCACGGGGGGTGACCCGCTCGGGCGTGCCCCACGTGCTGTTCGTGTGCGTGCAGAACGCCGGCCGGTCCCAGCTGGCCGCGGCACTGCTCGCCGAGCGCGCCGGGGACGCGGTGCGCGTGAGCTCCGCCGGCTCGCAGCCCGCCGGCCGGATCCACGGGAACGTGCAGCCCGTGCTCACGGCGCACGGCGCGGACCCGGCCCGGATCTTCCCCAAGCCCATCACGGAGGAGGTCCTCGCGTCCGCGGACTACGTGATCACCATGGGCTGCGGGGACGACTGCCCCGTCCGGCTGGGACAGGACGCGCGGGACTGGCCCGTGGGGGACCCCGCCGAGGTGGACTGGGACCGCCTCCAGGAGATCGTCGCGGACATCGAGGTCCGCGTGGACGCGCTCTGGCGGGAGATCAGCGGGGCCTGAGTCCCGCCCCTCAGGCGCGGCGACCCAGGCGGCCCAGCAGGCGGACCTGGCGGGGGGCGTCGTCGGCCACGGGGACCGGGTCCGCGAGGATGCCCGGCTGGTAGGCCTGCTCGCCGAAGCTGTCCAGGGCGCGCTCGATCCTGTCCATCTCCTCGTCGGTCCACTGCTCGTCCCGGCCCTGGGAGCGTGCCAGGTCCCAGCGGTGCACCAGCAGATCGAAGCCGTGGAAGTGAAGGAGGGCCTCGCCCACGGTCATGTCGCCGGTGGCGGTGTGCAGGGACTGCATGATGAAGGTCTCGTCGCCGGCAAGGGCGGTGACGGCGGAGGCGTGCTTGACCCATTGGGTCCACAGCTCGTTGCGGGAGCCGTCGAACACCGGGATCTCGCGGCCCTGGCGCGCGGCGAAGTCCCGCTCGGCCACCACCACGTGGTCCAGCAGGTCCTGGGCGCTCCAGCCCTTGCAGGGGGTGGAGGCGTCCCAGTCCTCGACCGCGCGGACCACGTCGGTGAAGGGCTCGACGCAGTCCATCCAGTACTGCTCGACGTCGGTCTGCGTGCTCATGGGGCTCCTCCTGGGGGCGCCGGGATGAGGCGGCGCGGCTCGGTGCGGGTGCGGATGCACCGGTCATTGTCCCCCGCGCGGGACGGCGCGGGCCAGTCGCGCCGGACGCCCGGTTCCAGGGCCCGCGGGCGGGCGGCGACGACGCCGGCGCCCCGTCAGGAGGAGGGGCTCGCCGAGGGTGCGCCGGAGGAGGCGGCCGCGCGCTCCTCCGGCGGCACGTAGCTCGGGGCGTGGATGCTCTCCGGGCGGGCCGGGTCGAGCACGGAGTCCACGTCCATGAACTCGTCGAGCACCGGCCGGGAGCCGTCCTTCGCCCCCGCGAGGGAGATGCCGTCCACGTTGATGCGGGAGCCGCGGTAGTAGCCCGGCTCCAGCTGGCCCCAGGCCTTGGAGGAGCCGTCCACCAGGAAGAAGGAGCGGAAGCCCAGGGAGCGCAGGTGCTCGTACTCCGGGCCGGAGTACTTCTCGATGCCCGCGATGTCCGCGCCGAACGGGTAGATCAGCATGTCCGTGGGGCCGACGATCGGCTGGACGTCCTCGATCCAGCGCTCGCAGTCCTCCTTGAGGTCGGCGAGGGACATCTGGGCCATGGAGCGGTGCGACCAGGAGTGGGAGGCGAACTCCCAGCCGGTCTCCTTCATGGCGGCCACCACCTCCTTGGCGGTGGCGACGGCCTCGTCCAGCTCCGGACCCTCCGGATACATGGTCGGCGAGGAGCGGTAGCCGAGCACGCCGTTGTACCCGGTGAGGGCGAGGACGCCCTTGGCGCCGTTGAGCGTGAAGTCGGGGTGGTCGCGCACGAAGTCGTCGAGGATCGGCACCAGGTCGTTCGCGCCGATCGTCGTCTTCCCTTCCTGGTCGGTGTACTCGGTGCGCACCCGGCCGGAGTCGTCCACGAGCAGGCGGGTGGCGAACCCGTCGCCCTCCATGTACTCGTAGTAGGAGCAGTCGTCCAGGGAGATGATCAGCGGGGTCCGGTTCTCCGGGACCATCAGCGTCCTCGCCCGCACGACGTCGTCCCGGCCGACCTCATAGAGCTCGTGCGGGGAGACGAGCACGTAGCCCAGCGCCCACAGCTGCGGGAGGATCCGCTCGAACTCGGCCTGGGTGACCATGTAGTTCAGGTAGCCGTCGGACTCGCCGTGCACATGGAACGCCTTCTCCGGGTCCACCACCAGCGAGTGGAAGAACAGGTGCGGGACCTTCGCCACGTCCTTCCAGGCCACGGGCTTCCCCGCGGGCTCCGGCGCGGAGGGGATCACGGGGCGGGTGGAGGACGGGCTCGGCGCCGCGGAGGACGACGCCGCCTCCGACGACGACCCGCCGCCCGCCGAGGGGGCGGCCCCGTCCTGCGCGGGCGCGCAGGCGGCCAGCAGCCCGGCGCCCAGCAGGGCCGAGCCGCCGAAGATCACATGCCGTCGCGAGTACTCCACTGGTCTGCCTCCATCGTCGATTCGATCCACTCCATGGTGACCCTCGAGGGGGTCCGCGGGCCAGCATGGGCGGCTTCACGATTCGGTCACGGGCGGCCGCCGACGGCGCCTCCTCCCAGGTCAGGGCGTGATCAGCCGGACGTTGTCCCGCTCGGGGCGGCCGCCCACCAGGAACGTGCGCGAGCCGACGGTGCGGAACCCGACCCGCTCGTAGAACGCGTTGGCCCGGTGGTTCTCCTCGGACGTGCCCAGCCAGGCGTGGGTCAGCCCCCGCACCCGCAGCGCGTCGAGGCCCGCCGCCATCAGGGCGGCCGCGGCACCCGTGCCGCGCGCCTCGCGCACCACGTACAGCTTGGACAGGCAGCCGACGGCGGCGCCCTCCCCCAGCACGGCGGTCACCGCGGGCTCCTCCTCGGGGGCGAGCTCGGCCATGACGTACCCGAGGAGGCGGCCGGCGTCGTCGCGCCCGGCGGGTGCCTCCGCCAGGTGCACGGCGTGCCCCGGCCCCGCGACCCAGCCCCCGATCACCTCGGCGTTGAGGCTGCTCGCGATGTGCTCGTCCTTGGCCTCCTGCGAGGTGGTGGGAGGGCACGCGTCCGGGAAGGTCTCCGCCGCCACGCGCACCAGGGCGGGGACGTCGGCGGGCGTGGCGGGGCGGATCACGGCGGGGACGGGACGGGGCGTCGGGGAGGTGGGCATGGGGGAACGGTACGCCTCACAGGGAGGCCAGGCCGCGCACCAGCGTCACCGCGGCACCGACGCCGGCCAGCGTCACCGCCACCCGGCGGGCCCGACCCGGGTCCACGCGCCGGGCCAGCCTCGACCCGACCGCGATCCCCGCGGGCGCCCCCGCCACGGCCGCCGCCCACGCCCACCACGGCACCGCGGCGGCCCCCGCCGTCGCGCCCAGGGAGGCCTTGAGGACGATCGAGGTGACGTTGGCGGTGAGGAAGATCGGCTGGAGGGTGGCCGCCCAGGAGCGCTGCTCCCACTTCGAGGCCACGGCGTAGACCGCGAGCGCCGGCCCGGCCACGCCCGCGGTGGTGTTCATGAACCCGGCCACGGCCCCGGAGCCGAACACGGCCGCGCTGCCGCGCAGGGTGAGGCGGTCCTGGAGGCCGAGCACGGCGGCGATCGCCACGAGCACGCACGCCCCCAGGACGACTTCCAGCCAGGCGTGGTCCATCACGCGGACCGTCCACGCCCCGGCCAGGGCGCCGACCACCAGCAGCGGGGCCAGGCGCAGGAAGCGCGGCCAGTCCACGTGCCGGCGCAGCATCCAGAAGAGGATGAGCGCGGAGACGGAGGCGGCGGCGTTGGACATGGTCACCCCCGCCACCGGGCCCACCAGGAGGGAGAGCGTGGGCGCGGCGACCATGCCCACGCCCATCCCGCTGATGCGCTGCAGCACACCGCCCACGGCCACGCAGAGGAAGACGACGGCCGCCAGGGAGATGCTCACCCCTGCAGTATGCGCCCGCGCGCCGCGGCGGCGGGATGCGACGGCGGGCGCGTGCCAGACTGGCACGGTGACCCCTCCCCCGGACCGCGCCCGCTCGGCCGTGCGCACGGCGGCCGCCGCCGTCGCGGCCATGGCCGTGCTGCTGCTCCTGGTGGTGTTGGTGTTGGCCTTCGGGCCGGGCGCCTGACCGGCCCACCCGGCCGGGACGCTCAGTCCGGGAGCGCGCTGTCGAGGAGGGCGGTGAAGGAGAGCTCCCCGCCGCGGCGGTCCATGGCCTCCGGGGAGAGCCGGTGCTCCACAGCCAGGGTGTGCACCAGCACGAGCGTCAGGGACGAGGTGCGCTCCAGCCGCTCCGCGCTCAGCCCGGCCAGCCGGGGGTGCTCCCCCAGGGCCTCGGCCAGGAACCGCACGCGGCGGGCGGTCAGGGCACGGTACTCGGAGGCCACGGACTCATCCCGCAGGCCCACGGCCTGGAACTCGTGCAGCAGCAGGGGCCAGCGGGCGTCGCCGTCGAAGGTCAAGGAGGTCAGGACGGCGGCCAGGCGGGCCACGAGGTCGGCGCGGCCGCCCCCCTCCACGGCCAGCTCGCGGCCCACCACGTCCAGGGTCCGGCGGGTGAGCGCCTCGAACTGGGCCCCGCAGACCTCCGCGAAGAGGGCGGCCTTGCTGCCGAAGCCGGAGTACACGGCGCCCTTGGTGTAGCCGGCGTCGGCGGCGATGCCCGCCAGGGAGGCGCGCCCGTAGCCGTCCCGCTCGAACGCCTCGGTGGCGTACTGGAGGAGGTCGGCGCGAACGTCCTGGTGGCGGGGTCGGGAGGCCATCTTGCCCTTTCGATACCGATGGTATTGAATACCGACGGTATCGAACCTGCGCACACCACGCAAACCACCCATGGAGGCCCCGCCCCGTGACCGAAGACCAGACCCCCGCCCCCATCGAGACGGACGACGTCGTCGCCGAGCGCGCGCCCGAGCCCGCCCCGGGGGGCTCCCACCAGGTCGGCCGCGCCCTCACCGCGCGGGGCCTCACCCTGCGCTCCATCCGCGGCACCGTGTTCGGCCCGGTGGACGTGGACCTGCCCCCGGGCGTGCCCGGCGCCGTCCTCGGCACCCAGGGCTCCGGCCGCTCCGCCCTGCTGCTCGCCCTCGTCGGGCGCCTCCAGGGCGTCGGCGGCGAGCTCACCCTCGGGGACATGGACGGCATCCGCCACCCCCACCGGCTGCGCCGCGCCACCACGGTGGCCCGCATCACCGACTACGTGGAGCTCGAGCCGCTGCTCACGATCCGCGAGTGCATCGACGAGCACTGCCTCGCCGAGGGGATCTCGCGCCGCACCGGCCGCAAGCGCTTCGCGCGCCTCGAGGCCGCCGTCGGCTTCCACCCGGACCACGGCGACCAGGTCAGCTCCCTCCCCGTGGAGGACCGCACGATCCTCACCTGCATGCTCGCCTGCCTGCGCCCGGCCGACGTGATCGTCTACGACGACATCGACTCCTCCCTCACCCGCCCCCAGCTCGAGCACGTCTACCGCGTGCTCGAGACCCTGGGCCGCCTGGGTCACCGCTTCGTGGTGAGCGCCCTGACCTCCGCCCCCGTGCCCCGCGGCGCCGTCGTCGTCGAGCTGCCCACCCCGGGCCACGACGACCTGCCGGCCGCCCTCCCCACCCGTCCCTCCCTGGAGGACTGAATGCTGTTCCGCTACGAGCTGCGCCGCTTCCGCGGCGTCCTGCCGACCATCGCCCTGCTCTTCATCGTGCTGGTGCCCACCATCTACGGGGCGCTCTACCTCTCCGCCAACTGGGACCCCTACGGCAACCTGTCCTCCCTGCCGGTGGCGATCGTCAACGAGGACAGGCCCGTGGAGTCCGACGGCAAGACCCTGACCACCGGCGCCGACATCACGGAGGAGCTGGTGGACCAGCACACCTTCGACTGGCACGAGACCACGCGCGACGACGCCGAGGCCGGCCTGCGCGACGGGCGCTACTACCTGGTCATGGAGATCCCGGAGGGGCTGAGCGCGGACCTGGTCAGCGCGAACACCTCCGACCCCCAACAGGCGCACATCACGCTGCGCCGCAACGACGCCAACGGCTTCGTGATCGGCTCTGTGACCTCCTCCTCGCAGTCGAAGATCGAGAACGCCGTGGACAAGGCGGCCGTGGAGGCGTACTTCAAGGCCGTCTTCGAGAACCTCGCGACCATCCGGCAGGGCATGGCCGACGCCCGGGACGGGGCGGGCAGGCTCGCCGACGGCGCCGGTCAGGCCGACGACGGCGCCGCGCAGCTCGCGGACGGCATCGTCCAGGCCCACGACGGCTCCGGGCAGCTCGCCCAGGGCGCCTCCGACGCGCAGGACGGCGCCGGTCAGCTCGCCGACGGCGCCGGGCAGCTGAAGGACGGCGCGGACCAGCTGGCGGCCGGCGCGACCTCCGCGAAGGACGGCGCCGTCCAGCTGCAGACCGGCATCGGCCAGGCGCGGGAGGGCTCGCAGAAGCTCGCCGACGGCGCGGGGCAGATCGCCGCGAAGGTCCCCGACCTGCGCGACGGCGCCACCGCCCTCTCCAACGGGCTCACCCAGCTCGACACGGGCTCGGCGGACCTCGCCGACGGCGCCCACCAGGTGGCCGACGGCACCCAGCAGCTCTACGACACGGTCATCCCCGGCCTGGACGCCGTGATCGAGCGTCAGGACAAGGTGGCCTCCGACGTCGCCACCGTCAACCAGGACGTGCAGACCCTCAACGACGCCGTCGCCACCGCGGGATCCGGCGCCGGCGGGGACATCGACACGGCGTCCGAGCAGCTGCAGGCGCTCGCCGAGTCGAACCCGGACATCGCCGTCGCGCCCGAGTACGCGGCGCTGCAGCAGTCCCTCACGGACGCCAAGGAGAAGGCCGGCTCGGCGACGTCGACGGCCCAGGACGTCGCGGACCGCTCCGCCGCCGTGAACTCCCGCGTGCAGGGCTTCGTGTCCGAGGACGTCGCGGGCAACGCCAAGGCGGACATCACGAAGCTGAACGACGGCGCCCACGCCGTGGCCGAGGGCGCGGACACCCTCCACGCGGGCATCGGGCAGGCGAACACGGGCGCGCAGGCGCTGGCCGACGGCGTCGGGAGGTTCGCCGACGCCCTGGACCAGCTGGCCGCCGGCGCGACCGCCCTCGACGACGGCCTGGCGCAGCTGGAGGACGGCTCCGGACGGCTCGTGGACGGGCTCGGGAAGCTGGAGACCGGCGCGGGTGACCTGGCCGACGGCGCCGGTCGGCTCGACCAGGGCGCGGGCGAGCTGCAGACCGGCCTCGGGAAGCTCTCCGACGGCGCCACGAGCCTGGACTCCGGGCTGGCGCAGCTGGAGACCGGCTCGGGCGACCTGAAGACCGGCCTCGACAGCCTCTCCGACGGCGCCACCCAGCTGCACGACGGCCTGGCGTCGGGCACGGACAAGATCCCCGCGCTCTCCGAGGACGCCGCGGACGAGGCGGCGCTCGTGATGTCCCGCCCGGTGCAGGTGGACATGGACGTGCTGAACCCGGCCGGGGTGTACGGCCGCGGCGTGGCCCCCCTGTTCTTCTCGATCGCCCTGTGGGTGTTCGGCATCGCCGCGTTCAACGTCATGCGCCCGGTGAACGGCCGCCTGCTGGCCGGCCGCCGCAACCCGCTGCTGCTGGCGCTGAGCGCCTGGCTGCCGGTGGGCCTGCTCTCCGTGGTGGGCTCCCTGGTGATGCTCGCGGCCACGGTGCCGCTGGGGATCGACCCGGTGCACCCGTGGCACCTGGTGGGGCTCGTGGTGTTCACCGCGCTCGCGTTCTCCCTGTTCGCGCACCTGGTGATGACGGCCCTGGGCACCCCGGGCAGCGCGGTGCTGCTGGTGACGCTGATCCTGCAGCTCGGCTCGGCCGGAGGCACCTACCCGGCGGACGTGCTGCCGCCGTTCTTCCGGTGGGTCAGCCCGCTGATGCCCATGACGCACTCGATCAACGCGATCCGCTACGCCCTCTCCGGCGGCCAGCCGGCGCAGTTCTGGGGCGCGGTGGCGTTCCTCGCGGTGTTCGGCGCGGCCTGCCTGTTCCTGGACATGGCGGTGGTGCGCCGCCGCCAGCGGTTCCGCATGAAGGACCTGCACCCGGCCCTGGAGAAGTGACCAGCCCCCACGTTCTCGTGCGGGAGACGGACGGCGCGTCGCCCGCTTTCGTTCGCGAAACGGACGGCGCGCCGCGCGTTTTCGTGCGGGGAACGGACGGTGTCACACTGACGGCATGAGCGATGCCGCCGCGGGCGCACCCCAGCTGATCTCCCCGTTCCTCTGGTTCCACGACGGCGCCGAGGAGGCCCTCCGCTACTACGTGGACGTCTTCCCGGACTCGGAGATCGAGGAGATCCAGCGCTACCCGGACGAGTCCCTGGACCCGCACTACGCGGGCATGGCCGGGAAGGTGATCAGCGCGTGGGTGCGCCTGGGCGGGGTGCGCTTCGGGGCCCTCGACGGCGGCCCGGCCTTCACGCTCAGCGAGGCGGTGAGCTTCGTCGTCGCCTGCCGGGACCAGGAGGAGATCGACCGCTACTGGGCGGCGCTCTCCCACGTGCCGGAGGCCGAGCAGTGCGGCTGGTGCAAGGACCGCTTCGGCGTCTCCTGGCAGATCATCCCCGCGGACATGGGCCGGCTGCTGCAGAGCCCGGCGCAGATCCAGGCCATGATGGCCATGCGGAAGATCGAGGTCGCCGCCCTGGAGGCGCTCGCGTGAGCGCCCCCGCGGCGCCCGGCCCCACGACGACGACGCCCCGCCGCCGGTCCCGGCTGGCCCTGGCGGCGGCCGCCACGGTGGCGGCGGGACTGCTGGTGCGCGTGGGCCTGCGCGGTGTCCCCGGCGCGGCCGCGTGGACGGGCCCGCTCGGGGACGCGCTCTACGCGGTGCTGGTGTTCCTGCTCCTGGCCTGGATCGCGCCGCGGGCGCGGACGCTCCCCCTCGCGGCGGCGGCGTTCGGCGTGTGCGCGGCGATCGAGCTGTTCCAGCTCACCGGCATCCCGGCCGCGCTCGGGAGGGCGTTCCCGCCCGCGCGGCTGGTGCTGGGCACGGGCTTCCTGTGGAGCGACCTGCTGCTGTACCTGGCGGGCGTGCTCGCCGCCGCGGCCGTGGACGCGGCCCTGCGCCGCCGGGCGGCGCTCAGTCCTCGAGGCAGCGGTCCTCGGGGTCGATGACCCCCATGATCCGGCGGCCGATGGCGGTGAGCTGGCGCAGCTGGGCGCGGGTGAGCGGGTCGACGACGGCGCGGCGCACCTCCGCCACGTGGCCGGGCGCGGCGGCGACGACCACCTCACGCCCCTCGTCGAGGAGCACGGCCAGGGTGTAGCGGCCGTCCTCGGGGTCGGGGCGGCGCTCGACCCAACCGCGCTTCTCCAGCCGGGTGACCACCTGGGAGAGGCGGGGCAGGGAGCCGGAGGACAGGTAGGCGAGCTCGCTCATGCGGCGCTGCCCGCCCTCGGCCTCGGAGAGGCTCGCCAGGACGGTGTACTCGAAGTGGCTGATGCCGGCCTCGCGGCGCAGCTGGGCGTCCAGGGTGGGCTCGAGGCGCAGGACCACGCTCATCAGCGCCAGGAAGGCGTGGCGCTCCTCGTCGTCGAGCCAGGGCACCACGGACTCGGGTGCGGTGTCGGCGACGGGGTCGGATGCGGGGCGGGCGGCGTCGGACATGCCCTCCATCCTAGTCGCGGGCCTTCAGGTCTTAAGTCCCCGTGACGCGAGGAACACTTGCACCGTGAAGTCATGGGACGTAGAGTCGGCCCCAGAGACGGGGCCGCGGCGCCCCGTGAAGGAGGACACCATGACCCTCGCCGACCCCTGGGCCCAGCCGACGCCTGCCGGCGCCTACGACGACCTGCTCGCCCGCGCCCTGCCCCTCACCCGGCGGCAGAAGCTCTGGGAGCCGTCCGACGGGCGCATGCCCGCGCTGTTCATCTCCCACGGCGCCCCGCCCACCCTGGACGAGCCGCAGTGGCTGAACGACCTGTTCGAGTGGGCACAGACCATGCCCAAGCCGCGGGCGATCGTGATCGTGTCCGCGCACTGGGAGAACGCCCCCGCCGCGATCTCCGCGTCCGCCGCCGGCACGCCGCTGGTCTACGACTTCGGCGGATTCCACCCGCGGTACTACACCCTCCGGTACGACACCCCTGACGCCACGGACCTGGCCCGCCGGCTGGCCGGCGTGCTCGGCGCCCAGGGCCAGGAGGTGCACCAGCACACGGACCGGGGCCTGGACCACGGCGCGTACATCCCGCTCATGGCCATGTACCCGGACGCGGACGTGCCGGTGCTGCAGGTCTCCATGCCCAGCCAGGACCCCGCGGACCTGCTGCGCCTGGGCGAGCGGCTGCGCGAGCTGCGGGACGAGGGCGTGCTCGTGATCGGCTCCGGCTTCATGACGCACTCGTTCGCCGCCATGCGGGACCCGCGGCTGTTCGGGCACGTGGACGCCTTCGACACGTGGGCGGCCGAGATGGCCCACGCCGGGGACGTCGACGCGCTCATGGGGTACCTGGACAGGGCGCCGGGCGCGCGGATCGCCCACCCGACGGCGGACCACTACGTGCCGCTGCTGCTCACCATGGGCGCCGCGCACGACCCCTCCACCACCCGCACGGTGTTCAACCGGTTCGTGTTCTCCAACCACATCCGCAGCTTCACGGTGGACTGATCCACTGCCCTACGACGACGCGCGGCCCCCGCACCACCGGCGTCGTGCGGGTGGCTGCCGGCGTCCTGTCGCCCGTTGACGGGGTTCGCCGTGGGGCGCCTCATCCGCGTCATCTGCCGCCCCGGTCACCGCGCCACGGCCCGGGCGGCCGGGGTGCGCCCGTGCACGAGCACGTAGTACACCCCTGCCAGGACCACGAACCCCGCGAGGACGAGGTACATCCACAGGTAGCCCCCGGCGGCCAGGAGGGCGCCCAGCGGCAGCGGCGCCAGTCCGATGCCCACGTCCACGCCCAGGTAGAGCGTGGAGATGCCGGTGCCCATCTGGTGCGGCGGGACCAGGCGCACGGCGATGGCCTGCGCGGCGGGCATCAGCGTGCCGTAGCCCAGGCCGCACAGGGCGCCGGCGAGGACCACCACGGCGTCCTGCCGGGCCACGGCGAGCAGCACGAGGGACGCCGCGAAGCAGACGAGGCCGAGCCCCACCACCGCGTTGTCCCCGCGGCGGTCCTGGACGCGCCCCAGGACGAAGCGCATCACGAGCGTCACCAGGGCGTACGCGAGGAAGAACAGGCCGGCCCCGGCGCCGAGGCCGCGCTGCTCCGCGTACCCGTTGAGGTAGGTGATGACGCCCGCGTAGGCCACGCCCACGAGCAGCATGAACACGCCGATCGGCACCACGGCGGGGTGGAGGATCCCGCCGAGCCGGAAGCCCCGCACCAGGTGGGGACGGGCGGAGGCGGGCTCGTCGGGGACGCGCAGCGCGAGCCCGAACGCCAGGCCCACGGCGGCCACGGCCGTCGTCGCCCAGAACATGCCCGGGTAGCCCGCGGCGGAGACGAGCATCAGCCCCGCCGCCGGGCCGAGGGCCGTGGCCAGGGTGGTGCCGAGCGCGAAGTACCCGGTGCCCTCCGCGCGTCGGGAGGCGGGGATGACCGACTGCGCCAGCGTCATCACGGCCGTGCTGGCCACGGCGTACATGGCGCCGTGGACCAGGCGGACGGCCACCAACAGTCCCAGCGACGACGCCGGGAGGTAGGCCGCGCACGCCAGGGTCACCACGGAGAGGGAGACGAGCAGCATCCGCCGGCGGCCCAGGCTGTCCACGACGTGCCCGGCGAAGATCCGCGCGACCGTCGCACCGACCACGAAGGCGCTGGACGCGAAGCCCGCCGCCGCGTCCCCGGCGCCGAACTGCTTCACGGCGTAGAGCGCCATGGTGGTGGCGAGGAGGTAGAAGGTCAGGTACTGGGCGAAGTTCACCAGCCAGGCCACCGCGAACACCGGCGTCACGATGCGGGGGGCGGCCTCGGCGGGGGCGGTGACGGGATGGTGCACGGGGGTCCTCCACGACGACGGCGAGCGGGGCGCGCCGAGTGGCACGGCCCCATGTGCACCATGCACATTGCATGATGCACATGGCAGTCTAGACTCCTGGAACACGGGCTGGGACCACCGGCCGGACACGGAGGAGCCATGACGCAGCCCATCCCGCGCCACCCCGACCCGGGCAACACCGGGACCGACGCGCTCGACGACGTCGTCCGGGAGCACATGCTGCTCCTCCGCCGCGCCGTGCACGGTCTGGGCGCCTACCGCCGCCCCGAGGCCCTGGACCGCAGCGCCGTGCTCCTGCTGGCCCGCCTCGAGGCGCAGGGACCCATGACCATGGCCGAGCTCGCCGCCGCGTTCGGCCTCGACGTCTCCACCCTCCAGCGCCAGATCGGCGCGGCCCAGCGCGCGGGATTCGTGGAGCGCTTCCGGGATCCGGCGGGCGGCCAGGCGCGCCTGCACCGCGCCACCGACGCCGGCCGGGCGGCCCTCGAGGGGGAGCTCGCCGCGCGTCGGGCGGCCGTCGCCGAGGTCACCCGCTCCTGGCCCGCGCCCGACGTGGCCGCACTGGCCCGGCTGCTGCGGCGGTTCAACGAGGGCTCGGAGGAGCTCCGCGAACAGCCCTGGCCGCGGGAGCGGCCCGAGGCCCCCGGAGCGGCTGCCGTCCCCGCCGGCACCGCCCGACTGCGCTTCCGCGAGATGACGGAGGCGGACCTCGACGTCCTCGTCGGGCTGCTGGGGGACCCCGAGGTGATGGAGTTCTACCCCGCACCGAAGACGCGTGCCGAGGTCGCCGACTGGATCGCCTGGAACCGGCGGAGCTATGCCGAGCACGGCCATGGGCTGTGGATCGTGGAGACCCACGCGGGCGCCTTCGTGGGCGAGTGCGGGCTGACCTGGCAGCGGGTGAACGGCGAGCGTCGACTCGAGGTCGGCTACCACGTCGCCCCGGTGCTGCAGGGGCGCGGGTACGCCACGGAGGCCGCGGCGGCGTGCCGCGACCACGCCCGCGACGTGCTGGGCGCCCCCGAGCTCGTGGCCATCGTCCACCCGGAGAACACGGCGTCCCGCCGGGTCGCGGAGAAGATCGGCATGGAGGTCCTCGAGGAGGACCGCACCGGCGTGGACGCGTCATACCTGGAGGCCATCGGGGCGGAGGCCCGCACCGTGCTGGGCATGCGTCTCGCCTGAACGGCACCTGCCCGGCCCAACGCCGACCTCGCGGACGGCGGGCGGGGGTCGCCGTCGGGCACCTCGGCCACCAGGCGGGCGCGCGGATGGCGGGCGACGGCGTCGCGGTGGTCCTGTGTGTGGACGTGGGTGGCACCCCAGATCAGGACGCCCAGGTCGCCCTCGGCCACGCGTCCACCGTCTCCTTCGGCGGCGGGGTCGCTGAACGTGACGTGCTCCATGGGGGCCTCCTGGCGCGGGACGGTGGGTGCCCGGGCCGCCGGCAGCGGACGTGTCCCGTCGAGTCTGCCCCGCACCGGGGGCGCAGGTCAGCGGACGAGGGTCGCGAAGGCCACGAAGTTGTTGTCCCAGTGCCCCGTCCAGGCGTTGTAGGAGTCGCAGGTGATGAGGCGCAGCTGGGCGTCGTCGGTGTTCCCGTAGACCTCGTCCTTGGGGAACCCGCCCCGGTCGTAGGAGACGGCGCGATCCACGCGGAACACGGCGGTGGTGCCGTCGGCACGGTCCACTTCGACGAGGGCGCCCGGCTGGATGTCCCTGAGGTGGCCGAACACCCCCGTGCCGTCCTCGGTGTCGCTCACGTGACCGAGCAGCACGGCGGGGCCGCGGGAGCCGGGTGTCGGGGAGTTCTCGTACCAGCCGGCCGGCGATCCGGGCGCGGTGGGAGGGACCTCGACGGTGCGGTCGTCCTGGAGTCCGAGCTCGATCAGGGAGGAGTCGATGCCCAGGCTCGGCACACGCACCCGCGTGGGGCGTGAGGCGGGGAGGACGTCGTCGGGCACCGGGGACGACGACGCAGCGGGCTGGGCCCTGGACGCGGCACTCGCGCTCGGCGAGGCGGTCGCGCTCGGCGAGGACCCGCTGCGCCAGTAGCGGTCCACCTCTCGTTCACGGACCCAGGAGCCGGAGACGGACGCGGAAGCCGAGGGCCGTGCGCTCGCCGGCGGGGAGGCGGACGGCGTGGACGCCGAGGAGGGCCGCGCAGGAGACGAGGCCGCGGGCTGCTCGGCGTCCGGGGTGGGACCGCAGCCGACGACTCCCACGCACAGCGCCGCCGCGGACGCGATGAGGCGCCCGCGGCGGCGAGGACGGATGGTCATGCAGAGGCGGTCGGCTCAGGCCTGGCGACGGCGGGCGACGACACCGGCACCGGCGACACCGGCGAGGGCCACGGCGCCCAGCGCGAACGGGGCCAGCGCGACGCCCTCGGGACCGGTCTTGGGTGTGCCCTCGGGGACCACGGTGACCTGGGGAGCCTCGGCGGCCGCGGACTCCTCGGCCCGGGCCGCCGTGGCGGGCGCGTACTTGGCCTTGATGGCGGCAGGGACCCAGGCGTCGTCGCCGTTGACCTCGCAGCCGATGCCGTCCAGGTCGGCGTCGAGATCCGCGTGGTAGTACTTCGAGGACTTGGGCAGGTTCGCGAGGCCGGCGGCGAACACGTCCTTGCAGTCCGGGTAGGTGTACTGGTTGTCGATCGCGTCGGGCTGGGTGACGTGCGACGGCAGGGAGGCCTGCGGGCGGGCGGCCGGCTTCGGGGACGGCTTCGCAACAGCGGGGCCGTTGGGCCCGTAGGGGGAGTTCGGCCCCTCACACACGACGCCGTCGTTGTCGATGTCATTCAGGTGGCGGAACGTCGCGTGCTCGCTCGTGAAGTTGCCGTATCCAGCAGCTCGGGCTTCGGCGCAGTTCTCGAAGATGGGCTCGTCGGCCTGGGCCGGAGCCGCGGCGAAGGCGGTCAGGGACAGGGCGGCGGCCAGCGTGAGGCCGGTGGCGGTCTTCTTCATGGGAGTCCTCGTCATGGAGTGCGGTGATGGTGGCGCACCCGACAGAAGGTGCGCCTGACAAGCCATTTCTAGACGACTCCCAGCGGGCATGTCCACTTCCCCCAGCCCTCGTCCAGATGCTGGGTCATCACCCCTGACCGCGGCGGGAGCGCAGGGCGAGTTCGAGGTCGAAGCGGGCATCGGCGTCGTCGAGGGCGCCCCCGAACAGCTCCCGCAGCCGCCCCACCCGGTACCCGACCGTCTGCGGATGCACGTTGAGCTCCGCCGCCATGGGGCCACGCGCGCCCCGGTGCGCGAGCCAGGCCGCGAGGGTGGCCTCCAGGGTGGCGCGCTTGGCGTCGCTGAGCCCGTCCAGCGGCGCGAGGACGCGCTCGGACAGGCGCCGCAGCGCCTCCGGCTCGGCCCCGAGGACGACGTCCGCGAGGTGCTCCTCCGCCAGGACCGCCGCCCCGGGGGCCACACCGCTCAGGGCGTCCCGGCGGGCGAGCACGGCCCGGGCCACGTGCAGGGACCGCGCCACCTCCAGGGCGTCCACCTCCGGCCCGACGACGGCACCCGTCCCCTGCAGCGCGGCCAGGAGCCGTCGGGTCACCACCGGGGACCGCGGCGGGGCGGAGAGCACCACGATCTGCCCGTCCCGCTCCAGGACGGGCCCGGCGCGGCCCAGGCCGAGACGGGTGACGGCGTCGGGCGCGGCGGCGGTCCACGACGCCTGCGCGAGCGGACTGGGCGGCCGCGTAGGCCTGCGCGCTGACGGAGGAGAGCTCGTCGATGTACGCCCAGATGGACTCGCCCAGGTCCACGACGACGTCCATCCCCATCCCCTGGCGGGCGCACTCCTCGGAGAGCTCGCGGAAGGCGATCCGGGCGGCCAGGCGGTAGGCGCCCAGGAGGTGGTGCATGGTGCGGCCCTCCCGGAACTCACCGGCGCCGAGGGCGGCCATGAGGTCACGGGTGTCCGCGTCGAGGGCGGCCGCGTAGGCCGGGATCTCCTCGGGGACCACGCGGATGATCCGCTCGGCCACGGCGGGCAAGATCATCGAGAACATGGAGATCGGGCACAACGTGCTCCACGGCCAGTGGGACTGGATGCGCGACCCCGACATCCACTCGACGACGTGGGAGTGGGACTTCGTGACCCCCTCCAGCGCGTGGCAGCACACCCACAACGACGCCCACCACCGCTGGACCAATGTGACCGGCCTGGACGAGGACCTGGGCTACAACGTGCTGCGCATGGACGAGGCCGAGCCCTGGGAGCCCCGGCACCTGCTCAACCCGGTGATCAACGCGATCCTGGCGCCGTTCTTCGAGTGGGGCATCGCCATCTACGACCTCGAGCTGGCCAAGGTGCGCGCCGGGGAGAAGCCCGTGGCGGACCTGCGCCGGGACCTGGCCTCGGTGGCCGTGAAGGCGGTCCGGCAGCTCGCCAAGGACTCACTGGCCACACCCATCGCGGCCGAGCTGGTCAGCCGCTCCGGCTCCGCGTGGCGGAAGGTCTTCCGCCTGGCCCTGCCCTGAGGCCCGGCAGGGGCTGCGCCCCCTCCACCGGCGTTGTCGTTCATGAAACGGACGGCGTGTCGGACGCTTTCGCGCACGAAACGAACGGCGTGTCGGACGCTTTCGTCCGCGAAGGGACCACCTGCCGCCCCCGCGGGCCGGAAGAATGGCCCCATGCCCACGCAGCCCCAGGACGACGCCTCCTCCCCCGCGCCCAGCCCGACCGCCCGCACCGTGCACCTGGCCGCCTCCGGCGTCGACGCGCGGATCCTGCCCGACCCGCACGCCGGCGGCTGGATGCTGGAGGTCGGCGGGGCGGTGCAGTCCCACGTGGACCTCGCCGACCCCACGCAGGTCCGCTACGAGTACCTGCGGCGCATCGCGAACGTCCTGGACGCGCTCGCCCCTGCCGGAGAGCCCCTGCGCGTGCTGCACCTGGGCGGCGGGGCTCTGACCCTGCCCCGGTACGTGGCCGCCACCCGCCCGGGCTCCGTGCAGACCGTCGTGGACCTGGACCGCGAGCTCATGGGCCTCGTCCTGGAGGAGCTCCCCCTGCCCGCCGACGCGGACGTGTACGTGGTCGTCGCGGATGCGCGCGCCGTCGTCGACGACCTCCTGGACCCCCTGGAGGGCGAGTCCCAGGCGGGGGCGTGGGACGCCGTCGTGCTGGACATCGACACGGACGCCGGCGCCGTCGCGCACCTGACGGGCGCGGCCTTCCACGCGGAGCTGCTGGAGCTGCTCGCCCCGGGCGGGGTGCTCTGCGTCAACATCGGCGACGACGACGGTCTCGCCTACCTGGCCACGCAACTCACCGCCCTGGAGGCGGCCTGCGCGGACGCCGCCGAGGGGGCGGGCGTGCCCGGTCCGTGGACGCTCGGCCCGAACTCCGTGCTGGAGCGGCGCGAGCTGGGGAACGCGGTGCTCGTCGCCGGCCCGGGCCTGGCCGGGATGGACGCCGCGGCGCTGCACGCGGCGGGGCCGCACCCGGCAGTGGTGCTGGACGCGCACGAGTCGGCGGCGCTCGCGGAGCGGATCACCGCCGCCCCCTGATCACCCCCGCACCCCCCGCGCTTTCGTGCGTGAAATGAACCCCTCCCCGGGCACTTTCGTGTGTGAAACGGCAGGCGAGCCCTGCCCGCGTGCGTTTCACGCACGACAGCGAGCGACACGCCGTCGGCCTCACGCACGACAGCGAGCGACACGCCGTCCGTTTCGCGCACGACAGCGAGCGACACGCCGTCCGTTTCGCGCACGAAAGCGAGCGACACGCCGTCCGTTTCGCGCACGAAAGCGGCGGCTGCCCCGGACTCAGCGCTCGACGCGGGCGCTGAGGTCGTGCACGAGGCGCTCGGCGAGGGCCGCCGAGGACTGCGGGTTCTGCCCGGTGTACAGGGCGCCGTCCGCCACGACGTGCGACTGCATGGGGAAGCGCGCCTTCTCGTACTGCACGCCGCCGTGCTTGAGCTGGGCCTCGAGGGTCCACTTCGCCTTGCGGGCGAACGGGTTCAGCTTCTCCTCGAGGTCGGAGAACGCGGTCATGCGGCGGCCCTCGGCCACGATCGTGCCGTCGGCGCGCTTGGCCGCGAACACGGCGGCCGGGGCGTGGCACAGCAGGGCCAGCGGGGCCTCGTCCAGCAGACGGCGGGCGATCAGCGCACCGGACACCGGGTCGTAGGCCAGGTCCTCCATGGGGCCGTGGCCGCCGGGGTAGAACACGAGGTCGTAGGCGGAGTCGTCCACGTCGGCGAGCACCAGGGGGCGCTCCAGCGCGGGGCGCAGCCGGTCCAAGGCGGCCCTCAGCTGCTCGCGCTTGGCCGGGGACCCGGCCATCATCCCGAGGCTCAGCTGGTCCACGGTGGGCACGCGGCCGCCCGGCGTCGCGATGTCCACGTGCCAGCCGGCCTCGGTGAACGTCTGGTGCGGCACCACGAACTCCTCGGCCCAGAAGCCGGTGGGGTGCACGGTGCCGTCCTTGAGCGTCCACTGGTCGGCGGCGCTGACGACGAACAAGACCTTGGTCATGGGGCCTCCTTGCGGCACGTCCGCGGGCGGCGTTCGCCGCCCGTCCGTCCGCCAGTCTTCCCGGCACGCGGGGGTCTTGGCCAGGACGCGCGTCCTGACGCGGGCGGACGCATCGGCAGGACCCCGAGCCGTCGCGTGCCATCCTGGGCCGGTGCCTGCCTCCTCCCCCGCCCTCACGCCCGCGCCGCGCTCCGGGGCGACGACGGCGCTGCTGTTCCTGCTGGCGCTCGTCGCCGGCCTGGCCATGCCGGTCCAGGGGCGGGTGAACTCGGCGCTGTCCCTGGCGGTCGGCTCGCCGGCGCTCGCTGCGTGTGCGTCCTTCGCCACGGGCCTGGCCGTCCTGGTCCTCGCCACGCTCCTGCTGCCCTCCGGCCGACGGGGCGCCGCACGGATCCCCGCCGCCGTGCGGAACGGCGACGTGCGCTGGTGGCAGCTGCTCGCCGGCACCATCGGCGCGGCGTTCGTGCTGACGCAGGCGTGGACGATCCCGTTGATCGGCGTGGCGGTGTTCACGGTGGCCGTCGTGACCGGGCAGATGCTCGGCGGGATGCTCTGGGACCGGCTCGGGTGGACACCCGCGGGCGTGCAGCGGATCAGCCGGCGCCGCCTGTTCGGGGCGCTCCTGGCGTTCTGCGCGGTCACCGCGGTGGTGTGGCCGCGGCTGCAGGAGTCGGGATCCCCGGGGGCCTGGCTGGCGCTGGCGGTGCTGCCGCTGGCGGCGGGCGTGGCCACGAGCGGCCAGCAGGCGATGAACGGCCACCAGACGGCGCACTTCGGCACCCCGCTGCCCCCGACGCTGGTGAACTTCGCGGCCGGGACGGCGGTGCTCGCCGCGGCCACGGCCGTCGCGGCGGGCACGGGCGCCGGCATGGGGCCGCTCCCCGCGGCGTGGTGGATGTACCTCGGCGGGCCGTTGGGCACCGTGTTCGTGGGGCTGGGCGCCTTCCTCATCCCTCGGGTGGGCGCGTTCCTCACCACCCTCGGCATGGTCGCCGGCCAGCTCGTCGGCTCCCTGCTGCTCGACGTCGTGGCCCCCGCCCCCGGTGCGCAGGTCACCTGGCTGACGGTGGTCGGCACACTCGGGGCGCTCGCGGCCATGGTCGTGGCGTCCTCGCCGCAGGTCCCCGCGGGGCTCCGCGCGTCCCGGCGCCGCGCCCGCCGGGGGTGAGCGGGCGGCGTCGTCGCCCCCGGCCTGGGCAAAAGGCCGTAGTCTAGAGGAAGACTTCACCCGCTCCCTGCGCGCGCCCCTGGGCCCGCCGCGGGCGGGACACGCGGCACGCCCTCGATCCGAGCGCGCGCCCACCCCTCTGTCCGACTGACGAAAGCACGCTGACTTGACTCGTTCCTCCCGCAACTCCTCCTCCCGTCGCCGCGGCGGCGGCCAGTCCCGCCGCCCCCGGTCCTCCGGCGCCCCCGGCCAGCTCGCGAAGGGCGGTCTGCGCATCACCCCGCTCGGCGGCCTCGGCGAGATCGGCCGCAACATGACCGTCTTCGAGCACCAGGGCAAGCTCCTGATCGTGGACTGCGGCGTGCTCTTCCCGGAGGACCACCAGCCCGGCATCGACGTGATCCTGCCGGACTTCACCTCCATCCGTGACCGCCTGCAGGACGTCGTCGGCGTCGTGCTGACCCACGGCCACGAGGACCACATCGGCGGCGTCCCGTACCTCCTCAAGGAGCGCCCGGACATCCCCCTGATCGGCTCGGAGCTGACGCTGGCCTTCATCGAGGCCAAGCTCAAGGAGCACAAGATCGTCCCCAAGACCCACATGGTGGTCGCAGAGGACAAGCGCCACATGGGCCCGTTCGAGCTCGAGTTCGTGGCCGTGAACCACTCCATCCCGGACGCGCTCGCCGTGGCGATCCGCACGGAGGCCGGCCTGATCCTGCACACCGGCGACTTCAAGATGGACCAGTTCCCGCTGGACCGCCGCATCACCGACCTGCGCCACTTCGCCCGCCTGGGCGAGGAGGGTGTGGACGTGTTCCTCACGGACTCCACCAACGCGGAGGTCCCGGGCTTCACCATCTCCGAGCGCGAGCTGACCCCCGCCATCGACCACGTGTTCCGCACGGCGCCGAAGCGGATCATCGTCTCCTCGTTCGCCTCGCACGTGCACCGCATCCAGCAGGTGCTCGACGCCGCCCACGCCTCCGGCCGCAAGGTCGCCTTCGTGGGGCGCTCGATGGTGCGCAACATGGGCATCGCCGGCGACCTGGGCTACCTCAAGATCCCCAAGGGCCTCGTGGTGGACTTCAAGAAGCTGCAGGACATGCCGGACGAGAAGATCGCCCTGATCTCCACCGGCTCCCAGGGCGAGCCGATGGCCGCGCTGGGCCGCATGGCCAACCAGACGCACCAGATCAAGCTGAACAAGGGGGACACCGTCCTCCTGGCCTCCTCCGTGGTGCCGGGCAACGAGACCTCCATCACCGGCATCATCAACAAGTTCACGGACATGGGCGTGAACGTGGTGCACAAGGGCAACGCGAAGGTGCACGTCTCCGGCCACGCCTCCGCCGGCGAGCTGGTGTACTGCTACAACATCGTGCAGCCCCGCAACGTGATGCCCGTGCACGGCGAGGCCGCGCACCTGCACGCCAACGCGGAGCTGGCCAAGAAGACCGGCCTCCCGGAGGACCGCGTGTTCATCACCAAGGACGGCGACGTCCTGGACCTGGTGGACGGCAGGGTCTCCGTGGCGGGCAAGGTCGAGGCCGGCCTCGTCTACGTGGACGGCGACACGATCGGCAAGGTCACCGAGGGCACCCTCGAGGAGCGCCGCACCATGCAGGAGGCCGGCGTCGTCACGGTCGTGGCGATCGTCGACCCGGACACCAACCAGCTGGCCGAGCCGCTCGAGTTCATGACCAAGGGCTTCATCCAGGACGCGTCCGTGTTCAAGGGCGCCGCGGAGAAGGTGAAGTCCGCCCTGTCCCGCTCGAACGTCCAGGACATCGACGACATCGAGAAGCTCGAGCGCGTGATCGGCGACGCCGTCACCCGTCACCTGGAGCGCGCCTACCGCCGCGCGCCGCTGGTGACCGTGGTGGTCGTGGACGCCTGAGCCGACCCCGCCCTCGACGTCTTCGGGGAGCTGACGACGACGCCCCCGCACCCTCCTCGTGGAGGCTGCGGGGGCGTCGTCGTGCCGGGGCCGGCGTCAGATCACGGGTAGAGGCCGCGGATCTCGTGGGCCTCCTTGACGCGCTTCACGGCGGTCACGGTGGCGGCCTCGCGAAGGCTCACGCCGTGCTTCTGGCTGGCGGCCAGGACGCCGTCCCACGCGGTGCGCATGCGCGCGGCGAGGCGGTCGTTGACCTCCTGGAGCGTCCAGCGGTAGGCCTGGTTGGCCTGCGCCCACTCGAAGTAGGAGACGATCACGCCGCCCGCGTTGGCCAGGATGTCCGGGGCCACGAGCACGCCGTTCTCGTTGAGGATGGCGTCGGCCTCACCGGTGGTCGGGCCGTTGGCGCCCTCCACCACGATCTTCGCCTTGACGTCGCCGGCGTTGTCCTTGGTGAGCACGCCCTCGACAGCGGCGGGCACCAGGACGTCGACCTCCATGGTGAGCAGCTCGGCGGGGTCCATGGGCTCGGTGCCGGGGCAGTCGACCACGGAGCCGGTCTCGGCTACGTGGGCGGCGAGGGCGGCGTAGTCGATGCCCTCCTCGCGGCGGACGGCGCCGTACTGGTCGGACACGGCCAGGACCGTCACGCCGGCGTCGGCGAGGAACTCCACCGTGCCGGCGCCGACCTTGCCGAAGCCCTGCACGGACGCGGTGGCCTGGGCGGGCTCGATGCCCTTGTGTTTGAGCGCGGCGAGCGCGATGTGGACGACGCCGCGGGAGGTGGCCTCGGCGCGGCCCAGGGAGCCGCCCAAGGAGACGGGCTTGCCGGTGACGACGCCCTGCACGGTGTAGCCCATGGCCACGGAGAACGTGTCCATCATCCAGGCCATGGTCTTCTCGTCCGTGCCCACGTCCGGGGCCGGGATGTCCTTCTCCGGGCCGATGATCGGCAGGATCTCGGTGGTGTAGCGCCGGGTCACACGCTCCAGCTCGGCCTGCGAGTACGTGCGCGGGTCGATGGCCACGCCGCCCTTGGCGCCGCCGTAGGGCACGTCCACGAGGGCACACTTCCAGGTCATCCACATGGCCAGAGCGCGCACCTCGTCGAGGTCCACGGAGGGGCTGAAGCGGACGCCGCCCTTGGCGGGGCCGCGGGAGAAGTTGTGCTGCACGCGGTAGCCGTGGAACACCTCGACCTCGCCGGAGTCACGCCGCAGCGGGATGCTGACGGAGAGCTCGCGGCGCGGGTTGGCGAGCAGCTGGTGGGTGCCCTCGTCGTAGCCGAGGGTCTCAACGGCCCTCTCGAGCTGGGCCAGGGCATTGGCCAGCGGGGACGATGCGGAGGTCATCGAAAAAGGTCTTCCTTCGTGGACGGAATGAGCGGGTGGGCTCACCGGGTCGGATCCCGCGGACGCCGGGAGGGGTCTGCGGAGGCCGGCCTGGTCGAGGGCGCGCCGAGGCCACGGAGGCGGCCACGACGTTGTGTGCCAGGGTTCGACGCTAGGCCCCTGCGCCCCCGGCAGACCAGGGCGGCGGCCTCGACACCCCCGGAGTGAAGACGAACCGTCAGCCGCGGCGCCTCTCCGTGGACGAATTGTTCAACAAGATGCGGACGCGCCGCGGCGGACCGCCCCGGTGAGGCCCGGCTTCCCGGCCGCGCCCGGCCCTTCACCGGGCGCTGGCTCGGGGAGAACAGCCCCGCGGATCGCGTGCCCTCGCACGGCAGCGCGCGCTACGCTCACGCCCATGCCTGCCGCGCAGCTCCCCGCCGACCTCCTCCTCGAGCACGGCGCGGTGCGCCTGCGCCCCCTCACCCTCGACGACGCCCCGCGGCTCCGCGCGCTCGTCGACGCCGGGTCATGGGCGGGGATGAGCTCGCCCCTGCCCACGTCGGACGAGGCCATGGCCGCCCACCTCGCCCAGCTCATGGCCCGCGAGGACCTCACCGCGTTCGCCGTCGAACGGGACGGGGAGTTCGTGGGCCGCACCGCGTACTACGAGCACGTGCCCGGGGTGCGCGTGGACGTGGGGCACACGATCTACGCGCGCGAGGTCTGGGGCACGGAGGTGAACCCGGCGTGCAAGCTGCTCCTGCTCCGCCACGCGTTCGAGGCGCTCGGCGTGGAGCGGGTGGGGCTGCGGTGCGACCACCGCAACACCCGCTCCCACCGGGCGATCCTGCGCCTCGGCGCGACCTTCGAGGGCACGCTGCGCGCCTTCCGGCCCGCCGCGGACGGCACCGTCGCGGACGTCGACTACTTCAGCGTGCTCGCCGCCGAGTGGCCCGCGGTGCGCGCGGGACTCGAGGCGCGGCTGGCCGGCTCGGCGCCCGCGGACTGAGCTGAGAGCGCCGTCCGCCCGCGCGGCGCCGTCAGCGCACCACCTCGTCGGCGTCCCCGGTGAGGCCGAGCGTCTCGGCCACGTAGTCCACGTCCTTGTCGCCGCGGCCCGAGAGGTTCACCAGGATCCGCTGGTCCGTGCCGAGCCCGGGAGCCATGCGGATCGCGCGGGCCACGGCGTGCGCGGACTCGAGCGCGGGGATGATGCCCTCCAGCTTGGTGAGGCGCTGGAAGGCCTCGAGCACCGCGGCGTCGTCCTCGGCGACGTACTCCACGCGGCCCAGCTGCGCCAGGCGTGCGTGCTGCGGCCCGACGCCCGGGTAGTCCAGGCCCGAGGCGATCGAGTGCACCGGGTCCGGCACGCCCTGCTCGTCCTGCAGGACCTTCGTGGCCATGCCGTGCAGGACGCCGTCCACGCCCTGCGCCATCGACATCGCGTGCTCGCCCTTCGTGGCCGAACGACCGCCGGGCTCGACGCCGATCAGCCGCACGTCGGCGTCGTCGAGGAACGCGGTGAACGCGCCCATCGCGTTGGATCCGCCGCCCACCGCCGCGACGACGGCGCTCGGCAGCGCGCCGTAGCGCTCCAGGAACTGGGCGCGCGCCTCGCGACCGACCACGGCCTGGAAGTCCCGCACGATCGTGGGGAACGGATGCGGGCCCACCACGGAACCGATCGCGAAGAGATAGTGCGCCGGGTCGGAGGCGTACACGTCGAACGCGGAGTCCACGGCCTCCTTGAGCGAGCGGCCCTCCCGGTCCACGGAGACCACCGTGGCGCCGAGCAGGCGCATGCGCACCACGTTGGGGTGCTGCTTGGCCACGTCGATCGATCCCATGTGGATCTCGCAGTCCAGGCCGACCATCGCGGCCGCCGTCGCCAGGGCCACGCCGTGCTGTCCCGCGCCGGTCTCGGCGATCAGGCTGCGCTTGCCCATGCGCTTGGCCAGCAGCGCCTCACCGATGGTGTGGTTGATCTTGTGGGCGCCCGTGTGGTTCAGGTCCTCGCGCTTGAGGACGATCCGGGCGCCGCCCAGCTCGTCGGAGAGGCGGTCCAGCGGGGTCAGCGGGGACGGACGCCCGACGACGTCGCGCAGCAGGCGGCGGTACTCGGCGTAGAACTCGGGGTCGTGGCGGGCCTCCTCGTAGGCCTCGGCGACCTCGGCCATGGGGCCGGCGAGCTCCGGCGGCAGGACGGCGCCGCCGTAGGTGCCGAACATGCCGTCGGCGCCGGCCGTGAGGTCCGGGGTGTGCACGAGGTCCGTGGCCTCGGCGAGCGTGCGGGGCTCGGGGCGGGCGGCGTCGGCGGCCCGGAGCGCGTTGTCCTCTGGATTGCGGTGGGTCATGGCGGTCTCCTTCAGGGTGGGGTCAGGCGGGAGCCTGGCCGTCCCGGGCCGCTCATGGGACGAGCCGCCCGGATTCCGGACGGCTCGTTCGTGGTGTGCGCACGACGTGGAGACCGCCCTCAGGCGGTCCACCACTGCTGCGCACGGATCTGCATGGGGACGAGGGTACTCCTGCCGCAGGGCGGCGGGTGTCGCTGTGACGACCCGCCGCCGCGCTCACGACGCCGCGTCCTCCCCCGGCCCTGCGCCCTCGGCCAGGAGGGTCAGGGCCTGCGCCGCGTCCACGGGCAGCTCCGGCCGGGCCTGCAGGATGCGGCGGGTCAACTCCGCCCCCTGGGGCACCGGTGCGCCGAGCGGGGTGAGGCTGCGCACCCACCGGGCGGCGTCGCCGGCGTGGCGGAACCCCGCCTTGCGCAGGGGCAGGCGGGGATCGTGCGGGCCGGGGGCGGGCGCCCAGGCTCCTCCGACCCGGGACCGGATCAGACCAGCCCCTTCTGCCGCAGCCAATCCGCCGCCACCTGACGCGGCTGGCGCTTGGCCTCGCCCGCGTTGGCGGCGTTCATGGCCAGCAGGTCGTCCGTGGTCAGCTGCGCCTGGACGGCCTCCACGGCCTCGCGGATGCGGTCCGTCACCTTGTCCTTGGCCATCAGGGGGACCACGTTCTGCGCGGTGATCATGCCCTTCGGGTCCTCCAGGGTGACGAAGCCGTTGTCCTTGATGGCCGGCGTCGTGGAGAAGATGTTGGCCAGGTCCACGTCCCCGTCCACGAGGGCGCGCACGGTGAGGGGGCCGCCGCCGTCGCTGATGGGGGTGAACTCGAGCTTGTCCTGGGGCACCCCGTAGACCTCCTCCAGGCCGGCGAGGCCGGCGCCGTAGTCGCGCTGGGCGAGCTCGGGCAGGCCGCCCACGCGGAGGGTGCCGGGGTGGGCGGCGAGGTCGGCGAGGGAGGTGATCCCGTTCTCCTCCGAGAACGCCTTGGTGACGTTGTAGGAGTCCTTGTCCTCGGCCTGGGCCACGGCGAGGGTCGTCAGGTGGTCCGGGAGGGCCGCCTTCAGCGCGGCCTCCACGTCGGCCGACGACGTCGCGGTGGCCTCCTTGTCGACGTAGCCCAGGAGGTTGCCGGTGTACTCGGCGATCAGGTCGATCGAGCCGTCCTTGAGCGCGTCGAGGTAGACCTCGCGGGCGCCGATCTGCATGCGGCGCTCCACCTGCAGGCCCTTGGCCTCGAGGACCTGGGCGTACAGCTCGCCGAGGATCTCCGACTCCGCGAAGTTCGCGGAGCCCACCGTGACGGCGCCGCCGGCGTCGGTGCCGCCGGAGCCCGGCGCGGGGCTCGACGACCCCTCGGCCAGGGGGTCGCCGCCGCAGGCCGCCAGCAGCGGGGACGCGGCCAGCAGGCCGAGGACGGCGCGGCGCGGCGCGCGACGACTCAGGGCGGAGGAGAGGGGGGCGGAGGGGCGCGGGGAAGTCGCCATGGCGGGGGTCCTTTCGGTCAGGTGGGGTCAGGCGGGGGTGACGAGGCGTTGGAACAGGAGGAGGACGGCGTCGGAGACGAGGGCCAGGAGCGCGATCAGCACGGCCCCGGCGAGCATGGTGGTGTAGTCCTGCACGGCGAGCGCGTCGAACAGGTACCGCCCCAGCCCGCCCAGGCCCAGGTACGCGGCCACGGACGTGGTGGCCAGCACCTGCAGGGAGGCCGAGCGCAGCCCGCCGACGATCATCGGCAGGGCCAGCGGCACCTCCACCTGGGAGACGAGCTGCCGGGTGGAGTGCCCGTTCGCGCGGGCCGCGACGACGACGTCCCGGGGCACGGCATGCACGCCCGCGTAGGCACCGGCCAGCAGGGGCGGCACGGCCAGGACGACCAGCACGATCACCGCGGGGATCAGCGCCTGCCGCAGGCCCACCTGCAGGACGATCGCGAGGAACGTCAGCAGGCCCAGGGTCGGCAGGGCGCGCAGCGCGCTGGACACCGCGACGACGACGCGCCGCCCCTTCCCCGTGTGGCCGATCGCCACGCCGGCGGGCAGGGCGATCACGGCGGCGATCGCGAGGGCCAGCAGGGAGTAGCCGAGGTGCTCGGCCACGCGGGCGGGCACGCCGCCGGGGCCGGTCCAGTGGGCGGGGTCGGCGAACCAGGCGAACAGGTCGGCGATCATCGGGTGACCCCCTCGGCGGGGGCGGTCACGGGGTCCGTGACGGCGTCGGTGAGGGCGGCGTCGTGCCGGGCGTCCTCGGGGGCGGGAACGGTCCGGCGTCCGCGCCGCGTCCACGGCATCAGGGCGGCGGCGAGGGCCACGAGCGCGGCGTCGAAGAGGACGGCGAGCAGCACGGTGCCCGCGATGCCCACGAGGATCTCCGTGAGGAACGCGCGGGCGTACCCCTCGGTGAACAGGGTGCCCAGGGAGGGGACGCCGATCAGCGCGCCCACGGACACCAGGGAGAGCGTGGAGGCGCTGACCACGCGCGTGCCCGCCAGCAGGGACTCCCCCGCCAGGGGCAGCTCGACGCCCCAGAACCGCTGCGACGGGCTGTGGCCCTGCGCGGTGGCGGCGTGCAGGACGTCGGGGTCGAGGGCGTCGAACGCCTCGGAGGCGCTGCGGGTCAGCAGGGCGGCGCCGTAGAGCGTCAGGGCGATGACCACGTTCAGCGGGTCCAGGATCCTCGTGCCGATCAGCCCGGGCAGGATCACGAACACCGCGAGGGACGGGATCGCGTAGAGCAGGCTGGAGCCGCCCACGGCCAGGCGTCGTCCCCAGCGGGAGACGTTCGCGGCCCGGCCCAGGGGCACGGCGATCAGCACGCTGAGCAGGATCGCGGGCACCGCGAGTGCGACGTGCCGCAGGGTCAGGTCCAGGATCAGGTCCAGGTTCTCCGCGATCCAGGTCATGGCGTCTCCAGGAGACCGGCCACGCGGCCGGCGGCGTCCACCACGGTGGCCGTGCCGGCGCGCTCCTCCACGTGCAGGCGACGCCGGTCCCCGCCCACGAACCGGTCGACGAACCCGTCCGCCGGGTGCAGCAGGATCTCCTCCCCGCGGCCCCGCTGGGCCACCTGCGCACCCGTGCGCAGCACGAGGACCTCGTCCCCGAGGAGGACGGCCTCGTCGACGTCGTGGGTGACGAACAGGACGGTCTTCGCGAGCTCCCGCTGGATCCGCAGCAGCTCGGCCTGCAGCTCGGCCCGGACCACGGGGTCCACGGCGGAGAACGGCTCGTCCATGAGGAGGATGTCTGGGTCCGAGGCCAGGGCGCGGGCCACGCCCACGCGCTGGCGCTGGCCGCCGGAGAGCTGGTCCGGGCGCCGCCGGGCCGCGTCTGCGGGCAGGCCCACCAGCTCGAGCAGCTCGTGCGCCCGGGAGCGATCCGCGGCGGAGACCCGGCCCGTGAGACGCGGGACGGTGAGGACGTTGTCCAGCACGGTGCGGTGGGGCAGCAGGCCCGCCTGCTGCATCACGTAGCCGATCCGGCGGCGCAGGCGCACCGGGTCCACGGAGGCGACGTCGGCGTCGTCGATCCACACCCGGCCCGAGGTGGGGTCCACCATGCGGTTGACCATCTGCAGCAGCGTGGTCTTCCCGCAGCCCGAGGAGCCCAGCAGCACCGTGGTGGTGTGCGAGGGCACCTCCAGGCTGAAGTCCTCCACGGCGGCGGTGCCGTCGTCGAAGACCTTGCCCACGTGCTCGAAGCGGATCATGGCGGGAGCCTCCAGGTGAGGTCGGCAGGGCGCCGGCGGGGTCGGCGGTCGGTGCCCCACCCTAGGGGCGGGATGTGCCCCCGGTCACGGGTGGGGGCACCCCGGGTCAGCCGCGGGGAGCATCACGCCGACGGAGCCCGGCGCCGTCGGAGCGCGGGGGCCTTCCGCGGACGCGCGGGCGGTGCTTGCATGAGCGCATGAGCCTGCGCCTGTCCCACACCACCTGGGACGCCCTGGACCCCTACGCCGTCGCTGAGTTCTGGCGCGAGCTGATGGGCTGGGACGTCGCCGAGCCCGACTCCTACGCCCCCGGATCCGACGAGTGCTACCTGGCCACGGCCGAGGGGTACACGGTGCTCTTCTACCGGGTGCCGGACGCCAAGCGCGTGAAGAACCGCGCCCACATGGACCTCATGACGGCAGGCACCACGCGGGACGAGGAGGTCGAGCGTGCCCTGGGCCTCGGCGCGAGCATGGTGGACGACCGCCGCGGCGATCTCGGCTGGGCCGTGCTGGCCGACCCCGAGGGCAACGAGTTCTGCATCCTCGACACCGGGGACTGACCCCGGCCGGGGTCCGCACGACGACGCCGGCCCGGTCGCGGGGACCGGGCCGGCGTCGTCGTGCCGGCGGGCGGAGCGCCCCGCCGCCGCGTCAGGTCACGGCGTCGGCATGCCGCCGGTCACCGGGATGGTCGCGCCCACCACATAGGAGGACTCCGGCGAGGCCAGGAACACGTACGCCGGGGCGAGCTCGGTGGGCTGCCCGGCGCGACCCAGCGGGGTGGACTGGCCGAACTCCGGCAGGGCCTCCGGCTTCTGGCCGCCGGAGGGCTGCAGCGGGGTCCAGATCGGACCGGGCGCCACGGCGTTCACGCGGATGCCCTTCGGGGCCAGCTGCTGGCCGAGGGCCTTGGTGAAGGTGTTGATGGCGGCCTTGGTGGAGGAGTAGTCCACCAGCTGCTCCGGGGCCATGTAGGCGACCACGGAGGTGGTGTTGATGATCGTGGAGCCCGGCTTCAGGTGCGGCAGGGCGGCGCGGACCAGGCGGAACTGGGCCAGGATGTTGATGTCGAAGGTCGCCTCGAGCTGCTCGTCGTCGATCTGCTCGAACTCCTCCTGGGCGACCTGCTTGCCGCCGTTGTTCACGAGGATGTCGAGGCCGCCGAGCTCCTGCACGGCGCGCTCCACGAGGTCCTTGCAGAACTGCTTGTCCCGCAGGTCGCCGGAGACGGTCACGGCCTTGCGGCCCTCCGCCTCGATGACCTCCTTGACGTGCTGCGCGTCCTTCTCCTCCTCCGGCAGGTAGGTCAGCACCACGTCGGCGCCCTCGCGCGCGAACGCGATCGCGGTGGCCGCGCCGATGCCGGAGTCGCCGCCGGTGATGAGCGCCTTGCGGCCCTCGAGACGGCCGGTGCCGCGGTAGGACTTCTCACCCAGGTCGGCCTTCGGGGTCATCTCGGCGTCCAGGCCGGTGCCGGGCAGGGACTGCTCGGGCGGGCTGATCACGGGGTAGCGCTTCGTGGGGTCCTGCAGGGTGAGCTGGTCGGTGGTGGTGGTGTTGGTGTCGTCGTTCGCCACGGCGTACTCCTTCTCTTCTCAGGGACGGCGCGCGGTCGACGCGCCGTCCCTCCACCATAGGAACCGGCCTGGTCCGCGGGCCACGGTTGGTGCGCGGCGCCGGGCCCGACCGCGACCGGCCGGTTTCTGGGCGGCTTCTTGGAAGGGGCCGCCCACGCTGGAGGCATGGCCACCGCCCTCCTCCCCCCGAACAGCCCGTCCCACCCCCTCCGCCGCGCTCCCGGCGGACGCCCCGCGCTCGCCCCGGTGCGCATCGTGGCGGCGTTCCTCGCCGCGGTGCTCGTGGTGGGCGGCGGACTGGCGCTCATCCCCGTCACGGCCGACCTGCCGGTGACCCGCGCGTTCAACGACTGGAACACCGGCGCGGTGGGTGTGCTCAGCAACGCCCTGTACCAGGCGCTGGAACCGGCGTTCGCGGTGGTCCTCGCCCTGGCGGTGGCGAGCCTGGTGGCCCTCCGGCGCGGGGACCTGGCGCTGGGCGTGCGCCTCGGCCTGGCCGTGGCGCTCGCCTGGCTGCCGGTGGGGGCAGTGAAGCTGCTCGTGCACCGCCCCCGCCCCGCGGCCGCCGCCCTGCCGCACCCCACGGCGGTGCCCGCCGTCGACTGGACCTTCCCCAGCGGCCACGTCGCCTTCGTGGCGGCCATGGCCTTCATGCTGGTCCTCGCGTCCCGCACCTCCGGTCAGCGCGCGGCTCGCGCGGTGCTCGGCGTGGTGGCCGTGGCGGTGATGGTGGCAACCGTCCTGGTGCTCGGCGTGCACTACCCCACGGACGTGCTCGCCTCCCTGGCGTGGGTCCTGCTGGCCGGCCCGCTCATGTGGCAGCTGGCCGGGCTCGTGGCCGGGCCCCTGCGCCGCCTGACGGACCGCCGGGGGGCGCACCGCGCCTGACCCGCGGAGCACCCGCCGCCAGGACGCACCGCACCGCCTCAGGTCGGGGTGCCGAGGCGGTAGCCGACCCCGCGGACGGTCTCCACGAGGGATCGGTCCGTCTTGCGACGCAGGTAGTGGACGTAGGTGTCCACGGTGCCCTCCTGCTCGCCGTGCTCGAACACGGCGCTGAGCAGGTGGGCCCGGGTGAACGCGGTGTCCGGGGCGGAGGCGAGCACGGCCAACAGGGCGGACTCCTTCTCCGTGAGCAGGATCCGCCCGGTGTAGGGCGACTCCACCGTGCGGTTGTCCGGGTAGAACATCCACGAGCCGATCTCCACGCCCGCCCCGCGGCCCGAGTAGTCGCGGGTCAAGGCGCGCAGCCGGGCCTGCAGCTCGGCCACCTCGAACGGCTTGACGAGGTAGTCGTTGGCGCCGGCGTCGAGGCCGTGCACGCGGTCCTCGAGCTCGCCGTAGGCGGTGAGCAGCAGGGCCGGGACGGCCACGCCGCGAGCGCGCAGCTCGCGGACCAGGTCGACGCCGTCGCCGTCGGGCAGGCCGCGGTCCACCACCAGGACGGCGAACAGCCGGCGGTCCAGCTCGGCCCGGGCCGCCGCCAGGGTGGGCGACCAGGTCACCTCCCAGTCCAGGGAGAGCAGGTCGCGCAGCAGGGGGCCGAGGCGGTCGTCGTCCTCGATCAGCAGCAGGTCGGGGCCCGTCATCGCGCCTCCTGCGCGGCGGGCAGGGTCAACAGCATCACGGTCCCCTCCGGACCCGTGGACTCCACGCGCACCTCGCCCCGGTAGCGATGGGCGGTCTCCCGCACGAGCGCCAGGCCGATCCCGTGGGAGGACCGCGGCACCGCCCCCGGCCCCGAGCCCGGCACGGCGGCGGGCCTGCCGCGCGCGAACCGGTCGAACACGTGGTCCGGCTCCACGCCCTGGATGCCCGCTCCTCGGTCCGCCACCCGCAGCTCGACGACGCCGCGGACCCGCTCCCCGGAGACCGTCACCTCGGTGCCCGGCGGGGCGAAGCCCAGGGCGTTGTCCAGGAGGGCCGCCAGCATGCGGCGCAGGGCCGCCTCCGGGAGGGCGACCGGCAGGGAGGGCAGGTCCGCGCGCAGCCGCACCCCGCGCTCCTCGGCGCCCACGAGACTCAGGTCCGCGCACGCGGCGGCGGCGACCTCGCCGGCGTCGCACATGCCCTCCGGCGCGGAGTCCAGGCGGGCGGTGCTGAGCATGTCCTCGACCACCCCGGCCATGACGTCGGTGTCCCGGCGCAGCTCGTCCGCGAGGGGTTCCAGCGGGTCCCCCGCGGGGACGCGGGCCTGCAGGACCTGGGTGCGCGCGCTCAGCACGGTCAGCGGGGTGCGCAGCTCATGGCTGGCGTTGGAGACGAACTCCCGCTGGCGGCGCAGGGCGTCCGCGAGCGGCTGCACGGCGCTCCGGGAGAACCACAGGCTCGCGAACCCGGTGATGAGCACGGCGGCGGCGCCCGCCAGGATGGCCGCGGTGGCCAGGTCCACGAGGTCCAGCTGGACCGTGACGGTGGCGTCGGCGTCCCGGGGGTCTACGCCCGGGTGGGCGATCTGCCACCAGAGGTAGCCGAAGAAGACGCCCGCCCCGCCGAGGACCAGCGCGGCGCACGCCAGGGCCGTCCGCAGACCGATCCGGCGCGCGGCGCGGGCCACGAGGGCGGCGTCGGGGCCGGGCGCGGGGCGGCCGCGGAGGGCGGGGGTCGGGCTCACGCCGACACCCTAGCGCCGGGTGCGGCCAATCTTGGCCGATTCTGGGAGCCGGGCGGTGACGATGGACCGCGACGGCCCGCCCGGGCCACCCCCACGGAAGGACACCCGCCCATGCCAGTGCTGACGAACATCCTCGACGCCGCCTCCATCCTGCACTCGCTCGGCCCCTGGACGCTCGGCGGCATCGGCTCGATGGTGTTCATCGAGTCCGGCGTGCTGTTCCCGTTCCTGCCCGGCGACTCCCTCCTGGTCACCGCCGCGGCCCTGCACGTGGAGCTGGGCATCGCCCTGTGGGCGATCATCCTCGTGGCCGGCCTCGCCGCCATCCTCGGCGACCAGGTGGGCTTCTACCTCGGCCACAGGTACGGGCGCCGGCTCTTCAAGGACGACGCGCGGGTGCTCAAGACCGAGCGCCTCGCCCAGGCGGAGGCCTTCTTCGAGCGCCGCGGCCCGCTGGCCCTCGTGCTCGGCCGCTTCGTGCCCATCGTCCGCACCTACGTGCCGGTGGCCGCGGGCACCGCGGGCATGCCCTACCGCTCCTTCGTGGGCTGGAACATCGGCGGCGCGGTCGCGTGGGTCTGCTCGATGGTGGCCGTGGGCGCCCTGCTCGGCCAGATCCCGGGCATCACGAAGTCCATCGACGGGATCATGATCCTGATCATCGTCATCTCGGTGGCCCCGATCGCGATCCAGGCCCTGCGCGCCCGCCGCAAGGCCCGCCGCGACGCCGTCATGACCGAGGGGCAACCGGTCGCCTGACGGACGACGCCGGACGGTCGGGCCGGCGTGACGAGGCCCCCGCGGGTGAGCCCGCGGGGGGCTTCGTCGTGCGTGGGGAGGGTCAGGCCGCCGGCCGGACCGGCACGGCGAGCCCGGTGACGAGGGTCTCCGGGTCGGTGTCCGGGGTGGGCGGGGTGTCGTAGGCCTCCCAGCAGAGGCCGCCGGGCTCGTGGCCGTTCTCGCGGAGGGCGTCCAGGAATGCGGGCCAGGCCTCGGAGAGGAGCTCGTAGGTGCCCGTGTGCTTCGCGACGCCGAGGCTGCCCGCCGGGAGGTCCGACGGCTCGATCCGCACCCCGTCCACCTCGAGCGGTGCCGCTAGCTGTGATGTCCAGGGACGTTGTTGCGTGAGCAGCTGACAGGCGAAGGCCTCCTGTTGCGAGAGTGGAGTTGTCAAGAAACCGCTCACGCGAACAGAAGGCCTTCATGTCCCACGCTAACGCCGCCCTGACCCCTCGCGCCCGTCTACGCCTGGCCAAGCTCATCGTCGATGAGCACTAGCCGGTCGCCACCGCGGCCAAGATGTTCATGGTCTCCCCACCCACCGCACGCAAATGGGCCACCCGCTTCCGGGCCGAGGGACCTGCAGGCATGGTCGACCGGTCCAGCCGGCCGGCCACGATGCCGACCAGAACATCGCCTGCAGTGGTGAAACAGATCGTGGCCGCCAGAAGGCGCCGGCGCCTGGGGCCCGTGCAGATCGCCTCAGAACTCGGGATGCCGGCATCCACCGTCCATGCCGTGCTCGTGCGTTGCCGGATCAACCGCCTCGCCCGTCTGGACCGGGTCACCGCCGAGCCGATCCGCCGCTATGAGCACCCCCACCCCGGCTCGCTGATCCACGTTGACGTCACGAAGTTCGGACGCATCCCCGACGGGGGCGGGCACCGATTCGTCGGGCGTCAGCAGGGCATGAAGCACCGCGCGGCGACTTCGGACCGAGAAGGAACCCGTGATGCCCGATACCAGCCCCGGCTCGGGGTGGGCTTCCTGCACACCGTGATCGATGACCACTCCCGCTTCGCGTATGTCGAGATGCACTCCGACGAACGCAGCCAGACCGCCATCGCGGTGCTGCGCCGCGCGGTCGCTCACTTCGCGCAGCTGGGCGTGGAGGTGGAGCGGGTGCTCTCGGACAACGGTTCGGCCTACCGCTCGCATGCCTGGCGGGATGCTTGCACCGAGCTCGGGATCAAGCCCAAGCGGACTCGGCCCTACCGACCGCAGACGAACGGGAAGATCGAGCGGTTCCATCGCACGCTCGCTGACGGGTGGGCCTACGCCAAGTTCTACGGCTCAGAGACCGAACGCAGGGCCGCGTTGCCTGGGTGGGTGCACTTCTACAATCATCACCGAGTCCACTCCGCGATCGGAGCCGCACCTGCCAGCAGGCTCAACAACCTCCCTGGACATCACAGCTAGCTGTACTGACCGGCGACGTTGATCGACCCGTGGAACCACTGGGCCTTGATGGGTGACTTCAGGGTCACCTATTGTTCTCGACGTGACCTCTTCTGACGACGACACGGTCCTCCTGGCCCTGTCCCATCCGGGCAGGCGGGCGCTGCTCGATGCCCTGCACGAGCGCGACGGCCAGAGCGTGACCGATCTTGGACAGGCCCTGCCCGAACTGGGTCGTCATGCAGTGCTGAAGCACCTCGGCGTCCTGGAGGACACCGGTCTGGTCACGTCCCACAAGGCAGGGCGAACCCGCCTCTGCTACCTCAACGCCGCCCCCCTGGTCGCCTTGGCGCAACGCTGGCTCGACGACTACGCCCTCGGCTGGGGGCAGGCACTGAACCGCCTCAAGAGCACGTCCGAACGGAGACCGGAAGCCATGACCACCGCCGCGCCCCTGCACCGCCAGGCCATCGTCATCGACGCCACGCCCGAACGCGTCTGGACCGCCCTCACCCAGGAATGCTCCTCCTGGTTCTTCGCCACCACGCTCAACTCATCGCTGGAACCGGGCAGCGACTACACCTACACCTACCCCGACGGACGACGGGCCGCTGAGGGCACGATCATCGCCGCCGACCCCGGTCAGCGCCTCGAGATGACCTTCTCGCCGACCTGGGACGACGCGGTGACGCCGGAAGCCCCGTTCCGCCTCGTGTGGTCGCTCGCTGCCCAGGGCGGGGCCACCCTGCTCACTGTCGAGCACTACGAGCTCGACCCATCCACCGAAACGGCGCGACAGGTCGGGCCCGGCAGCCTGTTCCTCATCTCCAACATCAAGACCTGGATTGAGACAGGCAAGCCCATGCACGACTGACCCCACTACGACCGGGCGTTGCATCCACCTCCGTCTTCGCCTTCGAGACGGGCCAGTCCAGTTGGCCTGCCACGAACTCGGGATCCGGCACCAGCGCACCCGGCCCTCTCGTCCGCAGACCAACGGCAGGATCGATGGACCGACGTCCCCGGTCAGCGGACTCCGGCGCCTCACCGGAGCCGCCGGTCAGCCCGCGGTACTTGGAGAACGCCGGGCCCGCGGGGGCGCACGCGCCCCGCTGCACGGCGGCGCCGAGCGCGCGGAACGCAGTGTCCATGAACTGCGGCAGCGTGCCCATCGCCTGGCCCGGGCTATGCACCACCACCGTGGGGAAGCCGGGGAAGTCGATGACGTGCGTCTCGGAGAGGGTGCTCATGGGGTCACCGTAGGGGCGGGGTCAGCGGGGCGACAGCCAGCTGTGGACGACGGTGGCGCTCACCCGCCGACGTTCGCCCAGTCGAGCCCAGAGAGGCAGAGGCCGCCGTCGGCCAGGTCGGAGAAGGCCAGCGAGCCCGGGACCCGCGCCCCAGGGGCGGCCGCCTCGGCCCCGGCCTCCACGTTGATCACCCAGGCCGGCTCGCCACCCCGCGTCAGCTCGGCGGGGAGGTCCGGACCGGGCCGTTCGGGCTCGCCTGCGCCGGCGCCGCGCCAGGCCGCAGGATCACCCGTGACCACGGAGACTCCGGGGCACGCGGGCAGGCCGTCCCCGCCCCGCTGGGCCGCGGCGATGACGTCCCGGGTGGCGGACTTCACGGCCGCCCCGTCGGGTCCCCACACCACCGTCTCCGGCACCGCACAGCCCCCGGCGCCGAGGGTGACGGCGGCCGCCCCGGCGAACATGCCGAGGGCCCGGCGGGCGGGGTGGCCGCCGCGGGAAGGGCGATCTCCTGCGTGGGTCATGTGTCCATGATGCCGCACGGGTGTGCCGGTCCGGCGTGCCGGAGGATGGTGCCCATGACCGAGTCGCACGCACCCTTTCCCGACAGCTCCCCCGCCCGCCCGCGCCGTTTCCTCGAGGTGGACGTGTTCGCCACCGGGCCGCTCACGGGCAATCCGCTGGCCGTCGTCGTGGACGCCGAGGGCCTCACGGACGGGCAGATGCAGGCGGTGGCCGCGTGGACCGGCTTCTCCGAGACCACGTTCCTGCTGCCGCCCACGGACCCCGCCGCGGATTACCGCGTGCGCATCTTCACCCCGCGCGAGGAGTTCGACTTCGCCGGGCACCCCACCCTCGGCACCGCCCTGGCCTGGCTGCACACCGGGGGCACGCCGCGCACCCCGGGGCGGGGCGGTGGCTCGACGGCGCTGGTGCAGGAGTGCGGCGCGGGTCTCGTCCCCGTCACCCTGGCCGGCGACGGCCTCCTCGCCTTCGCCACGCCGCCGCTCCGCCGCTCCGGGCCGCTGGGTGAGGAGGACGTCCGAGCGATCGCGGCGGGTCTGCGCATCGACCGGGATGCGATCCTCGACCACGGGTGGGGTGACAACGGCCCGGGCTGGCAGCTCGTCCGGGTGGCCGACGCCGAGGCCGTGCGCGCCCTGGAGCCGCGCGGGCACGAGGAGCTGAAGGTCGGCGTCGTCGGGCTGGAGCCCGAGGGCGCGGAGACCGCCTACGAGGTGCGGGCGTTCGCGTACGGCGGTGAGGACCCGGTGACCGGCAGCCTCAACGGCGCGCTGGCGCAGTGGTTGCGCGGGGCCGGACTGGTGCCGCCGCGGTACGCGGCCGCGCAGGGCTCGCAGGTGGGGCGGCGCGGGCGGATCCACGTGCACGACGACGGCGCGCGCATCTGGGTGGGCGGGCGCGCGGCCGTGCTGGTGGACGGGACGCTCACGCTCTGACCGGCCTGGGCGGGCCGCCCCGCGCCGGCCCGGTCCCCGCGAAGCCCCCCGCCCTCGCCCCCCCGCCAGGGCTGGCAGACACGCCGCAATCCCCGCGAGGTAGCGGCGTGTCTGCCAGCCCTGGCGGAAGCGGACGGGCATGGGGGCGGAAGGGAACGGGCGTGGGGGCGGGGGTGCGGCCGGGCGGGCCCGCGGGCCGGGTCAGGCCTTGGCGAGCGCCAGGCGGGCGCCGAAGCCCACGAGGGCGGTGCCGACCACGCCGTCCATCCCGCGCTGCACGGCCGGGCGTCGCAGCCAGCCGCTCACCACGCCCACCAACGCGATCAGCAAGACGAACCAGGCGAGGCAGACCGCGATGTGCACGACCGCCAGGAGCACGCCCATCACCGCGGGGGCCACACCGGGGACCATGAACTGCGGGATCAGCGCCACGTAGAACGCGCCGACCTTCGGGTTCAGCAGGTTCACGGTGAAGCCGGTGCGGAAGGCCTGGCCGCGGCGGACGAGGGCGGGGGCGGCGTCGCCGTCGTGGTCCCCGGACGTGCCCCGGACCGCCGCGATCAGCATGCGCACGCCGAGATAGACCATGTAGGCGGCGCCGATCCAGCGCAGCGCGGTGTACGCGAGCTCGGACGCGGCCAGCAGGGCGCTGACCCCGAGGGCGGCCGCGACCGCCCACACGAACAGGCCGGCGCAGATGCCGGCGCTCGCGGCGAACGCGGCCCCGGAGCCCTGACGGCCGGCGTACCGCAGCACCAGGGCGGTGTCCAGGCCGGGCGTGAGCGTGATCAGCAGGGCCAGGAGCGCGAAGGAGAGCAGCGCCACGGTGAGGGTCATGCGCAGAAGCTATCAGCGGGGCCGGCGGCGCACGACGGACGTCTCACGATGCGGCTCCGCGCCCGCCCTGCACGACGAGCCCTGCAATATGGCCCCTCAACCAGGCGGGTAGGGGCCATATCGCAGGGCTCGTCGCGGGGGGCCGGGTGTCGCGGGGGGCCGGGGCCAGGCTGGGCGTCACAGCCCGCCGTGCACGAACTCCCCGCCCACGGCGGTGGCGACGACGTCGATCGCCGCGATCTGGTCGCTCGGCACCGCGCGCGGGTCCTCGCTGAGCACCGTGAAGTCCGCCAGCTGGCCCGCGGCGAGCCGTCCCTTGCGCCCGCCCCAGCCGGTCGCCTCGGCGGAGCCGACGGTGTAGGCGTGCAGGGCCTCGGCCACCGTCAGCCGCTCCGCGTCCGGGCCATACTGCTCGCCGGTCTCGGTGCGGCGCAGCACGAAGTCCTGGATGACCTCCAGCGGGCGGCCGCCGGCCACGGGGCGGTCCGAGCTGCCCGGCAGCACCAGGCCCGCGCGCAGCAGCCGCCCGGCCGGGTACGACAGCGCGGCCCGCTCCGGCCCGATCCGCTCCCGCACCGACCCGCCGAACGCGCTGATGAAGTTCGGCTGGGTGGCCATCACGACCTCCAGCTCGGCCATGCGGGCCACCTGATCGTCGCGGACCACCCCGCCGTGCTCCACGCGGTGCGGCATCACGGGGCGGCCGAACCGGCCCCGCGCCTCGGCGATCACGTCGAGCGCAAAGTCGAGGGCGGCGTCGCCGATCGCGTGCAGGGCCAGCGCCCAGCCGGCGGCCGCCGCACCGAGGCACGCCCGGCGCATCTCCCCCGCGTCCTGCTGCAGGTAGCCGCGGCCGTGGCCGTGGCCGCAGTAGTCCTCGGTCATCGCGGCTGTCTGGCCCAGCATCGACCCGTCCGTGAACACCTTCGCCGGCCCGATCTGCAGCCACTCGTCGCCCACCCCCGTGCGCACGCCGGCGTCGAGGGTGAGGTGCGTGCCGTCGTCGGGATGGCCGTCCACCGGGCGCAGCGCGTCCAGGGTGACCATCGTCTGGAATCGGGTGCGCAGCAGCCCCGCGTCCCGGGCGCGCTGATACGCCCCGAACTCGAGCGGGCTGTGCCCGATCCACCCGCCGGCCACCCCCGCGTCCGTCACCGAGGTGATGCCCTCGGCCGCGTACTCCTGCGAGGCCCGCGCCAGGCACGCACCGATGTGCTCGTGGGACTCCGGCTGCAGCAGCCGGGTCGCCAGGCTCATGGCGGTCTCCTCCAACAGGCCGGTGGGGCGGCCGGCGGCGTCCGTGAGGATCCGCCCGCCCTCGGGCTGCTGCAGCACCTGCTCCCCCACACCGGCCAGGACCAGCACCGCCCCGGACACCGTGACGGCGTGGCCCGTGTTGTGGCGGATGAGCACGGGGCGCCCGGAGGCGGCGGCGTCGAGGCTGTCCCGGTCCGGCTGGGGTCCGGTGAGGTGGCCGGGGTCGAAGCCGGTGCACGTCACCCAGGCGCCGGGGTCGAGCTCGGCGGCGCGGGCGCGGACCCGGCGGTGGACCTCCTCCGCGGTGCGCGCACCCTCGAGGTCCACGTCCAGCCGGGACTGGCCGAACCAGACGCTGTGCGCGTGGGCGTCGTTGAACCCGGCGAGGACGGTGCGCCCCCGCGCGTCGAGGCGTTCGCCCGCTGCGAGGCCGTCCAGCTCCTCGTCCACCCCGACGACGACGCCCCGCCACACCCCCAGCCGCGAGGCCGACGGCCGGGCGGGGTCGCCGGTGATGAGGCGGGCGTTCTCCACGATCAGGTCGAGCTGCATGGGGCGGGTCTCCTGGGGCGGGGCGGCGGGGGATGGTTCGCGAGCGTAGCCGGGCCGGGCTCAGGCGGGCAGGGTCGGGCTCAGGCGGGCCCGGCCGCCGCGTCCAGCGCCCGGGCGAGGTCGGTGAGGAGCTCCGCCGTCGGCTCGACGCCCACGGACAGGCGCACGAAACCGGCCGGGACGTCGTCGCCCCAGCGGGCGCGGCGCTCCGCCGCGGTGTGGGTGCCGCCGAAGCTCGTCTGCGCCACCACGTACGCGGCCGCCCCGATGAACCGCTCCGCCGCGGCCGCGTCCGCGAACTCCAGCCCGACGACGCCGCCGGCCGCCGTCATCTGGCGCGCGACGATCGCCGCGTCCGGGTGGTCCGGCAGCCCCGGGTAGGCCACCGCACGCACGGCCGGGTGCCCGGCCGCGAGCTCGGCGACCGCGAGCGCGGATGCGCACATGCGGGCGAAGCGGACCTCGAGGGTCTCCAGACCGCGGTGGATCAGCCAGGCCTCGTGGGTGCCGAGGATCCCGCCGGCCAGGGTGCGCCAGCCGCGCACGCGCGTCATCAGCTCGGGGTCGCGGGACGCGACGTGCCCGCCGAGGGCGTCGGTGTGCCCGTTGAGGGCCTTCGTGTCCGAGGCGACGACGACGTCCGCCCCCAGGTCCAGCGGCCGCTGCCCCAGCGGGGTCAGGGAGGTGTTGTCCACGACGACGAGCGCCCCCTTCCCGTCCCGCCGCCCGTTCGCGTGGGCGCGGGCGGCGACGTCGGCCAGGTCCGCGACGCGCAGCCCGGGGTTGGAGGGGGTCTCGACGAACACGAGGTCGTAGGCGGAGAAGCCGGCGTCCGCGAGGCCCGGCGTGGACACGAAGTCCACGTGGACGCCGGCGGGCACGAGGTGCTCCGCGGCGAGGGCGCGGGTGGCGCCGTAGCCGTCCGAGGGCAGCAGGGCGCGGCCGCCGGGGCGGAGCACGGGCAGCAGGGCGGCGGCGATGGCCGCCATGCCGGAGGGGACGACGGCGACGTCCGCGTCCTCGAGCACGCCGAGGGCGGCCTCGAGCGCGGCCCAGGTGGGGGTGCCCCAACGGGCGTACTGGAAGGCGACGTCCGCACCGGGGGCGACGGGGGCGCCGTCGGGCCCGGCCCCGGGCAGGTGGAACGCGGAGGCGTGCACCAGCGGCGGGGAGATGGCGTCGCCGGGGGCCATGCCGTGGGCGCGGTGGTGGAGGACGGGGCCGAAGGCGGGGGGCTGCGGGGATGCCATGGGGTCATTCTGCCGGGGCGCCGGGCGCGGATTCACCAGAGGAGCTGGCGGCCCCGGATCTGCCGCCCGAGGCAACGCTGGTTGACTTATCGCGGGTCCTGGGCGCGAAAACCCGTGATAACTCGACCACCGTTGCCTCGGCGGCCCCGCGCGGGCCCTCAGAGCCCCTCGAGCGCCTCCGGTGTCTCCGGCAGGATCTGGCCGCCGTCGACCACGATGCCCTGACCCGTGATGTACCGGGCGCCGTCGGAGGCGAGGAACGCGACGGTCGCCCCGATGTCCGCCGGCTCGCCGAGGTGCCCGGCAGGCACGGACCGCGCCATCGAGTCCAGGTACTCCTGGCCCATCTCCTCGAGACCCGGCGTGATGATGTTGCCCGGCAGCACCGCGTTCACGGTGACGCCCTGGCGCGCCAGCTCGATCGCCGCGGACCGCACGAAGCCCAGCTGCGCCGCCTTGGTCGCCCCGTAGTGCGACCACGCCGGGTAGCCCGTGTGGTTGCCGGTGATGGAGCTCGTGATCACCACGCGGCCCCGGCCCGAGGCGACCAGCGCCGGCAGCGCCGCCTGCACCGCGTGGATGGTGCCCTTCACGTTGACGTCGAAGATCAGGTCGATGTCCTCGTCCGTCATGTCCGCGATCCGGGCCTGGGGGTAGATGCCCGCGTTGGACGCGAGCACGTCCAGCCCGCCGAACTCCTCGACGACGGCGCCCACCACCTCGGCGCACGCCGCGCGGTCGCGGACATCCAGCACGTACGCGGGGAACCCGGCCTCGCGGGCGGCCGCGCACTCCTGCTCGGTCAGCCCCGTGACGGCGACCCGCGCCCCGGCATCCCGCAGCGACGCGGCGATGCCGGAGCCGATGCCCAGCGTGCCGCCCGTGACCAGCGCGGCCCGGCCGGCGAGCAGCACCGTGGCGGCAGGGGCGTCCGTGCGCGCGGCGGCGGGGCGGGTGTCGGAGTCGCCGACGGCGGTGTCGGTGGAGGTGGAGACGTCGGTCATGACGGGGTCCTCTCGGGTGCGGGAGCCGGCTGCGGAGGGTCGGGCGGGACGTCGATCCTGTGCCCCCGCTGTCGAGCCTAGGCCCGGTGTCCACGAAATGCACCGGCCGACCCCCTCCCGTTCCCGGGCAGCCACCACACGCTCGCTCGCCGTTCACACCGCGCCCCTACGGTGCGACACGCCGGTCCCCCTGGACCGGACCCGACCCACGCACGAAAGGCCACGATGTCCTCCCCCTCCCCGACCCTCAGCCGCCGGCGCCTGCTCGGCCTCAGCGGAGCGAGCGCCGCCGTCCTCGCCCTCGGGGTGAACGCCCCCGACGCGGCACACGCCGAGCCGCTGCCCCAGCGGGACGGCCTCTTCGGACTCGGGGTGGCCAGCGGCTATCCGCGGCCGGACGGCGCGGTCCTGTGGACCCGGCTCGCACCGGAGCCGTTGGCGGAGAACGGGCACGGCGGCATGCCGCTGCGCTCGGTGCCCGTGAAGTGGGAGGTCGCGCGGACCGCCGACTTCCGCCGCATCGTGGCCCGCGGCACCGCGCTGGCCCAGCCGGAGCTCGCGCACTCCGTCCACCCGCGCGTCGAGGGCCTGGCGCCCGGCACGGAGCACTTCTACCGCTTCGTGGTGGGCCCGCAGACGAGCCCCGTCGGCCGCTTCGTCACCCTCCCCGCAGCGGGCGCCGCCACGGACGACTACACCGTGGGCCTGATCTCCTGCCAGGCCTGGTATCACGGCCATTTCGCCGCTCACCGCCACCTGGCGCAGGAAGAGGACCTGGACCTCACCGTCTTCCTCGGCGACTACATCTACGAGTACGGCATCACCGCCGCGAACCTGTGGCGTCAGGGGGCCGAGGTCACGCCCGCGCACGCCGTGGAGATCGAGACTCTCGAGCAGTACCGGCTGCGGTACGCCCTGACGAAGTCGGACCCGCATCTGCAGGCGTTGCACGCCCGAGCGGCCGCCGTCGCCATCTGGGACGACCACGAGGTGCAGAACAACTACGTGGGCGCCGCCTCCTCCACCGGTATCCCCGAGGAGCTGTTCGCGCACCGCATCGCCGTCGCCTACCGGGCCTTCTACGAGAACCTGCCCGTGGACATCGACGCCCTGCCGGAGGGGCCGGAGTCGGACATCGTGGCGGGGCTCGACGTCGGCGCGCTGGCCCGCATCTCCCTGCTGGACACCCGCCAGTTCCGAGACGCCCCGCCGGCCGACGCCGCCGACCGCGAGCGCGAGAACCGCACCATGTTGGGCGCGGCCCAGGAACGGTGGGTCACCGAGCGGCTGCGCACGTCGCAGAGTCAGTGGAACGTGCTGGCCGGCGGCGTCGTGCTCGCGCCGATCTCCGATGACCGCACCGACCAGTGGGACGGCTACCCGGCCGCCCGCCGTCGCCTGCTGACGGAGATGAAGCGCGCGGGCAACGCCGTGATGCTCACCGGCGACATCCACAAGCACGTGGCCGCCGAGCTCCGCGGCGAGTCGGCGGGCCTGCCGGCCGGGCCGGCCGGCGTCGAACTGGTGACGACGTCCGCGGCTTCCGACGGCGACGGTGCGAAGACGGACAAGTACACGCCGGACTGGGTGCGGCACGACTACGTGCGCCACTACGACGGGCGGCGCGGCTACCTGCACCTGCGGTTCACGCCGGCGCAGCTGACGTCCTCGTTCTGGGTGGTGCCCTGGGTGGAGTCGGACGACACCGCGCCCAAGGAGCTCAGTGCCCGCTTCACCACCCCCGCCGGCAGCAGCCGCCTGATCGAGGCCTGAGGAGGACACCGATGAGCAAGAACCCGCAGACCGTCACCGACGTGGCCGCCACCGGCGCCATCTCCCGCGTCGAGCTGACCTGGACACCCCTGCCGTGGGAGCCGCTGATCGACCACTATCGTGTGTACGCCCTGCCGACGTCCGGCAGGGGCGGGACGCCCGACGAGACGCACCTGGTGGGCAAGACCGTGTATCCGCGTTTCGTGCACCACGGCCTCGACCCCGCCGGGGAGGCGTTCCGGTACGTCGTCGTCGCGGTGTCCGACGCGGGCCGGCGCGGTCGCCCGTCCTCGGCGGTGGTGGGCGAGTCCCAGAGGTCCGTGACCGCGACCGGCCGTGAGCTGGCACGGATCGGCGAGTTCGACGGGAAGTCCCTCGAGCTGCGCTTCGCCCCCGCCCAGTACGGGCAGATTCCGAAGGCCTACCCGAAGGCCGTGATCGACTACGTCCAGGGTGTGGACACCCCCGCCGAGGCCTGGCCGTACCTGCTGCCGGGTCCGGGCGACGCCTGGGCCGGCCGGAAGGCCTACCGCGCCCGCTGGACGGTGACCCTCGACGCCGCCCCGCAGCGGGAGGTCGACCTGGCGCTGTGGTTCGTGGACACCACGCGCCTGGGCGGGCGTCTCGACGTGGCGGTGAACGGGCAGAGCGTACGGTCCGTGGAGCTGGCGAAGGGGGCGACGCGCGGCTCCCGTGAGGGCGACGCGACGCTGCCCGGGTCCACGCTGCTGCGCTCGTACCACGAGTTCACCCTCCCGACCGGGGCGCTGGCCGCAGGCGAGAACGTCGTGGAGTTCACCCTCGCCGAGGGCGGCTGGGTGGCCTGGGACGCGCTGGGCCTGTACGAGCGGGCCCGCTGAGGCGGCGGCCAGGGGGCCGGCCGGACAGCCTCGGATCGTCGCGAGCCCAGGGCCGACCCCGTCCCGCTCACCCCTCCCCGCGCTCCGGGCCCCCGCGCACCACGGTGATCGCGCGGGTGTCCGGGGCGGTGTCGGCGACGTGCTCCATGGCGCGGTCGAGGTCCCCGGTCTGCTGGTACGCCGCGTGAATCTGCTCCCACAGGCGGGCGTTGCGGACGCCGATCGCCGCCGGGTCCAGCACGGGGTCCTGGCCGGCACGGCGCTGGCGGTCGTAGTCCTTGAACAGCCGGATGGCCACGGGGCTCAGCAGGATGAGCGCCACGATGTTCACCCACGTGTAGAGGCCGACGCCGAAGTCGGCGAACGCCCACACGAGGGCCGAGCTCTGCACGGACCCGAACACCATGGAGCCGGCCAGCAGCAGCCGGGCGATCGCGATGACCGCGCGCTGCGCCGTCTTGTTCGGGATGAGGTAGGCGACGTTCGTCTCCGCGTAGAACGCGAAGGAGAGCAGGGTGGTGAAGGAGAACAGGAAGACGGCGATCGCCACGAAGGACGGACCGAAGGCGGGCAGTGCCGCGTCGATGGCGATCTGGACCCACGCCGGTCCCTCCTCGACGCCGGGCACGTTCTCCGCGAGCAGACTCTCCCCGTCCGGGCCCAGCACGTTGAAGCTGTTCGTGGCGAGGATCATCAGGCCGGTCATGGTGCAGACGAACAGGGTGTCCACGTAGGCGGAGAACGCCTGGGCCAGGCCCTGCTTCACGGGGTGGGAGACGTGGGCGGCCGCCGAGGCCTGGGCGCCCGAACCGGTGCCGATCTCGGTGGAGTACACGGCACGGCGCACGCCCCACGCGACGGCGGCGCCGAGGATGCCGCCGTAGACCGAGTCCAGGCCCAGCGCGCTGGAGAAGATCAGCCCGAACATCGCGGGGACCTGCTGCCACATCAGCCCGACGACGAGCAGCCCCACCAGGATGTACGCGCCGGCCATGAACGGGACCACGAGGCCCACCGTGCGGCCCAGGCGGTGCATGCCGCCGAACACGATCACGCAGAACAGCACGGCCATCCCGAGACCCACCCACAGCGGGTCCCAGCCCCACGCCTCGGTCGTGGCGGCGGTGACGGCGTTGGCCTGGATCTGCGGGCCGGTGAAGACCGTCGCGAACACGGTGGCCGCGGCGTACGCGACCGCCAGCCACCGCCAGTTCCGGCCGAGCCCCTCGAGGATGTAGTACGCGGGCCCGCCGCGGTACTCGCCGCGGACCTTGTGCTTGTAGAGCTGCGCCAGCGAGCTCTCCACGAGCGCCACGGGGGCGCCGAGGATCGCCGTCACCCACATCCAGAACAGCGCGCCCGGGCCGCCCAGGTAGATCGCGGCCGCGACGCCCGCGATGTTGCCGACCCCGATGCGCCCGCCCAGGGCCATGGCGAACGACTGGAACGAGCTGATCCCCGCCGACGACGATCCTCCCCTGACCAGCTGACCCACCATGTCCTTGAGCAGCCGCACCTGGGGAGCCGCCATGCGGATCGTGAAGTACAGGCCCAGGGCGAGGAGCCCGACGACCATGGGCAGGCTCCACATGATCGAGTTGGCGGCGGTGACGAACTGCTCCATGGTCACTTCCCAGGTCGCGGACAGGATCCGTGCACTCCATCACATTCGGGCCACCCCGGGCACCCCTGAGCCCCCCGGGGGTCGGCGCGGGACCGGCAGGGTCGGCCGGCCAGACACGCCGTCCGGTCCCCGGGCCAGCTCACCCCTGCCCCGCCCCCGCCTCCTCCCGCACCGTCACCGCCAGCTCGACGTGTCCGGCCTCCGGGTCCGCGAGGATCTGGCGGATCTCCGGCGCGGTGCCGGCGTCCTCCACGTCGAACGCGTCCATGAGTCCCAGCAGGCCCGGATGGGGCAGCGCGCCGCCGGGGGCGTCGTCGAGGAGGTCGACCTCGCCCGCATCGGCGCGCACGTCCACGTACCGCTCCACGCGGCGTGGCAGCGTTCCGGTCACCACCTCGTGCCCGTCGACCCTGAGGCCCGCGGGAGCCGGACCGCTCAGCGGGACGGCCAGGACGGTCTCCACGACGTCGGCGGCGCTCGGCACCGGACGCAGCGCCGTCCACGGCGGCCCGGCGGGTGCCGACCCCGCCTCCGCGAGTGCCTGGAACAGCGTCGCGAAGGCGGCGTTCGCGCGCTCGGTGGTGGCCTCCTCACCGGCCTCGTCCAGGGCCACCCGCTGCACGACGCCGGCCCACGGCGTCGGCCCGACCGTGCGCTCCGCCACGGGGCCGGGACGGGCGGGGCCGCCGTCGTCGTCGGGATCCGGGGCCGCGTAGACACCGGCAGCCGCGAGCGCAAGCGCGCGGTCCTCGAGGTCGCGGCGGCGTCGCACCTCGGCCGCGTGCGCCTCGAGCCGCGCCGGCAGGGAGGCGGGGTCCGCGAGGACGGACCGGACGTCGTCGACCGTGAGGCCGGCCGCCCGCAGGACGCGGATCTGCGCGGCCGTCCGGATCTGGCCGGGCTCGTAGCGGCGGTAGCCGGAGTGGGCGTCGACGTCGGCGGGGGCGAGGAGGCCGCGCTCGTCGTAGAAGCGCAGCGCCTTCGCGCTCAGTCCGGTGGCGAGGGCGAACTCGCCGACGGTCATCAGGGGGCTCATGGGGCGACCTTTCTCTCAGGTGTTCCCAGCGTGGGCGTTCCCCCAAGGGGAGGGTCAAGCGTCGCCCAGCCTGCTCGAGACCGACGGCCTCAGACCTCCAGCAACACCTTGATCTCGCGGCGCTCGTCCATGGCCCGGTACGCCTCGGCGGCGTCGTCGAGCGGCATGCGCGCGGTGAACACGCGGCCGGGCTGGATCTCCCCGGACTGGATGCGCTCGATCAGCTCGGGCAGGAAGCGGCGGACGGGGGCGGGGCCGCCCTCGAGGTGGATCTCACGGCCGAAGAGGTCGGAGCCGTCGAGGGTCTGGTCGTGGGAGACGCCCACGAACCCGACGTACCCGCCGGGGCGCACCGAGGCCAGGGCCTGGTCCATGGAGCCCTGCGTGCCGACGGCCTCGCACACCCCGTGCGCACCGTAGCCGCCGGTGAGCTCGCGCACCTGGGCGGCACCCTCCTCGCCGCGCTCGGCGATCACGACGTCCGCGCCGAACTCACGGGCGAGCGCGGCCCGATCCTCATGGCGGGAGAACACGATGACCTGCTCCGCGCCGAGGGTCTTGGCGGCCAGGACGGCGCACAGGCCGACGGCGCCGTCGCCGACCACGGCGATGGTCTTGCCGGGGCCGGCCTGCGCGGCGACGGCGGCGTACCATCCGGTGCCGAGCACATCCGAGGCGGCGAGGTAGTCGGCCAGGCGGTCCGGGTCCGAGGGCTCGCCCCCGGGCACCTTCACGAGGGAGCCGTCGGCGAGCTCGACGCGCATGTACTGCGCCTGGCTTCCCGTGTACTCGCCGGCGTTGACGCAGCGGGACTGGTAGCCGGCCTGGCAGATCTCGCACGTGTTGTCCGAGAGCATGAAGGAGCCGATCACGAAGTCGCCGACCTCGAGGGTGGCGACGTCCTCGCCCTTCTCCACGATCGTGCCGACGTACTCGTGGCCCATGCGCCGGTGGTCGACGTCGTTGTGGCCTCGGTAGGGCCACAGGTCAGAGCCGCACACGCACGCGGCGGCCAGCTTCAGGACCACGTCCGTGGGCTGAACGACGCGCGGGGTGTCCACCTCCTCGACGACGACGTCGCCGGGCGCGCGCATGACGACGGCCTTCATCGTCTCGGGGATGGCAGGGGTGGTGGGGGTCTGTGCGGTCATGGTCTGTCCTCCGGTCTGGCCCGGCGGTCCGGGCGGCGGTGTGCGGGGACCAGTCTTGCGCCCCTGGGCCGTGGAGACGACACATCGGCGGCGCAGGTGGGGCCGGTGGATGACCGCGCGCCACTCGGCTCACAGCGAATGAGCGACGCCGGGCGTTACGCTGTGGTTCCCATCACATCCGACTCCCCTCGGAGGCCCGTCATGACCCTCACCCTGCCCGCCCGCCTCGAGCGCACCGCCGCCGAACACCCGAACTCCACCGCCCTGATCCTCGGCGAGAACCGCATGACGTACGCCGAGCTGCAGGACCAGTCCCAGCGTCTGGCCGGGCTCATGCGGCAGGAGGGCATCGGCCCAGGGGACCGCGTGGCGCTCATGGTGCCGAACATCCCGGCGTTCCCGGTGGTGTTCTTCGCGGCCCTGCAGCTGGGCGCCGTCGTCGTCCCGATGAACCCGCTGTTCAAGCGCCGCGAGATCGAGTACTACCTGGAGGACTCGGGCGCGTCGATGCTGTGGTCCGTGCCGTCCGAGGAAGCCGTGGAGGGCGCCCGAGAACGCGGTGTGCCGCTGCGCACCCTCGGCGAGGACGGCCTCGCCCCGCACCTCGCGGAGAGCCCCGGCCCGGTGACCGAGACCGTCGAGCGGGACCTTGAGGACGACGCCGTCATCCTCTACACCTCCGGCACCACCGGCCGCCCCAAGGGGGCCCAGCTGACCCACCGGAACATGGGCACCAACGCGGACACCGCAGCGGAGACCCTGATCCAGCTCCAGCACGGGGAGACCGTGCTCGGCTGCCTGCCGCTGTTCCACGTGTTCGGCCTCACGTGCGCGCTCATGGCGCCCGTCACCACGGGTGCCAGCCTGGCGTTGATCCCCCGCTTCGATCCCGCCGTGGCCGCGCAGACCGTCCGGGAGTGCGCGGTGGATGTGTTCATCGGCGTGCCCACCATGTACGGGGCCGTGCTGGCCGCGGCCAAGGACCATCCGGAGGACCTGGCCAGCCTGCGCTTGGGCGTCTCCGGCGGGTCCGCCCTGCCGGTGGAGCTGCTGCGCCGCTTCGAGGCCACCTTCGACTGCGAGATCCTGGAGGGCTACGGCCTGTCCGAGACCTCCCCGGTGGCGTGCTTCAACCATCCGGGCGAAGAGCACCAGCCGGGCTCGATCGGACGCGCCGTCCGCGGGTGCGAGATGCAGCTGGTGACGCCGGACGGGGCCGTGGTGCCCGAGGACGACGAGGAGACCCTGGGCGAGGTATGGATCCGCGGGGAGAACGTGATGAAGGGCTACTGGGGCAAGCCGGAGGCCACCGCCCAGGCCATCACCGAGGACGGCTGGTTCCGCTCGGGCGACATCGCCCGGCGTGATGCCGCGGGCAACTACTACATCGTGGACCGCACGAAGGACATGATCCTGCGCGGCGGGCTCAACGTGTACCCGCGCGAGATCGAGGAGGTGCTCTACGAGCACCCGGCCGTCGCGGAGGCCGCCGTGGTGGGGGTGCCCCACCCGGAGCTCGGCCAGGAGGTCGCCGCGCACGTGGTGCTCGCTCCCGGCGCGCACGCCACGGAGGAGGAGCTGATCCAGCACGTGAAGTCCCAGGTGGCCCCCTACAAGTACCCGCGCACCGTGAGGGTGCGGGACGGGCTGCCCAAGACCGCCACCGGCAAGATCCTCAAGCGGGAGCTGACGCCGGCGGAGTGATCTCGGGGTGACCGCCCGGGCCCGCGTGTGGGCCGAGGTGCTCGCGGAGACGGGCGCCGTCGTCGTGCCGGACCCGGTGCGTGGCATCCCGCTCGACGAAGCCGGGCGCGCCGACCTGACGGTCCCCGTGGACCGGGCGCTGCGGGTGGCGCCGCCGGCCGGCGTCGACGGCGCCTCCCCCTGGTGGCTGCTGGAGACGGACGTGCCCCAGGACGACGACGGCGGGGTGCTGCCGGTGATCCGGGTGGCGGTCGGCGCCCCGGGGCAGGTGCATGCGCTGCTCCCGGACTGCGGATGCGACGCCTGCGGCCCCGGGTCGGATGAGCTGCTCGAGGCCGTGGATCAGGCGGTCGCGAGCGCAGTCGGGACGGGGGTGAACCTGCGGGGCCGTCATGGGCTGCGGCGCCGGGACTGGCACGTGCACTGGCGCTCGGACGGCACGGCCGAGGGACAGGGCCGGGTCCCGGGATGGCCGTTCGAGGCGCTCAAGGACGCGTGCCGGGACCTGGCCGCCGGCGGCCGCCCGAGGCTGCCGCGCGGGACCGAGGCGACCGTGCGGGCGGGGTGGTTCCCGGAGGCGTGAGGGGGCGGAGTCGCTGGGCGCCGCCGCTCAGAACAGTGCCGCCCCCCGAGCGGCGAGCGGGACGAGCCGCACGGCCCGCACCACGGTGAACGCGGTGACCACCGAGACGAGCGCCCACTCCCGCCAGGACCCGGTCCGGCCGAGGAGGGGAAGCCGGAACCGTCCGGAGGACTGCCACCACCACAGGCGCGCGGGAGGCTCCGGGCTGAGCGGCCAGAGCAGGGCGACCCCGTTGTTGGTGAGGGCGTCGCCGAGGATGTGCACGCTCACGCCGACGGCCACGGAGACGGGGATCCACCGCAGCCCGTCGCTGAAGACGGTCGCCGACACCGCGACCAGGATGCCGAGTGGCCACGCGGCCCTCCATCCCCGGTTCGGGAGCAGTCGGAGGGCCTTGGCGGCCACGGCCGCCACGAACGCGGCGATGACCCCCTGCCCCGGCGTGTAGACGTGCCCCGCGATCGGCACGTGGATGGAGGCGGCCGCCGTCGCGATGGCGGTGGCGCGGGGGTAGTCCCAGTCGCTGATCATGGCCGCGCCGGCGGTGGTCACTGCACCGAGCAGCTGGAGCTCGGCAGGCAGGTGCCGCACGCCGACCGGCGACTGCCCGTGCGTGAGCGCCAGCCAGGCCGCGTCGCCGCACCCGCGAGGGCCGGCGGGCGGCCCGCGGGGAAGGAAGAGGGCCAGGGCGGCAGGAGGGGTGGACACGGTAAGGAGGTCGCCGCGGCCGGAGCGGGTCGAGGCGGCTGCCCGACCTCTGTCGGGGGGCAGCCGCCCGACCCCTCACCCCGTCATCGCCAGCACCAGCGGGGCCAGCAGGGCGGTGAGCACACCGGAGCAGGCCATGGCGAGGGCGGAGAACGCGCCGGTCTTCGGCCCCTCGGCGAGGGCGCGGGCGGTGCCGATGCCGTGGGAGCTCACGCCGATGGCCAGGCCGCGCACGCGGGGGTCGCGCACGCGCAGCCGGTCGAGCACCCAGGGGGCGAGCACGGCGCCGAGCACTCCGGTGAGGACGGGGAGCACGGCGGCGAGGGAGACGATGCCGCCGCCGGCGTCGGCCACCGCCATGGCGATCGGCGTCGTCGCGGACTTGGGGGCGAACGTGGCGGCCAGCGCGGCGTCCCCGCCCATCACCCGCACGATCAGCACGGCGCTCACCATGGCGGTCAGCGAGCCGGCGGTGACCCCGACGGCGACCGGCAGCAGCAGCTTCCGGATGTCAGGTCCGGCCCGGTACAGGGGGACGGCGAGGGCCACGGTGGCGGGACCGAGCAGGAAGGTGAGGTAGCTGCCGCCGATCATGTAAGTCTCGTAGTCGATGCCGGTCAGGGCCAGGAACGCGGCCACCAGCACGATCGTCACGAGCACGGGCGTGAGCAGGGCGGTCTGCCGGGCGGCGAGCCACAGGCGGCGGGCGAGCACGGCGACGGCGAGGGTCAGCGCGATGCCGAACAGCGGTGTGTGCAGGAGCGCGTCCCAGGCCTCGGCGAGGGAGTCGGTGAGTTCGGCGGCGTTCACTGTGCGTCCTCCTTCTTGTTCGTGAGGCGGCGGGCGAGCGGGGCGGCGACGCCGGCCGTGACCACCAGCCCCAGCAGCCAGGGCACCACGAAGCCGACCAGCATCAGCGCCCGGTGTTCCTGGATGAGGCCCAGCACCGCGACGACGCCGACTCCCGCCGGGACGAACAGCAGCGGCAGGTGCTGGAGCAACTGGTGGCTCGCGGTGATCACGGGCGCGTCCTCGGCCGGCCGGCGCCACGCGAGCAGGCCGAGCAGCAGGAGCATGCCCAGCACGGCCCCGGGGATCGGCAGGTGCAGCGTGTCGGCCACGAGCGTGCCCGCCAGCTGGCAGAGCAGCAGGATCAGCAGGCCCTCGATCATCGGGGCTCACCTGCCTCGGACGAGCCCACGGGCAGCAGGCCGGGGACGACGACGCCGGCCCCCGCGGCGTCGAGGTGCGCCTGCAGGGCGCGCTGGGCGTCTGCGGCGCGCCCGGCGGCCAGTTGCGCGCAGATCTGGACGTGCCCATCGAGGAGGCGGCGGGCGGCGTCCACGGATCCGCCGGTGGCGGCGTGGATGAGGCGTGCCAGGCGGGGGGCAAAGGTGCCCATGATCTCGTCGAAGGCGGCGTTGCCGCACATGGCGATCACGTCGCGGTGGAAGCGCACATCCAGCGCGGAGAACGCCGCGAGGTCGCCGGCGTCCAGGGCGGCGCGCTGCTGCTCCAGGTTGGCGGTCAGCGTGGCGACGAGGGGCCCGACGGCGTCGGGCCGCGCGGCGACCGTGGCGAGGGCGGTGGACTCGAGGAGGCCGCGCAGGGCCGTGAGGTCGGCCACGCTCTGCGGCGTGAGGGCCTGCACGGCCGCACCCTTCTTGGGGAGGAGCCGCACCAGACCCCAACGCTCGAGCTGGAGGAGGGCCTCCCGGGCCGGCGTCCGGGAGATGCCGGCGTCCGTGGAGAGCTGGACCTCGGTGAGCATCTCCCCCGCGGCGATCTCACCGCGGACGATGCGCCAGGCGACGTCGTGGGCCAGGCGGCCGGCAGCCGTGGCACGACTGCCCCATAAGGGGTCGGAGAGTGGAGTCATGCGGGCCAGAATAATCAGATGCATGCATGGATGTATGCATTGTGTCGGACTCGGAAGGGGCGCGGGTGGGGAGGGGCACAAGATGCCGGCGCCTGTCGAAGCGGGCATGCGGGGCGGCTGTCAGCCGAGTCCTGTGCAGGTCAGGGGTGCGCGGGGAGGGCGCGGTTGCCGGCGGCCCCGCCCCTGACTGGCCATTGCGCACCGCGCGGCTGACGCCGCGTCCGCACCGGGAGGACGACCTCGCCGGCCCTGCCGGATCGGTGCCCCTGCTGAACCTGGGGTTCGAGACGTACGGCCTGCACCGGGTGGTAGCACAGATGGACGCCCGCAACCCGACGCCCGCCCGGATGGTCGGGGCACGACACACGGCACTGAGGCTGGTCAGCCCTGTAGACCACCCCCCGTCAGCCCCGGCGGCCCGCACGCGCGGCGAACTCGTCCAGACAGGCGAGCACCTCGGTGGCCAGCCACACCCGGTTCCGACGCTGAGCGGACACGGCCTGCAGAGCGCCGGCCTCGACAAGCTGGTCCACGGCCCGCTGGGCGGCCGGGCGCGAGACCCCCAGCACCTGGGCCAGGTGGTCCACGGTCACGGCAGGCTGAGCGATGATCACCGCGAGCGCCCGCCAGACCGCCGCGTCCCGCCGGGCGGTGAGCCGCTCGCGCCAGCCGGTCAGAGCCTCGTCCAGGTCCGCGACGAGCTCCCGGCCGTTGCCGACGGCGGCCAGGGCGGCCATCGCGAAGCGGCGCACGATGGGCTCGGGGTCGCCGTCGCGGTAGGCGGTGAGGGCGTCGAAGTATCCGGCCGTGTCCGTGAGGAGTCCCGCTGAGAGGGGCACCCCCATACGGGTGATCGCGCCGGCCCGGTACAACACGGCGTGCACGAGGACGCGCCCGGTGCGGCCGTTGCCGTCCGCGAACGGGTGGATGGTCTCGAACTGGGCGTGCGCGATGGCGGCCTGCACGAGGGCGGGCACGTCCGTGCGTCGCAGGTAGGCGAAGAGATCGTCCATCTCGGCATGCAGGCGCTCCGGGTGGGGCGGGACGAACTGCGCCGTGTGCGGCGTGGGCGCCCCTCCCCCGATCCACCCCTGCGCATCGCGGTAGGCGCCCGGCCGGGCATGCTCCTGACCGTCCATGAGGGCACGATGGGCGGCCAGCAGGGCGGGCTCGTCCAGGTCGGCGGCCAGCCGGGAAGCAGCGCCCATGGCCTTCACGTTCGCCGCCACGAGCGCTGCGTTGGGGCGGGTGCGTTCGCCGAGAGTCGCCAGGGCGAGGGCTCGCGCGCCCGCGGTGATGTGCTCGATCTGCGAGGAGGACGCGGACTCGGTGCGCAGGAGCACCGCGTCGATCGGGGCGATCTCTCCAGTGAGCCCCGGGAGGGCGTGGCTGATCTCGGCGTCGAAGCGCACGACGGCGGCCGTCGCCTCCTCGACCGCGGTCGCCAGATCGGAGGGCAGGTCGAGCCCGAGTCGGGCGATACGGGCTGGGAGCGCAGCTCGATACGGGCCCGACGCGCGCACGCGAGCGCGCCGGGTGAGGGCGCCGGCGTCGTCGGGGTCCGCGGTCCAGGGGCGCTCCTCCCAGCCGACGGCCGTGCTGATGGTCTGATCCATGCCCATGCAGGCATGTTACGTAACGATATGGATTGATCGTTGCGTAGGAACCATCGTTGTGCACGGACGCTGCTGAGCCGCGCGATCGCCTCGGCACGCGCGGTCGAGCACACCGCTACGAGTCCGGGAGCACGTAGTGCGCTGCGCGCCGCTCCCCGCGCAGTTCGAGGAGACCCTCCTCCGTCATGCCTTTGAGCACTGCCCGCGCGGCCGTGGGCGCGATCTGGCACAGTTCCGCGGCTTTGCCGCGGGTGATGGATCCGTATTCGCGGATGTAATCGGCAATCAGCCGTCGCTGTTGGATTCGGTCGACCGGACGCAGGCGCAGGTAGGCGGCTCGGTCTTCGGCCAGCTCGTAGAACCGCGCGGTCAGCATGTACCGCTGCGCCCGGCCGTTCCCCCTCGATTCCAGGACGCCGGCCTCAACGAGCGCGGTGGCAGCTGCGCGCACGTCCGCCACGGGCAGTCGAAGGCGTTCCGCTGCCTCCGCCGCCCCCGCAGGCCCCCCGTGCTTGATCTCGTGGACCACCCGCAGCTCGGTCAGGGTGAGTGCACGCTGGCCCTCGTTCTGCCGACGGGCCAGAAAGATCAGCAGCTCCCTGTCCTCATCACCCAAGGGGATGTCGACGATCACGGACCGATGCGTGGAGCGACTGTAGTCCGGCGCACCCCGGCCAGCTCGGAGCTGCGAGGCGAACATGTCCTGCACACCCTTGCCCCGGCGCTCGACGAGCCCGGCGCGCTTGAACACATTCGCCAGGGCAGGGCTGCGGGGAGCCGAGCGGTTCAGTATGTTGGCTGGCGAAACGTCACGGGGGAACCCGCCAGGGCTTGCGACGGAGAACGTGGACCCGGTGAGGGTCACCTGGATCGGCCCCGCCTCGGCGTAATCACGGTGCACAAGGGCATTGGCGATCGACTCGCGCCGCACGCTCTCGGCCAGCAGAGGTACATCGACGCGGACGAGGCCCACCTCCACGGGTGTGATGGAGTTCCGCAGAGCCAAGCGGGTCTCGATCTCCTCGAATGCGTTCAACAGGGGAAGCAGCAGGTCCTCATTCGCTTCCACACCGTGGGGTCGGGAGTCCTGGAAGAGGACTTCCGCAGTCGGGGCCCACCTGCGCAGCGCTTCCGACGTGCCGAAGACCAGAACCGCGCCGAGACTGATGCCGCCGTCCGGAGTGAGGAGGTCCAGTGTCCGCAGCAGTTCCGCATCCGTGAGTTCCGCAAGCCCGCTGTCACCAGCCGATTGGCCGGCCAGTCGCCGGAACCGGTCGAACTCGGTTGGATCGAGGTGGCCCCACTCGGCCCCGCGCGCTTCCGCCCGGGCATAGTCCAGGCCGACGCCGTCGAACCCAGCCCGCAGGACGTCCATGGGCGTCATGGGCATGCACGCGGGGCGACCGTCCGGCCCCACGACGCGCTTGACGAACAACCCCTTGCGCGTGCCGACGAACGAGGACTTCGCCTGGGGGACGGTGATGACCGCCACGTCCTTGCCCTCCCACGGCACCACCTCCACGTCCACGCTCAACGGTGGTTCGATCCCGTTCTGAATGCGACCGGCCAGCAGGTCTGCGTCCACGGCACCGCCATGGTCGGCCGTCGTCCCGACGACGGTGCCGTCGTCGTCGACCCCGACGAGGATCCGGCCTCCAATGCCGTTGGCCATGCAGACGACGGCCTGGTAGAGGTCGTCCTTCCCCAGGCGTCGTTTGAACTCGACGTCCAGGGTCTCGCCCGCGGCGAGGAGGGGTCCAAGGTCCATCCCATAAGTATCCATAGTTATGAGGACTCGAACCAATGTTGGGGCATGCTTGCCATAACTTTGAGCAACTTTGGTGCGCAGAATGCGCGTGGCTCCCCACACGTCCTCACGACGCCGGGCACAGCCGCTCGGTGGGCAGGGACAGGGTGATGCTCGCAGCGGGGTCGATGCTCTTGGCGACCTCCCCCACGGCGCCGTTCACGGTTGGAGCGACGGTCACGACCGTGCGCGTGACCTCCTGGATGCGCACACGCACGGGGTCGCCGACGCCGTCGGCGAGTCCGCGCTGGTAATCCAGGCGGGGCAGGACTTCACTGCGATGGCCCGGGATACCGCGTCGACCGCTCCTCCCGTCGGCCCCGGCGCACTGATCGACGCCCTGGACACCCTGTGCTGAATCGCCCCGGGTTTGGTAGAGGCTCGCAAGTGCCGCCCCGGCAGGCGCCGGCACGGGGTGTTCATGATGGTATACCCGGTTGGACGCCTAACGCGCCTGTCGAGATGCAGCGAAGGTTTCTGTAGAGATGCAAGGAAGACCGCACAGTGCAACTCGGTGAACTCTTCATGATTCGACACGCATGCCACCTGGCCCGGACTCCGCGTACTCCCGCCAACCAACCGGCGGAACCAGGGCTAGCCAGAACGGTTCGAGGACGAAACCAAGCGCCTCGTTCATCCGACGCGACGCCGTGTTCACCGCCGCCCCGCCCGTGCCCCAGACACGGACCCCGTCGGCATAGGTGTCCAGAACGGAGCTGGCCTTCACCGCCTGAGCGACTCCCTGGCCGCGCCACCGCCGATCCACGGCCGTACGGTCGACCTCCCACCGCTCCTTCGCCTGCACCACGACGGTGAAGCCCACCAGCTCACCGCGGTGGAAGGCTCCGAAGGCTCGAGCGTCTCCACCAGCGATCCGGGCGGAGAGGTCGGCCGGCAGCGGGTCGTGATGCGAGGCGGGCGTGTGGGGAAAGTCAGGGGCGACCAGGCCGTCCAAAGCCTCCAACCGCACAAGGTCCTCGACTCCGACTCCTCCCACGGGCGCCTCATCCGCCAGCAGGGCGAGCGCGTCCCCACGGACGGCGACTTCACCCTCTCGGACAGGGCACAGAAGGAGATCGTCAAGCTCTTCATCGCCTCGGAGTCCTCACTCGAGGGCCGCACGATCGGGGAGTGGTTCTCCGAGGACTTCTTCGAGAGCAACTTCTGGACCTACTGGGCCACCATGTTCGCGTTCGAGACATGGCACTCGCTGGCCGAGATGCGCCGCTACCTGCTGCGCTTCGTCCACGCGATCGACGGGCTTGCGGACTTCAGCGCCCTGAAGTTCAACCGCTACGACCAGTACGACTCCATGGTGAAGCCCCTCCTGGCCTACCTCGAGCCCCACGGCGTGGACTTCCGCTACAGCACCACGGTGCGCGACGTCCGGGTGGAGACCGCCGACGGCAAGGTCCGGGCAGAGAGGCTGCTCCTCACCGTGGACGGCGTGCAGCAGGAGCAGGAGGTCGGCGAGGACGACCTGGTGTCCGTCACCAACGGCTCCATCACCGAGTCCACCACCTACGGCGACCACCACACCCCCGCCCCGTCGACCACCGAGCCCGGCGGCAGCTGGACCCTGTGGGAGAACCTGGCCGAGCAGTCGCCGCTGTTCGGGCGCCCCGGCGTCTTCTACCGGGGCCTGCCGGAGCGCAGCTGGTTCGTCTCCGCGACGGCGACCGTGGAGAGCCGGGAGGTGGAGGAGCACATCGAGCGGCTGACCCAGCGCCCGCTGCACGACGGCAAGGTCAACACCGGCGGCATCGTCACGGCCACGGACTCCCCGTGGATGCTGAGCTTCACGGTGCATCGCCAGCCGCACTTCCCCACCCAGCGGCCGGACCAGACCATCGTGTGGATCCATGCCCTCTACTCGGACACCGAGGGTGCCTACGTGAAGAAGCCGGTCACCGAGTGCACCGGCGAGGAGATCACGCAGGAGTGGCTGTACCACCTGGGTGTGCCGGAGGACCGGATCCCGGAGCCGGCCGCGCAGGAGTCCGTGAACACGGTGCTGGTGTACATGCCGTTCATCACGTCCTACTTCATGCCCCGCCGGGCGGGCGACCGTCCCGCCGTCATGCCGGAGGGCTCGATGAACCTGGCCTTCATCGGCAACTTCGCCGAATCCCCCACGCGGGACACGGTGTTCACCACGGAGTACTCGGTGCGCACCGCCATGGAGGCCGTGTACACGCTGTTCGACGTCGAGCGGGGCGTGCCGGAGGTGTTCGCCTCGGCCACCGACCTGCGCGAGCTGATCTGAGCCGACGGACGGCGACGGCCCGTCAGCAGTCCCGGCGCATCACCAGCCGCGGCCGGCCGGAACCCTTCGCAGCGGTCTCCCCCACGACCTCGAAGCCAGCGCGGTCGAACATCGACCACGTGCCGGCGAACGCCATCGTGGTGTCGATGCGGTCGGGCGCGTCGGTGCCGGAAGCCGCCCCGCCGCCGTCGGGCCGATTGTCCACGGGGTGCGCCTCGACGGCCGGGGCGCCGTGCTCGCGGGCGAAGGCGACCGCGGCCTCGAGCAGGCGCGTGGTGTGCCCCTGACGCCGGTGCCCCGAGCAGATGACGCTCCACACGTCGACGTCGTCGGTGCGGGGCATCAGCTGTGAGGCCTCGAGCCGCGGGATCTGCGGGCGCGGGCTGATGCTGCACCACGCCACTGGCTCGCCGTCGGCGTACCCGACGACGCCCGGGGCGACGTCGCGGGCCGCGAGCGCGCGCATCGCGTCCCCACGGGTCTCACCGAACTCGCGCATCTGCGGCGCCGAGGCCGGTGGGAGAGGCACCAGCAGTGCGTCGACCGGCGGTTCGGGTTGACCACGTCCGCGAAGTCGTCGACGCGGTCCAGGGTCAGGGGGTGCACCTCGAAGGCCATGGGGTGGACGCTACCCGCGCAGCACCTGGACGGTGGACCGGTGCAGCCGGTCGGCCAGGGCCGCGACGGCGGCGCGCACCGGCTCGTCCCCGAGCACCTCGAACTCGTGGCCCAGCAACGCCAGCCACCGGGCGGCCTCGGCCGGGTCGTCCGCGCCGGTCTCGAACGCGGTCGTCCGCGCGTCGAGGGCGGTCAGCCGGCCGGCCGTGGCGGGCAGGGACGCCCGCACGGACTCGAGCGGCGCGTGCACGCGGACGCTCACGCGATGCCGCCAGGCCTCCGGCGGGGTCGGCTCGTCGAGCCGGGCCAGGGCCTCGGCGAGGTCCGGCCGCGGAGTGAAGGCCCAGGTGCCGACGGCGGGGTCCACGATCCGGTCCACGCGGAAGGTCCGCCAGTCGTCCCGGTCCAGGTCGTGGGCCACCAGGAGCCAGGCTCGGGCCCGGGCGACGAGCCGGTGCGGCTCCACGCGGCGCTCGGTGCGGGCCCCACGCCGGTCCCGGTAGCCGAAGGTGAGGCGCACGCGCCGGCGCACCGCGTCGGCGCAGGCGAGCAGCTCGGGGCCGACCGGCGGGCCGTCCCCGGCGCCGACCGTGGACGCGGCGCGCAGCCCCTCGAGGCGGTGCCGCAGGTCCGCGGGCATGAGGGCGTCCAGGGTGGCGAGGGCGCGCAGCGCCGACTCCGCGGCGACGCCGTCCCCCGCGTGGGCCGCGCGCGTCAGGGCGAGGGTGACGGCCACCGCCTGGTCCTCGTCCAGCAGAAGCGGGGGCACCACCTGCCCCCGGCCGAGGGCGTAGCCGCCGCCGGGGCCGGGATCGGCCTCGACGACGTAGCCGAGGGTGCGGAGCCGGTCCACGTCGCGACGCAGGGTCCGCGAGGTGACGCCGAGGCGCTCGGCCAGCTCGGCGCCGGTCCAGACGGCCCGGGCCTCGAGCAGGCCCAGCAGGCGCAGGGCCCGGGAGGTGGGGTCGGTCATGGCCCCCATGGTGCCGGATGTCGAGGACAGGATCTGTCCGCATCGGGGTGGACGCTCGTCTCGACGCCGGGGACCTCCGGCGTCGAGACGGGCCCGGCGGCCCTGCCGGCCCGACCCTGGCCCCCCGTGGACCACCGACGAAGGAGAACACCATGGGCTTCCTGACCCCCCAGGCGCACGGCGAGCTCGCCGTGCTGACCACCTACGCCCTGCAGCAGCTGGCCCAGATGCGCACCACGGTGCACGGGTTGACCGACGAGCAGGCCCACAGCGTCCCGTCCGCCTCCGCCCTCAACCTCACCGGCCTGCTCCTGCACACCGGGGAGGTGGCCGTCTACTGGACCGCGGCGGCCGCCTCCGCCCCCGGGGAGCCGGTGCTCCCGGAGGACGTGAACGAGGACCACAGCCTCGACGAGCTGGTGGCGGACGGGCGCCCGCTGGCCCAGGTGCTGGAGCGCTTCGACCGGTGCGTGGAGGTGGCCCGGCAGAACCTGGCGGCCGTGGCGGACCTCTCGGCCCCCGTGCCCGTGCCGGACGCACCGTGGTTCCCGGCGGACCTGAAGACGTGGGAGGCCCGGTGGGCGCTGCTGCACGTGACCGCCGAGGTCGCCCGCCACGTGGGCCACGCGGACCTCATCCGGGAGAGCATCGACGGCACGGGCTCCTACGAGCTCAACGACCTCGCGGACGCCGCGGCGCAGGGGTGAGGGCGCGGACGCCCCCGCTCTGCGGGCTCTGTGGGACGCCGTCGTGGCCGGCCAGGACGCCGGGAGCCTGGCGCGGCGCCGGGGCTACGCTGACCGCATGACCGACTTCGACCACCTCCGCGCGGAGGACCGCGAGCACGTGGGGTACATCGAGATGACCGACGACGGCGCGTTCGTCCCGTACGACCTGCTGCGCCGGCGCAGGGGCGAGCCGGGCGGCCTTGAGGAGGCCGAGGCCGTCCTGGACGAGATCGGCCTGCGCCTCCTCGCCGAGGACTGGATCCTGGACGCCGACGGCGACGAGCCCCTGTGCGTGCGCATCCTGGAGGTCACGCGGGACGCGGTGGTGGTGGCTCCGGCGCTGGACTCGGCCGCCGTCGCGAAGTCGCTGGACCTCACCGCCACGGTGCGGCTGCCCCTGCCCACGGCCCGGCTGCGCCAGGCCTGAGTCCGCGCCCGCCGGATCAGGCCCGACTCGCCGCCGCGCCGCCCTCGTACTCCGAGGCGAGCAGCGCGAACGTGACCCCGTCGATCCAGCCGCGGGTGAGGTGCAGGGACTCGCCCAGGAACGTGCCCTCGTGGCGCAGGCCGATCTTCGCCATGACGCGCAGGCTGGGGGCGTTGTCCGCGAAGGCCCCCGCCTCCACGCGCCGCACGCCCAGGCCCCTGAACGCGAGGTCCAGCAGGGCCCGGCCGATCTCCGTGGCGTAGCCCCGGCCCGCGTGCTCCGGGGCGACCGTCCAGCCGAGCTCGGCCTGGGCGTCCCGGGCGTCGGGGTGGGGGCCGCCCTGGCTCCACGCGTCCTGCACGGCCAGCTTCCCGACGCCGACGACGTCGCCCGCGCCGTCCCGCACCGTGAGCCGGTCCCCGGTGGCGAGGTACTCCTCCCGCAGCTCGGCGGCCGAGCCGGCCCGCCCGGAGGTCCATGTCCGGACCTCCTCGAGGCGGCAGAAGTCCCAGACGGCGGGGGCGTCGACGGCAGTGAACGGCGTCAGGGTGAGCCGCTCGGTGCGCAGCGGGAAGGCGACGCCGCGGCGCGCGGCGAGGTCGAGGAGGGGCGTGGCCATGGGGTCACGGTAGCGGGCGGCGGTGACGTCTCCTCCCCTACGCTCGGCCCCATGGACGTCACCTTCACCCCGCTCGACCCGGCGGGCGCCGACCGGGACGCGCTCGTCGCCCTGCTCACCGAGAACGTCTGGCCGTTCCACATGCGCCCGCGCATTACCCGGTCGGAGGCGGAGGAGGCCGTCGACGGCGGCGCCTGGGAGGACGAGGACCACCGCACCCTCTGGATCGAGCATCCCGAGCACGGGCGCGTCGGGGTGGTGCGCCTGGATGAGCTGACGGACCCCACCCCCCTGTTCGACCTGCGCGTGACCGAGCGCTTCCGCGGGCGCGGGCTCGGCGCGCCGATCCTCACTGCGCTCACCCGACTCGTGTTCGAGACGATGCCAGCGGTGGACCGCTTCGAGGGGCAGACCCGCGAGGACAACGTCCCCATGCTGCGCACCTTCCGCCGGGCCGGCTGGGTCAAGGAGGCGCACTACCGGCGGGGGTGGCCCGTGGAGGGCGGCGAGCCGCTCGCGTCCGTGGCGTACGCGGTCCTGCGGCAGGACTGGGAGACCGGCACGACGACGCCGGTCCCCGCCGAGGTCGACGTCCCGCCCCAGGTGGAGCACGGGGAGGGCGCGGCGGCGGTCGGCCCGGCCCCCGACTGGCCGCTGCGAACTGAGCGCCTCACGTTGCGCCCGCATCGGGAGGATGACCTCGGCTGGCTCCGGGACATGTACGCCCGGCCGGAGGTGGTGCGCCACCTGCTGGACGAGCCGTGGGACGAGGCGACCGCCCGGCAGAAGCTGGCGAAGCGCATCGCGTGGGACGGCCTCGCCGGCCCATCCGGGGCGGTGTCCCTGGTGGTCGAGCACCGCGGCGTGCCGGTGGGGGACGTGATCCTCTGGCTGACGGACCGCGAGCGCGGCGTCGCGCAGATCGGCTGGGCCCTGCACCCCGAGCACGCCGGGCAGGGGTTCGCACGGGAGGCCGCGGCCGCGCTGCTGACCCTGGCGTTCGAGACATACGACCTCCACCGGGTGGTGGCGCAGATGGACGCCCGCAACACCGCGTCCGCCCAGCTGGCCGAGGCCGTCGGTCTGCGCCGGGAGGCTCACCACCGGCAGGACTGGTGGAGCAAGGGCGAGTGGACGGACACCCTCGTCTACGCGACGCTCGCGAGCGACCGGGGCTGAGGGGGCGGGCCTACGGGTCACCCGGGGTGCGCCGTCCTCGTTCCACCGGAACAGGGTGAGGTGCCACAGCCCGGGGGCCGTGCGAGACGGGTCGATGAGCCCGTGCGCTCCGGCCTCCAGCAGGCGTCGGCGCACTGCCCACGACGTCGGCTCCTCCCCCGCCTCCACGGCCGGCTTCCACGGGTCCATGACGTCGGCGAGGTCGACGCCGAGGGCCGCGAGCGCCTCGGCGGTCACCTTCGCGGCGTAGCCGGTGACGACGGCGCGGGTCAGCGGCTTGCGCTCGAGGCAGGCGGGCAGGTCGGGCACGGGAGGCGTGTGCCTTCAGTTCCAGCCCACCCCACCGCTCCCCTCCGCTATGGCGGTCAGACGGTCCACGTGGGCGGCCCAGCGGTCGGCGTCCCATGGGGGCAGGTTGTTCCCCGGGGAGCGCAGGCCGACCTGCCCGTCGATCTGCTCCCGCAGGATGTCCGCGTGGCCGGCGTGCCGGGCCTCGTCCAGGGCGACGTGCGCGATGATCTGCGCGAGCGTGACCTCCGCCTTGTCGTCGGGCCACCACGCCACCCGCCCGGGGGCGTCGGCGCCGAGGGCCGTGATGGTCGCGTCCGCGTGGACGAAGCAGCGGCGGGCGAACTCGAGGACGTCCTCCAGGGACTCGCCCTCGGCGGCGAACATGTCCACGTTGTCCTCCTCCGGCTGCCCCGCCGCCGCCCAGGGCAGCTGCACCTCCGCGGGACGGCCGAACGTCCCACCGAAGTACTCCAGCTCGATGACGGCGGCGTGCTTGACCAGTCCCAGCAGGTTGGTGCCGGTGGGGGTGCGCGGCAGGCGGGCGTCGCGCTCGCTGAGGCCCTCGAGCTTGTGCAGGAGGGCCGCACGCTGGCGGCGCAGCCCGTCGTGGAGGATCTGCTTGTGGTCCATGGGGTGATCCTGCCCCAGATCAATCAGGCCGCGAACCCCCGCACGAGCTCGGCCACCCGCTCGGGCGCGTCCAGGTGCACGTCGTGCCCCGCGCCGGGCATCTGCACGTGCCGCACATCCGGGCGCCGCCGCCGCATCTCGTCCAGCTCTCCGGCGGGCACGTACCCGTTCTCCCCGGTGATCAGCAGGGTTGGCGCGGCGATCTGCCCCCATTCCTCCCACCGGGGCCGCTCGTGGACGGGCCGCAGGGCGGCCTCCAGCACGTCGACGTCGAAGCGTGGCACCCCGCCGGCGTCCGTTTCCTCGAGCCCCTCGGCCCACACCCGGGCGGCAGGTCCGCCGCCGAGGTGGGCGACGGCGTCGTCCACGGTGGCGAAGGGGATGGGCCAGGCGCGGAACCAGTCGATGACGCCGGCGGTGGCCTCGGGCCCCTCCCCGCCGACGCCGCCCTCGATCAGCACGAGCCGCCCCACACGCGCCGGATGGGCGGCCGCGGCGAGCAGGGCGGTGTGCGCGCCCATGGACTGGCCCACCAGGGTGAACCGCTGCAGGCCCAGCGCATCGGCCACGGCGACGACGTCGCCCACGTGGGCCGTGCGGCTCAGGTCCGCGGGGCGCCGGGTGCTGGAGCCGTGACCCCGCTGGTCGAACGCGACGACCCGGCAGGCCGCGGCCAGCCGCTCGGCGACCTGCGCCCACTCCCTCGCGTATCCGGCCAGGCCATGCAGGAGGAGGAGCGCGGGCCCGCTGCCGCCGGAATCGAGGACATGCAGGCGGGTGCCGTCCTCCCTGGTGACGGGGCCCGCAGACCTACGGCCCAGACCTGACATGCGATTCACCCCTTCGCCTCAAACGCGGTACGCCGCTCCGGTCAAGCGCCCTGGGTTTCGTTCCGACCTACTTCCACAAGGAGGATCGGACCATACCCCAGAAGTACAGCCCCGAGTTCAAGGCGAAGGCCTTGCAGCTCATCGAGGAGCGCATCCGCGCCAAGCAGTGCTCCGGTTGGGCCGCCTGCGCGGCCGTGGGCGAGGCCCTCGGCGGGATCTCACCCCACACCCTGCGGAACTGGTGGAAGCAAAGCCACGTCGACCGAGGCGAGACCCCCGGTGTGAGCACTGACGAGTTTGAAGAGATGCGCCGGCTGCGCCGGGAGAACCTCGAGCTGCGCCGCGCGAACGAGATCCTACGCAAGGCTTCAGCTTTTTTCGCAGCGGAGCACGACCGCCCCACGACGAGATGATCGCGTTCATCGACGAACACCGCGATCAGTTCGGGGTCGAGGCCATCTGCCGCACCCTGCGTGCGACAGAGTGTGGGTTCATCACCTCCCGCGGCTACCGCGCCGCGAAGACACGCCCCAGGTCTTCGAGAACGCTGCGGGACGAGATCCTCGTGGAGGAACTCCGCCGGATCCACGCGGAGAACTACAGCGTCTACGGAGTGCGGAAGATGCACCACGCGATGGTCCGGGCCGGCTGGCAGGTAGGCCGTGACCAGGTCGCCCGCCTCATGCGCGCCGCGGGCCTGCAGGGAGTTCGGCGGGGCCGCAAGCCGATCACCACGCGGCCGGCAGGTGAACCGGATGCGCGTCCTGATCTGGTCGAGCGCCGGTTCGCCGCTGAGCGTCCTCACCAGTTGTGGGTCGCTGACATCACCTACGTCCGCACGATCACCGGGTTCTGCTACGTCCCATTCATCACCGACGTGTACTCCCGCCGGATCGTGGGGTGGGCCGTGTCAGCCAGTCTGCATACCCAGGGGCTGCCGCTGCTGGCCCTTGAACATGCTCTCCTGAGCACTGGTGCAAGCCGTGGCCGCCAAGGCCTGATCCACCACTCGGACCGAGGCGCCCAGTACGTCAGCTTGGCCTACTCGGATGCACTCATCACGGCGGGGGTGAGCGCCTCGGTGGGCACCGTGGGCGACTCCTACGACAACGCCCTAGCCGAGAGCGTGAACGGCCTCTACAAGGCCGAGCTCATCCACTCCAAGCGGGTGTGGGAGTCCGTCGAGGCGGTCGAGCTGGCCACGTTGAAGAGCGTCCACAGGCCTCGACCGCGCAGGCGCCGCTCGGCCTTGCCGACGTAAAGCAGGCCGTCACGTCCACCTCGCACCCCCCACATCGGAAACGCTCGGACGAATTCCGCTCACCGGAGGGACATGTGGCTTCGACATCGGCCTTTTAACCAGTGAGAGGCCAGAACCGCCTCTCACCGAATCGACCCGAGGAGGCCTCCATGTCCCAGCGCCCCGCCTGTCCCTACCTGCCCCTGCCCCGCGCGACCACCCTGCGGGATGCCCTCGTCTACACGCGGGCCAGCATGAGCCGCCTGCCGGACGTCGTCCACGGATCACTGCCGCTTCGTCGTCTCATGGAGGCGGCCCGGCCGGTCCTCACGGCGGCGACCTCCCTCCTCCCACTCCAGGACGTCCTCGCCGCCGCGGCAGGAGCGGTGCTGGCCCTCTCGGCCCTCCTGTGGGCTGTTCTCTTCCTCCACAGACTCCTGCTTTGCCGGGGGTGGCACGGTCACCTCGTCTACACCACCGACGGTCGCACCGCCTTCCTGACGATCAGGTCCACCAGCCAGGGATGGGAGCTCTCCGACCACGTCGCGACACGTTCTGCGAAGGGCGACGGCCGTGGGCTGCGGGAGGCGCTCGCACCCGCGTTGCGCAACGCCGCGGACGCTGCAGGGGCACCCATCCTGGTCACCGCAGCGAACCGAACCCTCGCCGACCTCTACCGGCAGGAGGAGCCGGAGCTGAGGGAGGTCGGTACCACGCTCCTGGGCCGGGTGCGACTGGTCCGGCCTCCCCGCCGGGCTATCCTCCCCGGATGACCCCCTCCGACCCCAACGGGGCCACCTACGACGACGCCCGCCTCGCCGCCCTCTACGACCACGACAATCCGCCCGGCGAGGACCACGCCTACTTCCGGCAGGTCGCCGACGAGTCCCGCGCGCGGCGCATCGTGGACCTCGGCTGCGGGACCGGGTCGCTGACCGTGACGTTCGCGGGCGAGGGGCGCGCCGTCGTCGGGATCGACCCGGCCGAGGCCATGCTGGCCGTGGCGCGCGCCCGCCCCGGCGGGAACGCGGTGACGTGGCGGCAGGGCACGGCGGAGCTGATCGAGCCGGCGTCGGCGGACCTGGTGGTGATGAGCGGGAACGTGGCCATGCACCTGATCGGGGAGGTCTGGCACGCCACCCTGCGGCGCGTCGCCACCGGCCTGGTTCCCGGCGGACGTCTCGTGTTCGAGACCCGCAACCCGGTGCTGCGCGCATGGGAGGACTGGAGCCACGGCCCCACCGAGCGCACGACGCCGGCCGGTCGCCTCCTCGAAACCGAGACCGTGACCGCGCCGGACGCGGACGGCGTGGTGCTCATGAGGTCACGGACCGTATTCCTGGCCGACGGCGCCCTCGTCGAGGCGGAGCAGCGCCTGCAGTTCCGCTCGGCAGCGCAGGTGCGCGCCGACCTGGACGCGGTGGGGCTGACCGTCGAGCGGATCTCCGGCGACTGGCACCGCACGCCGTTCGACGACGCCACAGACCGACTGATGGGGGTGGAGGCGCGGAAGGCCTGAACACGGTGCAGGCGAGGCCGTCGCTCGACCGCACCTCCCCGCTACGCTCGCCGCATGCCGCGCGTCTCCGCCCCCGTCCCCTCCCCCCGCCGCTGGTGGGCGGGCCCGCTGGACGTCGAACAGCTGGCCTGGGGCGCAGTCGAGGACGCCCGGGACGCGGTCCAGGCGCTCGTCGACGCGCGGGGGCAGGGATGGCGGGTCGGCACGTCGCCGGAGCTCGTCGCCGCCTCCTTCGCCGCCATCGAGCACCTGCGGGTGGTCGGCGAGCCCGTGGCGTCCTGGGCCCCGATGTCCGGCTTCGTCCGCGCGGTGGACGGCTGGGTGCGCACCCACGCGAACTATCCGCACCACGCGGCCGCCCTCGGCCGCGCGCTCGGGGCCACGGACCGCGCGTCGCTGGAGCGGGCCGTGGCGGGGCGAACCGCGCTGGACGTGGAGGAGGCGGTGCACGACGCCGGCGGGATCGCCGTGGCCGTCCGCCGCGCCACGCAGTGGGCCGCGCACCCGCAGGGCGTGGCGACGAGCGGCGAGCCGTGGGTCTCGGTGGACGCCGGCCGCGAGCGCGCTCCGCTCTCCGGCGGGGCACTGCCCCTGGACGGCGTGCGCGTCCTGGACCTGACCCGCGTGATCGCCGGGCCGGCCGGCTCGCAGCTCATGGCGTGCCTCGGTGCGGACGTGCTGCGCATCGACCCGCCGGCGCGGCCCGAGATCGACGCCCAGTTCCTCTCGAACGGGATGGGCAAGCGGTCCGCCACCGCGGACCTGGCCGAGCACCGCACCGAGCTGGAGGCGCTGCTGGCGGGGGCCGACGTCGTCCTGCTGGGCTACCGGCCCGGGTCCCTGGACCGCTTCGGCCTGGGTCCGGACGCGCTCGCGCAGCGGCACCCGCATCTGGTGGTCGGGTCCCTCTCGGCCTGGGGCGAGCGCGGCCCGTGGGCGCGGAGGGCGGGGTTCGACTCGATCGTGCAGGCCGCCTCGGGCGTCGCGCTGGCGTGCTCCCCGGACGACGGCGCCACCCCCGGCGCCCTGCCCGTGCAGGCGCTCGACCACGCGACCGGGTACGCCCTGGCGGCCGGGGTGGTGCGCCTGCTGGTGGAGGGGCGGGCCGGCGTGGTGTGGGCGAGCCTCCTGGGCGCGGCCCGGACGCTGCTCGGGTTCGCGGCCCCGCCGGAGGAACGGGTGGCGGAGCTGGGCGTGCCGCACGTGACGGTGCGGTCCGCCGCGGGCACGCTGAACACCGTGCCGCCGCCGCTCACGCTGGACGGGGCGAGCGTCGAGCGGGACGTGGCCGGCTACGGGGCGGCGTCACTGCGCTGGGCGTGAGGGGCGGGGCCGGCCGGAGCCGTCGGGGGACGGCATCGCCTCCGAGCGCGCGGATCCCGACCGGCTACGACCTCTGTGCTTCTTCCCGCCCAGGAAGCCGCCGGCCCCAGCGGTCCAACGCCGCCCAGCTCAGTGCATTCCGCCAGTCCGTCCTGGCGACAACGGCCCGTGCAGCGTCGACTTCAATGCATTCAGAGGGTTCCACCACTCCCCAGACCTGGCCCGAACGTCGTGTGCCGTCGAACCGTTGGAGCAGAACGCGGGTCTCTTGAGCACCGTTCTGGACGACGCGATTCTTGACGCAGCCACAGTCGTTCCGGCCCGCGCCCGCGCCCTCGACGAAAGCGGTCCATGCGAGGGCACTGGCATACCTGCGCCTGACCGACAGCCCAGCTCGCCGCGCAACCCCCGCCACCTGCGGCACAAGGAGCAGGCCTATGAGCCACGGCAGATCGGTCCGGAACACCTGGAGGCCCGGGAACCCTTCGCTAGGGGCGCCTTCCAGCATCTTCACCATCCCGACGACGAACAGCGCCGAGACGGCATACCCAGGCAAGGCCCACTTCCACCTCCGTGGCACGTAGGTGATCACCGCCGCGGCGAACAGGAGGCCGTATCGGGACAGACGAGCCCCCACACCCTCCACGCTGACCGAGCGGATGGTGCCCGAGAGCCTGGGCTCAGTGAGGAGAAGTACGGCTGCGCAGACGCCGAAGAGCAGCAGAGCCGCCGCCTCGACCACGCGCAGAAGCCGTTCCACCCGTCTCTGCCGCTCCGGCGTCCACGAGCTCGCACGGATGCCTCGCACCCTCCCGTTCTCGCCGACCAGGACGCCCGCATCCACCGTCATGCCCCGCTCACCTTTCCCGTCCTGCATCGGGTTCCGCGGCTCGCGGAAGCGCCTCCGCGATCTGTCGGAAGTAGTTGTGCCGCGACCATGCCTCGCGGTCTCCGATGACGTACAGCCGTCGCTTCGCCCGGCTGACGGCGACGTTGGCCAGGTTCACCCGGCTCGACGCCCAGTTCCGCGCACCGGGCTTGTCCGGGGCTCCCCCGAGCACGAAGAACACGACGTCGGCCTCTCGGCCCTGAGCCGTGTGGATCGTGCCGGCCGTCAGGCCCGGGAACTCGTCCGAGAGCACCCGCAAGGCATCCGCGACCTCGCGGAACGGAGAGATCGCGATGATCTCCGTGCAGGGGATCCCCCAGCGACGACACGCTTCAATGCCCCGCCTGACGCGCTCGATCTGGTTGGGCTGGAGGTGTGTGCCGGGGGTTCTCGCCGGGGTGTCCATCCACGAACTCGCGAAGATCTCCCCGTCACCGGTCCTCTCGAAGGGGTCCTCCTCCGGCCCCTTGCGCTGCACCCCGGAGACCATGAGTCCGCCGTAGGCGAGGTCGTTGCTCAAGGCGAACATCGGGTCGTCACATCGCCGGTGCACGCGCAGGGGCGAGCTCACCCAGACGTCATCCTCACCCTGCGGCAGAGTGGTGCCGTACCGGGAGACGCGGTCCGCGAGCCGTTGCACCGACGCCTCCGGTGCGATCCACGTCGAGGAGACACCGTGCGCCTTGGCCAGGCTCCGGGAGACGGTCACCGGGATCGTCACCACGGGCTCCAGCTGCAGCGGATCCCCGACCACGACGGCACGGTTCGCCCGCCAGATCGCCCCCGCCGCGTACTGGGGTGACGCCTGCCCGGCCTCGTCCACGAACAGCCAGCCGAGGGACTCACGGCCCATGCCGGTGAACATCCGGTCGAAGGACGCGAAGGTCGTCGAGACCAGCGGCACCAGGAGGAAGAACACCTGCCAGGCTGCCCGACGCTTCTCCGCCTCGAGGTCTCGGGGCGCAGCGCCCGCCATGACTTCCATGGCCGCCTGGAAGGAGGGCCGGAGGTCACGGGCCGCGGCCGCGATGAACGCACGGTGGAGCTCGAGCGCGGCCAGGAAGAGTTCCGTCCTGGCCTTCTCCATCTCCTCGTCCAGCCACGGCGTGGTCGTCTCGCGCGTCTGCGCATCGACGACGGCGGAGGGGTGCCGGCCGCCGAATCGTTCCTCGTCGGCGCGAACGGCGGCCTCGAGGTCCGCGAGATCCCCTCGTCTCCGGGCGCACTCGCCGTCGAGGTGCACGATCTGCGCCTCCAGTTCGCTGAGACGTCGTTCGGCCGCCTCGGTGTCGGCAGCGAGGGCGGCCCGGCCGGCATCGGCCGTGCTCCACGCCTCCAGCAAGGGCTGATAGGTCTCGCGCCACTGCTGGCCGGCCACCCCGAAGCTCGTGATGGTCTCCCAGAACCCCGGCTTGGCGTCACGGTGCAGGTCGAGTGCATCCCTGATCCGACCGGCCTCCGCCTGCGCTGCGGAGAGTTCGCGGCGGATCGCTTCGGCGCCCGCCCATTTCGCCGTTCGCTGGCGGCTGAGCTCGGCGAGACGCCGCTCGGCGGCCCGAACGGCCTCCCGTGCCGCGGCAGTCCTCACCGTCCGCTGAGCGGCGTCCCGGCGCTCGGTGAGACCGCGGTCCACCTCGTGGAGCGCTCGATGGAAGGCCTCCCGGGCGGCAGTCCACTGGGCCGGGGCGGAGGGGGACGCCGCCCAGTCCTTCAGCAGAGTGTCCAGCCCCCGCCCCCGTGCGCCCCGGCCTCCGCTTGCCCCTCCGAAGAGGACGGCGTCACGGAAGCGTGCGCGGTTGACCTTATTGCCGAGCCGCGCCGCCACGAGTCCCCAGGCGCCCGAACTGGCGGCAGCGGGCTGCTCCGCTGCCGGGCCGTCGCAGGCGCCCGGGGCCCCGTCTTCGTCCGCGTTCTCCACACCGAGTCCCAGGGCGGCGGTCGCCAGATCGGCGAAGTAGTCCGCGTCCGCACGGCCGGAGTCCTTGATGGCGTCGCGGTGGGGGATCTCCTCGGAGATGTTCTCCACGGCGGCGTTGTTCGCGGAGGCCACCACCATTTCGAATCCGGTGAGCTCCGGCCGTAGCTCGTGCACCGTCCGGTGCCTCCGTCCTTCCCCCGTCCATGCCAGGGTCCGTCCGGTGAAGGCCCCGGACGGATCCGCGAAGCCAGCCAGCTTGCGCGCCCGCTCGACGACGTTGGCGGCCAGGATGTCCCGGAGCATCGTCGTCTTGCCGGTCCCGGGCGGCCCGTTCACCCCCATGAGCCCGGGCTCGGCTCCTAGCTCGTTCAGGGCCCGGTTGACCGCAAACTGCTGGCTGCGCGCCAGAGCATACGACGTCTTCGCAGGCCACCGACCGGCCGGGACGCGGGCGGGCTCCACACCGGCGTCGACGATGTCGGGCCGGGCGACGACGTCGACCCGTCGCTGGGTGTCGACGTCGCCATCCGGTGTGAGGTAGGCATCGAGGGCGGGTCCGACGTCGCCCCGGGCGATCGCCTCACCCACGCGGTGCAGGTCGGACAGGTAGAAGCTGTTGAGGAAGTCGATGTCGGGGGTCTCGTCTCCGGACGACGCGGAGACCACTTGGCTGGCGATGCGGACCTCGTGGCCGGCCAACGCGGGCATCCCCTCCACGCCGGCGCTGTGCTGGGCCAACCGGATGAGCGCCACGAGCATGCCGGCGGTCAGCACGGGCTGTTCTCCGAAGGCGTCGTCGTCGGGTACGCCCGCCGCTCGGTCCGCGGCGTCCACGAACGCCTCCCCCGCCGCTTCGAAGCCATCGACCAGCGAGTCATCGAACCCCTCGCCTCGGCAGAGCCGGCCGATCCCCCACAGCGCGGAGGACAGGACGCCCGTGCCGCCGATCAGTCGCCCGTCTGCGTCCACGAGCGCGCCGGCGGCCGCGCTGCGTCCACCGGGTCGCTCGTCATAGGCGTCAGCGTCAGCCGGGAACGCCGAGTGCAGTGTCTGGTAGGCGTCCTCGAGTGCGTAGATCCGCAAATAGAGCGTGTGCCGCCACTCGCGGGCCGCCCCCTTCGTCGTGGGGGGCGGCGGGGCGAGCCGGTTCCAGGGCAGAGCGACGTCCCCGTCCTCGGCCCGCCACGTGATCACGCGCTTGCCGAAGGGGGGCGACGTCCGCGGGGTCAGCTTCGGCAGTGGCTGCGGGTCGAACAGCTCCTGCAGCTGCCAGAAGCGCACGATGTCCTGCTGAGTTCTCCCCCGAGTGTCTCCCATGGACCCATCCTCACATCCGGCGCCACCCTGGGCCGGACGATGTGCACGCCGGGTGGCTGGGCATGCTGACGGCGCTCAACGGGCATGGTCCGCTGGCCGATGACCAGCCCGTGGCGACGGGCACGCGGGTGGGCCTCAGCCCAGCCGATAGACATCGGCGAAGGGATCCCGCGTGCTGTCGGTGTGGGGCTCGTACTCGGCGCGCAGGGTGACGGCGCGGGCGGTGTCCGCATCGTAGAGGTCGGCGATCATCCCGGTGGCCATGTCCATCCCGGCGGCGACTCCGGACGAGGTCCACCGGTCCCGGTCGTGCACCCAGCGGGCGCGAGGCCGCCAGTCGACGTCGTCACCGAAGCCGGATGCCCAGGTGAAGGCGCGCTTGTTGGAGGTGGCCGAATAGCCCTCCAGCAGGCCCGCCGCGGCCAGGAGGGCGGATCCCGTGCAAACCGAGGCGACGAGGTCCGCCCTGCTGCCCGCCTGGCCGAGCCATGCCAGGAACCCTGCGTCATCGACAAGGGTCCGAGTGCCCTGGCCTCCCGGCACCATGAGGATGTCGGGTCTTGCAAGGTCTTCGTAGGCGAGATCGGCGACGACCCGGGCGCCCTTGGAACTGATCACCGGCCCCGTGTGGGGCCCCACGTACTCGATGGCCACGTCGGGCAGCGAGCCGAACAGCTGAACGGGTCCGAAGACGTCGAGGAGCTCGAACCCCTCAAAGAGCACGACGGAGAGCTTCCGCTGATCAGAGAACGTGGTTGGCACAGGGTCTTCCGTTCTGACGAAATGGAGGAGGTCGTTCAGCCCCGGAGGCGGGCGTACTGCTCGTCGTCGACGGGCTCGAGCCACACGTTGGACTGCTCGGCACCGGGCCGGATGAACGCGACGTGGCTGAACCAGCTGTCTGCTTTGGCGCCGGGGACTGGTGCATGGATAGGTGACAGTTTGCCTCACGCCGCGTGCGCGGTCGTGGGGTCCATGATCAACTCGTACTCGACCGGGGCCAACCGACCCAGCCGGTCCTGCCGGAGCCGCCGGTGATACGTCTTCTCGATCCACGCCACGATCGCCGTGCGTCACTCCTCCCGTGTGGCCCATTGCCGTCGATCGAGCACGTTCTTCTGCACGAGCGCCAAGAAGGACTCCATGGCCGCATTCTCCCCGGCCGAGCCGACCTGTCCCATCCAACCGAGCAGCCCGTGCCGGGTGAGGGCGTCCTGGAACAAGTTCAAGCGGAACTGGGCGCCTCGGTTTGAGTGGTGGATCAGACCTTCCCGACCCCGGCCGGCAATCCTGGAAGACGAAGGCCGACCCTGGGGTCAGTGACCGGCCCCGTGGTGCGCCTTCGAGAGCATGGCCGCTCGGGCGGCTTGCAGATGCCCCGAGGCTCGGCGCGGGCATTCCATCCCCCGTCTGCCCTTCGCCCCCCGGACAACGAAGTCCGTTCAGTTCCGGTTCAGTCCGAACCGGCGCGTCATCAGAGCGTCCTTGTAGTGCTTCTCCGCGGCGTCGATCTGGGCCTGCGGGGTATTGGAGCCGAACACGCGCAACAGGCTGAACGTGTACCGCTCCGGCTGGGCGGGGTCGAGCTCCAGGGCATCCCGGATGGCGACGTTCCCGCCATGTCCGTCACGGGCGTAGGCCTCCCACCGCCCGAGCACACCACGCTCACCGTCGGCCTTGCCCACGTAGCACTGGCTGGCAGCGTCGTCGGCGATCAGGTAGATCCCGTGTACGGCCTGCAGGGCGGTGCGCCAGCCTGCGTAGCGGGTCTCGGTCACCATTGACTGCAGGTCCCCGTAGCTGAGCAGCACGTGGTCGAAGCCGGGGAACGCCTCGGTGGTGGAGTCGGCGATCTCCAGGACGGGGAACCGCGCCGCCAGGTGGCCGCGCTTGACCCAGTTCACGGGGTCTGCGGACCACTCCACCACCAGGCGCTCCTCCAGGGAGGCCAGTAGCGGCACCGGCGCAACGTCGTAGTACCGGTGCCGCTCCGTGCGCTAAGCCACGTCCTCCCCGCGGTTCTCGTACACGGCGGTGAGGCGAGAACGACGCCCGCCCTCCCCATGAAGATCAGCCAGTGGCGGGCTGGCTCCTTCGGGAACTTCCCCACGTGGTGCTGCTCCCGCGTGTAGGCGAGCACGCTCTCCGGCGTGGCTGCCGCCCGCGATGGCAGCCCCGACTCCTTGTAGGTGTGGCGGATGGCCAGGACGTCGTGCGGGTCGAGGCCTGCGGCGGCGAGGACGGCCCCAAGGGTTAGGACAAAGGGCTCGGGGACGGGCTGGGTGGACTCCATGGGACCCCATTCTGCCGAGGACTCCTGATCATCCTTCCGGTGCGATGAGCCCTACGTGGAGCCTGTACCCAACTCAACTAACGAACAATATTCATCCCATATAGTTCAAGATTCCAGTGAATCCATTGCCGCAACGTTACGGAGTTTAGCATGCTCCGAGAGAGCCTGGGGCGCGTGCCATTTGACATAGAATGCGAAGAACGGGTCGAGAATATAGACCGAGCTCGTGTTTCCCTTTTCCAGATATTCCAGAACGGGGCGCTTCTTGGCGTTCGCAAACCGCAGGTTAGACCTTGAATCCGCGCTTAGAGGGGAACTCGCCGGAGCGTGGTCCAGGGACGACAGCGAGGTTGAGGTAGTCAAACCCTCCTCGACACCTTCGCTCAAGTCGGTCTCATCCACGACCTCGGAGTCGCCAAACGCCATTTTAGAGATATTGGAGAGACCAGCAGAGACGTCACTGGACCGGGGGGCCTGACCGGCCACAAGCACCTGAATCTCCTCCATTAAGCGCGCGCTTGTAAAAGTTAGGGGCGGAAGTGTGGAATTAAATCCGGAGAGTATCACACCGTACTTGTCGTGTCGCTGACCATTCACAAGGTCATATATGTTTCTCTTCTTGCCTCGCAGCTTTGTGCCTGCCAAGAACGTTTCGAACCATGCGGCCGACTCTTCAACATCGATCGCCGCCTCGAAAAATGTGCGCCACTGCTCCGGTGGAGCGAGTGGCACGGGGTGCTCCTGCTGCGTCTTGATTCCATTGAACTTGCACAGTTCGCGACAGAAAGTCTGCATCAGCTGGGGGCTTCCAAATGAATTCTCAGCTAGGATACTCGAAACAGTCGGATCATCAATGATTTTAAGTTTCTCGAATCCAAGTGAGGCGATCTGCATCAACTCTTCAGTGGACCAGAAGTCAATCTTGATCGTGGCCAGCCTTCCATTCATATCCGACTCCGCTCGCACCGCGTCTCCAACGCGATGGAAGGTCGACATCAGGACAACTGGAACATCATTCATGACTAAGGGCTTCAGAAACCGAATAATTGCCGTCTGGACGGCTGGCTCGATGTAGTGAAAATCATCTATCACGAGAACGTGACCAGAGACACGAAGCGCATCGGTCGCAACCTGACTTGCGGGGCGATTGACCGAAGCACTCTTCGAGTTTGTCGTGCTGAGACCAGTGGCGTCTTTAGCAGCAAACTTTCCAGCCCCAAGCAGATTCGCCTCGCCAGAAGTCTCATCGGTGGCAGTATATTCGTCAGCGCCAGCCACTTCGATGGTTGTAAATTCACCCGCGCGATCAACTACAAGTCTGTAAAAATCCTCAATCGACCCGACCAGACCACCATCAATCCAAATACGATTTTGGACCAAACGGCTCACCAGAACAGTCTTACCCGTCTTTGTGGGGCCAGAGATGGCGAGAATGGCCCCAAGCTCATCAAGGTAATCTTTTAGCTGATCTTCAATCTTGGAATTTTCTCGGGGGTTGTAGGTGTACTTGGGCAATTTTCCTGGCACAAATACGTCGCTAACTTTCAACATCTCAACCTCCGCATCAAATGGGGTCAGAACCCGCCAGAACCCCCGCCATCCTGTGCGAGGTTGCTGAACCGACTGTAGTGCCCCTGGAACCCCACCACAATGGTCTTCGTGGGGCCGTTGCGGTGCTTGGCCACGATCAGGTCCGCCTCGCCGGCGCGCGGGGACTCCTTGTCGTACACGTCCTCTCGGTGCAGCAGGATCACCATGTCCGCGTCCTGCTCGATCGAGCCGGATTCACGCAGGTCGGACACCTGCGGCCGCTTGTCCGTGCGCTGCTCCGATCCACGGTTGAGCTGGGACAGCGCGATCACCGGCACGTCGAGCTCCTTGGCCAGCAGCTTGAGGGCGCGGGAGAACTCGGCAACCTCCTGCTGGCGGGACTCGACCTTCTTGCCCGAGCTCATGAGCTGCAGGTAGTCCAGCACCACCATCTTGAGGTTGTTCTTCTGCTTGAGCCGCCGGCACTTGGCGCGGATCTCCATCATGGTCATGTTCGGGGAGTCGTCGATGAAGAACGGCGCCTCGTTCAGCCGCCCCACGGTCGCGGCGATCTTGGACCACTGGTCGTCCCGGATGGTGCCCTTGCGCAGGTCCTGCAGCGCGATCGTCGCCTCGGCGCTCAGCAGCCGCATGGCGATCTCGTTCTTGCCCATCTCGAGGCTGAAGAACACGGTGGCCATGTTGTGGTGGATGGCCGCGGCCCGCGCGAAGTCCAGCGCGAGCGTGGACTTGCCGACAGCAGGGCGCGCCGCGATCACGATCATCTGCCCGCCGTGCAGGCCCTGCGTCAGCTCGTCGAAGTCGTAGAAGTCGGTGGGGACGCCCGTCAGGCCCTCCCCCTGGTTGCCGGCCGCCTCGATCTCGTCGACGGCATGCTCCATGATCTCCGCGAGGCGCACGTAGTCCTCGGACTGGCGGTTCTCCGCCACCTTGTAGATCTCGGACTGGGCCTCGTTGACGATCTCCTCGACCTCGCCGTCGCCCTGATACCCCAGCTGGGTGATCTTGGTGCCGGCAGAGACCAGGCGCCGCAGCACGGCCTTCTCCGCCACGATCTCCGCGTAGAAGCTGGCGTTGGCGGCGGTGGGCACGGTCTGGATGAGCTCGTGCAGCACGGCCGGGCCGCCCACCTTGGTGAGCTCCTGGCGCTTGTTCAGCAGGTCCGCCACGGTGACGGCGTCGGCGGGCTCGCCGCGTCCGTAGAGGTCGATGATCGCCTCGTAGATCATCTCGTGGCTCGGCCGGTAGAAGTCGTGCCCGCGCAGCAGCTCCACCACGTCCGCGATCGCGTCCTTGGACAGCATCATGCCGCCCAGCACCGAGCGCTCCGCCTCCAGATCCTGAGGCGGCAGGAACCGCTCAGGGGTGCGGTCGCCGCCGTAGGAGCCCGAGTCTCCGTAGTCTTCAGTCAACGTGCGGAGACTCCCTTCCCACGGCCACCACGACGGCGACCCACGGCCGGGATCCCCCGGCTCACCTTCCTGACGGCATCCCCGCCCGGCCGCCCGCCCCCATGCAGGCGGGGACGTGGCGGTCCCCGGGGCGACGGTCTGGACGGATGCGCGCCTGTCAGTGGTCACCTGCGGCCAATACCCGCCCTCGCGTTGGGGATACCACGGGACACTACGCGCGGCGGGGAGGTCGGGCAACCGCGTTTTCCACAACCTGTGTGGACAACATGGGGATTCGGCGGCGTGTCGTGTGCACATGCTGGGGAGAACCCTGGGGAGAACTCCTCGGATCCGCGGCCCATCCGACTCTGACATGGGACGATGCAGCAGGAAGGAAGGTGCACCCAAGTTTTTCCACCCCGCCTCGGCCCGCTCCGACGACTTGACAGATGGTGGATTCGAGGTGAACAACCCCACCGCCACCCGTCTGACAGGCCTTCTTTCCACACCGCCGCCCGCGTCGTCCACACGTGTGGACAACTTCTGTGGACAGATCCGTTCGATCTGGGGACGGCCGCGTTGACGCGGCCCCCGCCGCGGGTGTTCACTGCCCCGCCGTCGCCCGTGGGGGCGGGGCTCAGCTCTCCCCGGACTCCGCGTCCGGGCGGACCGCCGGCTCGGCGGGCGGGGCCTCGATGATGGGGTTCTTCGGCAGCTTCTTCACCCGCTTGGGGCGCTGGGAGCGGGCCGGGATGAGCGCGCGCATGTTCTCCGTCTTGCCGAAGCAGAGCAGGCGGTCGCCCTCCTCGAGGACCTTCGAGTCCGCGGGATTGGGGAACACGGAGGCGCCGCGATGCAGCGTGAGCACCTGCAGGTCCTTCTCCAGCAGGCCGGAGTCCTCGATGCTCTGACCGGCCATGTCCGAGCCGGCCAGCACAGCGATCTCCGCCACGCCGTACCCGGTGGACACGGCCAGGCGCTGGCGCACGTCCACCTCCGGGAACCCGGCCTGGTCCGCGATGTAGTCCACGATCGCCCCGGCCACGTCCAGCGTGGTGGCGCGCTCGATGCCCTCCAGCCCGGGCGAGGAGTTGACCTCCATGACCAGGGGACCGTCCTCGCCCTCCAGCATGTCCACGCCGGCCACGCGCAGGCCCATGATGTGGGCGGCGCGCACGGCGGTCTCGGCGTACTCCTCGCTGAGCTCCACCTGCTCCACGGTGCCGCCGCGGTGCACGTTGGAGCGGAACTCGTCCCCCTGCGCGCGACGGCGCATGGCGGCCACCACGCGGTCCCCCACCACGAGGGCGCGGACGTCCTTGCCCTTGGACTCCTCCACGAACCGCTGGATCAGCACCTGCTGGTTGGTGCCGTGGAGGGTCTCGATGATGGCCTCGGCCACCTTCTTGGTGGGAGCCAGGATGACGCCGATGCCCTGGGTGCCCTCGAGCAGCTTGATGACCACGGGGGCGCCGCCGACCATGTCGATCGCCGTGGAGACCTCGCCGCGGTTGCGCACGAACACGGTGGCCGGCTGGGCGATCCCGTGCCGGGAGAGGATCTGCGAGGCGCGCAGCTTGTCCCGCGAGTTCATGATGCCCGCGGCCGTGTTGGGCGTGTACACGTCCATCTGCTCGAACTGGCGGACCACGGCCGTGCCGAAGTACGTCACCGAGTTGCCGATGCGCGGCAGCACGGCGTCGTAGCTGGAGAGCGGCTTGCCGCGGAACATCATGTCCGGCTCGTCGCCGGCCAGGTCGATCCCGAATCGCAGGGTGTCGAGGACCTTCACGTCGTGCCCACGGTCCAGCGCCGCCGACTTCAGACGCTGCGTGGAATAGGCCCGCAGGGAACGGGAGAGGATCGCGAGCTTCACCGGGGGCACCTGCCAAGATGGGTCACGTGACGGAATCCAACCACACCCCGGGCCGCGCCGCCGCTCGTCCGCCCCACGGGGACGCGCACGACGCCGCCCCCCGCCCCGCGCAGGCCGACGCCGACGCGCGCCCCGTGCGCGAGGCCGCGACCGGCGTCGTGGTGGGCTGGCGCGAGTGGGTGGGCCTGCCCGAGGCGATGACGCCGTGGATCAAGGCGAAGATCGACACGGGCGCCCGCACGTCGGCACTGCACGCGTTCGGGATCGAGCGGTACACGGGCGCAGACGGGGCCGCGCGGGTGTGGTTCGAGGTGCACCCCTGGCAGGCCTCCGCGGCCGACGCCCGCACCGTGGACCTGCCCGTGGCGGACCTGCGCGCCGTCCGCTCCTCCAACGGCGAGGTCCAGGAGCGCGTGGTGGTGATGATGCCGCTGCGCCTGGCCGGGCGCACCGTGGACGCCGAGGTCACCCTCACACACCGCGACGAGATGGGCTTCCGCATGCTCGTGGGCCGCACCGCGCTCGCCAAGGGCTTCCTCGTGGACCCGGGCGCCTCCTACCTGGGCGGCCAGCCCCCGCGCGGCGTGCGCCGCCGCAACCGGGGCCACGCGTGAGCGCCCCCCAGAAGGACCCGGACCGCGGCGGCCGAACCGGGGACGAGGCCGCCGCGGAGAAGGCGACCGGCCGGCGTCGTGCGTCCCGCGCGCCCTTCGAGCTGGCGGGCGTGGAGGTCCGCCCCGGCCGCCGCCACGAGGTCTCCCTGCCCGTCTCCCGGCTGGTCACGGGCGCGGAGGTCACCCTGCCCGTGCACGTGCTGCACGGGCGCGAGGACGGCCCCACGGTCTGGGTCTCCGCGGCCGTCCACGGGGACGAGGTGGCGGGCATCGAGATCGTCCGCCGCGTGCTGGAGCGGCTGAAGCCCTCCCGGATGCGGGGCACCCTGCTGGCCCTGCCCATCGTCAACGTGCTCGGCGTGATGACCGGGGACCGCTACCTCCCGGACCGCCGGGACCTCAACCGGTCCTTCCCCGGCGCGGCGCGGGGCTCGCTGGCCGCGCGGATCGCGCACCTGATGATGAGCGAGGTGGTGAGGCGCTGCGAGGTGGGGATCGACCTGCACACCGGCGCGGACCGGCGCTCGAACCTCCCGCAGATCCGCTGCGACCTCGAGGACCCGCGCACCCGCGCCCTCGCCGAGTCCTTCGGCGCCCCCGTCCTCTTCCACGCCCGGCTGCGGGACGGCTCCCTGCGCGCGGCCGCCCGGGAGACCGGGGCCCGCGTGCTCCTCTACGAGGCCGGCGAGGCCTGGCGGTTCGACGAGTACGCGATCTCCCCCGGCGTGGAGGGCGTGCTGCGCGTGCTGGCCGCCCTGGGCATGGTGGCCGCCGAGGACGTGGGCCTGGCCACCCCGGTGGACGCCCCGGCTCCGCTGCCCGGCGAGGTCCCCGAGGACCGCACCACGGAGGTGCCCGAGGCGCTCGACGCGACCGGCAGGGACACCGGCGGCGTGCACGCGGACGTGGTGGACGGGGACCTGGCCGCCCCGCACCGGGTGTGGCACTCCCGCTGGGTGCGCGCACGCGCGGACGGCCTGGTCCACCTGGACGTCGCCCTGGGCGAGCAGGTGACGGCCGGCGACCGGATCGGCGCGCTCTACGACTCCTTCGGGCGGCGCCGGTCGGACGTGAAGGCCGAGCTCACCGGCGTGGTCCTCGGCCGCACCGAGGCCCCGCTGGTGCACCGCGGCGACGCGCTCGTGCACATCGGCGAGCTGGACGGCCGCCCCGCCGGCACGTTCCCGGCCCCGTCCCCGGGCCGGCGCACCGCCCCCTCGGTCGCCGAGGGCGATCCCGAGGCCGAGGCGCCGCCGGCGGCCACGCCCTGACGCACGACGCCGGCCGCCTCCGGGTGGGGGCGGCCGGCGTCGTGCGCGGGAGGGGTCCGGTCAGCCGAGCGGGATGCGGCCCTTCAGCGAGCCGAGGTCCGCGACCGGCTCCTGGGCGGTCCGCTCGATGAGCGCCCGGGCCTGGGGCACGGAGTCCCACACGTTCCACAGCAGGACGCCGCGGACGTGGCCGGCCTCGTCCGCGTAGTACACCACCGCGGTGGAGGGGTCGGGCCGGCCGTCCTCCCCGGTGGCCAGGTCCACCACCGTGCGGTGCCGGGTGTCCAGCTCGCCGATGGCCTCGTAGCCGTAGTCGAAGAGGTCGGCCCAGAAGAACGGGGTGTGCGTGTACGCCTGGTCCGCGCCCACCATGTTCCGGCCGGCCGTGGCGCCCTGGGTCTCGGCGGCGTCCGCGTGCTCCACGCGGCGCTCGCCCAGGAGGGCGTCCGGGAACGTGGCGATGTCGCCGGCCGCGTAGACGTCCGGGGCGGAGGTGCGCAGGCGGTCGTCCACCCGCACGCCCTGGTCCGCGAGCGCGAGGCCGGCGGCCTCAGCCAGCGTGGCGCGCGGGCGGACGCCGAGGGCGAGCACGAGCAGGTCGGCGCGCAGCTCGGTGCCGTCCTCGAGGCGGGCGGTGACGGCGTCGCCGGACTCCGCGGCGGAGGCCAGGCGGCCCTCCGCGATCCGCACGCCCTTCTCCTGGAAGGTCGCCTCGACCGCGGCGGAGAGCTCGGCGGGCAGCATGCGCGCCAGCAGCGGACGGTGCGGCACCACCAGGGTGACGTCCGTCCCCGCCATGGTCAGGCCCGCGGCGAGCTCCGTGCCGATGTACCCGCCGCCCACCACGACGGCCGTGGTGCCCGGGCCGGAGGCCTCCTTGAGGCGCCGGTAGTCCGCCACGGTCCGGTAGGTGTGCACGCGCTCGCTCTGGGGGATCCCCGCGGCGACGGGCTCCGCGCCGGTGGCCAGCAGCAGCGAGCCGTAGCCCACCGTCCGGCCGTCCACGGTCACCGTGTGGGCCTGCGGGTCGATCGCCGTGACCTCGGCACCCAGGCGGTACGCGGTGCGCTCGCCCGGGGCCGTGCCCTCCGAGTCCGGGGTGGCCAGGATGGAGTCCTCCACGTGGGCGTCCGCGTCCGCCCACAGGGTCTTGGACAGGTCCGGCCGGTACACCGGGGCGGCCGTGTCCGCGCTCACGACGGCGACGCTCGCCTCGGGGGCGAGCTCGCGGATGGACTCCACGGCCTTCGCGGCGGCCATGCCGCCGCCCACGATCACGTGGTCGTAGCGCTCGGCCAGCGGGGCCTGCGTGGCGATGGCCTGGCCGGTCGGGTCCAGGTCGGGGGTGGTGGTCTTCTGCTCGGACATGGTCGAACCTCCTCGGAACGGTCCTTCACTTTTGTAAGAAAATCATCCCCCTCGACGGCGGCGGAGGGAAGGCCCGCCCGACGCGCGCCCCCGGACACCGCGGTCATCAGCGAGTAGAAGATCATCGCGAGGAAGAAGTACGTGACCCCCACCAACACGAAGGGGCGCGTCCACAGCCGCTGCGAGGCGGGGTGGGCGCCGGAGGGCGCGGGAGGCTGCGCGGCCGGGGACATGCCTGCCATTGTGCCCCGATCCCGCGGGGACGGCCCGGGCCCCGGGCACGACGCCGCCCCGCCCCCTCGCGCGGAGGGGACGGGGCGGCGTCGGCGTGGCCCCGGTGAGGGGGCCGGCTCAGAAGCGGACGATCACTTCTTGGAGCCCTTGGCGGCCACGACCTGCAGGGCGACGGTCGCGGTGACCTCGTCGTGCAGGCGGACCTGGGCCTCGTGGTTGCCCACGGTCTTGATGTGGTTCGGCAGGGTCACCGAACGCTTGGACACGGAGCCCAGGCCGGCGGCCTCGATCGCCTCGGCCACGTCGGCGGCCTGGACGGCGCCGAACAGGCGGCCCTCGGCGCCGGCCTTGCGGTCGATGCGCACGGTGGCGGACTGCAGCTTGGCGGCCAGGGCCTGAGCCTCCTCGAGGTTCGCCGTGGCGCGCGCGGCGCGGGCGGCCTTCAGGGACTCGACCTGCTTCTCACCGCCCTGCGTCCACACGGTCGCGAAACCGCGGGGCAGCAGGTAGTTGCGGGCATACCCGTTCTTCACCTCGACGACGTCGCCGTCGATGCCGAGGCCGGGGACCTCCTGGGTCAGGATGAGCTTTGCCATCTTGGATTCCTCTCCTTCGCTCGCTCGATCAGCCGCGGCCCGCGCCGGCGTACGGCAGCAGGGCGACCTCGCGGGCGTTCTTGATGGCCTGCGCGATCTTGCGCTGCTCCTGGACGGTCACGCCGGTCACGCGACGGGCGCGGATCTTCCCGCGGTCCGAGATGAACTTGCGCAGGAGAGCGACGTCCTTGTAGTCGATCTCGGTGATCTTCGCCGCCTTGAGCGGGTTGGACTTCGGTTTGGGCTTGCGGAGTTCAGCCTTCGCCATCGTGGTGCTCCTTCTTGTTGGGAGCCCGCAGAACGGTTCTGCGGGATGGGATCCCCGCGCTCGGCGCGAGGGTGCGCCGCGGCGGTGCCGCGGTGCGGGGATGTGGCCAGCCGGGGCGGGCCTCCGGGCGACGAACGCCCGGACGGGTGTCCTGCGGGTGTCCCGGGTCGGGACGACGGCTCCGGGGGAGCCGGGGTCGATCAGAACGGGGGCTCGCCGTTGGACGGGGTGTCCCATCCACCGCCGCCGCTGCCGGACCAGGGGTCCTGCGCCGGGGCCGACTGGCCGCCACCGGAGGGCTGTCCCCAGCCGCCCGACTGCTGCTGGCCGCCGCCGAAGCCGCCGCCGCCCTGCGGGGAGCCGCCGAAGCCGCCGCCCTGCTGGCCGCCGCCGAACCCACCGCCACCGCCGCCACCGCGCTGCGAGCGCGTGACCTTGGCGGTGGCGAACTTGAGCGCGGGGCCCACCTCGTCCACCTGGAGCTCCCAGGACGTGCGCTTGTTGCCCTCGCGGTCCTGGTAGGAGTTGGCCTTGAGACGACCCTGGACGATGACGCGCATGCCCTTGGTCAGGGACTCGGCCACGTTCTCAGCGGCCTCGCGCCACACCGAGCAGCGGACGAAGAGGGCCTCCTCGTCCTTCCACTCGTTGGTCTGACGGTCGAACGTGCGGGGCGTCGACGCGACGGTGAAGTTCGCGACGGCGGCGCCGTTCGGGGTGAAGCGCAGCTCGGGGTCGGCGGTGAGGTTGCCGACCACGGTGATGACGGTCTCTCCGGCCATGGTCACTCCTGTGTTCGCGGGGTGGGGTGTGCGGGCGGGGGTGTCCCGACCCGGGGGAAGATCACTCGGCGGAGATCTTCTGCTCCTCCGGGCGGATGATCTTGGTGCGCAGGATGGTCTCGTTCAGGTTCAGGACGCGGTCCAGCTCCTGGGTGGCGGCCGGCTCGGCCGTGAAGTCGACGACCACGTAGATGGCCTCGGACTTCTTCTGGATCTCGTAGGCGGTCTTGCGACGACCCCACACATCGATCTTCTCGACGGTGCCGCCGGCGTTCGTGACGACCTCGAGGTACTTCTTCAGGGTCGGCTCCACGGTGCGCTCGTCGACCTCAGGGTCGATCAGCACCATCAGCTCATAAGCACGCATGCGAACCCACCTCCTCTGGGCTTGCGGCCACGGTCTCTCCGTGGCAGGAGGTTCTGTGCTCGTCCCCCGCGCGTCAGTCCACACTCTTGGCGGCACGCAGGGAATCCTGGCAAGTCTACCACCGGCGGCAACCGGGTGGGCTGTGGACTATGCCACCCGGGCCGGCCGGGCCGGGGTGCCCCGGACGCCCGGCCCGTCGACCCCCGCGATGCGCGGCGCCGCGGCGAGGAGCCGACCCCGGCCGAGCTGGCGGTCGCGGTGGCCCGTGCGGATCGCAGCGTCGTCGTCACCCACGCCACCGCCGCCGCACTGTGGGGCATCTGGCTCCCTTCGGCAAGTCCGCAGGAGGCCCACGTGACTCGGCTGCGCGGGCGGCAGCGGCCCCTGCGCGCGGGCGTCGTCGGCCACCGCATGACACTGGCGGCGGAGCATGTTTGGGAGATGGGCGCGGGCCGGGCGGCATGGTCAGTGACGTCTCCGGCGTGGACCTGGACCGATCTCGCAGCGGGCGGTCTCGGCGTGGAGGAGCTGACCATCGCCGGGGACTCCCTGCTGCGCCGGCCTGACGGCCCCCGCGGCGAGGCCGCCCTCCCCGTGGCGCACCCGCTCGCCGACCTCACCGGGCTGCGCGCCGTCGTCGAGGGGAGGGCGAACCTGCGCGGGAAACGGCGGATCCTCGCGGCGCTCGAGCACACGCGCTCCGGCTCCGACTCTCCGATGGAGTCCCGCCTGCGGCTTCGGCTCGTGGCGGCGGGAGTGCCGGAGCCGGAACTCAACGTGCGCGTGCCCCTGGGCCCGGACAGACGGACGGGCGCAACGAGGTGGACGGGCCCCGTGACCTGGTGTGGCGCGAGGCGCGCGTCGCCATCGAGTACGAGGGGGCCCACCACTTCGAGGATGCTGACCAGTACCGGCGGGACATGCGCCGTGACGAGGAGCTGCGCGCCCTGGGCTGGGTGGTGCTGCGAGTGGACCGCGACGTCTGGACGCCGCAGGGGTGGGAGGTGTTCCTGGGCCGGCTGGGCGCCGCCCTCGCCCGGTGGTCATGCTGACGTCGAGTGGCTTCGCGTTCCACCGGATCGCGCCGATCAGGCGGAACGCGAAGCCACTCGATGGGGAGGTACGCGGCCGGGCTCCGCCGCGCGGTCCCGCCCCCTCAGCCTCCGCCCCCTCACACCCCCGCGAAGAAGGCGCGCGCCACGGCGGCCAGGCGGGCGGGGTCGTCCGCGCCGCACATCTCCCGCGCGGAGTGCATGGACAGCAGGCCGATGCCCACGTCCACGGTGCGCACGCCCAGGCGCGTCGCGGAGATCGGGCCGATCGTGGACCCGCACGGGACGTCGTTGTTCGAGACGAACCGCTGGAACGGCACCCCCGCCGCCGCGCACCACCGCGCGAACGCGGCCTCCCCCGCGGCGTCCGTGGAGTAGCGCTGGTTCGCGTTGATCTTCAGCAGCGGCCCGTGGTTCACGCGCGGGTGGTTCACGGGGTCGTGCCGCTCCGTGTAGTTCGGGTGGACGAGGTGGCCGGCGTCGGCGGAGAGCAGCCAGGAGCCGGCCCGCGAGCGCGCCGCGCCCTGGCCGGTCACCCCGCACGCCGACAGCAGGCGGCCCATGAGCTCCTCCAGCAGCGGGCCGCCGGCTCCGGTGCGGGTCGCGGAGCCGACCTCCTCGTGGTCGAACGCGGCGAGCACGGGGATCACCGGGGCGCCCGCGGCCTCCCCCGCCACGCCCTCGGCGACGACGACGCCCCGCCCGGCCCGGTCGGCGTCGGCGGCGAGGGACTCGAGGGCGCGGAGCCCGGCGTGCACGGAGGAGAGGTTGTCGAGCCGCCCGCAGGCGAAGAACTCGCCGTTGGCGCCGAACGCGCCGCCCTGCTGGGCGTCCGCGACCACGACGTCCGCCCCGCGCACCTCGGCGGGGTCGACGCCGGCCTGCGCGGCGAGCAGCTCGAGGATGTCGCCGGTGAGGCGCACGACGGGATCGGCCGAGGCGCCGTCGGCGGCGTCCGTGCCCGCGGCGTCCGGGGCGCCGGCCACCGCGGCGACGATCGGCTGGGTGTGCCGCTGGCGGCCGAGGGTGAGGTCGTCGTTGGCGGAGCGGTCCAGGTGGATGGCCAGCTGCGGGATGCGCCCCACGGGGCCGGTGGCGGCCAGCACCTGGCGGCCGTCCGCGAGTGCCAGCCGCCCGGCGAACCGCAGCTCGCGGTCCAGCCAGGAGTTCAGCAGGGGCCCGCCGTAGACCTCGACGCCGGCCTGCACCCAGCCGTCGGCGGTGACGGTGAGGTGCTGCGGCTTGAGCTTGAACCCGGGGGAGTCGGTGTGCGCGCCGAGCAGCCGGAACACGGGCACGGCGTCGGCGGCGCGCTCCGCCAGGGCCTCAGGGAGGATCCAGGCGAGGACGGCGCCGTCGGTGACGCTGACGTAGCCGCCGGGAGCGGCGGGCAGGTCCTGCGCGGGGTCCACGCGGGTGAAGCCGACGGCCTCGAGGCGGCGGGCGACCTCCGCGGCCGCGTGGAAGCTGGACGGGGAGGCCTGCACGAACGCGGCCAGGTCCTGCAGGTGCGCGGAGAGGGCGGGCGCGCCCGGAACGGCGGCGGTCACGGTGCTCTCGGAGGTCACGGTGCTCATGGTCCTGACGCTACCGCGCGCCTACGCTGGAGGGACCCCGTCCCCTCCCGAAGGAGCCCGCCCGTGCCGAACGAGGTCCTGCTGGTCGCCGGCGTCGGCGCTGCGCTGTTCGTGCTGTGGGCCGTGGGCGGGTGGCTGATCGTGCGGATGGGCTTCACCCGGGACCGGGACCGCCTCCCGGACGGCCCCGGGCACGCCTCCGCGCTCCCCGACGGCGACGGCGCCCCCTCCCCCGGCCGGCTCCCCGCGGACCCGGCGCAGGATCCGCACGCGGCGTGGCGGGAGCAGATGAAGGCCGCCACCGTGGCCTCGGGCGCCCGCTGCACGTGCGAGGACGGCGCGGTCCCGGACCCCGACTGTCCCGTGCACCGCTGGGACTACGCCTGAGCCGAGGCCGCCCCCACCCCGGCGGCCACGGCCTCGCGCACCGGGCGCACGCCCGTCATCCCCGGGTCTGCCGGGCCCGCGGAGGGGTCCTCGGGGTCCCGGGCGGGATCGCCGCCCGGGCCGCGGACGAGGTCGTCGTCGGGGTCGAGGATCTCCAGGACCACGCGGGCGCACAGCCAGAGGACGGCCAGCATGTGGGCGAGGATCGCGGCCACGTACACAGAGTCGTCCATGGAGTGCTGCGGCATGGACCCGGAGGCCCCCTTGGCCAGGTACATCCAGACGGCGAAGAAGTGCAGCGCCTCCACGGTCTGCCACACCCAGAAGTCCTTCCAGCGGGGCAGGGCCAGCGCCATCAGCGGGATCAGCCAGATCACGAACTGCGGGGAGTACACCTTGTTGGTCAGCACGAACGCGGCGACCACCAGGAACGTCAGCTGCGCCAGCCGCGGCGGGCGCTTCGCGACCACGCCGAGCACGAAGATCCCGAGGCAGCACACCGCGAACGCGCCGTAGGCGTACATGCCCAGCCGCTCGTCGGGCACCGCCGCCCAGCCGGCCTGCGCGGCGACGACGTCCCACGCGTGCCACACGCTGGAGAGCCCCGGGCCGCGCTCTGCGGAGAAGGTGAAGAACACCTTCCAGGACTCGAAGTGGGTCAGCATCAGGGGCAGGTTCACGGCCAGCCACGCGGCCACGGCGCCCCCCGTGGCCTTCAGGAAGGGCCCGAAGCGGCGTGAGCGCACGGCCAGGATGAGGAGGGGGCCGAGGATCAGCAGCGGGTACAGCTTGGTGGCGGCGCCCAGGCCGAACAGCACGCCGGCCCAGCCGGGCCGCCCGCGGAGCCACACCCACATGCCCCAGGCCATGAGCGCCACGGCCCACAGGTCCCAGTTGACGGTGCCCGCCAGGATGATCCCCGGGGCGACCGCCACCATGAGCCCGTCCGTCCAGCGCCGGCCCGCCGTGCGCACGGTGAGCACGGCGGTGGCCGCCCACAGCCCGACGACGAACAGCAGGTTCACGCACCAGAACACCACGGTGCCCACGCTCGCCGGGAACGGCAGCCACTGCGTGAGCTGCGCCCCCACGGAGGCCACCAGGGACATCAGCACCGGGTACTCGAACGTGGATCCGGCCTGGAACGGCGCCCAGGGGTCCGCGGCGAACCCGCGCCCGCCGTAGAGCGCGGCCCAGTCCGAGTAGCAGCCCGCGTAGTAGACGTTCGGCGCACCCCAGCCGTGCAGCAGGCACGGCGACTTCTGGAGCACCGTGGCGATCGCCCCCAGCGCCACTAGCAGGGCCGTCAGGGCCACGGGCCCCGCCCACGCGCCGGTTCCGCGACCCCGGCCGTTGGCCGCCAGGCCCCCCGGGATCGCGAAGCGTCCGCCCCGGTCCCCCGGCGCCGGCACGACGCGCGGGTCCACCTCCCCCTCGGGGGTCGCCTCGTCGGACTCCACCGCCCCGGACCCCGCCGACGGTGCGCCCTCAGCGGAACCGGGGGGCGGCGTCGTGAGGGCGTGCCGCGGCGCGCGGTGCGCTCCCACGGGGACGTCCGGCCGCGCCTGCGGGGCGGGAGCGGGCGGATCGTCGGGGGCGGCGCCGGGCGCGGGGGACGAGGACATGCCCCCATCCTAGGAAGCCGCGGGACTCCGTACGGCCCTCTCGCGGCCGGGTCGGCCCGCGTCACGCGGCGTAAGCTGGGTCCGATCCACACCCGGGTGCGAGCTCCCTTGGCGGAGCCCGCGCGCTCGCCGCGCCCCGCGCCCGCCCACGGAACAAGAGGAGAGAGCCTGATCGTGGCCGAGAACCCCATCCGCGTCGCCATCGCCGGCGTGGGCAACTGTGCGACGTCCCTGATCCAGGGCGTCGAGTACTACAAGGACGCCCAGGCGTCGGACACCGTGCCGGGCCTGATGCACGTGCAGTTCGGGGACTACCACGTCTCCGACCTCGAGTTCGTGGCCGCGTTCGACGTCGACGCGAAGAAGGTCGGGCTGGACCTGTCCGAGGCGATCCTCGCGTCCGAGAACAACACCATCAAGATCTCCGACGTGCCCGCCACCGGCGTGACCGTGCAGCGCGGCCCGACGCTCGACGGCCTGGGCAAGTACTACCGCGAGACCATCGAGGAGTCCTCCGCCGAGCCCGTGGACGTCGTCCAGGCGCTCAAGGACGCGAAGGTGGACGTGCTCGTCTCCTACCTGCCCGTGGGCTCCGAGGAGGCGGACAAGTTCTACGCGCAGTGCGCGATCGACGCGAAGGTCGCCTTCGTCAACGCCCTCCCCGTGTTCATCGCGGGCACCCAGGAGTGGGCGGACAAGTTCACCGAGGCCGGCGTGCCGATCGTGGGCGACGACATCAAGTCCCAGATCGGCGCGACCATCACCCACCGCGTGATGGCCAAGCTGTTCGAGGACCGCGGCGTCACCCTGGACCGCACGTACCAGCTGAACGTCGGCGGCAACATGGACTTCAAGAACATGCTCGAGCGCGAGCGCCTGGAGTCCAAGAAGATCTCCAAGACGCAGGCCGTCACCTCCAACACCTCCGCCGAGCTCGCCGAGAAGGACGTGCACATCGGCCCGTCGGACTACGTGGCCTGGCTGGACGACCGCAAGTGGGCGTTCGTGCGCCTCGAGGGCCGCAACTTCGGCGACGCCCCGGTGTCCCTGGAGTACAAGCTCGAGGTCTGGGACTCCCCGAACTCGGCCGGCGTGATCATCGACGCCGTGCGCGCCGCGAAGATCGCCCTGGACCGCGGCATCGGCGGCCCGATCCTCTCCGCGTCCTCCTACTTCATGAAGTCCCCGCCCGTGCAGCACGCCGACGACGAGGCGCACGAGCTCGTGGAGGCCTTCATCCGCGGCGACATCGAGCGCTGAGCGGCACAGCGCCCCGGACAGCCGCAGCGCTGACCGGGCCCTCGGCCCCGGACGGCGACGCCCCCATCCTCCCCGCGGAGGGTGGGGGCGTCGCCGTGCCCGGGCGCGGCGGCTCAGCGCAGGCCGAGGCGCTCCTCGACGGTCAGGCGGATCAGCTGCGCGTAGATCCCCTGGCCCTCGTGGCCCGGGTGCACGCCGTCCGCGGACCAGCCGGGGACGTACGTGGAGGCGGCCTCCCAGTCGGCCAGGACCACCTGGTCGGGGTGGGCCTCCGCCTGCTCCACGGCCTTCCGCTGGGCGTCCTCGATCCAGGACATCGGCCCGTGGGGCACGACGACGACGAGCAGCCGGTCCGGGCCGACCGCCTGACGGATCTTGTCCCAGTCCCCCCGGCCGGCGGTGCCGTTGGCGCCCAGGGAGAGGACCACGACGTCCCCGAGGGTGCCCTCGCGGTCCATGGCGCGGATCTTGTCCGCGGCGTCCCAGATCTGGAAGCCGACCTTGGCGTCCACCACGATCCCGGGCATCTCCTCGAGGAGCGCGGGGGCGGCGGAGAGGGCCACGGAGTCGCCGATCAGGGTGGTGCGAGAGCCCACGTCGGAGGGCGGCAGGGAGGCCGTGAGCTCCTCCTGCGTGAACTCGGGGCGGGTGACCTGCGGGTCGCCCAGCGTGGACCCGGACGGGCTCGCGGAGGCCCCGGCCGAACCCGTCGCCTCGGCCCCGCCGGCCTCCGCGTCCTTGGACTTCTCCGCCTGCGCGGAGCGGCGCGCCTCGAGCTGGGCCTGCTGCTGCGCCTGCGCGTCCTGCAGGGACTGCTCGGCGGCCTGGATGTCCTCCTGGAGCTGCGTCTGCGCGGGCGAGTGCGCCACGGCCGCCACGGCGGCGACGGGCACGGCCACCAGGGCCAGCGCCGTCGCCCCGGCCGCCAGGCGCCCGCCGGGGCCGAAGGCGCCGCCGAACGCGCGCCGGGCCGCGTCGCCCCAGCCGCCGAACGCCCCGCGGAAGCCCTTCTGGAGGATGGGCTCCTCGAAGTACCGGCTGGAGAGGTCGGCGATTCCGGCGGTCAGCAGCAGCACGGCGCCGGCCGCCACGGGCTCGGCCCAGGACGGGGCGTCCACCGGCACCACGATCCGCATGATCACCAGCAGCGGCCAGTGCCACAGGTACGCCGCGTAGGACCGACGGCCCCACCAGCGCAGGAACGGGTTCCCGAGCGCACGGGAGAGGGAGTCGCGTCGGTCGCCCTGGGCCACGTGCCACACGATGAACGCGACGACGGCGGCCAGCCCCACGAGCACGCCGCGGTAGGTGGCGTCCTGGGTGCCGTCCACGAGGGCGAAGCCGGTGAACAGCACGACGACGGCCAGCCACGCCGCGGCGGTGCGCGCGGGGCCGGTGCGGAGCTCGGGGCCGCCGTGCTCGGGGCGCGGGACGTGGGCCAGGCCCATGGACACGCACGCGCCGAGCAGCAGGCCGAAGGCGTGGGTGTCCGTGCCGAAGTACAGACGGGTCTGGTCCGCCCCGCCGAGGGAGCCGAGCACCATGCCCGCCGCGGAGGCCAGCGCCACCACCAGCACCACGAGGATCCGGCGGCGGTCCGCCACACGCCCGGAGGCGTAGGTGTCCCGCTTCGGACGCACGACCAGGCACAGCCCGCCGATGATCAGCGGCCAGAGCACGTAGAACTGCTCCTCGATGGCCAGGGACCACAGGTGCTCGAACAGGGGCGGGGACGCGCGGTCGAAGTAGTCGCCGCCGTCGAAGATCATCAGCCAGTTGCTGGTGTAGGTCAGGGCGCCCAGCCACTGCCGCCCCAGCCCCGTGGGGAACTCCGCCACGGCCAGCCAGGCCAGGGCGGTGCAGGCCACGAGCGCCACCACCATGGCGGGCACCAGGCGGCGGATGCGGCGCATCCAGAAGGACGGCAGCCGCAGCCCCTTGCCGGCGTCCACGCCGCGGACCAGGCCGGTGGTGATCAGGAAGCCGGAGAGCACGAAGAACATGTCCACGCCCACGAACCCGCCCGGCAGGGCCTCGGGCCAGGCGTGGAAGACCAGCACGGCGAGCACGGCGATGCCGCGCAGCCCGTCGAGGGCCGTGATGCGACCGGGGCCGCGGCTGACGCGGAGCCCCGTGCGCGGGGCCGGCCCGTCCGCGAGCGCGGCCTGCGCATGGCGGGGGGCGGGGCGGGCGGCGTGGTGGTCCGAGGTGCTCACGGTCATCGATCATCCCATCCGCACACCCGGCGGCGCCAAGCCACCGAGATCACGATTCCGTCCCGGCCCCCGCGCGCGCCGTCCCGGCCTCCGCGCAGGCCGGGATCAGAAGAGGCCGGTGACGACGCCGTCGGCGGAGACGTCCATGCGGTCCGCCGCCGGGGAGGCGGGCAGGCCGGGCATGGTCATCACCGCGCCCGTGAGGACGACGACGAACCCCGCGCCCGTCTTCGCGGACAGCTCGCGGACGTGGACGGTGAACCCCTCGGGGGCGTTCAGCAGGGCGGGGTCGTCGGAGAACGAGTACTGGGTCTTGGCCAGGCAGACGGGCAGGCGGTCGAGGCCGCGGTCCGCGAGGTCGCGCAGCTGACGGCGGGCCACGGCGGAGTACTCGACGCCGGTGCCGCGGTAGATCCGCCGCACCACGGCCTCGATCCGCTGGGCGACGTCCATCTCCTCGGTCCACAGCCGGGTGAGCTCGGCCTGGGGCGCGCCGGGGGCGGGCAGCGCCTCGCCGAGGGTGCGGGCCAGCTCCAGGGCGCCCTCGCCCCCGCCGCCGTGCACGTCCGCGACGGCCACGGCCACGCCGCGTTCGGCGCCCCAGGCGCGCAGGGCGTCCAGCTCGGCGTCGGCGTCCTGGGCGAAGCGGTTCACGGCCACGACGACGGGGGCCCCGTAGGACTGCATGTTCTCGACGTGGCGGGTCAGGTTCGCGGTGCCGGCGCGGAGGGCGGCCACGTGCTCGGCCTCCACCTCGGCCGCGGGGCGCCCGGCGCGCTCGGCCGCGGCGGCGACGCCGGCCTTCACGTCCGTCAGGGAGATCCCGGCCTGCAGCTTGAGGGCGCGCACGGTCGCCACCACCACGACGGCGGCGGGCGGGAAGCCGCCGGCCACGGAGGTGAGGTCCATGAACTTCTGCCCGCCCAGGTCCGCGCCGAACCCGGCCTCGGTGACCACGATCTCCCCGAGCCGACGGGCGGTGCGGGTGGCGATCACGGAGTTGGCCCCGTGGGCGATGTTCGCGAACGGACCGCCGTGCACGAGCGCGGGGGTGCCGCCGAGGGTCTGCACGAGGTTGGGGCGCATCGCGTCCTTGAGGAGCACGGCCATCGCGCCCTGCGCCCCGTGGGGCCCGATCTGGGAGGCGGTGACGGGCTCGCCGTCGAAGGTCTGGCCCACCGTGATCCGGCCGAGGCGGGCCTTGAGGTCGGCGAGGTCCGCGGCGAGGCAGAACACGGCCATGGTCTCCGTGGCCACGGTGATCTCGAACCCGCCCTCGCGCGGCACGCCCTGGGCGCGCCCGCCCAGGCCGGTGACGACCTGGCGCAGGGCGCGGTCGTTCATGTCCAGGGCCCGCTTGATGCTCACGGTCCGCGGATCGATGCCCAGGACGTTGCCCTGCTGGATGTGGTTGTCCACGAGCGCGCACAGCAGGTTGTGGGCGGAGGTGACGGCGTGGAAGTCGCCCGTGAAGTGCAGGTTGATGTCCTCCATGGGCACCACCTGCGCGTGACCGCCGCCGGTAGCGCCGCCCTTGATGCCGAACACCGGGCCCAGGGAGGGTTCGCGGAGGGCGACGACGGCGCGCGCCCCCGCCACGGCGGCCGGGGCGTCCTCCTGCCCGGCCAGCAGGTTCAGCCCGTCCGCGAGGCCGACGGTGACGGTGGTCTTGCCCTCGCCGGCCGGCGTCGGGGAGATGCCGGTGACCAGGACGACGCGCCCGTCCTCCGGGGCGGTGAGCGCGTGCACGTCCACCTTGGCCATGTGCCGGCCGTAGGGGATCACCAGCTCCTCGTCGATCCCCGCCTCGGCGGCGATCCGGGCGATGGGGCGGATCGGGTGGGCGGCGGCGATCTGGGCGTCGGTGAGAGGGGCCTCGGTCATGGCCCCATCCTGGCACCGCCCGGCCGCGTCGCGGGACGCCGTGGGCCGGGGACGGGGAGCGGTGCCGGGTCCGGCGTCAGGGTCGACGCGCCGCGGCGACGAGCCCGCCGCCGAGCGCGGCGCCGCCGCAGCGCCTGGAGGCGGCCGGGCACGGGTACTTCGCCTTCGGCATGGAGCAGCCCGAGCTGTTCCATTCCTTCTCGCGCAAGGACCCGATCGAGCCGGAGGGGCCGCAGCCACGACCCGAAGGGCCCTTCGACCTCCTGCGCTCGCTCGTGGCCGACGCGCGGCCGGATGCCACCGAAGACCAGGTCTTCACCCTCGCCGTGGGACTCTGGGCGTCCGTGCACGGCATCACCACGCTGTGCGCCGGGGGCATCCTCCGGCAGCTTCCCGCCGCTCGGAAGCGGAACCTCATGGAGCAGACCATCGCCGCCCAGGTCTCCGGCCTGCTCTCGCCGTCGGCACCGCGGCGACATCTCCGCCGGCCTGCACGGCGGCGATGTCGCGGAGGCGCGGTCACCTCAGTCCCGGGCTCCGCCTCCCGACGACGCCCCGGCGGCCTCCGGCTGCTCCGCCCACCAGCGGCGGAGCTCGGCCTCGGCGGCGGCCTGCTCGTGCGGCCCCTCGTCGAGGCGCCACTCGAGCAGGTGCGCGTAGGCGCGGCCCACCACCGGGCCGGGGCGGATGCCCAGCAGCGCCATGATCTGCTGGCCGTCCAGGTCGGGGCGGACGGCGGCGAGCTCCTCGGCGGCGGAGATCTCCTCGATGCGCCGCTCGAGGTCGTCGTAGGCGTGGGCGAGGCGCTCGGCCTTGCGGCGGTTGCGGGTGGTCACGTCCGAGCGGGTCAGCGCGTGGAGGCGGGGCAGGAGATCCCCGGCGTCGTGCACGTACCGGCGCACGGCGGAGTCCGTCCAGCCGGCCTCCCCGTACCCGTAGAAGCGCATGTGCAGCTCCACGAGGCGGGCCACGGCCTTGATCGTGTCGTTGTCGAAGCGCAGGGCCTTCAGCCGCCTCCGCACCAGCTTGGCGCCCACGTTCTCGTGGTGCCGGAAGCTCACCGCGCCGGAGGGCTCGAAGCGGCGCGTGGCCGGCTTGCCGACGTCGTGCAGCAGCGCCGCCAGGCGCAGCACCACGTCCGGGCGCTCCGGGGAGTACCGCTCCTCCTCCCCCATGGCCTGCTCCAGGACCTGCAGGGAGTGGGCGTAGACGTCCTTGTGGCGGTGGTGCTCGTCGGTCTCCAGCTGGAGGGCGGGCAGCTCGGGCAGGACGATCTGCGCCAGCCCGGTGCGGACCAGCAGGTCGAGGCCGGCGCGGGGGCGGTCCCCGCGGACCAGCTTGACCAGTTCGTCGCGGACGCGCTCGGCGGAGATGATCCCGATGCGCTCGGCCATGTCCGTCATGGCGGCCTCGACCTCGTCCGCGACGCCGAAGCCCAGCTGGGAGGCGAACCGGGCGGCGCGCATCATGCGCAGCGGGTCGTCGGAGAAGGAGTCCTCGGGGGCGCCGGGGGTGCGCAGCACGCCGGCCGCGAGGTCCCGCACGCCTCCGTGGGGGTCCACGAGCTCCATGGCGGGCAGGCGCAGGGCCATGGCGTTGACGGTGAAGTCCCGGCGCAGGAGGTCGTCCTCGAGGCTGTCCCCGAACGCGACCTGCGGCTTGCGGGACGTCGGGTCGTACTGCTCGGCCCGGTAGGTGGTGACCTCCAGCTGCCAGCCGCCCTTCTGGAAGCCGATGGTGCCGAAGTGCCGGCCCACGTCCCAGGCGGCCTCGGCCCAGCCCGCGCCGATCCGCTCCGTGGCGTCCGGGTCCGCGTCCGTGGTGAAGTCCAGGTCCACCACGGGCCGGCCCAGCAGCAGGTCCCGCACGGGCCCGCCCACCAGGGACAGCTCGTGCCCCGCCGCCTCGAACCGGCGGCCCAGCTCCACGACGACGGCGGGCAGGGCGGCGTCCGCAGGGAAGCCGGCGGGGAGGGGGCGGGTGTCGGTGCGGGGTTCCATGATGCACACCAGGGTGCCAGATCGGGCCCCGGACCCGGGCGGGCGGACGCCGGTTAGAGTGGAGGTCATGTCCAGCCCCGATCCGACCGCGCACCGGGGCGCCCCCCTGCCGTCGGCGCTGGGCGCCTGGCGGCGTCGCCCGCCGCAGCCGCCGCGCCCCCTCGCGCCCGGGGCGCCGGCCGCGCGGCCGCAGTCCGGCGCGGGCCTGCCCACCGTGGAGGAGGTCTCCGCGGGCGGCATCGTGATCCGCGAGCACGCCGGGGACCTCGAGGTCGCCGTGATCGCCCGGTACAACCGGGGCGGCCGCCTGGAGTGGTGCCTGCCGAAGGGCCACCCGGAGGGCGCGGAGGACCACCGGCAGGCCGCCGTGCGCGAGGTGGAGGAGGAGACCGGCATCGCCGGGTGCATCCTCGAGCCGCTGGGCTCCATCGACTACTGGTTCACCGTGTCCCGGCACCGCGTCCACAAGACCGTGCACCACTTCCTGCTGCGCGCCACGGGCGGGGAGCTGACCACGGAGAACGACCCGGACCACGAGGCCGTGGACGTCGCCTGGGTGTCCATCGACGACGTCGCCCGCCGCCTCTCCTTCGCCAACGAGCGCCGCATCGTGGACCTGGCCCGCCAGGTCATCCCCCAGCACTTCCCGACGGGCCGCCCGCCGGGACGCCCCTGACCCTCCCGCACGTCCCGATCCCCCTCGACCCGCGCCCGGCGCGGGCCCCCTGATGACCGATGGGTGACCCTTGAGCAGCAGAACCGCCCCCCGCCGCGCCCTCCCCGCCGACGACGCACCGCGCCCGAAGGAGGTCGAGGACGTCGTCCTCCCGGCCTCGGACCCCGAGGCCCCCGCCCAGGCGCAGGAGGAGGTCCCGGAGGGCGAGCGCCGCGCCGGACGGTCCACCGCGATCATGGCCGCCGGCACGATGATCTCCCGCGTGCTCGGCTTCGTCCGGGCTGCGCTGCTGACCATCGCGATCGGCACCACGGTGGGCACGGTGGCGGACATCTTCGAGGTCGCCAACTCCCTGCCGAACGTGATCTACCTGCTCCTGGTGGGCGGCGTGTTCAACGTGGTCCTGGTGCCGCAGCTGATCAAGCACGCCAAGGACGCCGACCGGGGCGCGGACTACACGTCCCGGCTGATGACGCTGGCCGTGCTCGTCATGCTGGCGGCCACGGTCCTGGTCACCGCGGCGGCGGCGCCCCTCATGGCGGCCCTGACGCGCGGCTGGTCCCCGGAGATGCTGCAGCTGGGCACCGTGTTCGCACTCTGGTGCCTGCCGCAGATGTTCTTCTACGGCATGTACGCGCTGGTGGGGCAGATCCTCAACGCGAACGGGCGGTTCGGCGCGTACATGTGGGCGCCCGTCCTGAACAACGTGGTGGCGATCGCCGCGATCGGCCTCTACCTGGTGATGTTCGGCCGCTACTCCGGCGGGGACCTGCTGGGCCGGTGGACGCCGGAGCAGACCCTCGTCCTCGCGGGCGGGCACACCCTCGGCGTGATCCTGCAGGCGCTCATCCTGTTCCTGCCGCTGCGCGGCCTGGGCCTGGGGCTGCGTCCGAGGTTCGGCTGGCGGGGCATGGGCCTGCGCCACACGGGGCGGATCGCCGGGTACACGCTGTTCACCATGGCGGCCAGCAACATCGTGCTGCTGCTCTCCCACCGGTACATCAACGGCGCCTCCGCGGCCCGCGAGGACCCGTCCGTGCGGGTGCCGGGCACGGAGGGCTGGGACCCGGCCATGGCGGACGCCCTCATCCCGGGCCTCACGGCCTACAACCAGGCCATGCTCATCTCGGTGCTCCCGCATTCGGTGTTCGTCCTGTCCCTGGCCACGGTGCTCTTCAACAAGCTGGCCCGCTCCATGGCGGCCGGGGACCACGCGGCGGTCCGGGAGACCACGGCGCGCGGCCTGCGCACGTTCGCCGCGCCGATCATGTTCAGCCTGGCCGGCGTCGTCGTGCTGGCGGGTCCGCTGGGCCGCCTGTTCGGCTCGACGGCCGAGTCCGCGCAGGTGACCGGCATGGCGGTGGGCGCGGTGATCCTGCTGATGAGCCTGTCCATGCCGTTCCGCTCCGGCAGCTTCTACCTGCTGCGCGTGTTCTACGCGGCGGAGAGCGCACGGATCCCCATGGTCGTGCAGGTCACGACGTCCCTGCTCACGCTGGCCGTGACCGCGGCGGGCGCGTACCTGCTGCCCCTGTGGGCCATCACGTACTGGGCGGCGCTGGCCTCGGTCGTCTCGCACGCCTTCCAGTTCTTCTTCGCGCACGTGCTCGCGGTCCGCCGGTTCGGCGACTACGGGTTCACGCACGTCCTCGCGGCCTACGCGACGACGGGCGCGGCGGGTGTCGTGGCGGGGGCGGCGGGCGCCGTCGTCGCCTGGCTGCTGGGCGCGTACTCCGGCGGCTGGGCGTGGGGGTCCATCCTGTCGGCGCTGGTCACGTGCGCCGTGGTGGGCCTGGTGATGGCCCCCGTGTACGTGGTCGCCCTGCGCGTGCTGCGCTTCCCGGAGCTCGCGTCCGCGGCGGCCCCGCTGGCCCGCCGGGTGCCCGCCCTGGGGCGCCTGCTCGGCGCCCGCTGAGCCCGGCCGCGGACCCGCCCCGACAACACAGCCCGCCCGACTCGAGCGGGGGGCCCTCCCGCCTGCGTATCATCGGGGACCGTAGCCCGTTCGTCAGGAGAAGAGCCCGTGCCCCAGCCCCTCGCCGTCGGTTCCGTCCTGGGAGGCCGGTACCGCATCACCGACCATGTGGTGACCTCCGCCGACCAGAACATGGTCTTCCAGGGAGCGGACCAGGTGCTCAACCGCCGGGTGACCGTGCTCGTGGCGTCCCCGGAGAACGCCACGCAGGTGGCGGCGTCGGCGCGCGAGCTGGCCACGGGCGAGCGGCAGGACGACGTCCAGGTCCTCGACCTGGGCCTGAGCGAGGGCCGCACCTACCTGATCGCCGGCGGGAACCCGGACCCGGACGTCCTGCTGGGCCTGGCGTACGCCCAGGAGCTCTATGTGGAGCCCTTCCAGACGGACTCCCTGGGCTCGGAGATCTTCGGGGAGTCCCGCACGGAGCAGGCCCACGAGTACGACGACGACGACGCCTACTACGCGGACCTGGACCGTCGACTGCGCGCGGACCAGAAGCAGTCCCAGCGCCGCCCCGGCTTCCTGAACCGCATCTCCGAGAAGCTCAACGAGCGCGTGCGTCCGGCCGACGGCACGGCCGCGAAGGCGGCCGCCGGTGCGTCGGCCCTGGCCGCGGCCGACGCCGCCACCAAGGCGCAGCTCGCCGAGCAGGAGCGCGCCGAGCGGGAGGCCCGCGAGGCCCAGGAGAGGGCCGAGCGCGAGGAGGCCCAGGAGGCCGAGCGCCGCGAGCGGGAGGCCCAGGAGAGGGCGGAGCGGGAGCGTCTGGAGCGCGCCGCCGCGGCGCAAGCCGAGAAGGACCGTGCCGCCCGCGAGGCCGCTGAGGCCGAGGCCGCCGCCCGCCGCGAGCGGGAGGCCCAGCGCCACGCCGAGGCCGAGACTCGGCGTCGCGAGGAGGAGGCCGCCGCTGCGGCCGCCCTCGCCGCCGCGGCCCCGGCGGCGGACGCCGATCCCGCGGACGCCCCTACGCAGGCCGTCCCCGTGACGGAGCCGGCCTCCACGCCTGAGGCCGTCCCGGCGCCCGTGCGTCGTCCCCGACCGGCACCGCGCCGCGCCCTGCCCGCGGTGGCGTCCGCCGCCGCGGTGGCCGCGTCCGTCTCCGCCGAGGAGGGCGCTTCCGCCGCCGAGGCCGCCCCGGCGGAGAGCGTCGCCCCCGAGGCCGTGCCCACGGCGACCGCCACCTCGTCCGCCGCGATCGCCGTGGCGGAGGCCGAGCCGGCCGTCACGGAGCACCGCGAAGAGGCCCACGCCGCCCCCGTCGCGGGTGGGGCGGGCGCCGGCGCCCCGGCCGCGGGCGCCACCGCCGCCCCGGCCCGCAGCACGAGCGGGAAGGGCTGGCTGATGGTCCTCGGCCTCCTCGCGCTGCTGGCGCTCGCCGGACTGGCGGGCCTGTTCCTGCTGGGGCAGAACACCCGCAGCGTCGAGCCCGCGCCGTCCGCCTCGGCGTCGTCCGCGGCGCCCTCCACCGCCCAGGCCTCCTCCGCCCCGCCGGCCGCGTCGTCCTCCGCTGCGCCCACCGCGTCGTCCTCCGCCGCGCCGAGCACGGAACCGGCCCCCTCGACCTCGGCGGCGGCCCCGGCCCCCACCGCGGCGCCCCAGGCGGTGGCCGTCACCCGCCAGGTGCCGGAGATGCCCGAGCTCGAGGCCCCCAACGACGCGACGCTGGCCAACCTGATCGACGGCGACCCGAACACCGCCTGGCAGAGCTACACGTACGCCCGCCCGAACTTCGGCGGCTACGTGGGCAGCATGAACCTCGTGGTGCAACTCCAGGAGCGCACCACGATCAGCGAGGTCCAGCTGGAGAACCGGGGCGCCACCGGCGGCAAGTGGATCGCGTACGTCGCGAACACGGCCCAGGGCGGCGAAGGCGACGCCCGGGTGATCGGGCAGGGGACCTTCGACGAGGACTCCATCACGATCCCCGTGGACATCGCCGAGAACCAGGGCCAGTACGTGATCCTGTCCATCACGGGCCTCCCCCAGCTGGAGGGCGCCGGCCAGCGGCCTTACGGCCTGCAGCTGACGGAGATCGGGGTCCGCTGACCCCCTCCCCCCGACGACGGCGCGGGCCGGCCGGAATAGCCGCCCCGCGCCGTCCGTTGTCCCCGACGAGCGCACACCACCCCCGATCCGAGGAGTCCCCGTGACCACCGCAGAGCAGGACCAGCAGGTCCGCAACGTCGCCATCATCGGCTCCGGCCCCGCCGGGTACACTGCGGCCATCTACACGGCCCGGGCCAACCTGTCCCCCGTGCTGCTGGCCGGGTCCGTGACCGCCGGCGGCGAGCTGATGAACACCACCGAGGTGGAGAACTTCCCCGGCTTCCCCGAGGGCATCCAGGGCCCGGAGCTGATGGCGAACCTGGAGGCTCAGGCGCGCCGGTTCGACACCGAGGTCGTCTACGACGACGTCGTCCAGGCCGACCTCACCTCGGACCCCAAGGTGCTCACCCTGGGCGACGGCTCGCAGATCCGCGCCCACGCGGTGATCATGACCACCGGCTCCGCCTACCGCGAGCTGGGCGTGGAGGGCGAGAAGCGCCTGTCCGGCCACGGCGTGAGCTGGTGCGCCACGTGCGACGGCTTCTTCTTCCGCGAGCAGGAGATCGCCGTCGCCGGCGGCGGGGACTCCGCCATGGAAGAGGCCCTGTTCCTCACGAAGTTCGCCTCCAAGGTCCACGTGCTCGTCCGCCGGGGCGAGTTGCGCGCCTCGAAGATCATGGCGCAGCGTGCCCTCGAGGAGCCGAAGATCGAGTTCCACTGGAACACCGAGGTGGCCGAGGTCCAGGGCGACGACAAGCTCAGCACCCTGACCCTGCGGGACACCGTGACAGGCGAGGAGTCCTCCCTCGAGGTCACCGGCCTGTTCGTGGCGATCGGCCACGATCCGCGCACCGACCTGGTGAAGGGCCAGCTGGAGCTCACCGAGCACGGCACCATCCGCATCGACCACCCGTCGTCGCGCACCTCGGTGCCGGGCGTGTTCGCCGCGGGCGACGTCACGGACCACACGTACCGCCAGGCCATCACCGCCGCCGGCTCCGGCTGCGTGGCCGCCCAGGACGTGGAGCACTACCTGGCCACGGTCGCGGACGTGGCCGAGGCTGCCCCCGCGGCGCCGGACTCCGACTCCGTCGCCTGAGCGTCCTTCCCGACACCCCTGACATGTGTCAGCGGCAACACGCCGAACGACACTGACATGACCGCTTCGAACCCCGTCTGACAAGGAGCAACACCATGAGCACCATCAACGTCACCGACGCCGACTTCCAGGCCAAGGTCCTGGACTCCGAGCTGCCCGTCCTCGTGGACTTCTGGGCCGAGTGGTGCGGCCCGTGCCGCATGCTGGGCCCGGTGCTCGACGAGCTGGCCGCCGAGCACGAGGGCGAGGTCCTCGTCGCCAAGCTGAACGTGGACGAGAACCCGGCCTCCGCCGCTAGGTACGGCGTGACCTCCATCCCGCTGGTCCTGGGCTTCCAGGGCGGCGAGAAGGTCGCCGAGTCGGTGGGCGCCAAGCCCAAGGCCCAGCTGGAGAAGGAGTTCGCTGCGCTGCTCGGCTGAGGCCACTCCCCCATAGACGACGGGGCCCCGTCACCGATGCGGTGACGGGGCCTCGTCGCGTCTGCGCCGGCGCGTCAGCCCTTCACGGGGGTCGAGTCCCCGCCGCCCTGGATGAGGTCCATGATGCGGTTCAGGTCCTCCACGGAGGCGAAGTCGATCGCGATCTTGCCCTTGCGGGCGCCGAGCGTGATCTTCACCTGGGTGTCGAGCCGGGAGGTGAGGGCGGTGGCGAAGTAGTCCAGCCGCTCGTGCCGGGTGCTCTCCTCGCGGGATCGTGTGGACTTCGGGGCGGGGCGCACGGCCCCCTGCAACTGGGCCACGGCGTCCTCCGTCGCGCGGACGGACAGGCCCTCGGACACGATCCGCTGGGCCAGCCGCTCCATCTCCGCGGGGTCGGTCAGGCCCAGGAGGGCGCGGGCGTGGCCGGCCGTCAGGGCGCCGGCCGCCACCCGACGCTGCACCAGCGGGGGAAGCTTCAGGAGGCGGAGGGTGTTGGAGATCTGCGGGCGGGACCGGCCGATCCGTTGGGAGAGCTCCTCCTGGGTGCAGGAGAAGTCCTCCATGAGCTGCTGGTACGCGGCGGCCTCTTCCAGCGGATTCAACTGAGAACGGTGGAGGTTCTCGAGGAGCGCGTCCCGCAGCAGGTCCTGGTCCGGGGTCTGCCGGACGATTGCGGGGATGGTCGCGAGGCCGGCACGCTGGGTGGCGCGCCAGCGGCGCTCGCCCATGATCAGCTCGTAGGGCGTGGCGGCGCCCTCCACCTCGCGCACGACGATCGGCTGCAGGACGCCGACTTCGGTGATGGACGCGACGAGTTCGGCCATGTGGTCCTCGTCGAAGACCTCGCGCGGCTGACGCGGGTTCGGGTGGATGTCTCCGACGGGGAGCTCGCGCAGCACGGCGATGTCCGCAGAGACCGTGCCCTCGGGCTCGTCCTTCCGGACGGGTGCTGCCTGCTCCGTCTCGGACTTCGGGGCGGGCTTGGAGGGAGCCTTGACCGTGGGCATCGACGGGCGCGCGGACCGTGTGGGGCGGTGCCGGCCGCTCTCGGGGGGCTCGTCCGACGTGCCCTCGCCACCGCCGAAGAAGATGTCCGCCGGGCGGGGGACCTCCTCCTGCGCTGACCGTGTCGCGGTGGGTTCGGGGGTCTTGGCACCCTTTGATCCAGTGGACCGACTTGTCTTCTGTGACCCGGTCCCGGAAGAAGCGGTCTTCTCCGCACGGTCGGAGCTGTGGTCTTGCTGGGTGGCACCGTCCGATGCCGGCAGGCCGTTCTGAGATGACTCAGCGGTCCTGGCCGTGCGCGTGGACCGCTTCGCGGGGGCGGCTGTGGTCTTGTTCGAGGACGCCGCCGAGGGGCTGGAGTCCTCCCTCGTCGGCGGCTGCTCGATCTCGGCGGTGTTCTGAATGAGGGCTCCGAGCCCTCGGCCCAGGCCTCCCCTGCGGGTGCTCATGGATCCTCCTGCGGTCGGGTGTGCCCTCATTCTAGGCGGTACCCGGTGGCCCGGGGGTCGTTTCACGTGAAACGCCCGCGCCGAGGCGGGTTGGCCGGGGATGCCTCGAGGGCCGGTGGTGACTGCTCTCTAGGAGGGCATCCGCATGGGCAATGAGTGACGCTCACCGCTGGCAGGCTCATGGGAACATGCTTCTCAATGACATGCGTGTGGGCGGACTGCGTCATGGTCCGTCACGTCACTGAACGCCTCTGCTGAAACGTGTCACCGGAGAGCATTGTTGTCGCTGTGGCGTCCTGCCGGGGTACACACCCCATGGTGGCCAGCGCGTCAGGAGGGTCCTGTTTCACGTGAAACGGGGCGGTATACAGGTGGATCACCCAGGCCGTGGGTGGGGTTGGGCTCCACCCGTCGATCCCGCTTTCCACGCAACGGCGCTGGATAGGGACCGTTCCATCCGCTGACTCTGCCGACGACTTTGGACGGCTGGGTGACACCCTCTACCCTCCCCGCTCCGCCCGATACTCAGTAGAGGGGTGGTTCAGGTGGTGCGTTTCACGTGAAACATGGCATGACGCCGAGGGGGCGCGGGCCGGCACCTGCCGCACCGGCATTGACTGAACGTGAGGCGACAGCGCCGATATGAGCCGGCGGGGGTGGGATTGGGTGATCGATCGGACCGCACCTCCCAAGACGAGCAGCTCACGTGACCGCAGATGGATCGACCACGTGCGTCTTCGCTGAGAGTGGTGGTGGTTCACGTCAAGCGACGGTCGCATAGAGAACCGCTGCGATCGAGTGTCTGGCCACTCGCTGAACGCTGGTTGGTTTCACGTGAAACACCTCTGGGAGTCCCTCGTCGTCGGTGAACATTCCGATGCCGGCAACAAGCTGCCTCCACGCCGTCGCCTCCACCGACGACAACCACGTGTCGTGCAGCGGGAGAGGGTTTCGAGACCCCAAGAGCAGGTGTGGGCGTTGGAAGGTCACGAGGTCACTCATTTGAGGCGTCCGTCGAACGAGCGGCCGGCGGAGCAGCCGAATCCACGCCGACCCACTCGCATCACAGGTTCCTCGATTCTCCTGTGAGGGCGCAGCGAACATGTGACTCACAGCAGAGACCACAGCATGTCCCGGGGGCGGAATCCGGGCATACGCTGCTGGTCTCCGACGGTCAACTGACTCCGAAGGTCACTCTATCCACAGGATCCATCCACATATCAACACGCCCGCCTCGCCTTCATCTGCCCGTGAGGCATGGGGTTCTCCACAGGCGGGTCGGGATTCCCCTTGCCCCACAGCCTTGGTACAGGGGGGAACGACGCTGATACTGGTATGGGACGCCAAGCGAGCTCGCTTCCTTCGTCGCCCGGAATACCGGTGCCACGGTTCCTCCCGTTGTCGCCTGGGCGACTCCGAGGGGCGGCTCTGTGCGCGTGCACAGTCTCTCGCCCGCCCTTCACGAAGTCGACAGATGCATCGGGATTCGCCCCTCAGCGCGTCTCATCCAGCCCCGCACGCAGGACTGGTGATCGTTTCACGTGAAACCCTCCATTCCCCGCGATCACCCAAGAGAGAATCAAAATCAATGCACTGCCGTTGTCGATCGATGGGGGACGGGGAGACTGCCCGTCTCCGCGGGGTACAACAGATGGCCCCCTCCCGCGCCGGAAAGGGGGCCGTCTGCCTGCGTCGGGTCAACGCGCCTGCGGGGCACCCCTCCGGGCGATCTCAGCGGCCGCCTCGCGGTAGGCCACGGCGCCGGCGGAGGCCGGGTCGTAGGTGACCACGGTCTGCTGGTAGCTCGGCGCCTCCGAGATGCGGACGTTGCGGGGGATGGCCGTCTCCAGGAGCTGCTCCGGGAAGTGCGCCTTGACCTCCTCCGCCACCTGGACGGCCAGATTCATCCGGGCGTCGAACATGGTCAGCAGGATGGTGCTCACCTGCAGCTTCGGGTTGAGGTGCTTCTGGATCATCTGCACGTTCTTGAGCAGCTGGGAGAGACCCTCGAGGGCGTAGTACTCCGCCTGGATCGGGATGAGCACCTCCTCGGCTGCCACGAACGCGTTGACGGTCAGCAGGCCCAGGGACGGCGGGCAGTCGATGAACACGTAGTCGAGACGCTCCTGCCCCTGGTCGGCACGCCACGCCATGTAGCGGTCCAGGGCGCGAGCGAGGCGCTGCTCGCGGGCCACCATGGACACCAGCTCGATCTCGGCGCCGGCCAGGTCGATCGTCGCGGGCACCACCTGCAGGCCGTCCACGTCCGGGGCGTCCTGCACGGCCTCGTGGATCTCCATCTCGTCCAGGAGCACGTCGTACACGGACGCGACGTCGCCGGCGTGGGGCACGTTGAGGGCGGTGGAGGCGTTGCCCTGCGGGTCGATGTCGATCACCAGGACCCGCATGCCGGCACGGGCGAGCGCGGCGGCGAGGTTCACGGTCGTCGTCGTCTTGCCCACGCCGCCCTTCTGATTGGACGTGGTGAACACGCGGGTGCGGTCCGGCACGGGCAGGCGCCGCGCCTTCAGGCGCGCGGCCTCCTCGGGGGATGCCTTGTCCGACGCGCGGCCGGACCACCTCTGCTTGAGGGCCTTCCAGGTCCCGCCGCGGCTGTCCTGATCCTTGGCCATGGGTGCTCCTCCCGCCCGGGACGCGCCGGGCTGCTCCGTCGAGGGGAGACCGCCGGGCCGCCCGCCCCGGGGGAGGGGCGGGCTCAGCGGGCGCGGCGTGCGGGCACGCGCACCACGGTGGTCGGCTCGGGAAGCAGGCCCTCGCCCACCGTCACGATCTCCGGGTCGCCACCACCATACTTGCGCAGGGGCTTCTGGGCGGCGGTGATCTCCTCCGCGGCGGAGCGGCCCTTGATGGCCAGCAGGTGGCCGGAGGAGCGCAGCAGCGGCATCGTCAGGGGCAACAGGGTCTTCAATGCTGACACGGCGCGGGCGGTCACGATGTCCACCTGGATCTCGTCGGCGACCTGCTCCGAGCGACCGCGCACGACCTCCACGTTGGTGAGGCCGAGGTCTGCGATGACCATCTCCAGCCATGCCACGCGCCGCTCCAGCGGCTCGATCAGCGTGAACCGGCAGTCCGGCCGGGCCAGCGCCAGGCAGAGGCCGGGGAGGCCCGCGCCGGAGCCCACGTCCGCCACCAGGGATCCCTCGGGCAGAAGACGCGCCACCACGGCGCAGTTGAGCACGTGCCGGCCCCACAGACGGGGCACCTCACGCGGGCCCAGCAGGCCCCACTCGATGCCCGTGGTGGCCAGGTGATCCACGTAGCGCTCGGCCAGGGGCAGGGCCTCCCCGAACAGGTCCTCGGCCGCCGGGCGCAGCTCCGCGGTCAGCTGGGGGGCGCTCATCCGCTGATCACCACGTGCCGGCGCGGGCCCTCGCCCTCGGACTCGGAGGCCAGGCCGGCCTCCGCCACCACGTCGTGCACGATCTTGCGCTCGTAGGCGCCCATGGGGTCCAGGTGGACCTCGCCGGCGCCGGAGCGGACGCGCTCCACGGCCTCGCCGGCCAGGGTGCGCAGCTCGGCGTCCCGACGACGACGGTGCCCGGCGATGTCCAGGATGAGGCGCGAGCGGTGTCCCGTGGCGGTCAGCACGGCCAGGCGCACGAGCTCCTGCAGGGCCTCCAGCGCCTTCCCGTCCGGGCCCACGAGGTCGGCCAGGCGGTCGTCCTCGTCGTCCTCCCCGGGCACCACGGAGACGTAGGTGCGGCCGTCGCGCACCTCGATGTCGATGTCGCCGTCCAGGTCGGCGATGTCCAGCAGCTCCTCGACGTAGTCCGCGGCGACGTCGCCCTCCTCCTCGAGGCGGCGCACCGCCTCGGCCTGCTCGTCGACGGCGGCGTCGGGCGCCGTGGCCTCCACGGGGGCCTCGACCGCGGGGGAGTCCTCCGCGGCGTCGGCCAGGGGGCCCTCGTGCTCGGCGGTCACTTCTTCCTCCGGTTCTTGCGCTGCGGCTGGACGCGCTGGCCGCCCTCGCGCAGGACCTCGCCGTTCACCACGGCGCCCTGCGCGGCCTCGGTGTGCGCGGAGCCGGGCTTCGCCTCGGAGGAGGCGACCTTCTTGCCGACGGGCGGCAGGCCCTTGGCGGCGCGGCGCTCGTTGAGCTCCTGCTCGGCGAGGGACCCCGGGGTCGGGTTGTGGCGGATGATCCACCACTGCTGGCCGACGGCCCAGAAGTTGGAGTACGTCCAATAGAGGAGCACGCCGATGGGGAAGTTGATGCCGCCGATGCCGAAGATCAGGGGCATCGCGTACAGCATGATCTGCTGCGTCTGCATCATCGGGCCCTCGAGGGCCGTCTGGGTCATGTTCTTCGTCATCAGCATCTTCTGCATGAAGAACATGGAGCCGGTCATCAGCAGGATGAGCACGATCGCCACCACGACGACGGCGGCGCCGCCCGGCTGGCCGATCGACCCCATCAGCGTGTCCGACATGCGGGCGCCGAAGATCTGGGAGGACTCGAAGGAGCGGATGGTCTCCGCGGACAGCGCGTCCATGCTCTCGCCGCGCTCGGCCGCCCCGCGGGCGCCGACGAGCACCTGGTAGAGGGCGAAGAAGAACGGCATCTGGATGAGCAGGGGCAGGCAGGCGGCGAACGGGTTCGCCTTGTGCTCCCGCATCAGGGCCTGCTGCTCCAGGGCCATGGCCTGGCGGGAGAGCTGGTCCTTCTTGCCCTTGTACTTGGCCTGCAGCTTCTGCAGCTCCGGCTGCATGGTCTGCATGGCGCGCTGGGCGTTGATCTGCTTGACGAACAGCGGGATCAGCAGCGTGCGGATCAGGATGACCAGCAGCAGGATGGCCAGGGCCCAGGTCCAGCCGGAGTCCGCGGGCAGGCCGATCGTGTCCAGCACGGTGTGGAACGCGCCGAGCAGCCAGGACATGATCCAGCGGAACGGGGCGAGGATGGCGTCGAACATGGTTCAGTCCTCCTGCGAGGGGTCAGGCGGGATGGGCGGGTGGTTCAGAGCGAAGATCCGCGGCTCGCGGCCCGGCGGCCAGCGGCGACGCCCCGGCGGGACGGGATCCACGCCGCCGTCGTTCCACGGGTGGCAGCGCAGCAGGCGCCGCGCGGTGAGCCAGGAGCCGCGGACGGCGCCGTGCACGTGGACGGCTTCCAGCCCGTAGGCCGAGCAGCTGGGGAAGAACCGGCACACCGGCCCGTACAGCGGGGAGACCACGGCGCGGTAGGCCGTGAGGAGCCAGGCGAGCAGCGTGGAGGGCAGCGCGCGCAGCGGGCCCCACTCGTGCGAGGGCTCGAGCACCGTGTACGGGGAGGAGGCGGGCATCTCAGCGACTCCGGTCGGCCTGGTCGAGCTTGCGGACGGCGGCGCCCAGGGCGCCGTGGACGTCCCGCCGCAGGGTCGCGTGGTCGGCGTCGACGGCGGCCGGGAGGGCCTTGACCTGGATCAGCAGGGCGCGGTCGCGCAGGGCGGGGGAGTCCAGCTCGGCGCGCAGCAGGGCGCGCAGTCGACGGGTGACCCGGTGGCGGACCACGGAGTTGCCCACGGCCTTGGATACGACGAACCCGGCCCGCGGGCGACGAGGCTGGCTCGTCGCCCCGGGCCGGGCGGGGTCGGTGTCCGCGGCCACGCTGACCACGACGGTGCTCCGCCCCGCGCGCGAGCCGGTCCGCCGGATGCGGCGGAACTCCTCGGGGGTGCGGACCCGGCGGTCACGGGGCAGCACGGTGACCCGTCAGCCCTGCGCGGCGCGGATCAGGCGGACAGCTCCGCGCGGCCCTTGCCGCGGCGGGTGGACAGGATGGCGCGGCCGGCGCGGGTGCGCATGCGGGCGCGGAAGCCGTGCTTGCGGGCGCGGCGGCGGTTGTTGGGCTGGAAAGTGCGCTTGGTCACTGTGATCTCTCCACGACGTGTTGGGTGTGCCTTGCGATCGTCGACCTGAGGACGTGCAACCAGGGGGAAGGACCGATGAGGCTCTGACATGAAATCCCCGGCGGGCACGGCGGTGCCGACGCCCGGGGGACCAGGCAACTGTAGTCGTCGGCGCGCACGGGGGTCAAACGGGTGCGCGAGCACCGCGCGCGGAGGACCCCCGAGCGCGTCGTCCACAGCAGGATAGGGGTTGTCCACCCCTTGTGCACAACCCTGTGGACAACGGCTAGACTCGCCAGCACGATTGTTCGAGTTCGCAGCGGACCGCCCGGCGGCCGGCTGCCCCGGGAAAGGACGTGCCCATGGCGGCGGACCAGGAGCTGCTGGACCGGTGGCGCGAGGTGGTCACGGCCCTCGACGACGACCCCCGCGTGAGCGCGCGTCTCATGGGCTTCGTCTACCTGGCCCAGCCCCAGGGGCTGATCGGCAACACGCTCCTGCTGGCGGTGCCCAACGAGACGACGCGCGAGACCCTCCAGGGTGCCCAGGTCGCGGACGCCCTCACAGACGCGCTGACCGCCGTCTTCCGGGAGGAGATCCTCCTCGCCATCTCGATCGACTCCAGCCTGCAGCCCCCGCGCACCCCGTCCGCCGACGACCGCCGCGCCGAGGAGCTCCCGGACCTGGCCGCCGCCCGTGCCGAGACGTCTCCCGCCCCGGCCCCCGCGGCCGGCATGCACCGCGGCGTTGCGGAGGAGCTGCCCGGGATGCCGGCGCCCCGCGAGGAGCCTGCCCCGTCCCGCGCGGCGGCCCCCGCCGCGGGCGCGCCCACCCCGGCGCCGCCGTCGACGTCCTCGGAGACCAGCCGGCTCAACGACCGCTACCACTTCGACACGTTCGTGATCGGCTCCTCCAACCGCTTCGCGCACGCCGCCGCGAACGCGGTGGCCGAGGCCCCGGCCAAGGCCTACAACCCGCTGTTCATCTACGGCGAGTCCGGCCTGGGCAAGACGCACCTGCTGCACGCGATCGGCCACTACGCCCGACGCCTCTACCCGGGCCTGCGGGTGCGGTACGTGAACTCGGAGGAGTTCACCAACGACTTCATCAACTCCATCCGCCACGACGAGGGCGCCTCGTTCAAGGCCGTCTACCGCAACGTGGACATCCTGCTGATCGACGACATCCAGTTCCTCGCGGACAAGGAGGCGACGGTCGAGGAGTTCTTCCACACCTTCAACACCCTCTACAACAACAACAAGCAGGTCGTGATCACCTCCGACCTGCCGCCCAAGCAGCTCTCCGGCTTCGAGGACCGGCTGCGCTCCCGCTTCGAGTGGGGCCTGATCACGGACATCCAGCCGCCGGACCTGGAGACGCGCATCGCGATCCTCCGCAAGAAGGCGGAGGCGGAGGGGCTCGTGGCGCCGCCGGAGGCGCTGGAGTACATCGCCTCGCGGATCTCCACCAACATCCGCGAGCTCGAGGGCGCGCTCATCCGCGTCACCGCGTTCGCCTCCCTGAACCGCCAGCCGGTGGACATCGAGCTGGCCGAGCAGGTCCTCAAGGACCTCATCACGGACGACGCCACGCAGGAGATCACGCCGGAGCTGATCGTCCACACCACGGCGGAGTACTTCAACCTGACGATCGACGAGCTCACCAGCAAGTCCCGCACCCGGACCCTGGTGACGGCGCGGCAGATCGCCATGTACCTGCTGCGCGAGCTCACGGAGATGTCCCTGCCCAAGATCGGCCAGGAGTTGGGCGGACGCGACCACACCACCGTGATGCACGCGGACCGGAAGATCCGCGAGCTGATGGCCGAGCGTCGCACCATCTTCAACCAGGTGACGGAGCTCACCAACGAGATCAAGCGCAAGCAGCGCGGGGCCTGAGCGGCCACGATTCTTCGACCCGCACTCGAAGGTCGGTCCACATTGTCCACCGATGTGGACAACTCGGTGGATAACCCAGGCGACTGTGGACATCTCCAGGCCTGTGGATGACTCGAATCCGCCGAACGACGCCCTCCCCGATGATCCACAGACCTGGGGACGGGAGGTGTCCACATGGGGAGGAACGACATCGGTGTGATTCGATTGTCCACCGATTTCCACCGTTGTCCACAGGCTTGAGCGGCATGATTCCGCGGATCCTGGCATATCGGAGTCCCTGATGTGGACAAGAATGTGGACAACCGGGGGATGAGGCGCCGAGCGCGGGGGACCGGCCCGACGACGCCTGTGGAAGACCGCGGTGACGGCGTCGGCGTCGTCCACCGGCCATGCACATGCCGCACGGGCGGGAATCCACACGGCTCCCCCAGCGGCATCGGCGGAATGGCGGGGCTCAAGGCGGTTCTCCACACAATCCACACCTGCTACCACCACTTCTGATCCCTCCGAAGACATCCCGCCAAGCAACATCAACCCCGACGCCCGCACACCCGGTCGAATCACAGGAATCGGGCGTCCACAGGACGCCCGCCTCGACCTGACACCGGACTCACGGACCGCATATGCTGACGTGCGCGCGCCTCCTTGCCTCTCGGAGATCCTTGTGATTCGAGGCGGACTCCGTCCGGGGCGCCGACCCGGCAGCGGCCAGGGCCCCACTCCCACCGCGACACCCCCAGAGAGGCAGTGCAGAGACCGTGAAGTTCACCGTGGCACGCGACATCCTCAGCGACGCCGTCTCCTGGGCGGCCCGCTCCCTGTCCCCGCGGCCCCCGGTGCCCGTGCTCTCCGGCCTGCTCGTCACCGCCGAGGCCGGCCTCGTCTCCATCGCGAGCTTCGACTACGAGACCTCCGCCCGCCTCCAGATCGAGGCGGACGTCGAGGACGAGGGCCAGGTCCTCGTCTCCGGCCGGCTGCTGAACGACATCGTCCGGGCACTGCCGAACGCCCCCGTCACCCTGGAGCTCGACGGCGGCAAGGTCCTCGTCACCTGCCGCTCCTCCCGGTTCCAGCTGGCCACCATGCCCGTGGCGGACTACCCGGCGCTCCCGGAGCTGCCCGAACCCGCCGGCACCGTGGACGGCGCCGCCTTCGCGCACGCCGTGAACCAGGTGACCGTGGCCGCCTCCAAGGACGACACGCTGCCGATCCTCACCGCCGTGAAGGTGGAGATCGAGGGCGACACCATGACCTTCCTGGCCACGGACCGGTACCGGCTCGCCATGACCGAGATCCGCTGGAACCCGGCCGACCCCGCGATCTCCACCTCCCTGCTGATCAAGGCCCGCACCCTCACCGAGGTCGCCAAGTCCCTCGGCGGCGGCGGGCGGCTGGAGATCATGTTCGGCTCCTCCCACGACCTCGTGGGCTTCTCCTCGGGCGGTCGCCGCACCACGTCCGTGCTCGTGGACGGCGAGTACCCCAAGATCCGCTCCCTGTTCCCGGAGACCAGCCCCATCCAGGCCGCAGTGGACACCGAGGAGCTGATCGCCGCCTCCCGCCGCGTCGCGCTCGTGGCCGAGCGCAACACCGCGCTGCGCATGGTGTTCACGGACGGGCAGGTCACGCTCGACGCCGGCACCGGCGACGACGCCACCGCCAACGAGTCCGTGCCCTGCACCCTCGAGGGCGAGGAGATCACCGTGGCGTTCAACCCCGCCTACCTCTCCGAGGGCCTGGCCGTGGTCGACCAGCCGCAGGTGCGCTTCTCCTTCACCGCCGCACCCAAGCCGGCGCTGCTCACCGGCGTCCACGAGGAGGACGGCACGGTCTCGGACCACCGCTACCTCGTGATGCCCGTCCGCCTGACCTGACGGGCGGGGGCTGAGCGCAGACGTGCACCTGTCCCACCTCACCGTCCAGGACTTCCGCTCCTACCGCTGGGCAGACCTCGAGCTGAGCCCGGGCTCCACGGTGCTGCTGGGCGCCAACGGGGTGGGCAAGACCAACCTGGTGGAGGCCATCGGCTACCTCGGCTCCCACCAGTCCCACCGCGTCAGCCAGGACGCCCAGCTGGTGCGCTTCGGCCAGGACCGGGCGCGGATCGCCGGGCGCGTGCACCGCGGAGCCCGTTCCGTGGCGCTGGAGCTGGAGATCCTGCCCGGCCGCTCCAACCGCGTCGCCATCAACCGCGGCGCCCCCGTGCGCGCCAAGGAGGGCCTCGGGATCCTGCGGACCGTGGTGTTCGCCCCCGAGGACCTCGGCCTGGTCACGCAGGACCCGGGCGGCCGGCGTCGCTTCCTGGACCAGCTCATGGTGCAGTTGCGCCCCGCCCTGGGCCAGGCCGCCGCGGACTACGAGCGGGTGCTGCGCCAGCGCAACGCCCTGCTGAAGTCAGCCCGGAAGGCCCGCCGCTGGGGCGCCGAGGAGGACGCCACGCTGGCCGTGTGGGACGAGCACCTGTGCGCCGCCGGCGCCCGCCTGCTGCATGGCCGCCTGCACGTGCTGCGCCTCCTGGCCCATCCGCTCCAGGAGGATTACGCGGCCCTGACCAACGGCTCCAAGACCGCCACGTACTCCTACGAGTCCACCGTGCCCGCCGCGCGCGGCACCCACGTGCAGGCCCCACCCGTGGCCGAGCTCGCCGCGAGCATGCACGCCGCGCTCGTGGAGCAGCGCGAGGAGGAGCGTGCCCGCGCCCTGACCCTCGTCGGCCCCCACCGGGACGAGCTCGCCCTGTTCCTGGGCCCCGCGCCGGCGCGCGGCTACGCCTCCCACGGGGAGACCTGGTCCCTGGCGCTGGCGCTGCGCCTGGCCGCCTACGACGTGCTCGTCGCCGACGACTCGGACCCGGAGGGGCGGCCCGTGCTGATCCTCGACGACGTCTTCGCCGAGCTGGACGCCGCGCGGCGCGAGCGGCTCGCGGGGCTGGTGGGCCGGGCCGAGCAGGTGATCGTGACGGCGGCGGCGCTCGCGGACATCCCCGCGTCACTCGCGGGGCACCGGGTCCTCATCCGCCAGGACGCCGAGGGCTCCGAGGCCGTGGCCGCGGCCGAGCCGGTGGAGGGGGACATCCGGGCGCCCCGCCCGGGCGCTGCGCCGGGTGCGGCGGCGTCGGAGGCCGAGGAGCCCGAGGACGGCGACGCCCGTGCGTGAGCGCTCGCCGGAGCCGGACGCGCTGGCGGAGCTGCCGCCGGACCGTCCGGACCTGGCCCTGGTGCAGCTGCGCCGGGTGCGCGACGCCGCCCGGCAGCGCGGCGAGGCGCCGCTGAACCGGCGGGGCACCGCGGCCGGCCTCGCACAGTCCATGGCGGGCTCGGAGGCGGCCGCGGCGGCCGGCGGGGCCGTGGCCCGGTCGGGACACCGGCGCCCCGGCGCCCCGGCCGACCGTGACCCGGCCGTCGTCTCCAGCGTCTTCGGCCGGCTGATCCGGGACCGCGGCTGGTCCACCCCGGTGGCCGTGGGCTCGGTGCTCACCCGCTGGGCGGACCTGGTGGGCCCGGAGATCGCGCTGCACTGCCGCCCGGAGAGCTTCGAGGACTCGGTGGTGCGGGTGCGCACCAGCTCGACGGCGTGGGCCACGCAGCTGCGCCTGATGAGCCCCATGCTGCTGAGCCGCTTCGACGAGGCGCTGGGGCCCGGCGTCGTGACCCGGATCGACGTGGCGGGCCCGGCTGCACCGAGCTGGCGGCACGGCCCGCGCACGGTGCGCGGCGGGCGCGGTCCGCGGGACACCTACGGCTGAGCCGCCCACCCGCCGAACCCTGGACGCGCTCCCCGCCCGGGTCCATGCTGGGCGCATACGAGCGGCAGGGCCCGGCGTCCGAGGTCATCCGGATGGGCGAGCTGCCCGACCCGCAGCCCGGTCCGGGTGAGGTCCGGGTCCGCGTCCGTCTGTCCGGGGTGAACCCCGGGGACACCAAGAAGCGCGCCGGCTGGCAGGGCTCCGCGATGGCCGGCCCGCTGGTCGTGCCCCAGAGCGACGGCGTCGGAACGGTGGACGCGGTCGGGGAGGGGGTGGACCCGGCACGGACGGGCCGCCGCGTGTGGCTGTGGGGGGCCCAGTCCGGACGCCCGTTCGGGACGGCGGCGGAGGCCGTCGTCGTGCCCCAGGAGCTGGCCGTGGACCTGCCGGTGGACGTCTCGGACGAGACCGCCGCCTGCCTGGGGATCCCCGGGATCACCGCGCACCGGCGGCGTGATCGCGGCGTTCGCCTCCCGGAAGGAGCACCCGAGCCTGCCGTTCTGGCCCATGCTCTTCGAGAACCACGTGATCCGCTTCGTGGGCAGCGACGACGTCCCCGCCCCGTCCAAGGCGGCCGCTGTGCGGGAGGTGACCGTAGCGGCCGCGCACCTGGTGATCCCGGTGGCCGAGGTGCTGCCGCTGGGGGAGACCGCCCGCGCCCATGACCTCGGGGACGCCGGCCCGGGCGGGCGGGTGCTCGTGGACGCGTGCCGCTGACCGCGTGGACGCCCTCTGGCGCGTTGAAGACCCCGGGGAGGGCATGGGACCGGGGCGCACCCGTCCGCGGTCGTCCTGAGAGGCCTGTGCGACCTCCCAGGGCATGATCCACGTCCGCGGACCGCAGGAATCCCGCGCCCACACGCCGATTCCGCTAGAGTGGGCGGTGAACAAGGTGAGCCCCGGCCCGTCCGGGGCTCCCGTCCGTTCCCGCCTCCGCCCCCGCGCCGGTCCTCCCGCGTGCGTGCGCGCGAGGTCCCCGGGGACGGCCCCGTCCCGTTCCGAGGAAGTGAACCCCCGTGGTCGACGCCGCACCCGAGCAGCCCGAGCAGCCGTCCGCCCCCGCACCGGACACCAACCCCGCCCACCAGGTGCAGGAGTACGGCGCGTCCGCGATCACCGTGCTCGAGGGCCTGGAGGCCGTGCGCAAGCGCCCGGGCATGTACATCGGCTCCACGGGTCCGCGCGGCCTGCACCACCTGGTGTACGAGGTCGTGGACAACTCCGTGGACGAGGCCCTGGCCGGGTTCGCGGACGGCATCGACGTCACCCTCCAGGCCGACGGCGGCGTGCGCGTGCAGGACAACGGCCGCGGCATCCCGGTGGACATCCACCCGACCGAGGGCAAGCCCACCGTCGAGGTCGTCATGACCATCCTCCACGCGGGCGGCAAGTTCGGCGGCGGCGGCTACGCCGTCTCCGGCGGCCTCCACGGCGTGGGCATCTCCGTGGTGAACGCGCTCTCGACGCGTGTGGAGACGGAGATCCGGCGCCAGGGCCACGCCTGGCGCATGTCCTTCGCGAACGGCGGCATCCCGCAGGGCGAGCTCGTGAAGGGCGAGGCCACGGAGGAGACCGGCACCGTCCAGACCTTCTGGCCGGACCCCGAGATCTTCGAGTCCGTGGAGTTCGACTATGAGACCCTGCGCGCCCGCTTCCAGCAGATGGCGTTCCTGAACAAGGGCCTGCGCATCACCCTCACGGACGAGCGCGTCCAGGAGGACAACGAGGTCCAGGAGGACGAGATCGTCGGCGAGGGCACCGCCGGCGAGGACGCGGCCGCGGAGAACGGGCTCGACGACGAGCAGACGCCCCAGCGCCGCTGCGTCACCTACCTCTACGAGGACGGCCTGCTGGACTACGTCAAGCACCTGAACTCCTCCAAGCGCGCGGAGCTGGTGCACGAGGACGTCATCGCGTTCGACGCCGAGGACGCCGAGCGCGGCATGGCCCTCGAGGTGGCCATGCAGTGGACCACCGCCTACTCCGAGTCGGTGCACACCTACGCGAACACCATCAACACGCACGAGGGCGGCACCCACGAGGAGGGCTTCCGCTCCGCGCTGACCGCGCTGGTGAACCGCTACGCGCGGGAGAAGGAGATCCTCAAGGCGAAGGACGACAACCTCTCCGGCGAGGACATCCGCGAGGGCCTCACCGCCGTCGTCTCGGTGAAGCTCTCCGAGCCGCAGTTCGAGGGCCAGACCAAGACCAAGCTGGGCAACTCCGAGGCCCGCGGCTTCGTGTCCAAGGTGGTCACGGACCACCTGGGGGACTGGCTGGAGCGCAACCCCGGCCCGGCCAAGGACATCATCCGCAAGGCAGTCCAGGCCTCCCACGCGCGCATGGCCGCCCGCAAGGCCCGGGACAACGCCCGTCGGAAGTCCCCGCTGGAGTCCTTCGGTATGCCCGGCAAGCTCGCGGACTGCTCCTCCAAGGACCCGGCCCGCTGCGAGGTGTACATCGTGGAGGGCGACTCGGCCGGCGGCTCCGCCAAGCAGGGCCGCAACCCGGACACCCAGGCGATCCTCCCGCTGCGCGGCAAGATCCTGAACGTCGAGCGGGCCCGCCTGGACAAGGCCCTCGGCAACGCGGAGATCCAGTCCATGATCACCGCGTTCGGCACGAACATCGGCGAGGAGTTCGACATCTCCAAGCTGCGGTACCACAAGATCGTGCTCATGGCGGATGCGGACGTGGACGGCCAGCACATCACCACGCTGCTGCTGACCGTGCTGTTCCGGTACATGCGTCCCCTCATCGAGGCCGGGCACGTGTTCCTCGCGCAGCCCCCGCTGTACCGCATCAAGTGGTCCAACGCCCCGCACGACTACGTGTTCTCGGACGAGGAGCGCGACGCCGCGATCGAGGCCGGCCTGGCCCGCGGCTGGCGCTACCCCAAGGACAACGGCGTGCAGCGCTACAAGGGCCTGGGCGAGATGAACTACCAGGAGCTGTGGGACACCACCATGGACCCCGAGCACCGCACCCTGCTGCAGGTGACCATGGAGGACGCCGCCGCCGCGGACCAGGTCTTCTCCATGCTCATGGGCGAGGACGTCGAGTCGCGCCGCAACTTCATCCAGCAGAACGCCAAGGACATCCGCTTCCTGGACATCTGATCCGGACCGGCTGACCCAGAGACTTCAGGAGCAGGAGAGGAATCGCGTTGAGCGACGAGACCACCCCGGGCACCGCGCCCGGCACCCCCCAGGACGGCCATGACGCCGATCAGACCCCGCAGATCGGCCAGGACGTCGCCGTCGAGCACTACGTGCTGCCCGAGGGCGCCGCGGACAAGGTGGAGCCGGTCGACCTCGAGTCGGAGATGAAGCGGTCCTACCTGGACTACGCGATGGCCGTGATCGTGGGCCGCGCGCTCCCGGACGTGCGCGACGGCCTCAAGCCGGTGCACCGGCGCGTGCTCTACGCGATGTACGACGGCGGCTACCGACCGGACCGCTCCTTCAACAAGTCCGCCCGCGTGGTGGGCGAGGTGATGGGCAACTACCACCCGCACGGGGACACGGCGATCTACGACGCCCTCGTCCGCCTGATCCAGGACTGGGTGCAGCGCTATCCGCTGGCCCTGGGCCAGGGCAACTTCGGCTCCCCGGGCAACGACGGCGCCGCCGCCCAGCGCTACACCGAGACCAAGATGGCCCCGCTGGCCATGGAGATGGTCCGGGACATCGACGAGGACACCGTCGACATGCAGGAGAACTACGACGGCAAGCAGCTGGAGCCCACCGTGCTGCCCGCCCGGTTCCCGAACCTGCTGGTCAACGGCTCCTCGGGCATCGCCGTCGGCATGGCCACGAACATCCCGCCGCACAACATGCGCGAGGTGGCCGCGGGCGTCCAGTGGTACCTGGAGCACCCGGAGGCCACCCGCGAGGAGCTGCTGGCCGCGCTGATGCAGCGCATCAAGGGCCCGGACTTCCCCACGGGCGCGCAGATCCTGGGCCGCAAGGGCATCGAGGAGGTGTACCGGACCGGCCGCGGCCCGATCACCATGCGTGCCGTGGTGAACGTGGAGGAGATCCAGGGCCGCACGTGCCTGGTGGTCACCGAGCTGCCGTACATGACCAACCCGGACAACCTGGCCGCGAAGATCGCGGAGATGGTCCGGGACGGCAAGATCGCCGGCATCGCGGACATGCGCGACGAGACGTCGGGCCGCACCGGTCAGCGCCTGGTGATCGTGCTCAAGCGCGACGCCGTGGCCAAGGTGGTGCTGAACAACCTCTACAAGCACACCGAGCTGCAGTCGAACTTCTCGGCGAACATGCTGGCGCTGGTGGACGGGGTGCCGCGCACGCTGTCCCTGGACGGGTTCGTGCATCACTGGGTGAAGCACCAGATCGAGGTCATCGTCCGGCGCACCGCGTTCCGCAAGAAGAAGGCGGAGGCGCGCGCCCACATCCTGCAGGGCCTGCTCAAGGCCCTCGACATGCTGGACGAGGTCATCGCGACCATCCGCCGCTCGGCCTCCGCCGAGGTCGCGCGCGAGGCCCTGAAGACCCTCCTGGACATCGACGACGAGCAGGCCCAGGCGATCCTGCAGATGCAGCTGCGCCAGCTGGCCGCCTTGGAGTCCCAGAAGATCCAGGACGAGTACGACGAGCTCATGGCCCGGATCGCCGAGTACACCGCGATCCTCGAGTCCCCGCAGCGCCAGCGCGAGGTGGTCTCGGACGAGCTGGGCGAGCTCGTGGCCAAGCACGGGGACGAGCGCCGCACCGAGATCGTGGCCGGCTTCGACGGGGACATGTCCATCGAGGACCTCATCCCCGAGGAGGAGATGGTCGTCACCATCACCCGCGGCGGCTACGTCAAGCGCACCCGCATCGACCAGTACCGCTCGCAGGCGCGCGGCGGCAAGGGCGTGCGCGGGGCGGCGCTGCGCGGCGACGACGTCGTCGAGCACTTCCTGACCGTCTCCACGCACCACTGGCTGCTGTTCTTCACGAACCTGGGCCGTGTCTACCGGATCAAGACGTACGAGCTGCAGGAGGCCGGCCGCGACGCGAAGGGCCAGCACGTGGCGAACCTGCTGGCATTCCAACCGGATGAGCGGATCGCGCAGATCCAGCCGCTGGCCGGCTACGACGGCGACGCCCCCTACCTGGTGCTCGCCACCCGCAACGGCCTCGTGAAGAAGACCCCGCTGGAGGACTACGACACGAACCGCCAGGCCGGCCTGATCGCGATCAAGCTGCGCGAGGGCGACGAGCTCGTCTCCGCGCGCGTCGTCTCCGCGCAGGACGACCTGCTGCTGATCTCCCGCCAAGGCCAGTCCGTGCGCTTCACCGCCACGGACGAGGCGCTGCGCCCCATGGGCCGCGCCACCTCCGGCGTGACCGGCATGAAGTTCCGCGGCGACGACGCCCTGCTCGCCATGGACGTCATCCGCGCCGGGGACGAGGACAGCTATGTCTTCACCGTGACGGACGGCGGCTTCGCCAAGCGCACGCACGTGGACGAGTACCGCACGCAGGGCCGCGGCGGCCTCGGCATCAAGGTCGCCCGCCTCGTGGACGACCGCGGCGAGCTCGCCGGCGGGCTCGTGGTGGGCGAGGACCAGGAGGTCCTCGTGGTGATGGCCTCCGGCAAGGTGGTGCGCTCCGCCGTCGCCGGCGTGCCCGCCAAGGGCCGTGACACCATGGGCGTGGTCTTCGCGAAGCCGGACAAGCGGGACCGGATCGTCGCCGTGACCCTCAACAACGAGGACGAGATCGAGGCCACCGCGGACGAGCGGGCCGCGGCCGAGGGTGCGGCCCCGGAGGCCGCCGGAGCCGCGGACGGCGCGGGGGTACCCTTGGACGCAGTCAACGACCAGACCGATCCCGCAGCCGCAGCGGAGGCCGAGGCCGCCGGTGAGGATGCAGACGGAGGAGAGCAGTGAGCACGTCCGCTTCGTCGCGCCCGGCCGGGGCGAAGGGCGCCTCGGCGTCCCGTCCGGCCCGCCGTTCCAGCTCGCGGGACTCCCAGGAGGACTTGGTCCGCGCCGTCCCGAAGGCCAAGGTGCGCCGCGCCCGCCTGCAGCTGACCAAGGTGGACCCGTGGTCGGTGCTGAAGCTGGCGTTCCTGCTCTCCGTGGCGCTGGGCATCATCCTGGTGGTGGCCACCGTCGGCTTCTACACGCTCGCGGAGCTGACCGGCGTGTTCGGGAAGATCAACGACGTGCTGGGGACCGTGCTGGGTACCGAGTCCGGCACGTACACGGTGGAGAACCTGGCGCCCCTGAGCACCGTGGTGTCCCTGGCCACCGTGGTGGCGGTGCTGAACGTGATCCTGCTGACCGCGCTGGGCGTGGTCGGCGCGCTGCTCTACAACGTGTGCGCCTCCCTGGTGGGCGGCGTGGGCGTCACGCTCGCGGACGACTGAGCCGGCTTGCACTCCGCGCCCCCAGGGGTGTAGAGTCATCTCCTGTTGTGAACGGGACATCGTTCCGCACGCAACGGTGAGGGCGTATAGCTCAGGCGGTTAGAGCGCTTCGCTGATAACGAAGAGGTCCCAAGTTCAAGTCTTGGTACGCCCACTCCACGCACGAGCCCCGGTCTGACTGGGGCTCGAGTCGTCTGACGGGAAGGGGATCCCATGCGACTGGCACGCATCGCCACCCTGGTGGCCGGCGCCGCCGCCGCATACGGGGTTCGCTCTTGGCGGCAGCAGCGCGAGGACAAGGCGGTCTGGGCCTCGGCCACGGACAGCCTGGAGCCGCGGAAAGCGCCCGCCGAGGACGGCCGCGGGGAGGACGAGGAGACGCCGCAGGGCTGATCCTCGGGAGCACAACCGAACACGGGGGCATGGCGCAATTGGTAGCGCACCTGCTTTGCAAGCAGGGGGTTAGGGGTTCGAGTCCCCTTGCCTCCACCACACGGGGAGGGCCCCGGCCGCCGATCTCAGGATCGGCGGCCGGGGCCCTCCGTCGGCTGCGGGCGCTCGGACTGCGCGGCCGTCACGGCCCGCCCGCAAAACGAGGACGTCGGGCTCACCAGCGCGTGTGCGGGGAGCGGTCAGGGCCCGGCTCCAGGCCGATGACTCCGCACCCCACCAGGACGGCCGCGACCACGAGGCCCGCCGCGCTGCCCCAGACGACGAGGGTGGTCGGGCTCGGACCCATCGCCCCCAGGACCGCGGCGGCCCCGGCCGCGAGGACCAGCAGCGCCACCAGGACCCAGCGGACCGCGTGCCCGGTCCAGCGCAGGAACCGCCGCCACCGGGGGGACCGCGTCGCCTGCGCCGCGCTCTCAGAGGATGAGCGCCCCAGTCCCGTGGAGGCGGCCGCCATGGCCCCCATGGCCTCCGTCAGCGCCTCGCCGTCCCACACGCTCCAGACACCGGGTCCGGAGGCCCGGAACAGGGTGCCCCCCAGCCCCCAGCCCCCGAAGACCCCCACGATCAGCAGCGCCAGCAGCACCACGAGCATCAGGGCCCAGCCCACGGCCGCCGCGGCCGCCGCCAGCAGCGGCAGGGAGCCGTAGGGAGCGGCGGCGTCTGCGACCGCGAACAGCTCCGCCATCACCGCGCCGGCGGTGATCACGAGCGCCGCGCCGCACGCGACGGCGGCCGCCAGGTGGCGGAGCAGCCAGACCCACCAGCGCCCCCGCTGGCCCGGCGCTCGGCCGTCCTCCCACAGCGTGCGGTCTCCGGCCGGGACGTCCCCGTCCGCGGGCGCGCGGGACGGCCCCCAGCCGCCCGGCGGCCGCTCCGAGGCCGGCCGGCCCTCCACCCAGGACAGCGGTCCGCCCCCGTCCGTCCGAGCGTCGTCCCTGCCGAGAGCAGGCGTGTGCGTGGTGTTCCGGATCCCCTCCATGGCCTCAGCCTAGGGGCCGGGGATCCGTCGCGGGACGGCCTGTGGACAGCACGACGCCCCGGACAGCACGACGCCCCGGTGCCGGTCCGCGGGGACCGACGCCGGGGCGTCGTCGTGGGGGAGGGGTCAGCCGACCTGCGGGCGCACGTTGACCATGCCGCCCTGGGCGGCGCGGGCCTCGGCCACGGCCTGCTCCTGCTTGGCGTAGGGGTTCACGGTGCCGTCCGCCTGCACCACCGGGATGTTGGCGGTGATGGGGCCGGGGACCGGAGCGGCCCACGGATCCTGCACGGGCTTGGTCAGCTTCCACACGGCCAGGCCGGCGCCGGCGGCGGCGGCCGCCATGCCCGCGATGATCCAGCCGGTGGCGCCGCCGCGGCGGGACTCCTGCCGGGCCTGCTTCTTCAGGCCCTTCTGGGTCTCACGGGCGCGGGACTGGACGTCCTGGCGCAGGTGCTTCACGGCATTCTTGTCCCCGGTGAGCTTGACCAGCAGCTGCTCCACGGAGGCGGGCACGGTGACGTCCCCGGCGGCCTTCTCGGCGCGGCCGGCCACACCGGCCAGGGAGGCGGCGGCCTTCGGGGCGTACTCGGCGCGGCGGTCCTGCGCGTACTGCGCGGCCTGCTCCACGCGACCCTTCACCTGCGGGGCCAGCTCCTGGCCGCGGTCCTGGGCGGCGGCGACCGCGGCGGCCAGCAGGCCCGCCACGTTCAGCCCGCCGGCGGCGGCCGCACCCTTGGCGTCCCCGGCCTTCGAGGCGAACAGGGACTGGGCCTTGTCGGCCTTCTTCGAGACGCGCTTGCCGGCCTTCTTGGCATCCTTGCGGGTCCGCTTCGCGGACTTCTTCGCGTCCTTCTGGGCCTGCTCGGCGAGGTCCTGGACCTGCTGGCCGGCCTGCTGGGCCTTGTCCTGCGCGGCTTCGAGGAGCTGCTGCAGCACGGTGCCCGCGGCGCCCAGGCCGGTGGCGACGACGGGGGCCGCCTTCTCGTAGCGGCCCTTGGCGGCGGCGTTCACGCGCTCGGCGGAGTCCTTGACGCGCGGGGCGACCTCCTCCTCGGCGAGGCGACGGCCCTCGGCGGCCGCGACCTTGCCGCCGACCTGGCCGAAGCCCGTGGTGACCTCGGCCCAGGCGCGGGCGTTCTCCAGTTGGGGGGCGGCCCAGTGGCGCAGGTTCTCGGCCTGGCGGGCGAAGAACGTGTCGGCCGAGCCGTTGTGCTCGATCTCGTTGCTCAGGGTGGTGCGTGCCATGTGTCTCCGGTCTCCTTCAGATCCGTGGACGTCAGTCTTCACGCCCCAGAGTAGTGGCGCGCGCCCGCAGTGGCACGGTGCGGGGGCCGCGGATTCGGCCGGTCGCGAAGCAGGCGGTCGGCGCGCGGCGGGGCGGGCCAGCGGCCGGGGGCGGATGGAACAATGACGCGCATGACCAACGCAACGCAGATCGCGACCATCCACACGAACCAGGGCGACATCGTCGTGGAGCTGTTCGGCAACCACGCCCCGAAGACCGTGAAGAACTTCGTGGGCCTCGCCACCGGCGAGCAGGAGTGGACCCACCCGCAGACCGGCGAGAAGAACAACGGCGCCCCGCTGTACTCCGGCACCGTGTTCCACCGCATCATCAAGGACTTCATGATCCAGGGCGGCGACCCGCTCGGCATGGGCATCGGCGGCCCCGGCTACCAGTTCGGCGACGAGATCCACCCCGAGCTGCAGTTCGACCGCCCCTACCTGCTGGCCATGGCCAACGCCGGGCCCGGCACCAACGGCTCGCAGTTCTTCATCACCTCCGTGCCCACCGGCTGGCTCAACGGCAAGCACACCATCTTCGGCGAGGTGAAGGACGAGGCCTCCCAGAAGGTCGTGGACCAGCTGAACTCCGTGGCCACCGATCCCCGCGACCGCCCGCTCGAGGACGTCGTGATCGAGTCCGTCGAGATCTCCGAGGCCTGAGCCCCGGGTGAGCACCACCCCGTCTGACCCGCACGGCCCGGACGTCGCAGAGGGCACACCCCCGGTGTGCCCGCGGCATCCGGGCCGTGCGGCGTATGTGCGCTGCGCGTCCTGCGCGGACCCCGTCTGCCTGGACTGTCAGCGGCCCGCCGCCGGCGGCCTCACGCTCTGCCCGGACTGCGCCGCCCGCCTCGCCGCGGGCGTCCCCGGGCCCGCCTCCGGCACGACGACGTCGCCCGCCCCCGCCTCGGCCGGCGCCGGCCGAGGCGGCGTGGGGGCCGCCCTGCGCGCCGCCCCCGTGACGTGGACGCTGCTGGCGGTGACCCTGCTCGTCTACGCGGGCCAGTGGCTGACGCGCGGCTCCCGCACGGGGGTCACGGAGAGCCTCTGGTACGCGGGGGCCTACACCTCGGCGATCGGCATGGAGCCGTGGCGGATGCTCACCTACGCCCTGGTCCATGACGTGTCCGGACCCACCCACGTGGCCCTGAACATGGTCGCCCTGTGGGTCATCGGCCGGGTGCTGGAGCTGGCCCTGGGCTGGTGGCGCTTCCTGGCCCTGTACCTGGTATCCGCCCTCGGCGGGGCCGTGTTCGCGCTCTGGACGGCGGATCCGCTGCAGCCCGTGGTGGGGGCGTCCGGCGCCGTGTACGGCCTCTTCGCCGCCCTGTTCGCGGTGACGCGGTTCCGGGGCGGGCAGGTCACCTCGATCGCGGTGCTGATCGGTCTGAACCTCGTGTTCAGCTTCCTGATGCCTGGGATCTCCTGGCAGGTCCACGTGGGCGGCCTGCTCACGGGCGCCGTGGCGGGTGCCCTGCTGGTCTCCGCCGGCGGCCCGCCCGGGCGGAGCGCGGCCGCGGACGGGACCGCCCGCCGCAGCTCCGCCGGGGTGCACGTGGCCGGGCTCGTGCTGCTGGCCGCGGTGCTGGCGGTCCTCACGCTCGTCGGCGCGGCCCGACTCTCCCCGGCCGCACTGCTGGGCTGAGCCGCCCGATCCCTGTCCACAGGGGCCTGTGCAGGAACGTCCCCGACGTCGTCCACACCTGTGGACAACGTCGGGGACAACTTCTGGGAGCGCGGAATCGTGCCGTGGGAGTTCTCCACAGGGTTGTCCACCGCTGTGGAGAATCACACGGGTGTCATTCGCTCCAGCGGGACATCATCAGGAAGCCGACCAGGGCGATGCCGAAGCCGATCAGGATGTTCCAACCGCCGGCGTCGGGGATCGGGAACAGGCCCTGCGACAGGTAGTAGACGACGATCCACAGCAGCCCCAGGATCAGCAGGCCGAACATCACGGCCTTGTACCAGCGCGGCAACGGGGCCGGCGTCGCGTCCACGTCCCCGAGGTCCGTGCTGACCGAGGCCGTCCGCCCGCGCCTCGAGCGGGCCTGCTCGAGCTCCCGCCGCTTCCGGCGGGCCGAGTCCTTGCGCTTCCCGGAGGTCGTGGCCACGGGTCGTCTCCTTCCGCCGCCCGGCGCCCGGGCGGGAGGCTGTGCAGGGGAGGCGGCGCCAGGACGGGGCCGCCGGGACAGGGGCGGGACGCCGCGCGGTAGCCTACGAGGACCGTCCGGGGCGCGCCCCGGCCAGTCTATGCACCGACCCCCACCGCGCCCCGCCCGTGCCCGGCGGGAGTCAGGATCGCCCCGTGAGCACCCCCCCCGAGTCCGCCCCCACCGCCGTCTCCGTGCTGGTCGTGGACAACTACGACAGCTTCGTCTACACCCTGGTGGGCTACCTCCAGGAGCTCGGCGCCCGCACCACCGTGATCCGCAACGACGAGGTCAGCCCCGCCCGCGCGCTCGAGCTCGCCGCCCAGCACGACGCCGTGCTGATCTCCCCCGGTCCCGGCACCCCCTCCGAGGCCGGCGTCTCCCTGGACCTGATCCGCTCCGCCGCCGACGGCGGACGCCCCCTCTACGGGGTCTGCCTGGGCCAGCAGGCCATCGCCGAGGCGTTCGGGGCCACCGTCACCCACGCCGAGTCCCTCATGCACGGCAAGACCTCCGTGCTCACCCACACCGACCACCCGATGTTCGCGGGCGTCCCCGCGCGGTTCACCGCCACCCGCTACCACTCCCTGGCCGCCGTGCGCCACACCGTGGACGAGTCCGTCCTGGAGATCACCGCCCAGACCGACGACGGCGTCGTCATGGGCCTGGCCCACCGCACCGCACCCCTGTGGGGCGTGCAGTTCCACCCCGAGTCCGTGCTCACCGAGGGCGGCTACCGCATGCTCGGCAACTGGCTGGAGTCCGTGGGCCTGGTCGGCGCCGCCGAGCGCGGCGGGCGCCTCAGCCCCCTGGTGCGCGCCGCCGACTGACCCGCGGCGCGGGCCGCCGAGGGAGTCCGACGGCCGGGGCGGGCCCGGTCGAGGGCGCGGCTCAGCCGGCGGGGTCGGCGGTCGGGGCCTCCGTGGGCGCCGTCGGCTCCGGGAGAGGCTCCACGGACGGCGACGGCTGCGGGACCGGCTCCCCGGACGGCGACGGCGCAGGGGTGCCCACCGGGTCCGTGGGCGCCTCCGTGGGGGCCTCGGTGCTCGGCGTCCCGGTGCTGCCCGGCCCGTCGTCCGGGGTCGGGGCGGACTCCGTGGGCGCGGGGTCCGTGCCCGCCCCCGGAGTCGAAGAGGACTCGGGTGCGGGCGCTGGGGTCGTCGCGGGCGCCGGGGCGGGTGTGTCCACCGCGGGCGCCGCCGGCGTCGTCGGAGCCGGGACGCCCGGGGAGGGCTCCGCGGGGGCGGTCGTCGTCGTCGCGGACGGCAGGGCGGGGTCCGGGGGCGCCACGGTCACGGCGCTCGCGGTCGGGGTCGCCTCCGCCGAGGTGATCAGCGTGATCATGGCGGTGTTGTCCACGACGGTCCCCGCCGCAGGGTCCTGCAGCACCACCACGCCCGTGTCAGGGTCCGCACCCGCCGCACCCTGGAAGCGCACGGTCATCTCCGGGTCCAGCGCCGCGAGGGTGGTGCGGGCGTCGGCGCCGGTCATCCCGACCAGGCTCGGCACCCGCGCCGTGCCGTCGGCCAGGTGCAGGACCACCGCGCTGCCCGGCGGCACGCGCGATCCCAGCACCGGGTCCGTCTGGACCAGGGCGCCGCGGTCGAGCTCCCCGCTCGGGGTGTCCTCCACCGAGGCGACGTTCAGGCCCAGCCGGGCCAGCTCCTGGCGCACCCGCGCCTCGGACGCCCCGCGCAGGGAGGTCGGCAGCACGACGCCCTCCCCGCCCCGGGCCACCGAGAGGTTCACCGTCGAGCCGGGCTCCACGGCCGCCCCCGCGCCGGGGTGGACCTTCAGCACCCGTCCGTCCGGCTCGGTGGAGTGGTAGTCCGGGGAGATCGCCGAGCGCAGGCCCAGGCCCGTCAGCGCGGACACCGCCTCCGCCTCCGTACGGCCCGCCAGGGCCGGCACCGTCACCGGCCCGGGGTCGCGCGAGCCGATCAGCAGGGCCGCCCCGAGGGCCAGGATCGCGGCCACGGCGGCCACGGCGGCCACGGCGGCCAGGACCGCCCACGACAGCCGGTGACGCCGGCCGGCCCGCTCCGCCCCGGACGTCGCGCCGGCGCCAGCCGAACCGCCCGTGGTGGACGCAGCGGCGGGGGCCGTCTCCACCGCCTCCGCGGCGGCCAGCTGGGACGCCGAGGGGGCGCCGGGGACGGCCGCCCCCGCCACCGCGTGACCCGCGATCAGCGGCTCCGTGGGTCCGGCCGCCGCACCGAGCGGGGTCGTGGCGGGCGGCCCCGTGGCCGGACGCGCCTCCGGGGCGCCCCCGGCGCCGAGCGCCGTGGACCCCGATGCCGTCGGCCCAGCCGCGGTGGACCCCGCCACGGCGGCGGCGAGGGCACCGGAGCCCGTGGCGAGGGGAGCCGCCCCGGACGCCGGCACGACCCGGGTGGGGGCGTCGTCGTCGGCGGCCCGGGCGGCCCGGGCGGCCGCGAAGTCCAGGGCGGAGAGGAACTCGCGAGCGTGCTGGTGGCGCAGCCCCGGGTCCTTCTGCAGGGCGCGCAGCACCACGGAGTCGAACTCCGTGGACAGGGACGGGTCCACCGCCGACGGCGCCGGCGGCTCCTCCCGCACGTGCTGGTAGGCGATCGCCAGCGGGGTCTCCCCCGTGAACGGGGGGCGTCCCGTGAGCAGCTCGAAGAGCACACAGCCGGCCGCGTAGAGGTCGGACCGGGCGTCCACGCGGGCGCCCTGCGCCTGTTCGGGCGGCAGGTACAGCGCCGTGCCCACCACGGCCTGCGTCTGCCCGGTGTGCGCCGACGTGTCCGAGAGCGCGCGGGCGATGCCGAAGTCCATCACCTTGACCCCGCCGTCCCGGGTGACCATGACGTTCGCGGGCTTCACGTCCCGGTGCACGATCCGCTGGCGGTGCGAGTGGTCGAGGGCGTGCAGCAGCCCCCGCGTCCACTCCACCGCGTCCCGCCAGGCGACCTCGCCGGCGTCGAGGAGCTCGCGCAGGGTGCGCCCGTCCACGTGCTCCATCACCAGGTAGGGGCACTCCACGGACTGCGGTCCGTCGTCGAGCAGGGCGTCGCCCGTGTCGTACACCGAGACGATGTTCGGGTGGTTCAGCGCGGCCGCGTGCCGGGCCTCCGTGCGGAACCGGGCCTGGAACGCGGGATCCCTGGCCAGGTCGGGGCGCATCATCTTCACGGCCACCGTGCGGTTCAGCCGCAGGTCGTGGCCGCGGAACACGTCGGCCATGCCGCCGCGGCCGATCAGCTCGTCGACCCGGTACCGTTCGTGGAGGATGCGCTGTCCCTGCATGTCCGTTCCGTCCCGCCCGCGCTCAGCCGGCCGGGTCGGTCGACGGAGAGCCGGCGTCGGAGCCCTGGGAGGACGGCCCCGAGGCGTCGGGGGTCGAGGGGGTGCCCGCGGAGGGCTCCGTGCTCGGCGCGGCCGACTCCGAGGTGGGGGCGGGGGACTCCGGGGACGGCTCGGTCGACGCCTCGGAGGGCGTCGGCTGCGCGGAGCTCGGCGCCGGGTCCCCGGAGGAGGACGACGCCGGGGCCGGCTCGGCGGGGCTCTCGGACGCCGGAGCGGCGGTCGGCGCCGTGACCACGGACTGGGTCACGGGGGAGCTGCCGGTGCCGCCGGCGACGATCACCTGGACGGGGGTGTCGAAGCGGTGCGTCTGGCCCTCGCCGGGCACGACGCGCACCACCTGGCCGGTGGCGCCGTCGGCGTTCGGATCGTCCACCCGGTCCACGGAGAAGCCGCGGTCCCGCAGGATGCCGACCACGGTGTCCGCGGGCTGGCCCACGAGGTCCTGGGGGATGGTCCCCTGGCCGGTGGAGACGGCCAGCGTCACGGTGTCGCCGCGGCGGAGGGTGCCCGTGGGCGTCACCTCGACCACGGTGCCCTGGGGGTCGTTCGCGTCCCGCTGCTCCTCCTCCACGGCGAGGCCGCGACCCTCCAGCTCCGCGCGCACCTCGTCGGCCGGCCGGCCCCGGTACGCCGCGGCGTCCACCTCCACCTGCGCGTCCGTGCCGGTCGACGACGACGCCCCCGCGCCCGCGCCGGATTCCCCGGAGAGCAGGGGGTACAGCAGCGCGCCGAGCACGGCGAACGCCACGAGGGCGAGCAGGGCGAACAGCGGCCAGCGGTTGCGCCGGCGGGGCTTCGCGGTGCGCGGCGCCGGGTCCGCCGGGGCGGCCGCCGGGACGCTCCGTGCCGGCTCCGCGGCCCGGGGGCTGCGGGTGGCGGCAACGTCCGGGCGGGCGGCGGCCACGGGCAGGGCGGCCGTGGCCGGGGCGGCGGGCTCCGTCGTCGTCCCCAGGGGGACGGTGGGCTGCGGTGCGGTGCGCGGGGCGGCGTCGAGGGCGGTGGTCTCGGCGTCCCCGGGGCCGCCGGTGGAGTGCACGCCCTGGTCCGCGAGGAACGCGGCCAGGGTGGGCACCGCGGCGACGGCGCCCGCCACGTCCTTGCGGCGCAGCGCCTCCGCGGCCTCGGACAGGGCGGTGGCGTTCGCGGGGCGGTCCTTCGGGTTCTTCGAGAGCATGCACATGATCAGCGCCCGGACCGGGGCGGAGATCGTGTCCGGCAGGGCCGGGGGAGTGTCGTTGACCTGGGCCAGGGCGATCGCGATCTGGGACTCGCCCGTGAACGGACGGTGCCCGGCGAGGGCCTCGTAGCCGATGATGCCCAGCGAGTAGATGTCCGAGGAGCCGGTGGCCTGCTGGCCCGTGGCCTGCTCGGGCGCCAGGTACTGCGCGGTGCCCATGACCTGGCCGGTGGCGGTGAGCGGGACCTGGTCCGCGAGGCGGGCGATGCCGAAGTCCGTGACCTTCACCCGGCCGGTGGGCGTGATCATGAGGTTGCCCGGCTTCACGTCGCGGTGCACCAGACCCTGGGCGTGCGCGGCGGAGAGCGCGGCCGCGGTCTGCCGGATGATGCTCAGCGTGCGGTCCGTGGAGAGGGTCCTGTCCTTCTCCAGGATCGCGGACAGCGGCTGTCCGGGGACGAGCTCCATGACCAGGTAGGCCGAGCCCTTCTCCTCGCCGTAGTCGTACACGTTGGCGACGCCGGGGTGGTTCAGCAGGGCGGTGTGCTGGGCCTCGGCGCGGAAGCGGCGCAGGAAGTTGGGGTCGCCCGTGTACTCCTCCTTGAGGATCTTCACGGCGGTGATCCGGCCCAGGACCTTGTCCCGCGCCTTCCACACCTCGCCCATGCCGCCGATCGCGATGCGATCGGTCAGGGCGTACCTGCCTCCCAGGGTGATGCCCGATGTCGGCCTCATTCTGCGACCACCGCCTCCATGATCCTCTGCATGCTCTCCACCGCCTGTGTGTGGGCGGAACTGCTGTTCTGGTCCTCGTACACGATCGTCACCGCCACCTTCGGGTCCTGGGCCGGGGCGAAGCCCGTGACCCACGTGTTGACGTTCGCCGTCCCGTCCTTCTCCGCCGTGCCGGTCTTCGCGGCGATCTGCAGCGTGGACGACTTCGCTGCGGAGGCCGTGCCGTCCTCGACCGTGGCCACCATCATGTCCCGGACCTGGTGCGCGACGTCCGGGTCCATCGCCCGCCCGTGCTCCCGCGGGGAGAACTCGGACACCGTGGTCAGGTCCGGGCGGCGCACCGCCTGCACGAGGTTCGGCTCCATGACCATGCCGTCGTTGGCGATGCCCGCGGCGACCATGTTCATCTGCAGGGCCGTGGCCTGGACGTCACGCTGGCCGATCGCGGACTGCGCGAGGGCGGCGTCGTCGAGGTCCTCCGGGAACACCGACGCGGTCACGGGCAGCGGCATGGAGCCGTCCTGGTTGAAGCCGAACCGCTCCGCCACGGAGCGGATCTCGTCCTGGCCGAGGGCCACGGCGGCCTGCGCGAACGGGGTGTTGCACGAGTTCGCCACGATCCAGGTCAGGGTCGCCCGGCCGACGCCGTTGCAGCGGCCCCCGTCGAAGTTGGACATCTGCGTGCGGGTGCCCGGCAGCGTCCACGCGGCCGGCACGTCCAGCACCTGGTCCGGGGCGTAGTCGCCGGACTCCAGCATGGCCACCAGGTCGATCAGCTTGAACGTGGAGCCCGGGGCGACGCGCTGCTGGGTGGGCCGGTTCTGGCCCACGGTCAGGCCAGGCACGCCCTCGTAGGCGGACATGGCGGCCGTGGCCTCGCTGCGGGTGTGGGAGGAGATCGTGTTCGCGTCGTAGGAGGGCTTGGAGGCCATGGCCAGGACACGGCCGGTCTTCGGGTCCGTGGCGACCACGGAGCCCTTCACGCCGTCCGGGATGGACTCGTAGGCGAGCTTCTGGAGCTCGGAGTCCAGAGTGAGCTCCACCTGGTCGCCCTCCGGGGTGGAGCCCGTGACGATCTCGAGCGCGCGGTCCAGGAACTGGCTGGAGGACGTGCCCGCGAGCTCGCCGTTCATGGCCTTCTCCATGCCCGCGGTGCCGTAGGCCAGCGAGTAGTGGCCGGTCAGGGGCGCGTACAGCAACGAGTCCCGGTAGACGCGCTGGTAGTTGTAGGCGTCCCCGGAGGGGACGGACTGCGCCACGGGGGTGCCGTCCACCAGGATGGGCCCGCGCGGGGCGCCGAACTCCAGGAACAGCTGCCGGTTGTTGAGCTTGTTCTCCTTCAGGGAGTCCGCGGCCACCACCTGGATGACGGACGCCGCCACGGCCAGCACCAGGAACATCGCGACCATCACGGTCCACGTGCGTCGGATCGCCTCGTTCACCGCGCCTCACCCCCCGCGGGGGCTGCGGCGCGCCACGGGCCGGGGCGCTGCGCCGGCTCCGGCAGGGCGGCGCCCGGGTCGAGGTGCCCGGCCCCGGGACCGGAGGCGTTGACCATGCCGTCCACCACCGCGGGACGACGCGCGGCGTGGGAGATGCGCAGGACCAGGCCCAGGATGATCCAGTTGGCCAGCAGCGAGGAGCCGCCCGCGGCCAGGAACGGGGTGGTCAGGCCGGTGAGCGGGAGGACGAGCGTCACGCCGCCCATGACCACGAACACCTGCCACGCCATGGTGAACGCCAGGCCCGCGGCGAGGACCTTGCCGAACGCGTCCCGCACGCCCAGCGCGGCCCGGGCCATGCGGGTGACCAGCAGCAGGTAGAGCACCAGCACCGCGCTCAGCCCCACGAGCCCGAGCTCCTCGCCGATCGCGGCGAGGATCATGTCCGAGAAGCTCAGCGGCACCTGGGTGGGGTTGCCCCCGCCCAGGCCGGTGCCCAGCAGGCCTCCGGAGGCCATGGCGAACAGCCCCTGCACCACCTGGTAGGAGCCGCCGAAGTCGCGGCGGTAGATCTCCGGGTCGAACGCGTTGAGCCAGATCTCGAAGCGGGCGGTCACGTGCGGGAGGAAGAGGAACGCCACGGCGGCGCCCACGGCCACGAGGGACAGGCCCAGGAGCACCCAGGACGCCCGGGACGTGGCGATGTACAGCATGGCCATGAACATGCCGAAGAAGAGCAGCGCGGAGCCCAGGTCCCGCTGGAACACCAGCACGCCCATCGCCACGGCCCACGCGACGAGCAGCGGCCCGAGGTCCCGCATGCGTGGGAACGTCATCGGACCCACGCGGCGGCCGGCCAGCAGGATCAGGTCCCGGTTGGTGGAGAGGTAGCCGGCGAAGAAGATCGCCAGGGTGATCTTGGCGATCTCGCCCGGCTGGAACGTGCCCACGCCCACGTTGATCCAGATCCGGGCCCCGTTGGCGCTCAGGCCCAGGCCGGGCACCAGGGGGAGCAGCAGGAGCACGCCGGAGACGGCGAGGAACACGTAGGGCCAGCGGCGCAGCATGCGGTGGTCCCGGACCAGGAACACCAGGGCGGCGGCCACGAGCACGGCCAGCACGGACCACGCCAGCTGGGAGGTGGGCCTGGCTGCCGCGGTGTCCGCGCTGAGCCGGTGGATCATGGCGATGCCCAGGCCGTTGAGCAGCGTGGCGATCGGCAGGATGAACGGGTCCGCGTACCGGGCGCGCAGCCGCAGCACCGCGTGCAGGACCAGCGAGGCGCAGCCGAACACGGTCAGCGGCACCCACGCGGTGGACTCGAGGGCGCCCGTCGTGGTGTAGGTCCCCAGCAGGTCGGCGCCCAGGGTCAGCGCGACGGCGCCGAGCAGGAGCATCAGCTCCGTGGCGCGGCGGGGTCGAGGCGGCGAGATGACCTCGGTCATGGCGTCCCCCCTCCCTTCGCGGCGGTGTCGGACACGGTGCGCAGCTCCTCGACGATCTGGTCCGCGTGGGCGCGGTCCGTGGCGGCCATGCCCCGGCCGACCCGCTCCTGGGCGTAGGCCGGCAGGCGGTCCAGGGGGATGTCCGTGGTGTGGTCCAGGTGGGACAGCTCCAGCGGGCCGAGCTGCTGCGGCACGCCCTGGAAGACGGCCACCGAACCGGCGTCCTCGCCCACGTAGTACTGGGTCTGGGTCCACAGGTAGCTCCAGACGGCCACCACCACGAGGATCAGCGCCAGCAGGGCCGTGAACACGGGGATGAACCAGCCGCGGCGGTACTCCACGGGGCGGTCCCGACGACGGCGGCGGCTGGTCCGGCCGGTCTCCACGGCGTGGGCCGGGGCCGGGTCGGCGGCGGGTGCCGGTGCGGCGTCGGCGTCCGCGGGGTCGACCTCGGGTCCGGGGGCGGGGGCGGGGGCGTCCACCGCGGGGGTCTCCGTGGCGGCGTCGGCGGGGGCCGGGGTCTCGATCGGGGAGGCGGCCGCGGTCAGGGGGGCCGCGGGGGCGTCGTCGACGTCCGACGCGTTGGGCGCCGTCAGGTGGGCGGCGGTGCGGCGGGGGCGGTTCTCCGGGACCGGGCTCTCGCCGAGGAGCACGCCGGCGCGGCGGCGCGTGGCGGAGCGGGTGACCACGGGGATCCGGTCCGAGTGCACGGCGGCGTCCGCGGCGCCCACGAGCTCGTGGGGGCGGGCGTCGAGCTCCTCGGCCAGCAGGCGCCCGGAGACGGGTCCGCGGTCCGCGGGGTGGGCCGCCGCCAGCGCCTCGTCGGAGAGGTGCACCTCGCCGGCCGGCTCGAGCTCCTCGGGGGAGCCCTCGGCGACGTCGAACACCACCACGGTGACGTTGTCCGGCGCGCCGCCCCGGAGGGTGTGCGCGACGAGCGCGTCGGCGGCCTCGGCGAGCGTGGCCGGCGGCTCGATCAATTCGCGGATCCGCTCCACGGAGAGCACGTCCGTGAGCCCGTCGGAGCACAGCAGCCAGCGCTCTCCCGGGGCCACGGGGACCTCGAACACGTCCAGCTCGGGGGAGGCGTCCACGTCCCCCAGCACGCGCATGAGCACGTTCTTGTTCGGGTGGAACTGGGCCTCGGCGGCCTCGAGCCGGCCCTCGTCCACGAGCTTCTGCACGAACGTGTGGTCCCGGGTGACCTGCGTGAACTCGCCGTCCTTGAGGCGGTACGCGCGGGAGTCGCCGATGTGCGCCATGTGGAGGACCTCGCCCGCGAGCAGCCCCGCCGTGCACGTGGTGCCCATGCCGGCCAGCTTCGGGTTGGCGTGCACCAGCGAGGTGAGCACCAGGTTGGCGTTCTGGATCTCGTCGGGCAGCACGGTGGCGGGGTCCTCGTAGCCCACGTCGTCCAGGTGGGCCAGGTCCAGCACCGTGGACGCGCTCGCGACGTCGCCGCCCACGTGCCCGCCCATGCCGTCGGCGAGCACGGCCAGGTGACGGCCCGCGTAGGCGGAGTCGTCGTTCTTGGAGCGGACTCGGCCGACGTCGGTGCGCGCGGCGTGGTGCAGGACCAGGGTCACCGGATCAGTCCTCCAGGCCCATCACGGTCTTGCCGATGCGGATCGTGGAGGAGGTGCCCACCGGAAGGGTGCGGGTCACGGGGTCGCCGTCCACGAACGTGCCGTTGGTGGAGCCGAGGTCCTCGAGGAACCAGCGGGTGCCCTGCGGGAACAGGCGCGCGTGGCGGCCGGAGGCGTAGTCGTCCACGAGCACCAGGTCCGCGTCCTGGGCGCGGCCGATCAGCAGCGGGCGGCCGCCGAGGTCCACGGTCTGCCCGGCCAAGGGGCCCTCCGTGATGCGCAGCGTGCGCGCCAGCCGGGGAGCCGGAGCCGGGGGCACGGGAGCGGGTCGCTCGGCGGCGGGCGTGGCGGCCGGGGCCGGCCGGTCCGCGGAGGCCGCGTGGGCGCCGGCGGCGGGCACCGCGGTGACCAGGCCGGCGTCGCGCCGGGCCTGCTCCAGGCGCAGCTTGTTGCGGCGGCCCACCACGAGGTCGCGGCCCTGGGACAGGACGATCGAGATGATGAGGATCCACAGCGCCAGGAGCAGTCCCAGGCGGAGCACGGCGACGGCGAGCTCGTTCATGCGCGGGGCCTCCCGTCGGCGGGGTCGATGTGGAAGACCAGGTCCGTCTGGCCCACCGTGATGCGATCACCCTCCCGCAGCACGGTGGAGCCGTCAACGCGGCGCCCGTTCACGGTGACGCCGTTGCGGCTGCCCAGGTCGATCAGCGTGACCGAGCGGCCCACGCGCACCAGGCGGGCGTGCTGCCGGGAGACGGAGGAGTCCGGGACGACGACGTCCGCGCGCTCGGAGGAGCGGCCGAGGACCATGTCCTCGTGCGTGAGCGGGTGGCGGACGCCGTCGGCCTCGAGCCACGGCACCGCCGGCGCGGGCGAGGTGCGGCGGGGCATGACCACGGTGGCCTGCTCGTCCGCGGGTGCACGACGCGCGGACTCGGAGCGTGCGGGGGTCGGTGCGGGGCGGGGCGCGGGGGAGGGGTCGCGACGGGGAGCGGGGGCGGCGGTGGCACCGTGACGGGGCGCGCGGGAGGGGCGCGGGCCGCGGTCGTCGGCGGTCCGCGCGGCGGCGGGGGCCGGGGCCGACGTGGCCGCGGGCGGGGAGGGGACGGGGGAGGAGCCGTCGTCGATCCGGGCGTCCACCTCCACCTGGCCGGCGTGGACCTGGGCGTCCTCGTGGAAGGCGACGCGCACGGACCCGGGCAGCGTGTACCCCTGGGACTGGGCGTGGCGGATGACCTCGTCGCAGAGCTCGCCGGCCAGGGTGCTGCCCCAGGTGCGGGCCCGGTCGAAGTCGGCGGGGGCGAAGTGCACCGTGAAGTCGTTGGGCGCGACCGTGTGGCCCTCGGACAGGGCGAAGGACTCGTCGTCCATCGCATGCCGGAGGGCGGAGGCGATCTCCACCGGCTGCACCGCACGGGCGCCGCCGGCGGAGAAGGCGGAGCGGACCGCCTTCTCGAGGCCGCGCTCGAGGTTGTCCAGAAGTCCCACGGACGGGGCTCCTCTCCTCGGGGGTGGTCCCTCCGATACTACGGGGCGGGATGGGAGGGGCCTGGGAGAGCGGGGGGCCGTGGCCGAAGCGTGACCCGCCGGGCGGGGGCGGGCGGAACGATTTGCGGGCGGGTGAACGGCGGGTGTAGGCTGTTCTTCGCTGCCTCGGCAGGGGCCGCTTCTTCGGAGGCGGAACCGGATGAGGAGGCCGCTCGCGCGAGTGGCGGAATAGGTAGACGCGCTGGCTTCAGGTGCCAGTGTTCGAAAGGACGTGGGGGTTCAAGTCCCCCCTCGCGCACCACGGGCCGTTTGTAAGAAGGCCACGGAACGGTTTGTACGTTCCCACCGGAAAGCCCCCGGGAGCCTCATGTGAGACTCCCGGGGGCTTCCTCGTGCCCAAGGTGGGCCGCCCCGGCGGCACCTTCGACGCTCCGGGCGCCTTCCGGGCCTCATCTGGGCATGGAAAGACCCCCGCGGGTCTGCTCTGGGGCAGGCTCCCGCGGGGGTCTAGGTGTGTCCACGTTGTCCCGTGGCGGCGGCTCGTCGGTCAGGCGGTCTCCCGCCTCTCAGGAGGCAACCCCCCTGGTGGCGAGTACGCGGGCCCGAACTCGTCAGCGCGGGTGAACCCGGCCGTACGCTCGCGGCGACGGGCGCGCTTCACCGGCGCCGAGGACAGCGACGTGACGCCGACCTGCTCATGGAGCCAGGCAATGATCTTCCGCGTGTTCGTAGCGGCGACCATCACAGCCAGGGAGACGATCTGCGCGGCGAACCCGCGGCGCGGTCGCATCTGCGTGTCGTCGATGGGCATGTGGGCGCCGTTCTTCAGGGAGGCGTTCAGAGACTCCACCATCTGGCGGCCGCCCGTGTAGTGCTCCCGCCACTTCTCGGACTTGTACGGGTACTCCTGGGCGTACTTCTCGCCCGTCAGGGGGCTGATCTTCATGGACTGCTGTTCGCACACCTGCGGGGCGGGCTTCACCAGCAGGGGGAGCATGATGCGGCCCTTGGGCTTGTCCGCGGCCTTCGGGTGCTCCTTCCGGCGCGGGCAGGATACGGTCGCGGACGGGCCTACGGCCGGGCACGCGTACCGGGCCACACCCTCAGCGTCAGGGCGCTCCTTGAGGTGCAGTTCGTACTGCTTGCGCTGTTCGATGCGCGTCCGGTAGGTCGCCTCGTCGATGTACTCCGGGTCGCTCTCCTTGCGGAGCATGTGGTCCTTCGTGGCGTTCACCAGCGGGGCGGGCATGGACGGGCAGTACCAGCGGCCCTCCACCTGGATCGCGCCACCATGGGAGGCTGTTTGGCCCATGCCGTGCTCCTCGGCCCGGTAGTCGAACACGAGCCGGTAGCCGCGGGCCCGCAGGGGGCGGGCGAGTTCGGCGGGCTTGGTGCCGGGCAGGTACGCGCGGTCGGTGACGACGTGCCCCACGGGCATGTTGTTCCGCTTGAGGTGCTCGACCATGCGCAGGGCGTTCTCCGGCAGACGCGCCGACGGGGTGTCCAGGGAGACGGCCAGGACGATGCCGGGCACGTCCTTGCCGTACGAGACGGCCGTGTGGGCCTCCCGGCCCCAGCCGACGTAGTCCTGGGTGCGCTGGTACTTGGCGCGGGAGGCGGGCAGTTCGTTGGGGCCTGCGTGGTTGCCGTCGCGCTTGTACCAGCCCGCGAACGGGTCGGACGAGCGGTAGTGTACGACCTCGGACGCGGACGACTTCGGCTTGGTGTTGCCGTTGTATGCCGGGGACTTCACGAACGTGGCGTCCATGGCGATGTCCCCCTTGTACGCGCGACGCACCTGACGCGGCAGGAGCATCCACGTCCCGTACAGCAGGGCGTTCGCCATCGTGTGCGCCCGCTCGCGCTTGACCGCGTTCTCCTCCAGCACCCAGGCCGCCTTGACCTCATCGCACTCCTGCACCGTCAGTCGCCGGTACAGCGGGGCGGGCTCGGGGTCGATCAGGGGGAGCAGACGCCGGTATGAGTGGTAGGCCCGGTGGTAGGCGGCCTTCTCCGAGTAGGTGCGGCGGGCCGGGTCGATGCCCAGGGCGGCGAGCGTCTCGTCGCTGGCCTCGATCAGGACCTCCCCGACCTCCTGGAACAGCGGGGCACGCCGGGACAGGGCCAGGAGCAGAAGAAGCGCCAGGACATTGACCTCGGTAAGCCACGGCTTCGGCCCCGGGCGGTTCCCCTGGCCGTCCTCGGCCTGCCAGGTGGCGATGAGGTCGGCCAGGCCCGCGTGCTCCATGATGCGCGCCGCCGTCTGGGCGTTGCGGAGCATGGTGAACTCGCCACGGACGGCGCCCTCGTTCGGGGCGAAGTCCATGTCGTACAGCCCGGCCAGGGACTGGTTGTCCCTGGTGGGTGCTGAGTTCGGGAAGGTGCGGGCCATGGTCGTCGCTCAGACCGCCGCCATGGCGTGACGCAGGTGGGCGCGGGCCTCGTCGTGGGAGGGCTGGGGGACGTAGCGCAGGACCTTCTCGATGGTGCGGAAGGTCTCCAGTCCGGCGGCGAACGCCAGCGGACCCAGCGGGGTGCCCGCGGTGATGTGGTGCACCAGCCAGGTGTTGCGCAGGCGGGCGACCTCCACGGTCACCCCACGCTCGGGCAGGGCCCGGCGGAGGAACTGCGTCATCCAGTTCTTGTACACGCCCGCACGGCGGACGCCGACCACCCAGTCGTCCAGGCCGCGGGCGGCCAGGACGTTGATGAGGGGCTGTTCCCAGGCGGCCAGCACGGGCACGTCCCGTTCCACGCCGGGGCGGGTCACGTGGATCACGACGCCCTTGTCGTCGGCGTCGATCTGTTCGACGCGCAGGCTCATCATGTCCGCGGTCCCGAGTCCAGCGCCCAGGCCGAGGGCGAGGATCGTGTGGCAGTCCAGGCGCCGCTGGGCGGTGGTCTGGCCGACGGCCCAGGACCGCAGGGCCCTCTGCTCGAATTCGGAGTAGGGGCGGGCCGGGGCGTCCTTGTGGTGCGGGTACAGGCGGGTCACGCGCTCGTCGTCGGGCAGGACGGCCTCGGCGGCGCGTAGGAGAAAGGAGCGGCGGGTAGAGCGGGACCCGGGGCCCAGGGTTGGGGTGCCGTGAGCGATGTAGTCCTCGATCACGTCGCGGTGGAACACGACGGAGCGGTCCAGGGGCAGGCAGGCGGCGTCGGTGACCCAGTGGACGTGGTGAGCGATAGCGCCCATGAGGTCGCGGGTGTTGAAGCGGTTGCCGTGGTGGGCCTGGGTATCGGCGGCGACGGCGCGGGTGAAGTCGGCGATGCGGTTCCAGGCGGGTGCGGGGATGGTGGCGGGGCGGTAGTCGGTGATGTCCAGGGCGGCGCTCCTCGTATGGGAGGACAAACTATCGTTGTTACGATAGCACCCGCAAGGCACCCCAAAAGCCCAAGCCCCACAAGGGTTCCCCGCTACCCTGGACCCGTGGGACGACGCGCACGGCTCAAGCCGAACCAGGTCAGCGAACGCTGGCCCAACACGCCCGTCGACGACCCCATCCACGAGACCCTCCGCCGCTACGTCCACAACCTCACCGAGGCCATCGGCGACACCTCTATCAAGGCCGCCGCGGAGCGCACCCAGGTCAACTACTCGACCCTGTACGCCATCCTCAAGGGCGAGACCTGGCCGGACGCCATCACGGTGGCGCGGACCGAAGAAGGGCTCCAAGCGCGGCTCTGGGAGGGGCCCGCCTCCCTGCCGGAAGACTGACCGCGTCAGAGCCGTGAGCGGTTCGCGGTGGTTGCTGTTCATGCCCTCACCGTGAGTCACCCACCCCCCGCCCCTCTACCACTTGAGATAGAGACACGCTTCCGGCGGGAAGTACAGCGCCTCCGGCCGGAAGTAACGCCCCTACTCGGGGTAGGCGCGCTCGTCACTGCCTTGCTCCACTCCTACGTTGACGGCATGGCGGAGAAGTTCGGATGGCGACCCAACGACTACCTCGAGAACCCCCGAGCCTTCGGGAAAGAGGACACCTCCCCGGCCTGGCGAGAAACCTGGTTCGACGGAACGGTCATCCAGGACGATCCCCGACACCACGACCGACAGATCGCCGCGAAGATTCAGCACCTTGTCGCCATCGAGGTCACCCGCGCCGCGCGCCTGCGGGACGAGACCCTCGCCGACGTCTCCAAGCACACCCGGATGGGCGCCGACCAGTTCCGCCGCCTCATGCGCGGTGAGGGCCCGATGCAGGTGGTGGATTTCGCCACGTTCCGCCGCGTCTACCACGTCGACTTCGGCATCAACCCGGACCCGGGATTGGCCAACATCCGCGAGACCAAGTTCTAAGGCTCGGACGCCACAAGTCGAGGGCGACGGGGCCTGTCGGACTGGTCGTTAGAACGATACGTGACGCTAGGCTGTGAACGTCGCCACTACCGACACCGACCGGCACCCACACGAAGGCACCCACGCCCATGTCCAGCCTCTCTGACCTCCTCGGCCAGGTCCGCGCCACGAACCCCGACCTCGCGGCCAACCTCGAACGCGAGATCAAGAACCGCACCCGGCGTCAGCGCCAGTTCGGCCTCGTATTCGAGGAACACCGCCCCGAGGCCGTCGAACTGCCTTCCCGAGAGGTTCGCAAGGGGGACAAGGTCCGCATCCTTCCGCCCCGCGGCGAGACCAAGAAGGGCGACCAGACCCTCTGGCGTGTCCAGCGCATCAACCGCGCCGACGACATCGCGCACCTGGTTGAGGTGGATGGTGAGCAGGGGGCCGAGGCGGCCCTCGCCGATCTCGTCGTCGTCGCCGAGTTCCGCGACCACATGTACCCCGGCCTCGTCGAGACCGGCCGCGTCGAACGCGGAGGGGACAAGCCGTTCCACACGGTCATCAATGCGGAGAACTTCCACGCCCTCGAGATGCTCACCTACACCCACCGCCACCAGGTGCACTGCATCTACATCGACCCGCCTTACAACACGGGCGCCAAGGACTGGAAGTACAACAACGACTACGTCGCCTCTGATGACGACTACCGCCACTCCAAGTGGCTGTCCTTCATGGAGCGTCGCCTCCAGGTCGCTCGCGAACTCCTCAACCCCGAGGACTCCGTCCTGATCGTCACCATTGACGAGAAGGAGTACCTCCGCCTCGGGATGCTCCTCGAGCAGACCTTCCCGCAAGCACGAATGCAAATGGTCTCGACGGTCATCAACCCCAAAGGGTCGCACCGAGCGGGAGGATTTGCTCGAAGTGACGAGTATGTATTTTTTCTCTTCGTCGGCGCCTCCCAGCCTGCGCCGATGCCTTTGAGCTCCGAGTGGAAAGTCGTTCAGGATTCAAGGGCGCTCGGCTTGCGGTGGGCCGATTTGCTTCGTACGGCAGACGGATCAACGAGGGCCGCGCGCCCCAATATGTTCTATCCCGTCTTCATACGGCTGGCGGGAGATGGTCCTGTTTTTGTCTCGGTCGGCGAGCCCTTCTACGACGCCGACCTGACTGCCGTTGAGGCGCCGGAAGACGCCGTCGCAATCTGGCCAATCAAGGCTGACGGCTCCCAGGGGCGTTGGCAGATCGGTGCCGACACGCTTCGCGACCTCATCACCAAGGGATATGTCCGGATCGGTCGGTGGAGGGGGTCCAAGACGACCCTGACCTATCTCAAGGCGGGTGAACAAGCCAAGGTCGAAGACGGGCGGTTCCCGGTGCGGGGGCGGCGCGCGGACGGGTCCGTGCTGGTGGATGCGTCGGAATATAGTGCTTCGTTTGTTCCAACCTCGCAGTGGCGCATCTCTTCTCATAACGCGGAGCAGGGAGGCACTAATCTTCTGAAGTCGATTATGGGTGACAAGAGGTTTCCTTTCCCCAAGTCGCTTTACGCGGTGGAAGATGCACTCCGATTTCTCATCAAGAAAAACCCTGATGCGGTCGTTCTGGACTTCTTCTCCGGGTCTGGGACCACGGCTCATGCTGTAATGCGCCTGAACAAGCAGGATGGTGGTCGGCGGCAGTGCATCTCGGTCACGAACAACGAGGTCTCGGCTGAGGAGCAAAAGGGTCTGCGGAAGCAGGGTCTCCGTCCGGGCGACCCGGAGTGGGAGCAGTGGGGCATCTGCGACTACGTCACCAAGCCCCGCGTCACCGCCGCAATCACGGGCAGGACCCCCACTGGGGACCCCATCAAGGGGGATTACAAGTTCACGGACGAGTTCCCCATGTCCGACGGGTTCGAGGAGAACGCGGCGTTCTTCACGCTGACCTACGAGTCGCCGCTCATGGTCCGGCAGGACCTCGCGTTCAAGCGGATCGCGCCCCTGCTCTGGATGCGCGCCGGGTCCCGCGGGCGGGTCATCACCGAGGTTCACGCCCGCGGGTGGGACGTGGCCGAGGCCTACGGTGTGCTCACCAAGGTGGACCGCGCGACCCCGTTCGCGGAGGCCGTGGCCGAGGCCGGTGTGGGCACCGTGTACGTCGTCACGGATGACGAGCGCCGCTACCAGGCCGTCTGCGCCCTCCTCCCCGAGGACGTGACCCCGGTCCGGCTCTACGAGTCGTACCTGACGAACTTCGAGATCAACACGGGCGGAAGGGCGGGCGCATGAGGTACACGCTCAAGGACTACCAGGCGGACGCCGTCGCCGAAATCCTGGCCAACATCGAACGGGCCCAGCGTCTCCGGCGGGAGGGCCACCTGCCGACCATGGCGCTGACCGCAACGACTGGCGGTGGGAAGACCGTGATCGCCGCGGCCGTGATCGAGGCCCTGTTCTTCGGCAGTGACACCTTCGACTTCCTCGCGGACCCCGGCGCCGTCGTGCTGTGGTTCTCCGACGACCCAACCCTGAACGCCCAGTCCAGGCACCGGCTCGAGGCCGCGGCTCCCGATCTGATCGGCCGGATGACTGACCTGAACGCCGGGTACACGAAGCCTGCTCTGGACCCGCGGACCGTGTACTTCATCAACACGCAGAAGTTCGCCAAGACCTCCCGCATGGTGCGTGGATTCCAGCCCTCCGGCACCGAAGGGCAGGACACCTTCGCGGGCCTGGACCCCCGTGTGCGGCCGGACATGGTGCCGCAGACGATCTACGACATCATCGCCGCCACCATCCAGAACCCCGACCTCACCCTGTACTTCTTCCTCGACGAAGCGCACAAGGGCATGGGCACCACGGCTCGTGCGCAGGCGGAGCAGAAGACCATCGTGAAGCGGCTCATCGCAGGCCAGCCCGGAGTGCCGCCCATGCCCGTGGTGTTCGGCATCTCCGCCACCCTCCAGCGGTTCACGAACGCCATGGACGGCATCCGCGGCCGTCTCGGTCTCGACCCTGTGCAAGTGGACCCGGCGCGTATCCAGAAGTCCGGCCTGCTCAAGGACAACATCCTACTCAACATCCCCCACCCGGACGAGGTGGGGTCGTTCGAGACCGTCCTACTCCGCTCCGCGGTCCGGCAGTTGCTCGAGTCCGAAGCCGCATGGGACGCGTACGTGGCCGAACAGAGGGCCGATCACCCGGGCGCGGAGATCGAGCGGGTCGTCCCGTTGATGGTCCTCCAGACCCCGAACTCGGTCACCCCTTCCGACATCGCCGGGTACCTGCGGACCATCATGGACGTGTGGCCGGAGATGCCCGCGGGCGCCGTCGCGCACGTGTTCGGTGAGAAGGAGGCCATCCAGGCCGCGGGCCTGTTCATCCCGCACATCGACCCCGAGAAGGTGCAGGACACGAAGCGTGTTCGCATCCTGTTGGCGAAGGAGGCCGTGACCACGGGCTGGGACTGCCCGCGCGCTGAGGTGCTCATGTCGTTCCGCACCGTGTCGGACCTGACAAAGATCACCCAGACTCTCGGCCGCATGGTGCGTACCCCGCTGGCCCGCCGCATCCCCGGCAACGACGAGTTGAACTCGGTGCTGTGCCTGCTCCCGAACTTCGACGAGAAGGCCGCCCGTCAGGTGGTGAAGGACCTCACGAATGACGAGGTCCCTAACCCGATCATCGACCCGGTCGTCGACCCGGACCCGCGTCCCGAGGTGACTCCTCCCTCGGGCGGGGCGGGTGCGTCGTCGGGGGGTGGCACCGAGCCTGCCAACCCCGAGGTGCCCGGCCACGGCACGCACGCTACCGACCGTGTAGCGGAGCCCTCGGCCGATGGCCAGGGCACCCCCGCGCGCCCGGGCGGCCTTCACCAGGGCGAGACTCGCGGCGCCTCCGGGGGCGGCCAGGGAGGCGCTGTCGGACCCGTTGTGCTCACCGACCGAGTCAAGGTCACCCCCATCGAAAACGGGCCCCTGTGGGACCTCTTCGATTCCCTGCCGACGGAGACCACACCCTCCCGCGGTCTTGGCCCCGTGCCCCTGCTGACCGCCCTGGGTCAGTACCTCTCCGAGGACGGCCTCCGCCCCGACGCGGGCGAGGAGGCACACCGTCACCTGCACGGCACCCTCGACTACCGGGCTGGGCAGTTCCGGGAGGACGTGGACAAGGCGGTCAAGGACATCCTCGAGGTGCGGGTCCGCACGATCCTCGCCGACCGGGCCACAGGCAAGGAACGGATCGGGATGTTCACCGAGCGTGCCGACCTCGCTGTCGTCCGCGAGGCCTACCAGCGGGCCGCGCGCGCGTTCACCGCGGACGTGTCCCGCACCTACGTGAACCACATCGTCGGTCCCGACGCTGACGAGGACGACCTGCGCGAGGCGTACGCCCGTGTGGCGGGCATGGCGTCCGTTCCGGACATCGTCGCGGACGTCAAGGAGGAAGCCTCCCGCCTGGTCGGCCGCTGGTTCCAGGAGCACCGCACCGACATCAAGGCCCTCGCCGATGACCGGCAGGCCGCGTACAAGGCCCTCATGGAGCAGTCCACCGAGCCCCAGCGCGGGAACCTGGCCAAGCCGGTGAACTGGCAGGAGAGCCCCGTCGACGTCGACAAGAAGCCCCTGCCGACCCGCACGGACCACATCCTCACCGCTGAGGACGGCACGTACCCGCTGACCCTGAACCGAGTGGAGTCCTCGGTCGTCGACCAGGAGATGCGCCGCCGCGGCGCCATCGCCTGGTACCGCAACCCCTCCCGTGTGAAGGACGAGTCCCTGGCCATCGCATACCGCGACGGGAACGCCTGGCGCACCATGCGCCCGGACTTCCTGTTCTTCCACGAGGACGCCCAGGGCCGGGTGCGGGCGTCCATCGTGGACCCGCACGGGCACCACCTGTCGGACGCACTGCCGAAGCTGCGCGGCTTGGCCCGATACGCCGAGCAGTACGGCGACGAGTTCATGCGCATCGAGGGCCTGACCGAGGTGAACGGCAAGATGCGGGCTTTAGACATGCAGGACCCCAAGGTCCGGGAAGCCGTCGAGGTCGCCACATCCGCGCGGGCGCTGTACGAGAGTGACGCGGCGGTCGACTACTGATGGAGACGTTCTGGGGCCTCACGACTCCCGCCTGGACCGCGATCTACACGTTGCTGACAGCCGGGCTCTTGGTCGCGGCCATCGTGGCTGGTCTCTACGCCAAACGACAGTGGGAGACCGCCCGCGACGCTCAGGTAGAGGCCACTCGGCCCTACGTGCTTGTGACCCTGGAGCCCGGCGAGAGGTCGATGGCAATGGTGGACTTTGTCATCCGCAACATCGGTGTCCGCCCGGCGTACAACGTGACCATCAGCATCGAACCTCACCTCCTGCGGGCACGTGAGGAGGGTGGGAATGAGATGGCCGCCATGCGGCTCTTGCATGAACCGACGGCAATGATCCCGCCTGGGCAGGTCACCCGCATGTTCTACGACCGTATGTCGGACCGTTCCGGGAGGGACGACCTCCCGGTTCATCACACCGCCGTCGTGTCGTACGTGGACTCATCCGGACGCGAGTGGACCGACACATTCGATCTTGACCTCCGTGTGTTGGAGGGTGGCATGTTCCACTCCTACGACGATCTGCACACGGTCAGCCAGACGTTGAAGAAGATGGCGAGGACGCTGGATCGTTCTCGCGTCTTGAAGGAGGGGGAGATGGACGTCGTCGCCGTGACAGAGAACCGCGCGGACCACCAAGTGAGGACCCTCCTGGAGGAGTATCACCGACAGGTAGAGATCGCTAACTTGCACCGCGGCAAACCCGGCTACGTCGACCGCGTCCGGTCATTCGACGCCCGAGCGGAGAGCATCGCGGAGCAACTGCGTGCGCTGGGAGTGTCTGTGCAGGGCGCGCCCCAGGACTGATCACGCTCGCGCGGTGCTCCAATCGAACTGCCGCCAAAGTCTTCTTGAGATGGTAGAGAGCGCGCCATGGACTCCTGGATGAATCACCAGCCGCGCGGCGTCACACCCATCCCGGAGAACCCTTCCGGGGTGACGATGTCGCGCTCTCGCTTGAGGGGACGCTTACCCGCGGCGGCGCGCTCGGCATCCTCGGCCGCCTCGACGAGGGCCTCTACTTCGGACCGGGCGTCCTCGAGATCGAAGATGGCGCCCATGGGCTCCTCCTCGCGCTGGAACCCTTCGTGACCGGCGCGCTCTGCTGGGCTCATCCGTTCCTTGCGTTCGGTGATCTCCTGCTCCTTCGCCAGGCTCCACTCGATGTATGCCTCTCCCTCCGCGCGGGTTATGGGCTTGCCTGCCGCTTCCCGTTCGTGCAGGTACTTGGCCATGGACTCCGGCTCGGTGGGGTAGGCCTCAAAGTTGTACTTGGTCATGGGGCCTTCCTGGGCATGTGGGCGCGAACGTTGAGGATAGAAGCACATTAAGCCGCCGCGGGTGGAAGGCAGAAGAGCGGGGCGTGCCCCGCAGAGAGTAGAGGGCCCGCCTCCACGGAACGTCTAGAGGATTCCGTGGAAACGGGGCAATGCCCGGCTGGCGGGGTCAGACGCGTCGGCGCCCTCGTGCGGCGGCCACGAGGGCCGCGATCAGGGCCGCGGGCAGGAAAAGGCCGATGACGCCTGCGTAGACGGCGCCGTCCTCGGACACCGTTTGTTCGGCCTCCGTCGCCACGTCCTGGTCCATGGAGATGAACTCCCCGCCGTTTCCGAGACCCGGCCCGCATTGTGGGCGAGGACCACTGCGGCGGCTCGCAGGTCCAGCTCGTCCCGGGTGTTCCAGAAAGCGTGGAAGGCGCCCGCCGTCATCCGGCGACATTCGTCACCCTCTCCCAGGCGCGGGCGGGCCCGTGAACGTCTGCACCGTCTCGTGCCTCCGCGACGCCCCGATCAGCACGGCGCGGCCGGGGGGCAGCCGCTTCGGGCGGAGCCCGTCGAACAGCACGCCCTCGGAGCGGTCGCCGCTGAACATCAGGGTCACCGCGTCCTGGGACACGAGGGACGCCAGGAACTTCTCGTACAGCCCACGGGAGGCGCCCTTCATGCGGCGGGTGAGGAACACGTGCAGCTTCAGCTCCCGTGCCATCGGCAGGTACGGCAGCAGCGGGGCCAACGGGGAGTCCCCGGCCACGGTGAGCACGTCGTAGTCGTCCACCAGCACCACGATCCGCGCCTGGCGCATGGGGCCGGCGTCCTTCGGATCGGTGGACTGCCGCTTCTCCAGCTCGGAGACGAGCGCCCGCGCGAGGGGCACGGCCACGGTCGCATTGCCGGCGTAGCCGGCCATGTACGCGTCCGGGATGACGCCCTTGAGCTCCCCGCGCGGATCGAACACCACGAACATCATCTCGGTGTCCGCGTGGGTGTCCATGAAGTGCCGGGCGAACTGCCGGAGCATCGAGCTGCGCCCGGTCTGCGCGTCGCCGAGGGCCACCACGTGACGCTCCCGCCCGTCGATGTCCAGCGAGCGCACGGACAGGTCGTCCTCGAGCAGGCCCACGGGAAGCCGTCCCGGGTCCTCCAGCTGCTCCAGGGGCGGCCGCTCGGTGGTCGGCGGCAGCACGCGCACGGCCATCGCCTCGCCGCGCGCGGACTCGGCGATCCGCTGCACCGTCTCGGCGAGCCCCTCCGCCGCGGTGCCCGGGTCCGCGGCGCCGTCGACGCGCGGCAGCGCCACCTGGCCGTGCAGGCGGGTCGACGCCAGGCCTCGGCCCGGCGTGTCCTCGCGGACCTCCTCGGCGGCCTTGCGGTCGATCGCCGAGTCCGAGGGCGTGGAGAGCCGCAGCTCCACCCGGTGGGTGAAGAAGGTCTGCTGGGTCGAGCGGATCTCACCCTGCCGGGCGACCGTGGTGATGATGTGGATGCCGTATGCGGCGCCGCGGGAGATGAGGCCGTTGAGCACCGGCGTCAGATCTGCGAACTCCTCGTTGACCTGGCCGTATCCGTCCAGGACGAGGAACACGTCCGCGCTGCCGAGATCGGGCAGGGAGCCGTCGGCATGGCGCCGGCGCAGGGTGGTCATCGAGTCGATGCCCTCCGCCTCGAACAGCTTCTCCCGCAGGGTGAGCATCGCGGACACCTCGCGGAGCGTGCGGGTCACCATCTCCCGGTTGGTGCGGATGGCGACGCCGCCCACGTGCGGCAGCCCCTGCAGCGGAAGGAGGCTGGAGCCGAGCAGGTCCACGCAGTACACACCCACCTGCTGGGGTGAATGCGTCAGGGCCAGGGAGGTCACGATGGTCTGCAGCAGGGTCGACTTGCCGGACCGCGGCCCGCCCTGCACGATCAGGTGCCCCGAACCGGACGCGAAGTCGAGCATCCACAGGCCCTGCCACTGGTGCTCCGGGTCGTCGATCAGACCGATCGGCACCTCCAGGTCGCCTCCGGCGGGCAGGCGCAGTCCATGGTCCGTGACGGCGACGTCGCCCGCCGCCTGGTCCAGGGTGAGGGCCTCCGGCAGCGGTGGCAGCCACAGCGGCTCCACGGGGGAGGGGACCTCCCGCAGCCGGTCCATGAGGGTCTCCATGATGGTGGGCCGGTGGTCCTCCGGCTCCTCCATGACCTGGGCCGCACCTGCCCCGGAGGACAGCTGCGGCTCGGCCCCCTCCGTCGGCAGGACGAGCTGGAGCCCGTAGTCGGGCACAGGCAGGGCGGGGGGGACGTCGTCGTCCGCGGTGAGTACGCGCTCCTGCTCCGCACGGGCCGCCGCCTCCTCCTCGAGCGGGGAGGAGACGTAGCCGGAGCGGAACCGGGTGTACACCGAGGTGTCCACCTTGAGGTAGCCGAAGCCCGGCAGCGGCGGCAGGTGGAACGCGTCCGCGGTGTCCAGGACAGTCCGCGACTCGGACTCCGAGAGGGTACGCAGCCCCAGCCGGTAGGAGAGGTAGGTCTCCAGGCCGCGCAGCCTGCCGGACTCGATCCGTTGGGAGGAGAGCAACAGGTGCACGCCGATCGAGCGGCCGATGCGGCCGATGGACAGGAACAGGTCGATGAAGTCCGGCCGCGCCGTGAGCAGCTCGCCGAACTCGTCGATGATCACGATCAGGTGCGGCAGCGCCTCCACGCTGCGTCCCTGGGCCAGCTCGCGCTCGCGATGCACCTGGTAGTCGGTGATGTTCGCCAGGTTGCCGGCCGCCTTGAGGACCTCCTGGCGGCGCAGGATCTCGCCGCTGAGCGAGGCGTAGACGCGTTCCACCAGGGACAGGTCGTCCGAGAGGTTCGTGATGATGCCGGCCACGTGCGGTGCGCCGTGGAACGGCGCGAACGTGGCGCCGCCCTTGAAGTCGACCAACAACAGGGACATCCGCTCGGGCGCGTGGGAGGCCAGGAGCGCGAAGACCAGGGCACGCAGCAGCTCGGACTTGCCGGAGCCGGTGGCGCCCACGCAGAGCCCGTGGGGGCCCATGCCCAGCTGCGCGGCCTCCTTGAGGTCGAGGTGGACGGCGTCGCCCCGGTCGTCCTCGCCGATCGGCACCCGCAGGAACTCGTCCTGGCCGCGGGGCCGCCATCGGCGCCGCAGCTCCTCCAGGGTCAGCTCGGGGGACAGCCCCAGCATCTGCAGGAACGTCTGCGTAGAGGACAGGTCGTCCTCGGCGTGTTCGAGGGAGTCGGCGCTGAGCCGCAGCGGCTGCAGGTCGGTCGCCACCCCCAGGGCCGTGGCCGCGTCGAACGTGTCCAGCCGGCCGTGGGAGACCGTTGGGCGGCCCTCGTCCTGCCGGGCGTCGTCGACCTGGAACTCGGCCGCGCCCGTCACGTCCGTGCCCCCCGTGGCGGACAGGCGCAGGCGCACGTCGGACGGCTCGTCCAGCCGGTCGGAGACCAGGGTGATCAGCGTGATGCCCCGCGAAACCAGCGGAAGGTGACTGCCCTCGAGCGGCAGGCCCGCCGCCGGCTCCCCGTGGGAGTCCACCACGATCACCAGGCGGGACAGCTCCGTCGCGGCCCGGCCGTCCCGCGTGGACGCGCGCAGGGTCTCGGCCGCGATGCCCGCGCGGCGGGCCAGGTCGGCGCGCAGCATTCGCATGAGGTCGTCGGCGTCGGCGGCCACCAGGAGCCGGTTTCCGGTGGGCGAGGCCGCGTCCGCGACGCGGGCGTGCGGGAGCCGGTCGAACCACGGCCAGTCCGCGCGGCGCTCCGGCGGCACCAACAGCGCCACCACCAGGTCCTCCGGCGCCTGCTGCACGCACGCGCCCAGCACGAGGGAACGGGCAGCGGTCAGACCGAACTCCCGGGGACCCACTACGGCCAGATTGCCCAGGGAGTCCAGCGGGAGGCTCACCGGCATGTCGTCCGTGGTGCGGAACCGCGTGGCGAGGGACTCGGCCTGCTTCAGCATGAACTCGTCCTGCACCTGGGTCGCGTTGTCCTGCACGGCGACCCGCAGGGCGCGCACCGGTCGGGCGCCCAGCCCCACCCGGGTCTGCAAGAAGTCCTCGTCCGTGCGGCGGCGCTCCCACAGCCGGTCAGGGCGGCGCACGACGTCGAGGAGCGCCCCGGGCGGCGGCGCGGCGGAGGCGGCGATCGCGCGGGCCTGCTCGTCCTCCGCGATCAGGCGACGGCGCTGGCGGTCGAGGTAGCGCGTGTACGTCTCCCGGAGGGTCGTGCGGCGCCGGCGGGCCTTGCCGGCCTGCGAGCCGTACAGGATCAGCATGGCGGTGAGGGTCACGACCATGGCGAGCGCGCCCACGGCCGCGAACGGGGACTGGCGGAACGCCATCATGGTCAACATGGAGGCCGCCGCAGCCACCATGGGGACGATCATCAGCAGGTTCGGCCCGGAGCCCTGGTCCATGGCGGGGTCCACGGGCTGGGGGCCCGTGATCACGTCCTCCGGCAGGAGGCGGGCCGGCGGGACCGTGCGGCCGGGCCGGTGAACCAGGCGACGGGTCATGCCCGTCCCCTCGGGCGCGCGGTGGAGCCGGAGCGCACAGGCGGACCCGCCGGGTGAGCCTCGGCGGCCGCGTCCACCGCCTCGTCCTCGGCGGTGTGACCGGACTGCGCGCTGCGGGCGGTGGCACGCTCGAGGAGGTCGGCGGCGAGCTCGGCCGCCACGGCGCGGGAGCGGGGGAGCATGAGGCGTGGCGTGACGGACACGCCCGTGTCCAGGTGCCGGTCGAACGGGACCACATGCACGGGGAACCCGCGCCGGCGCAGGGCCGCCGCCGCGTCCCGGGCGTCCGCGTTGGTGCGGGACCGGTGCTGCACGACGGCGACCACCACGTGCGGCTCGGGGGTGCGCCGGGTGTGCTGGCCGGTGGCGGTGAGGAAGTGCAGGGCCTCGTCCACGGCGAGGGCGTCCGCGGGGACCACGTGCAGCACGGCGTGGGAGGACGCCACGGCGGCCGCGGTCTCGACCGGGAGGTGCCCGGCCGCGCAGTCGCTGAGGGTCACGGGGAAGAACCGTGAGAAGCCCGTCAGCAGGCCGGCCACGTGGTCCTGCGGGAGCACCTGCCGCGTGGTCCGCGCAGCCGTGTGGTAGACGCGGTGGGGGGAGGCCTCGAGGGGCGCGAGGAAGTCCGCAGCACCGCCCGTGCCGTGATCCCGGATGTGCTGGGCCACGCGATCGGCCGTGGCCGCGCCGCGCTCACCGGGGCCTGCGCCCTCGCGCTCTGCGGCTTCGCCGCCCTCCCCGCCGTCCTCGGCGTCGGGACCGTCCACGAGGGGCCCCAGGCGCAGCCGCAGCGCGCCGTGCCCCGGGTCGAGGTCCACGGCACCGATCGGCTCGAGCCGGAAGCGTCCCAGGGTCTGGGCGAGGACGGCCGTGAGCGTGGTGCGGCCGGTGCCGCCGCGGGAGGAGGTCACGGCGATCCTCCGCCCCGTGCCCACGGGGGCCTGGAGGCGGACGGCGGCCTCCTCGAGGCGCCGCAGGTCGGTGCTGCGGTGGAAGGCGTGCCACACCGCGTGGGGGGCGGACTGGGCCGGGTTGCGGGCCGCGCGGCCACGCAGGCGCCGGTCGGCGTCGTGGGCGAAGGACTCAGTGCGCGTCATCAGAAGGTCTCCAGCATCGCGGCGTAGAGGCCGACGTAGCCGACCAGCAGGGGGATGAGGGCCACCACGGCGAGGGTCTCGAGGGTGGTGGACAGGCGCCGGGCGCGCGCCTGGACGTGGGGCGGGACAGTGACCACCTGGAGCGCCACCAGGAGCACGGCGATGACGGCGAGGGCCACCAGCAGGGGCACCGCCAGGGCCGGGAACGCCGTGGAGGTGAGCCGCACGGTGCACCACAGGCCCCAGGCCGCCGTGAGCAGTAGGGGCGCGCGCTGCAGGGTGAGCGGGAACGCCTGGGCACGCAGCCACACGGCGATCGTCAGGACCGCGCTGAACGGCACGGAGAACGCCGGCTGCACGATGTCGTCCGAGATCCACCAGAAGGAGACCGCGATCGACGCCGCGCACAGCAGCACGCCGAGCACCATGGACCGGTGCGCGGTGGCGACGGCGGCCGCCACGTCCGTGCGCAGCAGGCGGGCCCCGGCGGACTCCTGGTCGTCCAGACCGGCCAGGCCGGCGTGGGAGACGGCCGCCTGGGCCAGCACGGAGAGCACGAGCAGCGCGACGACGGCCGTGAGGGCGCCGACCGTGACCGGGACGGAGGCCGTGCGCTCCCCGATCAGCCAGCCCGCCGCCGTCGGCCCCGCAGCCCAGGCCCCCGTGAGGACCGCGAGCACGCCGGCGGCGAGGACCAGCGGCCGCCTCTGCCCGCTGACCTGGGCGGCCAGCAGCAGGAGCGCGACGCCACCGCAGAGGCCGATCAGGACAGCGGGGGCGAGCGGCATGGCACGCACCGCCATGAGCCACCAGTGGCCGTTGAGGGCGATCACGGCGCCGGCGCCGAGCAGCGTCAGGGCCACGGCCCGGCGCCGGCTCCACACGGACACGCCGAGGGACGCCAGCAGCAGGCCGGCCCCGATGCCGAGCCGGGCGAGCGCCGAGGCCTCGTCCGGGAGGCCGACCGTGAGCTGCACGGCCGCCCACCACCCCAGGAACACGGCTACAAGCCCGAGCACGGTGAGCCGCGCGCGCTTGCCCCAGCGTCCGCGGGCGTCGGTCTGTGCCGCCACGGTGTCGTGGAGGTCGTAGACGATGGGCGCATCCGGCGCCGTCGTGGTGGCCGCCACACGGAGCGTTTCCCCGTCCAGGACCCCGGCGAGTCCCAGCGTGGTCTCGGGGGCGAGCTGGGCGCCGGTGTCCCGGTAGAGGGCCCGCACCGCCGGCTCGCGGCCGGGCTGCTCCGCGAGCAGGGAGAGGATCTGCGGCATGAGCACCCCGACAGGGGTGTCCGAGGGGAGCAGGACGTCCGCGTGGCGGCGCTCGCCCAGCAGGGTGACGCGGGAGTACTTCGTGGCCATCAGGGGGTCACCTGCCGTTCGTCGTCGAGCTCCTGTTGGGCGCGCTCCCGCTCCTCCTGGCGCTGCTGCTGTTCGATCTGCTGCTGCTGGCGCTGCTGCTCGACCTGCTCGCGGTTGTCCAGCCATGCCGTCAGGATGGAGATCACCAGGGAGACCAGGACGCACAGCGCGCAGATCACCGCTGCGAGGACGGCACCGGCCACGTACAGCCGCCCCCGGCCGTGCCATCGCTGCTCGGTGGGGTTGGTGCCGTGGGTGAGGGCGGTGAGGAGGCGGTGCCGCCGCACGGTGACCGCTTCGATGAGTTGAGCGTCGTGGTCCATGCTCACGGTGGTGCCCCCTGTCTGTCCCTGGCCAGAGTAGCGCCTGAGAAGAGCGGTGCAGGGTCAGGGGCAGGTCAACGCGGCGTCAGTCTTGACAGACCCCCCGGGTCCTCAGCAAGGTCCTATCCGTGCACAGGCCTGGCACACCGACTGCTGGGCCCGTTGCACGGACCGCGGACGCGCCACCCGGCGCGGTGCGCCGGTGGGGACGACCGGCGGCGTGCACCAGCGGGATCATGCACCGACCAGAGGAGAAGAGCCATGGGATTCTCGCTTGAGATGACCGACATCAACGTCTTCCAGAAGGCCAACACCGAGAGCGCCGTCTCCGGCGAGGAGCTGATGCAGGAGATCGAGAACCTGCGCACCGGCGTGGAGGCCCTCAAGGAGACCTTCAAGGGCCAGGGCGCCACCTCGTACAACAACTTCATGGTGGCCGTGAACGACGCGCAGAACCAGCTGGCCGAGGCCCTCGGCAAGATCAACGTGGGCCAGGCCGACGTGTTCCAGGCCTACGTCACCCAGGAGGACGAGCAGGTCAGCACCAACGAGCCGGCCGTGTCCGAGGCCCAGTCGTTCTCCTTCCCCCGCTGACCCGACCCCTTCGCACGCCCACGTGATGCCGCCCCGTTCCGGGGCACCGATTCCAGGAGACCAGCATGACCATCCAGTACGACTCCGCCGCCGCCGCCGCCTACGAGGACGAGGTGCTCCGCATCGCCTCGCGCATCGAGACCATCCTCGGTGACCGTGAGCAGCAGAAGCGCTTCGTGGCGGACAACTACCAGTCCACGGACAACGACGCCGACTACGACGTCATCGAGCAGACCTGGCTCGAGGCCGGTCAGACCGTGAAGGAGCTCGTCGACCGCGCGCGCACCCTCATGGAGGAGAACGACGAGATCGCCGCCGGCGCGCACCAGAAGGCCGGCAACCACATCGCCGGCATGCGCGCCTGACTCCAGGCCTGCATGCCACAACGACGCCGGCCCGTGTTCTCGTCCAGTGAGGGCAGGACGCGGGCCGGCATCGCATGCACAAGGAAGCTTGCGGGGAAGGTAAGGGGGCTTAGAACGACATGACATTTGCTCTGAACGAGCCTGAATACGTCGCTGTGATCGACAGCGTCGACGGTGACCTCGGAACAGTTGAACTCAAGGCGCGAGCAGTCACGACGGAGGTCGATGAACTGCTGGGTATTTGCCTCGACTCAGACGTGACGTCAGCGCTGACACAGTTCCGCGATGATGCCCTGGACAAGGCACTTCGAGCATTGACGGAGTCGGCGCGGGCAGTGGTGGACTCCGGTCGTGCAGTGGCGACCTCCTATCGCGAGTTCGACGCAGAGGTTGCCAAGCGGGCGACCGCGGCGGAGCTGGGGAAGTGATCGAATGACGACGTCCTACGTGACCAAAGTGGGCATGAGTGAGTGGGAGTCCGCCGATTCCATGGATCAGCTGGCTCATGGCGTCACTGTCGCGGCTTCCTCGCTGGCAGAGGTTGTCTCTGACCAGGATGCCACGTGGCAGAGTCTCGGGAACCACTACGAGGGCGATGGCGAAGGCGACCTGGTGAACGGCTTCTTCGTGCCGGTCGAGAACGCGGCACGCGTCGTGCTCGCTGCCGAGGCCCTCGATAAAGCATTCCTCGATTTCTCGAATGCACTTCGAGGGCTCTGGGCGGACCGCCGTGTCTTCGAGACCGAGGTGGACACGTACAACTCCATGTACGGGGCACAGGCGATTGAAACGCTTCCTCCGGGTGTGGACTCATGGAGGGCGGCCCTGGCCAGCATGCCGGCAGACCTGGAGCGCCGGTATCAGCAGGCTGCCTCCACCTGTGCGAGTGCCGTTCGGACCATCGACATCGAGGCTCTCGACCTGGATAGCGTCAGTGAGGGCCGGCCCGGTCAGTTGGGCCGTGAGATCGTGGCGGAAGCGGCGAAGAACGCCCTGCCACTCGACCCGGAGAATCCTTCGACCTCGGCCCTGGGGCTTCTTGATGTCGCCCGTGTGCGCGAGCCGTGGTTGCGGTTCGACGATGTGATTCCCGAGACCTGGCAGGCGCGGTTCATGGGGCTGAACGTCGGGCCGCTGGGAGCTTCGGTCTACGCCGGGGGAGCGGCCATGGTGCGGGCGGCGCAGACCCGAAGCTGGGCCCCACTGCGCAACGTCCCACTCGCGATGTCGATGACGATGCGGAACTACTCCAACGATATGGCCGCGCTCGCCTTACGATACGAGGATCCGCGCAAGTTCCGCCGGCCGACATGGCCTGCCTTCAAGTCGCAGTTCTTGGACGGGCTCCCGGTCACCGGTTTCATCCGCTCGACGGTGCCGTTGTGGGGGAAGCGCACGCCGGCGACGGTGGGTGCCCCGGCTCCGGCCATGGCGGGTGCCTACCGGGTCGAGTCTCGCGGCGCGTTTCGTCTCAATGCTGGCGTGAAGGGCCTGGGTGCGGCGGGCACGCTGGTGGGCGCCGGTCTGACCTACCGAGATGAATATGATCAGCAGCTGCGTGAGAACCAGGCGGAGACTCCAGGAGCCTCTCGCGAAGAGGTGGAGTCCGAGGCGCGGCAGGACGCCGGAGCCCAGACGGCGGGGAACGTGTTGAGCACGATCGCGGTCTCTGCGGGGACGGGAGCCCTGGCCGGTTCGGTTCTTCCGGGGCCGGGGAATGTCGTGGGTTTCGCTGCCGGGGTTGTCTCGGGTGTCGCGATGGCGGTGCCCGTCAAAGACACCGATGGGGACGGGCAGAAGGATAGTGTCGCCGAGGTGGCCGGCGATCTCGCCGAAGGCGCCTGGAACTGGATTCGAGGGAGATGACGGTGAGCGATCAGAACGCGGTCCTGGTGGAGTACGTGGATCCGGATGCGGTCTCGTTGCCGTTGCGGGTGAGGGCCCGGTCGGAGGTGTGGTGGCCGGCGTTCGTGGTCGCGGTGGTGTTGTGGGTGTTGTTCGTGATGATCCTGCTGGGGCTGCCGCCGGTGCTGTTCGAGGATCCCTCTGCGATGCTGGTCCTGTTCCGGTGGCTGGCGGTGGTGGGGTTCATTCCGTTGAGCGTGTACGTGGCGTACACATGGATGGCATGGCGGCGCCCTCGGCATCTGATGGTGGATGAGGAGGCGGTGTGGACGGATTCCTGGCGTGTGGCGTGGTCGGATGTGGAGGAGATCTGGCTGAATCCCACGCATGGTGAGGCGCCGGACAAGAAGACGCAGGTGGGGTTCATGGTGCATGAGCGTGCGTGGACGGATGAGCTGCGGCGGGGGAATCGGTGGGATTCGGGGTTCCCGTTCGGGTTGGGCGGGATGAAACCGCGCCACCGGGTCATCCAGACGCAGTTCGCCACGGATCCGCCGATCCAGTCGTTGTTGCCGTTGTTCGAGCGGTTGCGGGCGAGGGCGCATGGGCAGCCTCCGGAGCGAGAGAAGCTGTGGCCGGGGCAGGAGCCGTGGGACGGCTGGGTCGGCCCGTGGAGCTGAGTCTTGGGCGCTTCCTCCTCGAGGTGCCGGATGCCTGGGCGTCGGTGCCTGCAGAAGTCGCGGGGCGGGACGATGTCTTGGTCTTCGACATCAGTCCGGAGACGGCACACCAGGGTCATGAAGTCGTGCATCCGACGGTCGCCCTACGCCATTTCACTGAACCTGCAGACGGCAATGTGGCCTCTGCGTCGTTCCGAGAGGCGTTTCTCGGTGGTCAGGAAGTCGTCGAGGGGTTCCTCCTCCTGTCTTATGAGGCGTTCTTCACCGGCCGTGGCTTGCCCGGACGGCGCCATCATGTGATCGGTTGGGAAGAGGACCTCGTGTGGCACAGCGTGCGCTGGTACGTGGGTTCAGGGGCCGAGATCGTTGAGCTGACGCTGACGGCGGAGGCGGGGGCCGACCTGGAGATCTGGGGCGGGCAGTGTGATCGGATGATCCGCAATGTTGTGTGCCAGGGGGCGCCCGAACCAGCATCGAACCTCTGTTGGCCCGAGGTTCCCGCGGATGTGAGAGCTCAGGACTCCTGGGAGGTCGTGACCGAGCAGGGCCTGAACCCGCCGTGGCTGGAGAGCCTGCGGGCTGGGTACGACGCGGTCCAGGAGCAGGCCCCGTGGTCAGCATGGGCGAGGGAGCCCTCGCTCGAGCAACGCCGTGTGCTTGAGCAGGAACTTCCCATTCTCAGCGGTGTGGGTGAGAGGTCGGGGCAGGGGTTTCGGATTGAGGCGTGTCTGGACGGGCGAGGGGGCGCCGTCGTCGTGGTGGTCCCCGAGGGGGAAGGCGATGGAACGAACGTCCGCAGGGGGGTGCGGACGGTGCCGGTGTCTCTGGTGGTGCCGGTGCTCCTCACCTGGGCAGGGCTGCGGGCTGATTGGTTGCGAGACGAGGTGATGGAGGCCCCGGGCGATGTGGCGCCGACGGAGATGGCGGAGCTGTGGCGGGGGCGTCGGGGCGCTGACGGAGTGGGCAGCGAGGCGTCAGCGGATTGGTGGCGCTGGTGGAACCAGGAGGGTGAGGTGGTGGCCGAATGGGTTCAGCCGCTGCACCGGGCACCGCTGGCGGTCTTCCGTGACGAGTCCCGGTGTGTGGGTGTGCCGGTGATGCCCGGAGTGCTCTATTCGGTGTTGCAGGCGACGGTCCAGGAGATTGCTGGCTCCCCTCATATGTGACCGGCAGAAGCGCTTCGTGGGGGCCATCGACCAGTCCACGGACAATGATGCGGACTACGACGTGATCGAGCAGACCTGGTTGGATGCCGGTCAGACCGTGAAGGAGCTCGTGGATCGGGCTCGCACGCTGATGGAGGAGAACGACGACATCGCCGCGGGCGCTCACCAGAAGGCCGGCAATCACATGGGACTGGTGCACGTGTAGGTGACAGTCTGACCTGACCTATGGGTCGGTTTCCAGTTGACGTCGCTAGCCGATGGTCTTCATGGAAGGCTCATCCCATGCCCCGCCCGTACCCTCCAGAGTTCCGTGCCCGGGCCATCGCTCTGGTCCGCGAAGGCCGACAGGTCAAGCAGACCGCGCAGGCCCTCGGTATCCACGAGGTCACCCTCCACACCTGGCTCCGACAGGACGACATCGACCACGGCCGCCGGTCTGGACTCAGCAGTCGCGAGTCTGCCGAACTCCGCGCGGCTCGCGGTCGCGTCCGGCAGCTCGAGCAGGAGATCGCGATCCTCCGCCGCGCTGCGACATGGCTCGACGAGGAGGGAGGAGTGGACCCAAAAGGGCGCACCCGGTGATCGACAGACTCGTCGACGCCGGAGCTCCAGTGCACACCTGCTGCCGCCTTCTGGGCGTCTCTCGCCAGGGCTACTACCGCTACCAGAAGCGTCCCACCAGCGCCACCGAGCTCCGCCGACGCTGGCTGACTGGACTGATCCGCGAGATCCACATCGCCTCTCGTGGCACCTACGGCTACCGCCGGATCCACGCAGAGCTCACCATGGGCATGAACATTCCCTGCTCGAGCCGACTCGTCTGGGTCCTCATGACCCGCGCGGGGATCGGAGGACTCCCTGGGCCGGCCCGCATCAAGCGCCTCAAGGGAGTCGCCACCGCAGACGACCTGGTGAACCGGAAATTCCATCGCCTCGAACTCAACGAACTGTGGGTCACCGACATCACCGAGCATCCCACCCGCGAAGGCAAGGTCTACTGCGCCGCGGTCCTGGACGCTTGCAGCCGCAAAATCATTGGCTGGGCCATCGACTCCAAGCAGGACTCCACCCTGGTCGTCAACGCCCTGGACATGGCCATTCGAGCACGCCAGCCAGATCCTGGAGGGATAGTGCACGCAGACCACGGAGTCCAGTTCACCTCCTGGGTCTTCACGCAGAAGATCCGCTCCGCGGGCCTGCTGCCCTCGTTCGGGACCGTGGGAGACGGCCTGGACAATGCGATGATGGAATCGTTCTGGTCGAGCATGCAGATCGAGCTGCTGAACCGGAAGAAGTGGAAGACCCGGATCGAACTCGCGAACGCGATCTTCGAGTACATCGAGGTGTTCTACAACCGCCACCGCCGACACTCCTCACTCGAGTACGCGACACCGAATGACTACGACCTCGCCCGCACCCCGCAGGCACTCGCAACCACCGGAAGCTAGTGATCGAGAGTGGAAACCAGGCCATAGGTCAGGTCAGTATGTCACCTGTACGTGCGTCAGTCCCATGAACGCGATCATCTCGTCGTGGGGCGGTCGAGCTCCGCTGCGAAAAAAGCTGAGGCTTTGCGCAGGATCTCGTTCGCGCGGCGCAGCTCGAGGTTCTCCCGGCGCAGCTTCTTGATCTCCTCGGCTTCAGCGGTGCTGAGCCCTGGGGCTTCGCCGTGATCGACGCGATCTTGCTTCCACCAGTTCCGCAGGGTGTGTGGGGAGATCCCGCCGAGGGCTTCGCCAACGGCGGTGCAGGCGACCCAGGCGGAGCACTGCTCGGCGCGGACGCGTTCTTCGATGAGCTTCAGGGCTTTTGCCTTGAACTCGGGGGTGTACTTCTGGGGCATGATCCGATCCTCCTTGAGGAAGTAGGTCGGAACGAAACCCAGGGCGCTTCAGTGGGATTCGGTGTCGGGCTGGCAGTGGGTTGGGCTATGAACAGTCAGTGGTTTGATGATGCCGATGGGGACGGGGAGAAGGACAGTGCCGCAGAGCGTGTCGGGGATGCTGTGGAAGCGGTGGTGAAGGATCCTGGTCAGGCGGCGAAGAATCTTGGCGATGGGATCAAGGATGGGGCGAAGAATGTGGCCAGTACGGTCGCGGGATGGTTCGGAGGTTGATGTGGCGCGTATGAGGACGATGTCTCGGCGACGGTTCAGGGGTCTGTCTGAGGATGAGGTGTTGGCGGCGTTGCCGTTCCGGGTGAAGGTGGGCCGGATCCGGTGGTTGTTCGGGTTGGTGATGATCCTGGGCGCGGGGGCAGTGATGGTCTACGCGTTGTTTTTCGATTCGACGGGCACGACGCCGGTGGGGTCGATCTTCAAGGCGTTGATGTGGGTGGGGTTGCCATTGATGGTGCTCTGTTTGCCGGTGTATGTGATGGGGGCGTTGTTTCCGCGGCATTTGACAATCTCGGAAGAGGGGTTGTCCACGTGGGCGTGGAAGGTGGATTGGTTGCAGGTGGAGCAGGTCGGGTACTCGGGGCATGCGGATAGGCATTCAGCACAAGCTTCGTTCCGGGTGTCTGAGGAGTTGTGGGAGTCGGGTTTGCGTGAGGCGAACAGGTGGGATTCGGGTCGTCCGTTCGGGGCGGGCGGTTTGACGAATCCGGACCCGTGGGTGAACACCCAGGCGAATCTGGTGCCGTCGGTGCGGGAAGTTGCGTCGGTTTTCGGTCAGCTGCATCGTCAGGCATGGGTGAGGAACGGTCATACTGGTGGTTTTGATGACTTCGGCCCGGTCGTTCACGGGCGGCGGGCGGTGGCGCCGAACGTGCCGGCGGAGGATGAGGCCGCATAAGGGCAGCGGTTGGCCCGTTTGACCTTGACCTGCCGGGGGGTTGGGGTGTGGTGGTGGACGGGTCACGGGACGGGGTGGTGGTCGTGGATCCGCTGGCGTCGGCGTCGGAAGGCGAAGGGGTGGCCCGTGCGGTGCGTCCGAACGTGGTGTTGCGGTACTGGGTGGAAGAGTCTGGCGGAGGTGTGGGGGTGGGGGCTCCGCGGGAGTTGTTCGCGGAGCATGCGTTGCGGGGGGAGATCGTGGTGCTGGACTACGCGGCCGGGCGGACACGGTCGGGATTGCCGGTGCGACGTCATCACGTGGTGGTGCGGGCCGGTGACAGGCTGGTGCACTCCTTCCGCTGGTATGTCGGGGCTGCGCGGGAGGTGTTTGAGGTGACGCTCACTTTCGATGAGGAGTGGTTGCCCCACCGGTTGTGGGAGCCCGTGGCGGAGGCGGTGCGGTCAGCACGCGCCCCGTTGGCTGGCGAGGTTGATGTGCCGGCTGTGGTGCCGGGAGCGTGGGATGAGCGGCCGGAGACCGTGGTGGTGGAGAGTGGGCCCGGTCTCGATGTCGCTGAGTCTCTGGTGGAGGGGCTCGAGGTGATCTCGGCGTCGCGGAAGCGGTGGCGGTCGTGGTCTGAGGCTGACGAGGTAGAACAGGCGGTGGTGCGTTCGATGGCGCCGACGTTGTCCGCACGGGGTGGGTTGCGCGGTCGGCGGACGGAGGTGGATGTCTACGCGGTGCTGGATGAGGCGGTGGTGGTTCGTCGGCGGTGGTGGGGGGACCAGGGCACGGAGATCATCGAGCGTGAAGTGTTGCGGGTGCCCGGAAGGGTGGCGCCGTGGGCGATGTTCGTGGGGATGGACGTCCGTGCGGGGTGGATGCGTGAGGTGTCCGCGCGCAGGCCGGTGGACGCGGAAGCACGGAGCTCGGACGCGGAGTGGGAAGTGATTGCGGGTGGGGAGCGGGCGCTGGGGCTGTTGCATGGTCCGCGGGACGTGTGGGCAGTGAGCACGGGTGGGGGAGGTCTCGTGGCGGAGTGGTGGCAGTTACCGGGTGAGGGACTGTTGGGTGTTTTCAGGGACGCGGACTCGGCGCAGATGATGGTGGGACCAGTCGATGGCTGGACGATCTATCTTCTGGTCTTGGAGGCGTGGTTGGCCTGAAGCAGAACGTGAATCGCACTGGTTCTGATGGAGGCCCTGGTCATTTGATTTCAACTAGGGCGTACTGGCCCTGCTGGGTAGCGTAGAACCTCTCTTCGAACTCGGTCAGCGGAAGGTCGTCGAGGTAGCCGTGGAGACGCTGGTTGTTGTGCCAGTGGACCCACCCGAGGGTGGCAAGTTCGACGTCATCGGTGGTGCGCCACGGCCCTGGTCGGGCTGGGCCGCGGATGAGCTCGGCCTTGTCATAGCCGTTCACGGTCTCGGCCAGGGCGTTGTCATAGCTGTCGCCGACGGTCCCGATCGACGGTGTCGCTCCGATCTCGGCGAGGCGTTCGCCGTAGCGAATGGAGGTGAATTGAGACCCCGCGTCGCTGTGACAGCGCAGGTCCTCGTGGCGAGCGCCGCGGGACCAGCGGGCCATCTCGATCGCGTCGAGGACCATCTCGGTGCGCATGTGTGACGCGCACCGCCACCCTACGATCATCCTGCTGAACGCGTCGATGATGAAGCAGACGTACGCGACGCCGGCCCACGTCGGCACGAACGTCAGGTCGGTGACCCAGAGCCGGTTCGGGGCAGGCGCGGTGAACTCCCGCTTCACGAGGTCCGGGTGCCGCGCCGAGGCCGGGTCCGGCCGGGTGGTCTTGACCCTCTTCGACCGTCGCGCACCCTCGATGCCTGCTGCGCGCATCAGCCGGGCGGTCTGGTCTCGGCCGATCATGATCCCCGCCCGGCCGGCGGCTTTCCAGAGCTTGCGGATTCCATAGACGCGGTAGTTGGTCTCCCAGAGCTCGACCAGCTGCGGGATCAGCTCCTCGTCCCGCGCCGCGCGAGCCGAGGGGGTGCGGGTCTTGGCTGCGTAGTAGCTGCTCGGAGCCACCTGCAGCAGCCTGCAGATGAGCTCGACTCCGAGCCGGCGACCGTCGACCAGGTCATCCTTGTTCTCGTCGATGAACGCGACTACTTCCGGTAGTGGCGGTCGAGCTCCGCCCCGAAGAAAGACGCAGCACGCTTGAGGACCTCGTTGGCCCGCCGCAACTTCCGGACCTCCTGCTCCAGTTCACGCACCCGCTGCGCCTCAGCGCTGCTCACGCCAGAGGTGACGCCGTCGTCGATGTCGGCGTGCTTGACCCACATCCGCACGGACTCGACCCCGTATCCAAGCTGCGTCGCGACCCGCTGCACAGTCCCATGCTCGGTCCCCAGCTCGGCACGCAGCGTCCGCACCATCCGGACCGCCGCGGCCTTCTCCTCCGGCGAATACCGACGCGTCGTCGGCTTCCCCGCTGTCTGCTCTTTCGGCATAACTCCATCCTCGTTTCCAAGGTCAGGAGTCTCCAACAAACCCAGGGCGCTTCAAAGGTCTTGAAGAGCGCTGAGATGGAAGTCCTTGCCGTCACCGAGACCCGTGATGAGCACGAGATCAGAACTCTCATTGATGATTATCGAGGTGCACTCGAGCGCGCCAGCCTAATGCGTGACGTGGGTGGAGAGCGCGACTGGGCTCAGGAGTCGGAGGCGAACGCCCGGATGCTTGCCGAACGTCTCCGAGCCCTCGGAGTCAATGTCGATGACTTGCCCGATGAGTGAGCGACCTATGCGTCTCGAGACGCCTCATCGCCCGCCCGGATCAAGCCGTCACCAGCCGCGCGGGGTCACTCCGATACCGGAAAACCCCTTAGGGGTAACGATGTCCCGCTCCCGCTTGATTGGGCGCTTGCCCTGAGCGGCGCGCTCCGCGTCCTCAGCGGCTTCCCGGGCCGCTTCTTCTGCGAACCTTTTCTCATCTTCAAGGCACTGACGCTCGAACTCTTCAGCGAAGCGGCGAAACTCCTCGCGCTCCTCTGGGGTCTTGCGCGCATCTATCTTTGCCTGGATGGCGCGCCCGCGTTCGCGCGACCAGTCGCTGTACGCCAGGGCTTCCTCTCCGGTCATGGGGTTGCCCGCGGCTTCCCGTTCTTGGAGGTACTTGGCCATGGCGTCTGGGGTGGTCGGGTAGGTCTCGAAGTCGTACTCGGGCATGGTGTGCCTTCCTGAGCAAGTGACCGTGGATGGTGATGGTAGAGGCACACTAAGCCGCCACAGGCGGAAGGCAAAAGAGTAAGGCGCGCCCTCGCAGTCAGTAGAAGGGCCCGCCTCCCCGGAACGGTGAAGAGGTTCCGTGGAAGCGGACCATCAGGCTCGCGGGGATCAGCCGCGTCGACGTCCTCGCGCGGCGGCCACAAGGCCTGCTATCAGAGCCGCGGGCAGACCGGGCAGGAAGAAGCCGATGAACCCCGCGTAGACGGCGCCGATGAACATGTTCTCCACGGACCCGCCATCGGTGAGCCCGGCGACGGCTCCGATGATGACGCCGCCGACAGCGCAGATGGCGAGCACGAGCAGGCCCACCTTCACAGGGGACGGCCCGGCCAGGTGTGGGGTAGGGGTCTGGGTCATGCGGTGACTCCTTGAAATCAGAAGGCGGAGAGAGGTGAGGGGTGAGGGGTGAGGACTGTTCAGTCCTGGATGGGGTTAGCCGAGAGGACCCCGGTAGAGGGGTCCCAGTGCACGGCCAGATTCCCGCCGACGACCCCGGAGGGCAGGACCGTGCCCGGGGCGAGTTCTTCGGTGGTCGGCTCGGCGCCGGGGCGGGCGTCCACGAGCAGAGTGGGGCCCTCAGTGGTGGTCCCGAAGGCCCGGCCCTGGTCGGTCACGGCGATCAGGTCGACGGCCTTCTCGTCTTCGCCGCCACCGATACAGGTGACCTTGTGGTCCGGGGAGATGACGGCCCCGTAGGAGACGTTCCAGTCACCGTTGGGGCTGGACACCATCGGCTTGTAGAAAGCCCCGGCCCCGCACTTGGGGCGTGCGTACTCGGTGCCCGTGGCCGCGTCGACGAGGACGTTCGTCTTCTCCACGCCGAACTGCCCCTCGATCAGGAGCAGGTCCGTGGTATTCGCGGCGGCGACGGCCGCGTTCGTGTACTGGGGCTCGTCCCAGAAAGCCTCGCTAGACCAGGTGTCCGTGCCGATGACCTCGTCCTTGGAGGTGATGACGGTGTCCCCGACGGCCCCGGCCATGTCGACGTCCTCAAGGGTGCGGATTGCCCCGTCGGGAGTGATGACCTCGGAGCCGCCGTCGGGGCTCGCCAGGCTGAGCCCGGGTGCGGTGGGGTTGGCCGTGTTCGTGACAGCGTCGAGAGTGTGTTCGGCGACGGTGCTCCCGTCGGCCAGGTCTACGACCTGAACCTGCGTCTGCGGCTTGGACTGGGCCAGGCCGCTGTTGTCGCTGGAGCCGGTGGTGACGAGCCCGATCACAGTGGGAGACATGGGCACGATAGCGGGAGGGGTCTGGGAGTCCCGAGTCAGCCGCCAGACTTCCTGTCCCTGGGGGTCGTAGGCCACGGTCTCGGTGGCGGTGTGCAGGAGGACACGGTTGCCGTAGACGTGAGCCTTGGCGAGGGCGATGGTGTCGATCTCAGGCTTGATGGCCCAGGTGGCAGGGCCGAATGCCCTGGCCGTCTTGGGTCCGCCGACCGCAGGTTCAGAGGCGGACGACGAGGGCGAATCGCTAGTCGTGGCGGCACTCGTCGGCGCGGCTGTGGAAGAGGTACCCGTGCTTGAGAGGGCCGGGGCGGGTGTGGTGGTTCCGCAGGCGGTGAGGGCCAGGGCGAGGAGTGCGCCTGTGGTTAGGGTGCCGTGGTGGCGGGACATGGTGGGCCCTTCGTGGTGGCGAATGACGGTCCCCCTGGGACGGGGGTCGGGGTCATCCTGACATCGAACACACGTTCGGTACAACATCTTGTGCTGACAGGGGGGTCGCTAGTCCCGTTCCGTACCGTGAGTGCGCACCCCACCCGAACCCGACATGGCCCGCCTGGCGCGCGCGTTCAAGGTGCACAAGGCCAACTCCGGCATGACCTACGACCAACTTGCCGAAGCCACCGGCCTCGCCCGCCAAACCCTCCTCAACCTCGCCGCAGGCCGCACCTACGGCGACCTCCGCACCTGGCTCATCCTCGCCAAGGTGTGGGGAGTCACCCTCGACGATCTCACTGCCGCCGCCTGGAGGGGGCATGCGGGCGGATGAAGAACGCGAAGGCCGGCGGTCGAGGCGCGTCGATGTCTTGCCGATACAAAGAGAGCCTCAGCATGTGCCGAGGCCCTCTGCGTGCAGGCGATTAGTCGCTAGGACCAGCGCGTTCCTGCTGCTTTCCCTTTAGGGAAGTGCTCATGGCGCAAGGCGTCTATTGGTCTCAAATAGAAAATAAGGCGCCTCTCGCCTATCGCATCATCTACGTAGGGGGATAACGTCCGCCATGGGTGCCCGCAGGTCGCGCTTGAACCCTGTCCAGTGTTCAACGAGACGGTGGGGCACTCCGGTTGACTGTGCCACGCCCTCCAGGTTCTCACCGAACGCGCGGGCGGTCGCCTGCTGGATAAGCAAGGAACGCTCTGCGGCCACAGGCACGGGTTCGTTATACCGCCATCCCTGAGACGAGATTTGGATGTAGAGGCTCCGTGCCCGGGACTTGGAGATGATGCCAAGACTTTCGGCTCTCTTCACGAGGGCCCCTACGCTAACGCCGTAGTCTGCTTTGATCGCCAGGTATCCATGCAGGGTCAGGGACTCAGTTACGCGCTTCTTCATCACATTAGCAGGAATGAGCATGGCGCCCGCAAAGCGGAAGGCGCGCTCTTCTTCGGGGCTCTTAGTGCTCCGCCAGGGGGTGGAGACGTCACGGTCGTAGATGACGTGCCCCAGTTCGTGCATCATGGTCATTCGGGAGACCTCGGGGGGTTGCTTGCTCACCGTTGCAATGAGAGGCCGATTGACCTGCACAGATGGCTTGGATATGCCATGGTGCTTGCCGTCATCTCCGGCATCCGGCACAAGGTTGTGGACAACACCGACCCCAAGGCGCTCGGCGGCTCGAGTCGCGTTCAGGAGAGGGTCTTCTGAGTCCAGGCCAAGGATGGAACGAATATTGGATGCGGTCTCTTCCGCATCTTCATCTACGGCCTCGGTAATGTTCAACTCGCGGTAGCCGGATTTTTCCGACGACTGGTAGAAGAGCCGGGCCGCTTCGTCGAAAACTGCCAAGATTTTTCGTTCCTCCTTCACCGCGGCTGTCGAACTCTTTCGGAAGGTAGGATTTCCCGCGTCTGTCACGTTCGGCGGGACAGAAAAGAACTCAATGGGCACCTCGAACTCACTCGCGGCCGCGATTGCCAGGTCTCGGGGAAGAGGCTTGGCGCCACTTTCGATCCGCGAAATGAATGCCTGCCCGACTCCTAGTGTCCTGGCCAACTCGGCCTGAGTCACCGACTCCAGATTGCGGAGAGCGAGTAGGCGCTCACCGCGCAGTTCCTCATGCGCCAAAGAGTCCATTCATACCATCGCCTTCGTTGTCTGCTCGATCAATATGAGCGAACAGATTCTCGTTCTGATCGTCACCCTCATAGGAGAGGCGACTGAATAGGGTGCCGCCAGGCTGGACCTGGAACTCCATGTCGACCGGGACCGCCCGCCCGTAGACGCCAGGCTCCAGAGGGTGCACGACCCGGACCTGGATGTCCCCGTCTGTGGTCATGTCCCAAAGCAGGAGAAGGATGATCTCGTCGATGGCTTCTTGTGTGCTGGGGTCGCCGGACAGGGTGAAGGGGAGGGGGGACTGGGACCATGCCTCACGGCGGGCGGCGTTGTGTCCGGCCACCGGAACACCGCCGGGGTATGACCGGCGCCGCTCGCGCAGAAATCGCATTTCGATGCCCGCGGCGGGGTTGACCAGGAGGGTCTGTGCCTGCATCGCCGGGTTGCCCGCGATGTGCCAGCCGGGCCCGAGCCCCTGGTTGATCCAGTGTTCTCGAGCACCGATACGGGTCGCCATCGAGCGGAAGGCGGGGTAGTTGTCTCGGTTTGGGACCGTCCGCATGATGCGATCTGCCATTTCAACGCCTGCGGCCACGCCCTCGAAGATCGGAGTGGCGACACGGCTCAGGTGGCCTTCAACAGTGGCGCGGGTTGCACTCGGGGGCATATCTTTCCCTCTCCTAGACGGCATGGGAATAATATTACCCTAGATGCAACGTCATCGCCAGGGGTGCCAGTCGCAAGCCCTCGTCGTGGCAAGCGTCTTCCCAGATGTGGAGATGGCCGTCGAGGCGCTTCGGGGTTAGCTCACGCGAGACGCCCGATCTGGTTGAGCGGCTTAGGGCATGTCTGACAATCGTTTGGACCACGCGAGCACAGCGTTCAACACCACGGCAGCCCGGTAGACGATGGAGTACTTGTCGTACCGGGTGGCCAGGCCCCGCCACTGCTTCAGGTGCGCGTATCGGCGCTCGATCACGTTGCGGCCCTTGTAGGCGGTCGCGTCCAGGCCCACGGGCCTACCACCGCGGGGGCCGCGGCGTCTGCGGTGGCCTCGCTGATCTGCCGGCTCGGGGATGACGGCCCTGATCCGGCGGGAGCGCAGGTGGGCGCGGATCGCCCTGGAGGAGTAGGCCTTATCGCCTAAGACTGCGTCCGGGCGGGTTCGGGGCCGACCTGCCGGCCGGGTCACACGCAGCTGTTCCAGCAGCGGCAGCAGCATGGGCGAGTCCCCTGCTTGGCCAGGGGTGATCAGGCTGACCAGTGGCAGCCCTGCACCGTCGACGAGCTGGTGGATCTTCGTGCTCAGCCCGCCACGGGAGCGCCCGATACCGTGATCGGCGGGCTCTTCACGCAGATTCTTGTAGTTCGATCCAGCCCCCTGTGAGGCGCGTGGTGTTCGTCGCGTGCTGATGTGCCCGGGCGATCGTGGAGTCCACCGCCACCGACCAGTCGATAAGGCCTTCAGCGTCAGCAGCCGCTGTGAGGGTCGCCAACACCGTGTCCCAGGTGCCTTCTTCGGCCATGCGCCGATGCCAGGTCCACACGGTCTGCCAGGGACCGTAGACCTCGGGCAGATCACGCCACGGAATCCCGCACCTGTACCGGTAGATGATCGCCTCGACCATCGTGCGGGCATCGGCGAAGGGTCGGCCCTGTCGGCCCGTGCGGGCTGGGAGCATCGGGGCGATCAGTTCCCACTGGGCATCGGACAGCGTCTGGAAGCGGGACATGCCTTCCAGGGTGCCAGCTGGCCCTGGATCCATTCTCAGACACGCCCTAGGTGTGATGTCCAGGGACGTTGTTGTGTGAACAGCTGACAGGCGAAGGCCTCCTGTTGCGAGAGTGGAGTTGTCAAGAAACCGCTCACGCGAACAGAAGGCCTTCATGTCCCACGCTAACGCCGCCCTGACCCCTCGCGCCCGCCTACGCCTGGCCAAGCTCATCGTCGAGGAGCACTGGCCGGTCGCCACCGCGGCCAAGATGTTCATGGTCTCCCCACCCACCGCCCGCAAATGGGCCACACGCTTCCGGGCCGAGGGACCTGCAGGCATGGTCGACCGGTCCAGCCGGCCGTCCACGATGCCGACCAGAACACCGCCGGCGGTGGTGAAACAGATCGTGGCCGCCCGATGGCGCCGACGCCTGGGGCCGGCACAGATCGCCTCAGAACTCGGGATACCGGCCTCCACCGTCCATGCCGTGCTCGTGCGCTGCCGGATCAACCGCCTCGCCCGTCTGGACCGGGTCACCGCCGAGCCGATCCGCCGCTATGAGCACCCCCACCCCGGCTCGCTGATCCACGTCGACGTCACCAAGTTCGGACGCATCCCCGACGGGGGCGGACACCGATTCGTCGGGCGCCAGCAGGGCATGAAGCACCGCGCGGCGACCTCGGACCGCGAAGGAACCCGTGATGCCCGATACCAGCCCCGGCTCGGGGTGGGCTTTCTGCACACCGTGATCGATGATCACTCCCGCTTCGCCTATGTCGAGATGCACTCCGATGAACGCAGCCAGACCGCCATCGCGGTGTTGCGCCGCGCGGTCGCCCACTTCGCGCGCCTGGGCGTGGAGGTGGAGCGGGTGCTCTCGGACAACGGCTCGGCCTACCGCTCGCATGCCTGGCGTGATGCCTGCACCGAGCTCGGGATCAAGCCCAAGCGGACTCGGCCCTACCGGCCGCAGACGAACGGGAAGATTGAGCGCTTCCACCGCACGCTCGCCGACGGCTGGGCATACGCCCGCTTCTACGGATCCGAATCCGAACGCCGATCCGCGTTACCCGGCTGGCTCCACTTCTACAATCATCACAGGCACCACTCCGCGATCGGAGCCCCACCCATCAGCAGAATCGACAACAACCTGCCTGGACATCACACCTAGGGGACTGCCGCCGGGGCCGAACTCGGCGCTCACCCGGCGCTCTCTTTCACCCCAGAGACCGCATGGGCTCTCACCGCGGTAGTACTGACGGTCGGCGCATTCCCGCTTCTGGCACGTCTACGCTTGGGGCCCCTAGCTGTTCGGCGGAGAAGTCAAGATGGGCCCGAGTCGAACAGCGGGTTTAGGTGTACTGACCGGACACGTTGATCGAAGACTCAGGCGAAGAGTTGCCGAGCGGCGCGGCGGGCGAGGCGGAACGGCGCCGTCAAACCCTGTGTGTTATGGGGTGGGTACGGGGGGTGTGGGCTGGGTGGTGAGGATGTCGATGACGAAGAGCAGGTCCCCGGCCGGGAATGGGGCGTTGTCGCCCAGTTCGGCTTCGGTGCCGTAGGCCTGATCTACGGGCACGGAGAGCACTACCCGGGAGCCGGTCCTCTTACCGATCAGTCCTTTCTGCCACCCCTTGATGACGTTGTCCAGCACAAACCGGGCCGGGGCGCCGCGCTGGTAGGAGGAGTCGAATACCTGAGCATCAGCCCATCGCATCCCGAGGTGGTGGACGATCACGGTGTCCCCGGCCTGGACGGGTTCACCCCCGCCTTGGATCAGGTACTCAGCGACCAGCTCGTCCGGTACCTGTCCCTGGGGCGGGCCCACGACCGGGGCCCCGGTCTCATCTTCGGTGATCGGTGGCAGTCCATCCGGAACCGGGCTGGTCTTCCCCTCGATAGTGGTGGGGATCTTCTGGGCCACCTCGTAGATCTCCACCGCCGTGGACTCATCCCCGGCCGCCCCGGCGGTCTGAGGCGAGGAATACGCCAGCATCGTGCCCTCTTGGGCTTGGAGCAGTGCCTCGTGGAGTTCAGGTACTTGGGCTTTGAACTGGTCATCAAGCGCGATGACCTGGCCGGGGCCCCCGGCGAAGGGCGCCTCGATGGGTGTGCCGTCCGAGCCTTTGAACAGGTCCATCTTCAACACGATCGCATCCCCGGCATCCAGCTCTGCCCCCGTGCCGGCTCGCAGCTGCCGGATGCTCACTTCCTCGACCGCCACGGGTGTCTGGAACTTCACGGACCGGCCCTGAGCCTGCCCGGTCACCTCTTCCACCTGCACTGAATCCAAGGGAGAGGACGGGGCGCACCCGGTCAACCCGGCGGACAACATCAGCACGGTCAGAGCAAGGGGCAGCAACGGGCGCATGGATTCTCACCTCGAGCATCTCGGGTCGGGCATCTGAGCTGTGGGGATCTACGAGTAGGCATCTCGGATCGGTGCTGGCGCCGGTGAGCCGGTTCTGAGTTCGCGTCAGACCGGCACTTGGGCTAGCACGAGGCGGCGGGCCTGGACTCATCGAGGAGGTCCAGGCCCGCCGTGATGAAGAAGATCAGCGGCGCACGTTGGTGCTCACCGGCAGGCTGCCCGTGCCGGGCTTGGTGCCCTGCAGGGTGGAGGCGATGCCCACCCGGGTGTTGCAGTCGATGGCCTGGTAGTGCAGGTGCGGACCGGAGGAGGCTCCGGTGTTGCCCGACCAGGCCACCACGCGGCCCTGGGGAACGGAAGCGCCGGCCCGGTAGAGCGCGCGATCCAGGTGGGCGTAATGGGTGCACTGGCCGTTGGAGTGGCGGATGAGCATCTCGACCCCGTTCTGCCAGTACGGGGACTGCCCGGAGGCGTGCACCGTGCCGGCCTGAGCGGCGGAGACCTCGTACTGGTTGGGCAGGGCGAAGTCCTAGGTGTGATGTCCAGGGAGGTTGTTGAGCCTGCTGGCAGGTGCGGCTCCGATCGCGGAGTGGACTCGGTGATGATTGTAGAAGTGCACCCACCCAGGCAACGCGGCCCTGCGTTCGGTCTCTGAGCCGTAGAACTTGGCGTAGGCCCACCCGTCAGCGAGCGTGCGATGGAACCGCTCGATCTTCCCGTTCGTCTGCGGTCGGTAGGGCCGAGTCCGCTTGGGCTTGATCCCGAGCTCGGTGCAAGCATCCCGCCAGGCATGCGAGCGGTAGGCCGAACCGTTGTCCGAGAGCACCCGCTCCACCTCCACGCCCAGCTGCGCGAAGTGAGCGACCGCGCGGCGCAGCACCGCGATGGCGGTCTGGCTGCGTTCGTCGGAGTGCATCTCGACATACGCGAAGCGGGAGTGGTCATCGATCACGGTGTGCAGGAAGCCCACCCCGAGCCGGGGCTGGTATCGGGCATCACGGGTTCCTTCTCGGTCCGAAGTCGCCGCGCGGTGCTTCATGCCCTGCTGACGCCCGACGAATCGGTGCCCGCCCCCGTCGGGGATGCGTCCGAACTTCGTGACGTCAACGTGGATCAGCGAGCCGGGGTGGGGGTGCTCATAGCGGCGGATCGGCTCGGCGGTGACCCGGTCCAGACGGGCGAGGCGGTTGATCCGGCAACGCACGAGCACGGCATGGACGGTGGATGCCGGCATCCCGAGTTCTGAGGCGATCTGCACGGGCCCCAGGCGCCGGCGCCATCGGGCGGCCACGATCTGTTTCACCACCGCAGGCGATGTTCTGGTCGGCATCGTGGCCGGCCGGCTGGACCGGTCGACCATGCCTGCAGGTCCCTCGGCCCGGAAGCGTGTGGCCCATTTGCGGGCGGTGGGTGGGGAGACCATGAACATCTTGGCCGCGGTGGCGACCGCCCAGTGCTCCTCGACGATGAGCTTGGCCAGGCGTAGACGGGCGCGAGGGGTCAGGGCGGCGTTAGCGTGGGACATGAAGGCCTTCTGTTCGCGTGAGCGGTTTCTTGACAACTCCACTCTCGCAACAGGAGGCCTTCGCCTGTCAGCTGCTCACGCAACAACGTCCCTGGACATCACACCTAGGCGTACTGGTTGTACGCCCCGGTGTGCGAGTAGTTCCCGAAGTTCCCCTGGGTGACCCGGTAGGACTCCCCGGAGGGGTAGGGCAGCTTGTAGTCGGCGGCGGAGGCGGCGCCGGCGCCCAGGGTGGTCAGTGCGGCGGCGGCGGTCACTGCCGCTCCGACCCGGCGGAGGGTGCTGATGACGGGCATCTGAGGGTTCCTTCCTGATGGTGCCGATGACTTCGGCACCATCAGGCTGGCACGCGGCCGGGGATCCGCCTATGGACCTTTGTCCCGTTCATGGTGGACTTTTCTCCAGACTTTCCCGGCCAGGAGCAACGGGGCTGCCCTGCGTTGCTGATGGCCACGGGCTGGTCTCCGTGAGAGTGCGCCCAATCGCAGTGCGCCGATATTCGGACGGGCTGATCCCGACGACGTCGGTGAACTGCCGTGCGGCATGCCCACGGCTGCGCCACCCGACTTTTGTCATGGCGACGCCGATTGGAAGATCAGTCTCGACCAGGAGCTCAGCCAGCCGATGGGCCCGAATGTGAGCCAGGTACCGCATGGGCGGCATCCCGAATCGTTGTGTGAACGCTCTGCCCAGCTGTGACGCCGAGAGGTGAACCAGCGCGGCAAGGTCCCGGAGCCGCCAATCCCGTTGAGGTGCTTCTGCGAGCAGCCGCGCTGCCAGTTCTGTGGATGTTTCACCGGAACGGTGCTCCGTGGCACTCCTAGCTGTTGACGTGTAGCGGCAGGCCTGGTGCCGCGCAGCGATGGTCATCGACGGCGCCTGCTCGACTTCACCTGCTGCGTCTGCGCACGGTGTGCAGGCGGTGGAGAACCGGTGGTCTTGAACAAGTCCACCCATGCCTCGACGGGCATGTCCTTCGGGAGTCCTGCAGCGGTCATGTCGTGGCGTGTCAGCCACGCCTGTGCGGTCTGTGGTGACCCGAGTGAGGTGGTGCGCGCGAGGATCTGGGCCAGCCCGCGGCCGGGGCCGGTGTAGACGCGGTGGAGCAGGGCATGGAACTGGCGTCGCCGTGTCGGGGACAGCAGCGGATGTTCGCGACGGTGGATGGTGAGGATTCCGCCGTCGACTCCCGGACGCGGGGTGAACGCGCGAGCGGGAACACGACTGTGCAGCGTGAACTCGAACCAAGGCGCCCATTGCGCCGTCATCATCGTGGCACCGCCGACGCCCGCTCTGCGCCGCGCGACTTCCCATTGCACGAGCACGATTGCATCGGTCCATGCCGGGGAGTGCAGGATGCGGCGCAGTATGGCCGTGGTCTGGTGAAACGGCAGGTTGCCGATGAGCACATGCGCAGATGTTGGAAGCCGGTAGGTCAGGAAGTCGTCGGCGACGACCGCCACGTGCGACGGGAGTCGTTGGGTCAAGCGTTGGGCGAGCCTGGTGTCGATCTCGACGGCTGTCACCGGTCGCCCGAGCTGGGCCAGCGGGGTGGTGAGTGCTCCGTCACCGGGGCCGATCTCGATGATCGGGCCCTCGGTGGCAGCCACGAGCCGTGTGATCGTGGCAATGGTGGATGGGTCAGTCAGGAAGTTCTGGCCGTGCTCATGACGGCCACCTCGATAGGTAGGCACTGTTTGCTCCGTGGTTATTGCGGAGCCGGGCACGCTGAAAGAGCCGCCCGGCCGTGATCACCGGGTGCGGGAGCAACAACCTGTGGAGGGTGCCCGCCGCTGTTAGCGGCTGCGCAGACGCAGCGAAGCAGTGCCGTAGAACAACATGCCCACCAGCGTAGGTGACCCCGCTGTCGGTCAGCGACTCAATATCCCGTCTCTGCCCAAAGACGCGGAGATCCGTATCAATGATGGCCAGTACGAATCCCGAGCTAACCCACGGCCGCAGAGCCTCGGCGTCATCGAGATTCGTTCCGTGAGAGACCTCGACAGATCTGCCACGCCTCTTGCAGATCGAGGTTGGGAGGCTGCCAGCTCACCTGAAGCGCCCTGGGTTTCGTTCCGATCCAACTGAAGGAGAATCGGAACATGCCCAAGAAGTACACCCCCGAGCTGCGTGAGCGCGCTGTGCGGATGGTCCTCGAGCGCCAAGTGGCCGAGGGAGGCCCTCGCTCACACTCGATCCGGGCTGTGGCCCCGCAGCTCCGCGTCGGCGAGGAGACCCTGCGCATGTGGTGCAACCGCCACGGCCACGAGATCACCCAGGCGCCGGCGGGAGAAGATCTGCAGCAGGAGAACAAGCGCCTCAAGCGCGAGCTTGCTGAAGCCAGGCGCGCGAACGAGATCCTTAAAGCCGCCTCGGCTTTTTTCGCAGCGGATGCTCGATGAGCCCCACGACGAGATGATCGCGTTCATCGACGAACACCGCGATCAATTCGGGGTCGAGGCCATCTGCCGTGTGCTCAACACGACGGAATGTGGGTTCATCACCTCCCGCGGCCTACCGCGCAGCGAAGACACGGCCCACCTCCGCGCGGGCGCTGCGAGATGCGATCCTCATCGAGGAACTCCGGCGGATCCACGCGGAGAACTACAGCGTCTACGGGGTCCGGAAGATGCACCACGCGATGGCCCGCGCCGGGTGGGAGATCGGCCGGGACCAGGTCGCCCGACTGATGAAGCTCGCCGGCGTGGAAGGGGTGCGGCGCGGACGTAAGCCGATCACCACGAGACCGACAGGCGAGCCGGATGCCCGCCCAGATCTGGTCGAGCGCCGCTTCACCGCGGAAGGCCCGCACCAGCTCTGGGTCGCAGACATCACCTACGTGCGCACGATCTCGGGGTTCTGCTTGAGTCGCTTTCATCACCGACGTGTACTCCCGGCGGATCGTGGGATGGGCGGTCTCGGGCAGCCTTCATACCGCGGGGCTGCCGTTGCTCGCCCTGGAGCACGCCCTCGTGAGCACCGGTGCAAGCCGTGGCCGCCAAGGCCTGGTGCACCACTCGGATCGCGGCAGCCAGTACGTCAGCTTGGCGTACTCGGACGCGCTCATCACCGCCGGGGTGACGGCTTCGGTAGGCACCGTGGGCGACTCCTACGACAACGCCCTTGCCGAGAGCGTGAACGGGCTCTACAAGGCCGAACTCATCCACTCCAAGCGGATCTGGGAGTCCGTGCAGGCGGTCGAACTGGCCACCATGGGGTGGGTGCACTGGTGGAACACGCAGCGTCTCCACGAAGCCCTCGGCTACCGCCCCCCAGCGGAGGTTGAGGCGGCTTACACTCACGATCAGGACCCAGCGCCCGTTGCGTCCTGACCTCGGAACGAAACCCAGGGCGCTTCATTCAGGGGCCTCTCGCAAAGAGGTGGTAGCCGAGGTGCGGCAGGACGCGGGAGCGCAGACCGTGGGGAACGTGGTCAGCACGATCGCGGTCTCTGCGGGGACGGGAGCCCTGGCCGGTTCGGTTCTTCCCGGTCTGGGGAATGTCGTGGGGTTCGCTGCCGGGGTTGTCTCGGGTGTCGCGATGGCGGTGCCCGTTGCCGACACCGATGGGGACGGGCAGAAAGATAGTGTCGCCGAGATGGCCGGCGATGTCGCCGAAGGCGCCTGGAACTGGATTCGAGGGAAGTGACGATGAGCGATCAAAACGCAGTCCTGGTGGAGTACGTGGATCCGGATGCGGTGTCGCTCCCTCTGCGGGTCAGGGCTCGGTCGGAGGTGTGGTTGCCGGCGTTCGTGGTCGCGGTGGTGTTGTGGGTGTTGTTCGTGATGATCCTGCTGGGGCTGCCGCCGGTGCTGTTCGAGGATCCCTCTGCGATGCTGGTCCTGTTCCGGTGGCTGGCGGTGGTGGGGTTCATTCCGTTGAGCGTGTACGTGGCGTACACATGGATGGCATGGCGGCGCCCTCGGCATCTGATGGTGGATGAGGAGGCGGTATGGACGGATTCCTGGCGTGTGGCGTGGTCGGATGTGGAGGCGATCTGGCTGAATCCGACTCATGGGCTGGCGCCGGACAAGAAGACGCAGGTGGGGTTTGCTGTTCATGAGCGGGCGTGGACGGATGAGCTGCGGCGGGGGAATCGGTGGGATTCGGGGTTCCCGTTCGGGTTGGGCGGGATGAAGCCGCGAGATGGAATGATCATGACGCAGTTCGCCACGGAGCCGCCGATCCAGTCGTTGTTGCCGTTGTTCGAGCGGTTGCGGGCGCGGGCGCATGGGCAGCCTCCGGAGCGAGAGAAGCTGTGGCCGGGGCAGGAGCCCTGGGATGGCTGGGTCGGCCCGTGGAGCTGAGGGAGGACGCGCCCGCCTCACGCAAGAGTCGTGTCGCCGCGGCAGTGACCGCTGCGGGGCTCGCTGTCGGTCTCGCTGCCTGCAGCACCGTTGCGTCCCAGGATGACGGCACCGAGTCGTCGTCTCCCAGACTGTCCCAGGTTCCGCAGGAGCCGATGCACACCGACGACCCACAGCAGAGCCTTGACACCCAGCAAGAACTCCTCGAGGAGCAGATGCCCGAGACCGCCGCGACCCTCGGCGCTTCCAGGGTGAAGACGCTTCGGCAGACCACCTGCACGGGTCAGTACGACCCTGAGACCATGGGGGAGTCCGTGCAATGGAGCGTCAACATCACCAGGGACATCGCTGACCTGGACGCCGCGAAGGACGCAGCCTCTCCTGTACAGCAGTATCTGGAACAGCATGGATGGAATCTGGACGTGGGTCCGGGTAAATATCCGGGGCCCATCACGACGATCTTCACCGGGACCCATGAGGGGTCGGGCCTGCAGCTGATCGCCGAGTACCGGACTGGCGGGAACGAGTCCCTGCTGGTCATCCGGGGTGGCGGCTCCTGTGTGGACATGCCGAAGGGCAACCAGATGGTCCGGTCCCATCTGGACAACGGGTTCGGGATTCCCCAGGCCGAGTACGACTGGGAGGCCGAGCGCCGCTCTCCGGACTACCAGGAATACTCCCTGCCCCCGGGCGAGAAGCCCGGTCCGGTCACGGAGGAGCCCGGCCCCGGTCGGTGATGCACGAAGGTTCCTGTCGGGTGAGCCATGACCAGCCAGGACGCCTTCGCCGATCAAGGACGTCCATCTCGTGATGAAGGTGCTGTAAGGGCAGGCGCGGGAGGCTGCGGGGCTGCCGGGTGTGAATCTGCGGATCTGTGACCCCGAACAGATGGCTCCGCTTCCCGGAGAGTTCTGGTGGGGCCGTTCCACGTAGCTTCGGGCGTCGAGTGGCCGGTTCTGCGTGGTGGGGCAGGGGAGTGGTCTTGGTGGGAAAACGTCGTCCTTAGCGTGGGAACGCCCGTCGGGAGTCTCTCCGGGATCCGCATGATCTAGCGGCCCAGGGGATCTTACAAACGGCCCACCACGGCACGTAGGCCCCGGATCCTCGGATCCGGGGCCTACGTCGTCTCCGGGCCCATGGCTGCCCCACACCCACTCGGCCGAAACCGACCCTCCGCCCTGGCGAACGGGCCCGGGAGGGTCGATCTCGGCCGAGTCAACGGCGGCCGGCTCAGTAGTGGTACGTGTCCGACGGCGCCGCCGCGCGGTTCTCCTGGTCCGGGATGTGGGCCAGCTGCACGCCGAACGCCGCGGCCAGGGCCTGGATCTTCTCTGCCCGGGCCTTGCGGGGCAGGTCCGAGCCGTTGCGGATCTGCCCGCCGGCGGCGGCGAACTCCTCGAGGAACTCCTGCGCCCACGCCAGCTCCTCCGGGGAGGGGCTCAGGCCCTCGTTGACGGCGGCGCACTGCTCGGGGGCCAGGCAGAGCTTGCCCGTCATGCCGAACTCCGTGGTCACGGCGGTCGCCTCGGCCAGCTTCGCGCCCGTGGAGCCCACGGTCGGCCCGTCGATCGCACCGGGCAGGCCGGTGGCCTTGGCCGCGATCGTGAACTGCGAGCGCGTGTACGCCAGCGCCATCGGCGACTCGCCCAGGCCGGTGTCGCGGCGGAAGTCGCCGATGCCGAACGCCAGGCGGAACGTGCCCTTCGCCGCCGCGATCGAGTCGATGCGCTGCAGGCCGCGCGCGGTCTCCACGAGCGCCACCACGGGCACGCCGGGCAGGCGGCGGGCGGTCTCGTTCACGTGGTCGGTGGACTCCACCATCGCCAGCATGACGCCGGCCAGCCCGCCCTCGGCAACCGGCCCGCCCAGGTGCGCGGGCAGGGCGGAGGCGAGCGCGTCGACGTCGTCCTCCCACCACTTGGAGCCGTAGCCGTTGAGGCGGACCCACGCGGTGTGCCCGGAGGTGAGCCACTCCACCGTGTCCGCGAGGGCCTTCGCCTTGTCCGCCGGGGCCACGGAGTCCTCGACGTCCAGGATCACGATGTCCGCGGCGGAGTCCTCGGCGGGCTGGAAGCGCTCGGGCTGCGCGGCGTTCACGAGCAGCCAGGAGCGGGCGAGCTCGGGGTCGATGCGCTGGCCGGGGGTCGGCTGGAACGGCTGGGTGGGCGAGGGGGAGAGGGTCACGGTCATGACGGGGCCTTCCGAGGGGGCGTGGGCGGCGCGCGGGCGGACGCGGGCCGATGGTCTGTGGCGCCGTGGGCGGCTCCGCGGGCAGGGTGCCTCGCGCGGGGCGACCGGGCGGGAGGACCAGGTGGGGGCCCGTCATCGGTCGGCGCGGGTCGGCGCTCGGCGCGGACGCGGGTGGACGTCCGCGTGATTCAGGCTACATGCTCGCGGGAGGGGGCGTGAGACGTGGCCTACGCCACGCCGCCGTGAGGCGGATCCTCGTGATCATTGACTTCATGCATGAACCGTGACGAAGTGTTTCAACTTTTCACCACCCGGCTCTGGACAGACGCCCGTCCGTGATGTTTGGATTTGAAGCAAGCACGGAGGAAGCCTCCTCCGCGGCGCAGCAGAACCTCTCGAAGGAGAACACCCATGGCTCAGATCACCCCCGGCACCTGGAACCTCGACGCCGCCCACTCCGACGTCGACTTCGTCATCCGCCACGCCGGCATCTCGAAGGTCCGCGGCACCTTCCACACCGTGGACGGCCAGCTCGTGGTGGCCGAGGACTTCAACCAGTCCTCCGTGCAGGTCACCGTGGACATGGCCTCCATCAACACCAAGAACGAGGGCCGCGACCAGCACCTGCGCTCCGCCGACTTCTTCGACGTCGAGCAGTTCCCGCAGATGACCTTCCGCTCCACCGAGGTCCGCGGCGAGGCCGAGGACTTCACCGTGGTCGGCGAGCTGACCATCCACGGCGTCACCAAGACCGTGGAGCTCGAGGCCGAGTTCGGCGGCCAGGACAAGGACGCCTTCGGCGCCACCCGCGTGGGCTTCGAGGCCAAGGGCGAGATCTCCCGCAAGGACTTCGGCCTGACCTGGAACGCCGCCACCGAGGCCGGCGGCGTGATGGTCTCCGACAAGGTGAAGATCGAGATCGGCGCCGCCTTCGTGCTGCCCGAGGCCTGAGCAGGCCCCGGGCCCGCACGGGCCCTCCCGCACCGGGGCCGACCGTCTCTCCCCGGTGACATCCCCACGACGCCGGTCGCCCCCTCCCCGGGGCGGCCGGCGTCGTCGTGTGTGCGGGGCCAGAAGGGGCGGGCGGGGGTGCCTGTGGCGTCCGCGCGGCCCCTAGGGTGGTCCGCATGATGGCTTCCAAGACCCCGCACCAGAACGTCTCGTTCCCGCTGCCCACCAAGGACGCCGCCCACGGCGATCAGACCGGCCACGGCTACCTCGCCCTCCCGGCCGCCGGGAAGGGACCGGCCGTGATCGTCATCCAGGAGTGGTGGGGCCTGGTGGACCACATCAAGGACGTCTGCGACCGCCTCGCGGAGGAGGGCTTCGTGGCCCTCGCCCCGGACCTGTTCGGCGGCTGGATCGCCCACGACGGCGACGAGGCCGGCGAGATGATGCAGAACCTCCCCGCGGAGGAGGGGGCCCGCCAGCTGGCCGGCGCCGTGGACTGGCTGCTGGCCCGCGACGAGGTCACCTCGTCGAGGGTCGAGGCGATCGGCTTCTGCATGGGCGGCGGCTTCGTGCTGGCGCTTGCGGCCCAGCAGGGGGACAAGGTCTCCGCGGCCGTGCCGTTCTACGGCGTGGGCCAGGGCGTGCCCGGCTCGTTCGAGGGCGTGACCGCCGCGATCCAGGGCCACTATGCCGAGCAGGACGACTTCTTCCCCGTGGAGGATGCGAAGAAGCAGGAGCGGCAGATCCGCGAGGAGTCCGGCGCCGAGGTCGAGTACTTCTACTACGACGCCCCGCACGCGTTCCACAACGACGAGAACCCCCAGGGCAACTACCGCCCCGAGGCCGCGCAGCTCGCCTGGGACCGCGCCGTCTCCTTCCTGAAGGAGAAGGTCCGCTGAGCGGGTCCCGAGGAGCCCGCGGTGGCGGCCGATCCTCCGGCAAGGCCTCCCGCGGCGGACCCGCCCGGTCGACGCGCGCCGGCAAGGCGGGGGCGCGCGGCGGCATCGGGAAGGGCGGGGCGAGGCAGGTGCCTGCGGCCCCGGCCGACCTGCCCACGCCCCCCGAGACCCTGTTCCTCGCGACGATCCCCGGTGCGACGCCGTCCACGTGGGTGCAGCGGTTCAGCTCGCGCGCGCGGACGGTGCAGCTCGTGAACCACGAGGAGGCGCAGCAGGCCGCGCACCTGGCGCACGACGCCGCCGGGGCGCCCCTGCACCCGCTGCCCCAGCTGGGATACGTCCGGTGGCTGCGCGATGCCGGCGTGGAGTCGGTGCTGCGGGAGTCCGGCGTGGACCCCCGGTTCGTGCACGTGGTGGGGGTGTACTCCGAGCTGCCCGTGGTCTGCGTGGGCAAGGAGCACCTCCTGGCCGCGTGGGACCTCGAGGCGGACGGCCCCGTGCCGCTCGCCGAGCTCGACCCGGCCGAGCACATGGACCCCGCCCGCTTCGCTCCCGAGCCGGGGGCGGCCTCCAACCCCCTGGACTCGGCCGAGCTGCCCGGTGCGGGGGAGCGCATGGCGCTCGAGATCGTCGCCTCCGGCGTGGGGCACGTGGTGCTCCCGCAGTCCGTGGCCCGCGTGTTCGGCCGCAAGGACGTCGTCGTCCTGCCGGTGGCCTGCGAGCTCGACGACGTCGTCGGCCTCTCCCGCGCCGACCGGGAGGCCGCGGCCACCCGCGCCGAGGTGGCGGAGGAGGGGGACGGCGTCGTGCCGGACGGTGCGGACGCTCCCGCGACGACGGCGCCGCGCCACCCCGGCTGGGATGTCGGTCTGGCGTGGCTCAAGGAGCAGGACTCGGAGCTCGTGCAGTCGTTCGTGGGCGTGGCCCGCGGCCGACGGGGCGGCACCTCGCGCTGAGGGTCGCCGCCCCACCCGGTGACGAGCCCCGCGCACGGAGCGGTCTGCGCGTCCAGAACCGTTCCGTGCGCGGGGCACGTCGAGGGACGGGGCCGGCTCAGCCCAGGCGGCCCGCCTCGGCCGCGCGGTAGCTGGCCGGGTCCTCGGTGTCCTCGTCCACGGGCTCGGTGCCCCGCACCCGCGCCACCAGCGTCATCAGGTGGTAGACCACCAGCGCCGTCAGCGTGCCCAGCGTGATGCCGCCGAACACCAGGCCGCCCACGACGAGCTCCGGGTTCGCGATCGCCACGATCAGGCCCGCGCCTGCGGTCATGAGGTTGATGGTGTTGGAGAAGTCCACGCGGTTCTGCACCCAGATGCGCACGCCCATCACGCCGATCATCCCGTAGAGGATGATGCCCGCCCCGCCGGCCACCCCCGCCGGGATCGTCGCGACCGCGGCGCCGAACTTCGGCAGGAACGCGAGGGCGATCGCGGTCAGGCCCGCCACCCAGTAGGCCGCGGTGGAGTACACCTTCGAGGAGGCCATCACGCCGATGTTCTCCGCGTACGTCGTCGTCCCGACGCCGCCGCCCAGCCCGGAGAGCGTGGTCGCCAGGCCGTCGGCCAGCAGCGCGCGGCCGGTCAGCGGATCCAGGTCGCGCTTGGTCATCAGGCCCACGGTGCGCACGTGCCCGATGTTCTCCGCGATCAGCACCAGCACCACCGGGAGGAACAGCGGCAGCAGGGACCAGTGCAGCTCGGGCGTGTGGAACGGCGGCAGCCCCACCCACGCGGCCTGCCCCACCGCGGTGAAGTCCACCTGGCCCTGCGCCAGGGCCAGCAGGTAGCCGACGACGATGCCCACCAGGATGGACAGCCGCCCCAGCAGGCCCTTGAACAGCACGGCGGTGAGCACCACGGCCAGCGCCGTGCCGAAGGTGGTCAGCGGCACCTCCTGCATGGCCTGCGTCGTCGCCCCGGCCAGGTTCAGTCCGATCAGCGCCACGATCGTGCCCATCACCGCCGGGGGCATCAGCGCGTGGATCCAGCCGGTCCCGGCCCACCCCACGACGACGCCGATCACCATGAGCAGCACGCCGGTCGCGGCGATGCCCCCGAGCGCGGCGCCCACGCCGTGCGAGGCGCTCGCGGCCGTGAGCGGGGCGATGAACGCGAAGGAGCTGCCGAGGTAGGAGGGCAGCCGGTTGCCCGTGATCAGCAGGAAGAGCAGGGTGCCGAGGCCGGAGAACAGCAGCGCCGTCGTCGCGGGCATGCCGGTGATGGCGGGCACGAGCACCGTGGCGCCGAACATGGCCATCACGTGCTGCACGCCGATCCCCACCGTGCGGCCCCAGGAGAGGCGCTCGTCGGGGGCGACGACCGTGCCGGGGGTGATGGTGCGCCCGTCGCCGTGGAGGCGCCACGAGCGGACGGCGGGGCCGGGCCCGGGGACGTGCCCGGCACGGGGGGCGGAGGGGGTGGGGGAGGAGGACATGCTCGCCTTCCGACGGATCGCTGCGGGGCCGCCGGCCGGAGTCCTCCCGGCGGTGGCGCACGGGCTCCACAGCCCGCGGCCGGGGCCGCCTCGTAGGGTACCGTGGGGCTCGTGGCAGAGTATTTCGGAGTCGTCGGCGAGGCGTTGGTGGATGTGGTCCTCTCGGACACCGCCACCCCCCGCGCGCACCCCGGAGGCAGCCCGCTGAATGTGGCTGTCGGCCTGAGCCGGCTCGGCCGCCCTGTGCGGTTCGCCGGCCGGTACGGCACGGACGAGTACGGGGACATGGTCGCCGCGCACCTCGCGGACAACGGTGTGCACTGCGTGCTCGGGGCCGACGACGCCCCCACCTCCGTGGCCACCGCCCGTCTGGACCCCACCGGCGCCGCCAGCTACGAGTTCGAGCTGGACTGGACTCTCCCGGAGGCCGCCGAACTGGAGCGCCTGCTGACCGGCGCCGCGGGCGGCCGCCTGCTGCACGTGCACGCCGGCTCCATCGCCACCATGCTCGCCCCCGGGGACGCCTCGGTGATGGGCCTGCTGGAGGCCGTGCAGCCCACCGCCACGATCAGCTACGACCCCAACGTGCGCCCCTCGATCGTCCCGGACCGGGAGTTCGCCCGCGCCCGCGCCGAGGAGTCGGTGCGACTGTCCGACGTCGTCCACGCCTCGGACGAGGACGTCGCCTGGCTCTACCCGGACCGCCCGCTCATGGACTCGCTGCGCGCGTGGCAGCAGGCCGGCCCGGCGCTCGTCGTCATGACGCGCGGCGCCGAGGACATCGTGGCCGTCACCGCGGAGCACGTGCTGGAGCAGCCGATCGTGCCCGTCGACGTCGCGGACACCGTGGGTGCGGGGGACTCCTTCACCGCGGCCCTGCTGGGCGCCCTGGACGACCGCTCTCTGCTCGGCGCCGAGAACCGGGGTCGCCTGCACGCCATGGACCTCGCGGACATCCGCTCCGTGCTGATCTACGCGGCGCGCGCCTCCGCCATCACCTCCTCCCGCCCGGGCGCAGATCCGCCCATGCGGGACGAGCTCGCGGACTGAGCACGGCGGGCAGGCCGGGCATGACGACGGCGCCGCCCCGACAGCGGTGGGTGGCGCGTCCGGCTGCTCAGATCAGTCCGAGGGCTCGCACCGCGTCCCGCTCCGCCTCGAGCTCGGCGACGGTCGCGGCGAGGCGCCCGCCGTCCCCCGGCAGCAGGGACTCGTCCGGCTCCAGGCCGGGGACGATCGTCCACGCGCCGCTGCCGTCGGAGGTGACCGGGAACGAGGAGATCAGCCCCTCGGGCACCCCGTAGGAGCCGTCCGAGACGACCGCCGCGGAGGTGCGGCGCGGGGCGCCGTCGGCGTCCACGCCGGTGCCCAGGGACCAGTCCCGCATGTGGTCGATGGCCGCGGACGCCGCCGAGCCCTGCGAGCTCGCCCCCCGCACCTCGATGATCTCTGCGCCGCGCTTGGCCACACGCGGGATGTACTCCTCCGCCGCCCACGCGGGGTCCACGACCTCCAGGGCCGGGCGCCAGACGGGCGCGCCGTCGTCGCCGGACATGCGCACCCGCGCGTGGGTGAGGTCGGGGAACTGGGTGGCCGAGTGGTTGCCCCAGATCGTGATCCCGTCCACGTCCGCCACCCCGACTCCGGCGCGCGCGGCGAGCTGGGACACGGCCCGGTTGTGGTCCAGACGGGTGAGCGCGGTGAACCGCTCCGCCGGCACGTCCGGGGCGTGCGCGGAGGCGATCAGCGCGTTGGTGTTGGCCGGGTTGCCCACGACGACGACGCGCACCGACGCGTCCGCGCTCGCGTTGATCGCGGCGCCCTGGGGGCCGAAGATCCCGCCGTTGGCCCGCAGCAGGTCCGCGCGCTCCATGCCGGCGGTGCGGGGACGGGCGCCGACGAGCAGGGCGTGGGTGGTGCCGTCGAACGCGGCGTCCGCGCTGTCCGTGACGTCCACGGACGCCAGTAGGGGGAACGCGCTGTCCGCGAGCTCCATGGCCACGCCCTCGGCCGCGCGCACGGCCGCGGGGATCTCCAGCAGGCGCAGCCGGACGGGGGTGTCCGGGCCGAGCAGCTGGCCCGAGGCGATGCGGAACAGCAGGGCGTAGCCGATGTTCCCGGCGGCGCCGGTGACGGTCACGGTGGCGGGGGTGCGGAGGGTGTCCTGGGTCACGATCCCATCCTGCCCGGCCGGAGGGCGCCCGCCTAGACTGAGGCGCATGTCCGCCCTCCCCGCGTCCGCCCGTCGTCCCCGGCTCATCGCCACGGACCTGGACGGCACCGTGATCGGGTACGCGCACACGCGCACCGGCCGGATCTCCCCCCGCACCGTGGCCGCGCTGCGGCGTGCGCACGCCGAGGGGATCGTCGTCGTGTTCGTGACGGGGCGGCCGCTGCGCTGGCTGGGCCCGCTGCGCGCGCAGCTCGGCGAGGTCGGCCCGGTGATCTGCTCCAACGGCGCCGTCGTCGCGGACACCGCCACGGACGAGGTGCTCCTCCACCACGCCCTGGACCGCGCCGCGATCGACCACGTGGTGCGCCGCATCCGCGCCCTGGACCCCGCCGCCACGTTCGGCGCGGAGGCCCTGGAGGGCTTCTTCTGGGAGGACGCGTTCGCCTCCGACGAGCTCGGCCAGACCCGCGCCGCCAGTCTCGAGGCGGCCCTTCCGGGGGATGCGACGGTGGTCAAGCTCATGGCCAAGTCGGGCGGGATCGAGCCGGACGTCTTCCTCGCGGCCGTCCGTGAGCTCGGCGACGGCCTGGTCACCGCCACCCACTCCGCGCCCGGCATGTCGCTCGTGGAGATGTCCGCCCCGGGCGTGCACAAGGCCGCCACCCTCGCCGCGTTCGCGCGCGGAACGGGCGTGGAGGCGGCGGACGTCGTCGCGTTCGGGGACATGCCCAACGACGCGGAGATGCTCGCCTGGGCCGGCCTCGGCCTGGCGGTGGCCAGCGCGCACGCCTCCCTGCGGGCGGTCGCGGACGGCGTGGTCGGGGCCTGCGACGACGACGGGGTCGCCGCCGCCATCGAGGCCCTGCTGGCGCTGCCGGAGGCCTGAGCGCCCCGTCCGCCCCGGGCGGCGGGGAGAGTCCGTGCGTCCCGGGCGGCGGGGAGAGCCTGTGCGTCCCGGGCGGCGGGGAGAGCCCGTGCGTCCCGGCCGGCCCACCCTTGGCGCGGACCGGCCGGGCGGGGCTCAGGCGCGGCCGCGGGTGAGGTCGGCCTCCTCGGGGCGCACGCCCTTCGAGCCGGTGACCAGCTTGTGGCCGATCCACAGCGCGAGGAACAGCGGCAGGCCGATGTACGCGCTCGCCACGGCCACCAGGTCCACCCCGTTCAGGAACGCCTCGTAGTTCTGGCCGAGGATCACCACGGTGCACAGCAGCAGCGCGACGATCGGGCCCAGCGGGAACAGGGCGGCCCGGTAGGGGAGGTCCGTGATGTCGTTGCCCTGGGCCACGTACGCCTTGCGGAACCGGTAGTGGCTCCAGGCGATGCCCATCCACACGATGAACCCGGCCAGGCCGGAGGCCGAGACGAGCCACACGTAGGCGGCGCCGTCGCCGATGAAGGTCGTCAGGAAGCACAGGGCGCCCACGGCCGTGGTCACCACCAGGGCGTTCATGGGCACGCCCCGGCGGTTGACCTTCGCGAGGAAGCGGGGGGCCTTGCCGGAGTCCGCGAGGGCCCACAGCATGCGCGTGGACGCGTACAGGCCGGAGTTGCCGGCGGAGAGGATGGCCGTGAGGATCACGGCGTTCATGACGGCGGCCGCGGCCAGCACGCCTGCGTTCTCGAACACCAGGGTGAACGGGGAGATCGCGATGTCCTCGATGTCGCTGCCCAGCAGGTTCGGGCTGGTGTAGGGGATCAGGAAGCCGATCACGGTGATCGCGCCCACGTAGAAGAGCAGGATGCGCCAGAACACGGTGCGGATGGCCTTCGGGACGGTCCGCTCCGGGTCCTCGGCCTCACCGGCGGCCACGCCGACGAGCTCGGTGCCCTGGAAGGAGAAGCCCGCCACGAGGAAGATCGCGAGGATGCCGGGGGCGCCGCCCACGAAGGGGGCCTCGCCCGTCGTCCAGTTGTCCGTCCCGACGGCGGCGTCGCCGAGGACGCCGACGATCATGAGCACGCCGAGCACCAGGAACACCACCACGGTGACGACCTTGATGAGCGAGAACCAGAACTCGGACTCGCCGTAGGCCCGGGTGGACAGGGCGTTGAGGCCGAAGAGGAGCGCGAGGAACAGCGCGGACCACGCCCACGAGGGCACGTCCGGGAACCAGTAGCGCATCACCAGGGCGGCGGCCACGAGTTCGGCGGCCACGGTGATCGCCCAGTTGTACCAGTAGTTCCAGCCGATGGCGAAGCCGAACGAGGGGCTCACGAACCGGGTCGCGTACTCCTCGAAGGCGCCGGAGACCGGAAGGTAGGTGGCCATCTCGCCGAGCGACTGCATGAGCAGGAACACCATGAAGCCGATGACGACGTAGGCGAGCAGGGCGCCGCCGGGGCCGGCGGTGGCGATGCTGTTGCCGGAGGCGACGAAGAGGCCGGTGCCGATGGCGCCGCCCATGGCGATCATCATGAGGTGACGGGCGGCCAGGGTGCGCTTCAGACCGGTGTGCGGCTCAGGGGAGGCGGCCGCGGCGGTGCTGCCCGCGGGCCCGGCCGTGCGAGGGGAGTCGGTGGGATTCACGAGGGGCCTTCGGTGAGGGAGGCGGCACTCGGGAGCCGCCGAGTGTCCGGGGTCGTGGCACTCTACACCCGTGACGGGGCGCGGGCTCCTCTGGGGCGCCGTCGAGAGGGTCGGTCCTGGCGGTGCCGGCGCGGAGTGCCCCGAGCGTCAGCGTCGGGCGAGCCCGTGGGTGACCAGGGCGACCGGGCCCTCGAGCGGGCCGCGCCGCCACGGCTCCGCCCGCACGAGCGCCCGCCAGAGCAGCGGCAGCAGCAGGCCCGCGGCGCAGAGCGCCCCGACGTTGAACCAGGTGTCGTCCGTGCCGAGCTCGCTGAGCCACGGCCCCGGGCCGGCGCGTAGCACCCACCCCAGGTACGCCTGGTGCGCCACGTACACGCTCAGCGTCATGGACCCGGGGACGGCCAGCACGGCCGTCAGCCACGGCACGTGGGAGGGCACGACGGCGGCGCACGCCCCCAGCACGATCAGCACCAGTCCGGCGGCGAGCAGGGCGTAGTCCCACGTGGCCTCGTAGGGCACCGGGCTGTCCTCGGTGCGCTGCCGGGCCAGCGCGACACCGGCGCCGCCGACCAGCAGGCCGACGCCCGCCCAGACCCCGCCCGCGGCCCGGCCGCCCAGGCCAGGGCCGGGGTGCCCGCCGAGCCGGAGGGCCGCCCGCAGGCCGCCGCCCTGCACGGACCGCACGACCACCGCGCCGAGCAGCGCCCAGGCCGTGAAGAACAGCAGGAAGTAGGGGCCCACGGTGAAGAAGGCGGCGGCCTGCTCCGCCACGACGGCCGGGCCCGGCCGGACCTGCGCCGGGACCAGGGCGCGGGCCGGCTCGAGGCGCGCGGCGACGTCGTCGGCGGTGAGGGCGCCGACCCGCACCCCCGCCCAGGCCGCGGCGGGGACCAGCAGCAGCTGCACCAGCCCCGGCAGGAGCGCCAGCACGGACATCAGGACGGTGAGCACCGCGAGGTGGGTCAGGACGTCCACGACCGCCGCGCCGAAGTGGGACGTCAGCCAGGCCGCGCCGCACAGGGCCGCGGCGCGGACCACGGCGCGCAGGAACGCCCGCCAGAACCCATGCCGGCGCTGCTCCAGGTGCGCCGAGACGCCCACGAGCGCCGCGAACAGCGCCGCCGTGAGGTGCTCCGAGAGGTTCAGCACCCCGCCCGGGCCGCCCGTCGGCGCCGTGTGCGCCACGAACATGGAGACCAGCGCGAGCCCGCGCGCCACATCCACCCACGTCAGGCGGTGGCCCGCGGCCAGTGTCACAGGAAGTCGCGCGGGTCGAAGTCGTCGATGTCGATGACGCGCAGGCGCGGCAGCGGGACGTCGAACGCGGCGACGTCGTGCTCCAGGTCCCAGACCTCCATGCCGTTCACGGCGCGCAGCTCCGCGGACATGAACTCGTCGAAGCCCATCACGGCGATCTTGTGGCCGTGCGCGGCGAGGTCGAGCATCTGCGGGGCGAAGTCGGCGTCGTGGCTGGCGAGGACCACGTCCGCGTCCCGGCCGATCAGCGCCTCCGCCATCCGCTGGATGCCGATGTCCACGACCTTGCCGGCCCCGCGCAGCAGGATCGGCTGGTAGCCCATCGTGGTGAGCGCCTGGACGAAGCCGAACGGGATGTCCCCGTCCTCGTCCACCGCCAGGAAGAACAGCGGGCGGACCTCCTGGCCCCAGGCCCGCTCCACGTGCCGCAGCACGCGGTTCCAGCGGGGGCGCTCCTCCGGGTTCGGGCGGCGGTTGAGGACGGACATGCCGAGGGTGGCGTCGAGGTTCTCGCCGTCGACGAGGAGGTACGTGGTGCGCGCGCTCATGGTGTCGAGGGTATCCGCTGGGGTGGCCGCGGAACGGTCTTCGGCGGTCGGGGAGACCGGGGCGGCGGGCGCGGCGGGGACGGCCGTGGCAGGGCCGGTGGGGAGGTCGGCGCGGCGGGACATCAGGGGGTTCCGATCGGATCGTGGGCGGGCGGGTGCCCGGCGACTCGGGGCCAGTCTAGGGAACGGGGAGACCACGGGCGGGGGGCGCTAGCCTGGCCCCGTGCGCATCCGAGCCGCGACGACGTCGCCCGCCCTCCGCCCCGCCCCCGCCTACCTGGCGGCGTCGGCGCCCGCGCGTCGTGGGTGGGCCGTGGGGTTCGCGCACCGGGGCGCCGGGAACGAGCGGGAGAACACGCTGGCCGCGTTCACCGCGGCATGGGAGGCCGGGTTCCGGTACCTCGAGCTGGACGTGCGCACCACGTCGGACGGGGTGCTCGTGGTCTTCCATGACGCCACCCTGGACCGCGTCTCCACCGCCGCCGGTGACTTCTCGGCGCTTGCCTGGGCGGACTTCGCCGCGCACACGGTGGGCGGGGAGCCGTTCCTGCGGTTCGCGGACCTGCTCGCCGCCCTCCCGGAGGCGCGCTTCAACGTGGACCTCAAGGACGCCGACGCCGCCCCCGCCATGGCCGCGCTCCTGGCCGAGCACGACGCCTGGGATCGAGTGCTCGTGGCGAGCTTCCACGACTCTCGACGCCGGGCGTTCCGCCGCGCGGTCGCCGCACTGGGCCACCCGGAGCGCGCGCACGGGCCGGAGCGGGTCGCGACGTCGGGCGGGGCCGCGGCGATCGCCGCGCTGGTGCTGCTCGGCCCGCTCGGGCTGACCGGCTGGCTGCGCCGGCACGCCCTCGACATCGACTGCGTGCAGGTGCCGCTGCACCAAGGCCGCGTGCCCGTCGTCACCGCGGACTTCGTGCGCCGGTGCCACGCCGCCGGGCTGCCCGTGCACGTGTGGGTCGTGGACGACCCCGCCGAGATGGAGCGCCTCCTGGACCTCGGCGTCGACGGCATCATGACCGACCGGGCCGACGTCCTCGCCGAGGTGTTCACGCGCCGCGGGATCTGGCCGCAGCGGTGAGCGGGCACTGGGGACATGCGTGACCCCATTTCGATGTGAGATACAGATGAGCGTACAAAGAGCGGACACGGAGAGGGCCGGCTCATGAGTCACGAACGGGTGTACCGCATCGGGAGTCCCGGCGCTGAGCCGCTGGTACCGGTCTCATTCGCCGAGGCCGGGCTCCGGGAGCGGCAGGATCTGCAGGAGTGGGTCATCGCACACCCCGAGATCCTTGGGGAAGACATCCGCATCGTCGCCTTCGAGTTCGATCGGTGGGAAGACGCGGATGGGGGCCGTCAGCGTGACCGTCTGGACGTCCTGGGGCTGGATCAGAGCGGGTGTCTCGTCCTCGCGGAGTTGAAGAGAGATGCCGCACCGGACACCGTGGAGATGCAGGCCATCAAGTATGCCGCCATGGCGTCCCGCTTTACTGAGGAGAAGCTCGTTGCATGGCATGCCGCCATGCTCGGAAGGTTGGAGAACCGCCCAGTCTCTGAGGAGGAAGCGCGCGAGGCGTTGACGGACCATGCCGGCGAATTGGATGTGGAGCAGCTCCGGCGGCCCCGCATCGTTCTGGTGGCCGGTGCCTTTACGCGGTCCACGACCGCTGCGGTGGTCTGGCTCACGGAGATGGGGCTGGACATCACGCTGCAGCGGGTGCAGGCGTATCGCATGGGGGGTGATGACGTCGTGATCACGGTGTCCCAACTGTTCCCTGTCCCCGACGTGGAGGAGTTCACGGTCTCGCCCATGCGGATGGAGTCAACCGCGCGGAGGACGAGCAGCACCCGGAGTCCCTCCACGGTGAGGCGGCTCGTCAAGGCTGGCACTCTGCCCGATGGCACGGTTCTTACTCTGGTCCCGACAACGGAGGTCAACGCGGAGACGCGTGAGGCGATCGCGGACTGGATCTCCGATGACCCTCGACGGGGCCGCGCCACGTGGTGGAATGACCCCACCAAGCCGATGGAGTGGGAGCTCGACGGGAATCGGTACAGGCCGAGCAGAATCGTGCAGCAGGCCCTGCGCGAGGCGACAGGTATCACGCGCAGCCCTCGCGGCCCGGCCTGGTGGGTGACCGAGAGCGGCATGTCCTTGACTGAGCTCGCCGGGGACGTCGAGAACGGGGCGTTCGACTGGACGCAGTTGCACCGTCTTCTTTGTGAGCTCCCAGCCGGCCGATGGACTACCTATGGAGAGGTGGCGAGACTCATCGGTACAGCTCCCCAGCCTCTCGGTGGCCACTTCCGGACCTGCACGTTGTGCCGAAACGCCTACCGTGTGCTTGACGCCAATGGTGCCGTCAGCAGCGGGTTCACCTGGGGCGACCCCCAGGAAACCCGGACTCAGCAGGAGGTCCTCGAAGCTGAGGGTATTTCGTTCGATGGTGGGCGGGCGGCCCCCAGCCAGAGGCTGCAGCCATCGGAGCTGGAGTCCGTATGGAAGGTGGCGCAGGCCGCGCTCGGGGAATGAAGCAGCCTCCCCTGGCCCCGCGCCGTGCGGGCGCGGGGCCAACGTCCTAACTGATCGGACTACGCACGGGCGATCTCAATCCAAAGCGCGTGCGAGGTGCTCGCGAATCGCCTTCGACTTGTTTCGGCGGCCGAATGTCTGGAGCACTCGACGCTCGTGCGTCGCCTGGTCATCCTTCGGGTGGAGGGTCCGCAGGAAGGCGGAGGCATTGCGCAGCTCTTGTGGGGCGATCTCGACGAACTTGCGCTCGGAGGTGCTGTCATTAGGTCGGAACTCAGTCCACTGGTCTGGGTCGACGGAGTCGCCCCACACCCACTCCCCCCTCACCTGCAGGCCGGGGCACTTGCGCACGTGCCGCTTGAGCAGGTCCTTGCGCTTGGTCTCCAGGCGCCCGAATCCGAACGAGCGGCCTGCCAGTGTGGCAAGGCGGTCGATGTGAATGGGGCCCTCATGCTCCACGATCTCCTCGAGCACGGAGCGGAGGAGGTCCTTGTTGTGTTGGGAGCGCACCCCGTCGAGTACGGACTTTTCTCCCGCGGCGCCCGGAATCCACGGGTCGTAGGGCTGGCGTTCATGCCTCAGGCCCGCGCCGACGGTGGGTGAGGGCTCATTCGTCTGGATCCGGAAGACCTCGGCGTCCGGGGCGGTGACCTCCTTGGCGGCCTCCTGCGCGCCGCCTTCCCCGTCATGGAGGTCCTCGCCGGATTCGTGATCCGGCTCGTCGTCCGCGGGCGCGTCCAGGCGGAGGATCTGGTCGCGCCACGCGGCGAGCTCCTGGGCTCCCTCCGCGTCGCCGAGCTCACCCAACAGCAAGGAGGCCGCGTCTGCCACCCGCCAGGCGTCCAGGGGCTCAATCTCAGCGTTGTGGGCCACCATGTTCCGAGCGATGCGCAGCTGGCTGCCGAGCGCAGAGACCATGCGGCTCCGACCGGCACCGAACGGGTAGCCCAGGTTGCCCAGGCGTTCTGTGAGGATGCGCAGCTGCGGCTGGGGGTCCATCCGGTTATACGGGTAGGAGGGCTTGCCCTTGACGTCGTCCATCACGTCCAGAAAGGCCGTCCACTCGAGTCCCCCCAGGTGGGGGGCCAGGGTGCGGGCGATGATGGGTTCGAGACGGGCGGCCATGAGATGAAGCGCGCGCTGGGCGGACTCATTCGGGGTCAGCGTGAGGGGCATGGGTCAGACCTTTCGACGCGGGAAGCATGGACGGGATGAAGCACAGCACATACGTGGGACACGTTAAGGTATGCCCTTCGCCCCTCAAGCCCCTTTCACCAGATCCATCAGCCCGTTGTAATCCGTCACGACGTCGTACCGCACGTCCCCGGCGTTCTTGCGGTTCAGTGCGTCGAAGAACTTCCGCGCGCACCTGATCTTGGCGTCCTCCATGCCGCGCAGCTCGAACGAGCTCGACGTGCCCTTCGTCTCGGCCACGAAGTACACGTGACGTACGTGCGTGTCTTCCTCGTCGAAGGCGATCGCCCAGTCCGGGTTGTAGTCGCCCACAGGCGTGGGGATCGTGAATCCGCCTGGCAGCTTGGCATAGACGGCGACTTCCGTGCTGGCGTCCAACTGGGTGACGAACCGCTTCTCCACATCCGAGTCCGTGACCACGTAGTCGTAGACGTGCTTCTCGAGCTTCTCGCTCGCAAGCGTGAAGTCCTGGCTGGTCTGGTTTTCGGAGAAGACGGAGATGTCGTAGGTGTCCTCAAGCGGGCTGTACGCCAGATGCTCGATCACCATGGCAGCCTTCTGCTCGTTGATGAGCTTCCCGGCCTCGGTGAGGAACTGCTCGGGGTTCTTGGGGAAGGCCGCGAAGGTGTCCGGCCGGATCCCGCGCAGGATCGCGCTGACCGTCCGTCGCGTCAGGGTGGTGCGTTCGGCGATCTCCCCGAGCAGGTCGTACCGGACGCGGGACCCGGAGGTGGCGCTCTCCTTCTGGGTGGTGATGGCGCTCGAGGTGAAGCCCTGACCGCTGCGGAAATGCTCCGCCTCAAGGTCCTCGCCTTGCACGCCGGTCTCCACGGTGTAGGTCAGGCCGGTGACGCGGAGCTTCTCGTCCAGTGCGGTGACGGCCTTCTGTACCAGCTCTTCCGAGTCGAACTGCACGCGGTAGACGGCCTTGCGGTTGATGCGTTCCCACAGTCGCTGGAACTCCTGCCGTTCCAGGTTGTGCCGGTTCACGGGCAGTCGCTTCATGGCACGGCTGGGCTCCACGATGTCCACGCCCGTGTGGAGGGCGTCCAGCAGCGGCCAGCAGAAGTCGACGACGCCCAGCAGCTTCTCGTTCGACGGCATGGCGAGGGTCCCTGCCTCACGCTCGTTGAGGTACTGCTGGGTGAGGAGGTCGTCGTCGTCCACGTAGCCGTTGCGGATCAGATGCCGGTGCAGGAGTTCCGCCATCTCCTTGTTGAGGGTGAGGATCTCACCCTCGTGCGTGGTCAGCGTCTTGCCAGTCAGGTAGGCGACGGAGGCCTTGCGCGGCCGGCCCTTCAGGGACTTGGCGATCTCCGTCTGCAGGCCCGTCACGAAGTCGGTGTAGGACTCGTCCGTGACCACGGTGAGTCGGTTGATCTCGTGGACTGTGGCGGGGTCGTCCATGCGCACGCCGTGCTGGTCCACGGCGAGGCGGAGCCCGCGGCCGATCTCCTGACGGCGGGAGACCTCGTTGTCGCTGCGCTTGAGCATGCCCATGGTGAAGACATTGGGATTGTCCCAGCCCTCGCGCAAGGCTGAGTGGGAGAAGACGAAGCGCACGGGTTCCTTGAGAGAGAGCAGTCGCTCCTTGTCCCGCAGGATCAGGTCGTAGGCGTCCGTGTCCGTGGACTGACCCTTCTCGTCGCCGCGGCCGGCGACCTTGCCGTCCACCATGCGGCGGGATTTATTGTCCACGGAGAAGTAGCCCTCGTGCACGGCCGAGACCTCGTCGCGGCGGAGATAGTCCCGATAGGCGGCGTCGTCCTCCGTTTCGAGCTCACCCAGCACCGCGTCCCTGGCCTCCACGTACTCCTCCTCGAACATGCGGGCATAGTCGCCGAGGGTGTCCTCGCGGTCGTAGTCGCGGTACTTCGCCACCTCGTCGATGAAGAACAGCGAGAGGACCTTGATGCCTCGGCGGAACATCTCGCGCTCGCGGTGGAAGTGGGCGGAGATCACCTCTCGGATCTGGATGCGCCGCTTGGTGTCCTCGGTGACGTCGTGGTCGGCGAGCTGCCCGGATTCGATCAGGTCGCCGTTGCTCAGTTCGACGACGTTCCGGCGGGCGTCCACGTCCACCACTGTCAGTCCCTGGTAGGCCTCCAACCCACCCGACAGGTCATGCAAGCTGGTTCCCTTGGTGACCCAGGCGAGCTTGCGACGGATGGTCCCGGCCGCAGACTGCATCTCGGTCTCCACGCGGGCTCGGGGGTTCTTGCCCTGCCGGACCTCGATGTCCGAGACGTGCAAGTATGCGGTGGTGCCGGACAGGCCCCGCACGGTGAGGCCCCGCACCTCGATGCGCTTCACGAGCTTCTGGTTGAAGGCGTCCAGGGCATCGAGCCGGTGCACCTTGTCATGGTCCACCTCGTGGGTGGCGGAGTATCGCAGCACCATGAGCGCGTTGAAGTTCGCGAGCGAGGAGAGGGACTTCGCTGCGCCGATCTTCTGGGGCTCATCGATGATCACGATGGGGCGGTTCGCGGAGATCACGTCGATGGGCCGGCGTGACTGGAAGTCGTCCAGGACGTCGTAGATCCGGCGGTTGTCCTTGCTGCTGGAGTTGAACGCCTGGATGTTGATGATCATCACCTGCACGCCGCCGTTGGAGCTGAACGCCTCGATCTCGTGCAGCCGGCTGGAGTCGTACACGAAGGTCTGGGGCCGGGTGCCGTACTCCTGCTGGAAGTGCTGGGCGGTGATGTCGAAGGTCTTCTTCACACCTTCTCGGATGGCCACGGAGGGGACGACGACGATGAACTTGGTCCAGCCGTACCGCCGGTGCATCTCCATCATGGTCTTGATGTAGACGTAGGTCTTGCCGGTGCCCGTCTCCATCTCCACGTCCAGGTTGGGCCGCCCCGGGGCGGCCGCCGACGTGGCGAGCCTGGTGGAGACCGGGAGGTTCTGCGCGCGCTGCACCCGCTGGATGCCCTCGAGCAGGGCGGATAAGGACAGGGCGATCTCTGCGTTCCTGTATCCGGTGAGCGCGACGGCTGCGTCCTCACCCGTGGACGCTCGACGGCCGGGATCGATCTGGTACTGGGGACCGGGATCCCGGGGCTGGCCGGAGAAGACGTCGACGACGGAGGCGACGGCGTCCGTCTGGTACTGCTTCGTGGAGAACTGGAGTTTCATGCGGAGACCCCTTCCATGCGTACGGGAGGCTGTGGATATCTAAGGCATCGTTGACCGGCTGCCGCGGAACCTGGCGGAGAATCGGGGCGATCCGTGCGCCGGTCCCTTGGATAGCCATGGATAGCGATAGATAGCTTGGCGTCGATGCTCGTCGGGCCGGTCGGTGGTCGAACTGCTATGGCCCGGCCTCCCCGACGACGGTCCAGTGTGGCTGGGGGCGTGACCCGATGTTCTTGATCCTGCCCTGTCTCCGTAGCTTGGCCAGGAGGTTGGAGATCTTGTTCCGGGTCTGGTTCTCATCGAGGGCCTGATTCAGCAGTGGCGACAGCAGAGCGTCGATGCCCTTGCGGTCTGACCCGCCGTTCGCTGTCAGATAGTCGATCAACAACCGCGTGTAGTGGGCATCCGACTGAGGCCGCGTCCGGACGTAGGCCGCCATGTCCTGGGTCTCGGCAGCGACACTCGGGGAAATCCTCAAGCGCGGACGTTTCCCCTCCACGAGTCCCTGACGGCGCAAGTGTGAAGCCGCTTCTGCGGTGATCGCCAGCCCCTTCTGCACTCGATCCAGGGCCAGGACGCTCTCGAACGGCAGGTCTCGACGTGCCATCAGCAGTTGAGAGAAGCGTTCGTCGATCACGGCGCCGTGGAGCGTCAGCGTGACTTCACCGATTCGCGTGAGATCGTAGTCCGGCAGCGGCATGAAGCGCCGCATCTGGGCGCTCACCATACGGTGGATGCCGTAGCCCATCTGATCGACGAGGTTGAGGGTCTGCATCGCCTGGACGAGGGCCGGATTTCGGTATGCCCGAGGAGGCTGCGCGTCGACCAGGTAGTCCTCGGGCGCGCCGGCGAAGAACTCTCCCACGCTGGTGATCTCGAGTCGGTCGGGGTGCTCGACGACGAGGATCCGTGAGTGGCGTCGGTAGTCCTGGTGAGCGACGGCGTTGTACAGGGCCTCGAGGATGCTGGTGTCCTCGTACTTGCCGACCTCTCGATAGATCAGTTCGTCGGGCGGCATCAGACGGAGCTTCACATTGCGGATCCGCGTGGCCAGGTCGCCGACGCTGAGGAGCAACGGCGGATAGAAGTGCTCGTATGCTTCCTGCTCGCCCTTCAGCTGCCAGGTGAGCTGTCCGGGGTGGTCTTCCAGGAGGCTGGCGGCCGTGGGGCCCCCGAGCAGGAGGACCGCGGCACGGGTCAACTGACCCAATCGCATGAGCCGGGCGCGTTCGAGGAACTCGTGATCGCTCCAGCTTTCCACTTCCTCGACGGGGATCCTTGAATGGCGTTCGTGGAATCCCTGGCGTGCCCGAGCGACGGCATCCGGGTCCAGATCTTCCAAACGAGCGGAGGGGATCAGGGTGTTGGTCCAATCCGGCTGGTGGGAGGCCTCGCGGATTTCATCCAGCTTGTCCAGTGAGAGAGAGCCCAGGCTCTCGCCATTGCGGGCATAGAAGTGCCCCTGCCACGACACCGGCATTCCCCTTGGAGCAGGGGGGATTTCCAAGATCAGCACGCGCTTGCCTGCGCGCTCGACTTCATGGATCTGTCGAACGGTCAGGTTCTGGTCGATGCCCTCTGCCACTCGCCGTGAGAGTTCGAGGAGTTGCCCCTCCCGAGAGAACGCTGCGGTCCCGACGACGGTGCGTGTGTTATCCACTCCCAGGACGAACCAGCCGGCAGAGCAGTCACGAAGACGCGCTTCGTTGCTCAGTGCGGAGACGTATTTGCCGAGCTTGTCGCGATCGTACTTGGTTTCCGCTGTCTTGAACTCGGCCGTCTCGTGCTCCCATTCGTGAAGCAGTCGATCAAGCAGTGCGTCAGCGGTGCCGTTGGCCGTCCCGGCACCGGCTCGTTCCGGGGATGACATCACAGCACCTTGACGTCCGTACCAGGGGAGACCTCGCGGAAGATCTGCTCCACGTTGATCCGGGCCGCGTCTGAGACGAAGCCGGAGTCCAGGAACAGAGCACGGTCCGGATGCCGTTCTGCCATCGCGTGGGCGAGCTCGTCGGACACGGTGGACCCCAGGGCTGCGAGCAGTGCGCCGTCCTCGACGTCGTACACCTCCTCGCCGGCGAGGGAGACGGTCTCGATGGTGGCGGAGAGGTCGAGTCCCCAGGCCAGGAGAACGTGGGTGAGGAGGTCCTCCGGGCTCCGGTCCGCGAGCACGGGGTTCTCCAGTTCGGCAAGCATGTCCGGCGTGATGCTGTCCGCGGAGTGATTCCGCTCGACGAAGGGCGAGGCGTCGAGGCGGAAGGCGCGGAAGCCGAGGTCCAGTCTCTCGGTGCCCGAGGTCTCGCGAACGGCGGCCGCGGACCGGCGGAGCCGTTCACGGGACAGGGCCGATATCGACGAGAATCCTGCCCGTCGCAATGCAGATGACTCTTCAGCAGCCTCGTTGAGCTGCACCAGAAGATATTGACGGCGGCCACCGTCGGCGGCATTCAGCTGGGTGACAGCTTGTCCGGTCGTCCCGGAGCCCGCGAAGAAGTCCAGGATGATTGCATCGGAATCGGCCCAGGTTACACTGCGGATTAGTTTTGCTATGAGCTTCGATGGTTTTGGGAAGTCCATGAGATTCTGCTCACCAAGAATACTGTGGAGCTCGCCAAATGCATCTTCATTAGTTCCCCACCCATCGCTATGAAGCGATGGTTCCAGTGTGAACGTTGAGCCCGATGTGCTCTCCCCGCGCATCATTAGCAGGTCCTTGAGCATCTTGGTGCGAGGCTCGCGAACATGGCGGCGTATATATAGGTCACGCGTTATATAGAGGTCCCCTGAAAGCGAGAACTGGTCAATCAGTGTCTGCGAGTAGATCCAATTGCTCTCCACCTCAACGTCATGGGCCAGGCGCCCGTCGCGGATAATCAGGTCACTAAGGAGGATCATCTCCATATTTCCAGAAGTGAGACGTGTTCCCGCGCCAACCTCATGGTCTCTTTCGCTATAGTTGGATGCAATTCCCGCCGGAATAGTGCGGATCCCTCGACTGTTCGTGCTCTTGATGACCGGATATGTTTCTGCCGCGTGAGTGACCTCCCCGATCAATCCACCGAACGAGCTCCGGTCCCTGCAGAACACGAGGATATACTCCTTGACATTTGTCACATGGGAGGACAGAAATGCCCCCTTCTTCTTCTTCTCCCAAACCAGTTCTCCCACAAAGTTTGTCTCACCAAAAAGCTCATTTAGGATTGCACGGAGGTTGGAAACTTCTCTCTCCCCGATGCTCGCAAGAATCGCTCCGTCTTCGGTGAGCAGGTTCCTCGCCAGCTTCAGCCGCGGGTACATCATGCTCAGCCAGTCGCTGTGGAAGCGGCCGTTGGTCTCCGGGTTCGCTCGCAGGCGCGCCCCGTCGTCGTCGATTTCGCCTGAGCGCTGAAGGTAGTCCGCGGTCGACTCTGCGAAGTCGTCCGCGTACACGAAGTCGTTGCCCGTGTTGTACGGGGGGTCGATGTAGATCATCTTGACCTTGCCCAGGTAGGACTCCTGCAGCACCTTGAGCACCTCGAGGTTGTCGCCCTCGATGAACACATTCTTCGTGGTGTCGAAGTCCACGGACTCCTCACGGTCCGGCCGCAGGGTGGCCGTAGTCGGGGCGTTCGCCGCGAACGCCGCCGCGCGCTTGCCCGGCCAGTCCAGGTGATACCGCTCCTGCGGGCCCTCCACCACGTGATCGGAGAGCTCCTGACGCAACAGGTCGAAGTCCACGGCACGGGTGACCTGGCCATCCTCGTCTCGGGCCTCCGTGACCACCGTGGGGAACAGCTCCGCAAGACGGGCCACGTTATCCTGGGTCAGGTCTGGGGACGTGCCCCGCAGTTTGTCCATGCTCATCTCCACTGCTCCATCTCCTGCTCGATCCCCTTGAGTTCCTTGCGCAGCTCCACCTTGCGGTTGAACTGCCGTTCTCGTCTGTGCCTGCTCGCCACGGCTGCATGCCGCCGTTCCAGCTCCCGCAGCGCCACCAGTCGTGCCGCGATCGCCTGCGGCCGTTCCCCGGGTTCCATGCGTACGCCCAGCAGAGGCCGGAGGACCTGTGCGTACACCTGAGCCATGTCCACCCCGGTGGGGATCGGGCGGCGCGGCGCGCACGCCGGCAGCCAGGCGGTGCGGGCGTACTCGGCGGCCGGCGCCGAGCCGGCGATCTTGTAGGTCGCCCCCAACCGCACTTCGGCGTCGTCCAGCCCGCGCGTCACCTCGAAGAAGACTGGCTGCTGTACCGCCCGGTCAATGGCGGCGAGCACCTGGTCTGGCACGTCGTCGCCCTTGGCCCGCACTCTGAAGACCTGGATCTCCGGCACCTCCGGCGTGCCGGAGATGCCGATTGTCCCCCCGGCCAGCTTGTAGTCCCACGTGATCCGGTCCACCGAGCTCACGAACAGCTCTCGCACCGCCGGGGAGACGTGGCCTGCTCCGTACAAGGACTCCTTGGGCACGCGCCGACCGACGCGAGCGGCCGAAGGCCACGCATACAGGACGTCAGGCATCGGTGCCCGCCGTGTCCACCACCGCCAGGAACGCGATCAACTCGAAGTCCTCCAGGCCTCGGATGGCGGAGGTGAGCGCCGTCGTCGGGCCCGCCGTGAACAAGCTCGCGACGTCCTGCTCCTCATCCGCCTCCACCATAGACTCGATGGCGCGCGTGAGGAGCGCCGAATAGGCGGCCATGTCGGTGCCCTCCGCCGTGGCGGTGTTGAAGGCCCGGACGGCGTCGGCCAGCGGCACCGACTGCTTCTCCGCGGCCGAGCGCAGCAGGTCCAGGAGCGGCTTCGCCTTCGTGTGCTCCAGGACCGTGGCGCCGTCCTCGCCCACGTACACGAGGTAATACGGATGCAGCCGATTCCCCCGGTGCATCGCGGGATCCGCCTGGAGGTTGTGGAGCGCGAAGATGACGCCCGCAGGCAGGCCCGCGTCGGGGTCGGCGGGCACCACTGCGTGCAGGCCGCGAGGCGCCCGCGTGAGGTCCCCGTGCTCCCGCACGTAGGCCATCAGCGCGCTGCGGAACTCGTTCAGCCCCAGGTCCGTGATGGACACCCCCGCCTGGGTGTCCTCCAGCTCCACCACCTCCTCACGCATGCGCTTGAGCTGCGCGGTCCGGTAGGCGGCGTCCTGCTCCTGCTGGGGGGTGAGCACGTTGTCATCCGCCGTCCCCGTGACGTCCACCATCACCATGCGGTTCTCCACCCGGTCCTTGAGCTGGATGTAGGCATCCAGGTCCATGTCCGGCCAGAAGTTGACCAGCTGGATCCGCTCGTTCGTGGAGCCGATGCGGTCGATGCGCCCGAACCGCTGGACGATCCGGACGGGATTCCAGTGGATGTCATAGTTCACGAGGAAGTCGCAGTCCTGCAGGTTCTGGCCCTCGCTGATTACGTCCGTGCCGATCAGCACGTCCACCTCGCGCGTCTCCTCCGGCATCAGCGCGGACCGGTTCTTGGACACGGGAGAGAACAGGGTCATGAGCGTCTGGAAGTCCACGGCTCCGTCCAGCGTGCTGCGCGCGCTGTGGGAGCCACCCGTGATGATCCCGGTCTCCAGGCCGGCCGCAGAGAGGGCGGGGGACAGCTGCTCATACAGATAGTCGGCTGTGTCCGCGAAAGCCGAGAACACCAGGACCTTCCGATTGCCCTCGTTCAGGGGTGACGTCGCCTTGTCCCGAATGAGCCTGCGCAGACGCTGCAGCTTCAGGTCGCGCTCGGGGGTGATCTTGTCCATCTCCCCGATCAACTCACGCAGCGTCTCACGGTCATGCCAGAGCGCAGACGTCCAGCTCAGCACGTCCACGTCGTTGAGATCGAGTTCCAGGTCCCCGGGGAGCGCGAAGAGGGCCTCGGCGACGTCGTCGTCCTCGCGGAGGATGTCCTCCTCCACTGCCGGGGCGTCGACGCGCAGCGGGCCAAGGGCCTCGGACTCGAGGCGGCGGTGGAGGGCGTCCACCTGACTTTCGATGGACACCAGGGTCTTGCGGAAGGCGTGGACCGAACTCTCCAGGCGCTTGAGCAGGTTCACGGTCATCAGCCGCTTGAGGCCGGTCTCGCGGCCGGCCTGACCGCGGCCGGAGCGGAAGTTGTCCGTGTTCTCTTCGCCTGGGCCCGTCTCGTACTTGTATCGGCGGGATGCGTGGACGAACGCGAGCGGCGTGTACACGGCCAGGTTGAGCGCCTGGAGCTGCTCGAAGATGTCGTTGTAGCTCGGGACCGACTTGTCCTCCGACAGCGGCTCCTGCAGCGAGAGCGGAGGCAGCCGCGTGGGGAACGCCCCGATGGCCGCGGTGTCGTAGAACCGCTGGATCTGTTTGCGCGAGCGCGCGATGGTAACAGCGTCCAACAGCTCGAAGAAGTCGAAGTCCAGCATCCCGAGGATTCGGCCCGGTGTGCGCTCCTCAGCCGGGAGCTTGGACCACTCGTTGAAGGCGGCCTGCGCGCCACGGAACACCCCGTCGATCGTGGTGGAGAGGTTCAGATGCTGAGAGAGGTTTTCCTCCTCGCCCTCATAGGCCAGCTGGAGCTGATTCTTCAGATCATTGAACCGGTTGTTCACGGGGGTCGCCGAGAGCATGAGCACCTTGGTGCGGACGCCCTCGCGGATCACCTTCTCCATGAGGCGCTGGTACCGCGTGTCGCGGTCTTCACCGTAGGTGGCATTGCGGAAGTTGTGGGACTCGTCGATCACCACCAGGTCGTAGTTGCCCCAGTTGATCCGGTCCAGCCGCACACCCAGAGACTCGCCGCGCGTGCGCGACAGGTCCGTGTGGGCGAGCACGTCGTAGTTGAAGCGGTCCTCGACGAACGGGTTGGTGACGTAGTTGTTGTTGTATGTGGTCCAGTTCTCTGCAAGCTTCTTGGGGCAGAGGACGAGGACCGACTTGTTGCGCTTCTCGTAGTACTGGATGACGGCCAACGCCGTGAACGTCTTTCCGAGGCCCACACTGTCCGCCAGGATGCACCCGTTGTAGGTCTCGAGCTTCTGGATGATGCTCTCGGCCGCGTCGCGCTGGAAATCGTAGAGCGCCCGCCACACCTTCGTCTCGCGGTAGCCGGTGCGATCGTTGGGAAGCGCGTCCTCCGAAAGGTCCGCGAGGAAGTCCGAGAAGATGCTGTTGAGGATCAGGAAGTAGATGTGCCGGGGAGAGTTCTCGGCATAGACCTGCTCGATGCGTTCCAGCACGGTCGAGGTGACGTCCTCGAGCGCGGAGGGGTCATTCCAGACTTGGTCGAACACCGTCAGCAGGCCGGCGGCCTCGAGGGGTCCTTCGAACTTCCCCACCACGTTCGACAGAGCCCCGCCGGCTTCGTAGCCCAGCGCGGACGTGGAGAAGTCCTGCACCGGGAGGTACGCGGCGTCGTCACCCACCCCGATGATCGGCTGCATGCCCTTGCCGGACGTGTTGGAACGGAACCGGACCTTGCGGCGCACCCAGTCAGCGCATTCGCGTGCGATGGCCCGCTGGGTGAGGCGGTTGCGCAGCCGCACCTCGAATTCGGTGCCGGTCAGCGAGGATTCGATGTCCAACGGGGGGATGAAGTACCGGCGGTGCTCCCGCCGAGGTGTGCCGTCGATGGAGGACGCTGAGAAGGCCGGGTCTGTGAAGATGAACTGCAGTTCCTCGAGGCCCTCGAGTTCCTCGCGGAGGGCTTCGAACGCGTAGATCGAGAACGCCGACGCGGCGATGCGGACCTTGGACCCGGCGGTGATCTCCGCCTTGAGGTCGTCGCCCAGCTTCACGTTGACGTTGTCGATCGACTTCATGGACCAACCTTCCTGACGGCCGTTGTGTCGACCATAGTCGTCAGGAGAACTCTGCACAGCGATGCCACACGGGAGTGTTGGCCGCGGTGCCCGCCACGTCCTGGCCGTCAGCTGGTCCGGGAAGCGGTCCACGCTGCTGGGGTGAGGGGTGCTCAGCGAGCAGCATCCCTCAAGGGCGAAGTCCGGCAGGTCGTCCCGAGAAGGGGACGCGGCAGGATGCCGGCGTGAAGCTGCCTGGACCACACGCTGGTGAGTGCTTCTTCAGCGAGGGTCGTGTTGATGCGATGGGACAGCATGAAGGGTGAGAGCCGCAGACCTTGTTCGCCCGGTGACCTACGCCGCCACAGGACATGGATGACTCCGAGCACCGCGGTGCCCAAGGAAGCGCTGCCTTGCGAGGGCGATGCGGACAGGAGCACGAGACCAGTCGCGAGCAACAAGAGCCAGATGGTGGCTCCCATGGCTCGTACCAGCCATCTCAAGGCTGGAGTGGACTGGTCGTGGTAGGTGATCATCCCACTTGCGAAATGCGCGTAGATCCCGATGAGCGCGCCCAAAGCAAGGGTCCTGGCATCCCATTCGCGCTCCAGCGTCAGAGAGGTGCACGCGAACGTCAACGCGCCGAGGAATGCACCGGCCAGTAGGTAGCCGAAGACCCAGATGAGCAGACGCAGGATTCGTCGGAGGGTCAGCGTGCGGGCGGCCTTCGCCCACTGGCGCGTCGGAGGGAGAGTGAAGTCACCGCCGAGCTTTCCTCGGATGTCGTCGGACAGCGAGTTCAGGGCGGCGTCGCTGAGCTGCATCTCGAGTCTGCGTTCGTCGTCCTCCAAGCGGGATCGCAGTTCCTCCCGATCGTCGAAGAGATGCGTTCCCAGCTGAAGCGACAGGGCGATCATGAGCCCTTGGAGGAGGAGCTCGGGAATCATCGATGCCGGGTGGGCCCCGTGGGTCATCGATGCGATGTACGCCCCCGTCGTGATACCCGCGAACACACCCGACGTCGCGAGAGCGAGGCTTCCCAGGCGACGCTGGGTTTCACCGCCGCCTCGGGGGCTGACCAACTGCCCGGCTGCCACCGGAATGTACAAGGCGACCGTCACGGTCACGCCCGTGGAGGTCAGGGCCAGGAGCGAATCCTCCATGGCCAGACCGGCGTTCACCGCCACATCGGTGGTGAATCTCCACATGGAGGCGGTGAAGACGGAATCGCCTCCCGGGTGTGCGATCAGATAGACAGAAGCGAAGAGTCCCCAAGCGAAGAGATGCGTGGCCAAGAAGGGCACCACGAACAACCCTGCGACGGAACTCGGAGGCAATGACACCCGATCGTCGGTGTGGAGCCTCCTGCGTGATCGGGTGCCGCGGCGGGTCAGAGACCTGTGGAGCGGGCGCCTCGTCGAGCTGCTGCGGAAGCGTCGGATCATGCGTGCGTTGTCATCCCCCATGCGTCCCATCGTGCGCCATCGCGAGGGAACCGTCCGTCTCGCCTTCGATGCGCGCAAGGTCCGCTCGGTCCCCGAATGGTGCCCGAGCTGTCCTGCAGATGGCCGTTCCCTGTCCGAGCTGTCCTGCAGAGTGCCGTTATGAGGGCGATTTCACGCCTCATAACGGCCAGATGGAGGACAGCTCGGGATCTCTCGCGGCGTCCAGCATCCGCCCACCCTCTTCTGGACCCTCCTCCACCCCTCCACCGGCCCGCCCCGCCCCCGCCTACCTCGCCGACTCCGCCCCCGGGCGCGAGGGCTGGCCGCTGGGGTTCGCGCACCGGGGCGCCGACGTCGGGCGGGAGAACTCGCTCGCCGCCTTCCAGGCCGCGCACGACGCCGGCTTCGCCTACCTCGAGCTGGACGTGCGCACGACGTCGGACGGCGAGCTGGTCGTCTTCCACGACGAGACGCTGGAGCGCGTGACCACCGGCCGCGGCCGCCTTCAGGAGCACACGTGGCACGGGCTCACCGAGGTCCACGTCGGCGGGGAGCCGCTGCTGCGCTTCGCCGACCTGCTCGCCGCCCTGCCCGAGGCCCGGCTCAACGTGGACCTCAAGGACCGCGCCGCGGCCCCCGCCATGGCCCGCCTGCTCGCGGAGCACGAGGCGTGGGAGCGGGTCCTCGTCGCCTCGTTCCACGACTCGCGCCGCCGCGCGTTCCGCCGGGCGCCCGCCGCGCTGGGCCACGAGGACCGCGCGTTCGGCCCGGGCCGCGTGGCGACGCCGGGCGGGGCCGCCGCCATCGCGGCGCTGGTGGCGCTCGGCCCGGTGGGGCTCACGCGCTGGCTGGCCCGCCACGCCCTCGACGTCGACTGCGTGCAGGTCCCCGTGCGCCACGGCCGCGTCCGCGTGGTCACCGCGGACTTCGTGCGGCGCTGCCACGCGGCCGGGCTGCCCGTGCACGTGTGGGTGATCGACGAGCCGGACGAGATGCACCGCCTCCTCGCCCTCGGCGTCGACGGCATCATGACCGACCGCGCGGACGTCCTCGCCGACGTCTTCACGACGCGCGGGATCTGGCCCCAGCACTGACCCCCGACCCGCCGCCCCGCGCTTTCGTGCGGGAAACGGGAGGCTTCCGGGGCGCTTTCGTACGGGAAACGGGAGGCTTGCCGCCCGCCCGGTGCCCCGCCCGACGCCCTTCACCGCTCCTCTGACAGCACCAGCTCCACGTCCGCGCGGCGCAGCCGCACCTCGACGTCGGCCCCGCCCGGGGGCGTCACCTGGACGGTCCCGTCGAAGAGCTCCCGCAGGGCGGCGACCGCAGCCTCGTCCTCGTGGCCGGAGACGCAGCCGATCGCCGGCTGGGCCACGTCCGGGGTGGCCTCCCACGCCGACTCCGTGACCGCGGTGATCCCGAACCGCGGCTGCGGGCACAGCTCCGGCATGGCGAGGATGAACGGCTCCGACGTGTCGATGCGCACCTGACGCCACGGGCCGGGGTCGAGCGCCTCGCCGCCGCGGGTCAGCGACACCACGGCCCACGCCTCGTCCCCCAGGGGCAGGTTGTCGGCCGGGTGCGCGGCCGCCTCGGACTGCTGGACTACCGGCGGCGGGGACGTGGACGTGCCGGGCCCGTCCGTCGTCGTCGTGCCGGTGCGGCCCTCGGGGCCGGCGCACCCGGCCACGCCCAGGACGACGACGGCGGTCATGGCCGCCATCCGGGTCACGCGCGGCCGGCGCGGGGGAGCGGAGGGTCGCACGGCGGCTCCTCTCGAGAGGACCCCGGCGGGGTCGATGGAGGCCAGCCTAGGCCCGTTGCGCGGGCGCGGGAAGGCCCGGACGGGACCTCCGCGGAGCCTCCCGTTTCCCGCACGAAAGCGCTCCCCGCCCCCTCAGAGCATCTTCGGCAGCAGCGCCCGCTTCATCCGCCCGTACGGCGGGTAGGCGGTCTTGAGCGTGTCCACCTGGTCCGACTTCGCGATGGACGGGCGCAGGTGGGAGAACGTCTCGAACCCGTGGATGCCGTGGTACGCGCCCATCCCGGACGCGCCGATCCCGCCGAACGGCAGCGTCGCGATGCCGGCGTGCAGCAGGCCGACGTCGTAGCCGAGGCCGCCGGCCTGCACCTGGTCGTCGAACGCGCGGTGGTAGCTCGGCCGGTCCGTGAACAGGTACGCGGCCAGCGGGTGCGGGCGCTCCGCGATGAAGTCGAGGGCGTCCTGGAAGGTGTCCACGGTCAGCACGGGCAGGATCGGGCCGAACAGCTCCTCCTGCATGAGCGCGCCGTCCGGCTTGACGCCCGTCACCACGGTCGGCGCCATGTACCGCCCCGCTACGTCCACGTCGCCGCCGACGAACAGCTCGGCGCCGGCGTCGAGGTCCGCCTGGAGCATCTCCCGCAACCGCTCCGCGTGCTCGGCGGAGATGAGCCGGCCGTAGTCCCTCGACGCGCGGGGGTCGTCGCCGTAGAACTCGCGCAGGGCTGCGGGGAGCTCGGCGGTCATCTGACGCAGCGCGGCCTCGCCGACGGCCAGCACGTAGTCCGGGGCCACGCACGTCTGACCCGCGTTGGTGAACTTCGCCCACGTGATGCGGCGGGCCATCGCGCCCGTGTTCCGCGACGGCGTCACCACCGCCGGCGACTTGCCGCCCAGCTCGAGCGTCACGGGGGAGAGGGTCTTCGCCGCCGCCTCGTAGACGATCCGGCCCACGCGCTCCCCGCCGGTGTAGAGGATGTGGTCCCACGGCTCCGCCAGCAGCTCGGTGTTGCAGTCCTTGCCGCCCGCCACCACGGAGACCAGCGCGGAGTCCAGGTACTGCGGCACCAGCTCCCGCAGCGCCGCCGCCGTGGCCGGGGCCTTCTCCGACGGGCTGAGCACCACCGTGTTGCCGGCCGCCAGCGCGCCCACGACCGGGGCGAGTGCGAGCTGCACCGGGTAGTTCCACGCGCCGATGACCAGCACGAGACCCTTGGGCCGCGGCCGGACCTCCGCGCTCGCGGGCCGCAGGGCTAGCGGCAGCTTCACGGGCCGCGGCTCCATCCAGTCGGTCAGGTGCAGCAGTGCGTGGTCCACCTCGGAGCGCACCGAGACGATCTCCGTGATCAGCGCCTCGGTGGACGGCTTGCCCAGGTCCGTGCCGAGCGCCGCGACGAACCGGTCCGCGTGCTCGGTCAGCATCCGCTTCAGGCCCTTGAGCTGGCGCACCCGCACCGCGCGCGGGTGGGCGGCGCGGGAGCGGGCGGCGGCGCGCAGACGCTCGACGGCGGCCCGCGGCTCCTCGGGTCGGGGCCCGGCCGGCGCGATCGGCAGGGCCTCGGTGGGCAACGGCTCGCGGACGGGATCGTCGGCGGGGGAGTCGGGGGAGTCCGTGGTCAGGCCGGGGGGCTGCGTACTCATGCGGCCACGCTACCGAGCGGCCCTGTGCGGCGGCAGGGCGTGGCGCCGTCGTCCCCCGCGCGACCCGTGCACTTTCGTTCGGAAGACGGCGCCCCCAGGGTCTTTTCGTTCGGGAAACGGCGCCCGCGCGGCTGTTTCCCGAACGAAAACGGTGCGACACGCCGCCGTTTCCCGAACGAAAGCGTCAGGGGGTCAGGAGATCACCGCGTCGACGATCGCCTGCGCCTCCTGCTGCACCTGCTTCAGGTGCTCCTCGCCCAGGAAGGACTCGGCGTAGATCTTGTACACGTCCTCCGTGCCGGAGGGGCGGGCCGCGAACCACGCGTTCTTGGTGACCACCTTGAGCCCGCCGATCGGGGCGTCGTTGCCGGGCGCGTTGGTGAGGGCGGCCAGGATCGTCTCCCCGGCCAGCTCGGTGGCGGTGACGTCGTCGGGGGAGAGGGCCTTGAGCGCGGCCTTCTGCTCCGCGGTGGCCGGGGCGTCGATGCGTGCGTAGGCGGGGTCGCCGTGCAGCGCCACGAGGTCGCGGTACCGCTCGGACGGGGACTGGCCGGTGACGGCCTGGATCTCCGCGGCCAGGAGGCACAGCAGCAGGCCGTCCTTGTCCGTGGACCACGCGCCGCCGTCGAACTTCACGAAGGACGCACCCGCGGACTCCTCGCCGCCGAACACGCCCGTCCCGGAGAGCAGCCCCGGCACGAACCACTTGAAGCCCACCGGCACCTCCACGAGCTCGCGTCCGAGGTCTGTGGCCACGCGGTCGATCATCGAGGAGGACACCAGCGTCTTGCCCACGCCGGCGTTCTGCGGCCACTGCGAGCGGTTCCGGTACAGGTAGTCGATCGAGACGGCGAGGAAGTGGTTGGGGTTCATCAGGCCCCCGTCCGGGGTGACGATCCCGTGCCGGTCGGAGTCGGCGTCGTTGCCCGTGGCGACGTCGAACGGCGCGTGCCCGTCCGCGTCCGGGGTCATGCGCTCGATCAGGGAGGCCATGGCGTTCGGGGACGAGCAGTCCATGCGGATCTTCCCGTCCCAGTCCAGGGTCATGAACCCGAACTGCGGGTCCACGTCCGGGTTCACCACGGTCAGGTCCAGGCCGTGGCGGCGGCCGATCTCCCCCCAGTACGCCACCGATGCGCCGCCCATGGGGTCGGCGCCGATGCGCACACCGGCCTCGCGGATCGCGTCCAGGTCGATCACCTGGGGCAGGTCGGTGACGTAGCGGTCCAGGAAGTCGAAGGAGCCGAGCTTCGCGTGGCCCTCCACGTCCTCCGGGGCCAGGCGCGTGACGCCGTCCAGGCGCGCGGCGAGCAGGTCGTTGGCGCGGGCCGCGATCCAGGACGTCGCGTCCGTGTCCGCGGGCCCGCCGTGCGGCGGGTTGTACTTGAAGCCGCCGTCCGCCGGCGGGTTGTGCGACGGGGTGATCACCAGGCCGTCCACCAGGCCGGCGTTGTCCCCGTCCGCGGAGAAGCCCGCCGCCGTCAGGTCACGGCCCGCGTTCAGGTGCAGGATCGCGTGGGAGACCGCCGGGGTGGGCGTGAAGCCGCCGCGGGAGTCCACCAGCACCTCGACGTCGTTGGCCAGCAGCACCTGCACCGCGGTGTCCTGCGCGGGCCCGGAGAGGGCGTGCGTGTCCTTGCCCACGAGGATCGCGCCGGTGATCCCGTGCTCCGCGCGGTACTCGACGACGGCCTGCGTGATCGCGGCGATGTGGTCGTCGTTGAAGGAGGACTTCAGCGCGGACCCGCGGTGTCCGGACGTGCCGAACACGACCTTCTGGGCCGGGTCGGCGGGGTCCGGGTGGAGGTCCCGGTAGGCGGCGAGGAGGGCCTCGACGTCGATGAGGTCCTCGGGGAGGGCGGGGGTGCCGGCGCGACCGGCGGCGGGGGTGCTCATGCCGTCACTGTAGGCACGGCCCCGCGCCCGGGGGGAAGGCTGAGCGGGCGCCCACCCGGTGGGGTGGACGCCCGTCGTCGGCGGCCGGTCGGGCTGTCAGAGGTTGGCCGGTGCCGGCGCCGCCGCGGCCGTCGCCGGAGCGGTAGGTGCCGGCGGAGTGCCAGGCCATGCGGATCATGAAGGGGCCGTAGTTGCCGACGTCGGCCGGCCACCAGTCCTTGGAGGTGGTGAGCACCTCGGCGATGGTCTTCTTGACCTCGTCCAGGTCCAGCGCGGCGAAGGCCGTCGGGTAGTCGAAGTCCGCGTCGTGCGCGTTGATGACCTGCTGCTCCTTGGCCAGGATCTTCAGGTTCAGGCGGTTCGGCCACCACTGCTGGTTGGCGTCGCCGGAGGTGGGGTGCGGGAGGGAGGCGCCCTTGCCGTGCATCACCGGGCACGTGCCGGCCGGGCAGCCGGTCTCGGACTGGGGTGGACAGGGGCCCGGACCCGTCAGGGGGCCGGGGGCGCCGGCGCGGGGGTCCCGTCCGACGTCGTCGTATACCCGCCGGAACGGCAGTCGGGGCACAGGCCCCAGTAGTAGACCTCGGCCTCCTCGATGAGGAATCCGTGGTCCTCGGGGGCGTGCAGGCACGGCGCGACGCCGGTCTGGCACGGCACGTCCACGAGGTCGCCGCAGCCGCGGCACACCAGGTGGTGGTGGTTGTCGTGGGCCGCGAGCTCGTAGCGGGCCGGGGAGCCGGCCGGCTGGAGGGAGCGGACCAGCCCGGCGTCGGTGAGCACGTGCAGGCAGTCGTAGACCGCCTGGTGGGACACCTGCGGGAGGTCCTCGCGGACCGCGGAGAGGAGGGATCCGGCGTCGGCGTGGGGGTGGCGGCGCAGGCCCTGGAGCACGGCCACGCGGGGCCGCGTCACGCGCAGGCCGACGGAGCGCAGCAGGGCGCTCTCCTCGGGCTGCTCGACCGTGACGGTGCTCATGCCGTCCACCTCACCCCATAGTCTTGAACGTGTCAAGAAAGGCTCCCCAGGCGGGCCGACGGGCGGTCCGCCGCCGCCCCCGCCGGCGATCCTCGGGCCTTCCCGCCCCGACGCCCGGCTGACTAGGGTCGGGCTCCGGTCGCGGCGCCCGCCGCGACGCCCCCACCGCTCCGGGAGGTCACCCGTGTCCGAGACCCCGTGGGTCCACCTGCCCGGTGCCGAGGGCGACGGCCGCCCCGCCGCCCCCACCGAGGCCGAGGCCGCCCTGCTGGCCGCCGCGCGGGACGGCGAGGACGGCGAGGCCGGGATCGAGCCGATCCTCGCCCTGCTCTCCGGTGACGACGCCGCCGCCTCCCTGGACCTGCCGCTCACCGGCGCGGGCCGCACCCGCCGGCAGTGGGAGCTGCTCGCCTCCGTGGGCGCCGTCTCCCTCCCCGCGGCCCGCGTGCTGGAGCCGCACCTGGACGCCCTCTCGATCCTCGACCAGGCCGGCGTGCCCGCTCCGCGGGGCGTACTGGGCGTCTACGCGTCCGAGTCCGGCGGCGTCAGCCCCTCCGCCCGCCCGGCCCCCGGGGCGGCCGTGGGGGACGAGGACGCCGTCTGGCGCCTGGACGGGGACAAGCCGTGGTGCTCGCTCGCGGACCGTTGCACCGCCGCCGTGGTCACCGCCCGTCAGGAGGACGGGCTCCGCCGGGCGTTCCTCGTGGACCTCGGGGAGCCGGGCATGGAGGTCGCCGACCCCCGTTGGCCGTCCCTCGGCCTCGCGCCGATCACCACCGTGGGCCTGCGGTTCGCGGACGTGCCCGCGGTGCCGGTCGGCGGCCCGGAGTGGTACCTGCGCCGCCCCGGGTTCGCGTGGGGCGGGATCGGCGTGGCCGCCGTGTGGTTCGGCGGCGCCGTGCACGTGGCCCGCACCCTGCGCACGTCCCTCGAGCGGCGCACCGCGGCCGCCTCAGACGGCTCCGGTCCGGGCCCGGACCAGGTCGGTCTCGCGGCGCTCGGCCGGGTGGACCGCCACCTGCACGCCATGGCCTCCCTGCTGGGCCGCGCCGCGGACGACGTCGACGCCGGCCGCCTCGACCACGCCCACGGCCTCGTGGAGGCGGACCGCATCCGCGGCACCGTGGCGCAGCTGTGCACGGAGGTGCTGGACGTCGTCGGGCAGGCCACCGGCCCCGGCCCGCTCACCGGCGACGCCGCCCACGCCCGCGCCGTCGCCGACCTGCAGGTGTACCTGCGCCAGCACCACGGCCCCCGCGACGACGCCCGGCTCGCCGAGTCGCTGCTCGCCGCGGACCCCGCCGAGCGGGCGGAGCTGCAGCCGTGGTGAGCTTCGACCATCGGGACGACGGCACCGCCGAGGCCGTCTGGATGGCCGCCGGCGTGGGGGAGCTGCCCGCCCTGCCCGCGCGCGCGTGGACCCGCGCGGACACCCTGCTGGTGGCCGTGGCCCACCCGGACGACGAGACCCTGGGCGCGGCCGGCCTGATCCGCGCCGCCCTGCGCGGCGGGGCCGCCGTGCACGTCGCGGTCGCCACGGCGGGGGAGGCCTCCCACCCCGACTCCCCCACCCACACCCCCGCGGACCTGGTGCGCCTGCGCCGCGCGGAGATGGACCACGCCCTGGCCGCGCTCGCGGACGGCCTCGGCCCCGACGCCGGCGCCCTGACCTGGGAGTCCCTCGCCCTGCCCGACGGCGGCCTGACCGACCGTCCCGACGAGGTCCGCGCCGCGCTGGAGCGCGTCCTCGCCGGGCGCACCCCCGCGGAGGAGGGCGGCGGCGCCGTCGTGCTGGTCTCCCACGACCCGGACGACGGCCACGGCGACCACGACGCGGTGGGCGCCGCTGCCGCGGCCCTCGCGGCCGACCACGACCTCGAGCTGTACGCCTTCCCCCTGTGGCTCTGGCACTGGGGCGCCCCGGAGGACCTGGCCCCGCGGCGCTACCGCCGCCTGGAGCTGGCCGCCGGCGACGACGCCGCCCGCCTGGCCGCCCTGGATGCGCACGCCTCCCAGACGCGTCCGCTCTCCGCCGCCCCGGGGGACGAGGCGATCCTGCCGGAGCGGATGATCGCCCACTTCACCCGCGGCTTCGAGACCTACCGGCGCACCGCCCCCGACGACGCCGACGCCTCCCGCGCCTCCGCCGTGTTCGACCGGCTCTACCGCGAGCACGAGGACCCCTGGCGGTACCTGACCAGCCCCTACGAGGCCCGCAAGCGGGCGCTCACCCTGGCCGTGCTCCCGCGTCCGCGCTACGGGACGGTGGTGGAGGCGGGCGCGTCGATCGGCGTGCTCACCGCCGCGCTGGCCGAGCGCGCCGAGCGCGTGGTGGGCCTGGAGGCGTCCCAGGTGGCGGTGGAGCGCGCCGCCGCCCACCTGGCGGAGATCCCGCACGCCGAGGTGCGCCGCGCCGTGCTGCCCGCGGACTGGCCCGCCGACGTCGGCCCGGCCGAGGAGGGCGCCGGGGCGCCGGCGGACCTCGTCGTCGCCTCCGAGATCGGCTACTTCCTGCAGCCCGAGGAGCTCGACGCCCTCGTCGACGCCGCCGACGCCTCCCTGGGCGCGGGTGGCGAGCTGCTGCTGTGCCACTGGCGCCAGCCCATCACCGGCTGGCCCCTGGACGGGGACGCCGTGCACGACCGGGTGGCCGCTGACCCCCGCTGGCGGCTGCTCTCCGAGCACGTGGAGGCGGACCTGCGCCTGTCCGTGCACGCCCGCGCCGCGGCCGCCACGCACGCCGTGGCCGTCGTGCCGGCCATGGACGAGGCCGAGCACCTGCCCGCCGGCCTGGACGCGCTCTCCGCCGCCCTCGACCTCTGGGAGGCGCAGCACACCCAGGGCTCGGCCGCCGTCGTCACGGTCGTGCCCGCCGACGACGCCCCCACCCTCGAGGCCGCCCACGCCGCCCGTGCGCGGGACCCCCGGATCCGCGTGCTCGAGCTGGCCCCCGGCGCCGGCGGGGTGGGGCGGGCCCGTGCAGCGGCCGCCCGCCATGCCCGCGGCCTGTTCCCGGACGTGCCCGCCGAGGCGCTGTGGCTGGCCTCCACGGACGCGGACACCCGCGTCCCCGCGGACTGGCTCGTGGGCCAGCCCGCCCTGGCGGCCCGACGTCGCGCCGACGGCCAGGTGCTGGTGCTGGGCACCGTGGACCTGCCCGCCCACGCCGACGACGACCTGGCCCACCGGTGGCGCGCCGACTACGAGCACCGCGAGGACCACCCCCACGTGCACGGGGCGAACCTCGGCCTGCCGTGGGGGCTCTACGAGCGGGCCGGCGGGTTCGCGGAGGTCGCCGAGCACGAGGACGTCCGCCTCGCGGAGGCCGTGCGGGCCCTGGGCGAGGACCGGGTGCTCGCCACGGACCGGGTGCGGGTGCACACCTCCTCCCGGCTGGAGGGCCGCACGCCCGGCGGGTTCGCCGGGTTCCTGCGCGGCCTGCTCGAGGAGGGTGCCGCCGAGGGCTGACGGGGCGGGGTCCCGGGCCGACCCCGCCTGGCCCGACCCCGCCTGGCCCGGCTCAGCCGGCCAGGAGCAGCCGCAGGTGGCCGGCGAGCTCCAGCAGGCGCCCCTCGGCGCCGGGGCGGCCCACCAGCTGCACGGACCAGCTCAGCCCGGCCTCGTCACGGAGCACCGGCACGGCCACGGCGGGCAGGCCGAGGACGTTCACCATGGACGTGTACGGCGTGAACCGGCACTGCTCCGCGTAGTTCTCCTCCGGGTCCAGCGCCAGGAAGTGCCCGATCGCCGGCGGCGCGAACGCCAGCACCGGGGTCATGACGACGTCCACGGCCGCGAACTGCCCGCGCACGTCGGCGGCCCAGGCCTCCAGCCGCCCGATCGCCGTGGCGATCTGCTCCGGCCCGGCGGCTCGCGCCGAGGCCAGGAACGACGCCGCCACGGGCCCGACGAGCGCCTCCGCGCCGTCCGGCAGGGGCGCCTTCAGCAGGCCCGAGGTCCACGCGGTGCGGAAGTCGCGGTGGTAGCGCTCCCCGTAGTGGGGCACGAACTCGTCCACCGCGTGGCCGCCCGCGGCCAGCGCGGCGCCGGAGCGGGCGAGCGCGGACAGAGCCGGCCGGGCCAGCGTGATCTCCAGGTCCGGGGAGAACGGGGACGCCGTGCTCACCCCGATCCGGACCGGGGCCACCGGCTCGCCCGCGGCCCGCGCGTCGAGGAACCGGCGCAGGTCCGGGCCGGTGCGCCCCTCCAGGCCCTCGGGGGAGGTCATGACGTCGAACAGCAGGGCCGCGTCCTCGACGGTGTGCGCCAGCGGGCCGGAGACGGTCAGGTTGGTCACCGCGTCCTCGCCCGGGTCGGTGGGCACCGTCCCCCGGCCCGGCTTCAGGCCGACCAGCCCGCACGCCGCGGCCGGGATGCGCACGGATCCGCCGCCGTCCGAGCCCGGGGCGAACGGCAGGATCCCCGCCGCCACCGCCGCCGCGGACCCGCCCGAGGAGCCGCCGGGCGTGCGGGAGGGGTCCAGCGGGTTCCGGGCGGGCGGGTCCACCGGGTTCTCCGAGTACGCGTCCAGTCCGAACTCCGGGACGGTCGTCTTGCCCAGCAGCACCGTGCCGGCCGCGCGCAGGCGGGTCGTCAGCGGGTCGTCCTCTGCCGCCGCGGGAGCCTGCGCCAGCACGGCCGAGCCCATCCGCGTCGGCAGCCCCGCCACGTCCGTGAGGTCCTTGAACGCCAGGGGGAGACCGCGCAGGGAGGCGCCGGCGGCGTCGTCGGGGCGGGCGTCCAGGGCGGCGGCCCGGACCCGGGCGCCGTCCTCGTCCAGAAGGACGAACGCGCCCAGGCCCGCATGGGCGTGCGCCGCCGCGAGCGAGGCCTCCGTGACCTCCGCCGCGGAGAGCTCGCCGGCGGCGAGGGCGTCCCGCAAGGCGAGCGCGGTGCGGCCCAGCAGGCGCGCGGGGGCGTCCGGGGCGGGCGTCGGGGAGGTCGGCTGATCGGACGGGGAGAGGGGTTCGCTCACGGCCATGTCATGGAGCCTAGGGGAGGCCCCGCCCCCGCCGTAGGCTGGGCGCATGAGCCATTTCGAGACCGTGACCGTGGACCAGATCCCCGCCGACGCCGCCATCCTGGACGTGCGCGAGGACGACGAGTGGGCGCTCGGCCGCGCCGCCGGCGCCCAGCACCTGCCCCTGGGCCAGCTGCCCGAGCGCATCGAGGAGCTCGACCCGGACACCGACTACTACGTGATCTGCCGCACCGGCGGCCGCTCCGCCCGCGCCGCCGAGTACATGGTGGGCCGCGGCTACTCGGCCATCAACGTGGCCGGCGGCTCCGGCGCCTGGCTCGAGGCCGGCAAGCCCATGGAGGCCGACGGCGACGCCGAGCCCACCGTCAAGTGAGCCCCGCGCCCCGGTACGCCTTCCTCGGCCCCGCCGGCACCTTCACCGAGGCCGCCCTGCGGCAGGTCGCGTCCCCCGAGGACGTCGATCTGCTCCCCGCCTCCTCCGTGCTGGCCGCGCTCGCGGCCGTGCGCGTGGGGGAGGCCGAGCGCGCCGTGGTGCCCATCGAGAACTCCGTGGAGGGCGGCGTCACCGCCACCCTCGACGACATCGGCGCGGACGAGCCCCTGCAGATCCTCGCCGAGGTCCTCGTGCCCATCAGCTTCGTGCTCGTGGGCCGGCCCGGGGTCGCCCTGGAGGACGTCCGCCGGGTCACCACGCACACCCACGCCTGGGCGCAGGTCCGCGGCTGGATGGAGGCGCACCTGCCCGGCGTCGAGTTCACCCCCGCGGGGTCGACGGCGGCCGGTGCCCGGGCGCTCCTGCCCTCCGCCGGCGGGGACGGGGCCGTGGCGTCGTTCGACGCGGCCGTGTGCGCGCCGCTCGTGGCGGAGCAGACCGGCCTGCCGGTGCTCGCCGAGGCCATCGAGGACGTCACCGGGGCGGTGACGCGGTTCGTGCTCGTCTCCCGGCCCGGGCCCGTCCCGGAGCCGACCGGCGCGGACAAGACCACCCTGACCGTGCCCCTGCCGGACGACCACCCCGGCGCGCTGCGGGAGATCCTCGACCAGTTCGCGACCCGCGGCATCAACCTCTCCCGCATCGAGTCCCGCCCCACGGGCGAGGGCATGGGCCGCTACTTCTTCTCGATCGACCTCGAGGGGCACGTGGCCGAGGAGCGGGTGGGAGCGGCCCTCGCCGCGCTCCACCGGACGTTCCCCGGGGTGCGGTTCCTGGGCTCCTACCCGCGGGCCGAGGGTCGCCCGCCCACGGTGCCCGAGCACGTCACCGACGCCGCCTACCGCCGCGGCACGGCGTGGGTGCGGGGGCTGCGCTCGCGCTGAGCGCGCCTCCCGGCCGGCGGCCCGGCCCCGCTCAGATGTGCGGTGCCGGCTCCGGCACGGGCGCCTCGGCGGAGCGGCCGCCGTCCTCCACGGAGGCGTCGTCCTCGTCCCCCAGCATCACGACGAGCGAGTCCGGCTGGATCCGCGCGTCGAGGGCGGTGATGTCGCCGGTGGCGTCGCCGTCGAGCTGGGAGGACATCGGCTCCGCGAAGCGCACCTGCACTCGTTGGGCCTGCTCCGTGTGCATCACGGGGATCGAGGCGCGGTGGCGGGTGAGGGTCTTCGCGGCGATCCGCACCCAGTCGAGGGCGTGCCGGGGGGAGAGGACGAGGACGTCGAGCAGGCCGTCGTCGAGCTTGGCCTCCGGCAGCAGCTCCATGCCGCCGGTGAGCATGCCGCAGTTGGCGACCATCACGGAGCGCACCTTGAAGCGCTGCACGGCGCCGCCGTCGAGGGTGATGGACACCTCGTGGCGGCGGCCCCGCAGGTGGCGCATCCCCGCCTCGCTGTAGGCCAGCCAGCCGGCCATGTCCTTCAGCTCGTCCTTGGTGTCGCCCATGATGTCGGCGTCGTAGCCGGCGCCGCCGATCACGGTGAACGTCTGGCGGGTGCGGGCGCCGTCCTCGTGGGTCAGGCGCACGTCCACGGTGTCGATCCGCCGCTGCCGGCCGGTGAGGGCGATCCGCAGGCACTCCTCGATGTCGTTGATCGGCAGGTCGAGGTTGCGGGCCAGCAGGTTGCCGGTGCCCAGCGGCATCACGCCGAGGGCCACGTCGGTGCCGGCCAGCTGCTCCGCGACCGTGCGCACGGTCCCGTCGCCGCCGGCGGCGACCACCAGGCGCACCCCGGCGGTGAGCGCCTCGCGGGTCATGGCCGTGCCGGGGTCCTCCTCCGTGGTCTCCAGGACGAGGACCTCCCCGAGGCCCTCCTTCTCCGCCAGGGCCTCCATGGCGCGGCGGACCTCGTCCGCGCGGGCCTTCACGGGGTTCAGCACGAGCGCCACCTGGGGGCCGGGCAGGTCGACGCCGGGGGCCCGTCCCGCGCGCCGGCGCAGGTCGCCCAGCCGGGCCTCCACCGCGTCCAGCTGGCCGCGGGTGCGCTCGTGCGCGCCGTCCAGGCGGCGCAGACGCAGGCCCAGCACGACGACGGCGACCGCGAACAGGGCCGCGAGGACGAGGGCGGCCAGCGCCATCCACCACTCTGCAGACATGGGACGAGTCTAGGACCGGGGCCGGTCCCGAGCCCGCCCCGGGCGCCCGCGCCGCTAGGCTGAGGGCGTGATCGACGTCAAGGACCTCATCGACCAGCCCGAGAAGTACCGCGTCTCCCAGGAGGCCCGCGGAGCCGATGTGTCCCTCGTGGACCAGGTCGTGGCGGCGGACGCCGCGCGTCGTGCGGCGATCTCCCGGTTCGAGGAGCTGCGCGCCGAGCAGAAGGCGTTCGGCAAGAGGGTCGCCCAGGCGAAGGGCGAGGAGAAGCAGGCCCTGCTGGCCGAGGTGAAGGACCTCGCCGCCTCCGTGAAGGAGGCCGAGGCGGCGTCGAACGAGGCCGAGGCCGAGCTGCTGCGCCTGCAGCGCCTCTTCCCGAACCTCGTCATCGAGGGCGTGCCGCAGGGCGGCGAGGACGACTTCGTGGTCGTCAAGGAGGTCGGCACCCCGCGCGACTTCGCCGCGGAGGGCTTCGAGCCGCGCGACCACCTGGAGCTCGGCGAGCTGATCGGGGGCATCGACATGGAGCGCGGCGCCAAGGTCTCCGGCGCCCGGTTCTCCTTCCTCAAGGGCGCCGCCGCCCGCCTGGAGCTGGCCCTCATGCAGATGGGCCTGGACCTGGCGGTCGAGAACGGGTTCGTCCCCGTCATCCCGCCCACGCTCGTGCGCCCGGAGACCATGCAGGGCACCGGCTTCGACGTCGCCCACGACGACGAGATCTACCGCCTCGAGCGCGACGACCTCTACCTGGTGGGCACCTCCGAGGTCGCCCTGGCCGGGTACCACGCGGACGAGATCATCGACGTCGCCGACGCCCCGATCCGCTACGCCGGCTGGTCCACCTGCTACCGCCGCGAGGCCGGCTCCGCGGGCAAGGACACCCGCGGCATCATCCGCGTGCACCAGTTCAACAAGCTGGAGATGTTCGTCTACACCACGGTGGAGCGCGCCGAGGAGGAGCACGCCCGCCTGCTCGCGTGGGAGGAGCAGATGCTCGCGAGGATCGAGGTGCCCTACCGCGTGATCGACACCGCCGCCGGCGACCTCGGCATGTCCGCCGCCCGCAAGTTCGACTGCGAGGCGTGGGTCCCCACCCAGGGCACCTACCGCGAGCTGACCTCCACCTCGAACTGCACCACGTTCCAGGCCCGCCGCCTCAACATCCGCGAGCGCCAGGTCAAGGAGGACGGCACGGGCTCGAATGCGAAGAAGGGCGGCACCCGCACGGTCGCCACCCTCAACGGCACCCTGGCCACCACCCGGTGGATCGTCGCGATCCTGGAGAACCACCAGAACGCGGACGGCTCCGTGACCGTCCCGGAGGCGTTGCGCCCGTACCTGGGCGGTCTGGAGCGGTTCGAGCTCGTGTGAGCGGCCCGGGCCTCACTCCGCGGAGGCCGCCAGCCAGCCCAGCGCCTCGGGTCCGGCGGTCAGCAGGGCGCCGGGGTGGTCGCCGTCGTGCGCGTCCACGAGGAACGCGCCCAGGGCCGCGGCCAGCCGCCGGCTGTGGCGGTGCGGCACCACCCGGTCCCGGCGCCCGTGCCAGATCCGCACGGGCACCGGCGCCCGGCGGGCGGACGTCAGCAGGGGGGACCAGTCCTCGTTGATCACCTGCTCGTCCTGGACCGGCCCGGCGTGGCCCTGCCGGAACGCCTCCCTCCAGGAGGCGGCCAGCACCGCGGCCGACGACGGCGCCAGCGGCTCGCGCTCCGGGCTCGCCGCCGGGGGGCCGTCGGCCAGGCGGCTGCGCATCCGCCGCCACCGGAACACGCCCAGGGCGGCGGCCGGGGCCCAGTCCCGGGCGCGGGCGATCGCGCCGGCCGCCGGGAGGTAGAGCCGCGGGAACAGCCGGTTGGCCCACGGAATGCCCCGCAGCAGGCCCGCCGGGGCCAGCAGGGCCACCGCGGTGAGGCGCTCAGGGATGCGGGCCAGACAGGCCACCGCGTAGGGGCCGCCGCCGGACCAGGCGAGGATCGCGGCCCGGTCGATCCCCAGCTCGTCCAGCAGCCGCGTCACCTCGGCGGGCCAGTGGGCCAGCCGCCGCCCCGGCAGGTGGGGGGTGCGGCCCATCCCGGGCCGGTCCGGGGCGATCAGGCGCACGCCGGCGGCACGCGCGGCGGCGTCCAGCGCGGCCGCCTCCCGGCCTGAGCCGGGGGTGCCGTGGAAGTGGAGGACGGGGACGCCGTCGGGGTCGCCGTACTCGCGCCGGTGGAGCATGCCCGCATGCTACGCCCGCGCCCGCCGCGGCTCCGGTCCGTTCCCGGCGGACGTCCAGGTGCGCTGTCGTACGCTGTGCGGGTCCCGGCTGCAGGCGGCGGGACCGCCCGTCCGCGGCGGCGGACAGCACGGGCGCGGCCGAGGGAGGGGGCAGGGATGGCGACGGCGGCCACGCGGGAGTCGGGCACGGTGGGCGGCACCTCGCCCGGTCCTGCCGGGCGTGTCCTGGCCGGTGCGCTCCGCTGGCTCCGCGGGGTCCCCGCGACGTGGACCCTGCTCCTGTTCACCGCCCTCGGGCCCCTGCTGCCGCTGGTGGACCCGGCCCGCCCGGGCAGTCTCCCCCACGCCCCGCACGAGGTGGCCACCTCCCTGCTGTTCGCCCCGCACCCGCTCGCGTGGGCGCTCGCCCTGGTGGGCGTCGCCGTCCTCGGGCCGCCGGCCGAGCGGGAGGCCGGCTCCGGACCGTTCGCCGCCCGCGTGGTGCTGGGCCACACCGCGTCCGTCCTGGCGGTCCTGGGACTGCTGTGGGCGGTCCGGCAGGTCGACCCCGCCTGGGGCGCCGTCCTCCGCAGCGACGCGATCGCCGGACCCTGGGCCGGACTGATCGTCGCGTTCCTGGCCTCCTCCGGCTCGTGGGACTCCCGGTGGCGACGCCGCCTCCTCACCCTCGCCCTCCCCGTCACCGCCGCCACGGTCCTGTTCTCCGGTGCGCCGGAGGACGCCTCGCTGCTCACCGCGGTGCTGCTGGGCGGCTGGCTCGGCCGCCGGAGGGCCCGCCGGCTGGGCACGGACGCGGCGCCCGTGGGCAGCCGCAGCGAGCGGCGCGTGCTCGTGGCGACGGCGGTGGCCGCCGTCGTGCTCGGCACGTTCCTGGCCGCGGGCTCACCCCACCTGGTGGGGCCGCTGGCGGGCACGCGCGCCCTGTTCGCGGCGTCCACCGTGTCCCCGGACATGGTGGCCGCGGCCTGTGCCGACGACGACCGGATCCGCGAGTGCGCCCGCGGCACGTACATCCTCACGGCCACCGGCCCGGGTGCGGTCCTGCTCGCGGCCCTGCCGCTGGTGCTGCAGCTCGTCCTCGCGGACGGGCTCCGCCGGGGCCGCCGCGCCGCCCTGCAAGGCACCCTGGTGCTGCAGTCCGTGCTCGCCGCCTTGGCCGCCGCCCACCTGGGCCTGGCGGCCTGGGCCGTGGCGGCGGGCCCCCGGGACTACCCCACGGACCCGTCCCTGATCACCCGGCTGATCCTCCCCGTGCTGGTGCCGCTGGGGGTGCTGGCCCTCGTGCTGGCGCACCGGGGGCTGTTCCAGGCGCGCGCGCCGCACGGGGCCTACCGGCGCCTGCGGGCCGTGCCGATCCTCGCCCTCGCGGTGGTGGCCATGATCGTGGCGGTGGGCCTGGCGGTGCCGGAGCAGTTCTCCCCCCGCCCCGGGGTCGGCGCGCTCCTGGCGGACGGGCTGATCGCCCTGCTTCCCTCCACGGCGCTGACCGTGCTGACCCCGGCCGCCCTGCCGAGCGGCCCCGTGGCCCGGTTCCTGCTGGAGTGGCTGCCGCTGGTGCCGTGGCTGGCCGGGATCTGGCTGCTCTGGCGCGCCCAGCACCCCCTCGGCGGGCCCGTCGCGCAGCCCGGAGAGGCCGCCGAGGCGGCCCGCGCCCTCGCCGCCGAGGACGCCACCATGGCCTGGATGGGCACGTGGGAGGGCTGCCGGCTGTGGCGCTCGCCGACGCACGCCGGCGCCGTCGCCTACCGGGTGCACCAGGACGTGGCGCTGACCGTGGGCGACCCGTACAGCTCCGCCCGTGACCGCGCCGTGGTCACCCGCCAGTTCGCCGAGTTCTGCGTGGCCCACTCCCTGGTCCCGGCCCTGTACTCCGTGCACCCCGTCACCGCGCAGGCCGTGGAGTCCCGCGGCTGGTTCGGGGTGCAGGTCGCGGAGGAGGCCGTGATCCGGCTCGGCGGGGTCACCTTCGGCGGGAAGCGCTTCCAGGACCTGCGCACCGCCCGCAACCGGGCGAAGAAGGAGGGCATCACGGCCCGCTGGACCACGTGGGCGGAGGCCGGCGACGACCTCCGCGCGCAGATCCGCGCGATCTCCGCGGCGTGGGTGGCGGACAAGGAGCTGCCGGAGATGGGGTTCACGCTCGGCGGCCTCGCCGAGCTCGACGACCCCGCCGTCCGCCTGCTGCTCGCGGAGGACGAGGACGGCCGCCTCCACGGGGTGACCTCCTGGCTGCCCGTGCACGACGCCGGGCGCCTCGTGGGCCTGACCCTGGACTTCATGCGCCGCGCCGAGGGCGGGTTCCGCCCCGTCGTCGAGTTCCTCCTGGCCCAGGCCGTCCTCGACGCCCAGGAGGAGGGGCTGGCCCTGGTCTCCCTCTCCGGGGCGCCCCTGGCGCGCTCGCAGCCGGACCCCTCCGCCGACGTCGCCCCCGCCCAGACCGGCGCGCTCGACCGCCTCCTGGACCAGCTGGGCCATGGGCTGGAGCCCGTGTACGGGTTCCGCTCCCTGCACGCCTTCAAGGAGAAGTTCGGCCCGGAGAGCGTGCCGCTGCGGCTGTGCGTCCCGGACCCGGCGGAGCTGCCCCGCGTGGGCGCCGCCCTCACCCGGGCGTACCTGCCCACCCTCACGCTCGGCGACCTGGTCCGCGCGGGCCAGGACCTGCGCCGGAGGGAGGGCTGACGTGGAGCGGTTGCCCGCCTGGCTGCTGGAGACCCCGCTGCTGGCGCCCTGGACGGTGCCCGTGTGCGTCGCGGTCGGCGTCCTGCTGGTCCTCGGCCTGTGGGTGGGGCGCACCCGCCGCCGGCCCTGGTGGGTCCAGGCGCTGGTCGTCGGCGTGCCCGCGGCGCTGGCCCTCGCCTCGTGGTGGTGGGTGAACGTCGTGTGGGCGCCGATCCCGGACGGGGTCGCGGGGCCCGTGTTCGCCTGGGCCGCGCTGCCGGTGGTGGTGCTCGCCCAGGCGGCCGTCGGCCCGTGGCGGCCCCGGCCGCTGCGCTGGGGCCTCGGGGGCGTCGTCGCGGTCCTGGCGGCGGTGCTCTGCGCGACCCTCGGCGTGAACGCCCACTACTCCGCCTACGAGTCGCTGGCCGTGATGACCGGGCGGAACGTCACCTGGACGGACTGGGACGCCGTGGACACCGCCCCCGCCCGCCAGGTGGTGCCCGTGGACCGGTGGACGGCGCCGGCCGGGCTGCCCGAGCACGGCACGGTCTCCCGGGTGGGGATTCCCGCCACGGACGCGCGGCTCGCCCCGCGGGACGCCGTGGTCTACCTGCCCCCGGCGTACTTCGCCGAGGAGCGCCCGGCCCTGCCCGTGATGATCCTCATGGCCGGGGTCCCGGGTGAGCCCCCGGACTGGTTCAGCGCCGGCCACGCCGCCGAGACCATGGACGCCTACGCGGCCGCCCACCACGGCCTCGCGCCGATCGTGCTGTCCGTGGACGCCAACGGCGGCGGCGCCCTGACCAACCGGCTGTGCTGGGACGGCCCGGACGCCCGCGTGGAGACCTACCTGACGCAGGACGTGCCCGCCTGGATCGGCCGGGAGCTGCAGACGGACCGGGACCGGACGCACTGGGCGATCGGCGGGCTCTCCAACGGCGCCACCTGCGCCCTGCAGACCGTGGCCCGCACCCCGGACGGGTTCGGCACCGTGCTCGTCTTCTCCGGCGAGCTGCACCCCTCCCTCGGCACGGAGGAGAGGACGATCGCCGAGGGCTTCGGCGGGGTCCGCGCCGCGTACGCGGCGAACGACCCGCTCTCTCTGTTCGCCGCAGCGCAGCGCGGCGAGGGTCCCGGGGCGGACGGGGCCTACCGCGGCGTCGCGGGCGTCGTCAGCGTGGGCCGCTCGGACGCCTACGTCGGCATGCCCGTGCCGCAGGAGCTCGTCGACGCCGGCCGCGCCGCCGGCATGGACCTCACCCTGCGGGAGTACCCCGGCGGGCACACGTGGACGGTGTGGTCGCGCGCCTTCGCCGACCAGCTGCCGTGGGCGGCCGGGCGCATGGGACTGGGGTGAGCCCGGCCGCCGGACGGGAGCGCCCGGCGTTCACCCGCGCGTCGCAAACCCGTCCGGGGCGTGTGGTTGGGTGGGGGCCATGACGAAGAAGCTCGTGTGCCTGGACGTGGACGGAACGATCGTGGACCATGACGGCCGCCTGCACGAGCCCGTGCGTGAGGCCGTGCGGGCCGTGATCGAGGCCGGCCACCACGTGGTCATCGCCACCGGCCGCTCCCGCGGCGCCACGCTCCCGGTGGCGGAGTCCCTCGGCATCGACTCCGGGTACGTGATCTGCTCCAACGGCGGTGCCACGCTGCGCCTGGACCGCGCGCTCGAGGACGGCTACGAGGTCACGGACCTGCGCACCTTCGACCCCCAGTCCGTGCTGGCCCAGCTGCGGGACCGCCTGCCCAGCGCCAAGTACGCGCTCGAGCTGCCGGACGGCTCGTTCCTCTCCACCGAGCGGTTCCAGGACATGTCCTTCGGCGTGGCCGCGGAGGGCGTGGGCTTCGAGGAGCTCATGGCCACCACCGCCGTGCGCCTGGTGGTGTTCTCCACGGACTCCTCCGCGGAGGAGTTCGGCCGGGCCGTGGAGGGCATCGGCCTGTCCGGCGTGACCTACTCGGTGGGCTGGACGGCCTGGCTGGACGTGGCCGCGGCCGGCGTCACCAAGGCGTCCGCCCTGGAGGCGCTGCGCACCGTGCTGCACGTGGACGTCGCGGACACCGTGGCCGTGGGCGACGGCCGCAACGACGTGGAGATGCTCCGCTGGGCCGGGCGCGGCGTCGCCATGGGCCAGGCCCCGGACGAGGTCAAGGAGGCCGCGGACGAGGTCACCGGCGGCGTCGACGAGCACGGCCTCGCCACGGTGCTGCGCACCCTGCTCTGAGGGCCGGAGGGCCCGACGGGCCGAGGGGGAGGACGGCGACGCGGGCGGGCCTCAGCCGGCGGCGAGCGCCAGCAGGCGCGCGGCGGCGGGCCGGCAGGCGTGCTCCTCGTTCCAGAAGGAGCGCTGCACGGCCTGGGAGACGGCCTGCGTGGTGATCCCCAGGGCCTGCGCGGCCGGCTTCTGCTGGCCGCGCACCCCGGGCACCAGCAGGTCCAGCACGGACCATTCGGCGGCCGTGCGCGTCCACACCAGCTGGCCGATGAGCTTGAGCACCGCCTCCGCCTCGGCTGCGGCCTCCGCGTCCCGACCGCGCACGGCCAGCGGGATCCGCGCGGTGGACAGGGCCGCCGCCTCGACGGCCCGGCGCGCCGCCGCGAGGCCCGGCCCGCCGGCGTGGTGCAGGTCCCCGGAGGCGGGGATCCCCGCGGACCCGTCCGCGTGGCACACCGTCCCGACGCCGATCCCCACGTTCCAGCGGCGCTGCCGCAGCGCGCGCAGCGCCACGTCCACCGCGGCGTGCGGGTCCTCGAGGACGCCCACGAGCTCGTCTCCGACGGAGCGCTGGAACGGCAGCGCCGGGGAGCGCAGGCCGGGCACGGCGGCCGCCGCGTCGGTCAGCTCGCGCAGGAGCGCGTCCACGCGGTCGCCGGCGTCGGGGGTGTCCCGCTGGTTGAGGGTGAGCACGAACATGGTCGTCGATTCTGCCACCGGACACGGCGACGCCCGCCCACCCCGAAGGGTGGACGGGCGTCGCGCGGGGGTCGGCCGAGGGGCCGGTGGAGGCTCAGGCCTCCTGCTCGGCGGCCGGGGCGGCCTCCTCGGTGTCGACGTCGCGGCCCTGCGGCTCGTCGGACGGGGAGTGCTCGCCCTCGGCGGCGAAGCGCTCGATGGAGGCCTCGAGCTCCTTCTCCGCGGCCTCGCGGCCCTCCCAGCCGTCGGCCTTGACCCACTTGCCGGGCTCCAGGTCCTTGTAGCGGGTGAAGAAGTGCTCGATCTCCTGCTTCAGGGACTCCTCGACGTCCTCGAGCTCCTGGATGTGGTCGAAGCGCTTGTCCGCCGGGACGCACAGCAGCTTGGCGTCGCCGCCGCCGTCGTCGGTCATGTTGAACACGCCCACGGGACGGGCCTCGACGATGCAGCCGGGGACCAGGTCGAACCCGGGGAGGAACACGAGGGCGTCCAGCGGGTCGCCGTCCTCGCCGAGGGTGTTCTCGAAGTAGCCGTAGTGCGTGGGGTACTGCATGGAGGTGAACAGCACGCGGTCCAGGCGCAGGCGGCCGGTCTCGTGGTCGAACTCGTACTTGACGCGGGAGCCCGCGGGGATCTCGATGGTGACGTCGTGCGCCATGACTCTCCTTCGGTGGATCTGCTCGGTGCCCGGGACGACGGCGGCGCGCCGCCCGGCGGAACTGGGGCCAGCCTACCGGGGCGGCGTCCGGCCCTCCCGTGTCCGTCCCCGGCCGGCCACCGGACGTGGGAAGGGCCCCGGTCTCGCCGACCGGGGCCCTTCGCCTGTCATCACTCGCACCTGCATCGCTCGCACCTTCGATGAGGTGCCTTCAGCGTACGAACCCACCATGGACGCACCCTGCCCGGAACCTGGCAATTCCCTGACCAGCTCGGACCCGGGGTCGCGGAACGCCGTGGTACAACCGGGAGGTGACCCCCTCGAACCGGGCCGCCCGCGTGGCCGCCGTGACCCGCGTGCTGCTGGCCCTGGCGATCTGCGCCCTGCTCGGGCTCCTGGCCCACGACGTCCTCCTCCCGCGTCTCCCGACCCCCGCCGCCCCGGCCGCCTCCGCGCCGTCCGCCCCGGTCCCGGCCGCCTCGCCGTCCGGGGGCGCGACGGCGCCGTCCTCCACCGCGTTGGCGTCCGTCGCCCCGGTGGACCCGGCCGACGTGGCCGCGGCCGTGGCCCCGGCGCTCGCACAGGCACCGGGGACGGCGTCGGCCGAGGTGCGGGACGCGGCCACCGGCGAGGTCCTCTACGCGCGCTCCGCGGACCAGGCGGTGGCGCCGGCGTCGGCCCTGAAGATCCTCACCGCCGTCACGGCCGTGGACGTCCTCGGTGCGGACCGCGCGCTCACCACGTCCGTGGTGGCCCTGCCGGGCGGCGGCGCCACCGAGCTCGTCCTGGTGGGCGGCGGCGACGCCCTGCTCGGCGCCGGCGCGTCCGATCCGGGCCGCGTGGACGGCCGTGCCGGCCTGCGCACCCTCGCCCGGCGCACCGTGGCGGGCCTGCGGGAGCGCGGCGTGACGGGGCCCGTGGCGGTCAGCACGGACCTGCGCCTGTTCACGGACGCCTCCCCCCTGAACCCCGCGTGGTCCGCGGGGCTCGTGGAGAGCGGCAACATCACCGCGGTGCAGCCGCTGGCCACGTACGGCGGGCGGACCGCGCCGGGCACAGGGGAGGACCGGATCGCGGACCCGGCCGCGTTCGCCGCCCTGGCCTTCCAGCGGGAGCTGACGGCCGCCGTCGCCGACTCGGGCGCGGACCTGTCCGTGCGCGCCCGGGACGTGGTCCCCGCCACCTCGGCGCCGCGCGGCGACGTGCTCGCCACGGAGCCGGTGGCGCGCGTGGAGTCCGCGCCGGTGGGCCAGCAGGTGGCGTACCTGCTGGCCCACTCGGAGAACCAGGTGGCCGAGGTGCTCGCCCGCGTGGCCGCGGCGGCGGACGGGCGCCCCGCCACGCACGCCGCCGTCCCCGGGCTCCTGCGCGACCGCGCGGCGGCGCACGGGGTGGACACGGCCGGGATGCGGCTCGTGGACGCCTCGGGGCTGTCCCCTCAGAACCGCGTGACCGCGCACCAGCTCGCCGGGCTGGTCGAGGCCGTGCAGGCAGACCCGGCTCTCGCCCCGGTGCGGGACGGACTGCCCCGGCCCGGTGAGGACTCGACCCTCGCCGAGCGGTTCCCGGGGAGCCCCGCGCGCGAGGCCGTGGCCGCGAAGACCGGCACCCTGGACCAGACCGTGTCCCTCACGGGCACCGTCACCACGGGGTCCGGGCGCGTGCTCGCGTTCAGCATCGTGTGCTCCGGTGTGGACTGGCGGATCGCGCCGGCCCGCGCCGCGATCGACGAGGCGGTGAGCGCGCTCGCCGCGCTCTGAGCGGGCGGGCGCGGCGTCGGGCCCGGGACGCGCTGCCGCGTCCGGTCCCTGTGGTCTGATGGATCCATGACCGCCGACCAGCCCGTCCCCTCCCCGGCCCACCCCGTGGACTGGGACGCCGCCGCGCGCGCGGCCGGCTCCCTGGCCGCCGCCGGACCGCGGATCGGCACCCGCGAGGCCCGGCGCGAGGCCGAGGGGCTGCGCGCCGCCGCGGCGGCCTCCGTGGCCCACGTGCACCGGCTGACCGGCCTGGCCGCGGCCGAGGACCTGCGGGACTCGCAGGTGCTCGTGGTGGACCGCCCGACGTGGTCCCTCGCCAACACGCAGTCCTTCGCGGGGCTGCTGGAGCCGTCCTTCGCGCACCTGCGCGCCACGCGGCCCCAGGAGTACGCACTCACCACGGCACCCCTCACACGCCGCGCGGCCGCCCTGGAGATGGGTGGGATCCTCGCCTGGCTCTCCTCCAAGGTCCTCGGCCAGTACGACCCGTTCTCCGCCCTCCCCGGTCCTGACGGCGTCCCCGCCGGTCCCGCGGGCGGCCGCCTCCTGCTGGTGGCCCCCAACGTGGCGCAGGTCCGCCGGGAGATCCACGTGGACCCCGCCGACTTCCGCCTCTGGGTGTGCCTGCACGAGCAGACCCACCGCGTGCAGTTCGCCGCCGCCCCCTGGCTGCGCGGCCACCTGCAGGGGGAGATCACCGCGCTGACCGGCGGGCTGTTCGACAAGGCCGAGTCCCTGCCGGAGCGCCTGCGCTCCGCCCTGGCCGCCGCGAACCCCCTGGGCGCCTCGACGTCGCCGGGCGCCGGGCGCGCGGGGCAGGACGACGGCGCCGCCGGGCCCGGCGGGCGCCCCGCGCTGGGACTGCTCGGCGCGATCCAGGACGAGGAGGACCGCGCTCGGCTGTCCCGGCTGACCGCGGTGATGTCCCTGCTGGAGGGCCACGCGAACGTGGTCATGGACGCCGTGGACTCCTCCGTGGTGTCCTCCGTGAAGACCATCCGCCGCCGGTTCGACGCCCGCGGGGACCGCCGCTCCGGCCTCGACCGCCTGCTGCGCCGCCTGCTGGGCATGGACGCGAAGATGGCGCAGTACCGGGACGGGCAGCGGTTCGTGGACGCGGCCGTGGCCGAGCTCGGGAGGGACGGGTTCAACGTGGTCTGGGACGCGCCCGAGCTGCTGCCGAGCGAGGAGGAGATCCACGCGCCGGACCGCTGGGTCGCGCGGATCCGTGCCCAGGCCTGAGCCCCCCCACGCTGTCGTTCGAGAGACGAACGGCGTGTCGAGCCCTTTCGTTCGCGATGTGGTCGCCGTCCCCGGCGCACCCACCCTGCCCGCCCTCGCCGGCCCGTGGCCGCCGCGGTCCCGCTGGCCCGAGCCCCTGCACCGGGCCGTGGAGTCCGTCCGCGCGGTCCGCGCGGAGCATCCCGGCCCGGTCCTCGTGGCGCTCTCCGGCGGCGCCGACTCCCTGGCCCTCGCGGTCGCCTGCGCCGTGCTGGCGGGCACGCGTGCGGGGGAGCGGCTCGGCCCGGCGGGGGCCGTCGTCGTCGACCACGGGCTCCAGGACGGCAGCGCCGCGGTGGCGGCGGCGGCCGCCCGGACCGCCCGGGCGCTGGGCCTGGCGCCCGTCACCGTGGAGGCCGTCACCGTGACCCCCGCCGGCGACGGACCCGAGGCCTCCGCCCGCTCCGCCCGCCGCACCGCGCTCGCCCGCGCGGCGGAGGGGGTCGGGGAGGGGACCCCCGCCCTCGTGCTCACCGCCCACACCGCCGACGACCAGGCCGAACAGGTCCTCCTCGGCCTCGCGCGCGGATCCGGCACCCGCTCCCTCGCGGGCATCCCGGCGCACGGCGCGCTCCCCGGCGGGGTGGCCCTGGCCCGCCCGCTGCTCGGCCTGAGCCGCGCCGACACCGAGGCGATCTGCCGCTGGGCCGGGCTCACCTGGTTCACGGACCCCCACAACGCGGACCCGGCCCTGCTGCGCTCGCGGGTCCGCACACGGATCCTGCCCGCCCTCGAGGACCCCGACACCGGCCTCGGCCCCGGCCTGCGCGCCGCCCTCGTGCGCACGGCGGCCATCGCCGCGGAGGACGCCGCCGCCCTGGACGCCTGGGCCGACGACGCCCTCGCCCGCCTCCGCCTGCCTGCCCCGGAGACCGACCGCCCCGCCCCCGTCCTCCTCGACCTCGACGCCCTCGCCGCGCTCCCGGCCGCGGTGCGCCACCGGGTGCACGCCCGCGCGGCCCGGGCCGCGGGAGCCGGCACGCCGTCCCGTGAGCGGATCCTCGCGGCCGACGCGCTGGTGGCGGCCGCCCACGCCGGGGGCGGCTCGGCCGGGCCGGTGGAGCTGGGCCACGGCGTCACGGTGCGCCGCGTCGCGGCGGGGGAGGGCGGCGTCGGCGGCCGGAAGGAGGGCGGTCCGTCGGGGTGTGCCAGACTTGCCTACATCCCCCGCCCGGCGGACCGGTGAGCCGGGCCGGGCGACCTCGCACAGCACCCCACGAAGCACCTCAGGAGCGGCGCCATGGACGCACAGGATGTCCAGAACGATCTCACCCACGTCCTCATGTCGAAGGAGGAGGTCCAGGACACCATCCGTGACCTCGCCGCCCAGATCGACCGCGACTACGAGGGCAAGGACCTGCTGATCGTGGCCGTGCTCAAGGGCGCCGTCATGGTCGTGGCGGACCTGACCCGCGCGCTGCACTCGCACGTGGAGATGGACTTCATGGCCGTCTCCTCCTACGGCTCCGGCACCAAGTCCTCCGGCGTCGTCCGCATCCTCAAGGACCTCGACGCCGACCTCACCGGCCGCCACGTGCTGATCGTGGAGGACATCATCGACTCCGGCCTGACCCTGTCCTGGCTGAAGGCGAACCTGGAGACCCGCGGCCCGGCGTCGGTGGAGATCTGCACGTTCCTGCGCAAGCCGGACGCCATGAAGGTGGACATCGACGTGAAGTACGTCGGCAAGGACATCCCGAACGAGTTCGTGGTGGGCTACGGCCTGGACTACGCGGAGAAGTACCGCAACCTGGACTTCGTCGGCACGCTCGCCCCGCACGTCTACAGCTGAGCCGCGCCGCGGCTCCCCCGTGGGGAGGCGGCCGAGTGAAGCGGACACGCCGCCACGGACCCCGTCAGGGGTTCCTATGACGGCGTGTCCGCTTCACTCGCGTCCGGGGGTCCATCCACGACGACGCAGTGCGGCCTCCGCCAGGGCCGTCGTGCCGCGGAACCCCTCCGCGAGGTCTGCGGCGGCGGCGCGGATGACCACGACCCCTCGGCGCTGGAACGCCGCGTCGCGGAGGGTGTCCCCGCGCACCTGGACGGGATCGTCGTGTCCGGCGCCCTCGTACTGCAGGACCACGCCGTGGCGACGCCACCCGAGATCCGCCGTCGCCGGCCGGCTCCGGGAGAAGGCGGGATCCCACACCTCCAGCTGCAGCTCCGGCTCGGGGAGGCCCGCGTCCAGCAGGGCGAGCCGCAGCCTGGTCTCCGGCGGTGAGTGGGCGCCGTCGCGGACCAGGGCGGCGGCATCCCGGGCGAGGACGGCGTGACGTTGGCCGGGTCGGGCGGCCGCCTGCACCAGGGCTGCGCGGGAGCACAGGGGGTCCGCGCGTTCCGGGCCGGAGGAGCACACGAGCCGGTCTCCCAGGACCACCAGTTCCGCGAGGTCCAGGAGGCTCGCCAGATCCCGCCATGTGCGGGCGGGCCCCGTGACCGGGATGGGGCCGTCGAGCGGCGGGCCGGAGCCGCGGACGAGCTGTGCCCCCTCGGAGGTCGGCCGGCGCCGGTGCATCCGGACCCCTGCAGGAGCGCTGTTCGCGGTGCCCGGCGGGCGGGTGACGTGGAGCGTGCGGTCGGCCGCCAGCCGCGTCGGCAGCCACAGTCCGGTCAGTCGGGCCGCGGTCAGATGGGATGCGGTGGCGTCCGGTGCCGCGGCGAGCACTCCGGCGAGGGTCTCCTGTTCCGACGGCGTCAGGCGGCTGGCCAGGACCCACGGGGTGTCGGCGCCGGAGGCGGCGGCCGGGCGGGGCGGCAGCGCGGGGTCGACGGTGGAGCCGCCGTCCGTGGCGCCCGTCCAGACCAGGACCCCGCGCCGGAGTCGCCGCACGTCCGAACGACGCAGGCGGGAGGCGGGCACGCCGAGGGCGAGTGCGGAGGCCGTGGTGAACGGCCCGCGGCGCAGGACCGCAGGCAGGTCGCGGGGCGGGCGGGACATGATGTCAGTGTGAGGCGGCCAGCGCTCCACGGGGCCGCCTGTCCACAGGAGTCGGTCCGTCGTCGTGAGGGGCCCTGAACGGACGGGCCGAGTGAAGCCGACGCGCCGCCATTCCTCGGCTCCCCGCCCTCCGTGACGGCGTGTCACCTTCACTCGGCGAGTGGGGGCGGGGGGAGGGATGCGGGAGGCATCGGGTGGCTGTCCACCTGGCGCGAACAGTCGAGGCGGCCCTGGGCCCCGCCCGGTAGCGTGGGGCAGTGACCCTCGGGAGGGGTCTCGTCCGCGTCCCCGCGCGGCACGCCGCGCCCGCCCGAGCCACGCCCGGCCCCCGCGGCAGACCAGGAGACACACGGACCGTGAAGAAGCAGTTCAACAAGCCCTACATCTGGATCCTCCTCGGGCTCCTGGTGCTGGGCCTCGTGATCCCCCTGACCACCGCGCAGTCCGGCCGCGGCATGGTGGACACCAACGTGGGCATGGCCCTGCTGAGGGACGACAAGGTCGCCCAGGCCCGCGTCGTCGACGGCGAGCAGCGCGTGGACCTGACCCTGCGCGAGCCCCTCTCCCAGGATGGCCGGGACCTCGGCAGGGACGTCTACTTCCAGTTCTCCGCGGCCCGCGCGCAGGACGTGGTCCGCACCGTGCAGGACTCCTCCGTGGACGGCTACCAGGACGAGCCCGTCCGGGACAGCTGGCTCCTCTCCCTGCTGGGCCTGATGATCCCGTTCCTGCTCATCTCCCTGCTGTTCTGGTTCCTCATGTCCCGCATGCAGGGCGGCGGCGGCAAGGTCATGCAGTTCGGCAAGTCCCGGGCCAAGCTCATCAACAAGGACAACCCGGACGTCCTGTTCAAGGACGTCGCCGGCGCGGACGAGGCCGTGGAGGAGCTCCACGAGATCAAGGAGTTCCTCACGGAGCCGGAGCGCTTCCACGCCGTGGGCGCCAAGATCCCCAAGGGCGTGCTGCTGTACGGCCCGCCCGGCACCGGCAAGACGCTGCTGGCCAAGGCCGTGGCCGGCGAGGCCGGGGTCCCGTTCTACTCGATCTCCGGCTCGGACTTCGTCGAGATGTTCGTGGGCGTGGGCGCCTCCCGCGTGCGCGACCTCTTCGAGCAGGCCAAGGCCAACGCCCCGGCCATCATCTTCGTGGACGAGATCGACGCCGTGGGCCGCTCCCGCGGCGTGGGCATCGGCGGCGGCAACGACGAGCGCGAGCAGACGCTGAACCAGATGCTCGTGGAGATGGACGGCTTCGACGCCTCCACCAACGTCATCATGATCGCTGCCACCAACCGTCCGGACGTGCTGGACCCGGCGCTGCTGCGCCCGGGCCGCTTCGACCGGCAGATCCCGGTGGAGGCCCCGGACCTGGACGGCCGCGCCAAGATCCTCGAGGTCCACGCGCAGGGCAAGCCGATCGCCCTCGACGTCGACCTGCGCTCCCTGGCCAAGCGCACCCCCGGCTACACGGGCGCGGACCTGGCCAACGTGATCAACGAGGCCGCGCTGCTGACGGCCCGCTCCCGCAACAACGTGATCGACAACGCCGCCCTCGACGAGGCGGTGGACCGCGTCATGGCGGGCCCGCAGAAGCGCACGCGCCTGATGAACGAGCACGAGCGCAAGGTGACGGCCTACCACGAGGGCGGGCACGCGCTCGTCGCCGCGGGCCTGCGGAACTCGGCCCCGGTCACGAAGATCACGATCCTCCCGCGCGGCCGCGCCCTGGGCTACACGATGGTGGTCCCGGAGAACGACAAGTACTCCGTGACCCGCAACGAGCTCCTGGACCAGCTCGCCTACGCGATGGGCGGGCGCGTGGCGGAGGAGGTCGTGTTCAAGGACCCGTCCTCGGGTGCCGCGAACGACATCCAGAAGGCCACCGAGACCGCCCGCAAGATGGTCACGGACTACGGCATGAGCTCCAAGGTGGGCGCCGTGAAGCTCGGTTCCGCGAACACGGACCCGTTCCTGGGCGGCGGCGGGGCCGCGTCCCGCGAGTACTCCGAGGAGCTGGCCTACCTGGTGGACGCGGAGGTCCGCGCCCTCCTGGACGGCGCGCACGCCGAGGCCCACTGGGTGCTCACCGAGAACCGCGACGTGCTGGACCGCCTGGCCGCGGAGCTGCTCGAGAAGGAGACCCTGACCCAGGAGCAGATCGCGGAGATCTTCAAGGACGTCCGCAAGCGCCCGGAGCGCCCGCTGTGGCTCGCGGCGGACGACCGGCCCCCGCACGACGTCCCGCCCGTGCTCACCGCCAGGGAGCGCGCGAGCCGTCTGGAGGGCGAGCAGCCGGAGGCCGTGGGCGTCGAGGGCACCACGGTGCCGGACGCGCCCGAGGGCGCCCCGCCCACCGCTCTCGGCGGCGCCGGCGGGTCCGCCGGCGGCCCCGGGGACCTGCCCGGGCAGCACAGCCCGACGCCGGGCCCCACCTACTGATCGAGAGCGGGAGAGCATGACCGAGCAGCACCGAGACGCGGCCCTGGCCGACGCGCACCTGCACCGTCCGCACGAGGCGGCGGCGGACGTCGCCCCCACGACGGGGGCCGGGGCGGCACTGGCCGGCGCCGTCCCCGGCGTGCCCGGCACGTTCGACCCGGACCAGGACACCGTGGACCGCCCGCGCATCGAGGCGGCCGTGCGGGAGATCCTCCTGGCGATCGGCGAGGACCCGGATCGGGAGGGGCTGCAGGACACCCCCAAGCGGGTGGCCAAGGCCTACGCGGAGTTCTTCGCGGGCCTGCACCAGCGCCCCGAGCAGGTGCTGGGCACCACGTTCGACCTCTCCCACGAGGAGCTCGTGCTGGTGAAGGACATCCCGTTCTACTCGACGTGCGAGCACCACCTGGTGCCGTTCCACGGGGCCGCGCACATCGGGTACATCCCGTCCGCCGAGGGGCGCGTGACGGGCCTGTCCAAGCTGGCCCGCCTGGTGGAGCTCTACGCCCGCCGGCCGCAGGTGCAGGAGCGGCTGACCACCCAGGTGGTGGAGGCGCTCATGGAGCACCTGCAGCCGAAGGGTGCGATCGTCGTCGTGGAGGCGGAGCACATGTGCATGTCCATGCGCGGCGTGCGCAAGCCCGGCGCCAAGACCGTCACCTCGGCCGTGCGCGGCCAGCTGCGCGACCCCTCCACGCGTGCCGAGGCCATGAGCCTCATCATGCACGGCTGAGCCCTCGGGCATCGGCGCCCACCCCTTCCTCCCGGTCGACGTCGTCGACGGGGGACCGTTCCGGACCCCCTGCGGCGTCGGGGGTGCATGCCAGACTGGGTGGAGACCGCCCGCGCAGAGGAAGGACGCACGTCATGCTCCCGAAGCCGTTCCACGAGCTCCCGGACCGCACGCTGGTCATGGGCATCCTGAACGTCACGCCGGACTCCTTCTCCGACGGCGGTGCGCACGACCGCGTGGACGCGGCGGTCGCCCACGGTCTCGACCTGCTGGCGCAGGGGGCGGACCTGATCGACGTCGGCGGGGAGTCCACGCGCACGGGCGCCACGCCCGTGGACCCGGCCGAGGAGCAGCGCCGCATCCTGCCGGTGGTGGAGGCGCTGCTGGCGGAGGGCGCGGTCCTCTCGATCGACACCATGCACACCGCCACGGCGCGGGCCTGCCTGGCGCTGGGCCCGGTGATCGTCAACGACGTCTCCGGTCTGGTCCACGAACCGGACATGCCGGCGCTGGTGGCGGAGTCCGGCGCCCCGTGCATCCTGATGCACAACCGCGGGCACGCGCAGGTCATGGACTCGCTGGCCCACTACGAGGACACCCTCGGGGAGGTCGTCCGGGAGCTGTCCGAGGTCACGGACCGCTTCCTGGCCGCGGGTGCGTCCCCGGAGCAGATCATCCTCGATCCGGGCCTGGGGTTCGCCAAGGCCGGCGAGCAGAACTGGGAGCTGCTGCGCGGTCTGGAGCGCATCGAGTCCCTGGGCCGCCCGGTGCTGGTCGCCGCCTCCCGCAAGCGGTTCCTGGGCACGGTGCTGGCCGGTGAGGACGGCACGCCGCGGCCCGCGCTCGATCGGGACCACGCCACGGCGGCGGTGTCCGCGATCTCCGCGGCGCACGGGGCCTGGGGCGTGCGCGTGCACGACGTCCGCTCCTCCGTGGACGCCGTCCGAGTGGGAGACGCCTGGCGCGGGGCCGCCCCGCGGCCCGCCGGCCCGGGGGAGGCGCGCGCATGAGCGACGTCATCCGCCTGACGGGCCTGACGGCCACCGGCCGTCACGGCGTGTTCGAGCACGAGCGGCGCGACGGGCAGCCGTTCACCACGGACGTGGCCCTCACCCTCGACGCCGGCCCCGCGGCCGCCCGGGACGACCTGGCCCGCACCGCGAACTACGCCGAGGTCGCCGAGACCGTGGTGCGCCTGGTGACGGGGGAGCCGTTCGACCTGATCGAGACCCTCGCCGTCCGCATCGCCGAGGCGGTGCTCGCCGAGCAGCCCGTGGTCACCGCGGTGGAGGTCACCGTGCACAAGCCGCAGGCCCCCATCCCGCACGACTTCACGGACGTCTCCGTGACCGTGGCCCGCCGGAGGGGCGCATGAGCCGCCCCGAGGCCGCCCACCCCGCGGAGGGCCCCGCCCCGACGCCGGAGCTCGCCGCCCGCCCGTCGTCGCCGGTCACCGCGGTGCTCGCCCTGGGGGCCAACCTGGGCGACCCGTCGGAGACACTGGATGCCTCCGTCGCGGTGCTCACGGTGACCCCGGGGATCGAGGCTGTGGCGGCCTCCCCGCGGGCGCTGACGGCGCCGGTGGGCGGCCCGCCCGGCCAGCCGGACTACCTGAACCAGGTGGTGCGGATCCGCACCGCTCTCTCCCCGTGGGAGCTGCTGGGGGTGGCCCACCGGCTGGAGCAGGACCACCACCGCCGCCGCACCGTGCGCTGGGGCGCGCGGACCCTGGACGTGGACCTGATCGTCTACGGGGACCTCACGAGCGACCACCCGGACCTCGTCCTCCCGCACCCCCGGGCCGCCGAGCGCGGCTTCGTGCTGCTGCCGTGGGCCTGGCTGGACCCGGAGGCCGAGCTGGCGGGCGAGTCCGTCGCCGAGCTCGGTGCCCGCGCCGCCGACGCCCCGCACGTGCGCCGCGAGCCCGCCCGCACCGCGCACCTGGACGGCCCGCGCCCCGACGTCCTCCGCCCGGACTCCACACCCGGTCTGCCCTCCGCCCCCCTGCCCGACGGCGCCGCGATCGCCCGCCCCTGGAGCGACCCGACGTGATCTCACTGGTCTCCGGGCGCACCGCCCTGCTCGCGTTCGCCGCCGCCGTGCTCGGCTGGCTGGCGGCGCTCACCGCGCCCTCCCTCGGCCTGGCGGCGCCCGTCATGCACCTCGCGGCGCTGGTCACGGTGGTGGCCGTGGGCGTGCTCTGCCTCGTCCTGGGGTGGCGGGTGCGCCGGGACCGTGACCGGCCGCTGGCCCAGCGCATGGACCCGCTCGCCGCGGCCCGCACGCTCGTGCTCGGCCAGGCTTCCGGGCTCACCGGCGCCGGGCTGGCCGGCTGGCACGCGGGCGTCGGCCTGGAGGTCGCCTCCCGGGCCGGGATCGAGGCCCCGGCCGTGCTCACCGCCGGACTGCTCGCCCTCGGCGGGGCGGCCCTGTTGACGGTGGGCGTCGTCGTCGAACGCTGGTGCAGGATCCCCCCTGAGGGGGACGGCGCCGAGCCCGGCGCGGGGCAGGATGGGGGCGGGAGCGGCGGGCACGGGGCCCGGCGTCCGGAGGCCGAAGGAGGGTTCGCCCGTGCCCGGGATTGACCTGCAGGGCGTCGAGTTCACGCCCGTCTCGCCCGCGCTGGTGCGCGTGGAGGCGGTGCGCGAGCTGATCGCCCTCGTGATCTGGCTGGCGGTGGTGTCCGTGCCGCTGGTGCTCAAGCTGACCGGCGTGTGGCCGGACATGTGGTCGTGGACGGCCTGGGGGCTGCCCGCGCTCGTCCTGGCGTGGTCGCTGGTGGAGCTCGTCCTCATCCCGCGTCGCGTGGTGGCGAAGGGCTGGGCCGAGCGGGAGGACGACGTGCTGTGGCGGGAGGGGATCCTCTTCCGCCGGGTCGTCGCCGTGCCCTACGGGCGACTGCAGTACGTGGACGTGACGGACGGACCGCTGCTGCGCTGGGCCGGCCTGCAGAAGCTCACGCTGAAGACCGCCGGCGGCGCGGACGTGGAGCTGGTCGGCCTCCCCCGGGAGACCTGCGACCGGCTCCGCGAGGTCCTGATGGCCCGCGGCCAGGCCCGCCTGGCGGGGCTGTGAGCGCCCCCGCCCCGCGCCCGGAGGGCCTCGCGTCCGGGCCGTCCCCGGAGGACGGCCGCATCGCCCCCGCCCCGGCCGCCGACGACGCCGGCTGGGTCCGCGTGCATCCCGCCTCGCCCTGGATCCGGGGCTGGGTCATGGTGGCCACGTTCCTGTTCTTCGCCCTGCGGGACGTCGTGGAGCGGTGGATCGGCGGGCTGTTCGGCGCCGACGCCGGGGGCGGCCCGGGCGTGGACGGGCGGGGGCTGCTGATCGGCGGCGGGATCGCCCTGGGCGTGCTGCTGCTGGTGGGCCTGGCGTTCTTCTTCTCCTGGTGGTTCACCCGGTTCCGGATCGGCGCGGAGGAGATCGAGCTCAAGCAGGGCTGGCTGTTCCGCTCCCGCCGGCAGATGCACTACGACCGCCTGCAGGCCGTGGACCTGCAGCACCCCCTGCCGGCGCGCCTGATCGGCCTGGCCGTCGTGAAGGTGGAGGCGGCCGACGGCGGCGGGGACTCCGCCCTGGAGCTCGCCTACCTGCCCAAGGCCCAGGCGGCGGCCGTGCGCCGGCAGATCCTCGACCGTGCCTCGGGCGCCGCGGCGGCGCGCCCGGTCCCGTCCGCGGCTCCCGAGGCGGCGGGGGGCCCCGCCGCGGCCGGGCCCGTCCGGGGTCTGCTGGTCGACCCGGAGGAGCAGGGGCCGGTGCTCCTGCGCGTGCCCGCCGGCCGGCTGATCGGCTCGGTGCTGCTGTCCTCCACGGTGATGGGCCTCCTCGGCGCCGTCGTGGCCGTCCCCGCGGTGCTCTCCCTGCTGCTCCTGCTGTTTCCGGACGCGAATGCGGGGGAGGAGGCCGGGGTCTGGGCCGTCACCCTGGGCTCCACGTTCCCGCTGCTGTTCTCCCTGGCCGGCGCCGTCTGGTCCGGGCTGAACAAGGGCTGGGGGTTCACCGTGCGGGACTCCTCGGACGGGCTGCGCCTGCGGTACGGGTTCACGGAGACGGTCTCCCAGACCGTCCCGCCGGGGCGCGTGCAGGGAGTGGAGATCTCCCAGCCGCTGTTCTGGCGGCCGTTCGGCTGGCACCGGGTGAAGGTGTCCGTGGCCGGGTACGGCGGCCTCGAGGCGGAGGGGCGCCGCCGCGACGTCGCCCTGCCCGTGGGCCCCTGGGAGGATGTGCTGCGCGTGCTCCAGGTGGTGGCCCCGGACCCTGGCCTGGGCGGTGACGCGCGGGCCGCGGGGGAGTTGATGCGCACCGCCATGACCGGCTCCGGCGAGGAGGGCGGGTTCCGCCACGTGCCGCGCCGGGCGGCCTGGTGGTGGCACTGGCTCACGTGGCGTCGCCACGGGTACGCCCTCACCCCGACCCTGCTGGTGGTCCGGCACGGCCGGCTCTCCCGGAGCGTGCAGACCGTGCAGCACGAGCGCCTGCAGGCCGTGGCGCTCACCCAGGGGCCCGTGCAGCGGCGCCTGCGCGTGGCCACGCTGCGCGTCCACATGGCCGGCGGCGCGGCGCGGCTGCGCGGCCTGGACGAGGACGTGCTGGCCGAGCTGTTCGAGGTCGAGTCCCGGCATGCGGCGGTGTCCCGCCGGCTGACCGACCGCAACCGGTGGATGCTCCCCGAGGAGCTGGAGCGCTTCGAGCGCCGCACCGCCGAGGTGGCCCGCACCGAGGTGGGGCGGGCGGAGATGGCCGCGGCCGGCGTCGTGCCCATGGAGACGGGCCCGCGCCCCGGGGACACCCCGCCCGTGGCGACGACGGAGCACCGAGGAGAGGAGACGGCGTGAGCCGGATGGACATGAGCCCGGAGCTGACCGGGGCGGACCCCGCGGACCGGCCGGGGCGGCTGGGCGTCGGCGTGATCGGCGCCGGGCGCGTGGGGGCCGTGCTGGGCGCGGCGCTGCGCGGGGCCGGGCACACGATCACGGGCGTGCACGCGGTCTCCGAGGCGTCCCGGACGCGGGCCGAGGCCCTGCTGCCGGGCGTGCCCGTGCTGGAGCTCCCGGAGATCCTGCGCCGCTCGGAGATGGTGCTGTTCGCCGTCCCGGACGACGCGCTGCCCGAGCTCATCGCCGGACTGGCCGCGGCGGGCCACATCCAGACCGGTCACCTGCTGGTGCACACCTCCGGTCGGCACGGGGTGCGGGTGATGGACCCGGTGCGCGCGCACGGGGCGATCCCGCTGGCCGTGCACCCGGCCATGACGTTCACGGGGCTGAGCCTGGACCTGGCGCGCCTGCAGGACTGCGTGTTCGGGGTGACCGCGGACCCGGTGGTGCTGCCGGTGGCGCAGGCGCTCGTGGTGGAGATGGGCGGCGACCCGGTGGTGGTCAAGGAGGCCGACCGCGCGGCCTACCACCTGGCGCTCTCGCACGGGTCTAACCACCTGGTGACCGTGACGGCGCAGGCGCGGCAGATCCTGGAGGAGATCGGCGTCGCGGAGCCGGAGCGGATGCTCCGCCCCCTGATGCAGGCCTCCCTGGAGAACGCGCTCACCGACGGTGACGGCGCCCTCACCGGCCCCGTGGCCCGGGGCGACGTGGAGACCGTGCGCGGACACCGGGACACCCTCCGCGAGCTCGTGGACGGCGGCATGCCGGCGGACGTGCTGGCCGTGTGGGAGTCCCTGGCCCGGGCCACGGCGCAGCGCGCCGCGCGCCGCGGGGCGCTCCGGGCCGACGCGGCCGAGCGGATCCTCGCGGTCCTCGACGGGGCCGACGACGGCCCCGACGCCACCGGCTGACCCCCCCGTTTTCGTGCGTGAAACGCACGGCGTGTCTCACCTTTTGGTGCGCGAAACGCAAGGCCTTCGGGGGCGACCGCGTCCACTTCGTTCACGAAAGCGCCCGGCGCGCCGTCTATTTCGCGAACGAAAGCGTGCGGCGCGTGCGGCGCGTCAGACGCGTCCGGCGCGCACCGCCTCCGCGGCGGGCGAGCGGCAGATGTTCCCCAGGCAGACGGTCAGGATGCGCATGCCCCCAGTCTCCCAGCCGGGCCGGGGCGTGATGGAATCGGGGGCATGAGCGAGCAGCAGATCCGACCCCTCACCGCCGCCGAGCAGGAGTGGGTGGCCGTCCGCCGCGACTTCGCCGCCCAGGAGGGCACGGGCCATCTGGACCTCGACGCCGTGGACGCGTACCACGGCCGCCTCCTGGCGCGCTCGCGGTCCGAGGACGTGGACCCGGACGAGCTGGGCGTGCTCCTCGACGTCGTGGCGGTGCTGCTGGGCGAGCACCTGGGCGCCCGCCATGGGCTGGCCTGGGTCGCCGTCACGGAGGGTGACGCCACGGACCTCGGCCTGCGCGATCCGCTCTCCGACGCCGTGGTGTTCCCCCAGTCCGTAGTGGCCCAGCACTGGAACGACGGCGACGCGCACTGGATCCCGGGCTACGTGGACTGGCTGGGCGCGCAGCTCGCGCCGCTGCGTGAGGAGCGCCGCGCCGCCGAGGGCTGAGTGGCTGCGCGCCCCTCGAACGCCCCGCCGGGCCGTCTCCGCACCCGGAACAGCCAGGGGTCCACGCACTCGTCACCGGGGGTTCACCCGTCCGCGTCCGGGGCGGCCCCGGGACGCCACCCGGACATGGGCACCTGGAGAGGTCATCGCTCCCGTCCCGAAAGGACCGTCCCGTGACCGCCCTCCGCACCACCGCCCGCGGCCTCGCCGCGCTGACCGCCGCCGTCGCCGTGGCCGCCCCGCTGGCCGTGCCGGCCTCCGCCGCGATCCCCGCCAAGGAGCCGATCACCCAGGCCGAGCGCCCGGACGTCGTCGCACACCGCGGCGCCTCCGCCTACCGCCCGGAGCACACCCTGGCCGCCTACGAGCTGGCCGTGGCCCAGGGCGCGGACGTGATCGAGCCCGACCTGGTCTCCACCAAGGACGGTGTGCTGGTCGACCGTCACGAGAACGACATCACCGGCACCACCGACGTCTCCGAGCGCCCCGAGTTCGCGGACCGGAAGACCACCAAGACGGTCGACGGCGTGGAGATCACCGGCTGGTTCACCGAGGACTTCACCCTCGCCGAGCTCAAGACCCTGCGCGCCAAGGAGCGCCTGCCCGAGGCCCGCCCGGGCTCCGCGGCCTACGACGGCATGTACCAGGTCCCCACCTTCGAGGAGGACCTGAAGCTGCGCGAGGAGCTCTCCGCGAAGTACGGCCGCGAGATCGGCATCATCCCGGAGATCAAGCACCCCTCCTACTTCGACGGCATCGGCCTGTCCCAGGAGGAGGAGGTCATCGAGCTGCTGGAGGAGCACGGCCTCAACCACGCCGACGGCCGCGCCGTGGTGCAGTCGTTCGAGTTCTCCAACCTGGCCGAGATGAACACCCGGCTCGGCCTGCAGGCCGACACCGCGTACCTGCTCTGGTACGAGGGCTCCGGCTACGACGCCGTGCTCTCCGGGGACACCGCCCGCGACTACGCCTACTTCTCCACCCCGGCTGGCGCCGCCGAGGCCGCCTTCAACGGCATCGACATCTACGGCCCGGAGCTGCGCCAGGTCATCGCCCTGAACCAGGACGGCTCCCTGGGCGCGCCCACCGGCCTGGTGGAGGTGGCCCACGACGCCGGGCTCACGGTGGTGCCGTACACCTTCCGCGCGGAGAACCAGTCCCTGCCGCTGCAGTTCCGCTCCTCTGAGAACCCGGTGGAGCACGGCGACCTGGCCGCGTACATCACCGAGGTCCTCGACGCCGGCGTCGACGGCTTCTTCACCGACTTCCCGGACGTGGGCGTCGCCGCCCGTGACGCCTGGCTGGCGGAGAAGCCCGCCGAGCAGCCGTCGGAGCAGCCCTCCGACGGCTCCCATGCGGTGCCGGGCAAGGTCCAGACCGGCGACGCCGCCGCCTGGCTTCCCGCGGGCCTCGCCGCCGCGGCCGCCGGCGTGCTGGTGGCGCTGCGCCGTCGCCTCACCGCCGCCCGCTGACGGCCACGTCCCGTTCGGACCAGGGCGTCGGCCGCGGCCTGCGCTGATCCGTGCCCCCTCCCGGACCACCCGGACCCCCTCCCGCACCCCTTCCCGGACCGCCCGGACCCCCGCCCGCCGCGGGGTCCGGGCGGCCCGGCGTCGGGAGATAATCCCGGAACGTCCCAGGCCACGAGCCCGTGACGGACGGCGGAGGCCTGTCCTAGCGTGACCTTCACCGGCCGCGCCGATGGAAGGCGCGGCCCCTGAATAGGAAGGCACACCATGGCGAAGAACCACTCCGCTCGCGCGGCCGATCCGCAGCAGTCCGAGACCCGCCAGAAGGCGGAGGCCGCCGCCGGCGCCGCCCAGGACCAGGCCGCGGGCGTCGCCCAGGACGCCAAGGCCCACGCCCAGGACCTGGCGCAGTCGGCCCAGCAGGAGGCCGTCGCGGTCAAGGACGAGGCCGTCCAGCACGCCAAGTCCCTGGCCGGCTCCCTGCAGGACCAGGCCGCCCAGCAGGCCTCGACCCAGCAGGGTCGCCTGGCAGAGCAGTCGCGCGGCATCACGGACGACCTGCACCGCCTGCTCTCCGGCGAGCAGCCCCAGGGCGACGCCGTCCGCCAGGCCGTGGCCGCCGTCGCCGACCGCGCCGAGACCCTCACGCAGCGCCTCGAGACCGCCCAGCCGATGGACCTCGTGGACGACGTCCGCCGCTTCGCCGCGCGCCGTCCCGGCACGTTCCTGGCGATCGCCCTCGGCGCCGGCGTCCTCGCCGGCCGCATGACCCGCGGCGTGCGTGACGCCTCCCAGGACGGCCCCGCGTCCCTGTCTTCGGCCCCCCGCACGCCCCAGCACCGCCGCGAGCTGGAGCCCCAGGGCGTGCAGGCCGATGTGACCCCGCACCACCTGGACTCGCAGATCCCGGCGCACACCGGCGACGACGCCCCGCGTCCGGTCTCGGACACCGCAGCCGGCCTGCCCTACGGCACGGAGCCGCTGCCGACGATCGATCCGCTCACCGGCGAGCCGGTGGCGGAGGATCCGTACGACCAGACCCGTGACGGGGGCCGCGCATGAGCCACGCCACCCCGAACGGCGGAGCCCCGCGCCACGCGGACCCCGCCGCCCACCAGTCCACCCCAGCGGCGGGGGCCCACACCCCGCCGCCCACCCAGGCGGAGTTCCGCGCCGAGCACGAGTCGCTCGGTGAGATGTTCTCCTCCGCCACGGAGAAGGTCTCGCTCCTGATGCGTCAGGAGATCGCCCTCGCGAAGGCCGAGGCCACCGACTCCGCCAAGAAGGCCGGGAAGGGCGCGGGCATGTTCGCCGGCGCCGCCGTCGGCGGGTTCTTCCTGCTGATGTTCCTGTCCCTCGCCCTGATGTACGCCCTCGGCTCCCTCATGCCCCTGGGCTGGGCCGCGCTGATCGTGGCCGTCCTGTGGGGCGTCGTGGCCGCCGTGCTGGCGCTTCAGGGCAAGAAGAACATCGAGAAGATCAAGGGTCTGCCGCAGACCCAGGAGACGCTTCAGGAGATCCCCGAGACCCTGAACCCTGCGAAGGAGACGCGATGACCACGAGCAGCAACCCCGACGAGATCCGTGCCGAGATCGAGCGCACCCGCCACGCACTGGGCCAGGACGTGGACGCGCTGGCCGAGAAGGTCAGCCCCACCAAGGCCGTGAGCCGCCAGACCAACCGCGTCAAGGACGGCTTCATCACAGTGAAGGAGAACATCATGGGCACCCCCGAGCACCACGAGGGCCCCGGCGCCGTGGACCGTGCCCGGTTCGCCGCGCAGGACGCCGCCGGCCAGGTCCAGGGCACCGCCCACGACGTCGCCGACCAGGCCCGCGGCTACGCGCAGCAGGCCGGCGAGGCCGCCTCCCAGTGGGTCGACGACGCCCAGCACGCCGTGCAGCAGGCCCCGGCCCAGGTGCGCGGCCGCACGGCGGGCAACCCGCTCGCCGCGGGCCTGATCGCCCTGGGTGCCGGCTGGCTCATCGGCTCGCTGATCCCGGCCTCCCCCGTGGAGAAGCGCGCCGCCGAGCGCGTGAAGGACCAGGCGGCCCCGCTGCTGGAGTCCGCCAAGCAGGAGGCCGCCCAGGTCGCGCAGGACGTGCGCGAGCAGGTGGAGCCGGAGGTCCGCGACGCCGCCGCCTCCCTGAAGGACTCCGCCGCGGAGTCCGTGCAGTCCCTGAAGTCCGAGGGCGCCGAGAAGGCGCAGGACCTCAAGGGCTCCTCGCAGGACGCCGCCCAGCAGGTCAAGCACGCGGCCAAGCACGCCTGACCCGCCCCGCGCGCACGCCGCCCGTCCTCCCCTCGGAGGGCGGGCGGCGTCGTCGTGTCCGGGGCACTGCCTAGACTCGCCCCGTGACCCCTCTCGACCGCACCCCCGACCGGCGCCCCGTCCCCGCCGGCACCGGCCTCACCCTGGAGGACGCCCTCCCCGTGGCCGACGGCGCCCGGCGCCCCCGCCTGGCCCGCACCGTCGCCGAGGCCCGGGCCGCCTTGCGCGAGCTGACCGCCGCCGCGGGGCAGGAGCGCGGCGGGGCGCCCGTCGTCGTGGGGATGGTCCCGACCATGGGGGCCCTGCACGGCGGGCACGCCGCCCTGATCCGGCAGGCCCGCGCGGAGAACGACGTGGTGGTCGCCTCGATCTTCGTGAACCCCCTGCAGTTCGGGGACCCGGCCGACCTGGAGAACTACCCGCGGACCCTGGAGGCGGACCTGGACCTGCTGGGCGCGGCCGGCGCGGACCTGGTGTTCGCCCCGGACGTGCAGGAGATGTACCCGGGCTACCCGGACGCGCCGATCGTCACGGTGTCCGCCGGCCGCATGGGCGAGGTCCTGGAGGGCGTCTCCCGGCCGGGGCACTTCGACGGCGTGGTCACCGTGGTGGCCAAGCTGTGGAACATCGTGCGCCCGGCGGTGCCCGCACTGCGCAGCTACTTCGGCCAGAAGGACGCCCAGCAGCTGGCCATCCTGCGCCGCCTGGCCCACGACCTGGACGTGGACGTGGAGGTGCGTGCGGTGCCGATCGTCCGCTCGCCCGAGGGCCTGGCCCTGTCCAGCCGCAACACCCGCCTGGACGCCGACGGCCTGGAGCACGCCCTGGTGCTCTCCCGCGCGCTGCGCGCCCTCGTGGACGCCGCCGAGGCCGGCGAGCCGATCGACGTGCGGGCGGCCCGCCAGATGGTGTCCGACGAGCCCGGCGTCACCCTCGACCACCTCGTGGTGGTGGACCGCGAGACCCTCGAGGAGCTCGGCCCGGAGCTGCTGTGCCAGCCGCTGCGCCGCGAGGCCCTCGCCCTCGTGGCCGCGCACGTGCCGCCCGTCCGGTTGATCGACAACATGGTGCTGCCCGCCGCGGGGCCGCTGCCGTGACCCCGGAGCGTCTCGCCGCCGCCTTCGACGGCCCCACGCCCGCGCTCGCCGCGACGCTGCTGGGGTGCCGGCTGACCGTCGTCGCCCCGGACGGCGCCGTCACCGTGCGGCTGACCGAGACCGAGGCGTACGGGAACGCGGGTGCGGACCCCGGCGCCCACTCGTTCCGCGGTCGCACCGAGCGCAATGCCGCGCTGTTCGGGCCGCCGCGTCGCACGTACGTGTACCTGAACTACGGCATCCACCGCTGCCTGAACCTGGTGGGCCACCCCGAGGGGGAGGCCGGCGGTGTGCTGCTGCGTGCGGCCGAGGTGCTCGCGGGAGGGGACCTCGCGGTGGCCCGCCGTGGCCGGGACACCGGCCTCAAGCTGCTCTCCGGGCCGGGCAACCTCGGCCAGGGCCTCGGCATCACCCTGCAGATGGGCCACGTGCCCGTGGAGATCGTCGCCGCGCCGCCGGAGGTGGCCGACGACGGCGGCACCCCGGCCCGCCTCGCCGCACCCGCCCGCTTCCTCCTGGCCCCGCCCGCGTCCCGCGATCCGGCCGAGCCGCCGATCGAGGTCGTGACGGGCCCGCGCGTCGGCGTCTCGGGGGAGGGCGGCTCCGTGCGCTTCCCGTGGCGGTTCAGCGTGGCCGGCCACCGCAGCGTGTCCGCGTTCCGGCGTGGCCGCAACGTGCCGGACTGAGCCTCAGACCTTGTCGGCCGCCCCGGCCCCGTGCCTAGGTTGATCCCATGACCGAGATGAACAAGACCGCCCACGGTGAGACCCAGCAGACCGTCACCCGGACCATCGACGCGTCCGCCAAGGACGTGTTCGACTTCCTGACCCTGCCCGCGAACCACGCGAAGTTCGACGGCTCGGGCATGGTGCAGTCGGACGACAAGACCCAGCGCATCCAGAAGGTCGGCGATGTGTTCACCATGAACATGCACGCGGAGCACATGGGGGGCGACTACCAGACCGACAACCACGTGGTCGCCTACGACCCGAACAAGCTTGTCGGCTGGAAGACCGCCCCCGCCGGCACCGAGCCCAAGGGCTGGCAGTGGGTCTACCGGCTCGAGGACAACGGCTCCGGCAGCACGGACGTGTCCCTCACCTACGACTGGACCGACGTGACCGACCCGGAGCTGCTGGCGAAGAACCTCTTCCCGATGGTCTCCGAGGAGCAGATGGAGGAGTCGCTCGCGAAGCTCGCCTCCGAGGTCGGCTGACCCCGCCTCCCGACGGCGGCCCCCGGCTCGCCCGTCCCCACGACCACGGGCACACACCCGACCAGGGTGCGTGCCCGTCGTCGTGTCCGGTGTCACGGCTAGAGTGCCGTGCGAGACCGTCCCACCCCCACGTCCAGGAGGATCCGCCATGACCGCCACCGCCGAGCCCCGCGTCCCGTCGCCGCGCGAGGACCTGTACCGCCACGTCAACGCCGGGTGGCTGGACACCCACGAGATCCCCGCGGACCAGGGCGCCTACGGCGCGTTCCTCGAGCTGCGGGACGCGGCCGAGCTGGCCGTGCGCCGGATCGCCGAGGACGCCGCCCGCGACGCCGCCATGGCCGCGCCGGCCCCCGAGGTCGAGGCCCCCGCCCAGGACGAGGCCTCGCAGGACCCCGCCGCCGCCGAGCGTGCCGCGCGCGAGCGGATCGCCGTGCTGTGGTCCGCGTTCATGGACGAGGAGGCCGTGGAGGCCGCCGGGATCCTGCCGCTGGCCGCGGACCTGGAGGCGGTGGACGCCGTCGCCTCCCCGGCGGAGCTGCTGGCCCTCTCGGGTCGGCTGCAGCGCGAGGGCGTGTCCGGCCTGATCGGCACGGGCGCCCTCAACGACGCCGGCGACCCCGAGCGCATGCTCCTGCACCTGATCCAGTCGGGCCTGGGCCTGCCGGACGAGTCCTACTACCGCGAGGAGGCCTACGCGGAGATCCTCGCGCAGTACACCGAGCACGTGGGTCGGTTGTTCGCGCTGGCCGGCGTCGGCGGGGACGAGGCCGGCGCGGCCGCCCTGGGCGAGCGCGTGGTGGCCCTGGAGAAGCGCATCGCCGCGCACCACTGGGACGTGGTCCGCTCCCGGGACGCCGTGGCCCGCTACAACCTGCTCACCCGCGATCAGCTCCTGGAGCTGCTGCCCCTGGCCCCGGGCTGGCTCGAGGGGATCGGCGCCGCCGACGCCCGCGCGGACGAGGTCGTGGTGTGGCAGCCGGACTTCCTCACCGGCGTCCAGGCGCTGCTGGAGGGCCCGGACGCCGCGGACCTCGCGGACTGGAAGGCCTGGCTGACGCTGCAGGTGCTGCGCTCGCGGGCCGGGTTCCTGCCGGACGCGTTCGTGCAGGAGAACTTCTCCTTCTACGGCCGCCGCCTGGCCGGCACGCAGGAGGTGCGCCCGCGCTGGAAGCGCGCCGTCGCGTTCGTCAACGGGGGCGTGGGGGAGGACGTGGGCCGGCTCTACGTGGCCCGGCACTTCCCGGAGGGCCACGTGGCCGCCATGGACCAGCTCGTGGGCCTGCTCCTGGAGGCCTACCGCCGTTCCATCGACGCCCTGGACTGGATGGGCGAGCAGACCCGGCAGAGCGCGCTGGAGAAGCTCGCCATGTTCCGTCCGATGGTCGGCTTCCCGGAGACCTGGCGGGACTACTCGGCACTGGAGCTGACCCCCGGCGACCTCGTGGGCTGCGCCCGCGCCGTGGACCGCTTCGAGTGGGACCGGGACCTCGCGAAGATCGAGACGGGCCCGGACCCCCGCGAGTGGCACATGACCCCGCAGACCGTGAACGCCTACTACACGCCGCTGGAGAACGCGATCGTCTTCCCCGCGGCCCTGCTGCAGCCCCCGTTCTTCGACCCGGAGCGCTCCATGGCCGCGAACCTGGGCGGGATCGGCGCCGTGATCGGCCACGAGATCGGCCACGGCTTCGACGACCAGGGCTCCCGCTACGACGGCTCCGGCCGCCTCCACGACTGGTGGACGGAGCAGGACCGCGAGGCCTTCGCCGAGCGCACCGGCCGCCTCGTGGCGCAGTACTCGGCGCTGTCCCCGGCGGAGGCCCCGGACCGGCAGGTCAACGGCGAGTTCACCCTCGGGGAGAACATCGGCGACCTCGGCGGCCTGGGCATCGCCCACCAGGCCCTGGAGATCTGGCGGGAGGAGCAGGACGGCTCCACCGAGGACGAGTCCTCCGGCGACCGCGAGTTCTTCCAGGCCTGGGCCGCCGTGTGGCGGCAGCTGACCCGCCCGGAGACCATGGTCACCCGCATCGCCTCCGACCCGCACTCGCCCAACCAGTTCCGCTGCAACCAGGTGGTGAAGAACCTGGACGCCTTCCACACCGCCTACGGCACGCGCGAGGGCGACCCCATGTGGCTGGCCCCGGAGGAGCGCGTCACCATCTGGTGAGCCCGGCCGGTCCGGCGAGGCCACGACGACGCCGCTCCTGACGACGATGCCGACACGCCCCGTTCAGGGGCGGCAGGCGTCGTCGGCGGCGGGGTCCTCCCGCTCGTCCACGAACCGGCGCAGCAGGGCGCTGAGGGCGCGCACGTCCTCGAGGTCCCAGCGCTGCAGGCGGGCGCGGGTGCCGCCCCCCGCCGGGCCCTGGCGGACGGCGTCGAGCCGGGCCCGGGCCTCGTCGGTGGCCGTGAGCAGGGCGGAGCGGCGGTCCCGGGGGTCGGGCTCGCGATGGATGAGCCCGTCCCCCTCCAGGTCCTTGAGCACCCGGGAGATCTGCGTCCGGTCCAGCATCAAGTGCTCGGCCAGGTCCGAGGGCGTGAGCGGGCCGCGGTGGCAGATCGCCACGAACGCCTTCATGGCACCCAGGGGCAGACCGGGGTGGACCGCCTCGGCCTGCCGGGCCAGCGTGGCCCGGTACTGGCGGACCAGCCGGTTGAACGAGCCCTCCAGCTCGCGCACGGCGGCGTCGAACGCCTCCGGCGCGAATGCATCGGCCCCGGTCCCGCGGCCGTCCGACCCGTGGTCGGCCGGGTCAGCCACGGCGGGAGCGGCGCAGCAGCGGGACGAACGCCGCGGCCGCGGCGCCGGCGGCCAGGGCGCTGGCCGTGGCCCGCCACGCGGTGGAGCGCCCGGTGCCCGCGGGGGCGATGCGGCGCTCGCGCAGCCCGGCGGGGACACGCAGGGCACGAGCGGCGGGGGCCGGCGTCGTCGTCGTCGAAGCCGGGGCGGCCTCCTGCACCTGGGCCTGGGCGACCACGGGCGTCGAGCCGGTGGCGGGCAGGGTCTGCATGGCCTGCGGCACGCTGACGGTGGCGAGGTCGGCGCGCTCGGCGTCGATCCGCTCCGTGGTGGTCATGTGGCCCAGCGGGATGTTCGGCAGGAACAGGATGGCCGCCAGGGCGACCACGGCCAGCGGCACGCCCACCAGGAACGCCTGGGAGATGCCCGTGGCATAGACGTCCTCGAAGATCACGCGCAGGGCGTCCGGCATCTCCGCGACGCGCGGCAGCGAGCCGGACTGCAGGCGCTGGGCCCACTCCGCGCCCGCCGGGCCGAGGGACGCCAGGGCCGCGCCGATGTCCGTCCTGCGCTGCTCCACCTGGTCCGGGACCACGTTGGCCACCACGGCGCCCATCACGGCGACGCCGATCGTGCCGCCGAGGGAGCGGAAGAAGGTCACGCCGGAGCTGGCGACGCCCATCTGGCGCGGGTCCGTGGTGTTCTGCACCACGAGCACGAGGTTCTGCATGGTCATGCCGACGCCGGCGCCGAGCAGGAACATGTAGAGGGACACCAGCCAGAACGAGGTGTCGTAGTGCAGGGTGCCGAGCATCGCGGCGCCGGCGATCAGCAGGACGGCGCCGATCACGAGCCAGCGCTTCCACACGCCGGTGCGGGTGATGACGCCGCCGATCACCGTGGAGGACACGAGCAGGCCGACGATCATCGGGATGGTCATGAGGCCGGCCTGGGTCGGGGTCGCGCCGCGGGCGAGCTGCATGTACTGGGACAGGTAGACGGACGCGCCGAACATGGCCAGGCCGGTGGCGATCGACGCGATCGTGCCCAGGGTGAAGGTGCGGTCTCGGAACAGGGTCAGCGGGATCAGGGGCTCGGCCACCGTGAGCTCGACGACGACGAACAGCACGGCGGCCAGTGCGGCGCCGCCGAGCATCCAGGCGGTGGTGGCGCTGGCCCAGTCGAACTGGTGGCCGGCGTTGGTCACCCAGATCAGCAGCAGTGCGGTGGCGGTGGAGAGCAGCACGATGCCGAGGTAGTCGATGGAGACCTTGCGGGACTCGCGCGCGGGCAGGTGCAGGGTGCGCTGCACCATCACCAGCGCCACGAGCGCGAACGGCAGGGACACGAAGAAGTTCCAGCGCCAGCCCCAGAGGTCGGTGATGATGCCGCCGGCGAGCGGGCCGCCCACGGTGGCCACGGCCATGACGGCGCCGAACAGGCCCGCGTAGCGGCCCCGCTCGCGGGGGCTGATGATGTCCGCCATGATGACCTGGCTGAGCGCGGCCAGGCCGCCGCCGCCCAGGCCCTGGATCACGCGGCAGACGATCAGGAAGGTCGGGTCGGTGGTGAAGCCGGCGGCCGCGGAGGCGGCCACGAAGAGCACCAGGGCCACCTGGAAGAGGACCTTGCGGTCCACGAGGTCGGCCAGCTTGCCCCAGATGGGGGTGGCGATCGCGGTGGCCAGCAGGGCCGCGGTGATCACCCAGGTGTAGGCGGTCTGGTCACCGCCGATGTCGCTGATGATCACCGGCATGGAGGTGGAGACCACCGTGTTGGCGATCATCGAGACGAACATGCCGAGCAGCAGGCCCGTGAGGGCGCGCAGCACGGTGCGGTGGCGGGCGGCGTCGTCGGCGGCCCTCTCCAGTGAGGGGACGGCGGGGGAGTTCCCGACGGCGGCCGGGCCGGCCGTCGCGGGCGGGGCGGTGGTGGTGCTCATGGGGTCCTTCGGTGATTGACACACGTCAATGATTGATTTTCGTCAACTATAAGCCCAAGGGCCCTCCCCGTCGTCCCCGCGCGCCGTTAGCCTGGTCACCTCCCGGCCCCCACGAGAGCGAGCTGCCATGTCCCCCCGATTCCTGCTGATGGCCGACCTGCCCGAGCCTGGCCTGGGCATGCTCCGCGAGGCCGGCGAGGTGGTGCGCGGCGGCGACGTCGGCGGGAACGCGGCGCTCGCCGACCTGTGCGCCTCGGGCGAGTACGACGTCGTGGTGGGCGCCCTGGACCAGCGCTACGACGCGGACCTGCTCGCCCGTGCCCGCGTCAAGGGCATCGCCAACTACGCCGTGGGCTTCGACAACGTGGACGTCCCCGCGGCCACGGAGCACGGGATCCTGGTGGGCAACACCCCGGACGTGCTCACCGCCGCGACGGCGGACATCGCCCTCCTCCTCATCCTCGGCGTGACCCGCCGCGCCGTGGAGGGGGAGCGGATGATGCGCGAGGGCCGGTTCGAGGGCTGGCGGGCCGACATGCTGGTGGGCAAGGACGTCGTCGGCGCGACGCTGGGCCTGGCCGGCTTCGGCCGGATCGGCAGGGCGGTGGCCGAGCGCGCGCTGGCGTTCGGCATGGAGGTCGTCTTCGCGCCGCGCCCGCCCGCGCACCGCGAGGTCCCGGCCGAGGAGCTCGGCGACCTGGCCGGCCGCGTCCGCCAGGTGCGCTGGGAGGAGCTCGTGGAGACCGCGGACGTCCTCTCCCTCCACGTCCCCCTCACGGAGGACACGCGCCACCTCGTGGACGAGGACGTGATCGCGCGGATGAAGGACGACGCCGTGCTCGTCAACACGGCCCGCGGCCCCGTGGTGGACGAGGCCGCGCTCGTGACGGCGCTGCGCGAGGGGCGGCTCTTCGGCGCGGGCTTCGACGTCTACGAGGACGAGCCCGCGATGGCCGAGGGCCTCGCCGAGCTGCCCAACGTGATGCTCCTGCCCCACCTCGGCTCCGCCACGCGCGACGCCCGCGCGGCGATGGCCGAGCTCACCGCCCGCAACGCGATCGGCATGGCGACGGACGGCGAGGCGCCCGCCCTCGTCAACCCCGAGGCGCGCGGCTGACCCTCGGTAGACTGGGGGACCGTGACCCCCGAGAACCCCGCCCCCGCCGCCGTCGACCACCACGACCAGCAGGCCGTGCGCGCCGCCAAGCGCGAGCAGCTGCTGACCTCCGGCCGCCAGGCCTACCCCGTGCAGGTGCCCCGCACGCACTCCCTGGCCGCGGTCCGCGCAAAGTTCGACGGCAAGCACGAGGCCGGCTGGGAGGAGGGCCCCGAGGTCTCCGTGACCGGCCGCGTCGTGTTCCTGCGCAACACCGGCAAGCTCTGCTTCGCCACCCTCCAGGAGTCGGGCGCCGCCGGTGAGGCCGTGCGCCTGCAGGTCATGGTGTCCCTGGCCGAGGTCGGCGAGGAGTCCCTGGGCGAGTGGAAGAAGTCCGTGGACCTCGGCGACTTCCTCTCCGTGACCGGCCGCGTGATCGTCTCCCGCCGCGGTGAGCTCTCCATCCAGGCCGCCGCCTGGGAGATGGCCTCCAAGGCCCTGCGCCCGCTGCCCGTGCTCCACGCGGACCTCAACGAGGAGACCCGCGTCCGCCAGCGCTACACGGACCTGATCGTCCGCGACGAGGCGCGCGAGATGGTCTACAAGCGCGCCAAGATCACCTCCGCCGTGCGCCGCACCCTCGAGTCCCACGGCTACGTGGAGGTCGAGACCCCCATCCTGCAGCTGGTCCACGGCGGCGCCCAGGCCCGCCCGTTCGAGACGCACCTCAACGCGTTCGACCAGGACATGACCCTGCGCATCGCCACCGAGCTGTACCTCAAGCGCGCCGTCGTGGGCGGCATCGAGCGCGTCTACGAGCTCGGCCGCGTGTTCCGCAACGAGGGCGTGGACTCCACGCACTCGCCCGAGTTCACCACCCTCGAGTCCTACGAGGCATGGGCGGACATGCACGTCATGGCCGACCGCATCAAGGAGATCATCCTCAACGCCGCGGACGCGATCGGCGCGGGCCGTCGGATCGAGACCTCCCGGGGCGTCATCGACCTCGACGGCGAGTGGGCCTGGGTCTCCGTGTACCCGGGCCTGTCCGAGGCCGTGGGCCGCGAGGTCACCCCGGACACCGACGCCGAGACCCTGCGCGCCATCGCCGCGGAGCACGACGTCAAGGTGGATCCGAAGTGGGACGCCCAGAAGCTGGTCATCGAGCTGTTCGGCGAGATCGTCGAGCCCACCCTGATGAACCCGACCTTCGTGTACGACTACCCGCCGGCCGCCCAGCCCCTGGCCCGCCCGAACCGCGACGACGACCGCGTGATCGAGGCCTGGGACCTGATCATCGGCGGCATGGAGCGCGGCACCGCGTTCTCCGAGCTGATCGACCCCGTGATCCAGCGCGAGCGCCTCACCGAGCAGTCCCTGAAGGCCGCCGACGGCGACGACGAGGCCATGCAGCTGGACGAGGACTTCCTCCGCGCCCTCGAGTACGGCGCCCCGCCCATGGGCGGCATCGGCCTGGGCATCGACCGCCTGGTCATGCTGTTCACCGACGCCGGCATCCGCGAGACCATCCTCTTCCCGCTCCTCAAGCCGGAGGCCTGACCGTGGCAGCCTTCTGGGAGTACTTCTCCGTCCTGGCCCCGTCCGTCGGGATCGGCCTGGTCTTCTGGCTGGTCATGCGCTCGCTGCTGCGCTCGGACACCGCCGAGCGCGAGGCGCGCCAGCGCCGGGGCGAGGACGCCCGCGCGGCCCGCGAGGAGGCCGAGGCCCGGGAGTGGGCCGCGCGTCGTCGCGGCGACGCCCCCGCCGGGCCCGGGGGCGCCGAGCGCCCCTGAGATCCGCGGGTCGGTCGGGCCCCGGGGCTTCCCCCTGTGGCGAACAGCACCGCCGGGCACCGGCGCCCCTGCGTAGTCTCGACCCGAACCGACGCAAGGAGTGTGCCCATGTTCGAGAGATTCACCGACCGTGCCCGTCGTGTGGTCGTGCTCGCCCAGGAAGAGGCGCGCATGCTCAACCACAGCTACATCGGCACCGAGCACATCCTGCTCGGCCTGATCCACGAGGGCGAGGGCGTGGCGGCCAAGGCCCTCGAGTCCATGGACATCTCCCTGGCCGCCGTCCGGGAGAAGGTCCAGGAGGACATCGGCCAGGGGCAGCAGAACCCGCCCGGCCACATCCCCTTCACGCCGCGCGCCAAGAAGGTGCTCGAGCTGTCCCTGCGCGAGGCGCTGCAGCTGGGCCACAACTACATCGGCACCGAGCACATCCTGCTGGGCCTGATCCGCGAGGGCGAGGGCGTGGCCGCCCAGGTCCTCGTGCAGCTCGGCGCGGACCTCAACCGCGTCCGCCAGACCGTCATCCAGCTGCTCTCCGGCTACCAGGGCGGCGCCCAGGGCGGCAAGGAGACCGCCGGCGCGGGCGTCGGCCAGGGCGGCTCGGAGGGCCAGAACGCCGGCTCCGTGGTCCTGGACCAGTTCGGCCGCAACCTCACGGCCGCCGCGCACGACGGCAAGCTGGACCCCGTGATCGGCCGCGCCCAGGAGATGGAGCGCGTCATGCAGGTCCTCTCCCGCCGCACCAAGAACAACCCCGTGCTCATCGGCGAGCCGGGCGTCGGCAAGACCGCCGTCGTCGAGGGCCTGGCCCAGGCGATCGAGCGCGGCGACGTCCCGGAGACCCTCAAGGGCAAGCAGCTGTACTCGCTGGACCTCGGCTCGCTCGTGGCGGGCTCCCGGTACCGCGGCGACTTCGAGGAGCGCCTGAAGAAGGTGCTCAAGGAGATCCGCACCCGCGGGGACATCATCCTGTTCATCGACGAGATCCACACCCTGGTCGGCGCCGGCGCCGCCGAGGGTGCGATCGACGCCGCCAGCATCCTCAAGCCGATGCTCGCCCGCGGTGAGCTGCAGACCATCGGCGCCACCACGCTGGACGAGTACCGCAAGCACATCGAGAAGGACGCCGCGCTGGAGCGCCGCTTCCAGCCGATCCAGGTGCCCGAGCCCTCGGTGGAGGACGCCACGCAGATCCTGCGCGGCCTCCGGGACCGCTACGAGGCCCACCACAAGGTCTCCATCACGGACGGCGCGCTGTCCGCGGCGGCCTCCCTGGCGGACCGCTACATCTCCGACCGCCACCTGCCGGACAAGGCCATCGACCTCATCGACGAGGCCGGCGCGCGCCTGCGCATCCGCCGCATGACCGTGCCCCCGGAGGTCAAGGCCTACGAGGAGCGCATCGCCGAGGTCAAGGCGCAGAAGGAGGCCGCGATCGACGGCCAGGACTTCGAGGGCGCCGCCCGCCTGCGGGACCAGGAGAAGCAGCTCGAGGAGGAGCGGGAGCAGAAGGAGCAGGCCTGGAGGGCCGGCCAGGACGCCGCCGTCGCCACCGTGGACGAGGACCTCATCGCCGAGGTGCTCTCCCTCTCCACCGGCATCCCGGTGTTCAAGCTCACCGAGGAGGAGACGGACCGCCTGCGCAACATGGAGGCCGAGCTCCACCAGCGCGTCATCGGCCAGGACGAGGCCATCAAGTCCCTGTCCCGCGCCATCCGCCGCACCCGTGCCGGCCTGAAGGACCCGAACCGCCCCTCGGGGTCGTTCATCTTCGCCGGCCCCACCGGCGTCGGCAAGACGGAGCTGGCCAAGTCCCTGGCCGAGTTCCTCTTCGGCGACGAGGACGCGCTCATCACCCTGGACATGTCCGAGTTCCAGGAGAAGCACACGGTCTCGCGCCTGTTCGGCGCGCCCCCCGGCTACGTGGGCTACGAGGAGGGCGGCCAGCTCACCGAGAAGGTCCGCCGTCGCCCGTTCTCCGTGGTGCTGTTCGACGAGGTGGAGAAGGCGCACGCCGACCTCTTCAACTCGCTGCTGCAGATCCTCGAGGACGGTCGCCTGACCGACTCGCAGGGCCGCGTGGTGGACTTCAAGAACACCGTGATCATCATGACCACGAACCTCGGCACCCGGGACATCTCCAAGGGCGTCATGACGGGCTTCCAGTCCTCCACCGACACCTCCACCGGCTACGAGCGGATGAAGGGCAAGGTGCGCGAAGAGCTGCGCCAGCACTTCCGCCCCGAGTTCCTCAACCGCGTGGACGACGTGATCGTGTTCCCGCAGCTGCAGAAGCACGAGATCGTGGAGATCGTGGACCTGTTCGTCTCCCGCCTGGCCAAGCGCCTGGCGGAGCAGGACCTGTCCATCGAGCTCACCCCGGCCGCCAAGGACCTGCTCGCGGACCGCGGCTACGACCCGGCCATGGGCGCGCGCCCGCTGCGCCGCACCATCCAGCAGATGGTGGAGGACCAGCTCTCGGAGAAGATCCTCTTCGGCGAGATCCCGGCCGGCTCCCTCATCACCGTGGACGCCACGGGCGAGGGGGAGGGCGCCGAGCTGACGTTCGCGTTCGCCGGCGGGCGCGCGGCGCTCGAGGGCGACGACGCGGCCGAGCCCGCGGCGCTCCCGGCGGCCGCCGACGCCCCGGTGGAGGGCCGCGAGGCCCCCGGTGCGGACGTCCCCCGCGGGGATGACGCGGGCCAGGACGGCCCGGAGGCCGGCGGTGCCCTCGGGGCGCGCCTGGACTGACCGGCCGCGCGCCGGTGACGCCACGCTCGAGGCGGGGTGGGGGTTGACCCCCGTCCCGCCTCGGGCGTTCTCTGTGCGGACCGTCGGGGCGAGCGCCTCGGCGCCCGACACCGAAGGAGACCGACATGGCTGACATGGGCAACACGTTCGACAAGCTCAAGGGCGACGCGAAGGGCGCCGTCGGCGAGGCCACCGGCGACTCGCACCTCGAGGCCGAGGGCAGGACCGAGTCCGCCGCTGCGTCCGCCAAGGACGCCGCGCGGTCCGCCGGGGACGCCGTCAAGGGCGCCGCCGAGGGCGTGAAGAACGCCGTCTCCCGCGACTGACCCGTCCCTGACCGGGGGCGATCCGGTCCACCCGGGAACGCCTGGGAAATTCTCCCGGTGAGGGGTGGACGACGGGCCCACATGATGCCAGTGTGGGTCACGACCGCTCCCGGTGGTCCTGCCCGGCAGGGAGGCGGTTCCCGTCCCCCGGACCGCGGGCAGCCCCCGAACAGAAGGAGGAGCACCATGGTGGGCTTCGACGACGTGAAGAACCTCGCGAACGAGAACTCCGACAAGATCAACGAGCAGGTGGACGCCGCGCAGGCGCAGCACAGTGACAAGCTGGGCCAGCACGCCGACCTCGCCGACAAGGGCATCGACGGCGCGCAGGACAAGTTCCTGAACGGCCAGTCCGCCGAGAACGAGGGCGAGCAGCAGGCCTGAGCCTGACGAGCCCCTCGTGGGCCCCCGCCCCGGATCCGTCCGGGACGGGGGCCTTCGCGCGTCCGGGGTGTGGACATCCGTCGGCCGCCCCGGGGCCCGGTCCTAGACTGGCGGACATGCCTGCCGCCCCCGTCGTCACCGTCCGCCCGGCCCGCACGCAGGACGTGCCCGCGATCCGCGCGCTGGTGTCCCCCCTGGCCGAACGGCGCCTGCTCCTGCAGAAGGAGGCCGTGGCGTTCTACGAGTCCATCCAGGAGTTCATGGTGGCCGAGGCGGAGGACGGCTCGCTCGCCGGCTTCGGTGCCCTGCACGTGATGTGGCAGGACATCGCCGAGGTGCGGACCCTGGCCGTGGCGGACGCCTGGCTGGGTGCCGGCGTCGGGCACCGGATCCTCACCGCGCTCCTGGAGCGGGCCCGCGAGGTGGGAGTGGCGCGGGTGTTCTGCCTGACCTTCGAGGTCGAGTTCTTCCGCCGCCACGGATTCGAGGTGATGGCGGACCAGTCCGCCGTGGACCCGGAGGTCTACGCGGAGCTGCTGCGCTCCACGGACGAGGGCGTCGCCGAGTTCCTGGACCTGGCCAGGGTCAAGCCCAACACCCTCGGCAACACCCGCATGATCCGCAGCCTCTGACGGCCGATCCCCGGGGCGGCGACGCGCGGTTCCGCCCCCGGCGCATCAGGCGGGGAAGGCGAGGGCGCCGTCGTCGTGGGCCACGAGGAGGCCGTCCCCCAGGAGTCCCGCCACGGCCCGCTCCCACTGGGCGTCGTCCGGGGTGTGCGCGCCCAGGCGGCCGGTCCCGTCGACCGCCTCGCGGAGCCCGCCCCGGGGCACACGCCCGTGCTCCCGGACGGCGGCCATGACGGCCCCGCGCACCTGCCGGTCCGTCCCCACCCAGGCCTGGCCCCTCCGCGCGACCTCGGGGGCGGGCGACCCCGCGGCCACCCACGCGCACCGGGCGCGGATCGGGCAGCGGTCGCACGCAGGGGAGCGGGCGGTGCACACCAGCGCGCCGAGCTCCATGACGGCCGCGTTCCACCGGTTGGCGCGGTGCTCGTCGGCGGGCAGGGCGGCGTGGGCGGCCGCCATCTCGGCGCGGGTGAGGGTCCGGCCCGGGAGGCCCTCGCCGCGGAGAGCGCGGGCCAGCACGCGGCGCACGTTGGTGTCCACCACGGTCTCCGGGATGCCGAACGCGAAGCTGGAGACCGCCGCCGCCGTGTACTCGCCGATCCCGGGCAGGGCGCGGAGGGCGGCCGGGTCCGCGGGGACCTCGCCGCCGTGACGCTCGACGATCGCCCGCGCCGCCTCCTGCAGCCGCAGCGCCCGGCGGGGGTAGCCGAGCCGGTCCCAGGCCGTCAGCACGTCCGCCGTGGGGGCGGCCGCGAGGTCGGCGGGGGTGGGCCACCGCTCCATCCAGGCCCGCCAGCGGGGCAGGACCCGGACCACGGGGGTCTGCTGCAGCATGATCTCGGAGACGAGCACGCCCCACGGCGGGCAGTCCGGGTCCCGCCACGGCAGATCCCGGCCGTGCGCGGCGAACCAGTCCAGCACCTCGTCCTGCAGCGCGGTCAGGTCCGGGCGCGGGGCGGCGTCGTCGTGGGCGGGCATGGCGTCCACTCTAGGGCGGCGCACCGGCCTACCCTGGGACGCATGCCGTCCGCCTCCCCCGCTCCCCGTCCCCGCCCGTCCGCGGCCGTGCTCCGCCGCCGCCGCGTGGTGGCGGGATGCCTGGCGGCGGCGTTCCTGCTCCTGGTGGGCTGGGGGATCGGCGCGCTGGTGAACGCCCTGCTGCCCTCCGGCCGGCCTGACGCAGAGCCGTCCGCGGCCCCCACGCCGGTGTCCTCCCCGACGCCGGCGGCCGCCCGCTCCCTGGACGCCCAGGCCGGCCAGACGCAGGACCCGGCGTCGGTCGAGTCCTGCGCCCCCATGGACCTGCGGCTCGTGGCGGCGGCGGACAGGGAGCGGTACGCCCCCGGGGAGGAGGCGGTGCTCCGCCTGGAGGTGACCAACCTGTCCGGACGTCCGTGCCGCACCGACGTCGGCACGGCGCAGCAGGAGTTCCGCGTCACGGACGCCTCCGAGCAGCAGGTGATGAGCACGCGCGTGTGCCAGGCGGATCCGACCCACGAGGACGTCGTCCTGGAGCCGCGGGACCAGAAGGCCGCCGTGTACCGCTGGAACGGGCGGGCCTCCTCCGCGGACTGCGCCCGGCTCGGACCGGCGGTGGAGCCCGGCGAGTACCGGCTCACGGTGACGCTGGGCGAGGTCACCTCGCGGCCGGTCGCCCTGACCGTCACGGACGGGACGAAGAGCGCCGCACCGGCCTCCTCGCCAGCGGCGTCCTCCGCGGCGCCCGGCCCGAGCGCGACGACGGCGCCCGCCTCCGCCGAGACGTCGTCGGCGTCCCCGTCCGCGTCGAGCTCCTCCGCTCAGCCGTCCTCGCCCGCGCCGAGGGCCTCGGAGCCGACGTCCTCCGCGCCGACGTCGAGCCCCGCGGGGTCCGGGCGGGCGTCCTCGTCCCCGGCCGCCCCCTCGTCCTCCGCGGCGTCCCCGACCCGCTGACCCGCCGGCGTCGGGATCCGCCGCGCCCGGCTCAGGAGCGCGCGCCGGGGGACCGCTGCCCCGTCCAGGACGGGATGGTCCCCAGCGCCTCGGAGAGGGTGCCCACCTGCGCCACGGAGAACCCGGCCGGCACGTCCCCGAGCGGCTCGGGGGAGCGCGGGACCAGGGCGCGGGTGAAGCCCAGACGGGCGGCCTCCCGGACGCGGCGGCCGATGCCGGGCACGGGGCGCACCTCCCCGGCCAGCCCCAGCTCGCCGACGGCGATCATGCCCTGCGGCACGGGGGCGCCGAGCTTCGCGGAGGCGATCGCCACGGCCACGGCGAGGTCGGAGGCGGGCTCGGAGAGCCGCACCCCGCCCACGGTGGCCACGTAGCAGTCGTCCTGGGCCAGGGCGAAGCGGGCCCGGCGCTGGAGCACCGCCAGGAGCATGTTCACGCGGGCGGCGTCCACGCCGGAGACGGTGCGGCGGGCGCTGCCGCCGCCGGAGGGTGTGAGCAGGGCCTGGACCTCCGCCACGAGCGGGCGCCGGCCCTCCAGGGTCACGGTCACGCACGTGCCCTCCACGGGCTCCTGCGTGCCGGAGAGGAACAGGCCCGAGGGGTCGTCGAGGGACTCGATGCCGTCCTCCCGCAGGTCGAAGCAGCCGACCTCGTCCGTGGGGCCGAACCGGTTCTTCACGGCGCGCACCAGCCGCAGCCGCGAGTGGCGGTCCCCCTCGAACTGGCAGACCACGTCCACGAGGTGCTCGAGCAGGCGCGGCCCGGCGATGGAGCCGTCCTTCGTCACGTGCCCCACGAGGATCGTGGTGATCCCCTTCTCCTTGGCGGTGCGGATCAGCGACGCCGCGACCTCCCGCACCTGGGTGACGCCGCCGGCCACGCCCTCCACCTCGGTGGACTGCAGCGTCTGGACGGAGTCCACGATCACCAGGGCGGGGTCCGTCTTCTCGATCTGCCCCAGCGCCCGGCCGAGGTCCGTCTCCGCCGCCAGGCGCAGCGTGTCCGCCAGCGCCCCGATCCGGTCCGCGCGGGAGCGCACCTGCGCCGCGGACTCCTCACCCGTCAGGTACAGCACGTCCCGCGGCCCGCCGCCGGCGGCCCCGCGGGCGGTCTGCGCGGCCACGTCCAGCAGGAGCGTGGACTTGCCGATGCCGGGCTCGCCCGCCAGGAGGATCACGGCCCCGGGGACCAGGCCGCCGCCCAGCACCCGGTCCAGCTCCCGCACGCCCGTGGTGCGGAAGGAGGCCAGCGTGGCGTCCACGTCCCTGATCCGGGGCGCCGCCTGCGCCACGGTGGACGCGTGCGTCCGCCCGGCCGTGGCCGCACCGCCGGCCTCCTCCACGGTTCCCCACGCCTGGCACTCGCCGCAGCGGCCCACCCACTTCACCGTGGTCCAGCCGCACTCGGTGCAGCGGTAGGACGGGGCGCGCTTGGTGGAGGACTTCGTGGCCATGCCGTCACCCTAGCCACGGGGGCGGACGCGCTAGGTGTTCCACTTCATGAGGTTGTTGACACCGTGGCTACTTCGGCAGCCACGTCCGCGAACATCTTCACTCCGAGGTAGGGCTCCATCGGTAGGAGTTCGCCCTGACCGGGCGGAGTGGGCTCCGGGTCGGTCGGCGGCTCCGGGCCGTCGTCTTCGCTACGGAACTCGATGCAGTGGTACTGGTCGCCGTACCGCTGGCCGGGCTGGCGTAGCCACTCGCCTGGCGTCTGCCCGCACTCGGCGATGTACCAGATACCGCAGGCGTCCTCGTAGCGACCTTCGCGGGCAGGCTGGTCGTGGATACACCGGTCGCACCAGTTGGACTGCCAGGCGTAGCCGTCGTCACTGTTGGCGAACGGCGGGTGGTCGCGCGGCGCGACTCCTGACGTCTTCGTCCCCATGCCCTTTCCTCTCGCTCCTCAACTCGCCGACGAGCGAGGTCTCGGCGGGTCACATACCCGAGGAAGTACCGCCAGAGGCCTGCTGACGTGAGCCAGCCAATTGGGCTTGCTCCCCAGAACATGGGCCGCGGCGAGCCCATGACCTTCTTGTTGAGCCTTGCCGACATCGGCAGGTAGAGCGGCAGTCCGATCGCGGCGTAGGTGACCATGATCCACACCGTCCGGCGAACATCAGACATTGGTCTGCTCCTGCTGGCTCGCGCGCCGCTGGGCCAACGCTTCGCCGGCGACGGTGCCGCCAACGACCTTCCAGAGGAACTCCGTCAGGGGCTGCGGATCGGTTCCGCCGAGTGCCTCGCCGATCAGGGCGTAGACGTCCTCCTCGATCTCGGCGACCTTCGCTGAGGCGGCGGAACCCTCCGCTGTCAGGGCGAGTTCGACGCTGCGGCGGTCCTGCTTCGACGGGGTGCGTTCGATGTAGCCCTTGCCAACCAGTCGGTCGACGAGGCGACTGGGGCTCTGCCCGCTGTCGCAGACCAGCAGCCCGCCGAGGGCGCTCAGCGTGAGGGGCTGGTGGTCACTCAGGATTCGGAGCACCTCTGCCTGGGATGGGGTCAAGCCAAGTGCGCGCAGCCCCTGAGCAAGGAGGCGGTTGCCTTCCCGCTGGGCAGCGAGGATGAGGTAGCGGAGTTCTTCGACGGCGCGCATTGATGCTCTCTCCTTACAGCGACTCGTCAGCGAGGAACTCGGCGACAGCCTGGCTGTAGGTTTCTGGGTGGGTGAACCGGAACATGTGCCCGGTCCGCTCCAGCACGCGCTCTCGGGCATGCGGGATGCCATCGCGCAACACGCGGGCCGCATCGTCCCCGATGAGCGTGTCGTGGGACGGCGTCAAGATCAGCGTCGGGACCTGAATCCGGTCCAGCTCGTCGGTGTAGTCGGCGTTCAGTACGGCCGTGACGCGAGCGCCGAATGACGTCGCTGGCGTGTGATCGAGAAACAACTGGCGACTCTGCGACTCCGACCAGGGCACCTGCCCTTCGGTGTCGTGCGGCGAGGCCAGTCGGTGGGCGTGGGCGCGAAGCACCATCTGGCGGTATGCCGGACCCCGCAGCCTGCCCATGAGGCGCATCGCTGCCTTCCAGGCGGGTGAGGTGATCGGGTTTGCAGCGAAGCCACCCGAGAGCACCAGGCCCGAAAGCCCCTCCGGCTGACGGGCTCCCAGCGCCAGGGCGATGTTCGCGCCGAAGGAGTCGCCGACCAGCACGTAGTCGCCCAGGTCGGCGACCTCGGACGAGAGCGCATCAGCGTAGGCCTCGATGTCATCGAGACTCTCGGGGAGCCGCATGGTCCGGCGAGGGTGATCGGCGAGGGCGGTGAGTTGCTCCACCTCCCAAGGGGCACCAGAGAAGCACGGGACGAAGACCAATGTAGAGTTGCTCATGATTAGATGTTACGACATACATGTTGAAACATCTAGTGTCTCCGTCGGTGAGTGCGAGTGCCTACCCACGCGAATGCTCCGCTCACACCTGAGGGCCGGAAGCGTCTGTGCGAACGCGTCGACGCTGGTCGTCCGCTCGCTCATGTCGCTGACGAAGGGGGCATCAGTCGCGCCGCGCTGACGAAGTGGTACCGCCGTTGGCTGCTGCACGGGGAGCCCGGCCTGTACGACCGGACCTCTCGGCCCGACCATCAGCCCACCCGCACACCGAATGACATCGAGGAGATGGTGGTCCAGTTGCGGACGGTCGAGAAGTGGGGGCCAGCACGCATCGCCGGGCACCTCTCCACGGTCGGCGATGGATCGATCAACATCAGCCCCGCCACGGTGTGGCGCATCCTCAATCGCAACGGCATCAGTCGCCTGCGGGACCTGGACATGCCGACGGGCGAGTCCAAACGCGAGCCTCGCCGGTACGAGCACGCCGCTCCGGGCGACATGATACATGTCGACGTGAAGAAGGTCGGCCGTATCCCGGAGGGTGGCGGTTGGGCCGTCCACGGGCGTGGCACCGAAGAAGCGCTAGCCTCCCGCCGCGTCGCCAGCAGGCGTCCCGGCTACGTCTACATTCACGCGGCGGTGGACGACCACAGCCGCCTGGCCTACGCCGAAGTCCACCCTGACGAGCGGGCGGGTACCGCTGCCGCGTTCTGGCTTCGGGCGGTGCTGTTCTACCGCGAGCACGGCATCACGACATTCAGTCGGTGCCTCACGGACAACGGCCCGGCGTACCGCTCCAAGGTCTTCAACGACGCCCTCGCAGGAACCGGAACGGCTCACAAGTACACGCGCCCGCACACGCCCCGGACGAACGGGAAGGTGGAGCGCTTCAACCGCACCATGAAGGAAGAGTGGCTCTACGTACGCGCCTACGCCAGCGACGGTGAGCGCACCGCCGCGCTGGCGGCATTCCTGAACACCTACAACCATGACCGTCCGCACAGCAGCCTGGGCAACAAGCCACCGGCCAGCCGGGTTCCGATCACGTCGTACCGGGTCCAGCCTCAGCCGAAGGTGCTCGACGTTCCTCAGATCGAGGGCCTCGGGCACGAGCCCACCCTGTTCGATCTCCTGTAAACAACCTCATGAAGTGGAACAGCTAGGTGTGATGTCCAGGGAGGTTGTTGAGCCTGCTGGCAGGTGCGGCTCCGATCGCGGAGTGGACTCGGTGATGATTGTAGAAGTGCACCCACCCAGGCAACGCGGCCCTGCGTTCGGTCTCTGAGCCGTAGAACTTGGCGTAGGCCCACCCGTCAGCGAGCGTGCGATGGAACCGCTCGATCTTCCCGTTCGTCTGCGGTCGGTAGGGCCGAGTCCGCTTGGGCTTGATCCCGAGCTCGGTGCAAGCATCCCGCCAGGCATGCGAGCGGTAGGCCGAACCGTTGTCCGAGAGCACCCGCTCCACCTCCACGCCCAGCTGCGCGAAGTGAGCGACCGCGCGGCGCAGCACCGCGATGGCGGTCTGGCTGCGTTCGTCGGAGTGCATCTCGACATACGCGAAGCGGGAGTGGTCATCGATCACGGTGTGCAGGAAGCCCACCCCGAGCCGGGGCTGGTATCGGGCATCACGGGTTCCTTCTCGGTCCGAAGTCGCCGCGCGGTGCTTCATGCCCTGCTGACGCCCGACGAATCGGTGCCCGCCCCCGTCGGGGATGCGTCCGAACTTCGTGACGTCAACGTGGATCAGCGAGCCGGGGTGGGGGTGCTCATAGCGGCGGATCGGCTCGGCGGTGACCCGGTCCAGACGGGCGAGGCGGTTGATCCGGCAACGCACGAGCACGGCATGGACGGTGGATGCCGGCATCCCGAGTTCTGAGGCGATCTGCACGGGCCCCAGGCGTCGGCGCCTTCTGGCGGCCACGATCTGTTTCACCACTGCAGGCGATGTTCTGGTCGGCATCGTGGCCGGCCGGCTGGACCGGTCGACCATGCCTGCAGGTCCCTCGGCCCGGAAGCGGGTGGCCCATTTGCGTGCGGTGGGTGGGGAGACCATGAACATCTTGGCCGCGGTGGCGACCGCCCAGTGCTCATCGACGATGAGCTTGGCCAGGCGTAGACGGGCGCGAGGGGTCAGGGCGGCGTTAGCGTGGGACATGAAGGCCTTCTGTTCGCGTGAGCGGTTTCTTGACAACTCCACTCTCGCAACAGGAGGCCTTCGCCTGTCAGCTGCTCACGCAACAACGTCCCTGGACATCACAGCTAGGCGCCCCGCGGCGTCGTGCGCGTCAGACGCGCGGCAGGTAGGTGAGCGCCTCCGCGTGGGAGGCGCCCGTCGCCTCGATGAGGTCCACCATCATGGGCCGCAGCAGCATCACCAGCGCCTCGCCGTGCACGGTGCCCCCGGCCAGCTCGTGGGGGTCCAGCCACGAGGCGGAGGCGCCCAGGGCGTCGCGGGCCACGTCCAGGGAGCGGTGCCGCCCCTCGGCCTGCGGCTCGGCCAGCGAGCGGTGCAGGATCTCGACGGCGTCCGCGGCGTCGTCGAACCAGGCCGCCAGGCGCTCGCGGTGGTCGCCGTCCACGGCGCCGTGGTCCAGGATCGAGACCACGCGGCGGGCCACGATCCGCAGGGAGCGGACGGCGAGGTCGGAGCGGTCGGCGGCCACGGCCATGACGTCCGCCGCGTCGCGGGCCGGGCGCTGCAGCGGATTCAGGACGGTCTGCTCCCGGGTGACCTTGAGCTCCTTGCGGACGTCCTCCAGTGTCGACTGCGTGCGCCGGCACTCCACCAGCGCCATCCACGCCGTGCGGGACTCCTCCGCGCGGAGGGCGGCGGAGAGCTCCCGCAGCACGGAGGCCATGGACTCGTAGAGGCCGCGGAGCTGGCGGGCGGGCAGGCGCGTGGGGTCCCGGGGGGACAGGAGGGTCACCAGGAGGGCGAGGAGGCCGCCCACCAGGGCGTCGGCCGAGCGGGCGAAGGGGCCGTCCGCGTTGAGGGGGAGGAGCACCACGAGCACGGACTGCAGGGACATCTGCATGGTGAAGGTGGCCCCGGAGTCCAGGAACCGGGCCGCCAGCACCGAGACGAAGACCACGAGGACCGCCTGCCAGAGGCCGCGGCCCAGCGCCGCCATCATGAGGTCCCCGATGAGGATGCCGAGCGTGCAGCCGAACGCGACCTCGGCCACCTTGCGGACCCTGGGCTCGCGCTGGAATCCGAGGGCGATCAGGAGGGCCGTCGCCGCGAACAGGGGCTGGGCGTGCCCGAGGACGGTCTCGGCGAACCAGTAGGCGCCCACCGCGCACACGGCCATGAGGGCGGCGTGGCCCACCGAGGAGCGCAGCCGGGACCAGCCGGCGCGGGCCCGGCGGCGCAGGAACCTGCCCACCCCGGAGGGCCCTGCCGCGGCGGGCACCGCGGGCAGGGTCCCCGTCGCGGTGGCGTGGCGGTCCGTCATGGGCGCCACCCTAGCGCCGGGCCGGCCCACCTCGGGGCCCCGCGACGCCCGTGGGTGTCACGCATCACAGGGGGCCCCGGACCAGTTCACCGGCTGTTCATCCTGCGCGGACACGCGATTCATCTCACGCCCCTACCGTCTCAAGAGTCGCGGCGCGACCGTCCTGCTGTCCGGGAGCGCCGTCATCACCGTCACCCTGACTGAAAGAGGCATCCTCGTGAAGGCTCTCCGCTTCGGCCGCTCGGCCGCCCTCCTTTCTGTGGCCGCCCTTGCCCTGACCGCCTGCGGCGGCGGCAACGACTCGGCCTCCTCCTCTTCCTCCGCCGCGTCCTCCTCGGCCGCCGGCTCCTCCTCCGCGTCCTCCTCGGCCGCCGGTTCCTCCTCCGCGTCCTCCTCGGCCGCCGAGTCCTCCTCGGCCTCGGGCTCCTCCTCCGCCGCTCAGGGTGGCTACGCCATCGACGTCCCCACCGCCTCCGGCACCCTCATGGGCTCCGGCGCGTCCTCCCAGGAGGCCGCCATGACCGCCTGGACCGAGGGTGTCAAGGCCACCTCCCCCGAGCTGCAGGTCCAGTACTCCCCGGACGGCTCCGGCGCCGGCCGCAAGGCGTTCCTCTCCGGCGCGGCCACCTTCGCCGGCTCCGACGCCGCCCTGAAGGACGAGGAGAAGACCCAGGCGCAGGAGGTCTGCGGCCCGGACGGCGCGTTCCACGTGCCCGCCTACGTCTCCCCGATCGCCGTGGCCTACAACCTCGAGGGCGTCGACTCCCTGAACCTGGACGCCGACACCATCGCGAAGATCTTCTCCAAGAAGATCACCAAGTGGAACGCCCCGGAGATCGCCGCCCTCAACGAGGGCGTCGAGCTGCCCGACACCGCCATCACCGTCGTGCACCGCGCCGACGAGTCCGGTACCACCGAGAACTTCACCGCCTACCTGGACCAGGTCGCCCCCGAGGCCTGGACCTACGGCAAGGTCAAGGAGTGGCCGGGCGACATCACCGCCGAGTCCGCCCAGGGCACCAAGGGCGTCGTGTCCCAGGCCGCCGCCACCAACGGCGCCATCACCTACGCCGACGAGTCCGGCGTGGGCTCCCTGAAGACCGCCAAGGTCGGCAAGGACGGCAAGTTCGCGGAGATCTCCCCCGAGGCCGCCGCCAAGATCGTCGCGGACGGCAAGAAGCAGGACGACGGCTCCATCGAGCTCGACCGCGCCAACGCGGGCGAGGGCGTGTACCCGATCGTGCTCGTCTCCTACCACATCTTCTGCAACCAGTACGGGGACCAGGAGACCGTCGACCAGGTCAAGGCGTTCGCCTCCTACGTGATCTCCGAGGACGGCCAGAAGGCCGCCCAGGAGGCCTCCAAGTCCGCTCCGCTGGACGCCGAGCTGGCCAAGGAGGCCAAGACTCGCATCGACGCGATCAAGGTCGGCTGATCGGCCGTCACTGACGCGTGAGCAGTCACCGCAGGTCACCGGCCGCTGAACTCCCTTCGGGGGTCGGCGGCCGGTGGGCTGACCGGCGGCCGTCACCCGGGCAGCAGGCGTCTCCGCGGCCGCTGCGTCATCACTCCACCGATCACGAGGGAAGGCATCGTGTCCCACACCGCAACTGAGGCGGCCCCGAGCTCCTCCGCCCTGAAATCGTCGCGGGCGGGGGCCGCCGGAGACAAGGTCTTCTCCGGTCTCGCCCTGGCCGCCGGCGTCCTCATCCTGCTGATCCTCGCCTTCGTGGCGATCTTCCTGGTGTCCGAGGCCTGGCCCGCGCTGTTCCCGGCCGAGGGCGCGAACCTCGAGTCCGGCGACTCCTTCTGGGGGTACGTCTGGCCGCTGATGGCCGGCACCGTCATGGCGGCGATCATCGCCCTGCTGCTGGCCACGCCGGTCGCCGTCGGCGTCGCCCTCTTCATCTCCCACTACGCCCCGCCGAAGATCGCCCAGCCCGTCGGCTACGTGATCGACCTGCTGGCCGCCATCCCCTCCGTGGTCTACGGCATCTGGGGCTGGCTCACCCTGGCGCCCCTGATGGTGCCGATCTACGAGTGGCTGAACGAGTACCTCGGCTGGCTGCCCTTCTTCGGCGGCTCCGTGACCTCCACCGGTCGCGTCCTGATGACCTCCGGCATCGTGCTGGCCGTCATGGTCGTGCCGATCATCACGGCCCTGTGCCGTGAGATCTTCTCCCAGACCCCGAAGCTCCACGAGGAGGCCGCCCTGGGTCTGGGCGCCACCCGCTGGGAGATGATCAAGATGACCGTGTTCCCGTTCGCGCGGGCCGGCATCGTCTCCTCCATCATGCTCGGCCTGGGCCGCGCCCTCGGCGAGACCATGGCCGTGACCATGGTGCTCTCGCCCGGCAAGTTCAGCCCGTCCGTGATCGAGGAGGGCCGCAACGCGACCATCCCCTCGGAGATCGCGCTGAACTTCCCGGAGGCCTACGGCATCCGGCTCAACGAGCTCATCGCGGCCGGCCTCATGCTCTTCGTGATCACCCTCGTGGTGAACATGGTGGCGCGCTGGATCGTGAACAAGCACAAGGAATTCTCGGGGGCCAACTGATGAGCACCGCACTGAACGACACGCCGACGCGGGAGAACACCCCGGCGTCGAAGCACACGCAGAACTCCCTGACGGCCGGGCAGAAGCCCCGCTGGACGTGGATGGCCGTGGCCGCCGGCGCCGTGGTCCTGGGCCTCGGCCTCGAAGCCCTGCTGGCCGGCGGGTTCGCCGACTTCTCCATCGCGCGCTTCATCATCCTGGCCGCGATCCTCTTCGTCGCGGGCATGTACGTCGCCACCCGCGTGCTGGAGAACCGCCGCCAGGCCACGGACGGCCTGTGGCGCAACCTCGTGTGGGCCGCATTCCTGATCGCCCTGGTCCCGCTGATCTCCGTGCTGTGGTCCGTGGTGGCCGACGGCGGCGCGACCCTGTTCGGCAACCCGCAGCTGCTGGTGAACGACATGCAGGGCGTCACCGGCGTCACCGACGCCCAGTACGTCCAGGCCGGCGAGCCCATGGGCGACCTGCCCGGCGGCTTCGCCCACGCCCTGGTGGGCACGTTCCTCATCACCGTGATCGCCACCGTGATCGCCGTGCCGATCGGCCTGCTGACCTCCATCTACCTGGTGGAGTTCGGCCGCGACGGCTGGCTGTCCCGCGCCATCATCTTCTTCGTCGACGTCATGACCGGCATCCCGTCCATCGTGGCGGGCCTCTTCGCCTTCGCGGCGATGTCGGTGGTGCTCGAGATGGTCATGGGCTCCGGCCCGAAGGCGCTGCAGTCCGTGAAGATGGGCCTCACCGCCGCCATCGCGCTCACCGTGCTGATGATCCCCGTCGTGGTCCGCTCCACCGAGGAGATGCTCCGCGTGGTGCCGAACGAGCTGCGCGAGGGCTCCTACGCCCTCGGCGTGCGGAAGTGGCGCACGATCTTCAAGGTCGTGCTCCCCACCGCCATCTCCGGCATCGCCTCCGGCATCACCCTGGCGATCGCCCGCGTGACCGGCGAGACCGCGCCGATCCTCGTGACCGCCGGCTTCGCCTCCGCGGTGAACTGGAACCCGTTCGACAACTGGATGACCGCCCTCCCGGTGTACATCTACCGTCAGCTGGTCGCCCCGACGTCGCCCACGGCCATGGACGCCTCCACGTCCCGCGCCTGGGCCGCCGCCCTGGTCCTCATCATCATCGTGATGGTGCTGAACCTCCTCGCGCGCATCGTCGCCAAGGCCTTCGCCCCCAAGACCGGCCGCTGACGCCGCCACCGCCGCCCCCGCGCGGGGCGGCGGCCGGCGCGGCCACCAGACTCCCGCTCTCCAGCGATCCTCGAAAAGGAAACAAGCTCCCATGTCTAAGCGCATCCAGGCCAAGGACGTCGACGTCTACTACGGCAAGTTCAAGGCCGTCGAGGGCGTCAGCATCGACATCGCCCCCCGCACCGTCACCGCGTTCATCGGCCCGTCCGGCTGCGGCAAGACCACGTTCCTGCGCGCCATCAACCGCATGCACGAGGTGCTCCCCGGCGCCCACGTCGAGGGCCAGCTGCTCCTCGACGGCGAGGACGTCTACGGCCCCGGTGTCGACCCGGTGACGGTCCGGTCCCAGATCGGCATGGTCTTCCAGCGCCCGAACCCGTTCCCCACCATGTCCATCCGCGACAACGTGCTGGCCGGCTACAAGCTCAACGGCACCCGCCTGACCAAGTCCCGTGCGGACGAGATCGTGGAGAAGTCCCTGCGCGGCGCCAACCTCTGGAACGAGGTCAAGGACCGCCTGGACAAGCCGGGCTCCGGCCTCTCCGGCGGCCAGCAGCAGCGCCTCTGCATCGCCCGGTCCGTGGCCGTCGAGCCGGACGTGATCCTCATGGACGAGCCCTGCTCGGCCCTGGACCCGATCTCCACCCTGGCCGTCGAGGACCTCATCAACGAGCTCAAGGAGGACTACACGGTCATCATCGTCACGCACAACATGCAGCAGGCCGCGCGCGTGGCGGACAAGACCGCGTTCTTCAACATCCAGGGCATCGGCCAGCCGGGCAAGCTCATCGAGTACGCCGAGACCAACACCATCTTCAACAACCCGTCGAACCAGCAGACCGAGGACTACGTCTCCGGCCGCTTCGGCTGAGCCGACCCCCGGCCCCGCACGCAGGCCCCCGCCCGGACATCCGGGCGGGGGCCTGCGTCGTCGTGAAGGGAGGTGTGCGTCGACGTGTCAGCCGAGCAGGGGCAGCAGCACGGCGCCGGCGGCGAAGGCCAGGGACCCGCACACCAGGGGCGTCGCCACCCACCATACGGCCACCCGCGCCACCGCGCCCCACCGCACGGACGCGTAGGACTGGGTCTGGCCCGCGCCGACGATCCCCGCCACGCCCGTGTGCGTGGAGGACAGGGGCAGGTGCAGGAGCATCGTGCCGGCGAAGAGCAGGACGGCCGGCACCACGGCGGCGACGGCGGCGCGCAGCGGGTCCAGGATCACCAGGCGCTCCGTGAGGGTCCACGCGATGCCCCACGCCCCGCCCAGGGTGCCGATCCCGACGGCCGCCGCTGCGACGAACGCCGCGCTCAGCTCCGTCCCCGGGGGCAGTCCCGTGCCGACGGCGGCGGTCGCCACGAGCACCGCCAGGGGGAGCAGGCGCAGCGCCGCCTGCACGCCGTGCCCCAGCGCGATGAGCCCGGTGGAGACCGCCAGGGCGATCCGCGCACGGTGCTGCACGTTCACGGTGGTGCCGGTGGTGGCCAGGCGCAGCACGGGCCGCGCCGTCAGCCGTGCCAGGCCCCAGGCGAGGACCGGGGACAGCAGCAGGCTCGCCGCCACCTCCCACCGTGCGCCGTTCTCGAAGGCGGGGTCCAGGCCGCTGCCGAGCGCCGACACGGACGCGACGTGGGCGGCGGCGAGCGAGGCCAGCAGGGCGTGCGTGGTGGACGTCGGCGCCCGGAAGCGCCACGCGAGCACGCCCCAGCCGAGCGTCACCGCGGCGGCCACCCCCACGAGGGCCAGGACCTCCGGGCGCGCGGTGCCGCCGGCGACCATCAGGGGCAGCCCCAGGGTCAGCATCAGCGCGCCGAGCAGCACGCCGACCGCGTTCAGCAGGGCGGACAGGATCAGGGCGACGCGCGGCGTCAGCGCCCGGAACCGGACCGCCAGGGCGACGGCGTTCGGGGCGTCCCGGAATCCCATCAGCCCCCCGACCGCCAGCAGCAGGACCAGCACCGGGACCAGGAGCGGCGCGGTCACGCCCTGCCCCCGCGGCGGTGCGCCAGGTCAGGACTCACGGACCAGCACCACGCCGAGGTCGGTGTTGACGCGGTCCAGGGCGAGGACGGCGTCGCGCAGGGCGGAGGCGATCTCGCGCTGGCGGTTGTAGTCACGCTGGAGCAGGTCCGTGCCGAGGGCGGCGAGCCAGTCCACCATGAGGCGTTCCATGCGGCGGATGCCGCGCTCGAGCTGCATCCAGGTGTCCTCGAGGGCGTCCAGGTCCCGCAGCTGGCGGGTGCCATGGGCGAGCAGCTCCGCCTGTCGGCCGAGGGTCTCCAGCAGCTCCACGGCGTTCCGGGGGAGGGCGTCCAGGTCTGCGCGGTGGACCAGCACGCCGGCGCCGACCACGCGGTGCGCGGCGGTCTTCACGCCGTCGGCGAGGCGGTAGAGGTCGGGACGGGGCACGGGGGTGACGTAGGCGCTGCGCAGGGCCGTGAGGAAGGCCATGAGGGCGGCCGTGGCGGCGGCGTCGAGTGCGGAGAGGTCGCGCTCCACGCGGTCCCGCTCCGAGCCGTCGGCGGCGACCGCCTGGGCCACCGCGCGCACGGCGCGGCCCAGGGTGTCGCAGAGGTCGGTGAGGTGGCCCAGGGCGGGCGAGTCCCGTGTCACCAGCCAGGCGGGCCGGGGCGTCATGCTCAGTGGCACCCACCTTCCGGGGACGGGCCGGCGGGGCGGCCGTGGATCGAGGACGACGCCGGACCCGGGACGCCTCTCGGCGGAAGGCCGCTCACGGCGGCAGAATGTTGGAGCCCGGGGTCACCTGCGATCCGGCGTCGTCGCGGATCAGTCTAACGAGCCGTCCCGCCACGATCGAGCGGCGGCCTCCAGCGCCTCCGCCGTGGAGATCATCCGGGCGGCGCGCAGGGTCAGGCGCGCGGCGTGCGCGGGGTCCGCGTGCTCGGCGGCGGCGGCGTGCTCGGCCTGACCCAGGGCGACCACGCGGGCGTAGGCGCCGGCCCGTTCCAGCGCGACGTCCAGCTCGGAGCGGTACGCGCCCGTGAGGATCGTGTCCGTGAGCCGGCGCAGCTCCTCGGGGCCCGGCGGCTCCACGGCCCCGGCCACGGCCCGTGCGGCGTGGGCGGCGTGCCCGGCGCGGTACCAGGCGGCCCAGCGCTCGCCGTCGCGGGCGGTGGCCTCCTGAAGGGCGTACAGGCGCCACAGCGCCCCGGCCAGGGACACGGCGGGGGCGTCCGCCCACAGCCCGGCCAGGGTCTCCACGCCCACCTCGCGCACGAGCCCCACCAGGCGCGCGACGACGTCGGGGTCCTCCTCGGCGCGGCCGCCCGCCACGAGGGCGTGGGCCAGGCGGGAGGCCGCGGCGGCGATCTCCTGCGGGTCCTCGCCGTCGGCGAGGTCGGCGATCAGACCCGGGTCCGTCAGGCGGGGCCGGTGCGGGCGGACCAGGCCGGACGCGGTGGAGCTGGCGCCGCGGCCGGCGGGGGCGCGGTGGTGGGCCATGGGGGCTCCTTCGGGTCGGGTTCGGCGGTCCGAGTGGACGGGCGGGGCCCGGGATCCGGGCCGGTCCAGGGTAGCCCCGGCGCGCCTCGGCTACCATGGCAGGGCACCCGCGCGGCCCCGCCGCGGAACCGGGTGAGGGCCTTTAGCTCAGCTGGCAGAGCATCGGACTTTTAATCCGCCGGTCGCGGGTTCGATCCCCGCAGGGCCCACACGGAAACGGCCCCTGACTAGGCATGATGCCGAGTCGGGGGCCGATCCCGTTGGGCACTGGGGGCCGCGATCCACCCCTTACCCACCCGATTCACTTTAGGGGACCTCCCCCTCGCCGCCCTCCGCGTCCCCCCAGAACCCGGCCAGCGCCGCCGTCATGTCCGCCGCCTCCGGTGCCTTGGCTCGGTAGTGCGTCCGGGTCACGGCCTCCCCGGAGTGGCCCAGGTACGCCGACGCTGCGGCCAGGCCCTCCGCGTCAGCCAGCCGCGTGGCAACCGTCTTGCGGAACGTGTGCGGGGTGACCCACTCGAATCCGATAGCCTCCCGCGCCGTCCGCCACTGCTTCCGGTAGTTCGACGGGTCCCGGACAGTCCCCGTGGACGAAGGGAACACCATCGGGGACACCAGGCCCAGGTCCATGGACCGCTCCCACCGGCCGCGGAGCATGTCCGCCGTGTGGGCGTCCACCGTGTACGTCTGGACGGACCCGGCCGACTTGGGGTGATCCTGGCGCACCGCGCCCCCGCGGCCCGCCACCACGACGGCACCCGTGATGGCCAGCTTCCGGGCGTCCACGTCCACGTCCTGCCAGCGCAGGGCCAGCGCCTCCGAGATACGGCACCCCGTGGCCAGCATGACGTCCACGACGTCCAGCAGGTCGTCCGGCCGCCGACGCCTCCCGTTCACGGGCGGCTCCGACTGCCAGGCCGCCAACCTCCGGCGCAGGACGCGGACGTCCGCGGGGGACAGGGCGCGGACCTCCTTCCGTGGGATGGAGATGGGGGACACCTCTCGGAGTGGGTTCCCCTGGATGGCGTCATGACGGGCAGCCAGGCCGAGGACGCCGGACATGACCGTCCGCGCCACCTTGGCCGAGGGTGCCCCGTGGTCCCGCGCGATCCCGCGGAGGAACGCCTCCATCCGGGACGTGGTGCATTCCCTCACCCGGAGCTCCCCGACGCCGCCGCGGGCCTTGCAGACGTGCAGGTCCACGGTGATCCGGTACCGCTTCACGGTGTTGGCCGCGCGGCCGCGGGCCTCCACCTCTGCCAGCCATAGGCGGGCGACGTCGCGGACGCGGGTGTCCGGGGTGACCTCGCCAGCGGGCGGGGCTGTGCGGGCGCGGAGGCGGGCCTCCAGGGTGCGGCGGGCGCGCTCCTTAGACGATGCGCGGGCCTCCACCTTGCGCGTCACCCCGTCCACGTCGCGGACCTTGGCCATAGCGCGGAACACGCCGGGGGCCACTTCCAGGGGGTCGCTGATCCGCCCCCAGGTGCCCACGGCCAACGGCGGGCGCGGCATGGTCAGCCCTCCCCGCCCACGGTGTCGTCCGCGCTTTCCAGCCCCTCCAGAACGTCGGTGGCCGCGCGGATAGCCGGGATGGCGTCCAGGCCCCAGAGCTTGGTGTAGGCGGCCCAGGCCTCCGGCGTGCTCACGTCGTCTCCATCTCGTATGGCCTGGCGGCGCAGATCCTCCGACCGGATGGCCAGGTACTTGTCCCGCCGCTCCTGAACTCGGCTCCGGAGCTCGTCGTCCTGGCGCGCCTTGTCACGCACGCCCCGGACCGTCTCCCAGTAGACGTCTTCGACTGTGCGGAGAACCTTGGCCACGTTCTCCGCGCCCAGGTACGCCTCCCACAGCACCTCGCGGGTAGTGGACTCCGGTGCGCCGATCAGTGCGGGCACGGTCACGCCCAGGACCTCCGCGAGGACGGCTGCCTCCGTGACCTTGACGGACCGCTGGCCCAACTCCACGCGGGAAAGGGTCCCTTGAGACCAGGGCAGGCCGGCGGCGCGTAGGAGGGGTACTAGGTCCCCCTGTTGCTTGATCCCGGCGTCCTCGCGGGCGTCCCGCACGCGGCGGCCGATCTCCTGGTCCGTCGGAAAGTGACTCATAGGGACAGGGTACACCGAAGAATCGAGAACGCCTCCGGATATGAGTTGACCATCACGATGGCGTGCGGTACGTTCTCAACGGAACGCGGAATCGTTCCGCATTCATCGGATGAACCTAGGAGGCCCGCCATGAGCGCCACCCCGACCCCCGCCGCTGCTCTTTCCCTCACCCACCTCACCCCCCAGGACCTCGCCGCCCGCGTGGGTGTCCCGGTCGCCACCGTCTACAACTGGCGGACGACCGGCTACGGCCCCCGCGGATTCCGCGTCGGGAAGTACCTCCGGTACCGCCTGGCCGACGTGGAGGCATGGGAGGCCGAACAGATCGCCGCCGAGGACGCCCGATGAGCGCGCCGGAGTCGCACGCTGCCGCCGCCGTCGCCGTTCGACGCATCCAGGCCCAGGCATGGGCAGACGGCTACGCCGCGGGCCGGGTGGACGAGTTCCACGGCGTCACCCGGCCGAACCCCTACGCCCTGGACGCCGGACCCGAGGACGCCCGGTGAGTGCCCCCGACCGCTACCGCCTGGACCCCGCCGTCCTAGACGTGGAGGCCCGCACCCCGGCCGCCGGCGCTCGCCTCCCCTCCGGATGGGTCCGCGCAGCCACAGCGGCCGCCCGCGCCATGGGGGAGCCGTTCACCCCGGCCCGCCTCCGCGCTGCGCTCCCGGAGCCGGTCCACCCGGCCCACTTCGGTGCCGTTGTCCGCCACCTCCACGCGGCCCGCGTGATCCGCCCCGCGGGCCTGGCCCTGGAACGGTCGCCGGACGGGTCTGCGCGGCCGGTCCGCGTCTGGGAGGCCGTCCCCGAGGACGCCCAGGACCCCGCGGAGGACACCGCCACCCCCGCCGCATGAGCGGCACACCCACCACCCGCATCACAGGCCTGGAAGGAGGGCACCCATGGGCGCGAGCAACGTCATAGCCGCCTACACCTACTGGCGCGACCGCCTCTCGCACCGGGACCTCCACGCGCTCGTGTTCATGGCCGTGACCGCCCTCGATTCTGACCGCCCGCCGGTCTACTACGGCGGGTGGGAGGCCGTGGCCCGGGCGCTAGGCCTGGACCTGGAGGGCAACCCCGCCTCCGCCAAGCGCACCACCGTGAAGGCGTTGACCGCGCTCACCGAGGCCGGCGCGATCACCTCCAGCGGTACGGCCCGCGCCGGAATCCGTGCGGAGTACGCCCTGAATCTCGCGCCTGGGACCACCTACGTCCCGTCCGGCCGAGGGCGGAACGTCACCTGGACGGCGCGGCCCACGACTGCCAGGGGGACCGCCATGGACCCCCAGGTAGGGACCGTGGTGGACCCCCAGAGGGGGACCGTCGTGGACCCCCTCCAGGGGGACCGTGGTGGACCTAGGAGGGGGACCGCCATGGACCCCCCTAAGAGAACCCAGGAACCACACGGAGGAACACGGGAGGAACCACCAGAGGAACCACCCATCACCTCCCAGCCCAACCCTGGTACGCGCGTGCGCGAGTCCGACGCCATGAATGACGACAGGACCCCCTCCAAGGCAGAACAGGAGGCCCGCCTCCTGGCGTGGGCCGCCGAGCACTACACCGAGGACCCCAACGCCCTCACCGCCTGAACCGCCCCGCGCGACCGCCGCCCCACCCACCACGCACCCCGTGGCCCCGATCCATCCGCCTCTACGCCTGGAGGCCCAGCACCTAGGAACCGACCATGGTCACCACCGCCACCAGACACCACCGCCGCACCCCTGCGGGGACCCTCCGCACCGCAGCCCCGTTCTTCGCCGTCCTGGCCGCCCGCCACGGCATCCCCGCCCCCGATGCCCCCACGCCAGCCAGAACGCCCACAACGGCCCCCAGGGCGACGCAGGACACCCGCCCCGCCCAGGACCACCTCCCCAACCTGGAGGGCCACCAGTGACCCGCACGCACCCCGCCGAGAACCAGCACGCCAGCGGCCGCTACCTGGACACCACAGCCAGAGATGCCGAGGACTTGGCAGCCGTCGCCGACGCCGCGGCCAAAGACGCCGACGCCATGGCCCGCATCGCCGCGGACATCGTGGCGCAGCACGCCGAGGACCTGGCCGGCATCACCGCCACCACGGCCGACGACTCCCAGGCCCACACCTGACCACGCCCACCCTGCCCCACCGCGAGGAGCACACCATGAGCACCACCACCGCCCACCCGGCAGAACCCACCCCCGCCGCCCTGGTCGCCCGCGTGAACCTTGCCGAGCCCGACGGGAAGGACCACGCATGAGCCGCCAGCCCGCCTCTGTGCCCCTGACCAGTGCCCTTGACACGGCACCGTTCGGGCGTGAAATGCGCGCACTCCGCCGCGGCGCGGGCCTCACCCAGGCCCAGGCCGCGGACCGGATGGGGGTCTCCCTCCGCTGGCTCAAGTACCTGGAGGCGGGCACCCGGCGGCCCCGCTTGCAAGACGTCGGCCGCGTGGCCGTCATGGACCCGCTCACGGGCCGCATGGCCACCAGCGTCCTCCAGACCCTCACCCCGGCCGGGAAGATCACCCCGTCTGGCCCCCGACTATCCCTCGCGCACCTGGCCCGCCTCGCCGGCTGGCCACTCGAGCCCATGGACCCATCCGTATCCGATGCAGTCACCCCGGAGGCCCTGGCTGTCGTGGCCGACGTCCTGGACGCCGCGCACGCCCTCCTGGACCAGGCGGACCCGCACATGGAGGACCTGGAGGCCTTGGCCGCCACCCGCAACGTCTCCGCCGTGGTTCACCGCCTGGATCATGTCTACGCCGCTCTCGCTGCCGAGGACGCCCGGTGACTGCACCGAGCCCCTGTGAACGGGCACCCCCGCACGGCCCCGTCACCGCCCCTCACCCCTACTCGAAAGGACCCGCCGGCATGACAACCGCACAGACCATCACCGCCAACCTGACCGCCGCCCGTCACGCCTACTACGCGGCCGTGCAGACGGCCCGCACCTACCAGGACCCGGACCTCACCCCGGAGGCCCTGACCCGCCAGCGCCAGGACCGCGAGGCCGCCGCCCGCACCGCCTACGCCCAGGAGCTCCGACCTATCCGAGAGGACTACGAACGGGCGGCCCGCCTGAATGCCAAGGCCCTGGCCAAGGTCCCTGCCCCCACCGGCTCCACCGCCGACGTCTGGCGGCGCGTGGAGATGCGCCTGGGCGCGGGAGCCACCCTGGACCAGATCGTGGCCACCGCCGACGTCCCAACCCTCCAGGCGGTCCGTGAGTGGGCACCCACCTACCTGGCCGTGAACGGCGGGGACCCGGCCGCCGCCCCCGCGCTGGGGGACCGCCTGGAGCGCGCCACCCTGGCCCGCTACGCCACGGTCACCAAGGACGCCGACATGGCCGCCGCCCTGGCCGAGGCCCCCACGCTGGCCGGCCTCGCCGTGACCCTGGACGATGCCGAGGCAGAGGCCCAGGGCATCCCGGGGGCCGGAGGCCTGAACGGTGCTGTGGCCGCTGCCTTGGCCGTCCAGGCCGCCGGGTCCACCACCGTGGACCCCGACACCACCGCCTGACCGACCTACCGGCCACCCGCGGCCCCGTCGCTCTTCACCGGGCGGCGGGGCCGTTGTCTGGCCCCGGACGTGCCGGGGTGAGGTCAACCGCGGGTAATGTCCACCACGTGTTCGGTGCCGGACGCATCAGAAAGGGTGACTCGGTTCAGGGAGTCCACGCTGAACATGGCGAGGCGACGAGCGATGCTCGTGGCAACTTCCACCGCTTGCGCGGTCGTCAGTGTCTCCGAGTAGGTGACGTAAATGCCGTCCGTTCCCACGGCCTTCACGTCCTTGATCGGGCGCGCCCATTCGGGCCGCGTGTCCCCGATGTCAAGCGTCTCCAACGTGACCTGGCCGAGGTCCTGACCCGCCGCCTTGGACTGGCTGTATTCCAGAGCGCGGGCGGAGGCCGACGCCACGGCGGCGTCGAAATTCCGTTGTGCCGCATCCACCTTGGCCTGGGCAGCCTCAGACTCCAGGGACGCCAGGCTCCTGGCCGCCTCATCAGGGGAGAGCGAGGACGCGCTGGCCGTCGCCGTGGGCGCGGGTGCGGACGATGCCGGGGCGTCCTGGCTCGTGTTCGCGGAACAGCCGGTTGCGAGTGCGGCCGTGATAGACGCGACGAGAGCGAGTGTAGGGAGGGTCTTGGTGTGCGGGGCGCGGACGCGGGGGAGGTACATGCCTGGAGTGTCGCATGGGGCCGCCGGTCACCCGTGAACCGCCCACCCTTTACCCACCCTAAACGTTGGGAAACAACCTGTTCGGACCGGCCCAACGGTGGACGGGAGGCACGTGGAATCCCCGGAATCCTGCGGGCGACGGGACCCCGCGCGCACCACCCAGGACCACGCCCCGAGAATCCGCCGGTCGCGGGTTCGATCCCCGCAGGGCCCACCACTTCACGACGCCGGCCCCGCTCAGCCCTCGCCGAGCATCCCGCGCAGGGTGCGCTCCACCGGGGTGGCATCGGCGCGTGCGTCCACGATCGCGGAGGACGGCGGGGCGGCGCCCACACCTAGGATGGAACCATGAGCACCGGTTCCGCGCCAGAATCCGAGCCGCTGGCCTCCGGCGGGCACGCCGTCTGGTCCCGACCGGAGCACGAGCGGGCCGGCACCGACCTCGTCCTCGTGCTGCACGGCTACGGCTCCAACGAGGTGCGCGCCGCCCGCAGGTTCTTCCCCATGCTCCCGGAGCGCTGCACCGGCCTGGCCCTCCGCGGGCCCTTCGAGATCGACGCCGCCGCCGTCGAGGGCCCGGACGATCCCGGGGCCCACGGCTGGTTCCTGCTGGACGTGCTCCTGCAGTCCGACTTCGCCCAGGTGATCGCCGCCGCCCACCGCGTGTACGACGCGCTCGCGGACGACGCCGTGGCCGACGCCGGGTTCCGCAGCGTGTCCGTGCTCGGCTTCTCCCAGGGCATGGCCATGGCGACGACCGTGATCCGGCTGCGTCCCGAGGCGTTCGCGTGCGGGGTGGGGCTGAGCGGGTTCGCGGTGGACAACGAGCTGCTCGCCGTCCTGGACTCGCCCGCCGAGGGCCCGGGGCCGCGCCCGTTCTTCTGGGGCCGCGACGCGCAGGACCCGGTGATCCGCCCGGACGCCGTGGCCCACACCGCCGCGTGGGCGGAGGAGCACACCCTGCTCACCGCCCGCACCTACCCGGGGATCCTGCACGGCACCGGCCCGGAGGAGGCCCGGGACGTGCGGATCTTCCTGGAGCACGTGCTCGGCGGGGCCTGATCCCCTGACCTGCGCGGGGGCGGGCCGCTACGGTGGCCCGCATGGCAAAGAACTCCATCATCGGACGGTACGCATCCGGGAAGGCCAAGGACTTCGCGATGAAGTCCGCCTTCGACGAGAACGGCAACCCCACCGAGGGCTTCGAGAAGCTCGTCTTCACCACCCTGGACATCCAGCGCCCGCTGGTGCTGAAGAACATCCAGCGCCTGCACGAGAGCCACCCGGGGGAGACCCCGGAGCAGCTCGCCGAGCGCCTCGCGGACCAGTACGTCACCGCCTCCACCGGCGCGGGCGCCGCCGTGGGCGGCACCGCGATCGTCCCGGGCATCGGCACCGTGGCCGCGCTGGGCCTCTCCGCCGCGGCCACCGTGGCGTTCCTCGAGGCCACCGCCCTCTACGCGCAGTCCCTTGCCGAGCTGCACGGGCTCACCACCAAGGACCCCGCGCGCTCCAAGGCCCTCGTGATGGCCGTGATGCTCGGCGACGACACCAAGGAACTCCTCAAGGACATCTCCCGGAAGAGCGGTGTGAAGAACACCGGCACCCCGGACTCCGCCGCGGGCCTGGCGGCCATGATGAACGGCGGCGCGGCCGGTCAGGCCGCCGGCGGCGCCGGCCTCGGCGCCGTGGCCATCGAGCAGCTCAAGAAGCAGTTCGTCAAGAAGGTCCTCGTCCGCCAGGGCGCGGGCTTCCTGGGCCGCGCGGTGCCGTTCGGCGTCGGCGCCGTGATCGGCGGGGTGGGCAACCGCGCCATGGCCAAGGCCGTGGTGAAGAACTCCCGGGACCTGTTCGGCCCCCTGCCCGCGCAGATCCCCGGCGAGATCGTCGCGGCCTCGGCCAAGGGCCAGGACGTCGGTCAGTCTGCGGAGGACGGCAAGGGCGGCCTCGTCTCCGGCCTCATCAAGGCCCTGCCGCTGGGCAAGAAGGACGAGAAGAAGGCCTGACCGGCCCCTGACGCCCGCGCGACGACGGCGACGCACCCGCTTCAGGGGGCGTCGCCGTCGTCATGCGGGGGCGTCCGGGCGTCAGGCGGCGGGGGCCGTCGGCGGGGCGGGGCGCGGACCGGCGGGCTGCAGGATCGCCACCTGCAGGGCGATCACGGGCACCGCGAGCACCAGGGGGGCGATCAGGAGCGGGGCGCCGAGGCTCACCGAGCCCTGCGTGAGGGAGCCCAGGACCACCATGGTGAGCAGGAACAGCACCGGCGCGGCCACGGCGGCTGCCCACACGGCGGCGAACAGAGCCGCCGCGGCCCAGCGCGGCTGCCCGCCCCGGCCGAGCCGAAGAAGTCCAGGGGGACGTCGGGCAGCTGCAGCAGCATCGACGCGGCCCCTACCGCGGTGCCCAGGCCCGCCGCCGTCAGCAGTCAGCCGGCCACGGCCCAGCCCCGGCGGCCGGTCGCCTTGTTCTCCGCGCCCATCCGGCTCCCCCCTCCTGTTCACGTGGTCCCATCGGACGACGGCGGGGGTCAGAACACGAGGCTCGCCAGCGTGTGGATCGCCAGGCCGGCCAGTGCGCCGACCACCGAGCCGTTGATGCGGATGAACTGCAGGTCCCGGCCCACGAGGTTCTCCAGGGTGTCCGCCGTCTGGCGGCCGTCCCAGCGGGCCACGGTCTCCTCGATCACCCCGGTCAGGGCGGGCCCGTAGGAGCTCAGCGCGTAGGACGCGGCCGCGCGGGCGCGTCCGTCCACGCTGGCCTGCAGCGCCGGGTCCTCCTGGAGGCGGACGCCCAGGTCCACGAGGGCGTCCACGAGCGCCCGGTGGAGGTCCGAGTCCTGGTCCTCCAGGGCGGCCAGGAGCGAATCCCGCAGGGTGATCCAGGCCCGGCCCGCCCACGCGCGCAGCTGCTCGTCCGCGAACAGGTCCGCCTTGAACCGCTCCGCCGACGCGCGGGTGGCCGGGTCGTCCCGCATGTTCCCGGCCAGGCGGGCCAGCCAGTCGTCCACGGAGCGGCGCGCCTCGTGGTCGCGGTCGGCTCGCACGCCCGCCAGGTACTTCAGGGTCTCGGCGTGCAGGCGCTCCGCCAGGAGGCGGTCCACCAGGTCCGGGCTCCACTCGGGCGAGCGCCGGCGCACGGTCTCGAGGAACATCTCCGGGTGCGTCGCCACCCAGTCGCCGGTGTGCTCGACCACCAGGTCCACGACCTTCTCGTGGTGTCGCCCGGCCAGCACGTCCTCGAGGACGCCGGCCAGGGTGGGCGACCAGTCCGGCTCCACCATGTGACGCTGCATCAGCTGCTGCAGGAGGTCCTGCACGGCGTCGTCGTCCGTGGCGGCCACCGCGCCCCGGGCCGCCATGGCGATCTCCCCGGCCGCGTGGACCGCGTGGGGCCGCTCCCGCAGCCAGCCGCCGGCCGCGCGCGCCACCTGGAGCCCCGCCACCTTCTCCCGGGCCACGTCCGAGTCCAGGAAGTTCTCCTGCACGAACTCCGTCAGCGCGGCGCCCAGCTGGTCCTTCTTCTCCGGGATCAGCGCGGTGTGCGGGATGGGCAGGCCCAGGGGGCGGCGGAACAGGGCCGTGACCGCGAACCAGTCCGCCAGCGCGCCCACCATGCCGCCCTCCGCGGCGGCGCGCACGAACCCCCACGCCGGGTGCACGCGCTGCAGCGGGAAGGCGACGGCGAACACCACGGCCAGCACGATCAGCAGCCCCAGCGCCACGGCCTTCATGCGCCGCAGCCCCGCGGCGCGCTCCAGGGCGGCCGGGGTGAGCGGGAACGGGGAGTCGGCGGGGACGGGGGACGGGGCCATGCACCGAGCCTAGCGGCGGCGCCGGACGCGGCAGCCGCCGTCGTCGTCGGTTCACCTGCCGGTCGGGCGCACGTCGGGTGCGCGTCGGGGAGCGGCCAGCCGGGCCGCCTACCGTGACGGGCGTGCTCCCCCTCGTGATCGCCCACCGCGGCGCGTCCGCCGCCTTCCCCGAACACACCCGCGCCGCCATGCTGCACGCCCTCGCCGTGGGCGCGGACGGCATCGAGTGCGACGTCCAGCTGACCCGGGACCGCCAGGTCGTCCTCTGGCATGACCCCACCGTGGACCGCACCTCCGACGGGCGTGGCCCCCTCGCCGACCACACGCTCGCGCAGCTGCGCGCCCTCGACGTCGTCTCCTGGCACCAGGGCATGGGCGGGGACGCGCCCGGCGACGCCGCCGGGCGCGTCCCCGCCGTCTACGGGCGCCGTGACGAGCAGGTGCTCACCCTGGCCGACCTGCTGCGCATGGTGCTGGCGGCCGACCGCCCCCTGCGCCTGGCCGTGGAGCTGAAGCACCCCTCGCCGTTCGGGCACGAGCTGGAGGAGCGGGTCCTGCGCGAACTGGTCGCCGCGGGCTGGGACGCAGAGACCGGGCTGATGGGCCAGGTGCGGGTGTCGCTCATGAGCCTCCACCCGGGCGCCCTCCAGTACCTCGCCCCATTGACCGGCCCGGACGCCCTGTGCCCGCTGATCGACCTGGTGCCGGACGAGATCCCCTCCCGTCTGGCCCGCGGGCCGCTGAGCCGGGCGGCCGTGCGCGCCACGGTGCGCCAGTCCCTCGCGGACGCCGAGACGATGGTCTGGCGGGGGCGGGCCGGGCTGGCCGGGCCTTCCGTGGCCTACGTGCGCAGCCACCTCGCGGACGTGAAGGCGTGGCTGGCCTCCGGCCGGCGCCTGCGGGTGTGGACCGTGGACGAGCGGGAGGACGCCCTGTTCCTCGCCGCCCAGGGCGTGCAGGAGCTCACCACCAACCGGCCCGCGGACGTCCTGCGCTGGGTGACGCAGGCGGCGACGTCGGCCTCCCCCGGTGCGATTTCGGGGCGGGACATGCCCTCACCCGCCGCGAGGTAGGGGCAGGTCCCGCCCGCACAGCCGAAGGGCCGGGGACGAGCCGAGGCCCGGGCGGCGGGCCTCAGCCCAGCGTCCAGGCCTCGGCCTGCTCCACCACGTGGTGGGTGAGCTGGGCGATCGCCATCTCCTCGTCCGTGGGGACCACCAGCACGGGGATCGCGGAGTCGTCGGTGGAGATGGTGCGCGGCTCGTCGCCGCGGACCATGTTCCGCGCGTGGTCGTAGCGCACGCCCAGCGGCTCGAGCCGGTCCAGCACGCGCGCCCGGAACGGGGCGGAGTTCTCGCCGATGCCCGCGGTGAACACGATCGCCTTCGCCCCGCCCACGGCCACGTGGTAGCCGCCCACGTACTTCGCCAGCCGGTAGGACGCGATCCTCAGGGCGTCCCGCGACGCCCGGTGCCCGGCCTCGGCGGCCTCCAGCACCTGGCGCATGTCCGCGTTCCCGGACAGGCCCAGCAGGCCGGACTCCTTGTTGAGCATGGCGTCCACGTCCTCGGCGCTCATGCCGTGCGCGGTGATGAGGTGGGTGACGATCGAGGGGTCGAGGTCGCCCGAGCGGGTGCCCATCACCAGGCCGGCCAGCGGGGTGTACCCCATGGACGTGTCGATCGAGCGGCCGCCGCGGATCGCCGTCGCGGACGCGCCGTTGCCCAGGTGCAGCACCACCCCGTCGAACTCGCTCCGCTCCAGGCCCAGGTGCTCCGCGGCGAGCCCGGTCACGAGGTCGTGGCTGGTGCCGTGGAAGCCGTACCGGCGGATGCCGTGCTCGGTGTAGAGCTCGTCCGGGATCGCGTACTGCCAGGCCTCGCGCGGCATGGACTGGTGGAAGGACGTGTCGAACACGACCACCTGCGGCAGGTCCGGCCAGCGCTGCGCCACGGCGCGCAGACCCTGCGCGGCCGCCGGGTTGTGCAGCGGGGCGAGCGGGGCCAGGCGCTCGATCGCGCGGATGACCTCGTTGGTCACCAGCTCCGGGCGCTGGAAGCGCTCGCCGCCGTGCACCACACGGTGCCCGGCCGCGGCCAGCCGGCGCGAGCCGACGACGGCGGTGATCTCCGCCTCCACCCGCTCCAGCGCGGCCGCGTGGTCCGGCACGTCGGAGCCGGCGACGCCGATCCGCTCCACGAGCCCCTTCAGGACCACCGGCTGGTCGGTGTCCCGGCCGTCGGGGGTGAGCTCGCGCACCTGGTACTTCAGGGACGAGGAGCCGGAGTTCACCACGAGCACCAGCAGGGCGTCCTCGGGCAGCTGCCGCGCGGACACGGTGGGCAGGGTCATGGTGGCGGGGGAGGCGGTCACGGGGCGTCCTTCGGGGTGGGCTGCGGGGACCCGGTCTGGGCCTGGATCACGGTGATCGCCACCGTGTTCACGATGTCCTCCACGGTGGTGCCGCGGGAGAGGTCGTTGACCGGCCTGTTCAGGCCCTGGAGGACGGGCCCGACGGCGACCGCGCCCGAGGACTGCTGGACCGCCTTGTACGTGTTGTTGCCGGTGTTCAGGTCGGGGAACACGAACACGGTGGCCTGGCCGGCCACCTCGGAGCCCGGCATCTTGGATGCGGCCACGGAGGCGTTCACGGCGGCGTCGTACTGGAGCGGGCCCTCCACCTTCAGCTCCGGGTGGGCGGCCCGCACCAGCTCGGTGGCGGCGCGGACCTTGTCCACCGCGTCACCGGAGCCGGAGGCGCCGGTGGAGTAGGAGAGCATCGCGACGCGCGGGTCCACGCCGAACTGCGCGGCGGTCTCCGCGGAGGCGGCGGCGATGTCCGCGAGTTGCCGGGCGTCGGGGTCCGGGTTCACGGCGCAGTCGCCGTACACCAGGGCGCGGTCCGGCAGGAGCATGAAGAACACCGAGGAGACGATCGACACCCCCGGCTTCGTCTTCACGAACTCGAGGGCCGGGCGGATGGTGTTGGCCGTGGTGTGGGCGGCGCCGGAGACCATGCCGTCGGCGTCGCCGAGGTGGACCATCATCGTCCCGTAGTAGGCGCCCTCGAGCATGACCTCGCGGGCCCGCTCCAGGTCCACGCCCTTGTGGGAGCGCAGCCTCCGGTACTCGGCGGCGTAGCGCTCGCGGTCCTCGGACGTGGCCGGGTCCACGAGGGTGATGCCGGTGAGGTCCACGCCCTCGCGGGAGGCCAGCTCCCGCACCTCGGCCTCGCCGCCGAGCACCACGAGGTCGCAGACGTCGCGGCGCTGGAGGATCTCCGCGGCGCGCAGCACGCGGGCGTCCTCGCCCTCGGGCAGCACCACGGTCCGCCGGTCTGCGCGGGCCCGCTCGATCAGGTCGTGCAGGAAGCGCAGGGGGGTGACGACGTCGGTGCGGGGCAGGTCGATCCGCTGCAGCAGTTCGTCCCCGTCCACGCGCTGGTGCCACGTGCCGAGCGCGGCGGCCGTCTTGCGGGGCTGGGCGCTGGAGAGCTCGGAGCGCACCCGGGAGACGTCGGCGGCGGTCCCGAACGTGTCGTCGTCGGTGGCGAGCACGGGGAACGCGGCGTCCTGGTAGAGGCGCTGCAGCTGGGCGTTCGGGAGGATCCCGTTGGTGAGGATCATGCCTGAGGGCGTAGGGAAGTCCGGGGTGAGGGAGGAGGCCAGGGTGGCCAGGATCGCGTCGGAGCGGTCGCCGGAGACGATTACCAGGGCTCCCTCGCGCAGCACCTCCAGGAAGTTGCCGCCCTCCATGGAGACGGCCTTGACCTCGGTGACGTCGCGGTCCTGGGTCGGTCGGCCGGCCACCTGCTCCAGGTCGAGGGCGGCGGCGACCTCCGCGACGGACGGGTGGGCGAGCTCGGGCAGCTCGGGGAGCACGTACACGGGCCAGGAGCGGCGGCCCGGGCGGATGGCCTCGGCGATCTCGTCCAGCCGGCCGGCGTCCGCGCGGTTGACCATCACGGCCAGCAGGTCCGCGCCGGCCTCGGCGAGGGCGTGGCGGGTGAGGTCGACGGCGTCGGCGGCCTCCTGCGCGCCCAGGCCCGCCCCGGAGACCACGGCGACCACGGGCGTGCTGAGGTTCAGCGCGAGCCCCGCATTCAGCTCGAGGTCCGCGGCGGCGTCGGCTCCCGTCAGGTCCGTGCCCTCCACGACGACGACGCCGCACTCCCGCGCCATCCGGTCGTACACCTCGACGCAGCGCTCCTGCAGCTCGTCCCCGCGGCCCTCGGCCATGAGGGAGCGGGCCTCGGCGGCGGTGATCCCGCCGCGGGCCTGCTCGGCGGTCAGGCCGAACTGCTCGCGCATCAGCAGGACCATGGGGTCGGCCTCGACGTCGTCGCCCGGGACCACGGGGCGGAAGTAGCCGACCGTGCCGGAGCGGCGGTACAGGGAGTCGGCGAGGCCCAGGCTCACCAGCGACTTGCCGGCGCCGGCCGTGGTGGTGGTGACGAGGATCCCCTGCGGCATGCTGCCCCTTCGACGTGTTCGATGTGCGGCGGATGGTCTCCCGTCAGCGTAGGAGGCGGCCGCGCGGAGCGGGGAGGGGCGGGCGACGGACGCCCGCCCCGGGGCGGTCCGGAGCACGGCATAGAGTGAGGAGGGTCACCCCGCATCCTTCGCACCGACTCGAGGACCCCCCATGTCGCACACCACCCCTCCGGGCCACGGGCTCGTCGACCGGCACCACCCGGTGCACGACCCGGACATCGTCGGCTTCACCGAGGCCGAACTCAACGAGACCCCCATCAAGCCGAAGTGGAACTCGCTCGGCCCCGGCATCGTGGCCGCCGCCACGGGCGTGGGCGCCGCGGACCTCGTGGCCACCCTCACCGCCGGCTCCCGCTACGGCTACATGCTCCTGTGGGCCGTGGTCCTGGGCGTGGTCTTCAAGATCGTCCTCGTGGAGGGCGTGGGCCGGTACTACCTGTCCACCGGCAAGACGATCTTCCAGGGCTGGCGCGGGCTCGGGTCGTGGACCTCCTGGTACTTCGGCCCCTACATCCTGATCTGGGGCTTCGTGTACGGCGCCACGGCCATGTCCTCCACCGCCCTGCCGCTGGCGGCCCTCTTCCCGGGGGTGGACTCCAAGGTCTTCGCGATCGCCTCCGGCCTGGTGGGCCTCGGCCTGGTCTGGCTGAACCGCTACGGGCTGGTCGAGAAGGTCATGACAGTCCTGATCGGCGTCATGTTCGTGACGGTGCTGATCTCCGCGGCCCTGACCGTGCCGAACCTCGGGGACATCCTCGGCGGCCTGGTCCCGCGCATCCCCTCCGGCGACCCGGACGTCATGTTCTACGTCCTGGGCCTGGCCGGCGGCGTCGGCGGCACCATCACCCTCGGCGCGTACGGCTACTGGCTGCGCGAGAAGGGCTGGAACACCCCCAAGTACATGCGGGTCATGCGCTTCGACAACACGGTCTCCTACGTGCTGACCGGCGTGTTCGTGATCGCCACGATGATCATGGGCGTGGAGCTGCTGCACTCGGCGGGCATCGCGATCTCCTCGGGGGACAAGGGCCTGCTCGACGTCGGCGACGTCCTGGCGCAGCGGTACGGCGACGTCTGGGCCACGGTGTTCCTCATCGGGTTCTTCGCGGCGTCCTTCTCCTCCGTGATCGGCGTGTGGCACGGCGTGTCCCTGATGTTCGCGGACTTCTGGACGAACTTCCGTCGCCCCGCCGACGAGCTGGATCAGGACGACGCCCCGTCCCTGGCCTCGAAGCCCGGCCGCTTCTACCTGCTGTGGCTGACGTTCCCGCCGATGGTGCTGCTGTTCCTCGATCGGCCCATCTTCCTGATCCTGCTCTACGGCACCCTCGGTGCCCTGTTCATGCCGTTCCTGGCCGTGACCCTGCTGTTCCTCAACAACTCCCGCAGGGTGCCTGGGAAGTTCCGCAACGGCTGGGTGCGCAACGTCCTGCTGGCCCTGACCACGGCCGTGTTCCTGGTGATCGGCGGGAACGAACTGCTCAAGGCGCTGAAGCCGCTGATCGGCGGCTGACGGCAGTCCGGCGGCCGCCTGCCCAGCGTTGTGTGCACGACTCGCCGCACGCCCCCGGCCCCTGCGGCGAGTCGTGGACACGACGGGACGGGCGGCGTCGGTCTGGCGCCGGCGACGGAGGCGGGGCACCCTGGGTGCATGATCGTCGCCTTCTCCGTGTCCCCGTCCGGCGCCCCCGCCGACGCCGCCTACGCCCCCTCCTCCGACGGCGACTCCGCCTCGGTGCATCGCGCGGTGGCGGCCGCCGTCGCCGTGGTCCGCGCCTCGGGCCTGCCGCACCGGACCTCCTCGATGTTCACCGAGGTCGAGGGGGAATGGGACGAGGTGATGGGCGTGGTCAAGCGCGCCGTGGAGGCCGTGGAGCCCTACGGTTCGCGGGTCTCGCTGGTGCTGAAGGCGGACATCCGGCGGGGCCGCACCGGCGAGCTCGACGGCAAGCTGGAGCGCCTCGAGGCCGCCCTCACGGACGGCACCCCCGCCACCCCCGACCGCTTTCGTGCGTGAAACGGACGGCGCGTCGGACGCTGTCGTTCGCGATGTGAACCCTCCGTCCGCCCCGGCACCGACCGTCCGCCCCGCCGGGGCCGACGACCTGCCCGCCGTGCTCGCCATGAAGAACGCGGCCTGGCGGGAGACCTATGCGCATCTGCTGGAGCCCGGGTTCCTCGCCGCCCAGGAGGCCGAGCTTCCCCGGGCGGTCGAGGCGTGGACCCGGCTCCTGGGCGAGCCCGGGATGGAGGTCTGGCTCGCGGAGGGAGCGGGCGTCGTCGTCGGGATGGCGGCCGCGGGCCCGGCGGACGACCCCGCTCTGGGGCCCGAGGGGCGCGAGCTCATCGCGCTGTATGTCCGGGCCCGCCTCCACGGCGCCGGCCTCGGGGCCGCGCTGCTGCGGGCGGCCGTCGGCGGGCGGCCCGCCCGACTCGACGTCCTCGTCGGCAACGAGCGGGCGATCGCGTTCTACGAGCGCCACGGCTTCGTGGCGGTCGGCGAGCCGGCGGTGCTCGGCGGCCCGTGGGGCGACGCGCGGGAGCAGCGCATGGTCCGCCGCTGACCCGCTGCCCACCCTCGTTCTCAGGGCGCGACACGCCGCTTCCGCCCACGACGGCCCGGCGTGTCCCGCCCGCACAGTCCCCGCCCGGCCGGGGCGCGGGAGAATCGGTCCATGATCACGCCCGGCACCTTCCCCATCAGCTCCGGCACGGCCGAGATCGTCCCGGACCCGTGGACGGACGGCGTGTTCCTGCTCAAGGTCAACGGCGTGGAGTCCTCGCAGCTCAACCCGGACCGCCCGGAGACCCTCGGCTTCGAGTACATGCGCTGGGCCGCGGCCGTCCTCACGCACCGCTTCGCCCCGGACGCGCGTCTGCGCGTCCTGCACCTCGGCGGGGCCGGCTGCACCTTCGCCCGCTGGGTCACGCACACCTACCCGGCCTCGCACCAGCTGGCCGTGGAGCTCGACGCCGGCCTGGCCGCCGTCGCGCGCGAGCACTTCGACCTGCCCCGCGCCCCGCAGCTGAAGATCCGCGTGGGCGAGGCGGGGGAGGTGCTCGCCGGCCTCCGCGACGCCACCCGTGAGGTCGTGTTCCGGGATGTCTTCGCCCCCGACCCGGCCGACCCCACCGGCGCCCTCCACGTCACCCCCGCCCACCTCACGGGCCTCGACGCCGCCGCCCACGCCGCCCGTGTGCTCACCCCGGGCGGGGTGTACCTGCTGAACATCGGCGGCGGGCCGGACCTGACGTCGGTGCGCCGCGAGGTCGCCGCCCTCACCGAGACGTTCGCGCACGTGGAGGTCATGGCGGACCCGGCCATGCTCAAGGGCCGCCGACGCGGGAACGTGATCGCCGCCGCGTCGTCCGCCCCGCTGTCCGCGGACGGGCTCGGGGGGCGGTCCGCGCTGGCCCGGGCACTGCGTTCGGACGCGTTGCCGGCGCAGCTGCTCGACGACGTCGTCGCCTTCACCGCCGGCCTCACTCCGGACGCGACGCCACTCGTGACCCCGGCCGAGGGCTGACGGGGTCCACAGCGCGCACGAAAGCGCCCGACGCGCGGCCCGTTTCACGCACGAAAACGCCGGACTAGGCTGGAGGCGACCCTCCGGTCCCGACGACGAGGCCGGAGCCCCCGACGTCAGGAGGCCGCCATGTCCGCCGAGACCACCCCGTCCACCCTCCCCGCCGAGGCCCCGCTGGGCGTGCTCGTGGGCGTGGACGGCTCCGACCAGTCCATCTCCGCCGCCCGCTGGGCGCAGCGCGAAGCGGGCCTGCGGAACCTCCCGCTGACCCTCGCCACCGCGTACACCGTCCCCGCGTTCTGGGGCTACGCCGCGGACGGCGCCGGCCTCCTCACCGACGACGGCCGCCTCCACGCCGGTGTGGAGGCCCTCCTGAGGGAGGTCGCCGGCAAGCTCGACCCCGCCGGGGTGGCCCCCGAGCTGCGCGTGGAGGTCGGCGACGCCGCCGGCGTGCTGATCGACCTCTCCGCCCAGGCGGAGCTGCTGGTCTCCGGCAGCCGCGGCCGCGGCGGGTTCATCGGCCGCCTGCTGGGCTCGGTGTCCTCGGCGCTGCCGGGCCACGCGCACTGCCCCGTGGCCATCATCCCGGCGGGCGTGGAGGCCTCGCGGGCGGACTCGGGGGCGCCCGTCGTCGTCGGCGTGGACGGCTCCGAGCAGGGCCGGGCGGCCGCCCTGGTGGCCGCGGAGGAGGCGCAGGCCCGGAAGGCGCCGCTGCACCTGATCTCCGCGCTGCCCCCGATCTCCCCGAACGCCGCCTGGCTGGCCGTTTCCCTCGACGAGGAGGCGCGCGAGCAGGAGCTGCGCGAGCGTCTCGAGGACGGCGCCCGCTGGCTGGCCTCCGAGTTCCCCGGCCTGGAGGTGACCTCCGAGCTCGCCTCGGGCGTGCCCGTGGACGTGATGGTGGAGCAGACCGCCACCGCGCGCCTGACCGTCCTGGGTACCCGGGGCCTGGGCGGGTTCAGCGGCGCCCTGATGGGCTCCACGAGCGCCGGCGTGGCCAATCACGCCAAGGGCCCGGTGATGGTCGTGCCCTTCCGTGAGGACGTCCGCCTCGGCCGCCGCGCCGAGTTCGGCGCGGTCGTGGACCAGGACGACCCGCGCGTCTGAGCCGCCCCCGCCCCTCGGACGCACCGGACGCCCGGCCCGCCACGGGCCGGGCGTCCGCCGTGTTCAGCCCCAGCCGAGCTCGTGGAGGCGCTCCTCCGAGATCCCGAAGAAGTGCCCCACCTCGTGCATCACCGTCACGGTGATCTCGTGCTCGAGCTCCGCGCGGCTGCGGCAGTGCCGGGTGAGGGGGCCGCGGAAGATCACGATCCGGTCCGGCAGCTGCCAGGCCGCCTCGGCCCGCTCGGCCAGGCTGAACCCCTCGAACACGCCGAACAGCTCCGTGTCCGGGTCCTCCCAGCGCTGCGGCTCGTACTCGTCCTCGACGATCACCACGACGTTGGTGAGCAGCCGGGCGAGCTCGTCCGGGATGCGCAGCAGGGCGGCGTCGACGGCGGCGTCGAACTCCTCCTCGCTCATCCACGTCTCCACGGGGCCTCCTGGGGTTCGGACGGCGGGTGTCGGTCGGGTGCGCCCACCCTATAGACTTCACGGGTCCGTCGGTCCGCCGGCGGGCGCGCCCTCATCGTCTAGAGGCCTAGGACACCGCCCTTTCACGGCGGCGACACGGGTTCGAATCCCGTTGGGGGTACGCACGGCAGGCCGGCTCCACGGCGTCTGCGGAGGACGCGCGAGAGTCGATTTGCACGGCGCGCAGACGCTCTGATAGAGTCTCTACTCGTTGCAAGGAGAGATCCGGAGCGGCGTACAACAGAACAAGGCCCTGTAGCGCAGTTGGTTAGCGCGCCGCCCTGTCACGGCGGAGGTCGCGGGTTCAAGTCCCGTCAGGGTCGCTCGGATCATCCGATCACCGGTTTCTTCGGTTCTACGGAGTCCGGTGACACGAGGATCCCGGCGATGCGAATCGCCTGGCTCTGTAGCTCAGTTGGTAGAGCGTACGACTGAAAATCGTAAGGTCACCGGATCGACGCCGGTCGGAGCCACACTCACGAAGGCCCCCGCTGCTGCGGGGGCCTTCGTCGTCCTCCGACCTCCGATCGGGGCCGGGTGGCGTGAGATCCCTCACATCCACTGACGTGATTCCGGGGGATCCGGGGCGATCAGCGGTTCGTGCGGCGACGTCGACCCCGTAACTTCGATGGAATGACCGACACTCCGCCTTCGATGACACCCGCCCCCGCGGGGCGCGACGCCGATGCGCCGGCAGCGAACCGCCCCCACCGGACCGGGCCCGACCCCGACGTGAAGCACCCGGCCCCCGCCACCGCGGATCAGGCCGACCGGGGCCACGCGGGCCTGTTGCCCTGGGTCTTCTGGCCCTCCACCCTGATCGTCCTGCTCTTCGTGGTCGCGACCCTCGCGTTCCCCGCGCAGATGACCGACGTCATCGGCGACGTCCAGGCCGCGATCATCCGGAACTTCTCCTGGTGGTACGCGATCGTCGCGTTCGCCTTCGTGGTGTTCTGCGCCTACCTCGTGTTCTCCCGCAAAGGCTCCATCACGCTCGGCAAGCCCGACGAGAAGCCTGAGTTCTCCACGATGTCCTGGTTCGCCCTGCTGTTCGCGGCGGGCATGGGCATCGGCCTCGTCTTCTTCGGCATGACCGAGCCGCTCATGCACTTCACCAGTCCCCGCCCGGATCTGGCCGCGGCCAATCCCACCGAGGCCCAGGCGGCCCAGTCCGCCCTGGCGACCACGTTCCTCCACTGGGGCCTGCAGCCCTGGGCGATCTACGCCGTCGTGGGGGTGGCCGTGGGCCTGGCGATCCACCGCCGCGGCCGCCCCCTCTCCCTGCGCTGGGCGTTCGAGCCGCTGCTCGGCGAGCGGCGCGTGCGCGGCGGCTGGGGGCACCTGATCGACAACATCGCCCTGATCGGCACCGTCTTCGGCGTGGCCACCTCCCTCGGCCTCGGCGTCACGCAGATGGCCGCCGGACTGCGCTCCCTGGGCATCGTCCCCGCGGACTCCCCCTGGCTCGAGTACGCCATGATCGCGGCGGTGACCTGCGTGGTCATGTACACCGTGGTCTCCGGCGTGGAGCGCGGCATGAAGTGGCTCTCCAACATCAACCTCGTGCTCGCCGCGGGGCTGCTGCTGTTCATCGCGCTCGTCGGCCCGACCCCCTTCCTCCTGAAGGAGACCGTGCAGTCGTTCGGCGCCTACCTGCAGAACTTCTTCGCCGACTCCCTGAACGTCTCCGCGTTCTACGGCGCCGAGGGCGACGCCTGGCAGGCAGGATGGACCGCCTACTACTGGGGCTGGTGGATGTCCTGGACCCCGTTCGTGGGCATCTTCATCGCCCGCATCTCCCGCGGCCGCACCGTGCGCGAGTTCCTGATGGGCGTGCTGCTGGTGCCCACCCTCGTCTGCGTGGTGTGGTTCGGCATCCTCGGCGGCACCGCCATCTGGCTGGAGACCGTCCGCCCGGCCGGCTACACCTCCGTGGTGGGCGCCGACGGCGCGATCGACTCCAACTCCGCCCTCTTCCAGGTCCTGGAGCAGCTCCCGGCGGGCCTGCTGCTGGTGATCGGCGCCATCATCCTCTCGGGCATCTTCTTCGTCACCTCCGCGGACTCCGGCGCGCTCGTGATGGGCATGCTGGCCACGGGCGGCGACGTGAACCCGAAGACCGCCGTCAAGATCTTCTTCGCGATCGCCACTGCGTTCATGGCGGCGGCCCTGCTCGCCGCGGGAGGCCTGTCCGCCATCCAGACGCTGGCCATCACCATCGGCCTGCCGTTCTCCGTGCTCATGCTGGTCATGTGCGTGGCCACGTTCCGCTCGCTCGGCTACTCGGCCGCGCGCGTGGAGGCGGTCCGCCGTCAGGCCATGCTGGCCTCCATCCAGGACCGGCTCGGCAAGGACACGGACGACGACGAGGTCGTCGAGGGCGGCCCCGTGGCCGCCTCGCAGTGGTGGGCCTCGCTCAGCCGTGACCACCAGCGCACGATCGCACGGCTGGCCTCCCCCGGCCCGGACGACGAGATCCGCCTGCACGAGGACGCCACGGCCACATCGGCGCGGCCGGACACGACGCGCGGCGGCTCCACCGCCCGCTGACGCCCCGCCCGCTGACGTCGCCCCGTCCAGCACCCTCCCCGGGCCTCCGGGGACGACGACGGCCCGTCGCCTCCCCGTGGAGGCGGCGGGCCGCCGTCGTGCGGGGGACGGTCTCAGACGTCCCAGGTGAGGGGCGGCGGGGTGCCGTGGCGGTCGTGGCGGTGGGCGCTGCGCCGCACCGCGGGCACCGCCCACGCGGCCGCGAGCACGGCCAGCCAGAGCACGCCGATCACGAACGGCTGGGCGAGCGCGGTCTGGAGGGCGTCCGGGCCGCCGAGGGCGCCCAGGACGGCGCCGCCCTGGTCGAACGCCATGGTCCCGGCCACCACGGCCACGAAGGCCAGGCCGAGCCACGCGCCGACCCGCCCACCGGGCATCGGGAACGCTCCCGGTGCCTGGCCGTGCCGCGCGAGTGCCCGCCGCATGCCGAGGTGGGAGGCCAGGATCAGGGCCCAGGTGAACACCACCGCGAACGTGGCCACGCCGGCGACGATCCCGAAGGTGTCCTCCTTCACGCTCATGAACACGGCGCCGGCCGCCATCACGCCCAGCATCGCCACCACGGTCACCCACGGCACGCCGCCGCGGGTGACGGCTGTGAAGACGCGGGGCGCGTGCCCGTCGTGCGCCATGTGGTGCAGCAGGCGGGCGTTGGTGAAGATGCACGCGTTGATCGCGGAGACCGCCGCGGTGAGCACCACGAAGTTCAGCAGGTGCGGGGCGAACGGCACCCCGAGGGTCTCGAAGATCTGCACGAACGGGCTGGTCTCGCCGTCCACGGTGGTCCACGGCACCAGGGACATGATCACCAGCATGGAGCCGATGTAGAAAAAGAGGATGCGCACCGGCACCGTGTTCACGGCGCGGGGCAGGGCGCTCGCCGGGTCCTCGGCCTCGCCCGCGGCGATGCCGAGGGTCTCCGTGCCGCCGAAGGAGAACGTCACGATGGTCAGGGCGGTCAGGACGCCCATGAGCCCGTGCGGGAGGAAGCCGCCGTGCTCCACGAGGTTGTGGGGGCCGGGGGTCACGCCGTCCTGGAAGGACGCGCCGGAGAACATGAGGATCACGCCGCCGAAGATCATGCCCACGATGGCCAGGACCTTGATGAGGGAGAACCAGAACTCCGCCTCGCCGAAGCTGCCCACGTGGGTGACGTTGATCAGGCCCAGCACGACCATGGTGGCGGCCACCCACACCCACGCCGGGACGTCGGGGTACCAGAAGGCCATGTAGACGGTGACGGCGGTCGTGTCCGCCACGATCACCACCGCGAGCTCGAACACGTAGGTCCAGCCGGTGAGGAATCCGGCGAACGGGCCGAGGTAGCGGGACGCGTAGGCGACGAAGGAGCCGGAGATCGGCTCCCGGACGGCCATCTCGCCGAGGGCGCGCATCACCAGGTACACGGCCGCGCCAGCCAGCATGAATGCCAGGACGACGCCGGGGCCCGCGGCCTGGATGCCCGCGGCGGAGCCGTAGAACAGGCCTGTCCCGACGGCGGTGCCGAGCGCGATGAAGGTGATGTGCCGAGGGTTCAGCCCGCGTTGCAGCTGCGCCTGCGCGGGGGCCTCGGGGGCGGGGGTGGACTGCACGGGGTCTCCACTCCAGGGGGAAGGGACGAGAGCGGGGCCACAGTACCGCGCGTCGTCGTCTGGGCCCGGTTCGTTCCGGCGGACGACGTCGCCCCCTCCTCGTCCGAGGACGGTCGGAGGCCCTCCCCGGCGGGAAGGGCCTCCGACCTGCGACGCCGTCGCGCTCAGTGGTGCCGGTGCACCACGGGCAGCTGGCCCGTGCGGTCGTGCAGGGCGGCGGTCTTCCGCACGCCGGTGACGAACCACGCGGCCGTCAGGGCCACGACCCAGGCCAGGCCGATCAGCAGCGCCTGGCGGGACTCCGGGATGGTGGCCATGGTGATGACCACGGTCGCCACGAAGGCGAGGCCGAGCACGGTGCCGACGATCCCGAACGGCATGGGGTACACCGACGGCGGGGCGCCGGCCTCCTTGACGCGGGCCCGCATGGCGCGGTGGGACAGGAAGATCATGGTCCAGGTCAGCACCACGGCGAACGAGGCGACGCCGGCGATCAGGCCGAACGCGTCCGGGTTCACCGTGATGAGGATGGCGCCGAGCACCATGACACCCAGCATCACGGCGACGGTCAGCCACGGCACGCCGTTGGCGGTGGTGCGGGTGAAGGCGCGGGGCGCCTGGCCGTCGTGGGCCATCGCGTAGAGCAGGCGACCCGAGGCGTAGATGCACGCGTTGATGGCGGAGATCGCCGCGGTGAGCACCACGAAGTTGAGGATGTGCGGCGCGAACGGCACTCCGAGGCCCTCGAAGATCTGCACGAACGGGCTGGTCTTGCCGTCCACCGCGCTCCACGGGACCAGGGACATGATGACGACCATGGTGAGCACGTAGAAGAGCAGGATGCGCACCGGGACCGTGTTGATGGCCTTCGGCAGCGCCGTCTCCGGGTCCTTGGCCTCGCCCGCGGCCACGCCGAGGGTCTCGATGCCGCCGAAGGAGAAGGTCACGATGGTCAGCGCGATCAGGACACCCCCGAAGCCGTGGGGCAGGAAGCCGCCGTGGTCGACCAGGTTGTGCAGGCCGGCGGGGGTGCCGTCGGTGAACGAGGCGCCGGTGAACATGAGGATGAGGCCGCCGAAGATCATGGCGACGATGGCGCCGATCTTGATGAGGGTCAGCCAGAACTCGGCCTCGCCGAAGTTGCCCACGTGGGTGAGGTTCACGAGGCCGATCACGAGGATGGTCGCGGCGACCCACGCCCATGCGGGCACGCCCGGGAACCAGAAGGCCATGTACTTGGTGACGGCCGCGGTGTCCGCCACGATCACGACGGCCAGCTCGAACACGAAGGTCCACCCGGTCACGTAGCCGGCGAAGGGCCCGAGGTAGCGCGAGGCGTAGGCCGCGAAGGAGCCGGAGACGGGCTCGCGCAGCGTCATCTCGCCCAGGGCGCGCATCACGAGGTACACGGCGAAGCCGGCGATGAGGAAGGACAGGATGACGCCGGGGCCCGCGGTCTGGATGCCGCCGGCGGAGCCGTAGAACAGGCCCGTGCCGATCGCGGTGCCGAGGGCGATGAACATGATGTGGCGCTGGCTGAGGCCGCGGTGCAGCTGTGACTGCGCGGCATGCGCGGCGTCGTCGCGCGGGTGGTCGACGGCATGGGCGCCGGAGGGGGAAGCGTTCACGTGGGTGCTCCGCTCGAGAAGTGAGGTGGATGACACGCTATGGTGGCGTGCCCCACACGTCGGCGCCAATTCCCGCGTCGAACGGAGACGGCTCGCCCGCCGGGGGCGGTCCAGGCGGACATCCCGTCGTCACTCACGAGGCGTGACGACGGGATGTCCACGGGGCGGTGGATCTCAGCGCAACAGCAGCCAGGCCGCGGCGTCGGGCGCGAGACGGTCGTCCACGACGGCCTCGGACTCGGGCAGCGAGAACTGCGCCCGCACGTGGTCCCCGGGCAGAGCGACGGGGGTGTCGCCGATGTTGGCCATGACCAGCACGGTCCGGGCCGGGATGGGCACGCCGGACCCCAGGTGGCGGCCCCCGCCCGAGCTCACCGTGAACGCGAGCACGCCCTGCTCCGGGCGGTGGTGCTCCGCGGACCACGCGAACGTGCCGGTGCCCAGGTCCAGCTCCGCGCGGATCTGCAGCAGGTGGCGATACAGCTCGAAGTGCGAGCCCTCCACGCCCACCTGCCGGTCTGCGGCCAGCACGCGGAACGAGTCCGGCTGCGGCAGCCACGGGGCGGCGTCGGCGTCGGGGCCGCTGAACCCGAGCGCGGGCTCGTCCGCGGCCCAGGGCAGGGGGATCCGGCAGCCGTCGCGGCCGGGTTCCGCGCCCCCGGTGCGGAAGAAGTACGGGTCCTCGCGCAGCTCCGCGGGCAGGGTGGTGTGTTCGGGCAGGCCGAGCTCGTCACCCTGGTAGATGTACGCGGAGCCCGGCAGGGCCAGCTCGATCATGGCCGCGGCGCGCGCCCGACGGCGGCCCAGGGCCTCGTCCGGCTGCTCGTCCTCGGCGGTGATGCCCGCCGGGTAGGCGGTGGGGTCGGACAGGCCGTAGCGGGAGGTGTGGCGCACGGTGTCGTGGTTGGAGAGCACCCAGGTGTTGGGCGCGCCGACCTTCTCCGCCTCCGTGAAGGAGCGGTCGATCGCCGACGTCAGCGACTCCGCGTCCCAGCCCGCCATGAGGTAGGTGAAGTTGAACGCCTGGTGCATCTCCCCGGGGCGGACATAGCGGAAGGTGCGCGGCAGCGGGGACACCCACGCCTCGGCGACCATCATCGGCTCGTGCGGGTACGAGTCCAGCACCCGCCGCCACTGCCGGTAGACCTCGTGCACGCCGTCCTGGTCGAGGAACGGCATGGCCGGCTCGAACGCGTCGACGTCGAAGTCCGGGTCCTGATCCTCACCGGCGTCCGTGACCATGCCCATGCGGGTGTGGTCGGCGTCCGGGTAGCCGGGCTTCTTGACGAGCCCGTGGGCCACGTCCACCCGGAACCCGTCCACGCCGCGGTCCAGCCAGAACCGCAGGATGGACTCGAACTCCTCGCGGACCTCCGGGTTCTCCCAGTTCAGGTCCGGCTGGGTGGTGTCGAACAGGTGCAGGTACCACTGGCCGGGGGTGCCGTCGGCCTCCGTCACGCGGGACCAGGCGCCGCCGCCGAACGTGGACTCCCAGTTGCTCGGGGGCAGCTCGCCGTGCTCGCCGCGACCCTCGGTGAAGTGGTAGCGGGCGCGCTCGCGGGAGCCGGGGCCGGCGGCCATGGCGGCCTGGAACCACGGGTGCTCGGAGGAGGTGTGGTTCGGCACCAGGTCCACGATCACGCGGATGTCCGCGGCGTGCGCGGCGTCGATCAGCGCGTCCGCGTCCGCCAGCGTGCCGAAGCGCGGATCCACGGTGCGGTAGTCCGCGACGTCGTAGCCGGCGTCGTGCTGGGGTGACAGGTAGAACGGGGAGAGCCAGATCGCGTCCACGCCCAGCCGGGACAGGTAGGGGATCTTCGCGGTGACGCCCGGGAGGTCGCCCATGCCGTTGCCGTCCCCGTCCGCGAAGGACCGCGGATAGACCTGGTAGACGACGGCGTCCACCCACCACGGGGTCTCCGGTCGGTTGCGGGCTTCCGAGGGCGGGGTGGTCAGGCGCTGCGTGGTCATGGGGACCAGCCTAGGCGGCGCCCCGCTCAGCCCTGGGACACCTCGGGCAGCCGCGCCCCGCCGACGACGCCGCCCACGCCCAGCACCGCCAGGAACAGGAGGGCCCCGGGCACGGTCACGGCGGCGATCGCCGAGCTCACCGCGCCCACCACCAGCAGGATGACGCCCATCGCCGTGTTGGACACGGCCGTGTACAGGGTGCGCGTGTCCCCGGAGGCCATGTCCACCAGGTAGGTCTTCCGCCCGGTGCGCACCCCGGTGTGCAGCAGCGTCACCAGGAAGTAGGCCGCCACCAGCACCGCGCCCGCCGCCGACGCCGGCAGTCCAGGCCAGGAGGTCAGGGCCAGCGCCGCCACCAGCACCGCGGAGGCCGCGCCGGCCGTGGACCCCATCAGCCGACGGCTGGACCGGTCGGCGGCCCGGCCGAAGAGCCGCCCGCCGATCAGCGAGGCCACCCCGGAGGCGATCACGAACCCGCCCAGGCCGGCCAGCGCGTCCGTGCCGGCCTGCAGGGCCAGCATCACCAGGAACGGCGGGGACAGGGAGGTCACCAGCAGCATGGACCGCACGGTCACGAAGCTCCGGAACGGGCGGTCGTCCCGCAGCAGCGCCCAGGACCGGCGGAGCACGGCCGCGGCGCCGGCGTCGTCGTGGGCGCCGCCGGACTCCTCCGGGTCCTCGCGGGGCTCGCGGATGCGCAGGTACACGAGGGCCACGCCCACCCACAGCAGCGCGCCGCCCGCGAGCAGCCCGGCCAGCCGCCCGGCGGAGAGCGCGTCCCCGCCGAGCAGGCGGATCCCCAGGCCCAGGGTGATCGCCACCAGCCCCGAGGCTGTGGTGGACCAGCCGGTGAGCTGCCCGCGCTGCCCCTTGGGCACGGTGCGCCCCTGCACGTCCTTCGACGCGATCGAGCACAGGCAGCGGCCCAGCGAGAACACCGCCAGCGCCGCCAGGATCACGACACCGGCTCCCGCCCCGTGCCCGACGGCGGCGACGGCCGCCATCACGGCCACCGCGGCCGCCTGCACCGCCGCGCCGGCGGCGAACACGCGGGTGCGGCGCCGGGCCCGCAGGACGACCGGGGTGAGCAGCGCCTGCGGGAGCATGGACAGGGACTCCCGGACCGGCTTGAGCAGGCCCGCGAGGCCGGCTGGCACGCCGAGGACGGCGAACAGCCAGGGGAGCACGGTGCCGGCGTCGACGATCTGGTCCCCGGAGGACTGCAGCGTGTTCGCGCCCACCAGGCGCAGGCCGTTGGCGGGCAGGTCCCGGCGGACCTGCCCGGGCAGCGCCGCCTCGGCCTCGGGGTCGCGCGTGACCAGGCGGGAGTACAGGGAGTCGGCGGCGCTCACCCGACCACCGTAGCCCCGCCCTCGGACACCGCGGCGGGCACGGCGGCCACAATGGTCTGCATGAAGCACTTCGACGACCCCGTCCTGCAGGCCATGGCCTCCCGCCGCTCCGTGTCCAAGGTGGGCCCGACCACGCCGTCGGATGAGGAGCTGGCCCGACTGCTGGTCGCCGTCACCCCCGTGGCCGACCACAAGGCGCTGCGGCCGTGGCGGCTGATCACCCTGCGCGGGGAGGACCGGGCCGTGCTGGGCGCCGCCCTGGACGCCGCGGCCGGCGTCGAGCGGGCGGAGGGCGAGCGCAACGAGAAGCCGTACCGGGCGGAGCTGCTGATCGCGGTGGTGGCCCGCCACGTCCCGCACCCGGGGGTTCCCGAGTGGGAGCAGCACGCCACCGCCGCCGGCGCCGCGCACCTGCTGGAGCTGGCCCTGTGGCAGGCCGGCTGGGGCGTGATGTGGCGCTCCGGCCTCCACGCGAACGCCCCGCAGGTGCGGGCCGCCCACGGCCTGGCCGACGACGAGCTGCTCATGGGCTGGCTGTACGTGGGGGACGTGGACCCGGAGCACCGGGTCAAGCTCGCCGCGTCCCGGAAGCCGGCCCTGGACCCGGCACCGTTCCTGGGGACGATGCCGCGGGCGTGAGCGCCCGGTCGTGAGGGGCGGGCCCGGTGCGCCTCAGCCGTCGTGGGCGTGCATGCCCACCCGCGCCCAGCGGCGGTTGAGCCGCTCCTGGGCCATGCCCGCGCCCACCTCGTCGCCCTCCTCGAGGGCGTCGAGCAGCGTCCAGAGGTCGAACACGGAGTCGTCCGGCCAGACGAGCGAGGTCAGGGCGCGGCCGTAGTCCAGCTCCAGCACGGCGTCCGGGTGGAAGGCCTGCAGCCAGGGGATCATCACGGCCAGCTCACCGAGCAGCTCGGCGTCCGGGGCGGCGCCGGCCAGCACGGCCGCGGCGTGGCCCACGCGCTCCACGGCCTCGGCCACGGGGGTGCGCCGGTACGCCACGTCCTCCCCGTCCACCAGCCGACGCGCGGGCTCCTCCGGGTCGAACGCCGCCAGCCACGCGTGAGGCACGCCCCACAGGGAGGTGCGGGTCTGGAGGCGGTGGGTGCCGGCGTCGGCGTCCTGGTCCTGGTGCGCGGCGTCCTGGGGGTCGTCCGGCGCGGGGGCGTCGGGGTCGGGGGAGAGCCCCCACTCGTCCTCCAGGGCCACGAGGGCGCGGCCGCGGTTCATGGCCCGGGCGGCGGCGGGCACGGCGGCGGCGTAGAGGGCCTCCGGGGCGGACGCCTCCAGCATCTCGGCGGCCATCTCCATGCGCAGCGCGAGCTCGTCGGGGCAGTAGAACGCGGAGCCGCCCCGCTCCAGCACGCGCACCAGGTCGTCCTCCCCGGGGGCGGGGAAGGGGTCGGCGGGCAGGCGCAGCAGACGACGCCGAGCGCGCTCGGCCGCCTCCGCCTCCACCTCCGCGCGGGTGCGGTGGGCGGCGGCCACCATGCGCGCGGCCACCGCGTCCGGGTACGCGGACAGCGGCTGGAAGACGCGGAGGTTCGCGGCGGCGGTGCGCACGCTCAGCCGAGCTCGACGATCACCGGGGCGTGGTCCGAGGCGCCCTTGCCCTTGCGCTCCTCACGGTCGATCCAGGCGTCCGTGACCGTCCGCGCGAGGGCGGGCGAGCACAGCTGGAAGTCGATGCGCATGCCCTTCTTCTTGGGGAAGGCCAGGCCCGTGTAGTCCCAGTACGTGTACACGCCGGGGCCGGGGTGGCGCGGGCGCACCACGTCCACCAGCCCGGCGTCCTCGAACGCGTGGAACGCCGCGCGCTCGGCCGGGGAGACGTGCGTGTAGCCCTCGCGCTGGAACAGCTCGATGTCCCACACGTCCTCGTCCTGCGGAGCGATGTTCCAGTCGCCGGTCAGGGCGAGCCGGGTGTCCGGGTCCTCGGCGAGGCGAGCGGCCGCGTGCTCCTGGAGCACGCGCAGCCACTCGAGCTTGTAGCCCATGTGCTCGTTCTCCAGGCCGCGCCCGTTGGGCACGTACAGGCTCCACAGGCGCACCGGGGCGACGCCGTCGGCCGCCTCGGCGCCCACGGTCGCCCCGATGGCGCGGGACTCCTCCTGCGGGTCCACGCCGCCCTTGCCGAAGTGCGGCTGGCCGGGGAAGCCGCGCTGCACGTCGCTCAGGCCGACGCGGGAGGCGATGGCCACGCCGTTCCACTGCGAGGTGCCGTTGTGGGCGACCTCGTAGCCGGCACGCTCGAAGAGCTCCCAGGGGAAGTTCTCGTCCCGGCACTTGGTCTCCTGGATGGCCAGGACGTCCACGTCCTGCCGGTCGAGGAAGGCCTCCACGCGGTCGGCGCGGGCACGGAGGGAGTTCACGTTCCAGGTGGCGATCTTCACCCGGCCAGGCTAGCCGAGGGGGAGGACGGCCGGCTCAGCGCCACCAGTCGTCGTGGATCGTGACCGGGGTGGTGCGCTTGTGGCGGGAGCGCCGCCAGACGCCCTCGAGCTTCTCGGCGGCCTCCTCCGGGATCTCCCGTCCCTCGAGGTAGTCGTCGATGTGCTCGTAGCTCAGGCCGAGCTCGTCCTCGTCGGCGCGGCCGGGGCTGCCGTCCAGCAGGTCCGCGGTGGGGACCTTCGCCCACAGGTGCTCGGGGGCGCCCAGCTCCTTCGCGACGGCGCGGACCTGCCGCTTGTCCAGGCCGGCCAGCGGCAGGACGTCCGCACCGCCGTCGCCGAACTTGGTGAAGAACCCGGTGATGGACTCGGCCGCGTGGTCGGTGCCGATCACCAGCTGACCGTGCGCCCCGGCGATCGCGTACTGCGCCACCATGCGCATGCGGGCCTTGACGTTGCCCTGGTTGTAGTCGGAGATCGGCTCTCCCGTGGCCTCCTGGAACGCCGAGGCCATCCCGGCGACGGCCTCCGCGATGTTCAGCGTGACGCGCCCGTCGGCGCCCACGAAGTCCATGGCCGCGGTCGCGTCGGCCTCGTCCGCCTGCACCCTGTACGGCAGGCGCACCGCGGTGAACCGTGGGTTCTCGCGGGAGGGGGCGGCGTCGTCCCCCGCCTCGGTGCCCAGCTCCGCGCGACGCCGCTCCACCGCCAGCTGCGCCAGCCGCCCGGCCGTGGTGGAGTCCACGCCGCCCGAGATCCCCAGCACGAACCCGGACGCACCCGTGGCCTCCAGGTAGTCCACCAGGAACCGGACGCGCGCCTCGACCTCGGCGGCCGGGTCGACCTCGGGCCGCACGCCCATCTCGGCGATGATCTGCTGCTGGAGTTCACGCATGGCCCCAGCGTAGGGCTCAGGCATCCGGATGCCCCAGGTTGCGGGCGATCGTGCGCAGCGTGGCGACGGTGACCTCGTAGTGCTCGGCGGGCAGGTCCGCCGTCGCCTCCCCGCGGAGCCGCTCCACGGCCTCGCCCACGCGCTCGCCCGCCGTGCGCCCGGTGGACGTGAGGGTGAACAGGTCGCCCTCCACGGTCACCCAGCCGGCGTCCACCAGCTCGTCCAGCTGCTCGACGACGGCGCCGCGCACCTCCGGTTCGAAGCCCGCCCCGATCTCGGCGGCGCTCAGCGGTGCCGCCGTGAGCGCGTTCAGGGACTGCCACTGGGCGCGGGTCAGGCCGTGCTCCTCGAGGGACGCGGCGACGCGGGCGGCCAGCAGGCCCTCGGCCACGGTCAGCCAGTGGGACAGGGGCAGGCCGGACGGATGGGAGTCCCTCCGCGGGGCCTGGGTCTGCCGGTTCTCCGGGGTCTGGGTGTTGTCCGTCATGGGCCGAGGCTAGCCCCGCGCCTCGGCGCAGGGACAGGGGCTGGCCGTTACGCTGGGCGCATGACCGCCGAGCACACCTCCGTCGCCCCCACTCCCGAGCAGGACCGCGAACGCCTGCGCGAGCTCATCAAGGAGCTGGCCGTGGTGCACGGCCGCGTGACGCTGTCCTCCGGCGCCGAGGCCGACTACTACGTGGACCTGCGCCGCGTGACCCTCCACCACGAGGCGGCCCCGCTGATCGGCCGCGTCATGCTGCGGCTGCTGGAGGAGAACGGCATCGAGTTCGAGACCATGGGCGGCCTCACCATGGGCGCCGACCCCGTGGCCACCGCGATGATGCACCAGGCCGGCGCCCAGGGCCGCGCGCTGGACGCGTTCGTGGTGCGCAAGGCGCAGAAGTCCTACGGCATGGGCCGCCAGGTCGAGGGCCCCGGGGTCGAGGGGCGCCGCGTCGTCGTGCTGGAGGACACCTCCACCACCGGCGGCTCCGCGCTGACCGCCGTGGAGGGCGTGCGCAAGGCCGGCGGCGACGTGCAGGCCGTGGCCGTGATCGTGGACCGCGCCACCGGCGCCGCCGAGCGCGTGGCCGAGGAGGCCGGCGTCCCCTACCTGTACGCGTTCGGCAAGGACGAGCTCGACCTCGACTGAGCCGGGGCCCCGGCCCGCCGACCCCGCCCCGCACTTTCGCGAGACAAGACGTCGCTACCATCCCGTCCGTGTGGGAAGGTAGCGACGTTCTTCTGAGCGAAAGCGGTGTCGGGGGCCGGGCCGGGCCTCAGAGCCAGTCGGCCTTCTTGAACAGCGCGTACAGCGCCACGGCCACGCCCAGCATGAGGCCGAGCGCCCACGGGTAGCCCAGCGGCCACTCGAGCTCGGGCATGTGCTGGAAGTTCATGCCGTAGACCGAGCCGATCAGCTGCGGCGCGAAGATGATGGCCGCCCAGGACGAGATCCTCTTGACCTGCTCGTTCTGCGCGATCGACTGCTCCGCCAGCCGCTTGGAGGCAAGGGTGGAGTCCAGTTCCAGGGCGTTCTCCAGCATCTGGCGCATCGCGGCCACGCGGTCGGTGACCTGCACGGCGTGGTCGTGGATGTCGCGGAGGGCGCGCAGGGTCTCGACGAGCTCGGCGCGCTCCTCCTCGCCCGGCTCCGGCTCGGGGGCCTCGAGGTGGGAGGCGTGGGACCCGTTGGCGGCGTCGCCCAGGCGGGCGCGCATGTCCTCCTGGAGCTGCTCGATCATCCGCGGCAGCGGGCGGGTGGCGCGCTCGAAGCCGATGATCTCGCGGGAGAGCTCGTAGATGCGGCGGGAGACGGCGGCGTCGCCGGAGAAGATCTGGTCCTCGATCTCCCGGATGTCCTGCTCCAGGCCCTCGGCCACGGGGAAGTAGGCGTCCACCACGTGGTCGAGGATCTCGAAGGCCACCTGGGAGGGGCCCTGGGCCAGGCGGTCCGTGTGCCGCTGCTCCATGCCGGCGCGGATGTCCGCGAGGTCCGGCTCCTCGGCGTGGCGCACGGTGACCACGTAGTCCTTGCCGGTGAACACGTCCAGCTCGCCGAACTCCACGGTCTCGGTGGCGTCGATGTACCGGGCCGGGTGCAGCACCATGAACCAGTCGTCCCCGTAGCGCTCGAGCTTGGCGCGCTGGCCGGGGGTCAGGGCGTCCTCCACGGCGAGCGGGTGCAGGGGCAGCTCGTCGGCGACCTCCTGCAGCTCGTCCGGGTGGGGGCGGTAGAGGCCCAGCCAGGCCATCCCGCCGGTGCGCTCGATGGCGTCCCAGGTGTCGGAGAGGGAGGTCGGGGCGAAGACTCGGCGGCCGTCCACGTACACGGCGTTATCGATCAGGGTCACCGGGACATTGTGCCCGAGCCGCCCCCTGGCACTGTGCGGACGGGACACGCCGCATCACCCGGAGAGGAAGCGGCGTGTCCCGCCCCGAAAGCCCCCGCGGCCGCGACGTCGGGCGCGCACCCAGCCTGCGGACGTACCGTGGCCCCATGAGCAAGGACACCAGCACCCCCGTCGCCCGCGACGGCAAGACCCTCCTCCCCGCCGACGCCGTCACCACGGCCCCGATCGCCGCGCTCGGCCTGGTCGGCGGCTACCTCGTCGCCCGCGAGACCGGCATCCGCTGGCTCGGCGGCGTCGTCCTCGGCGCGGCCGGCCTGTACGCGGGCCGCACCTGGGCGGCCAAGGGCGGCCCCGCCGTCGCCGGCACGCTCGGCGCCCTGTACCTGGGCGGCTTCGGCGCGTCCCACCCGCTGGCCAAGAAGATCGGCGCGTGGCCGTCAGTGCTGTCCGTGGCCGCCGCCTCGGCCGGCGCCGCGTACGCCGCCGTGGACCGCAAGGACGGTCGCCGCTGAGCCCGGAGCGTCCCGCGCACGACGACGGCGCCCCCGCCTCCGCCTCGGAGGCCGGGGGCGCCGTGGGGTCGGGGGAGGGCGTCGACGCCCGGGAGGTCGGACGTGAGGTCGGCGCGCCCCCGTGGGAGGGCCCCTGGCCCGAGGACCCGCGGTACGACCCGGCGCTGCTGCGCGACGGGGACCGCCGCAACGTGGCCGACCGCTACCGGTACTGGACCGTGGAAGCGATCGTCGCGGACCTGGACCGCACTCGGCATCCGTTCCACGTGGCCATCGAGAACTGGCAGCACGACCTGAACATCGGCACCGTCGTGCGCACTGCCAACGCGTTCAACGCGGCAGGCGTGCACATCATCGGGCGGCGGCGCTGGAACCGGCGCGGGGCCATGGTGACGGACCGGTACCTCCACGTGCATCACCACGAGACGGTGGAGGCGTTCACCGCCTGGGCGGCGGGGGAGGGCCTGCCGGTGCTGGGCGTGGACCTGTTCCCGGAGTCCGTGCCGGTGGAGACCTTCGACTTCCCGCGTGCCTGCGTGCTGGTGTTCGGGCAGGAGGGGCCGGGCCTCTCCGAGGAGGTGCGGGCGGCGAGCGAGGCGGTGCTCTCGATCGCCCAGTACGGCTCCACCCGGTCGATCAACGCGGGCGTGGCCGCGGGCATCGCGATGCACGCCTGGATCCGGCAGCACGGGGGTCCGGCGCCGGTGTGAGGCGGGCGCGGAGCCGTCCGTTTCACGCACGAATGCGCTCGACGCGCCGTCCGTTTCGTGAACGAAGGCGTGGGGGCGCCGTGGGCGGCTCAGCCGGCGAAGGGCAGCGTGGGCAGGCCGGCCACGCCGGGCCGCACGGAGAACAGCGCGCCGGCCAGGGGGTCCTCGCCGCGCTCCATGCCCTCCCAGGAGGTGGTGATGTAGAGGGTGCCGAGGTCGTCCCCGCCGAAGGTGCAGGCCGTGGTCTTCTGCACGGGCACCTCGACCACCTCGTCCAGCACGCCCTCCGGGGTGTACCGGTGGATCCGCCCGTGGCTGATCACCGCCACCCAGATGCCGCCCTCGGCGTCCACGCACAGGCCGTCCGGCTTGCCCTCGCCGTCGAGCACGTCCACGAGCACGCGGCGGTTCGTCAGGCCCTCCTCGCGGCTGTAGTCGAACACCGCGACCTGCCGCGTGGGGGTGTCGTCGTAGTAGGCCAGGGAGCCGTCCGGGGACCAGGCCAGGCCGTTGGACGTGGTCACGCCCTCGAGCACCACGTCCACCTCGCCCGCGCCGCCTTCCGGGGCGGGGCTGAGCCGGTGCAGCGACGCCGCCCCGGGCGTCTTGGCGTAGGCCATGGAGCCGGCGTAGAAGCGCCCGTCGGGGTCGCAGCCGCCCTCGTTCATGCGCAGCCCGGCGGCGTCGTCCCACAGCGGGGGCAGGCGGTGCAGGGTGCCGTCCGGGTCCTCCAGCGCGAAGCCGCGCTCCACCGCGAACACGGCCCCGCCGCCGACGCGCGGGCGCACCACCGCGCACACCTTCGGATCGACGTTCCGGCGGGTCACCCCGCCGTCCGCGCCGAGGGAGAGCACGTCGCCGGCGAGCATGTCGACCCAGCGCAGCCCGCCCCAGGACTCGGCCCAGACGGGGCCTTCGCCGTGGTAGCAGAGGGGGTCGGTGACCTGGTCGGCGCGCATCGCGGGCTCCTTCGTCGTCGGGGGCGTCCTGCCCAGGATCCTAGGCGCCGCAGGCGACGGCGGTCCCGGGCCAGCCGCCCGGGCGGCGGCTACGATGAGGACCGGCACGGCGGCGCTGCTGTGCACGTGTGCAGCATGCCGCCTGAGCAACAGAAACCGACGCCTCGCGAGTCAGGAGCACACCCGCATGCCCATCGCCTCCCCGGACAAGTACGCCGAGATGATCGACGCGGCCAAGAACGGCGCGTTCGCCTACCCGGCCATCAACGTCACCTCCTCCCAGACGCTGAACGCCGCTGTCCGCGGCTTCGCGGAGGCCGGCTCCGACGGCATCATCCAGGTCTCCACCGGCGGCGCCGCCTACTTCTCCGGCTCCTCCGTGAAGGACATGGTCGCCGGCTCCCTGGCCATGGCCGCGTTCGCCCGCGAGGTCGCCAAGAAGTACTCCGTGAACATCGCCCTGCACACGGACCACTGCCCCAAGGACAAGCTGGACGGCTTCGTGAAGCCCCTGCTCGACGCCTCGGAGGCCGAGGTCAAGGCCGGCCGCGACCCGCTCTTCAACTCCCACATGTGGGACGGCTCCGCGGAGACCCTCGAGGAGAACCTGCGCATCGCCCAGGAGCTCCTGGCCCGCACCCACGCCAACAAGCAGATCCTCGAGGTGGAGATCGGCGTCGTCGGCGGTGAGGAGGACGGCGTCGCGAACGAGATCAACGACAAGCTGTACACCACCGTCGAGGACGGCATCGCGACGATCGAGGCCCTGGGTCTGGGCGAGAACGGCCGTTACCTGACCGCCCTGACCTTCGGCAACGTGCACGGCGTGTACAAGCCGGGCGGCGTGAAGCTGCGCCCGCAGATCCTGCAGGACATCCAGCAGGCCGTGGGCGAGAAGTTCGGCAGGCAGCGCCCGTTCGACCTGGTGTTCCACGGCGGCTCCGGCTCCGCCGCCCAGGAGATCGCCGACTCGGTCTCCTACGGTGTCGTGAAGATGAACGTGGACACGGACACGCAGTACGCGTTCTCCCGTCCCGTGGCCGGCCACATGTTCGAGAACTACGACGGCGTCCTCAAGGTCGACGGCGAGGTCGGCAACAAGAAGATGTACGACCCCCGCGTCTGGGGCGCCAAGGCCGAGGACGGCATGGCCGCCCGCGTGGTCCAGGCCTGCCAGGAGCTCAACGCCGCCGGCAAGTCCATCGGCTGACGCCCCCCACGCACGACGACGGCCGGTCGCCTCCTCCGGGAGGCGGCCGGCCGTCGTCGTGTCCGGGACGGGCCCGGGCGGGTCAGTCCGTCGTGTTGGAGGGCGAGGGGGTGCCGCTCTCGCTGACCACGGGGTTGCCGTCGCCGTCGTCCGAGGGGGACGCGGAGTCCGAGCCGGAGGACGAGGCCGCGGACTCAGCGGCCGCGGACTCGGCGGCGTCGCGGGCGGCGCCCACGAACGGGCGCGGAGGCTGGCCGGGGGCCACGGGCTCGGGTGCGCCCTCGGGCCGGTCGATCGTGGACTGGTCGGAGAGCTGGTCCTGCGGGATGATCCCGGTGGGCAGGCCCTTCGCCTTGTCGAGGGTCTCCTGGTCCGTCTGGGCGTTCAGGAAGAACGGGGAGCTGGTCTCGATGTCCGCCTGGAAGTCGGACGGGTCCTTCAGCACCGTGTCGGCCAGGTGGTCGCGGGCCTGCGTGGCCAGCGTGGTGCTGTTGGCGATCGGCGAGTTCGTCACCTGCGTGAGGCCCTCGTTCACGGAGCCGTAGCCCTTCATCGCGCCGAAGGTGACGGAGACCAGCTGGGTGCCGTCCTCGTTGCAGGCCCACGCGGTGCGCTGGGGGAGCAGGGGGGCGCCGTCCGCGCCGCCGACCATGCCGGGGCGCAGCAGGGCGAGCAGGCCCTTCCGGGTCGACTCGTCGTACGAGTACTCGTCCGCCATGACGGGCGCCTCGGGCCGGCACCACTCCAGGCGCCTGCCGTCGAGGTTGTGCTGGTAGTGGACCATCACCAGCGGGGCGCCCTCGGAGCGGCTCGAGGAGCCCTGGTACTGGCAGGTGAGGAACTCGTGCGTCTGGTCCCGGGAGGCGAAGAGCTGCACGATGCCGATGTCGTTGGCCACCGGGATGTGGGTGGCCACGGCGTCGAGCGTGGTCTGGTCCAGCACGTCCTGGGTGCAGTCCATCACGGAGACCGTGTCGTTGTAGCGGGCGGCCACGGACTTCCAGCCCGCGGAGGCCGCGCCCGAGGTGATGCCGGGGCCCTGGGTCTCGAGGGCCTCGCGGGGCTGCGGGCGCTCGGAGCCGTCGGCCTTCTCCGAGGCGCGCGCGGCGCGGATCTCGGAGGCCGCGGCGGAGGCCGGGCTCTGCGGGTCGCCGGTGGCGGAGGCCGAGGAGCCCGCGGCGGCGGTGGCGGTGGAGGTGGAGCTCGCGGGGCTCGGCTGGCCGGAGTCGGAGCAGCCGGCGAGGGTCAGGGCGAGGGCGGCGGCGCCGAGCGCGGCGGCGGCGCGGTGCGGCGCGGACGTCGGGTGGGTCATGCGGGGGCTCCTTCGGCTGGCGTGCGGGCCCGGGCGGACGGCCTTCCGCCGCCGGACACACGCGAGGGCCACGGTACCGGACGAGCCTGGACGACGCGGCACCGATCCCGGGCCCTCGATAGACTCGCCGCGACCCCGCCGGGCCCGTCCCGGCCCCCCGATCCGCCCCCTCGCGGGCAGGAAGAGGCGCAGCCATGTCCGAGTCCCTGATCGGCAAGAACCTCATGGAGCCCCCGGCAACGCTCCTCCCCGAGGAGCCGGAGGTCCTCGCCCGCCTCGACGCCGGCGACCTCCCCGAGGACCTCGTCCCCCTGGCGCCCGAGTCCTCCCTGGTGTGGGCGCTCATGGCCGAGGACGCCTGGTCCGAGGGCCGCGCCGTGGACTCCTACGCCTACTCCCGGGTGGGCTACCACCGCGGCCTGGACGCCCTGCGCCGCGCCGGCTGGCGCGGGGCCGGCCCCGTGCCGTGGTCCCACGAGCCCAACCGCGGCTTCCTGCGCGCCCTGTACGCGCTGGGCCGCGCGGCCGCCGGGATCGGGGAGTCCGCCGAGGTGGACCGCATCCGCACCTTCCTCAAGGACTCCGACCCCACCGCCGCCCAGCAGATCGAGGCCGCGCAGGCCTGAGCGCCGCGCGTCGTCCCCCGGAGAACCCCGATGGCCAAGCTGTACTTCCGCTACGGAGCCATGAACTCCGGCAAGTCCACGGGCCTGCTGCAGGCCGCCTTCAACTACGAGGAGCGCGGGCAGCGGGTCCTGCTGGCCAAGCCGGCCGTGGACACCAAGGGCGACGCCGCCGTCGTCTCGCGCCTGGGGGTCACCCGGGCCGTGGACTTCCTGGTGCCCGCCGGGGCGGATGTGCTGGCCCTGTTCCGCGCGCATGCCGCCGGCGACGACCCCGACGCCCTCGTGGACCACGTGGACGCGCCGCCGGTGGCATGCCTGCTGGTGGACGAGGCGCAGTTCCTGGAGGCCGGCCAGGTGGACGACCTGCTGCGGATCGCCGTCCTGGAGGACGTCCCCGTGATGGCCTATGGGCTGCGCACGGACTTCCGCACGCACTCGTTCCCGGGCTCGGCGCGGCTGCTGGAGCTGGCGCACTCGCTCGAGGAGCTCAAGACCATCTGCCGGTGCGGGCGCAAGGCCGTGCTGAACACCCGCAAGGTCGTGGACGCGGCCACGGGGCGCTCGCGCTTCGTGTTCGAGGGGGACCAGGTGGCCATCGACGGGGTCGAGGTCACCTACGAGTCCCTGTGCGCGGCGTGCTACCTGGAGGAGTCCGGTGGCCGGCTCGGATGAGAGCCCGGAGTCGCGATTGCCAGGGGACTGCCAGGCTCTTCCCCCAGTTCCCCCAAGGAGGGTTCGTACGCTGAAGGCACCTCATCGAAGGTGCGAGCGATGCAGGTGCGAGTGATGACAGGCGAAGGGCCCCGGACGGCGAACCCGGGGCCCTTCGCCGCGTCCGGTTCAGGCCGGGGAGGACTCAGCTGCGGACGGCGGCGGCCAGCCTCCGGACCACGACCAGCACCACCGCGGCCAGGCCGGTCAGGAGGCTGATGCCCACGAGGGGCGGCCCCACGGCGTCGCCGATCTCCACCGCCCGGTCCATCCCGTAGAGGTCGACCAGCGGGGCCGGCGCGGTCTCGGAGCCGGGGGCGTCCCCGTAGTCGCCGAACGCCAGCATGCCGAGCAGGCCCGTCAGCCAGGACGCGCCCAGCAGGAGGTGCACCACGACGCCGGTGCGCACCCCGGCCCGGCGCTCCACCGGCGGGTTCACGCGGGGCAGCAGGAACAGCGACGCCGCCGCCAGGACGCCGAGGCCGCCCTGGACCATCCACCCGAACATGATGTAGGTGAACAGCAGCCAGCCGCCGTTCTCCGTGGCGAAGCGCCCCACGATCACGCACAGCGGCAGGAGCGCGAAAGCGACGATCCAGAGGACCGCGGGCAGCCAGCGGGGCGTCCCGACGGACGGGCCCGCGGGGCGCAGCTGGTGGGGGAGGGGTGTTCCGGGCGGAGGCATCACGGGGTGCGGCACGGCCATGCCCCCAGCCTAGGCGCAGCCCTCACCCAGGAGGGTGTCCCAGGTCACGCTGGTAGGATTCGGGGGTACGGCCTCCGTGCGCACGCAAGGGGGCGTTTTCCATGTGCGGGACCGCGCGGTCGAGCGCCGCGGCCCCAAGAGGAGAGATGCAGCATGCCAGCGATCGCGATCGTCGGCGCCCAGTGGGGCGACGAGGGCAAGGGCAAGGCCACCGACCTGCTGGGCGGCCGCGTGGACTACGTCGTGAAGCCCAACGGCGGCAACAACGCCGGGCACACCGTCGTCGTCAACGGGGAGAAGTTCGAGCTGAAGCTCCTGCCCGCCGGCATCCTGTCCCCGAACGCGGTGCCGCTGATCGGCAACGGCGTGGTGATCAACCTGGAGGCCCTCTTCGAGGAGATCGACGGGCTCGAGGCCCGCGGCCACTCCTGCGCGAACCTCAAGATCTCCGCCAACGCGCACCTCGTGGCCCCGTACCACCAGACCATGGACAAGGTCACCGAGCGGTTCCTGGGCAAGCGCGCCATCGGCACCACCGGCCGCGGCATCGGCCCCACCTACATGGACAAGGTGGCCCGCCTGGGCATCCGCGTGCAGGATATCTTCGACGAGTCGATCCTGCGCCAGAAGATCGAGGGCGCCCTGCGGCAGAAGAACGAGCTCCTGGTGAAGCTCTACAACCGCCGCGCCGTCACCGTGGACGAGATCGCCGAGTACTTCCTGGGCTACGCGGACCGGCTGCGCCCCATGGTGGTGGACTCCGTGAACCTCCTCAACGACGCCCTGGACGAGGGCAAGGTCGTGCTCATGGAGGGCGGCCAGGCCACCTTCCTCGACGTGGACCACGGCACCTACCCGTTCGTGACGTCGTCGAACCCCACGGCCGGCGGCGCGTCCGTGGGCGCGGGCATCGGACCGACCCGGTTCTCCCGCACCATCGGCATCGTGAAGGCCTACACCACCCGCGTGGGCGCCGGCCCGTTCCCCACCGAGCTCTTCGACGAGATGGGCGAGCAGCTGCGCATGACCGGCGGCGAGTTCGGCGTGAACACGGGCCGCCCCCGCCGCACCGGCTGGTACGACGCCGTCCTGGCCCACTACGCGGCCCGCGTCAACGGGTTCACGGACTACTTCCTGACCAAGCTGGACGTGCTCACCGGCATCGAGAAGATCCCCGTGTGCGTGGCCTACGAGGTGGACGGCGTGCGCCACGACCGCATGCCCATGACCCAGACCGAGTTCCACCACGCCAAGCCGATCTTCGAGCACTTCGACGGCTGGACCGAGGACATCTCCGGCGCCCGCGCGTTCACGGATCTGCCGCTGAACGCCCAGCGCTACGTGGAGGCCCTCGAGAAGCTCTCCGGCTGCCGGATCTCCGCGATCGGCGTGGGCCCGGGCCGCGACGAAGTCGTGCAGGTGCGGGGCCTCATCGAGGACTGAACCGGACGCTTTCGTTCGGGAAACGGCGGCGTGTCGCCGCGCTTTCGTTCGGGAAACGGCCCCGGTCCGGGAGTGATCTCCCGGACCGGGGCCCGTTTCGTTTGGTCCCGACGGCGCCCTGGGCGTCCCGTTCTCCGGGCGGCAGGGCGGGACGGGGGCGCCTCGGCCTCCAGCGTCCTCAGCCCTCCGCAAGCGGCACGAACACGGCCTGCTCCGTGGTGCACTGCGTGAGGGCGTCCCGCGCGTCCCGCTCGAGGTCGTCGACGAGGACCCGCCCGCCCGTCCAGCCGCGGGAGTCGCCCAGCAGGACGGTCGCGCCGTCCGGAGCACGGACACCCGTGACGCGGTCGCTCTCGCGCACCAGGGTGCTGCCGGACGGGAAGGCGAGGGGGAGGGAGGTGTGGTCGGGTACGCCGACCGCGCCGTCGTCCACCACCAGACAGCCGCCCTCACTCACCTCGAGTGTGCCGGTGAGCAGACCCCTCGACTCGCCCTCACGCTGCTCCCAGGGTGAGGCCGCGAGGAAGAGGCGGGTGCCGGCGTCGTCGACCACGGTGATCTCCGGCGTGGGAGCCGCGCACCCGGCGAGCAGGGCGGCTCCGGCCGCGGCCAGGGCGACGGCGGACCGGCGCGTCGGGATGTCCATGCGGCCCTCCTCTCCGCCCGCGGGCACGGGCTGAGAGGAGTCTGTGGCCCGGTACCCCCCGGGTCAAGGTGCCGACGGGCCCCGGCTCGGGAGCGAACTCCCGGGCCGGGGCCCGTTTCGGCAACGACAGCGCTGCGACACGCCCCCGTTTCCCGAACGAAAGCGGTGGGTGGGGGTCAGTCGGCGAGGCGGCCCGTGGTCGGGAAGCGCTCCCACACGCGGTGCGCGGGCATGAGCTCCTTCAACTGGGCGACGGCGTCGGCGCCGGCGTCCACCGTGAGCACACCCGGGGTGCCGGTCAGGCCGAGCTCGTCCAGCACGGACGTTCCCTCCCCGACGGCCACGATGGCCTTGGCATGGCGCCAGGCCTCCTGGACCAGCTTGGCGACGCGCGGGTCCACCGCGTCCGGGGCGTCCGCCGCGGCCTTGGCGTCCAGGCCGTGCTGGGCGTCCCCGGCGGGCGGGGTCGCGCCCAGCACCACGACGGCGTCCAGCTCGATCGAGGCGGCGGTGAGGTAGGCGCGCTGCGCCACGACCTCGCCGGCCACGGGGCCGCCCTTCGGCGCGATGACCAGCGGGACCATGCCCGCGCCGTGGATGCCCTGCACGGCGTCGCCGAGCTCCTTCTCGTCCACCTGCGGGCCCACCACGAGGCCCACCTGACGGCCGTCGAGCGGCCACGTGCCGCCCACCTGGGACAGCGCCGCCGAAGGCTGGACGTCCGCAGGGGCGTCGGCGGGCGCCGGCACGGGCATGCCGAGCCCGTCGGCCACCTGCTGGGCCAGGCGCGGGTCGATCGCGCCGAGGTTCTGCAGCTGGCGCACGCGGATCGTCTCCTCGTAGCACTTGCCGAGCTCGAACGTGTACGCCTGCGCCACGTGCTCGCGCTCCACCTCGGAGAGGGAGAGGAAGAACAGGCGCGCCTGCGAGAAGTGGTCGTCGAAGGACGCGGCGTGCGCGCGCTCCTTGACCGAGGCCGGCAGCGGCTCCGGGTGCTCAATGAGCGCGTGGTCGTCCGCGGGAGTCTCGTACGGCAGGCCGCCGTCGAGCGAGTTGGGCCGGTACGGTGCCACCCCGCGATGCACGGCGCTCTGGTGGAAGCCGTCACGCAGCATGTCATTGACCGGGGCGTGCGGGCGGTTGATGGGCAGCTGGGTCCAGTTCGGCCCACCGAGGCGGGTGAGCTGGGTGTCCAGGTAGGAGAACAGGCGGCCCTGCAGGAGCGGGTCGTTGGTGACGTCGATGCCGGGCACGAGGTTGGCCGGATTGAAGGCCACCTGCTCCGTCTCCGCGAAGTAGTTGGACGGGTTGGCGTTCAGCGTCATGAGGCCGAGGGTCTGCACGGGGACGAGCTCCTCCGGGACCAGCTTCGTGGGGTCGAGCAGGTCGATCCCCTCGAACATCTGCTCCTCGTTGTCCTCGAACACCTGCACGCCGAGCTCCCACTCCGGGAAGGCGCCGGCCTCGATCGCGTCGGCGAGGTCACGGCGGTGGTAGTCCGGGTCCGCGCCGTTGGTGATCAGCGCCTCCTCCCATGTCACCGAGTGGACACCGAGCTTGGGCTTCCAGTGGAACTTGACCAGCACGGTGGAGCCGTCCGCCGCGATCAGGCGGTAGGTGTGGACGCCGAAGCCCTCCATCATCCGGAAGGAGCGCGGGATGCCCCGATCGGACATGTTCCAGATGGTGTGGTGCTGCGCCTCGGTGTGCAGGGAGACGAAGTCCCAGAACGTGTCGTGCGCGGACTGCGCCTGCGGGATCTCGCGATCCGGGTGCGGCTTCACCGAGTGCACCACGTCCGGGAACTTGATGGCGTCCTGCACGAAGAACACGGGCATGTTGTTGCCCACCAGGTCCCACGTGCCCTCGTCCGTGTAGAACTTGGTGGCGAAGCCGCGGGTGTCGCGGGCCAGATCCATGGAGCCGCGGGAGCCGGCCACGGTGGAGAAGCGGACGAACACCTCCGTCTCCTTGTCCTTCGCGAACAGCCCGGCCCGGCTGATCTTCGCGGCGGTGCCGTAGCCGCGGAACACGCCGTGGGCACCGGCGCCCCGGGCGTGGACCACGCGCTCGGGGATGCGCTCGTGGTCGAAGTGGCTGAGCTTCTCCCGCAGGTGATGGTCCTGCAGCAGGGTGGGGCCGCGGCGGCCGGCCTTGAGCGAGTGGTCCGAGTCCTGCAGGCGCACGCCGTGCGCGGTGGTCAGGTACGGGCAGCCCTGCGCGGCGGTCGCGGGGTCGGCGCCGGTGTCCTGGCCGGTGGGGGAGACCTGTGCCGGACCGCGCTGGTCCGGGGCCGGGACGGCCACGGGCTGGTCCGGGTCGGTGAGGGCGGTGTGCTCCTCGAGGTCGGGGGTGATCGGGCCCGGGGTGCCCGGGATCTTCGGCTGCTCGGCCATGGCGGTGACTCCTTGGGTCTCGGCTGCTCCGCGCCGAGGGGCGCGGATCCGGTCGGACGACGACGGCGGCGGGCGGGCCGACGTCGCGCCCGTCTTCAGCGTGGAGGGTGGAACCGGTGCTGACCAGGGGTGACGTCCTCCCTGTTCCTCGACGGACGCGCTGAGGTGGGGGCACGGCGTCGCTAGGCTGGCGGGCATGAGGATCGCCGTCGGACAGTTCGGGCCCACGGGCCGCGTGGAGGACAACCTCGAGGCCATGGGCCGGCTCGCCGCGCGCGCGGCCGCGGAGGGCGCCGGGCTCCTCGTGCTCCCCGAGGAGGCGATGCTCACGTTCCGGGAGGTCGAGGACGAGTTCGCGCACGCCGTCGCCGGCTCCTGGGAGCCGTTCACCGAGGGCCTGGCCCGGCTGGCGCGGCAGCACGGGCTGGCGATCGTCGCGGGCGGGTACGAGCCCTCCGCCACGGACCGCCCGTACAACACCCTCGTGGCGGTGGACGCGGACGGCGCCGTCGCCGGCGCGTACCGCAAGCTCCACCTCTACGACGCGTTCGAGCACCGCGAGTCCGAGCTCATCACCCCCGGGGACCGCGGCCTCGTCACCGTGGAGGTCGGCGGGCTGACCGTGGGGCTGCAGACCTGCTACGACCTCCGCTTCCCCGAGGTCTCCCGCGCCCTCGCCCTCGCCGGGGCCCAGGTGCTGGCGATCCCCGCCGCGTGGTTCGCCGGCGAGCACAAGGTGGACCACTGGCGGACCCTGTTGCGCGCCCGCGCCGTGGAGAACACCGTGTGGGTGGCCGCCGCGGACACCGCCTCCGCCGCCACCGTGGGGCACTCCGCGATCATCGACCCCCTCGCGCTCACCCTCGCCGAGGCCGACGACGACGCCGCCCCCGAGACCCTGCTGTGCGCGGACGTCACCGCCGAGCGGGTCGAGGAGGTGCGCCGCACCGTGCCCGTGCTGGCGAACCGCCGGACCGACGTGCTGACCCCGCCGGTCGACGTCGAGCCTGGGGGCTGAGCCGACGCGCCGAGGGGCCGGGTCCGCGGCCGACGGTGCCGCGCACGGCCCCCTGGCCGGTCACCGTTGGCCGCCCCTGTGGCGGGGTGCCTAGAATCGGGGCAGATCCATCACGCCGGGACCCCCGCGTCCCGCATCGCACCACGCCCCGTCGGGGGCGGAACCGAGGGAGCACCCGATGAACACCCAGGCCCATGGCGCGCACGCCGTCCAGACCGTCGGCGGCACCGCCGCCCCGCAGGCCCCGGCGCGCCGCGCCGTCGTCGCCCCCGAGGCCGTCGAACCGGCCCGTCCCGTGGACGGCTGGGGCTTCGTCAACCGCATCCTGGTGGTCGCCACCGTGCTGATCGTGGCGTTCGAGCTGTGGCGCGCCGCCACCGGCCTGCTCTCCGACGGCCCCCGCGTCCTGGGTGAGGACGGCGTGGGCTGGGTCGCCGTGCTCGAGGCGTTCATGTTCGCGCTCGTGGGCGGCGCCATCGCCGGCGCCGCCGGCTACGGCATCGTGCTGCTCATGGGTGGCGCCGCCCGCTCCGCCGCGCGCTACGCCATCGGCGGCCTCATCGGCGGCTTCCTCGCCGCCGTCGGCGTCATCTTCGTGTTCTCCAACACCGCCGCCCTGTCCGTGGGCGGCCACCTGTTCTGGATGCTCCCGCTCGCGGGCCTGATCGGCGGCGTCTGGGCCGGGATCACCTCCGCCAAGTCCTGAGCCGTCCCGCGCGGCACGACGCCGGGCCGTCCCCGAGGAGGGGGTGGCCCGGCGTCGTCGTAGGGGCCTGGCATGGCCTCGGAGCGCCGAACCGTCCCCGAGACGTGGGAAGGGCCCCGGATTCGCCGTCCGGGGCCCTTCGCCTGTCATCACTCGCACCTGCATCGCTCGCACCTTCGATGAGGTGCCTTCAGCGTACGAACCCTCCTTGGGGGAACCGGGGGAGGAGCCTGGCAGTCCCCTGGCAATCCCGGTCCGGAGGTGAGGCCTCCGCCCGACCCCGCGGGGTCAGTCTGCGTCCTCCGGCGGGGCCTCCTCGCCGAGGGCGCTGGCGAGCCGCGTGGTGGCGCCCGCGAGCGCCCGGCCGCAGCGGTCGGCGTGCTCCGCGGTGCAGCGGTAGTCCGGCACGAGCGCGCTGAGGGCCGCGACGACCCGTCCTCCCACGACGACGGGCGAGGACAGCGCCGTGACGTCCTGCTCCACGGAGTGCCCGCCGTGGGCGTACCCGCCGGGGGGCACCTCCCCGCGGTACACCTCGCCCACCGCGGTGCCCTCCAGCGGTACGGTGCGGCCCACCCAGCTGGCGTGGCGCACGGAGTGGGTGCCCTCCACGATCGCGATGTACACGGCCTCCTGCGCGCCGTTGCGCAGGGACAGGTACACGGACTCTCCGGTGGCCTCCGCCACGCCGTCCATGGGGGCGCGGGCGAGGCGGACGAGGGGCTCGCGGGAGAAGGCCCGGGCACCCAGCTGGATGAGGCGGGCCCCGGGGCGGTACTCGCCCTCCTCCTGGCGGTCCACGAACCCGGCGGTCTCGAGGCTGCGCAGCAGGCGCAGGGCGGTCGAGGCGGGCAGGTCGGTGGCGCGGGCCGCCTCCGCCAGGCTCAGGCGCGGCTGGGCGACGACGGCGGCGAGCAGGGCCAGGGCGCGGTCCACGGTGCGGGTGGAGGCGGGGGGCGTGGTGGGCATGGGCCGAGCGTAGCGGGGGTGACGCGCCGCGGCGGAGTTGCACGTGACCCCTGTCACTGTTTCAATGAGCGGCAAGCACCTGCCGCTGAATGAAACGCCGTGGACCCCCGTCCGGCGGCGCAAGCACCCCCCGTCGAGAGGACCAGGCCATGGCCGCCGGCTTCACCCAGCACGACCCGTCCCGCACGATCCGCGCCCCCCGCGGCACCGAGCTCAACGCCAAGTCCTGGCAGACCGAGGCGCCGCTGCGCATGCTCATGAACAACCTCGACCCCGAGGTCGCCGAGCGCCCCGAGGACCTGGTGGTCTACGGCGGCACCGGCCGCGCCGCCCGCTCCTGGGAGGCCTTCGACGCGATCGTCGAGACCCTCAAGGACCTCGAGGAGGACGAGACCCTCCTGGTGCAGTCCGGCAAGCCGGTCGGCGTGTTCCGCACGAACGTGTGGGCTCCCCGCGTGCTGATCGCCAACTCGAACCTCGTGGGCGACTGGGCCGACTGGAAGACCTTCCGCGAGCTCGAGGCCGAGGGCCTGATGATGTACGGCCAGATGACGGCCGGCTCCTGGATCTACATCGCCACCCAGGGCATCCTCCAGGGCACCTACGAGACCTTCGCCGCGATCGGCCGCAAGAAGTACGACGGCACCCTGAAGGGCACCCTGACCCTCACCGGCGGCTGCGGCGGCATGGGCGGCGCCCAGCCCCTGGCCGTGACCCTCAACGGCGGCGTCTGCCTGATCGTCGACGTCTCCGAGGAGCGGCTGCGCCGCCGCATGGGCAAGCGCTACCTCCACGAGGTGGAGACGGACATCGACGCCGCGATCGCCCGCGTGATGCAGGCCAAGCGCGACGGCGAGGCCGTCTCCGTCGGGCTCGTCGGCAACGCCGCCGAGGTGTTCCCGGAGCTGCTGAAGCGGCAGAAGGCCGGCGAGGTCGAGATCGACATCGTCACCGACCAGACCTCCGCGCACGACCCGCTGTCCTACTTGCCGATCGAGATCGAGGAGAAGGACTGGCACGCCGAGGCCGAGGCCGACCCGGACACCTTCACCAAGAAGGCCCAGGAGTCCATGGCCCGCCAGGTCGAGGCCATGGTCGGCTTCCAGGACATCGGCGCCGAGGTGTTCGACTACGGCAACTCCATCCGCGACGAGGCCCGCAAGGCCGGCTACTCCCGGGCGTTCGAGTTCCCGGGCTTCGTCCCGGCCTACATCCGCCCGCTGTTCTGCGAGGGCCTCGGCCCGTTCCGCTGGGCCGCGCTCTCCGGCGATCCGGAGGACATCCGCGTGACCGACGAGGCCCTGAAGGAGCTGTTCCCCGAGAACGAGCACCTGCACCGCTGGCTGGACGGCGCCGCCGAGTTCGTGGAGTTCGAGGGCCTGCCGGCCCGCATCTGCTGGCTGGGCTACGGCGAGCGCCACAAGGCCGGCCTGCTCTTCAACCAGCTCGTGGCCGAGGGCAAGGTCAAGGCGCCGATTGTGATCGGCCGCGACCACCTCGACTCGGGCTCCGTGGCCTCCCCGTACCGCGAGACCGAGTCCATGCTGGACGGCTCCGACGCGATCGCCGACTGGCCGCTGCTCAACGCGCTGACCGCCACCTCCTCCGGCGCCACGTGGGTGTCCATCCACCACGGCGGCGGCGTCGGCATCGGCCGCTCCATCCACGCCGGTCAGGTGGGTCTCGCCGACGGGACCGAGCTGGCGGCGGCCAAGCTGACCGCCCTGCTCACCAACGACCCGGGCATGGGCGTCATCCGCCACGTCGACGCCGGCTACTCCCGCGCCGTCGAGGTCGCCGCCGAGCGCGGCGTCCGCATCCCGATGGAGCCCACGGTCCGCGACTGACCGGAACACCGGCCCCCGCGGTGACACGCGGTGGGCCCCACCCCACAGCGGCCCGGACGCCCGACGACGTCCGGGCCGTTCGCCGAGAGGACCTCCCGATGACGCACGCGCACCCCGCCGACGGCGAGCTGCACACCGACACCACCGCCATGGCGGCGATCGAGGCCGACTCGCCCCGCCCGCCGGCGCGCTGGCGCATGGTGGTCTACTCCCTGATCGGCATCGTCATGTTCTTCGTGCCCGTCACGATCAACGGGGCGAGCTCCATCCCCCTGGACCACCTGGTGACCTGGGTGCGCGGGCTCCTCGGCCCGGCGGACCGCTACGTGGCTCTCGCCCTGATCGCCGCGGGCGCCGTCTTCCCGTTCGCCACCGGCCGCTGGCGCCAGAGCGTCACCACGACCGTGTTCGCGTTCCTCGGCGTCGTCGGTCTGCTGACCGCCTGCATGGTCGTCTTCGGCTTCGGGCCGTCCTGGGTGCTGGACAAGGGCATCGGCCCGTTCCTGCTGGACAAGCTCGTCATCCCCGTCGGCCTGATCGTGCCCATCGGCGGCGTGTTCCTCGCTCTCGTCATCGGCTACGGCCTCATGGAGTTCGTGGGGGTCTACCTGCGCCCGGCCATGCGCCCGATCTGGCGCGTGCCCGGTCGTGCCGCCGTCGACGCCGTCGCCTCCTTCGTGGGCTCCTACGCTCTGGGCCTGCTGCTCACCAACCGGATGTACACCGGCGGACGCTACACGGCGCGCGAAGCCGCCATCATCGCCGTCGGCTTCTCCACCGTCTCCGCCACGTTCATGGTGATCGTGGCCAAGACCCTGGACCTCATGGACCACTGGCTCTGGTACTTCTTCGGCACCCTCGTGGTGACGTTCGTGGTCACGGCCATCACCGTGCGCATCCCCCCGCTCTCGCGCATCCCGGACGAGCCGTTCCCCGGCGCGGTGCACGTCCCCGAAGAGGCCGTCACCCAGGACCGCTTCCGCGTCGCCCGCCGCGCCGCCGAGCAGACCCTCGCCGAGGCGCCGAGCCTGGGCCGCAACGTCTGGCTGAACTTCCGCGACGGCCTCGTCATGGTCCTGCAGATCCTGCCCTCGATCATGTCCGTGGGCCTGATCGCCCTGGTGCTGGCCACCTACACGCCCGTGTTCGAGTGGGTCGGCCTGATCTTCCAGCCGGTGTTCTGGGCGCTGGGGTTCTCCGATCCGGCACTGATGGCCTCGGCCTCCGCCACCTCGATCGCCGAGATGTTCATCCCCGCCACCATGCTGGCCGGACATGAGGACTTCGTGGCCCGCTTCGTGATCGGGGTGGTCTGCGTGTCCGCGATCATCTTCTTCTCGGCCCTGGTCCCTGCCATCCTGGCCACGGACATCCCCGTGAAGCTGTGGCACCTCGTGGTGATCTGGGTCGAGCGCGTCGTCCTGACCGTCCTGCTGGCCACCCCGCTCGGCCACCTCGTGGCCGCCCTCACCTCCTGACCCGTACGACCCGATTCCCGAAGGAGGCCGTATGGCCAGCACGCTCATCACGGACATCGCCGAGCTCACCACGGTGGACCCGGAGGGCCGCGTCCTGCGCGACGCCGCCGTCGTCCTCGACGACGAGGACGTCGCCTGGATCGGCCCCGCCGCGCAGGCCCCGGCCGCGGACGAGCGCGTCTCCGTCGCGGGCCGCGCCGTGCTGCCCGGCTGGGTGGACTCCCACACGCATCTCGTGTTCGACGGGGACCGCTCCGCCGAGTTCGAGGCCCGCATGGCGGGTGAGTCCTACGCGGCCGGCGGGATCGGCCTGACCATGGAGGCCACCCGCGCCGCCTCGGACGAGCGCCTCCGGGAGCTCGTGCTCGGCCGCGTGGCCGACGCCGTCCGCGGCGGCACCACGTACCTCGAGACCAAGACCGGCTACGGGCTCACCGTGGAGGAGGAGGCGCGCCACGCGCGCCTGCTGGCCGGGCTGCGCGAGGAGGGCCTCGTGGACGAGGTGACCTTCCTCGGCGCCCACCTCGTGCCCCCGGGCCGGGACGTGGAGGACTACCTCGACGACGTCGTCGGGCCGATGCTCGAGGCCGTGCGGGAGCACGTGGGCTGGGTGGACGTGTTCTGCGACACGGGCGCCTTCGACGCCGCGCAGACCCGCCGCGTGCTCGCCGCGGGAGTGGCGGCGGGCCTGCGCGCGCGCCTGCACGGCAACCAGATCGAGCAGGGCCCGGGCGTCGCGCTCGCGGTCGAGTTCGGCGCCGCCTCCGTGGACCACGTGAACCACCTCTCCGACGCGGACGTGGAGGCCCTCGCCGGCACGTGGTCCGGCTGGGACCGCGCCTCGGCCACCGGCACGCCCGGCACCGTGGCCGGCTGCCTGCCCGCGTGTGACCTGTCCACCCGCGCCCCGCTGGCGCCCGCGCGTCGCCTGCTCGATGCCGGCATCGAGGTCTCCCTGGCCTCGAACTGCAACCCGGGCACCAGCTACACCACGTCCATGAACTTCAACGTGGGCACCGCCGTGCTGCAGATGCACCTGACCCTCGCCGAGGCCGTGCGCGCCGCCACCCTCGGCGGGGCCATCGGCCTGCGGGCGCAGGACCGCGTCGGCAGCCTCGAGGTCGGCAAGCGCGCCGACCTGCACGTGCTCGACGCCCCCGCCGCCATCCACCTGGCCTACCGCCCCGGCATGCCGCTGACCCACGCCGTGTGGCGTGCCGGCCGCCGGGCCGTCTGATCAACCGACATCAAGGAGAACGCATCACCATGACCACCACCGTCACCCTCGGCACGTCCGGGGCCACCCTGGACGACGTCGTCGCCGTGGCCCGCCACGACGCCCGCGTGGTGCTCGCCGACGACGTGCTCGAGACCGTCGGCGCGGTGCGCCGCCACGTCGAGGCGCTGGCCGAGGCCGAGACGCCCACCTACGGCGTGTCCACCGGCTTCGGCGCGCTCGCGGACAAGCACATCCCGCTCGAGTCCCGCGCGCAGCTGCAGAAGTCGCTGATCCGCTCCCACGCCGCCGGCATGGGCCCCGTGGTGGAGCGCGAGGTCGTCCGCGCGCTGATGTTCCTGCGCGCCACCACGCTGGCCTCCGGACGCACGGGCGTGCGCCCCGTGGTGGTCGAGACCTTCGTGGCCATGCTCAACGCGGGCATCACCCCCGCCGTGCGCGAGTTCGGCTCCCTGGGCTGCTCCGGCGACCTCGCCCCGCTCTCCCACGTGGCCCTCGCGCTGATGGGCGAGGGCGACGTCGTCGGGGCGGACGGCGCGCTGCGTCCGGCCGGCGAGGCGCTCGCCGAGGCCGGGATCGAGCCGGTCGAGCTGCGGGAGAAGGAGGGCCTGGCCCTCGTCAACGGCACCGAGGGCATGCTCGGCATGCTCATCATGGCGCTGGCCGACCTCGACGAGCTCGTCGACACCGTGGACCTCACCGCCGCGATGTCCGTGGAGGCGCTGCTCGGCACCGACCGCGTGTTCGTGCCGGAGCTGCACCTGCCGCTGCGCCCCCACCCGGGCCAGGCGGCCTCCGCCGACCGGATGCTGAAGATCCTGGCGGGCTCGCCGATCGTGGCCAGCCACAAGGAGGGCGACTCCCGCGTGCAGGACGCCTACTCGCTGCGCTGCGCCCCGCAGGTGGCCGGCGGCCTGCGCGACACCCTCGCGTACGTGCGCACCGTGGCCGAGCGCGAGCTCGCCGCCACCGTGGACAACCCGGTGGTGCTCGACGACGGCCGGGTGAGCTCGAACGGCAACTTCCACGGGGCACCCGTGGCGTACGTGCTGGACTTCCTGGCCATCCCGGTGGCCGACGTCGCCAGCATGTCCGAGCGCCGCACCGACCGCATGCTGGACCCGGCCCGCTCGCACGGGCTGCCCGCGTTCCTCGTGGACGACCCGGGCGTGGACTCCGGCATGATGATCGCCCAGTACACGCAGGCCGGGCTCGTCTCGGACATGAAGCGCCTGGCCGTGCCCGCGTCCGTGGACTCCATCCCCTCCTCCGCGATGCAGGAGGACCACGTCTCCATGGGCTGGCACGCCGCCCGCAAGCTGCGCTCGGCCGTGGAGAACTTCCGCCGCGTGCTCGCCGTCGAACTCGTGGCCGCCGCCCGCGCGATCGAGCTGCGCGCCCCGCTGCAGCCCTCCGCCGCGACCGGTGCCGCCGTCCGCGTGATCCGCGAGGCCGGCGTCCCCGGCCCCGGCCCGGACCAGTACATGGCCCCGCAGCTGGCCGCCGCCGAGCAGGCCCTGCGCGACGGGTCCGTGCTGGCCGCCGTGGCGGAGGCGCTCGCGGGCGCGTCCGCCGACGCCGAGCCGCAGGACCTGGCCGAGGAGTCCGCGGGCGCCGAGGCCGAGGGACACTGACGCCGCCGAGCGGTCAGACGCCACAGAGTGGTCACGACATGCCGCGTGCGTCTGCACGAGACGGCGTGTCGTGACCACTCTGTGTGCGGGCGGCCCTGCTGGCTCAGGCCGCCAGGTCCACGTCCTTCGTCTCCTTCATGACCAGGCCGGTCAGCCCGGTGAGGCCGCCGACCACCATGAGGTAGATCGGGAACGCGCTGGTCCACCCCTGCGCCGTCAGCCACGTGATCAGGTACGGCGCCGTGCCGCCGAAGATCGCGGTGGCCAGCGAGAGCATGGTGGCCACGCCCTTGGCGCGCACCGCCGTGGGCAGCGCCTCGGACCAGACGGCGCCGTTGACGCCGAACAGCAGCGCCACGGCCAGCAGGGCGATGGTCTGCACGAGCAGGAACGAGGCGAAGGTGCCGTCGAGCATGCCGAACAGCGGGAACGGCAGCAGCACGAAGAGCAGGCCGAAGGCGATGACCAGCGGACGGCGGCCGACCCGGTCGCCCAGCAGGCCCGCCCCGAGGATGGCGGCCAGGAAGATCACCTGGGCCAGGAGCGAGGCCGAGAGGGTGGTGGACTTGTCCATGTGATGGGCCACCTGCGCGTGCGTGGGCAGGTAGATCAGCCACGTGTAGAACATCAGGGAGCCGCCCGCGGAGACCAGGAAGATCGTCAGCAGGCCGCGCCACACCGCACCCGACTCCCGGCGGGGAGCGTCGTCGGCGGTGGGCACCACCTGCTGTGCCGCCGTGAAGTGCTCCGACTCCGTCAGGCTCCGTCGCAGGTACAACGCGTAGAGGCCGAGGACGCCGCCGATGCCGAACGCCACCCGCCAGCCCCAGGAGGCCACCTGCTCGTGGGTGAGCAGGGTGTTGATGGTCAGGCCCACGAGCGTCGCCAGGATCGTGCCCACCACCACGGACACCCACGACGTCGCCCCGAACAGCCCGCGCCGGCCCTGCGGCGCCCGCTCCACGAGGTAGGTCACGGAGGTGCCCATCTCGCCTCCGTGCGCCAGGCCCTGCAGCAGGCGGGCGATGACGAGGATCACCGAGGCGAGGACGCCCACCATGCCGTAGGTGGGGGTGAAGGCGATGATCAGGCTGCCGAGCGCGGTGATCATCATCGCCGCGAAGAGGCTGCGCTTGCGGCCCACCCGGTCCGCGTAGGCGCCGAACACGTAGCCGCCGATGGGGCGGGCGACGAAGCCCACCGCGAAGACGGCCAGGGTGGCGAGCAGCTCGGAGGTGGGGTTGTCCGCGTGGAAGATCTGCGCCGCGAAGACCGGGGCGAAGATCGTGTAGACGTTCCAGTCGTACCACTCCAGCGCGTTGCCGAAGTTCACGGCCAGCATGTCCTTCAGGCTCCGGGGGCGGGTCCGGGGCACGGGAGCGGGCCGGGCCGCGCCGGTGGCCGCGGTGCTCATGCCCGTCCCTCGAGGCCGGCCTGGGCATCGCCGTCGGCGCCGGGCACCCGCATCTCGAAGGTCTCCCGCACCACGGTGTAGTCGAAGTAGCCCAGGCGGGCGATCGGCTGGATGCGCGGGATGTCGATGCGGCCGTCGGCGGTGATGACGTCGTCGTCGATGTGGATGGTGTCGACGTGGGCGAAGACCACGTCGATGGTGCCCACGTTCGAGTCGCCCTTGATGCGGTGCGTCGAGTGGTAGCGGCACTCGAAGCGCACGGGGGACTCGGCGACCATCGGGATGGGGTGGTTGTCCGCGTAGACCTTGGTGACGCCGTGCTCCGCGATGCGGTCCCACTCGCTCTCGCTCGGCTCCAGGGCCATGGCGGAGACGTTGACGGCCTCGCGCAGGTCGTAGGTGGCCATGTTCCATACGAACCAGCCGGTCTGCTCCGCGTTGAGGACGGTGTCCTTGCGGCGTCCGTCCGGGTACTGGTTCGCGGAGAACATCACCATGGGCGGGTCGAAGGTGAGGTTCTGCCACTGGCTGTAGGGGGCGATGTTCTCCCGGCCGTCCGTGCTCACGGAGGACAGCCAGCCGATGGGCCGCGGCACGGTGGAGCTCTTGAAGGGGGAGAAGGGCAGGGGGTTGGCCTCGTGCTGCGGGCGGTACTTCATGAGTCCTCCATGTGATGCCGGTAACAGGGTGTGAGCCACGCTACGCCGCATATCCCGGATATATCAAGCGGAGGGGGGCAGCTGACTGCCTAGGCTGGGCCCATGAACAAGTCGGAGGAGGCCTACGCCCGCCTGACGCAGAAGATCGAGACCGGGGAGCTGCCACCGGGAGCCATCCTCAGCGAGGCGGCCCTCATCGACGCCGCTGAGACGGGGCGCACGCCCCTGCGCGAGGCGGTGCAGCGCCTCATCCGAGACCACTGGCTCCTGGTCGGTGGGGGACGTGGCCTGCAGGTGCCCCCGATCTCCGTGGACGACCAGCTGGAGAGGCTGGAGGTGCGGCGGTCGCTCGAGGCGCTGGCCGTGGGACTGGCCTGCGCGCGGGCGGACGAGGAGCAGCTGGCCGCCGTCGCGGCCCACGTGCGGCACCTGCGCACGGTGGAGGACCTGCCGGCGTACGTCGCCGCCGTCGGGCGCTCGCACGAACTCCTGCGCACGATCGCGAACAACCGCTATCTCGCCGATTCCCTGGTCCCGCTCCAGGGGCTCTCCCGGCGGTTCTGGCTCGCCACCACGAAGGGTCTGCCCGACGAGGTCGAGCGCGGCCGGGCGTTCTACGTCCCGGCGCTGGAGGCGGTGACCCGGAGGGACTCGGCAGGAGCCCGGGCCGGGGTGCTGGCCCTGCACGACTTCCTGGCACGCTCGGCGCTGGACTACGCCGCCCGACGCGCGGCCCACGGCAGCGCCGAGCCCCCGGCCCCGTGGGCGGCGGGACGCTGACGCGCGGCCCCCGCGCCTGCATGGACCCCCGCCCGCCTCAGGCCAGCAGCGACGCGTCCGTCCGGTGACGGCTGACGATCGTGTGGATCAGCCGGGCCGCGGCCTTCGCCGTGCGGCCGTCCACGTCCAGGGCGGGGTTGAGCTCCACGACGTCGGCCAGGGCCAGCTTCCCGGACTGGGTGGCCTCCAGCGTGCACGCGTGGATCACCTCGTACGGCACGCCGAAGCCCGCCGGTGCGCTCACCCCCGGGGCGACGGCGGCCGGCAGCACATCCAGGTCGATCGTCAGGTAGAGCACGTCCACGGCGTCGATGAACGAGCGCACCCAGCGGCGCACGCCGGTGACGTCGGCGGTCTGGGCCTGCTCGTCGGTCACCCACGTGACCCCGCGTTCGCGCGCGGTGTCGAACAGGGCGCGGGTGTTGTTGGCCTCGCTGATGCCCACCACCGCGTAGGAGAGCTGATGCTCCGCCTCCTCGGCGTCGCGCAGCGCCTGCAGGAACGGGGTGCCGGAGCTGGGCCGCGGCGCCTCGCGCAGGTCGAAGTGCGCGTCCAGGTTGAGGATGCCCACGCGGGTGCCCGCAGCCACGCGCGTGGAGCCGGTCAGGCCCGTGATCGAGGCGTAGGCGGTCTCGTGTCCGCCGCCGAGCACCACGGCCAGGTCGTGGGCGTTCAGCAGCCCGCTGACCACCGTGGCCAGCTCGGCCTGGCCGGCCTCGAGCTCGCCCGGGGCGTCGTCGTCGCCGCGGTCCACGGACACGTCGCCCGCGTCCACGAGCGCGCCCGTGCCCTCGAGGTACGCGAGCGAGGCGAGCGCGCCGCGCAGCGCGTCCGGGCCGTCCTCGGCGCCCACGCGGCCGTGGTTCCGGCGCACGCCCTCGTCCGAGGCGAAGCCGACGAGGGCCGTCGAGCGGGCGGGGGCGGCGTCGACGGTCTGAGCCGGCGCGCCGCCGTCAGCGGAGCGGACGACCTGGTGCCAGCGCAGGTGCTCGGGGGCGTCGCCGTCGGTGCGGCCCGTCCAGGCGGGGGAGAGGGCGGCGGAGGGCAGCTCGGAGGCGCGGTCGGCGGTCATGGCCCCATTCCACGCCATCGACGGGCGGGTGCGCAACGACGGCCGGACGACGCCCGACACGGGGCGTCGCCCGCCTAGCGGTCCAGTTCCTGGCGCCGCGAGCTGATCACGCCGGTGACGAAGCCGGCGAGGTTGAGCCCGCCGTGGAAGCGGGCGTGCTCGATCTTCACGCAGCGGTCCATCACGATCTCCAGGCCCGCGGCCTCGGCCTGACGCGCGGCGTCCTCGTTCCAGATGCCCAGCTGCAGCCACACGGTCCGGGCGCCCACGCGGGCGGCGTCCGCCACCACCTCGGGGGCGTCGGAGGACTTGCGGAACACCTCCACGAGGTCCGGGGTGACGGGCAGGTCGTCCAGCGAGGCGTACACGCGGTGGCCGAGGATCTCCTTGCCGGCCGCGGCGAGCACGGGATTCACGAAGTAGACGTCGTACGTGGTCGAGCTCAGCAGGTACGTGGCCACGAAGTACGACGCACGGGCCGGCTTGTCCGAGGCGCCGACGATCGCGATCGACCGGGTGCGCCGCAGGATCGCGAGGCGCTCGGGGGCGCCCGGGCCGGTCCAGGTGCGCTCGGGGTGGGTGGTGCTCATGGCTCAGGCCTCCTGCTCTGCGGGGACGACGGCGCCGTCGCGGGTGCGTCCGGTGGCCTCGGTCAGGGCCTGGTCCAGGTCCCAGAGGATGTCCTCGAGGTCCTCGATGCCCACCGAGATGCGGATCAGGTCCGCCGGGATGCCCGCGGCCACGAGCTGCTCGGCGGTGAGCTGCTGATGGGTCGTCGTGGCGGGGTGCAGCACCAGCGTCTTCGCGTCGCCGATGTTGGCCAGGTGGGAGGCCAGCTGCAGCGCGGAGATGAAGCGCGACGCCGTCGCGCGCCCGGCCTCCGGACCGGAGGCGCCGTCGTCGGTGTCCGTGGCCGCCGGGGCCACGCCGAAGCTGAACACCGAGCCGACGCCCCGGGGCAGCAGCTGCTGCGCGCGGGCGTGGTGCGGATGGTCGGGCAGCCCCGCGTAGCGGACCCAGGAGACGCGCGGGTCCTCGTCCAGCCAGGTGGCGACGGCGCGGGCGTTGGCGAGGTGGGCGTCCATGCGCGGGGCCAGCGTCTCGACGCCGAGCAGCAGCTGGAACGCCGACTGCGGGGCCAGCGACGGGCCGAAGTCGCGCAGCTGCTCCGAGCGGAGCTTGGTGAGGAAGCCGTACTCGCCGAAGTTGCCCCACCAGGAGACGCCGCCGTACGAGGGCACGGGCTCCGTCATGGACGGGAACTTGCCGTTGTCCCACGGGAAGCGGCCGGACTCCACCACGACGCCGCCGAGTGTGGTGCCCTGCCCGCCGAGGAACTTCGTGGCCGAATGGATGACGATGTCCGCGCCGTGCTCGATCGGCCGGATCAGGTAGGGCGGGGTGAGGGTCGCATCCACGACGAGCGGCACGCCGTGCCGGTGGGCGACGTCGGCCAGGCCGGGCAGGTCCACGACGTCACCGGAGGGGTTGGCGACGATCTCCGTGTAGACCGCCTTGGTGTTGGGCTGGAGGGCAGCCTCGAAGTCCGCGGCCTCGGCGGAGTCCACGAACGTGGTCTCGACGCCGAACCGGCGCAGGGAGACGTCCAGCTGGGTGATCGTGCCGCCGTAGAGCTTCGAAGACGCCACGATGTGGTCGCCGGCTCCGGCGAGGGCCGCGAAGGTGACGAACTCGGCGGCCATGCCGGACGCCGTCGCGACGGCCCCGATCCCACCCTCGAGCGTGGCGACCCGCTCCTCGAACGCGGCGACCGTGGGGTTGCCGATCCGCGAGTAGATGTTGCCGTACTTCTGCAGCGCGAAGAGGTTCGCGGCGTCCTCGGCGGACTCGAACACGAAGGAGCTGGTCTGGTGGATCGGCACCGCGCGGGAGCCGTGGACGGCGTCCGGGACGGCGCCCGCGTGCAGCGCCTGGGTGCGGAAGCCGAACTCGTGGTCAGCCACGGGGGTCCTTTCGATGGAGGCTTCGGGACAGTCCGTCCCATTGTCCCGGGCGAGGTGCGCCGGGGGCAGGGTGGGCACGTCGCAGAGCGTCACGCGGCGCAGGCCGGTGCCGTGCAACGCGGGTTGAGTTATCACCGGTTACGCGGGCCTGGACCCGTGACAACTCAACCCGCGTTGGCCGGGCGGGGGCGGATCAGCGCGTGCGGGCGAGCCGACGCCGGACCAGCCCCACGATCCGCCCGAACCCAGCGCGCTGGTCCTCCCAGGTGCAGCGCAGGGTCGTCCATTCCCGCTCGAGGCAGTACGCGTCCCGACGGGCGTCCCTCGCCTGCTGCTGAGCCGTGCGGTGGCCGGCGCCGTCGTACTGGAGGGCCAGGCGAGCCGCCCGGTACCCGAGGTCCACGACAGGCGAGGCCGGGTCGGCCGGGTCGACGGCGACCTGCAGCTCCGGCTCCGGCAGCCCGGCCCGGATCAGCGCGAGCCGGAGGAAGGTCTCGGGCGGGGAGTCGGCCCCGACGCGCACCTCCGCCAGCGCGGCACGTGCGAGACGGACGCCCGGCCGGCCACGGCAGCGGGCGAGCACCTCCGACAGCCCGGGCACGGTGGCCACGGGATCCGCCCGGCCCGTCGGCGTCCACGGCGGACGCACCAGGTGGTCGCCGGCCGCGATGAGCCAGTCCACCTCGTGGGGGCGGAACATCCCGGCGAGGTCGAACCAGGTGCGCGCCGCCGTCGTGACGCGCTGGCCGTCGGGAAGCTCGAGCACGTGGTCGGAGGGCAGCCGCACCCGGTGGCTGACGACGCCGCCCAGGTCGCTCCGGTGCGTGCGCGCGGACCGGTCGAAGGTCAGGTGCAGCCCGGCCGGCCGCGCGAGGCGGGGCGGCAGCGGCAGTCCGTGCCAGAGGGCGGCAGAGACGTGGGAGACCACCCCGCCCGTGAGGCGGGCCAGCGCGGCCGCGCCGTCCGGGGCGCACGGGTCGGGGACGCCCGCGGTGTGCACGCCGCGGCAGATCCGGGCGAGGTCTGCCGCGAGGGTCCGGCGCCACGGCAGGCCGGCGGCGTGCAGCTCGGCCGTCGTGAAGGCGCCCGCGGCGAGGGCGGGCGGCAGGGGCGTGCGCGCGGTCATGGGGCGAGCCTGCCGCCCCCGGACCCTGCGACGAGCCGAACCGATGCGCCCTGGGGAGGGCCGCCGTCGTCGTGGTGGCTGTGCAGGAGCGGCCGGCCCGCCGGATACGGTGGCCCCGGCACGACGCGGGTTGAGTTATCACGGGTGCGAGCCGCCTGGACCCGCGATAACTCAACCCGCGTTGCGGGGAGCGGCCGGCCCGTCGGTCACGGCGTGCGGTCCACGGGCACCAGCTCCACGTCCTCGAGCCGCCCGCCCCGCACCACGGCCCGCATGAGGGTGCACACCGGCTGCCGCCGCCGGTCCGTGCAGGAGCCGGGGTTGAGCAGCCGCAGGCCCGGGTTCGCGGTCTCCGGCCCGGCCACGGTGTCCCACGGGATGTGGCTGTGCCCGAACACCAGCACGTCCGCGTCCGGGAACGCCGCGGCCATGCGGCGCTCGCGGCCGGCCGCCGGGCCCGTCTCGTGGACCATCGCGATCCGCACCCCGCCGATCTCCACGCGCGCCACCTCGGGCAGCCGCGCCCGCAGCCGAGGCCCGTCGTTGTTGCCCCACACGCCCACCAGCCGGGCGGCCTGCGCGTCGAGGTCGTCGAGCACGTCCTCGGCCACCCAGTCACCGGCGTGGAGCACGACGTCGGCCCGCGCCACCTCGGCCCGCACCTGCGCGGGCAGGGCACGGGCACGCCGCGGGATGTGGGTGTCGGCGATCAGGAGCAGGCGCGTGGTCATCGGTTCAGGAACGCCCCGATCCAGAGGGCGGCGGGCAGGCCGATCACGAACAGGGCGACGAAGCCGTAGACGAGCAGGCGGCCTGTGGTGGTGGCGAGGTTGACGGTGGCCCCCACGCCGTAGCCCTCCCGCTTGGCAGGGAAGGCGGAGGGGTCCTCGGGGTCGTTCTTCAGGCCCAGGGGCGTCCACTTCGCGTCCTCGGCGAGCTCCGCGAAGTCGGCGCGGTAGCCGAGGTCCTGTGCGGTGCGGTCCGCCCAGCCGGTCCAGCGGCGCAGGGCGGGGCCGAAGACGCCGACGGTCCCGAGCATCACGAGGGTGAGGACGAGCGGCATGAGCCACCACGCGGGACGCCAGGCGCCGTTGGACAGGACCTCCACCGTGGACGGGGCCGTGGCCAGGGCGATCAGCAGGGTGAGCCAGCCCAGGGCTTCGCGCACGCCCCGGTTCACGCCCTCCTGGCGGACGCGGCGCCAGGGGGAGGCGTCCTGTGGGGTGGCGGTCATGGCGGGCGTCAGCGCCGCGCAGAATGCCAGGAGCGCGGTCATGCCGAGCCCCAACAGCGGGCCGAACGCCACCGTGCCGAAGGACTTCTCCTCCCACGCGTCCGGCCGGCCGTCGATGCCCCAGTGGACGGGGACCCGGTCCGGCAGGCCCGGGAGTGCGACGATGGCCCACACCAGCAGACCGGCGCTGACCGCCGCGGTGAGCAGGTAGGGCAGCCAGGGGATCCAGCGCCCACGGCGCAGGGCGGCGCGCTCGGCGGCGGGGACGTCGTCGGGGGTGGGACGGGGCGGGTGGGGCATCGACCCAGGCTAGCCTCGGCCCCCGCCCGCCACACCCGGTGACCGGCTCGTCCAGACGGCGGCCGCGCACGCCGCGATGACCAGCAGCATCCCCGCCAGGTCCAGCGGGGTGAGCTCCTGCCCGCGCACGGCCCACGCCGTCAGCGCCGCCGCGATCGGCGACAGGCACGTCAGCAGGGAGAACAGGGCGGTCGGCATGCGGCGCAGCACCTGCAGGTCGATTCCGTACGGCACCGCCGTGGACAGCAGCGCCACGGCCAGCCCCACGCCCAGCACCACGGGAGAGAGCAGGGCCGCTCCCGCCGTCGCGACGCCGACCGGCAGTGCCACGAGGGACCCGGCCGCCGTCGCCAGGGCCAGCCCCTGCACCCCCGGCAGATGGGTCCCCGCACGCCGGGAGAGCAGGATGTACGCCGCCCAGCACGCCGCCGCGGCCAGCGCGAGCGCCACCCCCACCGGGTCCAGCCCCGCCCCGCCGATCCCGCCGTCCGCGCTGAACCCCTCCCGGCCGAGCACCCCGATCCCGGCGAGAGCGAGTGCCGCCCACGCCGCCGACCGCCACGACGGCCGCGCCGCCACGGACAGCGCCAGCGGCCCGAGCACCTCGAACGTCACGGCCACGCCCTGCGGGATCCGCGCGAACGCCTCGTAGATGGCCAGGTTCATCCCGGTCATCGCCGCGCCCAGCCCGACGACGGCGGCCCACCCCCGGGGGCCCAGGCCGGCGAGGGCGGCGCGGCTCGGCCGGGTGACGAGCAGCAGCACGGCCGCGGAGAACACCACGCGCAGGGCGACCATGGCGGACGCGCCGACGTCGTCGAACAGCAGGCCCGCCACGGACGCGCCGAGCTGCTGGCTCAGCAGCGAGAGCAGGACGAGCAGGACGAGGCGCACGGGCTCAGCCTAGGGGCGCGCCGCGCCACCCCGGCCCCGGCCGGCGCCCTCCCCGCGCCCGGCCCGCCGAATGTGACCGCGGCCGGCACACGGCCCCGGCGCTGCTCCTAGCGTGGGCCTCCACACGACCCACGCCCCGCGGCACCGCGCCCGGCGGGATGCACGCCTCCGGACCGAGGAGATCGACATGCCACTCACCGACCCGACGGACGCGCCCACCCCGCTCGGCACCGTCCCGCCGCTCGTGCGCCCCGCGGACCTGCCCCGCGACCTGGCCGGCCTGCGCCGCCACTTCGCCCCGGTGTTCGCGCGGGTCGCCGAAGGCTCCCGCGAGCGCGACCGCCGCCGGATCCTCCCGTTCGCGGAGGTCCGCGCGCTCAACGAGGCCGGCTTCGCCACGCTGCGGGTCCCCGCGGAGGCCGGTGGGCCCGGTGTGGACGTGCGGACCGCCGTGGCCCTGCTGATCGACCTCGCGGAGGCGGACGCGAACGTCGCGCACCTCTACCGCTCGCACCTGGGCTTCCTCGACTCCCTCCGCTTCCAGCCCGCCGCCGTCCGCGAGCGCTGGCATGCCCGGATCCTGGCCGGCGCCACGGTCGGCAACGCATCCACCGAGAAGGGCGGCAACGCGCTGGGCACACTCAACACGGTCCTGACCCCGCCGGCCGCGGGCGACGGCCCGTGGACCCTGACCGGCACCAAGTTCTACGCGACCGGCTCGATCTTCTCCTCGCACACGCGGGTCTCCGCCGCCCAGACCGACGCGGACGGGCACCCGGCCCCGGGCCGGCGCTTCGCCGTCGTGCCGGTGGAGGCCCCGGGCGTGCGGCTGGACGACGACTGGGACGGGTTCGGCCAGCGCCTGACCGGCACGGGCACCGCGGTGTTCGACGGCGTCGCCGTGCCGCCGCAGGACGTGCTCGACCGGGTGCCCGGCAGCGCCGAGGCCGTCTACGAGGCGGCGTGGTTCCAGCTCATCCTGCTCGCGGTCCTCGCCGGGATCGCCCGGGCGGCCCGCCGGGACGCCGCCGACGCCGTGGCCGCCCGCGTGCGCACCTTCAACACGGGCCTGGGCCTGCCGTTCCGGGAGGACCCGCTGATCCAGGAGGCCGTCGGACGGATCGCGGCCAAGGCGTTCACGGCCGAGGCCGCGGTGCTCTCGGCGGCGGACGCCCTGGACGCGGCGCTCGCGGACCACGACGCCGGCCGCACCGGCTCCGGCGCCCCCGAGGAGGTGCCCGCCTCCTTCACGTGGGCCGAGCTCGCGGTGGAGCACGCCCAGGTGACCGTCCCGGAGCTGGCCCTCGGCGCCGCCCAGGAGCTGTTCCTCACCGGCGGGGCCTCCGCCACGAGCACCGCCAAGGGCCTGGACCGGCACTGGCGCAACGCCCAGACCGTGGCCACGCACAACCCCATCGCGTTCCGTGCCCGGGCGATCGGCGACTACTGGATCAACGGCACCGTGCCCGAGGGCCTCAACGCGATCGGCGACGCCCCGGCCGCCTCCGCGCCCCTCGGCGACGCCCCCGCCCCCGGGGAGGCCGCCCGATGAGCACCCTGCGCACCCACCGTCGCCGGGCCGCGCTCGGCTCGTTCATCGGCACCACCATCGAGTGGTACGACTTCTACCTCTACGGCCTGGCCGCCGCGCTCGTGTTCAACGTGCAGTTCTTCCCCGGCCAGACCGCGTTCGGGGCGACCCTCGCCTCGTTCGCCACGCTCGCCGTCGGCGTCGTGCTGCGCCCGCTGGGCGGGATCGTGGCCGGCCACTTCGGGGACCGCGTGGGCCGCAAGGCCCTGCTGGTCATCTCGCTGCTGCTGATGGGCGGCGCCTCGATGCTCATCGGCGTCCTGCCCACGTTCGCCCAGGCGGGCTGGTGGGCGGTGGCCGGACTCGTGCTGCTGCGCTGCCTGCAGGGCGTCTCGGCCGGCATGGAGTGGGGCGGGGCCGCCCTGATGTCGGTGGAGCACGCCCCCGCGGGCCGACGCGGCCTGTTCGGCTCGTTCACGCAGGTCGGCTCCTCGGCCGGCATGCTCCTGGCCACCGGCGCGTTCTCCCTGGTCAAGCTGGTCACCACCGACGAGCAGTTCGCCGCGTTCGGCTGGCGCCTGCCGTTCCTCGCCTCGGGCCTGCTCGTGGTGGTGGGCCTGGCCATCCGCCTCGGCGTCGAGGACTCGGCGGAGTTCCGCGTGCACCGGGACGTGGGGACCGTCAGCCGCGCGCCCGTCGTCGAGCTGCTGCGCCATCACGCCCGCCCCGTGCTCGTGACCGCCGGCCTGCGTCTCGGCCAGAACGGCCTCTACTACCTCGTCACCGCGTACCTGGTGAGCTACCTCGTGCTCCGCGGCGCCGACGACGGCGTCCTCGTCTCCGCCATCATGGTCGCCTCGGCCATCGGGCTGCTGAGCACCCCCTTCTGGGGCGCGGTCTCGGATCGCGTGGGCCGTGCCCGGGTGTCCCGGGTCGGGTACGCGCTCACGGCGGTGGCGGGCTGGGTGCTGTTCGCCGTCGTGGATGCCGGTGCGCTGGCGGTGTTGCCGCTCGTCGTCGTGCTGGTGATCAACGTGGCCCACGACAGCGTCTACGGTCCGCAGGCCGCGTGGTTCTCCGAGCAGTTCCCGGTGCGCGTGCGGTACTCGGGCGTGAACCTGGGCTATCAGCTCGGCACGGTGGTGGGCGGCGGGTTCGCCCCGTTCATCGCGGCGCTGCTGTACGAGGCGGGCGGCCACACACCGTGGCTGATCGCCGCGTACCTGACGCTGCTGGCCACGCTCTCGCTGATCGCCACGCGCTTCGCCCGTGACCCCGTGGCCCGCCCCGAGACGGACCTCGTGGCCGACGACGCCGCCATCCTGGCCCCACAGGCGGACGGGCCGGCCGCCGTCGTTCCGGCCGACCGTGCCCCCGTGACCCTGGAGACCCGATGACCGCGACCCCCGCCCCCGCCCCGTTCATCCTCAGCGCGTTCGACATGGTGACGCCCGTGCACCAGTCGCCCGGGCTGTGGCGGCACCCCGAGTCCCGCGCCCACGAGTTCGACCGGCTGTCCTTCTGGACGGACCTGGCCCGCACGGTGGAGGAGGGCGGGTTCACCGCCGTGTTCCTCGCGGACATCCTCGGGCTGTACGACGTGCACGGCGGCGGCGTGGACGCCACGGTGCGCGGCGGCGTGCAGTGGCCGCTGCTGGACCCGTTCACGGTGGTCTCGGCGATGGCCGCCGTCACCGAGCGGGTGGGCTTCGGCGTCACCGCGTCCGTCACCTACGAGCAGCCCTACCTGCTGGCGCGCACGCTGACCTCGCTGGACCACTTCACGGGCGGGCGCATCGCGTGGAACGTGGTGACCGGCTACCAGGACTCGGCCGCGCGCAACCTCGGCCTGGACCGGCAGCCCGGGCACGACGAGCGCTACGACCGCGCCGACGCCTACCTCGACGCCATGTACCGCCAGTTCGAGGGGTCCGTGGAGCGGGACGCCGTCGTGGCGGACCGCGAGTCCGGGGTGTTCGCGGACCCGGCGAAGGTGCACCCGATCGACGTGGAGGGCCCGCACGTGCGCCTGCCCGGCGTCGCGCTCGCGCACCCCGGGCCGCAGGGCACCCCGTTCCTGTTCCAGGCCGGCGCGTCCTCGCGGGGGCGACGGTTCGCGCTCGAGCACGCGGAGGCGGTCTTCTACATCGGCCCGACGACGGCGCACGTGCGGCGGTTCGTCGAGCAGACCCGCGAGGGCCTGCGGGAGGCCGGCCGCCCCGAGGACGCGATCCGCGTGCTGGCGATGGTGACCGTCGTCGTCGCGGACACGGACGAGGAGGCGCAGGCGCGGCTGGCCTCGTACCACGAGCACGTGGACGTGGAGTCCGCGCTCGCGCTGTTCGGCGGCTGGACGGGGGTGGACCTGTCCGGCCTGGACCCGGACGCCGAGCTGGAGCACGTGGAGAGCGAGGCCTCGCGGACGGCGCTGGCCGCGTTCACCACCCAGTCGCCGGACCGGCGCTGGACGGTGCGCGAGGTGGCCGAGTTCGTGAGCGTGGGCGGGCGGGGGCCGGTGATCGTGGGGTCCCCGGCCACCGTGGCCGACGAGCTCGAGCGCTGGCACCGCGAGACCGGCGTGGACGGCTTCAACATCTCCGCGGCCGTGCGTCCGACGGACCTCGAGCGGTTCGCCCGGCTCGTGAGCCCCGAGCTGCGGCGGCGCGGCGTGCTGCGTGAGCCCGAGGCCGGGCGGACCCTGCGCGAGAACGTGGCCGGCGCGGGACCGCTGCTGCCGGAGGACCACCGGGGGGCCGGGTTCCGCCGCTGACCGGCATCCGCCCCGGCCGCGCGGATCCGTGCGGCCGGGGCGTGCGACGCGTGACGGGTCCCGCGCCGAGGCGGCATGGTGGAGGGGTCATCGACTGAGCGCCGCGCTCCCGCGGCGCCGCCCCGAGTCAGGAGCTCGCCATGAAGTCCCCCAAGATCGCCGCCGCCGCCCTGCTCGCCACCGGCGGGCTGCTGCTCTCCGCCTGCGCCACCCAGCCCACCCTGGAGGAGAGCTGGCCGGAGGTCCGCCAGAAGGTCGTGGACGCCCAGAGCCTTCACCTGAAGATGGACGGCACCGCCAAGGAGGACGCCTCGGGCTCCGCGTCGGCCTCGTCCTCCTCGGACATCCAGTCCGGGACCATTGACCTGGCCGGCGCCACGGACGACTCGCACCTGAAGGGCACCGTCGCCGCGAAGATGGGTGACGGAGAGGTCAACATGGACATCCTGCGCCTGGGCCAGGACGTCTACATGAGGATCAACAAGGCGGAGGGCGGGCAGGCGCCGGAGGGCATGGACGCCTTCCAGCAGATCGTGGGCGACCGCTGGATGCTCATGCCGGCCGACCAGGCCTCCGGGATGGGCGAGCTCTCCCTCGGCACCGTGATGGACGACCTCGAGGAGGACATGCCGGCCGCGGACGCCTTCAACGGCAAGGACGTCAAGGCCGAGGAGGTGGACCTGGACGGCAGGAAGGTCCTCAAGTACGCCCTCCCGGAGGAGCACAAGGACTTCGGGCGCACCATGTACGTCGACAAGGAGACCAAGGAGCTGTACCGCCTGGAGGACGTGAACTCCGTGGAGTCCGAGGCGGACGCCACTGCGACGTTCACCGAGTGGAACGCGGTCCAGGCTCCGGAGCGTCCCGCCGAGGACGAGGTGTTCGACATGCAGAAGCTCTCCGAGGGCCTCGCGGGCTGACCGGCCCGTCGCGCGAGTGCGTCCGGCGCGCCGTGCCTTTCGTGAACGAAAGCGCGCGGCGCGCCGTCCGTTTCTCGAACGAAAGCCGAGGGCGGGGGACGGGCGCCGCTGGGCGTCAGCGGCGGGCGGCCACGACCTCGGCGATCTGCGGGATGCACCACTCGTTCTGCAGGCTCGTGGTGTCGCCGATGGTCGTGCCCTGGTGCAGCTGGGTGAGCAGGCGCCGCATGATCTTGCCGGAGCGGGTCTTGGGCACGTCGGGGACGAAGACCACCTCGGCGGGCTTGGCCACCGGCCCGATCACCCGCCCCACATGCCGCCGCAGCTCCTCGGCGCGGTCGGCGGCGGAGGCGCCGGGGCCGTCGTCGCCGGCCAGCCAGCTCTCGTGCGCCACGACGAACGCGACGGCCGCGTGGCCCGTCTTCGGGTCCGGCACGGGGCACACGCCGGCCTCCACCACGTGCGGGTGCGCCACGAGCGCGGACTCGATCTCGATGGTGGAGAGCCGGTGGCCGGAGATGTTGATGACGTCGTCCACGCGGCCGAGGATCCAGACGTCGCCGTCCTCGTCCCGCTTGGCGCCGTCGCCGGCGAGGAACCAGCCCGCCTCGCCCTGGTCCGCGTAGTCCTCCCAGTACGAGTGGAAGTAGCGGGCCGGGTTCCGCCACACGGTCCGCGCCATCGACGGCGAGGTGCGGGTGACCACGATCCGGCCCTGCAGGCCCTCGGGCGTGGGGGCGCCATCGTCGTCGACCACGGCCACGTCCACCCCCGGCAGGGGCCGGGAGCCGCAGCCCGGCTTGAAGGCCGTGTCCGTGGGGCGCGGGGAGAGCACGGTGGCGCCCGTCTCGGACTGCCACCACGTGTCCACCATCGGCAGGTCCGGGGTGTCCCGGCCGATCTGGGTGCGGGCCCACGTCCAGGCCTCCGGGTTCACGGACTCGCCCACGGTGCCGATCAGGCGGATCGAGGACAGGTCTGGGCCACCGTCCGCGTGCGCCGGGATTCCGTCCGGATGCCAGCCCTTGAGCGAGCGGATCAGGGTGGGCGCCGTGTAGTAGCTCGTCACCCGGTAGCGCTCGATCACCTCGAAGTGCCGGCCCGGGTGCGGGGCGTTCGGCACGCCCTCGTAGATCACCTGCGTGACCCCGTTCGAGAGCGGACCGTAGATCTCGTAGGTGTGCGCGGTGACCCAGGCCAGGTCCGCGGTGCACCAGTGCACGTCGCCGTCGCGCCGCGCCGGGTCCGGGTGGGAGAACAGGAAGTCGTGCGTCCACGAGGCCGCCGCGAGGTACCCGCCGGAGGTGTGCACGAGCCCCTTGGGCTGTCCCGTGGTGCCGGAGGTGTACATGATGAACAGCGGGTGCTCCGCGTCGAAGGCGCGCGGGGTGTGGGTGTCCGGCTGGCGGTCCACGACGTCGTGCCACCACAGGTCCCGGCCCTCGGTCCACGGGATGTCCCGGTGGCCCGTGCGGTCCAGGACGAGGACGTGCTCGATCGCGTTGTCCCCGGACACGGCCTCGTCCGCGTTGGCCTTCACGGGGACGGCGGCGCCGCGGCGGAACTGGCCGTCGGTGGTGACGAGCAGCTTGGCGCCCGTGTCCTCGACGCGGAACCGCAGCGCCTCCGCCGAGAACCCGCCGAACACAAGCGAGTGCACGGCGCCGATCCTCGCGCACGCCAGCGTGATGACGATCGTCTCCACGAGCACGGGCAGGTACACGACGACGCGGTCGCCCGCCTCGATGCCCAGCTCCTCGAGGGCGTTCGCGGCCTGGGCGACCTCGCGCTGCAGCTGCGCGTAGGTGACGGCGCGGCGGTCGCCGGGCTCGCCCTCGAAGTACAGGGCGACCTTCTCCCCGCGCCCCGCCGCCACGTGCCGGTCCACGCAGTTCACGGCCACGTTCAGGGTGCCGTCCTCGTACCAGCGGATCTCCGGGCCGCGCTCGGCGGCCGGGTCCGGGGCGGTGAGGGAGCGCGTCCGGGTGAAGGGCCGCTCCCAGCTCAGACGTCGGCCGGCCGCCTCCCAGAACGCGAGCCGGTCCGCCTCGGCCACCGGGCGGCCGTCGCCGCGCCCGCCGTGCAGCCGGTCCGCCGGGCGACCGGGGTGGACGTCCGGGTCGGCGGCGTCGACGAGCGCCTGCGGGAGGGGGCCGGGCAGCGTCGCGAGGGCCGCGGCGGGCACGCCGTCGTTCGGTCCGCGGACGGCCCCGGAGGCGCCCTCCTCGGCCGGGTCGGGGCGGGCGGGGTCCTCGGTGGGCGTCATGGGCGGCGGTTCCTCCTGGTCGGCGGGTCCGACCAGGGTAGGGACGACGATGACGGCGCCGCGCCCACCGTCGTCACCGGCGGTCATGCTCGGCCCGCCGGGGCCCCGCGGGCGTCCGGCGCGGGCCAGGGCGACGGCGGCCGGTGTGGACCCCGTCCCACGGCCGGGGCGTCCCGGCCCCCTGGCCGCCCGCGCGTGTCAGAGTAGGTCCATGACCACCTACGCCACCCTCGCCGCCCGGTACGCCGACGCCTTCGACTCCGTCGCTCACGGCGAGCGGGCCCGCGAGGCGGGTCGGCACCTGCCGTTCGCCGCGCTCGGGGAGCTGCAGGCCGCCGGGTTCGGCAAGGTCGGCGTCCCCGTGGACGCGGGCGGCGAGGGCGGCGGCAGCGAGACCGTGCTGCGCCTGCTCATGGATCTGGCCGCCCGGGACGTGAACACCGCGCACGTCTGGCGCTCCCACCTCGTGTTCATCGCCACGGCCATGGACCAGGCGCCCGCCCGCCGGGACCGGTGGCTGCGGCACATCGTCGCGGGGGACTGGGCCGGCTCCGCCCTGGCCGAACGCGCCGGCGGGGCCGCGCCGGGCCGCGCCGCCACCCTGGCCAGCCGGGACGAGGGCGGCACCTGGGTCGTGCGGGGGCAGAAGTACTACGCGACCGGCTCGGCCTTCGCGACGTGGACCGCCGCGACCGTGGGCATCGAGGGGGCGGACCTCGTCTCCCGCCGGAACTCCAAGCGGGCCGGGGGCGCGGTCCGCGAGCCGGACCGGGCCGTCGCCGTCGTGCGCGTGCGTCAGCCGCGCGTGGGCATCAAGGACGACTGGGACGGGTTCGGCCAGCGCCTGACCGCCACCGGGTCCGTGGTGCTCGACGACGCCGCGGCCGAGGAGCTGCTCGAGGTGCCGCGGCAGGACGGGCCGGTGCCCGTGCTCATGGAGGCGACCCTGCTGGCGCTGCAGGCCGGGATCGGTCGGGCGGCGCTCACGGAGGGCACGCAGCTGCTGCGGAAGCGGCGCCGCACCTTCAACACCGGCACGGCCGCGCTGCCCAAGGACGACCCGCAGCTCCTCGAGATCATGGGACAGCTGGCCGGGCGGCAGGCCGCGGCCGAGCTGATGGTGCGCGAGATCGGGCGTCTGCTCGACGAGGGGGAGGACGGCGCCGACGGGGCCGGCCTGGCGGAGGCCGACGTCGTGGCGGCGTCCGCCGAGGCGATGGCCGCCGCGTACCGGGCCCAGGCCGTGGTGCCGGAGGCCGTCCTCGAGGTGTGCACCCGCATCTTCGACACGCTCGGCGCGTCGGCGACGTCGGCCACGCTCCGGCTCGACCGGCACTGGCGCAACGCCCGCACCCTCGCCACCCACGACCCGGCGGCGTTCAAGGTGCGCATGGCCGGCGACTGGCTCGTGAACGGCACCCCGCCGACCGCCTACACGTCCGCGGGCGACGCTCAGGACTGACCCCAGAACCGGTCCTCCGCCGGCCCGTCCGAGGAGAACAGCCGCACCTGCGAGATCCGGCCGTCCGTGACGGTGAGCAGGTCGATGCCGTCCTGGTCCAGCACCTCGCCGTCGCGGCGGCCCGTGAAGCGGACCGGGGCGGCGACGACGTCGCCGTTCGTCATCAGCGGGCCGGCCGGGGCCACCGCGAAGGTGCCCTGGCTGACCTCCATCATCCCGCCGATCAGCGCACCGACGGCCTCCGGCCCGCGGTGCACTCCGGCGAACCGGTTCTCACCGGGCTGGTGCCATTCGATGTTCGGATCCAGGGCGGACATCGCCTGCTCGACGTTGCCGTCGGCCAGGTTCTGGAAGTAGGCGCCGACGACCTCGGCGGGGGTGAGGTTATTCATTCTCATCTCTCCTACAGTGGGTGGTAACGCGACCTCTCCGTCGCCCTTCCATGGTGGGCGGCGGGCCGCTGGTCACCTCAACGTGCCTACGAGGGGAGTTCAGACGATCGTCATGAACCGTTCATGGAACCCGCTGCTGGCCAGCTGCCCGTCCCGCACCTCCCTGGCGCGCATCGCCAACAAGTGGACGGCCCTGATCGTCATCGCGCTGGCCGAGGGGCCGCTGCGGTTCGGCGGGCTGCACGACGGCGTCGACGGGATCAGCCGGAAGGTCCTCACGGACACCCTGCGCGACCTTGAGCGGGACGGCATCGTCGCGCGCACGGATCACGGCGGTGTGCCGCGGCGCGTGGAGTACGAGCTCACCGCTCTGGGGCGGACGCTGGAGACGCCGCTGGCCGCGCTGGTGGACTGGGCGGCCGAGCACCACGACGCCGTGGAGGCCGCGCGCGTCGACTACGACGAGCGCCGGTAGGGTGACGCCAGTGGCCGCGGCGCCCTGCCTCGGCCGGCAGCAGCCCCAGGAGGAGAACATGCAGCGCAGACGTGCCGTCCGCGCGGCCGGGCGGCCGGACGTGCCGGGCTCAGGCCCAGCGGCGCAGGGCCCGGCGCTCCAGCAGGCCGAGCAGCCAGTCGGTGAGCTTGCCGAGCACGGCGAGCAGGATGATCGCCAGGATCAGGCGGTCCGTGCGTCCGTTGTTCTGCGAGTCGGTGAGCAGGAAGCCCAGGCCCATCGAGGAGGCGATCAGCTCCGCGGCCACCAGGAACAGCCAGGCCTGGGCCAGGGCCAGCCGCAGGCCGGAGAACACGGCCGGCACCACGGCGGGCAGCTGCACCGTCCGCAGCAGGGACAGCCCGTGGTAGCCGAAGGCCCGTCCGGCCTCCACCAGGTGCGGGTCCACGTGGCGCAGGGCGGCGTAGACGGTGGTGAACACCGGGAAGAACGCGCCGATCGCGATGAGGGTGACCTTGGACTCCTCGCCGATCTGCATCCAGAGGATCAGCAGCGGCACCCAGGCCAGCGAGGGCACCGCGCGCAGCGCCCCGATCAGCGGGGCGAACAGCGCGTCCGCCCACCGGGACAGCCCGAGCGCAGACCCCACGGCCAGCCCGAGCGCGGCGCCGAGCAGGAAGCCCAGCAGCACGCGCTGGGTGGAGATCCCCACGTGCAGCCACAGGTCGCCCCGCTCCAGCAGGTTGACGCCGGCGCTGAGCACCGCGCCGGGGGAGGGCAGCTGCACCGCGGAGAGCAGCCCGGCGGCCGTCACCGCCCACCACAGCACCAGGAGGACGGCGGGCGCGGCCAGCCCCACCACCGCCCGGGCGCCGGGCCGGTCCAGCACCCGGGACCGCTGCCGTCGGCGCGCCCCCGTCCCCCCGTCGTCGTGACCCGACCGCTCGCGTGCCTCGGGGCCCGTCGTCGCGGCGGGGGTGGTCAGGGCGGTGCTCATCGGATGGCCTCCTCGGCGAAACGGGTGTCCAGGATGCTCGCCAGGGCGGCGTCCACCTGGTGCTGGTAGTCGACGGACCCGGTGTCGACCAGGATCCGTCCGACCCCCGTCAGGGCGTCGAGCAGCTCCTGGCCCGGCACGGGGCTGACGTCCGCGTTGGTGCGTTCGAGGATCACGGTGCGGGCGACGTCGGGAGAGATCTTCGCGGCCTCGGCCAGGATCCCGACGGTCTCGTCCGGGTGCTCGAGCGCCCAGGCGCGGGCGCGTTCGTACGTGTCCAGGACGGTCTGGGCGGTCTCCGGGTCCTCCTCGAGGAAGGACTCCGTGGCGTTGAGGACGGAGAACGTGTTCAGGGCGAGGTCGCGGTACAGGAAGCGGGCGCCCTCGGCCTCGGCCTTCGCCATGATCGGGTCGAGCCCGGACCACGCGGCCACCGATCCGCCGGCGAGGGCGGCGCGGCCGTCGGCGTGCTGCAGGTTCTGGATCTCGACGTCGGCCGGGTCCACCCCGGCTGCCTCGAGCGCCTGCACGGCGAAGAAGTACGGGTCCGTCCCGCGCGTGGCGGCCACCGTGCGGCCCGCGAGCTGGGCGACGTCCGTGATGTCCGAGCCGGGCGGGACCATGAGCGCGGACCACTCCGGTCGGGAGGCGATGCCCACGATGCGCGTGGGGGCCCCGTTGGCCCGGTTCAGCAGCGCGGCCGAGCCGGCCGTCGACCCGATGTCCACGGAGTTCGAGCGCAGGAGTTCGTTGGCCTTGTTGGAGCCGGCGGAGAACACCCAGTTCACCCGGACGCCGCGGGGCGCGAGCGTCTCCTCCAGCCATCCCTGGTGGCGGATCACGAGGGAGAGCGGGTTGTAGGTGGCGTAGTCGATGCTCAGCGTGTCCCGGTCATTCACCGGGCCGGCCCCCGCCTCACCCTGCAGGACGCATCCGCTCAGGCCCAGGGGCAGGGAGGCGGCCAGCAGGCCGAGCGCCGTGCGACGGGTCAGGCGGGCGGAGCCGGCGCCGCTCATCGGGCGTGGCTCTCGACGCCGAGGCCCTCGAGGAGCTCGGAGCGCAACTGGGCCAGGCGGGCGTCCGCGCGGTCGCGGGGCCGGGCCCCCGGCACGTCCACGATCCGCCCCACGGTCGCTCCGGGGCGGGCCGCGCCGTCGGGCGCGGGGACGTCACGGGCGAGCAGCAGCACGCGGTCGGCGAGCTGCAGGGCCTCCTCCACGTCATGGGTGATGAGCAGGACGGTGGTGCCGGTGGCGGCGTGCACGTCCAGCAGCAGGTCCTGCATCTTCAGGCGGGTCAGGGCGTCGAGGGCGCCGAAGGGCTCGTCGAGCAGCAGCACGCCGGGACGGCGGGCCAGGGCGCGGGCGAGCGAGGCCCGCTGGGCCATGCCGCCGGAGACCTCCCGGGGGCGGTGCTCCGCGAAGGGCGCGAGGCCCACGAGCTCGAGCAGCTCCTGCACGCGGTCCCGGCCCGCGGCGTGGTCCAGCCCCCGGGGCAGGCCGAGTTCCACGTTGCGGCGCAGGGTGCGCCAGGGCAGCAGGCGCGGCTCCTGGAAGCCGACGGCGGTGCGCTCGTCGTAGGGGCGCACGGGCGAACCGTCGATCAGCAGCTCCCCGTCGAAGTCCGGGTCCAGGCCGGCCACGGCGCGCAGCAGCGTGGACTTGCCGCAGCCGGAGGCGCCGATCACGGCGAGCACCTCGCCGGGTGCCACGGTCAGGTCCACGTCGCGCAGGACGACGCGCGGTCCGTCCGCGGTGGGGAACGTGCGCCCGACGCCGCGGAAGACGACGTCGAGGCTGTTGCGGTCCTCGCCCCGGACCGGGGTGGAGGCGGTGGCACGGGAAGGCGCGTGCACGCTCATGGAGGGCTCCCATCGTCGCTTCGTCGTCGGTGTCGGCGCCGGACGGACACGGATGCCAGTAGACCACCGCGGGCCCGGTCGGCCGCGCGTCCGTCCGGCCGCCGGCGCCGGAGGGGTCACACGGGCGTCACACCGGGGGCGCCGCCGCTCCCGGCCCGACCGGCCGTCACGGCCGGCCCACCAGGGCCCGTGCCCCCGCCGGAGTCATCGTGCCGGCCGAGGTCTGCGTCCCCGTCAGGGGTGCGGTAACCCCGGCGGCGGCCAGCAGCTCCGCCGTGTAGGGGTGCTCCGGGGCCCGGAAGAGCCGTTCCGTGGCCGCGGTCTCCAGGATCCGGCCGTCCCGCATGACCGCCACCCGGTGGGCGATGTCCCAGACCACGCGCAGGTCGTGGGTGATGAACAGGCAGGCCAGGCCCTGTTCGTCCTGCAGCCGGGCCAGCAGCTCGAGCACCTGGGCCTGCACGGAGACGTCCAGGGCGCTGGTGGGCTCATCGCAGACGAGGACGTCGGGGTCGAGGGCCAGGGCCCGGGCGATGGCCACCCGCTGGCGCTGGCCGCCGGAGAGCTCGCCGGGACGTCGGGAGGCCGTGGCGGCCGGGAGGCTGACGCGTTCCAGCAGCTCGGTGACGCGATCACGGCGTTCGGTCCGGGACCCCACGGAGAAGGCCCGCAGGGGTTCGGCGACGATCCGTTCCACCGTCTGCCGAGGGTCGAGGGAGGCGAAGGGGTTCTGGTGCACGGTCTGCAGATGCCGACGCGCCCGCCGCCAGGCCCGACCGCCCACGCCCGCCGTCTCGACGCCGCGTATCTGCACCGAGCCCTCACGCACGGTCTCCAGCCCGAGCACGAGCCGGCCCGTCGTCGTCTTCCCGGAGCCGGACTCGCCGATCAGGGCGAGGGTCTCGCCGGCCCGGATGTCCAGGTCCACCCCGTCCACCGCCACGTGCGGGGCGGACCCGTGGACGCCCGGGTACTCGTGGCGCAGCCCGCGGACCCGCACCACCGGCGCCGGATCCGCCCCTGGGCCGGCCTCGACGTCCGGGGCGGCGAGCACGCGCGCCGTCGGGCGGCGGCCCGGGGAGGCGGCCACCAGCCGACGCGTGAAGGAGTCCTGCGGGGACTGCGCGATCTGTTCGGCGGGCCCGGCCTCCACGATGCGTCCCTGGCGCATCACGACGATGCGCTCGGCCCGGCCGGCGGCGACGGCGAGGTCGTGCGTGATCAGCACCAGGGCCGCGCCGGTGCGTTCCTGCAGCAGGCCCAGCCGGTCCAGCACCTGCTGCTGCACAGTGGCGTCCAGGGCGCTGGTCGGCTCGTCGGCGACGATCACCTCCGGATCGCCGGCGAGCGCCAGGGCGATCAGCACCCGCTGCCGCAGTCCGCCGGAGAGCTCATGGGGGAACTGTCCGAGCCGGTGCCCGGGCCGGTCCACCCCGGCCTCGGCCAGCAGCGCCTCGGCCCGCCCATAGGCGTCGTCCACACGCAGGCGGGTGTGCGTGCGGACGGCCGCGACCACCTGTTCGCCGATGGTGCGCACCGGGTTCAGGCCGGTCACGGGGTCCTGCGGGACGAACCCGATGCAGCGGCCGCGCAGCCGGGCCAGCGCGTCCGTGTCCGCGGCGTCCACGGTCTGCCCGGCGACGTGGATCCTGCCTGAGCGGATGCGTGCGTTCGCGGCGGACAGGCCGAGCAGGACCCGGGCCAGGGTGGACTTGCCGGAACCGGACTCCCCGACGACGGCCAGCGTGCCGCCGGCGGGCACCTCGAGGCGGACGTCGCGCAGGGCGGGGGCCTGGCCGTGCCGGCCGGCGTAGTCGACGTCGAGCCCGTGCACCGACAGGGCGGGGGCCGGTGCGACGGCGGACGGGAGTGTCGAGGTGGGGCTCTTCGGGATGCTCATGGGGGACTCCTGACGGGTGGGCGGTCGGCGGCGGTCAGCGGGGGGCGTCCGCGGGGGCCGGCGAGGTCGCCACCTGCTGCAGCGCGAGCACGGTGGCGGCGATGACCAGGCCGGGCAGGGCGGTGAGCCACGGGGCGACCGCGAGGTAGCTGCGTCCGTCCGAGATCAGCCCGCCCCACTCGGCGGCCGGGCGGGGCTCCCCGTAGCCGAGGAAGCTCAGCGCGGACACGGCCAGCAGTGCGGAGCCGAACTCCAGGACGGCCAGGGACACCAGCGGGCCGACGGCGTTCGGGACCACGTGGTGCAGCAGGACGAGGATGCGCCGGGTGCCGAAGGACGGGGCGGCCTCGACGAACGGCGCCTGGCTGATGCGCAGCGCCTGGGCCCGGCCGATGCGGGCGAAGGACGCGACCGACCCGATGCCCACGGCCACCGCCACCTGCACCGGTCCGAAGCCGAGGCCGGCCACCACGGCGAGCGACAGCAGCAGGGACGGGATGGACAGCAGCACGTCCACCACACGCATCAGCAGGGTGTCCGCCACTCCGCCGACATAGCCGGAGGCCAGGCCCAGGGTGCCGCCGACGACCAGGGCCCCGGCGACGGCGGCGGCCGCCGTGGCGACCGTCAGGCCCGTCCCGTGGACCACGCGGGTGTAGAGGTCCCGGCCGAGGTGGTCGGTGCCCAACCAGTGCCCCGGCCCCGGCGGCTCGAGGGTGGCGCCGCTGGCGCCGGCGAACGGGTCGCCGGGGGCCAACAGGGAGGGGAACAGGGCGGCGAGGAGCACCACCACCAGGAAGCCTGCACTCAGCAGCAGGCCCAGCCGGGGCCGTGCACGGCGCCGCGCGCCCGCGGGGTCCGACGGGGTGGCGGAGGCGGCCGGCGTCGGCTCGGCGGCGACAGCGGGGGCGGAGGTCATGGACGAGGCCTTTCTGGGAGGGCGGGACGCCGGTCACACGGCGCCGGCGGGGCCGACGCGCGGGTCCAGGAGGGGGGAGAGGAGGTCCACGGTGAGGGTGACGAGGACGAACACCAGGGAGCTGAGCAGCACCACCCCCAGGACCACCGGCAGGTCCTGCGCGGTGACGGCCTGGACGGTCAGCTGGCCCACGCCGGGGCGGGAGAAGACCGTCTCCACCACCACGGCGCCGGCCACGACGTTCCCCGTGATGACGCCGAGCATGGCCAGCGTGGGCAGCGCCGCGTTGGGCAGCATGTGGGTGATGAGCACGCGCCGCCGGGACTGCCCGGATGCCAGCGCCGTCTCCACGTACTCCTGGGTGCCGGACTCGTCGAGGGCACGGAGCATGACCTGGGCGATGAGCGCGGACAGCGGCAGCCCGAGGGTCAGGGCCGGCATGACCAGGCCGGCGAGGCCGTCGTCGCCCAGCGCCGGCAGCCAGCCGAGGCCGAAGCTGAACACCTGCACCAGCAGCAGCCCGGTCCAGAAGGTCGGCAGGGCGGCGCCGAGGGCAGGGATCGCCGACGCCGTGGCACGGACCCAGCGGCGGCGGGTCCCCGCGGCGACCAGGGCGATCGCCGGTCCGGCGACGACCGCCACCAGCAGCGCGGCCCAGGCCAGCCGCAGCGTGGTCGGCAGCCGGTCGAGGATCGCCTCCGTCACCGGTTGCCCGGTCTGGACGGAGGTGCCGAGGTCTCCGGTGACCGCGGCCGCGAGCTGGGACAGGTACTGGACCGGCAGAGGGCGGTCCAGCCCGTGCTCGGCCCGCAGCGCCTGCAGGTCGGCGTCGGAGATCGCGCCGGCCTCGAGGCCGCCGGCGGCCATGGCGGTCACCGGGTCTCCGGGCATCACGTACAGGATCAGGAAGGCGGCCGTGTAGGCGCCGAGCAGGACGGCGAGCGCGAGCGCCAGGCGCAGCAGGATGCGGCGGGCCATGTCAGTGCTCCTCCTGTTCCTTCTGTTCCTTCTGTTCCGCGTCCACCCGGGCGTCGTGCAGGATGAGGCGGGAGCCGGAGTCGAACAGGACGCCGGACACCTCGGGACGGGCGGCCAGCTGGGTGTCCAGCTCGGCCACAGGGATGACCGGCAGCGAGGTCAGCAGCTCGTCCTGGGCGCGGGCGGCCAGCCGGTCACGGGCGGCGGAGTCCGTGGTGGCGTCGATCTGTTCGAGGAGCCCGTCGGTGGGCGAGGCGGCGGCGTTGCTGCGGTTCGCCAGGCCCGTGTGGTAGCTGGTGCGCAGGATGTCCACGTCGGCCCGGGTCGTGTTGGTCCAGAACGCGTCGAAGTCGCTCTCGGCCAGGATCTGGCCGGCCTGATCGGTCGAGATCTCCCGCAGCCGCACCCGGATCCCGGCGTCGTCCAGCTGCTGTTGGAGCATCTCGAGGGCGGGCGCGTTGTGCGGGGAGACCGCGGACCAGGTCACGGTGAACGTCAGCGGCGTCCCGTCCTTGGTCCAGTACCCGTCCGGGTCGCGGGTGTAGCCGGCCTCCTGGAGCGCGGCGGCGGCCCGCTGCGGGTCGTGCTGCAGCCGCCCGGACAGGTCGGCGTAGCCCGGAGTGGTCCGGGAGACCATGCTGGTGGCCGGCTGCGAGTCCCGGAAGAACGCGACGTCCACGATCTCCTGCCGGTCCAGGGCGGCCGAGACCGCCTGCCGGACGCGGGGGTCGGTGAAGGGCTCGTGTTCGTGGTTCAGCAGCAGCCCGAACGGGGTGCCGGGGTTGGCCCGCTGCAGCAGGCGCGCCCCGGAGGCGGCCAGCGGGTCCTCGTCCTGCGGGGCGATCGAACCGATCAGGTCGACCTGGTCCGACTGCAGCAGCCCCGCCCGGACCCCGGACTCCTGGACGATGGAGAACTCCACCCGGTCCACTCCGGCCCGGCCCGTCTCCTTCCAGAGACTCGACCCCCAGGCGTAGTCGTCGCGCCGGGACAGGGTGGAGCCCGCGCCGGGGGAGTAGGCGTCCACCACGAAGGGCCCGGAACCCACCACGCCGGCGCACCGCTGCTCTGCGCCGGCGGCGATGCTCGCCGGGGAGACAACGGCCAGGGAGACGGTGGAGGTGGCCTGCAGGAACTGCACGGTGGGCCGGTGGAAGCGCACGGTGAAGGTGCGCGCGTCGTGGACGTCGGTCTCGGCGTAGCCGGCCAGGTAGCCGGTGGCGAGGGACGCCCGGGGGCCCAGACCTTCGGCGAGGCTGTCCAGATTCGCGGCGACCGCCTCGGAGTCCACCGGGGTGCCGTCGGAGAACGTCACCCCGTCGCGGAGCGTGAAGGTGTAGGCCCGGGCGTCCTCGGAGACCTCCCAGCGTTCGGCCAGCCACGGAACGATCTGCCCGGTCTCCGGGTCCTGGTCCGTGAGCGAGTCGGCGACCTGCCGGGCCACGTAGATGGAGTCGTTCGAGGAGACCTGCTGCGGGTCCAGGCAGCCCTGGTCCGAGCCGAGCGCGACGCGCAGGACCTGCCCGTCCGACGGCCCGTCCGGGCCGGTGGGAAGAGCGACGGCGGCCGCGCCGGAGGCCAGCACCAGCGCCGCCGCGGCGGCGACGGACACGCGCAGGGCCCGGCGGCGGCGCCGCGCCGGATGCGGCGGTCGGCTCATGATGCCCTCCCTGCGGTGGGGTGGACGGCGGCGCCCAGCAGACCGCGCAGCCCGCCGCCGTCCTCCGGATAGTCGGTGCGCAGGGCCCCGCGCTCCTGCAACAGCGGAACCACCCGGTCCACGAACGGCTCGAGGCCGCCCGGCGTGAGGTGGGGGATCAGGATGAAGCCGTCGCAGACGTCGTGCTCGACGTGCCGTATCAGCTCCTGCGCCACGGTCTCCGGCGAGCCGACGAAGTCCTGTCGCTGCCCGGTGGCGATCACCGTCTCGCGCAGGGTCAGCCCCTGCCGCTGCGAGATCTCCCGCAGTCGGGCGACCTCCGCATGCGGGTCCGCCACATGCCGCACCCGGCCCTGGGACAGGCCCGTGTCCTCCAGGACGGGCTCGACGTCCGGCAGCGGGCCGTCCGGGTCCCATCCGGAGAGGTCGCGGTTCCAGATCCGTTCCAGGGTGAGCACCGCCGTGGCACCGCTGACCTGGGCGCGGCGGATCTGCTCGGCCTCCGCCGCCGCCTCCTCGTCCGTGTCCCCGACCACGACCGTGACGCCGGGCAGGACGCGGACGGCCCCGTCGGGGCGTCCGGCGGCGGCCGCACGACGGCGCATGTCGGCCGTGAACTCCTGTCCTGCCTCCCAGTCTCCGTGGCGGGTGAACACCGCGTCCGCCTCCCGGGCGGCCAGATCGCGCCCCTCATCCGAGTCCCCCGCCTGGAGGATCACGGGCCTGCCGTGGACGGGGGCGGGGGCGTCGACGGTCCCGTGCACGCTGAAGTCCTCGACGTCGACGTCGACGTGGGGCGGTCGGCCGGACGCGGCGTCCCAGATCTGCTGGGCTGTGGCGAGGAACTCGCCGGCGTGCTGGTAGCGCCGCTCGCGGGGCAGGTAGCCGCCGCGTCGGAAGTTCTCCCCGGTGAAGGCGTCCGGGCTCGTGACGACGTTCCAGCCTGCGCGCCCGCCGGAGAGGGCGTCGAGTCCGGCGAGCTGCCGGGCGAGTTCGTAGGGCTCGTTGTAGGTGGTGCTGAGCGTGCCGATCAGCCCGATGTGCTCGGTGGCGGCCGCGAGCGCGGCGAGGATCGGCAGGGTCGCCGGCCGGCCCACCACGTCGAGGTCATGCAGAAGCCCGCGCTGCTCGCGCAGCCGCAGCCCTTCGGCGAGGAAGATGAAGTCGAGGCGGCCCCGTTCGGCGATCTCGGCGAAGCGGATGAAGGACTCGGGGGCGATCTGGCTCCCGGACTCCGGGTCGCTCCAGACCGTGGTGTTGTTCACGCCGGGGAAGTGGGCGCCCAGGATGAGCTGACGGTCGGCGGTGCGCGGACGGGGGGTGGAGGGGTGGGTGCCGGTCATGCGGTGGCCTCCTCGTCGGTCGGTCGGGCGGTGGGGTCCTCGGGGTGTCGCCAGGGGCTGAGGGCGGGGGCGAGGCCCAGGCATTCGCGCAGGGGCACCGTGCCGGTGTCCGGCGGCCGGATGTCGTCGAGGCGGTCGTGGACGTCCGCGGCCAGTGCGAGGGCGTCGAACGGGTCGGCGGTGGGGTTCGGGACCAGGCGCGCGCCGTCGGCGCCGGCCTGCAGCGCGTGACGGACGGCGTCGGCCACGCGGGCGCCGTCGCCCTCGAGCGTCACGTCGGCGACGATGCGCGTCGGCTCCACGGGCACGGCCGGGGTGGCGCCTCGTCGACGCCGATCCGGCAGCCGCGCGGCGTCCGTGCGGCCGACCTCGGCGGCGGGGAGCAGGACGACGTCGGCGGTGCGGCGGGCAGCCTCCAGGCCGGCCGGTCCTGCGGCCTCCACCAGCACGGGGAGCCGGCCCTGGGGCGGCCGCGGGGTGATGGAGGGGCCGCGCACGCTGAACCGCTCGGCCTCGACGTCGACGTGGTGCACACGCTCGCGGTCGATGAACCGGCCGGTGGCGATGTCCCGGATCTCGGCGTCGGGCTCCCAGCTCTCCCAGAGGTCGCGGACGGCGGCCACCGCGTCCTGCAGCTCCTCCCACAGCTCGAGGTCCACCCGCGACGCCTGCAGCCCCGGGGTCCGTTCGGCCGGGTGCCGGCGGCGGCCGAACAGGGCGGAGACCTCCGGCGCGGCGGAGACGGTCGCGAGCCAGCCGGCCCGGCCGTGGGAGACGTGGTCGAGGGTGGCCAGCCCGATGGACACGTGGAACGGCTCGGTGTGGGTGGTGGTGACCTCCGGGACCAGGCCGATCCGGTGCGTGCGGGTGGCCGTCCAGCAGGCCGCGAGGACGGCGTCGATCCGGTGCGTCCCCGCCTGCGGGGCGGTGCCGAGCGGGTCGGTGAGGACGGCCCAGTCCAGGCTCGTCTCCTCCAGGGCCTGGGACAGCCGGGTCCAGTGGCCGCGGGCGTCGGCGGGGGTCTGGGTGGTCAGGGCGATGCCCAGGGTGGGCGTGGGGGTGCTCATGCGGTCCTCCAGATCTCGGCGAGTCGGGTCAGGGTCTCGACGCGGTGTTCCACCCGGTGGGCCGAGGCGCTGATGAGCAGCTCGTCCGCTCCGGTGAGCCGGGCCAGCGCGTCGAGTCGTTCGGCGACCTGCTCGGCCGTGCCGACGAAACGGGTCTGGAGGCGGTCGGCGACCAGGGCCTCCTCCTGCGGCGTGCGGGAGGGCTCGGGGTGCGCGGGCGAGGGGTAGGGGACCGCGCCGGCGCCGGAGCGGATCGACAGCACCCACGCGGCGTAGCCGCTGGCCCGTCGGCGGGCTTCGGCGGCGGTGTCTGCGATCAGGACCTCGGCGGAGACGGACACCACGGGACAGGGCACCTCGGGCGAGGGGCGGAACAGCTCCCGGTACCGGCGGACGGCGGCGACGGTGCCGGCGGGGCTGACGTGGTAGTTCGCGCCGAAGCGCAGCCCGCGGCGGGCCGCGACCTCGGCGGAGACGCCGGGGCCGGAGCCGAGGACCCACGGTTCGACGTCGACCGCCGGACGGGCGACGACCTGGCCCAGCGCGGCGCCGTCGTGCTGCGCCGTCCCGTCCAGCAGGCCCAGCAGCAGGTCCACCTGGGCCCCGTAGTCGAGGGCCGGGGTGGACGGTGTGGGCAGCAGGGCCCGGGAGGCCGCGCGCAGCGGAGAGCCGAGGGCCGCGGACAGGTCCGGGGCGGCGGGGATCACCACGCCGTCGACCTCGCTCGGACCGGCGGCGGGGTCCTGGCCGGAGGAGGCGCCGGCTCCGGCGGGTTCACGCTGCGGGTCCTGTGCGGGTCCGCCGTCGCCCGTCGGGGTCTCGGCCCGGGTGCCCGGCGGCGGACCGCCGGGGGCTGCGGCGCGGCCCAGGCCGAGGTCGATCCGGCCGGGGAAGGCCGCGGCGAGCAGCCCGAAGTCCTCGGCCAGGACCAGCGGGGTGCGCGGCCCCACCAACGACGCCGCCGACCCCAGCCGGATGTGCTGGGTGACGGGGCCGACCAGGGCGAGGGTCAGTGCCGGGTTCGACCCCAGCACCCCGGGGTTCAGGTGGTGCTCGCCGTGCCAGAGGCGCCGGTAGCCGAGGGCGTCGGCGGCGGCCGCCAGCGTGCGTGCGTCGTCGATCGCCTCGCGGGGATCGGTCTCGGCCGGCAGCAGCACGGGGTCGAAGACGCTGAGAGGGATGCTCATCGGTTCCTCCTGAGTGGGTGAGCTCGTCCGGATGTGCGGTGATGCTGCGGTGTCGAGGCCGGCACCGCAGACGACGGTGCCGTGGGGGTCAGCGGGTGCATGCGGATCGCTCTCAGGGTCGGTGGGCGGGTGTCCTCACCGGCGCCGGGGGCGTGCACCCCTGGGCCGTGCTTGCCGCTGTCGCGGCCGGATCGTCATCTGGGGCACCCCGTCACGGTGAAGGGGTTGCCGACCGACTCGGCCAGAGCCGTAGGGAGTCGGTTCTCTTGATCGCTGCCCTCACCGTAGGAAGAGGTGGGCGTGGGATCCACGGGGCGGCGGTGAGCGGTCATCTCCGCGGCGCCGCGGCACCCTCCGGCTGCGGCGGCGTCGGACACGAGGCGGGCGTCGGAGCGGGTGACGGGGTCCGGCACGCAACCGGCGCAGGGCCCAGGGCCGAGCCAGACGTTTCGGTCGTCTCCGCAGGGTGGAGGAAGCAGGTTTCTCTGGCTCAGCGCTGGGGTGCCGCTGGGCCGCGACAGGGCCGCCACCCACGGACGTGTCCTCCGTCACGGTCAGGGCATGTCGTCACGGTCGGGGCACGTCACGAACCGGGCGCCGGACGCGTGGCCGGGCCCGGCGAGGCCGTCATGAACCCCTGGGCCGGACCGACTTCCACCGCCGGTCGCGTCGGCGTTGCATGGTGCGGAACCGTCGCCCGCCCGGCCGCGCCCCTGCGACCGGGCGGCCCTGGAAAGGAGACCCATGAGCACCGCCGAGAACGCCGGGGCCGGAGCACCCACCCGCCCGGACGAGCACCGCGAGATCCTCTTCAACGCATTCGACATGAACTGCGTCGCCCACCAGTCCCCGGGGCTCTGGCGTCACCCCGACGACCACGCCCGCGACTACAACACCCTCGGCTACTGGACGCGCCTGGCGCAGACGCTGGAGAAGGGCCTCTTCGACGGCCTGTTCATCGCCGACGTCCTCGGCCCGTACTCCGTGTACGGCGGCACCTCCGAGGCCGCCATCAGGACCGGCGCGCAGACCCCCGTGAACGACCCGTTCCTGCTCGTCTCCGCGATGGCCGCGGTCACCGAGCACCTCGGCTTCGGCGTCACCGCCGGCACCGCCTACGAGCACCCCTACCCGTTCGCCCGCCGCCTCGCCACGCTCGACCACCTCACGGGCGGCCGCGTCGGCTGGAACGTGGTCACCGGCTACCTGCCCTCCGCCGCCCAGAACATGGGCCAGGACGACCAGATGGAGCACGACGAGCGCTACGAGCACGCCGACGAGTACCTCGACGTCGTCTACAAGCTCCTCGAGGGCTCGTGGGAGGACGACGCCGTCGTCTACGACAAGGAGTCCGGCGTGTTCGCGGACCCGGCCAAGGTCCACGACATCGCCCACGAGGGCACGTGGTTCAAGGTCCCCGGCCACGCCGTCACCGAGCCGTCCGTGCAGCGCACCCCCGTGATCTACCAGGCCGGCGCCTCGACGCGCGGCCGCGCCTTCGCCGGCAAGCACGCCGAGGCCGTGTTCATCAACTCCCCCACGAAGGAGCTGGCGGCCGCCACCGTGAAGAAGATCCGCCAGGCCCTGGTGGACGCCGGCCGTGACCCGTACGACGTCAAGATCTTCGCGATGCAGACGATCGTCACCGGGGCCACCGACGAGGACGCGCGGGCCAAGTACGACGACCTGGCGCAGTACGTGGACCCGCTGGGCGGCCTCGTGCTCATGTCCGGCTGGATGGGCATCGACCTGTCCCAGTACGACCTGGACGAGCCGATCGGGGACGTGAAGTCGAACGCCATCCAGTCCGCCGTGGAGACCTTCCAGAAGGCCTCCGGCACGGACGAGGGGTGGACCGTGCGCAAGCTCGCCGAGTGGGTGGGCATCGGCGGCTTCGGCCCCGTGATCGTGGGCGGCGGCGAGTCCGCGGCCCGCCAGCTCGTCGAGTGGGCCGACGAGACCGACGTGGACGGCTTCAACCTCGCCTACCACATCACCCCGGGCACCTTCGAGGACATCGTGGAGTTCGTGGTCCCGGAGCTGCAGAAGCTCGGCCGCTACAAGACCGCGTACACGGACGGCACGCTGCGCCACAAGCTCTTCGGCCGCGGCGACCACCTGCCGCAGAACCACCACGGCGCGTCCTTCGCCTTCCGGAACCGGCGGGGCTGAGCGGACGCCGCTCCGGCCTGCGCGTCCAGGCGGCCTCGGTAGGGTGGCCCCGACCAGGTCGACAGACGTGGGCGGGCGGCCGCGGCCGCCCGCCTGGCAGGAGGAGCACATGCAGCGCAGACGTGCCGTGCACGCGGCGGGGCTCGGGGTCGTGGCGGCCCTGACCCTCGCCGGGTGCGGGACCGACCAGCAGGACGTCGGGGAGGCGTGGCAGCACGCCCGCGCCCAGATCGACGGCGCCGAGTCCGTCCGCATGACCATGGCGTCCGTCAACGACTCCCAGGGCCCCAGCGTGGTCGCGTGGGACGTGGCCGGGCCGCTGGAGGGCGCGGACGGGACGACCACCGGCCGCATGCAGGTCGGCCGGGACTCCTGGATGACCGTCCGCTCCGTCAGCGCGGACGGCAAGACCTGGGCCAGGGTGGACACCGAGGGCCAGGACGTGCCGGAGCAGATCGCCTCCATGTACCGCACGGACGGCTGGACGGAGACGCAGCAGTCCGGGCAGAACGCGCTGCGCGCCACCCTCGACGCCGTGGGCCTGCCCGCCGCGGACGCCCTGGACGGCGTCGACGTGCAGCCCGAGAAGGTCGACTGGTCCGGCGGCACCGCCTACCGCTACGCGATGCCCGGGGACGTGGCCTCCGCCGCCCGCGGAGACAGCCAATTCTCCGTGCGCGCGTTCACCGTGGACGAGGACGGCGACCTCGTGGGCCTGCGCGTCGAGGACGGCGGCGTGATCCAGGAGTTCGCCCTGAGCGACTGGAACGAGATCGAGCCGGCGGAGGCGCCGGAGGAGGCGCAGCACTGATGCGACCGACCACCCCCCGCACCCCCGCCCCGCACGGCGGCGCCCGCCGTCGGGCGCTGTCCCTGGCCGCGCTCGGCGCGGCCGCCGCCCTCTCCCTCTCCGCGTGCGGCGCCTCCGGCGAGGACGCCTCGGCTGCCTGGGACGCCGCCCGCACGCAGCTGCAGGACGCGTCCTCGGTCCGGCTGACCACGGAGGCCCGCAACGACTCCGGCGCCGCCCCCGGCACGCCGGACGGCGTCGAGATCGCCGGCGACGTCCACAGCTCCGACCTGTCCTACACGGGCGTGTTCCGCACGGACGGCTACATCACGCGGGACGAGTCCCGCACCGTCGGCGGCCAGCGGTACGAGCGGTTCACCCTGGAGCAGCCCGGCGGCGTCTCGGGCGAGGGCCGCCCCGCGTTCGCGGAGAAGTGGAAGAAGGCCGAGCCCCTGCCCGGGGACGCGAGCATGCGCTCCATCCTGGACGGCGTGCTCACCGCCGTCCCCCAGGCCGGGGCCCTGCAGGGCGCGGACGTCCGGGCCACGGACATCCGCCGCCAGGGACGGGACGCCACCCGCTACGTCCTGGACACCCCGGTGAAGGGCGGCACCACGGACTCGAGCCTGACCGCGTTCACCGTGGCGGACGACGACGGCACCCTCCTCACCGTCGAGACCACCGGCCCCGGGACGCGCGGCACGGTGACGTTCTCCGACTGGAACGCGGTGGAGCCCGTCACGGCGCCCGCCACCGAGGACATGGCGCAGGACACGGCCACCGCCAAGTGAGCCCGGCGTGTGGGGCCGGGGACCCCGGCCCCACACGCAGACGACGGCGGCCCGCCTCCCGTGGGGGAGGCGGGCCGCCGTCGTCGTGCGGGGTCGATCAGGCTGCGGGGCCCTCGTCGGCCAGCGGGGTGGAGGGGTCGGAGACCACGTCCGGATCCGCGCCGTGGGCGTTGCCGGTGGTCACGGTCTCGTTGTTGGAGGCCGGGGACGGCTGGTTCGAGGAGGTCTTCTCCTGGACGGCCTGCTTGGCGTCGGACGCGGCCGAGGCGGCCTTGTCCTTCGCGTCGGAGGCCACGACCTGGGCCTTGTCCTTCACGACGCCGACCTTGTCCTGGGTCTTCGGGTCGTTCCAGACCTTCTGCGCGTTCGCGGTCATCTTCTGGAGGTTCTGACGGCCCTCGGCGCTGCCGAGGAGGTAGCCGGCTGCGGCGCCGACGGCGAGGGTGAACCAACGCATGGGGTGTGCTCCTTCGTCGAGTACCGGGCCCGCCCCCTTCCGGGGCGGCCGGCGCGCTGTTGCGCTTTCGTGGACACCACTGTGGCGACTCGGCGTCCGGCGGTCAATGGTCGGCGGCCCCTCAGCCCTCCGCCGCGCGTCGGCCGGGGACGGTCACCCGGGCGTGGTGGATGCGGTGCACGGCCTCGACGACCACGCAGCCGCCCAGGGCGATCGCCAGGGACGCGGCCAGCAGGTCCGGGGCGGGGAGCTCCATCTGGTGGTACCAGCGGGAGGCCGGCACCAGCACGGCCGCGGCCAGCAGCGCGTACATGCCGGCGACCACGCCGCACATGAGCGGGCGCAGCGGCCGGGAGATGCACGTCAGCACCCAGAGGCCCAGCAGGGTCAGCGTGATCAGGGACGCGGTCTGCAGCTGGGCCGTGTCCACGGGCTTCGAGGAGAGGTGCCGCGCGTACCAGGAGACCGCCAGCATCGCCGCCACGATCGTCACGCCCGCCGGCACCGCGAACAGCAGGGCGCGGCGGAGGAAGCCGGGCACGTAGCGGCGCGGGTTCGGCAGCAGGGCCAGGAAGAACGTCGGGGCGCCGATCATCAGGAAGTCCGCCGTGGACGCCTGCCGCGGCAGCAGCGGGAACGGCCAGGCCAGCAGGGAGAACACCAGGCCGAACAGGAGCGCGTAGGACGTCTTGGTCAGGTAGATGTGCGCCAGGCGCTCCATGTTGGCGATCACCTGGCGGCCCTCGCGGAGCACGTCGGGGAGGCGGTCGAACCGCCCGTCCAGCAGCACCATCCGGGAGACCGCCTTGGTGGCGGGGGCGGCGTTGCCCATGGCGATGCCCAGGTCCGCGGTCTTCAGGGCCAGGGCGTCGTTGACGCCGTCGCCCGTCATGGCCACCACGTGCCCCCGGGACTGCAGGGCCGCCACCATGGCCTGCTTCTGCTCCGGGGCCACGCGCCCGAACACCTCGTGGGACTCCAGGACGTCGGCGAGCTCCGCGGGGTCGGCGGGCAGGGTCCGCCCGTCGACGGCGTCGCCGGGCACCTCCATCCCGACGGCGCGCGCCACCGCCGCCACCGTGCGCGGGCTGTCCCCGGAGATCACCTTCACGGCCACGCCCTGCTCGCGGAAGTAGCCGAGGGTCTGGGCGGCGTCCGGACGGACGTCCTCCGCGAAGGTCAGGACGGCGACGGGCTCGCGGCCGGCCGGGAGGGTCTCCCCGGCGGGCGCGTCCGACGCGCGGCACAGCAGCACGGTCCGCAGCCCGCGGTCGGCAGGCGCGGTGCACGCCTCCGTGAGCGCGGCGGTGCGCTCCGGGCCCAGGTGCGCGGCGTCCGCGAGGGCCTCCGGGGCGCCGAGCAGCCAGGTCCCGGCCATGCCGGGGTGCGCGGCGTCCGCGTCGGGGCCGAAGGTCACGGCGGACCAGCGGCGGACGCTGGAGAACGGCACGACGCCGGTCGGAGAGGAGGCCGGGGCCGCCGGGAACGGCTCCCGGAGCGCCGCGGCGGTGGGGTTGGCGTCCGGGTCCGCGCCGAACCAGGCGAGCACCGCCCGCGCGCCGGGGTCCAGCGCGACGGCCGCGTCGTCGTCGTGCGGGAGGGCGGGGGCGCCGACGGGCGCGTGGGCGCCGTGGAAGACGATCCCGCCCTCCGTGAGGGTGCCGGTCTTGTCCAGGCAGACCGTGTCCACGCGGGCGAGGATCTCCACGGCGGGCTGCTCCTGGATGAGCACCGCGCGGCGGGCCAGCTTGAGGGCGGCCAGGGCGAAGGAGATGGTGGTCATCAGGGCCAGGCCCTGGGGGATCATCGCGGTCACGGCCGCCACGGTGGCCACGAGGGCCGCCTCGAGCGCGGGCTGGTCCTCGCTGCCGAGCACGCGGGACCAGCCGCCGGCCGCCGTGACCTGGCCGTGGAGGATCACGGCGACGATCGGCACCAGGGCGATCGTGAGCCAGCGCGCCACCTTCTCCAGGGCCGCCCGCAGCTCGGAGTGCGCGCGCGTGAACCGGCGGGCCTGCACGGCCAGCTTGGCCGCGTGGGAGTCCGCGCCCACCGCCGTGGCCCGCACCAGGGCGGTGCCGGCGACGACGGCCGAGCCCGAGAGGACCGCGTCCCCGGGAGCCTTCGGCACCGGGTCGGACTCGCCGGTGAGCAGGGACTCGTCCACGTCCAGGCCCTCCGACGTGAGCACCGCGCCGTCCACCGGGACCTGGTCCCCGCGGCGCAGCACCACGACGTCGTCCAGGACGACCTCCTCGATCCGCACCTCGCGGCGGGCGCCGTCGCGGACCACGAGGACGCCGTCCTGGTGGAGCAGCGCGATCCGGTCCAGGGCGCGGCGGGCGGAGTTCTCCTGCACGACGCCGATCACCACGTTGGCCACGGCGGCGAGGCTGAACAGGAGGTCGAACCAGCGCCCGAGCACGACGATCACCGTGGCGCACAGGGCGATGACCAGGTTGAACAGGGTGAGCACGTGGGAGCGCAGGATCGTGCCGAACGAGCGCGAGGTGTCCTTCGGCTGCACGTTGACCCGGCCGGCGGCCACGCGTTCGGCCACCTGGGCCGAGGTCAGCCCGGCCAGGGCCGCGGGGCCGGCGTCGGCGGCGGGGGCGGGGCTCGGCGGGGTGTGCGTCACAGGGTCACCGTAGCCCGGGCTCCGAGGGGCCGGACTCCACCCGGGGGATGATCTTCCGTCGTCCTCAGGGGCGACCGCACCTGCCCCCGGGCTCGGGCGGAAGGCTAGCGTGGGGGCACGGCGTCTGTACGCCTCAGGGCCCCGGGCGGGATCCCCACCGCCCCCACCCACTCCCCTCGCAGAGAAAGCGGACCCCATGACCCCCCGCCTGTCCCGTGCCTCCCTCACCGCCCTCCTCGGCGCCGGCGCCCTCGCGCTGAGCGCGTGCGGCGGCGACCCCGCCCCTGCCGCCTCCTCCTCCGCGGAGGCCGCCTCGTCCTCCGCCGCCGGCCCCACGGTGAGCACCTCCCCGAACGGCTCCGACGCCGCCGCGTCGTCGTCCTCGGAGTCCGCGGCGTCCGAGTCCTCCGCCTCCGACGTCCCCGCGGGCCAGGCCCCCGAGGCCGAGGTCGTCTGGAAGGACATCCAGCAGGGGCTGGACGAGGCGGAGAGCGTGCACATCCTCGCGGAGATCGACGGCGGCTCCGGCTCGGAGGTCCAGCGGGTGGACCTTGCCGGCGACGTCGCCGGGACCACGGTGCAGGGCTCGGTGACGGGCGACTCCGCCGACTTCACGGGCACCATGGACTTCATCCACGTGGGCGGCCAGACCTACCTCAAGATGGACGGCTCCGGCGGCGGGGACGCCAGCAGGATGGCCGAGGCGCTCGACGGCCGCTGGCTCGTGGACACCCAGGGCATGATCCCCGTGGACGAGATGAACCCCCAGGTCTTCCTCGACGAGATGAAGCAGGAGTTCTCCACCGTCACCGACGCCGAGCTCGCCGCGATGGAGGGCGAGGTCGTGCAGGTGGACGGCGAGGAGATGTACCGCTACTCGGACGACTCCTCCTGGACCATGACCGTGGACAAGGACAACCACGTCCGCGAGTTCCGGGACACCAAGTCCTCGGGCGAGGGCACGGTCACCATGGACCGGTGGAACCAGGTCACCCCGGCCGCCGCCCCGCCGGCCGCCGAGCAGGTGACCATGGACGAGCTCTCCCAGGAGATCGCCTCCTCCGGCGCCGGCTCCTCCGCAGGCGCCACGGCGTCCGCCACCGTGGACGGCTGACCGCACCGCCTCACGCCGCACACGACGACGGCCGCTCCCCCCTGCGCGGGGGAGCGGCCGTCGTCGGGGCGGGTCGGGCTCAGCCGAAGTGCTTCGGCAGCGTTGCCTCCCAGGCCTCCCGGAGCTCGGCGATCGGCAGGGTGAACTGGCCCTGCACCTCGAGCGCGTCCGACTGCGCGTCCACCACGCCGATGCGGGTGACCGTGTAGCCGCGGGCGGTGGTCATGTCCGTGAAGCGGACCTCCTCGGTGCGCGGCACGGAGACCACGGTGCGGCCCTGCGTCTCGGAGAACAGCGCGGTGAACACGTCCACGCCGTCGCGGCGCACGACCTCGTCCAGCACGATCCGGGCGCCCACGCCGAAGCGCAGCACCATGTCCGCCAGGGTCGCGGCGAGGCCGCCCTTGGAGACGTCGTGGGCGGCGTCGACCATGCCGTCCCGGGACATGTTCACCAGCAGCTCGCCCAGCAGGCGCTCCTGTGCCAGGTCCACCTTCGGCGGAACGCCGCCCAGGTGGCCGCGCAGGTTCGCGTACTCGGAGCCGTCCAGCTCGTCGGCCGTGACGCCGAGCAGGTACACGGCCTGGCCGTCGGCGTCCGTGCCGAAGCCCGAGGGGGTGCGGCGCAGGACGTCGTCGAAGCGGCCCAGGACGCCCACGGTGGGGGTCGGGTGGATCGCGACGCCGCCCGTCTGGTTGTACAGGGAGACGTTGCCGCCGGTGACGGGCACGCCCAGCACCTGGCAGGCGTCGGCGAGGCCGCGCACGGCCTCCGCGAACTGCCACATGACCTCCGGGTCCTCGGGGGAGCCGAAGTTCAGGCAGTCGGTGACGGCGAGCGGGACGGCGCCCGTGGTGGTCACGTTGCGGTACGCCTCCGCGAGGGAGAGCTGGGCGCCCGCGTACGGGTCCAGGTAGGCGTAGCGGTCGTTGCAGTCCGTGGCCACGGCCACGCCCATGCCGGTCTCCTCGTCCACGCGGACCACGCCGGCGTCGTCGGGGGAGGCCAGGGCGGTGTTGCCGCGGACGTAGCGGTCGTACTGCCGGGTGATCCAGGAGACGTCCGCCATGTTCGGGGACGCCATCAGCTCGACGACGGCGGCCTTGAGCTCCTCGCCGGTGGCGGGCAGGTCCTGCCCGGCCGCGGAGGAGCGGAAGGTGTCCGCCTGCAGCGCGTCCTGGAAGGACGGGCGGTGGCAGGGGCGCTCGTAGACCGGGCCGTCGTGGGCCACGGTGCGCGGGTCCACGTCCACGATGGTCTCGCCGTCCCAGGTGATGACCAGGCGGCCGTCGCCGGTGACCTCGCCGAGCCAGGAGTGCTCCACGTCCCACTTGGCCATGACGGCCTCGAACGCGGCCACGTTCTCCGGGGTCACGACGGCCATCATGCGCTCCTGCGACTCGGACATGAGGATCTCGCCCGGGGTCAGCGTGGAGTCGCGCAGCAGCACGTCGGTGAGCTCGACGCGCATGCCGCCCTCGCCGTTGGAGGCCAGCTCCGAGGTGGCGCAGGAGATGCCCGCGGCGCCCAGGTCCTGGATGCCCTCCACGAGGGAGTCGCGGAACAGCTCGAGGCAGCACTCGATGAGCACCTTCTCCGCGAACGGGTCGCCGGCCTGCACGGAGGGGCGCTTGGCGGGCTTGCCGCCGTCGTCGAAGGACTCGGAGGCCAGCACGGAGGCGCCGCCGATGCCGTCGCCGCCGGTGCGGGCGCCGAAGAGGACCACCTTGTTGCCGACGCCCGAGGCGTTGGCCAGGCGAAGGTCCTCGTGCCGCAGCACGCCCACCGCGAGGGCGTTCACCAGCGGGTTGCCCTGGTAGGAGGGGTCGAAGGCGACCTCGCCGCCGATGTTCGGCAGGCCCAGCGAGTTGCCGTAGCCGCCGATGCCGGCGACCACGCCGTGGACGACGCGCGCCGTGTCGGGGTGGTCGACCGCGCCGAAGCGCAGCGGGTCCATGACGGCCACGGGGCGGGCGCCCATGGAGATGATGTCGCGCACGATGCCGCCGATGCCGGTGGCCGCGCCCTGGTAGGGCTCCACGAAGGACGGGTGGTTGTGGGACTCCACCTTGAAGGTCACGGCCCAGCCGTCGCCGAGGTCGGTCACACCGGCGTTCTCGCCGATGCCGACCATCATGTGCTCCTTCATCTCCTCCGTGAGCGTGTCGCCGAACTGGCGCAGGTGCACCTTGGAGGACTTGTAGGAGCAGTGCTCCGACCACATCACGGAGTACATGGCCAGCTCCGCCGCGGTGGGGCGGCGGCCGAGGATCTCACGGATGCGCGCGTACTCGTCCTCCTTGAGGCCCAGCTCGGCCCAGGGTTGGGCGACGTCCGGGTTCGCCGCGGCCTGCTCGACGGTCTCGATGGTGAACTGGGTGCTCATGCGGCGCCTCCACGGGTGGCGAGGGTGGTCAGGACGGAGGTGAAGAAGCCCAGGCCGTCCGTGCCGGAGCGGGGGCCGGCCTCGGTGTCCGGGCCGAATCCGGCCTCCACGGCGTGCTCCGGGTGCGGCATGAGGCCGACGACGTTGCCGGCCGGGTTCGCGATGCCCGCGATGTCCCGGCGCGAGCCGTTGGGGTTCCAGCCCACGTAGCGGAACACCACGCGGCCCTCGGCCTCGAGGGCGTCGAGGGTCTTCTCGTCCGCCACGTACTGGCCGTCCTGGTTCTTCAGCGGGACGGTGATGACCTCGCCCTGCTCGAAGTCGCGGGTCCAGGCGGTGTCCGTGCTCTCCACCGCCAGCTGCTGGTCGCGGCAGATGAAGTGCAGGTGGTCGTTCTTGATCATGGAGCCCGGCAGCAGGTGGGACTCGGTGAGGATCTGGAAGCCGTTGCAGATGCCGAGCACCGGCAGGCCGTCCTCCGAGCCCTCGGGACCGCCCGCGGCCTGGGCCACGGCGCCCATCATGGGAGCGAAGCGGGAGATCGCACCGGCGCGCAGGTAGTCGCCGTAGGAGAAGCCGCCGGGGATGACCACGGCGTCCACGGTGGCCAGCGTCGCCGCGGCGTCCGCTTCGGCGTGCCACAGGGACACGGGCTCGGCGCCGGTGAGGCGCACGGCGCGGAGGGCGTCGACGTCGTCGAGGGTGCCGGGGAAGGTGATGACGCCGATCCGCGCCCCGTTCAGCGGGGTGGACGGCGTCGAGTAGTCGCCGATCAGGGGGATCTCGGTCATCAGGCCGCGTCCTCGTCCAGCACGGCGACGTTCACGACGTCCTCGATCACCGGGTTGGACAGCATCTCCTCGGCGGCCGTGCGGGCCGCGGCCAGGACCTCCTCCGTGACCTCGCCCTCCACGGTGAGCTCGAAGCGCTTGCCCTGGCGGACCTGGCTGAACTCGGTGAAGCCGAGGCGGGGCAGGGCCCCGTTGATCGCCTTGCCCTGCGGGTCGAGGATCTCGGGCTTGGGCATGACGTCGACGACGATGATGGGCAACTGACGCTCCTGGGGTGAGTGGGCCGCGCGGGTGCTCGCCGGGTGCGTCCGGTGCCGTCTCACGCCGGATTCGGGCGCTCCGCGAGCTTGCCCCGCCAGTCTACCGGGGGCCCGGACGCCGGATCCCGTCGCGGTTCAGGCGGTGACGGGCTCCCCGGCCGCCGGCATCGCGGCGACGCCGGCCGCCGGGTGGACGGGGCTAGCCTGGCGCCATGATCCTGGCCCGCATCCCCCGCCGCTCCGCCCGCCGCGCCGTCCCCGTGGTCGAGGCCACGCAGCCCCCCGTCCGTGACCGCTCCCGCGAGGTCAGCCCCCTGGGCCCGGCGCTCGCCGTGGCCCTGGGCGGCGTGGTCGCCGCCGCCGCGCGCGGCCTGCGCGCCCGCACCCGCCGCGCGGAGGCCGCCGACCGCGCCCGCGTCGCTCGGGACGCCGACGCGTGACCGAGGCCCCGTGCCCCTGCGGGCTCGGTCTCCCGTACCCGGAGTGCTGCGGCCGGCTCCACGCCGCCCACGCCGCGGACGGTTCCCTGACCGCGCCGACCGCCGAGGCGCTCATGCGCTCGCGGTACACGGCGTTCGCCCGCCTCGGCGAGGTGGAGGGGGCCGGGGCGACGGGCGCCGCGGACGTGGCGGCGACGGTCGCCTATCTGCGGGCGACGTGGGCCCCGGAGCACCGGCCGTCCACGGCGGAGCTGACCCCGGGGCCGGGTGACCCCGCCCCGGCGTTCACCCGGCTGGCCGTGCTGGCGGTGGAGGGCGGCGGCCCGTTCCAGGACGTCGGCGAGGTCGAGTTCGCGGCCGTCGGCCGCGGGCCGGAGGGGCGGTTCCGCCTGCACGAGCGCAGCCGGTTCCGCCGTGAGTCCGGCGTGTGGCTCTACGTCGACGGGGACGTCACCGCCTGAGCGGCCTCAGATCCCGCCGAACAGCCCGGCGGCCAGGCTCCCGACCAGGCCGAGCAGCACCACCACGGCCAGCACCCGCACCCAGGGGCTCGGCGCGGACGGGCGGGGGTCGTCGTCGAACTCGGCGAACTCGAGCTCGGGGGGAAGGTCAGCCATGGTGCTCCTCGGGGTCGGGGGTGGACGGGTCCTCGGTCGGTCGGCGGTCCCCGGCGGCTCGCGCGCCCGCCTCCAGCGCCGCCAGCAGTCGCGCCCGCAGCGCCTGCCCGCGCTCGGCGAACCCGCGCTGGCGCCGCGCGTACTCGGCCCGCCCCTCCGGGGTCTCGATCCGCACCGGGGTGTACCCGCCGAGCCCGTCGGAGAGGTCGTCCACGCCGGTGAGGTCGTAGGGGGAGGCCTCCATGTCCAGGCGGCGGATGTCCCAGGCCAGGTCGAAGCAGTCCGCCACCAGGTCCGAGTCCACCAGCGGCAGCAGCTTGTGCGCCCACTTGTACAGGTCCATGCCCGCGTGCAGGCAGCCGGGCTGCTCCATGTCCCGCATGCCCGCGCGCGTGGGCTGCACCCCCTCCGCGCCCTCGTTCAGCGGCACGGCCTCCGGAGCGAAGAACCGGAACGCGTCGAAGTGCGTGCAGCGGATCCGCTGGTCCTCGACCACAGCGTCCGTGCCTGCCGCGCCCAGGCGCAGCGGCAGCTGCGAGTGCCGCACCCCGTGCACGTCCGAGCGGTAGGCCATCGCCCACTCGTGCAGCCCGAAGCAGCCCAGCCGCGCCGGCCGCCCTGCCGTGCGCTCCAGCAGCTCCCGGGTGAACGCCACCCCGGACGCGCGGTCCGCCAGGAACGCCGGCACGTCGACCGTCCAGCCACCCACCTCGCGCCCGTCCAGCACGACGCCGACCACCTCGCCCGGCTCCACGCGCCGCCAGTGCCGCCACTCGCCTCGCGGGGCCGTGCCCAGCTCGGCGGCCTCGGCCGTGGCGGCGGCGCCGTCGTCGTCGGCCAGGACGACGCCGGCCCCCGGGTGCCAGCGCTGCAGCGCGCCCGGGGTGAGCGTGTAGTACCCGAACAGGAAGTCCTGCACCGGGTGCGGCTCCCCGCGCGTGCGCCGCGCCATCAGGGGTGCGGTGCGCGCGGCGATGCGCTCGCGGTGGGCACGGGCGCGGGCGCGCCAGTCCTCGGGCGCGAGGACGAGCGGGACGGGTGAGGGGGCAGCGGAGGTCATGGCGGCACCATTCTCCCGGGTGCGGGCGCGCCCAGGAGGATCCGCTCGCCTTCCCAGGAAGCGGCCAGGTAGTCTACTCGCCACGGGCGTGTTCCAGATCACTCCGCGGCTCCGGATCTCGGGCCCGCGTGGGCCGCCCGACGGCCTCACCCGGCCGGACCTTCGCCGCACCAGAGAGACGAGCCCATGAACCGTCACCCCCAGCGTCTGCGCCTGCTCGGCGCCGCCGTCACCGCCGTCGGCCTGATGGCGGCGCCCCTCGCCGCCCCGGCCTTCGCCGCCCCGCAGGCCGAGCACGCCGTCGGCGTGCAGGCCGCCACGCCCCTCAAGGCAGGCCGCTACTTCGTGATCCTCAAGGACGCCCCCTCGGCCGTCGCCGAGAGCCAGGCCACCGCCCCTGGCGCCGCCCCCTCCGCGAAGTTCGACGCGAACCACCCCCGCGTGAAGAACTACGAGGCCAAGCTCAAGCGCCAGCAGGAGAAGGTCGCCGCGCAGCAGGGCGTCACCCCCAAGGTCACCTTCCAGCGCGCGCTGAACGGCTTCGTCGCCGAGCTCTCCGCGGAGCAGGCCCAGGCCTACGCGGAGGATCCCGCCGTCCTCGCCGTCACCGCCGACGAGCAGGTCGCCCCCGACTACACCTCCACCGACTTCCTCGGGCTGAACGGCAAGAAGGGGGCCTGGAACACCACCTTCGGCAAGGCCGAGAACGCGGGCCGCGGCGTCGTCGTCGGCGTGATCGACTCCGGCATCTACCCGGACAGCCCCTTCCTCGACGGCACCCCCGTGGGGCCGCGCACCAACAACGGGAAGCTCAAGGCCGGCGACACCTTCCGCACCGCGGACGGCAGGATCGCCGTCCAGAAGGCCGACGGCACCCTCGCCACCGCCGAGTGCCAGTCCGGCCCCGACTTCCCCGCCTCCACCTGCGACTCGAAGCTGATCGGCGCCTACGCGTTCTCCGACGACTTCGTCCGGGGCACCCCCGTGGAGAAGCGCGACCCCGCCGAGCGCATCTCCCCGCTGGGCGTGAAGTCCCACGGCACCCACGTGGCCACCACCATCGTGGGCGCCAAGGACGTGGAGCAGACCATCGACGGCGCGTCCTTCGGCCTCGGCTCGGGCGTCGCCCCGGCCGCGAAGCTCATCTCCTACAAGGTCTGCTGGGAGGACACCGACCCGGACACCGGCGGCTGCTACTCCTCCGCGTCCGTGGCCGCCGTGGAGAAGGCCATCGAGAACAACGTCGACGTCCTGAACTACTCCATCTCCGGCAACAACACCTCCGTGGTGGATCCGGTGGCCCTGGCCTTCCGCTCCGCCGCCGAGGCCGGGATCTTCGTCGCCGCGTCCGGCGGCAACTCCGGCCCGACGCCGAGCACCGTGAACCACTCCTCCCCGTGGGTCACCACCGTGGCCGCGGAGACCTTCTCCAACGAGCTCACCGGCACCCTCGAGCTCTCCGACGGCACCAAGGTGCGCGGCGCCTCCTCGGCGCGCACCGGCGTCGGCCCGGCCCCGGTGATCCACGCCGCGGACGCGGCCGCCGCGGGTGTCTCCGCGGACGACGCCCGCCTCTGCAAGCCGGGCGCCCTCGACCCGGCCAAGGCCGCCGGCAAGATCGTGCTCTGCGAGCGCGGCGTGAACGCCCGCGTGGAGAAGTCCGCCGTGGTCAAGGACGCCGGCGGCGTCGGCATGATCCTGGTGAACGTCACCCCGGGCTCCCTGGACGCGGACATCCACGCCGTGCCCACCGTGCACACCAACGACGCCTCGCTGATCGCCAAGGCCAAGGCCGGCGGCCTGCAGGCCACGATCGTCCCCGGCGACACCACCGGCCAGGCGCCGGACCCGCTGCCGCAGATCGCCGGCTTCTCCTCCCGCGGTCCGTCCAACGCCGTGAACCAGGAGTTCCTCAAGCCGGACGTGGCCGCCCCGGGCGTGAACGTGATCGCCGGCGTCTCCGAGTACGACTCGGACTACCACGGCAACGTGTTCGGCCTGATGTCCGGCACCTCCATGGCCTCGCCGAACCTGGCGGGCATGGCCACGCTGCTCATCGGCAAGCACCCCGAGTGGTCCCCGATGGCCGTGAAGTCCGCCCTGATGACCACCGCCGGCGACGTCTACAACGCGGACGGCACCGTCAACCAGGACAACTTCGCCACCGGTGCCGGCTCCGCGGATGTCGCCGCCGCGAACCGCCCGGGCCTCGTCTACGAGTCCGACGCGACGCAGTGGAACGCACTGATCCTGGGCGACCTCGCCGGCCGCGAGGTCAACGTGCCCTCCGTGGCCCTGCCGGACGTGCTCGGCACCGCCTCCGTGAAGCGCACCGTCACCGCCCTGGAGAACGGCCGCTGGACGTTCTCCGGCTCCGTGCCCGGCTACACCGTGACCGCGTCCCCGTCCGTGCTGGACCTCAAGGCCGGCCAGAAGGCGGAGGTCACCCTGACCTTCACCCGCACCGACGCCGCCCTGAGCCAGTGGACGCACGGCTCCTTCTCCTGGACCACCGCCAAGGGCAAGGCCGTCCCGTCGGTCACCTCCCCGGTGACCCTGAAGTCCGTGCCCGCCACCGCGGACGCCTCCGTGACCGGCACCGGCGCCTCCGGCTCCGCGGCCGTGGCCGTCCAGCCCGGCTTCACAGGTCAGCTCACCCCGTCCGTGCTCGGCCTGAACAAGGTCGAGTCCCAGGCTGTGACGCTGCAGCCCGGCGGCTCCAAGGTCACCCCGGTGACCGTGGCCCCCGGCACGAAGTCCGTGACCTTCGCAGTGGACTCCGGCGTGGACACGGCCGACTGGGACATGCTGGTGCAGACCCCGTCCAAGAAGCAGTTCACCTCCGCCACGGAGTCCTCGGACGAGTCCGTGACCATCCAGGACCCGGAGCCGGGCACCTACCTGGTGCTCACCCAGCTCTACGCGAACCCGGCGGGCGCGGACACCGCGGCCCTGGAGACCGTGCAGCTGCGCTCGGACGCCGGCAACATGACGGTCACCCCGAACCCGATCCCCGTGACCACGGGCCAGGAGACCTCCGCGACCGTGAACTGGACCGGCCTCACCTCCGGCACCTGGCGCGGCCAGGTGACCTGGGCCGAGGGCACGGCCACGCAGGTCGAGGTCACCGTGCCGTGACCTCCGGCTGACGACGACGCCCCCGCACCTCCACGTGGAGGTGCGGGGGCGTCGTCGTGAGGGGCTCCGCCCGGGCCGACTTCCGCTCAGAAAGACGTCGCTTCCATCCCGGAGAGGCGGGATGGAAGCGACGGTCTCCTCAGCGAAAGGGGGGGGGTCAGCGGCCGGTGCCGCCGTAGACCGTCGCCTCGACGTCCGTGTCCAGGCCGAACGCCGTGTGCACGGCGCGGACGGCGTCGTCCAGCTTGTCCTCGGAGGTGACCACGGAGATGCGGATCTCCGACGTGGAGATCAGGTCCACGTTCACACCGGCGTCGGACAGGGCCTTGAAGAAGGTGGCCGAGATGCCCGGGTTCGATCGCATGCCGGCGCCGATCAGGGAGAGCTTGCCGATCTCCTTGTTCGGCACGATCTCCTCGAAGCCGATGGACTCCTGGGCGGCGCGCAACGCCTCGATGGCGGCCTTGCCCTCCACGATCGGCAGGGTGAAGGAGATGTCCGTGCGGCCGGAGTCCTGACGGGACACGTTCTGCACGATCATGTCGATGTTCACGTTGGACTCGGCGATCACGCGGAAGATCTCGGCGGCCTTGCCGGGGACGTCCGGGACGCCGACGATCGTGACCTTGGCCTCGGAGCGGTCGTGGGCCACGCCGGCGACGATGGGCTGTTCCATGGGGGCGCCTTCCTTGAGGTGGATGGTGTCGTTCGGGTCGGGCATGATCCAGCTGCCCTCATGGTCGGAGAAGGAGGAGCGCACGTGGATCGGCACGCCGAAGCGGCGGGCGTACTCCACGGAGCGCAGGTGCAGGACCTTCGCGCCGGAGGCGGCCAGTTCCAGGGTCTCCTCGGAGGAGAGCTGGGGGAGCTTGCGGGCCGAGGACACGACGCGCGGGTCGGCCGAGTACACGCCGTCCACGTCCGTGTAGATCTCGCAGACGTCCGCGCCGAGGGCGGCGGCCAGGGCGACGGCGGTGGTGTCCGAGCCGCCGCGGCCCATGGTGGTGATGTCCTTGGACTCCCGGCTCATGCCCTGGAAGCCGGCGACGATCGCGACCGCACCCTCGTCCAGGGCCGCCCGCACGCGGTGCGGGTTGACCTCGATGATGCGGGCGCGCCCGTAGGCGGCGTCGGTCATCATGCCGGCCTGGGACCCGGTGAAGGAGCGGGCCGGGACGCCCTGCGCGTCGATCGCCATGGCCAGCAGGGACATGGAGATGCGCTCGCCGGCGGAGAGGAGGATGTCCATCTCGCGGGCGGGGGCGTCGGCCGTGAGCTCGGCGGCGAGGTCCAGCAGCTCGTCCGTGGTGTCGCCCATGGCGGAGACCACGACGCACACCTGGTTCCCGGCCTGCTGGGTGGCCACGATGCGGCGGGCGACGCGCTGGATGCCCTCGGCGTCGGCGACGGACGAGCCGCCGAACTTCTGGACGATCAGGCGCACGGAGGATCCTTCCGGACGGGGGCGGGGCGGGGCGGCCGTCCGGCGCACCCCCAGGGCGGCACGGCGACGCGCGGCTGGCCCGATTGTAGGCGGCGCCTCGGGTGGGAGTGACGCGGGTGACCTCCCGCGTCCGCTTGGTGGACCACCCCGGCGGGGGCAAGGTCATCCCGTGGTCGGATGGGCGCCGACGGCGGCGCGGCCAGGATGGGGACATGACCAGCTCCGTCCTCCCGCAGCCGCCCTCGGGGATCGTGGCGCACGGCCTGGCCCGATCCTTCGGGTCCGTGCACGCCGTCCGCGACGTCTCCCTGACCGCCCCTGCCGGGTCCGTGACCGCCCTCGTCGGCCCGAACGGGTCCGGCAAGACGACCCTCATGCTCCTGCTCGCCACGCTGCTGCGTCCGGACCGGGGCTCCGTGTCCGTGGCCGGGGTGGACGCCATGGCGGACCCGGGGCAGGCCCGCCGGCTGCTCGGCTGGATGCCGGACACCCTGGGCGTGTGGGACTCGCTGACCTGCGCGGACATCCTGACGAGCCTGGGCCGGCTGTACGGGATGGGGCAGGCGGAGGCCGCCACGCGTGCCCGCGAGCAGCTGGCCTGGGTCCAGCTGGAGCCGTTCGCGGACCGGCCCGCCCGGGTGCTCTCCCGCGGCCAGCAGCAGCGGCTCTCCCTGGCGCGCGCCACCGTGCACCGCCCGGCGGTCCTCATGCTGGACGAGCCGGCCAACGGCCTCGACCCGACCTCCCGGATCCGCCTGCGGGACGACGTGCGCGCGATGGCCGCGGCCGGCGTCGCGGTGCTGGTCTCCTCCCACGTGCTCGCGGAGCTGGAGGAGATGGCGGACCGGGCCGTGTTCGTGAGCGAGGGTGCCACGGTGGCGGTGCGGGACCTCTCCGGCGCGGACGACGCCGGCCGGGAGCGTCCGTACCGGATCGCCGGACCGGACCCGTCCCGCCGCGACGAGCTGGTCCGCGCCCTGCAGGCGCGCGGCGTGCCCCTGGCCGCGCCCCTGGAGGGGCACCGGCCGGGCGTCGTGGTGCGGCTGCGCGGCGAGGACGCCGCGGCCGCCCTGCTGGCGGACCTCGTGGCCGCCGGCGTCCCCGTGAGCCGGCTGGCCCCGGAGGGCTCCCGGCTGGAGAACGCCTACCTGGACCTCGCCCTCGGGGGCCCCGCCCCTCACGCCGCCGGACCCGTCACGGCCGCCGGCCCCGCTCCGACCGTCGAAGGAGGCCGCGCATGAGCGCCGTCCTGCACACCCCGCCGCCCGCCGCCGCCCCCGCGGGCGGCCCGACCCCGCTGGGGAGCGGGCGCCTCGGCGTCGTGGACGCCCTGCGCACCCTGGTGGGCATGGAGCTGCGCCAGCGGCTGCGCTCGCGCGGCTGGTACATCCTGCTCGGCGTGTTCTTCCTGCTGGTCGGCGGCGTCACCCTCGGCGCGCTGGGCCTGCACGCGTGGACGGGGGGCAACAGCCCCGACTCCACGATGGTCTTCGGGCGCTGGCTGTACGACGGCGTGCTGCTGTTCGTCCTGACGCTCTGCCTGCTGGTGTCCCCGGCCCTGTCGGCGAACGCGATCTCGGGCGACCGGTCGGCGGGCACCCTGGCGATCACCCAGGTGACCCTGGTGTCCACCTGGCAGCTGATGCTGGGCAAGTGGCTGGCGGCGTGGATCGCGGCGGTCGCGTTCCTCGTGGCGGCGGCGCCGTGGCTCATCGTGGCGGCCGTGGTGGGGCAGGTGCCCCCGCTGGCGGTGCTCGCGGGCCTGGCGATGATCCTCGTGGAGTTCGCGGTGGTCACGGGGATCGGCGTGGCGGTCTCCGCGATCACGGGCCGCACCCTGTTCGCCGTGGTGGTGACGTACCTGCTGGTCGCGATGATGACGATCGGCTCGCTGATCGCGTTCACGATCTCCCTGCAGTTCATCGAGACCCGCCTGCAGACCAACCAGGTCACCTACGGCTATGCGGAGGACGCGGGGTCCACGAAGTCCTGCGCCGGACCGCTGCGGGACACGACCGTGCCGGACCCGCGTCGGGTGGCCTGGCTGCTCGCCGGCAACCCCTACGTGGTGGTCGCCGACGCCGTGCCGCTGCCGGAGCTGCGGGAGGACTCGGCCGGGGAGGAGTTCGGCGCGCTGAACTTGATCTCCCTGGGCATGCGGGTGGCCCAGATCGACCCGCGGGAGTACACGGACTGCGTGGACGGTCAGGTCAACGAGGGCTCCGTGACCGACTCGCCCGTCACGCTGGTCGACCGCACCTGGCCGACGTGGCCGCTGGGCATGCTCCTGCAGGGCGGGTTCCTGGCGGCGCTCCTGTGGTGGGGGCGGCGCCGCCTGGACACCCCGGCCGGGCGGCTGCCCACGGGGACGCGGGTGGCCTGAGCCTCAGCCGGAGATGAGGCGGCGGCCCTCGAAGGCGCGGCCGAGGGTGACCTCGTCCGCGTACTCGAGGTCGCCGCCCACGGGCAGGCCGGAAGCCAGACGGGTGACGCGGATGCCGGTGGCGCCGAGCAGGCGCCCGAGGTAGGTGGCCGTGGCCTCGCCCTCGAGGTTGGGGTCCGTGGCGAGGATGACCTCCTGCACGGCCTCGTCCTGGAGGCGGGTGAGGAGCTCGCGCACGTGGAGCTGCTCCGGGCCGATCCCGGCGATGGGATTGATGGCGCCGCCGAGCACGTGGTAGCGGCCCTGGAAGGCACGGGTGCGCTCCATGGCCATGACGTCCTGGGACTCCTCGACGACGCAGATCTGCGAGTCGTCCCGGCGGGCGTCCCGGCAGAGGTGGCAGACCTCCTGCTCGGACACGTTGAAGCAGACCGAGCACAGGCGCACCTTGTCCTTCACGGTGCGGATGGCGTCGGCGAGGCGGAGCATGTCCGCGGCGTCCGCCTCGAGCACGTGGAACGCGATGCGCTGGGCGGACTTCGGGCCGATGCCCGGCAGCCGGCCGAGCTCGTCGATCAGGTCCTGGACGGCGCCTTCGTACACGTCTCACCGTGCCTTCCCCGCCCTCGTGGGGCCGTGTCTGTGTGCATGCGGATCAGAGTCCGGGCTCGAGCGGACGCTCCTCCAGCAGCCGGGCGCCGAGCAGGCGCTCCACCACGGGCCGGCCGACCAGGCCGGAGTCCTCGAGGGCCACGTCGTCGTCGCTGGCCACCTCGTCCTGCCAGTCTACGGACGGCCCGGACGCCGTAGCGGGGCCGCCCGGGGCGCCGTCCGCGGGTCGGGGCCCGGCGCCCCGGGCGGCCTCGCGGGCCGCCTGGATGGCGGCGGCGCGGGCGCCCGACGCGCGGGGGTCCTCGGCCGGGGGCGCGATGGCGGCCTGCGGGTCGCCGGTGGGGCGGCCGAGGGAGGCGGCGCTGGGGCGGCCGGGGGAGGGCGCGGCGTCGACGGGTGCGGGGACCTGCTCCTCGCGGGCACCGCCCTGCCCGGCCGGGCGCGCGTTGACGGGCGGCTCGAGCGGGCCGCTGGCCCGCAGCCGCTCCATCAGGGCGGGGTAGTGGGAGTCCGGGTGGCCGGATCCGCGGTCGTCGGGTGCGGTCGCCGACGGCGGCGCTGCGTCCTCGGCGTGGTCCTCCTGGGGGACGCCGGGGTCGGGGGTGTCGTCCGCGGTGGGGCGGGCCGGGCTCGGGCGCACCGGGTGCTCGGGGGCGGAGGCGGCGGCCTGCGGGTCCTCCTCGGGCTCGGCCTCACGGTCCGCGGCGGGCTCGGCGGCGTCCTGCCCGCCGCGCACGGGCTCGCCGTGGGCGGCCGCGCGCGCCGCGGCGCCGGGGCCCTGTGCGTCCGGGGCCGCGGCGTCCGAGGCGGCCGTCGAGTCGAACCCGGCGGGGCGGGTGCCGCCGAACCGGGCGGCGAACTCGGCGCGCAGCTGCGCCTCGGGCTTCGCGAACACCGGGATGGTGAGCTCCTCCTCGCGCACGAGGGGGCCGGGGTCGTAGGCGCGACGCGCGGTCTCCGGGTCCTCCGGGACCGCCTCGGCGGGGGCCGCGGGCGACGGCGCGCCCTGCGCGGCCGCGTCCGGTGCCGTGCCCTGCGTGCCCGCCTCCGGGCCCTGCGGCGCGGGGGACTCGACCGGATCCTGCGGGCGCGGGGCGCCCCAGTCCTGCGGGGTGGGCACCGCACCGCCCCACGCTTCGGGCGCGGAGGTCGGTGCCGAGCCGGCGGAGCCGTGGACGGCGTCGTCGCCGGCCCCGGGGGTCCAGCCCTCGGGGCCGGGGGAGTCCTCCATGTCCGCGTCCGGGTCGAACTCGGGCAGGGAGTCCCACGGGTCCTCGGGCGGCGGCGGGGCGTCGTCCCAGGCGGGCGGCTCCTCGTCGACGTGACCCCAGCCGTCCGACGGCGGTGCGGCCGGGGGCGTGGTGTCCGCCGGGCCCGGGCGGGTGCCCGGGTGGGCGTCCTGGCGCGGGTCGGGGGTGGACGGGGCGGCGGGGCCGGTCTGCGGGGCGGGCGAGGCCGCGGCGGGCCGCGAGGGAGCCGGCTGCCAGGGAGCCGCCGAGGGTGCGGGGGCCTGGTCCCAGGACGTGGCGACGGCGACGTCCTGCGGGCGCGGTGCGGACGCGGCGGGTCGTCGACCGTCCTCGGGGGAGGGCTGGGCCCGCGGCGGTTGGGCCTGAGTCGGCTGGCCCTGCGGGGCGGGCGGTGGAGCGGACGTGGACGGGGCGGCGGGGGCCTCGCTCACGGCCGCGGCGGGGCGGCCCTCAGCTTTTGGGCGCTCCTCACCCCGCGGGGTGTCGCCGCCGAGGATCAGGTCCAGCCTCGGGCGGATGCCGAGCACGCGGTGCACGGCCTCGCCGAGCACCTGCTCGCCGTTGCGGGACTGGAGCGTGCGGCGCGGGCCCTCCTGCGGGAACGCGACGGTGAGCAGCTCCCCGTCGTACCCCGCCACGGTGGCGTTGTCCTTCACGAGCATCCACATCAGGCGCGAGTCGCTCTCGAGAGCGGCCAGGATGTCCGGCCACGCGCGGCGCACCTTCTCCACCTGGCTCGGGGTGTGCGCGGTGGGCGCAGCAGGGGCGGCCGGCGCGGACGACGACGGCGCCGGAGCCTCCGCTGGACGCTCCACTGGGCGCTCGGGGGCCGGGGCGGCGGCCACCGGCTCGGGCGTCGCGGGCTTCGGCGTCGCGGGCTCCGCGGCCCGCTTGTCACTCCCGGCCCCGGGCTCCTGCTCCCGTGCCTGCTCGGGCTCGGCGCGGCGGGCGGCGGCGCGCGCGAGCGCCGCACCGCTCAGGGCGGCGCCGCCCTGGCCGGCGCCACCCGCCGCGGGCCCCTCGGCGCCGGAGGAGGCGTCGTCGTCGGGGGAGAACGCGGCGCCGCCGGCGACGCGGCGCTCCAAGGCCTCGAGCCGGGCGGCCAGGCCGCGGTGGGTGTCGTCCGTGGCTGGCAGCATGAGCCGCGCCATGAGCAGCTCCAGGTGCAGGCGGGGGCTCGTGGCGCCCACCATGTCCGTGAGGGCGAGGTTCGTGACGTCCGCCAGGCGCGAGAGCTCCGCCCGGGAGAGCTGGGAGGCCTGCGCGGCCAGGCGACGCACCTGGTCCTCCGGCATGCCGTGGAGGATGGACGAGGCCTCGTCCGGCAGGGCGCGGGCGATCACGAGGTCCCGGAACCGCTCCAGGAGGTCCTCCACGAACCGGCGGGGGTCCTGGCCGGACTGCACCACGCGGTCGGCCACGCGGAACACGGTGGGGGTGTCGTCCGCGGCGATCGCGTCGACCACGTCGTCCAGCAGCGCCTCCGGCGTGAAGCCGAGCAGGCTCACGGCGAGGTCGTAGGAGACCTGCCCCTGCTGGGCGCCGCCGATCAGCTGGTCCAGCACGGAGAGCGTGTCCCGGACCGAGCCCGTGCCGGCGCGCACCACGAGCGGCAGGACGCCGGGCTCCACGCGGACGCCTTCCTCCTGGCACAGCCTCTCCAGGTAGGCGATGAGCGGCTCCGGCGGCACGAGCCGGAACGGGTAGTGGTGGGTGCGGGAGCGGATGGTCCCGATGACCTTCTCCGGCTCCGTGGTGGCGAAGATGAACTTCAGGTGCTCCGGCGGCTCCTCCACGATCTTCAGCAGCGCGTTGAAACCCGCCGCCGTGACCATGTGCGCCTCGTCGATGATGAGGATCTTGTAGCGGTCCCGCACCGGGGCGAACGTGGCCCGCTCGCGCAGGCCACGGGCGTCCTCCACACCGCCGTGCGAGGCCGCGTCGATCTCCAGCACGTCCAGCGAGCCCGGCCCGCCGGTGGCCAGGTCCCGGCACGAGTCGCACTCGCCGCACGGCGTGGGCGTGGGGCCCTGGGCGCAGTTGAGGCAGCGGGCCAGGATGCGGGCGGACGTGGTCTTGCCGCAGCCGCGCGGGCCGGAGAAGAGGTAGGCGTGGTTCACGCGGTCCTTCGCCAGTGCGGTGCGCAGCGGGACCGTGACATGGTCCTGCCCGATCACGTCCTCGAAACGGTCCGGGCGATAGCGGCGATACAGGGCGGTGCTCACCCTCGAAAGCCTATCCGGCGGGCGGACGGGCTAAGGGAGCCGGGGAATGCGCACGCCCGCCGGCTCGTTCCCTGGCCCATGACCACCACGTACATGCACACCGACGCCGAGGACACGATCCACTCCACGCAGCCGGCCCCGGACGCGGGACCGCTGAGTCAGGCGGAGATCGACCGCCTCTTCGCGGACCGCCACACGACGCAGCTCTTCTCGGACGAGCCCGTCGACCTCGCGCTGATCGAGCGGGCCTACGCGGACCTCCGCTGGGCGCCGACCGCCATGAACAACCAGCCGCTGCGGCTCGACGTCGTGGACAGCCCCGAGGCCCGCGCCCGCCTGGCCCCGCTCATGATCGAGTTCAACCGGGAGAAGACGGAGCGCGCCCCGCTCACGCTGATCGCCTCCTACGACCTCGACTGGCACCGCCACATGGGCCACCTCGCCCCGTTCCGGGAGGGCTTCGAAGAGGATGCCGAGGGCAAGGCGGGCATGCGCGAGGGGATGGGCCGCACGAACGCGCTCATCCAGGTGGGCTACCTGCTCGTGGCCCTGCGCGCGCACGGGCTCGAGGTCGGCCCCATGGCCGGGTTCGACGCCGCCGCCGTGGACGCCGCGTTCCACGCGGACCGTGCCTGGAAGTCCCTCCTGGTGATCAACGTGGGCCACGCCGCCGCGGACGACGAGAAGGCGCAGCAGCCCCGCCAGGGCCGCCTCGACTTCGACCAGGCCGCCCAGGTCCTCTGACCGGGGCCGGGCCTGCGGCGGGCCGGGACGCCGCAGGCCCGCTCAGACTCAGAGCCCGGTGAACACCCACGGATCGCGCGGCAGGGCGGCCGGGTCGAACGCGCGCACGGCGACCGCCAGCGGTCCCGCGGGCAGGCCGAGGGACTCCAGCAGTCGGTCCCGCAGCCGCGCGGGGGTCCACGCCGGGTCCTGCGCGGCGAGGTCCCCGAGGGTCACGGCGCCGTCCCGCTTGGCCAGCCGCCGCCCCTCCGCATTCAGCACGAGCGGCACGTGCAGGTACTCCACCGCGGGCGTCGGCTCTCCGCGTGCGACGCACAGCGCCTCGGCCAGCCAGCGCTGGCGCGGGGCCGAGTCGAGCAGGTCGTCGCCGCGGACCACCTGGTCCACGCCCTGCGCCAGGTCGTCCACGACGACGGCCAGGTTGTACGCGTACGCCCCGTCGTTCCGGCGCAGCACCAGGTCGTCGACCAGGCCCGTGACCTCGCCGTGCAGCACGTCCACGGCGGTCGCGCGCGGGATCTCGCCCGCCGGCAGGCCCGCGACCTTCGCCGCGTCGATCCGCAGGGCGGCGGGGCGCACCCGCCGCCGCTCGGCCCGCTCGGCCTCCGTCAGGCCACGGCAGGTGCCCGGATAGAAGCCGGGCGGACGCAGCGGCACGGTGCCGCCGGAGGCGGGGGCGCCGTCGTCGGGCCTCGGGTGCGGGGCCGACGTCGCCTCGGCGATGTCCTTGCGCGAGCAGAAGCACTCGTAGACCGCGTCCGCGCCGTGCGCGGCGCGCAGGGCGGCCACGGCGGCGTCGTACAGGGCGGTGCGTTCGGACTGGTGGACGGGTTCCCCGTCCCAGTCCAGGCCGACGGCGGCGAGGTCGGCGAGCTGGCCGGCCTCGGCGCCGGAGCAGACCCGGTCCAGGTCCTCGATCCGCAGCAGGAAGGTGCGGCCGGTGGCACGGGCGGCGAGCCACGCGACGAGCGCGGTGCGCAGGTTGCCCAGGTGCAGGGTGCCCGTGGGGGAGGGGGCGTAGCGGCCGGCGGGCATGGGACCTCCTGTGAAAGTCGAAGACCCCTCACGCACCTGCCAGAGCCCACCTACCCTTGCTACCTTCCGGTCCTGGGGGAGTTCAGCGAGATGACACCACGTGAGGGGCCGTCCGGAACTCTACCAGTGGACAGGGGCGGATGCACCTCGCCCGGCGGGGATTGGCACGCGGCGCGGGGATCTGGTTATGATGGATCCTGCCCTTGCGCGGTTCGCCGCATGAGGGCGCACCAAGGAGGATTCGCCTAGCGGCCTATGGCGCACGCCTGGAACGCGTGTTGGGTTAACAGCCCTCGGGGGTTCAAATCCCCCATCCTCCGCGGAAGATCGGAAGCCCCGGGACCAGTCGGTCCCGGGGCTTCCGTCGTCCTCAGGCGGGTCGTGCCCCGTCCACCGCCTCCGAACCGCCCCCTGGTCCGTCGCGCTCCCGGGGCTCTGACGGCGCGCCGGAACGGCCCGGCCGAGCGCCCGTGTACTCTTCACTCATCCGGGCGCGATGTGACATATGACACGCATCCGGGAATCGTCCCTCATCGCACCGGGAGCATCCCATGTCCTTCGCCGATCTGGTCACAGAGATCAACGACGTCATCTGGTCCCCGGCCCTGATCTGGCTCTGCCTGATCGTCGGCCTCTACTTCACCGTCCGCACCATGTTCCTGCAGTTCGTGAACATCCCGGACATGGTCAAGCAGCTCCGCGAGGGCGAGGACTCCGCGGACGGCACCTCATCGCTCCAGTCCCTCATGATGTCGCTCGCCGGCCGCGTCGGCATGGGCAACATCGGCGGCGTCGCCACGGCCATCGCGTTCGGCGGCCCCGGCGCCGTGTTCTGGATGTGGGTCATGGCCCTGCTCGGCGCGGCCACCTCCTTCATCGAGTCCACGCTCGGCCAGATCTACAAGGAGCGCGACCCGGACACCGGCGAGTACCGCGGCGGCCCCGCCTACTACTTCGAGAAGGCCTACCGGCACACCGCCGCCGGCGGCGCCTTCAAGGTCTACGCGATCCTCTTCGCGATCGTCACCGTCTTCGCCACCAGCTACTTCCTGCCGGGCGTGCAGGCCAACGGCGTGGCCGCGGCCATGGAGCAGGCGTGGAGCCTGCCCCCGTGGGTGGCCGCCGTCGGGATGGTCATCCTGCTCGCCTTCATCGTCCTCGGCGGCGTGAAGCGCATCGCCACCTTCGCCGTGTACGTCGTGCCGATCATGGCCATCGCCTACATCATCCTGGCGCTCGTGGTGCTGTTCATGAACTGGGAGCAGATCCCCGAGGTCTTCGGCACCATCTTCTCCAGCGCGTTCGGCACGCACGCCGTCTTCGGCGCCATCCTGGGACTCGCCATCCAGTGGGGCGTCAAGCGCGGCGTCTACTCCAACGAGGCCGGCCAGGGCACCGGCCCGCACGCGGCCGCCGCCGCCGAGGTCTCCCACCCGGCCAAGCAGGGCTTCGTCCAGGCGTTCGCGGTGTACATCGACACCCTGTTCGTCTGCTCCGCCACCGCGTTCATCATCATCTCCACCGGCGCCTACCGCGTGTTCGAGGGCGAGTCCGAGACCGGCCGCGTGCTCTTCGAGGGCGGCACCCTGCCGGTCACCGCCTCCGTGGGCCCGGCCTTCGTCCAGTCCGGCTTCGACGCCGTGTTCGCCGGCTTCGGCCCCACCTTCGTGGCGATCGCGCTCGCGTTCTTCGCCTTCACCACGATCGTGGCCTACTACTACATGGCCGAGGTCAACCTCGTGTACCTGACGCGCACCCTGCGCAACGGCACGGTCCGCCGCGTCGCGCTGCGGCTCCTGCAGGCTCTGATCCTCGTCTCGGTGGCCTACGGCGCCGTCGCCACCACCGGCGCGGCATGGGGCCTGGGCGACATCGGCGTGGGCTCCATGGCCTGGCTGAACATCCTCGGCATCCTCGTCCTGCAGGGTCCGGCCCTCAAGGCCCTGAAGGACTACCGCGCCCAGAAGAAGCAGGGCCTGGACCCGCAGTTCGACCCGCGCCCGCTCGGCATCAAGAACGCCGACTTCTGGGAGCACCGCGCGGACGGCCTGATCACGCAGGGCGTCGGCGGCCTCTCCACCGACGTCCGCGCCGACACCGCGGACGGGGCCGGCTCGCATCGGGCCTGAGCCCGTTCGGCGGCCACCCCGCATCTGACCCACGACGACGGCCCGGACGCACACGCGTCCGGGCCGCCGTCGTCGCCGGGCCAGGTGCGCAGCCTCACCGGGGGCCGAGCCGCGGCGCAACGCGGCCCCGGCCCGCGCTCAGAACAGCTGACGGAGGTTCGCCTTGGCCAGGTCGATCAGCTGGGTGCCCTTGCCGTCCAGCACGGTGCGCAGCGCGTAGAGGGCGAAGCCCTTGGCCTGCTCGAGCTCGATGCTCGGCGGAATGGTCAGCTCCTGCGGCTCGGTCTTGACCAGCAGCAGGGCCGGGCCGTCGTGGGCCAGGAACTCGCGCATCACGTCCGGCAGGTCCTTGGCGCGGTCCACGCGGAATCCCTTGATGCCGATCGCCTCGGCCACCTGCGCGAAGTCCGGGTTCTGCAGGCCCGTGCCGAAGGGGACGAACCCGGCGGCCTTCATCTCCAGCTCCACGAAGTTCAGGGAGTCGTTGTCGAACACCACCGTCTTCACCGGGAGCCGGTTCTGGACGAAGCTCAGCAGCTCGCCCAGCATCATGGCCAGGCCGCCGTCACCGGCCATCACCACGACCTGGCGACTGCGGTCGATCGCCTGCGCGCCGAGGGCCTGGGTGATCCCGTTCGCCATCGAGCCGTGCACCATCGAGCCGATGATCCGGCGGCGGCCGTTCATCGTCAGGTAGCGGGACGCCCAGATCACGGGGGAGCCCACGTCCGGGATGAACACGGCGTCGTCATCCGCGGCCTCGTCCAGCAGGCGCGCCACGTACTGCGGATGGATGGTGCCCCGGCTCGGGGTCGCCAGCGAGTCGAGGCCCTTGCGGGACTTGTCGTAGTGCTTGAGGGCCTTCTTCAGGAACGCCGACGACGAGTTGCCCTTGAGCAGCGGCATCAGGGCCTGGGCGGTCTCCCGGACGCCGCCCACGAGCGGGATGTCCACGCTGACGCGGCGGCCGATCTGCTCGCCGCGCACGTCCACCTGGATGACGGTGGCGTCCTCCGGGTAGAACTGCCGGTAGGGCAGGGACGAGCCGAGGATCAGCAGCGTCTCGGCCTCCTTCATCGCGTGATAGCCGGACGCGAAGCCGAGCAGGCCGGTCAGGCCCACGTCGAACGGGTTGTCGTACTCGATGTGGTCCTTGCCGCGCAGCGCATGGACGACCGGCGCCTGGAGCCTGTCGGCGAGGGCGACGACCTCGTCGTGCGCCCCGGCCGCGCCGGAGCCGGCCAGGATGGTGATGCGCTTGCATGAGTTCAGCGCCTCGGCGGCCTCGCGGAGGGAGTCCTCGTCCGGAACCACGTGGGAGCGCGTGGCGCGGATGACCTCGGGCTTCGCATCGAGGTCCTGCAGGGCGACGTCGCCGGGGATCACCAGGACGGCCACGCCGCGCTGCTCGACGGCGGCGCGCATGGCGATGCGCAGCAGCTGCGGCATCTGGGACACGTCGGAGACGTGCTCCACGAACACCGAGCACTCGCGGAACAGCTCCTGCGGGTGGGTCTCCTGGAAGTAGCCCGACCCGATCTCCTCCGAGGGGATGTGCGCGGCGATCGCCAGGACCGGGGTGCGGGAGCGCTGCGCGTCGAACAGGCCGTTGATCAGGTGCAGGTTGCCGGGACCGCACGAGCCCGCGCAGACGGCGAGCTCGCCCGTCAGCTGGGACTCCGCCGAGGCGGCGAAGGCCGCTGCCTCCTCGTGCCGGGTGTGCACCCACTCCATGTCGGTGTGCTGGCGCAGGGCCTCGGTCAGGGCGTTCAGGGAGTCGCCGGGCACGCCGTACATACGGCGCACGCCGGAGGCGGACAGGGTCTCGACGATGTGCTTGGCGACGGTCGCCACGGGGGTACCTCTTCGGTCTCGATTGCGCCCGGACCGATCCGCCGGGCGCGGCGTCGTCCACCACGGTAGGCCCGTTGAGGACGGGAGGGACAGCAGTCACGCGCGGCCTGCGCGGGGGCCGCCCCTGTCAGCGCGGGAGCAGCTCGGGGTGGAACTTCTTCGTCACCGTCGGGTGCGCGCGGGCGAAGCCCTTGAGCATGTTGGAGCCGAAGGAGGCGAGCATCGGGTTCGTGGGGTCGTCGGAGACGCCCCGGGCCTCGGCGGCGTACTCGTCCGGCAGCGTCACCTCCTCGATCACCGCGTCCAGCCGGGGCGAGAAGAAGAACGGCACCGAGTAGCGGTCCACGCCCTCCGGCGGGGACTGCACCCGGTGGATGGTGGCCATCAGGTAGCCGTCCGTGGCCACCTCGAGCATCTCGCCCAGGTTCACGACGAGCGCCCCCGGGATCGGCTCGACGGGCAGCCACTCGTCCTGGCCGTAGGGGCGCACCTCGAGGCCGCCCACCTGGTCCTGCAGGAGCAGGGTGATGAAGCCGTAGTCGGCGTGCAGGCCGACACCCTGGGCGCCCGCCTCCGCGACGCCGCCCACGTAGTGGGCGAGCTTGGCCATCCAGGCGCGGTCGCCGTCGAAGGCCGCGGAGAAGTGGTCCTCGTCCAGGCCGATGGACACGCTGAGGGCCTTGAGGAGGTCCTCGCCCACGCGGTCCATGAGGGCAGTCCAGTCCATGGCGATGCGCTCGAGCTCCGGCATCTGCGCAGGCCACTGGTTGCGGCCCTGCAGGTGCCAGTACTCCTGCCCCTCGCCGATCCGCTCGACGGGGACGGGCTCGCGGTCCGGGGAGAAGTCCAGCTGCTCGCGGGAGTCCGGACGGCCCTGCGTGCGCTCCGCGGCGATCGCCGACCAGCCGCGGTAGTGCGGGGAGTTCTGATTGTGCAGCGCCTGCTTCTGCTCCTCCGGGAGGGCGAAGAACTCGGCGGTCGCGCGGAACAGCTCGTCCACCTGGCCGGGGGCGGCGCCGTAGTCCACGATCTGGAAGAACCCGACGTGGTGGGCGGCGTGACGCAGCGCGTCCAGGAAGTCCGGGTCGAAGGACCCGTCCGGGCGGCGCATGATGGACAGGTCCAGGACGGGGACGACCCGTGCGGGGGTGGCGGAGTCAGGGCTCGGAGCGGTCATCCGTCCAGTTCACCCGTGAACCGCTCCGCCCGCCACTTCCGGTGTCGCCGGATGGACCCGCGTGACGCCCCGTGACGCCGTGGCGTCATCGGCGTGACGCAGGCGGGGGAGGCGCGTAAGATGCCCCGGGCTCAGGCGAGGAGGTCTCGCTCGACCCAGCGCAGCAGCGACTCGCCGGCCCGCTCGTGGACGTCCTCCGCCTGCCCGACCCCGCGCTCCGCGAGGTCCGCGGCGGTCAGCACCCGGTAGGGGCGCTCCGGGATCCCGTCCGCGGGCCGGACGTCCATGTGTTCGACCGGGGCGCCCATCGCATGCAGCGCGTCCGCCATCGCGTAGTCCGTGCGGGAGTCGCCGGCGGTGAACCAACGCTCCGGGACCGCGACGCCGACCTCGGCGAGCATGCCCAGGCAGCGGTCCACGCCCAGGTCCTTGCCCGAGGTGCGGTGCTCCACGTCGATCGAGATGACCGTCGGGTCCACGCGGACGTCCTCGGCGAGCCCGCGCTCGCGGAGGAGGTCCTCGATGCCTGCTGCGACGTCGTCGCGCACCTGCACGTATGCGTCCTGGTCGGCGCCCACGGTCTTCTCCAGGGAGACCATGAGCAGCTTCGTCCGGTCGACGAACTGCAGGTCGCCGGCCCGCTCGCCGTTGATCTCCCAGATCGCGTCCCGCACGTCGGCGTCGACGGCCATGGCCGGGTCGGTGCGGACCCAGCCCGGCGTCGGGGCGTCCACGGTGACCGCCGGGAGGTCCCCGGCGGGGACGTCGGAGAAGGGGAACCAGACGGCGCCCTTCTCGCAGATCGCGAAGAACGGGGCGTCCTCGGGGAGGCCGGCGGCGCGCAGCGGGCCGATCACGCTGTGCAGGAGGAAGTCGGCGGAGCGGCCGGTGTTGAAGCCCACCGGCACGCGCGCCGCGGCCAGGCGCACGAGGGTGGTGACGATCCCCTCCGGCACCGCCCGGGTCTCGGTGGAGGCCACGGGGCCGTCCACGTCCAGCAGGAGTCCGATGGGGGAGGGGGAGGTCATGGCTCCAGCCTAGGCGGCGCCCTCGTCGTCTGGACCACGGGGGATCCAGGCGCCCACGCTCTCAATCGGGGTGTCTGCGGTCTTTCCCCTGCCGTGCGCCGCGTCACTACTCTGGCCGGGTGGAGATCCGACACCTGCGCTCGTTCGTGGCCGTCGCCGAGGAGCGGCACTTCGGCCGGGCCGCCGAGCGCCTCCACATCGCCCAGCCCCCGCTGTCCCAGCAGATCAAGCAGCTGGAGGCCGAGCTCGGCGTCCGCCTGCTGGACCGCACCACCCGCCGCGTGGACCTCACCGAGGCCGGCCGCCTCATGCTGGAGCGCACCCGCAGCCTCCTCGCGGACCTCGCCTCCCTCGAGCACGACGACGACATCGCCTCGGCCGTGAAGCCGGAGCTGCTGCTGGACGTCCAGCAGGGCGCGGACGGCAACTCCACCGTCTACGACTTCGTCCTGGACCCGGTCTCCGAGAAGACCCACCCCACCGCGATCCGCGACTGATCGCCCCGGCCCGGCGCCCGCGCGTCGTGCTCCCGGACGCCCCGGCGTCCGCCCGCGGGACCCCGCCCGGAGGCCATCTCCGGGCGGGGTCCCGCCGTGTCCGGCGCCGCGTTGACTACGCTGGGCGCAACGACGCCGTCCGCGCCCGCGGGCGGCGGGCACCCGACCCCGACCTGGGAGGTCCCATGAGCACCGCCATCGACGCCGGCCCGCAGGGCACGGTCCCGATCGACGCCGCGCAGGCACCGAGCTCCGGCCGCGGCCTGGCCTCCCCGGGCGGGCGCTGGGCCATGCTCGCCGTCGTGGTGCTGGGGCTGGTGGGCGCCTTCCTCGGTGCCGGCGTCCTGCCGGGCATGACGCCCACGAGCGACGCGGCCGGCGGCTGGCTCGGCGCCGACTCCACGTGGATCGCCCCGGCCACGCCGGCGTTCCGGATCTGGTCCGTGATCTACCTGGGCCTGCTGGCCTACGGCGTGTGGCAGCTGGCCGGCTCCGCGCAGTCCGCGCGGCATGACGCGCTGCGCACGTGGATCATGGCCTCGATCGTGCTGAACGTGGCCTGGCTCTGGGTGGTGCAGGTCGGCTGGCTGGGCCTGAGCGTCGTCGTGATCTTCCTGCTCCTGGCCGTGCTGTGCCGGATCCTCGTGCTGCTGGAGACCGGCCGCCCGCGCGGGTGGGCCGCCCGGATCCTGCTGGACGGCGTCCAGGGCCTGCACCTCGGCTGGGTGTCCATCGCGGCGGTGACGAACGTGGCGGCGTGGCTGGCCTCGCTGGGCTGGTTCGGCGCACCGCTGGAGCCCACCCGCTGGGCGCAGATCATGATCGTGGTGGCCGTGCTGGTCGGCGCGTTCACGGCCGTCTACTCGGGCGGGCGGTTCGCCCCGGCCGCCGCGCTCGCCTGGGGCCTGCTGTGGGTCGGCGTGGGCCGCTCCGACGGCTCCGGCCTGCTCTCCGGTGCCGTGGCCCTGACGGCGTGGGGCGCGGCCGCCATCGTCATGCTGTGCTGGCTGGTCTCCCTGTGGCTCTCCTCCCGCTCCGCCACCGGCGAGGCGCGCGACCTCGTCCTGGACGCCCTCGACGGCGGCGGCGATCCCGTCGACGGCGTCCGCTGAGCGCGCTGGTCGGCGCTGGTTCACGCATGAATTTGCTCTGAGCTGAATCCAGGCCAGGATGGATGACGGCCCCGCCCCTCGGGCGGGGCCGTCGTCATCTCCGCCCTCGTGACCTGGAGCCTCCATGCCCTCTTCGCGCCCTCCTGCGCCGCGCGTGCGCACCCGCCTGCTCGTGTCCGCCGCCCTCGTGCTGCTCGCCGCCACCGGCTGCACCGCCTCCCCGGCGACGTCCTCGTCCACGTCGTCCACGTCGTCCGCGGCCCCCGCCGCCCTGGCCGCGTCGGCCTCCCCGCCGGCCTCCGGCGCGTCCTCCGCGGCCGCGGTCGAGGGCGACGCCGCCACTGTGGTCCGCGTGGTCGACGGCGACACCGTGGACGTCCGCCGCGGCGCGGAGGACGTCCGCGTCCGGCTGCTCAACATCGACACCCCGGAGACCAAGCATCCGAGCAGGCCCGTGGAGTGCCTCGGCCCGGAGGCCACCCGGAAGCTCGAGGAGCTGCTGCGCCCGGGCGACGAGGTCGTGCTCCAGTACGACGAGGAGCGCTTCGACCGCTACGGCCGCACCCTCGCGGGCGTCGTCGAGGGGGAGACCCTGGTGAACGCGGAGATCGTCCGCGCCGGGCTCGGCGTGCCGGTGGTGTTCGAGCCGAACCGCAGGTTCCTGCCTCCGGTGGAGGCCGCGTGGGCCGAGGCCCAGCGTGAGGGGGCCGGCCTGAACCAGCCGGGCTTGGAGTGCTCCCTGCAGACCCTGCAGGAGTCCGTCGCCCAGGATCCCGCTCCGGCGGCCGTCTCCGAGCTGGCCCAAGCCCTGGAGGCCGTCGAGGCCGAGGGCCAGGAGTGGATGAAGGTCCACTACGCCGCCGTCATCCCGCTGGCCGTGAGCCTCGTCCAGCAGCACGGCGGTCGTGCGGACGTGCCCTCGGCGGGCGCCGCGTCCGTGGCGCCGCGGGCGAGCACGGCCCCCGCTGTGCCGGCGGCACCGCAGGCGCCGGCCGTCGGCGCCGGATCCGACGCCGCCGAGCGGGACCGGCAGCGGGCTGCCGAGGCGCAGGCCGCCGCGGACCGCGCCGAGCGCAAGCGCCAGGCGGAGGCGCGTGCCGAGGCCCAGAGGCAGGCCCAGGCGCAGGAGCAGGTGCAGGCCCGGGAGCGCGCCGCCCAGGCGTCCCGTGAGGCGGAGGCCGCCGCATCCGCGCGTGAGAAGCAGAAGGGGGCCTCTTCCGGCTCGTCCACCGCGAAGGGCTTCGCGGACACCTCCGCCCGGGACACCTCCTCGGGCTCGCCGTCGTCCTCGGGCGGCACGTCGCAGAAGGCCCCGAACCGCTGTTACGCCCCGGGCGGGGAGACGTTCGTCTACTGCGGCGAGGGGTCCACCGGATCGTCCTCCGGCGGCAGCTCCTCGAGCGCCTCCGCGGGCGCCTCCTCCAGCGGCGCCGGGACCTCGTCCGGCGGGGCCGGCGGTCCCGTCTCCGGCGCCGACGGCGTCTGCCCGGCCGGCTACCCGGTCAAGGTCAGCAGCTCGGGCAAGTACCACGTCCCGGGCGGCCAGTACTACGACGACACCAGCGCCAAGCGCTGCTACGCCTCCACCGCCGCGGCGGCGGCGGACGGAGCCGTCGCGTCGAAGCGCTGATCTTTCCGGCGCTGACCTCCGGGTCCTGGGAGCACGCCCGGGGAACACGGCGGGGGCGGTTCCCGACGGAGATCCCGTCGGGAACCGCCCCCGCGGCGTCTCTTGTGAGGTCAGGCCCCGTGGCTGCCGGCCGCGTGGCGCGGAGCGCGGGAGACGCCCTTCCCCTCATCGGAGTCCGAGTCGGAGCCGTCGTCGTGGAGGGCGCGGAGCTCGTAGCCCTTCTCCTCGAGCTCCTCCTGCTTCTCGACCTTCTTTTCGAGGGCGGAGACGTCCTTCGGGGGCAGCTTGACGGCGTCCTCGGCGGGCATGCCGGCGGTGAGCTGCTTGGCGCGCTCCACCTCGGTGTCGATCTCCAGGCCGAGCAGCAGCACGATGTTGAAGATCCACAGGGCGAACAGCAGTGCCATGACGCCGCCGATCGCGCCGTACGCCGAGTAGCCGGCGAGCGTGGTGAAGTAGAAGTACAGGGCCACGGCGGCCAGCGCCATGCCGACCAGCGCGAAGATGTTGCCGGGGCCGAACATGTGGAAGCTCGGCTTCTTCACGTTCGGGGCGAAGTAGTACAGGGTCGCGATCAGCACGAGCAGCAGCGCCACGACGACCGGCCACTTCAGCCACGCCCAGATCGGCAGGAAGGTGTCCGAGAGGAAGTTCACCGCGTCGGTCATGCCCAGCGGGCCGGCGATCGGCGCGAGGAACCCGTCCACCAGCGACCGGTTCAGGGCCAGGGAGATGAGCACGAGGACGATGCCCACGAGCATCACCACGGTGGTCACCAGGTTGGTGAGGGTGAGCTTCACGAAGCCGCGGCCCTCAGAGTAGTTGTAGACCTGGTTCGAGGCGCGGCTGAACGCCTTGACGTAGGCCGAGGCCGACCACAGGGCCGTCAGGATGCCGATGATCAGGGCGAGGACGCCGCCGCCGGCCTGGCCCAGCAGGTTGTCCACGACGTCGCCCACCACGCCCTGGTAGTCGGCCGGGACCAGCTCGGTCAGCTGGCGGACGACGTCGTCCACCGCGGAGCGGTTGGAGGAGAGCACGAGCGTGAGGATCGAGAAGACGGCCAGCAGTGCGGGCGCCAAGGAGAGCACCATGAAGTAGGTGAGCTTCGCGGCGAGGTCGGTGCCGCCGTCGTTGCCGAACTCCTTGAGCGCGCGGGTGAACGCGTACTTCCAGCCGGCGCCGTCCAGCTTCACGCCCTTGAGGCGCCGGGTGCGCTCCTCGGGATCGATGCGCGCGGCCTCGAGGGTCGCGTCGACGGGATGAATGGCCACAGTTGTCCTTCCGAGGCGGGGTGCGGTGATTCCGGGACAACCTAGCGCACGCCCGAGAGGCTCGGGGAGGGACGAGGGGCTCCGTCCGGGGGCGGGGTCGGCCGCGCCGGCCGAGCCCGCGGCGCCGTCTCGCCCCACGTCAGCACTCGATGACGTTCACGGCGAGGCCGCCGCGCGAGGTCTCCTTGTACTTGGACTTCATGTCCGCGCCGGTCTCGCGCATGGTCTGGATGGCCTGGTCGAGGGTGACGCGGTGGTCGCCGTCGCCCACCAGGGCGAGCCGGGCCGCGTTGATGGCCTTCACGGACGCGATGGCGTTGCGCTCGATGCAGGGCACCTGCACCAGCCCGCCCACGGGGTCGCAGGTCAGGCCGAGGTTGTGCTCGATGCCGATCTCCGCGGCGTTCTCCACCTGCAGCGGCGTGCCGCCGAGCACGGCGCAGAGCGCGCCGGCCGCCATGGAGCAGGCCGAGCCGACCTCGCCCTGGCAGCCGACCTCCGCGCCGGAGATGGATGCGTTGCGTTTGAACAGGATGCCGATGGCGGCGGCCGTGAACAGGAAGTCGAGGATCTTCGCGCGGCGCTCCTCGGCGGGGGTGCCGGGGGGGAGCACGAAGCGGTCGTAGTAGTGGAGCACGGCCGGGATGATGCCGGCGGCGCCGTTGGTGGGGGCGGTGACGATCCGGCCGAAGGAGGCGTTCTCCTCGTTCACGGCGAGCGCGAACAGGTTGACCCACTCCATGGCCCACATGGGGTCCTTCTCGGCCCCGTCCGTGCCCTTCTCCAGCAGCTGGGCGTGCAGGCCGGGGGCGCGGCGCTTGACCTTCAGGCCGCCGGGGAGGATCGGCTCGGTGCGGTGGATGCCGTGGGCCACGCACTCCTGCATGACGTCCCAGATCTCCAGGACCTTCGCCTCGACGTCGGCGAGGTCGCCGCGGGCGGCCTCGTTGGCGCGCACGACATCCGCGATGGACAGGCCGTGGATCTCGCACTGGGCGATCAGGTCGGCGCCGGTGGAGAACGGGTGCGGCTCGGGCTCCTCGCCGTGGCGGGAGACGTCCCGGGTCTCGTCCAGTTCGGCCTCGAGCTCCTCGCCGGTGACGACGAAGCCGCCGCCGACCGAGTAGTAGTCGCGGGTGAGCAGCTCGGCGCCGTCGGCGTCGAAGGCGGTCAGGCGCATGCCGTTGGGGTGGCCGGGCAGGCTCCTGCGCATGTGCAGGACGAGGTCCTTGGGGCGGTCGAAGGGGATCTCGTGCGTGCCGTCCAGCGGCAGCGTCCCGCCCTCCACGCAGGCCTGGACCTGGGGGGCGGCGGCCTCGGGGTCGATGGTCTCCGGGTCGTTGCCGCAGAGGCCGAGGATCACGGCCATGTCCGAGCCGTGGCCCACGCCGGTGGCGGAGAGGGAGCCGAAGAGCTCGCCCTTGACGCGTGCGGTGCGTTCCACGAGCCCGTCGCGCTCCAGGGCGTAGGTGAAGCGGCGGGCGGCGCGCATGGGCCCCACCGTGTGGGACGAGGACGGGCCGATGCCGATCGAGAACAGGTCGAGGATGCTCAGGGCCATCGCGGGCCTCCCTTCGCGGGGTGAGGAGGGGCGGGGAGCAGGGCCGGTGGTGGTGCGCCGCTCAGAGGACGTTGTCCGGGGTGTCCTGGACGCGGTCGTGGGTGCGGAAGGACCGCAGGTGCTCACGGTACTCGGCGGCGTGCGAGAACTCGCGTGTCCGCTCCTCGGGGGAGGCCTCCGAGGCGAGCTGCACCACCGGCACGGGCTCGGCGGCCGCGCCGGCCCGCAGAGCCGCCTCGACGTCGGGGAGGTCCATGAGGGCGCGGAGCTGCGCCCACTGCGGGGCCATGAGGTTCACGTCCCCCGCCTGGAAGGCGGTGATCAGGTCCGCGGGCCGCGCCCAGCCGTGCTCGGTGGCCTCCGTGGTGAGACGGTCCGGGTCCTGCCCGGCGGGGACGGCCACCAGGAAGAACGCCGTGTCGTAGCGGCGGGGCACGGAGAGGGGGGTGATCCAGCGCTGCCAGGCGCGCAGCCCCGAGACGTCGGCCGCCAGGCCGTGCTCGGCCAGCAGGGCGCCCAGGTCCGCGGCGTGGGCCTCCACGTCCTCCCGGCGTCCCGCGAGGGCTGCGGCCGCCTCCGGGGGCACGGGCCCGCCGTCGGCCGCGCGGGCCAGCAGCACGCCGGTCTCCTCGAAGGTCTCCCGCACGACGGCGGCCAGGAACCGGGCCGCGACCCGCGCCGGGTCGTCCTCGGGCTGGGTCTCCACCGGGCGGTCCTCCAGGCCCAGCCGACGCGCCCAGGCGGCGAGGTCCGCGCCGGGGACGGGCAGGGCGTCGTCGGAGGGGTCCACGCGGCCCCCGGGGAACGCCGTGGCGTGGGCGCTGAACGCCATGGTCCCGGCGCGGTGCACGTGGAAGACCTCGAGCCCGGCGGCCCCGTCCCGCAGGAGCAGGAGCGAGGCGGCGGCGCGTGCGGGCGTGGCCTCGACGGGCAGGGTCTCGGAGGAGCTGGTCTGGGCGGCGTCCATGGGCGGAACGCTAGCGCAGCCCCCGGACGCGGGAACCGGCCCGGCGCCCGCATGTGACCGCGACCTGCGGGGCGGCGGGCCCGGCCGGTAGATTTGGGGGAGTCCTGCCGGACCTCCGACGCCACCGCGCGCGTCGAGGCCGGATGATCCGAGGAGGAGTCGCGCGTGAAGATCGCCGTTCTGGCCAAGCAAGTCCCCGACACGTGGCAGGAGCGCACGCTGGACATGGAGACGGGCATGGCCGTGCGCGACGGCGCCGCCGAGCCCGTCCCGGACGAGATCGGCGAGCGCGTCATGGAGGTCGCCCTGGCCGCCCGCGAGGCCGGCCTGGAGGCCGAGATCGTCGCCGTGACCATGGGCCCGGCCGACGCCACGAAGACGCTGCGCAAGATGCTCGCCATGGGCGCGGACTCGGCGGTGCACGTCGTCGACGACGCCCTTGACTGGTCCGACGCCGTGCAGACCGCCCGCGTGCTCGCCGCCGCGGTGGAGCACCTCGGCGTAGACCTCGTGCTCGCCGGCAGCGAGTCCACCGACGGCGCCACCGGTGTGGTCCCCGCCATGGTCGCCGAGCTGCTGGACCGGCCCCTGCTGCCCTCCGTCGAGGCCGTGGAGATCACGCCCGAGGAGGTGCGCGGCGTCCTCGTGACGGAGGACGCCCGGCTGCGGGCCTCCGTGCCCGTGCCCGCCGTGGTCGCGCTCACGGAGAAGACGGCCGAGCCGCGCTTCCCGAACTTCAAGTCCATCATGGCCGCGAAGAAGAAGCCCCTGGAGACCCTCACCCTGGCCGACCTCGGCCTCACGGCGGGCCCCCTGGACGCCGACCGGCGCTCCGTGATGGTCTCCGCCGCCGCGCGCCGCGAGCGCGCCGCCGGCGAGAAGATCGTCGACGACGGCACCGCCGGCGAGCAGGTCGCCGCCTTCCTCGCCGCCCGCGGGCTCGTCTGAGCCTCGACCCACACCAAGGAGACGTCATGACCGACCTTCCCGTCACCCCCGTCCTGGTGCTGGCCGAGCTCACCGCCGCCGGCGACCTCCGCCCGGCCGTCGCGGAGGCCCTCGGCGCCGCCGCCCGGGTCGGCGTCCCCCACGCCGTGCTCGTCACCGACGCCGACGCCGACGACGCGCTCGTCGCCCGCCTCGGTGAGCTGGGCGCCGCCGTCGTGCACACCGCCGTGGCCCAGGACCCCGCCGAGCTGGGCACCGCGCAGGTGGCCGCGCTCGCGGCCGCCGTCGACGCCGTGCTGCCGGAGGCCGTGGTGCTGCCGAACACGCCCGAGTCCCGGGCCGTGGCCGGCCGCCTGGCCGTGCGCGCCCGCGGTGCGGTCACCGCGGACGCGGTGGGCCTGCACCGTGCGGACGGGGAGATCGTGGCCCGGCACTCCGTGTTCGGCGGCGACGTGCTCGCCGAGTCCACCGTGGAGGGCGGTCCGAACATCGTGACCCTGCGCCCGGGCGCCGTCGCGGACCGGGCCCGGCCCGTGGCCGCCCCCGAGGTCCGCCCGCTGGACGTGGCCGGCCGCACCGTGACCGCCGGGGCCCGGATCCTCTCCTCCGAGCCTGCGGCGCCCTCCGCCGACCGCCCCGACCTCCGCACCGCCCGCGCCGTCGTGGCCGGCGGGCGCGGCGTGGGCTCCGCCGAGGGGTTCACCACGCTCGTCGAGCCGCTCGCCGACGCGCTGGGGGCCGCCGTGGGCGCCTCCCGCGTGGCCGTCGACTCCGGTTTCACCGCCCCCGAGGGGCAGATCGGGCAGACGGGTGTGACCGTGGCCCCCGACCTGTACGTCGCGCTGGGCATCTCCGGCGCCATCCAGCACCTGGTCGGCATGAAGACCTCCGGGACCATCGTGGCGGTGGACTCCGACGAGGACGCCGCCATCTTCGAGCACGCCGACCTGGGCGTGGTCGGGGACGTCAACGAGGTCGTCCCGCAGCTGATCGCCGCGCTCGCCGCCCGCCGCGGCTGAGCGCCCCGTCCACCCGCCGCACACCAGTCCACGAGCCGGAAAGGGGCCGTCCAGTGCCGCAGCGCATGCAGGGGTACACCGAGTTCCGAGGCGAGCCCTGGCCTCCCCGGGACCGCGTCCCGCAGGCCCCCGCGCCCACGACGACGCCGGCCGTTGCGGCAGACGAGCGGCGGCCGGGCCGACGCATGGTCGGCTACACGGCCTTCCGCGGCGAGCCGTGGCCGCCCGTGCGGGAGGCGGCCCAGCCCGCTCCCGCCCCGGCCGCGGCGGCGTCGCCCGCCGAGGTGACCGAGGCCGCTGCGGCTGCGGTGCCCCTCGAGGCGACCGCGCCGGCCGGGATCGCCGTGCCGGGCCGCCGTATGGCCGGCTACACCGCGTTCCGCGGTGAGCCCTGGCCCCCCGCCCGGGTGGGCGCTGCACCGCAGGCCCCTGAACCCGCGCCGATGGCGACCGTCGAGCCTGCTGTGGCCACCGGGCCCACGCCGACCGTCGAGCCCGTGGCCGCCGGGGCACCCGAGACGACCCCGAAGCCCGCCCCCTCGACGGGGCGGCGCGTGGCGGCGGCGGTGGGCGGCGTCGTCGTGCTGGGGCTGTTGGCCGTGCTGGGCGCGCGCTGGCTGCTGACCCTGCCGGAGGTGGCCGCGTTCGTGGCCCGCTACCCGGGCGTGCCGCGGCACCCGGAGGTGACACCCGTCGGGATCCCGGCGTGGCTGGCCTGGCAGCACTTCCTGAACCTGTTCCTCCTGGTGCTGGTGGTCCGCACCGGGCTGCAGGTGCGCCACGAGACCCGGCCCCCCGCGACGTTCACCCCGCACCAGCCGGGGCCGTTCGCGCCGCGCTCGGCCACGGGCGGCACGTACTCGCTGACCGTCTGGATCCACCAGGCGCTGGATGCGCTGTGGCTGCTGAACGGGCTCGTGTTCGTGGTGCTGCTGTTCGCCACGGGACACTGGATGCGGCTGATCCCGACGGACCCGCAGACCCCGCAGCACATGGTCTCCACCGCCCTGCAGTACCTGTCCCTGCAGTGGCCGGAGCACGACGGCTGGCTGCACTACAACGCCCTGCAGATGGTGACGTACGCCGGCGTGGTGTTCGTGCTGGCCCCGCTGGCCGCGCTCACCGGGTTCCGCATGTCCAGCTGGTGGCCGTCCCGGAACACGGCCCTGAGCCGGGGGTTCCCCATGGAGCTCGCCCGGCGCCTGCACTACCCGACGATGCTCGCGTTCGTGCTGTTCGTGGTGGTACACGTGGTGCTGGTGCTGTTCTCCGGCGTGCTCCACGAACTGAACGCCATGTTCCTGGCGCGCAACGCCGCCGACGCCTGGGGCCTTGCGGCGTTCCTCGTGGGCTGCGCCGTGATCGCCGCCGGCTGGGTGCTCCTCAAGCCGGCCATCGTGGCGCCCGTGGCCGAGCGCTTCGGGCGCGTCAGCCGCTGACGCTCAGCCCTGGGCGGCGCGGAAGCTGACCTGGGCCAGGATGGACGGCCGCCCGGCCTGCGGGGCGCCGGTCTCCGGGTCGACGCCGACCAGCTCGACCTCCACGATCCGCAGGCTGCGCCCGGCGTGGCGGACGCGGGTGAGCGCCACCTGTTCGCCGAGCCCCGGGCGGGCGAACACGACCTGCACGGCCTGCACGTCGTACTCCAGCCGGTCGGGGAGCGCGGCCTGCGCGGCGAGGACGGCGCGCAGGCACTGGATGCCGCCGTGGGTCATGCCGCCGGGGTTGTCCAGCAGCGGCTCGGCGCGGAAGCGCAGCCCCGCCGTCATCTCCTGGCTGACCGCAGGGCGCTCCCCGGGGCGCGGAGCCGGCACCGAGTCCGCGACGACGGCGGTCACCGCGGGCAGGTCCGCCCGGTCGGCCTCGGCGACGGGCAGGGCGGCGTGCTCGCGGAACGCCTCGAGGGCGAGGGACATGGGGCCGGGGGTCGCCTGGAACCAGCCGGTGGCCTCCACGTAGGCGGTGCCGTCGTCGTCGACGATCACGCCCCGGGCGCAGCCGCCGAGGGCGTCCGTGGACAGGGGGGTGCCGAGCATCCGCAGGCGGGGCCGGTCGGCGGGGTCGGCCGGGTCGAACACGGGCAGGGGGCGCAGGACGTTCACCTGCAGCTGGGTGGTGACCATCGCGTCGTAGGCCTCGGCGGCGGCCCAGTGCAGGGCGACCGCGGTGAGGTTGTCCGCGGCCACGCAGGCGGCGGCGCCGGTGGGGCGGCCGTCGAGGTCCCGCACCCACGGGCCGACCTCCCAGTCGCCGGGATGCAGGGTGTCGCCCTGGATCTCCGCGGTCTCGCGGCGACGCAGGCCGGCCAGCTGCTCGGGCCGACCCAGGAGGAGGCGGCGCGGGCCGCGCCAGCGGGCGTCGGCGTCGGGGTTCAGGGTGATCTCGTCCACGAGGCGTCAGCGTACCGGCCGCGGCACTGACCCTGTGCCGGCCCGCCACGGGGGCGGCCCGGCACAGGGTCAGCGCAGGCGCAGCGGGGCGTCCTCACCGGGGCCGAAGTGGGCCGCCACGGCCTCGTCGGAGACCTCCTCCACAGTGGCCGGGGACCACTGCGGGTTCCGGTCCTTGTCCACGAGCTGGGCGCGGATGCCCTCGGCCATGTCGTGGCCGCGGGTCAGGTGGGAGGCCAGGGTGTGCTCCTGCTCCAGGGCCGCGGCGACGCCCTCGCGGCGTCCCGTCCCGCCGGCGCGGTCGCCGAGACGGCGCAGGGCCTCCAGGGTGACCTTCACGGCGGTGGGGGACTTGGCGCGGACGGTCTCCGCGGCCTCGGCGGCGCGGGTGCGGACGCCCTCGTCCGCGTGGTCCGCGGCGGTGGCCTCCAGGGCTGCGAAGACGTCCTCCACGCGGTCGTGCGCGTAGGCCGGCTCCAGCCACTCGGCGTCCGCGAGCAGCGGTGCCTCCGACGCGGGGCGGGCGTGCCGTGCCAGCACCGCGTCCACGGCGGCGTGCGCCGCGTCCGCGTCGTCGCCGGCGGAGCCCACCTCGGCGCGCAGCTCGGCGACGATCGCGTCCAGGTCCCCCGAGTCCACGAGGACGTCGCCGAAGCCGAGCTCCAGGGCGTCGGCGCCCGTGGCGAAGGCCGAGGTCAGGCCGAGGTGGCGGCCCAGGTTCCGGGGCGCGCGGGCCAGCAGCCAGGAGCCGCCGACGTCGGGCGTGAACCCGATGCCGGTCTCCGGCATGCCGATCCGGGTGCGCTCCGTGACCACCCGGTGGGAGCCGTGGGCGGACACGCCCACGCCGCCGCCCAGCACGAACCCGTCCATGAACGCCACGTAGGGCTTCGGGTAGACGGAGATCGCGTGGTTCATGGCGTACTCGTCCTCGAAGTACCCCATGGCCTCCGCGGCCCGGCCGGTGGTGATCATCCCGTGCAGGGAGACCACGTCGCCGCCGGCGCACAGGCCGCGCTCGCCCGCCCCGCGGACGACGACGGCGCGCACCGCCGGGTCCTCCTCCCAGGCGGCGAGCTGCTCGCGGACCGCGACCACCATGCCGTGGGAGAGGGCGTTGAGCGCCTTGGGTCGGTTCAGGGTGATGACGCCGACGCCGTCGGCGGCCTCGAAGAGGACCTCGTCCTCGGCTGCGGCCTGGGGGGTGCTGGTCTGCTCGCTCATGGGACTCCTCTCAGCGGTGCTTCCAGACGGGGGAGCGCTTCTCCGCGAACGCGGCCATGCCCTCGGCCTGGTCCTCGGAGGAGAACACGCCGTGGAACACGCGGCGCTCGAACACGAGGCCCTGGGTCAGCGGGGTCTCGAAGGCGTTGAGCACGACCTCCTTGTTCATCTGCGCCACGGGCTTGGAGAACCCGGCGATCGTGGCGGCCACCTCCTCGGCGGTGGCCACGGCGTCCTCGTCCTCCACGAGGCGGGAGACCAGGCCCATGCGCTCGGCCTCCTCGGCCTCGACCATGCGGCCGGTGAGGACCATGTCCATGGCCTTGGCCTTGCCCACCGACTTGGTCAGGCGCTGGGAGCCGCCCATGCCGGGCAGCACGCCCAGGGTGATCTCCGGCTGGCCGAACTTCGCGGAGCGCCCGGCCACGAGCACGTCCGCCATCATGGCGAGCTCGCAGCCGCCGCCGAGGGCGTAGCCCTGCACGCACGCCACGATCGGGGTGCGCAGCCGGGCGAGGTCCTCCCAGCGGCGGAACCAGTCGGCCGCGTACATGTCCGCGGCGTCCTTGTCCTTCATCTCCTTGATGTCCGCGCCGGCGGCGAAGGCCTTGGCGGAGCCCAGCAGCAGGATCGCTCCCACCTCCGGGTCCGCGTCCATCTCGACGGCGGCGGCCACGACGGCCTCCATCGTCGCCGCGTTCAGCGCGTTGAGCGCCTTCGGGCGGTTCAGCTGGATGCGGCCCACGCGGCCGTCCCGGCCGACGATCACGGGCTGCTCGGCCTCGGCGGCCTCGGTGCGGTTCTGCTCGTTCATGCGGCGGTGTCCTTCCCTGCCTCGCGGACGGTCTCGATGATCCCGGAGAAGTCCTTCCGGGCGCCCTCGCCGTCAGCGTAGGCGGCGTAGGTGCGCTGGGCCAGGCGCCCCATCTCGGCGCCCACGTGCTGCTCGTCCAGGGCCTTGAGGGCCAGGCCGAGGTCCTTGGCCATGAGCGCCCCGGCGAAGCCGCCCTCGAAGTCCCGGTTGGCGGGGGAGGTGGGCACCGGGCCGGGGACCGGGCAGTTGGCGGTGAGCGACCAGCAGCGGCCGGTGGCCTCGGACATCACGTCGAAGAGCACCTGGTGCTCCAGGCCGAGCCGCTCGCCGAGGACGAACGCCTCGGCCACGCCGATCTGGCTGATGGCCAGGAGCATGTTGTTGCAGACCTTGGCGGCCTGGCCGAGCCCGTTGCCGCCGCAGTGCACGATCCGCGAGCCCATGACCTCCAGCAGCGGGCGGATCTCCTCGAACACCTCCACGGAGCCGCCCACCATGAAGGCGAGCGTGCCCGCCTGGGCGCCCACGACGCCGCCGGAGACCGGGGCGTCCGCGGCGCGGTGGCCCGCGGCCTCGGCGAGGGCGGCCACCTCCTGCGCCTCGGAGGTGCTGATGGTGGAGCAGTCCAGGAACAGGGTGTCCGGGTCGGCGGCGCCCAGCAGTCCGGGGGCGTCGGCGGTGCCCTCGTACACGCCGCGCACGAGCGCGCCGTTGGGCAGCATGGTGATCACCACGTCCGCGCCGGGGACGGCGGAGGCGGCGTCGTCGGCGATCTCCACGCCCGTGGCCCGGGCGGCCTCGACGGCGGCGGGGACCAGGTCGAAGCCGCGCACGGTCACGCCGGCGGCCACCAGGTTGGCGGCCATGGGGCCGCCCATGTTGCCCAGGCCGATGAAGGCGACCGTGCCGGGCAGGGAGGCGGAGGGGGTCTGGCTCTGGCTCATCAGGTGCTCCTCGGTTCTCTCGCGGTCCGGTCAGGACCCGGCGGGCATCACGAAGCTGGCGCCCTCGGAGGCGGCGGCCCCGCCCTGGCGCGGGCCGGAGGGCCAGCGCGTGGTGACGGTCTTGGTCTTGGTGTAGAACTTCAGCCCGTCCGTGCCGTGCTGGTTGAGGTCGCCGAAGCCGGACGCCTTCCAGCCGCCGAAGGTGTAGTAGGCGATCGGCACGGGGATCGGGACGTTGACGCCGACCATGCCGCACTCGACGCGCGTGCTGAAGTCGCGGGCGGTGTCGCCGTCGCGGGTGAAGATCGCCACGCCGTTGCCGTACTCGTGGTCGCTGGGCAGGGAGAGGGCCTCCTCGTAGTCCTTCGCGCGGACCACGCAGAGCACCGGGCCGAAGACCTCCTCCGCGTGGATGCGCATGCCCTTGCGCACGCGGTCGAAGAGGGTGGCGCCCACGTAGAAGCCGCCCTCGTGGCCCTCCACGACGACGCCGCGGCCGTCCACGACGAGCTCGGCGCCCTCGTCCACGCCGGCCTGGATGAGCGACTCGATGCGCTCCTTGGCCTGCGCGGAGACCACCGGGCCGAAGTCGGAGGACGGGTCCAGGGACGGGCCCACGGTGAGGGAGGCCATGCGCTCGCGCAGCAGGGCGACCAGGCGGTCGGCGGTCTCCTCGCCCACGGGCACGGCCACGGAGATGGCCATGCAGCGCTCGCCTGCGGAGCCGAACGCGGCGCCGATCAGGGCGTCCGCGGCCATCTCCAGGTCCGCGTCCGGCATGATCACGGCGTGGTTCTTGGCGCCGCCGAAGCACTGGGCGCGCTTGCCGCGGCGGGCGGCGTGCTCGTAGATCGACTGGGCGATGGGCGTGGAGCCCACGAAGCCGACGGCCTTGACGCGCGGGTCGTCGATCAGCGCGTCCACGGCGGCCTTGTCCCCGTGCACCACGTTGAGTGCACCGGCAGGCAGGCCGGCCTCGAGGGCCAGCTCGGCCAGGCGGACCGGCACGGAGGGGTCCCGCTCGGAGGGCTTGAGCACGAAGGTGTTGCCCGCGGCCAGGGCGATGCCCGCCTTCCAGAGCGGGATCATGGCGGGGAAGTTGAACGGGGTGATGCCCGCGACGACGCCGAGGGGCTGGCGCAGCGAGTGCACGTCGATCCCGGTGCCGGCGGAGGTGGAGAACTCGCCCTTGAGCAGGTGCGGGGCGCCGGCCGCGAACTCCACGACCTCGACGCCGCGCTGGATGTCGCCCTTGGCGTCCTCGAAGGTCTTGCCGTGCTCGCGGGAGAGGGTCTCGGCGAGCTCGTCCGCGTTCGCGTTGATCAGGTCCACCCACGTCAGCAGGACCCGCCCGCGGCGCTGCGGGTTCATGGCGGACCAGGTGCGGAACGCCTCGGCGGCGGAATCCACGGCGGCGGTGACCTCCTCCGGGGAGGCCAGGGCCACGCGGGCTTGGACCTGGCCGGTGGAGGGGTCGAACACGTCCGAGGTGCGGGCGGCGTCCGTGCCCGTGCGCGCCCCGTGGACGAAGTGCGGGATGGTCTGCTGGGTCTGGCTCTGCTGGGACATGGCTTCTCCTCGTGCGGGCGGCGGGGCCGCGGGTGTGACCGGCGTCTCATTCAGCCTAGGTGGAGATCATCGGACGTGCAATATTCATCTGGTGAAATATTCGGGACCGAGGGTGCGGGGATGGTGACCGGGCTCACGCCCCCCTCCTACCCTGAGGGCGGACCACAGGGCGCCCGGACGGCCGGACGCCGCCCACACGAGGCCGGAGAACCGGCGGAGAAGAGGAGACCATGGCACGACGCGAGTCGCTGGACCTGCAGGGCGCGAGCGCCATCGTCACGGGAGGGGCCTCCGGCCTCGGCCACGCGACGGCGCGCCGACTGGCGGCGGCGGGCGCCGCCGTCGTCGTGGTGGACCTGCCCGACCGTGAGGGGGAGAGCCTGCGCGCCGACGCCGTCGCCTCCCTGGGCGAGCGCGCGCGGTTCATCACGGGCGACGTCACCGCCGAGGCCACCGCCGAGCAGGCCGTGGCGGCCGCGCTCGAGGCCGGGCCGTTGCGCGTGCTCGTGAACTGCGCGGGCGTGGCCACCCCCGGCAAGCTCGTGGGGCGCGACGGTCCCCTGGCCGCCGAGGCCCTCTCCCGCGTGCTGGCCATCAACGTGGTCGGCACCGTGACGATGATGGCCCGCGCCGCCGCCGTCATGAAGGACCAGGAGCTCTGGGGTGAGGACCGCGGCGTGATCGTGAACACCGCCTCCGTGGCCGCGTTCGACGGCCAGATCGGGCAGATCGCCTACTCCGCCTCCAAGGGCGCCGTGGCGGCGCTGACCCTGCCGGCCGCGCGCGAGCTCGCCGCGAGCCAGGTGCGCGTGGTGACGATCGCCCCCGGCCTCATGGAGACCCCGATGATGGCCGGGTTGCCCGAGGCCGCCCGCGAGGCCCTCTCCACCAAGACCCCGCACCCGGCACGCCTGGGCGCCCCGGACGACTACGCGCTACTCGTGGAGCAGATCGTCTCCAACCCGTTCCTCAACGGCGAGACCATCCGGCTCGACGGCGCCGTGCGCCTCGAGCCCCGCTGAGCCGGCGGCCCCGGGCGGGCTCAGGCCTCGAAGTCGCCTGAGCCCGCCCGGAACCGGCCGAGGATCTCGTTCAGGGCGGCGACGTCGTCGTCGGTGAAGCCGGTGGCCCCGAACACCTCGGCGTTCAGCGCCTCGGTGGCGGCGTCCGCCACGCGTCGGCCCTCGTCCGTCAGGGCGAGGAGGAGGGCACGGCGGTCGGTCTCGTGGGGCTGGCGCTCCACGAGGCCGGCGGCCTCCAGGCGGTCGACGGCGTTGGTCACGGAGGTCGGGTGCACCTGCAGCAGCGCCCCCGCCTTCGACATCAGCTGCCGCCTCTCCCGGGAGAAGTTCAGCAGCGCCAGCAGCTCGTACCGGGCGAACGTCAGGCCGAACGGCTTGAGCACCGCCTGCGTGCGGGCCAGCAGGATCGCCTGCGTGCGCATGATCGCGGTGACCGCCGCCATGGGGGCCGCCACTTCGCCCCAGCCGTGGTGCTCCCAGTTCCGGGCGGCCTCCCGGATGGGGTCCTGGGGGAGGGGATCACGAGTGCTCATCCCAGACATCCTAGGGGTCGGCGCGCCGCTCAGCGCTTGAGGTCCAGGTCCTCCTCGCGGTGCTCGATGCCGTAGCCCTCCGGGGCCTGGCCGGTCTCGGCGCGCTCGGCCTCGGCCTTGCGCAGCTCCACGCGGCGGATCTTGCCGGAGATGGTCTTCGGCAGCTCCCGGAACTCGATGCGGCGGATGCGCTTGTAGGGCGGCAGCTGCGTCAGCGTGTGCTGGAGGATCTGCCGGGCGGTCTCCGCCGTGGGCTCGTAGGAGGGCGCCAGGGTGACGAACGCCTTGGGCACGGCCAGGCGCACCTCGTCCGGGGAGGGCACGATCGCGGCCTCCATGACGGCCGGGTGCTCCACGAGCACGGACTCCAGCTCGAACGGGCTGATCTTGTAGTCCGAGGACTTGAAGACGTCGTCCGCGCGGCCCACGTAGGTGAGCACGCCGCTCTCGTCGAGGGAGGCGATGTCCCCCGAGTGGAAGACGCCGTCCCGGAACACCTCGGCGGTCTTCTCCTCGTTGCCGTAGTAGGACTTCAGCAGGCCCACGGGGCGGGGATCCAGGCGCAGGCAGATCTCGCCCTCGGCAGCCTCCTCGCCGGTGAGCGGGTCGATCAGCACGACGTCCATGCCCGGCAGCGGCCGGCCCATGGAGCCGATCACGAGCTTCTGCCCGGGGGTGTTGGCGATCTGCAGGGTGGTCTCGGTCATGCCGAAGCCGTCGCGGATGGTGGTGCCCCACGCGCGGTGCACCTGGTCGATCACCTCGGCGTTGAGGGGCTCGCCGGCGGAGATCGTCTTCACCGGCGGCGTCTTCAGCAGGGAGAGGTCGGCCTTGATGAGCATGCGCCACACGGTGGGCGGGGCGCACAGGGAGGTCACACCGAACTCGTCCATGTCCGCCATGAGCGCGGCGGCGTCGAACTTGCGGGCGTTGTGCACGAAGATCGTGGCCTCCGCGATCCACGGGGCGAAGAAGTTCGACCAGGCGTGCTTCGCCCAGCCGGGGGAGGCGACGTTCAGGTGCACGTCGCCGGGCTGCAGGCCGATCCAGTACACGGTGGTCAGGTGCCCCACCGGGTAGGACGTGTGGGTGTGCTCCACCAGCTTCGGCTTGGACGTGGTGCCGGAGGTGAAGTACAGCAGCAGCGTCTCGTCCGCGGGCGTGGGGGAGTCGGGGGTCAGCTCGGGGGAGGCGGAGGCCGCGTCGTCGTAGGAGAGCACCTCGTGGCCGGCGACGACGGGGGCCGTGCGCGCGTCCCCCTGCGCGGCGACGCCGGGGATGTGCACCAGGTGCAGCCCGGAGTCCACGCCGTCGAACTTGGCGAGGTTCTCCGCGGAGGCGACCACCCAGCGGGCCTCGGCGCGCTCGACGCGGTCGGCGAGGTCGGCGGAGGTCATCTGCGTGGTGGTGGGGACCATGACCACGCGCAGCTTGATGCAGGCGAGCATGAGCTCCCAGAGCTCGACCTGGTTGTCCAGCATGAGGATCACACGGTCGCCGGGGGTGATGCCCCGCTCGCGGAGCCAGTTCGCGGCCCGGTTGGAGGCGGCGGAGAGCTCGGCGTAGGTGCGGGAGAGGTGTCCGCCGCCGGCGTCGGAGATGATCAGCGCGGGGACGTCGGCGCGGTCCGGGCGGGCGGCGAGCTGGTCGAACCAGTCGAAGCCGAAGTTGAAGTGCTCGAAGCGCGGCCACTCGAACTCCGCGCGGGCGCGGTCGTAGTCCTCCTGGCACTCCACGAGCAGGTCACGGGCGGCGCGGAGGCGCTCGGTCACGGATGTGGTGGTCATGGGTCCTCCTGGGGCGGCGGGCGACTGGTGCGTCGCGAGTGTGACGTGCGACACTCTGAATGTAGATGGAAGTCCTATAGTCGGTCCAGCGACATTTCGTGTCGCGCCGATCCGCTCCACCCCGCCGACGCACGAGCCCCTCGCTCCACCCCTGTCGAAGGAGACGCCGCCATGACCCCCTCGCCGACCCCCTCGCCCGCCTCCGCCGAGCCCGCGGCCAGCCCCGCCACGGGCGTGCTCACCGTGGCCGCCGCCGTGCACCCCGGCCACGCCGCCGCCCCCGCCGCCGCGGTGACGGACGGCCTGCCGGACGTCGACCTCTTCGACCTGCGCTCGCTCCTCTCCGCCGAGGAGCGCGCCCACCTGGAACGCATCGAGGCGCACCTCGAGGAGCACGTCCGCCCCCACCTGGCCGAGCCGTGGAACACGGAGACCCTGCCCATGGAGATGCTCCCCGGGCTCGCCTCGGTGGGCCTCGGCGAGCTCGACTTCCTCGGCGCCTCCCGCCTCTTCCAGAACCTCGTACACGTGGCGATCGCCCGCGTGGACCTGTCCTTCTCCGCGCTCGTGGGCATCCACAACGAGCTCAACATCGGCTCGATCGAGCGCTTCGGCACCGAGGAGCAGAAGCAGCGCTGGGTGCCGGCGCTGCGCCGCTTCGAGGCGCTCGGTGCGTTCTGCCTCACCGAGCCGGACCACGGCTCGGACATCGCCGGCGGCGTGGAGACCACCGCCACCCCCGACGGCGACGGCTGGATCCTGCGCGGCACCAAGCGCTGGATCGGCGCGGGCACGGTGGCCGCCGTCGCCCTGGTGTGGGCCAAGGACGTCTCGGACGGCGAGGTGAAGTGCTTCCTCGTCCCCACGGACGCCCCCGGCTTCTCCGCCTCCAAGATCACCGGCAAGACGGGTCTGCGCATCATGCAGAACGCGGACATGGTGTTCGACGACGTCCGCCTCGGGCCCGAGGCGCTCCTGCCCGGCGCCGGCTCCTTCGACGCCACCCGCGAGATGCTGCGCGACTCCCGCGCGTGGGTGGGCTGGCAGGGCGTCGGCGTGCAGCAGGGCATCCTGCGCACCCTGCGCGAGTACGCGCTCACCCGCACGCAGTTCGGCCGGCCGCTGGCGAAGTTCCAGCTGATCCAGGCCGCGATCGCGCAGGTGGCCGGCAACCTCGCCGCGGCCACGGGGCTGATGATGCAGGTGCAGCGCCTGCAGGACGACGGCACCCTGAAGATGGTCCACGCCGCCGCCGCCAAGGCCACCTCCACCCGCCTGGCCCGCGAGTCCGCCGCCCTGGCCCGGGACGCCATGGGCGGCAACGGGATCGTGGCCTCGTACGAGATGGCCCGGTTCATGGGCGACGTCGAGGCCATCTACACCTACGAGGGCACGCAGAGCATCAACGCGCTGCTGGTCGGCCGCGCCCTCACGGGGGTCTCCGCCTTCGTCTGAGCCGCCCCTCGACCCGCGACGACGTCGGGCCCCCTCCGCGAGACTCTGCTCCACCGGCGCCGGCTGTTCCTCATGAGCGCGCTCATCACCCTGCTCGCCCTGAGCCTGACGACCGGCCTGTGCTGCGGCGTCCCGTACGCCACCATGACCGAGCCGATGCCGGCCCACGTGCACTCCACGGGCATCGCGATCGGGTACGACGTGTCCGTGGCGGTCTTCGGCGGCTCCGCCCCGCCGGCCTCCCCGGTCCCGACGTCGTCGTGCGAGCGTGCGTCCGCGCTCAGCGGCGCGGCAGCGGCACGCCGTTCCGGTCGAACCGGATGAGCTGCACGTCGCCGTAGGCGCGGCGCTCGGTGCGCACGAGCCTGTACTGCGAGTCCAGGATCGGGAACACGTACATCGGCGTCAACGTCATCTCGGCGCTCTGGCCGCGGCGCTTCAGGTCGATCTGCAGGTGGCCGTAGTGCATGCCGCCGTCCACGAGCTGGCGCACGCCGTCCACGTCCGCCCAGGTCTCGGGCTCGTGGGTGTTGGCGGTCCACTCCATGTGCGTGTTGAACCGCACGGGCTCGTACTCGCCGGCCGCGTTCTTCGCGTACTTCTCGCCGCGCAGGCCGTCCGAGGCCACGCCCACGTCGTAGGAGTGGAAGCCCACGCCATCGCCGTCCGCGTCCACCCACGAGCGCTGGAACATCTCGTCGTGGCCGGAGATGACGACGGCGACGCCGTGCTTCTCCAGCAGCGGCGCGTAGACGCGCATCGCGACGCCGGACTGGTCGTCCGGGACGGCGTGGTTGGGCGGGGTGCCGTGCTCGCCGATCGACAACGGCACGTGGTGGAACTCGACGAGGATGATCTGCCCCTTGGCCCGCGCGTCGGCGAGCTGCTCCTCGGCCCACGCCCACTGGGCGTGGCCGGGGTTGAAGACGGGCAGGTCGGCGTCGGCCGGCGTGCTGCCGGGGAAGACCTTCGGGAAGGCGGCCTCGTACTCGGCCTGGGTGAACGAGCCCTGCGTGTCGGTGGGCATCGTGGCGGCGGTGAGGCCGCGGTCGTCGCCGGAGATCGGCGCGCCGGAGAGCGGGCCGTTCACGGACTCGTCCGGGACGCCGTTGGTGGAGTCCAGGGTGATGATCGTCAGCGGGCCGTGGTCGGTGCGGTAGTAGGAGCCGCGGAAGCGCGGGTTCTGCCGGTCCGTGCCGGCGCCGGTGCGCTCGAAGTAGGCGTGGTACTTGTTGCGCGAGCGGACCACGGGGGAGCGGTCGGCGGGGGTGCCGTAGCCGCCGTTGAGCGCGGCGAAGGTCTCCCAGTTGCCCAGGGCGGTGATGAGCGGCACGCGGGAGGCGATGTCAGAGTGCTCGCCCGCGACGTGGCGGAAGAACTCGTCCCAGCCGGGCTGGTAGGCGGAGCCCTGGCCGAGGTCGCCGGCCACGAGGAGCAGGTCCGGGTCGGCGGCGTCGATGTGCGCGATGTTCTCGCGCAGGCCCACGTCCTGCGTGAGCGGGTACTTCAGGGTGAACGCGCCGTAGCGGACGGTGGAGCCGAAGGTCTGCTGCCACAGGGACCCCTCGCCCGGGCGGGGCAGGGAGCCCTCGGTGTAGGGGGTCACCTGGCTGAGCTCCCACTCGCGGTTCTCGATGCGGCCGTAGGGCTCGGTCTCGGTGTCGGAGAACGCGATGAGGCGCAGGTCGGACCAGTCGCGGCCGTCGTCGGCGGTGCGGAAGGAGGCGGTGTGGCGCCGCCCGCCCTGGGTGACGGTGTAGGTGTACTCCTTGCCCGGCTTCAGGCCGGCGAGGGAGACACGGTGCTTCCAGTTCTCGGCACCGAGCAGCCAGGAGCCCTGCGGCAGGCCCGTGAGGGTCTGGGTCAGCTCCTTCTGCGTGTAGGCCAGCAGCGGCTGCAGCTCGGGGGCGGAGACGCGCGTGCCGGCCGGGCGGGTGCGGCCGTTGCCGTGGTTGTTCCCCAGGCCCGGGCCCGAGACGACGACGGTGCCCGCGACCGGCCGCTCGGAGAACCACACGAGGTCCATCGAGGTGGCGGTGGGCTCCATCAGGTACGGCAGGACGCGGAAGCCGTCGGCGCCGGCCGGCACGGCGGGGGCGTGCTGCGCGGTCTTCGCCAGGGCGGCGGGTGCGGTGGTGGCCACGGTGCCGGTCACGACGGCGGCGGCCAGGGCGCGCAGGCCGGTGCGGCGGGAGAAGGCGGGGTTCACGGGGACCTCCGGGGTGTCGGTGCGGGGACCGTGCCAGGGTGTTGGACGCGTTCGTCCTGGGTCTCAGCAGGAGGTGGACGGTGGGCGACCGGCGCGTGAACGGGTCTCACGCGCCGTCCGCAGGACCTCCTGCGGGGCGCCACGCGCTCCGCCGCAGCGCCCAGGCCCAGGCGACGGCGAGGAGCACCCCGGAGGTCAGCACGTATCCCGGGAGATGCCGGGCATCCGCGTTCTGCAGCCAGAGCGAGGCGACGCCCGCCGCGATCCCCGCCTGCACGCCGCCGGCGATCAGGACGTGGAGCCAGCGGGGGTGCACCCGGCGGAGCCCGGCGAGCAGCGGCGGCGAGACCAGTGCGGCGACGAGGGCGTGGACCGGTCCGATGCCGAACAGGACGGTGAGCCCGAGGAAGGCGTCGAGCCCCTCGGCGCCCAGGAGCTGAAGGAACGCCACCGCGAACCCGCCCGCCGCGGCCCCGAGGAAGCCCATCAGGAACGCGAGGGCGTCGTAGTCCCAGCCTGCGCGCTTCGCTGTGCGGTTCACCATGCGTGGGCCCCCTCCGTCGTCCCCAGTGGAGGGGCCGCGCAGGCGGCGTCTCCCCGGCCCTGTTTCGGATGCGGAAGCGCCGGGCCCGCCCCCGTTTCATCAACGAAAACGCCGGGCCCGGCCCCGTTTCATCAACGATAACGCCGGTCAGCCGAGCAGCGCCGCCCCCGCCCGGCCCGCGGCCAGCGCGACGGCCGTCGACCCGGCCCCCAGCACCAGGGGCCGGGGCCCGCCGGCGGCCACCACCTGTGCCACCTCGTGCGTGGATGCCCCGATCCACAGGCCGGCCGCGCGCTCGCCGAGGCCCAGGGCGCCGGTCAGTGCGGGCAGGAGCGGGATCATCAGGGTGCCGAAGAGGACCACGAGGCCGATCGCGGTCGCGGCCATCTCGCGGCGGGCCCGGACCACGCCGTCCGCCGCCGCCACGGCGGCCGCGCCGCAGATCGAGAACCCGGAGGCCACGAGGGCGGTGAGGTCCCACGGCAGGCGCAGCGCCCGGCCGAGCGCGAGCGCCGCGGCGAAGGTCAGGGCCACCACGCCCACGACGAGCCCGACCGCGCCCCAGCCCAGGGCCAGCACGTCCGAGAGCAGCAGCTGCAGGCCCAGCAGCACGATCCCCGCGCGCAGCACCGGCTTCGCGGCGACCGCGATGCCCGGCTCGAGCCGGGCCGGCACCGGGGCACCGCGGCGCCGGGCCGGCGGGCGGGGGAGCGGGGTGTCGGGGCGGAGTCGGTCACCGCTCCACCATAGGCCGAGCGTCCCCCTGTGGCCCCGGGCACGTCTGTGGGATACTCGATGCACGCCGCATGCCCCACGCGGGAGAGCGCCGGCGCGTGTGCCGCCCTCCGGGCGGGATGCGCGGGCCGGCCGCCGAAGGAGCAAGTCCTCCCCGGGAATCTCTCAGGCATCCGTACCGCCCGGGGTCAGGCGCTCTGGAAAGCGCCCCGCCGCGCGCCCGCACCCGCGGCCGCGCAGGGGCCACCGACGGTGCAAGCCGGCCTGCGGGCGGTGGAAGCTCTCAGGTCACAGGACAGAGCGGGGAGGAGCAGACCCACGCCGTGCTCGGCAGGACCCCTCGGAGGTAGCTCGTGACCAGCCCCCTGACCCCCACGGAGCCGCGGGACACCGCGTCCGCCCCGTTCGTCGCCCGCCACATCGGACCCCGCGGGGAGGACGTGCGCCACATGCTCCAGACACTGGGCCTCGGCTCGGTGGACGAGCTCGTGGACACCGCCGTCCCCTCCGTGATCCGGCAGTCCGCGCCCCTGGACCTGCCCGCCCCCCTCACCGAGGCCGCCGCCCTGGAGCAGCTGCGCGAGATCGCCGGCCGCAACGTGGTGAAGACCCAGATGATCGGCCAGGGCTTCTACGACACCGTGACCCCCGGCGTCATCCTCCGCAAGGTGCTGGAGAACCCGGCCTGGTACACCGCGTACACCCCCTACCAGCCGGAGATCTCCCAGGGGCGCCTCGAGGCCCTGCTGAACTACCAGCAGATGGTGGAGGACCTCACGGCCCTGCCCATCGCCAACGCCTCCCTGCTGGACGAGGCCTCCGCCGCCGCCGAGGCCGTGCTCCTGATGCACCGCGCCAACCGGAAGAAGGCCGACGGCATCACCCTGCTGGACGCGGACCTCTTCCCGCAGACCCTCACCGTGGCGCAGATGCGCGCCGAGGCCGTGGGCCTGGAGGTGCGCGTCGCGGACCTCTCCGCGGGCATCCCCGAGGACGTGCGCGCCGAGGTCGAGGAGAAGGGGCTCTGCGGCGTCGTGCTGCAGCAGCCGGGCGACTCCGGCCGCCTCCACGACCACTCCGCCGTGATCGCGCAGGCCAAGGAGGCCGGCGCGCTGATCACCGTCGCCGCGGACATCCTCTCCCTGGCCCTCATCACGCCCCCCGGCGAGCAGGGCGCGGACATCGCGATCGGCTCCACCCAGCGCTTCGGCGTGCCGCTGTTCTTCGGCGGTCCCCATGCCGCCTACCTGGCCGTGCGCGAGGGCCTGCAGCGCTCCATGCCGGGCCGCCTCGTGGGCGTCTCCCACGACGACGCGGGCAAGCCCGCCTACCGCCTGGCCCTCCAGACCCGCGAGCAGCACATCCGCCGCGAGAAGGCCACGTCGAACATCTGCACCGCCCAGGCGCTGCTGGCCATCACGGCCTCCATGTACGCGGTGTACCACGGCCCGGCCGGCATCACGGCGATCGCCCGCCACGCCCACGCCCAGGCGCACCGCCTGGCCATCGCGCTCGCGGGCGCCGGCGTGGAGGTCGCCCACGCCGAGTACTTCGACACCCTCACGCTGAACGTCCCCGGCCGCGCCGAGGAGGTCGTGCGCGCCGCCGAGGAGGCGGGCGTGAACCTGCGTCTCGTGGACGCGGACATCGTGCGCGTGGCCTGCGATGAGACCACGGTGGACGAGGACCTCGCCGCCGTGCTCACCGCCTTCGGCGCCGACCCGGCCTCCCTGCCCGCCGCCCCGCACGAGGGCGCCGTCCAGACGCCGGCCGTGCCCGAGGCCCAGCGCCGCACCTCCGCGTTCATGACGCACCCGGTGTTCAACACCCACCGGTCCGAGACCCAGATGCTGCGCTACATCACCAGGCTGGCCAACCGGGACCTCGCGCTGGACCGCACGATGATCCCGCTGGGCTCCTGCACCATGAAGCTCAACGCCACCACGGAGATGGAGGCGATCTCCTGGCCGGAGTTCTGCGCCATCCACCCGTTCGCCCCGGACCACCAGACCGAGGGCTGGCGCTTCCTGATCTCCGACCTCGAGGAGCGCCTCGCGGAGATCACCGGCTACGCGGGCGTGTCCGTGGCCCCGAACGCGGGCTCGCAGGGCGAGTTCGCCGGCCTCTGGGCCATCCGCCAGTACCACCTGGCCCACGGCGACGGCGAGCGCGACGTCTGCCTGATCCCCGCCTCCGCGCACGGCACCAACGCGGCCTCCGCGGTCCTGGCGGGCCTGCGCGTCGTCGTCGTGGCCACGGCGGACGACGGCACGATCGACTCCGCCGACCTCGACGCGAAGATCGCGGCGCACGAGGGCCGGGTGGCGGCCATCATGATCACCTACCCGTCCACGCACGGCGTGTTCGACGGCGACGTGACCGAGGTCTGCGACAAGGTCCACGCGGCCGGCGGCCAGGTCTACATCGACGGCGCCAACCTCAACGCGCTGGTGGGCCTGGCCCGGCCGGGCGCCTTCGGCGGCGACGTCTCCCACCTGAACCTGCACAAGACCTTCTGCATCCCGCACGGCGGCGGCGGCCCCGGCGTCGGCCCGGTGGCGGTGGGCGAGCACCTGGTGCCGTTCCTGCCCTCGGCCGAGCGCCTGGTCACCGCGGCGCCGCACGGCTCCGCGGGCGTGCTGCCGATCTCCTGGGCGTACATCGCCATGATGGGCGGCGAGGGCCTCAAGGACGCCACCGAGCAGGCCCTGCTCAACGCGAACTACATCTCCCGCCGCCTCGCCGACCACTACCCCACGCTCTACACAGGCGAGGGCGGCCTCGTGGCGCACGAGTGCATCCTGGACCTCCGCGAGCTCACCGCGCAGACCGGCGTCACCGCGGAGGACGTCTGCAAGCGCCTGATCGACTACGGCTTCCACGCGCCCACCCTGGCGTTCCCCGTGGCCGGCACGCTCATGGTGGAGCCCACCGAGTCCGAGGACCTGGCCGAGCTGGACCGCTTCATCGACGCGATGATCTCCATCCACGCGGAGATCACGGCGACCACTCCGGAGACCGTGGAGCAGTCCGTGCTGCGCCGCGCCCCGCACACCCTCGGCGCCACCACCGGCGAGGACTGGGACCGCCCCTACACGCGCGCCCAGGCCCTCTACCCGCTGCCCTCCCTGGTGGACGACAAGTACCTCCCGCCGGTGGGCCGCATCGACGGCGCCTACGGCGACCGCAACCTGGTGTGCTCCTGCCCGCCGCCGGAGGCCTTCGAGGAGGCCGCCGCGTCCCCCGAGTCGACCGAACCCGTCTCCGCGGCCGACACCGCGTCGACCAGCCACTGAGAGGAACGCACCATGACCGAGTCCACGCGCAACTCCCCCCTGCACCCCGTCCACGAGGCCGCGGGCGCCTCGTTCACGGACTTCGGCGGCTGGAACATGCCGCTGAAGTACGGCTCCGAGCTGGCCGAGCACAAGGCCGTCCGCGAGTCGGCGGGCCTCTTCGACCTCTCCCACATGGGCGAGGTCCGGGTCTCCGGCCCCGAGTCCGGCGCCATGCTGGACCACGCCCTCTCCAGCTCCATCTCCGTGCTGAAGCCGGGCCGCGCCAAGTACGCGCTCTGCCTGACCGACGCCGGCACCGTCCTCGACGACCTGATCGTCTACCGGACCGACTCCGGTGCGGAGGGTGAGGACCAGGAGTTCCTGGTGGTGCCCAACGCCGGCAACATCTCCGCGGTCGTCACCGCCCTGACGCAGCGCGCGTCCGGCTGGGACGTCGAGGTCCACGACGAGTCCTCCACCACCGCCCTCGTGGCCGTGCAGGGCCCGCAGTCCGAGGCGATCCTCGCGCGGCTCATGCCCGCCTCGGCCCAGGAGCTCGCCGAGCTGAAGTACTACGGCCACGTCACGCTCACCGTGCCCACCGCGGCCGGGGACGTGCAGGCCGTGGTGGCCCGCACCGGCTACACCGGCGAGGACGGGTTCGAGCTGTTCCTGCCGGCCTCCTCCACCGCAGAGGCCGGGGACCGCGGCTCGGCCGTGTGGTCCGCCGTCGTGAAGGCCGCTGAGGAGGCGGGGATCGCGCTCACCCCCTGCGGCCTCGCCTCGCGCGACTCGCTCCGTCTCGAGGCGGGCATGCCGCTGTACGGCAACGAGCTGGACACCGCGCACCAGCCGCACGCCTCCGGCGTCTCCTTCGCCGTGCCCGCCTCCAAGGAGGGGGACTTCGTGGGCAAGGCGGCGCTCGTCGGCAAGGACGAGGTCGAGGAGGTCCTCGTGGGCCTGAAGGGAGAGGGCCGCCGCGCCGCCCGCCACGGCTACTCCGTGCTCGACGCCGACGGCGCCGTGATCGGCGAGGTCACCTCGGGCGCCCCCAGCCCCACGCTCGGCCACCCGGTCGCCATGGCGCGCATCCGCCGAGAACACGCCGCGGAGGGCACCTCCGTGCAGGTGGACCTGCGCGGCAGGGGTGAGCCCTTCACCGTGGTCCCGCTGCCCTTCTACACGCGGGCCCGCTGATCCGGGGGCGGTGACGGTCGGGGGCGTGTCCAGCACGCCCCCGGCCCGTCTCCCCGCCCCCGCGCTAGACTCGGCCTCCGGGTGCCGCAGCGGCGCGTCGCGTCGTCGCCGGTCCCATCGCCCCTGCCGTCCCTGCCCGAGGAAGTCCCATGACCCACGTCGCCGCCCAGGCCCGCGTGCCCAAGAAGGGCCTCATCGTCTTCCTGGTGGTGGCGGGCGTCCTCCTGGCGCTCGGCGCGGCGAGCGCGGTGCGCGGTCTCGTCGTCGCGCGCGACACCGTCGAGGTGGTGCGCGTGGTGGACGGCAACCACGTGGTCGTGAACGCGGACGGCGAGGAGCGCACGCTCACCCTGGCCGGTGTGCGCTCGGCCATCCGCAACCCCGAGGGGCTGCGCGTGGGCCCGGAGTACTGCATGGGCGAGGAGGCCTACGCCTGGCTCCGGGACCGCCTCCCGCAGGGCGCCACCGTGCGGGTGGACCGCTCGGACGAAGGCGCCCCGGAGGGGGAGCAGTCCGCGGTGTTCACGGTGGCCGGCAAGGAGGTCAACGTGGACATGGCCAAGGCCGGCATGGCCGCGCCCACCGGCCTGGGCGTCAGCGGTGACCTCGAGGAGCAGATCGCCCAGGCCAACCAGCAGGCGCAGACCGCCGGGGGCCGGAACAACGGCGTGGGCCTGTACAACCGGGACGAGACCTGCACCCTGGGCTACCAGCTCTACGCGGCGCAGACGGAGTTGGAGAAGGTCCCCACCGCGCCGGCCGCGAACACCGTCGTGGAGATCGACAAGAAGTCCGTGGAGTACGCGAACGCCTTGGACGCGGTGCGCCTGGTGCAGCAGCGGATCGAGGGTCTGGACGCCTCCAGCGGCGACTTCACGGGCCTGGCGTACGCGCCGGCCAAGGACCGGCTCCTGGCGCGGGCGAACCCCGTCGTGGACGAGGGCATGCAGGTGCTGCGCGACCTCAACGCGCAGCGCAACGCCCTCGCCGGCGGCTGACGGCCGCCGGGTGGACCCCGGCCCGGCTCAGTCCAGGGACAAGGTGACCAGGCCCAGCTGCGCGGCGCGGATGACCACCTGCACGCGGTCCCGCACCTCGAGCTTGTCGATGACCCGGCCCACGTTGGCCTTGACGGTGGACTCGGACACCTGGAGCTCCGCGGCGATCTCCGGGTTGGACCGGCCGCGCGCCAGCAGCGTGAGGACCTGGTGCTCCCGTTCGGTCAGGTCGGAGCCGTCCGGATCGCCCGGCTCGGCGGCCGCGGGGCCGACCACCGGGTGGTCTCGCTCGACGGCGGCGATCAGCTTGGCGGCCACGGCGGGGGAGAGCACGGACTCGCCGCGACGTACGGCCTCCACGGCGCCGAGCACGGTGGCCGGCTCCGCGTCCTTGAGCAGGTAGCCGGCGGCGCCCGCGCGCAGGGCGGGGACGAGGTAGTCCTCGGAGGAGAAGGTGGTGACGGCCAGCACCCTGGTGCCCGGCCGGGAGGCGGTGATCCGGCGGGTGGCCTCCACGCCGTCCATGCGGGGCATCTGCATGTCCATGAGGACGACGTCCACGCGGGTGGCCTCGACGGCCTCGACGGCCTCGACGCCGTCCGCCACCAGGCCGACGCAGCGCATCCCGGGCGCGGAGTCCACCAGGACGCGCAGAGCGCCGGACATGAGGGGCTGGTCGTCGGCGATCAGGACGCGGATCTCGTCCTCGGGGGAGTCGGGCATGGCTCCACAGTAGACGCGCCCGGAGGAGGGATGAGACCGGGGTCGGTGGAGGCATAATCGGAGCCATGAAGCGCCTGAACGTCACCGCACGCCTCGCCGCTGCAGTCCTCCTCGCCGCCGGCCTCTCCGCCACCCCGGCCTCCGCCGCGTCCCCCCTCCCGGTCTCGGACGGCGTCGTCGCCGAGGCGGGCCTCGCGCCCGTCCGGGACGGGGGCGTCGACTCGGGCGTGCGCGACGGCTTCTGCACGGTCTTCCCCTTCATGTGCGACGAGCGGTGAGCCGAGCGCGCCTCGGGTCGACCCTCCGCTCCCTGCTGGACCCGGTGAGCCCGCCCGCGGGCGGGAGGGTCCGGTTCTGGGATGCGGCGCCCGCCAACCGGGTCTACCTCGTGGTGGGCTCCGTGTTCTCCGTCGCCTCCACGACCTCGGACGTGATGATCGAGCTGGGGCGGGGCGGTGGCGACACGCGTGCGGACATCGCCTTCATGGTCCTGGCGTGCCTCGCCTTCCTGGCCCAGTGGTGGCGCACCACCGTGGCCTATGCGGTCGTCCTGCTGCTGATGGCCGCCTCCCTGGTCGGCGGCGACGCCGTGTCCGTCGTCCTCGTGCTGCCGTTCGTGCTGGGCACCGTGGTCGCCACCGCGCAGTCGGGACGCTACCTCCTGGCCGCCGGCGCCACGGCACTCGCGTGGGTCGTGGCGGTGAGCCTGGTCGGCTCCGGGAAGGTCGACGGGGTGGCGTGGCTCACCCTGCTGCTCGTGGTGGTCGGGCTCGGTGTGGGGGCGTCGATCCGGGCGGCGAAGCTGCAGCGGGTGCAGGACGGCCGGCGCATCGCCGAGGCGGAGCGGCTGGCACGGGAGGCGGCCGAGCGGGAGCGGCGCATCCTGGCCCGGGACCTCCACGACATCGTCGCGCACAACCTGACGATCATCGCCATGCAGGCGAACGCGGCGCAGTACCTCGGCACGCCCGAGGCCGCGCAGCAGGTGGTGCGCGTGGTCGGGGAGTCGGCCCGGGACGCGCTCACGGACCTGCGTCGCATGCTCTCCATCCTCCAGGAGGACGGCGTGGTGGAGCCTGCGCCGACGCCGGGCACGCCGGAGACGGACGACGCCGCCACGGTGGCCCAGCTGGGGCCGGGGGCGGAGCGTCTGGCGGAAGAGCTGCGCCTGGCGGGCGTGGACGCCGCGGTGCGGGTGGAGCTCGGGGAGGTGGGCCTGAACCTGGGAGTGCGCGCGGCGCTGTACCGCGTGATGCAGGAGTCTGTGACCAACGTGGCCAAGCACGCCGGCCCGGGTCAGGCCTGCGAGATCTCCATCGAGGCGCGGGGTGGCGAGGTGGTCCTGGAGGTGGTCAACACGCTGCCGGAGGACGGTCCTCGGTCCGTGGTGGGGAACTCCTCGCGGGTGGGGCTGACCTCGATGCGGGATCGCATCGAGGCGTTCGGCGGCCGCCTGGAGGTCGGCCCGTGCGGAGGCGACCGGTGGCGGGTGCGGGCGGCCGTGCCCCGGCCGGAGGCGTAGTCTCCGGACGACGCCGCCGCACCGAGTGATCTACGTCACAATAGGGTCGGAAAGTGTAGACCTTCGTCCACTGTCGGCCGCGGCCCTCCCCTTCCTAGACTCGGAGGTGCCCCATGAGACGGTGCACAGATAGAGGAAGGCACGAGCCGGGATACATGCCTGAGGGGATGCGGGCCCCGGACGTGCTTCTGAGAGGGACGATGATCCGCGGATCATCGTCCCTCTCGCCGTCGTGGGGCCGATCCGCCCCCGGCGGAGGGCGGGGGACTCAGCTCCGGGGCTCGGCGCCGGGGACGACGTCCACCAGCGGCCGCGCGGCCAGGCGCCCCAGGCCCATCAGCACCGCGGCGGGAAAGCCGATCACGGGGATGAGCATGGGCAGCACGCCGCCCACGCCCTGCGCCAGCACCACCAGCCCGTAGAGCATGCCCACCAGGGCGTAGGCCAGCACGTGCACCCACTGGTTGAGCACGTGGCGGAAGGCCCGGTTGACCAGCAGGCACAGCGGCAGGCCGATCACCAGGCCGGCGATGCCCACCACGGTCAGCAGGGGCGTCAGGGTGCCGAAGCGCTGCAGGGACGGGATCAGGGTGAGGGCCAGCACCACGGCCGCCATGAGCAGGTTGGGCAGCAGCCAGGCCACCAGGAAGCCGTTGAGCCCCATCCGCAGGCGCGGGCGCGGGCCCGAGACGGCGCGCGCGGCCTTCCGGCGGGCGCGGGCGGTGGACTTGACCGGGGCGGGGGTGGTCATGGAGCGGCTCCGAATTCACGACGACGGCGGGCGATCCCCCACTCTAGACGGCGCCCCTGTCCACGGCCCGGGACGGAACCGGGGGCTCAGGGGCGCCGGTCGCCGTCCACGGTGAAGGTCAGCTCCTCGACGCCGGGGAAGGCCTCGAGCTCCTGGAACGCGTCCCAGGCGGCGACGCCGTCCTCCACGTCCTCCGGAAGGGTGATGACCAGGGCGCCGAGCTCGCCGTCGATCACCTGCAGGCGCAGCTCCAGCTCGTGCCCGTCCTCGGTCGTGAAGCGGCCGCGCACGGGCCACACCATGTCGTTCGGGATGGCCCGGGCCACGCCGGTCTCCTCCTCGACGACGAGCGGCGTCCAGTCCGGGACCTTGCCGTCCTCCCGGATCTCCTCCGCCACCGAGGCGGCGGTGCGCACGTGCGGCAGCTGGGCGCGCAGCGCGGCGGCGCCGGGAAGCTCGCGCCCCTCATCCAGCGACGGGTCGAGCAGGGTGTCCAGGAGGACGACGACCTCGAGGGGCAGTGCCTCCGTCTCCAGGGCGCCGGCCGGGTAGGCGTCCGAGGCCTCGTTCACGGGCGGCAGCCCGTCGACGTCGTCCTCGCCGGCCTCGGCCGAGACGGCCTCCCCCAGCAGGAACGGGACCGCGGGGGCGGCGAGGACCTCCTCCGTCCTGCGGCGACGGCGGGCGCGGAGGGACACGCCCACGCCCGCGGCGGTCCCGGCCAGCGAGAGGGCCAGGGGCAGGCCGGCGCCGCGACCGGCGTCGGCGAGGCGCTCGAGCGGGGTGGGCTCCGGCGTCGCGAGGCGCTCGCGCAGGACGCGGACCAGGGCGGCGAGGGAGCCTGCGGCGAGGGTGCCGCCACCGATCCACCACAGCAGGCGCCCGGGAACGCGCGCGTCCCGGACCTCGACCACGGGGCGCTCGATGCGCTCGGACTCCGTGACCACGGTGCGGACCACGGGCGGCCTGGTCTCACCGGTGCGGGTGGAGACGGTGCGCTCGATGCGCTCGGACTCCGGGACAGCGGTGTCGTGGACGACGGGGGCGTCGGCGTGGGCGGGGTGTTGCGGCTCCGCGAGGCGGTCGGCCGGCGGGTCGGTGCGGGTCTCGGGCGTGCGCGGGGTCTCCATGCGGACAGTCTGTGGCACATCGGGGCGGCCTGTCCCGGGGCGGCGTGCGCCCGCCCCGGGGCCACGGTGCGCGGTCAGCGGCCCACGTAGTGCAGCAGCCCGGCCAGGGCCGCGTGCACGCCGGTGGTGAGCGTGGGCTCCATGACGGGGCCGAACTGCGGGGTGTGGTTCGCGGGGTTGTCCCCGAAGTCCTCGCCCTCGAAGCCCCCGACGAACCAGGAGACCAGCGGCACGTCGATCGCGTCGGTCAGGGCGCCCACGTCCTCGGAGCCCATCAGCGGGCCGATCTCCATCACGTTCTCCTCGCCCAGCTCCGCGGCCACCGCGGCCATGACGGCGGCGGTGGCGCCGACGTCGTTGTGGACGCGGAGACCTTCTCTCAGACCTCCGGGGTGGGGGGCGGACGTTGAGGGCGATCTCCGCGGTGTCCGGGATGATGTTCTCCTTGAGGCCGGCGTGGAAGGTGCCCACGGTCACGACGGCGCGGCCCGTCGGGGCCGCCTCGCGGGAGACGATGCACTGCAGGCGGGTCACCGCGGAGGAGGCCATGAGGATCGGGTCGATGGAGCGCTCCGGCATGGAGCCGTGGGCGCCCTTGCCGTGGAACGTGACCTTGAAGGAGTCCGCCAGGGACATGGCGTCGCCGCTGACGTAGCGGATGGTGCCGGTGCGGGCGGGCATCACGTGCTGGCCGAGCACCGCGACCGGGCGCGGCGCGCGGTCCCACAGGCCGTCCTCGAGCATCGCGGCGGCACCGGCGGCGGTCTCCTCGCCGGGCTGGAAGACGAACACCACGGTGCCGGCCCAGGCCTCCGGGTGGGCGGCCGGCACGCGGGCCGCAGAGACGGCCATGGCCACGTGCGTGTCGTGGCCGCAGCCGTGCATCACGGGGACGTCCGTGCCGTCGGGCAGGGTGCCGCGGTCCGTGGAGGCGTACTCGAACCCGGTGCCGCCCACGCGCTCGTGCGGGACGCCGAGCTCGTCCAGGCGGGCTTCGATCCAGGCCGCGGTCTCGGTCATGGTGTCCTCCTCGAGGGGTCGCGGGGATCGTTCCGGGCCATGGGCCGCCGCGCTCGGGCGCCCGGCCAGGGAGGATCCCCGGCCGGGGCCTGCGCGGCGAGGAGCGGTTTGCCGCGGCCGCCCGCTCAGGCGCAGCCGTCGGGGCCGCAGGCCTGGCCGATGAGAGGCGCGTCGTCGTCGTCCGCCGCGGCGGCGGGCGTGAAGGCGCGCAGCGGGGCCCGCTCGGCCCAGGTCTGCGCCAGCGCCTGCGCGAAGAGCTCCGGCGGCTGTGCCCCGGAGACGGCGTACTTCCCGTCCAGCACGAAGAAGGGGACGCCCGTGACGCCCACGGCGCGGGCCTCCGCGAGGTCGGCGCGCACCGCCTCGGCCCAGCGCTCGTCCGTGAGGGCCTCCTCGACCTGCTCGGCGCTCAGCCCGGCCGCGGCGCCCAGCTCGGCGAGCACGGCGGCGTCGCCGATGTCCTGCCCGCGCTCGAAGTGCGCCGCGAACAGGGCCTCCTCCAGGGCGGAGGCCGCCTCGGCGGAGACGGCTCTCGCCCGCTGGATCACGCGGTGCGCGGGGAACGAGTTGGCGACGACGATCGCGTCCATGTCGTAGGTCAGCCCCTCGCCGGCGGCCTGCATGACCACGTGGTCCAGCATCCGGCGCACCTGCGGCTCGGCCAGGCCCTTCATGCGGGTGAGGTACTCGACCTCGGTGAGGTCCGAGCGCTCGGGCAGGGTGGGGTCCAGCTGGTAGCTGCGCCACTCCACCTCCACCTGTTCCGCGTGCTCGAAGCCGGCCAGCGCCGTCTCGAACCGGCGCTTCCCGATGTAGCACCACGGGCACGCGACGTCCGAGTAGACGGTGACCTTCATCGGCCGGCCTCCGGGGTCTCGCGCAGCCCGCCCTGCCACAGCGCGGCGAACGGGGTCCTCCCCTCCACGGCCTGGGCGATGCCCGCGGTCACGAACGCCTTGGCCCGGCGGGCCGCCTCGACGGGCTCGGCGCCCTTGGCGAGTTCCGCCGTGACGGCGGCGGCCAGCGAGCAGCCCGCGCCGGAGACGCCGGAGTCCCCGATCTTGGGGGTGGCCAGCACCTCCTCGTGGTCGGCGTCCACGAACACGTCGACGGCGTCGAGGCCCTCGATGTGCATGCCGCCCTTGGCGAGCACGGCGGCCCCGGAGATCTCGTGGATGCGACGGGCGGCGGCCGTCAGGTCCTCGACCGTGCGCACGGCCATGCCGGAGAGCTGCTCGGTCTCGAAGTGGTTGGGCGTGGTGAACGTGGCCAGCGGCAGCAGCTCCGCCTTCAGGGCCTGGTCCGTGTCCAGGGCGTGGCCGGGCTCCTGGCCCTTGCAGATCAGCACCGGGTCCAGGACCACGTGGTCCCAGGCGTGGCCGCGCAGGGCCTCGGCGGTGGTGCGGATGGTCTCCGGGGAGCCCTGCATGCCGAGCTTCACGGCGCGCAGCTCATCCGGGTAGTCGGCCAGGATCGCCTCCAGCTGAGCGGCCTGCACGTCCTGCGGGACGGGGAAGAACCGGTGGTTCCAGTCGTCCGCGGGGTCGAAGGAGACGATGCACGTCAGGCTGAGGATGCCGAACACGCCCAGCTCCTGGAACGTCTTGAGGTCGGCCTGCGCGCCGGCGCCGCCGGTGGCCTCGGAGCCGGCGATCGCCAGGGCCAGGGCGGGTGCGACGGATCGGGGGGTGGTCGTCGTCGTGGTCATGGGCTCATGGTAGGAGGGAAGACGGCGGACCCGCCCGGCGTTCTCTCACGGGTGAGGCCCCACGGCCCCCTCGGCCGGCCTCAACGCCTTCATCCCCATGCTGGCCCTGGGCCTGCTGGACCGCTTCACCCCCCTCGTGGACCTGCCCCCGGCCTGGGCGTGGCTGTCCTCCGACGTCGCCCTGTGGGTGGTCGGGATCCTCCTGGTGCTGGAGGTGGTCGCGGACAAGATCCCCGCCGTGGACGCGGTGAACGACGTCGTCCAGACCGTGGTGCGCCCGGCGGCGGGCGGCATCACGTTCGCCTCGGGCGTGGGCGCCCAGACGGTCACCGTGCAGCGGCCGGACACCCTGCTGGACTCCCAGGTGTGGGTGCCCACCCTCATCGGCGCCGCCATGGCGCTGCTCGTGCACCTGACCAAGGCCGGCACGCGGGCCGCCGCCAACACGGTGACCATGGGCACGGCCGCCCCGCTGCTCTCCACCGCCGAGGACGCCTCCGCCGTGGTGCTCACCGCCGCCGCGCTCTTCCTGCCCGTGCTGGTGCTCGTGGTGCTGCTGGCCGTGCTGGTCGGGCTGTGGGCCGTGCCACGGAGGTTCAGGGCGGGACGCCGCGGCGGCCGCCGTGCCACCATGGCGTCATGATCCTGATCAACCTCAAGTTCACCGTGAAGCCCGAGCTCGCCGACCAGTGGATGGACGCGGTGGCGAAGTACATCGCGGACGTGCGCTCCGAGCCGGGCAACATGTTCTTCGAGTGGTACAAGCCGGTCGAGGGCGGGGACAACGAGTTCTTCCTGCTGGAGGGCTTCACCGACGAAGGTGCGCAGGCCCACGTCGCCTCGCCGCACTTCCAGGAGGGCATCGACGCGATGCGCCCCCTGCTGCAGTCCACCCCGCAGATCATCTCCGAGCAGATCGGCGCCGAGGGCTTCGGGCCGATGGGTGAGATCCAGATCGACTGACGCCCGCGCGTCGGGACCCCGCCGCGCGCGGGCAGGGCCCTCCCCGGCACCCCCGGGGAGGGCCCTCGTCATGGTCGGTCACGCTGGCCGCCGCCCCTGTTGTCCGCATCACATGCGGGCATAGCGTGAGGCCATGAGCACCGAGAAGGGCAGCACCGCCACCCCGACCTACCGCGCCGCCCACGTGCCCGAGGGCCAGGACCTGGGCCACCGCTGGTCCACGCGCCTGGCCCACCACGACGACCCCGCCGACCGCCGCGCCGTCCGGCAGATCGCGGAGCTCACGTTCGAGTCCTCCGCCGAGGCGGACCTCGTGGAGGAGCTGGTGGCCTCCGGTGAGGGCTGGCTGCCCCAGTACTCCCTGATGGCGATGACCGCCTCCATCCCCGGCACGGACCTCTACTCCGACCCCATGGGCTACGGCACCCTGGTGCGTGCCCACATCGACGACGCCGAGGTCCTCGCCCTCGCCCCCCACGGCGTGCTCCCCGAGCACCAGGGCGAGGGGGCGGGCACGGCGCTCGTCAACGCGCTCCTGGAGAAGGCGCAGAAGGACGGCGAGCAGGCCGTGGTCGTCTACGGCTGGCCCGAGTACTACGCCAAGTTCGGCTTCCGCCCCGCCGCCGAGCACGGGGTGACCGCCGCGTTCGCCACGCAGCCCGAGGCCCTGCAGGTCATCGCCCTGCAGGAGGGCGCCGAGATCCCGTCCGGCGAGTTCCGCTACCCGCCGGCGTTCGGCGCGGAGAACGCGCAGGTCGCCGGCCGCTGAGGCCGGTCCGCTGCGGTCCAGGGCCGTGGCGGACGTCAGTCCAGCAGGGCCCGGACGGCGGCCAGGCGGACCTCCGCCTCGCCCGGCTCGCGGGTGAGGCGGAGGATCACCTCGTCGAGCTGGGCGCCCAGGGCGGCCTCCGCCGCGGTCGGGTCCGGTGCCTCCGCATGCAGCCAGCCGCGCAGGGCCGCGTTGTGCACGGCCACCACGGCCGCCGCCAGCCCGACGGCGACGCTGCCGCGTGTCGGGGTGTCCGGCAGGCGCTCGGCGAGCCAGCGCGAGAAGAGCTGCTCGTAGCGGTGGGAGGCCAGCAGCTCCCGTGTCCGGAGGGCCCGGGAGCCGCGCAGCAGCCGTGCCCGGGCGCGGGCCCGCTCCGGGTGCTGGACGTGGTGGCGGAACACCTGGAGGCCGGCCTCGCGCAGGGCGGTCGGCAGGGGCAGGGACGTGCTGTGCAGCAGGTCCTCGAGGCGGGGCAGGAGCTGCTCGTGGTCCGCGAAGACCACCTCCTCCTTGCCGCCCACGTGGCGGAAGAAGCTCGCCCGGCTCATCCCGGCCTCCCGGGCCAGCTGGTCCACGGTGACGTCGTCGTACCCCTGGCGGTCCAGGAGGTGGATCAGGGCGGTGAGGGTGTCCTCCGGCACGGCGGTCATGGGGTTCATGGTGCCACGCCGGAGCGGGGTGGGATACGCCGTCCAGATGTTTGAGACGGAGTGTCAGGGATATGTATCGTGGGCCACACAGTCACCCCGCGCGGGCGCCCGTCCCGCCGCACCGCCCCCGGAGGCACACCATGACCGAGACCCTGCCCACCGCAGAGCCCGACTACTCGACGATCACCGGCCCCCTCGACACCGACGCCTACGCCGTCTTCGCCGAGCTGCCCGACGAGGATCTCGCCCTCGCCCGCGCCGCCCGCGCGTTCCTCACCCCCGAGGTGCAGAAGCGCCTCCAGGAGGCCTGGGACACCGGCGAGTACCCCACGGAGCTCATCGCCGGCCTGGCCGAGGCGGACCTGCTGCGCGACGGCGTCGCGGTGGAGGGCAAGCCGGCCCAGTCCCGCCTGGCCTGCGGCCTGGCGGCCATGGAGACCTCCCGGATCGACGGCTCGCTCGCCACCGTCGTGGGCGTGCAGGGCGGCCTGGCCATGCGCTCCATCGAGATGTGCGGCTCCGACGAGCAGAAGGCGAAGTACCTGCCCGCGATGGACCGCGGCGAGCTCTTCGGCGCGTTCGCCCTGACCGAGCCGACGCACGGCTCCGACTCCGTCTCCCTCCAGACCACTGCCACGAAGGTCGAGGGCGGGTGGCGCATCAGCGGCCACAAGAAGTGGATCGGCAACGGCGCCGCCGGCGGCATCACGGTCACCTGGGCCCGCTCCGCGGAGGACGGCCAGGTCAAGGGGTTCATCGTCCAGCAGGACGCCGAGGGCTACTCGGCTGAGGTGATCCGCGGGAAGATGTCGCTCCGCGCCATCCATCAGGCCCACATCACCTACGACGACGTGTTCGTCCCCGACGAGGACGTCATGCCGGGCGCCCAGTCCTTCAAGAACACCGCCGCCGTGCTGTTCGCCACCCGCCTGGGCGTCGCCTGGGCCGCCGTGGGCCATGCCCTGGGCTGCTACGAGGCCGCCGTGCAGTACGCGAAGCAGCGCGTGCAGTTCGGCCGCCCCCTGGCGGAGTCCCAGATCGTCCAGGAGCGTCTGGCCCGCATGCTCTCCGAGCTGACCCAGGTGCAGCTGCTGGTGCTGCGCGCCGCGCGCCTCGAGGACGCCGGCAAGCTTACCGGCCCGCAGGCGTCCCTGGCCAAGTACTCCGCCACCCGCACCGCCCGCTCGATCGCCGCGAACGCCCGCGACCTGCTCGGCGGCAACGGCATCCTGCTGGAGAACGAGGTCGGCAAGCACTTCGCGGACATCGAGGCCATCCACACCTACGAGGGCACCGAGACCGTCCAGGCCCTGATCGTGGGCCGCGACATCACCGGCGTCGGCGCCTTCGCCTGAGCCCGCCGGCCCGGGATCGCCCGGCCCCACGACGACGGCGCCCCCTCCCCGTGCGGCGAGGGGGCGCCGTCGTCGCCCCTGGTCCCATGTGCCTGGGTGATGGACCTTCGGACGTCCGATGAGGCAGGATCGGGGCATGGACGTGACGCAGGACACCCTCGCCCCCGAGCTCGCCGTCGCCCGCACCGAGCCCCTCACGCCGCTGGCCTTCCTCGGCCGCGCCGCCGCCGTCTTCGGGGACCGCGAGGCCGTGGTCTACGGGGACATGCGCTGGAGCTACGCCGAGTTGGCCGCGCACGTGCAGTCCCTGGCGCGGGCGCTCACGGCGCGCATCGAGCCCGGGCAGACCGTGGCGGCCATCCTCCCCAACGTGCCCGCCATGCTCGCCGCCCACTACGCCGTGCCCCTGGCCGGCGGCGTCCTCACCGCGCTCAACCCCCGCCTGACCCCGCGCGAGCTGGAGTACATCCTCGAGCACGCCGAGGCCCGCGTGGTCCTCGCCGACGGGGACGTCGCCGCGGAGGTGCGCGGCGTCGTCGAGCAGATCGGCACGGGCGCCGCCGTCGCCGAGGTCGTGGACGCCGCCGCGGGCCACGCCGCCCCCGACGCCGGCCTGCTCACCTATGACGCGCTCCTCGCGGAGGGCGCCGAGGGCGAGGACCTGCCCTGGGCCGTGGCGGACGAGACCGCTCCGATCACCCTGAACTACACCTCCGGCACCACCGGCCGCCCCAAGGGCGTGCGCTACACCCACCGGAGCGCGCACCAGACGGCGGTGGCGAACGTGATCACCCAGGGCTACGACGGCGCCACCCGCTACCTGTGGACCCTGCCGATGTTCCACTGCAACGGCTGGACCCGTCCCTGGGCCGTCACCGCCGCCGCCGGCACCCACGTGTGCCTGCGCGCCGTCCGCATGGACCCCATCTGGGACGCTCTCGACGACGAGGGCGTCACCCACCTGTGCGGCGCGCCGATCGTGGCCGCGATGATCATCGAGTCCGAGCGGGCCCACCCCGTGGACCGCGAGATCCGCATGGCCGCCGCCGGGGCCGCGCCGCCGCCGTCGGTGATCGCCGCGCTCGAGGGGCTGAACATCACCCCCGTGCACGTCTACGGGCTGACCGAGACGCACGGCCCGTTCACGATCTGCGAGCCGCAGCCCGGCTGGGCCGAGCTGGACCGCGCCGCGCGCGCCCAGGTGATGGCGCGCCAGGGCGTGGCCATGCCGATGGTGGGCCAGGTGGCCGTGGTGGACATGGACATGAACCCGGTGCCCGCGGACGGGCGGACCATGGGCGAGGTCGTCATGCGGGGCGAGGGCGTCATGCTCGGGTACTACAAGAACCCCGAGGCCACCGCCGAGGCGTTCCGCGGCGGCTGGTTCCACTCCGGGGACCTCGGCGTCATGCACCCGGACGGCTACATCCAGCTGCGCGACCGCGCCAAGGACATCATCATCTCCGGCGGGGAGAACATCTCCTCGATCGAGGTCGAGGGCGTGCTGCACGCGCACCCGGCGGTGACGGACGTGGCCGTCGTCGGCGTCTCGGACGAGCGCTGGGGTGAACGCCCCGTCGCCTACCTCGTGCTCGACCCGGCCTCCGGCCCGCTCGACGTGGAGGCGCTCAGGGCCCACTGCCGCGAGCATCTGGCCGGGTTCAAGGTCCCGGACCGGTTCGAGGTCGTGGAGGAGATGCCGCGCACCGCCACCGGCAAGATCCGCAAGAACGAGCTGCGCCGGAGCTGATGCGCCTCGGCGCAGGGCGGCGTCGCCGTCAGCCCTTCGGGGCGTAGTAGCGGCCGAGCGTCTCGGCCTTGAGCTCGGCGAACGTGCCGGCCTGGATCGACGCGCGGATCCGGTCCACGAGGGAGACCGTGAAGCGCTCGTTGTGGATGGAGATGAGGGTGTGCGCCACCATCTCCTTCGCCTTGAACAGGTGCCGGAGGTACGCGCGGGAGTAGTGGGCGCACGTGTAGCAGTCGCACTCGGGGTCCAGCGGGCCGAAGTCCCGCTTGTACGTGGCACCGGGCAGGTTGTAGCGGCCGTCGCGCGTGTAGAACGCGCCGGTGCGGGCGACGCGCGTGGGGGAGACGCAGTCGAAGGTGTCCGCGCCGTTCTCCACGGCCCGGAACAGGTCGTCCGGCTCGGAGATGCCCAGCAGGTGGCGGGGCCGGTCCTCCGGCAGCTCCTGCGCGCACCAGCCCACGATCGTCCCGAGGTTCTCCTTCTCGATGGCTCCGCCGATCCCGTAGCCGTCGAAGCCGTGCGCCGTGGCCGGGCGTTCGCCGGCCGCCGCGAACTCCGCGGTCATGCCGGAGAGGTCCCGGCAGGCCTTGCGACGCAGGTCCTCGTACTGGGCGCCCTGGATGACGCCGAACAGCCCCTGGTAGGGGCGGCCGGCGCGCTCCGCGGTGAGGCGGGCGTGCTCGTCCAGGCAGCGCTGCGCCCACCGGCGGGTCCGCTCCAGGGCCTCCTCCTGGTAGCCGCGCGAGTTGTGCAGGGTGGTCAGCTCGTCGAACGCGAACATCACGTCCGCGCCCAGGTTGTGCTGGATCTGCAGGGAGCGCTCGGGCGTGAACCGGTGCCGGTCCCCGGTGAGGTGGGACTTGAACCAGACGCCGTCGTCGTCCACGTTGGCCAGGCGCTCCTTGCCGGGGGCGACGGCGTCGTCCGCGCCCTGGCCCTCGGGGGCGGCGGGGCCCTTCATGTCGATGACCTTCTTGAAGCCCGAGCCCAGGGACATCACCTGGAAGCCGCCCGAGTCCGTGAACGTGGGGCCGGGCCAGTTCATGAACGCGCCGAGGCCGCCGGCCTCGTCGAGGAGGTCGTCGCCGGGCTGCAGGTACAGGTGGTACGCGTTGGCCAGCAGGGCCTGCGCGCCAAGCTCCGCCATGGACTCCGGCAGCACGGCCTTCACCGTGGCCTGCGTGGCCACCGGGATGAATGCCGGGGTCTGGATCTCCCCGTGCGGGGTGCGCAGCACGCCGGTGCGGCCCAGCGCGATCCCGTCCGCGCCAGGGGCGTCCAGCCGCTCGCGGACCTCGAAGCCGAGGTGGTCCGGGTGGGCGGGGTCGGACGTGACGGCGGACGACGACGTCGGGCCGGCGGTGCCGGGTGCGGAGGTCTCAGGCATGGGGTCCAGGGTAGTGGGGACACCCGGGTGGCGGTCCCGCGGAAGAGCACGTATACGGCCTGGGTGGGCGGCTCCCCGGGCGGAGGGCATCTGCGGCAGGGTGCCGTGGACGGTCTCCGGCCGCACGCGGGCCTCAGCCGTAGATCGCGCGGAAGCGCTCCAGGATGCGCGGCGGGATCGGGGCCTCGCGGGCGCGGATCGCGGCGAACATGTCGTCGGCCTCGTGCGCCGCGAAGTAGCCGTGGTCCGCGTAGATCTCCAGGCGCTCCAGCAGCCCGGCCTGGTCGAGCTCCGGGTGGAACTGGGTGGCGTAGAGGTGCTCGCCCACCCGGAACATCTGCACGGGGCACGCCTGGCCGGTGGCGAGCAGCACGGCGCCCGGGGGCAGCTCCCGCACAGCCTCCTTGTGGCCCACGTACGCCGCGAACTCCGCAGGCATGCCCTCCAGCAGTGGGTCCCGGAGGCCCTCGGAGGTCAGCGCCACGTCGATCGGCCCGGGCAGCTCCCGGTAGGTGGTGTCCACGACGCCGCCGGCGGCCCGTCCCAGCGTGCCCACCCCGTAGCAGCAGCCCAGGAACGGGGTCTGCCGGGCGAGGACCAGCGCCATCAACCGGCCCAGCTCCGCCTCCACGGCCACCTGCAGGTCCGACTTCGACTCCTCCGGGTCCGAGCCCGTGAACGGGCTGCCCGGCAGGATCACGCCGGCCACGTCCGCGAGCTCCGCCTCCCAGTCCACCGCGCCGGCGTGGGCCTCGCCCTCGGCGTCCAGCACCCGCCGGTCGAGCCGCAGGACGCGCAGCGTGGCGTCGTCGTACCCGCCGAGGCGGCGCACCGACTCGGCCTCGGCGGCGGCCGCATCCTCCTCCGGGCGGGTCTGCACCAGCAGGAAGGGGCGCGGGGCGGCGGCGTCGGCGGCCGGGGCGGTGGTCTCGGTCATCGGCCCAGGCTAGACCGGGGTGAGACCCCGGTCACCCCACGTTGCGCCGGATCTCACCCTCCGGACGGGATGACGACGCAGGCCCCGGGCATTCCCCTGACGATGGGCCGGATCCGTGCCCGCCGCCCCCGCCGAAAGGACCCCCGCCCCGTGCGCCTCGCCGACGTGAACCCGTTCCCCGCGATGTTCACGATCGGCCCGCCGGACAGGGGGCACGAGGTCGGCCTGCGCGTCGGCGTGACCATCCTGGTGCCGCTGCTGCTCCTCCTCGCCCTGGACCGCATGGACCTGGCCAGCTACGCCACGTTCGCGGCCTTCACCGGGATCTACGGCCGCAACGAGCCCCACGGGGTGCGGCTGCGCACCCAGCTGCGCGCCGGGCTGCTCATGCTCGGCGTCCTGACCGCCGCCACCGTGGCCGGGCGGTTCGGGATCTCCGAGGCCCACGACCCCTGGGGCCTGGTCCTGTGGACCACCGTGATCGCGGGCGCGGCCACCGTGGCCACCGGCTGGTGGAACCTGCGCCCGGCCGGCTCCCTGTTCCACATCTTCGCCTTCGCCGCGGCCGCGTCCGTGCCCGTCAAGCCCCCGGTCGTGGAGGGGATGCTGATGGCGGTGGCCGTCGTCGTGTGGGCCATCGCGGTGGGACTGTCCTCCCGCGTGCTGCCGAGCCACCGCACCCCGCTGACCTGGCCGCCGTCGGACCGCCCGGACCGGGGGCGGCGGCGCCTCATCCTGCTCGAGGCCATGTGGTACGTGATTGCAGCCGGGGTTGCGGGCTCCGTGGCGACCCTCGTGGCGGCCCCGCAGGGCGTCCGCCACAACTACTGGGCCATGGTGGCGGCCGTCGTGCCGCTGGCCGGCCACTCCACGCGCTACCGCGTGAACCGGGGCCTGCAGCGCGTCCTCGGAACGGTCCTCGGCCTGGGGCTCACCGCCCTGATCGTGCTCCTGGACCCGCCGGCGGTGGGGATCGTGCTGGTCATCGCCGTGCTGCAGGTCCTGGCCGAGGTGTACATCGCCCGGCAGTACGTGATCGCCCAGACGGTGGTGACGCCGCTGGCGCTGCTGTCCACCATGCTCGTGGCCGTCACCGTGGGTGGGGCCGGGTCCCTCGCAGAGGCCGGCGCGTTCCGCAACCTCCAGGATCGCGCCGTGGAGACCGTGATCGGGGCCGTCGTCGGCATCGTGTGCGTCCTCTACCCGTGGGCGTGGCGCAAGTGGGTCCGGCGCTCCCCGGACCCGACCCGGGAGATCCCGATCGTGCGTCCGGAGCAGATCCAGCGGCCGGTCGGCGGACGCGGCTGACGGTCAGCTGAGGGGGCGACGGCGGAGCGCCGTCCCTTTCGCGCACGGCAGCGGGCGACGCGCCGTCCCTTTCGCGCACGGCAGCGGGCGACGCGCCGTCCGTTTCGCGAACGAAAGCGAGGGGGGGTCAGGCCCGGGCGGCCTGGGCGGCGAGCCGCTTCGCGAGCTGGCGCAAGGTGCCCAGCTCGCGGTGGATCCGCGAGTCGAGGTCCTGGTCCGTGAGGGTCTGAGAACCGCCGCGGCCGCGGAGGTACAGCAGCTGCGCGAACCGGGCGCGGCGCCAGCGGAACTCGGCCTCGGCGTCGCGGGCCTGCAGGGCGCGGGAGATCTCCCGGTCGTAGAGCTGCGGCTCGTCCAGCTGGCGCTGGCGCACCTCCAGCACGCGGGCGGCGCGGCCGGGCTCCGAGGGGACCTCGTCTGCCTCCTTCAGGCGGGAGCCCAGGTTGGCGGCCGTGATGTGGTCCCCGTCCTCGCGCAGGATCAGCGCCGCCAGGCCCAGCGCCGCCTGGATCGACTTCCAGCGGCCCACGGCCCCGTCCCAGGGCAGGTTGGTGAGCAGGCCCAGGGTGGTGAGCGTGCCCTCCACGTCCTCGTGCAGCAGGTACATGCGCTCGGCCATGCCGAACACGTCCTCCAGCTGCGCGCCCGAGCGCAGGTTCAGCCCGTGGGACAGGCGCGCCGCGGTGGCGGTGAGCTCGGCGTCGTCGAGGTGGCGCTGCCCCACGGCGACGATCCGCGACTCCGGCGAGCCGGCGTCCACCGGGGAGAACGCGGTGTCCGCGGCGGCCTTGACCTCCTCCGGGCGGTCCGTGCGCACCCGGATCACGGAGCCGTGCGCGATCTTCACCTCGCGCCCGCCCACCAGGGTGGCGATCACCAGGGCGGGGGTGCCGAAGTCGTCACGCACGACGCGCGTGGACGCCACCGCCGGCGCAGGCTCGCCGCGGCGGGTGAGGAAGGAGTCGCCCGGACGCACGTCCTGGGCCTTCAGGTGGCGGAGGTACCCGCCCGCGATCGGTGCCACCTCAGCGCCCCCATCCGACATGGGCCAGGGCCTGGCGCACCAGGTTCCCGCGACCGCCGATGAACTCCGCCTGGACGTCCTCGCCCAGAGCCTCCTGCGGGGTCAGCCACGTCAGCTCCAGCGCGTCCTGGCGCGGGCTGCACTCGCCCGACACCGGGACCACGTAGACCAGGGACACGGCGTGCTGCCGGTCGTCGGTCAGGCCCGTCTCCGACGGCGCCGGGAAGTACTCGGCCACCGCGCACGGCACGAGGCTCGGCGGCAGCTGCGGGAAGGCCAGCGGGCCGAGGTCCTTCTCCAGGTGGCGCATGAGCGCGCCGCGGATCGTCTCCCGGTACATCACGCGCCCGGAGACGAACGTCCGCTGGAACTGCCCCTCCTCGTCCGCCACGTACAGCAGCCCGATCTCGGAGACGTACCCCAGGGCGTCCACGCGCACGGGGATGGCCTCCACGTACACCATGGGCAGCCGACGGCGGGCCTCGTAGAGGTCCTCCTCGTTCAGCCAGCCCGGGTTCGGGTCGGGGGTGCGCACGCTCATGCCCTCTGTTCTACCGGAGATTGCGCCCCGGGGCACGCCCGTCCGCCGACGGGTGACCGGGCGCCGCACCCGGGACCTGCCCTACCCTGGGCGCATGCCGTCCTACCGCGCCCGCCTGCAGATCGGCGACGTTCTGCCCGGCCACCGGCCCGAGGAGGTCCTGGACACGGCCGAGGCCGCGATCGGCGCCACCCACGAGGTCGCCGCGAAGGATGTGGAGGTCGTCGCGCGGGTGCCGCGCATCGTCCTGCGGTTCACCGTGCCCGCCGCGCACCGCGCCGCCGAGGACGCCGAGGCCGCCGCCGTGGCGGGCCGCATGGCGGAGGCCGTGGCCGACGTCGCCACCGTGGGCCGCCTGGACGTGCTGCGCCGCGAGGGTGGCCGCTGGCTGCCCGTCAGCGCCCGTTGACCCGCCCCGCCGGCACGCCCTGCGGAGCCGCGGCCGCCTGCTCCTCGATCTCCCGCACCCAGGTGCGGCGCACCACCACGAGCAGCAGGACGCCCAGGCCGCCGGCCACGGCGGACAGGCCGACCCACGCGCTCTGCCACGCCCCGAGGGGGCTGGGCAGCAGTCGCGGCAGGGCCAGGCACAGGAGCGTCCATGCCATGCCGAGCGCCAGGCCCAGCCGGCCGCGGTCCTGCAGGGCCAGGCGCGCGCCGGTCAGCACCACGGCCCACAGCAGGGCGGCGGCCACGAGCGCCGAGGGGAACCAGCCCCAGAACACGCCGGTGGCGGCCACCGGCGAGGCCAGGGTGGTGGGCGCGGCGGCCAGCAGCAGCCCCAGGAACCCGCCCAGCACGCCGTCCGTGCACGTCTGCGCTGCGCGCGTGCGGGCTGGGACGGCCGTGAGGCCGCGCATCACCCGGATCATCAGCGCCAGCGCGGCCAGCCACACCATGAACTCCAGGCCCCACGGCACCAGCACCGCCAGCGGGAACCACAGGGCGGTGAGCGCCAGCGCGCCCGCCACGCTGCGGCGGGTCTGACGCTGGCGGGCGGCCGCACCCTGGCCCGGACCCCACTGGTGCGCCACGTAGACGCCCAGGGCCAGCCAGAGCACCGGCCAGACCGCAGGGTGCAGCGGGAACAGGGAGAGCACGGACGTGGTGAACGCGTAGCGGCCCCCGTGCGCGGCCGTGTACGACCCCTGGTCCACCACCCGCAGGCCCGGCACCAGCCGGAACAGGCCGAGCCCCCACGCGGACGCCAGCACGAACAGCAGCCACGCGCCGGTGAGCTCCAGCTGGTGCCGGCGATCCTCCCGGGTGGCGGGGGCGCGGGGCTCCGGCGGGCCCGACGGCGGTACGTACCCGGGCACGATCGGGAACGCCCCCGTGGCCGGTCCCGTGCCGTCCGCCGCGCCGTGGGCGGTCTGCGCCCGGACGGCGTCGGCCTTGGTCAGCAGCCGGCCCGTGCGCCGCCACTGCGGGAGGGCGGCGCGGGCGCGCTCGAGGAGGGCGGCGTCGTCGAGCCCCTCGGCGGGGTCCGCGAGCAGGGGGCGCAGGTGGGCGGGCGGGACGACGTCCGGGCCGTCCAGCTCGCGGGCGGCGGCCATGAGGGCACGCGTCTCCCGGTCGTGGTGCGCGGCGAGGACGCGGGCGGCCTCCTCCGAGGCGCGGGCGGCGGCCTGCCGCCGGCGGTCCTCCGCGGCCGTGCCCGCGGCGATGTGCCGGGCGGCGACGGTGCGCGGCAGGGCACGCGCGGCGGCGATCCTCCGGCGGCGCTCGCGGGCCGCCTCCTGGGCGAGGCGCTCCGCCTCGGCCCGGGCGCGGGCGGCCTCCACGGCCATCTGGCGGCGCTCGGCCTCCGCGGCCTCCTCGGCCTGACGACGACGCGCGGCCTCCGCCGCGGACCGCTCGGCGCGAGCGGCCCGCTCCCTCTGCTCTTCGGCCTCGCGGCGCGCGCGCTCGGCCTCCCGACGACGACGCCGGCGCTCCTCGTCCCGGCGACGGCGGGCCAGCAGGGCGGCGCGGCGGCGGCGCTCCTCCTGATCCGCCCGCTCCCGACGCTCTCGGGCCAGGGCGTCGGGCTCGGCCTGGGCGGCGGCCACCTCGCGGGCCTGGGCGTCGGCCTCCACGGCGAGCAGGGCCTCCTCCTCGACTCGGGCGCGCTCGGCCGCCTCGGCCACGCGGCGCGCCTTGTCCGCGGCGGCGGCGCGGGCGGCCTCGCGGCGCTCCCGCAGGCGCTCGGCGCGGTGTCGCTCGGCCTCCCTGGCGGCGTCCTCAGCGGCCCGGACGGCCTCCGCCCGGGACTCCTCCACGGTGCGGGCGGCGCGGGCGCGCTCGGCGGCCTCGGCCTCGCGGCGGGCGGTCTCCTCGGCGCGGCGCCGGGCGGCCTCGGCGGCCCGGGCGCGTCCGGCGGCCCGCTCGGCGCGGCGGCGCCCCTCGTGCTCGGCGCGACGGCGCGCGGCGGCCGCGGCACGCTCAGGGGAGGGGCCGGAGGGCAGGATCCGGCCGACCGTGCCCAGCAGCGGGTCCGCGAAGCGGGCCAGGTCAGGGGTGCCGATGCGGTCCAGCAGGTCGGAGAGGTCCGCGCGGGGGCGCGGCGCGGCGGGGGCGGACTCCGCGGGCAGGCGGTCCAGGGCGGCGGCGAGGTCGTGGCGGCGCCCCGCCCGGGCGGCGGCCTCCTCGGGGGTCTCCGGGGGCAGGGGCTCGCCGCGGAGGCGGCGGGTGTGGCGCTCGAGCTGCTCCGGGGCCAGGCGGCCGGGCTCGGCCAGGGCGCGGCGGGGGCGCGCGGCGTGCCGGGGAGCCGGCGGGGCGGGGCGGGGTGCGTCGTCGTCCTGCGAGGTCATGCCCCCTCCTTCCCACGTCGGCGCCAGGCGATCACGGCGGCGACGGCCGCCCCCAGAAGCGTACCCAAGACGACGCCCACGACCGCCGACGCCCACCACGGCAGCCCCGTCGCGCTGCCGGTGATCCACCCGAGCCCCACCATGTACACGCTCCAGGCCAGCGAGCCTGTCCCCGACAGCCAGAGGAACGGGCGCCAGCGGACCCCGGCCACGCCCGCCGCGGCCATCGAGGCGGTGCGCCCGCCGGAGACGAAGCGCAGCACGAACAGCCCCGCCAGCGACGACGCCGGCCCCGCCTTCTCCATGAGGCGGCGGATCCCGGCGTGGACGGCGCGGCCCCAGCCCCACCGGTCCAGGACGGAGGTCAGCCGGTGCCGGAACAGGGCGTAGAGGCCGACGTCCCCGGCCCAGCAGCCCAGCCAGGCCGTGAGCACGGAGGTGGCCAGGCCGAGGCGCCCGGCGGCGGCCAGGGAGCCGGAGCCGATGACGAGCACCTCCGAGGGGGTCGGCGGGACGGGGGCGTCCAGGGCGACCAGCAGGAAGGTGAGCGGGTGGAACCACGGGCCGAGGCCCTCGAGGAGGGCGGTCACGTCCGTCACGCCGGACGCTCCTGAAGCTCGGCGGGGGAGACGAACTCGCGGTGCTCGCCCGTCACCGGGTCCGTGAACGCGATCGAGCGGGAGAGCAGCTGGAGCGGGCGGGCGAGGTCGTCGGGGGCGGCGTCGAGGAGGTCCGGGTAGAACGGGTCGAACGCGATCCCCAGGCCCAGCGCGGCCAGGTGGAGCCGCAGCTGGTGGGTGCGCCCCGTGCGCGGGCTCAGCCTGAAGCGCACCACGGGCGCCCCGGCCAGCGTGCCCGCCGACCGGCCCACGTCCAGCACCTCGATGCGGGTCTCCGCGTTCGCCCCCGCGTGGGAGAGGTTCGACTTCCGCGTGCGCACCCGGGCCCCCGCCGCGCGTCCGGAGGCCGCGGCGGGGATCTCCTCGGTGAGGGAGCGCAGCACCCCCTTGTCCTTGCGGATCCGGCTGCGCATCACCAGGGGGAAGCGGTCCAGCCAGGCGGCCGCGTCGTCGTCGGCATGGTCCCGAGCCGGGGGCAGCGCGGAGATGGCCTCGTAGCGCTTGGTCACCGCGCGCCGCTCGAAGAGCAGGTGGTAGGCGCCGCGGGTGGCGGGGTCGGCGGAGAACATCACGACGCCGGCGGTCGCCCGGTCGAGGCGGTGCAGGGGTACGAGGTCGTCGATGCCCAGCTCGTTGCGCAGCCGCACCAGGGCGGTCTCCTGGACGAACCGGCCGCCCGGCGTGGTGGGCAGGAAGTGCGGCTTGTGGATCACCACGAGCCGCTCGTCCCGGTGGATCAGGGTGTGCTGGAAGGGCAGAGGCGCCTCGTGCGGGACGTCGCGGTAGTACCAGAGGTCCTCGTGGACGCCCAGCGGCGTGGTCGGGGTGAGCGGGGAGCCGTCCCGGGCGACGACCTCGCCGCGCGCGAAGCGGGCGCGGATGCCGTCCGGGTCCACGTGGCCGAACCGGTGCAGCACGTAGTCCTGGGCCGTGTCCCAGCCGGAGGCGGGCAGGCGCAGGCGCGTCGCGTTGACGCCGTTGCGGGGCGGGAGGGGGGATGGGGCGGCCACGCGGCCATTGTGTCAGCCGGGGGCCGCGGGGGTGCGGCCGTGTGGTGGCTGTGCGTAGGGTGTGGAGGCAGCGGGCCGAGGGGGCGCCCGGGGAAGGCGGGGACGGATGGCGTCGTATGACGTGGCCGTGACGCTCTTCAGCATCCGGTGGAGACGCTGGACGGGGATGCTGTCGCCTGCCACACAAGGGTGGTGAACGCCGTCTCGTTGGGGGATGACGTGGTCCAGGCGATCCGCGCGGGGGACCGCGCGCCCTCGAGCTCGGAGCCACCCTCGCAGACGATCGGCGCCACGACCTCGGATGGGCCGTCCTGACTGACCCTGAGGGCAACGAGTTCTGCATTCTCGAATGAGACCCAGACCTCAAGGCCACGCCCAATCCTCCGCTCCCACGCGGGAGACGCCACCAAGTGAACGAAGTCCCGTGTGAGTCCAGAACTTCACGCGCATCCCGACAAGACTCCGGGGGAGCAACCTTCCTCGCGTGCCGTGTGCAGTCTTCGCTACGTCTCGACAGCATCACCGCAACTAGGTGGCCTTAGACACGTTGCGCATAGTGGGTGCCATGGACTTCCACCGCCCCTCGCTCGAGGAACTACGCGCAGCAGCTGCCCTGCCGTCCCATACCGCCGCCGGCCTGACGCACGAAGTGATCCTCACCGAGATCGCAGCCGGTCGAATGAAGCCCGAGTGGTCGTGCATCGCCACCAATGACGACGGTGACGTGATCGGACGGGCCATGTGGTGGGGGCGCGATAGCCAGGAACCCATTGCGCTGGACCTCTGGGACGTCGCGCCAGGCACCTCGGAGCCGGGCGAGGTTCTCACCGGACTTCTTACCCACGGCGGCGTCCTCGTCGAGGCACCAGACAGGCGAGCTCTGCTGCCTCACACCCTCCGGGTGCCGGTCGGGTGGGGAGACCAGCCAGAGGTCGCAGAGAACGTCCGGCTGAAGATGCAGGTCGCGAGCGCCAACGGACTGGGCCGCGTGAATGAGCGCCTGCAGTTCCAATGGGATTGGGGCGAAACGGTGCCCCCCAATCCGGCCCGCCTGCGCTTCACTCCGGCAAGCGACGAGGTGTTCATGCGCCTGTTCGCCGATGCCGCGGCAGGATCACTGGACGTGATGACGGCACGCGAGCTGGAGCAGACCACGGCGGCGGACCTGGCCCGTGACGAGATCGCCTACTACCTCTCCTGCCCGGGAGACCGCTCGTGGTGGCGCGTTGCGCAGACCCACGACGGCGAGATCATCGGGCTGGCCATCCCCTCCGCCACCCCGACCAACCGCAACGTCGGGTACCTGGCTGTCCTGCCGCAGCACCGCGGCCACGGCTACGTGGACGAGATCCTCGCGTACATCACCCGATTCCAGATCGAGGATCGAGCACGACGAATCACCGCGACCACCGATGCGGTCAACACTCCGATGGTGGCGGCGTTCACCCGGGCCGGCTACACGCTGGTCGAGGTGCGGATCGATCTGGAGCAGTCCTAGATCCCCACGACCCAGCCGCGGGGTCTGCTGACGGCCCTTCGGGCGCAGTAGGGCGGCTGGTCCGTGACCTCCACGTGCTACGAGGTGTGCAATCTTGGCTACATCTCGACACAAGACGAGGCGCCTGCACGAAGCCCATTCGAGCTCAGCTCTCGCCTCTACCCTGGCGTCATGCTCATCGTGCTCCGCGGCAACGCGGCCTCCGGGAAGTCGACGGTCGCGCTTCTCCTCCAGGACCGCCTGGACCGACCCGCTGCCATCCTGAGCCAGGACCACTTCCGACGGAGCATCTACGCCGAATGTGAGCAGGACAGCCTCGCGCACGCCGACCTGCTCGAAGCCGCCGCGCTGCACTGCCTCGGGCGCGGGCATCACGTGATCCTCGACGGGATCTTCCACGCGGGGCGGTACGGGCCGATGTTGGAACGAGTTGCGGCGGCCAGTGACGATGCTCGGTTCTACGCCTTCGACCTGACCTTCGCGGAGACTGTCCGCCGGCACGCGATGCGTCCCAGGGCCGCAGAGTTCTCGGCGGACGAGATGGCGTCGTGGTACCACGGCTGGCAGGCACTGCCCTTCGTCGATGAACACCGCATCACCGCGACTGAGGCACCGGAGCAGATCGTCACTCGCATCCTGCACGGCGCCTAGTCCCGCCAGCCGGGTAGCAGCCGTCTCCGTGCCCCGCCTCTTCCCGACGACGCGGAGCGTGCCGATCGGCCAGGAGTTGGACGCTTGTGGTGCGCTGTCGTCGCGCACCAGTCCCTTTTGCGAAGAGTTCGCCGCGTGTCCTGCGAACTATTCACCGCATCTCGACAGTCTCGTGACCGACCGGACCCTGACCTCATTCCCCAGCATCCGCACCGACCTGCGCAACGCCGGCGCGAACGTGGTGGACCAAGAGGCGTCCCGAGACGGGAACCTGGCCACCAGCCGCTCACCCGATGATCTCTTCCCTCTGTTCCGCCGTGGGAGTACTGTCCAGCCCACCGGCGCCGGAAACCGCTCGTGAGCAGCCCGGTACGCCACATGGCGCAGGCGGGGCTGACTACCGGCTCGACACCCGGCACCTCGGCACCCGCCACCCTCCTGTAAGCCAGCACGGGTCGAGGACGCGTGAGCCCTTCGAGGATCTCAGCCCACGTCCCACCTCAGGACAACCAGAAGGAAGTGATCGCGGATGCGACTGATAGCGCTGCCGAGTGGGGAGTCCATCCCTGTGCTGGGTCAGGGCACCTGGGGCTGGGGTGAGGACCCCGGCCGCCGCGGCGACGAGGTCGCCGCGCTGCACGCCGGCCTCGAGCTGGGCATGACGTTGGTCGACACCGCCGAGATGTACGCCGACGGCGGCGCGGAGGAGGTGGCCGGTGAAGCATTGGCGGGTCGCCGCGACGAGGCGTTCGTGGTCAGCAAGGTCATGCCGTCCCACGCCTCCCGTTCCGGCACGATCGCGGCCTGCGAACGCAGCCTGAAACGCCTGGGCACCGATCGGATCGACCTCTACCTGCTGCACTCGCAGGGCAGGTACCCTCTGGAGGACACCGTCTCAGCCTTCCACCAGCTCGTCGAGGACGGGAAAATCCGATACTGGGGCGTCAGCAACTTCGACCACCGGGACCTCGCCGACCTGCAGGACGTGCCGGGCAGCAGCGGGCTGGCCACGGATCAGGTGCTGTACAACCTGTCGCGGCGAGGACCGGAGTACGACCTCCTGCCGTGGTGCGCCGACCACCAGCTGCCGGTCATGGCGTACTCGCCGATCGAGCAGGGCCGCATCCTTCACGACACGACGCTGAACGATGTCGCGGCCCGTCACAGCGTCAGCCCCGCGGCGGCGGCCCTGGCCTGGGTGCTGCGCCGCGACTCGCTCTGCACGATCCCCAAGGCGAGCAGCCCGCAGCACGTGCGAGACAACGCCACAGCACTGGACGTGGAGCTGACCCGCGACGACCTGGATGCTCTGGACCGTGCTTTTCCGCCCCCGAGCGGACCGCGACCATTGGAAATGCTGTGACCCTGCCCAAGGGCGCAGCCCGGTCGTTCCGGGCAGCGCTCCGGACAGCGCGGCAGCGCCGTCGGTGAGGGGTGGGAGTTGCCGGGCTGGAAAGGGGATGATGTCGCGGATGTCAGAGAACTCTGAGCCGGGCAGCGAGGCCGACGCGCGGGACAGCGGCAGCGGGTCGGTGGGCAACCTGGAGCTGTTCTTCGACCTGGTGTTCGTGTACGCCATGGCGCAGCTGACCGAGCTGGTGCGGGACGACGTTTCGTGGCGGGGTTTCGGTCATGGTGTGCTCGGCCTGCTGGCGGTGTGGTGGGCCTGGGTCTGTTACACCTGGCTCACCAACACCTTCACCACGCATCGGGTGGTGTTTCGCTGCCTGGTCATCGCCGCCATGGCTGCGATGCTGCTGGCCGCAAGCGCACTCCCGACCGCGTTCAGCACCGGAGCCCTCGTCTTCGGGCTTGCCCTGCTCGCCATCCGCGTCATCCACCTGGTCATGTTCGTCGTGGACGCCTCCCACGACGACGAACACCTCCGTGCAGGCCTCCTGCGGCTGGTCCCGAGCCTGCTCATCGCACCAGTCCTGATCGCCGTCGCCGCCGCCTTCCCAGCCCCCTACCGAGAGCTGCTCTGGATCGGCGCAGCCATCATCGACTTCGGCGGACCCCTGGTCGCCGGGGTCGAGGTTTTCCGGGTGGTGCCCTCCTACTTCGTCGAGCGCCACGGCCTCATCATCATCATCGCGCTCGGTGAAGCCGTCGTCGGGCTGGGCACCGGGGCCAGCGAGCACCTGCAGCAGCCGGTCGTGCTCGCCGCCGCCGTCCTCGGAGTCCTGATCGCCGCCTCGTTGTGGTGGACCTACTTCGGTCTGACCGCCGGTGCCGAGCAACGCCTCGAAGACGCCGACGGGCCCGAGCGCGCCCGACTGGCCCGCGACGCCTACAGCTACCTCCACCTTCCCCTCGTCGCCGGGGTCACCTTCTTCGGCTTCGGCGCCAGCGTGGCGCTCGAGCACGTGTCCGACCCGTTACCGCTGCTGCCGGCCATCGCCCTCAGTGGCGGGGTGGGCCTGTTCTACGCCGCCGATGTCGCCTACCGATGGCGCGATCACCATCAGCTCGTGCCGGACCGCCTCCTCGCGGCGGCCGCATGCCTGCTCATCATCCCGCCAGCACTGAGCATGCCCGCATGGTCAGTGCTGGCGGCTCTCACCGCGGTCGGCGCCCTGCGCCTGACGTGGGAACTCGTGCGACGGCCGCGGATCGGTCCCGCAACCGCCGGCCAAGTCCACTGAGGTGAGAACGCCTAGGGCGTGTCTGACCATGAATCCAGGGGTCGGCTGGCACCCTCGAAGACATGGCTGCAGTTCCCGACTCGCTGAAGCTCGAGGGTGCCCGCTTTGTCGGCAGGAGCCTGCGGGGCGCTCGGTTCATCGACTCCGACCTCTCCCACGTCAGGGCGCGCGGCGTGATGCTCGACGGCGCGGACTTCGACTCCCCGTGGCTGCTCGATGGCGAGGGGTCTCTGGTCGTCAACGGCGTCGACGTCGCCCCGCTTGTGGAGGTCGAGCTGAACCGGCGGTTCCCCGGCCGGGCGCAGCGGCGCGCCGAGGACGCCGAGGGACTGCGCGGGGCCTGGGGCGCGGTAGAAGCCTCCTGGCGTCAGGCGACCGACCGCGCATCGGCGCTCCCGGACGGCGCAGTCGACGTCTCGGTCGAGGGAGAGTGGTCCTTCTCCCAGACCCTGCGCCACCTCGTCTTCGCGACCGACGCCTGGCTGAGCCGGGGGATCCAGGGCGCCGAGGAGCCGTTCCACCCGCTCGGCCAGCCCCGCGCGGGTGCGGAAGACGATGGCGTCGACCTCGCCTTCTTCGCATCCACGCCCCCGCCCTACGAGCAGGTGCTCGCGGTGCGGTCCGAGCGCCTGGCCCAGGTCCGCGAGTTCCTGGCGTCCGTGGACGACGCCGGACTGGACGAGGAACGCCGCCACCCGTGGAGCCCCGAGTATCCGGAGACGGTGCGTTCGTGCCTCCACGTGATCCTCGAGGAGGAGTGGGAGCACCTGCGCTACGCCCTGCGTGACCTGGACGCCCTCGACGACGCCGCGGCCCAGGGGCGCTGAACGACCACGTGCGGAGACGACATGAGTGCATCGTGACTATGCGCACGGTGGGGGGATTATTGACCAGGCGCGGCTCAGATAGGTTTCACCCATGACGCGCACTCTCGAGGAGATCTGGCCGCCCTCCGGGCTCGTCGTCGAGGCCGGTGACCTGCGGATGACCGCGCTGCGCGAGGCCGACGTGCCGGAGGTGCTCGACGTGGTGGCGGGCGGAATCCACGACCCCTCCTGGACGCCGTTCCTGTTCCCGTGGACGGACGCCCCGGCCGAGGAGATGCCCGCGAACTACCTACGGTTCTACGCCTCGACCCTCACCCGCACTGTGGACGGCGACGTGAGCCTCGAGCTTGTGGTGCGGCGAAACGGCCAGGTGATCGGCATGCGGGGCATGAACGGTCCCGACGTCGCTGGCACCCGCCGCCTGGAGACCGGCTCCTGGCTGGGCCTGCCGTTCCAAGGCCAGGGGCTGGGCACGCGGATGCGGCGCATGATGTGCGCGCTCGCGTTCGACGGCCTGGGTCTCGACGCCGTCACCTCCTCCGCCTGGGAGGACAACGCCGCCTCCCGGCGGGTCAGCGAGAAGGTTGGCTACCTGGAGACCGGCCGCGGCCAGGCTGAGCGTCGCGGCGTGCCGACACCCGAGGTCTACTTCGAGTTGCTGCCCGAGGGATTCGTCCACGGAGACGAGCCGGTACGGATCACGGGAGCCGACGAGCTCCGCAGGTTCCTGGGCCTGGCGTGACGCTCCCGGAGGCCGTGCTGCTGCGCACCGCCATCGTCCGCCGCCCCTGAACCGCCGACGCGAGTGTCAGCCGTCCTTCGCGGCGGCCCCGCCCGTGGTCTCGTCCTCAGAGTCGGGGTCCCGCGTGGCGGGGGTCAGCACGGTGAGGTTGCCGGGGCCGGGCCGGGAGCGGCCGACCTCCTCCGCGGGGATGTGCGCGCCGACGTCGGCGATCACCGCGTCCAGCCGGGCACCGCGGGGCACGATGCACTCCCCGAAGAGGACGGACCGGCGCACGTGCGCGCCGCGCTCCACCACCACACCGGGGCCGAGGACCGAGTCCTCCACGGTCCCCTTGACCACGCAGCCGGGGGAGAGCAGCGCGTTGGAGACCTCCGCGCGCGGCCCCACGCGCGCCGGCGGGGCGGCCGGCGGGTTGGTCAGCAGCGGCCAGCCGGGCGCCGCCAGGTCCAGGCCTGCGCCGTCCAGGAGCTCCATGTGGGCCCGGTAGAACGCGTCCAGCGTGCCGATGTCCCGCCAGTACCCCTCCAACCGGTGCTCCCGCACCCGGCCGCGCTCCACGAACGCGGGGATGATCGTCTCCCCGTAGTCGCCCAGGGAGCTGGCCACGGGGTCGCCGTCCTCGTCCTCCTCCCCGTCCGCGTGCTCTCCGGCGGCCTTCTCCCGGGCCACCAGCTCCGCCACGACCTCGTGCAGCGCCGCGACGTCGAACACGAAGACCTCCGTGGCCACGAGCCGACCCTCGGGGTCCTCGGGCTTGTAGTCGTAGGCCGTCACGGCGCCGTCCTCGTCCGCCTGCACCACTCCGAACCGGGACGGGTCCTCGTCCGTCACCGTGGTGACCATGGTCAGCTCGGCGCCGGAGTCCGCGTGGGCGGCCAGCACCGGGCGCAGGTCGAGCTGGTACAGGTGGTCCGCGGAGAGCACGACGACCCGCTCCGCGCCGAAGGAGCGGAGGATCGGCACCTGTTGGGCCAGCGCGTGGCCGTTGCCCGCGGAGAACCCCTCCTCCTCGCGGCCCTCCGCCGGCGGCAGGATCCGCAGGCCGTGGCGGGTGCCGTCCAGGTCCCAGGGGCGGCCGCCGGCCAGGTGCTGGTTCAGGGTGAACGGCCGGTACTGCTCCGCGATCCACACGTCCTTCAGGCCCGAGTGCGCCAGGTTGGACAGGACGACGTCGATCAGCCGGTACTGCCCGGCGAACGGCACCGCCGGCTTGGAGCGGGCCGCGGTGAGCGGGTCCAGGCGACTGCCCCGGCCGCCGGCGAGCACGAGCGCGACGGTCGACCCGGCGGGGTCCTTCGGGAACGGATCGGCCATGCGGGGGTGCTCCTTCGTTCTCGGGTCAGCCGGGCCGCGCCGGAGGGCGGGACGGGCTGACCTGGGGCGTTCGGTGCCGGAAATCTACCGGGGCGGGGGAGCCGCCCGGGAGGGACGGGGCACCGCTCACCGTTGGCAGGTGCGGCACCACCACAGCTGCCGCTCGTCGTCCTCGGGGGAGCCGTACTCCTCGAACGTCACCGGCCCGCCGCAGCGCCCGCACGGGGTGGTCCGGTGGCCGTACACCCAGTAGTGCGGCCCGCGCGGCAGGTCCCCGCGCCGCCCCAGCCCCGCACCGGAGGTGGACGTCGCCGAGGCGTGAGGGGCATCGTCGGGCACGGGCCCGCCCGGCAGGCCGCCGGGGAAGCCGCGGTCCTCGACGACGACGCGCAGCCCGTACGGGCCGGACGGGTCCGGTCGCACCCTCGTGGTGGTGCGCGGCCAGCCGATGAAGGGGGCCGCAGGGGGGACGTTGGCGCGCAGCAGGTCCCGGGCCAGGGTCAGCAGCCCGGACACGTCCGGGACCGCGGCCACCGGCCGGTGCGGGTCCAGGCCCGCGAGCAGGAGCGACTCGCAGCGGTAGATGTTGCCGATCCCGCACGTGGTGCGCTGGTCCAGCAGGGCCAGGCCCACCGGGCGCTCCGGGCGGGCCGTCAGGCGGCGCACCCCCTCGGCCAGCAGCTCGGCGCCCCGGGCGGGGTCGTCCCAGGCGGGGTCGAGCAGGTCCGGGCCGAGGTGCCCCAGCAGCCGGTCCTCCTCCGCGGTGGGCGCCAGCTCCAGTCGGCCCAGCTGCGCGCCGACCGCCCGGTGCTCCGCCGTCTCCAGGACGGCCCGGACCTGCCAGGCGGGGGCGGGCCACCGCGCGTCGCGGCCCGTGACCATCCAGCGGCCCTCCATCTTCAGGTGGGAGACCAGGGTGTGGGGGGCGGCGTCGGGCCGGTCCGCGGGCGGGGTGAGGCGCATGAGCAGCCACTTGCCGCGCGGCTCGACCTCGGACACCGTCCAGCCGGTCAGTCGGGCCGTGGCCAGCTGGGGCACGCGCAGGTCGGCGTGGGTGAGGACGCGGCCGGCCAGCACCGGGCGCAGCCGATGGGCGGCGCGGACGAGGGAGTCGCCTTCGGGCATGAGCCGAACCTACCCGGCCGCCGCCGCGGCGTCCCGCACCGGTCCCCGGGGGCGCGCTAGGGTCGATCCCCGTCCCGTCTCCCCGCCCGAGAGGCACCCCCCATGTCCGCGCGCCTGCGCCCCGGCCAGACCCTGCTGCTGGCCTCCCTCGTCTTCGGCCTGTTCTTCGGCGCCGGCAACCTGATCTTCCCCGCGGGCCTGGGCCGCGACGCCGGCTCCGCGGTCGTCCCCGCGACGCTCGGCTTCCTCCTCACCGCGGTGGGCCTGCCGGTGCTGGGCATCATCGCCTCGGCCCTGACCCGGTCCCGGTCCGTCCGGGAGATGACCGCCCCGATCTCCCCGTGGTTCGCGACAGCCTTCACCTGCCTGCTCTACCTGGCGATCGGCCCCCTCTTCGCCATCCCCCGCACCGCCACGGTCTCCTACGAGATCGGCGTCGCACCCCTGGCCGGGGACGGGCCCTGGCTGCCCGTGTTCACCCTCGTGTTCTTCGGGGTCGCGGCCGTGGCGGCCTTCCGCCCCGGCCGGCTCCTGGACTGGGTGGGCCGCTTCCTGACCCCCGTGTTCCTGCTCCTGCTCGGCGCGCTCGCGGTGGCGGCCGTCGTCGCCCCGATGTCCTCCGGCGACCTGCCCGCGCCCGCCGGCCCCTACGCCGACGGCGCGCTGACCGCCGGAATCCTGGACGGCTACAACACGATGGACGCCCTCGCCTCCCTGGCGTTCGCCGTGCTGATCGTGGAGGCGGCCGGCCGCCTGGGCGTGGACTCCCCGCGCCGGCTCGCCGTGGAGCTGGGCAAGGCCGGCATCGTGGGCGGCCTGGGCATGGCCGTGGTCTACGGGGCGCTGGCCTACATCGGCGCCACCAGCCACGGCGCGCTGCCGGGGGCGGCCAGCGGCGGCGCCGTCCTCGCGGGCACGGCCAGCCACTACTTCGGCCCGGCCGGCACCTGGCTCATCGCCGCGATCGTGCTCGCGGCCTGCCTGAAGACGAGCATCGGCCTGATCGTCGCGTGCGGGGAGATGTTCGCCGAGATGTTCCCCGGCTCCTACCGGGTGTGGGCGTCCGTGTTCCTGCTCGTCTCCCTGGTCATCGCCAACCTCGGCCTCGAGGCGATCATCGCCTGGTCCATCCCCGTGCTGATGTTCCTCTACCCGCTCGCGATCGTGATCATCGCGCTGGGCCTCGGCTGGGGCTGGGTCCGCCACCACCTGACCGTGGCCCGCGCGGTGGTCGCCTTCACCGCCGTGGCCGCGGTCTTCGACCTGCTGGCCGCCCTCCCGGAGACGCTCGCCGCCACGGGGCCCGTCACGGCGCTCACCGACCTCGCCGGGCGGATCCTTCCCTGGTACGAGAACGGCTTCGGCTGGGTCGTCCCCGCCCTCGTCGGCCTTGTGGTCGGCCTCGTCCTCGAAGCCGCCCGCGGGCGCGGCCGCTCAGCTGCGGTAGCGGATGCCTGACGGGGACGAGTAGAACCCGGCCGCCAGCAGGGCCTCGGCCAACGGGGTGCCGAGGAGCGGCCCCCCGTTGACCTTCTCGAGGCTCAGCTTGTCCGTCCTGGCCGCCCGCAGCGCCCACACGAGCGCCTGCGCCGCGGCCCGCAGCACCGGGCCGTCCTGCGTGAACGCCAGCAGCGTCCGCCCGCCGCGCTCCATGTAGAGCGCCAGCGCCCCGTGCACCAGCACGACGACGGCACCCGCCTTCCGACCCGGGCGGTGGCCGGTGGGGGCCACCCCGTCCGGGCCGGCGGGCAGATCCGGCCAGTCGAGGGCCGCGCCGTAGGGGTTGGCCGGGTCCGTGGCCGCGAGCGCCAGCGCCGGGGGCAGCGGCTCCTCGCGGGCGCCGGCGGCACCGCCGACTGTGCCCATGCCCGCGCCGTGGCCCTGGGGGGCGGGCGTCCACCCGCCGACCCCGTCGGCGACCCAGCCGGACCAGTCCGTGCGCGGGGACTCGTCCACGGGCATCCCGAACGCGTCCAGCCGGGGCGCGGGCTCCTCCTCGGCGGGGGAGGGGCCGTCCTCGTCCCGCTGGAACGAGCGCAGCCGGTCCACCACGGCGCCCGTGGAGAACTGGGCGCCGCCCAGGCGGTCCACGAAGTGGCCGCGGCGGACCTGGCCGGCGTCCTCCATGCGGGTGAGCAGCTGGTACTGGCCGGCGAACCCGCCGGGCACCTCCTCGGCCACCACGGAGCCGCGGGTGATCACGCCGTAGCGGTCCAGGAGGACCTCGGCGGCGGCGTGGGCGCGGATGGTGGGGTCCGGCTCGGGGTCCGGGAGCAGGCTCCAGCGCCCGGCCGCGCGGGCCTCCTCCGCGGCGGACAGGCCCACCAGCCCGGCGCCGGGCAGCGTCCCCGCGCCGGCGCCTGAGCCCGGGGCGGCGAGTCCGGCGTACCGGCCGCGCCCACGGACCCCGGCGAGGCGTCCGCCCAGCCCGCGGCCGCCCGTCCCGGCGGCGGACAGGGCCGCCCCGCCGGTGCGGGCCGTGCGGGCCCGCGGAGTCTGCCGACCGGTGCGGTGGGCGGTCTTCCCGAGGGAGAGCAGGCCGCGGATGGGAGCGAACGTGTCGTTGCCGACGCGCCCGGCCCACACCAGGTCCCACAGCGCCTCGAGGATCACGGGGCCGCGGGGCAGGGTGGCCGCGGCGGCGTGGGGGTCGCGCGGCCCGTCCTCGCCCCCGGCCTCCGCCTCCGCCGCGCGCGCGGCGTCGGCCCGGACCCGTTCCACGAGGGGCCCGAAGAACCAGGCCCCGCCGCCGGCGAGCACGGTGAGCAGGTGGTCCCGCGCGGTCAGGCGCTCGGCGGCGACGTCCTGCGCGGGCGGCTCGGGGCGGCGCAGGGTGAGGTCCACGGCGTCGGCGGGGTGCAGCGCCACCCAGCCGTCGTTGCCGGGGGCGTCCGCGGTGCCGGACCACACGTACTCGCCGGTGGCGAGCAGCTCGTCCAGCAGGCCCGGCGTGTAGTCCCGCACGCGGGAGGGCAGCACGAGCGATTCCCAGGCGCTCGCGGGCAGGGGCACGCCTGCGAGCTGGTCCAGGACGGTCGCGACGCCGTCGACCCCCTCCAGCGTGGCCGGCGAGGGCCGCCCGGGCCGGGGGCGCAGGTGCTGCCAGTCGGCGAGGAATCGGGCGTAGGCGGCCTGGTCCACGGGCTCGACTTCGGCGCGCAGCGCGGCCAGCGAGCGGCGCCGCACCTTCTGCAGGACCTCCGCGGCGATCCACTCGGCCTCCAGCCCGGTGGCCCCGGGTGTGCCGTCCGGCCGGTACGCGCCCTGGGAGACGCGCCGCTGGGAGGCCAGGGCCTGCAGCACCGGGAGCACGACGGCGCCGCCCAGTCCCAGCGCGGCGCCCGCCTCGGCGGCGGTGAAGGGACCATGGGTGCGGGCGTACCGGGAGACGAGATCGCCCACGGGGTCCTCGACGGGCTCGTGGAACGCCACGGGCACGCCCAGGGGGATGGGGGCGCCGAGGGCGTCGCGCAGCCGAGCGGCGTCCTCGACGGCCGCGAACCGCTCCTCGCCGTTCAGCCGAACCCGGTAGGCCCGGCCGGTGCGCTCGAGCCCCTCCAGGTGCGCGGTCACCGCGGCGAGGTGCGCGGCGGAGGGGGCGCCGGCGGCGGCCTCGTCGGCCGGCGCGGGCGCGGCGTCCTCCACGGGCAGGGTGCGCGCGGCGGCCTCCGCCACGGACAGCGGGCCCACGATCCGCAGCAGGTCGGCCAGGGCCTCGGCGCCGCGCACCCGCCGGTCGGGGGCGGTGCGCTGCAGCTCCGCCTCCACCCGGGCGATGACCTCGGGGTCGAGCAGCTCGCGCAGCTCCTCCGTGCCCAGGAGCTCGGCCAGCAGGGCGGGGTCCAGGGAGAGGGCGGCGGCGCGGCGCTCGGCCAGGGGAGAGTCGCCCTCGTAGATGAACTGCGCGACGTACCCGAAGAGGATCGACTGCGCGAACGGGGACGGCGCGGGGGTGGTGACCTCGACCATCTGCACGGCCCGGCTCGCGATCCGCCCGGCCAGGTCCTTCAGCGCGGGCAGGTCGTAGACGTCCTGGAGCACCTCGCGGACGGTCTCCAGGATCACCGGGAACGAGGGGTACTTGCGGGCCACGTCCAGCAGCTGCGCCGAGCGCTGGCGCTGCTGCCACAGCGGGGTGCGCCGGCCGGGGTCGCGGCGGGGCAACAGCAGGGCCCGGGCCGCGTTCTCCCGGAACCGGGCGGCGAAGAGGGCGGAGCCGCCCACCTCGGCCGTGACGATCTCCTCCAGCTCCTCAGCGCTGAACTCGAACAGCTCCGCGCCCGGGGGCTCGGCGTCCATCAGGGGCACGCGCAGGACGATCCCGTCGTCGGCGGCCATGGCGGCGCCGGAGCCGGTCTCCAGCCCATAGCGCTGGGCCAGCCGCGCCCCCACCGCGAGCGCCCACGGGGCGTGCACGGCCATGCCGTACGGCGAGTGGAGCACCACGCGCCAGTCGCCGAGCTCGTCCGTGAACCGCTCCACCACGAGCGCCTGCTCGGTGGGCAGCCGGCCCGTGGACTCACGCTGGTCGGCCAGGTACGTCAGCAGGTTCTCGCGGGCCCACTCGTCCAGGCCGGCGGCGGCGAGGCGGTCCCGGGCGGCGTCGGGGTCGGCGTCGAGCTCGCGGCGGAAGCGGCCGACGGCGTCGCCCAGCTCGGCGGGGCGGCCGGCGGCGTCGCCGCGCCAGAAGGGCAGCTTGCCGGGCTGGCCGTAGGCGGGCAGGACGAGGACGCGGTCCGCGGTGATGTCCACGATGCGCCAGCTGGTGGCCCCGAGCAGGATCACGTCGCCCACGCGGGACTCGTAGACCATCTCCTCGTCGAGCTCGCCCACGCGGCGTCCGCCGGAGCGCTTCGACCCGGAGGAGGCGCCGGACGCGGACTCGGCGGTGTCCCCGAGCGCGGCCCCGCCGGGGGCGCCGTCGGAGGCCTCGGTGGCCAGGAACACGCCGAACAGGCCGCGGTCCGGGATGGTGCCGCCCGAGGTCACGGCGAGCCGCTGCGCCCCGGGCCGGGCGGAGAGCTCTCCGAGCTCGCGGTCCCAGAGGATGCGCGGGCGCAGCTCGGCGAACTCGTCCGAGGGATAGCGGCCCGCCAGCAGGTCCAGCACGGACTCGTAGGCCGAGTGGGGCAGGGCGGAGAACGGGGCGGAACGGCGCACCAGGTCGAACCACTCCTCCGCGTCCACGTCCTCCAGGGCGACGGCGGCCACGGTCTGCTGGGCGAGGATGTCCAGGGGGTTCTGGGGGATGCGCAGCGCCTCGATGCGTCCGGCGGCCATGCGCTCGGCCACCACGGCGGTGTCCACGAGGTCGCCCCGGTGCTTGGGGAAGAACACGCCGCGGGAGACCTCGCCCACCTGGTGGCCGGCGCGGCCCACGCGCTGCAGGGCGGAGGCCACCGACGGCGGGGACTCCACCTGGATCACCTGGTCGACGGCGCCCATGTCGATGCCCAGCTCCAGCGAGCTGGTGGCGACCACGCAGCGGATCCGCCCGGTCTTGAGCGCCTCCTCCACGAGGGCGCGCTGCTCCTTGGACACGGAGCCGTGGTGGGCGCGGGCGAAGTCGCTGACGGTGCCGGAGCCGGTGCCGGTCTGCCCCGCCACCTGGGCGGGGAAGGACGTGGCCGCTGAGCCCCCGGGCGGCCGGGGCGCGCCCGCGGGGGTCTGCCCGGTGGCGGTGCCCAGCCAGTCGGTGAGCACCTCCCCGGCGGTGGAGGGCGTCCGGAACCCGGGGACCAGGTCGGGGTCGTGGACGGCGGCCGCGGCCTCCTGCCGGGCCTCCCAGATCTCGTTGAGCCGGCCGGTCAGCCGCTCGGCCAGACGCCGCGAGTTGGCGAACACGATCGTGGACCGGCGCGGGGCCACGAGGTCCACGATCCGCTCCTCGATGTGCGGCCAGATCGAGCCGCCCGTGGCCTCCCCGGGGACGCCGGCCGCCGCGCCGTCCCTGCCGGCGTCGAGCGCGGAGGGCGGGGGCGTGGAGAGGTCCGTCATGTCCGGCAGGGGCACGGTCACGGTGAGGTCCCACCGCTTGGCGGAGACGGGGCGGACCACGGTGACCGGCTGCACGCCGCCCAGGAAGCGGGCGACCTCGGCGGCCGGCTCGACCGTGGCGGACAGGCCGATCCGCTGCACGGGGGAGTCCAGCAGCGCGTCGAGGCGCTCGAGGGACACCGCCAGGTGCGCGCCGCGCTTGGTGCCGGCCACCGCGTGCACCTCGTCCACGATCACGGTGCGCACGCCGCTCAGGGCCGAGCGCGCCTTCGAGGTGAGCATGAGGTACAGGGACTCGGGGGTGGTGATGAGGATGTCCGGCGGGTCCTGCTGCAGGCGGCGCCGCTCCGCCGCCGGGGTGTCCCCGGAGCGCACCCCCACCCGCACCTCGGGCACCGGCGCGCCCAGGCTGCGGGCGGTCTGCGTGATGCCGATCAGCGGGGCCCGCAGGTTCCGCTCCACATCCACGCCGAGCGCCTTCAGCGGGGAGACGTAGAGGACGCGGGTGGCCGAGACGTCGGGCTCGGCGGGCTCGCGCACGAACGAGTCCAGCGCCCACAGGAAGGAGGAGAGGGTCTTGCCGGAGCCGGTGGGGGCCACGACGAGGGCGTGCCGGCCGGAGCTGATCGCATCCCACGCGCCCAGCTGGGCGGCCGTGGGCGCGGCGAACGCGCCCGTGAACCAGCGCCGGGTGGGCTCGCTGAACCGGGCCAGGACGGCGTCGGCGTCCGGGACCGCGGCGGGCGACGGCGCCGCCTCCTCGGGTGCGGGGCCCTCCCCGCCGTCCTCACGCATGGTGGTACGGCCGCCCGCCGGCGATCTCCTGGGCGCGGTAGACCTGCTCGGCGAGGATCAGGCGCACGAGCTGGTGCGGGAACACCAGCCCGGACAGGGACCACACGCGGTCCGCGCGGGCGTGGACGGAGGCGTCCACCCCGTAGGCGCCGCCGATCACCAGGGTGACGGTGCGGCCGAGGTCGAACTGCCCCTGCAGGTGCGCGGACAGCCCGGGGGAGTCGAACCCCCTCCCGCGCTCGTCCAGCAGGATCAGCTGCTCGTCCGGGCCGACCTTCGCCAGGATCCGCTCCGACTCCTCCGCGCGCGCGGCGTCCTCCTGCCGGGACGAGTGCGGCAGCAGCTGCCAGGTGAGGTCCCAGGGCTTCTTCAGGCGCTTCTCGTACCGGGTGATCCCCTCGGACACCCAGGACTCATGCCTCTTGCCGATCGCCACCACGCGCACTGCCATGAGGACCATCATGACACCGGCCCCCGACGCCGTAGGCGCGCCCTGTCGCCCCGGGCGGGGCGGGCCCCGGCCTCGACTAGGCTCGCGCTCGCGGCCCGGTGAGCGGGCCGCGGTTCCCCGGGGCGGCATGGAGGTGCGCGGATGGGCGGTGACACCTCGACGGCGCGCGCCCCGCGGGTGCGGCGGCGCACCCTGCTGGGCCTCGGGCTGGGCGCCCTGGCCGTGGGCGGCACCGCCACGGCCCTGGGCCACGGCTCGCCCGTGGACTCCCCGGCGCTGCGGCAGACCATGGGCGCCCTCTTCGGCACCACCGTGATCAGTGGGATCGTGTACGCGGACCTGCCCGGCGCGGCCGGCCGCATGGACCTGTACCTGCCCGAGGGCGAGGGCCCGTTCCCCGTGCTGGCGTGGAACGCGGGCTCCGGCTGGCGCTCGGACCGGGGCTTCCAGGGCGGCGACGCCGTGGCCCGCGGCCTCGTGCCCGCCGGGCACGCCGTGGCCGCGTTCTCCGTGCGCAGCGCCCGGGAGGACGCCTTCCCGGCGCAGGTCCTCGACGCCACGGCGGCCGTGCGGCACCTGCGTGAGAACGCGGGCGAGCTGCGGGTGGACCCGGGGCGGATCGCCGTGGGCGGCAACTCCTCCGGCGGGTGGAACGCCCTCATGGCCGGTCTCACCGGCGGCCGGGACCTGGACCGCTCGGCCGTGCCCGCGCCGGGGGACGAGGTGCCCGAGGGCGGGCACGCCATCCCGGAGGAGGACCGGGTGCAGGCGATCGTGGACTGCTTCGCGCCCGTCGACTTCCTGCAGATGAACGTGCAGATGCCCCGCGGGGCGTGCGAGGAGTACGACCGCCGCAACCACACCCGGCACTGCCACCTGGACGACGCCTCCACCAAGTCCCGCATGCTCGGCGCCCCCGTGATGGCCCGCCCCGAGCTGGCCCGGCTGGCGAACCCCGCCGTCCACGTCACGCCCGCGGCCCCGCCCACGCTGATCGTCCACGGCCGCGCGGACCGGGAGGTCCCCTATGTGCAGAGCCGCGGCCTCTACCAGGCGTACGTCGGGGCGGGCGTGCCGGTGGCCATGTACTCCGTGGAGGGCGCCGGGCACGACCTGCAGATGATGGCCCGCCGGGTGGGCCGCACGGACGTGGTCCGCTCCGGGCTGCCGCGGCAGGCCGTGCACGGCTCCATCTCCTGGTCGGCCGTGGCCGCGTTCCTGGACGTGGCCATGCCCCGCCCGCGGCGCTGACCTGCGGCGCTCCGGGGGATGAGGGACCCGGGGGCGAGGGACCCCGAGGACGACGGAAGCCCGGGGGCGCGATGCCTCCGGGCTTCCGGGAATCTGGCGGTGACGGTGGGATTTGAACCCACGGTACGGGGTTACCGTACACAGCATTTCGAGTGCTGCACCTTCGGCCGCTCGGACACGTCACCAGACCAGGACACCTTACCCGAGCCGCGCCGTCGCCCCCAAACCCGCCGGGTCAGCCGCCCGGCCGCCGCGCGGCGAAGAAGTCCACGAGCAGGGCCGCGCATTCGTCCCCGCGGACGCCGGCGCGCACCTGCACGGTGTGGTTGAAGCGGGGGTCCCGCACCACGTCCAGGACGGAGCCGCAGGCGCCCGCCTTGGGATCCCAGGCCCCGAACACGACGCGCGGGATCCGCGCCAGCAGCAGGGCGCCGGCGCACATGGGGCAGGGCTCCAGGGTGACGACCAGCGTGCACTCCGCCAGCCGCCAGCCGTCGGCGTCCCCGCGGGCGGCCAGGGCGGCGGCGCCGCGGCGCAGGGCGAGGACCTCGGCGTGCGCCGTCGGGTCGTGGTGCTGCTCACGCTCGTTGCCCACGGCGGCCAGCACCCGACCGTCGCCGTCCACCAGGACCGCGCCGATCGGGACGTCCCCGGCCTCGCCGGCGGTGCGGGCGGCGTCGAGGGCCAGGCCCATCCAGGCGTGCTCCTGCGCGGAGGTCGGGGCCGGAGTCGGGGGCGGGGCTGCGGCGGGCGTCACCGCCCCAGGCTACGGGGGGCGCGGTAGCGTGGGCGCCATGCGCCTTCACGTCGTCGACCACCCCCTGGTGGCCCACAAGCTCACCGTCCTGCGGGACGAGCGGACCCCGTCCATGATCTTCCGTCAGCTCACCGAGGAGCTCGTCATGCTCCTCGCCTACGAGGCCACGCGCGGCGTCGCCGTGACGGAGGTCGAGGTGAAGACCCCCGTGGCCACCACGGTGGGCACCACCCTGGCCCGCCCGCGCCCGCTGGTCGTGCCGATCCTGCGCGCCGGCCTGGGCATGCTCGAGGGCATGACCAAGATGGCCCCGTCCGCGGAGGTCGGCTTCCTGGGCATGGCCCGCAACGAGGAGACCCTGGACATCGTCACGTACGCGGAGCGCCTGCCCGCGGACCTCACGGGCCGTCACGTGTTCGTCCTGGACCCGATGCTCGCCACGGGCGGCACCCTCATCGAGGCGATCCGCTTCCTCTACGAGCGCGGCGCCGAACGTGTCACCTGTCTCTGCCTGCTGGGCGCACCGGAGGGCGTGGCCCGCCTGGAGGAGGCCCTCGGGGACGTGGACGTGGAGCTGTACCTCGCCGCGGTCGACGAGCGGCTGAACGAGAAGTCCTACATCGTCCCCGGCCTCGGCGACGCCGGCGACCGCCTCTACGGCCTGGCCGAGTGAGCCCGGGCGGCCTGCGGGCCGCCCCGGATCGCCGCGTGCGGGAGCGGCGTCCACAGGATGGACGACGGCGCCCCCGATCTTCGGATCGGGGGCGCCGTCATGTGGGCGAGGCCACGATGGCCGAGGCGGGCAGTCGCATAAATATTCCGCCGGGTCGGAACCGGGCGGCCTCGAGGGGCGGATCATCCCGCAAGGGGGTGCGAGGAGGTGTCGAAGGGGACCCTGGGAGAGTATTCGACCCACGGAATAGTGACGTTCATCACTTTGGATGCCGAAAAGTCCACATAGTGAGACGGTGAGGTCCTCGTGACTTGCGCGTCCACAATGTGTCGTCACATTCTTGTCATATGACGTCGTCGCCGGATTGAGCAGGGATCCGGCGAGGCTCGAAGAACAGGGAGTGATCGTCATGGGTGAGACCGCCGGCTACGTCCATATCTCCGTGCGCAACGCGCAGCGCCGCGCCAACGTCTCCCGGGCACGCCGCGGCGACCTCCGTCTGGCCGGCGGCACGAGCCATGAGCCCACGCCCCCGCAGACGGCGCCCACCCCCGTCCTGGCCCCCAGCGGGATCCCCGGCCCCCAGGCGGTGGCCCGGGAGAACGAGGCCCGCGGCTTCGTCATCTACGTCGGCATGGACGAGCTCATGGCCTCCGCCGCCGGAACGTCCCTGACCCGTCTGGCCAACGAGCTGCGCCACTACGTGGAGTCCCTCGTCCCCGGGGCCGAGTCCCACGCCGCCGTCGCCCTGGCCCCCGCCGGCGCCGCCGGCCGCGACCTCGAGGTGGTCCGCCAGGTCCTCGGCGACCCCACCGTCCAGGGTGCCGCGCGCCCCGACCTCGCGCAGGCCCCCGCCCCGGTGTCCACTCGCCAGCCCGGCGTGCTGATCGACCTCTCCCGCCGGGAGGTCCAGCTGGACGGCGAGGCGCTGAACCTCACCTTCAAGGAGTTCGAGCTCCTCAACTACCTCGTGGAGAACGGCGAGCGCACCGTGGGCCGCGAGGAGCTGCTCGACGCGTTGTGGAAGAACTCGGACGAGGTCCCCAACGAGCGCACCATCGACGTGCACATCCGCCGCCTGCGCGCCAAGCTCGGCCGTCTGGCCAACACCGTGCGCACGGTCCGCGGCCAGGGCTACCGGTTCTACCGCCACCCCGAGGTCGTCGTCTGGGCGGCCCCCGAGTACTCCATCTGAGGCCGCAGACGCCGCAGGCCGGGCCCGCCGCGACGGCGCCCCTCGCCCGCATCGGCGGGGAAGGGCGTCGTCGTCGTAGCCTGGGGGCATGAGCCCGGCCGACGCGAAGACCCTCGTCCTGCTGCGCCACGCGAAGGCCGACTGGCCCGCCGGTGTGGACGACCACGACCGTCCCCTCGCCCCCCGCGGCCACGCCCAGGCGCCGGCCGCGGGGGACTGGCTGCTGGAGCACGGCATCGCGCCGGAGGCGGCCGTCGTCTCCGACGCCCTGCGCACCCGGCAGACCTGGGTGTGGGTGGCCCAGCGCCTGGGGGAGCGGGCGCCTACCGCCTACCTGGACCGCCGCCTCTACGAGGCCGACGCCGCCCGCGCCCTGGCCGTCGTGAACGAGACCGAGGAGACCGTCCGCAGCCTCATCGTCGTGGGCCACATGCCCTGGCTGCAGAACCTCGGCATGCGGTTGATGAGCCTGGACTCGGACCAGGACGCCGCCCTGGAGATGGCCGAGCATCTGCCCACACTCGGTCTGCAGGTGTTCCGCGTGGACACGCCCTGGGCCGAGCTCGACGGGCGCGACGCCGCCCTCACGCACTTCGCCGTCCCCGGCCGCTGACGCGTCGAGATCCCCCGACGCCTCCCACCGCCCCCATCCCGACCGCACCGCATCCCCTGGAGCACTCGTGAAGCACGCCCTGCCCCGTCATGTCCAGCACGCCCCCGTCCCTCCTGCCGCGGCGTCCCCGGGTCGTCGCGCCGTGCTCGTCGGGGGCCTGGCCGCCGCCGGAGCCGCCGGGGCGGCGGCCGCGGGCGCCGTCCCCGCGGCCGCGTTCGCGGGCCCGGTGGTGCACTCCACCGCCCAGTGGGGCGCCCGGTCCCCGCGCAGCGCGGCCGAGGTGGTCCGCGCCCGCCCGACCCGGCTGGTGATCCACCACATGGCGTCCCCGAACACGGCGGAGACCTCCCTGGCCCATGCGTACGGGCTGGCCCGGGCCTGCCAGCAGGACCACATGGGCCGTGGATTCGACGACTCCGGGCAGCACTTCACCGTCTCCCGCGGCGGCCACTGCCTGGAGGGCCGCGCCGGCTCGCTCGCGGCGCTGCGCGCGGGGGACCGGCATGTGAAGGGAGCGCACGTCTCCGGGCAGAACACGGGGAAGATCGGCATCGAGTGCGAGGGGTCCTACGTCACCGGGCTGCCCACGCCCGCCCAGTACCGGGCGCTCGTGCAGCTCGCCGCGCACATCTGCCGGCAGTACGGGATCCGCCCTGCGGACATCGTGGGCCACGGCGACCTCATGGCCACCCAGTGCCCCGGGGGCGCCTTCCACGCCCGACTCGGGGTGCTCCGCGCGGATGTGGCGCGCACCCTGGCCACGGGCCGCCTGAGCGTGAGCGACCCGAGTGGGCGGGCCGCGTCCATCCCGGCCGACCCGCGCAGGGCCGCGACGACGACGCCCTCCGCCGCGGCGCCGGCCTCCCGCCGCGTGCTCGGCCCGGGCTCCCGCGGGGCGGATGTGAAGCGGGTGCAGGCCCTGCTCACGACGGCCGGTCACCGGGTGCCGCGCACGGGCCTCTACGCCGCCCGCACGACGGCGGCCGTCCGCGCCTTCCAGCGCCGCAGCGGCCTGGCCCAGGACGGGTTCACGGGCCCGCTGACCTGGGCCGCGCTCGAGGCCGCGGGGCGGCGCTGAGCAGGCGCCCCGCGGACGGGGTACGGCGATCGCCGTCGCGCTCCCGGGCCCAGGCGGCACCGCCGGCTCCCGACGCGGCGAAGGCCCCCTCCGAGGAGGGGGCCTTCCACTGTGCGCCCAAAGGGATTCGAACCCCTGACCTTCTGTTCCGTAGACAGACGCTCTATCCAGCTGAGCTATGGGCGCTTGCTCTCCCCTGCGGGGCGAACTCGTAGAACTATACACGCGGTCCGGCGAGGATGCAAAACCGGGGTCCGACCGGCGTCGTCGTCGCTCGTCACCCGGGGTGAGCGGGGTCTCGGGCCGGCCACCTCGGGTAGTCTGGAGCCGACCGTGCAGCCACAAGGACGTGGTGCACCCGTCGCGGGTGTGCACGCCCGGGGTGGGTACGGGACGGTTCAGGACCGATCGGGAGGACTCTCCAGCATGGCAGACAACGCCACCACCTCGTTCACGGAGCTCGCGACCAAGGACGCCCCGACCGACTACGCCCAGCTGCGCGAGTGGGTCGCCGGGATCGCCGAGCTCACGCAGCCGGACGCGGTCCACTGGGTGGACGGCTCCCAGGAGGAGTACGACCGTCTGGCCGCCGAGCTCGTCGCGGCCGGCACGCTGACGAAGCTGAACGAGAAGAAGCTCCCCAACTCGTACGCCGCCTTCTCCGATCCCGCGGACGTCGCCCGCGTGGAGGACCGCACCTTCATCTGCTCCGAGAAGGAGGAGGACGCCGGGTTCACCAACAACTGGATGGACCCGAAGGAGATGCACGGCATCCTCGACGACGCCTTCGCCGGCTCCATGCGCGGCCGCACCATGTACGTGATCCCGTTCGTGATGGGCCACCTCGACGCCGAGGACCCGAAGTACGGCGTGGAGATCACCGACTCCGCCTACGTGGTCCTGTCGATGCGCATCATGGCCCGCATCGGCCAGGACGTGCTGGACAAGATGTCCCGCGAGCAGGCCTTCTACGTGCCGGCCGTGCACTCCGTGGGCGCCCCGCTGGAGCCGGGCGAGCAGGACGTGCCGTGGCCGTGCAACGAGACCAAGTGGATCGTGCACTTCCCCGAGGAGCGCTCCATCTGGTCCTTCGGCTCCGGCTACGGCGGCAATGCCCTGCTCGGCAAGAAGTGCTACGCGCTGCGCATCGCCTCCGTGATGGCCCGGGACGAGGCCTGGCTCGCCGAGCACATGCTGATCCTCAAGCTGACCAACCCCGAGGGCCGGTCCTACCACATCACCGGCGCCTTCCCGTCGGCCTGCGGCAAGACCAACCTCGCCCTCATCGACCCCACGATCGAAGGCTGGAAGGCCGAGACCCTGGGCGATGACATCACCTGGATCCGCGCCGGCAAGGACGGCGAGTTCCGCGTGATCAACCCGGAGACCGGCTACTTCGGCGTCGCCCCCGGCACCGGCTGGTCCACCAACCCGAACGCCATGCGCGCGATCTCCAAGGGCAACTCCATCTTCACCAACGTCGCCCTCACCGACGACGGCGGCGTGTGGTGGGAGGGCATGACGGACGAGGTCCCCGAGCACCTCACCGACTGGCGCGGCAACGACTGGACACCCGAGTCCGGCACCCCGGCTGCCCACCCGAACTCCCGCTTCTGCACGCCCATCGAGCAGACGGACATGCTGGCCGACGAGTACCGCGACCCGCGGGGCGTGAAGCTGGACGCCATCCTGTTCGGCGGCCGCCGCAAGACCACCGTGCCGCTGGTGACCGAGGCCTTCGACTGGGAGGACGGCATCCTCAAGGGCGCCACCCTCTCCTCGGAGACCACCGCGGCCGCCGCCGGCGCCGTGGGCGTCGTGCGCCGCGACCCGATGGCCATGCTGCCGTTCCTCGGCTACGACGCCGGCGACTACCTGGCCCACTGGGTCAAGGAGTCCGGCAAGGCCGACCCGGAGAAGCTGCCGCGCATCTACCTGGTCAACTGGTTCCGCCGCAACCGCGACGGCGGCTTCGCCTGGCCCGGCTTCGGCGAGAACTCCCGCGTCCTGAAGTGGGTCGTGGAGCGCCTCGAGGGCAAGGCCGGGGCCGAGGAGACCCCGATCGGCCTCGTGCCCGCCGCGGGCTCGCTCGACCTGTCTGGCATCGAGGTGTCGGCCGAGGACCTCGAGGACGCCCTCAAGGTCGACGCCGCAGAATGGGCCGAGGAGAACGAGCTCATCGAGGAGTGGCTCGGCCGGTTCGGCGAGTCGCTGCCCCAGGCCATCCGCGACCGCTTCGAGGCGCAGAAGGCGCGGTTCGCCCAGGCCTGATCGGTCTCGGGCCCGACCGGCCGGAACGACGCCGGCCCCTCACCTCTTCGGAGGTGAGGGGCCGGCGTCGTGGTGCGGGGGATCAGGTGGCGGCGATCCAGAGGTCCGGGCCGAAGATCTCGTAGCGGATCCTGGGGGCGGGCACGCCGGCCTCGATGAGGGCGGAGCGCTCGGACTTCATGAAGGCCAGGGGGCCGCAGAGGATGTAGTCGGCGCCCTCGGGGAGGGCCGCGGCGGCGGTGTCCACCTTGCCCTCGTGGACGGAGACGCCCTCGGGGGCGGTCTCCGGCGCCACGCCGAACCAGAGGTCGGCCTGCGCGTGGGGCAGGGACGCGACGTCCTCGAGGACCTGGTCGCGCAGGGCCACGGAGTCCCAGGAGGCGTCGCCGTGGAGGACGCGCACCTCGCGCTGCGAGCCGGAGGCGGCCAGGGAGTCGAGGATGGCGGCGGCCGGGGTGATGCCGATGCCCGCGGTCATCAGCACGAGCGGGGCGTCGGAGTCCTGGAGGGTGATGTCGCCGTAGGGGTTGGAGAGCTCGACGACGTCGCCGACCTCGACCTCCTGGATGAGCACGGGGGAGACTTCGCCGGCCTCGTCCAGCTTCACGGTGATGACGCGCTGCCCCGTGGAGGAGGCGGACTCGGAGAGGGAGTACTGGCGGGCCTGGCGCAGGCCGTCGGCGACCGTGACGCGCACGGAGACGTAGCCGCCGGGCCGGCCGGGGGTCTGCGGGGTGTCGTCGGCCGGCTCGAGGCGGAAGGTCACGGCGGCGTTGCCGGTGGGCTCCTTGGCGACGACCTTCCAGTCGGTCCACATCCTGTCGTTCGCTTGGACGGCGTAGAGGTCCTTCTCCAGCGTGATCAGGGCGTCGGCCATGAGCCAGTACACCTCGGTCCAGGCCTCGGCGACCTCGGGGGTGACGGCGTCGCCGAGGACCTGGGCGATGGCCCAGAAGAGGTTCTCGTAGACGACCTGGTACTGGTCCTCGGTGATGCCCAGGGCGGTGTGCTTGTGGGCGATGCGGGCGAGGACGGCCTCCGGGAGGGAGTCGGGGTGCTCGAGCAGGTGCGCGGCGAAGTGCACGATCGAGCCGGCCAGTGCCTGGGCCTGCTCGCCGTTGAGCTGGTTGGCGCGGGAGAAGGTGCCGTCGAGCAGCTCGGGGTGGGCCTCGAACATGTGGCCGTAGAACGCGGGCGTGATCTGGGGCATGTTCGCGGAGACGACGGCGGCGGTCGCCTCGATCACGGGGCGGGACTTCTCGGACAGCATGGGGTCCTCCTGGGGCGGGCGGCGATAAATGGTATTTCCGAGGTGAGATTACTCCTCGTCCGCCGCCCGCGCGACCCGCCTCCTCCGGTGGTCCCGGCCCCTCCGCTCAGGCACCGGGGAGCCGCCGCAGCCCGAGGAACTCGGCGGGCAGGGAGACCAGGTCCCGGACCCGTTGCCGGTCCAGCTCGGCGAAGAACGCCTCCCGGGCGCGGGCGAGCGCGCCGCGCAGGCTGCACGCCTCCAGCAGGGGGCAGGGGGTGCCGCTCTCCAGGCCTTCGCAGTCCACGACCTCGGGACGGCCGCTCAGGGCGCGCACGAGCTCGCCCACCCGCTGGTCCAGGCCGGCCTCGGTGATGACGGCGCCGCCCGCGCGCCCGCGGGCGACGTCCACCAGCCCCCGACGGCGCAGCTCGCCGACGGCCTTGACCACGTGGTTGTAGGGCACGCCGATGCGGTCCGCGATCTCCTGGCTGGTCATCTTGGCCCCCGCGTCCCGGCCGAGGGTCATCAGGACCCGCAGGCAGACGTCAGTGAACGCGGTGAGCTTCATGGGCCCATTGTCCCACCCTGACATGCAGGGTTGCCGTGCCTCCCGGACCGCGTACGGCGTCGGGGGCCGGTGGCAGACTGGCGCCCATGAGCACCTCGCCGCAGGATCCCGCCCGTCCGGCCGCCGTCGCGGACCCCGCCCTGTACGCGGAGGCGCTGGGCGTGCTCCGCGCTCTGGTGGGTCGTCCGGACGCCGAGTTCAAGGACGGCCAGTACGAGGCCGTGGAGGCCCTCGTGGCCCACCGGCGGCGGGCCCTGGTGGTCCAGCGCACCGGCTGGGGCAAGTCCGCCGTGTACTTCGTGGCGTCCCTGCTCCTGCGGGCGCGCGGCGCCGGGCCCACGCTGATCGTCTCGCCGCTGCTGGCCCTGATGCGGGACCAGGTGGCGGCGGCCGCCCGGGCCGGGGTGCGCGCCGCGTCGCTCAGCTCGGCCAACGCCACCGAATGGGAGGACGTGCGCCGGTCGCTGGAGGCGGACGAGGTGGACGTGCTGCTCATCTCCCCGGAGCGGCTGACCAACCCGCGCTTCCGGGACGAGCAGCTCCCGGACCTGGTGTCCCGCATGGGGCTGCTGGTGGTGGACGAGGCCCACTGCATCTCGGACTGGGGGCACGACTTCCGCCCGGACTACCGCCGCATCCGCGACCTCATCCGCCTGCTGCCCTCATCCGGGCCGCGGGCGGTGCCTGTGCTCGCCACCACGGCCACCGCCAACGCACGCGTGGTGCAGGACGTGGTGGAGCAGCTGGACGTGGAGTCCCGCCAGGACGTGTTCGTGCTCCGCGGCCCGCTGGCCCGGGCGTCGCTGCGACTGGGCGTGCTGCGCCTGCCCTCCCCGGCGGCGCGCCTGGCCTGGCTGCTGCAGCACCTGGGGGAGCTGCCCGGCTCGGGCATCGTCTACGCACTGACCGTCTCCGCGGCGGAGGACACCGCGCGGGCCCTGCGCGAGGCCGGGCACGAGGTCGTGGCCTACACGGGGCGGACGGACCCGGAGCAGCGGGCACGGATCGAGCAGGATCTCAAGGACAACCGTGTCAAGGCCGTGATCGCCACCTCCGCGCTGGGCATGGGGTTCGACAAGCCGGACCTGACGTTCGTGGTGCACCTGGGGGCTCCCAGCTCGCCGGTCGCGTACTACCAGCAGGTGGGACGCGCCGGCCGAGGCACGGACCACGCGGACGTCCTGCTGCTGCCGGGGCAGGAGGACCGGGCGATCTGGGAGTACTTCGCCACGGCCTCCATGCCGGACGAGGTCCAGGCGAGGGCCGTGCTGGAGGCCCTCGAGGAGTCCGGCGGGGCGATGTCCGTGGCCGCGCTGGAGCCGGTGGTCTCCGTCAAGCGCACCGCCCTCGAGCTGCTGCTCAAGGTGCTGTCCGTGGACGGCGCCGTGGAGCGCGTGGGGGGAGGGTGGCGCGCCACCGGCAGCCCCTGGACCTACGATGCCGAGCGCTACGCCCGCGTGGCCGAGGCTCGGCGGGCGGAGGAGCGGCTCATGCTGGACTACCAGACCACGCAGACCTGCCGCATGGAGTTCCTCGCCCGCACCCTGGACGACCCCACGGCGGCGCCGTGCGGGCGCTGCGACGTCTGCGCCGGCCCCTGGTACCCCACCGGCTGGGACGGCGCGGCGCGGGAGCAGGCGGACCGGGCACTGCGGCGCACCGGGGTCCCCCTGGAGCCGCGGCGGATGTGGCCCTCCGGCATGGACCGGCTCCACGTGCCCGTGAAGGGGCGCATCTCCCCGGCGGAGCAGGCGGAGGAGGGCCGCGCCCTGGCCCGCCTGACGGACCTGGGCTGGGGCTCCCGCCTGCGGGAGCTGCTCGCCGCCCCGGACGCCCCCGTCCCGGAGGAGGTCCTGCAGGCCGCCGTCCGGGTCCTGGCGGAGTGGGGGTGGCAGGAGCGGCCCATCGCGGTGGTGGCCATGCCCTCGCGTGGCCGGCCGCAGCTCGTGGACTCCCTGGCCCGCGGGCTGGCCGGCCAGGGCCGACTCCCGTTCCTCGGCCCCCTCGAGCTCGTGGGCGGCGGGCCCACCGCGGGCCCGGGCGGCAACAGCGCCTACCGGCTGGCCTCCGTCCACGGGCGGTTCGCCGTGCCGGAGGGCATGGCCCGCATGCTCGCCACCGCCCCCGACGCCGGCCGCCACGGCCCCGTCCTGCTGGTGGACGACCTCGCGGACTCCCGCTGGTCCCTCGCCGAGGCGGCCCGCGTGCTGCGCGGGACCGGCGCGCAGGGCGTGCTGCCGTTCGTGCTCGCCCAGAACGGCTGAGAGATCCAGAACGGCGGAGGTGCGGGGAACGCCTCGGGGCCGTCGTCCGCGTGCGGCGGACGACGGCCCCGGAGCGGGCGCCGGAGGCGGGTCAGCGCGGGGCGCGGACGATCGCCAGGACGGCGTCGCGGACGGTCTCCATGGTCGCCCGGTCCTTCGCCTCGCCGTTGTAGCGCAGGAAGGGCTCCGTGTTGGAGGGGCGCAGGTTGAACCACCAGGAGCCGTCGGCGGCGGAGACGGTGGTGCCGTCCATGCGCAGCACCGAGGTGGAGGTCCCGGCCACGGCGTCCTCCACGGCGGTGCCGGACTCGCCGCCGTCCGCGGCCTGGGGGGCGAAGCGCGCCAGGACGGCCGCCACAGCGGCGTCCTTGTCCTCCACCTGCGAGTTGATCTCGCCGGAGGCGACGTAGGGCTCGTACTCGGCGCCGAGCGTCGAGAGGGGGCCGTCCTGCTCACCGAGGGCCGCCAGCACGTGCATCGCGGCGAGCATGCCGGTGTCCGCGTTGAAGAAGTCCCGGAAGTAGTAGTGCGCGGAGTGCTCGCCGCCGAACACGGCGCCCTCGGAGGCCATCACGGCCTTGATGAAGGAGTGGCCCACGCGGGTCTGCACGGCGCGGCCGCCGTCCGCGGACACGAGCTCCGGCACGGCGCGGGAGGTGATCAGGTTGTGGATGATCACCGGGGTCTCCTCGCCGGAGGCCTTCGCCCGGGCGATCTCCCGGCGGGCGACGAGCGCGGTGACGGCGGAGGGGGAGACCGGCTCGCCCTGCTCGTCGATCACGAAGCAGCGGTCGGCGTCGCCGTCGAAGGCCAGGCCGATGTCCGCGCCGTGCTCCACCACGGCCCTCTGGAGGTCGCGCAGGTTCTCCGGCTCCAGCGGGTTCGCCGGGTGGTTCGGGAACGTGCCGTCCAGCTCGAAGAACAGGGGGGTGATCTCCAGCGGGAGCGCCTCGAGGACCTCGCCGCCGAGCACGGCGGGCGTGGTCTTGCCGGCCATGCCGTTGCCGGCGTCCACCACGACCTTGAGCGGGCGGATGCCGCTCAGGTCCACCAGCGAGCGCAGGTACTCCGCGTAGCCGGTGAGGATGTCGGACTCCGTCACCGAGCCCTGGGCGTCGGCGGCGGGGATCTCCCCGGCGTCGAGGTAGCCCTGGGCGACGTCGCGGATCTCGTACAGGCCGGTGTCCGAGGACACCGGCACGGCGCCGGCCTTGGCCATCTTCATGCCGTTGTACGCGGCCGGGTTGTGGGAGGCCGTGAACATCACGCCGGCCGCCTGCTCCACGCCGGCGGCGTAGTACAGCATGTCCGTGGAGATCAGTCCGATGCGCTGCACGTTCCCGCCGCGGCGGGTGGCGCCCTCGGCGAAGGCCTCGATGAACTCGGGGGAGGACGGGCGCATGTCTCCACCGACCAGGACGGTCTGGCCGGCCAGGCCGAGCACGTCCACGAACGCGGCGCCCACGGCGCGCACCGTCTCCGCGGTGATGGTCTCGCCCACGATGCCACGGACGTCGTAGGCCTTGAAGGAGTCGCGCAGATTGATCGCGTCAGCTGCTGTAGTCACCCGATCGATGATACGGCCCGGCCGTAGAGTGACCACGTGCCCCCCGCCCTCCCTGCTCCGCTCGAGCCCGGCACGCCGCTGTATCGAAGGCTGCTCCTGGGCCTGTTCCTTGCCGGTGTGGCCACGTTCGCACAGCTCTACGCCCCCCAGGGGCTGCTGCCCCTGGTCAGCTCCGACCTGGGGGTGCCCTCCCACCGGGCCGCCCTGCTGGTCTCGGCCGGGACGCTGGGCCTGGCCCTCTCCGTCGTCCCGTGGTCCCTGGCGGGGGACCGGTGGGGCCGTCGGCCCGTGATGGTCGCCTCGCTCGTCTCCGCCTCCGTGCTCGCGCTCGTCGGGGTGTTCATGCCCTCGATCGAGCTCTTGATGGGCATGCGTCTGCTCGAGGGCATGGCCCACGGGGGCGTGGCCGGCCTGGCAGTGACGCTGCTGGCCGAGGAGGTGGCCCCGCGTGTCGTGCCGGTGGCGGCCGGCACCTACGTCGCGGGGACGACCCTGGGCGGACTCTCCGGCCGGCTGCTGGCGATGCCGGTGGGGGAATGGGCAGGCTGGCGCGCCGGCATGCTCGCCGTCACCGCAGCGGGGGCCGCCTGCACCGTGGCGTTCCTGTTCGTCACCCCGCCGGCGCGGCGCTCGACGCCGGTGCGGTTGTCCCTCGCGCGGCTGGGTCGGATCATCGGCGGGCACCTGCGCACGCCCGGTCTGGTGGCGCTCTACCTGCAGGCCGCGCTGCTGATGGGCGGCTTCGTGGCCCTGTACAACTACATCGGCTACACGCTGCTGGCCCCGCCGTTCGGGTGGCCACCCACCGCGGTGGGCCTGGTGTTCCTGGCCTACCTGGCCGGCACGTGGTCCTCGCCGCGCGCGGGGCGCCTGGCCGTGCGGGTGGGGCGGTTGAAGGTCCTCACGGGGTCGACGGCGCTCATGGCCGTCGGCGTCGTCCTCACCCTGGTGCCCAGCCCGTTCGTCCTGGTGCCCGCCCTCGTGGTGGCCACCGGGGCGTTCTTCGCGGCGCACTCCGTGGCCTCCGGCTGGGCGGGGACGGCCGCCCCGACCGGCCGGGCCCAGTCCACCTCGCTGTACAACCTGGCGTACTACGCGGGCTCGAGCCTGTTCGGCTGGCTCGGGGGCGTCTTCCACGAGGGCGTGGGCTGGGCCGGCACCGTGTTCATGGTGGCGGGGCTCGCGGCGGTCGCACTCGTCGTCGCCCTGGTGGTCCTGCGCGGCCGCGAGGACGCCGGACCGCCGCCCCCCTCCGCCGTGGCCGAGGGGGCCGCCGCCTAGACTGGTGGGCATGGAATACCTGGTGCCGATCCTCGCCGTCGTGGTGATCGGCGGGATCACCCTGCTCGTGGCCCGTCGGCTCTCCGGTCGCTCCCAGGCCCCCACACGCAGCGCGACGGGGACCGGGGCGGACACCGTGGAGGCGAGCCCCGAGCGCGCCCGGACCGCCGCCCGCCGTCTCGACGAGGCCACGCACCGGGCCGTGTACGGACACATCGCCCAGGGGCGGCCCTTCGAGGCCGTCCGTGACTACCGCCGGGCCACCGGCCGCGGGGTCCGGGACGCCATCCTGGACATCCAGTCCCTCACCCTGCACCCCCAGGTGTGGTCCCTGCCCGTGCAGGCCGAGCCCGCCGACGACGCCTCCCCCGCCGCCGCTGACATGCCCTCCGGGCCGCCCCGGGGTCCCTCGGACGGGCGCGGACGGGACGGCGAGTCCTCCGCGCGTCCCCGTCTCCGTCGAGCCGAGCCGTCCGAGGCCGGACCGGCCCCGGATGCCGAGCCGGCCCCTGGCGGCGATGCTGCCGCCGATCCCGAGGCCGACGGAGCGACGTCCCGAAGGCCGGGGCGCCAGGCCCCGGAGGAGCTCACCACGCTGACCGTGCCCGAGGGCTGGACCGCCGACCCCGCCCCGGAGGAGCCGCCGTTCGAGGTGGAGGTCATGCGCGGCGAGGAGTCCGTGCGCCTGGCCTCCCAGGACCTCCCGCCGTGGCTGCGCGACCAGCTCTCCGCGATGGTGCGCGACGGCAACCTGGAGTCGGCCGCCGTGCAGCTCTCCAGCCACTCGAGCCTGTCCGTGCCGGAGGCCTTCGAGCTGCTGCGCCGCATGAAGGAGCGCCGCGAGGGCCGCGGCTGACCCCCTCCCGTCGCCCGGGCCGTCGTGCGTGGGCCCGCACATGACGAGGGCCCCGGATCCTGACGGATCCGGGGCCCTCGTTCAGTGCGGAGACGGGGGGATTTGAACCCCCGGCCCACCTATCGGCGAGCCCTTCATTAGCAGTGAAGTCCATTCGGCCGCTCTGGCACGTCTCCCTCCGTCCACGGCGGGCGTGACGGCCCACCGATGAACCCGTCCAGCGTACCGCGCGCGGTGGGGCCGCGGCAAAAGGCGGGGCCGTCCCGGGGCGGCGGCAGGCACAGCAGAGGGCCCCGGATCCAGCGTGGATCCGGGGCCCTCGTGGTGCTCAGTGAGCCTCATGCGCCGTCAGGCGCGATGCCTGCTCAGCGGCGACGGCCGTCGACGTCGTCGCCGTCGATCTTGACGTCCTCGTGGGTGAGCTCCTCGGACACGGTCTCGGTGTCCTGCACGGTGCGCTTGCCCAGGGACACCTTCTCGGCCTCCACGGTCTTGTTGACGACCGGGGTCTCCTCGTAGGTGGTCACCTCGATGTCACCGTCGCGGCCGGCGGTGCGGGCCTCGGCGGAGTTCGGGTCGACGGACTCACGCTCCACCACGACCTCCTCGCGGGTCACGGGGACCTCGACGGTCTCGGTGGTGGTGTAGGACTGCTTGCGCAGGCGGACGCGACCGGTGGCGCGGCGCTCGGTGCCCACGTTCAGCTTCTCGTCCTTGACGACCACGGAGTCGGCGTCGCCGTCGACCAGGTCGCGACGGTCGTTGTCCACGACGTCACGGCGGTCGGCGTCCACGACGTCGCGGCGCTCGCGGTCAGTCACCACGCCACCGGCGGTGCCGGCGGCAGCGGCGTCACGCACGTCGCGGCGGTCGTGGGTGTCCACAGCGGAGTAGTCCATGGAGTAGTACTCGTAGATGCGCTGCTCCTCCTCGGGGGTGAGGGAGCCGTCGGCGTCCACGTTCGGGGCGTCCTTCACGAAGTCCTTGGTGAAGGGGACGGTGATGCCGTCGGTGGTGGTCTGCGCCTGCTGCAGCGGGACGAAGGTCTCCTTGGCGCCGAACAGGCCGGTCTTCACGGTGACGAACGTGGGCTCGTTGGTCACGTCGTCCAGGTACACCTGGCCCACGGAGCCGATCTTCTCGCCGTCGGTGGAGAAGACGTGGCCGTTCTGCAGCTGGTCGAGAGCGTTGCGATCCATGATGAATGCTCCTTCTGATCTGGATTCTCTGAATCATTCGCCAGTGAGGATTCCCTCGCTGACATTGACCACCATTCCGCACCGCCCACGGGCCCGTCAACACCCCTCCCCCGCCCTTCTCTCATTCCCAGGCTTCTCCCAGAGTTGCGAGGAAATCGTTGGAATCATGCGGGTCGCGAGTCCCCCGTTCGCTCGGGTGCCACATCTTCACAGCGGATTCGAAGGACCTGGAGGGGGGTCAGGGCCGGCAGGCATGCGGCGAAGTAATCTTGATGAGCGGAGGCAGGCTTCCTCCGTCGGATGAGAGGAGAAGAATGTCGCCACCGTCCATTTCCGAGCCGACCCGCGCCATCGCCGTCGTGGGCGCCGGCCCGCGCGGGGTCATGGTCCTGGACCGGCTCCTCGCCCGTCTGGAGGCGGCGTCCGAGCCCCGGCCGACCGGATCCCTGGCGGTGCACGTGGTGGATCCGTTCCCGCCCGGACCCGGCCGCGTCTGGCGCCCGGACCAGGATCCGCTGCTGCTCATGAACACGCCGGCCTTCTTCCCGACGGCCTGCGCGGCGGACAACCCCGGCCTCGCCCCCTCCTCCGTCTCCCTCTCCTTCGACCAGTGGCGGTTGGCCCGTCCCGACCGCGCGGCCGGCCTCGAGCGCACCGACTACCCGCCGCGCGCCGTCTACGGCCGCTACCTCGAGGACGTCGTCGCCGCCGTCCTCGACGCCCTGCGCGCCCGGCCCGAGGTCGTGGCGGTGACGGTCCACGCCGCCCAGGCCGTCGCGCTGCGCGCCGCCTACGAGGGCGGCCCGGTCGCCGCCCCGGAGTCGCCCAGCGCCTGGCGCCTCACCCTGCGTCCCGTGGACGGGACGCCGCCCCGGGAGCTGCAGGCCGACGTCGTGGTGCTGTGCCTGGGGCATCAGGACGCCGAGCCGTCCGCGGCCCAGCGCCGCCTGGGGGAGGCCGCGGACGCCTCGCCCGCCCTGCACTACCGCGGCCCCCACCTGCCCGCCGAGCTGGATGTGGACGGCATCGCCCCCGGGGCCACGGTGCTCGTGCGCGGCATGGGGCTCAACGCCTTCGACCTCCAGGCGCGCCTCAGCGAGGGCCGCGGCGGCCGGTTCGAGCCGACGGGTGGGGAGCCGGGACGGGCCCTGCGCTACGTCCCCTCCGGGCGCGAGCCCGTCCTCCACCTGCTCTCCCGGCGCGGACTCCCCTACCTCCCCAAGGCGGCCGTGGACGCGTTCGTGCCCCGCGGGGTGCGCATGTCCTATCTGACGGACACGGAGGCCGAGGCCCTGGTGGCCCGCCACGGGCAGCTGGACTTGGCCGAGCACCTCTGGCCCCTCCTGCATCGCGACGTGGTGCGCGCCTACTACGCCACCCTGGCGCGCGTGCACCCCGAGCGCCTGGGCGGCCCCGCGGACGCCGGCCGGTTCGTGCGGGAGCTGGTGGGCATGTTCGAGAGCGCCGGCCGCGGCGCCCCCGTGACCGCACGCCACGGCCAGGAGCTCCTCCACGCGTTCGCCCCGGGGATGCGCTTCCTCGACATCCGCTCCTGGGCCGCACCCTTCCAGGGCGCCGTGTTCGACGACGCCGCCGCCTACCAGGAGGCCGTCGCCGGCGTGCTCGAGCAGGCGTGCGGGGAAGCCGCCGCGGGGGAGGACTCCCCGTTCATGCAGGCCGTCGGCACGCTCCACGCGGGGCGGCTGCGGATCAAGGCGTGGATCGCGCAGGGACTGCTCACGGACGCCTCGCGGATCCGGGACGTCCAGGGCTGGTTCGAGCCGCTCGTCGAGGGGCTGGCCTCGGGCCCGCCCCTGGTGCGCGTCGAGCAGATGCTCGCCCTGCACCGCGCCGGCCTGCTGAGCTGGGCCGGGCCCGGCCCGCAGGTGGAGGCCGACGCCGAGGCCGGGGTCTTCCGCGCCCGCAGCCCGCAGGTCGGGGCGGACGACGCCGTGGCCCCCGCCGTCACGGAGGCCGCCTGGCTGGTGGAGGCGATGATGCCGCCGAGCCGGGTAGAGGCCGCCGCCACCCCGCTGGTGCGCCAGATGCTGGCGGACGGCGTGGCCGCCGTCGGACGGTGGGAGGACGAGGACGGCGCCCTGCGCTCGAGCTCCGGGTTCGACGTGACGGCCCGTCCCCACCGCCTGCGCGGCGCCGACGGGACCGTGCGCGAGGGCGTCCTGGTCCTCGGGCTCCAGCTCTCCGGCGTCCAGTGGGGCACCGCGATCGCCGCGGAGGCCGGGGCGGACGTCCGGGACCGGGCCCTGTTCCTCGCCGACGCCGACGCGGCCGCGCGGGTCGCGCTCGGGGGCTGACGCGCGGACGAAGCCCACGGGGCCCGGGAGGAGATCCTCCCGGGCCCCGTGGTGAAGGCCGGCCGTCCCGGGCGCCGCGGCGCCCCGGAGGCGGGGTCAGCCGCGGCCGCGGCCCTTGCCCGGGTGGACGCCGGCGCAGCGCATCCACTCGGAGGCGGAGAACCCGGCGGACGCCTTCGCACCCCGCGGGGAGGTGATCAGCGCGCACTGGTCCGCGGGCGGGGTCGGGCGGGTGCCCGGCGTCGGGACGACCGGCGCGGCCGGGGCGTCGAGCTGCAGGCCCACGAGGACCGGGTTGTGGTCGGAGGAGCGCCACTGGTCCGGGGCGTAGAACTCCTCGCCCACGTAGTTGTCCCGCGAGTACTCGAAGGCCACGGACTCGTTGGCGTTGATCATCCAGATGTCCTGGCCGGTCACGGTGGCGTCCGCCGCCGGGGAGGCGTAGATCCCGTCCAGGCTGCCGACGGCGCCGTCGAACGTGTACGAGTACTCGCCCGTCTTGGCGCCCTGGGAGATGTAGCCCGCCGCCTCGAGGACGCGGATCGGGTCCTCCTTCTCGTAGGAGTTGAAGTCGCCCATGAGCAGCACACGGTCGGTGCCGGCCTGGACCTTCATCTGCTCGGCGAACGCCACGAGGGCCTGGGCCATGCGGGTGCGGTCGCCGTTGTAGGCGCCCTGGCCGTCGCCGGTGTCCACGTTGTCGCCGGTGGCGCCGGAGCCGCCCTTGGACTTGAAGTGGTTGGTGATCGCCACGAACTCGGTGCCCACCACGCCCCCGGCCGAGCCGTCCGCCACGCGGAAGGCCTGGGCCATGGGCTCTCGGGCGTTGGCGAAGTTCACCTGGTCGTCCAGGATCACGGACTCGCCCACGGGGGTGACCTCCGCGGGCTGGTAGATGAACGCCGAGCGGATGACGTCCTCGTCGGCCAGGGCCGGGCGCACGGTCGGGGAGGCCACGTAGGCCCACTTGGCGTAGCCGGCCTGGGCGTTCAGCGCGTCCACCAGGTGGGCGAGCGCGTGGTCGCGGTCCAGGCCGAACTTCTCGGAGTTCTCGATCTCCTCGAGGGCCACCACCGAGGTGTCCATGCCGTTGATCGCGGTGGCGATCTTGGCCTGCTGCTCGAGGAAGGCCTCCTCGGTGTAGGCGCCGCGCGGCAGGCAGCCCTTGGTGGAGACGGGCGCGCCGTCCTTGTCCGCGTAGTAGCCGCAGCCGGGGACGTCCTCGCCGAGGGTGGTGAAGTAGTTCAGCACGTTGAACGAGCCCACGGTGACGTTGCCGCCGAGGTCCTCGCGCACGGCCTCCGCGGGGCGCGTGTCGGCGATGTCCACCGGCTGGACCTCGGCCTTGTTCGCGTCCGTGAGGTGGCCGAGCGGCTGGAAGGACCACGCGCCGTAGCGGTAGTCCAGGATCACCGGGGTGCGGAAGTCGACGGCGGAGCCCACCCGAGCGGGGGCGTCGGCGTCGATGTAGGGCAGGGCGTTCTGGTTGCCGGGGGAGCGGAAGAAGTTCGTGGAGGCGCCGTCGTCCAGGACGATCAGCCGCTGCGCGTTGTCCGCGGCCACGGCCTGGGCATCGGCGCCGGGCAGGGCGACGGAGGTCGGGTTCGGCAGGGGGGAGGTGCCCGGGGCCAGGCCCAGGGAGCCGTACTGGTTCACGTCGTAGTTGTCCGTGACGGTCCACGCGCCGGCGGGGGCGAGCAGCTCGCCCTCGTGCGCCTCCTTCTCCGCCTCGGTCAGCGGGAAGGCGAGCTCGCGGGCGGTCACGGGGGCGCCGGCCTCCGCGGCCTGGCGGACGCCTCCGGCCTCCGCCTTCACCTGGGTGAGGCCGTAGTACTCGGCGACGTCGCCGGTCACCGTCACGGTCTGGCCCAGGGTCACGGAGCCGACCTCGGCCGGGGCGTACACGAAGACGCCGTCCGAGGCGCCCGGGGTGGCGTCCTCGGCGCCGCCGGTGCCGGCGGTCTGGATGTAGAAGCCGTCGTAGCCACCCGTGGAGTACACGGCCGTGACCACGCCGGTGGTGCTCACGCGGCGGCCCTCGAGCGGGGAGGTCGCGCCGGTGCCCTGGATCTCGGCGACGGTGACGGACGGCGCCGGGGCCGGAGTCGGATCGACGGGGTCCACCGGGTCCACCGGGGCGGTGCCGCCGCCCGCGGCGTTCTGCGGGGTGACGTCCGCGGCGACCGTGAAGTCGGCGGCGTTGTCGTCCGTGTCGGCGCCTCCGGTGCGGGCGATGGACTTCGGGTCCGAGTTCGCGGCGGGCGCGCCGGACGCGGCGGTCTCGAAGGTGTTGGTGGCGCCGTAGCCGAGCACGTCGGCGACGCCGGCCACCTGGTCGGTGACCACGGAGCCCGTGGGCAGCCCGGCGACGGTGCCGGCCTGGTCCGCGAGGACGATGGTGCCCTTGGTGCCGGCCGGGTTGAAGGACGTGGTGAGGTCCGGCGTCGGGAGGGCGGCGCCCGTGGCGCCGTTGGAGCCGCCCTGGATGAGGAAGTGGCCCTTGGCGGGGACGGTGCCGGAGAGCGCGACGGTCGTCGACGGGGCGGTGGTGCCCGTGGCGGAGCGGTACTGCAGGGACCAGCCGTCGAGGCTGATCGGCTGGTCCGTGGGGTTGTAGAGCTCCACGAACTTGTGGGTGAACAGGGCGCCGGCGGAGCCGCCGTTCGTGTAGGCCTCGTTGATCACCAGCGAGTCACCGGCCGGGGAGGCCTGGGCGGGGAGGGCGAGGACGGCGGGGGCGAGCAGGGTCGCGGCGGCCAGGGTGGCGGCGGTGCGGACCAGGCGCAGGCGGGGCGTGGGCATGCTACGGGTTCCTCTCGGGTTCGTGCGGGGGCGGGGTGATGACGGCGGGGATCAGCGGGCGGCGGCGCGGCGACGCACGGCCACGAGCGCTCCGGCGCCGAGGGCGCCCAGGGCGGCCACGAGCCAGATCGCCTGGTCGCCGGTCTGGACCTTGCCCGGGACCGCGTGCTCACCGCCGTCCTCGGCCGGGGCCGAGGGTGTCGGGGCGGTGGGCTCAGCCGGGGTGGACGGCTGGGCGGTGGGCGTCGGCTCCGGCGACTCAGCCGGGGCGGTGGGCTCGACGGGAGCGGTCGGCTCGGCGGGGGCGCTCGGCTCGACCGGAGCGGTGGGCTCGACCGGAGCGGTCGGCTGCGCGGACGGGGTCGGCTCACCCGGGGTCGTCGGCTCGGCCGGGTCGCTGGGCTCGCCCGGCTGGGTCGGTTCCGCGGGGGTCGACGGGTCCACGGGAGCCGCCGATGCGGTCACCTCGAGCGCGTGACGGACCACGGCGGTGGTGCCGTCCGCGTAGCGCACGGTCATCACCAGCTCGCCGGCGCCGGCGGTCTGCGGGGCCGTGATGCCGGAGAGGGTCACCGACTCCTGGCCGGCGGGGACCTCCACGGTGCCCAGCTCGGTGACCGCGCCGTCGGCGCCCTGGAAGGCGACGTCCACGGCGGTGGCGGCGGGGGCGCCGTCGGAGTCGATCACCAGGTCGCCGAGGGTGAGGACCACGTCCTGGCCGCCCTCGACGGACGCGGGGGCGCCGGTCACGGGCACGCCCTTCTTCGCGTAGTCCGGGTGCGCGGCGCCGTCGGCGGCGTCCTGGGCGCGGGCCCAGGACAGCACCGCGGTGGTGTCCAGCACACCCAGGTCCACGAAGCCCTGGCGGCCCGTGGCGAACGCGGTGTAGCCGTCGGGCGCCTTGGAGGGGTCGCCGAGCTTCACCCAGGTGTCGTCCGCGAGGAAGGACTGCGCGGCCACCGTGTACATGCGGTCGGCCTGCAGCGGCTCGCCGTCGATCCACACGCCGGTGACCTTGTCGCCCTGCGCGCGCGCGTCGTCGTAGGTCCAGGTCAGGTTGGAGGACCAGCCGAGGGTGAACGTCCGCTCGCCGTCGCGCCAGTTCTGCTCCAGGGCCTCCTTGATGGAGGAGCCCGGGAGGTCGAAGTAGGTCAGGGTGTTGCCGAAGGGGGCCACGTCCATGACCTCGCCCATGGTCAGCTTGCCGACCAGCTGCTCCGGCTTGGGGGAGAAGACGCCGCCGGCGTTGGTCTGGTCCACCAGGAGCTCACTGCGGATGCCGCCCGGGTTCACGACGCCGAGGTCCACGCCCGGCTCGGCGGCGGACACGGAGTGCTTCAGGGAGTCCGCCACCCAGTTGCCCAGGGTGGTCTCCGCGGTGCGGGTGCCGCCGGCCTTCCAGCCCATCCCCGCGGCGATGCGGGTGGCGTAGTCCGTGGTGATGGAGCCGCTGAGGTCCGCGATCACCTGGGACTGCATGTCGGTGAACACGTCCACGGCCTGCTGCTCGATCTCGTACACGCGGGCCGTCACGGGGGACTCCGCGGCGGCCTCGGCCGGGTCCTGGGTGGAGCGCGGCAGCATGCGCGGGGTCACGGCGGTGACCTCCCCGGCCGCGTCCACGGTGAGCTCGACGGCTGCCAGGTCGGCACCGGAGGCGGCCGCCTGCATGATCGGCCGGGGCACGCCGCCGTTGTCCGTCTGGTACTGGTACAGCTGGTGGGTGTGACCGTTGAAGATCACGTCAACGGCGGGGACGGTGCGCTCCACCATCGCGTCGAACGTGGCGCGGTTCCCCAGCTCGGCGGACAGGTCGGCGGCGGCCCCGGCGGCGCCGTCGTGGTAGGACGCGATGATCACGTCGGCCTCGTCGGCGGCCTCGATCCCGGTGGCGACCGCGTTGACGGCGTCCACCATGTCCACCACGAGGTTGCCCTGCAGGCCCGCGCCGGTGGTGGTGGCGTACAGCTCGTTCGGGGAGGCGCCGATCACGGCGACGCGCACGCCGTCGACGTCGAACACCTTGTGGGAGGTCAGGACGGGGGCCTTGGTGTTCGGGTCCACGAAGTTCGCGGACAGCACCGGGAAGTCGGCGCGGTCGGCCACACGGCCCTGCAGGTCGTCCAGGCCGCGGTCGAACTCGTGGTTGCCGGCGGTCAGGGAGGCCAGGCCCAGCGCGTTCATGACGTCGATCGTCGGGTTGTCCTGCTGGACGTTGGACACCGAGGCCGAGCCGCCGATCAGGTCGCCCGCGCTGGTGAGCAGCGTGGAGCCCTCACCGTGCTGCGCCTCGAACGCGGTGCGGTAGTCCTCCACCGTGTCGGCGAACTGGGTGCCCTTGAAGTCCTCGGACAGGGCGCCGTGGAAGTCGTTGAAGGACAGGACGGAGATGGTGCGCTCACCGGAGGCGTCCGCGGCGAGGGCCGGGGCGGCGGCGGGGGCGAGCACCAGGGTGGTGCAGGCGAGGGTGGCCGCGGTGCGGCGCGAGAAGATGCTGGACATGACTCTCCCGGGGTGCGAGGACGGGCGTCTCCCGTACGGGGCGGCGGGAGGCGGCCGTGCCAGGACACCAGCCGAGGGTGACACCGAGGTGAACGTCACACCAGGGGAGGGTGGCCCGCCGGCGAAGCCGCACGGGACGGGGTGGGAGGGTGCAGGGCGGATGGTGCGGGATTCGAACCCGCGGCACGGGGTCACCGCGCACCGGTTTTCAAGACCGGCTCCTTCGGCCGCTCGGACAACCATCCTCGCGGCCCGCGCCGGGGCGTCCGGCCGCGGCTCCACTGTATCCGGTGGCCGCGCGGGGCGTCCGGGGTGGAGGATGGACGCCGGAGTCGAGACCAGGAGGAACCCCCATGGACACCGCCCCGGACATGCTCGCCGTGCGCTTCGCCGGCGCCGGCGGCACGGACGTGATCCGCGTCGGCCGCGAGCCCGTGCCCGAGCCCGGCCCCGGCGAGGTCCTGGTGCGGGTGGCCGCCGCCGGGCTCAACCGCGCGGACGTCGTGCAGCGGGAGGGGCACTACCCCGTGCCGCCGGGCGCGTCGGAGGTCCCCGGGCTGGAGGTCTCCGGCACCGTCGTCGCCCTCGGTCCGCAGGCCGGCGTCGCCGGGGAGGGGCGCTTCGCCGTCGGGGACCGGGTGTGCGCCCTGCTGGCCGGTGGCGGCTACGCCGAGCACGTGGCCGTGCCCGCGGGGCAGCTGATGTCCGTCCCGGACGGCCTGGACCTCGTCTCCGCCGCCGGCCTCCCGGAGGTCGCCTGCACGGTCCACTCCAATCTGGAGGGCCGCGCCGGCGTGCGCCCCGGCGAGTGGGCCCTGGTCCACGGCGCCACCGGTGGCATCGGCGCGTTCGCGGTCCAGTACCTCTCCGCGGTCGGCGTGCGCGTGCTGGCCACCGCGGGCGGGCCGGCCAAGGTGGCCCGGGCGCTCGAGCTCGGCGCCGATGCCGCCTTCGACCACCGCGCGGCCGCCCCCGGCGCCTTCGCCGACTGGGTCCGCGAGATCACCGGGGGACACGGCGCGGACGTCGTGCTCGACGTCGTCGGCGGCCCCTACTTGGCCCCGAACGTGAAGGCCCTGGCCATGGACGGGCGCATCGTCGTGATCGCCGCGCAGGACGGACCCGTGCCGGAGGACTTCCACCTCATGCGCCTGGCCGCCCGCCGCGGCTGGGTCACGGGCTCCCTGCTGCGCCCGCGCCCGCCGGACGAGAAGGCCGGGATCGTGGCCGCCGCCGAGCGCGCGGTCTGGCCGCTCGTCGCCGCCGGACGGATCGACCCGGGCGTCACCGCGCGGTTCCCGCTGCGCGAGGCCGCCGCCGCCCACGCCCACTTCGAGGGAGCCGCGCGCATGGGCAAGGTCCTCCTGGTCACCGACGACGCCGACGCCCTCCTGCCGGGGGGCGCCGCATGATCCGCGGACCCTTCGCCCGGTTCCGCCAGGGCCGCTCCGACGACCGCGAGCTCGGGACCGGCCTCTGGCGCCGCAGCCACGACCGCTACGTCCGTGCCCTGGACCGCTACTGGCAGGTCCTCGAGGACGGGCGCAGCGCGGGCGGCTTCACCCCCGAGGAGCGCAACGGCCTGGTCCACGCGGGCAACGTGCTCGCCGAGCGCGTCCCGGCGGTACGGGCGCTCGCGGCCCGCCTGCACGCCGCCCACCCCGGCGACGGCGAGCAGCACATCCCCCCGGTGACCGCCCCCGTGCACCGGGAGCTCTCCCGCGCCTCCCACGAGCTGGCCGCCGCGGCGCAGGCCGTGGCCATGTTCCGGCGGGGTGTGAGCGGCTCGGAGGCGGTGAGCCGGCACGCCCAGCGGACGCTGGACCACCTGGACCGGGCCGAGGGGCTGGCCGCGGACCTGTGAGGGAGCGGCGCGGGGCTGCCGTCCGGCCGGGTGCACGGCTGCCGGAGAAGCAGAAGGACCCCGCCGCTCGAGGCGACGGGGTCCGGCTGAGCCCCCTGCCGGATTCGAACCGGCGACCTGCTCTTTACGAGGGAGCTGCTCTGGCCAGCTGAGCTAAGGAGGCACGCGACCGCTGACGGCCACGGCAGACCACCTTACCGTGTCCCGACGGTCCCCGCCACCGGATGCGCGCGTCGTCGTCCTCGGATGGTGACCGGATCCACGCGCGGAGTTCACCCGGCGGCCACGCGGCGGTCAGCCCGGGAGGGTGGGCTGGGCGTTCAGCCCCAGCCCACGCCGACTTCAGGGAGGCATCCATGAGCCTGTCCACCGCCGTCCCCGCCCTGTCCGTCGGCACCCCCGTCCCACTGCGCCTGGCCGTCGTGGACATGTCCGGCACCTCCGTGGTCGAGGGGGGCCTCCAGGACCGCGCCTTCGCGGAGGTCGTCGCCGCCCGCGGGCTCGCCGAGGGCTCCCCGGAGCACGAGCGCGCCGCCCGGCTGTTCCGGGAACGGCGCGGCACCTCCCGCACGGCCGTGTTCCAGGCGCTGTTCGAGGGCCGGACGGCGGCGCTGGAGGCCACCCGCGCCTTCGAGGCCGCCTTCGACCGGCTGCTGGCCGAGCACGGCGTCACCGCCGTCCCGGGGGCGGAGGGCGCCCTGGTGCGCCTGCGCGAGGCGGGCCTCGACCTGTGCCTGATCACCGGTTACGCCCGGCACACCCAGAACATGATCCTCGAGTCGCTGGGCTGGATGGGCCTGGCGGACCTCAGCCTCTCCCCGGACGACGCCGGCCGCGGCGTCCCCTACCCGGACATGGTCCTCACCGCGCTGCTCGCCCTGGACCACGACGACGTCCGCTCCGTCCTCACCGTGGGCGACACGGCCGCCGACATCCTCGCCGGGCGACGCGCGGGCGCCGGCCTGGTGGTCGGGGTGCGCTCCGGCCAGGACACGGGCGGTGTGCTCGCCGGGGCGGGCGCCGACCAGGTGGTCGACTCGCTGGCGCAGGTCCCGGACCTCGTCGCCACCCTGCGAGGCTGAGGCCCCGGCGGCTCAGCGACGCCCGCGGGGGGTGCGCACCCGCGCCGGCAGCAGCGCCAGCATCATCGCCTCCAGGGCGAGCTGCTCCGGCACGTTCTGGCCCAGGCGCTCGCGGGCGAGGTGCACGGCGTCGATCCGCGCGACGACCTCCGCGGAGGAGCCCGCGGCCCCGGCGGCGTAGCGCTCGATCTCGGCCCGCCGGTGCTCGTTCACCAGGTCCCCGCCGGCGCCGAGCTGCACCCGCAGCACGTCCCGGAACAGCCCGATCACGTCGATCATGGCGCGGTCCAGGGCGTCCCGGGTGACGCGCGTGCGACGCCGGGACTGGTCCTCCTCGAGGCGCTTCACCTGCTGGCGCAGCTTCGGGGGGACGGCCTCGCCCTCGGCGACGCCCAGCTGGCGGCGCAGGGCGGCCAGCTCCTCGGCGTCGCGGGCGGCCGCCGAGGACTCGGCCTCCGCGTGGGAGACCTCGGCGAGGCGGGCGGCCATGGCCATGGCGTCGGAGACGGCGGTGGCCTGCAGCGGCAGGGAGAGCACGTCCTCCCGGCGGGCCAGGGCCTCAGGATCCCGGGCGAGGCGGCGGGCCATGCCCACGTGGGACTGGGAGATCCGGGCGGTCATGAGGGCGGTGGCCTCATCCAGTCCGTCCCGGCGGTGCAGCAGCGCGGCGACGTCCTCGGGGGCGGGGATCCGCAGGGTCACGAGCCGGCAGCGCGAGCGGATCGTGGGCAGCACGTCCGCGGGGGAGGGGGAGCAGAGCATCCAGATCGTGCGCGGCGGCGGCTCCTCGATCGCCTTCAGTAGCACGTTGGTGGCCCGCTCCGTCATGCGGTCCGCGTCCTCCATGAGGAAGATCCGCCAGCGTCCCGTGGCGGGGGTGGACTGGGCGGCCTCCACGAGGGCGCGCACGTCCTCGATGCGGTAGCTCACGGCCTCCGTGGCGAGCACGGTGACGTCCGGGTGGGTGCCGCCGAGCACCGTGCGGCACGCGTGGCAGGCGCCGCAGCCGCGGTTCGCCGGGTCCGGCTGCTCGCACTGCAGGGCGGCCGCGAACGCCCGCGCGGCCGTGGAGCGGCCCGAGCCGGGCGGCCCCGTGAACAGCCAGGCGTGCGTGGGGCGGTCCTCGGTCGCGGCGCGGCGCAGCTGGGCGACGGCGGCGTCCTGGCCCGCGAGGTCCGAGTAGACGTCCGGGGCGCCGGTCATGCGCCGGTCCCGTCCCGGGCCGCGTCCGCCGCGGCCGTCAGCACGCGCGCCGCGATCGCGGCGGTCAGTTCCTCGGGGGCCCCTGCGGCGTCGAGGACGAGGTAGCGGTGCGGAGCCGCGGCCGCACGGGCCCGGAAGGCGGCGCGCAGCGTGCCGTGGGCTTGCGCGGTCTCCTGCTCCATGCGGTCCGGGGCGTCACCGCCGCCGGCGTGCCGCGCCGCACGTCGGGCCTCGGCGGTGGCGGCGTCGGCGTCCAGGAGGACGGTGAGGTCCGGGACCAGGCCCTCGGTGGCCCAGTCGTTGAGCTCGGCGACGCGCTCCGCCCCGAGGCCGCGCACCTCCCCCTGGTAGGCCACGGACGAGTCGACGTAGCGGTCCGTCAGCACGACGGTCCCGGCCGCGAGGGCGGGGCGCACGGTGCGTGCCACGTGCGCGGCGCGGGCGGCGGCGAACAGCAGCGCCTCCGTCCGGGCGTCGACGGGCGCGTGGGCCGGGTCCAGGAGCAGGGCGCGCACGGCCTCGCCCAGGTCCGAGCCGCCCGGCTCGCGGGTGAGCACGACCTCCCGGCCGGCGTCGCGCAGTGCCTGGGCGACGGCGCGGGCCTGCGTGGACTTTCCGGTGCCGTCCGCGCCCTCGAACGCCACGAACAGCCCCCGGCCGGGCATCCCCTGCGCCGCGGCGGCGGGGGAGTCCGCGGGGTCCGCGGCCGGGGTGGGGGCGGGGTGCGGTGCGGGGCGGGGGGACGGGGTGCTCACGCCCCGAGCCTAGACGGCCCGCCGGACGGGACACCGGCCCCGGTCGGCTCCTTCCGTAGACTGGCCCGCATGGACGCACCCATGCACCTCGCGATCGTCGCCGGCAACTGGCTGTTCTACGCGCTCGCCGTGGTCGCCTTCCTCCTGGAGCTGTGGGCGTTCGCGGACGCGGCCCGCACCTCCCAGGAGACGTTCCTGCGCACCGGCGGGCGCACCAAGGGCTTCTGGCTGGCACTGACGGGCGCGGCCGCCGCCGTGGGGCTGGTCGGTGTGCTCCTCGGCCCGACGGGCGGCTTCGGCATCCTCGGCCTCGCCGCCGTGTGCGTCGCGTCCGTGTACCTGGCCGGCCCGCGGGACGACCTGCGCTTCTACGGCGGCCGCCGGGGCCGCTGAGCCCCCCGCGACGCCGCCCCCGGCGGGGCGACCCCTCAGCCGACACCGGGCGCGACGGCGTCCCACCGCACGGTGAGCTCCCCCCGTCGCCATCGGGACTCGCGGCCCAGCACGGGCCAGCCCGCGTCCTTGAGCGTGCGCACCATGGCGATCCACCGCTGCCGGGTCCCGTAGGCCCCGAGCGGCGCGTGCAGCGCCCAGGCGGCGTCGGCGTCGGCGAGGAGCCGGTGCACGGGCTCCCCGGGCACGTGGCGGTGGATGAGCGCCTTGGGCAGGCGCTCGGCCACGTCGGACGGGCGCTCGAACGCACCCAACCGCATGGCCAGCGTCAGCGACGCCGGGCCGTCCGCGCGCAGGTCCACCCACGCCGCACGCCGCCCGTCCTCGGAGCAGGTGCCCTCCACCACGACGCCGCCCGGGGCCATGCGGGACGCCATCAGGTCCCAGATCGCGGGGACGTCCTCCTCGCGGTACTGCCGCAGCACGTTGAAGGCGCGCACCACCGTGGGCGGGCGGGAGGTGGCCAGCTCGAACCCGCCGCGCTCCCAGGACAGGCCCGGCAGGGCCGGAGCGGTGGCGCGGGCGTGGGCCACGCGCTCGGGCTCGATCTCCAGGCCCACCAGCTCGGCGGACGGCTGGACGGCACGCAGCCGGGTGAGCATCTCCACGGCGGTCCACGGCTGCGCCCCGTAGCCGAGGTCCACGAGCAGCGGCGCGGCGGTGCGCCGCAGCAGCGGCCCGTGCACGTCGGCGACCCAGCGGTCCACGCGCCGCATGCGCTGGGGGGCGGTGGTCCCGCGCGTCACGTGCCCCTGGGGCCCGCCGCGGGCCCCGGGCCGCGCGCGGCCGCCGTCGGGCAGGGTGAGCCGACGCGCCTTCTGGACCATGCCGGCCAGCCTAGCGAGGCCGTCGCGGAGGCCCGCCGGACGTGGCGCCCGCCACGATCGGCCCGCCTAGGATGGGGGCATGGCTGACACCTTCAAGCTGATCCTGCTGCGGCACGGTCAGAGCGACTGGAACGAGAAGAACCTGTTCACCGGCTGGGTGGACGTCCCGCTGACGGAGAAGGGCCGCGCCGAGGCCTCCCGCGGCGGTGAGCTGCTGGCCGCCGAGGGCCTGCTGCCGGACGTGCTGCACACCTCCCTGCTCAAGCGCGCCATCACCACCGCCAACCTGGCCCTGGAGGCCGCCGACCGCCAGTGGATCCCGGTCAAGCGCTCCTGGCGCCTGAACGAGCGCCACTACGGTGCGCTGCAGGGCAAGGACAAGGCGCAGGTGAAGGAGGAGTTCGGCGAGGAGCAGTTCATGACCTGGCGCCGCTCCTTCGACGTGCCGCCGCCGCCGCTGGACGACTCCTCCGAGTTCTCCCAGGCCGGCGACGAGCGCTACCGGGACATCGGCCCCGACGCCCCGCGCACCGAGGCCCTGAAGCAGGTCATCGACCGCCTCCTGCCGTACTGGACCGAGCAGATCGTCCCGGACCTGAAGGCCGGCAAGACGGTCATGGTCGCCGCGCACGGCAACTCGCTGCGCGCCCTCGTCAAGCACCTCGACGGCATCTCGGACGAGGAGATCTCGGGGCTGAACATCCCCACCGGCATCCCGCTCTTCTACGAGCTGGACCAGAACCTGAAGCCGGTCACCCCGCACGGCCGCTACCTGGACCCGGAGGCCGCCGCCGCGGGCGCCGCCGCCGTGGCCGCCCAGGGCGACAAGAAGTGACCCCCGCGCCGGGCGGGACGCGGCAGTGCGCCGCGCCCGTCCGGCGTCGTGCGTCCCGGCTCAGGCCGGAGCGGAGCCCTCACGCCGCGTGGACTCCCCGGTGACCAGGTAGCGCGCCTTCGCGGCCACGGCCAGACCGTGATCGGTGAAGCGCTCCAGGTAGCGTGACGCCAGCGTGACGTCCGTGGTGGTGGCCGGCGGGGACCCCCACGACGGCGCAGCGATGGCCCGGAAGACGGAGACGTGGTGGTCGTTCACCACCTGGTTGAGGGCGTGGATCCGGTCGGCGTGCGCCAGGTCCTGGGTCTCCAGCAGGAGCACGACCTCCTGCGCCACCTCCACGGCGGCGTCCGTCATGGACCCGAACAGGGGGCGCATGTCGCAGGGGATCACGTGCTCGGGGTAGCGCAGGCGGGTCAGCTGGGCGATGTGCCGGGCGAGGTCCCCCATCCGCTCCAGCGACGCGCTCATCCGCAGCGTCGCCAGCACGGTGCGCAGATCCGAGGCGACGGGCGCCTGCAGGGAGAGCAGCCGGACGGCCTGCTCGTCGAGCCCCTCCTGCATGAGGTCGATCCGGGCGTCCTCCGAGATCACCTGCTCGGCCAGGTGCACGTCCGCCGCGTCGAGGGCGGCGCGGGCGTCGAGGACGGCGCGGTGCACCAGGCGGGCGGTCCCGACGAGGTCCCGCTCGAGTCGTTCCAGGTCGGCACGGTAGAGCTCGCGCATGGCACGCCTTCCCGGCCGGCCGGCCGTCGTCTCGCAGGGGTGGGGTGGTCACTCTTCCAGGCGGAGGTGAACGCCGTGTGAACGTCGGACCCCCTGCCGACGACGCGCGGGAGGCCGCCGGGCCGGGCCCCCGGCACGGGCTACGCTGACCCCGTGGATCCCGTCATCATCGGACTGCTCTGCGGAGCCGTCGGACTGCTCATCGGAGTGGCCTCCATGCTGGCCTTCCGTGCGTCCGAGCGCTCGCGCACGGTGGACCTGTCCGTGGAGGAGCCCACCCTCTCGCCCGGCGCCGCGGAGGTGCTCTCCGTCATCGGCCGGTCCTACATCGTCGTGGACGCCGTGGACGGCGTCGTGCGCGCCAACCCCTCCGCCTACGCGATGGGCCTGGTCCGCGGCCACACCCTAGTGCCCGACGCGCTCCGGGAGCTCACCGGGGCGGTCCGGGCGGACGGCGTCGTGCGGGAGCGTCAGGTGGACCTGCCGCGCGACCCGAGGCACCAGTCCTCCCTGGTGGTCGAGCTGCGGGTGGCGCCCCTGGACGACGAGTACATCCTCGTCCTGGCGGAGGACCGCACGGGCGCCATGCGCACGGAGGCCATGCGCCACGACTTCGTGGTCAACGTGTCCCACGAGCTCAAGACACCCGTCGGCGCCATCTCCCTGCTGTCCGAGGCCATCGCGGACGCCGCGGACGACGACGACGCGGTCCGCCGCTTCGCCCGCCGCCTGGGAGTGGAGTCCACCCGCCTGACCGCCCTGGTGCAGGACATCATCGAGTTCTCCCGGCTGCAGGCCAAGGACGTGGTGCGCGAGGGGCGCTCCGTGGACCTCAACCTCGTGGTGGCCGAGGCCGTGGACCGGGTGCGGCTGACCGCGGAGGCGCGGGGGATCTCCATCCGCGCCGGCGGCCACGTGGACACGGTGGTGCACGGCGATCCGGACCAGCTGATGACGGCGGTGCGCAACCTCGTGGACAACGCGGTGCGCTACTCGCCGGACGGCACCACGGTGGGCGTCGGCCTGACCTCGAAGGACGGCCTGGCGCAGATCACGGTGACGGACCAGGGGATCGGCATCAGCCCGGAGGAGCAGGAGCGCGTCTTCGAGCGGTTCTACCGCGTGGACGCCGCCCGGTCCCGCCAGACGGGCGGCACCGGCCTGGGCCTGAGCATCGTCAAGCACGTGGTGATCAACCACGGCGGCGAGGTCACCCTGTGGTCCCAGCCCGGCCGCGGGTCCACCTTCACCATCCGCCTGCCCGAGTGGGCCCAGGCCCCGCAGACCCCCGACGCCGGCGCGCCCGCCACCGTCGCCACCCTCCCCGAACGTCGCGGCCACCGCGTGGCCGCCGCCGCAGCACCCGCACGGAAGGAGCACAGCGCATGAGCCGCATTCTGATCGTGGAGGACGAGGAGTCGTTCAGTGACCCGCTGTCCTACCTCCTGAACAAGGAGGGCTTCGAGGTCGCGGTGGCGGCGGACGGCAACGACGCGCTCGAGGAGTTCGAGCGCGGCGGCGCGGACCTGATCCTCCTCGACCTGATGCTGCCGGGCATGTCGGGCACGGAGGTGTGCCGGCAGATCCGGCAGAGGTCCCACGTGCCGATCATCATGCTCACCGCCAAGGACTCCGAGATCGACAAGGTCGTGGGCCTGGAGCTCGGCGCGGACGACTACATCACCAAGCCGTACTCCTCCCGTGAGCTCGTGGCGCGCGTGCGCGCCGTGCTGCGCCGCGGGGGCGAGCCGGAGGAGCTGGTGACCTCCACGGTGTCCGCGGGGCCGGTCCGCATGGACGTCGAGCGCCACGTGGTGGCCGTCGACGGCGAGCCCGTGAACCTGCCGCTGAAGGAGTTCGAACTGCTGGAGATGCTGCTGCGCAACGCCGGCCGGGTCCTCACCCGCGGGCAGCTGATCGACCGCGTGTGGGGCTCCGACTACGTGGGGGACACCAAGACGCTCGACGTCCACGTCAAGCGCCTGCGCGCCAAGATCGAGCCGGACCCGTCCAGCCCGCGCCACCTCGTGACGGTGCGCGGCCTGGGCTACAAGTTCGAGTCCTGAGCCGGCACGACGACGCCCCCCGCCTCCGAGGAGGCGGGGGGCGTCGTCGTGTGCGCCGGGGCGCGGCTCAGTGCTGTTCGCCCTCGCCCTCGCCGTAGGTGGCGGTCTGCTCGTCGAGGTGCTCGGTGTCCGCAGACTGGCCGGCGGGCAGGTACTCCTTGTACTGCTCCTGCGTGGCGGAGAGGACCGGCACGCCGAGCTGCAGCTGGGTGCCGTCGGCGGAGACGGTGGCCTGGGCGTTCTGGCCCGGCCACACGGAGCGCTCGACCTCGAGCTGCTGCTCCTCCAGCTTGACGGTCTCGCCGGCCTTCACGGGGACGGTGATCTGGCCGCCGTCCTGCACGGCGATGGTGTAGGTCTTGTCCGCGCCGGAGTCGTTCTTCAGGGAGCCGATCAGGCGGGCGGGCCCGGAGGCGCCCTCGCCGACCATGCCCAGGTTGCGGACCTCGACGAAGCCCGTCTGAGTCGCGTTCACGCCGTCGGACGCGGAGTACTGGATGCCGGTGGCGACCGGGCTCACGGCGGAGCAGCCGGTGGCGCCCAGGACGGCGGTGAGGGCGAGCGCGCCCGCGGCGAGGCGACGCCGGGCAGGGCGGGAAGCGACGGACTTCACGAGGTTCTCCTACAGGTGCGGTGGCGGAGGTCGGCCCCACACGGGGGCGATCAGCCTCAGGCTACCGCATGGCGCCGCCCCGGCCGCCGTTCGCGACGGCCTCGTGCACTATCACATCGGCCCGGTGGGATGCCGGACACCCGCGGGGTGTTTCGCGTCTCCGTGGTAGAATCGACCGACAGGAAAGGGGCATTTCATATGGTTTTCGAGGTCGGAGAGACCGTCGTCTATCCCCACCATGGTGCGGCGCGGATCGAGGAGATCAAGACGCGCACCATCAAGGGCGAAGAGAAGATGTACCTCAAGCTCAAGGTGGCGCAGGGCGACCTGACCATCGAGGTCCCCGCGGAGAACGTGGACCTGGTCGGCGTGCGGGACGTCGTGGACGACAAGGGCCTCGAGCACGTCGTCGAGGTGCTGCAGGCCGAGCATGTGGAGGAGCCCACCAACTGGTCGCGCCGCTACAAGGCGAACCTGGAGAAGCTCGCCAGCGGCGACGTCAACAAGGTGTCCGAGGTCGTGCGTGACCTGTGGCGCCGGGACCACGATCGCGGCCTGTCGGCGGGGGAGAAGCGCATGCTCTCCAAGGCCCGCCAGGTGCTCGTCTCCGAGCTGGCGCTGGCCAAGAAGGTCTCCGAGGAGGAGGCCGAGGGCATGCTGGACAAGGTCCTCGAGGGCTGACCCACCCGCCCGGGCATGACGCCCGGCGACGTCGACGGCGCGCCGTCCGCTTCCCCACCCGGAGCGGTCGGCGCGCCGTCCCCGTTCCTCCGGGAGGCGTCCGCCGCGCCTTCCTAGGATGGGCGCATGCCCACCGCGCTCGTGATCGCCGCCGCCGGCTCCGGAACCCGCCTCGGCGCGGGTGTCCCCAAGGCCCTCGCCCCGCTGACCGACGGACGTCCGCTCCTGGACCACTGCCTCGAGTCCGTCGCCGCCGCGCGCGCCACCGGCCTCGGCCTGGACGCGCTCGTGGTCCTCGTTCCGCCGGCGGCCGATCACGCGCGGGCCGTCGCGGACGTCGTCGCCCGCCACGAGACCGCGGTGGGCGCGCCCGTGACGTGCGTGCCCGGCGGTGTGGAGCGGGCCGACTCGGTGCGCGCCGGCCTGGCCGCCGCGGACGCGGCGCTCGCCGACCGCGGCCACCCGGCCGGGCAGGGCGTCCGGCATGTCCTGGTGCACGACGCGGCCCGCGCCTTCACCCCGCCCGCGGTCTTCGAGGCCGTGGCCGGAGCCCTCGTGTCGGGCGAGGTCGCCGCCGTCCCGGGTCTGCCCCTGACGGACACCGTCAAGGAGGTGACGGGCGCGGACGGGCGGGAGGTCGTCGTCGCCACGCCCGCGCGGTCCGCCCTGCGCGCCGTGCAGACCCCGCAGGGGTTCGACCTGGACGTCCTGCTGGCCGCGCACGCCGCCGCCCAGGCGGACCCGGCCGCGGACGCCGCGGCGCTGACGGACGACGCGATGGCCATGGAGGCCGCCGGGCACGCCGTCGTCGTGGTCCCGGGGGACGAGCGGGCCTTCAAGGTGACCTCCCCGGCGGACCTCGAGGCCGCCGCGCGGATCCTCGCCGTCCGTGACGCCCAGTCTGGTCCCGGCACCCCCTCTCCCGCCGCCGTCCCGGCGGCGCCGCCACTGCCCCGCACCGGCATCGGCACGGACGTCCACCGCTGGGCCCCCGACGACGCCCCCCGCCCGCTGTGGCTCGGCTGCGTCGAGTGGCCGGGCCAGAACGGGGTGGCCGCCACCTCCGACGGGGACGTCGCGGCGCACGCGGCCTGCAACGCGCTGCTCTCCGCGGCCGGGCTGGGCGACCTGGGCGCGGTGTTCGGCGTGGACCGCTGGGAGATGCGCGGGGCGTCGGGCGCCGCGATGCTCGCCGAGGTGCTGCGCCTGGTGACGGAGGCCGGGTGCCGCATCGGGTCCGTGGCGGTGCAGGTCGTGGCGCCCCGCCCGAAGGTCGGCACCCGCCGGGCGGAGATGGAGGCGGCGATGTCCGCGGCCCTGGGCGGGGCCCCCGTGGCCGTCTCCGCGGCGACGACGGACGGGCTCGGCTTCATCGGCGCCGGCGAGGGGCTGGTGGGGCTGGCCACGGCGCTCGTCGTCCCGGCTGCCTGAGCGGCACGGGGCGCCCACTAGGCTGGGTCCGACCCGCAGACCGCCCTCCGGAAGGACCCGCGCCGCCATGGCCCAGCGCTTCTACGACACCCGCTCCGCCGAGATCCGGGACTTCGTCCCGCTCGTGCCCGGCCAGGCGTCGGTGTACTACTGCGGCGCCACGGTGCAGGGCATGCCGCACGTGGGCCACGTGCGCAGCGCCATCGTCTTCGACGTCCTGATCCGCTGGCTCGAGGCCACGGGCCTGCGCGTCACCTCGGTGCGCAACGTCACGGACATCGACGACAAGATCCTCGACCGCTCCGCCGCCTCGCAGGAGCCGGGCTTCGAGCCCTCCGAGATGTACCCGGCCGACGAGCCGTGGTGGGCGCTGGCCTTCCGGTTCGAGAACGCGTTCGATGCCGCCTACCTCGCCCTCGGCGTCCGCCGCCCCACCTACGAGCCGCGCGCCACGGGCCACGTCCCGGAGATGCTCGCCCTGATCGAGCGGCTCATCGAGCGCGGCCACGCGTACCCGGCCGCCGACGGCTCGGGGGACGTGTACTTCGACGTCCGCTCGTGGGACCGCTACGGCGAGCTGACCCGGCAGCGCGTCGAGGACATGCAGGACGCCCCGGACGCCGACCCCCGCGGCAAGCGGGACCCCCGCGACTTCGCCCTCTGGAAGGGTGCCAAGGAGGGTGAGCCGGTGACCGCCGTCTGGAGCTCCCCGTGGGGCGCGGGCCGCCCCGGCTGGCACCTGGAGTGCTCCGCCATGTCCACGAAGTACCTCGGCGGGGAGTTCGACGTCCACGGCGGCGGCCTGGACCTGCGCTTCCCGCACCACGAGAACGAGCTGGCCCAGTCCGCGGCGGCCGGCGACCCCTTCGCCCGGTTCTGGCTGCACAACGGCCTGGTCACCTATCAGGGCGAGAAGATGTCCAAGTCCGTGGGCAACACGATCTCCCCCCAGGAGATGCTGGCCATGGCCCGGCCCAAGGCCGTGCGCTACTTCCTGGGCCAGGCCCACTACCGCTCCCAGCTGGACTATCGTCCCGGTGCCCTGGAGGAGGCCGAGGCCGCGGTGGAGCGCATCGAGAACTTCGTGCAGCGCGCCGCCGCCGCCCTCGGCGCCCCGGAGCTCACCGCCCCGCTCGCCGAGCACGTCCCCGCCGCGTTCCGCGCCGCCATGGAGGACGACCTCGCCGTCCCGCAGGCGCTCGCGGTGCTCCACGAGGCGGTCCGCGCCGGCAACTCCGCGCTCGCGGCCGGCGACGACGCCGCAGCCCGGGCCCGCCTGGCCGAGGTCGCCGCCATGACGGCCGTCCTCGGCCTCGACGACGTGCCCGAGGCCTCTGCCGGCGGCTCGGGACCCGAGGCCGCGGCCCTGGACTCGCTCGTGCGCTCCCAGATCGAGGCCCGCGCCCAGGCCCGCGCGGACAAGGACTGGGCCACTGCGGACCGGATCCGGGACGCCCTGGCCGCGGCCGGCGTCGTGGTGGAGGACGGCGCCCAGGGCGCCACCTGGCACCTGGCGGGCTGAGCGCCCGGTGGGGTGCCGGGCGCGCCGCCTAGACTTGGGGGCGATCCGGCGTCCGAGCGCCGCCCACCCGTCCCCGGCACTCCAGGAGTCCGACCATGTCCACCGCACCCCGCTCCGGCGGATCCCGCGCCCCCAAGGGCAAGAAGGGCCCCCAGAAGGGCACCGGCGGCCACGGCCGCAAGGCGCTCGAGGGCAGGGGCCCCACCCCGAAGGCCGAGGACCGCGTCTACCACAAGGCCCACCGCGCCAAGCAGCTGGCCGAGCGCTCCGCGGCCAAGCACGGTGGCGGCCGCGTCCCGGTCCGCGACCAGGTCCGCGGCCGCGTGAAGCTCACGGACGAGACCGTCTCCGGTCGCAACCCCGTGGTGGAGGCGCTGCGGGCGGGCATCCCGGCGAAGGCCCTGCACGTGGCCACCCGCATCGAGGTGGACGACCGCGTCAAGGAGGCCCTGCGGCTCTGCGCGGAGAACAAGGTGCCGGTCATGGAGAACACGCGCCCGGAGCTGGACCGCATGTCCGGCGAGGCGGTGCACCAGGGCCTCGTGCTGCAGATCCCGCCGTACCAGTACGCGGACGCCCTGACGCTGGGCCGCGAGGCCATGGAGGCCCAGGAGAAGGGCCACCTGCGCACCCCGCCGCTGCTCATCGCCCTGGACGGGATCACGGATCCCCGCAACCTGGGCGCCATCATCCGCTCGGCGTCCGCGTTCGACGCGGACGGCGTGATCGTCCCGGAGCGGCGCTCCGTGGGCGTGACGGCCACGGCGTGGCGCACCTCGGCCGGCGCCGCGGCGCGCGTGCCGGTGGCCCAGGCCGGCAATCTCAACACCACGCTGGTGGAGCTGCACCGGATGGGCTACTTCGTCCTGGGGCTCGACGGCGGCGGGGACGTCTCCCTGCCCGGCCTCGCCCTGGCCACGGAGCCGCTGGTCCTGGTCGTCGGCGCCGAGGGCAAGGGGCTGTCGCGGATGGTGCGGGAACACTGCCAGCAGATCGTGTCGATCCCGATCCAGTCGGAGATGGAGTCGCTCAACGCGTCCATGGCCGTGGGCATCTCCCTGTACGAGATCGCTGTCGGCCGCGCCGGGGGACGCCCCGTCGCCTCCTGAGACCGGCCAGGCATTCAGTCCCCGGGCGCGGGGCGGTAGCGTCGGAACGGTGAGCACCTCGAAGCCCCGCCCCGCCGCCCACCCCGCGCCGCCCGCCCCGGCCCTGCCGGACGTCCGCCGGACCACCCTGACCGGTCGCATCCCGGTCTCGAACGTCCAGCCGACGGTGGAGGAGGGCCGCTTCCCCGCGAAGGCGATCGTGGGGGAGGACGTCCCCGTCCGCGCGAACGTGTACCGCGAGGGGCACGACGCCGTCCGCGCCACCGTCCGCCTGCTGGGCCCGGACGGTGCCGAGGTGCAGCGGGTGCACATGCGCCCCGGGCGTCCGGGACTGGACGAGGCGGTGGCCACGCTGCGGCCCTCCGAGCCGGGCGTGCACCACTTCGTGGTGGAGGGCTGGGACGACCCCGTGGGCACATGGCGCCACAACGCGTCGGTGAAGCTGGCGGCCGGGGTCGACGTCGAGCTGATGCTGGACGAGGGGGCGGCGCTGTTCCGCGCGGCAGCGCAGGACCCCGAGCGCGGCGCGGCCGACCGCGCGGTGTTCGAGGAGGCCGTCCGCGGCCTCGAGGACGCCTCGCTGGCGCCCGTGCAGCGGTTCGCCGTGACGCAGTCGGCGGAGGTCTCCGCCGTGCTGGACGCCCGCCCGGTCCGCCGTTGGGTGACCAGCTCGGAGCTGTACCCGCTGGACGTGCAGCGTCCGCTGGCCGGCCGGGGCGCCTGGTACGAGTTTTTCCCGCGCTCGGAGGGCGCCCGGTACGACGAGGCCGCCGGCCTGTGGCACTCGGGCACCTTCCGTACCGCGGCGGAGCGCCTGCCGGCGGTCGCCGCGATGGGCTTCCAGGTCGTGTACCTGCCCCCGATCCACCCGATCGGCGTCGCGCACCGCAAGGGCCCGAACAACACGCTGACCGCCGGCCCGCAGGACCCGGGCTCGCCCTGGGCCATCGGCGGTGAGGCCGGCGGGCATGACGCGATCCATCCCGGCCTGGGCACCTTCGAGGACTTCGACGCCTTCCAGGAGCGCGTGCGCGAGCTCGGCATGGAGCTGGCCCTGGACCTGGCCCTGCAGTGCTCCCCGGACCACCCGTGGGTCACGGAGCACCCGGAGTGGTTCACGCACCGCGTGGACGGGTCCATCGCCTACGCGGAGAACCCGCCCAAGAAGTACCAGGACATCTACCCGCTGAACTTCGACGACGACGCCGATGGCCTCGCCAGGGCGGTGCTCGACGTGGTCCTGGGCTGGGTGCGACGTGGCGTGCACATCTTCCGCGTGGACAACCCGCACACCAAGCCCCTGTGGTTCTGGGAGTGGCTGATCCGCGAGGTGCGTGCGGTGGAGCCTGAGGTCGTGTTCCTGGCGGAGGCGTTCACGCGCCCGGCCATGATGCACGGGCTCGGCCGGGTCGGCTTCCAGCAGTCCTACGGCTACTTCACCTGGCGGAACACCCGGGAGGAGCTGGAGGAGTACCTGGAGGAGATCACCGCGGAGACGGCGGGCTTCTATCGCCCGAACTTCTTCGTGAACACCCCGGACATCCTCACCGACTACCTGCAGCACGGCGGGCCGGGTGCGTTCAAGGCGCGCGCGGTGATCGCGGCGACCTCGAACCCGCTCTACGGCGTCTACGCGGGCTTCGAGCTGTTCGAGCACGTGGCCCGGCCGGGCGCGGAGGAGTACATCGACAACGAGAAGTACGAGTTCCGCCCGCGCGACTGGGCCGGCGAGGAGGCTGCGGGCCGCTCCCTCGCCCCGTACCTGACCCGACTGAACCGGATCCGTGCGGAGCACCCGGCCCTGCAGGACCTGCAGAACCTCACGCTCCACTCCGCCACGGACCCCGAGCTCCTGGTCTTCTCCAAGACCCGCTCGGCGCTGCCCGAGGGCGACCACCGCGACGCCGCGGCTGTCACCGACGCCGGGTCGGCCGAGGACACGGTGGTCGTCGTCGTCGCGTGCGATCCGCATCGCGTGGCCGAGGCGACCCTCCGACTGGACGCCGAGGCGTTGCGCGTGCGCCCCGAGGACCGTGACGAGGAGGGCCGCTTCGAGGTGGAGGAGCTGCTCACCGGCGCCCGCTGGCGCTGGGACGAGCAGCCCTACGTCCGCCTCGACCCGGCCGTCGAGCCCGCCCACGTCCTGCGCGTCGTGCGCCGCGGCTGAGCCGCCGCACGCACCCCTCCCTGAGACCCGAACAGGAACCCCCGATGACCTCCCCCACCCTGTCCCCCCAGTCCGTCGACCCGGCCGTGCTGGCCGCGGTCGCCGAGGGCCTCCACCACGACCCGCACGCGGTGCTGGGGGCCCACCCCCATCCCGACGGCGCCGCGGTGACCTACCGTGCCCTGCGGCCGTTCGCCCGCGCGGTGACCGTGGTCCGGGAGGGCGACGCCGCGCGGATCGAGCTGGCCCACGAGGCGGACGGGGTGTTCGCGGGCGTCGGCGCGCTGCCGCGCAAGGCGGGCGTGGCCGCGGGCGACTACCGGCTGGAGGTCGTGTACCCGGGCGCGGACGGCGAGGACGTCGTGGAGCTGCACGACGACGCCTATCGCCACCTGCCGACCCTGGGGGAGCTGGACCTGCATCTGATCGGGGAGGGACGCCACGAGCGGCTGTGGGAGGTGCTCGGCGCGCGGGTGCGCCGTGCCGCCGACGGCGCGCTCGTGGGGACGTCGTTCGCCGTGTGGGCGCCGAACGCGCGGGCCGTCCGCGTGGTGGGCGACTTCAACGGCTGGACGGGCCGCACGCACGCGATGCGCTCGCTGGGCTCCTCGGGCGTGTGGGAGCTGCTGGTGCCCGGCGTGGAGCACGGGGCCGCCTACAAGTTCGAGATCCTCGGCGCGGACGGCCAGTGGCAGCAGAACGCGGACCCGATGGCCCGCTGGACCGAGGTGCCGCCGGCGACGGCCTCGCGGGTGATGGAGTCCGAGTTCGCGTTCACGGACCGGGACTGGATGGAGCGCCGACGCGCGGAGGATCCGCACGAGCGTCCGCTGAGCATCTACGAGGTCCACCTGGGCTCCTGGCGTCCGGGCCTGTCCTACGTGGACCTGGCGGAGCAGCTGGTCGAGTACGTGCAGTGGCTGGGCTTCACGCACGTGGAGTTCCTGCCGGTGGCGGAGCACCCGTTCGGCGGGTCGTGGGGCTACCAGGTCACCGGCTACTACGCGCCGACGTCGCGCTTCGGCTCCCCGGACGAGTTCAAGCATCTGGTGAACGCCCTGCACGAGGCGGGCATCGGCGTGATCGTGGACTGGGTGCCGGCGCACTTCCCCAAGGACGCGTGGGCGCTGGGCCGCTTCGACGGCACGGCCCTGTACGAGCACCCGGACCCGCGGCGCGGCGAGCACCCGGACTGGGGCACGTACGTGTTCAACTTCGGGCGCACGGAGGTGCGCAACTTCCTGGTGGCGAACGCCCTGTACTGGCTGGGCGAGTTCCATGTGGACGGCCTCCGCGTGGACGCCGTCGCGTCGATGCTCTACCTGGACTACTCGCGCGAGGACGGCCAGTGGACGCCCAACGCGCTGGGCGGGAACCACGACCTCGAGGCGATCTCCTTCCTCCAGGACGTGAACGCCACGGTGTACCGCGTGCATCCGGGGATCCTGATGATCGCGGAGGAGTCGACGGCGTTCTCCGGGGTCAGCGCGCCGGTGTCCGCGGGCGGGCTCGGCTTCGGCAAGAAGTGGAACATGGGTTGGATGCACGACACCCTCGCCTACCTGTCCGAGGACCCGGTGAATCGGCGCTGGCACCACGACCAGTGGACGTTCTCGATGGCCTACGCCTACTCCGAGAACTACGTGCTGCCGCTGTCCCACGATGAGGTGGTGCACGGGAAGGGATCCCTGCTGGCGCGCATCCCGGGCGACCACCGGCAGAAGCTGGCGACCCTCCGCGCGTACTTCGCCTACATGTGGGCGCACCCGGGCAAGCAGCTGCTGTTCATGGGCGGCGAGTACGGGCAGCCGTCGGAGTGGTCGGAGGAGCGGGGCCTGGACTGGGCGGCGTCCTGGGACGAGTCCCACCGCGGCGTGCAGCTGACGGTGCGCGAGCTCAACGCGCTGTACCGGGCCAAGCCGGCGCTGTGGTCCGCGGACCACAGCCCGCAGGGCTTCACCTGGGTGGACGGCGGCGACGCCGACGGCAACACCCTGGTCTTCCTGCGTCGCCCGGGGGCGGGCGTCGAGGGTGCGCCCCTGCTGTGCATCACCAACCTCTCCGGGGGCACGAGGCAGGGGTTGCGGGTGGGGGTGCCGAGTTCGGGAGAGTGGACGGTCGTGCTCGACACGGACAGCACGGACTTCCACGGGGACGGCCGTCGTGAGCAGGCCGGCCAGCTCGAGGTGATCGAGGCCGAGGACGGCCAATGGCAGGGGCAGCCGGCATACCTCACGCTGAACGTCCCTCCGCTGACGACCCTCTGGCTGCAGCCAGACGAGGACTGAGCTGGCGAGGGGCAAGACGTCGGAGGACGAGCAGTCGGCACGGTGACCGAGGTCACCGTGCCGACTGACTGCATCCGGGGAGCTGCCGGCCGGCGTGGAGCAGCCTGGATGCGGATCGAGATCCGCGAGATCCTGCGGCTGCCGTGCCGACGTCGGCGCTCCACACGGCCCCCCGACCCTCGATTTGGCGTTCGTCCTCTGGTAGGGGTAGAGTTCTTTCTCGTGCTGAGGCGCGGTTCGGGGTTTTCCGGGCGGTGCTGGTGAGTAGCCGAGCATGACTTTCAGGGTCTGGCGCATGGATCGCAGTCCTGGGTTGTCGGTTCACCGGGCATGCATTCCCTGTTGAGGGGTGGGTATTCTTGAGAAGATGGTCTGGTTTGACTGACTGGGATCGTGTGGTAAGGTCTTCTGGTCCTTCCTTGTTCTTCGTTGGATGGTGGGTGTGCTCGTCAGAGCGGCTTGACATTGATGGAGAACGTGGTAAGGTTGACTGGCCCGCCATGGTGAACGGCTGCTGACGGCTTCGGGAACGGAGTTGACACGGTGTGTGAACATGGTAAGGTTGTGAAGTCCTGAACTGCAGAGAACAGCGTATCGACGCCGACATGGTGTTGACAGTCTGAATCGGATGGTCTAGGATGGAGAAGTTGCTCCGGAGCGAAGCACCGCGGAATGACGTGGTGGGGAGGCCGGAAGCGCCTGTTGTTTGAGAACTCAATAGTGTGCCAAGTTTGTTGATGCCAATTGTTTTAACACATATTGGTTGACCGTTGTGCCCGCACCCCCGTGCGATGTGCACACGGTCTGCCAGGTATTGAATTGGCGTGGTGACCGGTTATTTCCGGCTGGTCCCGCGTCGTTCTGTAATTTTTTACGGAGAGTTTGATCCTGGCTCAGGATGAACGCTGGCGGCGTGCTTAACACATGCAAGTCGAACGATGAAGCCCAGCTTGCTGGGTGGATTAGTGGCGAACGGGTGAGTAACACGTGAGTAACCTGCCCTTGACTCTGGGATAAGCCTGGGAAACTGGGTCTAATACCGGATAGGAACGTCCACCGCATGGTGGGTGTTGGAAAGAATTTCGGTCATGGATGGACTCGCGGCCTATCAGCTTGTTGGTGAGGTAATGGCTCACCAAGGCGACGACGGGTAGCCGGCCTGAGAGGGTGACCGGCCACACTGGGACTGAGACACGGCCCAGACTCCTACGGGAGGCAGCAGTGGGGAATATTGCACAATGGGCGAAAGCCTGATGCAGCGACGCCGCGTGAGGGATGACGGCCTTCGGGTTGTAAACCTCTTTCAGTAGGGAAGAAGCGAAAGTGACGGTACCTGCAGAAGAAGCACCGGCTAACTACGTGCCAGCAGCCGCGGTAATACGTAGGGTGCGAGCGTTATCCGGAATTATTGGGCGTAAAGAGCTCGTAGGCGGTTTGTCGCGTCTGTCGTGAAAGTCCGGGGCTTAACCCCGGATCTGCGGTGGGTACGGGCAGACTAGAGTGCAGTAGGGGAGACTGGAATTCCTGGTGTAGCGGTGGAATGCGCAGATATCAGGAGGAACACCGATGGCGAAGGCAGGTCTCTGGGCTGTAACTGACGCTGAGGAGCGAAAGCATGGGGAGCGAACAGGATTAGATACCCTGGTAGTCCATGCCGTAAACGTTGGGCACTAGGTGTGGGGACCATTCCACGGTTTCCGCGCCGCAGCTAACGCATTAAGTGCCCCGCCTGGGGAGTACGGCCGCAAGGCTAAAACTCAAAGGAATTGACGGGGGCCCGCACAAGCGGCGGAGCATGCGGATTAATTCGATGCAACGCGAAGAACCTTACCAAGGCTTGACATGTTTTCGACCGCCGTAGAGATACGGTTTCCCCTTTGGGGCGGATTCACAGGTGGTGCATGGTTGTCGTCAGCTCGTGTCGTGAGATGTTGGGTTAAGTCCCGCAACGAGCGCAACCCTCGTTCCATGTTGCCAGCACGTAGTGGTGGGGACTCATGGGAGACTGCCGGGGTCAACTCGGAGGAAGGTGGGGACGACGTCAAATCATCATGCCCCTTATGTCTTGGGCTTCACGCATGCTACAATGGCCGGTACAATGGGTTGCGATACTGTGAGGTGGAGCTAATCCCAAAAAGCCGGTCTCAGTTCGGATTGGGGTCTGCAACTCGACCCCATGAAGTCGGAGTCGCTAGTAATCGCAGATCAGCAACGCTGCGGTGAATACGTTCCCGGGCCTTGTACACACCGCCCGTCAAGTCACGAAAGTCGGTAACACCCGAAGCCGGTGGCCTAACCCTTGTGGGGGGAGCCGTCGAAGGTGGGACCAGCGATTGGGACTAAGTCGTAACAAGGTAGCCGTACCGGAAGGTGCGGCTGGATCACCTCCTTTCTAAGGAGCATCAGTGCCCGTTGCATCACCGAGTGTGTGATGGCGGGTTGCTCATGGGTGGAACATCAATGAATGGTGCCAGTGGTGGTGCCGGCTGGATGTGAGTACGCCTTCGGGTTGGAAAGCATGTGGTTGGTGGTTGCGTGCTGGTGTTGGCACACTGTTGGGTCCTGGGACAGCAGGCGCCCCTTTTCGGAGGGGTTGTTGTTCTGATCCTGCCTGGTGAAGCTGCGCATGTTGGTGTGTGGTGGATGGGGTGAGGGGCTGTTGTTTGAGAACTGTATAGTGGACGCGAGCATCTTATTTTTGTTGCCGTTGCGTGTGGTCGTCCCCCTGGGTGGCTGCGTTGAGCGTGACGGTGATGCCGAGAATGACATCTTTAGTTAGAGATAACTGCTCATTTGAGGACTTTCATGTGTGTGAAAGTTTCTAAGGGCGTATGGTGGATGCCTTGGCAACAGGAGCCGAAGAAGGACGTGGGAATCTGCGATAAGCCTGGTGGAGTCGATAACCGGACGTTGAGACCAGGATTTCCGAATGGGGAAACCCCGCACGACGTGTCGTGTGACCCCCGGTTGAACACATAGACCGGGTGGAGGGAACGTGGGGAAGTGAAACATCTCAGTACCCACAGGAAGAGAAAACAAAAGTGATTCCGTGAGTAGTGGCGAGCGAAAGCGGATGGGGCTAAACCGTATGCGTGTGATACCCGGCAGGGGTTGCGTGTGCGGTGTTGTGGGCCCTTCCTTGTCATGTCTGCCGGCATGGCGCAGTGAGGTGCGGGCATATAGACGAACCAGTGTGGATGCTGGACCGTAGAGGGTGAGAGTCCCGTAGTTGAAATGTGTTCCGCCGCTGTTGGAGGGTTGCCCGAGTAGCACGGGGCCCGAGAAATCCCGTGTGAATCTGCCAGGACCACCTGGTAAGCCTGAATACTACCTGTTGACCGATAGCGGATCAGTACCGTGAGGGAATGGTGAAAAGTACCCCGGGAGGGGAGTGAAATAGTACCTGAAACCATGTGCCTACAAACCGTCGGAGCCTTTCGGGGTGACGGCGTGCCTTTTGAAGAATGAGCCTGCGAGTTAGTGATACGTGGCGAGGTTAACCCGTGTGGGGAAGCCGTAGCGAAAGCGAGTCTGAATAGGGCGGTTCAGTCGCGTGTCCTAGACCCGAAGCGGAGTGATCTACCCATGGCCAGGTTGAAGCGCGTGTAAGAGCGCGTGGAGGACCGAACCCACTTCAGTTGAAAATGGAGGGGATGAGCTGTGGGTAGGGGTGAAAGGCCAATCAAACTCCGTGATAGCTGGTTCTCCCCGAAATGCATTTAGGTGCAGCGTCACGTGTTTCTTCCCGGAGGTAGAGCTACTGGATGGACGATGGGCCCTACAAGGTTACTGACTTCAGCCAAACTCCGAATGCCGGGAAGTGAGAGCGTGGCAGTGAGACTGTGGGGGATAAGCTTCATAGTCGAGAGGGAAACAGCCCAGACCACCGGTTAAGGCCCCTAAGCGTGTGCTAAGTGGGAAAGGATGTGGAGTTGCTGAGACAACCAGGAGGTTGGCTTAGAAGCAGCCACCCTTGAAAGAGTGCGTAATAGCTCACTGGTCAAGTGATTCCGCGCCGACAATGTAGCGGGGCTCAAGTACACCGCCGAAACCGTGGCATTCAGTTTTCTGGATGGGTAGGGGAGCGTCGTTCACGAGGTGAAGCCAGCGAGTAATTTCTGGTGGATTGTGGACGAGTGAGAATGCAGGCATGAGTAGCGAAAGACGGGTGAGAAACCCGTCCGCCGGATGACTAAGGGTTCCAGGGTCAAGCTAATCTGCCCTGGGTGAGTCGGGACCTAAGGCGAGGCCGACAGGCGTAGTCGATGGACAACGGGTTGATATTCCCGTACCAGTGAAGAACCGCCCATGCTGAGCCGGTGATACTAACCGTCTGAAGCGCCCCTCACTGCCCCTTCGGGGGTGGATGGGTGCGTGGAGCACGGGACCTGAACCGGGGAGGCAAGCGTATTAACAGGTGTGACGCAGGAAGGTAGCCGGGCCAGGCAATGGAATCGACCTGGTCTAAGGGTGTAGGGCTGCCGGTAGGTAAATCCGCCGGCTGTGTGCTTGAGACCTGATGGGCGCCCACGTGGTGGGTGATCCGGTGATCCTATGCTGCCAAGAAAAGCATCGGCGCGAGGTTTGAACTGCCCGTACCCTAAACCGACACAGGTGGTCAGGTAGAGAATACTAAGGCGATCGAGAGAATCATGGTTAAGGAACTCGGCAAAATGCCCCCGTAACTTCGGGAGAAGGGGGGCCCCAACCTTGAGCACCGCTTGCTGGTGTGAGGGGATCGGGGCCGCAGAGACCAGGGGGAAGCGACTGTTTATCAAAAACACAGGTCCGTGCGAAGTCGTAAGACGATGTATACGGACTGACTCCTGCCCGGTGCTGGAAGGTTAAGAGGACCCGTTAGCTTCGGCGAAGCGGAGAATTTAAGCCCCAGTAAACGGCGGTGGTAACTATAACCATCCTAAGGTAGCGAAATTCCTTGTCGGGTAAGTTCCGACCTGCACGAATGGAGTAACGACTTCCCCGCTGTCTCAACCGTGAACTCGGCGAAATTGCATTACGAGTAAAGATGCTCGTTACGCGCAGAAGGACGGAAAGACCCCGTGACCTTTACTATAGTTTGGTATTGGTGTTCGGTGTGGCTTGTGTAGGATAGGTGGGAGACTGTGAAGCGGGCACGCCAGTGTTCGTGGAGTCATCGTTGAAATACCACTCTGGTCATACTGGATGTCTAACTTCGGCCCGTGATCCGGGTCAGGGACAGTGCCTGATGGGTAGTTTAACTGGGGCGGTTGCCTCCCAAAATGTAACGGAGGCGCCCAAAGGTTCCCTCAGCCTGGTTGGCAATCAGGTGTCGAGTGCAAGTGCACAAGGGGGCTTGACTGTGAGAGTGGCAGCTCGAGCAGGGACGAAAGTCGGGACTAGTGATCCGGCGGCTCGTTGTGGAACGGCCGTCGCTCAACGGATAAAAGGTACCTCGGGGATAACAGGCTGATCTTGCCCAAGAGTCCATATCGACGGCATGGTTTGGCACCTCGATGTCGGCTCGTCGCATCCTGGGGCTGGAGTAGGTCCCAAGGGTTGGGCTGTTCGCCCATTAAAGCGGTACGCGAGCTGGGTTCAGAACGTCGTGAGACAGTTCGGTCCCTATCCTCTGCGCGCGTTGGAAATTTGAGAAGGTCTGTCCTTAGTACGAGAGGACCGGGACGGACGAACCTCTGGTATGTCAGTTGTACCGCCAGGTGCATGGCTGATTAGCTACGTTCGGGATGGATAACCGCTGAAAGCATCTAAGCGGGAAGCCGGCTTCGAGATGAGATTTCCTTGCCCCTTTGAGGGTGTGAGGCCCCCAGCTAGATGACTGGGTTGATAGGCTGGATGTGGAAGCGAGGACTGAAGACTCGTGGAGCTGACCAGTACTAATAGGCCGATGACTTTCAACACACATCATTTTTGGTGTTCGCGTCCACTGTGCGGTTGTCTGATTGCAGCCGGTGCTTTCCTGGTCTTGCCTGTGTGGTAGGGTTGGGGGGTGTTGTTCAAGTGAATATTGCCACTGTCTTGTTTGTGGCTCTCTAGGTTTCCCACGGCATGCTGGTTTGGTGTGTTGGTTGGGGTGAGGGTTACGGCGGTCATAGCGTGGGGGAAACGCCCGGTTCCATTCCGAACCCGGAAGCTAAGGCCCACAGCGCCGATGGTACTGCAGCCGGGAGGTTGTGGGAGAGTAGGTCGCCGCCGGACATTCTTTTGGGTTGAGGCCCCACACCTTCGGGTGTGG